>CAWBAU010000001.1:0-1190132 GCA_963786915.1 uncultured Nitrososphaeraceae archaeon
GGTTAGGCTCGCCATGACAGCAATCTCCCTGGCCCGTGTTTCTAGACGGAACATACAACCCTGGAAGGCTTCAGCCCCTTACGGGACCTCCACCAAATTCCTTTCAGGCTGTACACGTCTGTAACCGGTTGGTTTCAGACACTTTTCATCCCCCTTCCGGGGTACTTTTCAACTTTCCCTCACGGTACTAGTATGCTATCGGTCTTGGTAAATATTTAGCCTTGGATGCTACTTTCACCCATATTCACTGGCCACTGCCAAGGCCAGATACTCTTGCTATGGCAGAATCCTATTCCCCTACGCTTACGGGGGTATCACCCTCTGCGCCAGCACGTTCCAGAGCACTTCAGCTCAAGGAACAGCATCCTATATGCCATAGCACACCACATCTCCACCACGTTGCCGTAGCAGATTCAGTTTGGGCTCTTCCGTTTTCGCTCGCCGCTACTATCGGAATCTCGTGTTGATTTCTTTTCCTCGTCCTACTCAGATGCTTCACTTCGGACGGTTCGCCCTCCCAAGCGAAATGCAAGGGAGTGTAAAGAGAGACCTCATTCGGAAATCCCGGGATCAACGGTCGCATGCACTTCCCCCGGGCTTATCGCAGCTTGCCACGTCCTTCATCGCTTACCAAGCCGAGTCATTCCCCAACCGGCGTCTTTGCACTATTACCAGGTACACCATTTTTTCTTAACTATTGCAGCCCCGGAAACTCTACGCGAACATTTCCGTAAAGCCACATTTTTTCACTCTGTCAGTTATTATGCTGACATTGTGGCGTTTCCTGTGATCCTATACACGACGGTCACTGCGGATTGTCTCCGCTCCGTCCTTCATTCCCCATAGAAACAGGGAATTGCATTTACAGCGTCTTTCGTTCATACGAACACCCCGATATCAATCCTTTACACAAGGTTGCCCGGACCGTTAAACTAAGGAGGTGATCCAGCCGCAGGTTCCCCTACGACTACCTTGTTACGACTTCTCCCCCGTTGCTGACCCCAGGTTCGATAGCGCCAATTAGGCGCCACCTCGCCAAGAACCAGCTTCGGTGAAGCGACGGGCGGTGTGTGCAAGGAGCAGGGACGTATTCACCGCGCGATGTTGACACGCGGTTACTAGGGATTCCATATTCATGAGGGCGAGTTTCAGCCCTCAATCATAACTGAGGTAAGGTTTGTGGGATTGCCTCCCCCTTTCGGGATCGGAGCCCGCTGTCCTTACCATTGCAGCCCGCGTGTGGCCCGAGGGTTTCGGGGCATACTGACCTGCCGTAGCCCCCTCCTTCCTCCGCCTCAGCGGCGGCGGTCCCTCTAATTAGCCCCTCTGCTCCTGAGAGCAGTGGTAGCAACTAGAGGCAGGGATCTTGCTCGTTACCTGACTTAACAGGACACCTCACGGCACGAGCTGGCGACGGCCATGCACCTCCTCTCAGCTTGTCTGGTAAAGTCTTCAGCTTGACCTTCACTCTGCTGTCGCCCCCGGTAAGATTCCCGGCGTTGACTCCAATTGAACCGCAGGCTTCACCCCTTGTGGTGCTCCCCCGCCAATTCCTTTAAGTTTCAGTCTTGCGACCGTACTCCCCAGGCGGCAGACTTAACGGCTTCCCTGCGGCACTGGGTTGGCGCGAAGCCAACCCATCACCGAGTCTGCATCGTTTACAGCTGGGACTACCCGGGTATCTAATCCGGTTTGCTCCCCCAGCTTTCATCCCTCACCGTCGAGCGCGTTCTGGCAAACCGCCTTCGCCACTGGTGGTCTTCAGTAGATCAATGGATTTTACCCCTACCCACTGAGTACCGTTTGCCTCTCCCGCCTCCTAGCCCTATAGTATCCCCCGCAGCCCATCTGTTGAGCAGGTGGATTTAACGGAGGACTTGTAGAACAGGCTACGGATGCTTTAGGCCCAATAATCGTCCCGACAACTCGGGGTGCTGGTATTACCGCGGCGGCTGACACCAGACTTGCCCACCCCTTATTCTGCACCATTTTTAGAGGTGCCAAAAGATACCCTTAGCGGGCATCACTCAGAGTAACCCTGTCAGGCTTTCGCCTATTGCAGAGGTTTCGCGCCTGCTGCGCCCCATAGGGCCTGGGCCCTTGTCTCAGTGCCCATCTCCGGGCTACTTCTCTCAAAGCCCGTACCGGTAACAGGTTTGGTGGGCCATTACCTCACCAACAGCCTGATCGGCCGCAGTCCAATCCAAAGGCCATGTAGATTTCGGCCATGGCTCATTCCAGAAACCTTGGCCTATCGCGGTTTATCCTCAGTTTCCCGAGGTTATCCACGTCCTTTGGGCATGTTGACTACGTGTTACTGAGCCGTATGCCACGCCTTGCGGCGTTGACTCGCATGGCTTAGTCCTACTCTGATAGCAGTCGGGTCCGGCAGGATCAACCGGAGTCAATCCTTTTTCTCAATTGTAATGAGAGTACGGCCGGACAACTTGGTATTGTGCGGATCGTATTTGGGTGTTCGTGTGACCGAGTCAGATCCAATGTGGACATCGGATCTCCATAGTATGAGCGCAACTGGAGGTCAGTGAATCATAAAATGGCACTAAGACCAAACGTCCTCACTGACGCCGCCTTGCATATTGCGTTCGAAGTATCCATCCTTTTGCAGTACACTGATATAAACCTTTTCGAACTTAAGCATCAATCGTCAAAGCCATCTAATATCCTACCAACTACTAGCGTTATATTACCTGAGGATACCGGCAGGAGGTAAATAAAGCCTTTGGAAGAATTTCTCCCATGACCCTATAATTCAAGAGTAAACATAAAATACGGTAGAAAGTTTGGAAAATTTTGTGTTTACACCTTCAGAGGTTGATAGGCTGTAATCGATCTACTGTCTGAGCAAACCCTTTTCACGGTTGGTCTTATGCTTCATATAAACAGAATATCTATGCCAATGCAGAGATTTTGAGGAATTCAAAGACTTGCTCCAACTGGCAGGATTTAGCTTTCAAAAATATAATATCTATATAGCATAGGGATGCAAATCTCGTCAATGCAAAATGAGAGCACAGACCACTACCATAACAGCAGCAAGCGCAACAGGCTAGCAAAGGAAACAAGTCCGTATCTGCTGCAGCACGCTTACAATCCAGTTGACTGGCATCCTTGGGGAGAGGAGGCTTTAAAAAAAGCAAAAAGTGAAGATAAGCCAATCTTCCTGAGTATTGGCTATAGCGCATGCCACTGGTGCCATGTCATGGCACATGAGTCATTTGAGGATAACGAAGTTGCCAAGATAATGAATGAGAACTTTATCAACATAAAGGTGGATAGAGAGGAGCGTCCGGACCTCGATGACATTTACCAACGGGCCTGCCAGCTTGCCACTGGAACCGGCGGCTTGCCGCTCTCCGTTTTTTTGACATCTGATCAAAAGCCTTTCTATGTCGGAACCTATTTTCCAAAAGACGGCAGTAGCCATTACAACATGCCGGGCTTTAGGACCATCTTACTACAGCTCGCCGAAGCCTACAAGAACAAAAATGACGAGATCCAGGCAGCAAGCACCGAGTTCACAGATGCTTTGTCGCAGACGGCAAAGGATTTGGTTGTACGAGCCGAGATAACAGAGAAAACAAGCTTGGAGCGCTCTATACTTGACGAGGCTGCAGTTGGACTGCTTCAAATGGGCGATATGATTTATGGCGGTTTTGGACATGCCCCAAAATTCCCAAATCCTTCGAACCTTATGTTCCTGGCGAGGTACTATGACATCTCAGGTATTAACCGCTTTCGAGACTTTGTCATATTCACGGCAGACAGGATGGCTGCAGGCGGGATTCATGACCAACTGGGCGGAGGTTTCGCCCGTTATGCCACGGACCAAAAATGGCTTGTACCGCATTTTGAAAAAATGCTGTACGATAACGCGCTCCTGTCGCAATTTTATGGGGAAATCTATCAGATTACCAAGGCTGAGCCTTACAAGCAGATAACATGTAAGACGCTTGACTATGTAATAAGGGAGATGAAACACCCCGATGGTGGATTCTATTCTGCACAAGATGCCGATTCCGAGGGAGAAGAAGGCAAGTTCTACATTTGGGATAAAAGAGAGATCGAATCTATAATTAGCGACAAAACTGCCGCCGACATCTTTTGCGAGCGCTATGGCGTGACACAAGGGGGAAATTTCGAAGGCAAAAACATCCTCAATGTTAGAGTGCCTATAACAAGTCTTGCCAAGAAATATGAAAAGACCCCCGAACTCGTATCCCAGACAGTCAAAGATGCTTCAACCATGCTCCTTGCTGAGAGGGAGAAAAGAGTCAAGCCCGGGAGAGATGAAAAGATTCTGACATCATGGAACGGCCTTATGATATCTGGTTTTGCAAAAGGCTTTGCCATCAGTGGAGAGACAAAATACTTACAGACAGCAAAGAAAGCGGTGGAATTCATCGAAAATATGCTCGCCTCAAATGACGGGCGCCTCAAGCGTACTTTCAAGGACGGACAGTCGAAACTAAACGCATATCTTGAAGACTATGCTTTTTACATCAGTGGCCTGCTTGATTTATTTGCGGTAAATTCAAAACAAGAATACCTTGACAAGGCGATCATGTATGCTGATTTCATGTTGCAGCACTTTTGGGATGAGAAGGAAGGCAACCTATTCTTTACATCTGATGACCACGAGCAGTTAATTTCAAGGACAAAGAACTTTTATGACCTTGCGACCCCAAGCGGCAACTCTATAGCTGCATCTAATCTTTTAAGGCTCTACCAGTACTCTCAAAACAACAGCTACCTTGACAGAGCAGTCAGAATAATGAAAGCTGGCTCGAGCTCAGCTGCTGAAAATCCTTTTGGCTTTGGCCAGATGCTGAACTCGATTTACCTTTATGTGAAAAAGCCAGTAGAGGTGACAGTAATTGCTGGTGATGACGGTACCAATACGCACAGTTCTGACCTAGTAACATGGCTAAACAGTCAGTTCCTTCCGAACAGCATAAACGCAATTGTACATGCAAGCGAACTTGCGACGCTACAACGTTATCCGGCCTTTAAGGGGCGCGAAGCTCAAGGAGTAGGGGAAACCGCGTATGTTTGCAAAAACTATACCTGCTCGCTCCCAATCAGATCAATTGAAGAGCTTGAAAGACAGCTCATACCCTCCTGATGTCTATCAGGAGCTTATCTCCTACGCGTGGGCTGCCGATTTTTTCATAACGCTTTTTTGGCATCGTTATTTGTATGATTGTCTGTGAATAGGTCTTAACCAGTGTTTGCGGCTGAGATCTGAGAATAGCTTCAAGCAGTGGCTTGATCTGCTCCTTTACGTCCTTATCTGTGACAGCCCTGTCGACTGCTTCAAGTATCATCTGCTGTTGCGATACCGGCTCTAACTCAACATCTTCACTCAGTGCAAGGCTCACGTTAGCTCCAGTTTCCGTCATCTGGTTTATTCGATATTTAATCCGCTCTTCCTGCATCAATATTGTCTATTGCTAACAGCTACTAAAACTTGCTATTTGTTCCTTTTACATGCTTCTTCTTTATACTAGAAAGGATGTTAATGCGACAAGCGCTGACCATATTCCCATACTGAAGAATATTTCTGAAGAACAAATTACTGTCCCTCCGCGGAGGCTGTATTAGAGAAGGTGAGTGAGCACTTTTGTTTCGGACTAGAAGACCAGAAAAAACAGTGATGCCGTTATGAGATTGATACGGGATGCGAGAACATATTCAATTTAACTCGGCTGAAGGAGTCCTTCGGCTCGCACTTTGACTTTCCACACCGATATGCCGTCTGCGAGAAATACGGTGCTTTAATCTTTGAAGAGCTCTTCTTCTTCAAGATCCTTCTCTTTCTTTGTAAGATAGATCAAGATGCACGCGATGGCTGCAAACCCAATGACATTGACAAGTAGTATTGATGAATCGACGCGCTGCGAAAATACATAAAGCCTTACTATTGCATAAATGGTTGAAGCAACAAGAGCGATTATGCATCCGGCTACCCCGTATCGGATCGTCCTCCTTTTCACAGTGGTATTTGGGCAGACTGCCGTATAACTTTTAACCAAAGACCTGTATACAATATCGTTACACATGCAGCTGGTCAAGAAATATGAAATACATTCAAAGCATAAAATGATAGAGTTTCTTAACGGCCAGTCTGTTGGAAGAATAGCCTCTCTAGATAGCAATGGATATCCACAGGTCATCCCCATGAACTTTGTCTTTCATGATGCGGTAGTATACATGCATTCTCACCCCTTTGGAGAAAAGCTGGATAACATCCGGCGCAATCCAAACGTAGGATTTGAAGTAGACCAACACGTCTGCTTTCTGCCTTCTTATTATTTTCATCCAAGTGACGCCTCACAGGCAGATACTCTATACATAAGTGTAGTTATCAAAGGCAAGGCAGAGATTGTGCACAGCAATGAGGAAAAAGCAATAGCGCTCAATGCATTGATGAATAAATATCAAAAGGAGGGTAGATATGAACCCCTTGATGCGTACATGCCTTCTGTACATGAAGTTACTGTAGTCAAGGTTATCCCAAAAGACATGCGTGGAAAATACAAGATAGGGCAGCACTGGGCACGGCCTTATCGGCTCAAGATGGCAAGGAATATCATCGAGCGGGAAGGATTAGAGAATGCAGTGCCTATCCTTGGAATGATGGGCATTCACGTCAAAGATGGCGGCGCCGGCCTTCTTATCAAAGAAGAACCTGGGATGTAGAGACAGAAAATCTCTGATTGCCTAGATGTTTTTATAATTACTGCAGTAGGTGCCGACAGCAACACCTGAAGGGCTATCAGAAGAGCCAGATAACGGATAAAAAAAGAGACAAAAAATTATAAGTCTTCGAATAAAAAAGCGTTGGCTCATTTTGCTGTCAACCAATACGGAATCTAATACCTGATCAATGTCATTTTTGAACATTTAGAAATTTTCTTGCCCTAGTCCTTACCGCAAATTTCACAATTAGCTAGAAAAATACCAGGAGCGAATCTCTCAAGAATTGGAAGGCACTGCCTTAGATATGAAAGACAGAAGGGAGTTACATGTGATATCTTTTTGTCTTGATTTGGGGCTAAGTGATGTCTTCGAGAATAGCTGCGGCAAGGTCCCTTTGATCCGATATGCAATGTGACCTGATAAATACTATTAACATGACAAATTTCTGTTCAACACTGAGCAGGTATTAACAGACAGGCTACTAGGCTTCCGCCTTCTGAATTATTAGGTATATACCTTCAAGGTGGGCTAAAAGGTCACTTAGAACCTCTATTTTTCTCTTTGGGTAATTTGCAAAGCGCAAAACGCTCTCTATGAATTCCGGTATCTGCATGATTTCTTCGCCAGGCACCTCAATACCATGGTGCGTAAGCAAGTACGACTTGACGACTGGACCTGTTTGGACACCATTCAGGAAATAGGACTTGCCATTTGGCATATCGTGAGACGCCCTCACATAGTATTCCTTGAGGACATCGGTTGCGATCGCGATCTCTAACTCAAGTTTATTCAGAGCGTCTACAAGTCGGCTGACCTTTTTTGTTATTTCTTCGACCATACCGCGTTAGCATAATCATCACGGCTTTCCTGAATTAATAGCTTGCATCGCCCGCACTCTTTGAATTTGACCAGATAATGGCATATCTACGGTTTAGCGACACGCTCAAGATGCCTCATCCGTGCAAGCGTGAACAAATTCCTTTATTCATGGCAGAACATAGGTTATCAAATTCGGCTGAAGCTACAGCAAATATAGAGTAATCGAAACTGTTATCCAATTTTGTGAAGGCGTCGACGGCTCTGAAGGAATGTCAGCCCCCAAAGGCCAATATCATTCTACTTTAACTTTTTCATTCTCGGAGTTTTTGGCTTCCTGCTCATAAAGCTTTTTCAGCTCATTCTGAAGAAAGTCCTTATATCTATTACGCTCTTCGGGGGTCATTGAATCAAGGTTTGAGCTGAGGGCTGTCCCAATTGTGGTGATTCGGTCTAAAAGATCCATCGCTACGAACCTACCAACGTTGCCAACTCGGAGCATCACGTCAATCTGCTTTTGAATCATGTTACCAAAGGATTGTAGATCTGAAGTGATTTCAAGTCCCTTTTTCGTGATCATATATCTACCGTCTTTGTCTTCCACAACCAAGCCATCGTCCAGTAGCCTACCAAGCAGTGGGTAAATCAAACCGGGAGAGGGCTTCCACTTGCCGTCGCTCTGCAGAGTAGCTCTGTCAATTATCTCCTTGCCAGTCATGGGCTGATCTCTGAGCAGCGATAGAATATATTGTCGGGAAAAGCCTCTTGGAATGGCACTTCCTACCCGTGCTAACCATTCTGATATCATATCGCTAGTAATATCGCTAGTGACATATTAACCTACGGGTATTAAGAACTCAAACACCTGTAGAAGACCGCCTAACGGCAAGGATTACCTATCCTAGAACGCTGGCGGATAATTTCCAGAAAAGCACTAGCAGAAAAAGGCTATGAAGGAGCGAACTTGCACAACTGTTTGCGTCAGATTTCTGGTCCTATTAACAATACTGCAGGGGAATGCAAAAGTCATGAACCGTTTTATAAAGCATCATTATATTATATCGAAATGGCGACCGAGCAACTATTCGTCAACATCATCATAATTCTTGTTGCCGCCAGGATCCTCGGCGAGGTCTTTCAACGCATTGGGCAACCTCCCCTTGTAGGCGAGCTCCTAGCAGGACTCATTATAGGCCCATCAATCTTTGGGCTCGTGCTTCCAAGCACAGACCTTCACGTGCTCTCAAACCTAGCAGTGTTCTTTTTGATGTTCCTTGCCGGTCTAGAGATGGATCCCCGCGAGATCAGACGCTCGGGTAGGTCAGCAACAGTGATATCGATCATTGCGTTCTTCATCCCACTGCTATCGGGCACATGTGCATCGCTTCTCTTCGGGCTTGCATCGGTTCAGTCACTATTCATGGGATTACTCTTGTCAATAACTGCTGTACCTGTGAGTGCGATGGTGCTAATGGATATGTTCAAGTTGAGGTACAAAATAGCAGTTTTAAGGCTTGCTCTATAGGGTTCTGTAACGTTACAGGCTCGTCATATCTTCAAGCTGCAACAAGTCAGATTATGAATTGCACATTTTTTACCTGTAGCCAGAAGAACTAGGTGGCTTCTTTAAAGCATCTATGGTTAGAGTTATGAGGACACCTGTCACTTGAGTCAGGTATTCCATCCCTATCGTCATCACCATATTGTCCTACGTGGTTTAAGTCATAGAAGAAGACTGTGTTGTAATAGTTAGTATTAGTAGACGTAGTTGTAGTATTTCCTCCTCCTACTTGAGAAGAAGGAGAACATTCGACCGCACCTAGAAAGTATTGGTCTAAATCGCCATTGGTTAAAATGATGCTGTTGGAATCAGATGCAGTACACGGTGTAGTTACCAGATAACTTTGATTTTCCACTTGTGCAGTAAAACTAATATCGCCTCCTCTGGTAGTATTGGTAAATGTTCCGTTTGTGATTGTGCCAGAGTATGATGTATTGTTATTGTAATGAAGTTGAATTGTTCCATTAGTTATATTAGCTACGTTAGGAGATTGGGAATCGGAAAAAGCAGCTGCAATAGTTCCTTGCCCATCAAAAGTTAGCGCGTCGCCCTGTTGGGTGGTCGACATGCCATTAGCTGGTGTTGGTGTTCGAAAACTTAGAGAGGTTGATTGAGCTTGTACCGGTTGAAGTAGAAGGTTAGAGAGTACTAGTGGACTAGTTAACAGGAACAGGATTGCAGTGGAAAATGCAAGTGAAATCGATATCTTGTTCCTCCAATACGGTCTACTTGCCAATATCGCTGCAATATGGTTTGGATTTATTTAACCATTCTTCTTCTTTGGGTTCTGTCACTTCAACATCTCACTTGGATGTATTGTGAGCCGATAAAGTGACAGACCCCTCTATAGCTACATATATTACTGATATACTGTTGGGTCTTTATCAGGTGTTTCTTTCCGTTGTTGGGAATCAATTGGTGGAAACCAGCGATACCATTTTTTGCCTCATGTCCCGACGGTTCACAGATTTTTATCAGATAGAGTCAAAGAAAATGTCTTACTATGGAGCCAAGTCGCAGAAATCCTTAAAAAATAGCTTCTTTTCTTAAGCCTAGAAATGAATACGTCAATGGCTGTAATTTCTATAGTAGCAGCATTAGCTGTATTAGGAGTAGTAGTGGTAATGGTAGCAGTAACTATTCCAATGCAACAAGCAGACGCCGCCAGACCCCTTGGTGCTGGGTGCCCAGGCACTGTACCAGGAGCTAACGCTTCAAAAGCACGCTGCTTCAATGGATAGGAGAGGATGAAGAAATGCAGAACAATCACCTAGCTATGATAGCGGTTGTGGCAGCACTGGCATTGCTAGGAGTAGTAGCTGTCACAATAGTTACTATCCCGCTACAGCTACAACAAGCGGAAGCCAGAGGATGTAACAACAGTAAAGCTTTCAACGCTTCACAGGGACGATGCTTCGGTCACTAGTAGTAGAAAGGAATAGAAAATAAGAAAAGAAAACAGAAACAACCAACCAATCACTTTCCCTTTTTTCTTACCGATAACGAGGACATCAACGGAATCCCATCAACAACTGATTTAAACACCTGAAGAACCAAAAGAATCATTACCGACGGCTGCTGCTTTTTTTAGTATGATGAAACACTTTTCCCCACTTCACCTTAATCCATGCCCGCTCATGTACGTAATAGACGATTGTTGCTATTATCGTGTAAGTGATAGACACCGCAGAGGTCTCAAATAGGTTCCCTGTCGTACCTCTTGGCGAAGTTGTATTTTTGCGCGGCCTGGATGCATCTGTGAAGAGGAAATACAAACATACCTCAGTCCAAGATAAGCATATTGCCTAGAAGATTAGATGGGGTAGGTAATTTTATAAAACCAAAGCCGGCTATCCTTTTTATTGGTCCGCAAGCAGAAGCGCCGGCTTTTAAGAAATCAGAGAAGAGTTGGCGAGGCTATAACCGTTGCAAGCGGCATTGGCGTGGCGCTGCCTCGGCACATTTCTAGGAGTCCAGTTCGTATCTTACGGTGGACTCTGCATAGCCGGCCTTGGAGTCATATCGATAATCTGGAGATAGGGGCACCGTAGGCAAAAGCAGATTTAGCCGACACCTACAACCTTTCCATTTTCAATCATGCCAACATAGGGGTCCTTCAGCGAAGGCCAATTTTGGCTTATACAATTTGTTCAGGAGCATTGAACAACGCCTACGGATATTTCAAGGAGTATTTTCGGCCTGTAAGTTCAGCCAATGTATCAGATGCTTCCCTCAGTATAACGTCAACCTCTTCCTTCTTGTTCTTTTCCTGCCGCCTATATTGCTCCGAGTTTAGCCTGCTTCTTGCCAATGCCCCAGTCTGCTGCATAATCTTTTCTTCAAGCTCTTTAACTTTGTAAATTACGTCTGTGTTGCGCTGTCGAACTATATCAATATCTGTCTTAAGTGCATGCGCCTTATGCTGAAGATCAGGTAGAGATTCCAGTATGGATTCCAGGTACCTGCAGGATCCGGTCAGAATCTTTAAGCTGAATTTTTCCAGTATCTATTGACTTATGAATTTCCAGCAGGAGGAAAGAGTATGGCGCAATATCTTTCTCATAAAATATCCTCCACGGCTCATCTGACATCGTCTTGAGACGCTGCTCTGTTTCCTTTGTAATCCCGTAAGAGTATTTCGTAAAGGCTCTTGATAAGTGCAAAAAGAGATCTCTAATTTGCATATGGAACTCTTCTTGCTTCTTCTCTGCTTCAGCTATTTGCCGCGCGCTGATAGCGGCCTGTTCAAATTCCTTAGAGCCACTGACTGTAGCAAGCTCGCTCTCCAGCGTGTTTAGCTCTCTTTTGATATCTTCAATTTCCTGCTCAATGTTCTTTACTGCAGATTCAGCTAATTCAATGGATGATATCTTTTGCAAAGCAGTATTCATCATATTGCCACATTTTATTATTGGCGCACGGTTTTGATCGAACTCTGTGGTTATCGCTCTTGACTCGTTTAGCAGCTTGGTCAGAAATTCAAATTCGCCTTTTATCTTGCCTGAGTGTTTTTTCATAAAGGCGTTGAGCACTTTGCTGTGGGAGCCACTTACTTCTCCGAAGCGCTTCATCATGGTCTCGAACCTTTCTTTGAATTTTTTGACGTCATTTGCGGATTGAGGTAACGGAAGCTCAATCGAAGCTTCTCGCTTGAGCGATGACACAACCGTCTTCTTTGAGTGCTCAACTACGGACTTTAGTCTCTGCTCTAAGCCCTCAAGCTTAATGTTTTCTCGATCCATCTCTTTTGCCAGTGTGTCGATAACCTTGAGAGATTCTCCTGCAGACTCTTTAATCCGTCTTAGGCGAGCGGAAATCTCTTGTGTCTTTGCCGATTCAAGACTGTGGAGCAAATCCTGTGCCTGCTGTATTGAAAGTATGTCATTAGAGGGTGTGGGTATAGATTGCTCAACTGATGGTATATCGGCAGACTTCCTCTTAAAGAGCCCAAATGGAGGCACTGTGATTGTCTCTCGCACACTGCATCAAAAAAGGTTACGATCTAGTAATGCTTAATGCAAATGTATGCTACATATACGCATGGGAGCAGGAGCGGATTCTTCTCCTCCAGAGCGTCGCAACAGCAATCAAGCTAAGGTAAAAGCCTATCTTTGGTTTCAAAGGAATGGATCCAAGTTGGTTGCCATAGATATTTTCTGCATGGTCCTACTCTTCATTTTGTATCTTTTTCCTTCAACACTTCCGCCCTCTATAGATGAAAGCGTAAACGGTATTCAAATAGCAGCAATAATTCTTGTCTCCTTTATAGCCATATCAGTCATATGGAAAGGAATAGTTCCAGGAGTCATATGCGTATTAGGAATTGTGCTTCTACATAATTCTGTGATATTGCCATATTACTCTGAGCCCCAGCCAGGTGAGGCTTCCTTTGGAGAGGTGAAATTCACATGGACACTGTACACCCCAACGGCTGTCAGCACGGGTGCAGGCATGAACTTTTTTCTCGGAGTTTCAATGGTTACCTTCAGCATAATAGTGGCCTACCGCCCCTCTCTACTTTTTACCAGAAATAGGCCCGACTCAGTTGATTCTCAATGGTTGAAGTACCCTCTTTGGCAGGACAATACCTTATTAGCAGAAGGCAGAACAGAATACTCAGTTCCAATAAAGAGGCTCATGACTGATCAAGACAGATATATTCTGTGGCGCTACGAATACATTTTGGCAAATATTTACGGAACGCCCCATCTTGTTAGGCCTGAAGGCTATGTCCCAAAATACTCGACCAGCATCTATAGAGACCGAGAAAGTGGGCGGATGATAGGCAAAGCTCGCTATATGGGTTTTTTCATATAATTGCCCAGAATAGCCTATACGATATTCAACTTGCAACCAACACAATAAACTAGCTCTTATTTTGTCGGCATATTTCACATCTAATAGCCCCATCGGCTTTGAACTATCTTGAAAAGACATCACGTCGATGCATGCCTGACAAGCTTACATCTTGCTTTTATTGGACTATCTTAGACCTTAGATTTCAGTTTTTAAGCCTCTCATTTCTTTCTGCCGTGTGCACCTATTATTTGAGGGGTTCTCAAGTAATAGTCTCAAAAACACCGAATTGTATCGCAGGTTTTTATCTCAGATATGTGACACAAAATCATTATGTCCGATGAACACCATACTTCACAATATAATAGGGAGATGAAGATGCTTCGGACCTCCAATTCTATTAGTTAGGCGACATAGACATATCTGGGGGCAACCAATAATGACGATTGTTGATAGAAGTTTACTTTGATGGCCTCTGTCAGCCAATAAACCCAGGCGGGATCCCATGCTATGCTTTTATAGTAAAAGTGGATGGGAATACTGTTTATAGCGATTATGGCATTGCTGGAGAACCTTTCTCGGAGGACTCTACCAACAATGTTGCCGAATACACGGCTCTTGTCAAAGCATTACAGTGGCTACTCGCAAACAATTTTGGCCCCAGCAGGGTTGAGGTTATGAGCGATTCTCAGCTTATTGTCAATCAATTGACGGGTGATTACAAGGTGAAGGCAAAAAGAATTATCTCCCTTTACAAGCAGGTTCTGATACTTATGAGCAAATTTCAGGACATCCGGATCAAGTGGGTGCCCAGGGAAAAGAATAGAGAAGCTGATAGGCTGACCAATAAGGCGTATAACAAGGCGCTGCAAGAAAACCCAGAATATCTTGACAGGCCGAAATGAGAAGAAAAGGAAGAAGAGGTAGGACAGATAGCTCCATACAGACAGGTCCATAATCAGCTAGGCTCTTTGCGAGGGGATCGGATAAAAAATAAACACGAAATTGAAGGTAGTGTGTGCTATAGGATTGATTATTTTGTTGGTTCCATAGTATAGTTATCAAGTTCTGACAGCTCATCTTTGGTTCCACCTCAGGTTGTCAGTCAAAGCAAAATGGAATGCATGGTTACATGAAAGCTAGACCGAATCTTCCGTACTGACAAAGCGGCTCCGGCTTTTGCTTATGACTGGCACGATCTTGTCCGTTATAATCGAGTCAAAATTCTTTTCTTCAATGTCCAACGTGATTAACATATAATAATTATCGTTTATAGGTATCGTAGCGCGGTGCAGTAATTCATAGCGTCCGAAAGAGTATACCATCTTGCCTATCTTAGGCTCAAACTTTCCCCTTGTCTTTTGCCTGGCGATCGCTGTTGCAGCATATTCTTCATTCTCTTCCTCTGAAAGCAGAAGCTTTACTCCTTTTCTATTCTTCTGTGCCAATATGACACCATTCTTATTTACTATTCCTGTCCATCTGATCGAGCCGTGTTTTGCAAGAACGTCCTCACAGAGAGAATTTAGAAGTTCATAATCTATTTTCAAATCTGGTCACATGGGGGTATAGTTGGCTGGCCTAATAAAACAGCTGGTTATAACTATATATTATCATGTTCAATCAACATTTTCAGCCTATGTCTGAATATGAGTCTGGGACTTTTCGATGCAAAGACTGCGCAAAAGAATTCCTGACAAAAGACGAGGCTGACAAGCACTATAGCGAGCACCATGCAGATGTAATAATCGGCGAATAACATTTTAACAGGAGGTTTTGAATAGGCGAATTATGATTATCGAATACCTTGGGGTTAAGTGTACCTGGTGATCTCCCCCCAGCAGTATTGTCCGTGACCTAAATGTTGTTGTAAGATTGTGTCCAAAATGAATCGCATCAAAAGTGCGGCGTTTAAAAAAATAGATAGGCAGGCCGAATTCAAGGTTTTGTCCAGACTGATTTGATCGGACAAATTTAGCGAGCCTTGACAAAGGGATTCTACTTTTGGAACGTCATATGAGATACTCCAGTATACGGTTGCAATTTACTAAATTGAAGATGTTCAGATGTCAACGACTAAAATAGATAATACAATCCTCTTCGTTTAATAGGGGTTATTGCATATGAGATATTGCACTAGATGCGTTGTGAGTTGTGTGGCACGGAAGAATCAATGCCGTTCATCTGCCGCTACTGCAAAGAGACCTTTTGCTCTATTCATCGCTTGCCCCCTAACCATAACTGCATTTTTCTCCAGGATTATCTTGAGCAACCTAGAAAGGATCATGAATTTTTAGAGCGTATAGACGGAAGAGGTACTTCTCCGCAAGTGCGCATTCGATCTTCCTTGTATAATATGATCTACCTCCGCTTCTCTAAAGTCGAAATACTACATCTGGTGATAGCGACCGTCCTAGTAGCAGCTGTGGGGATGTCGTTGTACAGGTTCCAGATGAGATGGGATTTCCTCACCATCTTTATCAGTGCATTTATTGTTCATGAGCTTGGACACAAATTTCTTGCGCAGTTCTACAGGGCTTGGGCAGAATTCCGTGTGTTGTTCTATGGGGCAGTGGTTACAGCTATCTCCGCTCTGCCGTTCTTTCCTTTTAAGTTCATAGCGCCAGGGGCAGTTATGATCAGTGGCAATCTCAGCCTATCTCGCAGCGGCAGGGTCTCATTGATTGGACCTCTCACAAACCTAGCAATGGGTATAGGCTTCCTGTGCGTCTACCTCATACTTGCTGCTGGGGAGTCTGCAAGCCCCATTCTGTTGGTGGGGGCTAGGTTCAACGGCTTTATTGGTTTCTTTAACATGATACCTTTCATGGGGCTTGACGGCCAGAAGATCTTTGGATGGAACAAGATTGTCTGGGTGCTGACAATGGCAGGTGCAATAGGGCTCTTCATAACAGGAGATCTGCTTTCGGGAGGCTCCACAACAGGATTTCTTAGGAGATTTTTTTAGCAGGTGTCGTCAACTTTATCAGATAAAAGCCAAGCGCCCCCCGCATCTTGCTTTCCACTGCCTGTGTTTTGTTTCATTGGAGCGCCCTTTTGCACATAGCCTGAATAAGGCCACCATCTACAAGGTGATATCAAGAGATACAGAAAAGAGCATAGAGAAATCTTATCCAAGGGCCTTTCTTAAAAGAACGGGATTGGCTAGCTCAAGCCAAAAGAGCAGTAGAAGCATTGAGTCAGATGGCTCAATGGCTTTTCAACGTACCGCCTAATAAGAGGCTCCTCTACGTCTTTTACAGATTTTGTTGTCCGTGCCTACAATTATTTCTGACTTGGTCAGTCACCGTGGATTTTAGCAGCCCTACACGAATTTACTGCAATGCAGTGACGTAAATGATCTCAAACATCCTCCACAAATATAGGTGATCAAATAACGTGACTAATGTATATTCAACAATTTTTTGCAGTTAGATGAATCACCTCGCGCCAAGTTCAACGTCAATGTGTTGAGTAGAGCTTCCTCTGACTACGCTAAACTCGACAACATCGCCTATTGTTTTGTGAATCAGCTGGCCCTCGATGTCTTGTGCTTCCTGAACTGGAATATCGTCAACAGCAATTATTACGTCTCCTCCAAGCACTATTGGCCTTCCGTCAATAGTTAACACCCTGTCGCCTCCTTTCAATCCAGCGGACTCTGCTGGGCTTGTTGCTTCGACAGAAAAGATCAGAAAGCCCACTGGTTCCCGCAGACCAAGTGTTTGAGCAATAGCAGGCGTAACATTGCTGCCTTCTATCCCAAGCCATGGCTCTGTTGCATCGGTAGTATTAACATAATAAAATGAAGCTCCAACTACCGAAATCAGCACAGCGAAGGAAATGACGGTATTGACTGGATTATGCAACCCAACAAGTTATCTCCAATCTTCAGGCATTAACCTTTTCGAATAAGAGTGCAAAGTCGCAAAGAAGAGGTTTTACCTCCTTTTTGTCCACAGATTGGCACCTTTGCTCCTTGCATAATATAATGCAAAAAGAAGACTGAGGCTCGAAATCATATGTATAGGCGCTTTAATCTACGAGCAAAATATGGGCGAAGGACGCAGCATCATTAGAGGGTCTTCGGTGAACATTTTTTCCAGCTACTCTGCTTTGACTACCCAAGAGAACTATATTAGAACGCTGGCAGGGGTATAACACCAAAAAGGAAGACTACGGCTTCAGACACTAGCTATCTGATACTTCGAAAGCCCGCAAAAAGGCGGCAGCAAGCTAGATGTCGTAGTAAAGCATGAATTGGCGCTCTTTAGAACCGGTCGCAAAAGCCATCTCCTTGCATTTGAGCTCCATATAGGTGTCTATAAGTTCATTGCAAAAGTATGGTTTGAGATAGCTTTGATCACTTTTTAGAGCGTCAATTGAATCCTGCAGTGTGCGGGGAAGTGTCTTTATTCCTAGGGCTCTCCGTTTTGAATCAGACAATTTGTAAATGTCTTCATTAACTGGATCACCCGGATCCGTCTTTTCCCTGATGCCATCGAGTCCAGCAGCAATAATAGCCGAAAATGCAAGGTAAGGGTTAGCAGATGGGTCAGGAGCCCTGAACTCGATTCGCTTTGATTTCCCGGTATTCCTCTCGTTTACTGGTACCCTCAAAACGGCCGACCTATTTCCCCTAGACCAGGCAGCATACACTGGCGCTTCAAAGCCTGGAACCAGGCGGTGGTATGAATTTACGGTAGGGGCCACTAAGGCGGCCAGGGACGACGCATGCTTTAGCACTCCTCCGATAAAGTGTCGTCCAATCTGGCTTAGCTCTGCGTAGCGGTCATCGGGGTCATAAAAGATGTTGCTTGCTCCTGACCATAGGCTCACGCTTACATGCATACCGGAACCATTATCGCCTTCGCTGCTCCTTGGATTGCTGTCATCATAGATTGGCTTGGGCATAAAATTTGCAACTTTACCATGTTTTTTGGCAACGCTTCGGACAAGGTCCTTGTATATCTGTACGTTGTCGGCCGCCTTTGTAGGTGTGCTATGCATAAAGTTAATCTCAATCTGGCCGCTGCTTGCAACTTCGTGGTTAAGGTTGGTGACATTAATTGAGTAGTTCTTCTTCAGGACCTGGGCAACTTCGAACCGTAGCTCCAGTAGGGAGTCTTGAAATGGAGGTGCGTCATAACCGTGCTTTCTCCGAATGGGGTACTTTCCCGACCTTTCGCACGATTGGATTTCAGGGCCTCCGTTCTTGCCGAAGAGAATATCCTCAAAAACAAAGCACTCGACCTCCGGACCTGTTTGACACACCAGTCCATCTTCCCTCAGTCCTTCCTCTAACGACTGGGAGACATAGCGCGGGTCTCTAACCAGCCTCCCGTTGCCAAATCCCTCATAAACGTCTGCGATTACAGTAGCGACTTTGTGATTGGGCATTGGCATTAGCCGCATGGTCGATCTGTCAGGAATAAGCAAAAGATCCGATTCATTTATCTTTGTAAAACCCGTAACAGAGGAGCCATCTAGGGCTATGCCATTCTGTATATACTCAGATGGATCCCCTGCATCACTCACAATATACTTTGCTAAAAACCTGCCAATTATATCAGTATACCTTATTTGGATAAACTCGACGTCTTTAAATCGCAATGCATCAAGATCATTCTCAATCGAATCGTTCAGCGTCATATTGATATTTATGATCTATAGAATATAAGTTGTAGTGTTGAATTGACTTGAGTTTGTAAGATTACACTAATAGTGCTTCCAGATAGTAAAAAATTTTTCTAGTAGAACCATGGGAGAACCATTGCTAGCACGTTGTTAGCCGGTCGCTCGAAATCCACTTGTCAAAATGTGAGATTGAATGAATAAATTCTATGAATCGCGTTCCAGTGCATCGCAGGCCTCAATCTGTCAAATGAAGAAGCGTTTCGACATGCTATTAATAAGTATGACCTTGAATGCTAAGCTTCTGTCTAACAGCGATTGTTGAGATAACTGCTAGCTTAGGTAAAAATAGTATCTTAAAAGTAGAGAGCTGAATTCCGAAAGATTCATGCCATGTGTTGTCGCACCGAATTGAAGGATGTGGTCATACTTGTCAAGCTCAGAAACGGGAATGCTCCTTAATCTTTAAACATGATTCATCCTTTCTAGGGCAGTCACTAAGATGAATAGGACCCTATTAACGGTAAAGGAGGAGCTCTTTTTCGTAAACGAAGTATTACATATCTGTTATTAGCCGTGAGATAAGGGTTTATAGGTATCTGGCTTCCAATAATAAATACCTTAATGCAAGGACCACTTATGTGCTCCGCATGCAGAAGCGAGGTTGTGATAACTGATCATGAATGTGGCGAGGTTATTTGTAGCCGTTGCGGCGTCGTAATTGCTAGGCTAGAGGGTTCAGCCATGCAAGAATGGCGGGCCTTTAGCGTTGACGACTTCTACAGCAAGTGCCGCGTTGGCGGCGCAACTTCGCTCGCTCGATATAACAAAGGATTGCTCACAACAATAGGAAACAGCAGAGACTCGAAGGAGAGCGGTATTAATTTTGACAGAATAAGGATCTGGGATTTTAGAATACAAACAGCAAATGATAGGAGCTTGAAGCAGGCGCTGCCGACCCTTGAACACTTGAAGGAAAGCTTGGGATTGCCGGACACGATAGTAGAAAAGTCGGCTTATTTTTACAGAAAAGCCGCGAGGATTAACCTGATAAAAGGCAGGACTGTATCATCTGTCCTTGCTGCTTCAGTATACCTTGCCTGCCACGAATTAGAGACTCCGAGGACCCTAAATGAAGTATCATCTGCCTGCAATGTCCCACGAAAGAAGATTTCACGTGACTATAGGCTGCTTGTACACACCTTTGATCCCAAGATTCCTGCAGTGGACCACATCAGGTGCATAACACGTATTGCAAACAAGGTCGGCCTTAGCGAAAAGACCAAAAGGATGGCAGTAAAGATCATGCGTCAAGTTATTGCGATGCAAATATCCGCAGGCAAAGGCCCTATGGGTATTGCCGCCACCGTGCTTTATATTGCTTGTCTCCAAGGAGGCGAAATCAGGACACAAAAGGAACTTTCCATTGCAGCTGGTGTCACAGAGGTGACGATCAGAAATCGCTATGGTGATTTAAAGAAATACCTACAGGACTTTGCAAAGTCATCTTCCGTAGCAATAGCTATATTCATGTTTGTCTTCCATTCACCCGTCTTGCTTAGTTTTGCAACCTGTCCTGCTACACTTCTGCTCACTTAAGCTTTTGCAGTGCGCTTACAAGCAGTAAAAATATTGCATTGCAAGTGAAGCTTATAGCAATGCTTTCTCAACTAATGATGGAAAATAGGCAATTGCACGCCCAATTCTGGGATTTCGTTGAGTGTGACGGACGGAGTCATTCAAGGGTTCAAAAAATTTAAAAAATTCATTTAGTGCGGCAAGCAATAGTACTACATCCAGCCGCTCTTACTCGCACTTCTAGATTGAAGCTAGACAGGATTTCTTTGCACCTTGTTCTGATGGTGATCTCTGTGACCTGTGAAAAATTGGCAATGTCTGTGAGGTACATGTGGTATCCGCAAAGACAGGCGGATATATACAAGTAGGCTGAGGCAATTCCGACGGGATCTTTACCAGACAGTAGTATGTTGTCCTCAGTCTGGCGTGCAATTTCTAACGCTAGTTTTTGTATGCGCCAATCAATCCTTGCCCTGTTTGAAATTTTTGCAATGTACTTGTCTAGAGGTATGACGTGATCAAATGTTGAACTGGGGTTGTTCGTCATAGGCGATTCTACAGCAATTGTCATGCACATTGCCATCCTTTTGTAACATCGAAATGCTATCCTCAGAGAGGACCTTTTGTTGCTGCAAAAATCGATAGAATCGACGATCTCTTCCAACCCTCTTGCAATGCACGATTGCTTGCATGCAAGGTACACCGCTGCGATGGCATTGCCATTGACCGACATGCCCTTAGTGTTATTTTTGGATGAGTAGCTCCTGTATATCTTGGCCGCGGTCTCTGATAGCGACCGGGGAAGCAGCAACTTAGAACATATTTTGTCTATAACCGATAGCACCCTGGCGATCCTTCTTTCCTCTGAAGATGCCTTTAGCCGAGCGTGCAACTTACGTACACTTGCGATGCGTTCTGCATTGGCGAAATTAATCGGTTTGCCATTGTAGTCTTTATCTGATAAGCTAATTTCTGTCTGCAGTCCATAGTTGATCAGCAAAGAGCTTGTTTGCCCGCTGCCACGCAAGTTTCTCAGTCTTTCGTCAGAATCATTAGAATGAGTCTCATGTCCGCAATAATCCATCTTCTCGAGCACTACATATCCGCAGGATTGGCATATGTATTCGCCATGATATACATCAAAAATGAGATAGGAGCTGCATTCAGGGCATGACGGCTTGGCACTATTGTTATCACCGCTGCCAAATAAAGCGACGCCTGTTTCCATCCCTATCGGCTCCGCCATGTGACGCTTCTAGCGCCTGTGATTACTAAAGTGCAGTTTAGATGGTGTTGCATGCTAGCTATACGGTGAATACTTCTAGGTGAATCTCTAGAAAAGATTATGAAAACCATTTCCTGGTAGAAATATCGTATATCTAACTTATACGTCAATGTTTCATAATTTTAACCTAGATCTAAATAATGATTTGTACTAGATGGCTTGGTAAATATCTAATAGAATAATCTTTCATTATTGCACTTTTTCTATTGCGCCGCTCAAATGGATTACTAGCGCTCGAGAAAAATTAACCACCAACGTTATAAGGCTATGCAATTTACACAACCATGAATCGCATAGGAGCAGCAAGTTCCCGAGGTGTAGAGATTGTCTAGGGCAGTTGCGATCTTTATTTTCTGGGCCATTGGCTTCACAATAGGTTCAGCAGGGTATCTAATGGTGCCAAACGCGGTGTCATGGCTAGGGAGTGTGTTGCCTGAAATCGTAGTGAACCAAGCCATATTGGGATCTATTTTGGCTGGTGTCGTAGGCTCGGCAGTAAGCACATTTACAGTTGTGACTTGGGCAAATAGACCGCCATAAAATTTAATTTTTTATAACTTTACTGACTTCCTAGGGCAATCTTTCGTATAAGCTACGTGTCATGTATGATAGACATAGTTGTCTTGGCTATTTGTCACTCGATCTTTTCAATAGCTCCGAGAATAAGAAGCGGACTTGGCATTTGATATTGGCTTCATGCTCACTACTCTCTCTTCAGGCGGCATCTCAGGATTCTTGATTGGATATGCTGTAAAAAAGGGTATAAAGATAATACTTGGTCTAGCCGGCCTTCTTTTAGCAGGTTTGACATACTTAAACTACAAAGGGTTGATAAGCGTTGACTGGGAGAAGATTGCAACTGTATCAAACAAGGCAATTTCAGAATTTTCTATAGGCGAGCGCAAACTATGCTTCCTCTGTGATGGATAGCCAAGTAGTGCCGACCATGATGAACTTTGGAGTCCCACTAACTGGCAGTTTTGCTGCAGGCTTTATTTTGGGCTGTCTCAGAGGGTAGTGAGCATACTGCTAATGCTTCGGGGTGACATCAGGAACAAGTCTTTCAAGGTGTTTTTATAGCGTTTGGATTTGCTTTCCCATTTCTATGTTCTTCTAGTTATGCCAACTCGTTCCTTGATATCAATCCTTTTCCCACTAACATTTGCAGGTACAACCGGATCCAGCGCTGTGAAAGGTACATACACATGTTATCTGCCCTGATGCATTGTGAATGAACCTGAGTCTGGGATGTCTCCAATCATTGTCATCACGATCGTGTGCTTTCTAAAAGAATTGATATTCTGATCCTTCCCAAATACTAAAAGTTTGTAGTCAACACTGTTACACTTTGTTGCTAACAGGATTGCCAGTCAAGCTAATACTATCTATACATCTTGTAAAGATTCCTTCAGAGGACCCGTATTAAACTATAAGCGAATTATTGGTGCATGTTTGTAAACGTTGTATGCGACAAATGCAGTTCCATAGTGTACAAGATGAAAGTGCTCGCTCTGTAAAGGAGATTTTGAGTCAGTCGAGCAACCGCTGCACAGGTTGCGGAGCTCCGCTGAGTCTTGGAGAGTTTCTGATAAGAGCCACAAAAACTTGAGGTATAATCTTAACTTGGGCAACCTTGTTCGTTTTATTTATTGGTTTTCAAACCTAGAAGAGCGATGTACATCCTTTGCTAGCCGAATGACCTGACCCTATTGAGCCCACACCTCCATTCACTCTGTCGCCGTTGTTTCTAATATCATGATATCCAACACCAGATACCTTTGCTGTCTCTTGTAGTTGACCTTTAGCTTCGTTGGGACCTCTGCCTCTGTTGTTTACTGTAAATAACCATATGAAAGCAACAGGTCGCTGTCTCGAATCCATCCACTTCCAATGTCTGTCCTGTAAAACATGTTCGGTATCATGATGTTGGCTACTCTCTCGTACGCTTGCTTGCTTGCATCCGCAGTAGTAGTTCCAGAACCTGTCACGACAAGTGAATACCCTGATCTGCCGGCGATGTGCCAATCATTGCCTTCTCTCTTCACTTCACCAAGGTGGATGCCGTCTAGGTTCTGAGTTTTAAAAAGTATAGTAGCTTCTTCTGAAAACTTTCTGAACGTTCTATCGTCATTGAATGGAAATGGAGGCATTGCAATGACAACGCCGACTTGAAACCCGCTTTTTGTCTTTAACTCCGCTTTTTCACCAGATGAAACAGAATATAGAAACTTGCCCCAGTTGCTGGTAACTCCTTCCATTTGGATAGAGAGCGTAGGATATCCGAAGCGCGACGTAAACTCTAGCGGATATATGCCAGTCCCGTTTGCGATGCAGTTAACATCAATATAACCGATATAGCCGGACGCCGCAAGGTTTTGATTTATTTTTTCAAGCGTCAGTTCAAAGACCCTGCTTTTCTGTATCCATAGCATAAGGGTACCCATCTCCCCGGTACTTGGACCAATGTTTCCAGGGAATAATCGCTTGTGCTCAAAGTTGATGTTCACAGGCCGGATGAATTCTTTTCCATTAAAGAATCCGCCTACGGCCACCTCCACACCAGATGAGTACTGCTCGCAACTGAAATGCCTTTATTTTATTTGACCAGTTCTTTTTGTAATGGGCAAGGACATTGATCACGTCGTTGCCATCGGTCTCTTGACCGACAAAGAGCAGCTCTTTTTCGCTCTGCGCTTTTCCGCTTGGTTTTATCACATATCTGCCAGAGTTTTCATGAACAAATCGAATGGCCTCGTCAAAATTTGAAAAGTTCCAATTTGGGAGGACTGAGACTTCCGCTTTTCCAAGCTCTTGCTGGCCGAACTCTCTTTCGTTTTCAAGCTTGTCTGTGTATGAGCTTCCTCCGATTACCTTCTTACCTTCTCCTCGTAGTTTGTCGGCGGTTTTTCCAAATCCAATGTCATCAAAAATAACAACATCTGCCCAGTCTGTCTGGTCTTCCCATGACTCTGCCTTGTCTACAAAGCCGTCTCCGACATCTTTTTCTGTTACACTCTGGATATAGAACTTAACATCATTGCCTTCCTGACGCAGGACATATGCAAGATCAACGCTTAAGGCTTCAGGAGATACAAAAAGGAATTTCACTTCCATTATAGAAAGAAGTCGGAATTTTAAAGACTATCGGTTACGCAACTATCAAATAACATTCCAAAACCCCATTTTGGAATGCATATAGGGGAACAGTTGTATACATAGAAACACAGCATTGAATGGAGGATTCATCTCCGTCAAAAAACTATTCTATACATAGTAATTTAAAAAGGCATGGCATTTGCAATCGGTCACCAGAAGCGACCGCAAAAGTAATAATCACACATAGTTGCAAAAAAAGATGATAATTGCTGGGTCTATTCATTAGTTGAACACGAGCATTCCAACTCATTACAAGAGTGACAATGAATGGCAGGGCGTTTAATATACCCCATGGTTATGCAACGACCCATCATAGTAGCAACCTACAAAAACTCTTTTAGATAGTACGACTAAAGATATCTGTTGGATCCTAATACTAAAAGATTTTTTAAATTTCAATTGATGTGGATAGGTATTTCGATGGCTATCAGCCTTGCCCTTGCTTTTCTCCTTCCATTCCCATTTGACATCATTGCTATAATAGGGGTCTTCCTTAGCATCAACTACTTCATCCGGCAAAGACAGATGAGAAAAATGGGCCTTAACGCATGGAGCTTTTTTGGATCGGCTGCTGGCCCTAAAAACCAAAGTGTCAACTATTACTGCATAAACTGCGGAACAAGGCATAACCAGGCAGCATGTCCTAATTGCGGTTCTAAATTAAAAAAAGCTGGATTTTGATTTTGGAAAAATAGACTGCTATAGTTGAACGCGTTTCAAATTCAACATAATGTACCGTAGTTAAGTGAGGCTCAGATGAGAAAACATTTAATTTTCATACAAATTTTGCCTTGCCCTCCTTTCAATGAAATTGATAGTGTTTGTTTTGAACTTGGCAGCATTTCTCCCACCATAGAAAAGCTTCTTTAGCTAGCTTTACGAGAAAGATAGAAAGTACAAACTCAATGCAAAACAAACCAGGAACTGAGAACGCAAGGGCTTGATAGAGAGAAAGACATAAGCCAAAAGAAGTGAGTCAAATGCTCGGTCTCCAATAATTTTTTATTGGCTGAAGATTCAATATGGGAAATGGACCATCAATCCACAGTATGTCCCACTTAGTCTCTCACTGGGCCTCTGTATCTATCTGGCTGACTTATCAAGTTGGCTGCACGATTGACTAGGTTAGTTCTGAATATCATTCATGAGTTTAGACGAATCTCAATAACCATATGCTCCATCTACAGGTCTGCATTGATTGCATAAGGTTCTGGTTATATTATTTTCAATTTTTGTGGGCTTCACTTCAACATTTGTAAGTCCGCACTGCTCACACCGTCCTATCATTCGCAGTGAAAATAATGCATTCTATAAGCCATAAACGTTTGTGAATGCTCCAAGTTATATATCAACTTTCTAACAAGCCTGAAGATTCTATGAAAATTTCAAACTTGATTTACCACTTAGCACGATTCAATTTGATTGTACGATACAAAGCCTTTAGAGGTCATAACTACAACTCAAGCCGAGAGTTTTTTGAAGCAGTGGACATCTATACCATGGAAGCATTATGTCTGAATGTCATTTCTCTCATTACTCTCCATCCTTCTCCTCTCCGTCACCAGTCCAAAAGCCCTCACTAGCTAGACTAAGATACTCCATCTCGATTGCTTCCGCCCAGCTTCGTTTTTCCTCCATCTGTTTCTGAACTAAAAAATTCCTTTCGGCTTCTTCTTCCTCTTGTTGCTGTGCAAAAACTGATTGGGACTGAAACAAAGCATTATTATTATTATTATCAGTGTTAGCTGTCAATGGCAAGAATAGCAACGCAATAACAGCAGCAGCTGCTATTATGATAATACATCTTCCTCTTACGTTTCGAAGACCAGATGAAACCATTAAGACAAACAGAATGCTGGTAATTATAAGCATTTTATGTTTGCTCTGTCACTACTTTTTTCGACATAACTCTCTCCCTCCCCTTTCAGTGCTAGATGGTATTTAATGTAGCCTTCATCTAAGGTCATTATCAGTAGAGGATTGGGATAGAGGCGGCAGCAACAACCATCGTTGCAAGGAATGCAGTTACAGCCGGAGCAGTAGGGAGATAATTAGGTACTATGACATCAATCTCTACAATTATGCGAGTCCTTTTATACAAAATGCCTCAGGGAATTGCTCAGGGTGTATTGGGCGTTCACACTCTGGAGGAAGCGTTGTAACCGCGAAGTAGGGGAACCCGAACTCTGCACCCTCTGTTATAGCCTTTTCCTTAGTCGTCATTACATACGGCATTTCTCTGAATACATGAACTGATTTTCGTTAATAGTTTTTCTCGTCACTTCTGCATATTGGAAATAAATGATTATGGCATACCCTGGCAGTTTGCTAAAATACTAAAATCAGGCATGTCACATTATACTTTCTGGCAATGGATAATGAGCAGATGATTTGCAACGAATTATTGGAGCTAGATAGCTCGATTCGCTTTGTAGGAATAGCAAACAAGATGGGCAAGTTAGTAGCAGCAGAATTTAAACGAGGAGTGGAAGCACTTTTAACTAGAGAAGAAATTGAAGCCAATATAATAAGCGCTGTATTAAGAATGAAGACAAGAGAAGATTACGTGCAAAAGCTGGGCAAAACCATTTACACTTTTGCGTTATATGAGAAAGTAAAGAGAGCGTCTATCGCGTTATATCAAGAAGACTACTCCCTTCTAATGGTTTCATTTGATGTTTCAGCTGATCATGAATCGATCATTCTGCAGAAGATACTGCCCAAAATAAAGAAGCATAATCTTATCTCATAGGTACATCTTATAAGACAAGTAACGACGTGGCGCTAAAAACCGTAGCTTAAAATTGACAATCGGTGCGAGCACGAAAAGATCAAAAAAGCAGTAAACTCAAGATAGGATTTCCTATTCTGCCAAGGTAAGACCCTTGCGATGTTATAAAACATATACGTGCAGCCACATGTCCACGCTGAAGAGAAATATCAATAATGGAAAAAAAGATGAAAATACCATCCAAAGTATGAGTGCTAGTAATAATACCTGGCGTCAGGAAATGATTCAATTTCAGATATTAGTTGCCATACCGACTGGTAACGTTTCACTGCCTCCAGCTCAAGCATCTTCAATATGCATATGTCGAGCTCTTTAGTAATGGTGGGATGGTACTTGGAAGGAAGATCCACAACTTTTGATCTTTTCAAGCTACTGTCTCTTTGGTCATAGATAGGCGGCATCCTTCCCGTCATCATTTCGTACAGAATGACTCCTAAAGAGTAGATGTCTGCCCGTCCATCCACCACATCAAATGTAAACCACTGTTCAGGTGCACAGTAACCTGGTGTGCCTCCTATCTGGCCCATTGATGCTGTAAGAGCAATCGACTTTCTTCCTCTATCTCTGCCAAGACCCCAATCAGTTATTTTTATTTGGGCCCTGTCGGTAGTCGTATACATAATATTATCAGGCTTCAAGTCTCGGTGATAGATCCCGGAACTGTGAGCTTGTGCAAGTGCATGGCACGCAGGCAGGATTACTGTATTGATGCTCCAGTTTCTTTGAAATACATACGAGTCTTTGAATTTGTCGTCCATGTGGTCCCTAAGTGAGCCACCACGAAGATACTCCATGGTATACCATGGGCTGAAATCAGGAGGATCGCCACCAAGGTTCCATTCAAAGATTTTTACGATGTTTGCATGATTCAGCTGAGCAAGTATCTTAATCTCGGTCTCAAACCTTTGCTTGTTGATTTCACCAAGATCTTTTAGTAGTTTCATAGCGTAAGTGTTACCGTCGCTGGCCTGAACTTCATAGACATTCCCAAAGCCCCCCGATCCAAGCCTTCGGACTACCCTGTACTTCATCTATTTGCAACCCTGTCCTGCGACCAATTGTCATATAGGTAATAATACCTGTTGGGTGGTAAAAATAATTGAAAGAGGCTGCTTTGAATAACCAGGTTTTTTGAACAACGAAAGCTTAAACCATATGATCCGCAATCAGATCCATCCAAACTATATAATATTGACGCAGAGGTTGTAATAAGAAGTGGAAGAGGAAGAGAATTAGGCGGAGCTTGATATATTGGTATATATATAGATAAACTAGAGGAATAGCTCAAAGGTCAAACTATGATTCAGTTTTTCTATTCCCGTTTTGATTTTTGTTAAGAACTCATATCACTAGGTATTTCATTCTATGCTGCAGGTGTTGATTAGTGTTGAATGGATGATGAATCGTAATGGTTCTGTATTATAATATCATGAAGTTGTGGACATTGAGAGGTTGCAAGCCAATTGCGACATTTTATATCTCTGTGCATTACCTTAGCTAGCGATCAGCTAATAATGAAACTACCTCACCCCCCAGACTATCAGCCAAACTGGTCTCTTTCTCTTATTGCTAGCACACAATTAGATTATTCAGATGATGGCTACATATTCTTCTCTTCTCTTCTTCCCGAAGGACATTAAAATCGTCATTATGATAGAAACAAAGAGGCCTAATATTAGAATCGAATCTGCTAGGCATGGATAGCTCATGTGAAAGGAGGTCAGCTATCCTATTGTTGAGGATAAATGTACCAAGATCACTTAGCAATGTGATCCCTTTTTTATCACGTGCTCGGACTTGCTTTGTTAGCATAGTGGTTAAAATAATAATATTATATTTTGCGCTCTCTTCCAAATTTTGCTGGTAGGCAGTTTCTGAATCAAGGATTACCAACGTGCCCTCATTTTCATATCTCACAGCATCAATGCCTGATAGGTGCAGCTTTTTTCTTACTGCAGAAACCCGCTGATAATAAGTGACAATAATAAATATTTCACTTCTCTCCAAAAGTGAATCTTTGCAGCATTCGACATAAAACTCTTCAAATTGCCCCACACAAGGGTATACAACAAGGTTGTGATCTCCATAGTTAGAAGCTTTGATCGTGTTCAGAGCCGTGACGGGGTCTGCATTTACTATTCTGTATTCATCTTTATTTCCTGTAGAAAAGCCATTATGACTCTTCATTTTTCCACAACCATGCTGCCTATCATACATGTCACAATTAATGCATATGCTGACTTTGTATATAGACCAGATTAAGCAGCAGAAAATAGTAATATCAACGCCTAATGATTATTATGCAAGAAGCTCTTTTCAATAATAGCAATTAGTTTATCGTTTGGAATAGGTTTTTGAAGAATTTTATCTACAATTTCTGATTTCAACATTTCATCTACCTCAGGTAAAGCGGATATATCAAAAGCAGTCATCAGAAAGACCTTTGTTTTTCTTGCCTCTTTTTTGGCTGTCTTGGCTAAATCTAGGCCGGATATGCCACCAGGCATTCTGTAATCTGTAATTACCAAATCATACCGAGCAACTTCACTTGTAAGATGTTCCAAAGCTGATCTTGGCTTATCGAATGTTTTGACATAATGACCTCTCCTCCCTAAAATGGAACTTATAGCTAATAAGATATCGGGCTCATCATCTACTACCAAAATCCTGATCTTGATGTTACTGGCAGTAGAAGACAACTATCAACTGGAGTAGATCGAACTTATTTAAATAGATCTTACATATTTTAGACGCAAAAACCGCATTGACCTTTTAAAATTCCGCCTCAGATTCTATCGACACTGTATGTTGATTTATACATAAGGTTTCTCTCAAGTCCTTCTTAATTGAATTTGCCTCCTCGTAGATGCTTAAAGATCTGCTCTGCATATTCTATCTACAACTAGGTCTTCAGTTCTGCAAAATGTAGCATCGAAGCGGTATTACACTTTTAATTAGCGTAATTGATGATTGTAAACTTTACAACCAAGCCTCGGACTCATTTTGTATTTTTCATACATTATTTTTGAAACCTCTACTGCTAACTTGGATCCTTGTCTTTGTTGACTATCCGTGCCCGCTGCGGTCGATCTTTTCGTCGCCAAGCGTGAATGAAAGTTTCGGATCATATATGATGTTTTGAACCAGTGTGCCTGTTGCCAGCGTTCACAACTTAGCTGTCGTTTATCCTCGCATTCAACAAACTATAACTCTATCCCAATGCTGATGGAACATTTAGTGCGATGTTCCTTGCCAGCCATTCATCCAATAGTTATCAATTAAAGAAACTGTGGGTGATTTAAGTGCGGACTCAAGGTAATTGGTTAATTGATAGGAGCGAGCTGGATAATAACAATTAGCAAATCGGGTTGCTACATCATGGATCCTGTCGAAGTCGGAGAACATTTTTTTAATTGTCCATCAGCGGTACCAGATCTTAAGGGCAGACAATGACTGTGATGGCAGTTTACTGCAGAAAAGGACTAGTTTCCTATAATCGGCACATGTGCAGAGACTCAATCCGTCTATTTTTCAGGAAATTAAACTTATTCCCAGGCCGGTTTGTTACCGATCCTGTTCTCCATGCTTGTACCTCAATTTCTTGATCTGTGTATATTTTTTGATAGCAGGTTTCAGCATAGCAGCAGTTCTGCATTGATCCTTAAGCCTTTTGCGTATAAGACTTTCGAGCTGTTTTTATTGAATAGATCGTTTTCTCCAGCGACAGGTCTACATCTGCGCGCAACCGGTTTCTTTGGTCTTGCAGGCGTTAGCCTGATTGCAATTTCGATATAATTCTGTACTTGATATGATAGCAGGCACATTATGTAGTCGAATTTTGACTACGGGTGCACAAATGAATAATAATTTGATTTTCTTGGTAGGGGACAACCTGCTGAGAATATACGATACGTAGATAAGTAATAGTTACTGAGAGAAGGTGTCTCCGAATGAGGAAAGAATACATCGTTGCAAAGATCCAATCTCCCCAAGAAGGGTCCCACTATGTGTATGTTACCTTCACTAATGATAAGGAGTATAGGCCTGAAGAAAGGAAGATGCAGGGTCAATTTGGACCAGGCGTAGGGGCGTTCAATTCTATTGAAGATCTTATGAAGAATATGCCTAAAATAATGGCAAATATCCCGGGCCTTGGAGGAGGAGGAGGCGCTCCAACGGAATCTCCCACAGTTAAGCTTTCAATGCGAGAATATGAGGATATGAATATCAAAGTAGGTGACAAAGTCTATTTCGATATTCGCAAGCAAGATGATGACATTAACAGCAGAGTTTAAAAGAAAATTGAGGCTAAGACCTTGGATGCCGCAAAGGTATTGAATTATGTCCAAAAATGTTGATAGCTAGGTTTTAAAAATAAATGCGAACTAAAATCCCACTCGAGCCCGCTATCCTATCAGATCTTTAAGAGAGGTTCTATGCAGAGTTGGGCAATAACCTGCCGCTTAGCTTTTAGTTGATTTTTAAATACCTTGGTCTTAATATACAAAATGCATATAGGTCTCCGTCACTAATAATATTGTGCATAAATTGAGCACGAGCCTGCATAAAAGCAATAATGATAATAATATGAAAAGTAGATTCAAGATTGAGGAACGTAGAAGGCAAGTCGCATCCTTGTTAGCACAATCAATCACAGAAAGTGAAATAGCAAAGAAGCTAAACGTAGACCAGTCCACTATTAGCAGAGATATCAAAGCTCTAAAACAAATGTCTCAACAGTTTGTTTTTGATTTAGCAAAATCTGACTTGGCTTATCAATATCAACAGTGTATCAATGGCATTGAAGAGGTAAGAAGAAAAGCATGGGAATTGCTAAGAGATGATGAGGAAGAACAACAACGACATCAACGATTACTTACACTGAAGGACAAACTCTCAATTTTGAAATTAATAAAAGAATGTGAGGAAGGCAAATTTGCGTTGTTCAAAGATGGACCATCTATTTTGAATGTAAAATCATTAGAAGAGAGAATATATCAGATTGAAATTAGACAAATTAATCAAGGATAGCAAGCTTGTTGAAAGGTTAGACAAGCTAGATCCAGACAACGCTAGTGGTAGCAAAAATGATGGAATAAACTACTGGAAAGGAAAAAAGATAGTTACGCTAGCTGAGTGGAAAAAGAAGATTGCGAGAAGCAAAAAACCTTTTCAAAAAGAAATAGAAGACCAAAAGATAAAAGAAGCATTGCAATACTTTCCTGACGATTATGAAAAGTCGCTTTTCTCTTTAATAGTACCAGACGAGCTAATAGAAGTGACTAAGAAGTGGAAAAATCAGTATCTTGAGTTAATGCAATTTAGAAGTAATTGGAAATGTAGCAGATTATTATGTTTCAATTGTCTCTTATGTCCGGATAAGGAAGAGAGTGGATATTTTGTTGGAATCAGTAGGCTTATAGCTCGAGCCATAGCGGTTAATAACGAAGAAGAAGAAGAATATGATAATACTTCTAATTCTAACACTTCGACAACTACACCTTCATTGTATCCCTGCCCAGTACTAAATAGATTCAAGTGTCCCTACGACAGAAAAGAGATGAAAAAGAAACCAAAACACCAACAACACCCGGTGAGAAATGAACAAGAAGAAAAAGATTCGAATTCATATAATGTTGACTCTCTGTTTTTCTTGTCTGGTTACGCATTTGTAGTAGAATCAGCTTTTATTAAAGCAAAAAAAGAAGAATCAGTGGTTCCCATAAAAAATGTAGAGGACATTTACGTTGCATTAACTGATAGGGAAACGCTTGATAAACTTCTACAACAAGAACTTAATGGAGAACGCCTAGATTATAAAGATGAAATAGTAGAGTTCTTTATGAGTATAAAGGACACTGTAAGAATGGAAGACTTGACCTATCATAAACCCACAGATACATAACTATACCAAATTTATAATCATTCAATCACCATCAGAATTTAGCACATAGATAGTTTCAACCATAGTTTTTGGAGCAGGTTGTAAGTATAGCAAACATAACAAAGGAGAGAATAAGTGAAACGAACAACCTAAGAGAGATATTACATTTCTCTTTCACAGGGAATTAGACATCGCCTAGTTTGATACCACTCTCGTCTTTTCACTCGAGTCCTTCACTACTAAATTTCGCCTGCAGCGCAACATGTAGCAGTCATATTGTCAGCATTTACAATTATCATATAGATGTATTCCTAATAACATAATAATGGCCAGCAGCACACATATGGACCGGTCAGCAAAAGCAATAAAGATGTTTCTCATGAAAGAGGTTTGTTAACTTAGCCGATGACGAATATTATTATGTAAAGTGTAATGCTATGATTACCCGGCGATTTAACGGAGCCACAGAAAAATACCGAAGCTGCTGTTACGCTAAGCAAATATCGAAACCAGATGGCCTGGCGGGGAAATAAAGTCCAAGAGCTCCTTGCACGAGGATACCATCAGAACGACATTGCCAATACTTTGCATATATAAGCCAGCAACGATCTCAAGGGATATACATTACATCCAAAAAGAAATCCGCAAAAGTACAGAAAATTATGGTGAGCATCTATTTGAAGTCTATAGAAATAACTTGCAAGGAATAGATGAGATGATAAAGAGGCTATGGATAATTGTAGACTCTGCAAAGACAGATAGTAAAGAGAAAATAAAGGCAATTACGTTGATTGGTCAGTATTATAGGGAGAGGTGGGAACTCATTCGATCTGAACCAAGTCTGATTCAGCAGACGAGGAGTATGGATCGCATCAAGCGCTCATCATTCTAACCACTCACCGTCTTTAGATTCACCTATGAGCCTGTATGATCATAAGCTTGAGGAGAATACGTATGTCTTGAATAAAGGGATCCTTTTTCCCATTGCTCTAGGATCTGCAAAAACTAATGCCATGTATAATCTTTAACTCCAAAGGCCCTGCCTAGTTTTAGGACCACAATCACAACCAGAATAGAATTTAATCGTAAATCCGAGAGGATTATATATTCCCAATGCGATGCTTCACAAAGTTAAGCATGGCCATCTTCTTCCTTTTGCCCTAATTTGATTAGCTTGTTGTATAGTTTTAATAATTTTGATGGGCTCTGTTAACTTAACCACTATGCATGCATAGGAACAACATGAATCGTATCCTGTCCGCTCTCATGAGAAAATATGATACAAATAATTTCAAGCAATTCCAGGGGTGCTGCCTGTTGCAATCTGGATTTCTGCAATGAAAATGATGATCGTCAAAGCAATATGCTGCTGTTCTATCCTTATTGTGTTGTACAAATCGCTCCATCAGGTTCTTCAGTTTAGCACTATATACATAATGGTTCAGCCTAAACTACCTACGAGCATCCTTGTACCAACTAGAATCACATCTCCGTAGATATAGACTTCCTTACACCATACCTGTCCCCAAGCTGCTTGAAGAACTAGTATCATTCGAGATGATTCTTTCGACAGATAGGCATCATCAAACGTACGCAGGAATAGCCGAGTACTCAATAATGTTCAAGAACGATTTCTGAATTTGCAATATAATAAACATGAAGTAACTGTCTAGCGTAGGTTCGTACGCAATCCACAGCCAGTAATCTTTACCATCTATACCTGGAGAAGTGTATTCGTCAACATCAAATATCATCTTGACTGATCCCCCATCAGAACTGATAGCGAAATTGCCACCGATTCCATACGATTTGGTCCACAAGATTGTTATTTTAGAGTCAGAGAAAACTTGTCTTAGTTATACCAAGCCCCACAGATCCTTTTCCAACTTCTTAATTTGCTCTCTGATCAGGAAGTGTATCATGTGTCTGTAGAGACCAGCACCTCCCGATTCAAGGATATCGTGACAGACTCGACTCCATGAACCTTCTCTAGCACGCCGGTTTTTGTTATTTCATCCACCAAGGATCTTGCTCTGCAAAGCCTCCCCTTGGGGAGTAATACCTTTTATGCTATTTGCTATAGGGCACCTATGGATAAAGTGATCATGCAAAAAATCACACCGCATTTATGGTTCGACAAAGAAGCGAAGGAGGCTGCAGAATTTTATACCTCCATATTCCCGAACTCAAAGGTAACGAACGTGACGACAATCCACGACACGCCATCTGGCGATTGCGATATCGTTTCATTTCAGATCTCCGGCCAGCCGTTTATGGCTATAAGTGCGGGACCTCTTTTCAAGTTCAACGAATCCATCTCATTCATGGTAAACTGTGATACCCAAGAAGAAATTGATTACTACTGGGAAAAGCTTTCTGCAGTTCCCGAAGCCGAACAGTGTGGCTGGCTCAAAGACAAGTATGGTCTCTCATGGCAGATTGTTCCCGCTGTTATGGATGAGATTATGAAAGATAAAGACGAGAAGAAAATAGCGCGAGTAACCGAAGCATTTCTTAAAATGAAAAAATTTGATATTGCGGAATTAAAGAAAGCATACGCGGGTGATAGAAGATGAACCCTGTAGTACATTTTGAAATGCCATACGAAAACCGCGAAGCGTATTGTAAAGTTTTATCAATCTGCTTTCAGCTGGCAGAGACAGATGCTGGGCGAGGAAATGGGCAACTATGTTCTTGTCACGACGACCGAATCCGACGAGAACGGCCCTAAAGAGTTGGGGTGTATAAATGGCGGTTTTTCTAATAAGAGGCTGCCGACACAAATGCTTATCCGTCATTTGTTATCGCAGTGGATGACATTAAAGAATCTATAAAGAAAATTACAAACGCAGGTGGCAATATTCTCGCTGAGCTAATGGACATTCCTAGTGTCGGGGTGTCCGCGTGGTTTGTTGATACCGAGGGCAATCGTTGCTTAATGTGCATATCATATGATCTTAGCAGGTTGAGTATGGTTTCCAACTCGCGAATAGAATAATACAACCTAATTCTGATGTCATTTTGGGGCAGTAGAGCAGTAATGAATATGTGTGCAGAAGCCTCCTAACATTAGGTCATTAGTCGCGCCTTGAGCATCAGGTGTTTCGATCAGCTCTTATTCGTCTTCTTCTTCTTCTTCATGTTCTTATTCGCTCTTGGTTTCTTCCCTTTTACAATGGCGACAGAGGTATTGAGCAACCTGGTGAAGCGCTCATAACTACACTGCGGTCCGCATGCTGATAAATTATCCTTATTGTGCTTTGTGTCGTGATGGTGATCATGATTGTTTTGTGAGCTGTTATGTTCGGGGCAATAGGCACCTTCCACATAAACGCCCAGGTGGTGAACGCCCTGTACCTCTGTATTTTCTACATGCATGTGGAGCGGGCCATTGTGATGGCTCACAATCTCCACCTCTTCATCGCGTACCTGACCGACCTTTAGATTCCTGTTTTCCAGCACTGCAAGTAGTTTGGCTGGATCGAACCGGAGACCTTTGGAGCCCTTCATCAAGGCGTCTTTTGGGATATCGGTCCGCTTTACTCGCGAGGCAAATACCGAGATGTCGTAGGCAGGTGCGACCAAGCGAGCGATAGCCCGTTCATTGGCAATGTTGCCAACCAGTATGTCGTTTACAATCTCGATCTTCAATCCATCGCTGATAGATAAAACGCCAGATGGTGGCGGGAGCAGTTCGACGCGCAGACGGGTACGGGCAAAAATATTTACTACAATCGAGCAGGCTTCCTTCGTGTCATTGTTCGTGCTGCCGGGACGAACGTCTAGCCGGTGCCGGGGGATCGCTGCCACTGCACGAGCGGCCAAACGGCTTTCCATCGGGAGTAACAACCTAGCATAGCGTTGTCCGCGTATGGGACCTGGCAGCTACAGGGAACATCAATTCGCCGAGATCGATCATCACCATCGACGACATGTCCTTAGCACGGTATGCGATCATGAGGGTCCATGTACCTACCCAAGAGGATGCATCGGCGCTATCACGTTGCAGCATTAGTGATAAACGTCCGTTGCCTCGAGTAGCCGTGACGTGTGGTATACGCCCTCCATGAAGCATTGCGCCATCATGCGCGTGGGGGGCATCCCGTCAGTGTAAGCCGTATTCCCGTCAGGTCCTACTAAATTGAATGACCAGTTTGGATCCTCAAAATCCATGCCTTGCGCTGTCAGGAAGAAACTCTCGTCAGCAGAACTGGCACTAAACTCCACGTGAGTATGCTCACCTGCAAAGAGTTCGATCACGGGATCGAAAATAGTGCTAAATCCAATGGCGCGTGCGAGTGCGTTAGAGTAAAACTTGTCGATCGTACCGGCATTCTCGCCATGGAATACCTGTGTGATTCCAAGCGACCGACCCTTCGCCACTATGCTCGCCAGTGTAGGATAATCTACCTCCACCGGAGTGCCGAAACCCATGGCGAAGACGACTGTGTTGCCGAAGCTTCCGTCAGCAATTGATGACATAGGCGAGCCCGACGTAAGGATACCGTCTGTTAGCATGGCCATATAGCGTTGTTCATCAGCCGGAATCCATCCAAAAGGAGGTTCTACGAGTGTATCCTCAATATCCTGCAACGCGTCAGCCAGTGGTGTGCCTCCTGAGGCAGTCATGGCGGCAATAGAGCTATCAAACGTGCCTTTACTGTATGCAGTTCCATTCTTTATCAAGCCATAGGGCGTGCCCGGAAAAACCGGAGCAAAGTCGTTGCCTGTACCTATACTGCGGAAGGTCTTGATGCCTGCTGTCACGTAGATGGCCGTGCTACTCTGTATGGTTTCGCAATCTTGCAAAAAGGCCGAAACCCCACTCTTTGCCGCCTCCCATTTGGAGACTGTGCCAGAGCCGGTCATAGGATCGGGAGTTAGTCCGTTCATGCTGCCGGTGCGGTCCAATCCGATACCGACGACTGCCAGAGTATCATAGGTGTACCCGAGCGCGCGATGGTCTAGCGTATCGACGTTGTGTATAGCACCCGCTGCAGAGAAATCTGGCATCACGATTGAGCCAAAGGAGTAATTGCTGGAATATAACGCCGCATCTGCTCCTACCCAAGGGTACATTGCATCAGTGGGACCATGTTTCGGTTTGGCGCCGGCTGCAGGGTAAAGTGTAGCGTGACCATCCATCTGCCACATGGCCCACAGTCTGTCAATATTGCAATGATGCAAGTAGAAGAGTGGGTCGAATGGCGAGCCTGTGAGTGAGAACATATGACCTCCTATCCACCCATGAATGCCATTATGCATTTGGTTTCCCGAAGGAAGTCCATTTCCACTTTCAAGCATATTCTCGAAGCTGGAATAGGTAGTCTGTGACAATGTAGTCTGCAAATCTGTAACCGATGGAAGTGAACTCGGTGCCGACAAGTTACGTTTCAATGGGCCGGCTAGAGCTCCAAAACCATTTGGCAGGTTCCAGCCACTTAGACCTGCGGGCCACCAAGCTGGGGGAGATGTAGGATTACCAGGAGTACCTGGGGCATTTGGAGCAAAGTATCCACTGCTCACTATGTTCAGCCCCCCTGAGCCGTTTGGACCCAGGAAAGTATCGGTCATTAGTGGAGCGGGATCAGTCCAGTCCCAGTAGGGCAGCATCACTCCAGGAACATAGCTTTGCAGTTGCTGCTCGAACCGGTAAAGGAAGTAACGATGCCAGCTCAAAAAGCTGTACGCTCCTAGGCCACCATGCCCAAAATTCACATTGGTCGCACCAGGTGCATTGGCATTTTGGATCATACGGTGTATAGCTACTGATTCATCCCATTTGCTATACCGGTCAGCTGCAGGCTGCGCCCGGGTTTACGATGTCTGCCTTCATTAAAACGCAGGCCTTCACAAAGTTCGCCCGCTCGGCTGCATTGAGAAACTTTGCATTCTTTCTTACTCCCATTTTTTATTATTCCCCTTCGTGTAAGTCAATCATAAAATATGCTTCAATTCCACGACCTTGCAAGTTCTATTTAAGAATTCTGCAATTTGGATTCTTTATAGTACCAATATCCATATTGGGGTTATCTCTAAAAACGTAACCTGATTAGGCTTCGCATAAAATAATTTTTTGATAGCAGAACGTTGAAAACATTTGTACCTCGATTCGAAGGCTTCATCATGAAGCGTTGTGATACTTTGATTCCTGCTAGCTATATATGACAGATGAAATGGCAAATCATCTGAGTTAACAGGCTGTTGTGTAAGTTAGGCATTTACAAAGATGCTGAGGATGTGATGCAGTAACTATAGTTATAAATAATTGAAAACCTTTCAATTTTTACCTGGACTCCTTTCGCGATGCCCTCCTTATCACACTTGACGATCAGAGTGCAAGAGCGAAAGTTCTCAAATTTGAAAAAAAATCTACGGAATTTATAGATGAACTTGCTAAGCAGTTTATTGACGAGCTATCAAGAGATTTAGGAGATTTTGTAAAACTGCAAGCAAAGTTTAACCAATTAAAAACGCTGGCAGAAAAATCACTTGCATCATCAGAAGATGCTTGCAATGATATTGCTTATCTCCTCTATTTCACCAATTCATTTCAGAACCCTTTTGTTGGTAAACACGCATTGGAGTGGCTAAGCAAGGCCTATGACCGTTATCCAGGTTCAAACCTTCTGAAATTTCTCTATCTCGGGCAGTTGTTTTCCGAGTCTGTTCGGACGGATGATGATATCAAAACAATAAAAAAAGATTATGAGGAACTAAAAGCATCAATTAGAAAAGATCATGAGTTTTTCATTAACGTATTAGAAAGGGCTGAAAGCATTAGTCTTTATGCATTTCGACATGAAAACCTTCTCAAAGTAAACTACGATCTTTACCATGAAAGAATCTTTCCAGAAGTTACAATAGAAATATTTCCGCAGGCCCTAAGCTCTCTTTACCATTCATTATGTGCTGAATATTACAGAATAGCAGAGATAATAGAAGAGCAGGAGAAGGAATCATCCAAAGCATTAGAGCTTTATGAGAATAGTTCATTAGCTTTAGCAGAAGTAGCCTACTTTAAGGTTGAGTCTTCTACATTAGAAGCAGAGAATATGTTTAGAAAAGCGATAAAGTTGGCGGAGAGCCAATTTGCGACTTCCCCAAAAGATAGACTCTTTATCAAGTCATTAGGATATTCTGGGCTTGGATATCTATACAATAAACGGGCAATCTATGATATAGCTGAGAAAGATTACAATGAGGCTTTGGAAATCCTGCAGTCATCGAACTTTCAAAACCCTTTTGTAGATTACCTAAAAGATACAATCTTACTTAATAGAGGTCGAAATAGACTTGATGGAGGGAGCAACATCAAAGGATCAATGAAAGATCTGACTGAAGTCATAAGAAGAAATGACGACTTGGTGGCGGCTGCCAAGACAAATCTCGGTTTAATATATTATAAACAAGGTCTGTATGAAAAAGCCGAAGCTGAATTCATTGAAGCCATTGAGAGAAAACCTGACCTGCCCCATCCATATTACAATTTAGGGGTACTGTATGCTAAAGAAGACCGAGAAGCGGGCCAAGGAAAAATAGAAAAGGCAAAGAAACTCTTCCAAGCTGCACTTGACATGGGTGCTAGCAAAGGAGGCTTCAAGGAAGCAAGTACCGCACTACTGGAAATAGAAGGATCTGGAACAAAAAAGAACATTCGAGACTGGTATAGTTGGTGGTTTGATGGTTCATCATCCTACAAGAAAGCGTTGGGTGTCACGTTGCTGGCATTGATGCTATCTGGGCTAATTTTGATAATCTATCAAACATTGATAAAAGAACAACAACTAGCAGCAACAATAACAAATACAACAACGAACATGAGTAATAATTTGACATACTCAACCAGCCTTCCTACCATATCATCAAATCCATCTAGTTTATCTAACTTGTCCAACTTAATACTTGGTAGTCTAGGCATCATAATCTTCTTTTTGGCATTACCTCTAGTGACGCACTTGAAGATAGGATCCTTCATAGATTTGGAAATGGAATCTAAAGGTGAACGACCGCTGTTTTATGCCGGTCCTTCACTATCTTCTGTCGGGCAGACATGACTAAAGCACTCATCAAAAAGAAGAATCTCTATTTTAATGGACTTGTCTTCTCTAATCGGTGCCATAATGAATCTAAACTTGACCCAAAGATATTATATTGGCTCTCTAACTTCCTATCTCTTGATCCCCTGAAAAACCTTTTCTTGAGATATCTCTCGAATAAGAGGGTAGGATATCTTGGCTACAAATTGTTCATGTAAATGGTTAATGTTAGCTTTTATCTATGTTAAATGTAGAACCCTTCTAAAAGAGCTGATAGTAGAGCGGGCGCGTCCGGCCAAGAAGTGAAACCACTTCAAAAAGGGATTCTTTGCTAGTCTTTGAAAGTAATAGGTAGCTAAAAAAGTTTCTTTGATGGAATGCTGGAGGGATTTGGATAAAATTCATTTGAATCCTAAGACCAGAATTTCGGTATTTATTATTTGGAGCATCTCATGTCCAGAGATATTTAAGAGAAAAACCCTTCAGAATGTGCACAATAGGTTTTGTAACGATCCATGTCAGTCATGTGGTAATTGATAGCATTGCATTCATTTGCCGTGAAGGATGGGAAGGCTTGTATTTCCTTAAATTCTATGAACTAATGAAGCAGAAGTCATCAATCAGTCATTGCAACATTAAACTACTTGTTCGATCTACTAATAGAGTGGACAAAGACAGCGGAAATAATAAAACTGCGGAAGATAATTCAGTCAACAAGCGAAAATCACATAATACCGGCGAAGATATCAAAAAAGGGATGGACAGGTTTGAAACTAAAATAAAATCAGGAGAAGCGCCAGCAGGCGACGCTACAAGGTCAGAGGAATAATCGCAAAGGGGACTAATAATAGCAACAAATACCCATCTGTTACACTGCAGTATTCGGCTTAATTATCGGATATTCCATACATAGTGTATGGTACACCTGATCTATGGCAGAGGGATAACCGACCATTTGAGAGAGATGCCCTTTTACTTCAGTATATTTAAAAAGATGGCCGCGTATAGAGTGTTCCACATAAAGCAGCCGATGTACGGCTATGTTGATGTCAACAATATGTGCAACCTTATTTAGTCAGTGCTGAATGAATGTCCGCAGGAGCAGCTTTTTGTCACGTTGGGATTATTGATCTTGAAGCCAGAACCCATCAAACCCTCAATGTAGTCTATGTTTGCACCCTTTAGCTGTCTCTGGCTGTAGCTGTCGACTAGCAACTTTACGCCATTCTGCTCGACGACTCTGTCGTCCTCGTCTTTTTTGTCTTCGAATCCCATGCCATAAGATAGTCCTGAGCAACCGCCTCCTGACACGTAAACTCGCAGGTAAAGGCCTGTATTGCCTTCCTGCTTCATAAACTCGGCAACCTTCTCGGCTGCCTTGTGGGTTATCGTTACAGGATTCTCTTGAACACTTTCCATACTAACTGTTTTGGCCTTTATAATATAATAAGTTTCCCAAATTATCTTGACGATTTCTTCTTGATTTCTACTACAATTTTGTCTGCAACTAATAAATATTAATTAAAATATTGCCCACAACATTTTGGTCCACACCGTTCAATAATCGGGTTATATCTCAATTTATCCGCTATCCCTAGCGGTCACCCAAAGATTGAACAGTATCTTCTAGTAGGACATCAAACCGGTTGCAACAGAACAAAACAGGTGATAAAAGATGAATTCTTACATGGCGCACTCGATAGAAGCTGACCTAATAAGGTTTAATGGACCATACATACTAACACAATGGAATACAACCGTTCCAGATAAAGGGGCATTCTGATTAGAGATTGAGTTGGGTGAAACTGTAGTTGCAGGTATAAAAAAGCTGCACTATTAGAAATACAGAAATCTACGTACCGACAATAATGGCCTGTTCGCTGAGGAAACTCTTTATCGAGAAATACTGTAAAGAATATCTGCTCGCGAATCGTATTGGGACATATCTATATCACTAACACAATGGGCAGGTATCTTGAATAGGGAGGCTCTATAAAATGAGAGATTTTACTCACTATACAAAATTAGTAAGGTTGATTAAACTTTATTCTACCAATTCCTGTCGTAGAAAAGGGATGACATTGTCCTTTGGTTCTATATTTTACCAAGCGTAAAAAGGTACAAGGTTTAAAGACCATAACGACGTTATATGTAGGTATGACTGCAAAAGACCTTAACATGGATTATAGCAAGTATGACTTTAGGGATTCAACAGAGCTTTACGTTTATCTCAGCAAGAAGGGCCTCTCAAGGGGTACGGTCGAGGAAATTAGCAAGATGAAAGGCGAACCAGACTGGATGAGAGATTTCCGGTTGAGATCATACGAGGTCTTCCTGAGCAAGCCTATGCCCAAGTGGGGAGGAGATCTATCTAAAATCGACTTTCAGAATATTTACTATTATGCCAAAGCATCCGAGAACAGCAGCAAGAGCTGGGATGATGTTCCCGACTCGGTAAGGAACACCTTTGAAAAGCTTGGCATTCCAGAGGCTGAGCGTAAATTCCTTGCAGGAGTCGGTGCACAGTACGAATCTGAAACTGTTTATCACAATTTAAGGGAAGACCTGCAAAAGCAGGGGGTAATTTTCGCCGACACTGACACGGCAGTAAAGCAATACCCAGAAATACTCAAGAAGCACTTTGGCAAGGTAATCCCTCCAGAGGACAACAAATTTGCCGCCCTCAATAGCGCGGTATGGTCTGGTGGTTCGTTTATCTATGTCCCACCAAATGTCAAAGTCGATCTTCCGTTGCAGGCGTATTTCCGGATAAACGCTGAGAACATCGGGCAATTTGAAAGAACGCTTATCATCGCAGATGAAGGTGCTGAAGTCCATTACATTGAAGGGTGCACCGCACCGGTCTACACTACCGAGTCGCTCCACTCTGCCGTTGTGGAGTTAATTGCCAAGAAGGGCGCCAAGATACGCTATACGACAATCCAGAACTGGAGCAAGGATGTCTACAACCTTGTGACAAAGAGGGCCTATGCTTATGAAAACGCCAAGGTCGAATGGATCGACGGCAATCTCGGCAGCAAGCTAACTATGAAGTACCCTGGCGTCTACATGCTTGGCAAGAACGCCCATGCTGAAGTCATATCAGTGGCATTTGCAGGAAAGGACCAGCACCAAGATGCAGGAGCGAAGGCAGTCCACCTTGCGCCGAACACCACCTCTAGAATAACTAGCAAGTCTGTGAGCAAGGACTCAGGCAGGACAACTTACAGGGGATTGCTGCACGTTGCAAAGGGCGCAACAGGTGTCAAATCAAACGTAAGATGTGATGCACTCCTCCTGGACGAGCACTCTAGAACTGACACGTACCCGTATATTGAGGTCAATGAAGACGATGCGACTATCACTCACGAAGCAACAGTAGGCAAGATAGGTGAGGACCAAATAATCTACTTGATGAGTAGAGGATACTCAGAGTCAGACGCGCTCTCCCTGATCATAGGTGGGTTCATGGAGCCATTCACAAAGGAGCTTCCAATGGAGTACGCAGTAGAGCTTAACAGGCTAGTCAAGATGGAAATGGAAGGCTCAGTCGGTTAAGAAAACTGATCACCCGTGTATTTTTTGTACAGTTTGAGCGACATAAATCCCAACCTTAGAACACCTCCAGAGGACTTTTCTGCTGTCGAAAAAGCCAAGCTTAGCACGCAAGGGTTGACTATTGCGATTAAAGACATAAACAGCCCGTCAAGTATCTTCCATCAGTCAAGAGATACAACTTCTGACGACCTTGCGGAGGTTGCCGAGACTCTTGCAAAATCCTATGGGATATACCTAGAGTTTAACCGAGCAAAAACAGGTAGCAAAAAGGATTGGATGTACATGTTGCGAATTACCATTCCGGGCGGTGGCCCAATAACCCGCCAGCAGTGGACCATTCTAGATGACATATCTGAAAAGTATACCTTATCTGATTCTTATACTGGTACGCCGCGTCCTTCTCTGAGAGTGACGACTCGCCAGAATATCCAGCTTCACTGGGTCAAAAAAAAGTATTTGGTTGATGCCGTTCGCGAGATAGCTAAATCAAGATTCTACACCATAAACGGCTGCGGCGACAATACAAGGAATGTGATGGGGTGTCCGCTGTCACAGCACTCACCAATTTATGATGCTAACGCATGGGCACAAAAGACCGGCAAGTATTTTCGCCTTCCAACTTCTGCATATATCGAGATCTTTGAAATTGACCGCACATATTTGAGAGAAGCCGAGGAAAGGTTGCCTAAAGAAAGGTTCCAGTATGGCCCCAACCTGTTGAATAGAAAATTCAAGATCGCATTCTCTGCAATCCATTTTGATGAAGAAAAAGGTTTGTGTGTACCTGATAACTGCGTTGAGCTGCGTACAAACGACATAGGTATTGCACCCATTCCTGATCGCGATAGCAGCGGCAAGGTTAGCAGGTTCCAGGTGTATATAGGCGGAAGCCAGGGTGAAAGAATTGGGTATCCAACATTCTCGACTCTCGGCGAGCCCTTCGGCATATTTACCGAAGACCAGCTTTTGAAAGGTCTAGATGGAATAGTTCGCGTTCAGCAAGAATGGGGAGATCGTCAAAACAGGCACTGGGCTAGGATGAAATACGTCCTATATAAAATGGGAATTGAATGGTACCGCAAGCAAGTTAGCGATAGGGGAGTCAGCTTTGAGCCACCTGATTTCAATTTTGAATATGGCGCTAGAGATCTCCATCATGGTTGGATAAGACAACAAAAACAGCAATCAAATAACGGCTTGCTGTGCTATGGAGCATTTATAGAAAATGGAAGAATAATAGACGACAGCCCAAACGGACAATTAAAGAAAATGGTTCGCTACCTTATGGACAACTATCCAGTATATCTTTTCACTACACCTAACCAGGATCTCTTATTTACAAACATCCCTGAGAATGACAAGGAGAGATTTGAAAAAGATATGAGTAGTTTTGGATATGGCCTTAGAAATGGAAGGACATACTCCCAGCTTAGAGTCCTTTCAGGGGCGTGTGTTGGAAGAGATACATGCAGACTGACTTATACAGATTCGGAAAAGTTTGAACCATATCTAATAGACGCGCTAGAATCCAATTGGGGCGATATGGCAGAATCAATTGGTGTAACAGGATGTGAAAAGCAGTGTTTCAGACCAGCTACCAAGACTATTGGCTGGGTTGGAACAGGCCTCAACATGTACATGCTAAAACTAGGAGGTACCGAAGACGGGAGACATCAAGGAGGATCTCTAATTGACCCAGACACACCTGACAAGATATATCTTAGGAATGTTCCGAGGAAGGATGTCGCTATAGTTACAGATGCTCTCTTTGAATTTTATGTTTCTAACAGGTTACCTGAAGAGGCAAGACCAGGTGGAATGGGTTACTTCTTTAGAAGAGTTGGTACCAAATCGATCATAGATTGGTTGAAGAGTGATCCTAGAATAGCGGGTTTGGTGGCTAGGCCCTCTAGAAACCCTATTCCGTCGCAAACAGCTAGCTCATAAGCCGTAAATAGTATTTTAGTAACTGTAAGCTGGATCTTCTGAGTAACTGAAATGGGATCGGAAAATTCTGCTCTCGAGACAAGCCAAGATATGATGCGTATACGTACCTTATTTTGAAAAACAGTGACCAGTACAGTTACGACAAAAGCATAGCGATAGCTGCGCACCATTTTAGTTCTGAATGTGGAGAGAGGGACGATGCTGGTCAGCATAAATTTGGACAGAGCAAGATAACTAATTTCATGTATTCACGGGCTAACCTGTCAAGATTTCCGGCTCTTTGATTATGGCGTCTAGTCCCTTTTTTTGCCAAAGCTTCATGATACTATTGAATTTGTTCTGATCACAGGTAGACATCCAAAACCAAGGCAGAGCAGGATGGAAATAATTACCAGGTACCGTCAGGAAAAGGCTCTCTGCAGAATGAAAGACCATCATATGGATTTCTATTTTCAGGTTTTTGATTATGTACTCGTCAGTATGATATGTTTAGGGAAGCGAAGCGTCGATAATCTCGAGCGATCTTCGATAAAATGCATAAGCGCTGTCCCTTTATGCAACCAGTACCCATGGGGATACCCGATGAAATAGTGCCTCTGATAGTTGCTTAACTGTCGCGTTCCTTCAAATTTTATTCTCTTTTCTTTGTCTGCGTCGAATAGTTTCCGTTTTTTCTTAGTCTTCGTAGTAGCTCCCCTTGTCGCCTAAGTGCTAACTACAATATAATTAGCTTGTTTGACCTCGCTGGACGCAGAGCAAAGCCTCGGTCAAGTCGTCAATGAAAGAACATCTTTTCTTAAGGAATAGATTAGTCCTCAAAACAATAAATATTGACCAAATTGTTTAGCTAAAAGTTTAAAGCTAGCTTTTCTACATAGTCATGCCTAGAAGCCTTCTAAAAGAACTGATATTGGAGCGGGCCCGTCGGGATTTGGATAAAAATTCATTTGAATCCAAAATCTGAATTCCATGCTTCTATATCATAGAAGAATTCCCTCAGACGAGACAACAATTTCCTAGTTAATCCAGCAATAAAGCGGGCCCGGGGAACACTAGACAAAGACCTTCAGAAAATAGACTTGTTGAATTATACCCTTCAGGGTCATTCTTTTTTTGTCTGTTTGTCACACTACTCTATATAATATTAAGGTCTTCTTTTTGTCTTTGCTCGTCATCTTGTTCAATCTTCTTCTTCTTTGTCTTCCGAAGTCTTCTAACTCCCTCAAGGATTTCCCTTAATTGATCTTCCGATATTTTAGATATTTTAGAATCACATTCTATACCTTTGGCATCAAGCACCTGCTCAGTAAGTGCGACGATTTCTTCCCTGTGTTGCTGCTCTTCAACAGTTAGCATATTATGGCTCATAAATCGAAAGTATGCAAATTCACTCATATATCATCATTTGCTGATATTATAAATTGCGATTATTCTATTTATGTGCAACAATATTATTTCGTAATATTTCCTAGCATCTATACGCCCTGCTCTTAAATATTCCTAAAAGTCTTAACCCAATCAACTTATTGAATAGATGTTACGATGACCTAGGCTGTAACCTTGAGGTAAACGACTTTTTCTATCAAATTGTCGTAATTGGGGTACGGCGTCGATAAGTTACGGTTGGGCCATACAAGCAATAAAGGGAAATATTTCTATTAAGATTGTATGAAGATAGATAATTGTTCATTTCCAGAAAATCTTCTATATGATATCGAAAATTTTGTCTGGGTAAATAATGTAGACGAAAAGGAGACTGTCACCATTGGGATTACCACTATAATGGCATCTATTGCTGGCAGGTTATTTAACATAAAATTAAAACCAGAAGGTACCAAGGTAGAGATAGGCAAGAGTTGTGGTGTATTAGAGAGTGCCAAGTATTTCGGAGTGGTAAGAATCCCTATAAGCGGAACAATTGTTAATGTGAACAAATATTTAATCGACAATCCAAAATTAGCAAACGATTTTCCGTACACCCAAGGTTGGTTTGTTAAGATACGACCTTCAGATATAACAGATTTGAAAGTCCTTGAAACAATTGAAAATTGTCAGGACAAAATGAAATTGGCCATCCAAAAACTACGTGTGAGATGCTTTGTAGCATTTCCTGACCATGAAATGTTCGAGATAGGAGTAGAATGTTCTGCTACTCTTGCAAAACTTGACGAATTACTTGAGAAGATACCTACTGGTGAAGTCATACATTTAGTATCAGATGATCCCACAGCCGATATAGAGATGCTAAGGTGGTCTGAAGAGAAGGGCCAATCCCTCTTAGAGACGAGGAAGGAAGAAAATCTCTTCCACTTCATAGTAAAGAAGACTAGATAGGCATGACAAGAATAAGGTTAGCGATTGTTGGGTTGTTATGCTAATTCAATGTTCAGACATTTTCTGGTATATGATCTCTCTTACCGCTCTCTTATTTTTCTATTGGATTGTCCACTATATTTCCCCATTCAGTCCATGACCCGTCATAATTTTTCACGTTTTGATAGCCAAGCAAGTATTTTAAAACGAACCATGTGTGCGACGACCTTTCACCTATTCTACAGTATGCGATAATTTCCTTCTCAGGATTAATTCCTCTTGAGTGATAAATTTGGTTCAATTCTTCAACTGATTTAAATGTCCCATCGTCTTTCACTGCCTGACTCCAAGGTATGTTTGAAGCGCCTGGAATATGTCCTCCCCTTTGTGCATGTTCAGTTGGATATTCTGGCGGAGCCAGTATCTCTCCCGTGAACTCTTTTGGGCTTCTAACATCAACCATTGCAACATTCTCTTTGCCTAACGCTTCTTTTACCTGATTCAAAAATACCCTGATGCTCTTATCCGGTTCAGATGCCTTGAAATTTCCTCTTGGATAATTGGGAATGTCTTTACTTATTGGTCTATCTTCCTCCAACCATTTTTTCCTCCCTCCATTCATAAGCCTTAAGTCGTTGAATCCATAGTATTTGAATGCCCAGAATGCAAATGCAGCAAACCAGTTATTAAAATCGCCATATAGTACAAGAGTTGTATTGTTGTTAACACCTGCTCTTTGCAGCAAATCCTCGCATGCTTGCCTATTAAAAATATTCCTCGTTATTGGATCGTTTATGTCCTTTTTCCAATCAAATAATACAGCACCGGGTACATGTCCTAGATTGTAATTGGCTGTTGGATCATAATCCACTTCCGCTATACGAACCTCATTGTCATTCATGTGATCTGCTACCCATTGGGTATCAACTATAACTTCTGGGTGAGCGTAGCTCATTAGCCTTCATCAGCTAAAATGCAACCGCAAAATATTAACTTTTTAAGAAATTGCTTACTTTTCTCTGTTTAAGAGCAGACTGCATTTACTCCTTTCTATTACCTGTTTTTTGGAAGATATGTACTGAGACAGATGATGATAGAACGAATTCGGTGTGACTAGAACTCCTGTAAACAGGCCCAATTGCTTGAGCTTTAAGCTTTTACTCCATATTAATTAGTACGGGCCGAGTCATTGCCAACTATTTTTGACAGAAAAAGTAGGGCCCAAAGGGTTCCGAGAGAAAAAACTTCAAAATTGAGACCCAGAGCAACCAGAGTGTGGAATCCAATGGGCTGCTTGCTGACATCTATTCTTTGAAAAGGTTCAGATTTAATAGACATCTGGCTAACTAAAAAGATTTTGCTAGTAAGCGCCTGGAGAGGGATTTGAATCTAAAGTTCTTGTGCGTGGGTTCAATTTTCCCATATCTGCAGCAATATATGGCAGAGCTTTAAAGGTTATGCTGTATTAGCCACATTTGGAAGCTTAGAGTAAGTCCAGCCTTGTTTAAGTAAGGCATTTTTATTTAAAAACTCCATCAACTGTTTAGAAACTATTGTTTCCGTTTAGAAACTCGATTCGTAAGGCTTGACATGCGGCTTATAGTGTTGACTATCAGAGTAAGAAACATTGCTCTTGGGATTGTCGAAGAATCGGAAAATATGGTAAAAATAAAGAGTAACTGTGCTGGACAGGTCAACGAAAGTCTGTACTCAGGAAGTTATAACGATACTGTGGAAACTATCAATCACACTAACGGTTGTTCAAAGTATATCCCAATTCTAGATATTTTGTTGAATTCTTTTTTTATCATCCGTCTCCACGAGTTCTTCGCGAAGTGCAGGCGCGACTTGCGTGCCCAACAATTCGATAGCTCGCATGAGCTTCACGTGAGGTAATGAGGCTGCGTTCATCTGAAAAGTGATACGGGAGATGCCACCGAGCGCTTTGCTGTGTCGAATTATCTTTTTAACCACCTCATCTGGATCACCGATGAGCAGTGCCCCTTGTGGCCCTCGCTGAGCGTCAAAGCCCGCACGCGTCACTGGACGCCATCCGCGCTCCTTCCCAATGTCTGTGAAGGCACGTGCGTAGCCTGGAAAGAAGTCATCGGCTGCCTGTTGCGTCGTCTCTGCGACATAGCCCAGCGAATGTATGCCTACTTTCAATTGATCGGGTGAATGGCCTGCTCGCCTCCCAGCTTCTCTGTAGAGATCAATAAGTGGCCGGAATTGGCGCGTTTCGCCGCCTATGATTGCGACCATCAAAGGGAGTCCAAGCACTCCGGCACGGACAAATGATTGCGGAGTCCCACCAACGCCCAGCCATATCGGCAAAGGGTTCTGCAAGGGTCTAGGGTAGACTCCTTGTCCAGTCAAGGTAGGCCGATATTCGCCGGACCAATGGACGCGCTCATTGTCACGAATCTTCAGCAGCAGATCGAGCTTCTCTGCGAAAAGCGAGTCGTAGTCTTCCAATCGCAGGCCGAATAGAGGAAACGCCTCGATGGATGAGCCACGGCCCACGACCATCTCCGCGCGGCCCTGCGACAGAAGATCGAGGGTTGCGAATTCTTGAAACACTCGTACTGGGTCGGCGGCACTCAGTACCGTTACAGCACTGGTGAGACGGATTCGTTGCGTTCGCGCGGCTGGCAGCTCCTAGGATGACAGCAGGAGCCGAATCGAGGAACTCGCGACGGTGGTGTTCGCCGACTCCAAATACGTCCAACCCTACCTGATCAGCGCGTTCGATTTGTTTGACCAAGTCCTGTAAACGATCAGATGGGTTAACCGCGCGGCTGGTCTCGTCAAATGCCGCTGCGAAGCTATCAATTCCGACTTGCATGTGATCACATTCTTACTTTGACTCTATTCCCTTCGACCTTTGTTTCGTAGGTTGGCTGGTCGTATGTCTTTATTTTGGATTGAATTTCAGCACTATGTGCAAACATCATTTGCAAACTCTCTGGTAGCGGTTCAGGGAACTTTGATGGGTCTAGAGCCATTGGTTCTGCAATCTTCTTTCCTGCCGTGACGTCAAACCTAGCACCATGCATGGGGCATGTTACAACCTTTCCATTCAGAGTACCCATCGAAAGGGGAGCGTTCATGTGACTGCACCTATCGCAAAGCGCATACAATTTGTCCTCAGAATTTGCAAGCAGAATTTCCTTTTCGCCTACTTGTACGTATTTCATCTTTCCTCCAAGTACTTCATTTATATCTGCAACATCTACAAATTGTTTTTGTTCTTCTTCTTGTTGGTGATTAGACATAGTTAGTTAGATCTTAAAGACTGTATTAAAGCATGGTAGCAATGTCTGACTAAGTTAGTTCGTAGTATCTTATCAGGTAGTTTTAGGACTACTTGGTAGAATCCTTGCGCATAATTAAGAGACTAAGTAGGAATATGGTACTACGGAATGGGAGTATGCAATCTACTTCTTGTGTAGGATCAACCTTCCCCAAGGTTAACAGTGCCTATACGAACTGTGCTATGATAGCTCCGCGGATTAACACTCAAACAGAGGGAAAGACCTTAGCCTCCGAATGATGTTGAATGGCCGTGGCGATTAGATCGTTGATCTGGCTAAGACAAACCTATTCAGGTAGCACGATAAACTTGTCAATACTAACTCGAGATATCCACCTTTCTGATAAGTTTGTAGCCGAGATATTGTGGAATCCAAAATCTTTGTTGTACCCGCTCGCACACATTGTTGTTCCAAGGTCTCTATCACCGGAGGCAGCAATCCATGCAGTTCAAATCTAATCCGCTCATCATAGTTAAACGCCGTGCCCTTGTTTAGCACTGGGTCAGAGATCAAATCTTTTCCAGATAATTCTGTTTCAATGATCCACTCGTGGTCATAATTCAACTAACCCACTGGTGCAGGGATACATCATTGATGATATCAACTTTATGGTTAGTCTAATATTACGTCTGAAATTATGAGATCACAATATCTATCGACACCAATTTTCCAAAAACCATCAAGCGATAGGAAAGGATGTTAATAGTGGAGATGGGCATCACATTCTGTATTTGGTAGTGGGATGATTGCATGAGCGGCAGAAAATGAAGAATTGAAGGAAGAGTATCAGTCCACAGTTGAATAACTGGTTTCATCGGGCATCCTTGGCACGATCGTTGCAGGTGATTGGGATTCATGCTTGCGGATGATGCGCATATAGAAGCCTGCCCTTTTGGATTTTGCGAAAGTACCATAATAGCCACAATATCAGTATTGCCTTTCTTTTTAGCTGTGGCTCTCTTAGCAAGGTTTACCTTACCACTTGTTACGGGACTTATTCTTCTCAAGGCCTTCTTTTAATCAGAAAGCCAAATGCTGACACAACAGATAAGAATCGCAAATACATCCTATTGGTGTGGTGCTGACAAATAAAAAATTGGCAGAAGAAAAAATCGCTGTAGTAACAGGAAGCGCTAGCTGGATAGGATTTGAAAATTCGCTTCTGTTAGCTAAAAATGGATTTCACACATATGCCACAGTAGGAAATCCTGACAAGTCAAGACAGTACTGAATAATTCGGACAAAGTAGCTGTAAATTATTATGCCAGAAATAGAAAAACGAAGTGCCAACGGCAATAATACTAATACTAATACTAATAATAACCCTTCTTATCCAAACTTACCTTCGACCTCTCCTGCTCAGAGAATTCCAAAGGGAGCTTGGATCACTCTTGCTATTTTAGGTTCCTCTATTCTAATCACGCTCTATGGAGAGACGATGCTTCTGCCTGCAATTCCTGACATTATCAGAGATTTTGACATATCATACAGGTACTTCTTCCTGGATACTCACAGCGTATCTTGTTGCAGGTGCTGTTATGACACCCATAACTGGAAAATTATCTGATATGTATGGAAGAAAGAAAATGATAATAATAATAATGATAGTTTATATCATAGGCCTTGTAGCAGGTGGTTTTTCAACAAACTACTCTTTCTTGCTTATTGCTAGGATAATTCAAGGAATCGGAATATCGATGTTTCCTATCGCTTTTGGAATCGTCCGAGATCAATTTCCACGAGAAAAACTTGCAATAGGTGTGGGGCCTATTTAGTTCCATGTTTGCAGCTGGTTCAGTGGTGGGTCTGGCAGTGGGAGGTGCTATTATTCAAACTCTAGGATGGCGGGCCACCTTTTTTTCGATTATACCCTTTGCTATTGTATTATGGTTCATAATTAGCAGATACATACGCGATAAAGAGGAAGAAAATCTCACACACAGAGAAGAAGAAGGACAAATAACAACACAAGGCAGAAGTGAAGAGGAATACTGTATTGGCTGCGGTAAAATAGTTACTGCTAGCAAAGTAAATACTCTTGACATCAAGGGTGCAATAACATTAGCAGTTACTATAAGTGCACTTTTACTTGCGATAACCTACTTAGGAAGTGCTGGTACTAGCAATATTATTGGCTCAATAGAGTTTTTCGGTTTCCTAGCTGCGGGCATTGTTTCACTCATACTATTCATAATGATAGAGAAGAGAACAACGTCACCGCTAATCGACTTAAAATTATTGTCACACAAGTTAATTCTGCCAGCAAATATTATCATAATGATATTTGGAATTACAATGCTAATGGTATATCAGACCATACCTATTTTGGTACAAAGCCCCCAACCATTGGGCTTTGGTGGAGATGCAATAACCACTGCAAATGTTCAACTTCCGTTTATGGCAGTATTTTTGATATTCGCTCCCTCTTCAGGATTTATTATATCCAAGCTAGGTAGTCTAAAACCAACTATAGTAGGAACAATTATCAGCACGATAGGATTCTTCAGCCTTTTTGTGTTTCATTCAACAGAACTTTTTATAGCATCTAACTTGGCAATTATAGCTACTGGGCTATCCTTGATGCAAGTGGGAGCCTTTAATATTGTAATGGAATCAACACCGAGGCAGTCAAGCGGAGTATCTATTGGAATGACTGTTGTTACTTAGTATTGTTGGAAGCTCAATAGGTCCTGCTATAGCAGCGGTATTTTTGCAGATGAATCAAGCATCCATAAATGAAGTTAGTGGGTCATTTCCATCAGCAGCGTCATATAATTTGATATTTCTTACAGCTGCTATAATCTCTTTAGTATCTATTATACTTGTTATTATCATAAGGAAAAGGATGTTGTTAGAAAGTGGCGTGGCAGGGATTAGAAGTAATAATAGATGATATGGGAGTGGTGAAGAAAGGCGAGGATGAAGTACTAATAATGGGAGGTCCTCAGACATATGCATCTAAGAGATAGCAGAAGTTGTTATGAACTGGTTCAAACAGGCTTTGTTATCCGCTTGCAATGTAATTATTTCTTGTTACTCTTGTTATTCTTTAGCCTAAAGTCTAGTTCTAATCCAGGTTTGTAGTATAATTAAAAGCAAATTTCTCATCGGACATTATTGGTAAAATTGAAACTGATGTATTAGAGCAAATGGGGCATGTATTATCCTCAGGTAATCGCGACTTAAAAAAATATGTAGCACACCATAGACACGATTCACATATAAAGAAAAAGGTGCCTGTGAAATCATGTATTCTTTGTTTAAGATCACTCAAGACAAAAAGAAGATTCTCCTTTCTAGATTTAGCTGGGTAAATTCCTCTTTAAAAAACTAGAAAAAGTGTCCAAGTCCCATGAATCTTCATAAGGTTCTCTATTAATAAAGAAGGTTGGCGTGCCTTCAACACCACTATCAATTCCGGACTTTAGCGATCTGTTTATTAGAGAAGCGTAGACATGTCCTGACATGTCCTTCTTGAATTTATCAACGTCTAATCCTACCTTTTTTGCATATTCCATTAAGTGAGCATCGTCCAAAGCTTTTTGGTGTTCAAACAGATAATCATGCATTTGCCTGAATTTGTCTTGAGCTGCTGCAGCTTCAGCTGCTTCTGCTGCATGTTGAGCATGAGGATGTATATCATTGAGAGGGAAGTTGCGAAATACAAAGTATATTTGTTCTCCAAACTGCTTCATTAATTCCTTGATTATGGGATAAGCCATGCCAGTATAGGGGCATTCATAATCGCCGTATTCTACTATAGTAATGGGCGCATTAATGGAACCTCGAATGTGGTCTGAACCAATATTGACTGGAACAGTCAATTTTTTAGACTTGCTGTCGGTTTCATTATTACTTGTCATTTTAGATCGCCCTCTTTTTCATATCGAAGTAGGTAGTCAGAACTATCATACTTAGTTTATTTGCCATTCAAATCTATTAAATACAGTAGTAGGCGCTTAGCAAGCAAGTCATTGTAACCATACATGATAAGTTCGTTATTACTGTTTGAGTTAAATGCGCTTACCGTACCTATATAACGATGAAACCTTGCAGTCATCTTCAACAAGTAGATCTTGGAGTAGAAGGAAAAACAAAAGGCTGCGAAGAATGTGAAAAGATAGGTTCTGACTGGGTGCATCTGCGATTATGTTTGTCCTGTGGTCATGTGGGATGTTGTGATTCTTCTCCCAATAAGCATGGAACAAAGCATTTCAAAGCAACTAGTCATCCTATAATAAAGTCCTATGAGCCAGGCGAGGATTGGAAATGGTGTTACGTTGACGAATTATTCATGAGATAACAGCAGAGTGTGTGGTAATAGTATGATTAAAAGTAAAGGGAATTCTTGATTGATCATATGAGTGAGAAAGAGGAGATGACAGCGAAAACAAATAACGAGGAAGAAGAAGAAAAACAACAACAACAAGACCAATCAAGAGAAAAGCCAAAGATCGTGCCGCTTCCTAATGGACCTTTCTACCTCATAAATGAGATGGAACCCAAACTTGTGGAAAATCTCCAAAACTCAAAAGGAGAAGCTCTTTCAGTTACACGCGGAGTATCGCTATGCCGATGCGGGGCATCAAACAACAAGCCCTTTTGCGATGGCATGCATAGCAAGATTGGATTTTCAAGTGAAAATAAAGAAGAAGATGATACAAACGAATAATAGTCATCATCAAATAATCAAAGATAAAAGAAAACATTATGTTGGCAAGGGAATAACCATACATGATAACAGAAAAATATGTTCTCATGCCGCAGAATGCGTAAATAACTTGCCCTCTGTTTTCAAACTAAATGCAAGGCCATGGATTAATCCTGATGCTGCAGAGACAAAAGAAGAAATAGTCAATACAATAAAAAAATGTCCATCTGGTGCTCTTAGTTATTCTGTTGATGATACGGAATATCGAGACCAAAATGATAGAATGCCAATGATTACGGTATCTAAAGATGGACCGTATCATATTAACGGAGGCATAGACCTGATTGGAGATAATATACAATGGGCAGAAGGAGCATCAAAAGAACACTATGTTCTTTGTCGTTGTGGTGCTTCAAACAATAAACCTTTCTGTGATGGTATGCATAGACTGATTAATTTTAAAGATGATAAAGACTAGTTATCCAAAACCAACATAGGTATTCTACCATTATTCATTTGCTAGAGAAATGGCTTTCCATGAATATAGTGTTAGGGGCTTTCGCTCATTATTAATCTCTAACATGTAGGCGATATCTGATGAGCCAGTAGGATATGCAAATATTATTTCCTTAAGATCTTCTGAAGTAATTCCACGCTGAATAGCTAAGGCGAAAATATTGATTTGCTCTTTCGCATATGGACCAACTATATGAGCACCCAAAATACGATCGCTGCCCTCCTCGACAAGGACTTTAAATGAGAGAACTTTTCACCAACTCGACGAGAAGAATACCAACTTGATATATCATGTTCATAATTCGCTCTAAATCTGAGACCGTGTTTCTTCGCTGTTTCTTCTAGTATACCCACTGCTGCCATTGGTGGAATAGTAAAAACTATACTTGGTATTGCTCCATTAGTATCACTTATTTTGTGATTGCCATTCAAAAGTTGCTTGCGGCAATCTTTCCTTCATGCTCTGCTGATGGCGTTAATGGTGGAGTGCCACTTGCTGCCGCATCGCCAGTAGCATAAACTGTAGAATTGGAAACACTTTGAAGATACTCGTTTTACTTGCTTACCTCTAAGACTACTTTGCCCCTTGGATGTATATCTCTCTGGAAGTCAAGTGCTTTACCAGTCTCATCTAGTGTAAACGATCTGTCTATATTTACGCGTATATTGTTTTGATCGACCCACTGTGCCAATTTTGTCAATCGTTCCCGGTTCACCTGTGTGAATTGGGATATGGCCTTTACACCAAATCTATCCATAAGCTCTTGGTTTGGTTGCTCTAGCATGGATACAATCATGCCGCCTCTTTTCAGTACTTTGAAAGACCTTGTGTATGTTTCACCGCCTACAGTATCAAATACTGCATCATAGTCATGCGACAGGACGTCTTCAAAATTCTGAGTCTTGTAGTCTATTACTTCGTCTGCTCCTAGCTCTTCTTTTACAAACTCTTTATCATTTGTGCTTACTGTTGTTGCTACATATGCTCCCAAGTGCTTCGCTAACTGTATAGCAATACTACCTATGCCTCCAGCTCCGCCATGAATCAGAATTTTTTGACCCTTGGATAATCCAATAGTTTCTACAAGTGCCTGCCAAGCGCTAACGCCTACACTCGGTAAACCAGCAGCTTCTTCATGGCTTAGAGTTTTTGGTTTATATGCTATAGTATCTGCATTTGCCAAAGCCATTTCTGCAAATGCTCCTGAGCCGCCCAATATTTCTGCAGCCTGTCCATATACCTCATCACCGTGCTTAAGACCAGAGACTCCCTCTCCAATTCGTTCAATGACACCTGAAAAATCCATTCCCAAGGTTGACGGGAATTGGAGTGGCATCATTTGTTGCATGTAACCTTCTCGAATTTTCCAGTCTGCCGGGTTCACGCCAGCTGCTTTTATTCTAACTAGAACCTTACCTGCAGATGGATCATTTGGTGCCGGAGTATTCTGGTTGATTTCCACTACTTCGCTCCCTCCGTATCTCTTTATCTGAATGGATTTCATTGATTATACAAGGCAGTATGAGATATTAAAGAATGGTAGTGAGATATCACTAAGTCGGTAATAACTACCATACCTGATCACTTTTCCCAAACCTTCGGCTGTGCTAAAGTCCAAACGTTAGTTAGAGTTTTTAGCGGAAACTGCGGCAACAATTGGAAAACTGATAGATAAGAAGCTCTTGCATGAATGGTTTGCTTATTCTAGGGGTTGTTGCATCATACTAAAATCCCAGAGTGTAAGGAGCAACCTCTATTTTCCTTTCTTTCTGCCAAAATGACCAAAAATTGTCGAGGCATTACCGGCTTCGTCATCAGGATTTTTGGGACTCAATTTTGTATAATATGAGTCAAATCATAGTGTTATCAACATAACACCATTCCCATGTCTCACCTGGCTCAAAAGACCTTATAATAGGATGCTTAGTCGATTTGAAATGTTTTGTTGCATGCTTATTAGGAGAATTGTCACAGCAACCTACATGACCACATGACAAACAAAGCCGCAAGTGTACCCAATCAGAACCTATCTGCAGACACTCCTCACAACCACCTGCTGTTTTTGCTTCTATATTCTGATTTACTTCCTTAAGATGAGGATCTATGTGCCTCATACTCCATAAAACATTGGATGTTATCCCTTATAGAACGTTCAGTATTACAGATTATGAAAAATACTAATTGGTTTCTAGTTTTATACAAAATCTATTAGTCAAACAATATCCATGAATACACATTCACCGCAGTATTTCAAGAACCACTACCGATCCCTTCAACATTAATCCCAATTCCGTTAACTCCTTTGGTCTTGCTACCCGGTCATACCTCTACTCTCTCTTGTTATATTTTTAATGGCCCACCATCTACTACATGCCAGGTTTCCGCCATTTTTCCATTTTGAATACGGTATATACTTACGCCCCTGTATGTAATTATTCTATTAGTCTGTGGGATATCAGACGTTGCCTTTGGTGTCAATGATCCTTTCCAATATGTACCTACAAGATCAGGATAACCTGCTGATGCAATCATTGCCTCCACCGTATAATGGAAGTCATCTAATTTATCTAAAGAAATCTTGAGGTCATTCTTGGCTCCAGCAATTCCTCTCCCAGGAGAGCCCATATAAGCAGATTGACCATGGTCGATATAATCCGAAGATATTATGTCATCAAATATTGCTTCATTCTTGTTATTGTACGCTTCAAAATAACGTTGGATAATTGCTTTATTCAGTTCGATTTGTGACATTGTATCATTAATATTCATGCTAATATAATACACTTCATTCACTTACCATTAAGTCTGTGAGTGACCAATTGGTAACTGTGCTACATGATTGTAGCTTACTAAATAATTTAGTTATACTTGTTACTGGTTTCTTTGCTTCAACGAAAGCAACCAAAATAAAATATCGATTTAACTAGATAACTATAGGAAGATGGAAATAGATTTAAGTCCATGTCGAAAAGTTCTTGTTTGTGAAATGCCTTGAGGCTAACATTCAATTTATGCGATCTCGACTCTTTGCTTGGCAGCATTGTGTCCGTTTTTTGAACGTTTTTTTTATTTTAGGCGGGCCCAGAGGGTACTCGGCAGAAAAACCTTCAAAATTCAGACTCGTTCAATTATTCTTCAGCATAGACGGGATCAACTTTATTTTAAAATCTCCAAAAGTAAATCTTACTTTGGCTCTCCTACTAACTGTTTTGCCAAGCTAGCTGAGTCCCAGTAATCCCTTCTTCCTTTTATCTTGCCATTTTCAAATTCTCCAAAGCTACATCCCCTGATGGAAAAGCTCTTCCCAGTAGCAGGAAGACTAGGAAGGTCTCCTTTTTGTGTACCGGTGAACACCATTTCTAAAGCAAATGACCTGTCGCTAGTAACCCAAGATTTTGGCTCTATCTTAAAATCTGGAACTGCTGTAATAAAAGCAGTATAACCTTGCTTAAAAGCATCTTTTCCCTCCGTGACCAGGGTTACATCTTCAAATACAATATCGTCTGTCAGAAGTGTAAGCAGTTTTTCAATATCATGGGAGTTTTCCGCTTCTATTAGCTGTTTCAAAAGGTTATCATTGCTAGTAGCCATTTACTAATCCCTATACGTGTGGTGCGCTAATAACAGTTCTTGCGATAATGACCGTTCAATGTAACGTAATTGTGAGCCATGGCAATATTTCTCGGTATGATAGTATCACAACAAATCTGTGGAAGGACTGAGTATTAAATCTAATAGAGCAAAGTTGGAGCCACTAATCAAAATTCTTACTCCTTTGATAAGATAAGCAAAAATCATCATCTTTTTCATGGACTGCGTTTCCACTGAGACGAGAATAATCTGGCAGGAGTTTCGAATTATTCCTGTATTGGAGAGGATGGTGGGTTGAAACTGATTCATCAACTTAGTGTTATTGATAAAAAAGGAGGGCCCAGAGGGACTCGAACCCTTGACCGGTTGTTTTGAATTACCTTATTTTTGCAATTCTAAATCAAGTGCAAGTTTATCATAAGCCTACAACAAAGGCAAGCCAGCCTTTTAATAATTTTTGACCCATTGGAGTAATTGAATATAAAGTTTTCCTTATAGGCTTTTTCTTTCCTTCTTGTGGTAGATCGATACCAGCTACATATCCAGCTCGTCTTAACCTATTTTCTAAGGAATCCTTAAGTGCCCCCGAAACTTTGAACAACTTGCCTTTTGAGTTGACCGCAATCATCTCGGATATCTGTGTTGCAGTTAATGGTTCTTTTGATTCACTCAAGACCATTAGTATAATAAAGCTATTTGATATTTGTGCACCTTGTATGAACTGATAATTTTTGGCAATCTTTTCCCAAATATCATAGATTTCTTTCTTATCCAATGTTTTGGAAAATATTATGGTATCTATATCTATTTATCCATTCATTGTATACTATCAGGACTCTTGTTGATGTCGCATGGCAGCAATGGAAAAATGAAGAATATTTAGATTCCCGGCGTGTCAACATTCTTAGGAATTTGTCATGGTTACATCTACTCCAAAGTTTCTCCAAGCCGAAACATATCTGCTTGATAATTTTTCTGGATCATTTAGCACATAATGTCTAGCACTGATGGATTTGAAACGGCCAGCTAGGACTTCAGCTTCATCCAATTCTATAGCATTCTTAAACCTTAAGACATTGTAATGGATTTTTCTTAATACCATATACGCTATATCTGCTTCCCTCTTCAAAATTCTATGAGCAGCTTGTATATCATATTGATCAAATTTTGGCATGGATCTTAATCTTTCCCAAAAGGCAGTTGGAATAATTGTAGCTAAAGCCTTTTTATTGCCCCGTGACCAGTTTATAGCAATTACTGAAAGACCATTGCTGCAGTTTGCTACATGCAGTTTTTCACATTGACAACCAAATGACTGAGCACATATGGGTCTTAATCTAATGTAGATTATTTCATCTTCTCGCAAGCCAGAAAATAGGCCAATTCTGCAGGTGAATCCAATATCACCGAAAATGTTCATAACTTTGGCTATTTTATCTTCAATAAACTGTGGGCTTACTAGGTAAATGCGATCTTTGTGGTCAAGACCTTTGTTAAGGTCGTACCTCTCAATTATCCTGGAGATTAAATGCTTTACGTCCTTATTTCCATATTTGTATACATAGTAATCACCGAATCGCTTTATCGCCTGCAAAATCCATGAGCGTTTGTGATTTGTGCATTTGAAAAGTTCAACATCAGGGTTGGCACTAAAGAAAATGTCGACATACCTTATATAATAACTATGCAAAGATGTTGCATAATGAGGATGATATCTTCCAAGCAACCACTTGTGGAAATCTTCATTGTCTATCTGTTTCCAGAAATCGAACTTGTCACCTAATTGTGCGGTAAGAAGACCAGTCGTCTGAGCCTGAGTTTTCATTATTTGAACTTGCTCATCATCTGTTACTAGCCTAAGTTTTCCTGTTATTAACAAACTACACAAATCTTTGAGAGTCGTTACATGTTAGATTATCGAGTTGTTTATTGAAAATGTCTATCTCGTTTCTCCTAATGCTCGCTCCAACGCTCATCCATTCCCTTGATTTCTTTGATAACTCTTGTTTATACTCCAATTCCATACTGACATATATAATAACCATAATAATAAACATTATGCTTTCCAAACCTAATACAATTCCCTACAGCACTATGCTTCTTAAGAAGTAAAAATTCAATCTTAACAAAAATTTCCTAATGTTAAGAATTTCACCGCATTCTGTTTCTTGCTAAGAAAATCTTCTTAATATTTTTCTTAAGAAAGAAGGCTTGCTTTGTTGGAAAAAGCATCGCTTTTTGTTATGAATTAACATTATTTGAATTCAAAATCGCTACCGCAACCTCTCAAAAGAAAGGTATGGACTGGGCGGGATTTGAGTCTTGCATATAGGTGGATTCAACGTTTCGTAGCTTTATAGTTTATGTAGTAAAGATTGACTGTTGGCCCAGTATGAGAATTTGAAGTTGCTTGATGGTTTTAGGTATAGCTTGAGCCGCGGATTCATGGAGACCATGGATCTAATGAAGCAAAAAAGAAATTGAATCGGTCAAGGATATATCAGCCTCTTTGATCCATTGTTAATTCCAGATCCTCCTTCCGGGTAGCTTATTTGATTTCATCTATGGACTAAGATTGTAAGAAACGATTTCATAGAAATTCAGGAAAAACCTGCGAGGATTAAACATAAGGAAATTGGAAAACGGATTCGGTGGGATTAGGTCCCTGCATGTAAAGGACTTCGATTGCTGATGTATCTTTAAAGGTTATGGATTCTAATTTCTTCTCTTCATCAATGAACTTGATTTTACCACAGTTCAAAATGAATCAAATAGGCTAGATATATTTGAATTAATAGGGAAGGGTACATTGGACCCAGTTTTATCATAGTCATACTTATTGTCGATTATTTCGAGTGGTATCTGTTATTATCATTCCCGGTATATGGTAAACTTTTTGATAGAAAGGAGTAATTGTTGTCCAGCTGAAATCAACCATTCATGTTGCAATTACCCTTTGAACTAGATCCAGCATAGATTGACCCTTCGGGCAAGGTCTCGAATGCTATTCATAAGCGGAAGCCATTTTTCGAACATGACTGGCGCAAACCCCAAACGCCGCATTTCGACTGCGATAAGAGGTTTAGTAATGTTCCAATCAATTTTGCTCGTCAATGGAGCAATCAGGATCTCATCGCCCATCCTATGCCCCTTTTTCTCAATGCACTTCTCTACCGTCACCTTCACCGGTTTCTCTTTAACCAAGGCATCGACTAGGTCGTCCCAGGTAGGAACTGGTAGAAACTGTGCTGTATTCGAATGCGTGCGGGCCGGAAAAGCTTCTTAGTACCGTTTACTTTGGTCCCTCCAGAGGCCAACGCGAATAGATTCTGTCTCTTGCCAGAATCAGTGTAGAGCTCATGAAGGATTAATCTCTGGCGATCATTCAAGGCGGACTTGTGGATCTGCCAAAGAGGAGTCTTCACATTGAGTGGGAGACTTGCTTTTGCAAAATTTTCCTCAGCCTCAGAGTCACGGTCCTTTTTTTTCGGGTCATCATTGTTATCTGTAATAATGCTAGTAAGCATGTACATTACCAAGATAGTCACCAGAGAAGTGATCGAGGGTAAATCTTCGTCTGTTACCTTAGTTCCGTCGGATAGCTTCGTCCCTATCTTCCTTTTTCTGTCATTCATAGCGGCATTTCGGGCGAGCGTTGCGAGGTCGTTACGAAATCCTAGCCGATCCTTATCTCGACCATCTTTATCCAGACCCCTACCCCCACCTGTGAATGCCACACCTGGCACGCGAGGCCTTTTCTTGTCGTTAATGTCATCTACGAGGTTGACAAACCTCGCGAGTGGTAATGTAAGTGTGGCCTGGGGTGCCGACCACAATTCTTTTGTACCCCTCCCCAGGATAGGTCTTTTTTACTCTTGCGATGAGCAGAGGGACAGGAGCGAGTTTGTAAGTTGCATGTTTTCGATCACCGGGAAATTGTACCCCGCCACACGTAGCGGTAGGGTGAGTGTTCGGTTTGTTCACTACGGTTCTTGGATGCTCAAATGTCGTCGGATGGCCGCCTACACCGGTAACATTGACGGTTTTATTGAACTTTCCTCGCCTGTTTCTTGCACTGATCAGTTCCTCTCCGAACTTTTTCACATTGTTTTTAACTATGTTGAAATCTTTGTCATTTTTGAGACCAAGCGGGACAGTAGAGATCTCCATGCGAACGGCATCCATGGTAACGACAAATCCGTCCTTGAGACTCCCTTTTCCATCCCTCTCCTCGTGGTTAGTCGCCTGGAGGCCCTCACTGGGGAATTTGAATCCTGGTGGTGGAGACAGCTTTAGTTTATTGGCAACCTCAATTTCAAATCCGAAGTTTAGATCGAACTCGAATCCCAATGTGGAGAAGGCTGACGGGGTTAACGTTGGAGGAGATAAAGGTCCAAAAAACTCCCGAAGGCCGATTTGACCAGAGTGCTCAATCTCCTTCTCTAATTGCATTGCAGACCTAACTCCCAACGCTTCAAGCTCTCGCTCTAGACCATATCGTTCTTTCATTATGAAAACCCTCTTACAAAAAGCATCAATTCTCAACACACCCATACTTGAGTGGCAAAGTCACTCGAAACAGACGGAGCACCAAATCAATAGTGATTATCACCCAAACGATTTCAAGCGTAGGCCGGTTGCTCTCCTCTGTAATCCTCCTTGATAGCACTATGTCCATAAATGATGTATGAAGTCTTTTGGCAACTTGGTTGAGGGATCCTTGCAGTATCATTCTACTACCTCCGAAATGCGGAACCCACGAAGCCGCAGGTCGAATCGTGATTGCTTAAGTGTCATCAACAGTCACCTCGCGAATGTGCCTTTCCAGGCTTCAAGCTGCTTCACTATCTGAGGTGTAATCAATACAGCTGCTTTGTGAGTTGATAAAGTGCGACCTTGTGCGTCTTGGACCTCAATAGGCGGGCCACTGTGAATGCCAGCCAAGCACGAAACTCCGTTGCGCATGAACCAAATGGGTCCGCCGCTTTGCCCACCAGAAGTCTCTACTGTGTGTAGGATCATGCTCGCGTCGCGGTCAACGGTGATCCGCCCGGATCCTTTCCATAATGTGTTGGGTGGTCTCGGAACTCGATCACCGTTTTCTTGCTTGTAGCCTGGGTACCCCGCGAGCTGTGCTTCCTGCCCAGTAATTTGCGAAGCGGTCACACCGATCTCGCTTCTTGCTCCGCAGGTGCCCCGAGCGCCCCAATAAGCCAACTCACAGCTCGCCCACGAGCTATCCCTCGATTTAGAAACATCCTTCTTTAATGTAACAAGGCCGTAGTCGTATCTTGGGTCTATAACCCGCCTTTTGCCAATCTTTGCGACAGATTGCGGATGCACCTGCCAGCCTCGGATTCCTACTTCGTCAACTGGTTTAGCGTTACCATTGCGAGCAGGCTCAACTCTAAGGCTCCAGCCAACAGTTTCTTGTGGTTCGTTAGTGTTTGCCAATACATGCGCCGCGGTCAGCACATGCCGAGGGCCTATAAGTACCCCGGTGCCCAAACCGTATGCCCCCCTAGTCGGATCTGTACCGGGCACGCGCAGCAGGCAGATCCAGCGATATGGTATTGACGTGCCCTCTTCATAATCCACACGCTTTGGACGATTCGGACTGTTTAACTCTTCCAACAGTGCAATCTCAGAATCTAGACGATAGCGCTCCAACATTTCTTTCTCGCTAGCCCTGCTGTAGCTCCCAAAAAACATCCGCCTCATCTATGCCCAATACTGCTGGACTAGTATTATGCGAGAGCTCTATTTCATACTCAAACTTCTTCATACTACATCAAATCAAATTTGCTGTTCAATTCTTAGGGCACCTTCCGTTCGGTATTCTGGCCTTCCCAGGTCGATTCCTGTCAATTCACGATAGGCCGATCGATATCCTTCGATCCGCGTCTCTACAATATTTAGCCAAACCTTTAATTCGTTCGGATTTGTATAATCAAAGGCATTTCCAGCTATGTCAATAAGCAGATCACGTGCATCTTGTGCACATTCATAATGCAATTTGTATCTGTTCGGATCAGACTGGTTTATTGGTTTGTTTTCAACCAATATACTGTATGCTGCTGGAATAATCTGATCTAATCTACCAAAAGTTCCAGGGATTCCTATGGTATCTTTCAAGTTACGTACCAAGTCGACAGTTGCTATTACCCAGACAATACCGTTCAATGTGTTATAGTAATTCCTCCCATATGTGAAAGACTCCATGGAGTTCTTTAGGAGATCGATTGTATCTTGCATTGCTATTATAGTAGCGGTAGATGGCAGTGGAGTCACTGCACGGTTGATAGCATCTGAAAGACGTCTATCTGCATAGAACGCCAGAGCAAGCACTATAAATCTATGAAATAAGCGAGTGAATGCAGAGTTCTTGAGAATCTTGTCTAAATCCATGCCAGCATTTGATCCATTTTGCCTCCATGCTAAAACTCGTGCATATGTAGATATTCTATCTCGCACTGTTGAACTATTTCCCGTCTTGACGTGCCTAGTCATCATTTCTAGAATAAGTGCTGTCACCTTGTCAGTAGGTATTGGAAGCTTTCCATTATACACAAAATCATCCAGTATGGCTCCTAATATTTTGAATATTCCCATTCTTTCAAAGTAGAAGAGCCATATTACGTCGGGTTGAAGAAGCTTGTTTATTCCATAATTGAAAGAAGGAGGACGAGGAGGAGGAGTAAAGGGAGAAGGAGGTTTCTGATATTCCACGCGTCTGAGCCGCCTATTACCCATTAGTGTTAAACATGAACAGGGCAGACAGCGAGCCAACTCTAGTAAGCTCATCCAAGTTTCTAGGGTAATAAATTTGAGGTCTGGGTTCCTGAGCTTGTTGATTAGCTGGCTTTTTTTCAACTTCTACTTCTGGCTCCGGCGGCGCCAGTATCGTCCCGTCATCCTGAGCTTGTTGATTAGCTGGCTTTTTTTCAACTTCTACTTCTGGCTCCGGCGGCGCCAGTATCGTCCCGCGATTTGGATCCGGCGGCTTTGTCCTTCTGACACAATCGTAGACCAGTGCATCATAGATTATTTTTTTCTTATCGTCCGTGTCCGTGCTTCCTTCGAAAATCTTATGTCCTGCACGGTAAAAATATTCATTGAACAGGTCCGTTACTTCATCATTATTAAATTTACTAGTATCTATTTGGGAAAGAAGAAAGTCTGCACATTCAGGCATGATTACAGGATGCGGCTTAAGGTTAAGATCAGGCCAGTGCGGGAGGTACTGATTAATTAAGTATTTTGCTATTCCTAGCTCAAGAGCTTCTTCAGGGCTAACTGCCATACGGTTAGTTGAAGCTTGTTTTATAAAAGGTATTTTTGTCATTCAAAATAATCCTTATCTACAATCATCAATCATACAAGCCTGCCAATGTCTAATTTGGAAAAGGAATACGAGCTTGAGATGGAAGATGTTGAGCAGCCAAGTGAAAGAGAGGCAGCAGACGATTTGGAAAAGGAATACGAGCTTGAGATGGAAGATGTTGAGCGAGCCAAGTGAAAGAGAGGCAGCAGACGATTTGGAAAAGGAATACGAGCTTGAGATGGAAGATGTTGAGCGAGCCAAGTGAAAGTGAAAGAGAGGCAGAAGATGCTACTGCTTTAGACGATCTTGCTCAAAAATTCTTTGAACTCTCGCAAAGACAATTCGAATCTGAAAGCGAGGTGGATTCCGATGTTAATGGATTATTAAATGAAGTAGAAAGGCAGTTCTTTTTCAAGAGATTGTTAAAGAAGAAAGGATTGTTGGGCAAGCTAGCAAAATTTGGAGGAAAGTTTGCCAAAGGACTGCCTGCTTTTCAGGGAATAAAAGCGGTAACTCAACTTGCACGCGGAGATCTGAAAGGAGCACTTGGTGCATTAGCCAAGTCCGGGTTGGCAAGCGCTATTCCGGGAGGCTCTGCTGTTCTACCAGCATTAAAGTCATTAGGTGTATTTGAACCCACAGAAGATTCTGAAAGTGATATTGATTCGTGGCGGAATTATGTGCAGGTTGCAAAGGAAGCTTATGAGCAACTTGCGGATAGCCTAAATGAACAATCTGTGAGAAACCCTGTTGCGAGCAAGCCGTCAAGCTACGCAGGCGTTTCAATCTGCAGTCTCAAAGAATAGAATGATTCCGAGAGCAGGTATGCGCTATCCAAGAAGAAAGGCATATAGATTTCGTGTAAGAAGCGGTGATGATTTTACTATTCGCATCAAAGGGTACTAATGTTGTTTGAGCCATCATTACAATTCTCTCGCATCAATCTTCAAAAGCGCTATGAATCGACCAGTAGAAGAATCAAAATCTTATCGTCACTAAGAAATGTAGTCAATTTATCTGAAAAGGAGAATATTTTAGACAGACAATGGTCTGCAATCGAAACTCAACTATTCTCAATTCAAGGACAATTAATGTCTCGCTTGAAGAGTTCTGGAAAAAGCTATCTATCCAATTTGCATAAATCAGGAGCTACTTCACAACTAAATCACATTCTTGGCAAAATTGATTCTTGATCTCTCTACTGCTATCATCTTTTTTGATACATACCTGGATGTTCTAAGCCAACGGAAGATAACTGAGCTTGGAAGGATTCTTGCAGGATGCGATGTCATTGCATGGGACGCACTAAATAAAGAACATCCTGCTTTATTCATCATTGAGCCACCAATTGTTTTCTGTGACAGAGGATTTGGAGCGTCGATTATAAGAGAAGGAGCTTGGTTTCCAGGCAATATAAGGAACCCTGTACCTCTCTTACAAATCCCTTATTCGAGGCTCTCTTCAAAACATGAACTCACATCAATTATTCATGAAGCCGGTCATGAAGTAATGACAAGACTTGATTTAGTTCGCATTTTGCCTGCGGTGCTTAAGGCTGGGCTAACCGCTGCCGGAGCACCGAGAAACATAGCAGAATTATTCGGAGTTTGGAGTTCTGAGATAGGTCCAGATTTTTGGACATTTTGTTCATCGGGAATCGCACAGACCTCCACCATCCGAGAAATTTTAGCACTTCCTCCACAAAACGTGTTTCAACTTTCTTGGCTGGATCCTCATCCACCACCCTATCTACGAGTCTTGCTCTCAATTGAATGGTGTAGACAATTATGGGGCAGAGGTGATTGGGACGATTGGGAAAAAGAATGGGAAATGTTTTATCCATTGGGCTCTGCTTCTAAAGGAATACAAAAGATATTGCAGACAGGCAGAAACTATCTTCCAACTGTAAGTAGAATTCTATTCAATACCAAATTCAAAGTGCTTAGCGGGAGGCGATTGCCAGATCTTTTTGACATGTCTGTGCTGGCTCCATTTAAGATCAAGAAAATTGCTGACTCTATGGAATCAGGCAAACTAGATCTAACTCAAATTTCACCATGTGTTCAATTATCTGTTTTTAGGATGATCCGAGATAAACAAAAGAAATCCAGTGAGGGTCTCATTGACAGGATAATGACTGATTGGTTGATCAGACTGGGAGAGTCTAGATGGAGACAGATGCCGCGAAGACATACAGCTAGTCAAAGAATTTCGGTTTCGGATATTAGATTGCGACAATATAGCAAGTGAAGGCCTTTTAAATAAACAAGCGCTCACACTGAGACAACTCATGAACGGTAGCGTCATTTCTCTCTCTAATAAAGAGAAGGTGAAAACATGTTGATCCGATCAAAGGAAGATTTAACGAAAGGGTTCGTTGCTTCCAGTTATCAAGCGATGAGACAGTATTTCAAAGAAGCTGTGTAATTATTCTCTCAAGATCCCATAAAAAGATCTTATGAAAAGAAAATGATGATATCAGCCGATTACTAAGCTAAGTTGTTCAAGTTAGTCCCAAGACATATAATAATCAGCTAATCTGTCAATAGTAACACACTACCATAGTTAACGACTACTTAGATGCTTGCGACTATATGAGGAAGACGATTCTTAAGTCAAAAAGACACAACATTAAGAGCCAGTCATATAGGATGTGGAATCAGAAGGACCTTAATTTTCACTTCGGATATTTTGTTCCTATCTTCTTTTTAACTCCAAGCAAACTGTCTATCTGTTGATGAGCAAACTGCCTGTACTGCATAAACACTTCTCTTAGGACCCAATCATCTTCATCAACATACTCCACTATTTCATCAATCCTCATCATGCAAACCTTAAACGACGTAATACACTTCGTCAACATTCTTTCCATAATATGCTGATGCCTCATACTTGTAGAATAGTATGATTGCAAAGGTTCCTCATCCTTTGCAGTATAGTTTAGTTTACTAATTATTTCTCTAACGCTATCCCGGGTAAGATTCTGATCAACTATTAAATTAGTTAACCTCTTCTTGCCCTGAGCATCCAATGAAAACAACTCTTGAGCGATGCTAGCGTTTTTGCGCTGGCGCAAAAGCTGTTCCTGTATTTCCTTTGGTAATTTAAGTAATGATATTCTCCTGCTCACATAAGATGGGCTCTTACCAATCTTTCTGGCAAGCTCTGAAACTCCACCGTAGCCGTAATCGCTAACATATTTATTGAATGCCTCGGCTTCCTCAATAAGCCCAAGGGTTTTGCGTTGAACGTTCTCAACTAAAGAGACTTCGTATGCTTCTTTATCATCTAGGTCAACTATGTGACATAGTATCTTTCTGCATTGCAGACTAATGCAGGCCTGAAACCTCCTGTTACCGGCCACCACTTCGAAGTAGGAGTTATTATCAAGTGGCCTAACGATAATCGGCTGGAGTAGCCCTTTTTCTTGTATAGAATATGTAAGTTCATCAAGGTTTCCCATCTCAGCCCTTAAAGCCCTTTCTGATAATTTGATCTGCTTAACCTTAATTTCTTCAAGAAAACCACTATGGGAAGCAATATCGAGCAATATTGGACAGTAAAAATGCCAAGTAATAAACATTTAAAATGGATAATGCCCATTGCTGGAAATAGCATACATGTGAAAAACAAACCGCATGTGATAGTTCTTGACCAATCGCTTGCATAATATTCATAGATTATATAAATAGTAGAGAATTTCACTTTAAAAAAACGCTAGCCAATTAAAGGTGGAATTTGCTGGTTATCAATTCTCTTGCTCGATAAGGAAGGAGTTAGGAATAAGTTTTGTACTACGGAAATGCCATGCAATTGATGCCAGTATGAATTAGTATAGCTGTAGCCAATCCTTTGTTTAACCGGCCTTGTCATTTCACTTAAGAATAGTGGCCACAACCCACCAACAATGACATGTACCTTTCGTTAATCTATTTCGGACCCCAAAATCCAATATTGATTAATTAACTAAATCCAATAGAATATTATTGTGGGGCAAAAGCCATCTATGAGAGCTGCCAGAGTAATGGAAACTATGGTGCAAGTATTGGATATTCTCAAAGATAGAAATCAACATGAATTTCTGGAAGCCTTGCTGCAGGATATTGATCTTGAAGCAATTGTAAAATATCAAGCACAGGGAGACCTCCCTAAATGGTATGTTGATTTGTTTGTCGTCTTGACGCAATTATATGATCGAGGTTATTTGGATTCAACTAAGAATTCAGAGTTAGAAAGATAATGAGGCGAATTTGAGCGCGTTCGGCGGGATTTGAGTCTTGCATATAGGAGGATTCAACACTCTCATAGCTTTAAACATATGGGCTAAAGATTGTGCATCAGCCTGCTGCAAAAATTTATGGCTGACGTTGACTAGGTAGCTCTGGCTGCGAATTCACAGGGATTATAGATGCAATGAAGCAAAAAGAAATTGTATCCGTCGAGGATATATCAGCGTCTTTGATCACTTATCCCGGTCAATGCTAGATCCTCGTAGGTAGCTCAATTGCTGCCATCTATAGACTATAATCGAAAGAAGACGGCTCCAGATAAATTCAAGATAGAAACCTTCGAGTGTTAGACATAAAGAAATTGGAAGACGGGTTAGGCGGGATTAGGTTCCCGCATGTAAAGGGGTTCGACTCTTTGAGCTTCAAAGATTACTTAATATCACAAATAATCTTTGCAGATAGTTAGGTGCGGGCCCAAAGGTCCCCGTGCTTTTAGAAGCGCTATAGTGAAGGTTTCAATTGTAGATAATAACATAAAGTAGCAACCAGCAGGGCCCCCGCTTATGAGGATGCTGGTGATTCACTGCGAGCCCATCAGCAACATCATGCCATGCGAAATTGGGACATTCGCTCGGCCAATTTTTCCTTTGATATGCCACTGCTATGCTTTAAGGCATCGATTAGAAGATCTCTTGGACACCGCCCAGTCTGCTAGAAAAATCGTACGCGTTAATAATAAGTCATGCTTTTACCTTTCGTTGCTATGTAGTTCTTGTTCCCGAGCTTTTACTCACAATACTTATATTCATGCGACGTTTTGCGCTGTACGAGAACATGAAAAAAAAACTGTTCCCATCAATCAAGGAACAACTTCATGCTTCGAAGGTTACACGCGGTAGCGCTCTTGAAAAGCTTATCAGGGATAACCAAGATTTCGATCTTCTTAGTTCTCAGGAAGCTCATGACGACGCGGGTCTACCACCCTGGTTGCGGGTGTATTGGCGCAAGAGCCATCCCGATGAACAGCGGTCCACCGTTAACCCAGGCGCTAGCTATCCAGACGTCTTATACACTATCTACACATGGATGCTATCTCACCAGGATCTATCCTGGGGCAAACAAACGCGTCCCGCTGCATCTGGTGGAAAGGGTGAAGGAACGGATGGAAAGAAGGGACGTACGCCGTGAGTGATTTTCGCATATCATGCGAATCGACTACTCCTCGGAGCGAGTGCGATATCCGCCTCAATTATGGCGACGCGAACAAGATCATCGCGGCATCAAATGACATTGGCAATCCTACCCAGGCACAGTTTTATTCGATCGACGGCGGCGCAAATTGGTTCTGTACAGGCTTGCCGCCGGCTCCGGGCGACAAGTTTCAGAGTGATCCTGCAGTGGATTGGACATCCGACGGAACGGCGTGGGCATCTGCTATCTGTATTAGAATAACCAGTCCCACGAACATCACCCGTGTGCGCACTTTCCAGTCGACTGACAGTGGCGCGAACTGGACCCTCGATTCGACACCTTCTGGCTCTCAGACCGGCGCGGACCGAGAGATCATGTGGGTGGATCACAGCTCGACATCGAAGATCCAAGATCAAATCTACCTCACGTGGCACAATGGCGTTCCCGTGTTCTTTGCTCGGCGGACAAAAAGAACTGACGGCACGTGGACATGGCAGGCGCCTGTGCAAGTGAGCGGTTCTGAGACAACTGGGATGGGGATAGGGGGCGACATCAAGACCAACAGCTTAGGCGATGTTTTCATCTTCTGGCAGGACGCGGACGGCAGCGGGAATATTGTGGTTGCCAAGTCGACAGATGGTGGCGCCAACTTTGGGCCGCCGGTCATCATTGCCACCACCTTCGCAAATAACCGCAAACTTTCCATCCCTGCCGATCCTTTTCTGTTAGACAGTTCAGGCAATGCCATTTCCCGGGGAGCCCGGGTCTATGTATCCGCGGGAGCCTACCGGTACCTGAGACGGAGGATCTTGTCTATGCGGTCTGGTCAGACTTAAGCGGTGCATCAGGGTGCACCTCGGGTCAAGGACCAGGAACCAATGTTAGCTCCACATGCAAGACTCGCGTCTGGTTCTCCCGCTCGACGGATGGTGGGGCTACCTGGTCGGCGCCAGTGATGCTCTACAATCAGGCTTCGCTGAATGACCAGTTTCATTCGCGGCTGTGCGTGGATGAAAGCACCGGGAACCTGGTTGTCACTTACCGTGACACAGTCAACGATGCGGGGCGGCTTAAGACGGATGTCTGGATGCAGACATCCAGTAACCATGGTCAGAATTGGACTTCCCCGGAGAAGGTGACCTCAGCCATGAGCGACGAGACTACTGCCGGCTCAGATGCGAATAAGTACGCCGATTACGACGGCCTGCACGGATTCAATGGAACGTTCTTCCCGGCATGGACCGACCGTCGCAGCAGCGGCAGGCAGCGAGGAGATTTGGACATCGCCAGTCAAGCCATTATTTCCATTATTTATCCCGAAAGTAGATTTATCCAAATGGGAAGCAGTGTTCATCCTCATAGTGGGTGGCGCAATCTTTGGCGGAAGTGGTGTAGGAATTCTCCCTAGTCGAAGGCCAGTACCCATAGACCCAGGTCCGGGGCCTCTGCCAAAGGATAAACAGGATATCTTAGTAGGATTGGCTGTAACAGAGCTGGCTTCTATAATCAACAATTCTGAAGCACGAGTAGAGATAGAAAAGGCAGGAGTTGATGCCATGAGCAAGGCCATAGAGAATCTGAAAGAATCTCTAGCTAGCAAAGGTTTGAAGTAAATTGCATATCTCTTAATTAACTGTTGTAAATGATCTTCTACCTTATAGCGAGCAGCGGGAATGGTGGGAGGATCAGCTTCAGGAACAACACCAGCATCAGCGTATGATTGAAAGAAGATTGATGAAGTGTATTGCATCGTTTAAGGTTTGCATGATGAGGATCGACCAAATTCTAGATGATGTTGATGGGGCTAATGACTAGCTCCTGAGAGAGGTATTAATGCAGTACAGGCAGACGTTCAGCACTAAGAAGATGATTGTAAGATATCCGAATTGAAAAATTAAAGGTTTAATTATGAAAGCTATTCGACTAGATGAACTTTCTGTGTGTCAGACTAACTGAATGACTTGTAGGCAAGGGTTTCATTGAGGCTTTCATGAATGGACCGCAGCATGATTCTTCCTCCAGAGAAACGAATTGGACTAATTTGGTCTCTTGATCCAAAGTATCAATACACATCAAATAGATCCTTTCGATACTGCCACGATAGGGGATGAACCTAAGCAAACGCCGCGTAGTGCGATCTAAACTAAATATTATCTCCTACGCAAAGGTTAAGTACAGATCCTGCATCATGCAGAGCTCGCATGGGAGACATGGATATTTTTACCCAAAACGGGCTATTTCCGGGCTCAGACGTCCAGATTACACAGAGTCAACCCAATCAATCACGCAGCGAGTCTGTTGTGGCCATTAATCCTACTAACTTCTCAAACCTCATTGCAGCATCGAAGAAGTTTATCGATCCTGCAAAGTATCATTTCACCGTTGCTGCTGTATACACTCATGACGGCGGATACAGTTGGATTGAGGCTACTCTTCCTAAGCCTGCAAACTGGGACGGTATGACAGATCCTGTACTGGCTTTTAACCACCTAGGCCAAGCGTTTCTAGTCGTTGAACCGTTGCGCTTCGATCCTGACGACATAACCGTCATCGGTATGCGAGCTCTTCCGCTCGAACGATGGCGGACAGACATGGTCGGCACCGAAGAGCCTAATAGAAGGTCGCGATGTCGATGGAAACGATGACAAGTCGTGGGTGGCGTGTGATCGCAGCAACAATCCTAGCACACACGGTCGCATTTATGTTGGATGGGGTGTGGGTGGTGCGCTACGATTAGCGCGTAGCCTTGATGGCGGCCAGACATGGCGTGGAGCAGGAAATTTGCCCAGTGGCGCCAATGTACCAGGTACAAGCGACGCCTGGGCACCCGAGACGACGGTGGCTTATGATGGAACAGTACATGTTGTTTGGCATGTCCCTGGCCAGTCGACAATCAAATATACTCGGTCTACCAACGGAGGCGAGACTTTCGAACCCCAAAAGGAAATCGTTACAGGTGTTGCTAGCTTTCATGGTAATCTTCCTCAAACAGGGAGTTTCCCAGAGTTTCCCAACGCTAAGTTTCGCGTGCTTACGCTGGCCACAGGATGTGCACTGAAAGGAGGACGCTTCATTGTAGCATGGGCTGATATGCGAGAAGGAATCGCCCGCATCTACTATCGAATTGCAGATAACAGCGGAGCGACTTGGCTAGGACCTGCCAATGGACAATCGCTTTTATCATGGTTCCCTGTAGGTAACGGGCTGTATCACTTCCATCCGGCAGCTGATTGCTATAGATTCCGGAATGGTTGGCTGCGCGTTTTATGAATTTGGCCCAAAGGGCGGCGGCTACAAAATCGATACACGTGTTGCAGGGTCATTAACACAAGGCGACTCGTTTGATTTTCTAACAACCGTTACTGATCAGCCCTGGGACCCCGCTGTTAACGCTCCCTTGTCGCATGGTAATCCTAATGACACATTCATCGGCGAATACTTTGGATTCGATTCAGATGTCAATAGTTTTGCAGTTGTATGGACAGATACCCGTACAGGCGTTCAGGAGCTTTTTTATGATACAGTATTTGTCACTAAGACGACCATTCCAGATGAGCTTAAGGGAATCGTTGGCAAGGTATTCGGCGGCGTAGCAAAAGGTGGTGATGGGTTCATCATTGTAGGTGGTAAAATTATCAAAATTCCGCCCGGGGACCGAAGTTTGCTCTGCTTCAATCGATGATTGCTTTGGATGCAGTAGAGCAAATTGACCATCCAATGAAGGTACATCTTGTGAATGAGGTAGCCGGGACCATCGCCGCAATCGCTAAAGACCTAGGAGAGCAGCAGTGATGGGTCCTAGGGGTGGTGACCAGACGGATTCTATAGAAAAACCTTCAGAATTAAGACTCGATCAGCTATATTTCAAGAACAAGAAAAGAACAGATAACTTACAATGCATTACGAGTATGCTAAAAGATGATGCTGGTTCAAGCGGCATATTAACTAAAAATTTGTAATTAATAGGATCTTTAGTTTTTCGAATGGAAACATCTGAACCTAATCAACGATAGCGAGAAAAGAGTTGTTACCTTATCCGCTTGGAGTCATCGAATTGTAATGTAATTTTCCTTGACTCCGTCTGGCAGCATTGATTTCCTGCCATTTTGGTAGACTTCTTTTAGACTTATTCCCAGGCGTACCATGGTTTATAAAATAATTGGATGCTCAGGTGGCGGGCTGCAATGTAGTAGAAGGTACAGTGAATCGTGAACGATCATCATAAGCTCGGGATTGTAGTAATATAGACAGATAATCCCTGACAAAAATAGCCAGAGGGGTCTGGCACCGTATCTCTTCCATAATTTTCTTTTTACCTTATCTCCCGTCGCCTTGAGCAATAGTACGTGACCATCCCATCCGTCAATTTGCTTTATGGGATGTAATGGGATGTAATAGTAGTGCACGTTGACAGGACCCTACTTTGCAATTACAAACTAGCAGCCGACTGTGTCTAGATATATCTTTTCAGCTCAGATTGGAATAAGCAGGTCTGTTTATCGCATTTAGTCAAGGTTTTGCAAATTTTTATCGCAATGTCAAACTGTAGCCAACCATTGAATACAAGTGAGCTGTACAACAATCGACATTTATGAAGCCAGACAGGAAGATAAGCCTTGCAAATTAGTATGTACGAGTTAAATACCCTGAAATCTTGTATTGTAAAAAATGATTTCATGTAGAGCATGCGGAATCGAAATAGATGCGGTGAGTGTCTGCCCTGCATGCGAAGAAATTCTACAGCAGAAATGTGCATACTTTGCTAAACAGACGGACCTATCTATCCGTGTACACTAAAACAGGATATAACTGCATCATTAGAGATTTCAAATGATTCTAAGTCATCAACGTAAACACTGATTGCATTTATTTCGTGAGCGGCTTAGCTTGGCTCAGCTAAATACAAAAAGGGCGGGGCGGAGAGATGCCTGTTAACACTTTTGCTACCTCTTCTCATCTATGACTCCAAAAGATAGGTCGATGCATGTTCTATACTCTACAAGCCTACCTGTTTCTGGATCGACCTTTGCCGTCATTTCTTTAATTTTGATTCCATGGATCCCGTGAATCGTCTTTCTTGTTTCTTCAATGGCAACTTGAGCAGCAGCTTCCCAGCTTTCATCTGATCTGCCAATTAACTTAACAATTTTAGCTACTCGCGGTATCTCTTCTCCTCTCGACTTTACTTCTGTTGTTTTTGATGAAGCAGTCATGTTTCTATCTATCTATTACATCTGAGATATTGGTTATAGAAAATAGATCCTCTTATAGCCATTCTTCATAAAGGCTAGACAAAGCTGTTAGAGCATCCATACTCAAAGCAGACTTCCATGAACCGCCGAATTTTTCTTTAGTCATTGGTACGCTCATCTCATTTCATAAAGAAACAGTGACCAAGGATCTATATCATGCTGTTCCGTTGACATTTGTGTTCGTTTCCACTCTTTTTTATATTGATTCTGTCATAGCGGTCCTTGTATTCCTGAAGGTGAAGCTATATCTTTTTGTCGCCATAATCTTCTTCCTTTTCGTTTTCTGTTGTCGTCTTTTCCCCTTCTCTGCTATCGCTCAACTAGCACATTCAATCCTAACTATCAAGCTCGCATTATATGTTTATGCTTTAGGGAATTCATCCATCCAATTGAGGTGAGACAGAATGAATAGGTTCTTGGTATACCCGAACTCATGGAGCTTTTAAAATTCCTTGCAAGCTAGAGATATATTTACGCTTTAAGATCCTCTGTTCTTGCTGCTGTATCTGACCAATGTTGTCCGGTATTCTCTTGTTTGGCTAATTCAATTTAATTTTCATCAATTTCGATTGTGTTATTAAAGTCAAAGTCAGACAAAACTATTTTCAATGTATGGCTTTACTATTAAATATCGCCAAAATATCTGATTAACTATTGTTCCTTATTACTTTCTTTTACTTTTTTAAGAACCTCATGATGCTCAACCAAATCTGGTGGAGAGAGAAAATGTTAAACCTTAAGGTTTCCCGTAGGAGTGGTTCCCCGCATGTAGAAGGGTTTGTTCGATTGTCAGAGCTTTATAGATTACTTAATATCACGAATAATAATTGTCGGTGATCAGGTGCAGACCTAAGGGTCACAGTGCTTTTAGAAGGGCTAAAGTGAAGATTTCAATATTAAATCTGAATGGCGAGCCAAAAACTATTCGCCAATAATTATTGGGAGAGGATTTTACACAACTCTTCTTATCATTTTCTTTTAGAAATTGAAAGGCTCTTGACATATTTGCGATAGAACTGATTATTCATAATATTGAATATCGAATAAAAAGGTAAAAATAATTCTTAAGAATTTCGAAGCATGGCGGATCACAATTTCCTGTATCCGTTATTGCTTTTGGTCCAGGGATATAAGAATACCTGTAATTAGCGGGTTCGGCGGGATTTGAGTCTTGCATATAGGTGGATTCAACACTCTCCTAGCTTTAAAGTATATATGCTATAGATTGCTCGTTGACCATCATGAGATTTTGAGGTTGTTTGATGATTAGTTAGCTCGGACCGCGAATTCATGGAGATTAAATGTTTTAATGAAGCAAAAAGTAATTGTATCGATCGAAGATATACCAGCCTCTTTGATCCATGGTTAATTCTGCATCCTCTTGACTGTTGCAGCTTTTTATTTGCTGTAGTATAGGGACTATAATTGTAAGAAAGGATCTCATAGAAATTCAGGAGAAAAAACATACGTAAAATAGACATAAAGAAATTGGAAAACGGGGTTCGGTGGGATTAGGTTTCGATATGTGAAGGGTTTCGGTTACTCGAGCTTTAATTGTTATCTGTTGCCTTGATGCGATTAAGATCATTTGTGAACCAGCTTCGAACAAAAGTAGAGTCCAACTAAATAGGCTCCAGCATGTGAAGGGCTTCAACACACTCGAGCTTTAGATTCTGAGACATTTAGGACATCTTGTAAGAGTATCAGGACATAAATCAATATCTCCTTGTTGAAGCCGAAAACTCCAGCATAAATTACTCACTCTTCAGTCGCGGGGCTTTCTGTATTCCTCTATGCCTACATCATCTGATGTCTCACATAATACCTAATAGCTAGTAGAATATATACATCCAGAACAACATTTGAAAAGACACATCATAAGAAATAATACGATCGAGACTTCCTATTACGCTCGACTAATACCAAATAAGGACAGGATCTCCGAACATCCGCGCCGAGAGCATTGTTCAGCGAATAGTAATCAGATTGATATGATGGGGCTAACTCCTGGTCAGCAAGTTCGCATAGAAAGGCCTAGAGAGAATGGGACAACATATGCGCTTTACACGGTTGATGCGTACGAAGAAAGAGAAGAAGAGCCAGACAATGCTGTATACGTGGGATATACAGAGATTAAGGATCTTGAGGAGCGCTTGGATCTTTCCAGTGCAGATCTTTCCAGTGCAGAATCTTTCCCGTGCACGATTAATGCTCAGGTAGGAGCCGTAGGTCTTACTGATGCTGAAGCTGAGACCTGCAGTGAGTTTGTTGAACATCTGACTGACAACGACTATAATCGAGAATTAGTTGTCATTGCCCCACACGGCGGCTTTATAGAAGAACACACGGATACCCAGGCGCAACATCTTGCCCAGCTGCTTCCATCCAACTGTGTTTCTGTATGGATGTGCAAAGGGTTTAAGAAAGGGAGTGACGCCTTAGCTCGTTGGCACATTACTTCGACAGATATTAGCGAGGAATCCTTCCCAAAGCTTAAAACGATTTATGGGCGTCAATTCAAGTATGCCATTGCCTTCCATGGAATGGACGACCCTGATAACAATACTATTTGCATTGGAGGATCAGAGCAAAATCCAGATCCAGATGATCCAGAGTGTCAGGAGGAAGAGATATCTCTGAAGGAGGAGATTAAATGCGCTATTGAAAAAGTTGTCAAAGGCTCTGAGTCAGATCCAGATGGTATCAAGATAGAAGTAGTCTTGGCTGGTACAGGTGACAAGAGGTGCCCACCAAACTTTAACGGGAATAACCCGAGAAACATTGTAAACCGCCTTGGCACAATTGGTGTGCAAATTGAACAGTGCAAGAAGGCTCGGAATCGCAAATATCGCCTTAAAATTGCTGACGAAGTTGTCAAAGTCATCCGTCCGAAGCTCGCAGTATGAGAGGGACTATGTCACCATAACAAAGGTCCAAAAGCGAAAGATATGATCTTCAGAGTAACAAACAAGATAGAATAGCTGGTTCGTATTCTAGAGTTGCGGCGCATTTTCTCATCAGAATACTCTTACAAAGGTAGACCTAGCACCAGTGGTCTTGGCAAAACCTCTATCCTATTTTCCTATTCGATATCTTCTTCTTCAACTTCTACATATCCTTCAGCGTCATCTTCTTCTACATCTTTACCTTCATCTGAATCTTCTTCTACCCCTTCTGCCGCTGCATCTCGTTGCATAGATCGCGTTACAGTATCCTCATCCTCCACCACTAGTTTCTTAAACAGATCTTCTCTTATCTCCTCCTTCTCCTCTTGCCTTCCTTCATTTCGCTTTGTTTCCAATTCTTGTATTCTATTCAGTCTGTTCGAATTTCATATAGCGATCGATCATTATGCGTCTCAAAGACTCACTTGCTGCATTTTCAAAGTCATTAGTTCCTTTACCATTCAATCCCGAGAGTAGTAGTTTGACGCCGTTCGCATATATTTCCCAGTTTGAATTAGTCATCATGTCTTATAATATCCCACCTCTCTTCTCCATATCAAGAACAATTGCCTAAAGATTCCAGTTCTTCTTTTTGTGGCCCTTCACTATGCTCAATTACCTCTTTAAGTTCCTCTCTGCTACAATGTGGTTGATCGGAACGTGTCGATTTAGGACCTACATCTGTCTCTTGCAAAGCTTTTGGCTCTGTTATTTGAGGCCTTTCGCCGGGAGGACGACATTGGTCAGGTGTCAAGATGTCACCAAACTTAGCAGAGTCTTCGCTAAACAATATGTTGTCCTTGAACTCATTATTGCCTTTTCCTGCATCCTCATGAGCGAGTTTCAGCATTGTGCCAGTCCTAGCTATAATGATGTTGCCTCGGAATTTGTTATCCTCAGGCATCTCAACCATATCATCACCACTGCCCCTACGGCCCCAAGCCACAATCAAATGTTTTTCCTTGTTATCTAAGGCCTGTATGACAAAAATATTCTTTTCAAAACGAGAGTTCCTTACCTTGACATATTTGGCCTCATTGTTCTCTTCCTTCCTATTTCCAAATCCGATTATCAATGGGCCCAGGATCGACCTATCTAGCTTCGTTTGAGATTTAAAATAGTTGCCTTTCACTAGCTGTTTTATACCATAAACTCGAATTCCGTTGTATCTTCCAAGGAACACATTATCCCTTACAATATTAAGAATCCCATGCCTCAACACAAGCGAGCCCATATTCGATCTGAATGTATTATGATGATAAATGTTACATGAGCTCTTATTTGTAATAACCTCAGCATCGCCCTCACATTTATCAAAGAGGTTGTACCTTACTATAGACCCAAATGCCTTTGTGGCCATCTTGGAATCACCCATCTTAATTGCTTCGCCTTTATCCATCCTGTCGTTCTCATTCTTAATCCCTGGAAGGTTCTTGAAAAGATTGTATTCGATGACAGTTCTCTTCGGTCCCTTCCTCCTTTTGTCGTCTTTATCCCTCTCGCCACCTGCAAGCCACAAAAAGTGTCCTCGAGATGGTTTCTTGTCATGGAAATTGTTATAGGCAACACAATTGCAATCTCCACCGCTTATGGCCAAGTAATTATACCAAGGAAATTCCTTATCTTCTTCTTCATCTTCTTTCGTATTTGACGATGTCGTCTGAAAATCACACCCAGCGATTACGCAGTTTTTACACTCTTTAAAAACCACAGATCTCTCTTCCGATGTGTGGTGCCTAAGGTTAATTCCATAGAGCCAAACGTTTCTCGCATTATTGAAGACTATTTGTCCTGTTCCACCTATTGTGCACTCTGCTACATCGTTGGCCCGTATAACAAGGGGCTTATCAAATTTAAGATCATCTTCAAATGAACTAGGATCATCAATCTGAGACTTTTTAATTATAATGTGGCCACCTGTGTCTTTCCACTCCTCCTTAGCCTTTTTAATTGCGTTTCTAAGTTCGCTCATACTTTCGACAGTCGTTGTATTGCCATTGTCAGACGGAAGAGGTATCATAATTGTACATGCTACAGGAACTATTAAAGCTAGTTGCCAGCAAAAAGAATTGTTAATATATCTCTATCTGTTTGAAGAATTGTTTATGAAAATCTCCCTGAAATATGGTTGAGGCTATGTTCCGGGGTAGGGCAAATCTTGTTCATCCAGAATTGTCATTGGTGATGAAGGTTATGATGTTATCTTTCATCCTGTCAGACAAATGCTGAATCTGAGCTTGACTGTCCCCGTGAGTTCAAGCCAGAATCGGATGAATTTAAGACGAACATTCCCATAGCTAAGAGCGGCAAAAGGTTCAAAATTGGAGATGGAGCTACAGTAGATGATAAAAGATTTTAGTGACAATAAATTGGATAAAGAAGATGGTGGGTCCATCCCTTTCAGATAGATGTGTATATGGATGGTAACTGCCCAAATCAGAATAACGCTAATTATGAGAATAACGTCATAAACAGCCTTTGCAAGAATGGTCTGCAAATTGAACAATCTAAAAAGGTTCGGACAATGCATGATGAGGAGAACCGCCCTTTGCGATTTACAATCGCCGATGCAGTTGCCAACATAATGCGTCTCAAACTCACGGTGTAAGACGGACCTTTGCATCTAAAGGCTGCTTGGTTTCCAGCAGGCTAATTTAAATTAGAATCCATAAATGTGCAGATCCAATTTACCAAAAATTGTACAAGCTAACCTAGCCAGAAGGGATTTTCAATTCAAAAATAACTCTTTCCCAAAGCTCTCTAAAAATAAATTGTAATGGTCCCACATCAGGAACTGAAGTGATCCCGCGCGTTCCATCTATTCCATCATGACCGATACCCCCAGTGCCGCCATGTCCGAACCCGCCCTCGCCATGACGGCCTCCACTTCCTCGGTTGCCCCCTTTCGAATGGAGGTGCTCGGTCACCACAAATCCTTCAGGAATCTTATCAAATAATACTTTTATTCTCCTACCATTTCCACCATTTCCACCATTTCCACCATTTCCACCATTTCCACCACTTTGGCGAGTCGCACTGGTTCCACCGTTTCCGCCTCTAGCTCCAGCTCCACCAGCACCCCCGTCTGAACTTATATTTAAATTTCGCAATTCGTTGCACAATACTTGTATTGTGCCCGCCTCTTCCACCAGCTTGACCCGGTCCACCTGGTCCACCAGCTTGACCCGGTCCACCTGCTCCACCAAGCCCACCAGATCCACCGGAGCCACCAGCACCGCCGTCTGAACTTATACCCAAGTTTACCAAATGATTACAGTATACTTCTATATTTCCACCCTTCCCTCCAGCTGCTCCAGCTGCTCCACGTGCTCCACCTCCTCCACTAGCTTGAAAAGTCGAATGGCTTTCGTCATCCCTTTCCAATCCACCATGACCACCATCTCCACCTTTACCTCCAGGCCCACCAGCTCCCCCGTTTGATATTATATCCAAGTTTACGAGTTGATCACAAAGTACCTTGATATTCTTTCCGTCACCCCCTATTCTATCGGGAGGAATGCCAGGGGTTCCAGGATTACCCGGTGTCTTTGTGGAGTCCCTGCTAGGATGATCAACGGTTCCCTCTCCATTGGCTCCTCTATGTCCATCTGTACCATTGGATCCCCGAGAACCCGTTAAATCTATCTTTCCTCCTCGGGAGTCAAATTGATCTGCAACTAAAATAAGATCATATCGTCCCAGAAAATTGACATCAGCATTATTATAATTAAATTCATAGGAAGGATCCAGTAAAATTTCTTTGGCCACAAGTAATATAGTCCCGTCAGTACGCTGACTAGATCTCAATTCGTTTGCAAGTGATTCAGCAAAGGGCTTATTAATAATTATTCTTTCTTTAAACCGCGTCAATACAAATGACATTTTACAATAATGACTAGTTCACTAAATATAAATACATCGTGTTACTCGGTTGTCAACCTTTGTAGTATTTTTCAGCGAAAAATATTGGGGAGTAAAATTTTGTCAATTAATTGAGATGATGGGGAAAATTATTGTCAATGCATGTGACCCATGGAAAGTGATAACCTCTTCATTAGTGACCCTTTCAGGCTCTATAATATATCTATCGAGAGTATAATTACAGATTTCAAATAAGCTAAAAGTGTCATGTATCATATTTTGGTCAATAAGCATTTTGAAACACTAGATTTTTTTAGCTTGATCATATTGGTTACTGATTTAAATTTTTTATCTCTGTCCCATTCACGTTGTTTTGTTAATGGAATTAATGTAGTCTAACTTCGCATTCTAATTCCAGTCTGGCCAAGATTGGAATAGGGTACCCCATCTTTCAATAATAGTAGTGAATCTCTTGTACTGTTAAGATATTTCTTTTCGATTCATTGGCTGAAGTCAATTTCCATTGAACTAATGTAATAAGGGAATTGCGGTCCGTATAAATAACACCAACAGATAGTTCCAACTGATTCTTATCACTGTACCATATCAGAGACACGAATAAGCTTGACAGCAATGATTAACGACAGATGGGAGATTGGTTTTAGTTTTAACATTAAAAACCACTGCAAAATGCAGGCTAGTTTTACGCCTAAAGGATATGGCCTCTACGATCACGTGTTTTGCAAATAGGCGATAGTGGAATCTCGCTATGATTTTTGTTGGTGATTCTGATTTCGTGAAGCGACACATATCCATCACACTAAAATACTTTAATACTGGCGCTTAGGAAGGCTTTACATGCAGCGTTTCTTGGCACTGCCTAAGCATCTGAAAGTACATCTTTGCTTTGTTAGAAGCTTATGATTTCATTTCATTCGACTCAGTAGGTCTTCACTTTTATGGTCTGATCCCTATTATTCAGAGAGGAATTATCCGTTGCCGGTGACAGGGGTACGATGGAACGGCGAAAACGAATGGGATTTTCATGTTTTGAGAAACAATCAAGCGTCCTCTCCGTTAAAAAGGATTTTGGTAATCGATCAGGACCCCGGAGGATCCGTGGTTGCGACAAACTTGCCTGAAGATACAAAGATAACCGTTGAATTCAAAGCTCACATTCATGGTGCACCGAACAGCCATGGAGTTATAGTCAATACAAATACCGGGACAGTCCAGGCCATAGCGCCGCCTCCCTCTGAACCTAAGTTGAGAAGTTTTATCATTCAGGCGATAGTCACGGATGAGATTATTGACCCTAATGGTGTCACATTAAAGAATGAATTTAAGACAGAGATTAGATGTCATATACATGATGCTATTAGTCGATTTTGGCTTACACCTTCGCCGCTCACAGTTCGACGCAACTCAACAGGGCAAAGATTTTCTCTTCTTGCTCAATTTTCCGATGATACTGTGGGGGTTATTCCCCAAAATGCTGGAGTACAGTGGGAATCCAATTCTGATGACATTAAATTCGACGATCCTAACTCGGGAAGAATAACTACCAATGCAACCGCCGGTGTTGCAATTATATCAGCCACTCTGCCTCCAAGTCTCGGAGGCGGAAATGTTTCAGGAGAGGTTTGGGCCGCAGACAGCTGGGAGACCCCTACTGCCGTTACCCTTCTTCAAGGTAACGCTCCCAAGCTTGAAGAAAACTTTAACTTTCTATTACATCCCGGATGGCTTCACCGTTGCGGAAAAACCTCAATTTGAACGGTTGGTACGTGGGTTAGTCAGAGATCAGGCTAGAAGAACTACTATAAAGCCATACAATATTCTTTCTAATTCGATTAACTATTGGATGGCATTTATTCCGTCCCGTGAAAGCGGAATGTCTGTTCTTTCTCCCATGAATCCGGTTAGCCGTAATGGAGACCTCCGTGGGATCGATATGGTTCCATTTATTGTGGATATCGAGAACTCACCTGCTGGGAAATGTGGTTCAGGCATCTGGAGGCTCCCGGAATTGGTTCATGAAGTTGGATTGCCCATTCCAGCCGATAAGAATCAACAATTTAATACAATGCTGATCTGGTGGAAGAAATGGTTCGGAGACGAAATTGAAGCTCATGTAAATAAGTGTCTCTACGACAAATGGCAGAAATTAGCAGATCTTAGAATTGCGAATGAAAGGGATACCGCACTGGGCCTCGCAGGTGGAAGACCACCTATCACCATTACGAGTCACGGTGCCTTAAAATCTAAAGATGCAAGGATTGTATCCTGGCATCCTTTTAGAGCGACACGAGTTCAACTGAATAAATTTCTAAGCAATTTGAATCATAATGGTAATACTATTGGTAATACCTGGGTTACAGGCAAAGATAGTCCTTTTGTTATAGTTATTTGCGGCGGCGGACGCAGGGCAGGAGCAAGAACTTTCCCTCCGCAAGAGCTTATTGCAGTCAGCGTGACCAGCGAGACAGAAGTGCCGCTAAAGCCTGTAGTAGTGCAGAATTCAGTAGTACCCAGCCGGGCTGTTGATTTAATTCCCTTTGTTAATCCTGTAAACATGCCAATTGATCCTATCTTGACAGTTTTTCATGAAATTTCACATGCCTTTTCTTTAGGTGATGAGTATCAAGAAAAACCTAAAGTTCCGACAGAGAAAATATCCTTTATTGAGACATTCTTAAATATTCAAAGTAGAGTCAGCCTGGTAGATCCAGAAGTCCCTGCTGGCGGGATAATAGGATTCAAAATAAAGTGGCTATGGCATCGCATTAGTAAGGCAGGAGTGCTGGCAGATGCTCCTTTTCCAATTGGCATTAGTGACTACCGAATCAAACTTAAATCCAATCATGCTTCTCTCTTTAATGTAGGAGACACCGTCCGTTTGAGAGAGAGGCCTTTGGTACGGAATGCGGTTGTGAGTGAGGAGCTGGTTGTAATATCTAAAGCGCACGATGGGGTTGATGTTAGTCTATTAAGAGGTGGAGGCCCTGACCCGGAGAGTTTTACGGTGAAGGTATTGCCTAATGGAACGAAAATTTCTTGTTTGCTCTTTGAGCCGGTTCGCAAAGAGATCGGTGGTGCAAGGAAAAATCTCTTACTAGTGGCCCCCAAAATAATACAGCAAATCGGTGCCACGGGTGGACCTCTTAATCCGCGACGAGGGAACCCAAGGCGTGATTGCAATCCTAATGACGAAGAGCTCAAGGGACATAGACAACATGCACATAACTTGCCAGCAGAGTTGCTGCAGAAGCCCCCGCAATTTAGATCTCGGATCGTCGGACTTTACGAGTCGGGCGGTGGTTACTTTTGTGGAATTTATCATCCAACTGGTGCATGTCTTATGCGTGCTAGCTTCCATAGTGATACATCAGGAGATCCAATCTCATTGTCTAATTTCTGCCACGTATGCAGATATGTTTTAGTGGATAGGATAGATCCATCAAAGCACGGTATAATTGATGCAGACTACGAAGGAGAGTATCCCTTGTAGGTGTGGTTAAGATGAGCGAAGAAATGTCGACTAATACCAAAGGAACTTTGCAACTTGTTGCTGAACATCTTGCAGTTGCAGTTCAGCCACTCAAATCGGCTGTTTCTGATGTTGACAGCTTTAGAAGCTTCATGTATAGGCTAGGATGGAATGTTACATCACTTCCGCCGTCATATAGTAATCTGGCTGTTTTAGTAGATGACATTGCAATAAGGCTTGAGTCATTCCCGCAAAGTCCTAACATAGATCAAATAATACAACTTTTGGAACAGATTAGGCAACTTTATCTAGCAATCAAGAATCTTAATGAAGCACCTGCAGGTGTTGATGACACCACCTTCTTATCAGAAATAGGAGAAAGACTTTTTGAGCTTTTACTGATTGATTATATTTCTTCTACTCTTCCTGCTCTATACAATGCCTTGCTAATGTTGGGCGTGATTGAAATGGAATATCATGAGTCCACGCCTATACGGCCTACGTTTATCCGATCGCGCATAAGGACAGATAAAATATCCACCATCATATCAGATCCTCTATCAATTCCTAAATTGGTGTATGGCTGGGGAACCAATAATTTCAATTTTTCTTTATTTGCAGATCATCTCCTTGAATTTTTAGCGGGACTTGGAATACCTGCGTCAATACAGCAGGTCCGTCGAGGTGTCAGCGACGCCTATCAAGGCGAAAGTGAACAGACCTCAAAAGCAATTGAAACCATGGTAAAGATTCCTTTCTTTGAGACTGAGATAGCAGAAACTCCAATCGAGGTCGGAATTGTTGTATTGGAGCTTCCAGGACAGGACACAAAGCCGCCAGGGATAATAATACAGCCCATGATTCCACAAGAAGTAGGCAATGAATATGAAATAAGTGACGAATTGATCTTCCGGGTTCAGGCTGGGACAGATCTTGCTTCGACTTTTGGTATCTTGTTACGCTCAAACGAGATTAGCGTTCGTTATCCATTCCAACCAGATAGACCGCCTCCTGCTGCAGGTGTCAATATCGCACTAGATTACAAACCTGCTTCTCCTACCACTACAAAGATCCTATTGGGATCACCTACTAGTACCCGTCTTCAGATTTCTGGTGCTACCTTGGGCTTTAGTGGACAATTTGGAGAGGGTCCAGAGCTCCGTGCAGAACTTGACTTAAAGGATCTAGCAGTTGTTATTTCTGCAGGCGATCAGGATAGCTTTCTTAGCAAGCTGTTAAACGGTGGAGATCTAATAATTCCTTTCCCTCTCGTCATCCTGTGGTCAAGCAAGACGGGCTTTCATTTTGAGGGTTCTCCTGGATTAAGTGTCTCATTCAATCCTCATTTTAAGATTGGTGGAGCAAAAATAGATAAGCTGACACTTCAACTTCTCACAGGTGATCGTGTTGACCCTGATCCAAATTTTGCTACTGAAATTATGGTAGCAATTAGTGGAAGTATCGGACCAGTTTCCTTTTCTATGGATGGCATTGGTTTACAACTTAAAATAGTTTTCAAGGATGGCAACGCAGGTCCCTTTCAAATTGGTGTTGATATGATTCCTCCACACGGACTAGGACTTGCGATAAATGCAAATGGTGTCAGGGGCGGGGGCTTTATCTCTAGAACAGAAAATCAATATTCTGGGGTAATTGATTTGGACCTTCGCGCTTATTCTATTCAAGCTTTTGTGATATTGAAAACAGATCCCTCTGTATCGCTTCTTTTTGCAATTTTTTCTCAGTTCAGGACACCAATTCAGCTCGGCGCCGGTTGGAAGATAACCAAGATTGGTGGATTAATTGGTATAAATCGGACTGTGTCGCATAGTGATATCGCCTCTGGAATTAAGTCAGGAATACTAGATTCAATATTATTTCCAGATAACGTAATAGAAAACGCACCTAGAATTATCAGTGATCTCGAAAGAGTTTTCCCTGCTAATTCAGGACAGAATCTAATAGGTCCTGCAGTAAGAATAGCATATGGAACTCCTACACTGATAACAGGAGATATTGCGTTAATTTTAGAATTTCCAAGTCCATTCCAACTTTCTATTATAGGAAAGATTCGAGCTAGGATTCCAAACGAAGAGCATCCGATAGTACAAATCAATCTCGCAGTATTGGGAGCAATTGATTTTACAAATGAAAGATTAGGAATATACGGTGCCTTATACGACTCTAAGATCCTCGACTTTACACTTTCTGGTGACATGGCTATGGCTGCAAGTTGGGGCCCACATGAAAAGAATTTCATCTTTAGCATTGGCGGATTTAATCCCAAATTTAATCCACCATCAAATTTTCCGCCATTTAACGCACCGCCTCTAAAGAGGTTAAACCTTGCGTTTTCTAGCTATGTTAGTTTTGAGTCTTACCTTGCATTGACATCAAACACATTGCAAATCGGTGCAAGAGTAGATGCTCTATTTAAAAAAGGCGGCGCGACGATTTCAGGTTTTATGGGTTTTGATGCTCTTATCCAGTTTAATCCATTTTATTATATAATTGATGTTGCAGCCGGATTTTCAGTCAGGTTCAAGGGAAGGTCTCTGGCTAGCATAGCGTTCTTGGGCTTTATCGAAGGCCCAAATCCTCACAGAATCAAAGGTTCTGTGACATTTTCTATTTTATGGTGGGATATTTCACTTGATGTGGACAAAACATTTGGCGATCAGAAACCAGAATTTATCGTCAATGTCGATCCCTGGCCTATACTGAGAGAAGCTTTAGAACAAAATGATAGCTGGACAGCAGAGCTTCCACCATGGGAAGCTATCGGTGTGGTCATTAAAGAGTCCTCAGCAGTACAAGCCGGAGAACAGGAGCTGATCCATCCATCAGGCAAATTTAAAGTGACACAGAGGGTGGTTCCATTGAACCATACACTAACTAAATTTGGATCGGCTGATCCAGTGGACCACTTTAGATTTGAAATTATCTCACTTAATGATACCAAGGCTTCTGATCTGGAGTCAACTCAAGACTATTTTGCCCCTGGACAGTTCACAGAATACCCGGAATCAGAAAAGCTAAATTTACAATCCTATGAACTTATGGATTCTGGAGTGTTCTATGCATCCCAGCGTGAGAGAGAAGAGGTTGCATTCAGCTTTGAATCGGCTTCCTCTAAAGAGATTGAATATGAAACAATTCTTTTAGAGAACATGGCAATTAAAGAAGATATAAAGAGTACAAAGATTGAGGGTCTGCCCGCCCTAAATGCCATGCTTTTACAGACACTTATTTTGGCAGGAAAATCATATCATGACACAGTGTCAAATAGTAACAGATTGAAATACCAGCTGAAGCATCATGCTAGGGACTCTATTCTGGACAATGAAAAATTTGTTATATTTAACGAGGATGAAAGCATTGTTGATAAATCCATATCCAAAGGCGAATTGAGCAGATCAGCCATGATAAATAAATTAACAGATTATAGGAAAGCCAACCCGAAGGACAAACGAAATCTGAATGTTATCTCAGCATTCGAATTGCCCCCCGACGTGCCAGAGGTGCCGCTGCCAGCATGAGCGCTCCAAAAACTAGCAAATATACGTTTCTTCCATGGGTAAAGACCGGCCTGGGAGCATCGATATCAAACAATGAACAAGAATTGGAAGGACCGCGTGCTAAAATTCACGCAAATTTAACTGTCAGAAGGTTTAATGCATTAAACAATCCGTCCGATGATTTGATATCGAAAGATTACTTTTTGTATGGGCCGGGTGACATTCAAGGCATTCTAAATAGCGTCATAATCCGTACCGAGCCCAGTGCAAATATTCTGAATTTTGAGCCTAATTATTTTCCATTCATCGAATTCTCGCAGCCAGATTTTCCTTGGCGCTATACCCCTGCCAAGCCTGGAAAAGAGCCTGAAGAAAAACAACCAGGTAGACTCTCTCCTTGGCTAACTCTAATAGTGCTGGAGGAAAATGAATTTGTTAGCTCACTCCCTCCTTCTGAACCTGCTTTGTTACCAAAGATTCAGATCCTACACCCAGAAAAAAGTCTTCCGAATCTAACGCAATCTTGGGGATGCGCTCACACACAGATAATGCAGGAAATATCTACGCCAGAGTCTCTAAGAGAAATCCTCATCTCCGAACCATACAAAGTTACCTCTAGAATTCTGTGTCTTAGGAAATTGAAGCCAGATACCCATTATTTTGCCTTTGTTGTTCCAACCTTTGAATTGGGTAGACGGGCTGGACTTGGAATTCTGGACGACAATGATGTATCGGGAACTTCTTTTGCATGGAGCGTAGATGCGTCACCTCAAAATCATCCGCTTCCAGTATATTATCGATGGGAATTCAGTACTTCTACAAACGGTGACTTTGAATCACTTGCCAGAAAATTGGAAAATCGAGAGGTACCAAGAGAAGTGGGAATAAAGAAATTAGATGTTAGTGAGGCTTTTCTATCGGTTGGCAGTAAAATAGGATTTAAAAAACCACTTTTTTTCGGTGGGGCCTTGTGGTCAGAAGAGGCAAAAGAATTTGTAACGACTACAAAGAAGATAGATGTAGACGAATATAGAATCGTGAATCGTGATGAAGAAGACCCGTCGGATGAAGAGATAAAGGAATTTATCATGAAAATGAAGGAGCTGGTTGATCTTGGAGAAAGATTAAGTTGGAGTTTTGCGAAAAGTGCGCATTTTTCAAACGAATGTAAAGATCCTGTTATTTCACCACCGATGTATGGAAAATGGCATGCTAGGAAAAGACTCATTTCAAGAATTAGTGAGAACTTTGATGATCCATCATGGATAGAATCTCTCGGACTTGATCGCCCTCAAGATTGGCTTAGAGAATTTAAAGAAGATCCTCCGTATGAATGGTTAGAACAACTTAACTTGGATCCTACAAACAGGGTTGCAGCCGGACTAGGTACGGCTGTAGTTAACAAGCTTCAAGAGGAGCTGATGGCATCTGCTTGGGATCAGGCTGGGCAATTACTAGAGTCTAACAAACACCTACGTTTGTCTGAACTGGCACGTGAGGTTTCGTCAAACGTATATCAGAGGTGTTTCCAACCGTTGGAACGAAATGTGTTGATAACTATGGTAAGGAAATTTCATTCAAGAGTATTCGTCATCAAAGATGATAACAAGCCAGTATCAGTGAAGAGCTTGCTAGATGATAGTCCAATACCAGATGCAATTTTTTCCCCAACTTTCACCAAACTCAGTGCAAGATACAGCCACATACAAAGAAACAAGTTTGGCCTTGAACATAGTATCTCATTTGATATTCTTGACTGTCTCAACAAAAAAGGCTTCAGAGACACGGATATAAATAATGCTACTCCAGACGCTTCAACGCCTGGGCCTCTTCTGACACTTGACTATCTTGTTGATTCTCCTATTCTTGATGTATTAAATATATCGATTAAGGAGGTTGGTTTTCGAGGAATTGAACTGGACCGATATCTGAACAATGGCGAGAAAAGAAAGATGGTTTGGGCTATTGAAAATTCAATACCAAATGCAGGGGCTACAATGGAGGGACTAAAAGGCGTTGGAGTAAACCTTGAAAAGATATCTCTTGAGTTGAAACACTCTTTAGATCCTGAGCTTACAATAGAAGCCAAGGTATCAAAGGAAGTTACAAGGCCCGAGAGATTACGGGAAGAGACCAAGGACAAATTGGATACTATTATTGCTTACCCAGAGTTCAAACGACCCATGTTTGAGCCTTTAAGAGACCTCTCAGAAGAACTCCTGTTACCTGGAATAAAGAACATACCTGAGAACACAATAGGAATTGTGCAAACTAATCCAGCATTCATAAACAGCTATATGGTTGGACTAAACCATGAAATGGCTAGAGAACTTCTTTGGCGCGAATATCCAACGGATCAGCGTGGCTCGTACTTTAGACAATTCTGGGATGCCTCCGCGAGCTGTCGAGAGAGAAAGGACTTTGGGAAAGGATGAAGAAGAAATAATTGAGAAATATCGTGACATACCAGAGATCCACAGATGGAAGCATTCTCCGATCGAAAAAATACATGGAATTGCTCAGCCTGAAAATGGAGTTCTATTGATAAGAGGCGAGTTGCTCATGCGCTATCCTGGCACTGTAATATATGCAATAAAGGCAAAAGCTGGCCTTGCCAATAATAATAATAATGAACCAGTTCTGCCTGATACTGACGAGGATATTAAGGAACCTGCATTTAGAGGAACAGTACCGCCAGACATAACGTTCTTAGGATTCGATATTGGACTTGAAAAACTCTTGGGAAAAGAAGGCGAACCAGGATATTTCTTTATAATCCAACAACAACCCTCGGAGCCTAGATTCGGCATTGATAATCGTAATCCCAAAGATCCTCCTGTCGATCTCCCTTCACTACAGTCTTGGAATGATCTTAATTGGGATCATGTCATATCATCACTGGGATCTAATAATTACATAGATCTGGAATCTGGTCCATTAAATGGACTAAAAATAAAAAATGTCATGTGGGGATCTCATGCTGCTGACCTTGCTTACATCTTACTGCAGCAACCAGTCAGGATAGCCGTGCATGCAAGAGAGCTATTGCCAAACCTAATCCCTGAGGAGGATGAGCCATGATAAAAATGAATGGGATAAGGCTCACAGTGATGTCTATGGAAATAAGGGAGGTCAATAAGCTTGAGCTCGGATGATTTGGATTTGGATCCCGGCTATCCGATTATTTTTTTCCCGATACGAATCGAAACGAAATATTCCAAGTCGGCCGATGGAGGAAGGAAGCTCATGCTCAGGTTCTATCCAGATCAGATTTCAATAAACAATTTTGATCGCCCGGCTGACAAGAAATGAAGTTGAAGACGCCAGAGGCTATTGGAAGGCTATAGGAGAACATGGTATTGACCATAGGGATTCTGCATGGATAAAGCTTGTCAATAACTATGGTTTGCCTAGAGCGGCATATATCACAAAGGCTGTAATTAATTATGACCCAGATTCAGAACCAGATCCCCTTACCCCGTCATTCAAGGCTGATAATGAGATACCATTACGAGAGGAAAATGATAATCTTGCTCCTACCTGTAATTTATTGCCGAGTCGTTTTAGAGTTTACGGAAAGCTCAAGGATCCAGCACTTAAAAAACGTATGCTGGCACGTGGAAACAGAATCCCGGAATCACTGCAACTAAACCCTCTTCAAAACATTGAAACAGAATCAGGCAAATGGGTAACGGATTTTCAAGTAGCGCTAGAAAAAGGTATGGCCATTGAAATCAGTCTTACCGAGGAACAGTACAAGAGCGGATTTGATTACATAATCGCATATGGGGTACGAGATCTTACAGCTCATACACCGAAACGAACCAAACAGGAAATCGAAAATCTCTTTACAGCCCACAGGTACAGTAATGGATTAAGACTTGTGAAGCAGGGCACTCCCACTAATCTGGTCAAAGAAATGTCAAATGATGGGCAATCTTTTTTTTCGCCTCACCATCCTAGCCAGTCAGATGCTATCAGCTATAGGTCTGCAGAGTTTAAGGCCCTTGACAAAGAACATCAAGGTCAAATAGTACTGCACGAGCCTGACGGCAGAGTATTGGAGAAGGCCCTTGGTCTAGATAATGTTGCAAATGGATTGCTTAATGCAAATAACTATGATCAACTAACGGCGGCATGCATGTCAAGTGCCCTTTGGCCCTCAGTCCTGGGATACTTTTTCGATACATTCGCAAATATTCAAGGACTAAATCGTGAGAGTATCCAGAATCATTTTGTAAGATATGTGTCTGCTCAGGGAAGCGTGCCTCCAATCTGTGTCGGAAAAACACCCTATGGCATATTGCCCGTCACTATACTCTCAAAATGGGAGGACAAAGAACTACTGGCTGATACCGACCACATTCGATCTTTCTTTTTAGACTTGGAAAGAAGATGGAGGAGGTTTGTTGATAATGTTCCAACCGTAATGAACGATAATAACAGTAACGGTGAATTCTTACCAACAGAAAACCTGATAAATATACTGTCAATGGAGGCAGTCTCGCATACTTACAATGTGAGAGGTTTTCGTTCTCTTAATTACATATCGGATTTCATCTTTGAAATACTTGGCAAAAAAACTCAAGCTGGTGAGCAGATTGTATCTTTATCTTCTCAGGACTTGGTGGTAAAAAACAAGTTACTTTTGAATATCCTGCTCAAGTTAACTTTTGAATTTATACCTGATGGTGCTCTGAAAGGACTTTACGATATCACTCCAGGAAGTGGTATTTCACAAATTGGTTTTCGGATGGTCAGTCCACCGAAAGAAGGAGAAGAAGAGGCTGATGACATTCCACCAGAGTATATTGAAAATATATATAACGACATTAAGGGAACTGATAGAAACTTTCTCAAGAAGACAATAGATCAGATACAAATTGCTGGCGTTGGACCCTCAAATCTTGATCCTCTCCTACTAAGATTGTTAAGATACTCGGCAAGCCTTTTAGGTGAAAAAAAAGATCAAAAGGAGATAGAAAAATTCATAGAGAGTCTGGAAATTCTCAGAAAAGTAAAAGCAGACAGATTGAAAACTTTGATGCTTCAGACTCTGGATCTGGTTTCATATAGATTAGATGCCTGGATTTCATCTTTTGCAAATCAGAGATTGAATGATCTACGAGACGCTAAAGAAAAAGGTCTGTATGCTGGCGCTTTTGGGTGGATAGAGAATCTTATGCCAAGAGCAGAGAGCCAAATCAGTGAAGGTGGCTATATTCAAGCTCCTTCATATGCACACGCTGCAGCTTCTGCTGTCCTGCGTAACGGTTATCTGATCCATGCAAACGAACAGGAAAAGAAGGATCTCTTGAAAATAAACCTTAATTCAGAGAGAACCAAAAACGCACTTGAATTAATCAACGGCATACAGAATACACCACTGCCAGAGTTGCTAGGATACAAGCTGGAAAGAAAATTGCACGATGCAGAAATCGACTACCTCATAGACGAATTTAGGAAGCATTTTCCTCTTAACAAGGATGATCTTAAGAAGCTAGACGATGTGACTTGGACAAGAGAGAATTGAACCAAGGAATTTAACAGATGGTCTTGTCGTCTTTAAAAATTGGAAAAGGCTAGTAGATAGTATTTCCTCTTTTGATGCTGGGGAAATCAAGAATTTTATGAAAACGGACTCTCATGTTCCTGGATGGCAAGCATTTTTCATGGAAATCAGCAAAAAGTATGCTGCTGATCAGGACGAAAAGATTTTGAACCTGATTAATCAGCTGAAACCGGAGTTAAACTTCCTTCTTGATCAAATGGATGGCTTGTCTGACTTGTGTATTGCAGAGAGTGTTTTGCAAGCAGTCGGTGGGAATTATTCGAGAGCGGGAGCAGTCTTGGATGGGATAAGTGGAGATGGACAAATTCCAATCCCTGAGATTTCGCTTACACCCAGATCCGGGCCCAGGCAAATACAAAGAATAGCACTGGCATTTGAAGTGGAACCATTGGAAAATCTAAAACTTCAAGGCACTGACGACACTATTCCATGGACAAACCCAAGGAAACTCGCTGAACCAAACATTAACAAATTAATAAAAACATACATAGGGAATATTTCTTTTTGGATTGATCTTAAGGACGAATCAGGCAATGTTACCTCAACAGAGGAACTAGGTTTAACAGAGCTGGGTTTGGAGGCCATCGATTTACTATATATTGAAAACTCCGAATTGGATGCTAGACTCCATTATTATGCGAAAAGTAGGGGATTTAATAACTATGATATTCGATATGAGCAGAAAGATTCAACACCAGAACAGATAGAAAAGAGATCACTTGTAGATCTACAATTTCTAATAAATGCTTTGCGACAAATAATGGCCCAAGGACGCCCATTTAGCATTTCGGATCTTAATCCCCCAAACCAAACAATTCTAAAGGAATTGTTATTACATAGCATAAAGGAGATATTTCAAAGATATTACGATCTCATTCTCTTGCTCGTCCAGACTCTTGATGAGCTGGAATCAGCTAGAAGTGACGATACCAAACACGGTATTGAAAAGAAAAGACAAGCACTGATCAAAGCAGGTTTTTTTGCAAGTGAATTTGCAGTTCCTATTAGCCCTGAAGGAAACATTATTGAGTTAGTAGAAGAGCTTGACAAAAAGATAGAAGTCGGCAATAAAACAGTTAGAGTCTAGGCTCCCACATGCAGATGATCAGGTAGGTAAACTTTTAGAGTGGAAATCAATGCTTGAAAGAGAAGGAGAAGAGGCGTTTTTGGAATCCATTGTCGATGAATTAAGCAGAGAACCCCAAAATGAGAGGAAATATCTGAAAACTATAGATATTTTGGTAGAACAGGTAAGAAAAATACTCAATATTGGTTCATTTCTAATTGTTCCTCCTTTTACCATTTCATCAGATACGAAGTTAAAGACTTCGCCTGAGATAAATAGTAAAGCATCGAAATGGATCCAAAAGACATCTTATGTTAGACCGCAAATGAAATTTCTGGACGAAATAATAACGTACAACCAAATCTTTGAGTCATGCGTAACTTTACATTTTTATTACGACGAGGCAAAGTTCATGAAAACTGCTGAAATTCTGGAGAACCAAAATGAACAAGTGAATCCAGTCTCTCTAATACTTGTCATCTCAACAAAGACTGGTGAACAGGACAATACTAGCTTTCCAAGAAATCTGGCAGCCGTCGTGGCTGATGATTGGACTGATAAAATTGTTTCTAAAGAACAGGATACTCAGATCGCATTTCATTACAACGCACCAAATGCTGAGGCGCCACAATGCCTACTCTTGGCTGTGTCACCAAATGATCAATATAAATGGAATAACAAGGATATACGCGAGATAATATTGGATACACTTGCGCTTGCAAAGTTAAGGGCAGTTGATTACGGATCAATAAAAGATCTACGGCATTTTCTTCCTACAGCGCTACTTAATTCACATGGCGAAGATACTTTCATAAATCTATTCGAGGGGGATCTTCCGGAACCGGGGAGATGAAACAGAGTGATGAAACAGAGACAATTCAAAATCGACTTTGGTTTCCAATTCATGGTAATTGTAGCAGGTGATTTTGCAAATTGATGGATAAACATTCGTCCTGGCAAAAACTCGAACCACATTCAGGTTACCAGGATCTTTCCACAGGAATTAAGGCAAGTGTGTATGATCCTTTGTGGATGTTGACGAGGCAATGGCAGCTGGGAGAATTCGAAGGTGAAGATTCGGGTTCTCCAATCTACGTTAAGGTGGACAATAGACAAGACCAGATATCGGGGGTGTTTCGAAATGGTGGAGATGTATCTAAGTATGATGGTAGTATGCCCCTTGAGGTATTTGTTGAGAGAACAAGACTGGAAGTTGCAACTAGCAAAGCTGATGGAGGTCCAGAATCTCAACTTGATCTTCAGATGCAGGTAAAGCTAGGACTACAATTTCACAGAGAAATGGACATCTTACTAAAAGATATATTAGTTGATACAGCTGAACTGCGAAGGTTTAAAAGATTTTTAGCACAAGATCCGGACTTAAGATTTGAACTAAATGAAAGGCAAAATAAGTTTGAGATTGAAGTAACAAAAAAATTTGTCTCGATAGTAAAAGGGAGAATAATCAACATTTACAAGGCAACGAATAATCTAAATTCTCCTACAATACTAATGAGAAAGATTGATGAATATTTTGCAAACAATCCAAACCCAAATCCTTCTGTGCCAACAGGTGTAAGAAAGGCCACACAACTTGCTCTTAAAAATTTGAAGACTTGGTGGGATGGTAACAGGGAACAACCAAATGTCGCGGATAGGGAGCAACCATTTTTTGAAAGACCGCCTGAAAATTTCTCTATGTGGAATCCAAGACAACTGGAATACGACTTTAAGGTACAGATAACTCCAAAAGATACCTCAGGCAATTTGAAAGGGAAATTGATCCTCGATGCATCTGGATACAAGGAAGATCATTTGGATTGGTACTCCTTTGCCGTATCTGACGAGTCAACAGAAGGTTTAGAATTGCCGTTAGAGAAGCAGGTTGAGAATCCTCCTCCGTTGCCACCTTATCCCATTGCGACTAGATTGAAGTTTGCAGGGATGCCTGAAAAAAGGTGGTGGAATTTTGAGGATACGTATGTGGATTTTGGATCGATATATCCTAAAATGAATAACATTGCCAGCATCTTACTTATGGAATTTGCTCTCGTTCACTCTCCCGATTGGTTCGTCGTTCCATGTAAAATGCCGGTGGGATCAATTAATAAAATAGACAAGCTTGCTGTTCTGGATTCTTTCGGAGAAGAGACCCTGATTGAACCTGCAGGCAATACAAGATCCGAATTAGCTATGAAAGAATTAGACAAGTCATGGGATTCATGGGGTATGTTTACACTTTCAGAAAAATATAAGGATAGAGATAGACAACATTACACACCCTACTTCTTTCTTCCACCTACTGTAGACTATGTATTAACAGGCCCCCCACTAGAAGAGGTAAAAATGTTAAGGGATGAAACAGCGAACCTTGTTTGGGCAGTTGAGAGAACATATAGGACATTTTATGGCGAACCAGTTTCGGGATACGATCATTCTGTACTACTTCAGAAAAGAACTACTGATGCTCTATCAGATGATGAAGCAGAAGAAGGAGAGGACGAATCCGATAAGCCCCTCAAATACAGGCTTATGACAAGCATTCCTAGGAATTGGATTCCCTTTATCCCGGTGCATACAACGGAACTAACAACTGGGCCTTCAGATCCAATACAAAAACATATCGAACTGCAAAGAGCATCTATGATAAATGCTGCTGACCAAACCTGCATACGCCCTAATTCAAGGTTATTAAGTGAAGTTAAATCGCCTTACTATATTGACGAGGCAGAGGTTCCGAGAAATGGAATCACTGTGTCAGAAAGTTGCCAGCGGACTGTTTGGCATACAGGAGAAAATTTCCTTTGGATTGGACGTAAGAAACTTTATGGGACAGGTGAAGGCTCAAGCGGATTACTATTTGACTCTATTTCATTAAGAAAGAATCTTTGACTTGTTTGCTTACTCTCGATTAGTTGGTGATCCTGAAAAGTTCGTGTACCGTAGCTTCAAATTCCTTACCTTCTTCCTGAGATATAGGTTTAAGAGTTGTTGCGTGCACATTACCTTCTCTCTCAGCTTCTGACACGCATTCCTTCACAGAATTATCATCACCTGCCTCTACCAATGACATTGCGTCATAATGTGCTGCCGGATAAAAAGTGCCGTGATACTTATCTCCTCTTCTTTCCACATTGGCCTTGAAAATTACAACACTTCGTAAACAATCATTTACCCTTTTGATTCCTTGTTCCGTGAAATTCCACAAAATAATGTAGAAAGACAACAACTGTTTTCAAAATAATTGAAAAATATATTTGTTTCCTCGAACAGGTAATTAGTGTTGCAGCTAGCATTAAGTTCAGCGCTGCAGGTTTGATAATCGTCATCATCATTTGGTATGGCTGTTATTGCAATCCCGCCCAAGAGAAGAGTGTGGACTATGCGGGATTTGAGTCTTCCATATAGGTGGATTCAACACACTGGTTGATTTAAAGTCTATGTGCCAAACCTTGTCCGCCAGCCCACAACGAGAATTTGAAGCTGTCTGATGAGTAGGGTAGCTCGAAATGCAAAGTCGTGGAGATTATAGATCTAATGGTGCAAAAAAGAAATTGGGTCGGTCAAAGCTATATCAATCAACCTCTTTGGTCCGGTTTGTCTTAAATCCTATTACCGAGCTAGCTTGATTGCTGTCATCTGTGGACTTTGGTTTTAAGAAAATAGGCACAATGAAATTCAAGAGAAGAACATCCTGAAGATTAGTATCCTATCCCTCATTTAGACTAGATCAGCTAGACATGTGTGGTCAAACGATAAAATCATCAAGGCAGCAACAGAAGCAGAAAATTATCGTAGTCGTCCTTGTCGTCATAGACGGGGTAAGGCGCCAGAAGAATTTGTTATTAACAATTTTGCTCTAGACCGAAAGATTAAGGAAGCCATGACCGACCTGTCTGCTTCTGTACAATGGTCATTAATGGAGTTCTCCGATGAGGACAAAGAGCTCATATGCTGATTTTCTTTTACATTGGCCTGACTACGGCAACGGTAGACCAATGCCGCCTAATACCAAGAAGGGCTACGTCAACGCTCTACACCTTTTGTCAGAATATGTCATGCAAAAGAGAAACGGTGGTAAATACAAGGCCCTGCGCGAAATCACATCGGATGATTTCTTTGCAAGGCAAGAGCCAAAAGGGTATCTGCAAAGACTCAAGCCTGAGCGCGCATTAAATCAGGAGGGGCAAACCAAAGAGTGGATGACCACTCACAATACCCGTGGCTACAAGTATCTTGCTTTTTGGAGATGGTGGACAAACAAGGGGGTGCCTAAAGAAGAGTGGCAGACGCCTCCACAGCTCAAGGGCTTCAGAGCCGTAACGCCACCAAAGACAAATGTCAGAAGAGAGGACCATTGGACAGAAGAAGAGCATAGTCTTTTTTCAATACTGTGAGGATTCGCGCATCAAGTGTTTTCATGCCATACACCGTGACGTAGGCGGTCGGCCTGGTGACCTTTTACAAATGAAACTTGACGACATCAAGCCCGAGCCGAATAAAAAGTCATGTCGCTTTTGGATAGGCGAAAAGGGCAAGACTGAATACAGCTACCATGAAGTAACAGTTACCGAGGCAATCCCGTTTTTCAACGAGTGGGCACATGTGCATCCGTGGCATGATTGGCCTGTGGAGACTCACAAAAAGGTGTATCTTTTCCCAAGATTGGATAACAAAGGGAAATATCTCAATGAGCCAATAAAGCCGGATCGTATGCGCCAGTGCTACGTAGATATTATAAAAAAGAAACTTCCAAGGCGGCTTGATGATCCAAATACATCTGAAAGGGACAAGAGCGCGCTGCGCAGTCTCATCTACGAAAGAAAGCACAACCCCTACCTCAGAAGACACGAATGGAGCACAAAAATGGCCTTTCTTCCTCCGAAGGTGCACAACAGGCTTATGGGTCTCTCGGCAAATAGTGACAAGTGGAAAACCTACCAGCAGCTTCTAGATGACGACGCTGTCATGGAGCTAGAGATTGCAAGGGGTGTTCGAACCCGTGAGGACACAGTTTCTCCCACTCAAATAGAACTGCAGCCAAAGTCATGCTGGTTTTGTGGAGAGCTAAACAAGCACTGCCGCGAAGTTCTGTTTGAAATGTAGCCACGCTCTCAATCAGGAGGGCGCTATCGAACAAATGCAAAAGGAAGCAGAAGCACAAAAAGACCCAGAGGATATGAAGAAGCAGATCGAGCAGTTAACAAAGTCTCAGCAAATTATCTTGAAAAATCTGGAGGATATGGCTAAAATTGAAGAGTGGTACATGGATGATCCGATTTTAACTTTTGAGAATACAGTTAGGCGAATGCTTGGTAAACGAGATAAACATGGAAATTATAAAAATAATCTACCAGAAATAGAAGCAGTAATTGCGAGGATAAAAGAGGGAGAGGAGCATATAGAAGATGAAATGTATGGTCCAGACCCTTACAAATATTTTAGAAAAGATTAGGCAGCAGTTAATAGAAGAGCAAAAGCAAGATCAGGCAGCAACAAGTTTAATAATAAAAAAAGAGCAAATACAATTAGATGAGTGAGTGAGTTGTTATGGTCCTGGCTCACCATTCGTCACTAGAATCCGACTGCGTCATTAGCCTGCTGTGTGTGTGTAATGGTGTGTGGCGGCCGTGGTTAAACCATCCCACAAATCTTCCTGCCTGCCACACACACGCACACATTCAATATTGATTTCGTTGTGGTCCGAGGTGGTTAGGTACCTCACAGCCTCCCCATACTCTTCCTGCTCCTTGCGCGTTGAAGTATTGGAGCAAGCCGTTTGTGACTGGTGAGCAAGTCATTATTTCTTTACTGGCTCCCCCCTTTTCCTTCCCTTCCTCTCTCCATTTCTAGATTCCAAACGACATCTAAAATGAAAACGGCAATCTCGGCAATCATGACTATCATTGCTTAAGCTCAACTTCCAACATGACAACAACCTTCATCGGCTTGTCGCAGTTTGCACAATACAACACGTTAGTATTTTTCGCTAGCAGCTCGTCTGAGTTGAAGGCTTTAACCAGGCTAGACCACCGTCCCACTTCCACACGTTGCAGCTAGGCTGCAACGTGTGGAAGCTTTGTTGTTCCAACAGTCTAAGCTTCTTCTTTAATCGGCATTTGATATACCGCTTCTGAGCCGCTATTACTCTACTTGTCATCTCTTTAGTCTGATGATTTTGGAGCTGACTTGCCCTTAGTCTTTTTGTAGTGGTCTATGAGCCTTCTAATGACGTCGTTGTAACTCTCTGATAGTTTTCCCATCTCGCCTAGCTCATGATGGACATCTTCGCTTAACTTTACGTTCTTTGTCTTGTCTTGTTCAGAATCCACGTATTATCCTTAGACGGAAAAGGTAATAAACGTATACCTATTATCTCATTTCAAGGGTAATATACTTTATATCTGTTATGTCTTAGATGGGGTAAGTAATAAACATATACCTATTATCTCTTTTCATCTTTAGTATACTTTATATCTCTCATATCCCTTGTAAGCATTATGAATCAAGAACATTATGACAGACGTAGTGATTGCAGGGATTGCAGCGATAAAAGAGGCTGCATGTTAGAGAGTCAGACATGATGTCCACAGGAGCATTTGGCGGCCTATTGTTTTTTGGCGTCATGATGATGGCAATCGGAGGGATAGCATTTGGCTTTAGCGGAGAGATGGCATATGTAGGGTTGGCATTGTTTGGGTTTGTGCTGCTAGCAGGCGGCATAGGCTACGTGGTGTCATATCAGGCTAGAGCACCAGTGAGGATTTACTTAGGAGCTTAGAGTATGAACCAAATGAAAGACAACAATAACAATCTCGCACTCTCCTCAAGGAAGCACAACAAACTAGTCAAACAACAAGCAGAGCTAGAGGCTTCATTGAACCAGGTGGCCGCCAGGATACAGCAAGAAAGCCAAGGAAAAGCAAGACAGCGCAAACTAAACAAACTCTATGACAAAAAAGCGGGGTATGAGTTTCAGTTGCAGGGCAAGTGGAACCAGATACAGCAGGAGGAGCGCAAGGAGCATCTACATTATCTCAAGCGCCACGACAAACAAGCATACAAGGAAGAGGTGGAGCTCCAAAAGGCGATAACACAGCATCAACAAACCGTAGACTCTAACCTCAGACGACAGCAAAACAGGGGCAACAGCTCGATTGCGGCAGGCCAGGTCTTGATGGCGCTGGGCACCATAATATCCATACTGGGCTTCTTTGGAGGCGGTGGATGGGCCACCTTTGGCATAGGCCTGGTCCTGAACCTGACAGGGATAGGACTGTAACAAACACGGCAAGGGCCAGCGGGGCGAGGACTCGGCAGTGTTCTTTGCAGCAGGCGGAGCGGTCAGCGGTTAATAATAGGAGTAAGGAGCTTAGAATGATAGACGGAATAATATCTGAAGTTGCAGACAGCCATAGCCGATCATTTATGGTCGCTGGAGCTGTTCAAAGACAAGAACGAAAAAAAGGAGCAAGAAGCTTAACATGATAGCGTATGACGCTGCAACGTGTAGCAAGTGCGGCAAGCGTGCTCCTAGATATGATTATGATGTTACTGGTAGGGCACGTTTCAAGTGCAGCTCATGCTCTCGCGTCTTTTCGGTGCTGTCACTTCATGAATTAAATCAAAAGAGAAGACAGGAGCAAAGACAATAATGCCAGAAGTATTTGGACGCTGCCAAAACTGTGATGCAACTGTGAGTTATAATCCAAGAGAAGCTGACTGGTCAGAGACCCATACTACAGCGCAATGTCCTTTCTGTTGTAATGGCACTGCTGTGGAGTTAGAAGCCTGATGACACTCAAGCAGATAAGCATCAGTGAGCATAACTACTTTGAACTGAAGAAACTAGAAGAACATGATACGTTTGATGGCCTACTCACCATGCTCTTGCGAGAGCACAGAGAGAAACAGGAAGGAATAAGAGGAGCGATAGAATGCGAGCATTGCGGTAAACTGTATTATGAAAGCGAACTCAAAGCTTACGTCGATAAGAATAAAGCCGACATTGCACGGTCTGCTGCCATAATGGTCAGTGAAAGCAAAAGGAAACAACTCAGCAGGGAATTTAAAAAATGAGTCTGATTTGATGCCGTAACTAATCAGATTAATAAAAATGGGCCTGGTGGGATTTGAACCCACGACCTCAGCCAGTCAGCTTGGTTGCGCATGTATCTAGATACCCACTGAAAGCGAAAGCTGTTCGAATCCCACCAGTCCCATTCTTTTTCTCTGCATTCTCATAGCCCTCTCTGGTGTCAAGCGAACTTTAAGAATACTTAAGTGGTTTTTCAATTTCTTCCTACTATACAGATTGCTTCGTTGTCTAAATTCACTCTGCCATGGGAATCAGCACATTGCCAGGCTGCTTCGGTAATTGAGTTCCATACCTGCTTCTTTACTTCCTCAGGCTGGTTCGCCATCATCTCGTGTGGACGCGTTGCAGTCTGCTGAATGTGCTTTGTATAACTTTCAGGTGAGTCAAACTCAAACGTTATTTGAACGGTTTCAACTTTAATATCTTTGAATCCTGCTTGGCTAAACAACTGCTTCAGAGTCTCCGTATCTGCTAAGGCAAAAGGACCGGGTGTTCCTGGAGGAGGAAGAGGAGCATTTATCTGCTTTCTTACAATGCTGAAAGCTAAATCAATCAATGGGACCTTTGATGGAGTAGACCATACCGCTGCAGAAAGCCTACCATCTGTAATCAGTAGATGTCTAATCTTTACTAAGGCTGAGGGAAGGTTTGGAAAGAACATCAGAGCGAATCTTGAAAGGACTGCATCAAATTTTGCTGTCTGGTCTGGCAAATCAATTTTCTCTCCATCGCTTTCTCTAAACTTCATTATACCATCCAAACCAAGGGACTTGGCTCTTGTCCTTGCAATTGCCAGCATTTGAGGTGAAATATCTATAGCAGTAACATTCCCATTTGGCATGACTTTCTTCGCTGCCAGTAACTGCTGGCTCTCCTATGCCAGTAGCAATATCTAACACCTTGTCACCTTGCTTGATTTCGGCTAATTGTACAATCTTATTGCTGACTTTTTGTGCTCCACGTTCGATAGTCCCCCACCAAGTCTGCCAACCTGTGGCAGCATTATCCCACATTTGGCGTTGTTGAGCCTTAAAATCATCGGGATTAAACGTAGGGCTAGTGTTACTCACATCAACACATATCCTTCAATGCTTGTTGCTGTGCCTGGTTCTTTAACTTTTTCAAGTATTGGAAGTATAATAAAAATACAAAACATTGCCGACAAACTACACAATAGGGCATTTGTATTGCTAGGATTTTTGTCCGACAATTGTTAAAATTGACCTCAATCTAATACCGTAGTTGTACAACAGAAAGAAATGGACCGGGTGGGATTTGAACCCACGACCTCAGCTGCAGTGGCTGCTTTCCCTAGACGCTTTACCCTCTATCCAAAAGGGGCAGAGCTATTGTAAGAGAACTTTGGGGCTCAAATCCCACCCGCTCCACGTTTTGTTTACATGTTCCATAGTGATGTCAAACATTTCATCGTGCTTTTTGGAATTCATCGCCTTCTTCTTCTTACTACTCAAATAAGGATTAATAAATAATAATTATAATTATACACGCAATTCATAAATAGATTGTATCCATAAACGAGCTGAGGAGTAAAAGATTTGGCTATTGAGCTAAAGAGTAATAGAAAGATTATAACACCAATTTTGGTTTTACCTCTTGTTTTAGCCATCATCATGGGTGCCACAATACTTCTGCCCTTTCAATCGCTAAACGCACAGAATGCTACATCATCACAGAATGCTACAGCACAATCACAAAGTGCTCCTATTATTGACCAGGTTAATAGTACCTGTACTTCAAACTCTTGCACAACCAGGGTACAATAACGTGCATAACGTCACAGACAAGGAGGGAAATACTCACCCTATCAGTTATAATATAGTGCGCGACACAGTAGGGGGAATCTCAGGAGACCCTCAAAGACATGCCCTGTTTGTTAATGTCAATCCTGGAAGTGCTGTAGGAGCAGCAAGCAGCAGCAGAAGGAAACAGCACTCCGTCAACGACAGACTTCTGCCCCAAGAACAGAAGAAGAAGAAGAAGCCCGAGAAGAGGCCCAAGACCGAGAAGAAGAAGCCCGAGAAGAGGAAGGAGCATTGGAGATTGGCTTACCTAGAAACGTGTTAGACTCTGTAGATTCTGTTGGCAATGATAGCGATTTCGTTGTTTTAATTGATGGTCAGCAGGTAAGTGAGGCAGGCGCCCATTGTTTTGGATATTGTCCTTATATGGCAGGTAGTTTCAAAGAAACTGAAACTACAGATACAGACAGAGTGCTGACTGTTCTATTTAACCCACAAAGTAGGGTTATAGAAATTGTCGGCAACCAAGGCGTTCTATTTTGATTGTACAAAAAAGCCGATGGTACCTGAAAGCAAAGGAGAGCTATTTGTCACTGCTTTTGTATATCTTTGGTCATGCACAATAGGGAATTAAAATAATCTGTTTATGCTGCTCTTAAGAATCATTTAACACGTCCGAAGAAAAATCTTTCCTTGAAGTAGCAATCATACCTTTAGTTTTAGCAGTGAAGGAGATACAGGGACGGTAATTGGAGTTTTTTGGACCAAATTCAGGCACGAAATAGAAGGAAGCTATTTCAAGACCTAATTCTTCGGGAACTTGAAGAATGCTTGATGTTTATGTGGTATCCAATACGCCATTATAGTGATTCTAATGCTTGCTAGGACATCCCCGATAAAATCATGCATGACATTATATTTACTATAGTCTTTGTTTTTCTTTAGAAAGGCTGCTCTACAATTCTGGAACTGCTTGACTCACTTAGGCAGACTGGAGATTTAAGACTGCAAAGACCATACACAGCTCTATGTATGATGATGTTCATGCTCATTCAGTCTAGATGTCATCATCGCCCAACAACCAACAACTCTCAGTAGCCGTAGTTACAGGAAGCTCAAGTGGAATAGGACTCGCAACTTCTCTTGCACTAGCAAAAAATGGCTATTGTACCTATGCAACAATGCGGAACCTAGCTAAGCGAGACTCTATACAATCAGTCGCAGACAAACAACACTTGCCCATTAAAACAATCCAGTTAGATGTGACAGATGAAAATTCAATCAAAAACGCGATACAATCGATATTATCTGAGTCGGGAAGGATTGACTTGCTTGTAAATAATGCGGGATACGTGCTGACGGGAGCCTTTGAGGATATCGGAATGGACGAAATAAAGTCACTATATGAGACCAATGTGTTTGGGGTGATTCGCGTAACGCAGGCGGTTCTTCCAATCATGAGGAAACAAGGCTCAGGGAGAATAATTAACATTAGTTCAGGAGCGGGCATGATAGGTTATCCTGGTGGTTCTGCTTATGTTAGCTCGAAATTCGCCCTTGAATGTTTGAGCGAATCAATGGCATACGAGATAGAACAATTTGGGATTAAAACAGTTTTGGTCGAACCTGGATTTGTTAAGACAAATATTGGTGAAAATATGGTTATATCAAAGAAAACACAGGACTCAAATTCTCCTTATTTACAAATGATGCAAATGATGTCCTCTAGCCAGGAGAGGATGATGGGAAATGGGTCCGATGCTGACCTTGTAGCCTCAGTTGTGGTTGAAGCTCGCAACAGCGAAGGAACCAAATCTCAGGTACCTTGCAGGCAAAGATGTACAGCAAATGGTAGCAGCGAAAAAGAGCATGTCTGATGAAGAGTTTCAGAAGATGATGAAGCAAGGCTTAACGGACAAATAATAATAATAATAATTGTTTCCCATTAGTCATTATAACAGCAGCAACCTATTCCCGTTGATACACACAACAACGACTTCCACTTGCTTGCCTGCTGCCTTTTCATGATAAGCGGGCTATGTCAACTTTTATTTTTCTGCTTGCAATTAAATACAACTTTGAGCCTTTCTACAATTCTTGCTGCTGAATTTGTCCGACAATCATCTAAATTGAACTCAAAAATGCCGTAGTTGTACAACAGAAAGAAATGGACCGGGTGGGATTTGAACCCACGACCTAAGCCAGCTTTCTTCAAAGGCAGTTATACCTCTTATCTAACGGGCAACAGCAATCGGAAGAGTACTTCTTAACTGTTCAAATCCCACCCGCTCCATCATCTTGCTAGCTTTAAGACTTCGTTTAATGGTGCATGGTTACGGAGCTAAAAACACTGCAAGCAAACACATCAAATCTTTAGGTTTTGATGGGACAGGAAAATAAAGAAAAATGCTTAGACTCATGTTTGGAATGAGAAGAAGAAGAGACCCATGGAGACTGCAAAAGCACTAGAGGGCTTCTTTGAGCGACTAGGAAAGACTTGATGATGGTCATATCCAATGATAGTACATTGTTACTGCTTACTATGAAATCTTGTTCATAGCACCCTTTTCTCGTCAATTGCTGTAACGTTTTTATCCTTTGTTTTTCCATCCCCGATGCACGCAAAATGAAAACGCTGAATAATAATAATAATGATAATAATAGAAGAAAAATACCTCTGCTAAACAACACCCGTCTTGCAACAACAACAGTAGCTGCTACAATCTTCACACTGACAATAATTTTTGTATCGGCTACTATTACTCCGGTATCAGCCTCTACAACTGGCGAGAACACTACTACAACTACTACATCAGCAGGAGAAGAAGAGCAAGAAGCTGTAAGCAGTACGACTACTACTACCAGCAATGTTTCGAATGCTCTTTTGGGTCGTCTTTTCTCATACCTAGATGAACGGGAAGATGTAGAACCAAACGTGAACCCAGTAAATGAAACATATATAGTAATCTCATATTCGGGCAACAGAATAATACTGCCTCCAAACGGTACAAGTGTTATAAACGCAACTGAGACAGCAAATGTCACAATCAATATTCAACCTAACGGAGTTTCCTTTTATCAAGGTCATGCCGTTATAATGACTGAAGGCGGTGCAGCAGCACAAGAACAAGAAAATGCAACTATCAGCTTTGTTTACCTCACTCGTACAAATCCGGATGGCTCAGGAAGTGGAACTGGTGTTGCGTATTTTAGCACAAACTCGACTGGGCAGCTAGCATTCCTTGACAACCTGGTAGCAATAGGTCAAGTTGAATATGCGGAAGGCATCAACCGTTTTGCAGAGTGGGAATGGAAGGGTGGCACGATTCCTTTTGAGAATTTGATACCTCAGCCATAGCTATAAGGTTTGAGATAATACAAAAAAAGAGATATAGTCATACATATACACCTAAGGTCACGGGGCGAGAATTTTTTGAACAACCTGCGACCTGTTCCCATAGTTCTATAACTGTAAAAATGGACAGGGTGGGAGTTGAACCCCCGACCTCAGCTGCTTTCTTAGGTTGTTCCTTATTACCCAACCCCATTTTCTCTCTTCCATTATTTCAAGCGAAATTCTTTAGTTTCCATTAGCTGAAAAAAGCTTAGTATCAATAAGAAGTCAACGTTATGGCACTAGAAGAGGAGAATGCTGGAAGGACAACCAATAGGATTTACAATAAGGCATGTGGTGGCAGCTGAAATAAGATAGATGGGTCGAACAACTCCATCATTTAGAATTGCACTGGAAAGGGACATATGCAGATACATCTTCAGTTGAGCATAAGCGATGAAAGCTGAATAAACAGAAGGAAATGATGTAAAAAAATGTGGAAGGTTAAGGGAAGCCTCCATAATGGTTATTCGCCGTATTTGTTCCACCGACTTAAAGGCGGTGTAAGTGCGTTATTATCCTATAGTACAGATTGTGATGCTGCCGTTGCTGTTGGTGCCGCTTTTTGTCTGGCAGTTGTTCGTTCCCTTGATATGTGTGTTAGTATGTGTGTTCGTTTTTGTCTGGGTGCTGTCTGCATATGCTACAGACACTGTCGCTGGTAGTGCGAAGGCTCCTACCATCAATGCCAATGCAGCTAATGCGACCATTGCCACACTTGCTTTCGTATTCATCATGCAGACTGCATCATATGTCAAAACTAAAACATGATTGTTAGTTAGTGTTTTCCTCTTCTTTCAGCTTTAACGGTGTTGTTGATGATATATTAGCAGACAATCTAGACACCTTCTGCTGTATCTCTCTCAAATCAGAACCCAATGAAGTGACGCCTTCAACTGCTAATCGCGTAACCATGAGAGTCATTTCACATCCCAGGTTCCAAGCGTCTAGCCTAGCACGGGCATCTTCAATCTTGTCATTGTATGCGAACTGTTGAAACAGATCCATCCGCATTTTTTCAAATCGGTCTTTACAAATTGCTATCTGGTTTAGGATGTGCTCTTTGGGAAAAGACTCCAAAGTGGTCCTGTCTTGCGCGTATACCAGGTTCAGGTAGCGATAAAATTGCCTTTGTGAGAGGCCTTTGACTGGCGGTCAGAACCTGAAAAGAATACAATTGATGAGAACAGAATCTACTCTCATTTTTGGGTAGCTGAAATATATTTGATCGACGCCTTGTCAGAGAATATTGGAGATTATAAAGATGATTACTAGTCCTTACGATAGGGGGTTTGAGTAGTCCCATAAAGGTTTGGATTCCTCGTCCCAGATCTGATATTTTGACGGAATCGGCAGGGTCGGTATGCCTAGTTCCATCCAAATTTCATTAAGTGTAAATATTATGTGATCTCTTATAGAATCCACCGAATCACCAAATCTTTTCTGTTCCTCGGTTGGAGGAATATAGTCCTCTTTTAACCCATAGTGCATCTTAATTATTTCGCTCAAATCAGCCTCTATTCTATCCATGTTATCACGCCAGGGTTTGCTCCTGATAAGACTTTTAGGTTTAACAGCAGTTAACTTATCACCATGCCTCGTAATGTAACGTCCAGTGCAGATCGCACTATTTGTATCTAGAATCGCCTTAACAAAATCGGCTTTTGAGCTGTGCCACGTGTATGGACGCTTGAAGACTGGGCGATCGAAAACAACTCGATATCCTAGAAAAATATCCTTATCAGTACTCAATTTTGCTGATTCTTCTTCTTGTTTTGACAGCAATTCTAAAATCATTTGAGTATTGCGATATGTACTATCTGTTGTATTTCTTAGATTGTCAATTTTGGATGATAACGTGTCAAGTACCGCGTTGTATTTATTTAGCAATTGTCTGCCTACTTCAAGGAGATCAGAGGAGCTTCGGCTTGCTTGTTAATCAAATCATCAAGCTTCTGGTCTATTTCTCGAAACTCCTCAGTTGTGCTTCCCTCAATTCTTTCAAGTATTCTAATCATTTTATCTGGCCCATCCTCTTCCTTTTCAAGCCCATCCCAAAGTATCCTGGCAAATGTCTTGAATGGAAAAGGTAATTCATCGATAATAGCAGAGACTGCTTGGCTTCCGCTCTTATGCTCCGCTTTGAATTTCGCTACCTGGGATTTGATGTGAACTACAGCATTTTTTAGCTGCTTCGCCTTTTCCACTGAAATTAGACAGCATGTAAAATATAATAAACCTTATTTGTGAACAAAGTTTCTTTTCGACAAAAGCATGGCTGTCACTAGAATTAGTTGAAACGATAGAAGAAAAAGCATAAAGCTTCCCTTTGTGAAGAACATATACTTCATAAATTGAGCTCAAGCATCCATAATTACAATAATAATAATAGTTTCAAAATTGAAGAACGTAGAAGACAATCGCTTCTACGTTGGCACAATGATTGACAGAATCCGAAATAGCAGAAAAGTTGGATGTTGACCAGTGTACTATAAGTAGGGATGTCAAAGTTCTCAAGGAATTATCACAATAATTTGTTTTTGATCTAGCAAAATCTGATTTAGCTTATTATTACTTACAGTGTATTAATGGGATTGACGAAGTCAGAAGATAAGCATGGAAAATGCTCCCCAACACTAGTACCTACTAGTTAAACTCAAGCCTCGCAGATGGTTTCAGTGCGGCATACATATCAGAGGAAACTGCTCCACCGATAGCGCTGTCAGTGCCTAGCCCAGCAGCTATTTAGTCATTTCCCCCTCGTCGAGCAGCTGGTCATTTCCTGTGCCTCCACTCATTTGGTCATTTCCAGACTGACCTGCCTTTATGTCATTACAAGCTCCGCCGGTTATAGTGTCACTAAGACTGCCACCACAATCTGCAGAAAATAACCTTTGGTTTGTTTAAACTAAACATATGAATAGTTATATCGATGGCGTCTGGAAAATTCGGATGCCGTGTTGTCTATTGTCGACGCCATTGAATAATAAGAACTTTTGAGCAAGAGAGAGGCGGATTCAGTGGGATTAGGTTCCCGCATGTAAAGGGGTTCGGACTCTGAGCTTTAAAGATTACTTAATATCAGTATTCCCCTTTGTCGGAGGTTAGGCGCAGGCCCCATAGGTTCGGTTAGATGGCTTATTAGCAGTTTATAAGTTATTCAAGCCTATGCCTGTCTCCTACGAGGATATATTATAGAAATCTGGAGCATAATATGAAAAATTTCCTCATGAGATGGCTGCCTGTTGCTGCTGATGGTGATCCCGGCTCTATGCGATACAAGTCTCCAGCAAAAGTCAGAACGTATAGATATCCATCAGGGCCTGTTTCAATATCAGTAATTCCTTGAGGGAATCCTGTGGCAAACGTTACTGCATTCACCTCCCCAGGGTCATCAGCCACCAAATCTTCCAAGCCTGCTATCCCGCTGAAATCAAGCCCTGTCCTACTACTGTTGACCGTAAAGTAGTATAAATTACCATAGTTCAGGTTGCCTACAAATATGTTGTTTGCGTACCTATCACCAAGCTTTGTAGAGTTGAAGAATTCGATGTCGGTGATGCCATCAGATTGAAGAAAGCTGAAAACAGGGTCTGAATAGTGTGATCCTGGAAAGTTTACAAGATCAGAAATAGATGTTCCTTCTCCGGAAATCCCTCCTCTTTCTATAGGACCCATCACCTTCCTCCAGCCACTATTAAAGCCGGGTAAAACAACGTCTATTTCGTCATATATGCGGGGGCCGTTTTCTGCTTCCCAGAGGATGCCGGTCAAGGGATCAAAGTCAAGGCCAAAGCAGTTTCGAATACCGTAGGCGTAGAATCTTTGCATCCTTTCGTCAGTGCTGTTAAAAAACGGATTGTCCTCAACAGCAGATCCATCTGGTTTTATGCGAAAAATGACTGAAGTATCGTCCGGCGCAGGCCCATCCAGGATATTTTGGAGCATGCCTCTTCTGTTTAAGTCACCTATTGCTGCATACAACATGCCATCAGGTCCAATTTGCATCTTGCCTCCATCATGGTTCGGCCCAGGTTCTCCAGGAAGATCAAGGATAAGGAGCCCTCCCGAAAAGTGGCTCATGCCATCCCACTCGTATCGGTAGATCCTGTTTCTTGCTTGATCCCCAACAGGCTCGGTGTAATATAGAAATACAGTCTTCGCCGTGCTGTTGCTATTCGTATTTGCGATAGCAACTCCAAGCAACCCCCGCTCGCTATTATTTAAGACAGGTAGTTGCAGAATTGGCTGAGGCTGGAGAATACCATTGGATACAAGACTTACCATGCCATTATCCTTTTGCGTAATGATGATGTGCTGATTATCCAAAAATGCCATACTCGTAGGCGACTCTAGACCTGCTAACACCTTTTCAACTCGGATATTAGAGTCTGATAGAGTCGGCGGAGACTGGCCGGGCAAAACCCGGAATGGTCCTACGCTAACCACTATGGCAGCAAAAAACGCTATAGCAGCAAAAAAAGGATTGTTATTGCTCGCTTTCTTTCCAATGTTTAACTTGTCGTCAATTTCGGATTATTATATGTTACAGAGGAGAACTAGAGAGTCTTTAATAATCTCAACGCTTTAGATATTGGTTTCTACAGTATTTCCATCGCCAAACTTACATCCATACATCTAAGGTTCTTTTCCTCTCGCTACGTTAGCAATCAAATCCAAAGGTGACTGGTGCTATTCCTGTCGTAGCGTTTCAAATTATGTCTATTACTGCTGTGAGAGACCTGGGCGGGATTTGAGTCTTGCATATCGGTGGATTCAACGCTTCCCCAGCTATAAAGTATATGTATGTCAGCGATTTCGTCTGTTCGATGATTATAATAATTTGAAGTTATTTGACCATTGTTCTGCTATTCACCGAAGACTGTACCTTCATCCTCTTTTTCTTTTTTGTCCTTCCTACTTGCTACCTCATAGCATTCCGATATGCTCTCAAACCCTTTTATTGGTTTTTCAACAGGAACTGGTTTGAGGTTAAATTCATTCTCGATTTGCATCTTAGTGAATGGCGATAAAACGATCTGGTCTTCACTAGCTATACCTTCCAGTCTGCTAGCTAAATTTACATTCGTACCTATTGCTGTAAACTGATCTCTTTTTTCTGTCAGTATAAGCCCCACCAACACACTTCCAGTATTCATACCGCATCTCAAATGAATGGATATCTCCTCCTCTTTTTGCCTTATTTTTGCTCTCCACAGGTCAATCCAGTCTACCTTGATCTCATCAAAGAAATCTCTCAATTCTAACGCTGCATTAACCGCGCAGATTGCACCTTTTTTTCCATTATCATTAACATATGTATCTTTAAACCCAAAGAATGCCATTATACCATCTCCAATAAACTTGTCCAATACTCCGTCATATTTGTGAATAATTGTAGCAGCCTCTGAAAAGAATTCTCTTAGAAATGCCACCACTAATTCTTGATGAAATTGTAAGCTATCGCATAAAACAGAAAATCCACTAATATCCCAAAACACAACAGTCAGAATCTTGTTTTGCATGCTTACTAATTCCGGATCTCGTATTTGCTCTAATACTACGGGATCGACATATTTTTCTAGACTTGTATGCATTTTCTTGAATTCTGCAGAATTATCAAGAGTAAAGGTAGATTCCAACATCTCTAGAATCTCTTCATTTGTAAGCGAATCTTCTGCCATTGGCAAAACGACTACAGTTCCTCTCTCGTTAGGATGAAGGAAGCAAAAATAAGGTATACTTCTTGCTCGCTGCGAACTATTGACTTGTATAGAACTGGATTGTCCTATCGATATTTCTCCAGTATCAAATATTCCATCAGAAATGAGGGTATCTGGATTGCCTGAAACTAATCTATGATTCTTTGTATCTTGATTTATCCACTTTATTTCTTGTCCTGATAAAACCGTAGCAAATCTGGGATGAAAATACTTTTTTCTCCTTGGATCCCACTTATTGTCTGTTTGGATTATTACTACATTATCCAAGGTTATTCAGATATACACACTCTGTATGTTTCTAGTGTTAGCAAAAATAGTATAACTAGTTTGCCGTTCTCCATATTCATCAAAGAAAGAAAAATTAGCTGAAGCCCTCAAAGGGGAGTAAAAAATTAAACTATACCTATACGCGTTAGGTTATCTAAGTCTTGTTGAAATTTATTATTTTCTGTGCAATTATGTTAAATCATAATATAAATTATGGTACTTTTGAATCATCCCGTGACGTTAACCCGTTGTAAACCCGTGTTGAATTTTCCGTGATGAATTATAGTCATTCTGGTTTTCTCATTAACTCAAATCTTCTATTAGCTTCGTAATGAGCTTTTAGGTTCCACGGAATGATTCAACAGTACCCAAAGTACGGTTTATTCTATATATGCAGAAATATAATTTCGTACTATCTTCTGAAATCTATTCTCTCTCCCCATACAGCGAATGTTTATAGAAGGAAAAGAACGGTTAAGATGGATTGTCAGGTTCTGATTGACTAACGAGAATCTATAGCAACAGTTCCAGAGGATGATACCATGCCGCCTCTCAATGGCCTGCGATACTAGAAGGCAGTTGTTGTTATCACAGCCTGTTTTTGAATGTAATACACGCGACAAACTTAGAAGTAATTCCAAACGAGAAACAAATAAGCTCAGGTCTAACTGTTTCATCCATTGTACTCTAATCTGCCCTTATGGTTAATTGCAGATGGCTTTGGATGTCCAAATTTAGCATCGAAGACAATATTAATATTCAGATAAGGGAAATGGATTAGTTCTACCCTGCTACTCGACGGAAGATGGTGGTGTGTCTGTGAATCCCGCAAACAAAATCCCGTTGGTTTCTCCTGAAGTTACTTGGACCGAAGGATACAAGTTTTATTACTTTTGTAAGCTCGGATGAATACGGATTATGCTAAAGGTAGCCATTATTTTAGGGAGTACTCGACCCGGCCGCAATGGTGAGGCAGTAGCTCGATGGGTCTACAATATTGCAAAGAAGCGAAGCAACGACGAAACGGAGTTTGAGTACGTTGATATTAAAGACTTCAACCTGCCACTCTTGGACGAACCTATTCCCCCGTCACAAGGTCAGTACAGCAAACACCACACGAAAGAATGGTCGACGAAAATCGATTCTTTTGATGCCTTTATCTTTGTGACAACCGAGTACAACCATGGAATTCCAGGCGCGCTAAAGAACGCTATTGACTTTCTTTACCGGGAATGGAATAATAAAGCAGCGGGATTTGTCAGCTATGGCGGTACTGGTGGCATACGCTCAGTAGAACATTTGCGTCTCGTTATGGCTGAGCTGCAGGTTGCAGATGTACGTGCGCAAGTCGCGCTGTCCCTCTATACAGACTTTGAGAACTTTAAAACATTTAAACCCGCTTCATACCAAGAGCAAGCGCTCAATACTATGCTGGACCAACTCATATCGTGGGGCACTGCGCTGAAGGCTCTTAGGAGAAAAAGCTAGCAGAGCATTATTCTCCCTCTACTACAGCATCATAAAATCCCAATACCTGCAGAAAAGGAATTGCGCAATACGTAGAATCTTCCTTAGTCTGCCGCAGAGAGAGAGTGTGTGTCATGTAGACCATGAAATGAGCTCTTAGAAGGCAAGATTCAAAATGAGACTTCTTTTGCAGCCAACCGATTGTTTAGGGGTGATCTCGTGTCCTATCTGAAATGCTCGTACACTTCGCAAGCAAGGAACTAGTACCTTTTGATACATATCTATTTCCCTATCTCACAACAAGCACCGGACACTTGGCGTGCTATACCACACCGCTTGCTACGCTTCCAAGTACGAACTTTTTCAACCCTGTCCTGCCCTTTGTTCCGATGACTATCAAGTCTACGTTATTTCCTTCGGCGTAGGTTATCAGAGCATCAGCAACGGAAAAAACATCAAGAATAATTTCTGTACTCAGCGTAACAACACCCGCTTTTTTAGCGATAGTATCTATTTTATCGAACCACTTTTGTGCCTCGTTTTTTGCCTCTTCTATGTATCGTGGTATGAGCACACCTGCGTGCACGTTGGCGTATGCGCTGGGAGGCAGGCTAACAACTGCATGCACACAAACTATCTGTGCGTTTGACATCTTTGCAATTTTTACCGCATACTTTGCAGCTCTAAATGACCATTCAGATCCATCCACCGGGACTAGAATTGTTCTAAGTGGTGCTATTTCTCCATTGTCAGACATTTTCGCAATCTCCAACTCTAGATATTAAATATTGTGTTCTCCCACACACTAGACAATTTTTTCTATATATGCTCAATTTAGGCTGCCAAATTCATGACTGCTCCATTTTTGTTAGATACAAACGTGGAATTCTGATGGGTATTAGTGCCACTCTGGCTTCATGCTGATATCGGTTCTTTGAAAGGGTTCAGACTACTAAACATTGGCCTAGCTAAAAAGGTTTTGCTTTCGAGCGGCCCGCCAGGCCGTGAAGTGATATATGTCATTTCAAAAAGGGGATTCTTTAACAGCTTTTGAACATAAATGAGATCTAAAAATGATGACTCTACTACCTAGAAGCGAGCGGAGACACTTCTTGTTGCACCTGTACGACTGCTTTTATTTGGGAAAGCAAGAGATATCAAAGTTGTAGACTGTCCTGATTATTACTGAAAGTCTTCTTATTCTTTATTCTGTGGAAGAGTATGGCAGGAAAAATGATAGGTAAATGTGAACAATGCGGAATGACAGATGTTGAGGTGAAAAACCATAAGGATCGAAGAGGATGGTAAGGTAAGAACTTTATGCAACCAATGCAGACCTGCGGACGGCGCATACGGCGCATACGCTTATTGAGATATTTTATGCCTTCAAAAAGCCCTCGCTACAATGCTCCTTTAAAGGCACATGTACAAAGCAAAGTTTGTCTTCTCTGAGAAGTACTTGTCTCGAAAATATGGACGTGATCCTTCCAATCCGAGCTCCTCGCTATCTGGCCACCAGCTATAACAAACAAAAAATAACATTATGCATGTTAAGGGTATGTTATTACTTACCATGTGTTGCTATTTTGAAAATCATAAGATTATGACAAATTAATAAATAAAATAACGAATACTGTTTTCACCATGAAGGCTGCCTATTTTTGAAACACCGGGTTTAGAAAATCTAAAAGTGATAGATAACGCAGATCAGCCAAAAATAAATGACCAGGATGTGTTAATTGAAGTTAAGGTAGCCGGTGTAAATCCGATAGATCATATTGTTGCATCTGGTGGATTGCCAAGAGTTGATCCTCTTCCACATATACCAGGGGCAGAATCGAGTGGTATAGTAAAAGAACTCGGAAGTCATGTGAATAATTCTGAATTAAAGAAAGGAGATAAGGTAGTTGTCCATAACAAAGTGTTTGATGGAACTTGTGATATGTGTCTTAATGGTCTAGACATGTTGTGCAGAAATGGTGGGTTGATTGGTGCGATTACAAATGGTGGTTTTGCAGAATATATCTCAGTACCTGAAAGAAATGTCTTTAAAATTCCAGATGACATGAATTGGGATTTAGCTGCAAGCTTACCTGTAACTTCTCTAACACCCTATCATGCTCTAAAGGAAGCTTCCTTGAAGATAAATGAATATCTACTTGTGTTTGGCGCATCAGGCAACACAGGGATGATAGCAGCACAACTGGGCAAGAAAATGGGAGGAAGAGTTATTGCAGTTTCCAAAGATAGCTGGATAAAAAGCGAGTTTGGAGCAGATTATGTTATTAGTGATTATGAGAAGGTAGCAGAGAATGTAAAAGAAATTACTCAAGGTAGAATGGCAGATGTTGTTCTCAATTCATTAGGTGTTGAGACCTGGGAAAGCAGCTTTGCATCTGTTGGGGTAAATGGAAGATGGGTAACATTTGGTGCTTTGACTGGCGCAGATGTCAAGCTAAATGTTCAATCCTTATATTCTAAACAAATAAAATTGATAGGCTCGACTGGCGGTACCAGGAAAGAGATGCACGAACTTATCGATATGTCATCTAAATTAAAAATTAGAGTTTGGAAAAAGTTTAAGCTTGAAGATGTTAGAGAAGCCTTACAAGCATTGTTTGCAAAGGAAAGAGATGGAAGAATTCTCTTGACTATCTCCTAGAGTTTATCAACATTACAATTGTGATATCTTGCTTTCTCACCTTTTATTTTGTGAAACCCACAATTAAGCACATCTAAAAGGGTGGGCCCAAGGGGCTCCATGCTGATATCGGTTCTTGAAAAGGTTCAGAATTAATAGACAAGCAATAAGCTAAAAACTTTTTGGAGGTAATCTTAGCAGCAAGACTTTAGCTCTAGTCTATGATTTGTGTACCCTGAGAGGAGTAGGTCAAATGCAAGAGTTGGCATGTGAATACCATGGGCTCACTCCGACGACATGAGATTATTGCCATATGGCACAGAAACTTGGCATAGGATGGTCGGACCCAATATTAGGTTGATAGTCGTATAAGTCGCGCTTTGAAAAATATCGATCTATTGTTTATCTCAATATCCTTGATATTGTTAACTACAATTTTTAATTATAACCTTGTCGCAGGCAAATCATACGGGCATTGCCTACACAGTCTACAGTATGCCTTCAAGTCTCTACTGTGATCCTTATGTCTCTGGTACCTGTAGCGCAAATGTGTATTTTTTTAGAATTTTTGATCCTCTAAATGATAGTCCGGGTAACAGGAATATCGTTACGATTTTTAATGCAGTTGGTAGGGGCATGGCATTTGACGGGACAAATCTATGGTATACTGCTCTTATAGCCCAGACCGAACGGAATAACTTGCATTAATTTGTCTCGTAGTTGTCTGGTTTCGTCAAGCACTGAAGCTCCACGATTATCAACTGGCCACGCCTTATTCTTTGCCTTGGTAGTCAAATAAATGAATTCATCAGATATTGCCTTTTGATATTGGAATGTGTTTATCTCAGGACGTGGAACAGAATTTACAAATCTTTGAATATCTTCAAGACTATCAGAAAGACTATTCTGGTAGCCGCTCGAACATTTGGATCTTCAAAGTATGTTCCTACTACCATCATGCCATTGAATGGCGCAAGTATATCAGTTGAGTTTCTATCAAAGACCGCTATTACAATTCCAGCTCCTTTGAAAGTAGTTGAATTATAACGTATAATTTCATGAAATGTGATAGCCGTTTTATCACCATCTTCTGTTGAGAAGACATACTCCCTTCCAACAGCACTAACGGTCTCAGCATAGCCTGGTATAGGAGAGACAAGCCCAGTACCATTATTATTAGTCATCTTGACAATCTGTCCAGTGCCTGGTACAGTCAAAGATTTCTCTGGCGTCTGCGAAAATATAGAGGATAAGAATTCTTACGGTTTAGTAAAGGTTATTTTAGACCTGTCTGTTTGCCCATAACTTGAGATCTCACTGAGGCCAGAGATTGGTCAATTTGATATATCGCCAGCTTGTCCTTTCCAAGTAAATCAAACTTTTGGAGAATTGTATGGAATAACGTTTCCTCTTCTATTTGTTCAGTTACAAACCACTGCAAGAATGAGTATGTAGAGCGATCTTTTTCTTTTTCAGCCATATCAACTAGATCGTAAATAGCCCTGGTTACCATTTGCTCGCTCTTTAGGCCAAGTTGGAAAGTAGATTCCAGAGATTCGAAATTACTTGGCGGTTTTTCAATCGCTGGAATTATCGCCTCTGCTCCAACACCATTCAGATAATGGATAAACTTTAGCATATGCCCATTTTCTTCTGCAGCTTGTTCGAAAAAGAAGCCAGCACTTCCATCATATCCGGTTCTTTCACACCATGATCCGATTGCAATGTATGCATTTGCAGATGATGCCTCATAGGAAATTTGATCATTAATTGATTTTGCCATTTCCATTGAAATTCGCATTATAGGGATCAAGTTTTTTCGATTATCTATATATTTTGCTTCACATGGTGATGGAGCTTCTGTTAAAGGCTTGTTTTTGCAAGCTCGACAAAGTCGTCACATGTCTTATCTATGCTGCTAAGAAATGCAAGTACGCACCTCTCATATGGACCAAGTGTATGGCTGCTGCTTCTGATAGCACCACTGAATATTGTGATACACTGTCCTTCCAGGATAGAGTGGTTAAGGGATTTTGCCGATTTGTTCTACATTTCAAGATAACTACAAGGGGATGATAAGCATTGCGTCCATTTTTTGGACATTTTTTATTTTAGGTGGGCCCAAGGGGCTGCGTGCTGATATCGGTTCTTTAGAAAGGTTCAGAATTAATAGAAGGTTGACTAGCTAGAAACTTTATGCGATTTGTGCACTTCTCATACTATCCAACACTCATATTACTCCAATTTCGATTGCGTTCATGTTCTGTATCAATCACTCAAGCTGGAGATAAAGTCGAAGGGGAATTCTAATTCATACCGAGCAGCTTCAGTCCTGCGTTCTTATCCTCCTGATCTCCAAGTATGGTATTATTAAATTTTTTCTGCCATTTAGTGCGGTCTATTGCAACATTGCCGATTTCATTGAGCGATTTCACAATGTTGTCTTCATGAAAATCATTCATATCAGTTCGACTAATATAATACAAAAGATCAGTTTTCAATATCCAGATATGAAAATAGCTGATAGATAAACTAATTTGGATCACTGGATCACCGATATTGCATAGAGTTCGCAATCATTCGCGTGTAGGACTATTACATTATCAGATGTTCAGTATACAATCTCCCGCTGATTGCTTTTCTATTGTGAACGGCAGCCTTGTGTTTTGGGTCTCCACTCGATTCGTTAACGTCCTTGTTGCTGTTGCTGCTCTGTGATGTTATTCTTCTTCTTATAAAATTCAGCATAGGTAGCAGTCTCAATTTCTTTCAACCCTTCGGATGAAGCCCCTCCGTGCTGGTGTAGAGATTGGGACAGTTATCATTAGCATCAAGTATTCCATCACCATCTCTATCTTGTGTGGTGGTGGTAGTTCCAGTCAAAGAAGAAGAAGAAGACTGCTGTGTTGTAGCAGTATTGTCTCCTAGAGAACATTCAACAGCACCAGTAAAGTCTGCGAACGCATTCCCAGTGCTCAAACGGGTATTAATGGAGTTGCCTTCCGACGTGCTACACGATGAACCAACAAAAAGGAGATCAGCCGTAGTAGCACAAGCACGACCACTACTTGGAACATGATTAACATGATAGGCTAAAGCAATAATACCAGTATTATTGTTAAATTCTCCGCGCTGGACATTGCCACTATACAATATTTGTCCTCCATCACGGCTAGAATTTGTTATCTGAAATGTTCCACCAGTCAAACTCAAAAGTGCGGAACCAGAAGAAGTAGTGCCTTGTGCATCAAAAGTTAGGTAAGCCCGTTCACCCGTGCACAAGGAGCCTTCAGCTGGTTGTACTGTTCGAAAACTTGCACTACTTTGAGCTTGTGCAGGTACAAGGTTAAAGAGTGGTAGTGAACCACTAGTCATCAGCAGCGGTAGGATTCGGAGCAGACAATAGAATAAAAGTCGATGCTTCTTTCCTTAAATGAAGTATATTATTTTTTATCACAGTATATCTTCCTCTATCTATCTCCCTATCTCCATCTATCCTGTTTGGTTTCCAGTCCTATCATTAGAAGAGGTAGATGGCGGCTGCTCCTGCTCATGTGTAGTTGTTGTACTATTACCTTCTTTAAAGCATCTTTGGTTTGAGTTATGAATACACTTATCGCTTGAGTCAGGTATTCCATCACCATCGCTATCTCTACTATTGCTACCATCGCTATCTTGTGTGGTGGTGGCTCCAGGCATAGAAGAAGAAGAAGGTTGTGCAGTAGTAGTATCTCCTCCTGTATCACAATCAACCGTACCACTAATGGTTTCGAGATTTCTACCAGTTGATGAAAGAATCAATGGGGGTGTCGGGCCCTCCAGGACAAGATGTTGCTATATCAAGTTCTGTAAGAACACCACAAACAGAACCAGTACCATCTACCCTATACCATATTTCAACATCCCATCCTGCGCTGGGGTCATCGGTAATACTTCCACGGAAGAAATGGCCACTCAACAATGTTTGTCCACTACTGCTACTACTATTAATAATTTGAAATGTTCCATTAGTTAAAGTTGTAGAGGTAGGATCAGAAGAAGAAGGAGTGCCTTGTGCCTCAAAAGCTAGCGCAGCAGTGCCGATGTTACAATACTTGCTGATGTCAACGGGGCTATCTGTTTGGACACTTGTAGGGGGTGAACTAGTAGCTTGTACTGGTTGAAGAAGAAACTTAGAGAGTAGTAGTGGACTAGCTAATAACAGCAGCCCGATTGCAGCGGATAATACTAGTAAAGTCGACGATGTATCTTTCCTCACACATGGTATTTTTATCGACACATTGCCTCAATATGGGTTGTATTATTTAATATTTTTCAGCTTTTTCTTGGCGAGCTTTTTTCTCCTTCTCTCTCTCTTTATGTCACTTCAATAACACAGCTATTGATCTGGCTGTAGTAGTGTGTCGTGAGCCGATAAAGTGACAGAATCTTATTAGCCAGACATTGCCCGCTGCCATCAGCTCATTTCTTCTTGGGGTGACGAGAAAAATATTCACGCATGTAGCAAGTTTTGCATACCCAGCCGCCCTTGCCATCGCGGCACCAATTGCCGTATGTTTTAGTTGCACTACACTTGGAGCAAAACCTTTCAGTGTTTTTTGGTTTGGGTGCAACTGCTTCTGCTGCCTGTTGCTGCTGGTTTCATTCCTTCTCCTCCTCAGTCGTTATTATCCTTCTTTAATGATAATAACGGTTCTTGTTGTTGAGCGAGCGGGTGTTGTTGTTGTGCTATTCTGCTTTTATTGAAAGTGATTGCTTTGAGTCGCTTTTTGATGGTTTAACACTAATAACGAACGATTTTGGCACCTTTCAAACCATAATTAAACTCAGCCATCTTACGTGGTGGTCGAGAACGCAGAGCTCGATTACAATCATTGCATCTACCGCCTGTATTAGTATATTGGGCCGGATATCTATAAGCCTGGCATAGAGTACACCACCTGAGCCCGGCCTGATATTTGTAGAGTCGGCTGGTAGTGGTAGTGATATCGTTGTTATAGCTCAAATCTCCAAATCCTGATGGACATTGTTATGATATTATAGTTTTACCAGTTCTTATGATGTTGTTGTTTCCTTTATGATATAGCTCCTCAGCTCGGTCAAAGGCCTCTTTGTCTATCTCTATCCCTATGAAGTAACGCCCAAGCTTGATAGCTGGGATTGCAAATGCTCCACTTCCTAGAAATGGGTCCACAACTATAGAGTCAGGCCCTACGGTCAAATGGCTTATGAAATATTGTGCTTCCATGGTAGACTGTGCCCATGGATGACTCTCCTTGTCAGGTTTTTCTGACTCTATAAAATCGTGAAGGTCATCTACTGCAAGCCTCTCTGATATCTTACCCTTTATGTAGGCCAGCATTGGCTTGTGGTCAACCCATATACCTCTAGTGTGGATCCTTGCACTTTGAGCCCCTTGATGATAAATGCAAAAAGTCCACCAGTAGCTTCAGCTAATCTTTATATTTTGAAAATATCTCATGGACTTGAGGCTCCTGATATCTACCGTAAATGAACACCAAAGCACCTCCAGGCTTTAGCTTGCGAATGGCAAACCTAGCCAAGCTATCATAGAGGCCTATGTTTTCCTTCAGGTATGGCGGATCTGTCAAGATAAGATCTATGCTGTTATTTCTGATCTCTGGGACCTCATCATCATGCATTGAGTCTTTATTGAGCAGGATAACTCTATCACTAAGCTTGAGGTCTGCCGTTGCCTGTTTTACCTCTAGCCTTTTCTGGATTATTTTTCTGTCTCTGTCGATAAGCTTGTAAGCCTTCTCTAGTGGTATTTTTTCCTGTCTAACCGCAGTGGCTATTGATCCATAGGTTGGATGTCTGTCAGGATGAACAGCTCCTTCATAGTGGATGGCAAGCTTTCTGTCTGGGTCAGCTTGAGCAGCTTGGATGATCTGATCAACCTTGTATAGAGTGGACGTGGGTAAACCGCTTTTGTCTGATAGGATCTTGTCTACATGAACCCTTTCTTTATTTTGAGAAAGGGCTTTTCCTGCAAGCATGTTCTCACGAGCAAGCGCAGGCTAACAAGGGTTTTTCCTTTAGCACAAGCTCGGCCCTCTCAAACTTGGTGAGGTGCCTCCTATTGAGATTGATGTCATATACGAAAAGCTCCTCCTCAATCTCCGACTCAAAGCTATACACTTCAATCCTTGGCTCAATTCCAAGCTCTTGGCATATCCTGAACCTGTGGTGTCCATCAAGGATCTCAGCTTGTCCGTTTACAGCTATTGGACAGTACAGGCCATTTTTAACAATAGACTGCTTCAAGGCCTGGTAATCAGGTTCAGAAAGCTGGCGGACTTTGTTGGCATACTTGGTTGTCTTTATCTCTTTTACTCCAAACCCCTGCTCCTGCAAGACGGCTGCTCCTGGTGGTAGTGGAGGTGCTGGCGGCATTACATCCTGAGTCATTTCTAATAGCGCTAGTGTGTATGTGCAATACACCGAGCTATAGCTGTTTCGGAGCTGCAGCTTAGGATCAGATCTCCTATGAGATCAGAGGGCACATTGTTCCCCCCATTAGATCTAATTAATCGTAAACACAAGCGTGGGAACTATTAACCGATTGCCCTTTTGAGTCGTTTAACCCCTTACTTTTTCTTCTTCTTTTATTTTTCTATCCACTGTTACGATTGTATCGTTTCTGTTGCCACCATGTGAAAGTTGCAAAATCCTGGTTATCTCAAAACCCAATCCCTTGCCAGTTCCCTGACTATTCCAAGCAAATGTAATGCATTTACCCCCGGGCTCTCAGTACCCTCGTCATCTCCTTTCTAAATTCGGTCCATTCTTCCTTCGGGCTTTCCCAAGTCATTGGCTTTATGTTTGGATTGGCTGGATACAAGTCCTTAGCCTGCTTCATGGAATACGGTGGATCAACTAATAACACACTCTTGCTAGCCGTTGGGAGGCTCTTCAAGAGCTCAAATGCGTCCCGCTCTGCGTTGTATGGGAATAGATCGACTATCTTGTCCTCGGAAATACCAGCGCATTCTTCTTCAATGAGTTGGGCTACCTTGGGTATTTGGAAGGGTCTGGATGTCGGCATTACCCATAGCCGTTCATATTTTATCTGTCGTTCATCTGACTCGTTTGATTGTGATGGGGCGACTGCTGTAAGTGTCTTTTGCTTTGATGCTCCGGGCTTCTTATCCCTCCATTCGTCTAACTTCAATAGACATATAGGACATCTCATCCAATTCCATCGCAAGGATCCCACTTTTACCAAATAGTTAGAATGATTGCATAGGGTGCAGGTTTTGTACACATCAGTTGTCTCATAACCGAGCCATCTTTGTCTCTTGCCAAGGGAGGTCTCCTTATCCAGCTTGGGTGGTTTTGTAAGTTCAAGCAAGTCATCTATTTCCTTAACGCTGTAATCACGGACCGCCAGCAACCCAATCAATGCTGTCTTTAATCTCTCTCTATACTTCTTGTAATCTATCTGTAATGGGTCTTCTGTAAATGCCGAGTCTCCATCTTTTGCTTGTTTAGCCAGATAATATGGGGGTGTGCTCTCGCCTATGCGTCTGTTATACTTTTTGCCTAATACACATCCCGGGGAGTGTTGAGCTTTAGGTGAATATCCTGTCAATGGGTCGAGCCTTATTGTGGTCTTTTCCTGTAGCTCTTCAAGTGGAACCAGGCCATTATCCAGCCGATAGAGAATGTCATTGATGTGGCCTTCAATGACTTCTTTTGATGCATCGTCTTTCCAATACTCACGTTGTTGCTCAAATGCATTCCTTACAAATTTGCATTGATTCCGTTTTTTGCCAACAAGGCCGACTGACTCAATCTTGCCTGTTGCAGCATCAAGCCCCATGTAATTTTTGGAGGCTTTAATCACGACTTTCCTGTAGCATTTCTTGTACTCCAATGGAAGACCAAGCCCTCCTCCCCCTTCTCCCTCGGGAGCACTAATCCGGGAAATGATGTCTTTGACTATTGGGTGCTTATCATCTATCACTACTTCACCATTTTGGGGCTCTAAACCCATGATAAATGCGCTATCGGTGTCATGGTAGACGCTTTTGAGGTAGGGATAGGCTTCGTTAATCACTTTCCCCATGTTGATGACTTTCACCTCTGCCATAGCCTGTGATGGTATTTGCAACTCTCAGGTCACCAAATTCAAAATACATCTCGCCAAATACTCCATAGAGCGAATTGGCAAGCAGCTTGCAGGCGTTTTGCATGACATCATACTCTTGAGCTAATACTATGTTGCCTGCTTTCTCTGCATCTCTCTTTTTGGTCTTGAAATCATCACGGATTGCCATCAAGGCGTCAATTATCTGTGGGACTATCCCCCTTTTTTTGCGACAGAACCACCAGCCATTATTATCCACCTCCGGCAATCCAGTGCGTACTTTGGCGTCGGGGTCATGCTCACAACAACTACAGCACGCAGTCGTAAAACAAATGTTGTATTTTGATATGATGCTTGGGTATTGCCCTCTAAAGTCAAATATCACAACCCAGCGATATTCCTTAATTTCGTTAATATCCTCGACATGCCCGCCCTTGAGCTCACCTTTCTCGCCCTTTCGTCTAATGGCAGTAGGTGATGGCTGAGCGTTGAACTTGTTTTTGAATAGTGCAGACCACCATTTTGTAGGTCCTGTATTGCACATTTTTTCCAAGTTAGCAAATCTACCGCCGATGAACATCTGACCCACCTTCTCAAGCATGGACAAAACAGCATAGTTGTTGTAACCAGCGAGTCTAAATGTAAGCTCGGCGTCCTTGAGCCCGTATGTAATTTGTTGCTCTAGCGGCATCTCAGCAAAGTGCTCCCCGGATGCACCCGGGATCTTTCCTTCTCCTAACAGGGCCCGAGCGACTTCTTCAAGTCCATGTGAGAGATAGATGTTATGGAGAAAGTTCTCGATAATGGGCATTTCATAGACCTGGCCTAGGTCAATGTCCTTTATTGGTATACCATCCTTGTTTGCTATGTTAATGCACGCGTCTTTGCTATCCCTACGAAAGCCCATGAATATAGGAGAGGGCTTCCCTAGGGCAAGACAGCGTTTATTCCACTTGGAAAAGCCCATATTCTCACCTTTCTCAAAGTATGTGAGCACGATTTTGTAGTTTCTAATGTCTTGCTCGGCCATATCCAGAAGTGCCGACTCTGAGCCATTGCAGTCACGGTTGATGTTCCGGACCCAGTTCTTGCCCTGACTGTCATAGAAATTGAATTGTAGTAGCCTATCATCCATTCCCGGCCTGTTATCCCACTCTGGATCTAGTGCTAGAGCAGACTGCTTGATGTCTGAAATCATTGATGGTGATGGGTTCTTGGAGAAATCTTCTATGCGAAATAAGGATAGTTTCTCAAAAGTACCTCCGTAACCTCCGTAACCTCCAGAGGGAACTATTTCACGCTCAATTGGTGCTGTTTTTCCTGGAGATTGGTCTGGAGATACCTCCACACCTCCAGTTTTACCTCCAGGATTTACCACCATTTCTGAACTCGTTTTAGAGTATTCTGGAGGTCTGGAGGTTGCGGAGGTTGTTTCCAAAGACTCTCCCGATTTCGTAGGTAACTTTGTTCTAACCTCTTCTTCACCTCCAGCACTAGCACCTCCAGCACCGCCAGAACCCGCATGATCATTGCCCTTGTCCTTCTTGTCTTTCTTGTGTGCTAGGTTTCGAATCTCAATTTGGCTATTGTTCTTAGAGTCCCTGCTTACCTTGATGTCTATTTGGTGTGCGTTCCTGATATCTGGGGCCGCCGGTTTGATGTCCTTGACAAATTGGGCTGGCTTCTTTGGCCAGTCCTTATCTTTGGTATCAAATCCCATCGATGCGCCCTTCATTGTTAGAATGTTGAGTAGGTTGCCTGTAGAGTAAACTACAGCGCCATTTTCTATGTAGTCTTTACTTCCTCCTGGTTCCTTGCCCTCTTGCAGATAATCAGAGACCCATCTGACAAAGGCGTCTGCAACTGAATTGGATTCTATAACTTCGATGTTTTGCTGCTTCATAACTTCGGTGTATGCTTCAATGAATTCCTTTTGCAGTCTATCAGCGTCAGACTTATCGCCTTCCATAGCAAGTGCCCGGGCTATCGAGACTCCCCTGCGCATAAAGTCAGCCATCCTCGGGAGTCTGGATAACTTGACATCAGGGAAAATCTGCATCGACTTTGCAAGCGTATCAAATATTTTCCCCATGATGTCAGACAAGTTATCTCCAAACCATGTGTCAATCTCTGCCTGCTCCTTTCTGTGTTCGTCGTCAATGCGCTCCATCGGTAGCTCGATTGTCCTGTCCTTAGCATCTGGCTTTAGATTAGGTGTCTGCAGGCCGTTTAGCACGACACTTAACATTAAGTGATAAAGCACATCGTTATCGTCTGAATATAGTTCTCGCTTGGATACTGTAGCGCCTGTTACAAGTTGCGATAGAAAATCAGACAGCCATTTTGGAATCTCATATTCTATGTTATCGTAGATTAGAATTGCTCTATGATGTGCTTGCTGTGCCGCTTCCTTTTTCTCTGTCGGTAACATCAACGGGTCTCCTGCATATGGGTCAGTTACTTTTTGGATTTGTTTACATAGTGTGGATTTGGCAGCACCTTGCATCCCACTTGGAATTAGAATCGGATGCGGCACTCCAGGAATAAAGAATGCGATAATCCAGACCATGAAGAGAAGTTTAGCTTTAGGGTCTAGAATGCGCATCTTGGTAAGCCACACATCCAATATATCTTGCATGTATTCCCCGGGGAGCTTTGGATTTACTTGTGGACGTTGTTGATATCTAAAGAACGGCATATTCTCTGGATGGTGTGGTAGTAGATTCCAAGTGCCTCTATACCCATCCACCATAATACATGTCCAATGAGGCGTGCACATGTCATAGAAAATTACATTTCTGTCGACTTCCTCTGTGAAATTTTCTTGATCTACATGTGTGATTAGCCAGGATTTGCGTAGCTTGACGTTCTTGCAGATATCTGAAAATGTAGCCTTTGCTTCAAGCGTTCTTAATACCTCTGCTAATTCATCATCTTTTAGTGTGCCTCCACCAGTTGCGTCATAATATAACTTGCTGACAAATAACTTGAATTTTCTGTCACGTCTGTTGACTCTATAAATTTCAAAGTGATTTTTGACTTGAACACGCATGTAACCCGTTTGGTATACGTCATGGAACCAGATGATACTTTCAGTATCAACTATTTTGGTTGCTGTCTTAATGTTCTCTTCCTTTTTGGACTGTTTATTATTATTGGCATATTTGCTATTTGCTTCTTGGTGATCCTGTCGGTGTTTCTCTTCTTTGTTACGCTGATGATATTTTTGTGCCCAGGCCCATGCGTCGGGGAATTCCTTATACATGTCATATGAAAGTGGTGGCTCACAATGTTCCTCATTCCATAACTTTGTCTGCTTTTCTGCTGTGTCTGTGTTATTAAAATCGTCTTGGATAAGATAGTGCATTCCGATTCGAAGCACATGATTCTTGCGATTATTGCCTTTGGGAACTTTGAAGCCTGGCTTTAACATCTCAGATATTGGAATTTTTCCATTGGCATCAAGTGTTGTTGAGCCGTATAGTTGATAGAGTTCTTCTAGTCTGTGTTCGCAAGCATCGACTTCAAACTCGTCAAAAATCTTTCTTTGGTGCTCTTACACTACCTTCAAATAATTGATATCGTTCACCTTCAATCGGGCCATCATATAGACATGGTGTAGGGTAAGCAAGTCCGGACCCCTTGCCTTTACCTTCGATCCCGGGAATTATGTTTTGCTTAACTTTCTCTCTATCTGTTGTAAGGCCAGCAAAATTATTGAACGGCACATCCGACAGCACATAAACATGAAACTTATCTGGTGCACTTGGGTGAAATTCTACAACACAATCTTTTTTGAGAGCATCGACAGAATCATATCCAAGAATTTTTAGAATTGCTTCCTTTCCGCTCTTGTTGTCAGCATCAAAGAAATTGATCCAGCGTCCTTTGTTAGGTCCATACTTGACAATGCCGACGATAAGCCCAAGTCCCTTTAGCTTGTTGTAACTATACTGAGGGTGTGTTTTATGCTCTTCAATCTTTTCTGCTGGCATTGGTGTAGTCTGATATATCTGCCAATTTGCAAACCAATGAATGGTCTTTTGATCGTCGTCTTTATTCTTCTCAAATGTGGCTACAGGGATACTATCAACACCCCATTCGTCACCACGATAATAATCTGAATAGCCATTGAAGTCATTGAGGTCTGCTGGTGGTTCAGATGATCTTCTTGGTGGCGGAGTTGGAGATACTGGATATGTTGTCATTATGCAAACAAGCCCTCCCTTTCCAGATACTCTCTCAGCTCACAGAACTCACGTCGGTCAATAAGCGGTGTTGCGCCTCTGCAACGACGATATTGACACCGGTATGCGGAACAATGAATTCACATGCTCGGGTATTGGTAATGTATGCTGGAAAGACTCCGACTTGAAGTGCCTTACAAGTTTGCTGTCTCTAGGAGTAAGCAGGAAAACAGGCAAGGCCATATTCAAATATGTCAAGGTGGATGATACGACTGTTGAAAGATCAATTGGCATTTGGACCTTCGACACCTTCTCTTGCTATGTGGAAGAATTCCTCTAGCGTTGTCTATCTTGTATTTTGAGTACCAAAGTGCAAAAGATCTCCAGAATGGTGTTCCGGGGTTGGCGACGCAAAATTTTCTGAGCCAAACTTTATTTGCTTCTTATTGTTATCTTTCAATGGTATTCTCCTCGATATCGCCGGTGGAGGTTACTACTGCTGGGCGCTTAGGGCTTCCAACCAGAGAAGCGCCTTGCAGCACTACGTTTGCGCCATCATTGTTCTGGCGCCTGACATGATCACAAGCACATTTGCAGATAATCCTATGACCGGTTTGGCTATTTTCCCATATTGCAGGACAACCTTTGCATCCAAACAAGCATTCATTGACTATCAGGTCAGGCATTGAATTATTGTCAGATGGTTCTTCCTGGCTAGACATCTAGCTTGCCTCTCCCCGGAACACCATTGTGCTCCTTTGCTGAAGTGTTTCTTTCATCTTGAAGAAGATTAGTATTGTAGACTCTTTCAATTATCCGCAAAAGGAACCGAGATCTTGAAACATCGCCCCTGTCCGCATCAATGCGGCCTAGAATATTCTGAGGCAATGATATTCCAACAGCAATTGCGAGCAGTCTGAGGAAACGTCGAGTACCTAGAAATAGACAAGGGAATCTGTCCATGTCCATCTTCTTGATTTGCGCCTTGCATGCATGCAACTTTGGTAAATATATAAAAAGATTTAGCGGGTACTACTCTGGATATTTTTCATATGCCCCATCGCGATTCGGAGGTTGATTCAGCAGTTCTAAGGATACTTTTAAACAGAGAAACTGCTGGATACAATGAATTATATCAATTATTGGAAAAGAGGTATAGGCACATATCGCTTGATGCTTATGACAGACACATACGAGGCTTGAGGGGGTCTGGCAACATACAAAGAAAAGACAAAGGAGCCAAAGGAGGCAGGAAGGGGCAGTTTTGCATTACAGATAAAGGAAAGCAGACACTTAGACTGTTTGGCGAGCTTTGTTAAACATAAGCGAGCACGGACCTCAAGGCGCGAGAGGTCATTTCAACTGCTTCTTTTCTTTGAGTCCAAGAAAGAGATTGAATTTGAAGACAAGATTTATGGCACAGAAGACGAGCTTGTCAAGTTAGTTCGCTTAAAGTATGATGTGCCTTTTACAAATAAGGATTTAGTGATCGAGCATCAATTCAGAAAGCCAGTAAACTGCACTGTAACTATATATGCACCTATATCATCTTGCATCCAAATTGTAAAGAAAGAATTTGATATTCTTAAGAGCGAAACCGCTGGAACCGATCTTACACTGCGGCAATATACTAGACATGCTAATAATACAAAGAAGGAGTTGTATACTCGCTCAAATAAATCTCGAAAGAGAAAGTGTACAAAGCAAGAATGACAATCAAGAAACAGCATTATTCTTAATCAAGACCCTTGGTATAACTATAAACGAAATAGTGAACTACAAAAAATTTGCATTTCAACACCTCGGTTTTACGTCAGGTGAGCTGCAGGAGGCATTTAACACATTAAAGGATGAGGTGCTAATTAAGCCAAAAGGAGTTCTTGGAGATGATATATACTATACCATTGCAAGTGATGACCTTTATCACCTGATAAGAGATTGCTGGATTTTGCATAATCAGATCATGGAAAAGATGTCACTGGTGTGGATGTACCTTAGAAGACCGACTTGGCACGAGCGGAAATGGCTAGAGGTGTTCTTTGGGCCTCAAAGAGCTAAAAGCAGGACAAAGGATGATAACAAATTTCGCCTGCAAATAAGGTATAAACAGAGAGTAGAGCAGTCAAGAATGAAAAAGGAACAACAAGAACAACTACAAAATCCTGCTACTAAAAATCACCATACCACACAAGAAGAGAAGACATATGCAACTATCGATGAGAAGACTGCGACAAGTATGATCAATTCTGTAAAGGATAAGATTGCGATTTATGATAGACTCAGTAAAGCAGATGTTAAGCTTTTGAAAGAAAAACATGCAATGACGATAAGAAAATACAGTTTTCTGTATGATGCAATAATGAGTGATTTAGTTTATCCTTCTTTCCTTCAGGAAATTACATCAACTATTTCTTCTGCTACTTCTGCTCCGGCAGCAGAGTAGCCACGGCAAGTCGCTCTATGGCTAATGCCGGAAGGTTCCCCTGGACTATGATATTACACCTGGTTTGTGCACTCCTGTCAATACAAGGTCTTTTGCCACCTTTTTCTTCGATTCATCGTCCATATTGGCGAGTACGTTAAGCACAGTTTTCAACATATTCGCAGTTTCCTCATTACGCTGTTCTAAGCGGCTAAATCTCTCATTTTCGCTTGATTTGATTTCATCATAGGCTTGAGGATTCAGAGGGTAGCTGCATTTTGAACAGAACTTGTTTTCCTTTGCATTAGTTAAGTTGCATCGGGGACAGCTCGCTATAACTGGCTTTGGCTTGGTTGCGCCATCATCTAATTCAATTCCTTCCCTCTGTAATATTTGCATCTTTAGATTGTTGCCCATGCGCCTCTTGATGTATCTTGCGGGCTGTTTTGAATTCATTACCCAGCGTACCTTCTTTCTCAAAGCAAATTCGGGAAGCGAGTCAGAGTCATATGTGATAGCACTGTGTCGAATGCAATAGGGATTCCATCGCTTATTACGAAGCATATGCTCTAGAATTTCGCGCTCTTTTGGATCCCTTATTTCACCTTTTTCAAGCAGACGTGCTATCCTGCCTCGAAGCTGCCTCATCATAGACCACATTGATTCTGGCTTGATGGGCGCTCCATTGTGCAAGTTGCAAATGAGTCTTGCTTCAGGATTATTTCTAAAAGGATGCTCATTGAGCCAATCTCTAATGTAGGGAAATGAGCAGGTAAGAAGCATAGGACCGCTGACAGTTTTAGCTTCATAAGGCACCTCGCCTTCACCATATTTTTCACGCAGACGCACATTTTTGATTTTGAGCATCGTTACCTCATGGTTGCGTGCGTCCAGGTCCCAAAAAAGAGTCAATGCAGCCTTGTTGCGCAGGTATGGCTGGTACTTCACAACAATAAGAAGCTCATCTCTGTCCCAGATCTCAGTCTCTGAATAGGGACTGAGTCGCTTTGTCTTCTTTTTCTTTATCTGTACAAACGGTGGAGTCTCCCACTCTGAAGTGGGTACAAGTTCTTCCTTTTCTCTTTGGCTATAAAGCCACCGGAAGAAGTGCTTAATCGTCCCCAGATAATCGTTCCATGTTGTAATCCAGCGCTTGCTAGGGTCTATATCCTCACCCTTTTGTTTTGTATTAAGAAAGGTTATGGCCTGCTCGCGTTTATTGATATCAAGCAGGCAGTTATTGGGACCAAGGAATGTAGCATAATATAGAACAGTCTGCAGTTCGTTTGCCATATGCTTATCAGATGCACCATTTTCCTTCATATACTGATAAAATTCATCAATGATTTTTGCATTCGTGGAGTTTGGTATAGCGGAAATCTTTGATACCAATGTTGATAGATTGGTTGGCATGGCGCTAGTTTTCAAACCTCCATGGTTGTTGTTGCTGTTCTTCATCGTAATAGTCCCTGTAGAGGATTGATGGGTTCACTGCGAACGTCGTCTCGTACAAAAAATACGATGTCGCAGTATTTGAACCCAAATAGTTAGTGGACTGGGCGGGATTTGAACCCGCGACCTCTCGCTTGCGAAGCGAGCATTACTACCCCTGAACTACCAGCCCCCTTAGCTATCCAGCCTAACAAATCCCAATATAAAACATCCAGAATGAGGCATAAGATATTATGGTGCCCGACAATCTATTACGGTCTAGATGCAGAATTCCTGCGATCTCCTAATCATGAACGCTTCTGCCGTCATTCCAAAAGTGGGAATAATAAATGATACAAATATAATGATTGAGGATGGCAAAATAAAGTCGCTTGTTAATTCCCCAAACAATGTTTCTGCCTCAAGAAAAATAGACGCGCGTGGAAAATACGTGCTACCTGGTGCAATCGACCCACACGTGCACTATGGTGTCTATACTCCGATCAATGAAGCTGCAAGGACAGAGTCAAGGTCGGCTGCTGTAGGGGGCGTCACAACAATGATTAGGATGCTAAGGCTTTTTGACAGCTATTGCAACGGCAACAACAACATAACCAAACAATTGCGGGCAAGCAAAGGCAATCATTTTGTCGATTACGCTATCCATGCCTCGATTCTCTGCCCTGGTCAGGTCACAGATATCCCGTATCTCAAAGAGTTGGGCATTAGTTCACTGAAAATCTACATGAACCTAGGGGCCGACCTCAACCGCATCCATATGGACTTAGAGCCTGACAGCCACGATACAGGGGATGCGCAAGTTGACATGACAGATAAACTGATGTCTTCAATAGTCAAAGAGGGCGCAAGATTGCACTCGACAATACTGGTGCATGCAGAAAATCCCATGATTTGTTCTGAGCATATGCGCAAGGGGAAGGAAAAGGGGATGGCATCTCTTGATGCATGGACTTATTCCAGGCCACCCTACTCTGAAGCCCAAAGCATTGCCAAGATTTCAGAGCTTGGGAGAAGGGTTGGTAGCGCCAATCTGTACTTTGCACACATTGGCTCAACTGCTGCACTCGACGCGATACTCTCGGAGAGGGAGATAGGCCAATCCAATTACTATATTGAAACCTGCCCTCATTACTTGACACATACTACGGAGTTTGACAAATTGATAGGCAAGGTCACGCCGCCCGATACGGTCGAAAAGTGATGTCCAGAGCATGTGGTCTGCCCTTCGAAACGGCATAATCGACACAATTGGTACCGACCACGTTGCCAATAGACTTGACATGAAAATGGGAAAAGGCGACATATGGTCAGCCCTTTCCGGATTTCCTGGCGTTGCTACAATGCTGCCCGTGCTCTTGAGCCAAGGTGTGAATGAGCATAGAATTGGCATCGAAAGGGTCGCCGAAGTCACAAGCTACAACACTGCAAAGATATTCGGCATATACCCAAAGAAAGGCACCATCCAGCCAGGCTCAGATGCAGATTTGACAATAGTTGACCTAGAACTTGAAAAGACAGTTAGACCCGAAATGCTACAGTCCTACTCTGATTATACCATTTACGATGGTTGGAAGCTGCGCGGATGGCCGGTCGTGACCATTGCAAGAGGCAAAATCATTATGGAAGATGGCCAGGTAGATAACCAAGCGCTTGGGCATGGAGAATTTATTCCACGGCCAGTTGTTGTTGACACTTAGGAATTTTGGTTCTGCCTTCCTCTAGAGGTTGTTTGTGTTTTGGCGGCCTTGTATGGGGAACGCATAAAAGTATAGAGTATAGAGACATTTACATCCAATATTTGACCTCTTTCCAATGGAATATCTGAGTGCTCACAGCATAACTTGTGGTATACTCGGGACGAGTGCCAGATTATACATCTAACGAAGACTGTCAGGATTATGGCACAATGGAAAAATGTCACATAAGCATCTACAATGTCTTGAACCAAGGATAAGAATTCAAGACAATGCAATCCTGTTAAGGAATGAGACATAGCTGACCGATGACTTGAATTTTTAGAAATGCAAATACACTCCGCCTAGTGCCCGAAAGGGCAGTGATGGATTCCCTCATGCTTGATGCTCGATCATAAGGGTGCAGGGTATACTAAAATATAATTGTAAAAATGAGCCAGACCTATCAGCTTTACGGAAATGATATCGTATCAAATGAGCCGTCATTTTTAGCCTTGTAGTAAATATCAGCCGTTCTTGTAAAGAGCCCTACTTCGAGCACTCCGGGAATATTCTTCAACTCCATCTCCTTCTTTTTTGGGTCACTTATCGAAGGAAAAGACGTATCTAAAATGAGGTTTCCGTTTTCGGTTATCAGAGGGTATCCCTTTTCAAGTGTGCGAAGTAGAGGCTGTCCCATCATTTCTATCAGCATTTTTGAGACCGAGGAGCGTGCCATTGGGTGTACTTCGATTGGAACAGACCGGTTTAAAGACTGTACAAACTTCGAGGCGTCAGCTACTATCACCACTTTTTTCGCCGCAGAAATTAAGACTTTTTCCCGCAAGAGCGCTCCGCCGCCTCCCTTTATCATGTTGAAATTGCTATCTATCTGATCAGCACCATCAAAAACAATGTCGATATCTGGAATTCGATTTTCGTCGGCAATCCTGAGAGAGCTTTTTTCTGCCTCCAACTTGATTTGAAGTGAAGCTGGCACAAATTCAATTGATTCTTTATCTGGAAGCTTCGCCATCTCTTTTACAATGAAGCCAACGGTGCTTCCGCTGCCTAGCCCAACCACCTTGAACACCATTAACAAGTTTGACTGCTTCTTTGGCCAGATTTTGAAATGAATCTTGGAATGACAATGGCCAATCAATAGTTTCGTTGCTTATAAAATAATTAATTGTTGCAGCTGCGGAGATCAAGGGAATCGGCATGCAAGAATTATCGAGTCCCTAGGTGGATAGATAAAAGTCCTCACCTCGCTTGAAATTGCATCAAGGCTTTAAGCTCTTTCACAGTGTCGCGACCGCAAGATTTGGTAAATGCCTTATATCAATGAAATGGCATTAGCGCTTTGGGATCTTCCTTATGTCAAATGGCGGTTGTCCATTTATGCCAGGGTTCAAGTATCTGCTTGAGAGATATTTGGTGATGTCATCTATGCCTGATAGAGGTCCTGCATGTCTATCAGTCCGAGCTCTGCCGATAATATCTGAAAGGTTGCCCACCTGATCAGTCTGGCCAACAATTTCGCAAAACATGCTGGTTGGATGACACACTGCCTCTATCTGGGTGCCCTTCTTGGTCCACCGCAGAGTCCCTAGGTCTGAATCAATAGATCTCTCCCATGAGGGGTCGTTTTCTACAAGCCATCTCGGAATTCTGTTATCGCTTTGCACTATTCTTACATCTGTCGTCAGTCAATTTATTGGTTGTCCTTAAAAACTAGAATTGTTGACTCTCTGTTTCTCTATATTATTTAGAGCTGTTCGTTACGTACTGTATCCGCTACTATGATTAGCTTCTAGAGCTTGGGCAAATGGAGTACCAAGAGAAGCAGGATATTTTTTATTTCAATTGATGTATTGTTTACGATAGCCTAAGTAACATTATCTAGTTCCACCACAGAAACCAAGCCAATCGTTGAGAAGTTATGGGTTAATATGAACTGAATTCATGCTGCTTTAACCAAATGAAAATACATTTCATTCAATTCCAGCCAAATGTTTACAGAGCCATCTCTTAATGCGTAAAACAGCTGTGGACCAGATAGTAGGGACAACACTTTAGTCAAGTTGACAAGGTGGAGACACAGCTGACTATCCTATGTTTTTAGCGGATGCTAAAGGAGTAACTGCAAGTATACCATAATAGAAACCTTCACGTCTCTATATTAATCCGGTCAACTCTGCTCAGAAGAGAATAATGGCAAAAATAAGTGAATAAGACAATATGAAAGAACAACTAAAATGTCAACTCACCATATACGTATATAATACCTGTATCCCACCAAAGATGGGAAGATGCGGAAACGTGAGATCCGAAAAACTCATGCTTACAGCGCTCAGAGGTCGGAGAGCAAGAAATACCCAAAAATAGAGAGGCGAAAGCGCCGCAAGCCAAGGTAAGTTGTCCCTACTTGTCATCATTGAGCTGTCATAAAGTTTATATAATAGAATAAAATATTTATATAGGCGGGTAGGATAGCCAAAGATTTGGTGAGATTATGGTAAAAGATATTTCCATGTTTGGTGATCGCTGCCCTCGTTGTGGCAAGGGCTCGATGGTAACTGATAATTCTAGTGGAGAGATGTTTTGCGGTAACTGCGGTTTTGTTATAAGTGAAAGGATAGAAGAGCTCGGACCTGAGTGGCGCGCCTTCTCAAAGGAAGAGCATGAAGATAGAAGCAGAACAGGCATCCCAACATCTCTTGCCATGCATGATATGGGACTTGCAACCATAATTGGCCCGGTGGACAAAGATGCTTCGGGAAAGCCTCTTTCGGCCTCCATGAAGAGTACCATTGAAAGACTCAGGACATGGGACAGCAGAAGCCAGGTGCATGAACCAGTAGATCGCAACTTTCGTCAAGCATTCTCTGAGCTTGACAGGCTCAAGGATAAGCTGGCAGTAGGCGACGCGGTCATTGAAAAAGCAGCGTATGTTTACCGTAAGGCACTTGAAAAGGGCCTTGTTCGTGGGCGCTCGATATCTGCCTTGGTAGCAGCTGCCTGGTACGCGAGCATGCCGTGACACCGAAACTCCTAGGACGCTCAAGGACATCGCAAATGCAAGCAATATCAAGAAAAAGGATGTAGCAAGGTGCTACCGATTGCTCATAAGAGAGTTAGATCTCAAGATGCCTGTTGTGGATCCAGTAAAATGTGTCGCAAGGATTGCAAGCAAAGCTGGCCTGTCTGAGAAGACAAAGCGTAAGGCACTTGAAATCCTGAAAAAAGCAGAGGAAGGCAAAATCTCTGCTGGCAAGGATCCAATGGGGTTAGCTGGAGGAGCTCTATATGTTGCCTGCGTAATGAATGGAGAAAACAAGACCCAGAAAGACGTGGCAGAAGGCGGCTGGCGTCACAGAAGTGACGATCAGGAACCGCTATAAAGGACTCAAAACACATCTCAGGCTCTGAGGGAATCAACTAGTCTTTTTCTTTCTTCTACCAGCTCTTGCATCATATCTATCAAATCAGACATCTTTACTGAGTTCAATTCTGACTCGATCATCCCGAGACAAATGACAATGTCTGCGTCTATCGACAGTAGCCGATCGAGTTCCTTTCCTCTTACTATCCCATTTGGCGTGAGCACTTTAGTATAACTTTCTGTCATTGCCTGAGAAATTTTTGATAGGAGGTCCTCTAGCTCGCTACTTAATTTAAACGACTTTCTAATCGCGTGTACCTTTGTTTTTATGTTGTGGCTGGTCAGCCTGTCAAGGGCGCGCATTTCAACGTAACTTGATCTACCGCTAGTCATTCCCTTTTGTGCAATAGAAGCAATCCGTACCGTCTCGTCAATACGGCTCTCCAGCCTTCGCTGTCCTCTAAAGTTATTCCTAGGCACCAAACAAACTCTAGTCCGGCCGGTTTAAATGCCTTCGTGTGAAAAGACTTAACCAATGGTTCTGCAAAAACCATTATTGAACCTCGATTGCATCTTCGTTAAAACCCATCTTGACTAGATATCCCTTCAAATTATCCCTGCGGTCGCCCTGCAGCAGAATAAACCCGTCCTTTACTGTTCCCCCACAAGCAAAAGTGCTCTTAAGTTCCTTGACCATTTTAGGCAATTCGCTCTGCTTTGGATTGATGCCTTCTATAATAGTACACCAGTTTTTGTAAAACGCCTTGTTTCAAGGCGGACGACGATTCGTGCATCTTCTTTATCTAGTTCTCCGCAAGCACACAAATCGTCAGGGAGACAGCACTTCTTACAGATAACCGCCATCAGGTAGGCATTTTTCGCAAGTCATCTTAATAAATCTTTAATTGATGTAAATATATCTAATATTTTTACGCATATTGTTAATTGTATTTTGAAATAATCAGTGACAAAAGCTCCCTTATCACTTCTTATCTGGTTACAAGGCAACCAGCCTATATCAATACAAAAGGCTTGAGTTGAAGGATCTTTGTGTCATACTTCAATAGATTTTTTTTAAAATCCTCTCTCCCTCTCTGTAAAAGGTGGTGGTGGTATGCTTGACAACAGATCCGAAAGATAATGCTATAGTGCGTAACGACCAATTTCCTCTTTATTGATAAATACTATAACAAATACAGTATCAAACAGTGAAAAGGACGGCTCCAAACAGGTATGACTAAGTCGTTTATATTGATAGAGGTGGATGAAGATCTAAAGGAAGCCACAAAAGAGGCCATCAGAAAACATCCTGCTGTTTCTGGCGTGTATACGGTTATTGACGGCGGCGACGAAGAGAGCGTCATCTATGACATAGTCGTAGAGGTTGAAGCGGACACAAGGAGAGATCTTAATGATGCAGAGTCCGAGATACGAACTCGTAAAGAAGTAAGATCCACGCTTACTTTGGAGGTTATAGAAGGAGAAGATACAGCTAATAAGAGCAAGGACCTGTCCTTGCATACCTGACCTAACTGTTTTTCAAAGAAGCTTTTAGGATGAATGAGGATATATCGATAGAATCTAATCTCGTAAGAACTGGCGAAGGTACTCGCTATCGCCGACTGAATATGTGTTGACAAACGGCACTCTTGCTCTAAGCCTCCTGACGTGTAGAGTTACACTCCGAGAAACTATGAGGCCGGTAACTCACTACAGCCTTATTATAGCAAGGGCGTGCCATACGTACTGCTACATTTTGTTAAAGTTTTATTGACTCCCGTGTTACAAGCACAAAGAAAAAATTTGCCTGCAGGCAAATATTCTACGATGGCTTCTTCTGAAGATAATGTCAGCAGAATCAAGACCTGGAGCTTCTCTTCTAGCAAGTGGAGGAACGCTCACTAGCGAGCCATGCCACAAATGTGGCGGAGTCCAAGTGCGCCTCGGAGAGAAGATTACCTGCATCAATTGTGGCAACGAGGTGAGTACAGCACGTACCCAGCCAAAGGGCGAGCGTGATGAGGCGGCGGCGCCAGTCAGAGGATCGGCACTCTTGACATCGGTTGTATCTTTAATTGAAGAAAAGGTCGCGCTGATTGCATCAGAAATAAGGGTTGAGAATGACATTTCCATGCAAAGGCAAAAGGTAGAGCTTCTCGAGAGATATCTTGGGATTTTAGAAAAGACAAAGAGCCTAATAGGATGACCAGCGGAATGTATTTAAGCGCAAATGCATAATTGCTAGCGATGAGCAGTAAGAAAAAGAATGCTCCTCTCCCTGCTTCAAGTGCAGGTCTTTTGAGGTTTTTTGAAGATGAGACAAAGGGCATCAAAATTAGGCCGGAGATTGTGCTGGGGATAACTGGTGCTGTTATCGGGGCATCAATTATGATTAGAATCGTGTTTCCTGTCGGTTGAATATGTGGGATGCTTGCGCCCCGGAGGGATGATGTATCCAACATCCACAGGCATTGGTCCGTTACCAGAATAAATCCTTCCTCCGCTAGAGTATCATATACTATCTGGATCGCTTGCGCAGTAATCATTGTTGTTGTAACGCACGTTTATGCCCTTGAGACAGGCCTCACAGGCCTTGCTATCTACCTGCCTCTCAGTATAGCCTCCCTAATAGGTTCTCATTTTCTAGACTATCTTGCGCTGAGGGGCACTCCAGTACGAAAATTGTCCAAAATTGCTCATGTCTCTGCGTTTGCCAACGTATTTTGGTCACTCACTATTCTGCTAGGAATTGCGGCAGATTTTATGTTTTCCAAGTCTTCATCAATGGACTATGTGGTTGCTGGCATGCTGCTTGCAGTGGGATTCAGGATGGGGCTATTTATCTCGGTATTTGGAGCCAGTACAGCTAGGGGAATATTGGTGTCATTCATACAACCTCTTATCTTTTTCTTTGCATTTATGCCACCATCTTCCTATTATCTAATCTTGAGCCAAACTTATGGGGGCCTTGCATTTGGGGTGGGTCTTCTAGCAATTGGCATAGTATGGAGTGTCATTGCAGACAGGGCTGGAAGACCTGGAGTGAAGAGCACTTTTGGACTGTTCCGTGCTTTTCTTATGGCATGGTCAGAAAATAGAGTAGACATGATTGAAGAATTGATTGAAGCAAGAGCTCACAAAAATGTTATAACAACTAAGGTAATCCGTTTCCTTTTTGCGGACAATCAGGTCGGCCATAGTTCTTCCGGATGTGCACCCTGGTCCTTTTAGCATGGTAGGAGGAAGTAATCTCCCCTATGTCCTTTACGAAAGTTTCTCAAAGAGGGCACTAGTAATGCATAGCGTCTCAGACCATTCGCTCAATATTCCTTCCAAGAAAGAACTAGAAAAATATGTCAAAGGCTTAGGACAAATGGCCACAACGGAAAAGGGTGATACGTGTAGCGCACCTGTGCAAGTGAGGATAAACAACTCTACTTCAACAGGGATCGCGTTTGGTAACACTGCTATGGTTATGTTGTCGCTTGCACCTGCTGGCATGGATGACATTCCTCGAAGCGTTAGCAACGAACTTGAATCCTTTGGGGGAACCATCGGGTTTCCCAGCGTCTTAGTAGTTGACTGCCATAATGCAATGGGCAAACATCTCAACGATTGCGACAGAAACGATCTCATCGCATCTGCAAAAGAATGCCTAGACCAATTGAAAAGGCTACCTCAGAAGCAATTCAAAGTCGGCTTTGCCAGCCTAGATGATGTTGATTACGTTATGGACAGGACAGAGGAGCTGGGACAGGGCGGACTTGCCGTACTGGTCATAAGCACAGATAAGAGAAACTATGCTATAGGATGGGCAGACTCAAATAATATGGAGAATACAGCGCGTGACTATATTGTCTCTAAAGTAAGCGGTAATGTAACCATGCTAGAGGTATGCAGTTCTGATACGCACTCAACGTCAGGCAAGAGGACAAGGGAAGGCTATTTTGCCCTTGGCACTACCAGCAGTCTGGAGAAAATTGCTGCAGCCTATATTCAACTGTGCGCCAAGGCAACAGAGCTGGCCGCTGGATCTGCCTTTGAGCTTGCTAGTGCGCAAACAGCCATCAAGGTAATGGGCAAAAAGCAGTTTGAGGATTACTCCCTTGCACTTGACCGATCAGTTAATGTAACGAAGATCTTTGTTGCGATCACCGTCGCGAGCTTTATTGCAATGCTAGTCCTCTCCTAGCCCGGAGAGGCCGATGCTACATAAATTTCAGGCAAAAAGCCTTTCACGTCCATGATAAAAGACCTGAATCTGTGTATTGGCACGAGCGGAACTCCCCCAATAAACCTTACCGACTCGGCGTGCAGAGTCAACATGACTGGCACGACTTGAGATATTGTTCTGTCACACTTGATCATCCGCTCAGCTCTTGCGACCTGCTTTTGGGAAAATTTTGATAACGAGGAGAGGTTACTTCGTTTCCAGTGCTTGCAGTCAACTGCAATTGTAAAACCAGCTGAACCGGTCCCAACGATATCTATTTCCATGCGGGGTTTAACGAATCTAACGTTAGTGCAAGTACTGTATCCAAAGGATGTGAGAACCTCCGATGCCAGCTTCTCAAAATCCTTCCAGGAAAGGTACCTTGATACCTGCTCTATGTCACATCTCATCTGAAGCGCAAGAACTGCCGCAGAGATCCTGTCAGTTCCTGAAAATTTTACTACGTTCTTAGAAACAGAGCCGATATTGTTAGCTTCTAAATAATCAAGCATGCTCTTTGTAACGGACCTACTTGATATCCCACAGGCCTCCTGAAATCTATCTAGGCTTATAACATTCTCCGGTTCAATGGCTCCAAGTACCTTGACTAGCAGATCAGGATGCATGCAGGTATAGACCCGGTTCTTACTTCCAGATATATTTAAGCCCAGCAACTAGTCTCAAAACTCACCACGTGCTGCTCCGTTTTTTTCTTCAGCATAGTGATGTTATAGTCTCTAGGACTAGAACGGAGCGAGTAGAAAATCCAATGTGGGTATGTATGTATATTCTCCATGCATGCTCTATTTGGAGGAGGTACGACGTGCGGATAATATAATAATATATATTTCAAGTCATCATAGCTAAAATTGAGGATGTCAACCTATGCCAACAAGGCAGCGGGTCAGCAGCGCTCGCTAATGCGACCATAGTTTAGAATTTTGATTTAATAAATTCTAGACTCCTGGCAGAAACAGCTTCTTCCTTTGTTAGCTGTAGTGCATCTTCTGGAGTATCAATGTCGTACATGACACTCTTCGAAAATAAGCGTTTTACAGGGATGCCAACTTTGAGGGCTGCTTTGACATGCATGTTGTAACTGTCGTTATCATAGAAAGTGGCAATCACAGATGGAGGCTTTCGTAAGAGCATATTTGTACCATCGTAGCGAAGAGAAGGGCAGATCACTATGCACCTGGTCTCATTTTCAGCCAGCTGACATGCTTTAGACACTTCGATTGCATCAAGAAGGGGCAAATCTTGGGGAATAACCACCGTTGCTTCCGCAGCTTCCCCTATACAATAGCTTTCAGCCAACGCAACTGCTGAGTTGACACCGTTCTCCTCCTCTTCCCGAAGGAAAGTTACTCCGTGTTTTGTCCCCACTTCTTCTGCACGCTTGTCTGCTGATACTATTACCACCTGAGTCAATGAGTGAACAGACGATAGAATCTTCACCGTATCTTCTAGCATTAGGGACGATAGGAGGATGCGGTCGTCCATATCAAGGATTGATGACAGTCGCGTCTTTGCGTTTTCAAACCTTTTCACAGGGACGATCGCAAAAGTCTTCATCGTGATTTCATTTTTCAATTAGTCTCAAGAGACGTCTGCTGAGGCTGACTTCATCCCTTTTGGTCTTCATGGTTATGTTAGTTTCGTAAACTTGCATATCAAGGGCCTCTATCTGTAATTTCATTCTATGATCTTCCTTGGAAATTATGAACTTGCTAACAAAGTCACGGTAATATTTTGCCACTCCAAAAGAGGAAGCTTCGAGTCCAAGCGCCCTCATGTATTTTACTGCAGGTCCGCTTACTGCCTTTCCTCCAATCAGCGGTGAAATAGCTATGACTTTGTCTCTATTTTGCGCAAGTACAGTTCGTAGATCTGCAAGAGCTATGATGGGCCCTATGCTTGAAACGGGGTTTGCTGGCGCAATTACTACAGCGTCGCACCGCCTAATGGCGTCTAGGGCAGCAGGATTTGCTTTCGCTGTGCTAGCGTTCTCATACCTTATGCCCGTTACTTTAGGTCTTCCTCTATCTTTGACCCAAAATTCCTGCAGGTGTATATCACCTATAGTACTAGTTACAATGCGTGTCATCACCTCTTTGTCAGTAGCAGGGATGATTTGAGCACTTACAGAATAGCAATCCCTAAAAAAATTGGTGATCTCAGTCAGGCTCTTACCTTCCTTGATCATGCTGGTTCGGAGCAAATGGATCGCAAGGTCTCTATCGCCCAAACCAAACCAGGCAGGGGCACCGATTTTTTTCAACTGAGCCAAGCACTGAAATGAATCACCTTTGATGCCCCATCCGCGTTTCTGATCAAGTATGTTAGCAAGTCCATAAATTATAGTGTCGATGTCGGGGCATACGTATAGATCATGTATCCAAAAATTGTCACCAACGTTGCAGATCACGGTAATATCTTTTTGAATTGCAGCGAGTCCCCTGACCAGTTTTATCGAACCTGTTCCGCCTGCTAGAACAGTTATCGTCAAATAACATTGAAGTAAATAATGCGTTTTATTATATCCTCCGACGGCAGAGCCCTCGTATACAATGGACGACCAGTTAGATATACAGCTCAAGTTGTCCAGTTGACCTATCTGCTTGAATATCCAAAAGTCATTAGCTCATAAAATTCATCGTTTTACGTTGTTTGGAATCAAGAAGAAAAGAGGTAGAGACCATCGTTAAATTGTTTACCACTCATTTCTATTGCTCAATCGCCACTGTCTGCTGACAGATCTAGCAGAGCAATGTGCTTGGGGGAACCCTTCTCCAGAAGACAACATCTAAAATTCGAGTCTTTGAAATTCTGCTTAGAAGATTTTGCCGAAGCTGGGATAGGAAAATGGTTGATCACTTGGAGACTGAATGTTATTAATCATGATAAGTAACCATGGAATAAAGATTATAAACGAGGTAGACAGAACTCTATTTGTGAGGTGTTTCACCACACTTTCTGGAATACTCGCGGTACTTTTGATCTCACCTTTCGTTATTCAGGCCTACGCTGCAGACTTGGCTGCAGGACTTAATCCGGAGATCGACATCTCGAATCCTTCCTACATAGGTGTGCGGACGCTCACCTTACAGTATCCTGCAGGGAGCTCTTTGGCACAGGAATTGGATGGCCAGAATAGGCGCATCGAGTTTTCGCTGAATTCGACGACTACTGGGCAAAACGACACGGGCATGAGCGAACTGGTTGCGGCATTAAATAGAGCCTTTGTACAAGCTGAAAGCCCAGTTCAGGCATCTCAGGCTTTCGTTTCCTATTCTGGAGTCCTGAGAGGAGGGCCTACTAGCACGGTTATATCCTACAGAGTAGACCTCCAACCAACTATGGAAAAATATGTGCTTCAAACAGGAGAGGCTGCTGACCAATCTGGTCGTGTGGTTGATTTAGAATGGAGAGGCATTTCAATAAGCGAACCTCTAGTTGTCAATGCACCGGATGTTGGGCAAATCAACATTAATTACCCTATCGGTCTTTTGCAAGCACTATCTCCATCACTTGCTCAAAAATTTGAAAGTACACAAGCTAGAGAGATATTGGATGAACCGATCCTGAACTTCGATGACTTTAATGCTCCGATGAGCTCGTGGCATGTTCTATTCGATCCTGTAGGTACCTACGGAGGCAGCGTGGGTTTGAGTGGAACCGGAGGAGCCAAGGCGTTGTCGGTTTATTCCCTTGGGGAGAGCAGCCTTAGAGAGGGAACGTTCACGGTAAAAGAAAAGGATGTAACTGCAACAATTGATGGGGCGAACGTTAACATGCACTCTGCCACTCCTCCTCCAAGCGGACAAATACAGATTGCAGGTTATTCAAACGCTCAAGAATCAGATGGCTTATGGCATGCTGTGGTGACATCAGAGGCTCCAGAAGGGGCACAGACATCATCTGGAGGATTTCCCATCCAAGTGCTTTTGGTCCTCGGAGGAATGATGGGCGCAATAGCCATATTTATCCTCTTCAAGGCAAGAAAGTGACAATAATCTAAGAGCTCGCTACCGATCTAGTTTTATTTTGGTTTTTGTGCCCTACGCTGATTGGACAGGGGCGCACGATACTCCCAAGCTCAAAATCCACTATTTCAAATTAGACTATGAAGTTCACTAATGGAATACTCTGAAGCTAGCCTTCTTTCCTCAAGTAATATCCTGCATCGGAGATATTAGTGACTGTCACTCTGCCTTTCTGGAAAAGCGACCTACCGGCAAAACGCGTTCTTCCAACTGCTATTGCTTCAAACCATTTGTTGAGCACTATTACCAGTTCGTTTTCATTAAGAGCGTCAGATGCCTCTATTATTGATTCACCCATTATATCTCTGCCATACAGCAGTAGGTTTTCTGCCTTCTCACTCACTGCAATGTAAAACTTGTTCCTCTCGCCGTAGCGAGCAAAAAGGTCTGCCCCTGCTATTGAAGGAATGAACTGCTTTTTCAGTTCACCGATAGCAAGCCCTGATCTGTAAAGATTCGTCGTATGAATCATCATCACCTCTTCTACCCTATCGGTAACAAGACACACTACAACTTTTTTCTTTCCGTCTTTCTCAATCAGAAGTGCCTTGTCCTTAAAGAATTCAAAGGCACCCCACCTATCGAGTGCTCTATTTATCTGGGTCCTTTCAGCCCTAGCAGGAGGCTTGCAATACATCAATTCACCCTAAGCCTCGCTATGAAAAAGCCAGTAGTATCATGAAGATGTGGATAGAGCCGGTGCGCATGTTTTAGCTGGCTGTCGAATTTTAAGTCACCAAATCTTGTAAGTCCGCTGCTGCCATAAGCCACTGGCTCAAGGGTAATCTTGCCAAATTTCCGCAAGAGTCTGTCCACGACCATTTCATTTTCTTCAGGAGCAAATGAACATGTAGAATAGACCATAATCCCGTCAGGCTTGACATAGCTTGCAGCAGCTTCTATCAACCTATCCTGTATTCTTGAACAGTAATCCACATCTTCGGGAGTATGGCTTAATTTCCTTGTAGGATCTTTTGCTATTACTCCTTCACAACTGCATGGAGCATCAAGTAGTACCCTGTCAAACTTCATTTCAAACTTGCCAGCGTACAAACCATCCGTCTTGAATATGCAGGTATTATATACTCCGCATCGCGCAAGATTAAATGACATTGATCTCGCTCTTCTACCATTTGGCTCAAGCGCAATTATGGCCCCACTGTTATTCATCTTTTGAGCCATGAATGTCGTTTTGCCGCCTGGTGCAGCGGCGACATCTAACACGACTTGTCCTGGAGCAATATCCAGCGCGTCTACTGCCATGCACGAACTTAAATCTTGGATGTAATAGTGACCGAGCAGGTACTCACTCGTGGCACCAGTCGGGAGGGGAGCTTTTTCGACTGCAAGCACTTCAGGCATTACAGTGCTTTTCAATTCAAATCCCTTTGACAGCAACCTGCTCACAAGATCCGGTCTGCTAATCTTGAGCGTGTTAACTCGGATATACTGCGTGGGGGTTGCTTCCATCTTCGACAGAAACTCCCTCACCTTAGGCACATATTCTAGAAAGCGGCTCACAAGCCATTCGTCGTAGCCATACTTTGACGATAAATCCGTAGATTCGACCGATTTGCGGAATATTAGGGTCAACCTTTATGCAATATCCACATTTTTCTCATTTAATTATTATCTGCCTGTAGATGCAGGGGCAGGAGTCAGGAGTCTGATTGGTGATGGGTAATTGCTGCAGCTATAAGAAGGACTCGTTTTTTCTATCACTCTACGCCAAGATCAACTCTTTTCTCTTAGTCAGCTACGAAGTATACATGTGCCTTTACTTTTAGACAGAGCCAATAACGGAGAAATAGCCACGCGCGCGAGAGGATCTGAGTTTTGGTCTCTATTACAACATTTTTGAGTGCATCATTTATCCCGTAGGGAAGACCTGTATATACACAAGGCGGCGACGTCAATCCCTACACTAATGATTGAGTGTATGTTTGCTAACCGTCAATTACGTGGATACTTGTGCCTACTTGCGATATGACCATAAATAAAATGAAGTATTGATGTAGACTGCTTCAATTACTAGGTTTATACATCTTGAAGCAGGAACTGACAGTTCTATTCTACCTCTAAGAACCGCCACACATATTCCCGAAGTTTTTGTCCTCCTACATTTGCTATAAAGTATCCGGCTTCTGTGCTCCCAGCTGTCTCTAGTCTTGGAGTCAGCGAAAGCTATTGCTGTCAGACAATTTTTGCTTATCTGCACTATTTAAAGATGGAGCTTAGATTTGGGTGTAACCGTAATCTGAATAAAATGAATATGAAATCTATGTTTAGCCTTTAAATCGGTTAATCGCCAGCTGTCATTGTCCAGATGCATCCAGACGACCTAAAGACAATGTGGCTGTGCTGTGAATGCAGGAGTAATTTTCTGTTTCACTCAGATGTGGAAGACCACAAGAAGGAGTTTAACCATTCCAGAGTGATGCTATGTAATATTCCTGAAACTAGGAGGTTGCCGGCGCTGTTTATTCGTGGACGGATGTCAATTGGCTTCAAGCTGACCAGCAAGACCTCAAAAGTTATCATAGAGTATCAATATTATCCCTCAGACGGGTCTATCGACTATGTAGATGTACGATACACTGACAAGGAATTGCAGTCCAAGGTGGAAAGCAGCCCGGAAATGATGAAAAACATAGATAACTACCTTCGGAGAGTATTGAATGAGCGATCAGCTAAACGGCAAAATGGATGTTCCCCTTCTCCATAGCAAAGATTCATTCTAGATTATATCACTTAAATAATATTCATAGACCTTTTCGAGAGGACTTATTGGGGACTTAGGCATGAGGACCCTCAAGAATTCGATTATTTATGGATTATAGTATAAGAACGAAGGAAAAGAGACCAGATTTCCTATTCTTCAGCTAGTGCTGTTCTAAGTTTAGCTCAACACGTGTGTCTGACATCCTTTAGCGGATAGGATTGACATCATCGTCTGGGAGTGTAACTCTGTTGATCCACTGTAGGAGTCGGTGTTGAAGTTGTTGGACAGGTATATTGTCCATTCTTCTGGCTTCTCGGCGGCATCAGTTGATGCTATTTAATTGCAATTTCAATTACTGTTCCATAATTCCCTGGGTGTTTTTGTGTCGATGCCATCTATGTATGCCGTCGGTTTGCTCAGGTTGTGGGTATTAGGTGGACAACTGCAGCTTGTGTTGGAAACAACCATTTTTTATTCCCAATATAAGAGAAGGCCTGCTTTCCATCACCAAAAAAAGAGCACTCTTCAGTTATCCTTTATAAGAGGTTCTTAACTTGGTTCGATGTATTTGACACCTTATCATCATCTCTCGGTTCGTACTAGGTTGCAGTAACAAATTATTATATGTTATGATAATAATATTTCAAAATAAGGATAGACTCATTCCGAATTCTATTCCGACACTATTAAATGACTTCGGTGTTGTGCGCGCTACATATGTTACGTGGCACAAGAGAAAATATCTCTTTACTAGCTTCGATATCTAATTGTGCTGGAGTAATGGCGCTATGTTTCCTATTGCTTGCAACGACTGTGGTGGTATCACCACAGACTCTACATAGCACCCTATTACAACCAGCATACGCACAGGATGCAGCAGAAGAAGACGAAGGAGAAGAAGGAACAACAGACACAGGAGCTGGAGAAGAAGAAGGAACAACAGACACAGGAGCTGGAGAAGAAGAAGGAACAACAGACACAGGAGCTGGAGAAGAAGAAGGAACAACAGACACAGGAGCTGGAGAAGAAGAAGGAACAACAGACACAGGAGCTGGAGAAGAAGAAGGAACAACAGACACAGGAGCTGGAGAAGAACAGCTAGACGATACAGTAGTGTTAACAAATTTGCAACGAGTAGTAGAGTTAGCAGGAATAACAGATCCTAGCGGATTATCAGAGATAGCAGGAGCATCGGATTCCGACGAAGTGGCAGAGATAGCAGGAGCATCGGATTCCGAAGCATTGGCAGAGACACCAGGCATAACAAGTCCTGAAGCAATAGATGCGATAGCCGGAGTGTCGAATGTGAGAGAACTAGCAGAGTTAGTAGGATTATCTATAGATGACTTATACAAAGAAGTACTTCCGGAACAACCACCAACAGACGAGGAACCACCAACAACACGTCCCCTGACAGCTGAAATCATTTCAAACTACACAGCAGAAGAAGATGATGATGATCATGTAGCACCAGAAACGATTAACTTTACGGCAAATGTATCAGGTGGTACAGGACAATCTTCTACCGTTAACTGGAACTTTGGCGATGACAGCGAAGAAAGTGATGAAGAAAGTGTAGTACATACATTTGATGAAGCTGGAACCTATAACGTCACCCTTACTGCCACTGATTCCAATGGTGAAACTGCATCTGACACTTTAGAGATCACAGTAGAGGAATCATCAACAGACGAAGAACCACCAACAACAACAGATCCTCTGACAGCTGAAATCAATTCAAATGACACAGAAGATGTTGATGTAGCACCAGCAACGTTTAGCTTTAATGCGACTATAGCAGGCGGCACAGAACCATATACCGTTAACTGGAACTTTGGCGATGACAGCGAAGAAAGTGATGAAGAAAGTGTAGTACATACATTTGATGAAGCTGGAACCTATAACGTCACCCTTACTGCCACTGATTCCAATGGTGAAACTGCATCTGACACTTTAGAGATCACAGTAGAGGAATCATCAACAGACGAAGAACCACCAACAACAACAGATCCTCTGACAGCTGAAATCAATTCAAATGACACAGAAGATGTTGATGTAGCACCAGCAACGTTTAGCTTTAATGCGACTATAGCAGGCGGCACAGAACCATATACCGTTAACTGGAACTTTGGCGATGACAGCGAAGAAAGTGATGAAGAAAGTGTAGTACATACATTTGATGAAGCTGGAACCTATAACGTCACCCTTACTGCCACTGATTCCAATGGTGAAACTGCATCTGACACTTTAGAGATCACAGTAGAGGAATCATCAGAAGAACCAGTTCCCCCGGTTGAAGGAGGAACAGACAAATGGGGAATAAAGGAAATTTATCCCACAGCAAGCAACGGTCCAACGTGGTTCATAAGGGAGGTAAATGACCCGACAACTGATCCATTATTTTACTATGGAATCTACGAAGGTACAACTATAAAATCTATAGGAACTGGAGTATGGCAGGTAGATGCACGATCTGGTATCAAGAACATGGGATAAGGATGCATGTAGATTCCCCAACGGGCAAATGGAAGAATACGGAAATGACAGCCTACTTCAATATACACTCAGGAGAGGACCAATTCACAATGATTGCGAGACACGGACCTAGCTACCATGATAATGGAGGTTGCGAGGCCTACGGATACTATGCTTTGACGGAAGTAGATGGTCAAGTTTTCTTCAAGAAGAAGCTCTACCATTTCAACAATGGATATACAAAGAGACTCGCATCAGTCAATGCTTTGGGCGATATTCATGACGACTGGGTTGGTATGAAATTCGTAGTCTACGACTTACCAAACGGGGATGTTAAGCTTGAGCTCTGGATTGACAAAGGAGATATGACTAACAAGTGGCAGAAGGAGACGGAGCTGATAGACAAAGGAAACCTTGCAGTTACAGGTGGAGATGACTGCGGCAGAGACGCCACAGACAAAATCGACAGCGGAACAAGGGTCTCATACAGGGCAGACGATTCCTTGTTTGACTTCAAGAAGCTTTCAGTGAGAGAAATACAAGAAGGCTCAACACCTGCCTCAGCAACTGAAGACACAACACCTGCCTCAGCAACTGAAGACACAACACCTGGAGAAGATCTAACAACTGAAGACACAACACCTGGAGAAGATTTAACAACTGAAGACACAACAACTGAAGACACAACAACTGAAGACACAACAACTGGAGAAGATCCATCAACTGAAGATCTAATCCCGAGCGGGCTTCGGTCATGGCTGAATTAACCGAATACTAACAACAGAAGAATAGGAGAATAGAAGTGAGGACAAGCCTTTCTGTTTGGCGAACCTAAACAGAAAGGCTAGCTTCTTTTATTTTTAATCTTGAATCTAATTTTTATACAGCTCATCTATTGCAGGTCCTTGCAAGAGCATAATTAGTTAGACAATACATTCATGCTTTACAGAACCTGAACCCAAAATATATGCATACAAGAAAACTACATCAACTATTAAAATTAGAAGAAAGCCAATGCACATTACAATATATGCATGACCCTCACCCAATATTTAGACCGCCTCCAGATATGGATGGGAAGATCTGGCAATACATGGAATTAGCTGAATTTGTGAGCATGCTGCATCGAAAGGCATTATTCTTTATAAAAGCAAACAAATTACGTGATCCCTATGAAGGCTTAATTCCACAATTCAACAACAACATGACTAGAGGCCCAGATTATAACGAAGAAGAAGAGGAAGAAGAAAAACAACATTTTCAAAGTCAAGACGAATCTAAACACTTTGTTCAGAGACTACCGCAAACAATGTTACAGCAATTTCAATTGTATCGCGAATTAGTTTTGATTAACCCTTGGCACTATAACGAATATGAATCTGCAGCTATGTGGAATTTATACTCTCATGAAAATGCAGGCATCGCCATACAATCCACCACAACAAGATTAAGCAAGTGCTTCAGAGACAATAATGACGATACAATTTGGATAGGCAAAGTTCATTACTTGGATTTTTCGAAAGATTGGATGAACGAATGGAATAATCTCTTCCAAGCTTTTGTAACAAAGCGGAAGTCATTTGAATATGAGAACGAGATTAGGGCAGTGACGTGCTTGCCTGACGATCGTCTGAGCAGCGAATGGACAATAAAAACAACGAACAGAGAATGGGTTTCTTTGTCTAAGTGGCGTATCGTAAATCCTAGGGATCTAACCGACAAAGGAAAGTATGTCAATGCTAAACTTCAGACATTAATCGAAAAGGTCTACATTGCACCTTACGCAGAATCTTGGTTTGAGGAAGTAGTAGAATCTCTATTATCAAAATACGAGCTAAATGCCACTGTTACAAAGTCTGACTTATACACTATCTCATAAGAGTAAGACTCTGACCTTAGCAAGCAAACGACCGATTTCCTTGCGGCGGCAAGCTAGGAGAGATTGCATACGCTGTTTAGAGAATATCAACAGTGACCCCAATTGCAAGCTACGCACGTGCCCAGCTCCGATACATCGTAAGCTGGTATCTAGATATATTTGGCGGCGGCTCGACATCCAGCGGTTTTCAAAAAATTATCAGTGCAAATGAATCCAGTGATGTTTAGCAGATTAAACATATAGCAAGACGGACCGCGTAGATATCGAAGACAAATTGATCACACACATTCATTCGAGTTTTCTCTTTTTACAGATATACATGCATCAACAGGATTTTGGTTTATCTTGAGAATTAGTTGGTTGAGAGGGTGTCTCCTCTTTTTTCCCTTATTGCACGATCATAGATCTCTATATGCTGGTTCGCAACGTATTCCCATCTAAGTTGTTGTCTGAAATTGTCAACAGCTCTTGAATACTTATCGTATATCTTTCCAAGATTGTCTATTGCCCTGGCGAAAGATACAGGATCCCTTTTTGCTGTAATTCCAAGTCCCATCTCCTCAAACTCTCTGAAGAAATCCAAATCAGAGGCTACAAATGGCACCGTATGAGAGAGTGCATCAAACATCACACCTGATCCGGATGTTATTTTGTAGGGCAGTACCACGACATCAGATGCATAAAATAGCACCGAGAGTTCCTCTTCTGAGAGAAAACCTTTTTGTAAATCAATGACTTTAGCTGTTGTATTGTCATCATTAGTACCTTTTTTATTCCTTCTATCCTGAACACGATAGGTGAGGTTTTGTTCTTTACTGAAGTGACCTTTAGAAGAATTCAAGACCAAAATCCACCCATTTGGCATATCTATTTTGCTTAAAATATCCCAGCCCTTAGTTGCAGTACTGAATCCAATTGCAACTGCTATCATTTTGTCCTGTGGTAGACAATACCTCTCTCTTGCCTTAGCCTTTGAAATAGGAGGAGATATGGCGGGATCTGCTCCGTGGTAAATCACATACCCTCCTCCAATTCGCCTTGACATATACTTCGAAAAGCAAATTCCTGCGTTACTCAGCTTCAGTTTTTCCTTATTGATATCATGAAATGCCTCGTAGCCTACTAAGCGTTTCCACGTTGTTACAGCGAGCCCTGAGTGGAATTCCAAATTTTCCTATTCTTCCGTGATGCTTGACAATCATACCCTGTCCCATCCATTCTCTCCATGTATAGGCTGAATGAAAGGTTGTTACAATGGGAACCTTGCACCAGCGGTAAAACTAATCTATAAAAGTTCGGCTAGCGGAGGGCTTGGTCAAGTCTAGTATCAACCCATAAAGGCCGGGCTCAAACTGAACATGAACGACATCAGGTCTGGATTCTTCTTCTACTATTTTGAGAAGAACGTCAGAGTTCCTTTCGTTACCTGGGGAAATACCTCTATATTCGCCGTTTCCATCTTCATTGCAGACCACATCCACTTCAATTCCGTCGCCCGTTTTGCGCAATGCTTGAACGAGCTTAGCCGAATAGCGCCCTATACCTCCTCTCATAGGAGGATACTCTGTAGAAACCATCAGCACCTTCATGTTTTATCTTCCCTTGGCCAAATAGTATTACAAATAATTAGCAACATCAATATCCCATCATTGTTCCCACATCTTCATTATGAAGGAGTGACTGCCCTCTTGGTATCTGTCTTGGTAAACCCGCCTATCGACAAACCCTGGGAAAGCCTGATCAGATCTTGCTTAAAGGTTTCTATTTGCTTTTTCTTTTCCTCTGTTAAACTATTGTTTGAGTTTAGGATTGCTTCTATCGCTTCCAACTGTAGTATCATCACTGGTATCACCACATCCCTTTCTTTTCCTGGAGCTGACCTATACAAATATGGATTTTCTTCTGTGGCTACTGCCTGCTCTAACCTAAATTGCCTTTTTCGATGTATATAATGACCTCCAAGTATGCTTATAATAGTGAACACTATTGTTGCGACAATTAGAAATACCCATAGCTGCGAGAAAAGCGTATTGAAAATAGGAATGTTTTCAAGAAGTAGCCTGTACTGAATTGTTATCCAGTTTGATACTGCTATGAATAGCGCAATATAAGCTGAGTAAAATTGTCTAGATTCCCAGAACCTTCGGCCTGCCCATTCTCCTATTCCTATTCCCCGCGCCCGACCATTACCACGACCGAATAAATTCTTAAACATATATTTTGCTAGGTTATAGCAAGCGTATAACACATATTATTCTTAGGAATAGAACAATACACTTTAAAAAGGTACGTCCGATTGTTACGAGGTCGGCTCATAATGCTCGTCTTCTTCTACTATTATTATCATATGTGGTAGCTGATTCATTGTTGTATTGGGTGATCAAACCTGAAAAGAATTCAATGTGCTCTTTTGCAATGTTACTCCATCGCAATTTTGAGCTGAACTGCTCAACTCTTGTTTTGTATTCATCATACGCCAAGACCAGAGTCGATATTGATCGCTCAAATGACTGCATATTGCGTTTGCATACAATTCCCAACCCCATATCTGCAAATTCTTTAAAAAATCTTAGGTCAGAAGCAATGAATGGAAGCCCATGAGCCAGCGCATCGAACATTACACCAGAAACTGATACGATCTTGTAGGGAAATATTATTGCATCGCATGCAAAGAAGAGCTTTGACATCGTGGTATCATCTAGGTATCCTAGATTCAAGCTGATGACATTCTCTCCATTATTCTTGCCAATGTCTATGGGTTTCTCTAACCCTCTTTCGTGCTTAGTCTGCTTTACTACTAAAGACCAATTATCAGGCAGTCCAAGGCTATCGAGTACATCAAATCCCTTATATGAGCCCGCATATCCAAATGCCAGCAAAAGCATTTTATCTAAAGGTAATCCGAAGTCCTTTCTAAACTCGTTTTTATCATTTGTTGGTGAAGACGGGGATGATGTTAGTTCGATAGCAGGCTCTGCGCCATGATAAATTACTGTTCCGCGCCTGACTACTTCTTGAAGTGTCCTTGCAGGACTTATTATGCCGTCTGATTGGTTTACTACATTAAGCAGTAGATCATATCGCTGCTCCATTACCCATCTTCTTATAGCTGCACGCAAGGGCAGTGGCAGGAAACCAAATCTGCCCTCCTTTCTCAATGCCCTATCCTTTACATAAGTAGAATATTCGCCCTGAGGAAAAACAGTATGCAGCGTGGATACTGTTGGTACTGAGGACATTCTGTAAAATCGATCCAAAGTTGATCCGTGCACAAGTCTCCAAAATGTATGTTTAATAGTAGTGTCGACCTCGTACAGTCCTCTTTCATATTGTATATTCACAACATCGGGTTTTATATCCGAAACAATCCCCAAGATGCGGTCCGAATTGCGCTTGTCACCTTTTCTTATCGCACCGGGATAGATGGTAACATTATTGTTGCTGTCGTGATTCGGAACAATTGTAGCAGCATTAGAAGTAGCAGCACTTGTTGCGACGGACACATCAACATTAGGTTTCTTGGCAATTGCTTGCACCAAATTTTTGGTATATCTTCCGACACCTCCTTTCATTGGAGGATACTCGCCAGAGACTACTAAAATCTTCATCCTTTTAAATTGAGGAAGATCGGTATACGTTTATTTGGCTTCTTGCCTGATCGATGTATAAGCTCATTGCTTTTCTGAAGTTATTTGGCGAAAATTGCATAGAGATTTCATGCATTTTCACTCTTTTTTCATCGTCAGCGTATTTAGCATTTTTTGCAATACGATCAGCGGCTTCTTCTACCGTACGGTATTGGTGATCGGTTGGAACAATTTCACTGCAGCCACCATATGCGGGCACAATAGGAACTAGCCCTGCTCCATTGCCTCTACAATTGATACTCCAAAATGCTCTCCAATCATTGTATGAAGATAGATCATGCTTTTAGACATTGAATCAATAAGTACTTCATTGGTTGCATTAGGTGTCAAATTCACTGTCTGGCTTAAGCCGTACTTTTCTATCATTTGCTGTAGCCTTTTAAAATATGGCCTATTTGCAGGCGCAAGGGAGCCTACTATCTGAAATTTGATTTTCCCTCCAAGAATATGAGCGATTTTGATAGCGTTTTCAATGCGTTTTTCTGGCGTGAAGCGAGACACTACTAGTACTTTTTCTTCCCTAGCATTGAATGGTTGGCTGTAAGCACGGGAAAAACGTTCAATGTCTACAGGTGGATACAGTATATAGGGATGCACACCGGGAAATGCCTCTGTTATTGCTTCTCTGCTGAATTTGGAAATTGTAAGTATCAGGTTTGGCCTTGTCGTGGCGCGCATAGCAAGATAGTGCGTGATCATACTGTAGGGCTTAAAGTATGCTCTCCAGAAAAAGGATTTTCGGTACTTATTACTGCCATAGATACCCGTCGAATTCATCAAAAATGTCGGAAAGTAAAAGTATAAGAGATATGCCACATTCCCTGGAATTCTATAAGGTAGAGCACCGCCATGAGTATTGATAACAACATCGGAATCTTTGAAATCTATTGATGATAGCATAGTTAACAGCCTTTGATATACGCCAAAATAGTTCAGTTTGAAAGGTAGCAGAGATTTTGTTCGTGCAATATGTATCTTTTTACCATATGACTCCGAGATTCTCTCAAGGTCAGGTCGCTGAACCGTGACAAGTTCTACCTCATAACCTAGCTGGTACAAAGATTCTATAGTTTCAATGGCAACTGTTGTCTCGCCCCCAAGAGTATTCAGTGTATGATGTATAACAACAGCCTTGCTCATGAAATAGACTCTACTGATAAATACTAATACTCCCTGTTTTTAAGGCTTCGACAACCACTGTTCCTGTACCGGCTGTACGTGAAGGATGGAGGTTAGTTGTGATTGAAGGTAATGCTTTGGGCACGCCTGTAATAGGATATGATGTCCCGGGGCTCAGAGACTCTATGAGGTATGACGAAACTGCGATCAATGTTATTAAAAAATCACTTAATGCGATGGCATAGCAGGCAATTTCATTGCTTAGAGCTTCAAAGTGTCTTTCCAATTATAGCAGAAATGCACTTGAATATGGAAGGCAATTTAGCTAGGCTAAGACTGTGGAATCATTTCAGAACTTCTAGACAATCAGAATGAAACTAAGGCAGATGTAGTTATGGGTTAACGTGTCATTATGCCCAGGTTGTCAGATGTATGCTGAGTGGAACCAGGTTCATTAGATGTTTAATTCCGGACACTACCTGGTGACTATCCCCCTGGAAGCAAATCGACAAAAGATCCTGTGCAGCTGTGACCTGAACATGGTATAAAGCTTCACTGTGGCAGTGTCTAACGATTTCATGTGATCGATAGGTTAAAATCGTCAAGAACGTGGAAGAAGACCAACAACTACGTATGGCGCAGATAGACTAACACGTATTGATGAAGAGGACGAACGGGGAAATTGGTTTATAAGTAATATTAATTAGTACACCCCGAGTGGCTTCAGAAAGGGTATTGATAACAGGTATCACAGGTTTTGTTGCTCCTTATATTGCAAAGAAACTCGTAGATGAGAATTATCAAGTTACAGGTTTACAGCTACCTCGAGCAGACTTTGGTAAGTCGAAACGCTTGAAAGCGATGGGTATTACGTCAGATATTCACATAATAACCGGAGATGTTACCGATCTTACCGCTATCCTCTCTGCAATTCAGCGCTCGCAGCCTGACTGGATATTTCATTTGGCTGCACAATCTTTCGTACCAGACAGTTTCAGAGATCCTGTTAGAACTTTCAGGGTTAATTGTTTAGGTACATTGAATATCTTGGAGGCAGCCAGGCTAAAGAATGTAAATCCTAGGATTATATTCGCAGGTTCATCTGAGGAGTATGGTTTGCAATTCAAAGATGCTGATCATTTAAAGACTATGAGGGCAAAATATGGTGCTGGAATAGAGCCTGTCCCTAAGAAATACCCTGAGTTGCCCGTAGATGAGGAATCATTTTTCAGACCAATGAGCCCTTACGCAACCAGCAAGTTATATGGTGATATTACATTTAGAAATTATCACAACTCTTTTGGTCTTGACACTATCGTTTCAAGAGCATTTAACCATGAGGGAGCCGGTAGAGGAGATCACTTTGTAACCTCTGCAATTGTTCGACAATTAGTTTCAATGCACATGAATCAATTAAGGGTAATGAAGATTGGAGACGTACAGTCTTTCCGAGATTGGAGTCATGTCGAGGATATTGTTGATGGATACTTATTGTTGGCACGCAAAGGACAGGCTGGTTTGGCATACAATCAGGGTTCAACTAGAACATATTCTGTATTAAGTTATATTTTGTATACTATTTCAGTACTAGGCTATGAGATCAACAAGATTATGACATTAGAGAATGATAAAATTATAACGTCTCCTTTAGATCCAGCAGAACTGAGAATTGGAAGCACGCATGTAGAATCTAACGTTATCGATGACAAGATGTTTCGTGGCGAATTAGAATATGATTTGACAGATCGAGGATTACTTGTCGAAACTGATAAGAGGACCTTTAAAATTGAATTTGAGGAATCAAGGTTTAGACCCTCAGATGTTCCAATTCTTTTATCTAATACAAACAAGATTAAAGAGCTAGGTTTTGAACCCAAGAGATCTCTTCGTGATATCATACAAGACCAAATAAACTATTATCTTAATTACGAAAACAGAGATGAATCTATACCTGAGTTCACTTTCTGAATTCCGGTATTAAAATTACTCGATGATTTATTTAAAGCAAGAACGCGGTAGCGAGCGATAATCAATCATCATCAATGTAGATATCAAGACGTTATAAGCATTAAGACCAAAAGTTAGCTTCAAGCTTGCATGTCACTTTAAACTAGGTAACTTCCTACGATGACTTGGGCTGTCATATTGCATCAAGAGCATTGTTGTGGAAATGCTCACCCTTTGGATTGATAGCAGCAGCAGCGAGCATCATAGTATTTCTCTCCGTATCGTTTCTGCAAATGATCCGCGTAGACTTTTCCACGACTACTCTACCAGCAGTAGGTGATGAAGAATTTGAAGAAGAAGGTAATGGACATTGAACTTCGAATCAGCCATGTGTTGCCCCTCGCTCGTCTATTACAATCTCTACATCACCTTGGTACTTGGGCTTGACTGCAAGCTGGGCTGGTGTGTAAATGAGATGCTCCTTTGTGAACGAGGACAGCTCGTAGTCATTTGTCATAAAGAGTGCATAGAAGGGGCATGCATCAACACAAAGGCCGCAAAAGACGCACTTGCCATAGTCAATCTGTGGCATTATCCCTTTCTTGTTATGTTTCCACTGCTCATCTACTTTAACCATTCCTATTGCTTCTGCGATACCTTCACACGCTATAGCACAGAGCTGACAGCCTGTACATTTATCATGGAATAGAATATGTCTTCCTCTATAACCTGCGATGCCAACACCCCTCTTGGGGTCGAATTGATAACCATCTCCTACAAATTTGAGTTTTTGCTCAGGATAGCGCAGCGTAAAGCGCTTGATAACAAGGTGCTTTGAGCCAGATTCGATTGATTTGATGAAGCCACTTGCGGTTGAAGATCGTGATGATGACGAGGACATAGACGTTGTTTTCTCCTACAATATCTTATGCAGTATCAGCATATAGACCGTTGCAATTCACTTGAAAGATAATAGATAATGGGGCTTATAGAATCTTTACTATTGATATCATATAAAAATCTGGAGATATCAGGCATCGTAGCAGGCTGAGCTAAACATGCAAGGCTGCCGGTAATTAGTGATATCGCCTGATATTATTTTTCATGCTTTCCAAAGTATATCAATCCGGTAAAATGCTTTGATTTCTTTTTATGTAATTCTAAAGATTCTTTTGTATTAAAGACCATTTTGCACTCTTTGCACATGAACTTTGTATCGGCTTTTACCACATTATCTCTTCTAAGCGAAGGAATTTTCATTTTACATACTGTGTATGTCTTTGGTTTTTAAAACGTAGCTTAACATGGTTAATTCAACTGTTGATCTGTCAGTTACTTCACCATTCAATGCCTGTGGTATGCACGGGGCGTGCTTGTGTCTCTCTCTTTACTTGATGAGGAGGTAGCCAAACATGCATAAAGTATACAGCTCACAATCTCTCTTGGGCTAAGTCTTGGAGATATATGCTATATTTGTTAAAGACGGCTCGAATGCCGATCCTCTTCAGTTAAGGAGCAAAAAGAAAAAAAAGTGTCTGTATATTGATAATGGCCCCGCCCCCGGGGAGGATTCATGATGGATTGGCGTAAGGGTCAGGACAGGGCCAAGCCAACTCTGCTTTTCCATATGCTTGTGGCGTTTGTAATCTACTATTTGCAAATTATTAAAGCGTGCCTTAACCTTGTTAAGTTGAGGGAATTTGATATAGGTTATATTCTGGTGACTATTATCGCAGACTTGACAAGCGAACAATAAATATGTCTGGCTCACCTACGTCATACAGAGATAGAATATACATAGTCAAAGATGTTATTCTAAAACTTGTGGAATATGGCGAGCTAAACCAAACGGCTCTTGTAAGCTTTTGTGGTTTGAATTTAAAAAAACACAAATCCATCTTAGAGGACATCGAGCACAATGAGTTGATACAGAGGAGAGAAACGACGATAGGGAAAAGAACAGTTACAATATATAGTCCAACACAAAAAGGTATGTCGTTTTGCAGAGATATCCTTGACCCCTATGAGAAAATGTTTCCAAGAAGGAAAGATGAAATGAAGAAGAATAATTCCGCAATAGAAAGTGAAAAGAAAGTTAAAACAGACTCAATTATGCTAATCCTGATCTAATCCGAATTGCGATGCTATCTTTCTGTCTATCTCTTCCTTTTCTCTGCGATATTCTTCATATCTTTTTTTCCATTGACTCATAGAGTAATATTGCCTTATGCCCGTAAAAAGCCATGTTCCCGAACTAACGATGACGGCTCCAAGTAGCACGGTCAGAACTAGGCCAAATTCGTTTTCTGTCTCTAGTACGGCAAAGAATGACGGGTGAAACAAAAGGTAAACAGACAGTACAATGGCCGGCGGAGCCAAAACGATTGCAGTAATTGACACGCCCAAAAGTATTTTCCTTACATGATGTACATGCTGGATAAAGCTATCCAGTATAGTCAAGATGTCCTGACGGGTTGAGGGGATTACGCCGTCTTGATTGTCGCTGCTCATATCCTCACCCTCTATCTCTCACACTCTCACCATATCTATTCTACAGTTATGTTTCCTTTCATTTCTGGATGGATAGTACAATAATACTGGTAGGTGCCAGGTTTGTCTGTAACGAAGGTAATGATTTGGTTATCATAGTAAGCCAAATCCTTGGAGTGGACATTGAGTTCGTCTATGTTAAAGTTATGCTTTGAATGGGTTTCATAGTCCTCGTTTATCAGATGCATAGATTGCAGACCCCCTCTGTTGAAAACATATGTAGGATTCGAGATGCCTCCACCACCACTCCCCCTCAACCCTTTGACACTGCCTGAAGATATGCTAACCCAAGCGTATCCTGAACCCGCAGAATATTTTGCTTTAACAAAGTGATTACTCGGAAAACCGAAAACAGGAGTATTGCCATTTGTGGGAATCATCGACTTGTAGGCAGTAATGCTAATCCCTGAAATGATGACTGCGATAATTCCATAAGAGATAAGTCTCTTCTTTGTCATTCTCACAGATGATATTGAATGCCCATTCTGGTGACGGCGCTTCTTTGCCATATAGATTCGTCTTTTCAAATGACTATTTATGTCATGATTAATATAGTTAATTCTTCTTCTCCCATTGATTTCCTCCTCTTTTCTTATTGTGTGGTTTTGACCGCAGTGGCCTCTGACAACAAGGACATCTAATGCCTTTCCACTTGATGAAAATGCTACAATGCTGGCACCTCTTGTAACCCAGGACATAGTAGCTACTTCTTCTATTCTTAATCGCCTTATATCTTTCACAAATATTTCTGCAAACCATTTTCCGATGTATCTGGTCGATCCTGTCTGACTTTCATCTGCTCCTCAGTGTATTTACGTAATGATTAACATGGTTAAGTCAGCCTTTTTATTAAAAATTTTCTAATTGATGCAGAAGTTTTTTTGGCAAAAATACATGTTATCAATGCAGACAATCACAATTACAATGCTGTTATTACTAGAATAAGAACAAGGCAAGAAGGACTTTGCCGCTTTTGTGCTGAAAGAATAAAAGAAAGCGATACCATAATAAGCAAATCATACAGCAGAAGGCCAAAGTATTTTCATAAGGAATGTGCTGAAAGGATACATTTACTCTAAGAGATATGTACCTCTAAGTTATTGTCGAATAGGCTTTAATATCAACAAAATGACAGGAGCTCTTGACACATAGAGGGGAGAGAAAGAGAAAGCGCTATGTATGTATTTCTTTGCTGAACCGGTAGCATAGCTGATATTATCTTGGGTATTATAGCCATAGGTGGAGCTCATGGCTCTGTTGTGTTATTGCTGGGAATTCTCAATACTCCTTGCTAAAAAGAAAAAAAAGTTCTAATTGGTGCTTGGCGTTGAGTAGGCAGGGAGATTCGTGTAACATAAACATGGTTGCTTATGGTGCTTCGTGGAATCGGATACTTCAATCGCATACGTCGTCGCTAGTGGAAGAAGAAGGAGGAGAAGAAGAAGGCTATCATAGACATATACATACACAGCATATTAGAATACACTCAGTCAAAAATAGTTTAACAAGTAGGTTATGTGTGTGTGTGTGTGTGTGTGTGTGTGTCGATTAATGTGTATGCAATGCTAAGCAATTTTTGATTATCAAAATTTTATTCCGATGCCTGCAAACCACTCCGTGTACCCAGAAACACCTATTGATTATGCCTCAAGCAAGATTATATCGGGTGTAAAAAACCTTCGCGAAGGACTTGATCCAGATGTTCTTGCATATTGGTATAAGCGAGTCGAGGATAGGTCAAAAGAGATCGTTCCGCGACATCTTAAAGATAAGATTCACTTTGAACAGGACAGGATACTTTGGATGAAATTCAAGTTGGATGTCTCCAAAAGAGCGGTTCCATATGTGATGCAGATCCTCCAAGAGTACATACCAATGATGCCATACTCGACTGCACTCTATTTCTCAAGAGTGCAGGAAATACTCACGGACGAAATGAACAAAGAGTTGCGCTAACCAACAATTCTTATTCCTGTAACAGATCCAAGATAGTCGCTAGAGTGGATCTTTATTTTTCCATTTATGACATCGGTGATAAATGACTTGAGCCTGATTACTGTTTCTTCGTCCTTTAACAAAACAGCGTGGGATGACCTATCCTTCAGCTGTATGACTATCTCGTTACCTATTACTGCTTGGATACTTGAAATCCACACGCTGTTATCCTTCTGCACTGACATAAGGCTTGCCAGCTTTTCAGCCTCATAACCGTCATCGCAGTCAAATTTTAGAGTTTTCATGTTGTAATTGGTTTTTCGTCATACATGAACTTGTTAATGACATCCTTGGCTTTTTCACGCCGTTTCTTGAATTCTACAACAAACGGCTTCGCTCCCTTGGACAAGTCTGCCTTGCACTCACCGCATAAAAGATTGCCACTTTTGCATCTCAACATGCGCTCCTCTGATTGCTTTTCAGTATCGAAGAAGTAGCGTAAGTACCAGAAAACTGGGCAGCCAAGGGCATTGGCGCCTAGCTGTCTCTGAAGTGCCACGGTAGGTTGACCGCCAGTAAAAGCTCTAGACACTTTATCGTCAACGACTTCGGGTTCATCTGTAGTGAAAATTGCAGTCTCGGGTTTAGAGGAAGACATCTTGCCTAGCATGCCAAGGCCAGGTAGGAACTTGCTATGTATTTGAGCAGGCTTGTAGTAGCTCATCCTGTCGGCAATATCTCTTGTCATGCGCCAGTACGGATCTTGGTCAATTGCTGCAGGTATTAGCACAGGTACACTTTTGCCTTCGATGACGGAAGGAAGAAAGCAAGGCGCCGCCTGAAGGGGCGGAAACCCTATCATGCCAATATTGGTTGAGTTGGAGAACCCAAATACTCCCCGTGCGGTGGAAAATGTGATGCGCTTTGCAACTTCTAAGGCAATCGGATATAGATGCTCAATATGTTTTGTATTCACAATTATCTTGGTCTTCTTAGGATTGAATCCAATTGCAATGATATCGAGCATATTTTCGTAGGTGTAGCGCTCAATTTCTTTCATTGTTCTGTCTGGACCATAAAGAAACTTTTCGTCATCTGTCAGCTGAAATAGCAATTTAGAGTCGAATGTGTCTTGAAGGTATTTTGTAAAGATCCATGGCATTAGATGCCCCATGTGTACCATGCCAGATGGACCTCTGCCCGTGTAAAGGTAAAAGCTTTCGCCCCTACTCTTCTTGTCCAATATCCAGTCAAAGTCGCGGTGAGAGAAGAAGTAACCTGATTTTAGCAGGGGATGAATCTCTCCTGTCATTCTCTTTATCTTCTGCAATAGCTCAGGCGTTATGGGCTGTGTGCCGAACTTTAAGATCAGCTTACCATAGTCTACATTACCCTCCACTTCCCAAGGTGTGACCCTGAAGTCCCTGCTGCTGTTGGCATTATTCTCATCGTAGTTGTCAACTAAATTCATCCGTGCTGGAACAACATTACATTAAACGTTTAAAAAGTCTTACACTACCACAACTTTGACAAATGAATAGAGGGCCTGCATTCCATCCAATTGAGCAGTCGATACTGAGATCTCTTTCCGATATTGACCATGTTCGAGTCGACTCGCTTGTTGCCAGCACAGGCTTGTCCATGGATCAGATTAGACGAGGCGTGGAGTGGCTAAAATTCAAGAACCTCATATCAATTAAAGAATCATCGACACAAAGAGTAATCCTAGCCTCCGGGGGGATCATAGGCAGCGAAAAATGGGCTACCTGAAAGAAGATTGGTAAATTCTCTGAAAGAAGACAAAGTCACAATTGCAGAAGTGATTGCCGGCGGTGCCATAACAAACTATGAGATAAACGCCGCTATTGCAGGAGCAAGGCGCAATCAGTGGATTCAACTGATCGAAGGCAAGATGGTACGTACACCCTATGCTGCCAAGCAGTCTCCCGAAGAGAGATTCCTCGAAAAGGTGAAAGGAGGAGAAGAAATTGCAAAGCTAACTGAAGAGGAAAAGCGCGTGCTGGAGCAGCTTAAGAAGCGCCCCAATTATATAGAGATCAAAGAAGAAAAAGAATCAATAATATCACTTACCGATGCAGCAAGACAGATCATCCCTACGCTAAGTCAAGAAAAATTGGAGCGTGGCCTTACGACAGAGCTTATCACCACAGGGAGGTGGAGGGAGACCAATTTCAGCGCACTTGACGTGGAAGCGCCTGCTCCAGTAATTTTTCCAGGAAAGCCCCATCCATTAAATGACATTGTTGAGGAGATAAAGGAGATCTTTATCGGTTTAGGATTTTCAGAAATAGAAGGCCCCATGATTCAATCCGGATTTTGGAACTTTGATGCGTTATTTACACCCCAAGATCATCCTGCAAGAGATATGCAAGATACATTCTATATTTCAGGTCAGAAGCAGCGGCCAGTTTCAGCAAGCAAAGATCAAATTTCAAAAGTTTCTCGAATCCACAAGCAGAGATGGAATGGCGAATGGGAGGTTCAAGAAGCCCAGAGGCTAGTCCTCCGTACCCACACTACGCCTGTAACAATCCAGCATCTTGCAACGATGAAACCGGATGTTGGCAGGTTCTTCTCAGTGGGCAGGGTTTTCAGAAATGAAAAGCTCTCATACAAACATCTTGTCGAATTTCACCAGGTTGAAGGAGTTGCAACTGCACAGGAAGCGTCACTCCGCGACCTAATGGGTCTGCAAAAAGAATTCTATTCCCAGATGGGCATCAAGCGTATTAAGTTTTGGCCCACGTTCTTTCCATATACAGAACCGTCACTGCAGAGTATGGTCTACAATGAAAAATTGGAAAAATGGGTCGAGCTCTTTGGCATGGGAATTTTCAGGCCAGAGGTTACAAAGCCGCTTGGCATCAAAAACCCCGTGCTCGCGTGGGGCGGAGGCATTGAAAGGATCGCTATGTTGCGCTTTGGTTTAGATGATGTGCGTGAATTGTATGGCAACAAACTTGCATGGCTCAGGAGTGTGCCAAGGTGCCAGTTGTAAACATAAAATTTGAGCGTCTAAAAAAGCTCATTCCGGGCGTAAAGATGGATAAGGTTCTTAATATGTTACCATTTGTTGCACTTGATATCGAAGGTGTAGATAAAGACATTGTCAGAGTCGAATATAACCCGAACAGACCGGACTTGTCGTCAGATTATGGAGTAGCAAGAGCTTTGCGCGGTTTGCTTGAAATTGAGACTGGCATGCCAAAATTCAAGCTAGCTGGAAAAAGTGGACTGGCATTAACGGTTGAGGCTATGGTTAGCAAGATAAGGCCTTACGCCATTGCATTTGTAGCAAAAAACGGAAGACTAGACGACGAAACGCTGAAGCAGTTGATCATAATGCAGGAAGACCTTCATAACGGCGTTGGCAGAGAGCGCAAGAAAGCATCTATTGGCATCCATAACCTTGATGTTATCAAGTTCCCAGTCACATATAAAACTGTGAAAGGCGACTATTCATTCAGACCGCTAGATGAGCCATCAGAACTCTCAATAAATCAGATACTGAGAGAATTAGAGATAGGCAAGCAGTATGGTCAAATACTGTCGGCATTTGACAGATATCCTCTGATAGTGGACAGCACTGGCTTGGTCCTTTCATTACCTCCTATAATAAATGGCCAAGCGACGAAGGTTAACGACAAGTGCCGCAATCTATTCGTGGAAGTTACTGCGACTGACCAAAAGACTGCTGAAGATCTGCTTGCCATTCTTGCAATCACGCTCTATGAGGCAGGCTTTGAAATAAAGACTGTTAGTATAGACTCAGGCAAAAGAAAAATTGAAACGCCGCAGATGAAGCCAAGAGTAATTTCTGCAGATATGGGTTATGTAGATAGCATCCTTGGCTTAACACTTGACTCCAAGCAGATCATAACCTGCCTGAAAAAAAGTAGGCTGGATGCAAAGGTAGTAGCCAATAAAATCGTCTGTACTATCCCTCGATACAGAATAGACATCAGCGACCCGATAGATATCTCTGAGGAAGTGGCAATAGGCTATGGCATTTACAACCTCGAGCCGAAGTTTCCGAATTCACCAACAACGGGAAAAAAAGGTTCTCTTTCCATCTATTTGAACGCGATAAGGGAGAGTATGATTGGTTTGGGCATGATTGAGTCGCTCAGCTTCTTGCTAACAAGCAAAGATGTACAGTATAAGGCCTTTGGTATTCTTTCTAAGGACGAGCTCTCTGTTGAAGGTTCTAAGAGCACAGAGCACGAAATCCTACCTAACTCGCTTGTTCCGCTGCTCCTTCAGTCCCTTTCCTACAACATTCATGAACAATATCCACAGGAGTTATTTGAGATAGGCAAGACCTTTGTCAAATCATACTCAACAATAGAAGAGAGATGGAGCATCGGTGCAGTCGTGGCCCATGCTGACGCTAGCTATACTAATATAAAATCAAGAATGCAGGCACTCCTAAGGTCATGCTTTGGTAAAGAGGCAATCACAAGAGCTTCAACTAACCATATGTTTATGGAAGGCAGGTGTGCCGAGGTCATATTTGATGGTAAGCCTATTGGTGTACTCGGAGAGATTATTCCCATTGCGGTTGAAAACTTTAAGTTGAGGGTCCCTGTGGCAGCATTTGAGATAAACCTGCTTGCCATCATAAAAGACAAATAGCAGGGACGCGAAGGATAATGCACCCCGTTAAAGAGCACGTAGAGGACACAGCTTACGGCTAACCAGTGACAGCGTGTGAGTCAGAGGCGGGGCACATATCATTTTTATATCCAATAGGCTACAATGCCGACAATGTCTCAGCAAAATGGTGAGAAGGTAGCAGAAGATAATAAAAAGCCAAAGGCAGTTGCATTACTCTCTGGCGGCTTGGACAGCAGTCTGGCCGTAAGAATGATGCTGGAGCAGGGCATCGACATCGAAGCCGTTGCTATCAAGACCCCCTTTTGCGATTTTGACTGTGGCAAGGGCTGTGGGCACCGAGTCAAAGAGGTAGCCGATGAACTTGGAATCAAGCTAAAGACAGTGTATTTTGGTGAAGAGTACCTTCGTATGCTAAAGAATCCTAAACACGGCTACGGCTCGGGTATGAATCCATGTATCGATTGTAGAGGTATGATGTACAATGCCGCCAAGGAGCATATGAAAAAGACAAGTGCTGATTTTGTGATAACAGGCGAAGTGCTGTTTCAGCGCCCTATGAGCCAAAACAACCGAGCATTACATATAATTGAAAAAGAAACGGGTATGGAATGCAAGGTTCTACGACCTTTATCTGCAAAGCACCTCCCATCCACAGAAGCCGAAAATACGGGCTTGATAAAGCGTGAAAATATGGGCGATATTAAAGGTAGATCAAGGAAAGGGCAGTTGGCACTGGCAAAGCACTTTGGGATATCGGAGCCACCAAATGCAGCCGGGGGCTGTTTATTAACAGATCCAGGCTTCTCAAAGCGCGTCAAGGATATCATGGATCACTGCGACGGCATCCCAACGCTCAACGATATTGAGCTTTTAAAGGTTGGCAGGCACTTCCGGATTTCACATGATGCCAAGTTCGTGGTTGGAAGGAATAAAGACGAAAATGAGGTTATGAAGGCACTTGTGACTCACGGTGATATCGTTATTGAGGTCAAGGACTATGTTGGACCCACATGTATACTGCGATGCAAAAACTACGATGATTCGTTGCTGGCAAAATGTGCTGCAATAGCTGCACGTTATTCTGACGCCCCTAGAGATAACCTTTCCAAGGTCTACATAATCATTGACGCAAAAAAGAGTGAATGTACGGTACAGCCAGCTGACATTTCTGCAATAGAAAAGCTGCGGATATAAGCTAGTAAAATTTTCTACCCGTATCAGGGTCATTCAGCTAAAATCAACTATTCGGTGAATGAGAATTGACCAGTAGGACTATTGAATACACATGGCAAGCTCAATTGCAATTCGCAGAAGATAGGTAGTAGATGCAGACCCAGAAATCACCGGTTTATTTAAAGGCACTTACACTGCGCGATATGTCGGATATCTCTGTAGTAAAGGAAGACATCAAGAAACATATGATCCTTATTATCAGAGTGACGCCACTTGCGCAAAAGGACTTGGAGGAATTGCGCAAGGTCGTAGAGGATCTTTATTCGTATACACAGTCAGCGGGCGGCGACATTGCACGGCTGGGGGAAGAGCGCATTGTCATCACGCCTCCAGGTGTGAAGATCTGGCGGGGAATATATGATCTAAAGTAGCTTTATTGCTTCCTGCACCAAGGGGTGCTGTGTCTGTATTCTAAACTGCTTGTTTATCATGCTCGCGAGGTTCTGTGCCTTTGGTCGCTCACCATGGTTGACAAGAACTCGCCTAAGCTTGGGACGAAGTCGCATAACGTATGCCATAAGCTGGTTATAGTCGCTGTGACTACCAAGCCCATCGATCCTTTTGAGTTGGCACTCAACCTTCACACTTTCGCCCTTGATTGTAATTTGTCTGGCACCGTCTAATAGGGCTCTGCCAGGAGTATCGAGCGATTGATAGGACAGCATAATCACCGTGTTTCTTGGATCATTGGCTATTTGCTTCAGGTAATCCACAGACGGCCCCCCCACCAGCATGGAAGAAGGAGCAAGTACTATTACGGGTTCGCTAGGCTCAAGCGTATCTGATTCAACTATTGAGAATTGGGGGCCAAATTGGCTTGTTTCCGATTCAAGTACATGGTTGCCCAGATCTTTTGAAAGAAACTCCGGATACGCCTCATACACAGCTGTCGCTTCTGAGATGCTCTTTTCCAGAAGTACTTTAGTCCTGAGACTGCCGCTTTTTGTAAACCTATCAAGCAGAAGAATAAGCTCCTGGGAAATGCCAACTGCAGGCACCGGCATTAGTACGTGGCCGCCTGCCGAACTGTACCTTCGATCGCGGTGGCAAGATGGGCCTCTGCCTGTTCGCGCGAACACATAATATCCTCCTTGCCGCCGTATGTGCTTTCAATTATCATTGTTTCAACCCTTGGAAAATTCCAAGAAGCGTTTTCAAGTGTAAGCGTCTTACCGAACTTCATATCGCCTGTGTATACGAGGTTGTGCTCACCGTTCCCAATATGCAGATGAACTGAAGTCGATCCTATAATGTGTCCTGAGTTTGAAAGCACGAGTTTGACATCTGGCGAAATATCAGTCACTATACCGTGCATTAGTGTGACTGTGTGTGTTACTGCGCTGTCGATGTCTTGCTCCGAAAAGAACGTATCACTCCCACAATGCCGGAGATATTCGCGCTGAAGCATACTCATGAGCAAGAGAGTTGGCTCTGTCCAGTAAACCGGCCCCCTATACCCGTATTTGAATAGTGCGGGCGTAAAGCCAGTATGATCAAGATGTGCATGGCTGAGAACTACTGCATCAATGTCTTCCATACTTATGCCTGCGATATCAAAGCGAGGTGTGGCTGCTAATGGGTCTTTGGCCGACACGTTGAGTCCACAGTCTAGAATAATCTTGCTTTCACGCGTTGCAAGCAGCATACATGACCTGCCTATCTCTGCAAATCCCCCTAGTGTGAGAAGGCTTGCTTCAGCCTGGTCAGACAATTTCGGGCGAAATATCTTATCTCCAACTTCCCGGTAGAACTTAATGCGCTGGCTTGTTTTCTCAGCAAGTGTCTTATAAAGTGTCTCAATTGGCAGCATGTTTTGTGGAGCTTTCCTGACCCGTACTTTCCAGCCTATTTTTTCTGTAAGATCTAAATCCTTACCTTCCCGTACGATGAGCCACGGCTTCTTAGCAAAGATTACTGCCTCGCCTAAAACGGCGTCAAAGAATGTACCAGTAACGACAGCATCCTTTGGAATGGTGTCTGCAATAACCTTGGTAGACTCATCTTGAGAGAGCCTAATCGATTCATCTGTCCTGATAACAATCCGCTTCTTTATGGTATTGACCATGTTTAGGACAAGCTGGTTGTTTTGTAGTAAGTAGCTTGGGTTCTTAGAATAAAGCGCAATGCAGGGACCTTCATATTCGATTTTTGTTAGGCTAGCCTCCTGCGGCAGACTTTGCAGTATTACTGCCATGATATTCTGGCTGGCAGATTCTTGATGGTATGGCGGTTTACGCTGCATGAATGTTATTCCTAGCTGACTGTCAAACGAACGATTCCGGCAAGAGTTATGGCATCTGTTACATTGATGCCGGTATTAAGCATTTGGCTTATTTGTCTCAGCATGTTAAGAAACTAAATACAGGCCGGTTTAAGTTGCACTGCTATTCAGTTAGGAGTGATATCTAACGCTACTTATGCCCCCTGAGTATCACTAGGAAGAGAGCCATGACTCATTAGATGTCGACAAGGTATCATCGGAGGTAACAGACGTACGCTGAAGAGTCCAACCTTCTTCAAAAGCCTTGTAGTGTGTGCTTCTGCCAGGACCGCCTGAACGATATAAATCAACAACTGCGAGAGGAAGTTCCAGGAGGGAAATTGGTCTCTCCATGAGTATATCAGATACACAAGACAGATACTTATCAAAGATAGGCATGACCAAGCAGGGCCCCAGACCTTGGACTATTACAGTAAGTAGCATAGGACCTCATCTAGTATGACTGAATATGTACCGGTGTCTAGAATCTCCACTATGAATCACGCCCAACAACAGACCAACAAGTGGGTGCAAGCTTAATTAATTGCCGCGTGCAGGTTTTGCTAATTGAGTTCTCCCCCAACCCACCTCATGGAATTGCCAAGAAAGATACTCATAGGTGATGGTGTCATTTCTCAGGTTGGTCCGCTTATCCGAACGCTGAATGGTAAAGCGGTCAAGGTTGCGGTTGTTACTGGTAGAACCGTTAAAAAGAAGGCAGGCTACGAGCTAGAGTCCTCACTTGAAAAGGCGTCTCTAGAAAGCTCGCTCGCATGTATTAAGCCATGCATCAATGGGCGTTGTTGACATGCTTCGGGAGGAAATTGGCGACAAACTGCCTGACTTTGTCATTGGTTTTGGGGGCGGACGGTCTGTAGATATTGCGAAAATGACAGCATTCCAGATAGGGAGACCCTTTCTGAGCGTACCAACATCAGCATCACATGATGGAGTATCAAGCCCTTTTGTTTCAATAAGAGGTACTAACAAGCCGCATTCGATAAAGGCAAATACGCCACTCGGTGTAGTTGCAGACACTCGACTGATGTTGGAGGCACCGTCCCGACTTCTGGCAGGCGGTTGCGGGGACTTGGTTGCAAAAATAACTGCAGTTAAGGACTGGGAGCTCGCCCGCGACGAGAGGGGCGAGTACTTTGGTAGTTATGCAGCCAATCTTGCCTGCATGAGTGCCACGATAATAATTGGCGAATCGGAGAAACTAAACTGCAAGAGCCACTTCAGCATTCGCACGATCGTTGAAGCGCTGATAAGTGCCGGTGTCGCCGCATGCATCGCAGGTAGGCAGCAGACCGTGCTCAGGGGCTGAGCACCTCTTCAGTCACGCAGTGGAATATGTGGCCGGTTCAAACATTGGACTGCACGGCGAGCGCGTCGGTATGGGCACGATAATGATGGCAAAGCTGCACGGCCTTAACTGGGATAAGATCGCAGAAACATTAGAAAATGTCGGTGCCCCAACTAAAGCAAAGCAGATCCGACTGAGCGAAGAGCAAGTGGTGAGGGCATTGACTGCAGCTCAGTCTCTGCGCCCTGACAGGTATACGATCCTAAGCAAGGTCAAGCTGGACAAAAAATCCGCGTTTGAGCTTGCAAAGTCGGTTGGCGTGATTTAGTAGTTGAGTTCCTAAGGTGGTCTGCTTTTTGATGCTCATGTTCTGTTCAGCCTGAAATCGCGATAGTGTTCAGAAAAAACTGCGTGCAAGAGGGGCATTAGATCTCAGAGTGATTTCATCTGTGTTTCTTCAAGTAGCGTCAAATCGTATCATAGACTTTGGTTGAGAGGTGGGGAGGGGATTCGAACCCCTATAAATTCGCTAACCACCAAAGTGATCTGCAGGCGAACGCATGGCCGCTCTGCCACCCCACCACGATCACAGCTGCTTGTTCTTTTTCAGCTCATAATTTAAAGCATTGGCATACGAACGTGCCGCAAGCTTGGCCACCCTAATTGGCTCCGGGATAGAGCCCTGTAGAGTAAAAGAATTTAGTATGGTGACTGCGCTGCTGTGACTTACTCTCCAACACCGGATGAAAAGATTCTTGCCCGTATTGAGTGTCACTCGCTCGCGCAATCCCAGTTTTTGGTATTGTATAAGCTTGTCCTTCCAATCATCAAAGTGGTGTTTGATGCTACCCTCGAGCCCTTTTGAATCTTCAAACGTTATTGCAATTACAGGCAGACCTGTTTCTCCGGCAACCTGCTCACCGTCGATGACGTTGTACATGCTGATAATAAGGCCGTCAAGCAGAATGCAGTTGATGTCATCCCTTCCAAACGACCTGTGCATCGAAACTATACTGTTAGTTGCGTCATCGCCCCCTATTGTGGCGGAGGCGTATGCCATGCCGTCAATTATGAGATCGCGTCGCATAACGACGCCGGCTAGGGTTGATTTCTTACTGGATTTTTTGAAACTCTCAGCTATGCCGAGTACCCTGATTCCCTTTTTTTCTGGATGAACCCTGAGGGCAATAATTAATCACCTTGCATACAGTATTAATTTAAGTTTATTGTGTGGATACTTCCTTGTGCAGGGTAGATTGCTCATCTGAATCCTCTAACGTGAAAGCAAAACGTGAGCCTTCAAATTCTTCACTTCCAAGCCGTTCCCACTTTACTCTATACTGCCTAGTCACCTGCTTGCCTATGATCCTAATGTTTTTTGGTAGGTCCTCCCAAAGCTTCTCTACTTTTTCGGAATTCTTCGTCATCAAAAGCGATCTGCGCCTCTTCATAAGATATTTGATTGCTACATTTCTGTGCACTTGGCCTTCGGCTGGTATCTGCTCTTTTCCTGTATCTATCGTAAACTGACGTTTAGCCAATGCAATTATCGTGAGATAATATATAGAAAAGGTTTGTGGCTAAAATGAATCCGAGGAGAGAATGTTAATTCTCTCTTATGCCAGTAGCTTTGACATTCCTTTTATTGACATGACCATTGTTCCTTATCGATATTTGTCGGTTGCGCCATCATTTGTGGGGCTGGACTGTTTTTCATGGAAGTATATGTAAAAATGTTCCTTATCTTAATTCTGTGGCCCCTACAGTCTCCGATATGAGCCCGTCATGATGATCATAATATCTTTAACTGGGATAAGATAGATCTAATTGTTTGCCATACTTACGATCTAAGGGAAAGCCAAGATCCGCGCGCAGAGCACGAAAACCACTACAGGACAATTGGCCCAAGACAGCAGTGGGTAGGTGGCTAAGATGCACCTATAGGAGATGTGGCTTTGAATGGCAATACTTTGGGGGTCGGAACTGGGCTGAATGTCCAGCATGTCACTCCATAATGAAGGTTGCAATCGCGCTGAGAAACTACAGGCTAGCTGACAAAGAATAAACTTTCTCCCTGCGCAATCGACAGCTCTACAGCATTTCGACCCTTGTCATGTATTACCAGCAGGGTCTTTTCGATCCTATATTTTTTTGCTAGAGCTTGCAGATGAAAATTCAAAGCATACGAATCTTTAAAAGAGTCTGAATCTACCAAAGCGAGGCTTTCGCTGTAGACGCTCAACTTCAAACCTCCTGATGACTTCTCTATTAGAGTGATGTATATGAGGTTTCGGGGTGCCTAGCTGATTTTAAATGCTGCCTCGAGTGTTGCTGCTGTACCTGATATGCCTGATGTTACTGCTTCCAACGCTAGTATGACAAAGGGTGTCTATGGTATATTTCTGACTCTTTGGATTTGCACCTGGTGCTCGCCCTGTGGAACAAAAAAGTCGATATAGATTGTCTTGCCGTCAGGTCTTATCGAAGCTTCATGTAGTTTGTCATCTAGTGTTACCGTCACAGTCTGATTCTGAGACACCTGCGGTAACATGAGGTTTATGGGTCCGCCTGTGGGACTATAAGGCCTTATTCGGAAAGCTATGCTATCCGTTTGATTTTCATACCGGATTGCGCTTACCTGAGCAGCTGCATTTAGATCATAAGCAATAAACTTGCCGCCGCCAGCGTCTATTGTTGTTATTGGGTTGTCAAGGTCAAGGCCTGCGCAACTGTAATAGTATACCATTGGTTTTACCGCAGGGTCAGGAATGACAATAAATACTTGCTCCTCGCTGGCCTTCAGAACAGGGATCACATCGCTTCTTACACTGTCAAGCTGAGTCGCATTCTCGCTGCGCACCGAGGCAAAGACGCTAAGATTGTATATGTCAAAAGGAGCATTGTTCTTGACTGTTCCAACAAACGCCCTTTCTTCTCCTGCGGCCATGCTAGTGTAGTTAAGTATGATCATATCAGTCGTTTGTGTTGCTCCAACCTCGTTAACGTCCGCTATGAAGGGGTCACCTGCCCTTCCAGACTCGACTACAAACTTGAAAGGCGAGTCGTTCAGCGGCCATATGATTCGGCCATATGTAGGCTGCTGCTCGATCCTAATCCCCGCTTTATCCTGCACCGTTAAGCCCACAGTGGCTTGAACAGGCAAGGTGTCGGTGTTCCGGACCGTGCCTACGATGTTCGTTCTACCCTCAGAATCAACGAAGGAGGATTGGGCAATAATTTTTACAGAATCATCAGCAGAATGTGCAGCATATGAAGAATATGCACCTGTACTAAACGAAAAAATGACTAGAAGTGCTAGTGTCGACACGGCTGATATCTGCATCAAATAAGACATGATAAGTGATTTGTAGATTGACAGGCTTATTATCTGTTGGATTGCGTCAGCTTGCATTGCAAGGCCGAATTTCGGCATTCAGAATATTTCAATACAACCACCGAGATAGCTGTCAGCCATATGTGCGGCTCTGAAATTTAAGTTTCCTAACCCCCTGCGTTTTCGCCGCTTAACGCCAGGCGTTCCTGGTACACATCTATTAGCTCGTTTAGTACATCATCATAGTTAATGTTCCGCTTTTCTGTATGCATCATGTCATTCATAATTGACCCTAACCTCCTGTACGTCTGCTCGTCTACGCTCAGCAACTTCATTATTTTAATGCAATTTATGCGGATATTTATTGGTTCAAATCAGCAGCATGGTAGGGCACTCAACGGCAAACCTGTCGCGGGGTACCCCTCCATGTGCTACTGTCATGAACCTGCTGCCGCTTGACGTCATGATGGATTTCTGAAAATGCTACTGCTACCTAAATTATTGCCGCAACTCTTATTGCAACAAACATACTACTGAGGCCGGAGGGGACAAAAGAACCCATCTATTCATGCGTCGACGATTGTAGGCGCGCCAGCTCTTATTCCAAGCTCGAGTGGATGTACGATTTGGTTTTTTGTTTTTCCTTCCCCATCCAGGCTACAATGGAAGGGCTTTTGTAGTATTATGTAATGTAAAGCCGATTTTAAATGATATGCCAAGTGTAACTTCTCATATCACCAATGCCCCACCCATGGCAACTGACAGGCGCAACTTGTTCAGACCCATAGCTCGCAGCTACCTACCATAAAAGCAATAGCAAATGATCTTTGGATGAGCTGAGATCCGTCGCTAGCGGAGCGAATACATAAGTCAGTGCAGGCATTGCAAAAAAGATACTCGCAATTCGATCGTCGCCGGCATGGGTGGCAGCAGCGACAGTCTACAATATAACAACTGAGAAAAATGCAATAGTCATGCTCACAAGGATAACTGCTATTTCTGATATTGCAATAAGTTATGGTTAGCAGGAAACCCATAGATATACAGACATGCTAGCGATATAACCAATATTAGCATGGACTAGTAATGTTATCAGACGATGTTATTTAAGAGAGGTTTATTATTATGGCAGGATAATGCCTATCAATTAATGAAGCGGTATATGTTGCATCTGCATAACACCATGCCGAACACTCCTAAAGACGCTAATTCTCTTTTGCAGAGGGCAAGGGAACTTGTTGAGTCCCAGGCTACCATCCGCGATGCGCGTATTTCCAAAAAATATATCGAGTTTGATACCGGCATACCTGAGGATATGGATGTGAAAACAATAGTGACAAGGCTAGAAACCATTGCTCCATTGGCCAGCTATGATGAAGTAATCGAGCGCCACATGGAGAAGGATAAAGCCCTCAAGCGTGCGGTGGAGCTATTCAATGATGAAAAGTATTGGGAAGCTCACGAAGGGCTCGAATATATATGGAAAAATGCGAACGGGATTGAAAGAGAAATTCTGAACGGTATAATACTTGTAGCGGCCGGATTTGTACATGACGAAAAGGACGAGAAGGATATTTGCAGATCTATCTTACAGAGGGCGAGGAAAAAGTTTGACCGGGCCAGCGGCAATTATTATGGAATTGATATAGGCAGAATTGAGGACATGATTTCTAAAATAATAAACACTGGCAAAGTAGATAGGTTTACAATCTGAAAGCTCATGCAATCAACTGAATAGCGGCGCATTGCGTTGGGACGATAGTGGTGGAAGCGCGAAATACAATTTACTGGTTCCAACTAGGCTTGGGCAGGTAGATGCCTGCATAATTTCTGCCAATTTGTCAACCGGTCAGAGTCTGTGACTAGCAAATGGAGGATAGTTTGCATTTGTGTAATTGTCATGCTTACCCATCCAAATATTGATCCATAGTCGGTGACGCAGACTTGCTTGGGCGTAAGAAATGTTTTTTTTGCCCCGCTAACATTGTGCTTTTGCTGCATGATTGGAGCATACCCTCCAGTGAGCTTGCACGTTTCTTGATGTTCATCATATACGACTGCAAAGTATATCCTTGTTCAACAAAGTGTCCAGCCTAAAATCTGAGCAGAATATTTCTCACCGCTTTTGGTTTGGCGGAAATATAAATGGCAGGCAGCACATGAATATGGAATTTGACATCCCCCCGCTTCTATAGAATGCTGGATTTTCGATGTTGAGAAGATTGACAGAGGCCTGTTATAACGGGTATCATGAGGCTATTTTAAGTTATTCAAGCACGTTGTAATCCACGGCGTGGATTACTTCACCGAAGAGCGCGTTACTCACTACGGCGTTAATAGGATCCCTTTTCTGAAAAGAGACAGGCAGGGTCTTGTTCGTCTACCTAGGAAAATTGACGGAACACCAATAAAACATAGTATGCAGACTCTACAATAGCCTTTTCAAATGGTAGCAACAGTTGTTAGCATACGCTGGAAATTATAGTTGTTTGAAGATCATCTGCTTATTTGACAGCTCCGTCATCACACAGAATAGATATTAGGATCCAGTGTTTTACCTGTCTGAAACATTGACAGAGGTATCAGTAGTAGCCGGACCGGGATCTTCGGATCTTGCCAACAATATTGCAAGGAGGCTTGGAGCCCAGCTGAATGTGGCAGCTCTCAGAATATTCTCAGATGGCGAAAGTAGCATCAAACTTGGCAAGGTTGGCAAGAATTGTATTATCGTACAGTCAACCCATCCACCCGCTGACACTCACCTCATGCAGTTATTGATGATGGCAAAAAAGTGTACGGACGATGGTGCGCAGCATATATGTGCTGTCATTCCTTACCTTTGCTATGCTCGCCAGGACAGGGCATTTCTGGAAGGCGAGGTGGTAAGTATTGGTTTGGTTGCGAAATTGTTTGAAACAGTAGGGGTTAAGCATATCATTACAGTTGACATACACAGTCAGCTTGCCTTGTCATACTTTACGAGCATTCAGAATGTTTCTTCCGTTCCTCTCCTTGCAGAGTACGCCTCCAAGATGAACTTGCACGATCCCATTGCAGTGTCGCCTGATGCAGGAGGGGCTAATAGGGCAAAGGAGTTTGCCCGCTACCTCGATATAGACGTCCTTGCTTTGAAAAAATACCGTCATAGAGTGACGGGTGAGGTGACTGTAGACGAAAAGCTCGACAGGGATATCTCAAAGAGGGATGCAATAGTGATAGACGACATAATAAGCAGCTGGCGGTAGCATCATCAAGGCGGCCGAGGTTCTTCACAAGAAGGGAATAGGCAGGATATTTGCAATGTGCGCTCACGCGCTACTTATTAGAGAGGCAGCTCAGAAAATTAAATCTGCCGGTATTCAGGAAATAATCTCCACAAATTCGGTGCCAGGCGAGTATTCCAAGGTTGACCTAAGTTCGGAAATAGCATCGGCGCTCAAACCTCATTATTAGCATAAATTTGGCCGTCATTATCATAGATCTCGCCAAATGGTGGATATGCAGCTCGTTTTTTTGGGTACTTCATCAGCTGCCTCCTACTCTGGAGCGTGGGCTCTCTTCAATCGCTCTAATGAGGGGAGGAGAGCTATTACTCTTTGATGCCGGCGAAGGAATGCAACGCAACTTTATCAAAGCTGGCCTCGGCATGAATAGGAAAATGAAGATCTTTATTACTCATATGCATGCCGACCATTGTGTAGGGCTGCTTGGACTCCTTCAGACAATGGGACTGCAAGGAAGAGAAAAGAGCATCGCCATTTATGGCGAGCCGCGACTGGAAGAGTTCCTTAGAGAAAATATGCGCATCATCAATTTCAGGCTCACGTTTGATGTCATTGTGCACAAAATAGAGGAAGATGGCCTGGTAGTAGGAGAAAACGACTATCAAGTAAGCTGCTGCCAGGCCCAGCACTCTGTTCCTTCTTTTGCGTACTGCCTCGAGGAATTTGATAGGCCCGGCGTCTTTAATGTCCTAGAGGCAAAGAGACTAGGGATACCCGAGGGCAATCTGTACGGCAAACTTCAGCGTGGACAAGACATAGTCTACCAAGGCGAAACAATCAAAGCAAGCCATATTGTCGGACTCCCTCGTAAAGGGAGGAAGATAGGCATCTCGGGAGATACAAGACCAACAGACAGGCTGGCGAATTTCTTTAGAGAATGCGATGTGCTAGTCTTTGAATCGACATACAGCAGGGATAAGCAAGAAAAGGCTATTGAGAATGGGCACTCTACTGCAGCCGAAGCCGCTACGATAGCACAAAAGGCGCAGGTTGATAAACTGCTGCTGACGCACTTTAGTGCGCGATACGATGAGATTTCCCTGCTTGTGAAAGAGGCAAGAGCTATTCATTACAACGTTGAGGGAGCAGAAGACCTTAAAGTTGTCAAGATTTCATATAGACCTGAGCCTTAAGTTACTAACTTTAGAAATAAAGTTCACAAGGATAGCACTTGTCGTAACTAGGTTATGGCAGCTGAATGTTTTTGATTTTAAACCAAAATTCAAATAGATGGAATGATAGGTCTGTTTGTCTCGCCTTAACATTTATCGTTTCTTTCTCTGTGTTTTATTATGGAGTGCTTTAGCTTGTAGCGTCTTTTGGCTAGTCGCGCATTGATCTGGGTGTAGCATGTTTTCGAGCTAAGTGAAATGTCCTGCTAGCAAAGCATTGCATTTCGCGATAGGGTGATTTTACTAGCTTTTCGTCGGATTGGCTCGGGGTATGGCTCACTTCACCACCACAGGTTGAGGACTTTTGGCCCATATTAGGCGCCAGGAGATGTGGCATTTACTTGTTTATGACGTAAAAGTCGTATACGCTTAGCTTTTCTGCCATGTCCTTTTTCCTGACGCTATATTCTATGGTGGCCCAAAAAGCTGGGAATGTCTCAATGAGCCCTATTACAGGGCAAAGAAATAAGGTTTGAAAATGTAGCAGCACTTTTTTTGCCCATTTCATTTTTGAGTATCTCAGGTTCAGAAAGAGCCCCAGCTGGTAAGACCCTAGCCATACGAATGAGGCGAAGAGCAGGATAGCAGAGGTTCCAAATTCAATTGGCGTGGTTGTTAAAGTTGAATTTGTCATCGAATCAAACGCGGAAACAATTGGGAGATGGCTAGAAAGAAACATGATGTCCGAGCTTACCATGCCAAGTTCATACATGGAGAGCGAAAAGAGGGGCAACAAGTAGGTGTGTATCATGAGAGCCGTGGACGCTACGCCGGAAGCGAAACCTAGGAAGAGAGTCACTGATTTAAACATGACTTTGTACCTGTGCCATCGTGGAAACTTGTCAAGGTTCTGCATTGTGCCTAGGAACCACCTCCGCCTCTGGAAAAAATGATCTTTCAGATTGAGCGGTGGCTGCTCAAGTAATACACCTCCATGCCACCCCATTGATCCTTGACCATATTTTTCATAGACTTTGTATCCAAACATCTGGTCCTCGGCAAGTGTGGATCCGAACTTCCATCCAATGTCATCTTCAACGTCTGACCTAACTAGCAGGTTGCTGCCATGCATATGCATCGGCGGAGGATTTGTCATCTGAGATACGCAATCATAGCACGCAAATGGTCGCACCGACTCAGCTATTGCAGTGAGCCTGTTTGCTGACTCGAACTTGAGAGGATAAAATATCGGTCCTTCTGACACAACACCTTTGCCCTTCCCAATGAATTTGAGCAGAGCAAGTATTGTCTGCGGCGTTACATAACTTTCCTCATCCATATGGAATATCCAGAGTTTGCTAGTATTCTTGCCTATTCTCTGGCGGTGCTCGACTGCATATTGCAACGCTCGACCTTTTTTAATTGCATTTGTATGATAATTTTTATCCACTACCACGACTTCACACTTTTCGTTCTTAAGGGTCCATCTGTCCTGCGGGTCATCTGTTACAACGGAGACCTGATAATTGCGAAAGTTTACCTCCTGTGCAGAACTTGTTATTGATCGGATACCTCTTCTGACTACTGTGGTCTTCGTGGCGGAACGCGTGGTGATCTGAAATATTATTGAGGAGTTATTGAGAAAGATGGAAAGATCTCGTTCTACTAATAATTTTCTATTCTTGAGGGTCTTCCATACTGAAATCATAGCCACAGGAACATAAGAAAACCAGAAAAACATGGCTACAGCTACGAAAGCATTATCTATCACGTTAGGGGATACCTGTTAGCGCTTTAATAATAAATGCATTCTAGAATCAGATTACAGAGCACTTTTATCAGAAAATTAAGGCTTAAAAAGTGTATTTGAGAATCTAAATGAACTCTGCTCCCTTTATGATTTTCTTAATGTAGTACGAAGAACAATAAGATACTACAATTTCTAGAAAAACTAGAAATAATAAAAGAGCCTAATACGTAGTGTCGATGGAACCAGCTGAACAACAAATACATTCTAAGGATAATATGACATATTGTCAACATTGCGAAGGTGAAACGGTAATATTTGATATGGTTTCCAGTGAGTTTGTATGTAGTTCATGCGGCTGTGTTGCAGACGACCGAATCTTTCATGCCGACAATTCAGCTGGTATAATTAACTCTTCAGAATACGGTGACAGGACAAGGACAGGGATGCCCGAATCGCTTGCTGTACATCACAAAGGCCTATCAACATTAATCGGCCTTGACGACACGGATGCAAGGGGCAAGACGTTGGAGCCAGCCCAAAAGATGAAGATGCAACGGCTACGTACCTGGAACAACAGGTCTCAGCTCAATGACTCTATCTCAAGGAATCTTGAAAAGGCATTGAAGTTCCTAAACAACTTTGGCGATAAGCTGTATCTCAGTCAAGCCGTCATGGAAAGCGCGGCCTACATTTACCGTAAGGCGGCTTTCAGGAAACTGGCGAAGGGCAGGTCAACGCTAGGGCTCGTAGGTGCAGCCTTGTATGCAGCATGTAGGGAGACTGCCACCCCAAAGACTGTTGCGGATGTCGCAGCGGTTTGCAACATTTCAAGCAAAGATGTCATGGCGCATTATAAGCTCATCCTAAGAGAATTATCACTGCAAATGCCAGTGCTTCACGGTCCCGATTATGTCACGCTGATAGCCAACAGGCTTGACCTGAGCGAGAAAACAAAACGGGAGGCCCTTCGCATCTATACAAAAGTGCAGCAGAACCGCATTTCGCTAGGCAAGAATCCAAGGGCCCTAGCAGGAGCAGTCATTTACCTTGCTTCTCAGAATTGTAATGAATTCCTCCGGCAGGTCGAGATATGTCAAGTAGCAGACATATCGACTGTGTCGCTTAGGAAAAGATGCAAAGAGATTAAAGCTACACTAGAAATTTGACATGAACAGAGAGCTCTTTTGCATCATTAATGGCGTCGAGTTTGGTCGCATTTACAATTAGATATGCTCCGCAGAATTAGGATAGGGACCCATACAGGAAAACAGCGTCATGACCTTATTGTCATGGTTGAGTCTAAATCCTTGGCAGGGCTCATGGCCTCTGACTACTGCCATAGTACCTGTAGCTTGCAACCAGTTCCGGGTCACACTGGGCCCAAAATATCTCCCAAGCCCACGCCTTGACGTTTCTCGGCTTCTGGTTTCGTCAATCGGCAGGGGATCGTTCCACAAAAGCTCTTCTAAGACACTGCTTGTGACTTGGCTTTCTTGAGCAAAGGCTATGGATTCTCTAAAGTTTGCGGCGCTCCCCTCTTTAGTAGGGAGCCCGCCATGCACTACGAGTAGCTTATGCTTGACCACGGTTGCAAGCGTCAGCAGTCTGAACATCGATAATGTCTCTTTATAGATCTCTCTCCAGCGGTTGCCAAAGCGATCTTCTATCTCGTATGGAAAGTTATGTGGAGAAAAGGGAAACTCTGCAGGAGCCTCATGGTTCCCCCTCATCAATATAACTGAGTCGGGATATATACTCTTCAGATAGCATACTGAATATACTATATTGAGGGAATCACTACCTCTATCAATATAATCTCCCAGAAATACAAGTTTGTTCAGTTCCTTCGATAGGAATTGCTTATAGTTTATTTCTGAGAGAATCCGGAATAGCGACTTTGAATCGCCGTGCAGGTCGCCTATTATTACCAGGTTTTCCAAGTCGTAAACTTCGATTAGGCCTCCATTGACTTGGCCCCCGGCTATACTTTTCCTTCGCCTTCCTGACTGTAGCATGTAGTCTGCTTGCTTAACTAGATGCACGAACTCGATAGCGTCAGCATTTTCTGCAGACTCAGCAAGTTGCAACAGGATATATGGTTCCAGAATGGAAGTTAAATGTATTGTATGTTGATATACTTGTAAGGAAAACATATATGACAACAAATTTATGCAAGCAATCGCATTTTTCCGAACAAATGCAGAACTGCTTGTGGCTTTGTCACATCTGCAGGCTATTAGCGTAATGCAACATAGAACAACACATTGAAGCGAGTGGGAGTAACAAGACCTCATATACTGTTATAGCAGGGAGCAGGAACTATGTCGGGATGGCCATTTTGCAGCTCAGATGAGCACGTAATTTGATCCCATTGCCCGATCAGACTGAAAGCACAAACATGTCCCCAGATGCATGGTCTAATAACTTATCACGTTATGTCATTTTATACATTTCAGATGTTGATCTTCTGAGCCCTGTTATCCTGTGAAATAGCAAATCCGAAGAAAACCATACGTAGGCCAGCCATACCAAAAGAGCATCAACCTTATGATATAGGATACTGAGTACATATGCTACCGAAATAGATGGAATTAACATCACAACCCGCACTAAATTAGTGTATTCAAATTTGCTAGCGACGTGATCCCTCTTTGGCCGTGTACTAAATTTTTGCTTCTTGATAAATTCACTACTCTCACGGAGAGTGTCGCCTATAAACAAGCTCACTATTCAGCCTGGAGGTAGCAGAGTCCTATATCACAATCAATGTATCTATCCTATAGGCCTGCACGGGAGCTGATGACGACGGTCCGCATACAGGACTGGTTATTTATCCTTGAACAACAATTATAGACTGCACAGTTCTCGTCGTAACGATATGCTGAGCACATATAGGGCCGTGTTTCTGATGCGAGGGCAGACTATATTTGATACTCTGTATTTTTAGGAAGACCTAGGAATCTTCTATGCTCTTGTTGGCTTAGAAAGTATGTTTAGCGTTAAATCTGATAGGATTGAGATTCTGTAGTAATTTGCCATTAAATGCTGAGGGCTGGAGTAACAGGGGTTGGCTAGAGATTATAGAATTCATTCTTTTGATGTGCGAAAACGGGGCAAGGAAGACCCATGTAATGTATAGATGCAATTTGAACTCCAAGCAGATAAACCAGTATCTTGAATTCCTGCTCGACAGCGGGATGCTTGAGATGATACAAGAGCGACCAAATTCAAAGCGCTACATATACAAGACAACGGACCTCGGTAAGAAGTTCATTGCCCATTACAAGCAATTGGCGGCACTTTTTAGCAAAGCTCCTCCCTCGCTGGCATAAATGATGATGCAAGATGACTGCGAAAGATATGAGAATAAATGAAGTCTTACGTTGTTAAATACTTCTATTAGAAATAGTAATAGGGATTATATGAAATGTATGTGTAGTTGAGTGCGCTTAAATGAAGAACCGCAGTCGATACGAAGTCATCGCAGCCATCTTAAAGTCCGTGAACAAGGAAGAAACACGCACTAAGATCATGTATAAAGCCATGCTGAGCAATGATCAGTGCAAGCTATACCTAGATTCTCTTATCAGGAGTGGCCTCGTGCACGAAGTGAACAACGGGGACAAGACACTATATAGGATAACACCAAAGGGAAGTAGGTTTCTATCCTATTATGACCAGATGAAAGAACTCCTCCCTGTAGGCATTGAAGAGAATTTGGCGGACGAATACTACCATTTGAGTACCCTGATCAGAGCATCGGTTTTAGGCTAATCTCTGACTTCTCATTAAATACTACAGAATATAGATTGGATGGCGGGAGAACAGACTGCAGAAACAGCGTATCATTTATCATGATGAAACGCAGGCGAATGTTCGACACTTCTGAAACGAGCTCTAGTAAATCCTCCTGTGAGTGGGTGAGCACGGCTATGGAAAGGTCTGCATGGGCCATCATGCTGGATATTATGTTCTTCATCACGCTTCTTACTCTCTCTGCCCCATAAAGACTTTGTATAGCTTCTGTCCACATTATATTAAGAAGAAGTTTGTCGGGGTGCCTTTCCTTCATCTTGGCAAGAGCTGCAAGCATCTGATCGGAGTTCTGATTTTTGCCTCGAGATATTATGTGACTGGATATCAGGTCTGTTTTGCCTGTCCAGAATATCTTGAAAAGGCTCTTCTTAGAGGCAGGCAAGGATACCTCAAAAAAGCGCAGTATTGAAGACGGCTCGATCCAGTTAACGGGCTGAGAATCACAGGGTTCCCACTCAATAGAAAATTCGATACAATCTTTTGGAGAAATAACATTGCTATCGTCATGTCGATGCGTGAGTCAAGCTCAAGCAGAACCACACTCTTCTTCGGAAAGCCGATGCCCAACTCCGAGCATCCAGCATAGGATATCCGCTTTGGATGTTGTCGCCCATTGAAAGTTCCGAGACATCTGCAACACTACTCTTGCGTGGCTCAAACTTGATCGGCTTGTAGGGCGCGAAGCTATGGAAAATACTGTTTTCGAGCGTATAGAGGTAGGAAGAACGGTTTATACGGGTGCCTCGTAGCTTCCGAAGAAAAATTTGCCTAATTTTTACATTATTGTAATAGCTCTGCTTCAGCTCAACTATGCCATCCACCATAAAGTCAAGTGTAGCATCAGCAGGCTGCCTCGCTTATGAATATGAGCTTGGCACCAGCCCTTTCCCTCCATGTCTGAAGCACCCTTTCGTTGTTAAGGCGCGCCTCCGGTCCATGAAAGATGCAATTGCATCCCAGCTGTCAATTATGATTATGGGGGACTTGATGTCCATCAGCTGGTTTGTAATGCGCTCAAATAGTGACTCGGGTTCGTCTAGCCTTGCATCCTCAAAACTTGGCATCATTACATGCTCACGAGTCATGGTCGCGCCTTTAGGATTGGAGCCCCCAACAAATTCATTCACCCATGGGTAGTATTGGAAGAGCTGCCTTTGGTGATATTCTGGTCGAGATATAAAAGAAATTGTTCTTGACTCTGAGCGAATTTAATATCGTAAGTGCAAGTGTGGTCTTGCCGGTTCCGGCAAAGCCCTTTACGAGAAGCGAGTACGTATCGCGCCGTATAAAGTGCATAAGATCCTCTGGTATCTGCAATGGGTTATCACCGTTGGTATCGTCAACATTCAGATCATTTTCTGCCACCCCTTATCCACCACAACTGTTTTCCTTCAAGGCCCCATTGACACGAATTAGTTGTTAGTGATAAAGCTATCCTATTAAGGATTAAGCATATCTTTGTCAGAAGCCTAATCTAACAGCAGTATAGGATATATTGTTTCATCAGCAGATTCAGCTTTAAAGTGAATAGGGTGGGAGATGTAGCTTAGCCAGAGTGCTGATCACTGGATGAATATTTCAGCAAGATAGAATAATGTGATACCGAAATGAATGACCCATATTGGAGACTCCCAAAAGTCAGAGAAATGCATGGGTCTCGCTTCTGGAGGAGTGGCGGACAGAGAATAGTCGTACTATAATCATAGCATATTTTCGTTTTTAATTTCAAATAATATAGGAAATCAGTAACATATTTATTTTAATCGGATAAAGTCTTCTAAGTAAACCCATGGTGATTAATGAGGAATTACTCGCAGCCAGGAAAAAAGTTGCACAAAAAAGGCCCAGTTTCGTCAGACAAGAGAGTTGGAGGTATGATAGGCTTGCCGAAAACTGGAGGAAGCCTAAGGGCAAGGACAACAAGATGAGAAAGCAAAAATCAGGAATGCCAGCCATTGTCAAGGTAGGCTACAGGGGCCCAAGAGCAGCAAGAGGTCTTCACCCATCAGGATATAGGGATAACGTTATTCATAATACGGCCGAGCTGTCTAAGCTTGATCCGAAAAACGATGCGGCAAGGATTGGCCACACCGTCGGCAAGAAGAAGAGGATTGAGATAATTAGCAAGGCAACTGAGCTTGGCATCAAGGTGCTCAATCCTGGCAAACTGATACCAAAAATGCAAGAAGAAAAGGAGAAGAAGACGGAGTAACATGGTAGTAAACATTGCAAAAAAGCGCGAGCTCGTAGCAAGGATTCTCAGCGTGGGAGCCAACAGAGTTCGCTTTGAGCCGGATAGGCTTGAAGACATAGCCGACTCAATCACCAGAGAGAATATACGCTCGCTGGTCAAGAGTGGAGCTATATGGACAGTGCAGCCGAAGGGAACCTCAAGAGGTAGAGCAATTAAAAAACGGTCTGTATGGAAGGTCCACGGCAAGGGTGCTGGCTCAAAGAAGGGTAAGAAGACTGCGAGGGTTGGAAAGAAAGAGGTCTACGTGGTGAGGACAAGATCGATGCGTTACCATCTAAAGGTGATCAAGGAAAGAAAGGACATCCCTAACGATGTCTACTGGCAGTTGTACAAGAAGGTCAACGGTGGTCAGGTGAGATCACTTGCCCATCTGCGCGAGCTCGTAAAAGAGGGCAAGTCAACTTAGCAGGGCTTCTCAAGGCGAATCCTGTATTTAGCAAAATCTGCTGCGCTGTCGCCAATAAAGCAAAGGCCCTCTTTCTCCAGCAATTCTTTTTTCCTTATCTTGCCGAAAGCATAGCCCCCTATCTTACCATCTGACTTGATGACTCTATGACAGGGAGTCACAATTGGGTTTGGGTTCTTGTTCAAAATCCTCCCAACCACTCGAGATGCACGCGGATGCCCAAGAGCGCTAGCAATATCTCCATAGGTTGTGACTTTGCCTTCCGGAATTTGAGCCAATACGTCATAGACATCGCTTGCCTTTAGTGATCGCAACTTCATGGCATGTCTGTCGGCGGGCAAATATTTAAGTTAAAGCATTCAGACCCTGTAAAGCTCAAGAGAAGTCTTCTTGAGGATGTTTAAAATCCTATCCTTCTGCCTTCCCAACCCCTTCATGTCCAGTACGGCGTGTGTCACCTTCTCTGCGCTCTTTTCAATCATCTGGTTTAAGATCTCCTCATCGATTGCTTCAAGGTTGTGCTTTGATGCAACTGCTCCAAGACCAAATCTTGATTCGAGCAAGAGTCTGTTGAACTTTATCGGATAGTGCGTGCCTCCAAGCGCTATGCCTACTTTATCGCAGTACTCAAACCCAATGTCAAGCATACCAAGCAGGGTGTCACATATCACGGCTCCTGCGTTATCGTCGTTCCACTGTTTTTCTGAGGATCCCAGCTCAATGAATAATACCGGCTTATTGAGTGATGTCGGCCCATGATGTGTCGCTTCGATAATCACTTCATATTCAGGAACCTTTTGCTTGGCAGCAGTTATGGCCTTTAGATATCCTTTCAGTAGACTAGGATACGAGATTGCTATCTGTCGAGGGTTCCCGCCATAAGAATTGTCAGCAGAAAAATTGCCGGTGAAGTGGCACGTGAGCGTTGGAATGCAGCTGTGAGACCTATGCTTTGAAAGGAAAATGAACATACTGGCGTCCGAATAGAGGTCATCAAGATTTTCCAAGGTGAGCAAACTGCCAGGGAAAATATAGAGCTGGATATTTTCGTGGCGCGCCGACTGGTATGACTGGCAGTTGGAGTTCTCCTTACTCTCACTTGCAAATTCAGCGCTTCTCATCAGGTAACGCGTCATAGTCATGCCTGCCAGGTCGCAACTAGAGGTCACTAGGACGCAGCGGTCGTTCAATTTTGAGCATCTACAAGCAGTAGTAATTTTAGCCTTATCATATCATAGGGGCAAAACAAGAAAAAGATCGGATGGATAAGATGTGACAGTTGTTAAGGCGATTACCACACTCCAACCTAAGAACGCAGCGACATCGACTACAGTGATAACACAACAACCTTCGTCAATGAGGGAGCTGACGTGAAGGAGTAACGTTTAGCAGTCGACCTGATCCTTTGAGACTGACGAGATCCATCCCAAGATCAGTGATCAATTGAGTATTACAAAATCGCTGCCCAAGACGCCTAGCGCCATACAAAGGGTGGAACAGATAATTCAGTCAGTGTTCAAGCCAGCAAAATTGTCATTGAAGTAATAAAGGCAGCTGACCAAATTTGTTAAACTGCTAGTGAAGCAAAGAACTATTCGTAATGTAGTGACAGGTGATCATGCACGAGTTATGAGATCCATTGCTCTTAATTTGGAAAAGAACTCCTAGAGGACTTAAATCTCAAGATGATTTTAGGACCTCTTGCATAATTGGTCTTTGATGCTTGCATAGTTTCTCAACGAAGATAACAATGGTTTTTCTTCACCTGTAGAAAGAGCAAAGATATAGCGCTAAAGATTACTACCAAAAACAACTACCAAATAAGTAGGGTTTTAGAAATTGAAAAATTGTGAATTCGGTTAGGTCTATCAGCGTGTGTGTGTATGTGTGTGTGTTTGCTGTCATTATTGAGAAATATTCCTATATTGAAACAAATTCGAGCGTTTTAGATGTTGCAAGTATTATTCCATCGCCGTATCCTCATCAGAAAAAATTTACACAACAAACAGAGTATCAAATGCTAATCTACAGCATGCTCCTCTTAAGATTTCGATGGGAGACCTGGTGAGCGATGCTAATCCATCCACGACAACCCTCAGTATCGGCAGCCTTGGCAATATAATATCTATAAGAAGACTCTTGATCTGATGTGTAAGAATTACAATTTCGGTATCATTCTCTCTGAGTAAATTTATAAAATGCATTGAACCTTTGCATAGCTGAACCAAATGATCAATAGAATAGAAGAGGCCCAAGAAGATGGCAAGGGTCAAGAGGAAATTGAATTTGAAAATGATATTATTGAGAATTCTAATTTTGTAGGACAACAAGTAACCTCCGAACAGGATCCAAATACAAGCTCCAGAGAACATCAAATCGACAAGCCAAGTTCGGAAATTGAAGAGGAAGAGCTAGCCTCAACCGTAGAGCCGGCTGCAAGCTCACCTTCACTTTCTCCTGCAGGAGTACCATTACAACCAAATAGGGGTTTGCCATCCTCAGGTGAGTCCAAGTTCTTTGCCATCCGCACGACGGGAGGTCAGGAGCGCGTAGTTGCGAACATGCTCCAGACAAGGGCCAATTCCAAGAAATTGCTAATTCGCTCCATTATTGTGCTTGACAGCTTTAAGGGTTACATCATTGTAGAGGCCCCCGATTCGAACGTTGCATATGAGGCGCTTGCAGGAATAAGGCATGTTCGCGGCCAGATAAGGGGCGACTTGCCTTTCAAAGACATCGAAGGGTACCTGGTGAAGAAGCCGGTCGTGTCAGAGCTTAGCACAAACGACACAGTCGAAGTGATTGCGGGCCCATTCAAATCCATGAAGGCCAAGATAACGCGTGTAGACTACGAAAAGCAGGAAGCAACAGTTGTTCTGCTTGATTCGCCATACCAGATACCGGTAACTGTAGACGCAAACTACCTCAAAAAGTTGGCCCACTAGGCAATTCATGCATGGAACTTAACGATTAAATAAAGAAAAGAGGCCTAACTCACTGTTAACTTTCTGGTGTTATAGTTGATTGTCGACTTGAACATAAGGGGCAAACACGCAGTAGTTATAGGCGGAGGAACCGAGGGCATCAGAAAAGTGCGCGGACTCTTGGGCCAGGATTGCAAAATAACGGTAATAAGTAACAGGGTTAACCGCTTTCTGAATGAGCAGGCTGCTCTAGGCAAGATCAAGCTAATCAAAGCAAAGCTAAGCGACGCCAGCATCCTTGACAATTTCAGCGATGCTTTCTTGGTGCTCGCGGCGACCAATGACAGAGAGCTCAATCGCAAGATCATAGAAAGGGGCCGATCGATAAAGGCATTTGTTTATGCTCGCAGACGATCCGACTGTAAGTGACTTTTCTTATGCCTCAATTGTCAACATTGAGGGGGTAATGCAGGTAGCAATTTCAACTTCTGGGAAGAGTCCTCTAATGGCGCGCAAAATAAGGATAAAGGCAGAGCGGGTGCTGCGCAGGATAATCAAGAAGGCCGATATTGAAAACGCTAAACTTCAGGAATTTGCTCGACAAGCGGCGCGACCCCACATCAAGACCGTGGGAGAGCGTAAAGAATTCCTCTATGCGGTGGTAAAAAATACACAAATTCAGAACCTTATTAAGGAAGACAGGATTGAAGATGCTAAACGCGCAACGTTAGAGCTGTTACAAAAATGGGAGAGAACAGGCAGAACATGACAGCGAGCTATCCGGGGCACGCCAGAAACGGCAGTTGGGCTCCTTCAGATCGTCAACGCAAGGGTTACCTATCGCAACGCCCCCATGCATCTGTTGGAAAAGTTCACGTTCAAGGATATCGATGGGGCACATAAGGTCTTTCTTGAGAGGGCTGGCTTTGAAGAATGTGTCATTTTGCAGACATGTAATAGGGTTGAAGTTTTTGGTGTAGTAAAAGAACCCAAGGAGGACAGGCTCCTTGAGCAGTGGGTTTCTGCAGTAGGGCTGTCAGAACAGGACCTAGAAAGCATCGAAATCAATAGAGGCAAAGAGGCAATTGAGCATCTAATGAGGCTTGCATCAGGCCTTGAGTCGCTAGTTGTAGGCGAAGACCAGATTTTAGGCCAAGTGAGACGCGCCTTTGAATTTTCACGAGCTCGTCGCTACGCAGGTACCAACCTATTCCTTGTATTTGATAGGGCTCTAAAGGCGGGAAGCAGGATTAGAACTACCACTGGCATAAACAAGGGAAATGTTTCAATTGCATCGGTAGCTGTGAACATTGCAGAAGAATACCTAGATGATTTAAAGAGCAAGACTGTCCTGTTAATAGGTACTGGAGAGGCTGCGAGCCTTGTAGCAAAGGTGCTCAAAAGGCGGGATGTTAAGTTTATGATAGCGAGCAGGGTTCCTGAAAGGGCACAAGCATTTGCGGAGACAGTCGCAGGGATTCCAATCGCTTTTGACAGGGCATTAGAAATGCTAAGCATGGTAGACGTGATATTCACGGCAACTATGGCTCCCTACCACCTAGTTACTTACGAAAGGATAGAGAATGCAACGAGGAAGATAAAGAGGAGTAATAGTATGATGATCTTTGATCTGTCCAATCCAAGGACAGTAGACGAAAGGGTCGCAGCTATCCGCGGCGTCAAACTGATAAATATGGATCAAATTGCTGAGCTCGCCGGCAAGAATATGCGCTCCCGGATGAAAGAGGTCAATTATGCAGAGAAGCTGATAAATGACGAAATGAAGTCATTTGATACAGTCATGAAGAGAATGAAGGCTGAGCCTCTTGTGGTTGCGGTGTTCAGAAACGTTGATGCAATAAGGGAACGTGAACTGAAAAGAGCGTTAACTAGGATTGGAAAAAAGATGGGGCCGGAGGAAGTCAAGGTATTGGAGCAGCTTTCCTATTCCATTGTTGAGGGTGTTCTTTCAATCCCCATGAATAATCTACGAAAAGAGATTGAGGAAGGCGGCAATGAAGAGCTCATGAGAATAGTAGTCAAGTTGTTCAAATATGAAGAAAATCAGCATCAACAACGACATTAACTCTTTTCCAAATGTAAGACTTCGCCGTCTAAGGACAACAGGTGCAGTGAGGGATCTGCTGCAGGAAACTCGCCTCTCTCCTAAAGATCTAATAGCTCCCATATTCGTTCAGGAAGGGTTGAAATATACACAAGAAGTGGCCTCGATGCCTGACATCCACCGCCATCCACTGTCGAAACTTGTTGTTGAAGTGGATCGCATAATGGAGCTTGGTATCAGCGCAATCATCCTATTTGGGCTGCCTCTGCAAAAGGACGCTGACGCAAAATCTGCATTTGATAGCAGTGGCATCGTTCAGAAATCAATTGAACTCTTGCGCAAGCAGTTTGGCACAAAACTCGCGATAATAACGGATGTTTGCCTTTGCCAATATACTTCACACGGGCATTGCGGCCTTGTAGTGAACAAAAAGATAGACAATGATAGAACCATTGACGCTTTGGCAAAGGTAGCTGTCAGCCATGCGAGGGTCGGTGCAGACATTGTCGCACCGTCCGCAATGATGGACGGTCAGGTGAAAGCATTACGGACTGGCTTGGACGATGCGGGATTTGCAGATGTGGCAATTATGGGATACTCTGCCAAGCAGGCATCTCCGCTCTACGCCCCATTTCGAGACGCAGCTCATTCGGCTCCTGAATTTGGCGATAGACGTACATACCAGATGCCTTTCTCAAATGCAAGAGAGGCTATGCGTGAAATAGAGACAGACATCGCAGAGGGAGTTGACATTGTCATGATCAAGCCTGCCATACCATACCTCGATCTCGTATACAGTGCTAGACAAGCCACCCACGTACCCATATGTGCTTACAGTGTATCTGGAGAGTATGCACTGATCAAGGCGGCTGCTATGAATGGCTGGATCGACGAAGACTCCGTCATGATGGAGTTCCTGACATCTATAAAACGAGCTGGTGCAGATATAATAATCACATACCTAGCAAAAAGGATGGCAAAGCAACTCAACAAGTAATAGCATAATTCATATTTTTAAATTGGTATAAGGTATGAATGCTATCTAACATGTTCGCTTCTGATTCAGGCTCTGAGCGGGCTACTAGTATAGAGGACTATCAGAATACATGTACCGAGTTCATTACAGACATTAGTCATGACTATATGGATTGGATCGAGCGGTACCAATTGGGCGAGGAGGAAACTGCAAGAAGAAAGGCAACAATAAACGACATCGTCAAGACCACCAACGACTGGATTGTAAAATATGGCACTACCATCAAAAAGGTTGACATTGTAATGAATGACGGTGTTAACAAGATGGCAGAGAACACCGCAGGTTACCCTTTCCAGCTCGATCTCCTCGTAAACAAGATGAGGCGCTTTACAATTCACCCTATAGGCGAAGTAAGGGTCAACATCAAGGCAACCCCAAGATCTGGTAGACTTGCGCGAATTGGCAATTACCAGAGGGGTCAATTATTGCTCTTAAATTCTAGCTCGCCTGTAAAATTCTCTATAAGCAAAGAGAGCATGAAGGCCGTCGACGTTCTAGACGACTACATCATAATCGATGCCAACAACTGCCAAAGGCACGACCTCATTTCTCTTACTCCCGTCATAGAAGAGATCGACAGAGAGTATGTCACAGAGAGTAGAGGTTACACTACCATAATATTACTACTATAGACACGTACGCTTTAAATAACCTTATAGTATCGATAGTTCCCGGGCGACGGTCGTCCAGTTTGGTCTAGGACATCAGATTGCCAATCTGGTAACCCGGGTTCAAATCCCGGCCGTCGCATCTTTCATGATTTCCTTGATATTGATGTTTTGTAGCTTATCTATCTCCTTGTCAAACCATTCTTCTACCTGCTCAGGATTGGTTCTAACCTTCATTTTAATCTCTTCTAACTCGGATTTCCTTGCTCTGGCTTTCTCTTCCACTCTCGGCAGGTAGGCAGATGCCGCACTTTCCATCATCTTTTCCATAAATTTGTCCAGCATCTAGATCAGACCAAAGAGTACCCTTAGCAGGATTATCAATACGATTATCCCCAGCACGACCATGATAATAGTCCAGATCATAGAAGCCAAATCACTGGTTGTTGTTTAACATTTCATATAAGGACAACACAAAAATCCTCTAGATGGCAATTCTCTACACCTACACCCTTTAAGTATTATTGGGCAGCGCCACATGCGCAAAAGCCAAACTCATCTATCCGCTTGTTGCAGCTCGGGCATCGCTCGCCATATTGTACTTCCCACGCATGTTTGCCATAAAGCTTGTAATGCGTGTCTATCTCAAGAGGGACACCCTGATGGTCCTGCTGCCTTTTGTCGCGTGAGCTCGTCATCGTCATAATCTGCACAAGAGGCATTATTAACTGTGCTTTTTCAAGTTGGCTTTGATTATTTCAAGCGCATGCTCCGCAGCATCCTTTTTCGGTAGCTGGATTATGAAGAGATTTTGTGAATTGGTGGGGCCTTGTGAGTCCGGCGCAAGTGTGATCATTCCGCTTTCGGCCAGGGCTTCAAAGAACTCAACCATGTCGTTGGCGTACAACAAAAAGTTTTGTTCAAAGTCAGTATCGAGGAGCTTTAATTGGACATCGACAAAAACATCCCGCCCATCGTAAAATATGTCAAGAAGCGTGTCTGCACGGATATTTCTATTATAAACGCTATGAAGTATTTCTTCTTCATATTTTTTGGCACTCATGAGAATGCAAGGAACCTTGGTACCGGAAAACTCTACGAGCGTGGCTCCCTCTCTGTGAGTGTGAGCTTTAAACTCTTCCAGTGTTCTAAAGTTTCTCTTAGTCATCTATTGGTTTTCCCTTATGGTCTCCGGAAAATAATTTTTCATGTCTATGTTTTGTTGCATCTTTTTGTAGACGTATTCGTGATCCTTGCACAGGTAGAAGGGCATCTGCTGAGAGTGTAGAACATCGTATAACCTTTTTTGCTTGACAAGCTCAAGTTGAACGACAAAGTCGGCCCTGTCCCCGCATATATTGCATCTAAAACGCGGATCACCGTCCATTCGCTCTCTCTCTCATCAATGTTAGATCGTTCTTAAAAGAATTTATAAGTTAGATATGCCTCCGATAAATAATTCGCCGGCCCGATATGAATTAGTAAACAGGGAATGGTGCTAAAAAATACAAGAGCAGCATCAGCAACAACAGCAGCAGGCCTGTCCTTTGAGGCAGAGATACAAGTTACTCATAGAGTGATGTGCCACCTCAAACACAAGGCAGACATCTGCATACGCTCTGAATTATTACATGGTATACCCATCTATCTCCCATAGAAATAGTACTAGCGGAAGATACGAAGACCGCACAATCACAGCTTATTGAAAATATATGCCCTGGCTACTAGAGGATATCGTGGCAGACGTGAGCTATTAAAGCTCCATCTCTGAAGTACTCAAGATTTAACAGGGTCGATCAATTGCCGCTAATGAGTACAAGAACTCTTTCAATGTACGCGGTAGGGCTAGACCATGAGAAATCTGCTGATTGTCTCGATTGTGGCCTTTGCATTTGGCAAGACTGCATGTGCTTCTGGAATAAATACCGAATTCCCGTACGCCGGAGTTCCGGATACCGAAGCCATTGCACTAGTTATAGGAACATACCCATCTCCACTCTGACCTGAGTCATAAGGCAGAGAGAATCCACGCTGCATGAGATAAATGGGCCTGCGATCTGTTATTGACGCATGATAATTCGTTGTATAGTGTATTGCATCGCATGTCAGTTGATTTGTACCACAAACCAGGAGAGCCTCCTGCCGGGGTAATTCCTCTCCAAGTTCTCTTTTAAATTCCATCGCATTTATGACATTAGCGCGCATATCCTTTTCTTTAAAGGCCCAATCGTTTCCCAGATATGTCTCCTCTGCGCCTACTGAGGGTTTGCCATCTGCAAGCAAAATGGCTCTCCTACTCAAGTAGGATTCATCAGGCAAGAGTTCGTACATCGAAGGAAATTTAATAAATAATTCCTTTCTCCTGTGATAAAGAGTTTTTCTAGCCTCACTATTATTTGTATCATTAGGCTGCTGGTGGGCGCCTGAAGGGTAATTGTGATAAGCAGAACCAATAAATCTTCGACTGTCTATTTGCGGGTGGAGTATGAAATAAGCCAATGGTGAGCCCAAGTGTGGACAGGCAATGTAAGCGGTGCGTCTGATTGGTGCTCCGTATCTGTATGCTGCGCGAGCTATTATCCCTCCCATTGAATGGCTGATTATATCAACACCATCGCAATTGCCCTCTGTTTTTTCTTCTATGAATCTTGCCAGCATATGGCCGGAGATTCTGTTAGACTGCCGCCAGTCATAAGGAAATATCCAGAAGTCAATATTTGGCTTATAACCCCATCTTAGAATTGATTGTATGAGGCCATCGTATGCAAAAGGGATCAAGCTGGTCGCCACTACGTTAACATCATTGTCATCTGGGTTGACCCGAATTTTGGTCTCTAAATGCTCGAATACTTTATCTAGTTTCGCCCTTATCAAAAACTCGTAGGGCATTAATGGCCAAAAGTGCTCTAGAGAACCATTTTCTTTTCTAATTGCAAGTCTAGAGGTTCTTGTGCCTGGGACAAAAATTAGTGGTCTTTTTGGATTCAATAGGTTATCATCTGTTAGCTTATTTAATATATACATTGAGAATACGGAGTCCGCAATGTCTTTCTGCCAGTTCATTGCATTTACTTTAATAATGCCTCTTCGGATGAAATCCTATCTTTAGCAAGAGGGCCCTAACGTTAGACTAGTCAAGAATTGCTGTATTTCAAACTTGTCTTTCCCTCGCGCTATAAATCTTAGCAGTCTACAATTTGTGCTTTGGTCTTTAGCTCTTGATAGCGATTGAGAATATTATTGTAAGATGAACGTCCAGACCTATAGCAGAATATACTACCCAAATAATGTATTATTGTCTGAGTAGTCAGCGTTAAAGAGGAGACGGCAGGAAAGATCTGCTAGCAGAGGCTCATCGACTTTGCAAGCAGAATTGCTCGCTGAGAATCATCTTGGTGTATCTCATTGTTATTGTACTTGTTGCTAAAGTAAATAAGGTCTATCATCTTGCACATGTCGATGTTGACCAATAAGCTTCCTTTATTACCGCTGGTTGTGTTGGCGTTAGTCAGTATTATCAGCCTGTCTACAAAGCTTGTAGATCTCAGGGTGTTTGATATCTGCTCAAAACTCTTAGAATGGTCTTTGTTAATGACTACAGCGACAGCGACCTTGGTGCCGTATAAATCACTGTAGATTACATCGACTCCATTGCCCTTGCCTTTGGTAGGGTCGGGTCTTGCCAGTACCCCTATCTCATGTGCATAATTAACGAGATCTTTGACTGCACTTCTTATACCTGATTCCAGCGTTCGAACGTCATGGCAGTTGCGCCTTATCTTGATAAAGTCAGTAATTGGCACATACATCAGGCTACCCCTTATGCGAAGGCCGGGGTATACGTTCTTTATAGTATCGTCTATAGACTCTTCGTCTATCGTAGCAAGGTTGCGTTTTGCCGCGTTCTCAGCAGCGTGGTACATTATGTTGAGCATGGAGCGCACATTGCGGAAATCTGAGAACTCATCATAGATAACCCGGACTTTTGCACCGAGATCACGTTCGTGTTCTTCAGTAAAGCTCTTGGAGACGTCGTGGTGTCTTATGTACCTGAAGCACGATATCTACTATCTCTTCAAGCGTATTAGAGCCAGCAATATCTATTTTGTAATTAGCCTTCTCCAATCTGTCAAAAACTGAGACTGTTGTCCTTCGTATCTCATCATACGAGGACGGCGTGAGTATAAGCATTAGCACAGTTGCAGGCAGATGTGCATTAATTACCGCCTTGACAAATTCGACTGACTCTTTACCAGAGTCAAACTCGTCTATCTGGAACAGTGTGATTTTGTCTAGGAACTTTAGGTTAAGCCGGGCAAGCGCTGTTAGGCTTGCTATAATGTCCTCAAGGGTTACAACATTCTGTGCATCGGCCCTGAAATTACCTTCAATTACAAGTTTTAATATTGTGATTTCAATCGGTGAAAATTCCTCGCAGAGAATGTCACCAATTGCAGCATAATTGGGCACGATTTCATTTCGCAAGAGCTGAGCAGCCTTGTCTGCTAAATTCTTGCCTTTTATGACGTCAATGAAGCTATAGTTGAAAATCTTTTTTGCGTTTGGCACATTCTGCTCAGCCCTCTGGAGTAAGTAATCGATAACAGTCTTTCTCAATATTGCAACATATTCATCTGTAAAGCCAGCAAGCATTGTACCATAGAGACTATGCATGCTGCGGGGTGATATCTGGGATAGGTCGGCGTACGAGACAATCGCGCTGTCTGACACTTCCTTGAGCCCCTTAGCGTGTAGCGCCAAGTGCGTTTTGCCGGAACCAACATCTTGTATCATGGTAACAAGCCTAAAGTCCTTGTCTGTGGGCATCCCCATGCCTATCTTAGCACGAAGGTCTGAAATGCACGACACCATGGCAGCCTTAGCCTCTTTGTGCCTCTTGCCGCCCAAAATCATAGCATCCGTCAGCGTTGGAGTAGGGCTGCTCGGGTATGGGTTACGGTCTAGCTTGTAGGGATACATCTGCTAGATACACCTCACAAATCCATGTAATATCCCTCTGACCATAACGCCTTCTCCACCACCGGTGGAAAGCTCGTACCTTTCTTGGTGCATGCTAGTCAACTCGCTTACAAGTCTATAGAACTCATCTGAAGAAATATTGCAACTATCACACATTTTATTGCGTATCTTAGCTAACTCGATCCATCCTATCGATGATCCTAATGTTGCCAATGCGATATCAAATTCTTCTTTGAAATCTTGAACACTCATCATACTCATTTTCAATCTGCTCATAGGAACACCACCGTCAGGCATATGCTGCGCGACCAACGACTGCTGGTTGTTTTTTAATTCTAACACAACACTTGCAAGGTTTGAAATGTTGTTTGCAAGAGTTTCAACAGTGCGGATTAGATCTTTGTTTGAATTGCTGACTGACTCATCAACGGATTTAATCATCTCATAAGTTAACTTGAACCTTGGCTCTGAGTTCAGGAGGCTCTGGACATAGTGGTTCTTGTGGAAGCAAAGGTAAGCATTGGCTCGTTTGTCAACGAAAATATCACCCTTGCTTATAGTATTTTCTAACGCAGTATCAATATCTCCGAATTCTCTTCGCAGATCGGTCTTTTTTATGCCGGCCGACCCAACAGAGAGGATCCTGTTGGTCAGTTTTTCCTCTACGGACATAAGGTAGAAGGTCAAAATTGAAATATAAGCCACTGTGTGATGGCAAATAGCAATTTAGGTAAAGAAATTTATACACATATTACTAATCCAAAGGATTAATACTAGTCAGAGTGAGTTTCTAATGGGATGATGATAATTCTATCTGCACTATGATGAAAGCACTAGGGTATCTGACCTTAAACCGTGTTGTACTGAATTGTTGTTGTTGTTTTGATTTTTCTCATGGCTGCAAATATGACGATTATTACAGCCACCCATAGTCCTGTCAGCACGATATTGCCAAGCGTGATATATGTATAGGGGATTACCTCCAGAATGTTTGTCCTGATATATCCAGCTGACACATGCATATCTCTTATTGCTATGTTGTAGCTGTCGCTGCGGGGATCCATTGCTGAGGCGATATTAGCTCGAAACACCATGCTGTCAAGATTGTCTTGAATCAGGCCAAAGTCGGTATTAGCGGTTGGAAAGAGCCATACAGGATTTCCCTCTGAGGGGATCAGTTTTTGTGCCAATTTGACATATTCTGCTAGCTGCTCTGGCGTCTGAGCAGTCTCTGCACGTGCAATGAACCCAACGGCCTTGTCAAGGAGGTACATCGTGTTCTGATAACCCAAAAACGCGACACCTCCACCCATGATCAAAAACGCAAGCATCCCTGCAAGCACCAGCCTTTGGTTCAACATTCTCGTAGCCTTCCCGCTAGCACCGGTGTCCGCAGCCTTTGTGGAAGCAGTCATAGTAGCCGAGCCAGGACCAGCAGTGTGCCCACCTGTGGTTATTGTAGGTGCATAGTCTCGGCCTGCAGTTTGCTTTCTCTTCCCAAACGATGAGTGTACAGTGCTCAGATATGCTACATAAATGAACCCGATTGTTGGTATCGCTATCATAGGACTGTAAACTGAATTACCCGTGAATATTGAAATGAAGACCGCCATGCATCCATAAATCGCAAAGAACATTTCCAAGAGTGTAGTCTTAGTGAAAGGCAGCACATACTGTTTGTTCTTCCAGTTGTCGCTCGGGTTAACGATGCCAAACTTGGGGGTACGTAGGAACTCGTTCTTCCTGCCAAAGACTGCATCAAAGACTGCGACAGTATTGTTGACGGATAATCCTGTTGAGTAGAACATTAGGAAGAAAAACTGCTGTGCCTTTTCTCGCCACTTTTCGCCGTTCCATGTTTTGTTGATAATGATCAGGTAGCCGCCTGGCCCCATCATAACATACATGAATATTGAGATTAGTGGAGCCCAGGATACTGTATAGAGTTCATAGTCCATGGCAAGAAGCATTGGGAATATCAGAAACTGAGCAAGAAACAAAGGGTTTATAGTATGCCTTGTAAGGTGTATGAAAGCTTGGGTCTTAGTTTCGATTGGGATTTTGCGATGGAGCATAACATCGCTCAGTAATTTAAGCGCCACCTGTATAGAACCCTTAGCCCATCGGAACTGCTGTCGCTTTGCCGCATTCATTTGCACTGGCAGCTCAGCGTCGACAACAACATCTTCGAGAAAGAGGCATCTCCAACCCTTCATCTGAACTCTATAGCTGAGGTCAAGATCCTCGACCAGTGTGCTAGTATGCCAGCCGCCTGCTTCAGTGATGCACGACGTCCTCCATATACCGGCTGTGCCGTTAAAGTTCATATAAAGGTGGGTAAGACTCTTCGCCTTTTGCTCGATCAGAAAATGCAGATCAAGTGCCACCGCCTGTGCCTCGGTAAGGGTAGAGTAGTTTTCGTTAACATGGCCCCATTTACACTGCACAAGACCGAGCTTGGGGTCTGCGTAGAAGTATCCAATAGCACTTTTTAGAAACCATGTCGGCGGGATAAAGTCGGCGTCAAATATCGCGACAAATTCCCCCTTTGCATTCTTTATACCTTCTTTGAGAGCCCCGGCCTTGTAACCTGTTCTATCTTTTCTCTGCACGTGGACAATATCAAACCCCTTAAACCTGTACTCGTCGACAATCGATCTTATCAAGTCGACTGTATCATCATCTGAATCGTCCAACACTTGAATCTGGACCCTATCTTTTGGGTAATCTATCCTGCAGACGGCATCTATAAGCCGCTTTACAACATATTTTTCGTTGTACAAGGGCAGCTGTATCGTGACTACCGGAAGATTGGTTGGAAGATCTACTTTCTGGCGCCTTTTCCTTTCATGACGAACATTGTTGCGAGAGTGGTATGCAAGATAGTAGAAGTTCAGCGTGTATACCATCAAAACCCAACCAATGGTCAAGAATATGACGTAGAGAAATACGCCTAGACCGTACATTGTGTCAGATCTTCAAAGAGATATGTTTATGTATATTTATGTATACTTGCCTCAGATAGTTAGCCTTTCTGGAATATCTTGACTGCCTGAGGTGGACAGACGTTTTCACATGCCATACAGAATATACAGTCCTTTTCTCTTATCATGAAGGCCTTTTTGTCAGATGCTGGGTGGCCGGGCGTTTCAAGCCATTCATAGACATTGACAGGGCAAGCTTCAATACATGCGCCGTCTGCAACGCAAATGTCAAAGTCTATGCATACTTCTTGACCCCATATACCTAATTGTCCTGGTGGGTCAATTGGTCCCCATACTTTGATTCCTTGATAGGTACCAGTTACCTGCCTTTTTTCTTTGAATTTGGGGTCAATTGGGCCTTCCGCTGTGCTGTAGCTTGTTCCTGTTCCTGTGAGTGATATAGTGGTTGGGCCGCTGCCGCCTCCTCCTCCTGCTGCAGCTGCTGATGCGGGGGCAGTTGCTGCAATCAGCGGACCGCTGGCGGGGTTGCAGTAGCCGAGGTAGCAATTGGCTTGGGACCAGCGGACTGATCCGCTGTGGACGTGAGAGCAGTTGCACTCCGTGCTTTGGGGTTCTTTGCCAGTGGAGTTATTTCTTCCAGCTTCTTGATTGCTGCTTCGAGCGATAACTTTTCCGCCTTCTGGAAGTGAGCAATGAACTTGTCACCGATTTTCGTATTGCGTATAATAGTGTCAATGACCATCTTGGCATTCTGGTCTGCTTTCTGTCGGTAGTTTCTAATCCAGTACCGGATCTCCAAAGTATTCCAGTTGTCTTATCTGATAAATAAGATCCACGACCTCCCCTGTAACGATTTCAACCGTGATATTGAGGTCTGCCGAGAGCTCTTTCCCATTGTATAGATCGATGCCCTTCTCTGTCCACTTGTAGGTAACATAGATTCTATCAGCGTGAGTGTCCATCTTGAACCCGGAACTTTTAAGATCGTTGAGGATACTTTGTATTTCTGACTTTTGAGTAATCTCGAGCGGGATCCTGTATATGCCCAGCTTGTTGCCGTGTAGTGGATAAACACCCCTCTTGGCGACTTCAGATAGCATCGTCCAGACTCTATCCCTCAATAAGACAGACATGATGTCTGGAATTACCTAAAAGTTATTTCTCCTAAAAGTATTTCGATCTATTATTCATCTTCTGGACATGTCATTTCTCTTATTGCCTTGTACCGCAATTCCATCTCTTCTCCAATCTTTATAACATGATCCAGTCTGTATTTTGACTTCGGGAAATACCATCTGATTCCAACTTTATGGCCTTTGCCGTTCAAGTCATATATCGTTCCCCTCTCTGCTTGTACGCCAAGCTTTTCGTCAAAGACAAACTCCCGTACCTCCAGACCGCGCTTCGTTTTGTCTTCAAGTACAAGGTTGAGATCACCATCATAAATGAAGTAGAAACGACCCTTTTTGATCAGGTTTCTTTGCTGTTGCATCCAATAAAGAAGGAAGAGAAGGACTTATTTCTCTATCGGATTTCCGATCATGTTGCCCCATTCGGTCCACGAGCCATCATAGTTACGAACAGATGGGTAGCCAAGCAGGTATTTGAGTACGAACCAGCTATGTGATGAACGCTCTCCAATTCTGCAGTAGCAGATGACATGCTTATCCGGCGTTACGCCCTTACCTTCATAGAGCGTCTCTAGCTCTTCGCGACTCTTGAATGTCCCATCTGTTTCCCTGACTGCTTGGGCCCACGGGATATTCTTTGCACCGGGTATATGGCCACCTCGCTGGGCAGACTCCGCCGGGTACTCTGGTGGGGCAGTGATTTCACCAGAAAACTCTTTTGGCGAGCGCACATCTACAAGTACAGTCTGCACTGCCTTTTCAATAGCCCTTCTTATATCAGGCATGTAAGCGCGTATGCCTTCCTCTGGTGGCTTTGCAACGTATCTTGTAGGCGAAGTTGATGGATCATCCTTTGAATACTTGCGCCTTTCAAGCTCCCACTTTTTTCGGCCACCGTTCATTATCTTAATTTTTTTGTGGCCATAGTACTGGAAGACCCAGAATGCAAATGCGGCAAACCAATTATTAAAATCGCCATACAAAATGAGCTCCGTCTCATGCGTCGCACCAATCCTGCTCATGAGGGACTCAAACTGCTGCTTGTCAATGATATCGCGCCGAATAGGATCGTTAATGTCGCGCTTCCACCATACAAGGTGTGCGCCAGGGACGTGCCCCTCCTTGTATGCATTTTCCGGATCATAGTCTACTTCCAAAATCCTGACGTTTGGGTTATTCAGGTTGTTAGCAACCCACTCGGTCTCACTTAGAACTTCGGGGTAAGCATATCCACTCGTCGTCATGAGAATGGCTACCTTCAACCGCTACTTTAATCTTTGTTAGGGTAAAGGCATTTAAGAACTCGTCTACTGCTATAGCACTGCGGCCAGATGGAACCGAACATCCATAACGTAGCGATAATGACGAAAAGAGAGAGTAGCGAAGCCAACAGTGCAGCTATAAAGGTCGCAACTCTGCTCAGCAGGAGGAAGATCAAGGTCCATTCTGTGCTCCCCTTCATAATTGAAGATGCAACGCCAATCAGGCCGGATGAATTAAAGGACATTAAGCTTGACCTTGTCTTTGCAATAGGTGGAGACGGCACCACCTTACGAGCTTTTCGTACCATACCAGGAAAGGTTCCACTATTTAGCATAAATAGCGGAGGTCATCGCGGCATCCTGTCTGAAATCGACGCAGACTCAATCGACGAAGCGATCAAGGCAATACTTGCAGGCAAGTATTTTTATGACTGTCGCGTGAGGATCCAGGCTTCAATCAACGGCAAGCTCTTTCCTCCAGTTCTAAATGACATACTCATAGTAAGAGTGAACCTCACAAGAACTCCTCTAATATCCATCGAGCTGATGGGGGACGAAATAAGGCAGAGGATGGATGGCATCGTGGTCTCCACACCCACGGGATCAACAGGTCACTCATTTTCGGTCGGCGGACCGGTATTGCACGAAGGCATGAGCTGCCTGCTTCTGACTCCAATTGCATCTGTCAACAGAATGCCAGAAGTAGTGATCCCAGTGGAAGAAATCGTTTTACGGAGTACGCACGAATCGCACATGATACTTGACGGACAAGAATCGTTCAAAATTCATGGTGAAGAGCCCATCAGCATTTTTCGCTTTTCTGACGATGCCATATTCTTACGGCTTCAGAAAAAAGGAATGAGGCAGCTGACAAAGCTTGGATTCTGAAAATTCGGCTTTTAGATATGCACTAGACGCAGGTGCATTTTACTCCGGCGTTGTATTTCTATCATCGGCCTTACAATACTGCACCACACAGGCAATTCTTGATGAAGTAAAGCATATCAAAAAGTCGCACGGGGCTATAGAAGCGTTGATTGAATCAAATACCCTGCAAATACTGAATTCGGACAGAGAAAGCATCCAAAATGTTGTTGCCGCGGCAAGGGAGACCGGAGACTATGTAAAACTTTCAGAGGCAGACATTTCAATAATTGCCCTTGCGCTACAGCTGGGAATTATGTTAGTAACCAACGACTACGCAGTCGCAAACGTTGCAACCACTTTGAAGATCCCTGTTAAGTCTGTAGCCGGAAAAGGTATCACACACACAAGAAGGTGGATCGCCTACTGTAGTGCATGTGGCAGAGCATTTGGACCTAATGCTAAAGAGTGCAGGTTCTGTGGCAATAGGTTAAGGCGGAAATACAAAATTGTCTGAGTCGACTGCGCCATCTTTTCAGGCGATTATCAACTCACGAAATAGGTGAAGCTAATCGTATTTTTTTTGAATTTCTCGTCGTACCTGTACAATGTTCCTTTGCTTAGTTTAGACAGCACTTTCTTGTCAGGGGGTTATGCCCTCTTCATGTAGCTTTTTGATGGAACCGCATCATCTGCAAAAACGATGACTGACTCTACTTTTGAGGGGTTGTCCTCTTTTTCGATTATCCATAAAGAAGTCGACCTCTTGTATACACATACTACCTCACTTGCTCGATTCTCTGAAGGAAAATGAGGATACCTGATGCGCATGCTTGCCTTGAACACATAGTGTATATTTGTAAAATTACCATCAAGTTGAGCTGCCTTGAAATGTATGGAACTATCTAAAGATTGTAGCGATTCACAGGCTCTTCGACGGCTTAGGTAAGGAAAGTATAGAGTCTAGAAGGCAGGAATAGCGCAAAGGATTCTCCAAGCCATTCTTGCCTTGAACAGGTTTTCTTGCTCCCCAGGAGACTGCGGCCTACACCTGCTTAGACTTTACGGTGGGATTACAGGGGTGCCAAGGAATCTCAGTATATACAGAGCTTATCATGATATAATGCAAGTCATTTACTGATAAGTGTATCCGTCATATCTCCAATATTTGCGATAGAGGTTTTTAATTTTCCTGATTGTCAAAGAGAGTCCTCTGTAACACTTGCTTGACATTATCGGACGTATTGAGGATCTTGCGCACTCGCTCGGCCCTTGCAAGACCAAAACCCGGTATGGTGGCAAGCTCTGCTGCAGAGGCGTTAAGTGCCCTAATCGGAGTGTGGAATTTCTTGAGCATTCTGGCAGCAAGTTTTTCTCCCACCCCGGGTAGAGACGCTAGTACTGAAAGTTGCTGTATGTAAATGGGATTTTCCTTCTTAATCTTTCTCAATAGCGGACCTGTGGCCTTGCCTTCACGTAAGCTCCTATTGACTAATGTAACGAGCAATTGCGCTGTCTGTTCTGCAGAAGGTGTATGGATAATTGGGATTCTGAACTCCGTTGCAACCGTTATGAGCGCATCGTACGCAAGTGGCATCCGCTCTGCATGCAGCTTCTTAGTATCCGTGTCTTCCATGTCCTCAGGAGCTTCAGCAAGTTCGGCAATGTTGCCTTGCACTACCAATAGTGGTTTTTGATAGTGGTTTACTAGGTCAGAGCACTGTAGAAAGAGCCGACCATCGTAGATCGAGCTTATCAAGTCACGGACAGTTTTCCGCTCTACGGCTGTATCAGACGATACGACATAGTCACCTACTTTTAATTGTGTAAAGTCAATGACAGCACCTGCGTTTTTCAGTAGATCAGGTATATTGCTATTCCTCTCCCTCTCATCAACCACAATTCTAACAGGCACCGGAGGTACTCTGTCTCAAGGCCTCTATAACTATATTCAGGATGCAGGATTTTAACCTTAAGAGTACCTAACACAATCGCAGCAGTAGTGACTCGCTAAACGTTTCCACTTTCCGAGTGTTTCTTAACGTGTTCTTGTATTATACTCCGCTATACGCAAAATAAAGTACTCAAGATTCTATTTTGCGACGAGGAGTTATAAGCCGTGTACGACTATCCCAAAGGTCTTGAACCAGCACTGCCAGTTGATCCAGCCGATGATGCGCCACCAGTCTGCATCCCGCGGATCATTTCATTTATCTTGTTTTCAACTTCCTTCAGGTTTTCCTTCACTCTTGCCTCCTGCTTGCCGAGAACCATAATACGTGTGTTTGACAGTTCTTTCTTTTCCTCCAGCTCCTTTAGGACGTCTTCCTTCTTTGCCTTGATTAGCACCGATCCTGCGTTCTTGTAAATTGCATCATCAGGAGTGGTCTTTTTTAATTCCTGGAGAGCCCTGTCTGTCTCTACCATTTCAACCTCAAGTTGTTGTTTTTGCATCATAATTGCCTGCAGGTTCTGTTGGAGCTGCTGCAATCTAGATACCTGTTCTCTTACCCATGGGGGAAGTTCCTGTTCACTCATAAACTGCAGAGCTATTCAGATCGGCAGCATATAAAATCATAGCGTTAGGCACTTATATGATGCATCTGCCAGCCTCAAGTAAGAATTGACACTAGCACGTAAAGACGCAATATCACTAGTTTCAATTTTGTAAATAACTTTGGACCTTTTTATGGATATTTCTGGTACACAGTCGCTCGTTGGCATAAGCCGGAGGTCAGGCGCAAGCGCGTGGCAAATACTCAGCTGCTATGCGACTGGACCTTGTTGATACGGTGATTCTAGCTTTGTAGCTTTTCGAGTTCAATGTCATAGGCCCCTGATGCGATCTTGTAGTTGCACTTAGGGCAATGCCATATCCCTGTCTGCCAGGCGCCCAAACCTGATAGAGCCACAGGAAGGGCATCTTCGTTTCTTGTGAAGCGTACGGTGGACCTTCCCATAACGTTTGCGTACGGTGGCTCCGAATTTTACTCCAAGGCCAGTGAGTGCCGTCGAGCCTTTCTTCCTAGCCATTGTTTGCTACCAACCCCTTCAATCTTGCCCGTATTTCCTTTCCTTTAATTGTTGCTGCCTCTGCTGCCTTTTTAATCTGCTCCGGTGTGAGGGATCCTGTATGACCCTTCTGACTTGCACAAAAGCCTTCATCTGCTGTGGTTATAGTTATTCTAGAGTCCATGCAGGCTTCTTCTTCTGCACTGGGATCTGTCAGGACATAGTCGCCAATTCTTGCGGAAGTGATTGAAACTGGCACTGCCGTCACAGGCATTGGTTGCGTGTTCCCAGTATCTGTTACTTTCTCATCCTGCATTTCAAATATGGGAAGCTTAGACGTAAGTAGTGCTGCCACAGTGGCATACGACGTTGCATCAAACAGGTTGCCATCGGTATTAAGCACGCTGCAATCCACAAATATTGTATATACAATTTTTCCCGGAACGAGGACAAGCTTTTCAAGGTCGATCATCTCAGATTCCCTGACGCCTCTGTCTACTACCCTTGCCAACTCGACAACCTCCTCGTCAGGGGGCCCTGGTTCAATGTAAGGCGACGCGGTCGGCAGCACTTCTGCCGAAACAATAAGTGCGCCCTTATTCTCAAGACCTTCAAAAGGCTCGCCTGTCTCTACTTTGACGCCGGCAATCACTTCAGAGTCGCCAAGCTTTACCCTTGCAGAGCCGTTTGCCTTCTTGATAACGTCTGCCTCAATGACGAGCTGTCTCATTTCGCTAAAGTCTCTGCCATCAAGCCGCTTCCCCCTTGATAGGGCATCCCACATCTGCTGCTTGCGGAGGTGCTCGACGATTATGGTTGATCTCTTTGATGAGCTCATTGTACTTCCTCCTTTAGTTCAGTTTCATTGCCAAAGTACTTTTGCATCAATGCCTGCTTTTGGATTTCATATACCATCTTGCAGCCTCCAATTGCCTTGTCAAGGCATTCATCAAACTGCTCAGGCGCAAGTCTCCCGTCGAGCTGCAAAAGAGTCACCTGCTCTAGCCTCGGCATGTATGCAACCGGCATGTCTGCCTGACCTTCCTTATCCTCTTCATCATTAATATCCAGCACGACCTTGTCATCGACTTTGCCTGCAGCGCATGAAGCTACTAGATCATGCATACTTATGCCAGCATCTGCCAATGCAACTGCCGCCGCCGAGATGCCTGCACAGCGGGAGCCTCCATCGGATTGAAGTACTTCCACAAAAACATCGATTGCTCGCTCTAGGGTAGTCCTGGAGCATCAGCGCCGGCTCTAGCGACTCGCGCATCACCTTAGAGATCTCGATTTCCCTTCTGGACGGAGCAGGATTCTTGCGCGTGTCTGTGGAGAAAGGAGACATGTGATAACGGCAACGAAGCACACACCTGTCGGGAAGTGCCATGTGCTTTGGATGCACTTCGCGGGGTCCATACACTGCAACGAGTATCCTGTTCTTGCCAAATTCAATAAACGCTGAACCGTCGGCATTTTTCAGGGGGCCCACAGTTATTTTGACGGTGCGTAGGTCGTCAAGGCCTCTCCCATCTGTCCTTTTCCCATTTTCATCTATCAATTTTCTTGTTTGAGTCATTTTTCCCCTTCAACCTCCAATTCTTCTTCTACCTCATCAATGGTAGATTCAATTTCTGCTGGTTTAGGAGCGCCAGCAATCAGCGGACCTCTCTCTTGCGCTGGTGGTGTATCTGGAACATTCAAAAGTGCTTTAATACGTTGCGTCAAGTTTGCTGTATGTGCTTCCTCTTCTACCATTTTAATTGCCCGAACTGCGAAGTTTACTCCTTCCGGAGACCGGCCTGTCACAACTACAATTCCATTCTGACCTATGAGCACCCGCGTCTGAGTCGCTTGCTCTATGGTTTGAATCATAGAACCACGTTTGCCTATTAGGCGAGGGACTCGTGTCGCAGATATCCTGAGCAATTCTCCCTTTGGAATCTTGCCGAGGTCTCTATCCTGAACAGTAAGCATCGGGTCCCGCGTTCGGTCGAATGCAATAATCCTTGCGGTTATCATGTCGCCTATTGCAAAGTGCTTGGTCATGTCATCTCTTGCTGGTGAAAAATCTCTTCCAAATACATCCTGGGCAGGCAGGTGTGCAGAAAAGCAAGAGTTGACGTCTACTTCCCACGAGAGGGACGAGTGGTCTACGACCTTGCCGATCACAAGGTCATTTACGCGTGGAATATAAACGCCTGACAAGGGTATGACCTTAACGCCGTCGCGTCCGGTCTCTGCAATCCCAATTCTCGTAGCAATGAGAGCATTGCCTGACTTGACAACGTTCATCAGTGGCCTAAGGTTTCCCTCGGCAATCTTGTCTCCGGGGATAACATATCTTCTATTCATCTCATGCATGGCTCAAAAGCTCACCACGGGGGCAAAAAACCCTTCTGAAAGCATATCGTCATTTTTCATTATTTTCTTTTCTCTCCCTTTGCTGGTAGGATATAGCGCACTTATATTTTTAAGTGTGGGTCGTTTGTCTAGATTTCCTTTACTTGGGCAGAGCCCTTTGTTGCTGCACCAAGCTTGTCAAGGAATTGTCCCCTGATACTTGCATTCATATCAAGCACTGCCCTGAGCGACCCATCCGCAAGCCACTCCTCAGATTTAAGGTCGCCGGTAGATTTTAGTACACTGTATGACTGGGCTGCAAATTGTGGCGGAATTATTATTGTCAGCTTAACAGTCTCTGACTTCAGCGGTAGTATCCTGCGGAGTGCGTCAACTACGCTCTTGGCCTGATCCTCTACCTTTTTGAATGGATCTATCTGCATCCTGACTTCTTCCATTGCGGCTTCTATCCTTACCACGGGGTGCGGCAAATGAGTCTTGGGGTCAACAAAGCTTCTGTTTATGAACTGCACTATTTGCCTCTTTTTCTCCTCAACCATCTTCCTTCGCTGGTCAGTAGTGAGGTTGAGCTCCCCTCTTGCGATTATCTGCTTGGCCACGTCAGCCGAGTCGGTGGTCTTGAAATGCTTCATCATCTTCTCGCTTGATGCCCTTGAGCCCTTGTTGGCGTCAGAGTATATCTCGTCTGACACAAGCACGCTTGAAATATCGAATCTCTTGCCCATCTTGTATTCGAGTGCGGGGTCCGGCTTGACTAACAACTCAAATTTGTCGCCGTCCAAAATGAGACGAGCGACCGTGAATTTATCTGTCATTTAATATGATGATCCATTTCTGGAATATATATGCCTGTCAGAGCGCAAAATTATTGCAAGTTTCGGTAGATTTTTAAGCTTGTTTTGGATATCTTCCATAAATATTGGCTTCTGCATCTGCTGAAATTGTTGAAAAATCAAATGAGAGAATCGTTGTCAGATTTAGTAATATTCCAAGACAATATGTAAATTCCCTAAGGAGGCTTGCGATTAGTGAAGTATCCACGCTGGCCATAGATGACGTCGTAGTTCTTGAAAATTCGTCCGTTATGCATGACGAAGCGATTGCACATAGGCTTGGGCTAATACCACTTCGTACTGATCCGGGGAGGTTTGTAATGCCACAAGAGTGCGACTGCAAGAGCACTCTTGGTTGCAGCAACTGCAGAGGTACTCTTGGTACTTGACGCAGAGGCAAATGAAAAGACTCTGGCTGTAACCTCAGGTGAGCTGATCTCAGAAGATGAGACGGTCAAACCCGTTAGCAAAGACATCCCTATCGTCGTTTTGGCACCCAATCAAAAATTAAAATTTGAAGCATATGCAAGGCTTGGCATCGGCAAAGACCATGCGAAGTGGCAACCGACGTCGGTGGCAGTTGTAAAAGACGGCAAGAATGAGGACGAGATATTATTGATCCTAGAATCAAATGGCGCTCTAACTGCGGAAGAGATACTGCTGGCTGCTGGAGAGCGGCTCTTTGCGAGGGTGAAGAGCTTCAAACAAGCAGTCTCATCGTTGAAGGTTCCAAAGAGTATCTAGATATTGGGCTTCGACACAACGTCCTTGTAAACGTCATCAACACCCATCCTTTCAAGAGGCCTTGTAATTGCAGCAATGTGGATTTTAAACTATATCGATTTTAGTAACTAGGCAAGCGATCTAAACTATCCTCCAGCAGTCAAATGGTAGCTGCAGGTTCGCCATGGCCGGTACATTTATTTGGGGACTTTAGGATACGAGTTCATATTACGCATGTTTGTCCACACCGTAATCGATAACACTATTTCGAGTCTTCGCAATGCCTTTAAGACGAACAAGGCACCAATATGGCGAGCCCTCGAAGAGGAGCTTGCGGGCCCTAGGGCTAATCGACGTGAGATTAATGTAAGGAGGCTTGCAGAGATAACCAAGGCAGACGAGGTGGTCGTCGTCCCGGGCAAGGTTCTGGGAACTGGCAATCTTGGCCACAAGCTCACGGTTTGCGCTTATTCAATATCAGAAACCGCCGCCAAAAAAATAGTAGACTCCGGCGGCAAGGTGATGACGTTTGATGATTTGATCAATAACCATCCCGATGGCAAAGGAGTGAGAATAATTGGCTGAGCAAAAGGCCGTACAGAAGCGGCAAGACACTATGATAGTAGTTGATGCAACCAACTGCATTGCCGGTAGAATGTGCTCGCATGTTTCGAAACTTCTTTTGCAAGGCAACAGAGTTACGGTTGTCAACGCCGAGAGGGCAATGCTATCAGGTAACCGTTACAAGACAATTAACTCATACAAAGAACATTTGGAGATCAATTCGGTGACAAACCCCATTCATGGCCCCTTCCATCCAAGGAGGCCTGATACCATCATATCAAAGATGGTAAGGGGAATGATACCAAAGCGTAAGTCAGACGGCATAGAGGCATTCAAGCACCTGAGGGTATATATGGGAGTTCCTGAGGCTATGAAAGGTGCCAGCATGAAGTCTTTTGATGACTCAAAGATTAGTAAGCCAGAGTCTTACTATATCTCTATTGCCGAAGTTGCCAAGCAGATAGGATGGAAGGGACAATGATAAATAAGATAGAACTATATCCAGGGCAACGCAAGACAAGTAAGGCCGTTGCTACTATAGCTAAGGGAACCGGAAAGGTAAGGATGAATAACAAGCCGGCAGAGCTGGTTACTCCTGAAATAGCAAGAGAGCTTTTGCTCACGCCACTTACGGTTATAGGCGAATTGCGCAACAGGGTCGACATCGATGTCCAGGTGCACGGAGGTGGCTTTATGGGACAGGCGTTTGCAAGTGCGGTTGCAGTCTCCCGTGCCCTCACGGGACAAGAGAAGGGTGGCAAGGACCCAAAGGAGCATCCTCTCACAAAAAGCATGCGCGAAGAGATAAGGAAAAAGATAGCAGAACATGACAGACACCTGCTATCAGGGGACAGTAGGCAGACGGAGTCAAAGAAATTCGGCGGGCCTAGTGCACGGCGTAGAAAGCAAAAGTCATACCGTTAAATTTCCCTTTTGTAATCGAGATCATTCTCCTTTTATAACCACTGTCCGTAGTCGTCATTTCGATGTATCGCTCATTGAATACACTTTGTAAAGCTGGCCTGTGAGCCTATCGGTGTACCTCCATTCATCAGCGCTGAACTTAACCTCGCTGAATTTTGGCTTGATCGAAGGATGTAGCATGTTATACACATATTGCCCGATTGAGATTTTATTGGACCCTGTTAGCGACGTTATTTTGGCAGCTATGTTCATACAATATCCAAGAATGTCGATCTGGGAACTTCGGTCATGGCCGTACTGCACAATAACATTTTCACCCTCGTCCATTCCTATCTTGACATTCAGCTCTGGATAGTCATACTGGTTGAGGATGGGATTGATACCATTTTTTACTACCGCAAGCATTGACTTTGAGCATTGTACTGCTCTATCGCATGCAAGCAACTTGTTATAGCTTGCCGGAAAGAAGGAGATTACAGCATCTCCCACGTATTTGAGCACGTAGCCTTTGTGGTTATAAATAGCCTGCGAAATTTCATATGTGAAAGCTCGAATAATAGTGGTCAGTTTATCAGCTGGCAGGGTCATGCTCATATTTGTTGACCCTACCAAGTCCGCATAAGTTATCACAAGAGGAATCTTGGTGCTAACGTGGTTGAGAAGGAATTCTTGCCCCGACTGGAGCGATACGTCATATTGGAAACGGCGCTTGAGGGCCCTCCATAGCCTATCCTGAGTCTGAGAGACAAGGGTTTCAGAGTCAACTATATTTGCCTCTTCATTGCTCTTGCTGTCGTTATTCATCATCATGTTAAAGAGGCCCTTGCTGGTACTGTCCTGTTCACCATCCTTCTGGTGCTCGTTTGCTCTAGCCAAGTCTTAGTTGAGTTTGTCGTTTGTTCCATTTAAACGTGAATATATTAAACAGTATTGCACTTTTTTGATTGTGAGGGCACCAATTAAGGGAGACGACTACTTTTGCAGGCAGGTAAATGCGGCTGTTGGGAAGGTGCAAGATGCTTTTCTTGAGGCAGTCAAGCCTGCCATTGCAACACGTCAAGCAAATGCAATGCTGGGAGACGGCTCGATAACTGGAGTCGACACTTTTGACCCAGAGAACGTGAGAAACTTTTTCCAACAGCTTGGCAATACCCTAGAAGGCTGGACGTTTAGCGGCATCCTAGAATCAGCTACGGAAGATATGCATAGGCTATACTCTAGATTTACAAAAGAAGCAGATAGATTTTATATCAGTGTCTATCTTGGCATCCAGTTCCATGTACTACCTTACTACAGAGTCGAGAGGCGTGTTATAGAAATACAGAGGGAACTTGTGAATATCGAAGGTACAGCCAGTTCTTTTTTGAGCAAGATGACTGGCATTGGCGACAGGGTGCTCGCTACCGAGCTGGAAAAAAAGGGCTTTTCTAATTTAGAGTTTGAGGAACTTTTTGTAAAAATATTTGACGATGAAAAGCTTGTCGAGGAGCTTAACGAAAGGATGGCAGTTATTGAAAGTCAGTTCCCCGAGTTTGAAGAAATGCGCAATCGGAAGAGCGAGCTTCTTTCAGAACTAAATAGTATGCTAGTGAGTTTTTATAAGACATCACCGGTATTGATTGACTACAATAGGCTCATGCAAGGAGAAGAAGGTACTACCAGCTACTTTGATATTGAAGTCATAAAGAAAAACAAGAACACGAAAAGAAGGGAAGCGTTCCTTGACACCATAAAGATGCCAACAGAGGCTGCTGATCTGCTCTCAGCAGAGATTGGTATAGTGGGAGCAACGATCCACAAACTTGCTCTGTAGTTTCTTATGTTGTTGATGGCCCGAAATGCAATAAGTGCAGAATTTGAAGGGTCAATGGATATGAGCACTAGTGACGACATAATATCAAGTCTGGAAAAGATATAGAGATACTCTATCGAAGTCATATTATGAACAAGTTATAGATAATTTTCAGAGAAGCAGGCCGATGATGATCAGGTTGCACAGAATCATGGTTCACTACACGGACGATCACCCTTGGTAACAGGAGAAGGTTGCTAGGGGTCGCACTTTACTCCGCACTTAACAACAACTTAATGATAATGTGCATCTATCACGCTCTAAGATTAAATGGTCTATATCATATGATGACCCTCTTTGAAGGTCTATTAAATCTCTGGATTTGCTTAACCTTCGGGTGTCTGTGCTGCCAAGGGTCAGATTTCTTTTATCAGTTCAGTCAGCTTCCTCTTGGGCTTTGGATGCAGCATCTTTTGTGAGTAGCCAAGGCACAAGATAGACCCCGGGACAAGATCAGTCACAAGCGCCTGCATCACCTTTTGCTCGTCTATCATACCGATCCACACTGACGTCAGGCCCAGCGCGTGAGCCGCCAGCTGGGCATAGGCAGACTGCAAGCGTAGCATCCTGCACCGAGAACTTTTTGATAATATCCTGCGGGAAATTCATCTTGACCCTTGAGGGATTCATACAAAATACCAACACCACTGGTGCATTGACGTACGGCTGGTTGTTTGCAGCCTGAACAAGTTTGAGCTTAACATCGGGCTTCTTTACATGAAAAACTTCAAACCCTTGAAAGCCTCCCGCCGTTGGAGCAGTATCAGCTGCTTGCAAATATCATTTCAAGCTTCCAGTCCTCTATTTCCCGGTCCTCAAACTTGCGCTGCGATCTACGGTTCAGCATAACATTGAAGAGGTTGGTCTGCAGGATATCATCCAGTTCCGAAGGGGCCTCCTCTTTCTTCGGGGAAAGGCTGGTGTTTTTTTCACCGGCGTACATTCTTGATAAAATATCGCTTGGATTCATCCAAGTATCTAGATATGTACTTGCAATAAAGATTTTCTATATTGATGTAAGACTGAAATAGCTTCTTAAGCCTGGTATAGCCGTCAGCAAAATGGTCAAGACGAAAAAGATGATCCTTGAAGTGCAGATCGAAATTGATATTCCAATTGACATCGTTCAGGACAGCCAGAGGATAAAGGCTGTAGAAGATGGCCTTAGCCGTAGCATTTCAAAGGGTCTATATGATCAAGGCGTCTCATTTGAGATAAAGAAATGTAATTCTGAGATCAGATAATAGAGAGATAGAGAATAGTTTGCACTCATAGCTTAAATCGAGCAGGATAAGCTAATTAGCAGTACCCGAAGCGCTCTTGCTTCTGCAGCACATTCTTCTTCTTGCTTCCAAAATTGATAGATATATGCTGCTAGCGCAAGAGAACAAATAGGTAATGAGGATGGGACGAGCTGAATAATCGCCTTGTTAGGATATTCGAGCTTGGTAAAAACGTGCTCAGGACTCTGCCGATCGAAGAATAAGTTGGGTGTTCAAGTATTCGCTATAACTGCTCAAAAAGTTAGTTTTTCAATTTCTAGCCGAGAAAAAGAAGCAATCGAATAAATACCATAAAATCCAATTTGGTCCCATTATGGAATGTGCAGTATATGACACTTACATTACAAAGAAGGATGGCAGGATAATGCACTTTGATGTAGTTGTTGACGCAGGCACACCGCACGAGAAGGCAATAGATTACGGGAAAGAATATCTTTCCAACACCGGACAAGGCGGACAAAAAATGACACAAGAAGAGTGCCAGTTTTGCCACATACAGGAAACGCCTCCATTTATAGAAAAGGCGATAGAACAAAATGGCTACTGGATTCAAAAGATGGAGGGCTGCCCCTCTTAGAGCTTCTTTTTATCTCTTAACTCTAATAGAATTCGACAGATCTTGGAGTGATTTTTCATAAACCTATATGGTTGATTACTCCTTCAGGCAGTACGGCCCGAACTTTCAGCTATCACAAATTATAATTAAGGCCTCGACTGCTGATGCATTGCATTAATAAATGAACGATGAAACTGTATGGAACCTCGAAAAAAAAAGACGCATTCCGACATTTGAAGACATACTAAGGGCGCGGGGAGGTACTATCAGGGACAATTAGAAAGACACCTCTTCAAACTTCCAGAACTTTCTCAGGTCTTGCGGGGACAAACCTATTTCTTAAGCTAGAGTGCCTGCAGGTGACAGGTTCTTTCAAAGCTCGTGGAGCGTTTGTCAAAATCAGCAGTCTATCAGACAAGCGGGCGGGCCATGGAGTCATTGCAGCATCTGCCGGCAATCATGCACAAGGGGTAGCATACGCTGCCGCGCTCAGAAATATCCCATGCACAATTGTCATGCCGCAGAATGCGTCACCGGCCAAAGTCGCAGCAACAAGGTCGTACGGGGCCAAGGTAGTTCGCCGGGGAGGAGATTATGACGATGCATGGGCCGCTACGCAAGAAATTGCCAAGACAGAAAATACTACGATAGTTCATGCTTTTGACGACCCCGAAATCATTGCAGGCCAAGGCACGATCGGCCTTGAGCTGCTCGAAGACCTTCCAGATGTTGACAGAGTATACCTCCCGATAGGGGGAGGAGGGCTTGCTGCTGGAATCGCAATTGCGATAAAGTCGCGAAAACCAAATATCAAGTTAATAGGTGTCGAGTCAAATGCCTTCCCGGCCATGAAAGAATCAGTTGCGAAGGGCTCGATCCAGCCCACAAAGCGAGGCTACAGCATAGCAGATGGCATAGCAGTTAAGAAGCCTGGTGAACTTACCCATAAAATAATAAGCAATTACCTAGACGACATAGTGCTTATCGATGACATATCAATAGTAAAGACAATGTTTCTCCTGATGGAACGCGCCAAACTGGTAGTAGAGCCTGCAGGAGCCGCCAGCCTAGCTTATCTTTTGTCAAATGGCGGGCCTACCAGCAGTAAAGATAAAGTTGTCGCCATCCTCTCAGGAGGAAACGTCGACATGTACCTTTTGGGCCAGGTGGTAGCAAAGGGTCTAATGCAGATGGGTAGGCTGCTTAAGATTTTTATCTTACTACCAGACAAGCCTGGTGCGCTTAAAAGAGTTGTAGATGGCATCGCGGAGCTCAGTGTCAATATAGTCGAGGTGGATCACGACAGATTAAGCGCACATATTCCCGCGGGAACTGCTGGCGTTTACCTGAGTCTGGAATTAGAAAACGAAAAACACGCTCAGCGCCTAGTACAGTTTCTAAAACAAGAAGGAATCGAGTTCAAGGTGGTAGGCTAGTCAGCTCATGTAGTTGTACTCTCTTAGACCTGCTTTGTCGGCGGTCTTGCCACCTAACTTGACGAGCACGAATTCCTTATGGGCTCGAATAATAGAGTCGTTAAAGTTACGCTGGTTCCTGTGCAGCCTCTCATATTCATCCATTGTGAGTTTTTGTCTCGAGCCAATATCTGCATCTAGGTCCATCATACTCACTATCACCTTGTATTGTGACTGTATCACGCCGCTAAAGACCATTGCACTACTGCCGCTGCCGTAAGAGCCAAAGCCAATCCTTTTGCCTTCAAGGTCTGTTCCTTTCTTGAACTCAAATTCTAGCAGACTTCGCAGCCCCAGATACATAGATGCAGTATATAAATTGCCAATGACTGCAGATGCTGCAAGTGAGCTTGCCATCTTTTTCTCATATACTTCGTTGTAGAAAGAAGTCTGCGTGAATGCACGTCTGAACTGCTCATCTGCCTTCATGAATTCAGTGTCAGCAAGAATCGACTCAATTGTTCCACGAGGATCCTTTGGCTGGGGCTCGGACATCCCGACCTCTTTGATAACATTGTTCCACCTCGGGAGATGGCGCCATTCGTGTCTCAAGAGGTATGCAAGTGCTTTCTCGCCCATCTTCCTGTATGGAATGTGCACTGCAAAAAAGTCGATGTAATCAGTTACCGATTCGCCGTCTTTGGGTATAATAACCCCAGTCTTGATGGCCTTTTCCTTGTAGGCGTCAAACGCCTTCCTAACTGATATCAAATACAGCAAATTGGAGTAGCTGCCGTTAACTAGAGGCGTTTCCTTGCCAAATGGACGATAAAAGTCATATTCGTTTTTGATGGTGGTAGATGCAACCTTTGGATCGAATGCCAAAAGCCGAGGATTCTCTTTTACTAATAGAGCAACAGCACCGGCCCCCTGTGTATATTCTCCAGTGGAACCAATATCATACTTGGCTATGTCGCTTACAACTACCATAGCAGCCTTGCCGTTGTTCTCCTCAGCTCTTATCCAGTTTGCATTGTCATAGAGTGCATAAGATCCACTAACGCAGGCAAATTTACATTCAATACCACCTGCATGCTCAAACGAGCCTTCGCCGTAGATCTGTTCTAACATTCCAATAACAAATGAGTTCATTGCCTTTGATTCGTCCAGGGATGATTCAGTCGCAACGTAGAGCCTTCCAATGTCTTGGGGATGAAGATGGTTCTTTTGCATCAACCTCGTACAAGCATTTGCTGCCATGCAGGCAGAATCCTGATTGGTGTCAGCAATGGCCATCTTTTTAATTCCTATCCCATACTCTAGCTTTTGTGGATCAATACCTCTCGCTTCGGCAAAATCCTTGTAATCGATGTAAAGCTTAGGTGTATAGATAGCCAGATCATCAATACCTACAATTGGCATTACTGATTTCCAGTAACGCCAGTAGTCATTTAAAGGTACTTCTAGATATTCTTTGATCTGAACATATCAATTTATTTGAGCAAATCCAGGAGGAGACCATTCTTAAGTGACATCCACAGCTTCTAATGGCACACAACAGCTGCAGATACTGAACAAATATAGAGTCAAACGGTAGCTCTGATGGTCGTCTCGCCCAATCCACAGCGAAGTGCGATAAGTACGACATGGGACTCGTCATCTGACTTGTTACTTCCATCCGTCATCAAAGGTAACCTCAAAACCTCTTTGATGAGGTCAAACCGTGCCATCATCACATTTAAATTGTCTAAATGCAATATCATTTTTACATCGACCAAACCGATGGGGAACAAACGGTCTGGTTGGAGCGCAGTAGGTGAGAAACTCTGCGCTTCACCAGACATTTTACTACTCAACTATCCTGATATCAATCTCATCATATGCATCCTTTACCCCTAGCAAGAAGAGATCGTCTTCATAAATCAAAAGCCAGTCTTTTATACCAACTACAGGCAGTCTTCGTACAAAGACCTTTTCAGTCTCATTGATAGTCGTCATAACATATGCAAACCGTGGCCGTCTGCCATTTAAATTGAATAGCGTTTCCTGTAATTCGATGCCCTGAGCTCCGCCTTGAATGTTTATTCTGACAATATCTCCATACCTATTCTCCATTCTGGCAATGACATAGCTCTGTCCTACATCGAATCGCTCTATGCTGAGCATTACCTTGTCTGTTGCAACCAGAGTGTCAGGGAGCTCTCCATAGAGCTTTTCTGAGAGCGTATCGTAAAATATTTTCTTCATTAAAAGCCCAATCTTGGCACTCTTGTTGAAAATCTCTGCAGTAGGATTATTGACAAAGTAATACCGAGGATTGTAGTTGCTGCAGCCGCCCCTGCGGAAAATTCTGGCACAACTACAGTGCCTCTTGCAATACCATTCCTTGTCTGGTCTATAGACTGTCCATCTCTTGCAATGCCTGTGACTTGAATCTCCATGCGGTAATTCTCGTTTGCCGGAAAATCAATCGTCTGCGTATCAGTTCCGCCTTCTGCCACAAGGCCGGTCTGGCTATAGACCTGACTACCATTGTTATCCAAAACGCGGATGTTGTAGTTTACATTATTTGCTATTCTTTCTCCAGAGAACCCGTCGAGGAAGCCAAGAGTAAGGGTTGATTCTGTATTTGCATTCAGCTGGTCGGGACTCCAGTCAAGTGCAACGTTGATGTTCCCTGAATCTGTGAGTATTTCGCCTGTTGTCTGTATGTTTTGGCCGGTGGAGGGTGCAAGTGTAAATGTCATTACAGAATCGCCTTCAGGGATCCCGCTGGCCATACCGATAATATCGTTTTTATTGATCAGGTAGTGGAGAGTAAGCTGCTGCTGAGAAGAATAGGGATCAACTGCGAGCATCCTTCCGGATATCTGTTTGCCGTTTACAGTAGCGGCAAATGAAGAACTATCTCCTATTCCTGTAAGAGATTTTGGAATTTTCACTTCCTCATGCACAAAGATGTTTGTGTCTTTTATTCGTGAGACGTTCCAATCAAATGGCATAGACCATGTGAACGTTTCGTTGCTGCCATCGAAGCTAAAGTCACGTACTCTATCGTAATACGATATTATGGTGGTATTGTAGGGCTGACCCTGGTAATCGACATTTTGAGTGAAGACATCGCCTACACTGAGCCACGAATCAAACTTGGGAGTATCGTCCGGTGCAAATATGTTGCGTATACTATCAACGCCAAAGATCTCTACTTTAAGATGATATATGCCGCCTTCAAGGAAAAGAGGGCCTTGGATGTTCACTGTTCCCCCTGGGTCTGCGACCCATGCATTAAGGAATTGCTCCTGGTTGCCAGAGATCTTGAGGTCACCTTCTGCAGGCTGCACCTTCAGCCTGAGCAGACCGCTTTCCGTATGAAAGAGAGTGGGGGGCATTATCGTCGTCGCATCTTCTCCAACTCCTTTTTCTATGCTAATGAAAAAAGTCGAATACTTGATCGTCTGATTGTTGTTTGCATCGTATAGCCTGAAGAGTATGTATGCGTCATTTCTGCTTGCATCCGTTAGTATGGGAGGATTCACTTGTACTAGCAAGTTGGCACTTCTACCGCCAAGTGTTGCGGTGAATGTCTCCATAGTCAGTCCGTCTCCAAAAGCCTTCGAATTAGGAAGTATGACTGCAGTTATTGATAATATTGCGAGAGCCGCGGTAAAAACAAAATATGAACCCTCGCGTCTGCCTGCTCGCACTTGAATGGGTTCTCTGTGTGTATATTTAATTCTTAAGAACACAAAACCTTCACATTCTCCAATGATTTAATTATCTCACAGAAGTTAGATAATAAACGAGTGTCACGATATACAGTCGCTTTATTAGCAACAATAGCTGCTACAGCAGCAGTTATCATATCTGCGGTTTTTGTCGTGCTGCAGAGTCAGAACATCTTGACAATTTTTGCTGCAAACGGCTCCAGGTACAGGAACACTTACAATAATTTCTGTTTCTGACAGATCCCTTGCTAATCAGTCTAGCTTTGTTATTTCGCCAGATCCTTTTGGCAAATCGAAGAACTATACAATACAGGATGGCAGCAGCGCCGACGGAGATAATGCATCAGGCATTGTTGAAGTTTCTGGCCTACCCAACGGCAGATATGTCGTAATGCAGATTGAAGCTTCTTCGGGATACCAGATGGATAAGATCTCAAAGATAGTTGAGGTAACCGATCAGAGCAGCACGGGTGTTGCCACCTTCAACAACAACATCTCCAACCCACAAAGCGAGCAACAAGAAGAACAACAGCGGCCGCAGCTGAATAGAACGGCTCCGATAAGAAACCTGACTTACAATGTAAAGTTTGAGTGCGGTACAATTTCTGGAGAGGAAGGTCCGCTAAGACCGGGTCACTATGACACGGACATTGGAATCTTGAACAAGCAGTACTTCGTGGCAAAAATCCAGTGGAGCGTCACAGCAAACGGTAGCAGTAACACAAATTCGATAATAAGGATGCTCGAGCCGCAGGGATCCACCAGTATAGTGTGCAAAGATCTGCAGAACATCCTTGGCAACGATCAGAGGTTTGTCGAAGGATTTGTCATAATTAATGTGCCCCTTGAGCCTGGACTTTTGGCATCGCTGTCTGATGGAACTCAAGTCCTTGGTCGGGATTTTGAAGACATCAACAGCTTGCTTGAAGTACAGGCTTTCTATTCTGCCAATGCACTCGACGAGCTCCCCAGCCAGGTACTTGTGGAGAAGATCATGTTTTCAATATTAAATGATACGAGCGGCAAGATTCCAGAGGAAATGGTCGGGAAAACTCTGGATATCACTGTGCCTTCTAACCTAAATGAGATGTCCGATATAGAAATGAAAGTCAAAGATATTCTTGCCGAAAAATACGCTTTATCACCTCAAGAGCTTGCCAATTTGCAGATAGCTATAGAGAGCTCAAGTGTAAGCGTCGGCACGATGATAGATGATCATGCGATTTCATTGTCCACTGTAATGCCACAGGCAAGCGGATAGCAGTGGGCTTTTGTATAAAAAAACAATATATACTCTCATACGTATCCTTTTGTCGTATGGCTAACTTTACCCTTCCTCCAGTGCCTTACTCGTACGACGCCTTAGAACCACATATTGATGCAAGAACCATGGAAATTCATCACACCAAACATCACCAAGCGTACACCGACGGTCTTAACAAGGCGCTCGGTGGTCTTGGCCCTGAATGGCAAAACAAGAACGACATCGTTGAAATCTTGAAAGACATTGATTCTATCCCTGAGAGCGCAAGGAGCGCCGTCAACTTCCACGGTGGCGGATATAACAACCACTCACTGTTCTGGAGTGACATGAAAAATGGTGGTGGTGGAGAGCCGGATGGTGAGCTCGGAGATGCAATAAAGAAGACCTTTGGCAGCTTCAACGACTTTAAGGACAAATTCTCAAAGGACGCGGTGGCAATACAGGGAAGCGGCTGGGGCTGGCTCGTATACAACCAGAATACAAGTGGCGTGCAGTTCATAACTATGCCCAATCAGACAAGCCCCTGGACAAGGTGGAAGACAGAAAAAGTCATCCCGCTGTTGGGTATTGACGTATGGGAACATGCCTACTATCTCAAATACCAAAACCGCAGAGCGGACTATGTGGCGGCTTGGTGGAATGTCGTCAACTGGGATGGAGTAAAAGGAAACTATCAGCAAGCCCTCCGAAGCTAATTCTGCTTTTTTTGTTTTCTTTTTTAGCCTTTTTGAAATAAATATAGAGCAAGTGTTAGAACGCCGGCTGATGGCACATTATTAGTTCATCTGTCATGTCTTGCTTGCGATGTAGACTTTTTATAGATAGGAAAGTACGCCAATCACGTTTTTGATGTCCATGAATACCAATCGGGTCTCGATATGAAGTATGTATGAATTGTGGGCAAGAGCTAGCTCTTGCGCAAATCCATGAAATTTACAAAGCCATAGCCTTCGCGTGTAGTTCGGCTTACCTCCATATTGTACTTATAAAGTTTAATAGAGTAATCCTCTAGTATTGGCATCATTCTGTCTATTGATCGGTCAAGGTAAAAGCCCGGACAGTCGCCTGTAAATTGAAAGGTGGCATGCACTGCAGGCTGACCTCTTGCATCAGCTTCAATCCAAGATGCAAACGGGTAGAGCCAGCAGACACCTGGTTTGTCAGGATGAATACCGCAATAGCCCTCCTCATCCAAGAACCTGCAGCGAAGCGGCGTCCCATCCTCCTCAGGCTTCTCGTCCTTTTTTCTTTTCAGCGAGAGCATGCTCAATGTTGTTATAACATTTCCAAATGCTTCCTGCTCTTCCCAGCTAGAGATCGTCGTCTCGTTTCTAATAAATTCGGCCTGTGAGATATAGCCCACTTTTTTTGCTATCCTGCTTATGTCATCCTTTGTCAATGGCAGCCTGCCCTGTCGCTCGCAGCAGTTATGGCAATCAGGCCACAGGCAATTCCACAAGATGTGAAGGCCATCCTTTTGTATAGTAGGTATATGGAAGGTGGTGCCCCCGACGTTAACCGGTGTGTCTGATACTTGTTCTTTGTACTTCCCTATCTGGAAATCATACAACTTTGGATCTATTTTCCATTTTCTGGCAAGAAGGTCAAGTGCATCCTTGACCAAGTCATTGTCATGCTGCACTATATTATAAGGTTATAAAACCGGGGGTTTAAACTGTACTCTCAAATTGCTCAGCCATCCCATGAAAGAGGAGCAGGCGGTCATTAGGACAAAGGGCAAGCATGCGTCTTCTACTGAGAACCGCAGGATGGTCTGGGAAAATGTCGTTTGGCCCCTTGTGTTAGAGCTAAACAAGTCTTACTTTACCTTAAAGGAATACCATGCAAAAAGAGACTCATTTTGCGGGAAAACCGGCGTCTCGCCTTCAAAAGTCGCTGGAGGGTTTGTGTCATTGCTGGTTAAGGGCATAATTGTCAGAGACAAGAACATCTATTCCATACACTACCGTCTCATTCCATACATGAGAAAAAAGGCGGAGCTCGAATACGGTCTTGTGACAAGGGAAATCTATACTAAGCGTTAAAATATCCGGTCAAACAGCCGACTTGATGTAGCTCGTGTTAGCCCGGTCGAACCCAATAAAAACGGGGTGCCGAATCTAGTGGCCAATCTCCAAGGTTGAGGGCTAGGGATTCCAGGCTCTGGATTTCATAGAGAGAAAAGAAACCTGGAGACAGCAGTTCGAATCTGCTCCGGGCTACCAACTTTTTTTCTAAATTCTTGGACCCGCTTTCACTATATCTTTTGGCATGCTGCCGAACTTTTCAAAGTTCTTGACAAAGAGCGCTGCAAGTCGCCTTGCTGCGGCATCATACTTATCTTTGTCAGACCAAGTGTTACGGGGGTCCAGCACTTCATCAGGCACCCCAGAACATGTTCTAGGCATATCAAGGTTGAATATTTCATGACGCTTCATAGCCATTTGCTCAATCTTGCCGTTGATTGCTGCAGTAACCATCGCCCTTGTGTATGTCAGGTTCATTCTCTTGCCTATGCCATATGGCCCACCAGTCCAACCTGTATTGATGAGGTACACTCGTGTTCCGTGCTCTGTTATCTTTTTGCCAAGCATTTTGGCATACTTCGATGCGTGTAGTGGCATGAATGGAGCTCCAAAGCAGTGCGAAAATGTCTCCTTTGGCTCAGTGATGCCGCGCTCAGTTCCAGCAAGTTTGCTCGTATAACCAGACATAAAGTGATACATTGCGCCTTGCTTTGTCAGTTTGGCTATTGGAGGCATGACACCAAAAGCGTCTGCAGTAAGGAACACAATTACTTTTGGATCGCCTGCAATGCTTGGGATTACTGCACCACGGATATAGTCAATAGGATATGCCACGCGGGTATTTTCGGTGAGGCTTCCATTGTCAAAGTCTGGCTCCCTCGTACCGTCATCCATTACAACATTTTCCATGACAGAGCCAAAACGGATTGCACTCCAAATCTGGGGCTCTCTTTCCCTTTCAAGGTTGATGCATTTCGCATAACAGCCGCCTTCAAAGTTGAAAATGCCATTGTCAGACCATCCGTGCTCGTCATCGCCTACCAGCCTGCGATCTGAATCAGCTGACAGCGTTGTCTTGCCAGTGCCAGATAAGCCGAAGAACAATGCAGTTTTGCCCTCCTTGCCCACATTAGCAGAGCAGTGCATTGGAAAGACGCCTTTTTTTGGCAGTATAAAATTCATGATAGAAAACATAGCTTTCTTGATCTCACCGGCGTACCGAAGTCGATCCAATTAAGACCATCTTTTTCTTGAAGTTGATAATGATGAAGGTCTCTGTTCTTGTGCCCATTTCTTCCGGCGTGGCGGCAAAGTCGTCGCATGAGAGCAAAGTGAACTCGGGCACGTGAATCTCTAACTCCTCGGGAGTGGGCCTAATGAACAGCTCGCTGGGCAAATAGGTTGTGCCAGGCCCTATTATTGACGATCCTTATCGGCAGTCCGTTCTTCGGATCTGCCCCCACAAAGCCATCAAAGATAAAGAACTCCTTATCCTCCACGTGTTTCTTCATCATCCTAAATATCTTTTCAAACTTTTCCTCAGGAATTGGGTGGTTGATCTTGCCCCAGTCGATGGTATGGTGTGTTACTTCATCATCGACTATATACCTGTCATCTGGCGACCTGCCAGTGAACTTGCCGGTTTTGACAGAAAGAGCGCCGGTTGACGAAAGGATGCCTTCTTTTCTTTTAATTATGACCTCGACCAGCGACGGAACTGACAGGTTGTGATATGCTCTCCCGAGCTTGATGTCCATCTCTGCAAGCTGTTCATAGAGTTTGTAGTTATAATCTTTGGGTTGTCTTCGGTATGCACATATAGCTTAAATTATATGCGATTGAAGCGCCCTTCTGTAACAGTCAGACAGATGGGTTCCAATTTTATCTGTCCAATTCTCTCGCGTCCTCTTTAAAGGCTCTGCTAGTTCCTGGTTTTTTACTTTATTACAACAAAGATTCCAAGGTGCAGCGCAGTTTGAGAGTACAGATTATGCAATTAGTTTGCTCAGAGGACATATGGCAGGACCATTTTGCAGGCCAACAGGTATCTTTATCTCTATTAGCAAAAAAGTGTACTTGAAGGGGGACCTTCCGCTTTAGCTCTAATATTCGCTTTCAAATAATATAAGATTACAGATACCAAAATGTGTTCGTGAGCCAAGGCTATTGCTGTTGTTTTAGTGCGTTTTTGATCACATCAGCTCTTGTAGCCAGAATCTCAAGAAATTCTGCAAACTCCTCCTCGGTGGCATTGCGCTTTAGCGCTCGCCTTGTCTGGTAGTGGAAGGAATTGTAAATGCGGCCGATGGCGATGCCAAATGCAAAATCGTGGCGGTTGGATACAGGGATGTGGGATAGCGTTCTTTGGATCTTTGAAATTTCATCAGTGCTTGATATTGTTTCTTGTATCTTGGCAAGCACTGCTTTTTTTATTCTTGCCTCCATGGTCAACCAATCCGCACCGGAATTTCATTGATGTGATATTAAAAGAATCCTGCAGGGTCACCTGTAATTTAAGTTCCCTGTTTTCTGTTTCCGTCCCCGGAGACCCATGACAGGAAGATGGACATCAAATTTACATGATTTTTGCCTAAATTATCTAGTATCTTGATTATAAGAAAGTCTGAGTCTGACATTAAAAAAGAGGGGATAAAAGGGTTAGGCCGTAGTCTTGTATTGCCTTTCCCTTCCATACGACTGCATCCATAGGCCGCTAAATACCAAGGTGCTTGTTAACGCTGCCGCCACCAGAACCTGCCCTACTGGAAGTTGCATTATGGATCCAATAACAAAGGGAATGGCGGCACCAACTGCACTCATTGGCAGCCACTTTGTTGCAGCTAACCTTGCTCTATCTACTTTTTCTGACTCGTTCTGCATTTGTTTTTGACTCGCCTCTTGTTCTAGCAATAGTACTTTTGCACGAACAGGTATTAAGGCATACGGATGATTACGAAATTCAACCAACACCTAAAATTTGGGAACTTGCATTATTGAGGGAGACATGAATTTACATTTATTCGAGGATTCTCGTAACTCTAAAAAGGGAAACATTATTACCATTTTCATCCATTATCCGCCGAGAACACAGGCTTTCCGGTGCCAGTGTAAAAGTAATACAAACTAACAAAAAGTGGTACTTTCTAGATGCCGGCATATTTTCATGTTATTTGTGAATTCCTCCTTTTAGAGGGTTTACAGTATTAGGTAAATTGATTAAGAGTCCCCTGAAACAGTCCACTAATGTGTGTCTGTCCTCACTGCTAAACAAGGAAGAACATGCAATAAATACATCACATCTTGCGATAACTAGAACTCCTATCATCATAAGCCATCAGTATAACGATACTATGTCTTTCTCTCGACCAGTCAAAGCTAATGACCGTCGCCCATGGTTCTCAAATTTTTATATTCTTTAGACTAAGATGGTGAAATGACCACTGCTATATCCTTTGATACCTTTTATAGTTGCATGGTATGCAAGCAGGGTCTGTCGAGAGGTTGCAGAAACGCCAGCTATAGCTGGTGTAGTATAAGCAACCGGCCTAGGTCAGGAATAGGACAGAAGGTTTTCTCCCAAGGGCAAGTTCAACTACACAAGGGTGAGATGAAACAAGATGACAACTAACAATAAAGTAGAGCAGACCGTTCAAATTCCAATAGGTTCAACATCACTTTCAGGAGACTTGACTGTTCCAGAGGGAGTACAAGGAATGGTCCTATTTGCTCATGGAAGTGGAAGTGGTAGGAAAAGTCCCAGAAATAGATATGTCGCCGGAGTATTGAACGATGCTGGTCTAGGCACCTTGCTTTTTGACTTACTCACGCATGAGGAAGAGGTGGTGGATGCGCAAACCCGGCATTTAAGATTTGATATTCTATTCCTCTCTAATAGACTGGTAAGTGTCACAGATTGGTTAGTTCAGAATCGAGCCCGCAGGTAGTAATCGGGGCATAGGCTACTTCGGAGCTAGCACAGGAGCGGCAGCTTCATTGGTAGCTGCCGCGAAAAGAGCAGATAGAGTTAAGGCAATTGTTTCGCGCGGCGGTCGACCTGATCTGGCAGACCCATACTTAGGTCAAGTCAAAGCATCAACCCTTCTCATTGTAGGGGGATATGACACACCTGTAATTCAAATGAACCAAGAAGCATTAGGCAAGTTGAAACAACTTTCTCCAGAAAAAGACGAAAAGAAACTAGTCATTGTGCCTGAAGCTACTCATTTATTTGAAGAACCAGGCAAACTTGAGCGGGTAGCGCAACTAGCATCTGAATGGTTTGCTCGTTTCCTTTCTCAAGCATAGCATACAGCACCAAAAGCCTAGAACGGGCGGCATGGCATAAAAGGCCAGGATGGCGCGGAGGTTCAAAATATCGCTTGGAGAAGAATTCTACTTTTATGGTAGTGCTTTCTAATGAGCACCATTCTCTCAGACAAACAGACTTTCTTCGTAATTAATACCTACTCGAGGATTGTCAACTCAGCCTGCTAGTAAAACTATGTCTATGCAGTCAAAATCATTATTTACAAATTGTTCTTGTATAATGTATTTTCTTTTGCAACTTCTCACCTTCCACAGTGGCATTGTCAAATAGCATGAATGCTCCCCTAGTTTTGAATCACCAGTGTCTGCAGGTGTCATCTGGTATGGGCCTTGAAGAGCCTGAGATATTAAAGGGATGTCTTACCTAGTGTTCCAGGTAGTTATGTGGTAGAACTTGTGGCCCCTGGTCTGCCCAGTCATCACTATCATTCTCTCCCGCCATGAAGCTGTTTGTCGGTAGGCTACAAAGTGATAACGGGATCTGCACTCGGAATAGAGGAGCTTTATTTGAACTGGCAAGGACTAATACTATTTCTTTGTTCTTCTCAGGCGGCGGATTCACTAAATATAAAAGAGAAAATTTCTGATAGGAAAACTAGATCATTACAAACGATATAAAGAATAGATTAGCAAGACCGCTTAGTTACAATCATCCAGTCAAACAGAGATTATTATTACTTTATGACACACGCATTATCCTGTGTCCATAATTCAGACAACTCAGGCAGTTTTTCATGCCTGTTGAAGTTGCAAGCATAAACCCTCCTTTAATGATGCGTGGCTGCTTAGCAGGCTGGTATTATATGTGGTTGTAAGTCATACAATGATATCGACAGACATCAAATCTAAGGCTTTCAATTATATTTCATCTAATACATGTTTGCAACAATGCATAATAACGCAACAGATAAAGATGGCACCTATATTTCCTGCCGTCACCTATCCAATTCACAGAATGCAGTACGTCCGGAGAATCCATCCAAATTATTCAATCAAACAGATGAACAATCGTGACAAAGCCGGAAAAAAGACAGCAGGAACAAGAGATCAAAGTTGACGTCAAAGGGTCCAAACCTGAGACACCATACTGTTAGACTAAGGCCTCTATAGTACTGCAAAATATGCGATACGTCATTTCCAAGCTCATCAGATTTAAAAGAACAATAGAATATTGAGCATGCCAAGAATTTCCTCGACTGCGCAGACTATCAAATTGATTTGAGAAAGATAAGAAGGTTAGAAAGCAACAAGGGAAGAATTCAAGTGGATCTCATGTTGAGGGTTTTTTCCCATAACGGGAAGATGTGATAGTTGACGTTAAGTCTATCATTAATAGAAGAGAACCGGGAAGTAGAACAACTGGTGAGAATCAGGCGGTAGTGTTAGCACAACTGTTTGCATAATTCGGTTAATTACATCAAAGTTTTAATATATCGCTACTGTTTTTCTCATTTAACCGATGAAAACCTCATCATCTTCTGGTAATGAAGGCAAATATAGGAAAATGAGGATACTTCTGGTTGACGATGAACCTGACGTCGTCGAGGTTTTCGGGCGAGGACTCAAGCTCAAAGGTATGCGGGTTGACGTTTACTCATCCCCTCAAGAAGCGCTCCAATACTTCAAGCCAAACACCTATGACCTCGCAATCCTAGACATCAGAATGCCAGATATGACAGGCTTTCAGCTGCATAGAAAGATGAAAAAGCGGGACCCTTCAATTACTACCTGCTTCCTTTCTGCTTTTGAGATCCAAGAGGACGAGTTCAAGAGCGTGTTTCCATCTATGGATGGTGTTAAAGCGATCTCCAAGAAGCCGATATCAATAAATGAATTGTTAAATGAAATAGCTCCCTTTTTAAAAGTCCCTGCAGCTGCTAGGGCTGCTCAAGATTAGAATATTCATGTTGATTTTCGAAGATCATTAAGTGTTAATTGAGCAAGCTTTAAGGATTTTTAAAATGTCTGACAAAACGAAGAAAAGAATGTACTATGTTTAATTAACCAATGCTAGTGGGTATGATCCTCAGTAAAATTGCCAGCGAGTGAAAAAATCAGATTAGAGAACTTGGAAGGAACGGTACATCGAAGAAAATCCTTCACATGGGCAAGGGAAATGAACCTATTCTGTTCAGCTGGCTTGAACAAAGAATTATACTCAGTTATGATACAGTAGTAAAGAAGAAACTTGACCTATAGTTAATAGGCTTATTTCCTTTCCCACAGATGGTAATGAACAACTTGATACTGCTGCTATTGAGGTCTTCGTAACATCACACTAAGGCGATAGGATTGCATGATAAAGAAAAAACCCGACAACTGCATCAAAGATGGTAATACTACTAGCATTACCGGCACTACCAATAAGTATCAAGAAGAGATGAATAGGAGAAAGAAGAGTGTATCAGGAATTATTGAAGATATTCGACGCTCAAATGTTCCAGACCACAACATGCTAATATATTCAGACCTTCCAACATTTAGAAAAATTTATTCAGAATGCACAAGACAGGCGCTCCAGAGCAATGAAATCGCATTTCTCGCTACCACATATGATCCACTTGACAAAGTAACAGATGAGCTGAGAAGCAAAGGAATCTCAGTAGATAATGAAACGAAAGACGGCAATCTGGTAATAGTAGATGCCGTCAGAGCCTACCAGATAGACACCTATGGTGCTATGAAGCTTGGGAAAAGCCTCGTGTTACGTGCAATTAAAGAGGGAAAGTCAGGAGTATTCAACATGTCCGACATGGGTTCTTTCTTTTTGTCTGAGCGCATAGAAACACTTGTAGAATATGAGCGAAGCCTTCGAGAAAAGAAAGATCTCAAATTCAAAGCCATATGTTCGTATCATAAGGGCAACTTTGGCAAACTTAATGATGAGCAGCAGAACGTGCTGCGCTCAGCACACAATGCTTTATTGGAGTCAAGCATGAATGCTTAACCTTCTAACTCTAATGTTTTTACGCGACCGATAGGAAAACGAAAACCCAGTGGTTTGCTACGCCGGTTAGCTACCGGACAAAAGAGAAGATATGCTTAACTTTTCTTGTTTTGTCCTGGTACTTTTCACCTAGCCAGGTCGTAAAAGCTTATGATTCTACTAGTGATGGATTCTGAGTTCTGAGTTTTTACCATGACGAATCAATAAGTTTTTGTTTATTTTCACTCCATTTTTTACACTAATATTATGGAACAAGTCCTTACTAACTTGATCTTTAAGAAGGTTGATGAATACTTTAAGTACTAACTCTCCCTCCATGTGAATTGTAATTAGGACGTGGTGAAATTACTCGCATATCTAAGTCTCATATTGCATTGTTATGAGAAAAAGCGATAGAGAGGACCTTCAGAAATATAAAATTCAATCTATGCGGCGTATAGAATAGAGGAACGGTGCCGACGTCAAAGACGGACACACTATAACTTGTTCTATGGTTCGATTACACGAAGATGATGTCGGTGTGCCTGTGGATCGCAGCCAAATTCTCTCGTTACTGCGATCAAAAATAGTCTGCACGAGTCGCCAAACCTCTGTGGCATAGCCGGCTTGTTCCTCCTTATTCCTTTCTTCCTTGCTTTCAGTTACGATATGACATCATGTGACTGCTCATCCTCTAGTCCTCTTCCATCTTTAGGCTCTTTAATTTTGTGGATACTGCCAAAAGCTTAATGAAAAGCTTTCATAACTCAAAACTACTATCATGCAGTCAGAAAAAGAGGCTTCACATGGTTCTGTGGATAAATTATCCCTAGTTCGACATACCTAGGTTCTTTTCAAACCTTGGATGATATCTCCAAGAGACTTGACTGTCTCCAACATTCCATCAAAGATCGTCCTCCTTCGCACTGCCGCTACATTTAGGCTCACACTTCTAAATCTGTATCTTGCTATTATGTTCCTTATTTTAGCGATACATTCATCTGGAGTTCCAGCAACCGCAAACTTATCAACGATTTCCTCATCTACCAGTTTATCTATCTCTTTGGGATATTGCACATTAGGCGAGAAGTACCAGCCCTTCACCTTCTTGATTGCATCTACAATTTTCAGCAGCTTCGCCTCATCTATTACCATATCAGGAGGTCTTAGCAGTGCTAAGTAATGTGCAGCATATAGCTTGACACTTTGCTTTGCTAACTCGCCGTCACTCGAAGCGCAAATGGTTAAACGTGGTGCTATCTCTATATTGTCGATATCTCTTCCAGCACGCATTGCACCTTCTGAAATCCAGCGAAGATAATTTGTTAGCTGTTGTTCAGAACTATATCGAGCTCCAATCACAATTATGTCAGCTAACTCGCCAGCCAACTTCGCAATCCTAGGACTCCGGGTTCCAATAAGGATGGGGACATTATGTTGTGGAGGAACTTCTAGTCTAGCATGGTTGTAAGGCAACTGATAGATTTTGCCTAGGTAGTTAACTACTCTTCCAGTCATCAACTGCCTGATAATATGAACAGCTTCTCTAAGTGTTGATTCGGGAGGAGACCGAATTACTCCAAGTTCTCCAATGCCCGCACCAGCTCCTATACCTACAAAGGCTCTTCCATCTGATAAATCATCAAGCGTTGATGCTGCTGCAGCAATTACCGCAGGATGTCTTGTATAAGGGTTCGTTACAAGGCTTCCTATTTTCAAGCGCTCGGTGACAACGGCGCACAGCGCTTGTATTTCATAGGTGTCGGGGTAGAAGATCACATCAGATATTCCAAGTCTATCGAGGCCAACTTCCTCTGCAAGCCTTGCTAACGTCATGATCTCTCTTGTTTTAAGAATAGGAGTTATCTCTGCCTCAAAAATAGGTACCATGGATAAGATCAGCAGTCTAACATGATTAAACATTCTATTATCCTCTTTTGTAAACAAGAAATTTCCAACCTGATCCGGGACCATAAATTTAAAGTAGTTTTAAGAAAGCAGAGTCCACCAAACAGGCCCCCATCGAAGAAGATAGTGCAGCATCTAGGAATGCACACGACAGGCTCCGGATTGCCCAATCTCGGAAGGGTATGAGTGTTGAAAGAGGTTCGTGCATAAGATCCCTATCGAATGTATCCTGTTAAGGTTTTTCTTGAATCAATCTCAGTTAGCGAGAAAAATTCATTCAGCTATAGAATTTTTTAGTTAGCTCGCCCAGAATACTCTGGTTATGCAATATAATATCTTGAAGCATGGCAATGATACTAGACTCACGTTCACAAGGAAGGCAAATGCTAACTTTGCTGACAAATTCAAACTTCGAATAATCAATGTATTCGACTATTTTCCAGAACTCCATGAGGAGGCTGTTTACGTGGGTTGGATAGCCCCTCGCGGTTGGGCAAGAGGTTGTTGTTATTGCACGAGTGCGACCACAAATAGGCGATTGAAAATAAGCCTTCAGCCCAATGAAAGGAATTTTACCATAGCGCATGAGTTTACTCACTTGCTTCAAGCAACAAAAAAAGAAGAGCTTGGAATACCCACCGGTGAAAGGGCTTGTGATATTTGGGCTTTAACTCGATTGCCGCTGGACTTAATTGATGACCATCCAAGTTACATAGGCAACTATTCTATGCGAAAGCATTGGAAGGTCATGAAGAAGACAGTCAGAGAACTTGCATTTAGAGCTATAGACGTTAGAAAGACCAAAAGACAATACATAGTATGGCTTGAGAATGAGATAAAGAAGCTATCAGTATCTCAATATAACATAGAGGATACTAGATCCTTTTTTTTATTTGAATCAAGCAATCAAAAAACATGCGTCAAGAAAAAAAGAGCTCCGTCTCATTGTAATTCTTTAGCAGCTTCATAGAATAGGCAAGAAAAAGTTTGATTGACGCCTTCCCGGTCCAATCTATAGGAGATAAAATTGGATGCTTTGGATAAATAGATGATTTTAGAGGTATTTTTCGGAGGTCCTTATGAAACAGTACCTCATTTCTAGACATTATGAAATAAATATAAATTGTCAACTAAGGTAAAAGGTGATCTTTATCTTATGTTACGATAATTATGTTTATGACCATGAATAAAGAAATTAGATATGCCTTAGAATATCACGAAGCTACGAAGCACTCAGAGGCGAGCTTAACCACCTCGAGACATTATCTAGACTTCGATAACAAGCCAATACCATTCAAAGTATATTTGGAATTGCCTTCTATAGATCTCCCAATAAATTTCCCGACACCAGAAGCCAATGCTCTTAGTTGCATTAGCGGCACGGTTAAGTCAAATCCCCCCTGATTATACGAAGCGACTCACAGCAACATTATCAAAAAATTCTATGACTAGTACGTCTAAGGTTGATATAGGGAATCTAGCGGAGATCTTGTTTTTTTCAGCAGGGATTACAAGAGAAATGAAATATCCATATGGTAATTATTACATGCGGGCAGCATCAGCAACGGGAGCTCTTTACCCTATTGAATTGTACGTAGTTTGTGATGATGTTTCTCCTAGTCTAGTGGCAGGAGTGTATCACTTTTCCCCTGCTGATTTTAGTCTAACACAGATTCGTAAAGGATGCTACAAGAGATATCTTGCAGAAACTGCAAATAATCAAGACATAGCACGCGCTCCAATCACTATAATATTGACCTCATTTGCATGGAGAAATGCCTGGAAATATCAGGCACGTTCCTACCGCCACTGGTTCTGGGATTCCGGAGTTATTGCTGCCTAATCTCCTAGCTACAACAGGTGCAATGGGTCTTCCTGCCCGCATCATAATGGGATTTTTAGATGATAATGTAAATCAACTGCTATGCTTAGAAGACCAAAAAGAAGCAGCAATAGCAATGGCAGCTATAGGGGCGGGGCGCTCCAACGATACTATTACTCAAAGCCAGAAACAAGACCAGATGCACGAGATTTCGCAGGTGCCTGTACCAAAGATTCGTCCTTTATCGAAAAGAGGAGAAATTAAGTATCCTGAAATTTGGCGACTAAATCACGCTTCGAAACTTGCTAGCAAACAAGAAATTGAAGAGTGGATCAGTAACGCTCATAATCATCATCACCAGTCGTTATCAAAAACTTTACCTTCTTCTCAAGGAAAAGGTAGCAATAATGAGAACCTCATCATTACATTGAATGAATTAGAAAAAAGCATCATCAGTTCGCTTACTCTGAGAGAAACTGTCCTACGGCGTGGGTCTTCTCGGAGGTTTGCAAGGACTAACATCTCATTATCTACTCTAAAAACCATACTCTACACATCAACAAGAGCAATACCGATGGATATATTTGAAAATGGAAATTCTCTAATAGATATCTATTTTATAGCTAATGGTGTGGAGGGCCTTGCTCCGGGAGGATACTTCTACAATCAGGATGCTTCTGCCGTTGGTGCCCCAAATACTTTCTTAGAGAAGATCAGGGAAAGTGCAAGCTCAAGAAATATCTCAGGTTATCTTTGTTTAGGCCAATCTCTTTTTAGCGATGCGAGTGTCGTTTTCTTCTTAATGGCAGATTTGCAATCTGCGCTAAGATCCTTAGGAAACAGAGGTTATCGTGCCTCGCAGTTTGAAGCAGGGATTATTGCAGGGAGCATATATCTCACGGCTTATGCTCTGCGGACAGGAGCTTCTGGCTCTACTTTCTTTGATGATGCAGTGACAGAATTCTTTTCTCCACATGCAGGTAACAAGAGTACGATGATTGCAATAGGTGTTGGAGTTCCTGATTATAAGGCTAGTCCAGGCAAGATATTATCACCGAGAGTAAGCAAGGAGCAGCTTTTGATGCAAGATTTTACCTAGTTCGAGCGACCCTAGAGGGGATCGTAGCATTCATTCTCATGTAAAGAAGAGGAAGATGGTGGTTATTATAACTTGATCTCAAAAGCTCTAGCTCTGGCATTTGTTAATTTGTTGAAGTCATGCAAGATGAGCCACCAGTGCCAAGACGTGGAAGACATGATTGGAGTCAACAAGCATGCCGCAAAGCATTTCAAAGAAACCGGGACATCCTGTCATAGAATCTTACAATCCGGCCAAGGCTGGAAATTGTCCTGTGCTTCCAAGCTCTTAACTAGTTGACAAAGTGCTCTGCTACTACTATTATTAGTTTATTATTATTGAACGTGTATATAGAATAATATTTCCGTGGAGCAAAATGGAACTTCGAATGAATTGGACAAGAAAGAAATCATAGCAAATAAAGCAAATACAGACTACCCTATCAGCGAAATCATAGCAAAAAGATGGAGCGCTAGAGCATTTTCTACCAAGCCTGTAGAAAATTCAAAGCTGTTATCTATTCTAGAGGCTGCTAGATGGGCTCCTTCTTCCCGTAATGAACAACCATGGCGATACATTGTTTTCACAAATGAGAATCCTGATATGCTAAAGAACGCACAAACTGTTCTAAAGGAGATAAATGATTATGCAAGGAGGGCGCCGACTCTTATTTGCGCAATAGCAAAGAAAACATATTCTGAAAATGGAAATCCAAACAGGCTTCATTTTCATGATTTAGGAGCGGCAAATGAGAATATGTTTCTTGAAGCGTTTAATCAAGGCCTGATTATGCACGAAATGGGTGGCTTTGATGTACAAAAAGCTAGAGAAGTTTTTAATGTGCCTGAAGATTTTGAGGTAGGCATTATGATTGCAATAGGATATCAAGATACATATCACGTGTTACCTGACAGACTGAGGGAGAAAGCATTTACACCAAGAGTAAGAAAACCATTATCTGAAATTGCCTTTATTGGAAAGATGGGTAATGGAATAAAAATAGAGTGATAACAGACATTATATGTTGTTTCCAGTGTTTTGAATTCCCTCATGATTTGATCCGCGGGCACCTCCAGGGAACTGCAAGCGTTTATGAAATTCTTGAAGCGGTTTAATATGATACATATATTCATCAGATTAACTGCTTTTGTATCAAAGCATAAGGATTGATATGAAAAAAAACAACACTAGATAGACGCCGGCAGACTGAGTAGGAGGTGGAGAAATCAAAGATGTAAATCTAATAATGTCAGACAATATCTTATCAAACTGATTTTTTTCCTTGATTTTGTCGTATAAAGCCCTGTGAAATCGGTCTTGTTTCTCTTCTTACGCCCTCTCAGGTAGGAGTCATAGTTCACTTGCGAACTTTGAATAAAAGGTAAAGATAACTTTCATTAATTTATGCAGGATTATTAACTCACAGTCTATTTTTTAATTGTGATTCCTTTATTTCCTGTTGCCAGCTATGAGTAAGGATAACGTCGACTGTTTTAGTTCTGAACTTTTTTTTATTGTCAGGACATGATCTATTACTTAAAATAAATGCATATGCATCACTTACTGAAGGTTTAAAGACATCGTTAATTTTTTGTCCATTATTACTATAATGCATCTTTATGTTCTGGGGACTACTGCTATCATCACTATTATTGTTTTTCCATAATGAAACGTCTCTTCTACTAATTATTAAAATGTCAATTTCGTCGCCATAGTCTGAACTCTTTACTTCTATGTCAAAAGACAATTTGTAATCAAACATTAGTATTAGGTTTACTCCGAAATACAATATCTCATACCCGTGTGCGTCTCCAGGAGGTATGTTAAACTCATTGGTACTCCTCACCACATGAGGAAGAACTTTAACCACGATCTTAACGGGCATATGTAGCTGCACATACTATAGAACTTTTGTGTTTATCTCGGCCAGTTGTTAAACATTAATAGTTTCTACAAAAATAAGGACAAGTATATGATCTTTCATGAATTCAGACATAGGCTGATTCATTGTCAGTTCTTTTATACATGCATATAGACTGACCTCTCAAACATTAATTGAATTAGCAAAGTGTGGAATTAACGACGAACAAATCCTTTCTTTCCGGAGATTTTTCCCATTTCAACAAGTTATCAAGGATATTGAACCGGAAAATTATGGCATATTCTGGCCTGGACTGCTCTACTGGTCTAATGCTGTTGACGCTGAGGTGACCCTCAAACTTCAATGACTCATGTACAATTCCGTCCATCCAATCCTCAAATTCCTTGATTCTGCCTTTTTTGGCGATCCTAATCACGATTACTGTAATCGGCCCGTCCTCTTGATCGTGAGCGAAATTCATTGTGGAATAGCACCGCTACCACTACAGCAACAACTGATAACTATTAACTTTGCAGACTATTTTAGATTATTATAAGCACAAGCTGAGCTTGCCACTTATGACGAAAGGCTTACGAAGCTTAACAAAGACAGCGGTTCTCAAGCAAGACTTTTTATTTCGATATTGCAAACTGTCTATTAGGAGACTCAACTTTGAGGTGCTCGCCTGAGTGGCTAGGTCACAAAAGCCCGACCTGAAGACTATCGAACCTTATGATGTTTCTTTCGCTGAAATTCGATCCGATGAGAAATGGACAGAGACAGTTCAAAAGGTTGCAACCGCTATTAACGTACAGTTTACTGAAGCTTCGAAGCAACTTCCATATGTTCCCTTCAAGGAATTTCAAAATTTGCTTAGACAGCAGAAAGTCTTCCTTTTTGGCCCCAGCGGATGTGGAAAATCTCGAACAATAATAGAACTTCTTCGGAGTAAGAATGCAAGTTACGACAGAATCTTTGTAATTAACCCCTCTAACCCTGCACGATTGGATTCTGGCAGAGAGAATATCTCTATACTTTCAGAACAGTTTGGACAAAAGGATCTAGTGATTTGGGATAACTTCCCAGAAGGATTGGTCAAGCGAGATCTCGAAAATGCATTTGGAGCTTTGGAAATAGTAAATGCCAGGTCCGTTCACAATTTGTACATCGCACTCAAACCGACATATTTGGAGATGTATCGTGGGCTGACAATGGGCATACCTGACATCTACACACATGAGATTACCTGTGATCTAGAGACAATGAAAGCGCTGATAAAAGCATATGGAAGGGACGTCGAGCAATACAGGGAAATATTCGAAAAGTATGTATCAACAAACATCGACACAATCGCACGAGTTCTCTGGCAGAAACAACCACTTTCTCTCACCGTAGTCCAATATTATAAAGCATTGATAGGCAAGACGAACCTATCGGAGTGTGATGAATGCGGCAAGGTTTTTCATTCATTAGATGAATACGTTGAACACTACAAGAATTTCCATCCTCGTTCAATTGAAGCAACTTCTCATTCATCAAAAGCTCTTCTAGTGGCACAAAAATTCTCCCCGGTTTATGACTACTTTGAAAGGCAATTTGAGGTGATGAAAAACATACACGGGCGAGAACAAGACGTAGATTTTCTGTATACTTTACGCTTCTGCTATGAAGCTGGATTTGATAGAACGCATACTTCGATTGCGCTTCTACAGCAGGGCATCTTTGGAAGTACTACGCCCCAGGAACCCACTCGAAAGATGGGAACATGGGTCTATCTTTCGGGTCAAAATTATGCTATGCATGATTCGGCGAAGAACGCTGTCAGACTCACTGATTACTCACGGATGAAAATCATTTCGTATCTGACAGATCATTTTTTGGAGACTATTCCAAAAGGAAACGCAGAAATTCATTCTCTAGGCCTTTTTCTTGGAAAGAACATTGAATTCATTCCAAATGATGCAGGAAGAAGAATAGTTCCCGATCAGATTTACGGATTTATGAAGAAAAATGCAGTCTTTGAATGAGCATTTGGGCGTGGTATCGGAGAAAATTTAGAATTACTTGAGGAAGCCCTACAGATGTTGATTCTTGAACACGTTGACACTGATATAGAGTTTGGTATCGGATTGGCTGATAGTTTGGGGGAGCGATTTATGGAGCTAGATGATAACAACCGGAAAAGGATTCTTAAGAAGACCTATCATGGCATGCTGTTTGCCAGGTATTTTGGACAGAGCGTCGGCCGCTTATACGGTAAAATGTCAAATGAGCTTCGCTCTGTTGTTGTGTCTCATGCAGAAAGGAACCCCCAGTTTGCCGACGGTCTGGGAATGGGTCTTGGTTACATGTATGCAACGCTAGACCCTGCATTGCAATATGAGATAATGCAAAAGGCACAAAAGAGTTTTGACCTCTCGAGAGGTCTAGGATTTGGCTTTGGCCTCACATTTGCGTTATTGCAAGAACATGATGCCAAGAATATGGTGTTAGTTGCAGACAAGAACTCTGAACTTGACGTGGGCTTTGGAATGGGTTTGGCGGTAACATATTCTAACCTTCCAGATGAACTGCGTAAGTTTGTACTAGATAGAGCGGCTACAGATTGTGAATTTGCATTTGGAGCTGGAGTGTATGTGCGTACTTTTACAAAGAAGCATGTCCCAAGGACCTATTCATGTTACTAGGTAGCAATGGAGAACTCGCTTATGGGCTTGGGTTTGGTTTTGGAGCCACCTTTTTCTACCTTCCAGAACAGTTTCAATCAGAACTTGAGCTTCTCACAAAGAGCAATATTAAACTAGATGACGGTTTAGGGTCGGGGATCGGCTTTGTGCTGAAGCATCTCCAACTGAAATACAAGAAAGGTTCATTGGTAAAGCCTCATCCAACAATGCTTTTGCAACCGGCTTGGGTTACGGGCTTGGGTATACATGGCAATATATTGGTGATGCCTTAAGGCAAAGGGCTTTTTCCTTAGCAAAGTCAAATAACGACTTTGCGCGCGGGCTTGGCGTTGGCCTTGGATCTCATCTTCCGTATCTGAAGTCTACCTTCTTTGAACAAGTCATTTCCTTTGCTGATACAAATAGCGAATTCGATAGAGGGTTTGGAGTGGGTGCTGTATGGGCATGGCCGTATCACACTGACGAGGCCAAAAACACAATAATTGAAAGAATGGAAACAAGAGGTGAATTTGCGAGGGGCTTTGGATTTGGATTGGCAAGAATCATACAGCATTTTCCAACTAATGAGAGAGAACAGATGCTTAACCGACTAGATTGGGATCCCCTATTTTCAGAGGGATTCGGAGAAGGAACGGCTCAGTTTCTTTGGACCATTTACTGCGAAGCCAATAAGCGCCAATTCCTTCAATTAACCAAGAAATCTCCAGAAATTTCAAAAGGGCTTGGCACTGGTCTTGGGTTCATGTATTATTACTCTGAAAATGAACTAAACCATGAGTCCTACACACACGTTTTCAAAACAGATCCAAACTTCAGAAGGGGTCTTGGCACTGGTATGGGAAGAGCGTACAAGTACCTATCAGAAAATGCCCACCTTGAAGCATTGCGTATGTCAGAAGAAGATGTAGAATTTGCAATTGGGTTTGGCGAAGGTATAGGTAGAGTATACAATCATCTCGAAGATTCACAGAAGGAGCTTGTCATGTCTTACGTAAATGATGGGGATGCCGGCTTTTCAAGGGGTCTCGGCTTGGGTTTTGGATTAGTATTTCCATACTTAGAAGAAGATGTGAAGAAAGATGTACTTGATCGTATTCCACGTAACGCACAGCTATCACTGGGTTTTGGGGCAGGACTTGCAATGCATATTTCCTATTTATCTGAAGCACTGGCCTTCCAGATATTTGAACTTGCAAGAAACAATTCCTTTCTTGCGTTGGGTCTTGGGGAGGGGTGCGGAATTATGTTTTCATATCTGTCAGAGAGGTACTAAGGATTGGCTATCTTCCCAGGTGAAGATTGATGGTTTTTACCTTTGGCTTCGGTATTGGGATTGGCAAGATTCGGAAGTATGTTAAGAACACTATTTTTGAGGAAGCGGCTGCGTTTACTAAAAGCATCAATTTTATGAAAGGGTTTGGAATCGGGCTTGGAAGCGTTACTGGGAACCTATCTAAGGATCTATTGCTTGAGATTTTATCTAAGACAGGCAGCAGACGCATATTTTGCAAAGAATTTTGGCTTTGGCACCGGGCATAACTTCTCACTATTAGATGATTCTAAGAGAAAAGACATTCTAGAAATAATGAGAGAGAGTGAAGAATATTTTCTTGCCGGCCTCGGGGAAGGCCTTGGCCACTCCCTCCCATCAACAGGTAGTCGACTTGTTGAAGAGATTATGCAGACAATACGTTCTGTCTATCTTGCGAGGGGAGCCGCTAGAGGGGTTACAGAGAGCTTCATTCACCTAAATCTTGCAGAGGTGCTCAGAATGCTGGAATATGCGGCATTTAATCCCGAATACGGTAAAGTCCTAGGAGAAGGTCTTGCAGATAAATTTGCAGTGCTAGATGAAGAAAAGCAATCGTGGATTCTTGATAGTCTTCAAAAGGAAAGCCTTTTCTCGAAGACGTTTGCTAAGATGATCCATAGAAATATGGTTTACTTGTCACCTCAAACACGAGAAAGAATAAATGGTTTAGCTGCGAAATTTCCACACCTTGAATTCGCGCTTGAAAAAGAGAGATATGGTCAGTGATTAATGCCTCATAACGACGATGACGACCACATTAGATTTGCCGAATTCCCTCTAGTAGGGTTGTCAACACGAGCAAGAACAAACTGGAATGTTGGAACAAGAGAGATTTCCTTTTCAGGGGAAGTGCAAGACTACTGCGTGTGCTTTATTGACATTATAGGTTCTACGAAAATATCATCCGATCTTACCCCTAATCAATTAAGCAGATATTATGAGCTTTTTCTAAACGCAATTGCTCTTATCGCAAGAAATTTTGGTGCAAAGATAGTAAAGAACGCAGGCGACGCGCTTATCTTTTACTTTAACGATACTAGTGATCCCAAAAACGTCATGAAATTCAAGAATGTGCTAGACTGCGGCCTCACAATGGGAATAGCAAGCAATACACTCAACGCTAAGATGCTCACTGAAAAATTGCCTCCAATCCAATATAGAATAAGCGCAGATTACGGCGAGGTTTCAGTTGCAAGATCCACATCGTCTCAGAGCGAAGACCTCTTTGGCTCCGCAATGAATATTTGCGCAAAAATAAACTCCAAAGCCAGACCAAACGGGCTGGTTATTGGCGAGATCCTATTTGACATAGTAAAGGGATTTGAGGAGTACAGGTTTGTCTCTTCTAGTGAGAAACTCATCGGTGTGAAAGGCGATTATGGAGTATATCATGTTGATCACAAAGAAAAAAGAACTAGTATCAACCCATTTGACAGAAGACCAATGGATTATTAACTGCAGAAACTGGCTCGTTCAAGCAAGCATAGCTTTAATCAAAGCTTTTGTCTCTTCCTTTAAGTCGGGCATCTCATCCCGATATATAGAGATTTGAGTAATGCGCCAATAATTTCCTCCGATGTCTGATCATCCATCTTTTTTAGAATTTTCTTTTCAAAGATATTATACGGTCGGTTCGCAACATCAGGACTGCAATATGAAGTCGCTTTTAGTTTCATTCAACTAAATTGCTTTTAATCTATGTGTGGGAGATAAAGCACAATGACAGACATTCAAAAAGACATTAAAAACGCAGGACAAAACCTAGAAGCAAAAGCGGAGACAGCCAAAGACCATGCAGAAGGCAAACCAAGCTCTGAAACTCTAAACAGGACAAAAGTAAAGGCCGGCGATGCAGCGCAAGATCTGAAAAGAGATCTCTAATCTTTTTGTTTTATTATCTTTGATATAATTTTTGAAAGTATTATGTTTACAGCAGGTTGGATAATATGCATCCTCCAATTTTGCCTCTTAATGTTCGTACTTGAAAAGCTGTTGAAGATTTCGTTAATGTACCAAATTATCATTTGGTTTCGACCTCCACAAGACTGGGCAGTAATCGGGAAAATTTGATTGATTTTGCAAACTCATTTGCTCAGTTTTGCAATTGTTTATTATGTCCTTTGGAATCCTCGTAAAGCCTTTCTAGTCAATACTCCGGTAGCCTACGAGGAGAAAGTATTGAGGCCAACTCAGATGGAGCCTCGGTCGAGTTGATTCCTTGCTTGGCACACATAATTCGTCGCACTCACCCCATTATATGCCATGTTTCTTGAAAGAATCCGCCAGAACGACCGATATCGTAGCTCGTCCAAACGTCCTAATGCTTCTAGAAGCACCAAAAAGTGCGAGCTTTCAGTATTATACTATGTAGGGCAAGCTAAGAACTTGCTAGTAATATGTAGTTAGTTGCTAATTATTATTGCTGCTACAAACTAGGGTTCTGTGGAATTTGATATAAACCTTCAGGATTGAGACACACTGTAATTCGCAGTGAGCCGGTCGAAATTTGGATAAAAAATCCAATTGAATCTGAAGACTAATTTCAGCACTTATCATTGAGTCGAGAGGAATCAATAGTAAAAAAGAATAAAAATGACAAAAAGATGGTGAGATCTCAGTCCGCTATATCAGAGTCAGGCAGTACATCATTCAGAAGTTCAAGGAGCACATGTACAAAGCACGGAAAGAAAGAGGAAATCAAAATAGTAATTTTATGAGTTGACTGTAATAGTGTCACCATCACTCAGCGTTTTCCTATAGGGCTCATTGTCTGTATTGTAAGAATCCTCTCCTTCCTCCATGTCATCATCATCGTCATCACCATCTTCTCCTCCATCATTTGATACTTCTGTCACTTCTATTGTTCCTGAATCTAGAATTTCTAATAGATTCTCTTCTCCCAAGCCTCCTGCTATTAGGACATCATCATCATCATCAAATTCTTGCCCGCTTATTATCATACTTGCATTTCCTGATACGATGTATTCGCTTGAAGATATATCAGAAAACGTGGTGTTTTTAACAATATTATCGTGACTTCTCGATGCTCTAATACCATTTTCAGAGCTAGATATGATATTATTATAAACTACATTACCCTCAGTCAAGGCACCCTCATCTGGTATTTCAGGATCAAGCAAAAGTATCCCTTCTTCCGTTGCTCGTTCAATCGTATTGTTATAAATCTGGTTATTTGGTGATTCTGATACCAGTATTCCAGTACTTGAATTGTAGACGTTATTGTTTCTTGCAATTGAATACGTCATGTTTCTTGACAAGAATATGCCAGCATTTGAATTGTGCTCTGCCACATTTCCGTCAATTAGAATATTGTAGCAATCATCTGAGCAGATGGCCCCTATCCAATTGTGATGAAGCCAATTATTTGTAATATTCATATTATAAGTTGCAGTATGAGGATCTAATGCGTATTTAATATTGTTGTAATACTCATTACCATCAACTATTATGTTATATGCTCCGTTAGAATAAAAGGCCATCCACATATCATGAAACTTGCTACCTCTTATCTCCATATCGTGAGATGGTCCTCCACCCCCAAAAAGATCATAACCCCTTCGTCCTGGCTCGCTATACCCCAAGTATCCAAATTCTGAATTTATTATTTGGGCACCTTCGCTTGCAGCAAATTGGATATACCCTCGGGGAATAGTGCCATTCATATCTTGTTGAATGACCTCATCTTCAAAGACATCCCAAGATGTTATTATTAGACCGTCTATCAGTATTTTTCCATAAACTATTATCCCATTTTGGCCAGCAATCTTTAAGTATTGTAGATTATCACCACTTGAAGTCATTTCAAAGGTGACACCATCAGCTACTTCCAGGTTAGCGTTTAGAATGTATTGGCCCTCATCCTCTTGCTGAAGTATTGCAGGATCACTTATTGCTTGTGTAACATCTACAAAAGAAGCGTCGCAGGTTATTGTAATGGTGTTTACTCCCCCCTGATAGCCTATACATGCTGTACTTGCATTAGAGAATTGAAGTTGAGGGGTTGATAGTATGGTCATAGAAAATAGAAGAAGAGCAATTATACCAGCAAAACCCTTGTCGAAAATGATCATCGAATTCCTCTTTCCTCCTAGGAGGTAACCTCATATATTTAAAGACTTTTCCTGTTAATATAACAAAAAAAAAGATTATAAGAAATTCTAATAAATTTGATGGTTGTGTCGATATCTCTCTCTCCCTCTGACTCTACACTCCCCAAATTTCCAAACTTCCTCTCAGACACGCATAGCTTTTGACATGGTTTTACCAGCTTGTGACCCAAAAAATCTTTTAGATATTAGCAAAACCTTAAGAGACTAGCCCTCATCTTCCTTGCTCGGTTCCTTCTCGTTTCCCTCCTTCTGTACTGCGGGTTCACGTCCAAATCTGTCACCAACTTTCCATCCGAACTTAACAACATATGGAGACAAGAATGATGTGATAATAGTCATCGTACCTACCATTGGCAGAACAAAAGCACTTGTTGCACCGACATCTGCCCCGCCTTTTGCAGTTACTAAAGCAAGCTCGCCGCCAGATGCAGACGAACCAAAGGCCGTCTGTATTGACGCCTTCTTACTTAAGCCCTGAGATTTTGAAGACAGATAGACCGTGATGAATTTTGCTGCAAAGGAAGTTGCCACGAAAATCAAGACGGGAACTATGAATAATGGCAGCTGAGAAACGTCCATTAAGGCACCAACAGATACGAAGAAAAGCGCTGCAAACATGTCTTTGAGGGGAGATGTTAACACTCTAGCAGTTGCTTGACTTTTTGATTCTGCTACTAGCACACCTGCAAAGAATGCACCAGCTGCAGCTGATATGCCAAGCTGGTTTGCAATGAAAGATAAACCAAATGCCACTCCCAAGATTGCCACAATTAGCACATCGACCTGGTTTGTCTTGCTGACAAGGTCGACAATTTTGGGTACCGTCTTTGAACCAATAAACAAGGCTCCCGCAATGAATGCAAGAACCAATAGGACAGATATGGCAATCTCTTGGATTGTCAGAGTGCCAGTTGAAGCAACTGACTGCAATACGGCAAGTGTTGAGACTATGATTATATCTTCAATTACTGTGATGCCTAAAAGAAGGGTTGAAACATCCGATTTTGTTATACCCAATTCCTGCAAGACTCGGGATAATACTACAGTGCTTGTTACCGAGATCGCCAGGGCAATGAAGAGGCTGTCAAAAAGCGCCAAACCCATCATCTGACCAACGGCGAATCCGAGCCCAAAAGTACCAAATGCTTCTGAAAATGCAATAACAAGGGCCTTCCTTCCCACTGAGCGAAGTTTAGCTATTGGATATTCGAGACCTACTACGAATAGAAGCAAGACTATTCCTATTTCCGCAAGCAAGTTTAGAATTTCAGGATGGAGTATGAAACTAAAAGGCGGGGTATGGGGACCAATTATCATGCCTGCGGCTATATAGCCTATGACCATCGGCTGTTTTAGCCTGTATGAAACCAGTGCCATGACTGAGGCAACGACCATAATGATAGCAAAATCCTGAATTACCTGCGTCGCCGCGATCTCAACCATGATTACTCCATCCTCTAACGGCACCCAACTACTATATATCTATCTAGATTGTCACACGTCTTATGAATTGTATCCTCCTTGTCGTGAATTTCAATGAATAGTCTGCTGGAAATTGAGTTGACAATTTAGTGATGACATCTCTCAAGATTTATATTTTTGGAAGATAGATTGATTTATGTTTGCTCCTGCCCATTAAGACGACGATTTAGGTTTTGCCCGTTTTCATAATTCAGAAATATCCTCAGTGACAGAGATTCCTTCTAAAGGATGCCGTTGGAAGGCATGTTGGATCAATATTTTTTCCTCCCTTCAGCATGTCCAATATTGGAAGCCACGTTTCTTCAATCACACATGTTCTTATCCGCGTTCATGTGTAAGATCTTTTGGAGCAAAGTTTGTAACGATGGCGCTTTCACAAATATTTAATGCATTAACTAAGGACACTGCGAGAGAGAATAGGGCGAACCCGGCATTTGGATGCGAGCTAACATTGGTAACTGCTCAAGACAGCTCAGAAATAGGAGCCGCAGATGGCTTGGATGAAACGGTACTAAGAAGCTAAGATTCAATAATGATATCAAAAACAGCGAAGATTCCACATAGAAGAAAAAAATGGGAACCTAAAGATTCTGAAAAATTCCTGTCCAGAGCCTTATTCGATTTTGGACTTGTTTGTCAATTGCTCAGCGCATATTGCAAAGCCAACATGCGCACAATCATTTGATCTGCATTCGTTGCAAAATGGAATTCCTTCCACAATATTTACAATAACCTCTTTTTGCAGACTATTGTCTTGCAATACTGCTCTTTTACCCTCAGTGAACTCTTTCATTATAACTGGAATTGCGAGAGATTTTTTGTTCTCAGCATTGAGCCACAAGCCAAAGGTAACTACCCCCTCATCGAGGTTATTATTCCTGATGCCCAAGGAGGCTTTCCTCATATTTCTTATTCTTCTCTCAGACAATTCTGCGATATCAACCCTCAGTTAAAAAGCGCCATATTGCATGTTAAAGATGGCGTAAGATTATTCTAACCTCTTGGTATATTATAGCTAAGGCAAGTAATAAACGTATGTCTTGCAATGGCTTTGAGAGAAGGAGTACCTGCGAGATATTTCTATCACTCATCCTGGTTCTTTTCAAGGATAGGGATTAAGCCTGACTTTAAATTCCTATATTGACATTCCAGTGCCATTATAAATAGGCTCAAGCACGGACCGGAGCAGGGACAGGAAGCCCTAGACTTTACCGACTCCTCTTTGGGAAGGAAAAAAATTTCGTGCCTGCTATTTATTCTCTCCTCCTCTTATGGGATTGGTTTCATTCTGTCTTTCACGCTTATTATCGGCAGTGGGATACCTTCCAGACAATGATTGAAGCATAATTGCAGTTACAAGACCATAAAAAATGTTGAAAGCCAATGCACCGTAGATTATCCTATCTATCATGGACAATAAACCAAAGAACGTGGCTGAGGCAACTTCGCCAGTCGGTACACGTTGTCTTATCATAATATCTTGGTATTCAAATGAATTCAAAAGAGGAATTACTATTATGAAAGTAATCGGCAGGAAGACTACAAGCCAAACACCAAAGCCAAACGCTAACCCGTAAATTGAGCTGTATTTTTCAACGACTGATGTCCTCTTATTGATAGCCCCTCCACGGATGTTCCTCAGTACCGATAAAAGCTATTGACATTACAAGTCCAAGAAAACTGCCCGCCAAGAGGTGCACTGCTAAGCCCAGTGCAATAACGGTTTCAGCATTGCTGCTATAAGAATTTGTTAGTGCAGATACCAATACGTAATAAAATGTTCCGACTGGAAGCGAATTAATTTTCTCTACTAGTAATATTAGACCAGATATAGCTAGTGAAGAGACCAAGCCCGCCACTACACCAAAATATAGAGTCCTTAATGGCGATCCTCTGAATTGGCGATATTGGCTCACAAAAGAAGACGCGGATAACAATGAAGACGGGATCCTGATCCTCAGAAGTGAGCTAATTACGAATCCGAATATTGCCCCCCATACGATATGAAATGCTATTGCACTGATAGCAATCCCTCTAAGGGATTGACCGAGGTTGTTAATGTCAAAAGCAGACAACTCTGTACTCTCCTGCGTTTCAGAAAGGATTTCGGTAATTCTGCCAATTGAAGGCTGAATAATGAGCGCAGTTATTGGCAGAAATAGTATGAGCCATACCAAAATCCCTGTACCTATTCCCAAAAAGATGGACTTGTATGTGCTAAAAATATACTTCCTATTTTTTCGCAGTTCAACTCCTACGGCTATTGCTCCAATGATAGCTCCAAGAATAGTTCCAGTAACAAGATGCAATCCAAATCCCAAATAGGCAGAAGCGATAAAATCAATTGAGCCAAGACTCATTCCGATAATTGCATAAAACGTGCTAATAGGTAAGCCTAGTTCTAGCTCTGACGCAGCTATAGCAGTAGAGATTGACCAAGTGGCAATAAGACCTGCAAGTGAGCCATATTTTGCTCCTTCCAACATAGGTCTTCGGAAGACCTGAGAATTATCGTGGAGCTTCATACATATCTAGCGTAGAACTAATATTTTTATATATCTATCCTTCTATTTCGAGGAATTATTAAAATATGAGCCCTAGATCCTATATTTATAAGAATTGGGCTTTTTTATTAAAATTCATTTTATACGTCATAGGATAAACCATATTGTTGTCGAAGGATTTCAAAGCTTACGGAGCCAGATGAGGAAGTGCACAATCAGATAAGCACATCAAGGAGCCATAACTAGCACGGAAGTCACATCGAATTGGCTATTAAATATATGATATTTCCTGCAAAATTATAATTGTATCTAGCCTTGACAATAAACTAAAAATTTTTAGCAGTACAAATAAACCTGCTAAGTTTTCGAATCAGGTAAAATAGAAGTTTATGCTTTATTGTGCTGGTGGCAGTTGAAATATCTGCTTCAAATTTATTTTTTGGCCTTAGGATAGCATATAGGGATGCCAATGCAATGTTCCACGATTCATACTAGAAGAATGTCGGGACCACTCTGGTTCCTTGATCCCCTTACTTCTTTCTAACAATAGCCATAAAGAACAAGACCAGAATAGCCAAAGTTATCCCAAAAAAAATCATGTCAGTGTATGGTGTATCGAAAGCTTCGATGGCATCTTCCAAGTAGTCAAAAAACATCTGTATTGCGAATAATCCAAATGCTATCGCTCGCATAGAGTATCTTTTTAAATGCAGTTTTCTTGTAGGCAGAGATCGAGAGCGCAAGTAACAGGAGCGAAAATGCTGCAATTGCTATCTTGATTGCCTGCGTTATCGGTTCATACGGCTCGACTTCCATTTGTTCAATTCCTAGTTGATCTCCCCCTGTTCCCTCAGAGCCTGTTTCATTCTCTTCACCTTGTTCGTCAGACTCATCATCGCTGTCACCACCAATTCCGTTGTCTACCTGACGTATGAGCCAAGACAGCAGGAAAAACCAAATGGGCATTGATAGCAAATCTGTCACAATTGTTCCTCTCCTTGAGATAAGGACAGAAACATCTCAGCTAATCTGTTGCTCCACCTGTTCCAGATGCCAGGATAGTAGTTCTTTAGCAATGCAACAACCTGCTTAGAATCTCCACGTAATTTGTATCGCTTGAACTTGCCTTCCTTAATTTCCTCTATAATTCTATAGTCTTGTAAGCGCTTTATCTGCCAGCTTACGGACGCTGAGGAGATCCCTATATGCTTGCTGATTTCAGTTTGTGACGGAAACTTCTGCTCAACAATAAACATGAGAATTTCTCGTGCAGTTTCATTGCTTAGAATTTCCAATAGCTGCTTCTCATTTTCTTCAAATGCCCCTACAACGAAGTAGTACTTGTGCAAGCCTTGCTTTTGAGAAGTTATCCTGCCTGCCTTCTCCAGTTTATCAAGATGGTATTGAACTGTACCCATTGCTAGATCAAGCTCCTTTTTGATTTTTCGGAGGTGACAACTGGGATTTTCCTGAATAAATCGCAGTATCTGATTTGTCGTATTGTCTTCCGGCTTTCTTGAGCCTTCATCTGCCAACCGAACGACACGCCCCTATTCTTTAACGATTGAAAGGTATTATCCTTATCGCAGCAGAAAGATGTACTTATCTGCAACCCCCACTCTTCTCTATTTTGACGTAATTTAACGTGTTCTGGTACAAGTACCTAACCGAGCTTCTCTTCTTCCCATAGAGCAAATCAGATAATTTGTCGCCTGTATCATATTTGTCCTAACAGCTCGATCGTATGATTTCAGGCGATTTCAATGCAAACAAGGAAATATCTTTTGGTATTTGTTCCCAGAGCGAGCACTTATCAGAACCACAGGCTATACGACCTCGGATGGAATTGGCCAAACCGTTCAGATGAAAAAGGACCCGACAGTAATAGTGATGACAGCAACTACACTCATGGCATCCCATCAATACACTGGTTTCCACCGAAGGGAACGCAATGGTCGTTGATGATGAGGAAGATGATTAGCTAAGAGAGCGGCAGGGATATCCTAGCGGCAGGAAACGACAGCAGACAAGGAGAAACAGAGGGAGAAAATTAATACACTACGTCATTTAGAAATGAAGACTGTACATTCATCCAAACTGGAAGGAACCAATTCTTCATACTTGAGCCCAATTACCAGTTAGTGCCTGCAGGAGAAGAGGAAGCTCTCGATCACCTGTCCCCTATTGATAGGTAATATCTCTATATGAATGCTATTGACGGTCTGGGATCCCCGTGCTAATGATGTCACTTGCTTTAACTCAAGATAGTAATTGAAAGGGCTTTCTGCAATGGCATTTTCATTTATGACTCTTTTAATACGTTGAGGTACAAGTTACCTAAATCAATTTCATTATCTTTATTTGAAATCACTGTAAACAATTAGGCACTCGTATCACATTCCTTAATAAGTCTCGAATGACGCAATTGTTGATGCAAACAAAACCTATCCTGATGTTTGTGGCAGTAGCGATACTTGTCGGAACAATAGCCTCCATGACTACCTCCAATGTATATGCTACTCAAACAGGAAATTCAAGCAACAGTGATAATAATAATAATAATAATAATAATATCAGCACCAACAACTGCCAAGGAATTGACTTGGCAGGCGGTAATAGGGACAACAGTGCAACAGCAGTCGCGTCTGATAGTGAGAGCGGTATAGACGATGCTGACGAGCCAGGCGACAACGATGTAAATGAGCAAGAGGATACAGATAACGGCAACGAAGACGCGGGAGAAGCAAACGATGATGAAGAACAGAGTAGTGATGGTACAGTATCCATATCAGCTAACGACAATGCAACAGGTGCTCCTGTACCACCCACATTTGACCCGTGCAACTTTAGCAACCCGCAGATAGTGGATAATCCTTACTTTAGTCTTACTCCTGGAACTACATTTACATATCAAAGCGAAACAGAAGAGGGAACCGAAAAGAATATCGTCATAGTAACTAACGAAACAAAAGAAATCCTAGGGATAACAACAACAGTTGTGTGGGATAGAGTCTGGCTTGATGAAGAACTTATTGAAGAGACCTTTGACTGGTACGCCCAGGATAAAGAGGGTAACGTCTGGTATATGGGAGAAGATTCAAAAGAGTATGAGAGTGGAAATGTCGTTAGCACAGAAGGTTCTTGGGAAGCTGGAGTTGATGGCGCCAAACCCGGAATTATAATGGAAGCAAATCCTCAAGTAGGTGATTCATACAGACAAGAGTATATCCAGGACATGCAGAGGATGCGGCGAAAGTGGTTTCTCTGAATGAAACAGTTACAGTTCCATTTGGTACATTCACAGATTGCCTTCAGACAAGAGACGTAAATCTACTGGATCCAACGCTGGACGAAGAAGACAAGTACTATTGTACAAATGTAGGCGGCGTAACCTTGGAAGTAGCGATTGATAGTGGAGAAAGAGCGGAGCTAATTGATTTCCAACAGAGTAATGGTACACAATCCACATCGTCTAACGATATTGGTATTACAGACGATGCTGACGAGCCAGGCGACAACGATGTAAATGAGCAAGAGGATACAGATAACGGCAACGAAGACGCGGGAGAAGCAAACGATGATGATTAATACATTAAACCAACAGAGGCATCAAGAAAACTCAAAATACGCTCTTTTTTCTTAATGTTAAGGAAAAACTAATGATTAAAAGGAGCCTTGCGCAGCAACATAACCAGGTACATTTGGGGCTCTTTGACTATATTCAAACCGCTAACTTAGCATCTGCAATGTTAGTCCCCTTGATACAGATGTGATTATCGCGCAAAAAGAAACGCCGGGCTCCTCCATTACGCCTTACCTTTGCAAAATAGAACGAAACAAGGATAGCAAGAGTGATCGCATAGACTATGACATCATTGTACAACTGTACGAATGACTCACTTCTCTTCCATGTAATCAGAAAACCTGGGCCGTGATAATCAAAAGGCTATGACCATAAAGATATATTCTTCAAGACGGCTTTCTTAAAGCCAAAGAATGAAGGGCTAAATAGAAGAATTGAAAATACATGAATGGCTCTTTTGTTATCCATACTTTGATTTAACGTATTATGATACAAATGCCTAACTGAATTTTACCTTATTTCCAGAGAGTCTATCAGATAATTAGTCGTCTGTACCACATTTCTTAATAAGAGCCAGATGGTCTTGCTATCATGCAAACAAAAAAAATTCTTTTGGCATTTGTCGCCATAGCAGCACTTGTCGGAATGGCAGCATTACCAAGTACCTCTGACGTAATTGCTCAAACCTATGATGCAAAAAAAAGAACCGAGATTAGTACCACTATAGATGGCGAAGATCCTCAAGACAATTCATTGATACACTGGGCTTCAACAGAAGGGAGTGCATCAACGGTTGACGCTGAGGAAGATAATGATACAGGAGAAAATGTTGCTGATTTGGAAGGGGCAGAAAATGAATACACTAGGTCCTTCCGAGCGGAAAACTGTACATTTAGCTCAACGGGAAGAAACCCATTCTTCATACTTGAGCCTAACTACCAGTTAGTGCTTAGCGGAGAAGATGCCGGCGATGCTCAATTAACGATCACAGTGTTGAATGAAACAAGAGAGGTCAATGGTAATCAAACTAGGGTAATAGAGGAAAGAGAATCGGTAGGTGGCGAATTAGTCGAAATATCAAGGAACTTCTTCGCAATATGTGAAGAAACAAACAGCGTTTTTTACTTTGGCGAAGAGGTAGATATTTACGAGAATGGGATGATAGTCGATCATGAAGGCGCGTGGCAGGCTGGAGAGGGTACAAATCGAGCGGGCATAATCATGCCAGGTACTATCCTACTGGGCGCAAGGTACTATCAAGAGATAGCACCTAGTGTTGCATTGGATAGAGCAGAGATAATAGATATGGAGGAGGCAATTCAAACACCATCGGGAGACTTTTCAGATACCCTCATAACACGAGAAACCACTCCGCTTGAGCCTGATGAAGTAGAACTGAAGTATTATGCCGCGGGAATTGGTCTGGTACAGGAGGAGGACCTAAAGCTGGAGCATTACGGATTTATTGAATGACAGACTCCCCTATTTTTTATTGTATGCTTGCAATCCTCAGGAGCTTAAGGAAGCACATAATAGAATTCTATGACCTGTGCTCTATATCTCTCTACGCTTTATTCACCGGAAAGTTTTCCAACCTTAGTAACGTGGGGCAAGTCAGCAAATATAGGAAGGTCATAGTCTATCACGATGCGGTCCCTTCTATTTTTTTGAACAACAAGAGCCTATGATGTCCATAATACCAAAGGAGTGCAACAGGGTGTAGAGGCGTTAGCGATATTTCCTTCGACTATGCCTTTCCCGTATCAATTTCATTAGGTATAGAGTAACCAGAGTTACACTCACAGATATAACTATCAATGCCAACAAAATGCCCAGGCTACGGAGATCAGCCACTACTGATGCACATCATTTATTGTACTCTTTCATATGCATTAAGTTTCTTATGCGAAATAACCTGTCAGATTATGAGGAAGGGTAAACAAAGAGGTCTTGCTAGGACCCGACAGGGGTTTTCAATGTAGTCAAGGTTTCGAGGACTTTTTCTAAAGAGGGATGTAGCTCCATAACTTACTATAGGATGGGAGCTCGAGGAGGCATGAGAACTTATCTGAGTTTCCAGTCAACGTCACTCTGCTATCAGAGGAATTATAAGAGAAAAAAATTGTATCGTCATGAAAGATTTAGAACTACATAGGGCCCCATAGATTATACAAGGCTAGACACTACTATTGGCAGTAAATATCTAATGAGCTTCGATTATCAAGATAGGTTTGCTATGCCACATCTGGTCGAAGGGAGTTTGAGCAACCAAAGTAATTTCTACTATTTTGTACTTTGCAAATCTTGGTTTTGGTTTGGTACTATTTTGAAATGGTATGACAGCTACAGTACTTAGTATTGCCCTAAAATGTAACAAAAAACTAGAAGCTATCTCTTTTTCCAATTCGTCTAGACGGATCAGACTGGAGCTAAATTGATCAGGAGGAATTGGTTATCTTGATTTCCAATTTGTTGCCATTCCTGTCATAAGCCGCTATTGTCCTGTCATCATAGGGATGAGAGATTATGATTGAAACCGCACCATAAAATCCTCTATTAAGATCCTCTAACGACGGCCTGTTTGAACCACCGGGATGAGAGTGAGCGGTTCCAACGTATGAACTGTCAGAAGGCAGATAAAAATTGGAATATCCAGAATAATACGGTCCGCTTGAAGCAAAAGGCGGAATAACAAGACTGTCAATGATTATCTGTTCCTTAGTTGTCTTGCCCTGCAGAATCAAGATCCCTTCGTTCGGGTGAAGTGCTTTGGAATAACTGATGATGCCATTTGCAGCACTCCTCGAAATGACAACCTGTCTTTGCTTCTTATCAGCCGTCAACTAATGTATTCTTCGTCGGGGCTCTATTTTAACAGAACCACTGATAGAAGATTCATCGATACTTTCTGGGCGCATGTACTGACTTTTGCTCAGAGTCTGAATATCCTCTAAATACAATGTAGTATATTACTGTTAGATGCAAAGTGACGACAAGAATTAGTGGCGCGCTCACTGCCTCAAGGAAGACTTTGAGGTTTGAATTTATCTATCGACTAATAGTAAGGTCGGCTGGGTTAATTTTTTTAGTGTTATTATTGCCTTATTCAACAAACTATATGAGTAATCTATCCGCAGAGGCTCAAACCTCTCTTACAACTACTCAAGATGATCAAAACGCTGCTGAAAGTATTCAGACTTTTAGCATTGATGGGGCAATAGGAAGTCTGGTCACTGATCTCCTTAATCCCGCAATAAGAGAAAATGTGAGCGATTCACTACCAATTTACGTACTTGTCGGCAACTGGTCGATGAATGTTGTAAATGGCGACGTAAATTATTTCCAAGTCGATTTCATAATGGGTCTTCAGGACGGAACGCAGATGCAGGTTTATTCTATTGAGAATTTGGAAAACATAGTAATACCGCCACCATCCTCGTCTTCTTCACCAGCAGTAGAGCCCGTACCATCTCCTGGACAAGAATTTTCAAGCAGTTTATTTTTGACCCCTGCAAATAACTATAGCCTTTCACTATTTGGGTATGTCGATGTACTGACAAATGATACCATAATATGGCAAAATGTTCCCCTATCAATTGATATTTTTAACGGCAACACAATGAGCATCTTACTATATCCCTCAGATACCGACGATCGTTTCAAAGGCCAACCCATCTATGGCATAGTAACATCGATCCTTGATGCAAACAATGATCCGATAAAGCCTTCAATATGGACTGCCACATAGAATTTCTGACAATTTTTTTGAGAAATAACCACAGTCTTATCAGAGAATCTCATCCTAGTCTTGTGCCATTCACCTCCCAATGCCCATATGGCTGTGGCTTGTGAACCATTAGCAAAATCTCTTTTTTACTACTATCAAATATTGCTACTATTCATTATTGTTATTCTCCGATGATTTGCAATACAATTTTGCGCTCCCTTGGTCTGGTATCCATTTCAAGTAATACTATTTGCTGCCAAGTACCAAGCATCAAACTTTTATTTTTAAACGGCACCGTAAGACTTGGTCCTATCAAGGATGCACGCACATGGGAATGTCCATTTCCATCGTGCCATGTATTGTCGTGTTCATATTCTATTTCACTCGGTGCAACTCTGGCAAGCATTTTCGGGAAATCTTTCTTCAGACCTACCTCATATTCTATGGTTGTAATTGATGCAGTTGACCCAGATACGAAAATAGTAACATTACCATCCTGTAGCCCGCTTGTCTTGATGGATTCATCGGTTTGGCGCGTAATGTCAATCATATCGTTTTCACCATTTGAGCTCACAGTAATAACCTTTGTAAGAACTGACATCCATTACAACAAATATAGTGCCTTTATTTTGCTTTACGATCTGCGGCTATTTGATGAGGTTTGAGTAGATGTCAAAGCATTATCATTATCATTTGCAAAAACACAGTGACATAGGGCCTACGTTAACCACCAAAAAGGACAGAAGGCGGCAGTATTTGAAGACAATTATGCTAATGACGGACAGGTTTTCAAAAGCAGGGATGCAGTCCTAAGAATCGCCATCTTAGATCTGGCCAACAACTACCTGAATTATCCCTTTACTGAATGTCCGGATAAACCAAAAGAGCATAGCAGTCTTTTCCGCAAGAATATATGTAGAGGGAATGGGATTTTGCTCTTTAACACTAACGGCTCGTGACCTGATACTCGAGTTACTAGCGTGATGCGGTTTTGAGGCCTTAAACAAAGAGTTTCCCTATCAAGTCACACAGATGTTCACTCGTAATTCAGCGCCCAATGTCTATTCACATTGCTGACAGGATCTCTAGGGATATCTTCAGGAGTGCACGAGGTTCCCCAGCTGCAAAAGCCTCTTTTTGCCAGGTAAGAGGCAATACACCTAGATGATAAGGCTGAGTCTCTCACCGCATGACCGCTTCTGCTGAAAGATAATGTGGTCATTTGCCGAAGAACGCTTTGACATTTGGTCTATACAAGTAGTAGATAACCACAGCATGTATAATAATACTAATAATTGCTGAAACATTGCCAGCAACAATTGACGCAATAGCCACTATAATGCCTATCACTGAGAGTATCAAAGTAATAGTCCAGGCCCATCCCCTACCATTCCACAAACCATAAGCCATAACCAAATATGCAATGCCTAATACCAACAATATGAAACCAAATCCGATTATAAGAAGACCTAGTCCGCTACCAAGAAATATTAGCCCGCCAATAGCTGTCAGTATCGCTACTAGTGTAACGCCCAAAGGCCTGTGTTTTTGGCTCTCCATATCGACTCTCTTTATTTCAATGATAATGTTATGCACTTAAATATAATGCATGGAGGTAAATTTTATAGATTATATATTCAACTAAATTAGCCTAATTGCTGACGGTGGAGCACTAATAGAATTTGGAGGTCTTGTAATAACTTTCAGTCTAGTTGTTGCTAGATCTATTGCTATAAAAAATATCACCACATTGAAAATCAAGAGGGAAAACCATCTGATTGTCTATCAAGAGACGGCGATATATGGATTATTAACTCGATCTGCAGCTTTAGTTCTTATCAGTACCTTGGGAATTGGAGGGGCAATAATTATCCCAATATATACTTCTGTAGCTTTTGCAATTCTCTTTCTAGCTTTAAATTCATAAGACATCTAGTGAGACTGAATAATATTTCCTTCCATCGACTGTAAGTTGGACGGAGCCTGCTTTTGTTCAATAAACATGCCATAAACTGTTTATGTATGTCTCTCTCTCTCCGTTGCCATCGCATAAATGAATCCATACATTACTGGTAGTCGCAGCTGAAAATGCAATCTCCTAATCTCTTGTTTCAAAGATCATCTTCTATGCAGCCAGCTCCTGAGATATCATCGGAAGAGAAACATCATATCTATAACTGATTTTGCTATGCCCACCAAGGAATTCCTCGTAAAAATGCGAAATTCTCATTTTTTCTAGTTTCGAATGAAGGATTCTGCAGCCTAAGTGTATATTGAACTCATCTCTCATTCCACAGTCTATGTAAATCAGCTTCATTTTCTTTAGGTTGTCCTGATATTTTATTACCATCCTGGTAGGATCGCATGAAATCCATCGATTCCAAACATCTTGCTTTATCTCCCCTGTCTCCAGATCGAATGGAAAATCACATCCTAAATAGGGGGAGCCAGGATTGGGAGAATAGTGGGCTGCCATGCCCAGAATATTAAGAGCAGTCACATCATGCGGATCTTGATGCTTGTTTGGTTTCTGCCAAAACTCCTCAAACCATTTTTTAGGGTCTCCATGATTTCCTCCTCCTGCTCCTCTGTATACTTCAAGAGCTTTGGGAAAATCCGGAAGGTAGCAATACTCAAAGGCCGAATCTCCGGAATGATCAACTAGTGCTTGAAAGATGTCAGGATGACGCATCCCCAATATAAGAGCGCCATATCCTCCAGAAGAATGCCCCATTATTCCATGATTTGATATATTGTAGTTCTCGTCAACGAATCTAATAATTTCATTGGTGATATAGTCCTCATACATACCTGTTGCTGTTGAATTGATATATTGGCTCCCCCCAAATTTAGTAAAGCAATCTACGAGAACTAGAACCATTGGACCAGATTTCTTTTCGAAAATTAATCGATTCATCCTTGCCTCTATTGTTTCGCTAAAAGGATCTAGATTGAGTAACATTTTTCCAAAGCTGCCGTACGCAGGCAGATACATTACAGCGGGATATCCCTTAGAATTTGTCTGCGAGTATCCAGGTGGAAGATAAACTATCACATCTCTAATATAGGGATCGTTGAGAGGATTTGACTTCAGGATCTTGCTCTCAAAACGATGGAAAACTATTCGGCCTTGTTGCATTTATTGCGATGCAAGAATAGATGTCTCTCCGATGGATTAAACATTTCGGGGAGGATATTAGCTTGAGAACGATGCTGCACTTACATATTGAGGTTAATTGTCGATGTCCTGCTATACAATATTCCATATCTTTTGAAGAGGACGTGATGGCTCTTGAGTGCCTCCAATCTCAACACTAATGTAGTGTTTACATAAGAATTGAGGATCCATGTAATATCGAGATTCTAACTAGCCAAAATGTCACAGGATGGTTGCATTGCCTTGGATTGTTGCACTTTATGAGATAGGTCCGTATAAAATGTAGTGAATTTGGCAGTCGTCATCCGTAAATTCTGCTTATATTCTTAGACAAGCGATGCCCATCGAATTACAGCATAATAAGACTTGCTTAAAACACACAGAAAGAATGATAATAGGAAAGCTTTGATTCTTTCAAGTTAGAAATGCTCCCCTCCTCAAGAGGCTGTATTCAGATAGGTCAAAATACTGAGCAACATACTGTGAAAAAGCTGTCTATACAATAGGTAATTTTCTTGTCCAAAAAGCTTGTTCTTTGCTCAGACACACATGAATTGCATAACCGTTTATCGTGGCCGGAGGGTGATATTCTTGTTCACGCAGGAGATTTCACAATGATGGGGAAGCCTGAAAAGATCGAAGAGTTTGGCATGTGGTTACGGGACTCGCCTTTCACTGCCATTGTTGTAATAGCTGGTAACCACGATATCCTATTTCAGAAAAAACCTGAAAAAGCAAGAGAGCTGCTGTCAAAGCATGACAAGATATATTACCTTGAGGACGGCGGATGCAAGGTCGAAGGTATCTCATTTTATGGTACGCCATGGCAGCCTGAGTTCGGTTCTGGATGGGCCTTTACCGTCGATACGGAGCAGGAATTGAACAAGAAATGGCAAAACATACCTTCAGATGTACAGTTTCTCATAACTCATGGACCGCCTGCTGGGATACTTGATTTTACGATCGACGGAAAGCATGTAGGCAGTACTTCACTATTGGCAGAGATCAGTCAAAGAATAAAGCCACAATTGCACCTCTTTGGCCACATACACGAAGGTTATGGTAAATGTACAATAGGAGAAGTGACCTTTATCAATGGATCGATATGTAATCCTGATTACTTGCCTATTCATGCTCCTCTAGTTCTTGAGACACCGTAAGTTAAGCCACGTTTGAGTTTTAATTAGTACTCGTGGCTTTCTTCACAACTTTCATAAAGCCGGGGTTATTGAGAGAAACAGATAGCACTTCGCACAACTATTAGGTCAACCTTTCTTTATGGTCGATCTTATTGCAGAGAAAATTATGTAAAGGAATGAGTCTGTAAACTAACTGAAATTAGTCCCAACCAGCTATATCCTTTTCCGCGATTATTCTTTTAGCTTTTATTCGGATAAGCACTTCACCCTCGGCGCTATTTCTTCTCCCGTAATTTTCTGCATTATCCTTTCCCATATATCGTCGCGCTATTCTGGTAGCAAATCTGAAAAGCTGGTTCTGTCTATAATGATGTATTTTTGCAGTCCCATATACTATTACAAAGGAAAAAGGCGGTCTCTGATCATCTACACAAATGCTTACTCTATTATCACGTTCAATATTTCTTGCTTTAACTGACGATTCATTAGTGGTAAAGATGATATCATCATCTTTTCTATCACCGTTTCCATTCTTGTTGCTACCATCCAATACAAACCAAATTGGAACGATATGAGAGCTTCCATCTTTCTTAACTGTTGCAAGTTTTCCTGTAAATGTGCCTTGCATAAGGAACCTCCTAATTTCCTTTTCGGACATTTCTGCCATTATTGTTGTTGTCTAATTTTGTTCGTTGAATATATAACATATTGTGTTTTTTTCTTAATTTATAGAATAAGACTCTTAATTCTAAGGTAGATCAACTCAATCTCCAAGCAGAACAGGATGTTATATCAAATTCAGCAGCAATACCCTCTCATATTAATTATAGTCCAGGGTTTCAGAAAGATGAGTCGCATATTTTGGATAGGGAAAGAATAATCACTATTGTGATAGTAATTGTCATCTTTGGTGGTCTCGTGGGTGGACCTGTCCTAAGCTTAGCAGACTACTATGCCCCTCCTGATAGGAGGTTTTGGATATTCATAATTCCAGAGTTTATCGGTTTTAGCTGTCTTATTCTTATGGTAATTTGGGGCAAGTCAAAAAAAGGAAATAAGAAATATCAACCAGAGGGAGATGACAACTCATAGCAGGATCAAGACTCAGGAAATTGATAGTGAAGTTGGCGTCGGTCCGAGAAGTGATTTCATTGCAGAAAGAGCATAATTTACGTCTAGTATATCGGGGACATTAAAAACTCCTTTCTGTCTAACTTGTCCGATGTATTGAGAAACGGCTTCCGTTTGCTTCTACTCATCCATTGTAAAGCGAACAAAGAGGTTATATTATCAGGCCCAGACTAAAGCTATAATCAGCATATCCTATGTCATATTGCTAATCATAATTTTTGACATTAACTAACATCAAAAATATATTCGAGATTGGATGCAAATTCTTGGGATGATGAAAATCCTATTCTTGACCGCACATTTACCTTACCCTCCTTTTAGTGGTGGCCGTAGGCGGGAATTTGAACTGATATCCCGGCTATCAAGGAGTTTTGAAATACATTTATGCTCTATAACAAAATCATGGGGAGCAGATAGCGTCTATATCAACGATTTATTGCAGTACCTGTAGACGCGTCAACTTATTCGAAGCGGCGGAGCCAACCACTAAGGCAGCAATATTATGCACACTATCCGCACCAAATGAAAAAGCACATGTCTGAAGAAGCGAGTTCTTACATTTCATTTTTGCTAAAAGACCAATCCTTCGATGTTGTGCATATTGAAGGATATTATCTCCTACAGCATCTTCCCACCAAAGTAGAGGTTCCTATTCTTCTGATAGAGCATAACATAGAGCACTTACTGGCTCTGCAACGGTTCATGGTGGCAGTAACAGAAGAAGAAAAATCCTATTTTTGGTCTGAATATATTAAGACTCTAAAATGGGAACAATTAACATGGAAGCGAGCAACAGTATGTGTGGCACTTACTAAAGAGGATAAAATCAGCATGGAAAGACTTGAATCAAATATTGATGTCAGATTGATTCCCAATGGCAGTGACCATCAGAAAAAGGTAGATGATGTCACCACCACATTATTATCCAATAGCTTTGAGCACCCTGTCATCACTGATAATTGTCCTTCTGTGCTCTTTGTCGGCAATTTCTCATATGAGCCAAATGTTGATGCGGCGCTGTATTTCTGCAGAGATATCTTCCCCCTCATCCTAAAATGTGTACCGAACGTAAAATTGTTTCTTGTGGGTAATGCCCCTCCTTCAGAAATCTGCTCATTAGCATCAAACAGACATATCGAAGTTAGCGGTCGTGTACCTTCTCTCATTCCTTATTACAAACACGCTGATGTTGTGGTTTGTCCTTTGCGGATCGGTGGAGGAATAAAAGTAAAGGTCTTAGAAGCATTAGGGCACGGTAAAGCCATAGTCAGTACCTCTATTGGAGCTCAAGGATTAGATCTGTCAACCTATAGAGCTGTAGCCGTTGCAGATGAAGCGACAGATTTTGCTGAAATTGTAGTTCGGCTCCTTGCGCATCCTGAAGAACGTCACATACAAGAGCGACAAGCATTAGTTTACGCCGGGACACTTCCTACTTGGGATCAAATTTCAGAAGCTTTTGCGCGGATATATGACGAAATGTCTGTACGAGTCTAACGGGTACATCTCCTTCTCAATATCTTTCATTGAGTATAAAATACACAAGGCAATGATGATCAGGGATAAGGGGGAGAGAAGGAAGAAGAAAAGGAACTTTGAGGCAATCGCTAATTCATTCCATATGTAGTGAGTAGTACCCAAGATGAGCTAAGATGAGCTAAGCTAAAGGAGGTAGTGGTAGTAGTAGAAAAAGTCTATCTCTAAGGAAAGTACAATGATTGCTGTACAATTAGTCCTGTCAACCTTACTTCTTTAGGTAATGAGAATGTTCCATGTTCTGAGCAATATTCTTGATATCATCAATAGTAAACCCAAGTTCGTATAGTACGCTAGGTTCAGGAAGTAATTTGCCTCTAGTGGTTGTCCCAATCCCATACCATAATGACTTCCTCAATAACACCCTCATTGGTTGACGATCCCAGCGTCGGTATATTTAATGCCTCGTCCTTTCAAACTCAGATAGATTGTTGTATATATTATGCAATAGCACTTGGAGAACTGGTCGGGCTAGGAGAGATAGAAGAAGGTCTGCCAAATCGCTCCGCTATCACCCTGTACATATCTAATTCCTGAGCTGATAAAGACCTTATTTTTGTCATCGCCTCCTCAAAATGTCGCATATGTATCTTAAGTTCCTTAGCGCGGTTCTCAGCTTCTTGCGGTTCTTTGTATTTTGATATATGCTCTCTTAGAGCTAGCATTACTGCTCGCTGATGCCACGGCTGCGATATCTGCACCGGTGTAGCCATCCATTTTTGCTGCAAGGTTGTCGATATTAACATCTTCAGCTAGTGGTTTTTTCTTTGTGTGAATCTCGATTATGTGTTTTCTTGATTCGTAGTCAGGTGGTGGTACATACAGAAGTCTGTCAAATCTGCCAGGTCGTAAAAGCGCAGAGTCTATAATATCAGGCCTGTTAGTTGCAGCAATCACCACTACGTTTCTGAGAGCTTCAAGACCATCCAGCTCTGTCAGCATCTGGCTAATCACTCGTTCTGTAACATGAGAGGTGCCAAAGTCGCCTCCTCTAGCAGGGGCGATGGCATCTATTTCGTCGAAGAATATAATACATGGTGCCGCCTGCCTTGCCTTTCTGAATATCTCTCTGACGCCTTTTTCCGACTCGCCGACCCACTTAGAGAGAAGCTCGGGTCCTTTTATGCTAATGAAGTTGGCTTCACTTTCATTTGCTGCTGCTTTTGCCATTAGTGTTTTTCCCGTACCAGGTGGACCATACAGAAGGATACCTTTTGGCGGTATTGCATCAGCATAAGTAAATATTCCTTGATACTTTAGCGGCCATTCTACCGCTTCCCGCAATTCTTGTTTTATCGTCTCCAGACCGCCAATGTCACCCCATTTGACATCTGGAACTTCAACAAATACTTCTCTCATGGCAGAGGGCTCCATCTCATTAGCTACGTCCATAAAGTCCTGCATCGTGACGATTATCTTGTTAAGTATGTCGGCTGGGATGCTCTCTGCAGATAGGTCTACTTCTGGCAAAATGCGTCTCAACGCCCTTATTGCAGCCTCCCTTGCTAGCGCCTGAAGGTCTGCTCCCACAAAGCCATGAGTGATATCTGCTAGCCTTTCTAGGTCAACATCTTTTGCAAGAGGCATTCCTCGTATGTATATCTGAAGTATTTCCAGCCTTCCATCTCTATCAGGAACGCCAATTTCAATTTCCCTATCAAACCTGCCAGGTCGCCTTAGTGCAGGGTCTATTGCATTTATTCTGTTTGTTGCACCAATAACTACTACTTTACCTCTTGCTTTGAGCCCATCCATTAGAGATAGGAGCTGTGCAACAATTCTCCTTTCAACCTCGCCACTCACTTCTTCCCTTTTAGGAGCTATTGAGTCAAGCTCATCTATGAATATAATCGATGGTGCATTCTTTTGCGCTTCTTGGAAAACATTTCTCAGCCTTTCTTCACTTTCTCCATAGTATTTGCTCATAATTTCGGGACCTCCAATAGTGTAATAAGTGGCGTTGGTCTCATTGGCTACTGCCTTTGCAAGCAAGGTTTTACCGGTACCTGGAGGCCCGTGAAGAATAACACCCTTAGGTGCTTCGACTCCAAGTCTTCTGAAAAGCTCAGGATGGCGCAGCGGCAGCTCTATCATTTCTCTTACCTTCGTGACTTCATCTCTTAGTCCTCCAATGTCTTCGTATGTAATTGACGGTATTTCTCCTTCTTTTGCTGCTGCGACAGCCTCTGCAGTTTCTTCAGAAACAACTACTTCGGTGTTCTGAGAAATAAGAATAGGCCCGCCTGGCATGGTAGATATCACAACAAGATTAATTCGCTGTCCCATAACATTGAGAGGGATGGTATCACCTTTTGTAACAAGTTGGCCTTCTAAAAAGCTGGCAAGGTAGTTTTCGGCACCCATTATACGCAAGGGTTCTGTGGGTGCAAGCGTAATTTGTTGAGCCTCTTTTGTTTCGACTCTTCTAACGTCTACAGTATCGTTGATGCCAACTTCAAGCCTATTTCTCGTATATCCATCAACGCGAATTAACCCTCTTCCATAATCCTCCGGGTAAGCAGGCCAATGGAGAACAGCAGTCTTCTTATTCTTGCCAGCTGAAATTTCAATTGCATCGCCTGTAGATAATCCCATTTCTCTGGCTACCTTTGGATCAACTCTTCCTATTCTCCTTCCCACGTCCCGAGAGGTAGCTTCAGCAACTTTTAAGGTTCGAGTGCTATTGTTGTTGCTTTCATGATGGCTTGAAGACATGTATCCTCTAGAAAGGCAATTAGCAAGCAATACATGTAAGCGTTATAGATGATGTTTATCTACCTCCAAAAAAATGGATGTCTCTGGTTGAACCGTTTGCTAATCTTCATCCATCCATGAAATGCCTTACTATCTAATTATAAGTAGAATTCGAAGCCAAAAAAAGGCACGATAGGAAAGAGTAGCTTTTGCCGATTGAGATGCAGCTTTATCCATTCTCAAAAGCTGTATTAATCAACCATTGCTATGCGGTAAAAATGCATACATTAGGCCCCCCTTGTAGACATTCTTTCTGTATACTGAATGAATGTCCCTCCTTTTGGCGTCTGCTTGGCTTAAGGATAATAAGCAACCAACTTTTGACAACATGGAGGACTCAGAGGGATTCAAGAGAAGAAGCTTCAGAGGTCAGGCAAAAATGTAGCATTTGAACTGGCCCTTGAGTTAGGACGCTGCATGCAACGGTGGAAACACTATTGAGCTTTGAGAGTCGTGTATAAATCGATGTTGCTGTCAGTATGTCGGATTGAGTAAACATTCAGGTACATCTTGAGGATCCAGTCGTATCCGTAACCATCCTAGTCATGTACTACAGCCATTTGCACTCTGTAGATGTTTTGCTAGGTGTGTATGTGCGTATGTGTATGTGTATGTGTGTGTATGTGTGTGTATGTGGGTGGTGGGTGTGTATCTGCATTGGTTGGTTTACCTTTTTTATTATTATTATTATCTTCTGTGGCGTACATGTGTGCATCTACATACTGTGAGGGAGCTACTACTACTACTACTACTACTACTACTACTGTCACCCATCAAGAGCTCATGGGGGTTTCTGTCACTACTGCAGCTTGATTATCTCATCCCATGTCCCAGTCAATGAGAACATGAAATACTTGTCTTGACTGTCAGATTCAAACTGTAGTATATCTCCAGCTGCTATTTGGGTTCTGAACAATTTGTTCAGATACTGTATGAAGGTGGGTCCAGCAACTATGCTCTTTGCTTCATGCTCAACAGGCTCGCTATAGTATTTTTTTAAAGTATCAGGCAATCCAACGTTGCTAAGCTCTTCTACTAAAATAGGCAATTCCACAAAAGTTGAGCTTCTCTTGTAAAGTCTAATCGTCGCCAATGAAAATATATCTCTACTCCTACTCTCTTTATCATGTCCGTACGGTCATATAAACAGCCATGCCTATTTCTTTCCCACTTTCTCCCTCTCTCTCTCTCTTCTCCGAGGAGGCAGCGAGCAGTAGCAGTACACGATGTAAAGAACCTTAAGTCTGATTGCTCAAGTAATATTGTAATAGGAAGAAGAAGAAGAAGAAGAGGAATAAGAAGGAAAAATATGATATGATAAAAGTATGCAAATCATGTGGCAAAGAGTTTCAAAACCTTAGCGAGGGTGTATTATATTCAAGCTTTGCCAGGGGCGTTTTGGAGTTTTGCTCAGATGATTGTTCAAAGAATTACCTTAATTCATTATCATAGCACGAAAAATGGGAAGAAAATTCGCATAGGATAATCGTGACTGAAGAAGGGTGATATTCCAAACTTTTACCATCCCGTGTAAATACTAGTTCGACTTATATTGTATGTGTCCAAATCCTTCTTTCAGACGGAAGCTCATGAACGTTCTTATCTAGTAGAGGAACTAGAATCTTTAGGATTTTCCTCAACTAGGCTAAACGAACTCAATGATAATAATAATAATGACGAGCTGAGAAATTTAATAAAAGGTATCAAAGAAACTCTTTTGCAAGAGTATGACCAGGGTTATAAAGAGCATTTTATCAGGTGAATGGAACAACGATAGATAAATAAATTAGGGTTTGATAACTGAGCGACCGATAATTCAGATATTATAGCATTTATGCTATAGGTATAAACTCACTACTGTTGTCCTGCTATCCAGTAACTTCGGAAAAAACTAGAAAATTACATCGCTTGATAGCAAACAAGGTGAATATTAAGGAGAAGACTATGCTAAAGGCAATACGTGTGACAATAAATGTTATTGATAAAGTAATCGCGGATAGATCAATTGCGTCTTACATTAAGGTTTCTTTACATATCCTACCTTTAATGGGGAATATAATTCAAAAATTTTGCACACGCATCATGAGTAACTGAAGAGACTTGAAATAGACAGGCTCAATGACGTGAGGGTTAAAGGTGTTCTTTCCAGTGGCAGCTCGATAAAATGTGGTTAATCCTAAGATAGTTGTACAACCCTCTTCACGCTTACTCATATAGTTGCAATGTATACTAAAGAGCGAGTAAAATTGAAATACAGAAGTAGAACAGAACTTGCCTCTAATATTCTAGAGGCAGCAAATGGCGGTGCTAGCAAGACCAAGATAATGTATAAGGCATTCCTTTCATACGCACAATTAAAGGAGTACCTGGCAATGTTGATGGCAAATAGTCTTCTTATGCGTGAAGGAGACATTTACAAGACAACAAGTAGAGGAATTGGATATCTTCAAACTACTCAACAACTGAGTGGTTTACTTGAAGTACATGCCCCCCAGCAAAAATAGACCGAGCTTAGAAAGCTAGCATAGTATGAGTAGAACAGAAGGAGCATCGCGTTCATGGACCTAGTGGTCGTGAAACACTGCCAGCATTGCAGGGAAAAGTTATTTAGCACTCCTCGTGTTTTGATTTCTTTCTTCTTCTGTTCCCTCAGCTCGCGAATGAACAACAAATATGCCGATGACGTAGAATTTATACGACGAGAATCTTATTTGAAAGCAGGTATATGCTCTTTTATTACGCAGGAATAGTGGTTAACTATCAGTCCCTATAAACCGGGAAGAGGAAGCCCACATCACCAGCTATGTTAAATGTGTGTATGGTGTATATTGGACTGTGAAGATGGAACATGCAGTCTTTTTCCACATTGGCCATGCCAATGGTAGACTCACTAGGAGCGTCCGGCTATCCCACGCTGCAGACCTTCTTATCTCACATATTGGATAATAGAAACAGGTCCTTCTTACTGTCTAGCAAGAAGATGTTCTTCGTCCTATTGGCTGCAATGACAGTCGAAATGTTAGAGGAAGTGTTCTGAGAAAGAAATAGAACAGATCATATTGAATGATAAGATAATGGTCTGTGCAATATACGCGCCCCCTCTTTTTTTATTCGCCTGACAAAGACATGGGAGATAATTAAGAAATAATAAACTGATATCTAGTTTGCTAGTGACATATACAGTATCTTCAGCCCCTATTGCCTATCTATTAAATTTGATCATATTATCTGGTACGCAATCTTTCTTCTTTATTAACTCGGTCTCCGCTTATGACAATACATACATGGTTTCAGCATTTGTATTAGTTAATTGCCATTTTCCATTTGATGCACGGATTAAGGATAAGATCTCGAGCATGCCATTCGTATCTAGCATTCATAGAACCGAAGGAAGATACGATCTCATAATCAAGATCAACGCAGAAACAGAGGACCAGCTAAGAGAACGAATTTCTAAAGATATCACCACTATACGAGGCGTTGATGGCACAATCTCGTTAACAATAGTTTAGAAAAAAAACTTCATCGTTCATGATGCGCGATAAGATCCGAAAGCCGGCACTTATACTGCATAACATCGTGTACCCATCTACTAACTAATCTATAGGTAATGAGCCCACACAGCTCACCGAAGCATTAAGAGATGGTTGTTGTCTGTCATGATAATGGTAAGGACTTTGACCTCTGAGGCCTTTGAACCGAAGCGATAAGCGACTAGGAAAATCTACTACTGCCTCCTTCCATTGACATATCAGGGGGTTCTGGAATCGATACCCTATACGGATCGGCAGGCACACGCTTCTATCTCTCTGGTATGTTTTTTCTTTTTCGTTCTTTAAGCTTTATCTCCTAGTATGAATCAGTACTGCGCGCTTGATAAACACTTATCACAATATCTCTGTATGATCATTGCGCCATCTAATTTGAACAGTGCTTCAGTTGTCGCTACTTTTCCGCAGGTAATGCAGAATCCTGGCGACTTTTTTGTTGTGTGCAACGCAGGTCTTGTCTGATACGGCATCAGCATTATTACGATACCTCCACTTGCTTCACAGCATGCTCTTCAGATGCAATCATTGTCAGGCTTGATATGATGTTGTCAATTGCACGGATCCTCTTTACTGACTTTGCTATATCCTCCCGAGATTCTTCACTCACCTTTGCCACTACGTCGTAGACTCCAGACACTTGTACAGCTTCAGAAACCCCTGAGATGTTGCCTATTTCATTGACGATTGCAGGTCTAGTTTCCATGTCGCAGTTCAAAAAGACAAAAGCGTTAAACATGTTTTATAATACCCGCCTCAAGTATAAAAGGAAAAGAAAACTAAAATTGATAGTAATGTTTTTCGAAGTTTGGGGGAGATTATATCATTAGGTTTGTGCAAATTAACTGTATCTTGATTACTATCTTGAGAACATTGTGAGTATGACATGGTGAAAATATTATAATAAAGTACTGAAGAAAAAAGGAATTTGCCATATTTATTCTCTGATGCAGTCGCATCAGAGAATTGAGCACAGGACTATTTCATACAGATCATTCACTACATGTAGTGTGTTACATTAAAGCAAAACCGACGCGGAGAGGTTCCAAAGAAAAACTTCAAACAATGGACTCAGAAACATGTGAAAAGTAATTAGGTCCAATTTTACATCACGATCATCTCAAGCGGCTAACGAAACGCACAAGAATTTATGGCACCATTCATTATGTACACTTTGCCTTCAACCATAGACAGTAGGATTCTCTAGCCGTCTATTTCAACCCCCACGAGCCCACCTTCTGTCAGATCACTTTTGTTTGCTACCTTTTAGAATCTTGATGTCTCAACTACGGTAGATATTGAAGTGTATTTTCAATATACGACTTTCATCAAATTTTTGAGATATGCCTGCCCCATTGAAGATGCTTAAGGGAATGCCTTTCAGTAACCAATCAGTTACTCAATGGTTTTTTTTGCTTTATGCACATTCAGTTGTGACCTGTCAGATTGATCTGCTCTCTATTACATAGTAGTAGATCGGCCAAGGCTCAAATCGAGTTTTTTCCTAAGTTCTTTTGATCTGTTCCTCACTGTCACTTCCGTTACTCCTGCAGCTTTTGCGATTTCAGCCTGAGTCCTAGGCTTTCTTTCTGCAAGGTTTACAAGGTAGAGTATAGAAGCGGCCATGCTTATTGGGTCCTTTCCTACGAGGAGATTCTTTTTCTGAGCTTGTTCCATAAGTTCAAGAGCTTTACGCTTTATCCTTTCATCAAAGTTTAGGTTGTTTGCTACTTTGACTATGTACTTTGTGGGGTCTATCAGTGGCACTTTAATGTCAAGCTCTGAGATAATGCGTCTGTAAGATCTCGCCACCTCCCCAGGCTTTATATCGCTAATTTCCGAAATATCATCAAGTGTCCTTAGCACACCCGACTGTCTTGCAGCAACATATATCGAAGCGGCTAATACCGAGCCTATGGTGTCTCCTCGGATAAGACCTCTTTCCTGAGCTTTTCTATATGTATATGCAGCTTTTTCAGTTACATGATTTGGCAGCCCCAGTCTATCTTTTATCCTAGAAAGCATTGAGAAAGCCTGCTGCAAGTTTCTCTCTGTTGGCGAGTGATTTTGGCTTCTGCTGTTCCAGATCCGAAGCCTTCCCATTCTCGTTCGAGTGGCAGCGTCAATTTTATTGCCGGATGCATCAGTTGACTCCTTTCCTATCTTTGTAGAAAGTCCCATATCATGAAATGCAAGCGATGTTGGAGTTCCTACTCGTGCTCTGTTTTTACTCTCCTCATTGTCAAATGACCGCCATTCTTTTTGTTGTGATAATGTATTATCAGAAATAACTTCGCCAGTATCTTTGCGTATTAATTCGCCAGTATCTGGATCAGTAACTATGAGATCGGACAAGAAAGCGGCTTTTGATTTTTTACTTGTCACGATACAATATGATAATGAAGCTATTTAACTATAGTAGCAATTCGCTGCTTACTAAATATGGCTGACCTTATCTAGTCAGTGTTAACTTACTTCAAGATAAACTAGGAAAGAGGAGAGGATATTGTGGAGAATCATTTTAACTGTACCGCAGCTCATAGTCTACGAGATTGACCCCAAAGCTGAGGAAGTGGCGCAGGCCAAGTGCAAAGGGGTAAAAAGTTATTTTGATTCTACAAGCCGATTATACTGGAAACGAAAGAGCTCTATAACCGCTTCAACATCTTTGGCATTTTGAATCTCACGACTTACCCAGCCAGATTTCGGGATAATATGATGTGTCGATACATATCCCTCTCTTACAAGTTTCTTACCAAGGCTTACAGGGAAGTGTAGATCGGCTATCGAATCGCCATGTAAGTGACCCATCTCTATCCCGTCCACATAAAATATCACAGTTACAAAATTATGCTCATGTATCGTAACTCCCTTCCAGCGTAGCAACTCTTGTCTTATTACTTCGCTTGGTGATGGATCCATTGGCTAAATTTTCCCTTCATCATTCCTATTCTGTACAGTTACAACTATTACCTTTTTCTACTCCAGAATATTTTCTATAGCACTGTCCATCAGTCCGTAGTGCGGTAAAAGGATGATGAATTTTTATATTTTTGTGCGACCAAAACCTACAGAGTCAAGGCACAATCTAACCAGAAGCTTGTTGAGAAGAACTTTGCACGTGCAAGAACCGATGCATATCTCTGTCATAAACGATAGCAATCTGACCATTATCAGTTCACAGACTGTGCTAATGATCCAGAGTCATTGAAAACTCTAAATTCAACTATCTTGCCATCATTTCGGTCTACTTTAATAATGTGTGCAAAGTATGTTTCAAAAAGATTCTGCGTCATTCTTGCTTTTCCTCTAATGAAACCTAGAACCGCGACCTTATCTCTTTCTGCTATGAAATCAATTATATCAAACTGTTCAATGTCTAAGCCTTCTCCTAATAGCTTGAAGAATTGTTTAACACCTTCTCTTCCATTATAGTTACCACCCCACGGGAGAATCTTTGTTGACGATGTAGGCCCGTGAATTACAGCGTTATCCGCAAACAGGTTTAAGACTGATTCAGTATCTTGTCGCCTAGCTGATGCGTATAGCAATTTGGCTGTATCAATAGAATCCTGAACCATTATCTTGACGTATACTAGATCTATGTCCTAGATAAAGGATTTTCACCAGCTAATTTGATAAAAAATGAATAGGAATAACGCTTGTGCATAATAGAGGATTGAAAAATATACAATTGGTCCCTACGATATCGCGCTAGAAGAGCAGCAGGCAATATGCTATATGGTATCAATACGACTAAGGTTTTTCTATTGTACATGCGTTTTTTTGCATAAGAAAAAGTAATCTAGTCGTTTGACGTTATTTCTAATATGAGCTGTAAGCACTGGGCATGCAATTTGTCTGATGACACGTGTGTGGGATGTGGTGTTCGGATATGCCGGTTATGCTTGAAGGAGCCGGTTTATTGCAGCTGTGAAAACAAGCACGAATGCTGTAAAGTATAGATCAACTGGCTACTATTTGTTACCCTTGTGTCAATAGCTTGCCGTTGTATGTAAACCTCTCTCGAAGATAGCGTCTGTATAGTTTGGGTACATTGAGCAGGGCAATGCATGAACGATGCAGAGGAAAAACCACTTTTGGAGCATGTCATTCAAGCCTTCTAGTAGTCTGGTTTATAGCTTCTAACCCGACCTGAATATTTCTATTTCATTATATGAGTCTAGGATTTCATTTGACATATCCCCTGATATCATTGGCTTGTTATTGCCAGCCAGATGAAAAGATTTGAAGGAAACAGTCATTTTATCCTCTCTTCCAATACCGTCTTTCTTCTAACTGTGACCATGAAGTGTCATTGGGAACCTCTGGATGCTCCTAGCAGTTTTCAAAACAGTTGTCCTAGAATGAAATGTGAGGCAACTCAACATTATATCACCCTATCAGGTTTAGGCTCGGTTCTCGCGCTTATGTTGATAGCAGAATCGCAGCTGTGGTGGACATCACATGCAGGGACAAACATCTTATACTATGGATGTGATTGTTATCGATGGATAAACTTAGAGTTTACTTGATGAAAGCAAGCAAGACATTTGAGGGTACTACCGCAGAGATTTGCGACCAAATAGGCCAGCAGATCAATTTAGATTTGATGAAACTGTCCAAAGAAAAAAGGAATCAGAAAGTTGATAGTTAGATGAGCGAGAACATTTGTGTTATGTGCAAACGTCTCTATAATATGAACGACATTACATATGAGCAGAAGTTAGTAGTTGATGAAGCCTTTTGCCCTATTTGCTGGCATAGGGAGATCACAGCATATAGCGATGGTGACATGGACTTTTCGTTTCTAGAAGGACTTGTAAAGTGATGTCAAGTTAATTAATGAGGTATAGATAGTAAAAGCCATCGGCCTTTATGCAGGGTTCACCTGTTTCATATCAATATTCTATCAATCATATCAGAAACGTTACAAAACTAGTAGGCTGAATTGGATTTAGAAGAGTCGAGCCAGCTAATCCGATGATCTCATATTTCATGCAATTAGGGGCATAATCTACTATCACCGCCCCCTGTTATCGAATCTTAGGTGATAGTGCTCCCGGAAAACCATATTATGCGTCGGTTGAGAACTCTATGGCGAAAGTGGTCTTTCGGCGCCACAAGCTCGACAAGAACCCATCGTGTATTCATTTCCTTTGGTGCAATCAACCAAGTTATTGAATTACGACATAGAGCACTCTTTTATTCTGGCTGTGCTAACATCTGCTGATTAATTGCAGTTGTAGCATCATGTTTTTTCACTTTTGTCTCAGTCATTTGTGGTACCTTATACTGAATGTGATGGTCAAATTTGAGATGGCTAAGAAATGCTAGCCCATTGTTCACATTGTCCTTGACAATAAGCTTGCGTCCACAGATGCCGCATATGATTACATGTTCGTCAATTGCTATTTCCATTTGAAGAGGCACCAGCTTATAACCAAATCAGAGATATTAAGGTACGTTGGTGCATGCTGCAATGACCATGTCTAAATAGTGACATCTTTTTGGTTATCGGAAAGGAATTAAAGTGCATTTAATTTAAACAACTGATCACGTCATAGATTTTCGGGTCGTAATATTGCAGACGGTCACTTGGCTCTGCTAACAGGATAGGATTGATGACCAATTATGCTCTTCAGTTTAGTAATTGCATAGCCTGTTTTAGACGATATGAGCATTGGGTGTGATATTCCTAAATCCTCAGATATTTTCTTTATCATCTCTTCTGATTTTAGCCGGTCACACTTGGTAAAAACCATCAGCACCTTCGATTTATCTACATTTAACTCTCCGAGGACTTGTCTGCAAGCTGCATGCTTTATTCTAATATCTTGTAAATCTTCTGATGCATCAATCAGAAGCAGAATTAGGTCGGCTGCAAGTGATTCTTCAAGTGTTGACTTGAATGCGTCTATCATGTATGTGGGAAGTCTGCTGATAAAGCCGACAGTATCTGTGAGCAATATTTCTCTATTATCTATTTTCAACAGTCTAGTAGTTGTGGACAGCGTCGTAAACAGGCTATTTGAGGTCTGCTTATGTTCGCCTGTTAGCAAGTTGAACAGAGTGGTCTTTCCGGAGCTGGTATAGCCAACCAGCGAAACAACGGGCATGCCAGTCTTTATTCTCTGGTGGTGGTACAATTCACGTTTTCGATGAGCATCATTTAATTTCTCTTTGATAAACGACATGCGTCTTTTCAAATCGCGGAATTTTACATCCACTACATATTCTCCCATACCCCCTTTTCCAGCGCGCTCGCCGCCCGAACTTAACTTAGCATTTTCCCTGACCCGGGGCATTTCGTATTGGATTTCAGCCAGTTCAATTTGCAGTTTTGCCTCTGTTGTAGTAGCCCGTGTATAAAATATGTCGAGTATCAGACGTTCTCTATCAATTACCTGTACCCCGGTAAGCTTTTCAAGATTGTGTATCTGTCTTGATGTAAGATGCTCGTCAACAACTATCTGTTCTGCTTTGGATTCTCTAGCAAATTCCTTTATCTCCTCAGCTTTTCCCGCGCCAATCCCATATCGTGAATGATTCAAATATTTTTGACTAAATACTCCGACAACTGAGCGATCTGATGAGTCCACCAGGCTTTTTGCTTCTTCTACAGCGAACGTATCAGGATAAGTCACAAGAATCACAGGTATCCTTGCTTTATCATTTAAATTGAGAGACGACAATTGCTTAAGACCAATCCATATATTCTTCTGTAATGTATTCGTTCTTGTGTCCTCTTGAACAAGTGTGAGAGGTGTCAGAACTTGTGGCAGTCGTCTTGAAGTTGTCAGTACTGTCTTCTGGGACATAAACTCCAGGAAATACCTCCCCACAGTTTTTGCATTTTAACATCAACATTGGCATCTATAGCAACATCTCCGGCATAATCGCACTCAAGCAATGTTTTGTCTTCAAGTCTTTGAACCTGTTTCTAATGGTTACCTCTGTTACGCCCGCCGAAGCCGCGATGTTCATCTGAGTCTGATTCTCATTGGTAGCCAGACAAGATAGATACAATACTGCTGTCTGCTAAACCTACAGGATTCTTTCCAGCAGATAGTTCATTTTTGGTGATTTCTTCCATCGTAGCAACGGCAATTCTTTTAGTCTTTTCGCTAATTGCTGCCTTGTTCGCTATCCTTGCGATATACTTTGAGGGCTCTATTAGCGGAACCTTGATGTCTAATTCTAAAGCTAGCAGTCTATAATAGTGTGTTAGCGCCTTTGGTTTAACCTGGCTGGTCTCAGTCATTTCATGGAGCGATTTTGGGGCACCCAGTTCTCTGCATGCCATGTATATGGCCGCAGCTAAAATGGCTGATATGGATCTTCCCTTTATCATTCGCTTCTCTTCTGCCTTTCTGTATATGTAGGCTCGCCTTCTCCACAATTGCATTAGTTAGGCCAAGTTTATCCTTCAGCCTGCCCAGTTCATTGAACGCTCGCATGAGGCTTCTATGTCCAGATACGTTGGACCGGCTCCTTGCATCCCATGTCCTTAGCCTTTGCATCGAGGAATTCACATATGCATTAAATGTGTGTCCAGATGAGTCTTTATTTTGGTTTCCAATAATTGTGGAGAGCCCCATATCGTGAGACGCAAGGGAATTTGGTAAGCCGACTCTTTGGCGATTACTACTGCGACCATTATCTGATTCAAATGTCGTCCATTCTGCACGGCTTTCTATTGCTTTATCGGGTGATACTAGGCCGCAACTTGCACAAACGACTTCAGCGGATTCTAGGTCTGTAACCATACGACCACCATTACACATGTCACACAGGATTGAAGTTTGCATTACCATGACGGGTTATAAGAAGAATTAACTTCTTGAAATTTATTATAGTTTAATGATTATGAATACGTGGCTCGGCTATATAAAGGGCTCTAATGATGATGATATTGTACTTTTAGATCAGATTATTGGAACCGACATAAGCTTTTAGTCAGAATCCGATAGAATTCTCGCCTTGGTCGATCTAAAGACACAGATTATGACCGCCGAAAAAAATGTACCGGATGTCGGCTATTAATGAGGTTTCACAACTACTTACTTAAGATGAAAACTTGAGACCTCAAAATTAGAAAAAACAAGAAGGTGGTACTTTCATCTTTCATGGAGTTGCCACATCTTCTGATCAAAGTTTTCGAATTGTTTTCGTCGTTTTGTTACTGTGGCGGTTGTTGTTGTGTTTCCTGTGGTGCTGCTAGTTCAGCTGTGGCAAACCTTGCGCCTACGTTTGTTATCTTTATCTTTACGTTCTGTCCCACTTTTGCATTCTTCACGAAAATTACAAAGCCTTGAACTTTGGCTATGCCGTCACCTTGTCTGCTAGTTTCGGTGATTTGTACGTCATATTCCTTACCTGTTTCTACAGGCTTTGGACCGAAGCTGCCGCCACCGAAGCGGTTGCCTCCTCCATATCTTGTTCCGTATGACATTAGTCAATATACACATAATCAACTAGCAATATAAATGAGAGGTCATATATCTAAGAAGAGATAAGAGGAGCTAAAAAAGATGTATCTTCTGCACTGCAGAGCGGAAGCACTATGTATTACAGTTTGACTGATAGCGTGGAGTCATGTCGGTCACGATTATCGATCTGAAACCTACGGTAAGACTTCTTCTTACTACGTATTAATGGAATGGCTACAGCTATTGGGTTGGAATTTGTGTTTCTGACTAGGGGTTTTAGCTGTAAGACGTTGGGGCGGGCCATGTTACACTGCTTTCGGGAATGGTGGGGGAACAGGGATTGGGCAGGGATCGATATTTTTCAATTAAACAGCCACGGTAAGATTGTTGAACATGGGGGATCTGCTTCAGATGATACCGGAGAAAAGCGCAAACTATAGCATGATGTTCTGAGTTGGAATTGGAGTTACCTTTGAAACAACTTTGCTTTATCCCTGATGGCGGCTTTTCGTTCTGAGTATTTCTGTTACCTAAGCGCAGACTTTTTACTGAGGCAGCTTATGCCATTCCAAAAGTCTTTTTATTTCGTTGTTCATTATCTTGATTCTCTTATTCTTCTTCATCATCATTGTCTTCTTCCTCTAATTCATCTTGCTCTGAGTCTTCGATATCATGAGTTTCCTCTTTCATCTCTTCTCTTTCGGCTTCTTTGCTATCCATAGTAATATGATATTATTTCCTCTCACACTTCATTAATAACACCTTTTATCGCTATCTAGAGCGTCAAATACAATCAGTATCATGTTGCGTTTCTTTTCTCTTGAAATTTCTTATGATAAACCACTAAAGTTCGTCACCCTTTGCAGCAACAACCTTATAGCAATACTTTGAGCTCATCCTGTGCCCCATCCACTGCGCGTTTTGAGCCTGACTGGCACATGTTGCTTCTCGTCCACGACTACCGATAGGTGAACTGATGTTTTTTATCCGCTGGGATCTAGTGCGGGATGGTGACGCAAATAGAATCATTGATGTGTGGGTGTTCATGGTTCGACAATTGAGCTTTGAAAAGTTGGCAATTCAGATCAACAGAGCGTTTCACAGGTCTTACATAGCTCTATATTTTTCAATTTATTGATGTTATTATTGGTTAGACCCCCTGATTCCTGTATTCATTTTGAGGGATTTTCCAGAAAAAGCAGATCGTTGTCAGGAAATTTTCCAAGAAAAGCGTAAATAGATGTGTGCCGAGAATAAGGCTCCGACCAGCCGAAAAAGAGAGCTGATCCACCATCCAGATCTGCGCAGCAGGTAAAGGCCTGCTGTGCCCATGGAGTTGGAATGGCTGCCGTAATGCGGAAGCAGGTAAACGGTCAATCCGAAAGGATTGGCCGCCACCCTTCCTAACACATTGCGACAGGGGCAAACCACAGGGCTGCCTGGAACCTGCAGAAGCTGTCTTGAAGGGAAAGCCACATGCCTTCGAAAGCTGGTCGGGTCATCTTTCTTTTTTCAATAGCCTCCAATTTTCTCCTCACTCTCTCAGATGTTGCTGCACATGGGGGGATCTAAGTTCATACGTAATGTCAAACCACTAATACCACCAGCACTTTTTTCTTTGACTTATTTGTTGATCATTCTCGAATTATTAAATAAAGAAAGGTAGAGTGCTATCCATATCCTCACACGTCTTCTGTAACTCTTATTGTCGTGAGTAAACCATGGTAACTGATGAAGAGCACCTGAGAAAATATGAATTACAAACAATGACCTCAAAACAATGATGATTGAAGGTAACAAGTCTCGAAGTTATGCAGTTAATGCAGACCAGCAGCCATAACCTATCCTCACTGATAGAACAATGTCTGATCTTTGCCTTTGAGGGCTCACATCTTCTTTCTCGCAAGAACGGTCTGTTGTTTTGAATGGTCAGTACTATTCCTAAGGCCATAGTCAATGGGTATCAACTTTTGATCAATTACAAAAATTGTGTTGGCTTTCACGACCCTCCCCATGGAGAATTTGCATACGATCAACAATCATAGGGAGATTCTATTCTCACAAACATTAAACCAAAGGCATTAAACATTAACTTTAATAGGAATAATATTTCCAGTGCATTTTGGTAAGATAGGAATGAGCTTGACAATCCGTTCAATTGTGCAGGCGGACGCGGAGGCATGCGGCAAGATAGGCTATCATGCCCATAAGATCATATCTTCGGCTCACGGTTATCCCTCGGAGCAACCTTCCATCGAATTCGCTGTAGGTATGATCAAGACATTGCTTGTCAACCCAAATTCGTGGGGTGCTTTGGCCGAATGCAACGGAAGAATTCTTGGCAGCATCTTCCTTCATGTATTTCCCCCTTGTCCAGTTGCTGCAATAGGTCCGCTCACTGTAGATCCATCAGCAGAAGGGGGCATTGGCAGAGCGTTGATGAATACAGTGCTTGGTGAAGCACGCAAGCGCCAATATGATCGTGTGCGACTTGTTCAATCTCCAAGCCACGTCCGCTCTTTTGTTCTTTACACAAAATGTGGTTTCGCCTTGCGCGAGCCATTATTTCTGATGCAAGGGAATCCAATAAGAAGTAGCAGCTTCTCTCGATCCACTCATGATGTCCGTGCAGCTCATCTAGGCGATACTCCTGCATGCAACCAGCTTTGCATGTCAGTTCATGGATTTTCAAGAGAAATGGAGCTGCGTCAAGCGATAGAGCAAGGTGTCGCAACTTTGAGCATAGACAATCAGGGAAACATCGCAGGTTACGCTGCGGGTATTGGTTTTTTCAGCCACGCAGTTGCGAAGACAAATGAAGATCTAAAAGCGCTTGTAGCAAATTCTCCTGCGATTAACGGCCATGGCCTTTTTGTGCCGGCCCGCAACGCAGACTTGGTGCGATGGTTACTTGAAGCTGGCTTTAGGATTAGTTGGCCGGCCAATCTCATGACTATCGGGCAGTACAATGAGCCAAGCGCTCCACATCTTCCTTCGGTTGCTTATTGATCGCGGGATACGTATTATTGATTTCCTGAAGGGTCATAGCATTTAGCAGGCCTACAAGGGTGGTGATGTTGTGGAGCTTCTGTGTAAGTTAACTAAAGTCTAAGAAAGATCAATATTGATAGTAACCAACGGAAATAGTCAAGGCTGTCATCACTTTCATCAGAAGGAGCCTCAGTCATTTCTGATTGTAATCGATACTCGACATACACAGCATATCTATATTACGTGCCTTGTGTGCAGATTATTTTATCATAAATAGCAAGGTTTGAGCTTCTTAAAGTAGAATTATATCTAAAAGCATCTTCTCCATTTTTGGCTCTCCATGCTCCATTGGTAGACATCATACCAGCAGAAATGTTTAAATCAAGAGAATAAAACTTTTATATTATCATACAATCCTTTTGATTGATTTATCTGGCAGTAGAAGAAAAAGAGAATCCCCATAAATCAACGCTAAAGATTCTTATTTTGGGAATAATTGTCTCGGCAATAATTGCAAACTCTTTAATTATTTTCTCAGATGCCCATAACAAGCATTTAACATCGCTTTTGTTATTGAACATAACTGGAGCTATTGCTTCAAGTTTAGCCATAATCGCGGTATACCGGCATGGAGTTCATGGACCCCATGGCAAATCATATCTTTTTCTAATGTTAGGTCTTATTTGCTGGTTCTCTGCCGATCTTACACTTATGTATTACTCCTATGCTTTAGGTATAGAAGAACAGAAACTAGTGTCGCTTACAGATGGTTTTTGGTTTGCAGGCTATGTGTTCTTAGCATTACATTTGTTTACAGTGCTGCGCTTGATACGTAGTATGATTAAGCTAAGAACAGTGGTTTTAATATCAATTGTCACAGCACTATTTGTTATTTATAATGTATTTAGTTTATTCTCATCAGAGCTTTCTATTGATGTAGACTTTGCGGCTTTTGCTGTCACCATTGCATATCCTATTTTGGATTTGATATTAATTATTCCGTCTGCTATAATACTTGTAAGTTTAAGCAAAGACTATCGGCACTCTATCCCTTGGCTTCTTTCTTCTCTATCGTTATTAGTCAATGCAATAGCTGATGATGGATATGTGAATGACTTTGTAAATGAAAATCAACAAAATCTGTGGATATGGGATCTATTTTATGTTACAGATTTCATCATTATGGCAGGCGCGCTATTTTGGTACAATAAATTTCACATTTCAGATGAAATAAGAAGAAATGTAAGGATTGAACGGTAAATCCTAAGTCATCATCTTGAAATGCAAACCGTGCATTCTGTCAAAAGCTTTGACGGTGTAGCCTGAGCGGATTCCCGTTAGAATCGGTCAACATGCCTTTTATTAGAAAAGACATATCCCTAATTTTGAAGCTTTTATAAAAGATTGCTGGAACTTGGATACCAGCCTAATGCACGGGGAAGTACTTCTTCTTCATAGAAGTCTAGAAATGCTTCGTTATCTTCCAATTTGTGTGCATAGATTCCTATGTTTATAACCTTCCCTTTACCACTGATCATTTCATATATAGCTACTTTTCCAAAATTTGGAAAATGCTGCATAGTATCTATTTCATCATCACCTATTTCATATGATACGTCTTCCATTACCCCGAAATCAAAAATTATTTTAGCGTTTGGGTTTGTCACAATTTGCTCCTCAGAATGATCATAATTGAACGGATTATTAGAAAAGGTCACGTTTTCATTAGCTGGAATTTCTATGAAATTACTCCCGACCCATTGTTGGTTTTCTTTGAGCCATCTTTCGCTCTCTGCGAGCCATGCACTGTTGCCATTAAACGCCCACCCATGACCTCTCACCAGCGTGACAGTATTGGTAGCACTGTCGTATTTTACCTCCACAGTAAAAATATTGGCATCGTTAAAGACAATTGTTCCTCCATTTTGCACAACAAATTTCTTTAGATTGTCGTACTCTGCTTGCGTGACGTATTCTTGATGGAAAAGGAAGAGTACATCATAGACATTATTTCCAGCACTATCAAAGATACTACCTTCGTGAACTGCCTTATCAGTGATGTCTGCAATATCCATATCTAGATTTTGAGAAGAAGCCTTTTCTTCCACAAGTTCCCTTAACACATCATAGTAATTTTGTTGTGATGGAATCCTCGGGCTGTCAAAAGGATCATCATTATAATCTAGATAAGGTCCGTCTGGAACTCTAACTGTAAGCAGGTTCAGATCGGTTGTGACATTTGTTGTCACCTCCGCTCGATCATAAGCTTTGTCATAGAAGTTATAGAATCCATTTAGCTGATAGGCAGCGAATGTAAATGAGGGCTTGACGAAAGCAACCCGCAGCGGTGATTCTTCTGCTTCATCTTCTTCTGCTTCATCTTCTTCTGCTTCATCTTCTTCTGCTTCATCTTCTTCTGCTTCATCTTCTTGTGTTGGTAATGGTATATGAAAAACGGTAGCACTAGTGGTAATAAAGTCGTAGCCGGATGACGCTGTTCCTTGTGCGTCGTCTGCAAATACGTTCACCAAAGAAGAGGGAGTCATTGTCAAGGTTAACACTACAAAAAATAATACAGTAGCAAATGTCCATGAAAGTGTTGAACAGTAAAATGGCTTCTTCCTTGATCGCATCGAACGGTCTGAATAAACAGATATTTTTATTTCTTGTGGAGACTTTTTCTTACATTGCATTGGTATTGTCTATCACCTTTGCAATTTTTGGACAATGAGTATTGTAAAATCTGTTGTCAGGAGCCTTCCTTCATGCTGGAATTGTCCCCACGCTCTGTATAGCCTGGTTTTGGAAAATTTGCCATAAAAGACACGGATGGTCCTCCTCGCCAGCTTGCAACATCATCCACTTCCTCAGCAGGATGAACATGAAGGAACTCATGACCAGCGGCGTCAATAATAACACAATGACCTTCAGCAGCCACCAATTGAATAAGGGGCTAGAAAGAGATCAATAACAGCAACTGTGATACGTTCCTATACAAAAGGAATATATTGAAGCATATCACAGGACCTCACTATTAGTTACAATCTAGATCTGGTTATTTAGCTCCCTTGCTGCCCGTTAACTAGAAAGGAAAAAGGGGCTGATCAATGCAATGACGTAGAGATAAACTTATTTAAGTACTTAGAATTTATCTTATTGTTGAAGGCTATGGCATTAGCCTTGGCTTGGATGAGGAAGCTAGAACCGCCCCTTTTCTAATAGAAGATAAGGTGCTGATAATGCTTACCATTAAAAGATGTCAAGATGGTGGGTAAATAATAATAATGCAACTGCACGAAAAACTGATTCTTTATGCTTTGATGCTAAGCGATCTTGGACTAGGATGTGATTGAGACAATGAAACCCAGAGTTCAGGCTATAATATCTGACTACGACGGGACACTTCTCCCTACAGCCCATGTGAAGAATCCAAAAACAAATACTATTCCAAGAGAGCTTGAGGAAATACTGGAGGAAGTTTGTTCTGAGATACCTATATGCGTAGTCTCCACGAAGGACTTTGAATTTCTCAGGAATAAAACAACCTTCGCAAGGATGCTCTCCTGTATAATGGGTATCGAAACCCTTATTCTTAAAAATCATGGACCGTCACAAACTATTGAAAAACGCCTCTTACATACTGATTTGCAGGTGCTAGAACTAAACCCAGGAGCCTTGGAAGTTATTTCCGAAGAAGTAAGTTCATGGCAAGAGCTTTCACATTTGCTTGTTGAGCACAAGTATACTAGTGACGGAATACTGGCTGGTCTGACCATAGACTGGCGTCAGCTTGGCGACGACTGGTCCTATCATAGATCGGCAGTCAATCATTTCATCAGCAGGATGGTTGCAAATTTAAAGAAACCTCCAGCTCCTGCTCATATTTACGTTCAGAAATATAGTATGCCTCCATTCGTCGATATATATAGCACAGAGTGCAACAAAGGCTTGGCTTTTGATACCGTGATTTCAGAACTGGCTTATGCATCTGTAGATGGCAAGGGCACATTTTACCTAGGTGATTCTGAAAATGATAATCCTGCTTTCAGAAAAGCTGGAATTTCTATTGGTATACGCTCTGATGCAAGGCTAAATCCAAAATTGAATTGCAGCTATTTTTTGGATTACAAATACTTATCCTCTTTTCTAGTGAACCTCAGGAATGAGGATTATCTGTTTAGTGAGGAATTGCTGGAGGCAAAAGCATGAACAAGCTCAGAACAGAATGGGGCAATAAGTCATTAGAAATCATACAGATCCGGTACACAGATTTGCTTGGTAAATTCCTTGCAAGGTACTTATCCATGCCTGCTAACATCGAAGACATCTTCCGACAGGGAATTGGTCTTGATGGTTCCTCAGTCAGAGGTTTCGCAGATATAGACGACTCAGATCTGCTTTTGCTTCCTGACAGAACTACTGCTAGAATGGTGCCTATCTCTAAGGAGAGAATGGTTGGCACTGTTATAGCCGATGTGTATAAGGGCTTCTCACAGGGCAGACTGGCTGCAGACCCTCGATATGCAAGTCAGAGGATGCAGAAGTATCTTGAAGGAAAGAATATGCTCTGTCAGCTTGGACCAGAAGTTGAATGCTTTGTCCTAGACGACATAAAGTTCAGTATTGATGGTAAGCAAGAAACGAAAATCATTTCATGTGAGCAGGAGAGCTCTAGCAAATATCCTATAATGAAGAAGCAGGGTTATGACTGTCCTCCTTTTCAAGACTCTCTTTTAGAATTCAGATTTGAAGTTGCAGAAATTCTGAGAAAACACTATTCAATTGACGTAACAAATGCCAATCATGAAGTTGCAAGCGGGGGTCAGATTGAAATCAACTTTACCCATGCCACTGTGACACAAGCTGCCGACAATGTTCAGATGTTCAAAGATGCAATTAGAAATGTAGCCAAGAACCACGGCAAGGTTGCGACTTTTATGCCAAAGCCATTTTTTGACGATAATAGTCACTCTTCGATAAAGCTAGCTGATAACGGATCTGGAATGCATGTAAATGTTAGTGTTTGGGAAGCAGACGGCAAAAAGAATCTCTTCTATGATCCTAATGATTCCTATGCTGAACTAAGCCAGACTGGAAGGTATTTCGTCGGAGGGATATTGGAGCATGCACCCTCTCTATCAGCAATAGTGGCTCCAACTATCAATTCGTATCAACGACTGATACCTGGATATGAAGCGCCTGTTTATGTTGGATGGGCAAGAGGAAATAGGTCTGCAATTATTCGCGTGCCTACAGTTGAAAAAAATAGTGCAAAATCCAAGCGAATAGAATTCAGAGCACCGGACCCGTCAGCCAATCCATACCTGGCTCTCTCAGCAATAGTAGCTGCAGGTATCGACGGAATATCAAAGAAGATAGACCCTGGAGAACCAATAAATGAAGACATCTATAGCCTATCAGAATCAAGAAGGAAAGCCCTTGGCATAAGAGGTCTTCCTTCAACTCTTGAGCAGGCGCTGTATGCTTTGAACAGTGACTCTGCCTATCTTCTTCAATTCTCTTTTACTAAGGAGCTTTTGCAGTCCTATCTAGAGCTCAAAGAGCAGGAAATTAAAGAAGGAAAGAGAAAAGGAAGATCATGGCAGATCAGGCAGTATTACGATGTTTGACTTGAATTCTGCAAACGAGTTCTGCAAAACCTAGGCTGTCGTTAAGCATCAGGAGGGGTTTTTGGATGCCATTCCATACCTTCACACCCCCTCCTGATTCTCTCGTCATCCTTTATTGTTCTAGTTTCCATTAGTGCAGTTGAAATTGTCGAGTGTGGTATACCCACAAGGGAGCAATCTACGCCTAGTTTCCATTAAAACGGTAGTCGATGTAGTGTTCGGTATATCGAACACTTGAAGAAGCCTTCTGTTGCTATTGCTGCTCCCAAATATGCTTGAGCAGTCTGGAGGAAAAAGATAGTCCACATGGATATATACGTGCATGCATGTCACATATCTTCCCTTTTCTCCTACCTCTCTCTATTTTACATAAAGACAAAATGTTTAGGGATGGTCATTAGGATTGTAACGGATCCCCAACGATCTTAGTTGATTATGTTACCAAATTCTTATTGGCAAACAGGTCATTTTGATTGTCGGTTAGGAAAATTACTATGAGCCATACTGCTAGGAGATGGGATATGGATAACCCTAATGAGCAGATACGCGGTGCGAATAAAGAGTTACGCACTAGATTAATGCGGATCGTCACAAAGAGGAATCTAACTTCACAGTTGCCTAGGGAGGATAGCTCATCGATTTTAGAGATCGTAGATGTGCTAATCAATAATGCAATAATTTCAAGAGAAGGGCGATCAAGGGAGTCTGCTGAAATAATCACGAATATGGGGGTTAGAGTTGACAGAGGAGAGATAATTACACCAGTTGAGTTTAGTAATGGAAATTATACCGATGCAATAGCATGGTTTGATAGCACATTACAAAACGTAGAGGATCAATTTGTTGATACATTATAAAAACTATTTTTGAGTGTAATATCACTTCTTTATAAGGACGTAGTCTAGCTCTTGCTGCCTCAAAGGTAATAGGACATAATTTTTATTGCATAAAGTAGCATTTCGAAACGATGTAATAGATATGGCATCATCACAAGAAGGACCAATAATAATCTGTGGAGAGTGCGGTGCCCCAATGGGGAATGGTGTTATACAACCAGATGGTACCATAAGGTTTGTATGCACTAGGAATTTTGGACATATTCTCTTTGTTCGCCAGAATAACTAATAAGAATAATGTATAACAATCTCTCTCTTCGGGGTGCTAGCTGGTGTTTATTGTGATAGCCATCATCTCAGTTCATTATCACTGGAGGATTGGCATAGTGGCGGCAGACAAGAAGTGGTGATCTCATAGTAAATGGGTAGAACAATACCATCATTTAGAATTACACGTGACATGGAGAAAGCAGACTGGAAGCCATTTCGCAATCCACTTTGGATAAGTCTGATTGAAAGAAGTTTTTGACGAGGAAATGATACCCAATATACGCAGGCTTTAGGTCTTAGCCTGCTCCTATGCTGTATAGCCTTAGAGACTGTACATTCAATACTTCTGTCGATTGTGCTCTACTGCATACTTTCCTAAAAAAAAGAAGATAAGTTTTGAGCTTGGTGTTATCATTCGATGGAGGAAGTGGTCGCATCAACAGAGGAGGAGTTTGTTGTTGCTGTTGTATTATTAGCAGGTTGGGCTTGTCCTTGTTGCAGTCCTTCAATCCTGTTTAGTTCCTGTTGTTGCTGTTCTGCGGGTAAATCTGGTGGTACCACCAGTGTCACGCCCTCTCCAGTTGATGGTGAGGGTGCTTTGGCACATATTATTGCATACTCGATGTCGATAATAGATATTGCTCTTCTGTTCTGTGGGTTATCCGGCGCCTTCAAGAAAGTCAAGACCTTCTGTTTGATATCTGCAACGGTAAGTGGGTCATCCAATACTTTTATGTCAAGTGGAGTATTTGCAGTTAGTCTAAGGCTACCTGCAAGTCTAGGATTGTTTATTGAAAATGCGATCTTGTCCCAATGCTGTATATTCTCGTCTGGACAGATAGGTGGTGGTGGTGTTACTGCTCCACATCTCTCTATGATTCCCTTTATTGCATCAGCTGTTCCCGAACCATCTTGCATGGTAGTAATAAAGGCTCCTAGAGATGTGTCGGCATCCTCTTTGAGGATTGCAGCCTGACCATCATAATCGCCACCTGTAGGAACAAATACATCTGATACTTTGATTCCTACGCTTTTAGCATAAGATGCTGCATCTCTCATCCGTTGATCGTGAGCGTCGCCGGGGGTGTGTGTATCATCTGTTCCCCCAGGTGGGGCGTCTGTAATTAAAATCAGTATCTTTGTAGCTATCGGTCTCCAGGGAGCTGTGAATCCACCAGTATTATGTACTGCATGATCTTTCGCGATATCTGAGGCTTCTGGACCACCTGCGCCGCCGCTAGCCGTAGCTGTGGATATGCTCGCCTGGACAGCTGCCAAGGGGGCATTCAATTGATGAACAACGGTAACGTCGTCTTTGAACGTCAGGTATCCGAGCCGAAGGTCCCCACCAGAAGCTGTTTGGGCTTGACTTATTATGGCGGGAAGTTCTGCTACGATGTTGCCTATGGCTCCTCCCATACTTCCGGTATCGTCAAGTGCAATTGCAATATCCATCGGACCACAGACAGCGGGTCCGGTTGGTCCCGGTTCTGCGGGACCTGGCACTGGAGTAGCCTCATCCGCTCTCCTGTTTCTACAGATTCATTTAATGTAGATCCAGTGGCTCCTGGTACTGGAGGCTCTGGGGTTAAAGTAACATTAGTTCCTGGCGTCTGACCCGTAGTATCATTGGTAGTAGTGTCATTAGTAGTATCCTGAAATGGCGCAAATCCACCTTCTTGTTGTGGAGATTCTTCCGATGAAAATGGTCCGAACTGTGAAAGATCTAACTGTGCAAATACTGCTGTACCGGAGTTGCTGACAGTAGCTGCAATGAATAAAGAAGTTATGAGAGACAAAGAAGTGACACGGGTTAGTGTTTTCATTATTATTCGTCTATAATATAACCAATATATAGGAATTTTGGTCACTTTTCCAGAATAATAGTCAGATACTTGATTCTTTACCTTTTGATGGTATAATTTTTTGGTTGTTCCCAGTTAATAGCTCTGCACATGTAAACTAAGGCTTAATAGGCTAATTAGTTGGAGGCAAGGAGAAAAAAGAAGAAAGCATGTGATAGGATATTTGTCTAAAGAGGTGCTATGCGTGGAGATATTTGATAGATAATTAAGGAATTTGGGCTTATGGGTAAAAGTGGCTCCCAAACACACAGAGTACAAAATAAAAGGAGTTTTGACTTTCAGTCCAAAAGCGGAGGATCTCTCGCTCTTCTGGCGCTGATAACTGCAGTTATCCTTTTCTTCATCGCCACTATACTTTTGGCGTGGGGAAAAGGGAAAAGGAGATAATTTTTAACTATCGACCACCGAGAAGGTGGCGCTGGTCCTAAAAAAAGAGCGAGAGATAGAGAAGAAGAGAAGCAATCAAAGGTGGACGGATGTAGGGGATAAGGATATGGATCAACCTTTTTCTCTACTTCAAACACTGTCCCCTCGAACAGGTTTTTTACGACGCATGGGTCGGGACAGCAGTCGTTGGTCTTGTTGTATGTGATAGGAATAAAATACAGAATATTATTAAGCTATTGTTTGGTTGGTTGTTTGGTTGTTAATTTGTTGCTTGTGATCAGTTCTCAATCTCCTTTCTGAGTTCGTTAACCGCGTCTAATATCATACCGCTATAGGATGAAAGGTTTGGTCGGTAATAGCGTCGCAAAAAAGATTCTCTTCTCTATGCCCCCTGCAGCAAGTCGATAAGCTCTACTTCAACTCCTGACTCCCTCAACTTGCTAGCAAAAGTAGGCGTAATCCTAGGCTAATCATTTAATGAATTGACACGAACAATGACATATTCTAGCCGAAAATGACATAAATCTATCGAGGGTTATCCATTATATATTAGAGAATATACCAAATGAAGCAGACATTCAGATGCGACGGCAGAGATCCACTTCTTTTGATATGGGCGATATTGTTAAAGAAAGTCAGAAAAGAATAAAGAGAGCTCTAGTCGAAGGCTTTGAATATCATCACCTAGCAGTTGCAAAATCAGACCAGTTTCTAAGAAATCATACTTCTCAAAAGTTAGAGTTTGCAGTGATTTATGTTGATGTGGTCGGGTCCACAAGAATGAGTACCTGAACTAACACCTGATTTTCTTTCAAAGATAGTCACTGTCTTTTCGCAAGAGGTCTCATATGCTATCGAACGCTTCAGCGGGTTTGTGTTGAAATTTATCGGAGATGCAGCCATTGGTTATTTTCCCTCTTGTCAGAGCTTGGATGATCTAGTAATGTGTGGAGAGTCGGTAGTGTATGTGGTAAGGGACGCCATAAACCCACTACTTTTACAGATGGGATTTAGAGGAATTGAAGTTAAAGTAACTTCGGATTATGGACAGCACACGATTGTGCGGTATGGATCAGACCACGAAAGATCTCATGTAGACATCATCAGCGCAACGATGAATCTTGCAGCTAAAATGCAATCTGTTGCAAAAGGCAGTCAAATGGTCATTGGAGATGTCCTTCACAAAAAGTTAAGCGTTGACTGGCAGCAGATGTTTGAAAAGGTAAACCTCGATCAATTCAAATGGAACTATCATAATTTAGCAGAGCAAAAACCATATCAGTTATACGCTGTCACTTTCTGATGCAACAGTTGACCGTTCAATCGATGGATGGTAATGACACACTAAAGAACAAGCTGTAAAGTTCTCAATACCTCCCACATCAACTAGGTATTCTCACTACTCCAGAGATCATGAAAGGTAAGCCGTCGATTCCAGCAGAAACTGCATAACTGAACACAGGCGCTCCCATTGCTGGATCCAATATTTGTACAAATCCATAGACAGAATAGGTCAAAGCAAGAGCGCTGTCTTGCTATCTCAAGGATCCTTCAGAGATATAAGAATAATCACTAAAGCAGTACTTAATCTCCTTCCCAGAGCATTCAAAGTGGAACTTAGAATCAAGCTTGCGAATTATAGGTTGTGATCGATCTTGACAGAGATAAGCCTGACGCCATTACAATGATCCCCAGGTACTAGAACCGACAATGGAGAATATCTTTCACCAAGCGTAAGATGACAAGATCTTCTTCTTAGACAATTGCGATGGCCGAAGTGTATAGAAGAATAGTAGGACCTGAGTGGAAGGTGCCAATTCCAAATATGCTTTGCACCCAGGCCATGTAGTACCATCCATAACAAAGCAGGTTACTATTGTAATGAACAAGACGGACAGTATTATTTCATATCATATCGGGCTGAGACAAATTCAAAGGTGGTAGCTCGAGATTTTCTCTCATTTGCTGTTGTATTTTCTTATCTGGTAAGTTATGGGAGTATCAATTTCTTTGGGAATAGTATTAATGGCACTGGTTGAGACGTTCTATATATCCATTTTTATACTATTGCGATACAAAGAAATCCCTTTCTGTTATATTTCCCTTTGCAATATAATCAATGATCTACGCAGAGCCCAGCGAGAGTGCGGGGTGAGATGACCATATCGATCAATATCAGTATCCTCCAGTTAAATAAAATCTTAGATAGTTGACATGTCCTATGTATTCGTATGGTATGCATCCCCGAACCTCGATTATATGAACGTCTCTTAGGAGCTATCTTCCAAACTGTGATAGTGCCAGCGGCAGTTGCTAGCCGGGTACCCTGCATCAAAACCACACCCCTGTTATGCATGATCCGGCCGTTTGCTGATGGAATGGAGGAGTAATTTAATGACCACAACATATCTATGGCCAGAACTGCCGCTGGCAGAGTGGAAGGACACTTATTACACGCTGCACATGTGGACCCAGATCGTTGGCAAGATCCGGTTGGCACTCATGCCACTAGAGAATCACTGGTGGAATACTACTCTGTATCTCACGCCTAGAGGTCTCACGACATCTACTATGACCTATAAGGGTCGACACTTACGGATAGACTTTGATTTCATATCCCATGTCCTACTTATAGACACGTCTGAAGGTTCTGCCAAGACAATCGCTCTCCGACCGCGCTCAGTAGCTGACTTTTATCAAGAAACAATGTCAACCCTAGCATCGCTTGATATGCCTGTAACCATCTGGACCACGCCGGTCGAAGTGCCTAATCCAACCCCTTTTGAGAAGGATGAGAACCATGTGGCCTATGATCCCGAATATGCGCATCGGGTTTGGCGCATTCTAGTGCAGACCAGCCGGGTTCTTTCGGAGTTTCGTCGCCGCTTCATAGGCAAGGTGAGCCCTGTACACTTTTTCTGGGGAGCTTTTGATTTGGCAGTTACTCGCTTCTCCGGACGTACGGCACCTGAGCACCCAGGCGCACCAAACTTAGCCCGTTTTGTGGCAATTGAAGCATACTCGCACGAAGTGAGTAGTTGCGGCTTCTGGCCTGGCGGCGGTCCGGTTAATGAACCTGTCTTCTATGCCTATTCCTATCCTGAGCCTCAAGGTTTCAAGGACTATCCCATCCAGCCGTCAGAGGCCTTTTATAATAAGGAGATGGGAGAGTTTCTTCTTCCGTACGATGTGGTCCGTAACTCGAAGTCACAGGATGAGGTCTTGCTGGCTTTCCTGCAAAGCACATATGAAGCTGCTGCAATCTCTGCCAAGTGGGATCGACCTGCATTGGAGCGTCAGTAGGTAGTAAATAGCGGTAACAATTCGTTGAATGAGCAACTGTCTTTGGAAAAAGTGCGTTTTTCCAAAGATTTCAGAGTTCTTCCAAGAATCATCTATTTATCACACAAGAAGATAATGAAATGTTACTAGCCGAAAGGTAAATGATCTTAAGGGATGTCGGTTAGATCCGTATTAGTTATGACGACGATTCTGGCTGGAATGCAGGATTCGCTTCTCATACTCAAGTCTTCAAAGGAGGGATGGAAGGTTGATGAGTCTTTAAGGGGAACTCATCCACAAAGCATAGCATTTGATGCTCTTAATCCGAGCAGAGCTTACTGCGGAACATTCGGCGGGGGCTTATGGAAAACAAACGATGGTGGAAAAAATTGGGATAAAATTGGAACGGGTTTCATATCCACTTCAAATGTGACATCAGTTTCAGTGAGTCCTCTAGATAAGGGAAATGATGGATTCAATGTAATGTACGCTGGAACTGAGCCGAGCGAATTTTACAGATCTGATGACGGAGGCGACTCTTTGAAAAGAATGAATGGCCTAAACAGCCTGAGCTCTTCTCAGACATGGAGCTTTCCCCCTAGGCCCTGGACTCATCATGTTCGTTGGATTGAATCGGATGTCAACAGCCCAGCCCACATTTTTGTTGCAATAGAGGCAGGAGCACTAGTTCAAAGTCGCGACAGCGGCAGAACTTGGATAGACAGAGTTGAGCAAGGGCCGTATGATACTCATACTCTAGCTACGCATCGGAAGGCTCCTAGACGGTTATACTCTTCGGCAGGTGATGGCTATTTTGAGAGCGTTGATCATGGAGAAACATGGAACAGGCTGACAGCGGGCCTTGGACATCACTACCTTTACGGACTTGCTGTCGATTCTGAAAATCCTCAAACTGTAATCGTATCGGCATCTTCAGGAGCTTGGCAAGCTCATTACGCGGGACAAGATGCTGAGTCATTTATATACAGAAGATCCGAAGACGACAAAGAATGGAAAATGATTTCAAAGGGTCTTCCTCAGCCAAGTGGAACGATTATTCCAATCCTCGCAGCAAGTTCGAAGAACCCCGGAGAGTTCTTTGCTCTCAGCAACCGGGGTATATTTTCCTCTACTGATTCGGGCATCTTATGGAAAGCGCTTGATATTTTATGGCCAAAAGAGTATCTTTCACAACATCCTTGGTCAATGGCAATCGAAGAAGAAGAAGAATAGTCCTCGTACATTCTTGTTGTCAAATACATAAAATTACATGTTGACAAAAGGAAGCCAATGACCAAAGCATGACTGAGGGCAGCACACCCTGATAATCACTGAAAGAAACTGTATAATTTTATATCATCCGCCGCTATGAGAGTTGTTTACTTAGAATAAACAGCTCCCCTCGAAGAGATGCCTTAATAACACAGGAAAAAAGGGAGTAAGCATACACCAGATTATATAAGACTGATAAAAAATATATTAGTATGGTTTGTATAGTAACTTTGTTGACTTTGGCTACTATTTCAACAATTAGGACGGATAAGAAATAGCAAGAACACTTGACAATACCCATACTTTGCTCTCATATGTACGGGGCAGCCTAAAAAATGTGATAGTACTCAACGGAGAATATAAACAGCATGGATTTATCTTTTCGCTTTTGAATCCTCCAGTTCCCCTTGGCGGCAATATTGTTTCACTTGACATTTACGTGGACGAGCTGCCTGTTCAAAGGAACGCGATCTTTATCGCTACTTCTGATGAAGTGGTCAACGTAGCCACGCTTTCTGAAAACAGGCCGATTGCATTCAAGCCGTATCAGAGTGCAAGGTTCTTAGTAATTAAAGAGGCTGGTTTGGACGACAAGGTCAAGCACAAGATAGTGATAATGAGCAAGCTGGAAGGCTTTGAAGAGATAACTATTCCATTTACGTTTACTGACTATCTCTCGGGGTATCAGAAGGATAGAATCCATATTACTCCTGACTCGCTGGCATACGTCGATCTTGCTTTTTCGAGCGGAGACACAATGTTCAAGAATTTTACTACTCCTCTTGTGCTATCAGGGAAAAAGGCCTACATTGTGTGTTCTGCAAACGGAGCGCTTTCTGCAAACTGGACCTGGATGGGTGTACGGTATGACAACGGGGGGCTGTATGTTCCTCCAGCAAGGTCATTTGGAAGGATAATAGTTGAAGTGTCTATAGACGAGGGTGTCCGAAAGCGCCTTCCAAATTTTGCCTTATCGTCTAAACATGAGCACGGTGTTCTTACGACACACCACGATGTAGCGGGCCTGCACGTGGAAAGGAGGTTGTGCGTGCCTTTTGAAAATAGAGGGTTCATAATGGAAATAAAGATGAGTATGATGCCTCACACGGCCCGTGATCTAATGCCGGTAAAAAGAAAGGTACCAAGAAAGGTTCGCTTTCACTTTTTAATAGACGGCAATATCACAAGCTATGGGCTTGCTGCTATCTCGCAAAGCAATATCTCCAATTTCAAAAAGCGCGACAGCTGCCTGCAGATAAGCTCCGCTGGAGCTACCCAGAAAGACAAAGTGCAGTATATTGGAGTTATAGGCGTCATGCCAAAAAAATTAAAGCCAAGCAGGATCTTGACAGACTCGTTCAACAATGACCTTGAGCTTTCGTACGACATCGATCTCGAAGAAGGCGAAACCATCAAACTTGCGCTTATTGGAGTAGGCAAGCTTTTCAAGTGCCAAGGATTGCCTAAAAGAATTTCGGTTCATCAGGGATAACTGCAGTAAGCTTCTACAAGAGACTGAAAATTCTTTCAAGAGATATTCGTCCTCCACACTCACCATTAATTCTCCATTGAGAGAAAAACAGAACCTCCAAATATCAAAGATATTAAGAGCATATGAAAAAGCCAAGACATGCCTGCTATATCTGAAAGCAGAGTACGACGGGCTAGGAGAGGGGATCTGCGCTGGCCTTCCGCGTTTTCCAAACTATTGGGCAAGGGACACTGGCTGGTCGTTGCGAGGCTACCTTGCAGTCGGCAGTTACCGCTTTGCCCGCGCTGTCATTGACAATTTCCTCAAGCATCAGGCCAAAAAGACCACAAAAAGTGCAGTCGCCGGTGAGCTTCCAATGATAATAAGCGGCAAGGCTTTCTTGCACACTACCACCTTTGGCTCCGCCGACTCAACATTTCTTTTTCCTTGGGCGATAAGGGAGTACGTGCTGGCAACAGCCGACGTCGCATACCTACAAAAAAGGTGGGAATCAATTGAGGCACTCATTGATTGCGGATTTCTCAAAGACATAGATGGAGACGGCTTGGTTGACCACGGCTTTACCGGGACGGCAGAAAAGCTTCCTATCCGTGATTCAACTTGGATGGATCATATAGATAGGAGAAAAAGCGCAAATGATGTTCAGGCTTTATTTTACGAAAACTTGAAGATTGGAAGCGAGCTAGCAAGCATAGTTGATGACAGCTATAACCGCAAGAGATGGAAGCAAAAGGCAGAGCAGTTAGCACTCAAAATTGATCATGAATACTGGAATGAAGAGACGAGTTTTTATTATGACACAATAAGAAGGGACGGCTCCAAAGACCCAAGCATAAGACCAAACGCCTTGGTACTTTTACTCACAGGCGCTGCTGGAGATCCCCGCAAGAAAAGATCTGTGCTTGAAAGAATTGAGCAACAGGACGTGACAACTAGCTGGGGTGTCCGAACGCTCAGCAACCTAGACCCTAGGTATCATCCTACTCTCTATCATGACGGGGCTGTTTGGCCTCTTGTCACAGGATGGGCCGCGCTAGCTGAAATCAAGGCTGGGAGGGGAGAGCAGGCACTATACTATGTCAATTGCATGGCGGAGCGTATCCTGGCGGAGAACGGCATGTTTGCAGAAACGTACAAAGGAGATAAACCGGATCCGTTCAATTCGTGCATCTTGCAGGCGTGGTCTATTAGCATGTACATTCATGCCTTGCGCGAAATGATGCTTGGAATGAAAATAGACATGCTTGAAAACAAGGTCTCATTCAACCCTCAGATAGAAGAGTTGATTTTGCCTGATTACGGGCACTTTGCCTTTGAACACGGCATAAACGGCAAAGGAAGATTCCAAGCTACAATTGACCCATACAAGAGGAAAATCCTTCTTACATTAAAGGGCTGGCATGGGGCTCGGCCGGAATTTCTTACCAACTCATCTTATAACATAGATGTTCTTGCTAGCGAATAGTTAGTTACTTCAAATTTATTAATACAGTTCGACCTTGTAGTGTCTATATGACAATTATCAAAGTCCAGGGACATAATGTTAATCCAGCGCTTATGGTAATAGACGTTCAGAACGGCTTTGCAAGCAAAGGCGGCTCATACGATGAACTTGGAATGGATATTTCCCACTACCTGCGAGTTATCCCAAATATATCGAAATTGATCAGGCTTTGCAGGAGCGTCGATATACCAATATTTTACACTCAGGCAGTACGTGAAAAATCTGGCATTGACCTTTTAACAAATACCCATAGAATACTTCCTAAGTCAAGGGAAGAGAGGATACGTAAGAAGCCAATCTGCGTAATAGGCACATGGGATGCAGACATCGTCGACGAAATCAAGCCGTCTCCAATGGATCACGTTGTCGTCAAGAGACGAGATTCGGCTTTTCAAGACACTGAAATTGGCGTCTGGTTGGAAAGTATTGGAATCGATACTCTGATGTTCTGTGGAATAGATACCTCGATATGCGTAGAGGCATCTTTGAGAGATGCATTCAACGAAGGATACGATGTCATACTCATTTCAGATGCAACAGCATCAGGCAACATCCAGCACTCCGAGTCCACACTAGAAATTGTAAGGGACTACTATGGCTTGGTTATGGATTTAAAAGAGTTTGCTAGGCATCTCCCTCAAGAGGCCGAGCCGAGCACAGCAACAAGCAATTTTTAGGACATCAAACGCTTTTTTTATTCGTTTGGCGATGCTCTAATAATAAGAAGTCAAGGTCCAGGCAGAGATCATAAGAAGTTCGGGCCTAAAACTGAGCGTTGGCCCAGAACTGCTCATAGCTATGTGAATATATTTCAATTATATTACCAAAAGGATCCTCGCAAAAGTAAAATTTTCTGCCAGATCCAGGAACTGATTCCATTACATTGGTTCTCCGTTTACCTCCAGTCGATGCTATTTTATTGGCAAGCTCTTCAATGTTGGGTTCGGTCAACGCAATATGAAAATATCCTGTTTTCCAGTATTCAAAATTATCTTATTCTTCTAGACTCGACTCAGCAGCAGGTTCAATGAATTGAAAAAGCTCGATCCCCACTCCGTTTGCACTAGTCATATGATAAATCTTGACCTTTCCAAGCCGAGGCCCAAAGATTGTCCTCATAAGTGTAGCAAGATGTGGATCATAGTTCTTCTCCTCCTTTTCATAGGTAGTTATTTCCATAGGTTCAACCAATATTGTCATTTGAATTACATCTCGATACCATCGCATCGCGGAGTCTCTACATCAGTAACGGATACTGCAACATGATTGAATGCTCTTGTTGGCAGGGACAAGAAATAGATTAAGAACAAGGAACTATATCAAGAATTTGCTGAGCAAGAGTGTTTGACCTATTTATTGTAATTGCTAAAAAAATGTAATATGGCCTGATTCCTCTTTGCCGCATCTATAGGATTCTATTAATATATACATACAAAAATGATATGGGCGATTCTTGCGTACTAATTTGTCGAGAGTCTAGACCTACCGGAGCAGGACAGGATGTTCGCTTATTCGGATGCGGAAAAGCGTATATGGCTTACGGCGTAGGTCGTGCCCTTTTTGGTAGCGCGCCTGCCTATGCAACTGGTTCGCTGTGACATAGAGGTAACCATCAGTTGCGAGTGATAATGTATCAGGCCACAATAGCCGCGGGTCATGAGTTACAGTCTCCCAATGCTCGCCAGGGAGTCGCCGAAGGATCGCATTATGTTCATAATTAGTCGAGTAGATATGCCCAGCCCGCGTCCGATTCAAGCCCATCTGAGGCACCACCCCTATCCCCCTCATCAACCACCGTCCCAGCGACTTCTTTATCATCAAGCGATCTGTCGCAGAGAGCATCTGTATCCACACTGTATAGTTTGCGGCTGCCAAGTGGGCAATAGTAAAGGCACATCCCATCTGAGCTAATCGCGATCCCATCTGAACCCATGCCGGCACCTTGTTTAACCGCTCCGTTGGATTGATGCTCGAGGAACGGTCTTCCCTCTACAATCGGCAGAAAGGTTTGCAGCTCCTCCGCTTTCGTAGAGGAGTGGTCATGAAGTCGGCGCCAGCTCTCGCCGGACGCCAGGTCCACGACGATGATGCCATTAGGTCCCTTTTGCGCTGAGTCGGTGATGAATGCCATGCCCTTGCTGCCGCGCCGAAGATCAAAGCGCACGTCGTTGAGGTAAGTGGTCGGAAGAGCCACATCCTGTGGGAAGAGTATCTTCTGGATTACTTTGTCGGCTGTCAGATCGACGCATACAAGCTTCGGCCCACCATACTCGGTCGCCTGGAAAAGTGGACTGCCGGTGTCAAGAATCCATAGGCGATCTGCCGGATCCACGACTACTGATTGCACCGAAATAAGTGACGCTGCTCGATCCTGCGGGTTAGTTTGATTCATCGCCTCATCTGGGTAGGCAACTGGCTTGCCATCCCGAATTTCAGCAACTGTGAACAAGACATCATCACCCCACTTAGGAAAATTGACAAATATCCGTCCTCTCTGCGACACCGTCACGCCAGTCGGCATTGCCCCATTAAAGTAAGCGACAGGCTCTAACGTGCCCATCGGTTCGTTGGATGGCAGGTCCTTAGCTTGAGTTGTCGTACTCTCTGCTTTCGATACTGACCCGTATGGAAAGTCATCACTAGTCATGCAGTCGGTAGGCAAGATAGCTATATATCACTATGTTAAAGGCAAACCGGCTTTCGACTTTGAAAATCATGTAACGCTAGCATCCTTCACGAAGCAAAAAGATATCATTGATTTGGAGCATAAAAAGCCTCATTAATCCATGGTCAAATCCTACATCTTGTTTTTCTTAGCGAATTCGCATAAGCTGTTCATCAGGAACAAAAATATCGATGCCGGTTTGGGCGAGGTTTGTTTAGCTAGAAATTTGAAGTTGTTTGAGGATTCAGGAGCTCTGGCTGCTTGATTCTTTTACGAAGGAGATAATAAGCATAAATTAGAAAAAAGATCTCACTGAAAGCACACTAAAGGTGCTTCCAGGAACAGCGGAGAGCAGGCAGGGTTGACTCCTCTAGTGTTTAATAATAGGCGCAGGTCGGATCGTTGTTGAAGAGGTAATTGCTAGGTACTAGTAATCTAACCATAAAGCATCTTTCTAAACTCATAGCTTCTCGAGAGATTTCATGTTTAGAAGTGGTAGACGCTATTATTGAAAGGATAGAAAAGCTAAATCCTAAGCTTAATGCATTCATAACAATACTCGACGAGTCTGCAAGAAGAGGAGCAATGCATGCAGATTCGCTAATCAAACAGGGCAAATATCTCGGACCCCTCCACGGGATTCCGATTAGTTTGAAAGATCTAATTTACATTAGAGGAGTAAGAAGCACTAGTGGATCAAAGATTCTTGCTGATTTTGTACCTGATTACGATTCTACCGTTGCTATAAGACTTAGATCCGCAGGCGCGGTAATTGTCGGTACCAATAACTTGCATGAATTTGCAAGTGGAATAACCGGTATCAATCCGCATTATGGACCATCAAAAAACCCTTGGGATTCTACTAGAATGTCTGGCGGTTCGAGTGGAGGTTCTACTGTAGCTGTCAGCAGTGGGATGTCTTTGGCTTCAATTGGGACAGACACAAGCGGCTCCATCCGTGTGCCTTCCTCGCTCTGTGGAATTTTCGGTCTCAAGCCAACTTATGGAAGAGTAAGTAAGCATGGTGTGATGCCACTGGCTCCATCCATTGATCATGTGGGCCCGTTAGCCAGAAGCGCTTGGGATATCGCTGCATTACTTCAGGCAATAGCAGGTCATGACAAGCTGGATCCGTCTTCTGTGAAGGTGCCAGTTCCGGATTATTTGAAAGAGATTTCTTCTTCTGAAACAAAAGAGGGTAATAATAATACCGACAGTAGCCACGAGAAATTTAAAATTGGTATACCAAAGCAATTCTTCTTTGATATGATTGAACCGAAAGTTATGGAAATATTTAGAGAGTTTGTAGTTAGGCTTCATAGCTGTGGGATAACTACGTCAAATTTTGATTTAGATGGGACAGACAAGATATTTGAAACTTGGAGGCCTATACGACTAGCCGAAGCGACTGCAATCCATAATGAATGGATGGTTTCCAGACTCCAAGACTATGGAGAGGATGTAAAAAGTATGCTGGAAAAAGGATTTGAAATAACAGCCGTGAAGTACATCAATGCCCTTCATAAATGGAGACAAGTGATCAAAGATGCATTTTTGAAGGGGATGTCTGGATATGATGCTTTATTGGTTCCTACTACCATTATTCCTGCACCATTTCTAGATCAAAATGAAGTCAATATTGAAGGAAAGACTACGGAAGTATACTTGTCCTTGAGCAGGCTAACAACTGTATTTAATATCACTGATCTTCCAGCACTTAATATTCCAGCGGGATTAGTTGGTTCTAAGCTGCCTGTCGGTGTCCAGCTGGTTGGGAGACCATTTGACGAAGCACGCATACTTAAGATTGCATATGCATATGAACAGCATTACAATTTAGCCGAACAATTTATTCCAGCTATTGTGTAACATGATAAGGCATGTCATTTGTAAATTATATTTGCTTGTGTTCACATTACCATTCATGGATTGTTATTGGTAGAAAACAAGGTCCAGAGGGATTTGAGAGAAAAACCTTCAAGATTCAGACTTATTGGATGCGCTCGACACAGAATGAAAATTAAAGTCAAGTTATTTTGTAAATTTCTGTATTAGTTATAGGGATTACTATTGATGGAGTATAAAGTAATGTAGGTGAAAGTTATAATACTCTCAAAATAGGAGTCAGCATGCTAAGGGGAGTGTAAAGGTCAACGTTTACACGTTTTCGTCATTGTTATTGCTACTGTTTTCGACTCTTTCTTCATCCGGATTGTTTTCAAGCCCAAATTCTACCAACATGTCAAAAAATGGAGACAGGTCAAAATATGCGTTAATCGTGTTTGGATGTTGGGTCTGCTCATCATTAGACTGCCCGCCATGATTTCATAGATTCAGTTTTCTTCTATGGGACTTCCACTGGTGTCTGCCTGAAATTACATAACGACAAGTGATCTAAACTCTGATACTAGTGCCAGTTTGTCCAACCTTGACGCCCCATCTGTTATTTTTGCAGGCAACAAACATTCCTTAGAATTTATTAGATGAGCCGAACTATATTTTGGGAGAAGCAAATTGAATAATAATGATCAGCATTCTTGGGACGCCAGAGGTTATGACAACGTTTCAAGCAATGTGGCAGCTAGAGTGGGGTCGCAAGCTCCTTGAGAAAAGAAAGTGGATTGGAAATGAAATAGTCATGGATGCTGGTGCTGGGTCCGGTAACCTGACCAAGATTCTGGCTGACAAAGTACCAGATGGACAGATTTACGCCGTTGACGCTGACTCTAATATGGTTCAGCGGGCAAAGTCCAATTTATCGAGTTGCAAAAATGTACATGTCATACACTCAAGCATGGATAAACTAAACCTTCCTACAGGGGTCAACGTGATTTTTTCTAACTCGGCCCTCCATTGGGTTCTAGATCTAGAAGGAGTTTTCTCACACTTCTGGCACCTGCTCAAACCAAGCGGTGAGTTATTGATCGAATGTGGAGGTCGTGGTAATGTAGAGAGACCATTATCGGTTATTTTCAAAATAATGCAGTCCGACCAATTCAAAAAGTACTTTGTTTATTGGAAGCAGTCATGGTACTTTCCCGAGCCGGATGACACAGAGTGGTTGCTACAGAAGGCAAGATTTAGAGACATACAAGTCAATTTATCAAAACGAAATACATCCTTTCCTGATCGAGAAAGCTTTGCTGTTTTTGTAAAAACAGTAATAATGAAGCCTTTCCTTGGTCATCTCCCTGATACGAAGAATAAAGAACAATTTGTTGAAGTCTTCCTAGATGAATTCGAACAGTCCGGCGAGGGATGGTTGCTGGATTTTATGCGCCTGGGCATCTTTGCCAGAAAAATTTTAGCATAATATCGGATATGACGGGAAACTATTCAGACTAACAACCGATTAAAGGCTTATTGTCGTGGTTTAGGGATAGCTGATTACGGAAAAACTTGTCAACTGTTAGTTCATGGGGTTTTATCATTTTCAGTCCTATCTTTTAGAGCCTTATTATTAACTCTGAAATTCTCTTGATAGCCGTATCTAGCAATTCTTCAAGGGGCGCAACCATTGAACCTGTGAACCTTTCGCTATGGATAAAGCGAACCTTCTTTTTCCCAGAGGCTCAATAAGGAATCTATGATAAGCATTGAATTCCCCTTCTTCCAATTTGCCAAGCTATCTTAGTTCTATGTCTTTTCCAGCAACAAGTACTGCAGATGTTAAGATAATTGTACCGCCGTGTGGATCAGGCATGTGAACTTCAAGCTTGGTATTTTTTGCGGGCTTTCCTGTTATCTTTTTGATAAATGGATTCCAAGCTGGATAGTTCTCAAAATCGGTTAAGACCTAGCATATGCGGGCAGCAGAGGCAATAATGTCGACCGCTGTAACTATCTCTTTCACACCAAAATAAGAACGTCGAAATTATTATATTATTTCCCATGGTCTTTGATCTATAATCTTATCGCGTTCTGGATCACTGTTATGCATTTGTTTTGACCCTCAATCTTTATCCCTGCAATCTTTGCGGGGGCTTTTCCATTAAGCATGAATGATTAGTCCTCTGAGAAGGACATCACGTCAGGTATGCATTCAGCATCAAAAAACGTTATATCATCAAGGACATCATGTTGCTATGAAATTACATTTGGATCAAATCAAGTTTGGAGTGCACATTCCAGTGATGGGATTTGATGGTAAGCAGCAGCAGCCTACTAAGGAACAAATAATATCGTTTGCTCAATATGCCGAAGCCCTGGGGTATGATTCTTTAAGTGTAAATGATCACATTGTTTTTCATACGAGCTGGCTTGACGCCATAAGCACGTTATCTGCCGTTGCAACATCTACAATACGCATCTTGGTCGGTACTTCAATCTTGAACATAGTAGTACGAAATCCTATTGTATGTGCCAAGGCGCTGGCAGCTATCGATATTCTATCGTCTGGAAGGTTGTTCGCTGGTGTAGGACCAGGTTCGTATCAGGCAGATTATGACGCATGTGGAATTGATTTCAGCGAGAGATGGCCAAGATTTTCAGAAGCACTGGAGATTCTAGGGATGTTGCTAACTAGTAGTAATAATAGTATTAGCAGACCTTTCAACTACAAAGGAAAGTACTACTCTCTTAAGGACATGTTGTTGACGCCCAAACCTGTTCAAAAACCTCATCCGCCAATATATGTCGGCAGCTGGGGTTCCGATATAGGGCTGAAAAGGCTTGCAAAATACAGTAACGGCTGGATGGCTTCGGCTTATAATATCACTCCTGCAAAATTCAAAGAGAGATGGAATTTCTTGCTCGCCTACAGAAAATCGCTAGGAAAGGACGAAGAGGAAGAGCCGTTTGATAACTCTGTCATGTCAATGTTTGGATATATTAGCGATGACAAAGACAAAGTTCACAGGGTGGTTAAAGAAATACTCTCTCCAGCTTTAAGACGATCTGCAGAAGACTTGGAGCAAATGCTTCTTTTCGGCTCTTTGGATGAATGTCTCCGCAAAATAAGGAACCTCGTTGATGCAGGAGTCAAGCGAATCCACTTTTGGCCTGTGCTAGATTACGAGGATCAGATAAGTAGATTCAAGAATGGAGTAACCGCGGACTAGTGATCGGGTATTAGTTGTTGTATCTATGCAAATGTTTTGTGTTTCAATCTTGTCTTCTTTGTGACGGTTTCCATCCGGCCCAGAGGGATTCGAGTGAAAAGAATCCAATAGTAGTTACACTGGTAACAGACCTATATGGGTCGAACCAGAGTCGCGGATGAATTTTACTGATTACCTCAACCAATTCCATTACGTCAGAGAGAGAAAGAAGTTTATTGTCTCTTTCTCAATTTCATGCGTTGATCTCAACGCATTACCTTGGTTGTAGCACTTAAATAATTGTGTTAGCTCCATTCGCATCGCTTAGCTTAACCGGTATAGCCTAAAATAGTCATGCTTTTATCGCTTCAATCACTCCCATAATTCTTGATTGAGGATAGTGTGTCCAGACGTGCTTAAACCCTGTTTGTTTCAATAACTGCAGGTATTCTTCTTCCGTTCTTTCCTTCCCTGTAAGAGCACATAGCATATGGATATCAAATAGTTTGGAAAAATGAGGGGTTTCAGGTCCTTGAACTACATGCTCTGCAATAAATAATCGCGCTTTTGCAGGTGCTGCCCTTTGAATTTTTGATAAAATCTTTAAACATTCTTCGTCATCCCAATCATGAAGAATCATCTTCATAAAATATGCATCTGCGCTCGGAACTTCATAGAACATATCACCGCCAACATAGCTGCATCGATCTGCTGCAATTCCCATTTTGTGTGCCCAAAGCAGAGTCCTGTCTTGAATAACCTGTTCCATTTCCAAAACCGTCCCTTTGAGATGAGGGCGGCTTAGAAGAAGACTACATATTAGATGACCATGACCGCCGCCAATATCGCATAAGTGTCGTATTCCGGAAAAGTCATATCCTTCAAGTGCTTCAAGAACCAATCTTGTCTGGTTAGCTGAATAACTGTTCATTGCTTGATTGAACACTTCTGCGTAGGATGGATGCTCTGCTGCATACTCAAATATCCTCTGACCAAACTCTCGAACAAATCCATCTTGTTTACCGTCCTTGACCATCGCAGTAAGATGCTTCCAAATGGCGTAGTGTTCAGGCCCCTCCTCTAGTAGAGCAACCCCTCTTAGCGTCTGGGGGTCATCTCTTCTTAGCAATTTGCCCATAGAAGTTATAGAAAAGCGGCGACCGTGATCCTCCTTTAGTACACCGATCGAAGCAAGTGCCCTTAAGAGTCGATACAAGAGCGTAGGATCGAGAGCCAACTTTTTCGCTATTTCGCTCTCGCTCGTTGGCTCGGAGCTTGCAATATCAAATACGCCTAGTTTGACTCCGGCATATAGTATCTGGCTCTTCCACCTTCCAAATATGATATCTGTCACCTTTTCATACTCTGACACAGGTAGATGGAGATGATTGAGTAACTCTTAAGCTTATTTCTATAGACGATTGTTTAGAGGTCAGTAAGCCATACTCAGAGCCATAGTCAGAGCCATATCATAATGCCACAAAATGCTTAGGTTATTTGCTTCAATTAATGCTTTGCAGATTCAATCGAGATATGTATCTTGGTACGCTTTATTCTTACCTATGAGGATAGTGGAGCCAGAGGGGAAATATGACCCAGTACCTATATGAGGTTCTACATGAGCTGATGTAGATCTAAAGTTTATGTGAGAAGGATCATCTCTTCAGGATAGGCAGGATTTAGTACAGACTTGAAGATTGGTTGCTATTTCTTTGAGAATATCCTTTTCTTTCCTTATTGTGGCTAATATATAATTCACACCCTGAAAATTAGATTTTGAAAGAAATTCTTTATATAATCAAACTTCGAAATAACTTTAGCATTGCCTGAAGAAGTTAGCAGAACCTTCTACGCTGATAAAGATGTCGATATCGATATTTCTGAAATTAATGACGGCATATACAGAATATCTGGTCTCATTCCAAGATACCAAATTACGTTCAATCAGTTTTTGATTGACGATGAGAATCCGACATTGATTCATACAGGCCCTATTGGTATGTATGAAAAAATCGCTGAGAAAGTGAAGGAGGTAATTCCGCTAGAAAAGCTGATGCATGTTGCATTTTTACATTTTGAGAGCGATGAGTGGGGAGGAATGGATTTTCTCAAGGCGCCCAAAGCTAGACTGTTATGCAGTGATTTGACTTCGAAATTAAATCTTTCAGGCTGGAATAATGTGCCGGTTGACCACATTTCTTTTTGGGAAAATGAAACCTTGAAAACAGGCAAAAGGACTCTTAGGTTTATTATGACTCCCCATGTTCACCATTGGGATAGCATGATGATGTTTGAAGAGAACACCAAGACTTTGTTCACTTCTGACCTTTTCATTCAACCAGGACAATACAAGCCGGTTATTTCAGACGATTTATCAAAAGATATGATTCAACTATACAACATGATTGGAATATTTGCTAGCGAAGAACCCGTTAAAAGAGCAGTCCAGAAACTAGTAAAACTTGGTCCCAAATTGATATGTCCAATGCATGGTTCTGCCTTTGACAGCTCGGTATTTCCAAAATATATAGATGCACTCATGAACGAAAAGTATGCATATTCAAACAAACTACTTGGAAAGGAGCTTGAAGAGAAACTAGTTTCGGGCGGCCTATAGCGCAAGACATAGAGATATTTGTAAGATCAAATATGATGATAAAAATCACTGCATTTGTGCCCTGCCCTTAACGTCAGTCACTAACGCAGATCAAACGAACTGTATTACGGACTCAATATTTCTGCCTCAGTAGAGTGCAACCTCTTGATTGCAAAACCTCTAATAGCCATCTTGCTCTAATGATATTAACAACAGAAATTGTAGGAATATAACGGTAATAATATATGCAGACTAACCATTCAAGCTTGGAATACTGAGAAGGACAACAACAGTTTCGACTGTGAGTACAATGAGAAGTTATACCGATATTTTATATCTGTTCAACCTATACCAAGTTTACTCCTAATTGATCCAGAAGCCAGATGGAATCAAGAGCTTGAGAATGTGTTCTTGATAAAATGTGAAAATAGGGACGACTATCAGCATTACGAATATGAGCTACGTCCTGATTGTGTTTAAGAGTATGACGCAGCAGAATCTTGGAGATAAGAAACAATGCAATTCCTTATGTGGACATTTTCAACGTCCTTGGCACAAATACACTAGACGTGGCTAGTGAGGTTCTGAGGATATCTGTCTGTTATAGAACAGTAGCAGACAGTGTCCCAGATTGCTATAACAAAAATCTGCTAAAGATTTGGTCATTCTTCCAGGCACTCTGCCCAAGAAAATAGCAACTCTACTATGCTTGTAAGGAACATTTTGCTAGGTTGTAATAAATGAGTTCCATGCTCTTTGTTTGATAATATACCATGTGGAAGGAAAGCGTATTTGTCTCAGAGCGGAAGTTATTGGAGCATACGAGATAGTCTGGCTTTGTGACATTTTTAAACATCTTTTGAGCTGCAACTTGACCCATACGCACAAAGTAAAGATTGCTTTGCAAAAGAGCGGTAAGTGGTAGTAATGCAAACTATAAGTTATTAATGATAACATCAGTAGCATTACTGAAGGACGGCAAACTATGCATGAATTCCTGAGGGATAATTTAACACTCAAGTATGGAGAGTGCAGATCATGTGAGAAAAGAAGTCAGTTTGCTTGCGTAAGATGTGGCTTTTGCTGGAGCTGTCACTGGAAGCAGGAGCCCTACGCCGAGAATCTTCCTCGATATTTGTTAAAACCCGGTACATGAATAGGCTAGAAGCCCCAGCTCTCTTATTCTAACTGAAGCACAATTAGTACGATAAAAAATTACTTGTTGACAGTCTACCAATAATCAGAGCTATCGGAGCAAGCCCAGAGGAGTGCTATTGCTAGAAGATAGTAATACAGGAACATGCCCATAGGAATTCGAATTCTCTATGAGCTGGAGTCCCAAAATAACGGCAGAGCTAGTGTGCGGATCACTTAGGCCCTCGAGTAGTTCACTTTATACAAAGAGCAGGCCACAGAGGGATTCAACAAAACCTACAGGTTTGAGATACGATCATCGGCATGTAGAGATCTCTATACTTCAATACTTTAGTATAAAACATGAGATTTCTTTTGGGCAGTCTGTTGCCCGGCTCACATGTTGGAGCTCGAAGACTAGTCGTATCTTGTTGTAGCTCAGTTGCTTCCAATTTCTCGACATAAAGGTTATTATTAATACACCACACAGTCATCCAGCTCGAGTATATCACCGCTCATGCAAGACATATTGGAAAGACGAATCACCTCGTATATGCACCGATTATTTGTAATTCTAGATGAGAATATGAGTGTGGCTTCAGCCGTAAAGCAAATGCAATCTCATAATGCAGATACGATTATTGTACTAAGAGGCAATATACCCACAGGAATAGTCACTGACAGTGATATAATCGACAAGGTAGTGATGAGAGGCGAAGATTCCGATGAGGTTTTCCTTAAATCTATCATGTCTGCTCCCCTTATCACCATTTCTCCAAAAGGAACTGTTCAACAAGCCCTGCAGCTAATGCGCCTCAATCAAATAAAGCGCATTCCTGTAGCAGATGCCTCTCTAATACTCGGAGTAGTCACCCAACAAGCCCTTGCAAATGCTGTTAGGACATCTGTCATAGACCGAACCTTTAGTCGTTATAGGAGTCTAATGAGAGAGCAGGTACAAGCCCATACTTGGGAACCTTGGCATTCTGCTTCAGTTCTCAGGAATACTCCTTGTTGTTCCCGCTTTGCTTGGCACAGCCCTTGGTGAAAGCGAAAGTACAATAGGGATTTTTTTCGCGGTTGTAGGTCTTTCTTTTTCCGGGTTCTTTCTGACAAACGTAGGTGAGAAAGGCCCGATGAATCTCAAACAAGCTTCAATCTTTGTAGTCAGTGGTTTTATATTTCTGAGTCTTTTTGGCTCAATCCCATACATCTATATCAATCCTTTTGGAAACGACACCAGCCCGTCAGCACTAGTTGTAAATAGTTTCTTTGAGAGCGTATCTGGCTTCACAACAACAGGCTTGTCAATTATTAGCGATCCCGATAATCTTCCAAGGACCCTCAATTTTTATCATTCGTACACTCAGTGGGTCGGAGGCCTAAGTTTCGTATACTTGGTAATGATCCTCTTTTTCCCTGAACGGAAATTGAGTGCAATGAAAAGTGTCCTTGGCGGAGGTCTTCTCAGAGCAAGAGAGCTGATAGTAACCATAGTCGGAATTTTTACTGCCTATACTTTGATACTCATATTTGTGATCATATTCTTCAGCCAAACTGGTCCCTTGAATGCAATATTGTTAATATTTGGAACAATTACAGGTGGAGGGTTCGTTACTGCTTCAGGTATTATAACTCCTGCACATCCGGAACGTCTAGCCATATTGGCAGTCGGAATGATTCTTTCCGCTTTGCCTTTTGCATTCCATTATCACATATTCAGCTGGAAAGGTCTGTTGACAAGGAGGGCAATTACCCTCGAAGTGGCAGTTTTTCTCGTTTTGTTAGTAGTAGGTATCATCGTATTTTATTGGTTATCTTGGGGCGAAGTTGATATTTACACCTCGATATTTCATATAATTAGTGGCTCGACGACTTCGGGCTTTCAATACTTGAATATTCAATCAACTCCTTATGGTGCAAAAATATTCTTGATTCTGATAATGTTAATCGGGGGAACAGCATTTTCTACAGCTGGCGGGATAAAGGTTGGTAGATTTGTTGTTCTTTATGAAGAATTCACTAAGAAGTCTAGAGAGAAGGATAGAACCGCTAGTATGGGGACTTCTACCTCTACATCCATTTCTTCTACAGCGAATCCTTATAGGAGCACGGAGTTCCTAACAACGTTACGGGATGAGCATCAAAAAAGGAATTTGGAAGAGATAGTTGAACAGCAGGCACGCATCCTGAAACGAGTGAGGCTCATAATAAGCAAGAAAGTGGTCAGAGAAATTCTGCTTGTCATCGTGCTTTACATTTCTATTGCCTTAATTACCGGGTCTGTCTTGAGTTCTCTTACTAAGAGCAGTTTTGAAAACGCTCTGTTTGAAGCTGCCTCTGCTATCTCTACGACTGGCCTAACTGCAGGTGTAACATCTGTAGATTTAGATGTCTTTTCAAAACTGATGCTTAGTACTAACATGATTGTTGGCAGGTTTGAGATCATTACGATATTGTATATTTTCTTTGTTTACTTTAGAAAGTGAAACACAAAGTCAGGTATTGCGCGTATATTTATCATAACAGCGGTGGATTTTTGGGAGGATGGCCCCTTGAAGCCATGCTACCTGACTGATCAAAAATATGATCGATCCAATGATGCTCTATGTAACCTCTCAACCATTTCAATATGACAAGCAGGTTCATTTATGAATTGTTGTTGTTATTATTTTTTATTGCTATAGCGAGGCAGGACCCGGCAGTATGGAATTTTAGAGAAAACCTTCAGAATTAACCGGCAATGCAGCAAAAGCAGCCATGCAGGTAGTAAGGTAGAAGTAGTAAATTGCGGTACGATGGAATATTGTCTTCACTATGCCATCGTTATATCCTCCCTCTATCGATCTGATGTTGGTCTCTCGTTTTAGCAATATCGGCAATTTGTCGAAGATAAAATAATAAAAGCAACCCAAATCAATTATCAATAATCATATGACAAAAGTTGGGATTCTTGGATCTGGTGATGTAGGAAAGACTCTTGCAAAGGGCTTTATCAAGCATGGCTATCAGGTAGCGATAGGGAGCGATCATGTGGAAAAACTTGCAGAATTCATAAGGGATAATCCCAAGATTGAGACTGCTTCGTTCGAGCAAGCCGCGCAATCGGGCGAACTTGTAGTTTTATGTGTTAAGGGAACAGTTGCAGAAAAAATTGTTGAGAAAGTGAAAACGCATCTGTCAGGAAAAGCTGTTATTGATTCAACGAATCCCATTGCTGATGCTCCACCGCAGAATGGAGTACTGAGATATTTTACAAGTTTAGAACAATCTCTGATGGAGCGGCTTCAGAGAATTGCCCCAGATGCACAGTTCGTAAAAGCATTTAATAGCGTTGGATCTGTGCTAATGGTCAATCCTGATTTTCGAGATGGTACTAAGCCAACCATGTTCATCTGTGGAAATAATGACGATGCAAAGAAGAAAGTACATGTTATACTAGAAAAGTTTGGGTTCGAAATTGAAGATATGGGAAAGGCGGAAAGCGCAAGAGCAATTGAACCACTGTGTATACTGTGGTGCATACCCGGATTTGTTAGGAACGAGTGGGCACATGCCTTTAAGATGCTGAAGAAATAGCTTTATTGTTTTCTCAAAGACGCACTCAAAGACTGAAAAGGAAAACACTAGAAGCCTATCGCAAAACTACCCTCTATTGCTAGAAGTCAGGGTCTAGACGCGTGAGAGTAGTAAGGTAGTAACTGTTGAATCGCAAACAAAGTATGGAACAGGTTCAAGCGATGTCATTGACCTGACGTACAGTTCAACACATCTCTAGGCAAGGGGTCCAGATGAGGTGACTTACTATCTTAATGGCAAGAGATAAAGAAAATAGATGATAGTCACTTTGTAACCGAAAGATGCAGAGAAAGAGAAAACGTTCTTGAGGTTCAAAAAGGAATTTAGACTAGCTAGGCTGAGCTAGCACAACTAATCAAAGCAAAATCGCACTGCCGTCTTTTTATCATCGTATCTGATAGATATGTAGCAGGCATGAAAAAGAGAGTAGTAGAAAAAGTAACGTCAAGTCAAAAGCCGACTGTTGCCAAGCTTATAGTCAAATGCCTCGAAAACGAAGGTGTCAAATATGTCTTTGGAATCCCTGGCGAAGAAAACATCCATCTTATAGACGCACTGAATAATTCATCAATTCGCTTCATATTAGTTCATCATGAGCAAGCCGCCTCGTTCATGGCGGACATGTATGGCCGTGTTACAGGGACGGCTGGCGTATGTGTTGGGACGCTAGGACCTGGAGCCATTAACCTGCTATTGGGAACCGCAGATGCCCATACAGACAGTGCACCCTTGGTTGCTATCAGCGCACAAGTCGGCCTTAACCGCGAGTACAAGGAAACACATCAGTTTGTTGATCTCGTCAGCATGTTCAAGCCTGTAGCGAAATGGGCAGCAGAAATAAAGGTTCCAATCGCTGTGCCGGAAATGGTGAGAAAGGCGTTCAAGGTTGCGCAGACAGAACGTCCTGGGTCTTGCTACATTGGTGTCCCCCAAGATCTTGAAGAGATGTCGGTGTCGCCAGAGCTTAGGCCATTGCCTCCATCCCAAGTGTATGATAGTGCTCCCTCTCCATGGCAGGTCTGTCGAGCCGTAAAGGTATTGGAGGAAGCGAAGTCTCCCATCGTCCTTGCAGGTCATGGCGCTGCAAGAGATAACACTCAGGATGCACTAATTCGATTCTCAGAGCATCTTCAGATTCCTGTCGCAACCACTTTCATGGGAAAGGGAATATTTCCAGATATGCATCCAAATGCATTGGGAACTGTAGGCTTTATGCACCATGATTACGTAAACTTTGGATTCGATCTAGCCGACGTGGTTATCTGTGTAGGCTATGACTTGCAGGAATTTGACCCCGTACGGATAAACCCAAATGCTGACAAGAAGATCATTCATATTTCTCGCTATGCTGCTGAGGTCGATACACACTATCCTGTTGCCGTTGGTATCGAGAGCAACCTGTCGATGGCACTTGATTATCTTGCTAAAGGCGTAAGCTCCAAAAAAGAAGGACCGAAAGCAGGAAACCGAAAAAAGATTGTGAATCTGCTCCGAACAGAGCTTGAGGAAGGCGCGCAAGACGATTCCTTCCCTGTTAAACCACAACGAATTGTCTCTGACACTCGTAAGGCGCTTGGACAGTCAGATGTTGTGCTAGTCGATACAGGGGCATTGAAAATGTGGATGGCCCGCCTCTATCCAACATACAAGCCTAATACTTGTCTGATTTCTAACGGGCTATCAACCATGGCCTTCGCTGTACCGGGAGCGATAGCGGTGAAGCTAGCATACCCCGAACGAAAAGTGCTTGCCCGTGGCAGGAGATGGGGGGTTCTTGATGCTTGGTTCAGAGTTGGAAACAGCCATACGGGAAGATATTCCCATTGTAGTTTTAATCTGGGAAGACCAAGCTTACGGACTGATTAAATGGAAAATGGATTTGGAGCTCGGTCACCATTCTTCTGTTGACTTTCGTAATCCCGACTTTGTGAAGTACGCTGAAGCATTTGGAGCAAAAGGATATCGGATCAGTCGCGCGGATGAGCTTCTCCCTACTCTAAAATCTGCACTTCAGGATAATGCAATCTCAGTAATCACATGCCCAGTTGACTATTCCGAAAACATGGAGCTCACGGATAAGCTCGGTCGCCTAACCGAGGCTCTCTAGGAGATCGCCATTACCTCCTCCTCGTTCACTGCAACCGTCGCCGTGCCGCTTGCTGCTCCTGCTTTCTGTATATTCATTATTTGAAAAAGTTAACAAAAAGAAACACACAGATAATAATCTGATCGTCGTTTTGCTGAGCTAGTAAAACTCCGCTTGATGACTATTGGTTACTTTTGCATTTGTTAATCGTTTTATGCCGACATGCTTCGCTGAAAAACTGGCGCGTCAATTCCCCAACTCCATTTTTTTAGCGGCTTTATCCTAATATAGATAGCTGATGGATGATCAGTTTGTTGCATATATCCACTTTGACGATTAACTACATCAGCGATTCCGTAAATTCTTATTCCACGAGGTTCCCAGGGGTCCACCGAATTCAAATCATCGATGACTAATGCAACTCTAGGATTTTTCTGGACATTCTTGTACTTAGTGGATTTGAGAAGGTTCATTCCGCTAACGTAAAAGTATTCACCATCAAAATCAAAACCTACAGGGACAACATCTGGTTGGATAGAATCTTCTTGCCTTGAGGAAGCTGTTGCTATCCTTGCAAGATGCTGTGATTTAGGTACTCTGTCTCTTTTTGAGAAAAGTTTGTATCAGGCATTGTTATTCGCTCCCATTCTTTGCACCTCAGATAAGAGAATCCGTTTTTGGTTCATCGATTATTTTATCCCATGAACGCATTTAAGGATAATAGTAGTAGTACTGAGTTAGTGCCGATCAACTCTTTCTGGATCTATTGTTTTTTGCATCCCCAACCTTACAAGGCTGAGATGTGCGCAAGAGTCATTTGTGAACTGCTGTTATTGCCATACACTTCTCAACTCAACAAATCCCATAATCATGATATCCATTCAAATTCACAGAGAGGCCTTTGCACCTTGATTTGTGAGGTCAATAAGATTTTCTTGCAATCCGATAGAACATAGGCTGAACCCGTAACTACTACCATGAACAATGAAACTCGTGAGCAGACTTCCTGATTATTAGATGAGCGCTCACTAATTCAGAAGATATAGTTGGTTCCGACGCTGTTCTGCATAAATGCATCGGGCATCTTTATAGCTATTTCAGTCATTGCTTTCAAACCAGAGCAATGACATGGCACAACAAACTTTGGTTTCAATCTCTCCAACTCCTCTAGCGTTTGAGGAATTATTGGCTCAAAGAAGCCACCTGACAGATGCATCCCTCCAATCACAGAGTAGATTCTATCTTCTCCTGTTAGTTCTTTTGCATAATTTACTGTATTTATAATTCCTGCGTGCCCGCAGCCCGTAATAATTACAAGTCCCTTGTCTTTGACTGTCAAAATAATAGCCTGATCGTCTTTGATCAACGGATCAGCTTCCATCTTTCCTTCTTCCACCTCAGAATAATGGTTAGGAAACCCTTTTTCGAAACTATTGGTCCTAGGAATTTCTCCTGTAACGAGGACTCTATCGTCAATCCATAAGCTGGAAGAATGTTTTTCGATAATGTCGTATCCTGCATTGGTCAAAAGAGATCTATTTGGGGCAGGCAGGTTTATTGTTCTACCATCTTGAAACTTCACTAATCTATTTCTAAAGGCATCCTCGTGAAGAACGAGTGGAATTCTTTGTACCGTATTCATCTTGCTTCTTAGATTGAGCAAACCACCTGCATGGTCTATATGTCCATGACTTGAAATTAACGACTCGCAATAAGACAAGTCAAGGTCGAGGACATCTGCATTGTGAGAAGCGGCGAAAGGATCTAAACCAGAATCAAATAATAGTCTGCGCTTTACTCCATCTAAGTGTAAAGTTAATGCTGCACAAAAACCGTGCTCCGCTATAAGTGGTTGTTCATACCAATTCCTAGCTAGGACTGGTCGGCGGGCCACTTCAGTATTTGGCAGAAGGAGATCTACGTTGTTATCAACCAAACACGTAACTTCCACCTTTTCAACTTCTTTTAGGATCATTTTTCTATTATCCTCATGATAATGACAGTACTTCCTACTAAGTATTTAGAACAGAATGTATGTAGAATCACGATGATCAGCAATTATTGTCTACGCGTATGTATTACCTAAAGCTATGGACAGAAAATTCAGGGCGGCTCTTCTTGTTCCTTCTAATGCCAATCTATACAAACAATATTTTTTACTACTCTTTGCTATTTTACACCATGTCCAACACTGGCATAAATGTGCCAGAAAACGTTAAAGATGATCAATATTCTTCCAACATCAAGATAGGGATGAAGCGGCCTCCTCAAGATATCTAGAAATTGCAGTGTCCGAAAGTCAGTTAGAGAGAACTGTTAGAGCGTGACGGGCACTTCCTACGATAATGAGGATGAATTTGAGACTATTCTTGATGGTACCAGCTTGCGTGGCTGGAAAATGTGCGGAGCGGGCACCTTTGTCCCCGGTCAGAGGATGATAATATCTGATGGAGGAATGGGTCTACTGTGGTATACAAAGAAAAAGTTTCGGGACTTTATTCTAAGAGCAGATTGGAAGACAAGCGCAAGGGGAGACAATTCAGGCGTATTTGTTCGCTTTGCAGCCCCGGATGATGACCCATGGATTGCGGTCAATACTGGTTACGAAATTCAGATATATGACGCTGAACCTCAAGATGGAAATGCTACGCATAGAACAGGAGCTGTGTACAATTTTGCACCACCTTCAACATTTGCATCAAAGAAAGCCGGTGAATGGAATACCTTTGAAATTCATGCAATTGACCAGAAATATATTGTTAATCTAAATGACAAAAGAGTGACAGAGTTTACAGGCAATCGTCAGTTGGAGGGATATATCGGCCTGCAAAATCATGATGCCAAATCTAGAGTAGGCTTTGGAAGAATTGCAATCAAAGAGTTATAAAAGCTGCATTATTGAACGGGCATAGTCATACTTACCTCATTCATATCGACGAATTTAATCGGCAAAGTTGCCATTTTTTGTGTTGAATAGGTACATTATGTCGTTGTTATCACTCCAAGACAGACCTGTTAATATACCAAGGCTTTCCTCAGGGTAATTACGTTTGGATTTTACTGCATGATATGTAGGTGACCGGACCTGGAGTAATAGTATATGCAATACATTTCATCTTTGGCAAAAGCTAGCATTATTAGATAGTATTGCCGACAATAATAATACAGCAGTGCAGACCAGTGGTGCCGGTAGTAAAGCTAGCAGGGATAAAGAGAGGGATATACGATCTTCTTTTTTACTGGCAATAAGGCAGGCATTTCTGATTGCCCATATGAACGGGCTGCTGTGGCTTCGCAGATATCCAGCTTCGATAATATTTGCGGCAATGATCCCATTCTCGTTCCTGTTCATAGTGTTTGTTATTGGTGGCGGGCGATACACTCAGCTGGCCTTTGCAGGCAGCTTAGTGTCAGCCGCAGCAAGCTATGGACTGGCTACAGGCAACAACATCATAAACTGGAAAGTAGAATACAAGATGCAGGATGTGTTTGTCTCTTCTCCAGTTTCCTCCTTCACGTACATGGCAGGAATTGCGCTGGCAGAATTGCTGTTTGGCATTCCAGCTTTTTCAGTCCTGGCGGTACTGGTGGTGATATTTAGCAGCAACTTTCTGTATAGCGCCGCAATGGTCATACTTACTCTTCTCCTTGTTTGGGCTTCCACGTCAAGCATTGGGTATTTCATATCGACTCGTGCAACTCATCCTCGGTTTGTTGAATCCTTTATTGCATTTTTGAGGATCGCAATTGTTGTATTGCCGCCAGTATTCTATCCATTATCAATAGTGCCCACAAACGAATTGCAGTATCTTGCTTATATGATTCCAACCACTCACGCATCGCTGATATTGCAACATGGTATGGGCGTTCCCCAGGATTTGGAGGGATGGTCACCTGCGATAGGATTTGCAGTCATTTTCACCTATATGATAGGGTTTGCATTGTTGGCTCAGGCAAAGGCGGTGTGGCGAGAGAAGTAAAAAGGCATAAGAACGATATGCAATCACTCAACTAATTCGGTTGACCTTTTCTGGTATTCAGATAGCGTGCCCCTCCGGATGACGATTCCGAAGGAAATGCCTGGTACGCTACACTAACCGGCAACAAAATAGGCAACGTAGACGCAGAGACTGGAGAAATAACAGAGTACTCTCCGCCAACAAACGACAGCGGAACCAGGCGAATAACAATAGACAGCAAGGGGAAGCTCTGGTTCACTGAGTATAATGCGGCAAAGATAGGGAGTTTTAACCCAGAATCCGGAGAACTCAAAGAATACAATACTACGTCTTCTTCCTCCGGGCCCTATGCTATATGGGCTGATATTTACGACAATGTATGGTTTAGCATGATCGATGCCTATAAGGTGGGCAAATTTGATCAAGGTACAGGCACGTTGCACGAGTACGATTTGCCAACTTCAAGAACAAAAGTTCGATTCATTTATGCTGATGGCGATGGAAACATCCGTTTTCAGAACAATAGCAATAACAAGATTGGAGTGATAGTACAACGACCCCACAATACCCAGAACCAATCGGCAGGAATCTAGATAGTGGCAAGCTTTTGACAGCGGCAGCAGGAGCACTTATGAAGTGATAGGGCACTGGCGCAGCATAAAGGCTATGCATGCAAAAAATATTGACGGTTGTGAGGGTGGAGCACAAGGTAGCAACGTCGAGCTTGAAGGACATATATAATATGGCGATATTGAATTGTCGATTGCATATGTTGCAACAAGTCAGACTCTTACCTGGACATTAGGGGTATGATTGTCCGAAGCTTTCAATCTTATATTGTAGTTGAACATATACATTTCGATGTGGCTAAGGTCATTTCGCTCAATGTTGGACTGCCTCGGACTGTGAAGTTCCAGGGTCAGGCGGTGACTACAGGGATATTCAAAGAACCTGTAAAAGGGCGCATAAAGCTAAGAAGACTAAACCTGGAGGGGGATAAACAGGCAGACCTAACTGTTCATGGTGGACTTGACAAGGCCCTGTATGCCTACCCTGCAGAACATTATGATTACTGGAAAAAGCGGTTACCAAACATGACACTACCATGGGGGATGTTTGGAGAGAACCTAACGACAGAAGGATTGCTCGAAGACCAAGTTAACATCGGAGATGTATTTCGAGTTGGTTCTAGCGAAGTAGTGGCTACGCAGCCCCGGATGCCCTGCTACAAACTTGGAGTGAAGTTTGGGCGTATGGACATTATCAGGCAATTCATGAACAGCAAACTCACTGGGATCTATTTCAGGGTTCTCAATGAAGGAGCGATAGGAGCTGGAGATGAGATCGAAATCATTAGCAGAGATATTAATAATGTTACAGTTAAAGATATAGTCCGGCTGGTAACCGGTGAAGGTAGCGTCGCAACACTCCGGCGTGCAGTTCGTATTGAAGCCCTTGCGGAAGGCTGGCGGCAAGAATTTCTAGAACAGCTGGCAAAACAGGATGAAATGAAGTAAGGAGATATGCTCGTGCAAAAGGAATTGACCGATAGGTAGATTTCGAGCCCAACGATAATCCTATAAGGAAAAATAGTTGCCCTTTTAGTCGCCAGGGCAGGTGGTTCTCTTGATATTATAATTGTTTATCCAGCAATAGATAGATGTACTGTCCCAGTTCACATCCCCGTTCATGTTACCGCAATAATTAATAGCATGATGACGATGATAATAGGTTATTGCATAAGGTCCAGCACCATCTTCAATTCTAAAATTTCCCTTTCCACTAACGCCCTATCGATTTTGGAGATATAGGGCAAGAGTTTCTGACATGCTTCAAGCTGATTTTTGACAACGTCTCTCTTGTCCACAAAAAGGATCTGGCTTGTTTCATTGGCGAAGGAGTAAACCACTTTTTTTGCATTCTTGCATGCTGAACCGCAGGTTTTTGCCGTCAAGAGTGTAGGCACATCTGAATCAGAAGTAACAACGATATTCATGGATACTAGCTGAGGGATGGAGAATAAAAAGCTCGATTAACCAGGTTAATGCCTCAAGTCGATTCAGCCTTGTCAGTTCATTCTGTTAAAAAGTTACAAACTACAAATGAATTGGGATAAGAACTACCACCGCCAATACCAAAATATACGGTTTAGCATTTGACGACTCAAAGGTCCTTTTATCCACTCGTAGAAATGGCAAATTCTGTTATAGGATTAACAAAGTTAAGTCAGAACTTTTAATCTCTTTTCCTCTAGATATATCTCAGACCGTGTCATGGATCCTCAAGGGAGAACTTTCCTCATTCAGCAGATAATATGGATAGCAATAGGATTTGCCATTGGCTTGGCAATCTCATTTCTTGTACCATTTCCCTACTCTGTTGGGATAATGATGAGTGTCTTCTTGGGCATCTCATACGCTATACGAGCTTGGGCAATGAGGAAAATTAGGCGCTCAGCCGGCCACTTCAATGAATCTATTTATGATCATATTCTTCGATTTAGCCAGGGAAAATCACTTAAATTTTACTGCATGAATTGTGGATCCAAACACGACAAGAGAGAATGCCCAAAGTGTGGTAGCAAGGCCAGAAGAGTAGGTTAGCATTATCAAGATTACCAACATTAATTTTCTCAAAGGCCTTTTGATTACCTATCAGTATGTAGCTCTCCCTCTGATGCCGCTCTATTCTATCTGCCTTACAACATTCAACGGATTACAACGAGCCTTTGTTTCCTTGCAAAGTAAATTGCAAATAATGCCACAGATATGATCTGCAATATTGTTATAAGCAAGTCAAACATTCCCGCCGAATAAAGTCTTTGCGAAAAGACCTCCAGAATAATCTTTAACCCTTGGTCCAATGCAAGGGCCAGACCTACGACTGCCAAAGGTGTGAGCTGTTTAGAAAAAAAATACCAGATTGCGAGAATTCCCAAGGAGGCTATTAATCCAAATATTCCTCCCATCGCAGCAATGACGGAGTTATCTCCAAGTATTCCATAGCATATAGAATGACCTCCCCTGAAGTCCAGCCAAATTCGAAAATGATACCCACCGGCAGAGCAAATCGCTGTATGCCCAAGCTCATGTATAAGACTGACCGGGACAATAACCACGATATAAAGGAGATAAGAATAGCCTATGACTCGACGATACTCATTTAACTTTGTCATTGTTATAACTCAAGAGCATTTTATGCAGCAGTATAGAATAACGGGTTTATACTTATAATCCTTGATTATCATTGGCAAGTTAGTTCAAAATCTGATAGCGTTGAGCAATGCCTTTAACTAACATGTGACACTAGTATGCGATGCCAGAGGTCCGAAGCTCGGTCACATGATGTCCAAATCTCACAACTTTATGTCAAATGTCAGCCAAGTCCTGTCATTACATCTGCTAATCTAGTTTGACATAATCGCTGTCAGGTCCGTACCAACAGTCAATTTATCTGTTACATTTACAGAAGATTTGATTAGATTTAGTGTAGGTCCTTGAACCTCAGAGAGCTATCTACTCTAATAACACTGGAATAGACGAAAATAACGAAGAAATCGTACATGCACATTCTTTTTACTCACCGTTCCATAGTCATCTGTAGAAGGCTTCTTTAAGAAATTTTTCATCGGCGGCGGGCTTCCTTTTGCTGTATCACAATGTGTGGGTTAACCTAGTTATTAAAATAATTATCCCTATTTTGTATTATCTTCTCATCTTCGGAACCATCTATATACAACAAGATAACCCACTATGCTAGCAACTAAGAATGCCATTGTTTCGAAAATTGCAGATTTGACAAGATATTGGAACGCTATCACAATGCATCTCGAAACTAGAGCAAAGATTGAAGTAATATGCTTTGTGGAACGCAGTTCATTTATAGAGATTTCAACGAGAGATCACAACTATTTTTTATGAGACAAAATTGCTGGACCTTGCTAAATAACTCGTATTACTGTCCTTGCAGGGTTGCTCCCCTGCTTTTTAGTAATGTATCCTTGCACTATGGAATGGTTGGTTTTCATTGTCTTAAGTTATAACGACGAACAGCAGGAAATACTAATTCTCCTAAACTCACCAAAGCCTACTATAAGACGTAGATAATTCAGTTCACGATCGAAGCCGGAAATGTAAGAAGTATAGAGATCCTTTGATATTAATAGTAGCAGGTATCTTCGCCTTTATACTCTTAGGGAAATTCATCGCTTGCCCGATGGAATTGGCAGAAAACCAACGAACAAAGGGCCTAAAACACAAAAGAAAAAGTAATGTCAATTTTGAGCACTAACCATCAAGGGTGATGATAGAAATACGTTCATTTGCAAATTACCGTTATCGGCAGGAAACATGAGCAGCCATGGCTGGAGCGTGCACCAGATGCCATTTAAGAAGCATAGGACGAAATACCGCTTTGAAGCTGTTCCTCTGAATGAAAAAATAATAGTAAATGAAGGAGCGCCTCTAATGAACGTGCTCTATTACCATGGATCCATTTGGTTTGGTAAGATATTTTGAGGGATTCATCTTTTTTTACTTTCGCCGGTGCCATGTTCATCATGTGAATTTGATGTGTACCTTCAAAACTGCCAATCGCTCCGATGGAAATCTGAGATTGAAGGGCCATATTTGGAATTTATCATAGAGAACTTTTCAGTAGTAACAAGACTAAATCAAAGACAGACATTGTCAAGAAAGAAGACTGGTATTAGAAGTCGGCGTTCCAAAGCTTATAACGAACGGATGGATAGTTATTAGTGATTATTATGATCTTCAATCAAATGACTTCGCTTATTGCAAAGTGTCGATATCAAAGTGACGTTGACAAACAAATACTCATACTCCATACAATCAATTCAGCACTTCCAAAGTCACTCCGGCTGCAAATGCCGTCGCTGCTTACAAATGACTATGTTAGTAGGGCGCTAGATATCATAGAAGACAGAATATTCCCTCATGTCGATGGTCCGGCTAATGCTATCCTAACACCACATTATAAAAAATTAGTATAAATAAAACTAAACGCCGACCTTCATTATACAGCTGAATTCCCTAGATATGATTTCACCCCTTTTAACAAAGCAAACAGATTACTTTGGAAACAGTACGGACTGTTAACTCTCATTTAGCGGCATCTGCGAATAATTTTTCAATCTTGCTGACAATATTATAGTCTCTCTGAAGGACCAGTCCGACCAGAATCTGATAAGAGGGTATCGGTAGCAACACCAATTTACAATTTTTATGGATGGTGCTTATAGCTTGGGCTTCCCCAAAAATTTCTTTTACTTCGTTCACCAAACTAAAGATTCCTACAGCCAGAGCTGCACCATACTTATCACCATTTACGGTTACTGTAAACGCCTTTTCAAAAGACTCTTTAGATTTAGCGGCAAGGATATTTCCTTTCATATCTATTATTGATAGAGCTAGTATCTCATCATTACTGGATAAGACATCGTCTGCAATCCTTTCCGCAGCACTGGATGTAACTACCATGATAGTTCCTTAACTTCATGCAATAAAAATTATTATTATTGTCATAGGGAGCAGGGGGTCGACATAGAACTATCAATTTCCCTAAGATAAAATTTGGATTGCGTTATAGAACATTCTAGCAGTGTAACTTATCCAAGACTTTGTAAAATATGCTTCGAAAGTTGGTACTTGCGTTTTCAAGAAACAGTCTTGTATTGATTATTTTAATTGTAGCTGTTGCTGCTATTCTATCAATTATTTCGTATTAATTTTCTAGGCATAATGCAAATGAAATTCTCATTATTGCTTCAGATGATATCAGGTCTAACGCAAACATTCCATCTCATGACCTGTCTACGATAGTAGAACAAGAGCTAGATAAAGTAACTGGAATTTTGAAGACACTGAGTAGTGCACCTGCCATTAATATCAATGAAATGCAGTACGGTTCAGCGAATAAGCATAATCTATCCTTGGACTGGCCAATTGAAGATCATTTATAGTAACTTTGTTACAGCGCTGAACAGCTAAGTATACTGACCGGGGAGGAAAACTCCGATCAAACTAATTTGCGGCTATCTTTTTTGCCTAGTTGTACATCTCCATCAGCTTTAAAGTTTATCAGATTCAAATCAAAATTAATGCTGGCCGAGGAATTCGATAGTAAAAACCTCAGAATTGAGATACAATGCAACTAAAGAAAGGGTTAAGGGTGAGACTTGAACTTCGTAGAAAAAGCTGCTTCAACATCATAGTAACATGTCAAGACGGGTTTCTTTTATCATATCTTCATATACGAAATCTGTAGCGTATTCAAATTCTTTATTATAAGTGAAAACAGAATCTCATCTTTAGCATAAGATAAAAGCGCGGACGAAGAACTATTAAACGTAGGTAATGGTCGAAAAGTCAAACAATTACGTTCCTGTTGGGACTTTGGAAGAATTAAAGCAGAAAGGCTATCTTTCCGTTTCAGCCCAAGGATATAATATTGTGGTGTTTTATCATGATGGAGAAGTCCATGCACTTGATAATCGTTGTCCCCATATGGGGTTTCCCTTAAGTCGAGGAAGCACCAAGGACGGAATATTAACCTGTGACTGGCACCATGCTAGATTTGATATTAAAAGTGGGGGATGTTTTGATTTGTGGGCTGATGATGTGCCTATTTTTGCTGCGGATGTTATCGACGGCGAGATTTTTGTCCATATTAACCCAAGCAGTAAGAGCAAAGACGAGGGCCGTGCATATAATCTGCAGAGGCTAAATGATGCTATGGAACAAAACATAGTGCTTATTATCGCCAAGTCGATACTCACGCTGAATTCAGAAGGAGACATGAGCTCTGACCTATTTAGGAAAGGGTTGGAATATGGCGCAAGATTCAGACAAGAAGGCTGGGGTCCGGGATTGACTATTCTTACCTGTACGATGAATCTGGCTCCACTTTCAAGACCCGAGGATAAGCTTCGAGGACTTTACCATGGCCTCTCGGCTGTTACTGGCGATTGTTTCGGACAACCACCTCGGTTTGGAGTCAGCCCATTGCCAGATATACAAGGCCAGACTGCAGATGTGATCACGTTGAAGCGATGGTTCCGTCACTTTATAGAGGTCCGCGATGGGGATGGAGCTGAACGCTGCCTTGTTACTGCCATAAGAGCAGGAACGGAACCTCATATTATTGCATATATAGGGTTATCTTACTTGTTTATTACCATCCATTTCTATTTGAAATACGTCACATCATATTATGGTAGTAGTCGAACTAGCAAGAAGAAGTCGAAAGGGGCAGAGAGGACGGCGACAAGACCGAAATTATAAAAGCCAATCATTAAACGCGTTTATCGGTGCTCTACCCTCACCTGCTTCGCAAAAGGAGTATCCACCCAGGTTGAGGATATTCTTTGACTTCCATGGCTTGCCAGGCTCTTTAGATGACCAGGCTGACTCCTTTTTCAGCCAGGCTAAAAATAATGGGGATAAGTGGGTTGAAGACCGCGTAAGGGAGTTTGTAGAATTTTATAAAAAAAGGGTGAACGTAGACAAGGACCTCTCTGCTGGGACTTTGGGTAACTACTTTATGACAATCAAACTTTACTGTGAAATCAACGAGTTGGATACAACAATCAAGTGGAAGAATATAACCAGGGGTATGCCAAAAATAAGGAGCAAGGCCAATGATCGATGTCCTACTGTAGAAGAGTTGCGCAAGCTTGTAAAATATCGAGACTATAGAATTGAATCGATCGTTTATGTCATGTGCTCATCTGGAATAAGGATCCAGGCTTGGGACTGGTTGAAGTGGAAGCATGTCCAACCCATTATAAAAAAAGATGAAGAAAAGAAGAATGGCGAAGAAATAATCCAAGCTGCTGAACTTACAGTTTATGATGGCGAACCTGAGCAATATTTCACCTTTATCTCAGCTGAAGCCTATCATGCCCTAAAAGAATGGATGGATCTCCGTGCTTCATATGGCGAAAACATAACTGGCGAGTCGTGCCTCATGCGCGATTTATGGCCAATGACTAACGTCAGAAAGGATTCAAAGCGGGGTCTTGCCACCAATCCCAAACAGCTGCAAGAAACAGGAATAAGCGAGGTCTTGCAGCAGGGCTATGAGGAGCAAGACCTCAGGCAACCCTTGCCCGAGGGTGTCAGGCGTCACCCATTCAAACTATCACATGGCTTCCGCAAGTTTTTTGATACCCGTGCCCTGTCAGCGGGTATGACGCCACTAAATGTCGCTTTGCTGGAGTCCCACGATACTGGGATATCTCAGAGCTATTTTCGGCCATCAAAGCAGGAACTATTGGAGGCGTACCTCAAGATTGTCGATAACCTAGTTATTAACCGAGACCAAAAGGTAGCAACACAGTGGCAAAAAACGGTTTCAGAGCTGACGGAGAAAAGCGAGCATGAGAACTATGCAATCCTGAGCAAGCTTGCGGAGAAGGAAAAGGAGACTGAGAACGTAAAGAAGCAGCTTGAAGAACTGCAGAAACAGCAACAAAATATGATTCAGTTTTTCAACACGAACATGGAGATAATGGTGCGAAATACCATCGCGCAAGAATTAGATGAGACAACAAAAAAGGAAAAGCCAGGTATAAAGAAATTGACAGAACGTGGGAATTATGCTGCGCATTGGGGAGCTTCTTATGGTGATGATGGTGGAGGAGCAGCAGCAGTAAAAAAAGCGAGAGCAACAACTTTAAAAGAAGAAAACAGCAAATACAATTAGATGAGTGAGTGAGTATTATGGTCCTAACTCACCATTCATCACTAGAATCCAAACTGCGTCATTAGCAGTGTGTGCTGTGTTGTGTGATGGTGGCAATGTGGTTTTTAGCCATCCCACTATCTTCCTGCCTGCCACACGCACACGCACGCACATACATACAATATTGATTTCGTCGTGGTCCGAGGTGCTTAGTACCAAGCACCTTCCCCTTCCTTTTCAACTTCAAGATTCCAAATCAAATCTAAGATGAAAATGGCAATCTCGGCTATCATGACTATCATTTTTTGGTCTTCAACTCCGAGCGAAGCATCTGGATCTGCGCGATTAATGTATCGACTTTTGATTCCAGTGTTTCAACTTTCTTTGTGAGTGCTTCTATTTGCGCGCCATTATTATTATTATTGGATTTATACTGCTGTTGCTTCTCGTCTTTATGCTCTGTGCCATCCAAATTGTATTTGAGCCAGCCTGTGTTATCGGGTTTGCGTTCAAGGCGAATGTCAGAAGAACATGACAGGCACTTGAATATTTTTTCCATGGTAGCCATCTATTAGGTCCACCTCGCCATCGCTGCTGCTTCTTCTTTTCCCTCACTTTTGTATAGCCTGACAGCTTCGATATGCTTGCATGATTGTATCTCTCTATACTCAAAATCAGGACATGTGCAGACGTATCTTTCACTGGTTAACATGCTGATTTCATACATCTTATTATCACTTGATTGAGATGGTACAGAAAAAGTAGAGCCATCTGTATTCTTTACAACACGTTCCACCAAACCAAAGGCCTTGTACATTCTTCTGCTCGCATCTGTATTTGAGATGTGCTTTGTTGGTGCTGGTTTTGTCACCTTTGTCTTTTTAGTTATTAGTTGCATGGTATTCCTATGAATCCCCCCTAGCTATAAGCATTGTGATAAACAATTGTTATACACAAGGGATATAAGCTAGTATTTATTATACTGTATCTGATAAGTGTATGAATAATGAGTTTGAAGCCACCAGCAACAACTAAAAAGAAAGAAGGGGAGAAAAAGGAGCAACATCAAGAAGGGCCAGTAATTTACACTTGCAAGCGATGCGGTTACAAATGGGCTAAACGCAGTAGAAAGATTACCCGTCCACCCGCTGTATGTCCTAATTGCAACAGTGCCTTATGGAATGTGCCTAAAGAGAAATGAGAGAGGAGAAGGAGAAGAAGAGCAGATAAAGTCAATGTTAGAGTATGCTTCTGCGGTTTCTACTAATACTAAAGAGGCAAGTTCCATAATGCAAGGAATGCTTGACAGGCTTGGAGTTGCTACTTGTGAAGAAATGGAGCAGCCATGCGATAAGCCTAAGGCAGCAAAAGGAAAGAGAGGAGTGCTGCGTGCCATGACTTCACCTACGTATATCGCTATCCTAATGGTAATAGTAATAGTAATAAGAATAAAAACAGATGTTCATAATATTTCCTCTAAGAAAAAGTGACCTGAACACTAGATATTAACGCAGAACAATATCAGTGTTCAACTAAAACCCTAAATATTAGCTAAATCGGTAGAATTTAATGTCGAATGACCGAAGTAATCAGAATCATCTTAAGGCCAGACTAAGAGCTCTATCTCCTATTCGAGAAGGTAGTATGCTCTTTCTGACCAAAATAGTACTAGTAGCAGTACTATTGTCAGGACTAATAAGCATTCCATCTTACACTGCTATCGCAAGTGCAACTACGAACCAAGTGATCCCAGGTGACACACAAGAATATAGGATATTCGAAGGACAGGCACCTACGATGCAACCATCAGACGCTGGCATGGCAACCAATGCACAGCCAGGCGAATTTGAGTGGTGGTACTTTCAGGGAAAATTCGATGATAATTCAACAACACAAATTACATTACTTGTAAAGCCTTGGATCGACAACAATGGGCCGCTTCAGCCCTACGGAACTATATTCGTTTCAACTCCTAATGGCACGCATTCAGGAGGACTAACGAAAGTAGAAACTAGCCAATTCAAAGCTGGCACGCAATACAATGAACGTAACGATGGGTGATATCTGGGCTCGTGGTGATTTGAACACCACTAATTTGCACTTTGCACCGACGGAAAATGGAATTGGGGCTGATCTGAGTTTTCGAAAGTGCCGCTCCACCCACAAGATTTGGCGGCAGTGGTATGTGGTATTTTGACGAATCGCTGACATCGATTCAGTGCTACGAATGATCCAATGCCCTTTGCTAAAGTTCATGGTAACTTGACCTACGACGGCCAGTCTCACGAGGTAAATGGAACAGGGTATATAGACAAGCAGTGGGGAAACGTCAACTGGAACCAGGACTACGACGGCTGGTACTGGTCAACTGGTCATTATGGAAACCACACTATAGACATGTTTGTACTGACCACTTCAGCGCCATTTAACCATCAGACAACCGTGACTACCTATTTGGCCAAAGGAAATGGGCCAAGTGAGGTCTTAGTCGAAACTATGCAGGGCGTTACTGCGCACACATCAGGGCAAAACTTTACTTCTCCTTCAGGAGCACATACATACCCAGAAATATTGACCTTACAATGGAAGAACGGCTCAAATTCAGCTACTCTGACTCTTACTGACCCTAAAATCATTGCAAGCCCACCCCCCATTGTTAATACTAATGCAACCATATACGGAACCCCTGAATATATGCGGTTAGAGGGTACAGGTACACTTAATGTGCAGTGGGATGGCACCAACGAAACAGCAAGCGCCCCTGCCATCTGGGAGGTCAGTTATCTGCACTAGGTAGCATTTTTTTGCCTACCCGGTGCTCTTTCTGTTAGAAGAAAATACGAAATCGAAGTTTACACGTTCAAGCTAATGAAACTGTTGCAGCAGCAACCAGACTCATCCAGGCACCCCAAGATAATTTTTGACGTGCTGAAAGAATTCAGAGAAGATATGTTTCGGCAGCGAACTATATACGGTGACTACGTCAGGAGCAGTGGCAAAAGCAGGAGCAAATACCACCATCCCATCCGCCGTTCCTAATCTATATCATTATTTTATCGGTAGCGATAAAGATTTTTAGTTCAGGCATACGTTACCGATTGTGTAATTTAATGAGTAATAGTAATAGAAGAACTAGATTCGAAAATGTAACACAACCCAAAGCGTACCGTATCGCGTTTGGTGGCTGTAACCACGTCGTGACTTTAACGCCTGAACAGATATCGCAAAAAACTGTCGAGCATAGATTCAATGGAAATACTGGAGAGTTTGATGACTATCTTGTGTGTGATAGATGTGCGGGGATTGGTGAACCAGCAAGACGAGGGGACCACTGCATGGAGACGGTGACACACCCAGTAATCATGACCACGCCTTTGTTTTCCACTTATTCAACGGCAACAACTGCTACAAGAACAACTGAAAAATGACTCTCTCATTTGACGTCATACAAAACCTCCTGCCAAGCGATGTAACGCCTGTGGAAATCGATGAAATCAAAGTCATGTTGCAGCAACGACTCGCCGAGTTAACAGCCGAAGAGCAGCGGCGAAATGTTAGCTCTTTTGGCGGACCGTGCCAGGGACAAGGCCAGAGAAGTCAAGCGGCACAAACTAGGGGTGCATTCACACCTGAGTTTGACAAGGCAGTCGAACTAAGCCTTTTAGAGGCTGACACCTAGAGTTCATGAAACTTTAACTCGAATAGCAGAGCGCACTTCAAATGTGCAAATGCTCCCAAGACCCTGTCTTTGTAGTCGGCTGATGGTCTGAAATAATGGCGAGCAAACACAGATTTTGGAACACGCCCTGCAGCAGGTCTATGATTTCAGTTTCTATGCCAGACTATCTGAGATAGGAGGCAAATATCTTTCTACAGTATTTTAGCTCCATATCCAGAGAGAGAGAGAGAGAGAGAGAGAGAGCTCCTTTGCTTTCAGTCCCATCGGCTTTTTTGTACAATCAAAATAGAACGCCTTGGTTGCCGACAATTTCTATAACCCTACTTTGTGGGTTAAATAGAACAGTCAACACTCTGTCCGTATCTGTAGTTTCAGTTTCTTTGAAACTACCTGCCATATAAGGACAATATCCAAAACAAGAGGCGCTTGCCTCACTTACCTGCTGACCATCAATTAAAACAATGAAATCACTATCCGTGCCAACAGAATCTTTAGAGTCTAACACGTTTCTAGGTAAGCCAATCTCCAATGCTCCTTCTTCTTCTCGGGCTTCTTCTTCTCGGTCTTGGGCCTCTTCTCGGGCTTCTTCTTCTTCTTCTGTTCTTGGGGCAGAAGCTGTCGTTGACGGAGTGCTGTTTCCTTCTGCTGCCCTGCCTTGCCTGCTCCTACAGCACTTCCAGGATTGATATTAACTAACAGGGCATGTCTTTGAGGGTCTCCTGAGATTCCCACTACTGTACCGCGTTCTATATTATAACTGATAGGGTGAGTATTTCCATCCTTGTCTGTGACGTTATGCACGTTATTGTACCTTGGTTGTGCAAGAGTTTGAAGTACAGGTCCTATTAACCTGGTCAATAATAGGAGCACTTTGTGATTGTGCTGTAGCATTCTGTGATGATGTAGCATTCTGTGCGTTTAGCGATTGAAAGGGCAGAAGTATTGTGGCACCCATGATGGTGGCCAAAACAAGAGGTAAAACCAAAATTGGTGTTATAATCTTTCTATTACTCTTTAGCTCAATAGCCAAATCTTTTACTCCTCAGCTCGTTTATGGATACAATCTATTTATGAATTGCGTGTATAATTATAATTATTATTTATTAATCCTTATTTGAGTAGTAAGAAGAAGAAGGCGATGAATTCCAAAAAGCACGATGAAATGTTTGACATCACTATGGAACATGTAAACAAAACGTGGAGCGGGTGGGATTTGAGCCCCAAAGTTCTCTTACAATAGCTCCTACCCTTTTGGATAGAGGGTAAAGCGTCTAGGGAAAGCGAGCAGCTGCGACTGAGGTCGTGGGTTCAAATCCCACCAGTTCATTATTTTCTGCGCGGAAACTACGGTATTAGTTTGAGCTTGATTTTGGGTAGTTGTCTGACAAATCTATTGAGCGAGTTGTGGTTTCATATTTTGCTCTTATGCTGTGAAATTTTTATCTATACTCATTTTGGACTGTGGTGTTTGTCTAGTTCCTTTATTACATCATCCAAATATTGTTTAGCATCTTCTTCTTCGTTTTCTTCAAATTCTTCTTCTTTTTCTGGCGTTTCTGTTGGGTTTTCATCACTGGTTCCTTGTGAATTATTTTTAGAACTGGCTCCAGGTACCTGCTAGAATCCGTCACATCCGTCACATCCGTCACCAAAGTATTAGCGAGCTGGCTGTCTAGGAGTTATCTGGACCGAGCCGTCGTCGTCGCCACTAAATGAGTAGGCTTCCCTCACCTTGTCAAGGCGTTCTTTAGAGAATACTAACATCCTTTGCTTTCTATCAGGTTTCAGCTCAGCTCCAAACCTATCTGTACAGATTTGAGATATTTTCTTGTGTGAGACCTTGCCATGTTCTGGGGTCTCAAAGGACTGGTCTTTGGCCTCGTCTTTGTAAGTGCCATCCAATTCGACTCTGACCCTGTCGTATATCCCTTTTGAGGCGACTTCAAATGTCTCTAGCACTTCATCTGGCGATTTAGCCTTCAGGGCATTCTCGTGCTCTGCACAGAATTCGTCTAGAACTGTAAAGATAGCAGACTCTAGTGTATTCTTCTTAAGTCCACGGCACTCCTCTAGCAGTCTGTCCCAGGGCTGTAGATATCTCACCCTGGCACTGCGCGTTTTGGAACAGCCTGATCAACGGTTTTACAAGCTGCTTCTCTCTATTCTTGACAAGCACGTCGACATTTGGGAACTTGTCTGTATGGTGCAGCAATCTGAACATGAGCAGAGTTTTGTAGATGTCCTCCAATTCGTTTAACAGGTATTCAAATTCCTCTGCGCCTGCTGGACTCACGACTTCTGATAAATCGTATTGCGGATCACCAGCCTGGCACTCCAGGTAAAAGGTGCGTTCGTTGAAGCCCTTAGCATAGTCGGGGTCCAGTCTCTCCTCTCCAGTGAAGGCCTTGAAGCCATAAACATAGTAGCCTTCCTGCTTCCTGCCACTATCTCCGCCCGTATCTGTCCTTGAAACCTTGCCACCCGCATTGTAGCCTTTCTTATACAACTTCATCTTTTCCTGTTGTTTGTAGTCCAAGTCATCTGCCTCATCTTCACATATGCGACCCTGTCCTTCTTCCACGGTCCCATAATAGGTGTAAATGTTTGCTGGTGTGACATCGATATCATACATGACTCGATAACCAGTTTGCGACAGGAGTAGAAGATTGATTGTTTTACCAGTGCCGTTGTCGCCATAGAAGAATACATAATGAGTCTGGCCGAAGAGGTCTTGAAAATATGTAAAGACTGTATCTGCTGCTAAGACGGTGTGATGCGTATCAGAAGCTGCGATGTATTTCCTGACTATTGCTTTAGTACTCCGATAGATATCGTCTAATGTCAGCTGTGACGCTTTTAGCAGGTACTCGTCAACTTCTTTCATGCTTTCAAAGCGATAGGGCTTGCTGAGATAGGTCATGTCTTCTCTGGGTAATAGCTCAACAACTGAGTTGCCTACAGCACTAGGAATTGTAAAGGAGTTGACGAATCTGGCTCTTGGAGTCTCGCTGTCTCTGTTCAGACATACAAAGTAAGCATCCTTACCAATCAGGACAGCCTCATAGAGTTCGTTTCCTTCACTTGCGCTATGATATTTTTGGATGAAGTGTCTGACTACCTTTGGTGTTTTCGCTGAATCCGATTTGACTGCCTGTGCAACTTTTGAAGCTCTTCTGTTCTGCTTACACCATGCTTTATTGCCGCAAACAGTATCTGCAGCCTCACCTGAATAGACGAGCCCAAAACCTTTGATAAGTAATTCTGTATTTGACTCAGAGAAGCCCTTTCTTGTGACTTTGTTTCTTAGTTGGTTGACATCAGTATCCCAGGCACCAGTTATCACAAGTCTTATGTCACCCTTCATATCATCTGACACAAAATACTTGATTGACATAATACGCTGCGTCAATGTTATTTCTTTCACACCGATGTCAGGCCGTTTGAGAACTTCGGGGATAGCGAAGCCCCTTGATGGATTATTGTTAGTTGTCATTTTTATTATTAGCAAGCCTCCTTTTTTTCGCCCTTAGGCTGGTCCTGGTCTTCTGCTCCAAGTCAATCCAAGCGTCTTGTGGCGATGCACAAAAATCCGCTATATCCAGCCCGCACAGCAATTGTTGCAAATGAAATAGCTTATCCTGTAGTTCAACTGAAATTTTCAGTATCCTCAAATCGCGTCCAAAGACACTTTGTAGCTGTCGAACGACAGAATCGAAGTCGATTATCTGGGTTTGGAAGCAAATTCGCTCAGAAAGCTTTTTTGCTTGGACCTTACCACTGTTCATCTGTGGAGGCCGCTCCTGCGGCGTTTGGAGAGGTTTCAATTGAGGCGGTGCGTGTGGGCTGAGATTGGTCGTCTGGGCCCATCACACCAACTTTTACATTATTGCTCGTTGTTCTTCCTTCTTTCTTGTTGTCCTGCTTGTTCGTTAGCCTGCTCGCTGCTGCTGTAGTCCTTTCCTAAGCAATCTGCATCACAAAATAACTTAACGACCCATCGCCGCTGAAGTTGAACAAGCCGATTGTATTCGTCTTGGTGCATCCAAAGAGACGGCCTTAACCATCTCCTGGCGGGGATATTTCCTCATCATAGCACATATTCCTCCAGCCCCGTTAGACTATGAGAACTATTGCTGCTGCTGCAGCTACTTCTTCTATTTCTAGTTGAGAATTGACTTCTCAAGGCAGATTTGCCTAGTATCATTGCAGATATGCTGTTTTCAGCTGCTACTGACCACCGTTATCTTGATTCAGGGCATGTTCTAGATTTTACTAATAAAGCTTTTGAAGCACTTGACATGGTCGGGTGGGACTTGGCAGGACGGGTACTCACAAGCCTCGTCCCACTATATGCACAAGCGACCAGGATGGAGGAAAGGAGTTCCTGGCGGGATCCTGTCGACATTATAACCCTCTTAAAGGATTGCTTTGAAAAACTTTCGGCTGTATTAGAAAAAGGCAAGCAGAACCTAACCACGTGGAAGGGTAACGAGGCAATCGTAGAGGTATTGCTGGGAGATAATCCTCATGCCATTGCAAATGTACTGATAAAATCTCTACAAGACGGTGCGAAAGGAGAAGAATTAGCTGCGATAGTAGCATATGCCGCAGCGCTTCGAATCGCGCACTTTCCTCTTTCCAATGAGTACTCTGACTGGGATACTGCTCTTCACACTTTTACATTTGCCAATGCTGTACAGCAGGCCATATGCCGGCTGCCTTCATCCATGGAGCTTTTGCGCGCAGTCTTTGATGTCGCAATGTCAAACTATCTCAATAGATTTCTAAACGTACCTTATGCTGAGCTTCCTTCAGAGAAAACGGCGACATCAATCAAAAATGAAGATAGTGAGAACAACCAGGGAAATATTATGGACAGATTTCTCGACACACTTGATAAGCGTCATCAGGTGAATGAAGCTGCCAAGATTGTTGCCAGTTGTCTTTCTACACAAGGAGAAAAAGAACTGTCTGCAATTCTTGTTCATGCTCTATTAAGAGAGGATAGAAGCTTCCACTCAATTCAGATGCTAGAAGCCGCTTTTAGGCAGAAGACGGAGCTTCAGCGCCTTGAAGTCTTGGACGGCATCAAACCTATTTCGCATGTCTTGATGGCCGCTCCACGCTACATGGCTGCTCATACACCAACTGCACGTACACAAGGACAAACATTTGAAATTGCGTTACGGCTTCATCAAGGTGCAAATTTGTATGAAGAAATAAGTTGATAATTGTTTTCAGTTAGGTTTTAGGGTTTCATTTGTAGGCTTGAGAGAGATATAACAACCCCAGAATTGTAAGCAGAAAAATTAAGTGACCAGAGGAATCACATAGAGAGAAAGAAACGCCTTCCAGATGTGATCCATTCAATCACATCACAGCGTCGTCGGATAAAAAATTCGGATTCAGTAGTTCGATTAGTGTCTATATTAGTTATAGACTGCTCTTGTTATGCCAGAGGTTTCGTAATCATAGCAATTCTATCATCTCAATTATTGCACGGTTGGCTGATCCACAAGATCTTAGCTTATTTTTCGCATTATAGGCTAATATCTTTCATTCTAATATTGCACTGGATTCGAATCCAGTTCTTCAGTTGAATATAACGCGGATCATATCATGCATTGGACGGCAAATATTTCACTAGTTGTAGTCTTGTGATTTTTCCGTTAGTCCAAGGATCTGCCTTTACTTCTTTAGCTTGCCCTCCTCCTATTCTGTTCTTAAAATTTTTAGGAGTATCTTCTACTTTTTTCTTCAGCGCTTTTGCGCCAGCTTTTATCTTGTCTGCCATAGTCTCTGTGTCCTTTTCAGTTTCAGTCTTTGTATTCGATTCTTCTTCTTGTTCACCACTTTGAGATGCCATGTATTCAGCACTAGACTCTCCCCGGAGAGCGACTCACCTTTCTCTTTTCGCTCTACGTTTGACTCTTCTTCTTGGATATACTATTGTTGCAATAGCTTTTAACGTCTATATATAAGCAGGCCCTCAGAGAAGGGGGTTTCGGAAAAACATTCAAAATATGAACCCAGATACGGTGGAAATTTAGTGCTGTATTCTTGCATCCTCAATCTAAATAAGACTGCATGCTGGAGTGAGTCGATTGTGAACTACCATCATCCACAAAAAATAAGATCTTGCCGTCTCAATAGGAAGATTGCCTGTATTACTACAAGCTAGGCATATAATTTGGGATACGGAAATTTACTAATCGTGGGTAAAAAGTGCAAAATTAGTAAGAATCTTTCATGTTTATGAAAAGGGTATATTCTTTTATAGTCGTTTAAGGAATACTAGTAGAGATGTATAACAGCGATGTGCATGTAAGCAGAAGAATGGATATTCAACAGAAAGGAGGCTTGAAAGCATAATTAGCAATCTTGGTGTTAATGACCCCGGCCACTCAAATGTAGGGACTCTACTAGGATCTCCAGTCGGTGAAATTATGAGATCAGATGTTGCTATCCTGGAAGCAGACATGACAACGGATGATGCCATAGAGGCAATGCAGGAAAAAAATGCTCGTAACGTCCTTGTTTCTGTCAGAGGTGAGATTGTAGGCATTATCAGCAAGACGGACATTCTTTTCAAGGTGACATCGCAGGGAAGAAATCCCTCGAAAGTAAAACTACGAGAAATCATGAATAGCCCGGTATTGGCCGTCAACCCTCAGACAACCGTCAAAGAAGCCCTTTCGATAATGGAGAAAAAGAAGGTGAGACAGCTTATGGTTCATGCGTACACGGCCGTCTTAGGAATGATTAATAGAGAGGACGTATTAGAGCGGATCGAACAAATTTCACTATCGTTAGAAGATACAGCCTTATCTGGGACGCCAGCTTGCATCATTGATACAAAGACCATAGCTTACATGAAGGATACGAGCAAAGTGAAATTTCCATGCCCATATTGCGGGTCACCGTTTGACGACAAGGAAGCATTATCAAGACATATTGACAGACTTCATGGAGAAACCGGGATACTAGAAGGGGATTATCGAAAGATTATAGGTCAATGAGCGGTACCATAACTACTTGTAAAAAAATTGTATGGAGGACAGCTTGTGCGGCCCCAGGTTAGTAGTACTTCTATTATGCCCAATTCTTGTAGATTATTGCATTCAGTTGGAGGTACTCTGACTGAATAATAGAGATGCAACCGATAGTAGAGTGATTAAATGTAGAGACACTTTCCTTCACACACAAGGAGAATGATTCTGACATATTTAGGATAACAAAAGGGTTGAACCAGAACCTTTGCTCCTGATGTTCAGCTAACAAGTCACAGACCCGACTGAGTCATGCTCGTAACTCAAGCATACTTGGCACTTGATGATCAAAAGAGATTATTTCAGACTAGACTAGGAAAAGAAAGAGGCTTTCCTCCGAGCTGTCAGATGGGTGCTGCGTAATATTAGCGTGGATCACCAGATCAATTCCAATGCTGATACTCTGCAATCAATATCTTTCAGTAATATGATTTACTTTGATGGATTTACGAGGCTCAAATTCTTTGATTCCGATTTATGCTGAAAAGAGCATTCTGTCTATTAGATCTGGCCCATTGTGACCATCTGCGGTTTAGGTCATTATCCAACAAAGTATCAGGTAGCTGCATAGCACTGTATAGCAGTTATCTGACCAAGTCACTCTAGTTTCTGCGGAAATCTTGTCTTTCATATCGTCGAAAGATGCTGGTTCATGGGGTAATACAGGTGCAAGTTCCTGCTAGCGTCCTCTGCACCTCCCAGATTCACAAGCTTTTTGTGGTCATGTCTCTCTCTGTGTGTGTATGTTTTACTGGAAAGTAAGAGAGCAAAGAGTTCAGAAGCAGACTTTATTTATCACAGTTGAAAATTTCAGATGCGTCAACAATTTTTCCAACATGGGTTTTTTCTTGGTTATCATTCACAATCTTGAATTTGCCTCTACCGACATGTTGGATTTGTGCGCGAAATACTTGATTGGAATGTTGAACTACACACCATGCCCGCACATCATCACTCTGCCCTTGTTTTCTATTGAACACAATGTCACCAGCCTGAACCTTAGAAGGGTCTTGAGTTCTCTATTATAATAATATTAGCCCTTGTAATATATCATATCCTAAGAAGCAACCGTATGAGGTCCTGGCCAAATAGCGACTCTTATTCATGCAAAAAAGGGTGGGGGGACCAGAGGATTTCGAGAGAGAAACCTTCTAAATTCAGGGTCAAACACGTATAGCGACTTAACAGGTTCATTTCTACATCTGAGCAGACAAGAGTTTGTTATTAATACTGAGCACTCGCCTTGAACTATTATCATAAATTCCGTCCAGAAGAGCCCATGGACAACGAGCGAACCCTATCACTGAATATGACTGAATATGACCTTGTGTTACTCTCCTAGATGCTGCCATACCTTCGGGATACAATGAAAATAGGTTCGACGTGATCTCCTGGTGCTCAAAACATATTCTTCATTGTTCTTAGAATGCCACAGCAGAAAGCCTTTTGTCATATTGTGATCATAATTGAATCACCGTAACTTACATTCGGATATGTCTGCGTGTGTGTATGAGACGGTAAGTCAGGGCTTCGAAAGGTGTGTATCGATCTTGAAAGAAGAAGAAGAAAAAGAAAAAGAAGGAAGAGACCCAGAGTTAGATGACAATATAGGGCAGCTCGAGATTGCAGAATATCAGGTGAACAGGTTACGTCGCATCATTGCCAGCAGACTTGACAAAACCAATCCTGTTGCATTTTCGAAAAGGTCTTCCATACATGCCTTCGAATTTGGCGGCAAGGTGTACAGAATCACCATTGAAGCTGACACGTTTGACATTGGAGACAGGTCGACAACCAACTCTATCAGGAATGTGCTGAAGTCCCCCGCTTTTATTATCACGTCCAGTATGTTCTCAGGGATCATTTGCGTGCTAGCTCTTGTCAGTCTGTATTGGACTTTTCCACTGCTGGGAACCCTCTCTGATACTGAGCTGGACAGGCTGGACAGGCAGTATTCTCAGATACTAGATCAATGTGCTTCTCTTTTGAACGACAATCGGCCTAACCCCCGGAGCTTTGGAGCCCTATATTCGACCTGCAACAAGGCCATCGTGCAGTTAGAGGGATTTTGCAAGGAAAATCACATCGCAACATGTGAAGATGAAAGGATAGAGCTTTACAGTGCGGTAGATAAACTCAGACCATGATGCGGAAATACGCGTAGAAAAACCTCAGGTTCGTTTCTCGGAGACCCATGCACTAGCTTTACTGAAGAAGGCTTGTCATAACACGAGATATTGCACTTTTAATTGGAGGATCTTATTTAAGGACAGCGTAACTTTTCCCAAATTTCTTAATTCTTTTAATTTTATTGGCATATAGCATCATGATTTTAGAGCAGGTTAATAAGCACCAAAATATAGCATGACTGTTTCACTTGCATACAATGGAGATGGGTTAGGTACGGTGTGGGGAAGACAAAAGCAGAACAGATGTTAAAGGAAGCAGGATTCTCAGAAAAGATTCAAGTAAGGGAAGTTCTCGGCGACATATTCAATTATTAATATATTGAGCAAAAGGTCTGATCTGTAAATATATAGAGGATAACACCGACAAAAGTCCCATGTCGTCAAACATGATGTTTATCCATATGATAAAACAGATGCTTCTGCCGAACCAAGGTCACTACTGATCATCTATTCACATACATCAAAATGTTTAGTGTAATAAATATTTGTGTGTATTGTCACAAAATATTTATGACAAAATGATCTTGTCTATGGCTCTGTCAACTCCTCAGCCCGGATAGCTTCGAATATCCTTGCATTGACTTCATTCATATCTATATTAGCTCGTAAGTATTTGTTCATATCACTTGGTGCAATTATTCCCACAGGCTTTCTTGTTTGATCGTCTACCACAAGCAGGTGCCTAACTTTATTGCTCAACATCAGTTCTGCCGCCGTTTCAACTGTTGCCTCGGCTTCTACGGTTGCAATAGGCGAGGACATTATTTCTCGGGCGCCTACCTCTTTACTGCTTATTCCTGAGGCGCAGACATGTTTAACGAGGTCCCTTTCTGTAATTATCCCTACTGGCTCCTCGCTCTTTTTGTCCCTATCAATGACGAGAACTGAACTAATTCTTTTGTCATTCATCTTTTTGGAGGCTTGCTGAGCGCTTTCTGTCACATCTATCATTTCTAGGTTTGTGGACATGATTTCCTTGACGGCATTTTGCATGGGCATATTCGCAATATGGAGGATAAAAACATAATAAAATACTTTGGCTAGGTATGTATCACCTGAATAAACGCCGTCCGCTGAATGGGATGAAATGCTTTGTATAACAACAAGCCATTAGCAATAGAGGATATTTCTCGCGGCCATAGGTCTATAAAACATTAGTATAGAAACCTAAAAGGGCTATACATAAGTAATAAATCATTTAACGACCACGATGTCATGAAGGATACGAATCAAGAGTATGAGTAATAACAAGAAAGATGATCAAGGACATCAATCTGTATTGAATTCTTCAATATCCAAATTATTTGAAGAAAAGAATTTTGCTTTTCTTGCCACGTTGATGAAAGACGGATCACCTCAGGTTACCCCGACATGGGTAGATATTGATAAAAGCGATGGTACAGTTTTGGTAAACACTGCAAAAGGTCGAATTAAACATAGTAATGTTTCTACAGACCCTCGTGTAGCTGTATCTGTAATTGATTTCTCAAATCCATATCGTATGGTGGCTGTAAGAGGAAAAGTCATTGAACAAATCAATGGCAAGGATGCCGATGAACATATAGATAAATTGGCAAAGAAGTACCTAGACAAGGATAAGTATCCTAGGCGAAGGCCAGGAGAAGAGCGGGTATTACTGAGAATAAAGCCAGAGCATGTAGCTCAAATGGGATAATAACTGTCAAATCGAAATAGGAATAGAAAAACAATCCTAGGTGAGTTAGAAACCGTTAGGTGAATAGCACTGAGTTCTCCTTTTCCTTGCAGGTAATCATATAGCCATCGAAAGAACTATAGTATTCCAGTTATCGAGAATGCTTCTCATGAAGGGAAGCATACTTGCTTTCAATGTTCAATGGAACTAGTTGAAAAACATTCGCTTTTTTAGTCCCGCATGTCGTTGCGGAGCAGATAGCCCGATGTTCGAACCGAATAGGGGCATCCTAAGGCGAATAATTATGAGCTTGTTAAGCTTATCATTAGTCACATTTATCTTGATGGCTCTTGATTATTCTTATATTGGTCTCAGAAGATCTTTATGTGAGGATAAATGGGGTACGCCCTGACGTAGACAATGGAGCAGCCAACACATCACTTTCAGTCTTCTACCAAGGCTTCCACCTCCTCGTTGACGCAGGCAACGGCGTGGAACAAAGTATCAAGAAAGGAGATTCTGGCAAGTATTTGCCAGATGCAATCTTGGTTACGCATGCAAGACGGCACCACATAAGTGATCTTCCTATGCTGACAAGGGAAAATGCAAAAGTCTACTGTACCCCTGAATGCAGTCAGCAGATTGCAGAGATGCTGCCGTTATTGGCAACATCGTCATCACCACCGTTATTTTCGCCAATCAACCCTGGGACGCCATTTGAGGTAGGCCCATTTTCAGTTATTTCAGTAGCGGCTGATAATGCAGGGGATCAGCCAGGCTTACCTGGTTCTGTAGTATATATCATCAGAGCTGGAGGAAGAAAAATAGTCGCAGGATGGGATTTTCTAAAGTTGCGAACAGATGATGAGAGCATCCTTTGGAACCCTGACCTTCTTGTGCTTGGGACAGAGACTTACAACGATCATCCATCAACGGGGATGATCTCAATATCAGAAGCTTACAATATCGTGAGAAGTTGGAAAGCCAAGCTGTGCTATGTCCTCCATTACAGTGGCGAAAAGGACAGGGAAGACGCCAAGAACCAGTGGCACAGGGGTCCACAAGGACCAATGTCGCCAGATGAGCTTCAAAAGGCTATCGATGATCATCTCAGGGTATCAGGCAGGGAGGGCAAATTCGTGATCAAGGTTGCAAAGGAAGGAATGACGTGGAGCCCACCACAAGACATGATAGAAGAGGATGAGGGATCAACAGGCCCTCGAATTGAGATCGATGCGCTGGACAAGCACATGTTTTCCATCGAAAAAATGCAAGATGGGAAGGTGGCGATCTCTATAGAGGACAACATAAATAGTCTGACATCTGAGTTTGTCAACCCAAAGTTTTCAGAGAATTCGCTGCACGGAGATGCAATAAAAGGCATGATGACGAAAGGACCTGAATTAGACTTATCCGTCTCTGGAAATACTGTCAGGATTGATATAAAGAAAGGCAAGAAACCAGTCTTTGCAGAGGAACTCCCGGTGAGTGAGAAGGATTCTAAGAAGATAACCAGATACCTTCAGGAGAATTTTGCTGCCCTCACTTCATGAAAGCAGCAGCAGTTAGGCGTCTACTTGCATTTGGCGCAGTATCAAAAAGTTATCCCTTCAGCTGCCTGCTGTGCTTTGTTATAATTTCACGACCAGTATTTTATTTTCCATTAGTGTGAGAACCACCTCGTCGAGATAGGAAACTATTAATGTTTTGGCCAAATGCTTTGTTTTGCTATTGGGTAGATTTTCTGAATTGATCTATTTTTTACGAGATTACCTTGTGCACCTTATTTCAGCTTCGGTTAACTCTATGCTATGAATCTTGCATTACATGGCGGGGCTTTGATTATATTCAGGTTGCTCTATTACCACAGGAACAGCAACACCATTGAAAATAAAGAACAAGTTTGGAGGGTCTATAATTATAATCACCGCTGCCTGTTGCGGGCATAGCTGTGGCTCTGATCCTGATGTCCACCAATACAATTAGCACTATCTTGGGGCCGAAGAGCGGGCCGGTATTGCATGATGAAAGGCTATCGGTGGAGGTTGTTGCAGAGGGATTGAATTCTCCAACAAGCATGCGCTTCCTCGATGATGGTAGCATTCTAGTTCTGGAAAAGAATAATGGCCGGGTCAGGGTTGTTTTGGATGGTAAGATTCTGGAAGATTCGCCTATTCAGGTTGAAGTAGCTAATGGCGCAGAGCAGGGTCTGCTTGGAATAGCAATTTGGGACGAGAAGAATGATACCGCTTCAGTATTTCTCTATCAGACGGAAAACTATGAGGAGAAGACGAGAAATCTCGTATACAAATACGTCTATTACAAGAATGAGAAGACTCTTGGAAACAAGACATTGCTTCTAGATCTGCCTGCCGAGCCGGGGCCATTTCATAATGGCGGCAAAATTAGCATCGGACCCCATGACGGTCACATCTACGTGGTGATAGGGGATATCAGTTCAGGAGGACACATCCTAGATAACCAGAAGGGCGGCAAACCGCCCAACGACAGGTCAGTTATCCTCCGTGTACATAGGGATACAGGTAACCCTGTGGAAGATAATCCATTCTACAATTATACCGGCGAATTGGAAAATCTCCGGCGATACTTTGCCTATGGCATAAGGAACAGCTTCGGCATGGACTTTGACCCGGTGACGGGCAAGCTATGGATGACTGAAAATGGAGATGATGTATACGATGAGATAAACATCATACAGCCTGGCTTCAACAGTGGCTGGCATAAGATCATGGGCCCGATTGGAAGAACTAACGTGACAATTGAAAATGATCTTGTCAACTTTGACGGTGCCAAATATGGAGACCCTCTCTTTAGCTGGTATGCTCCTGTCGGTGTGACAGACATTGAATTTTTCAATTCAACACAACTTGGAGACAAATACAATGACAATATTTTTGTTGGTGACATCAACAATGGCAATCTTTACTTCTTTGAATTAAACGGTGAGAGGACAGGGGTGACATTTCATGATCCAAGGTTGCTCGATCTTGTAGCCGACCCCGTGAAAGATGGTGAGGCTAGCGAGCTATCTTCTCTAATCCTTGGCGAGGGTTTTAAAGGGATAACCGACATCGAGACTGGACCTGACGGCTTGCTCTACATACTGACATATCAAGATGGCAAAATTTACAGGATAGCGAAGAGTGCAGGCTAATGCTGAAACTGTGCATTCTTTGATTCAGGGGCTCAGCCTTTGGAACTTTCTGGATATCACATTTACGCATCATTAATCAATACTTGCATATATCTTCTCACTGAATTACTGCAGCCGGTATTAGATCATCTAGACATTGTTATTGTTAAAAAATAGAGTGCGCAGAAGGAGTCGAGAGAAAAACCCTTCAAAATATTTACCTAATGACTCCGTCTCACAAAGTGAAAATTGAGGTTGGGTTATTTTATACAGATATGCCTCTATTTGTTATAGATTCCTATTAGTGTGTGTGTGTGCATATTGTTGGATGCAGCTGAAACTTAGGATGAAATCGCAAGTGGAAGTCACGCTGTCAACGATACCAACAGGGTTAGAATCGTATCAGACAAACTCGCATATTCTATCACAGCTCCGACTCTACCATCTTTTTCTATATATCCGAGTTTGATATTGCTATCGTCCTCATGCTTCTGTTTGTTGTATATTGCTTACTAGTAAGTCATGGCACTCTGCTGCCTGCTGGTTCGCTTCAGGATGGTATTTGAAGAAAAAGTGGATCATAAGGTTATAAAATGAGAATGAGGACCAGTTCTTTCATACATTTTCATGTTAGTTATAGATTGTTATTGATCAGACTTTATATTCTTGAACCTAAATTAAAGAACAGGATCGCATACTATCTGAGGGTACCGCTATGACAAATGGTGCAGATATTTACCATTTTAGAACTGCTCGTAACACTAGTAAGGCTATCTAATGTCAAATCACGAACCGACCAGTGTATCCCATTTTGGCACAATAAGGTGATCTTCTCAGACCAGTCCTTTTAAGGAAGTAACTTATTAGAATGACATGGTATACGTTACAAAGGGCAGGATAAAAGATTCTTCAAACAATCCACTTATTGAGAACAAGGAATAGCTTGGCAGACATGAGCAAAAATGAGAATGATATCAAAAAATGTTTGAAACCACCGGAGGAATAAGGAAAGAGATCGTTTCAGATGAAAACAGGGAAACTAAATCAAAGATATGGTTCTCACACATAGAGGACATATGGAATGCTGATCTAAAGGGAACTCAGAAAGTCTTTTACTGGACAGACCAGCAGCAAATGTGGGACTGGGATAATTGCACAGTATCTTGGTTGCCAAGAAATAAAAATACACCTAGCGCGACAATAAGAATTGTAATTCGAAGCATCCGCACAGTTTCTAGCGAATACAGAAAGAAAAAGGTGAAACTACGATATATGCGTGGATTTGATGTTGAGGGAAGCCAAATACAGCCGCCTAAAGAAGAAAAATATAAAGAACCGCTTGATAACAAGCCGAAGAGATACGGTCAAGAGAAGATCCGGTGGGTAGTCAATTTTGATGTTGACCATTCAATATGGCAATGGAAGGAAGAAGGGAAGACAATTGAAAGCAGCGAAGTCTATGAAATTTATAAAGACATTATAAAATCCCTTGATAAGCCTATTATTCCAAACACCAAGGACATCTTCAATGTAGTCGCTTATGACGATAACAAAATTGGGAAAAAAATTGTGCCTGTTATTTATCAGGCTGCAATTGACTCTTGGAAGAACTTTGTCCGTGAAGTGCATTGTCATGCACTAGATAATGGCCAGAAAATCCAAGTTTCAATCCTGTTTAACAACGAAGAACTGAGAGAGCATAAGATTGCAAATCGACTCTATGAATGGATCAGAATCTGGTTCTATGGTAGAAAAATCGACGTCGAGACATTCTATATCGTATTGAAGGACAACAATACTCCAAAGTTGTTTGATTTTAAAAATATCTACAGTGGCGAGAATAGCATAGAGCAGGACTCAATTCATCTTGATAAGCTTGACGTAGACATCAAATACTATTTTGGAAATTTGAGGCATCCAATAATTTTTATAAATACATCAAACCATGCCATGGCTGAACATGATACCAATCATGAGCTATGGAAATGGGAATACATTCCCTGGCAGAAGGATGGAGGAGTAGAGTTTCATAATAAATCAAGAAAAAAGATAGACGAGAGCTTTAAGCCCAAATTTAGATTCAGGTAACCTTGGGCTAATTTTTTTCTTTCAGAGAAGCAAAAATATGAAAGGAAATCTGCCTAAAGTCACACAACCGCTAAATATTGTGTAACGGTAGAGATATGTGTCTGTTCAGAATACGCAGAAATCAATTCTTGACCAGCTAGGGCCTCTGCCAAGCTTTCGTATTAGTTTTTGACTCTGGAATGAAGGCGACGGCTTGTAGGAAACTTCTGTATGATGTGAGCAGGTCTATTCTGCTTTGCTATCTGATTGCAAAATTCCCAAGAACGTTAGTGTCATCATAGCTCACGCCTCCTCCTGCGATTGCTTCTCTCTCTTCTTATTCCTTTCGAGGTGCTTACAAAAGAAATTAGATATTAGCCAATCTTTTTTAGCAGATATGACAATCCTATCCTTGTCTTTCCAGTTTTTTCGTCTTTCTCTACTCCAAGAAAACTCAATCCTAATTCCCTTGAAAGTCTAGGGCCCCTTAAACCAGAGAGTCGGAATATTTTATCTAAGAATGATTCAGCTTCTGCAGATACAGGAATTGGACAGTATCTTTTGAAGTCTTCGATGATTGGCCTTAGCAGATCTTCATCGGACCATTCTGTCACCCATCGCCCCACTGCTAGATTTGGAGTAACCATTCTTAACTCATCATATAGGGGAGTCTGGTCATCTAGCCTGAAGAGAGAGTCAGTTATTCTTACATCAGACCTACCTTGGAGTATATTGGCAAATGAGTAGCGCATATCTATTTCTCCATCTTCATAGTCAAAATAAAAGAGCTGAGAGCGGGGCGTTATAGCAGAGTCAGAAACTAGCATCCCTTCCCAGACTCCTGCTAGCTCATCTTCCTTTGGTATATGGCTTAGTTCATCATTTTTGAATAAGGTTAGTAGATCGTCTTCTGTCATAAAGTCTACATCATAAACTCGAGACATGCTAAAGTTGAACAGCTCTACTCCACGTCCAAATGAACCAAGAAACGCTTTGCCGATTATCGTATTTTCATCTACCATTTTTAACAGATCGTATGCAGAAGAGAAAGGAGCATCTTGGTATTCTAGGTGTATTACTTTTCCATATCCGGATACTTCTTTCTCAGTTGCAATACTCCTTGCGTCAATTATTTTGGTTTCAAATGGATGAGTTACTCCTCGCATTGTCTTATCGTCAATTTTCCAGAACCTCTTGTAGAATCCTCCAAAATATCTCAGCGCTAATGTAAGTGCATCGTTATCTCTTCCATAGAAACCCTTCCAGTACAAGTTATTGTAGATTTTGAGAGTCTTTGGATCAAATTTCCAATTCTTTCCAATGACTACGGTTTTGTCTAGAGAGTTCTCTAGTTTTGGAAATAGATTAGAGTTATGCGATGTAACTGCGTATAGATCTCCAATTGCTCTTGCGGTACAGAACCTGGGTTGGGAAATATGGCAGGTTATTCCAAGAGCAGATTCTTCGCTAGGTGTTGTGGTTAGCGGTGTTGTCATTGTTATGTTTCTTGTTGTTTCCGTAGGAAAAGAAGAAGAAGAAGAAGAAGAAGAAGGAGCCGTATCAGTATTGCTACTATTACTACTGTTGCTGGTATTAGCATAAGAAGCATTATTAGAAATTACTGCTGCGGGTGCTAGTGTTCCTTCATGTTCGATCGTTGTTAAGTCGTTTCTGGTCACTCCCTTCTTACTCCTGCTAACACTGTCCTCAATTTGCTGCCAATTCTTAACGATCTTGTTGGCAGTAATTGCTGCTAGTGCCATAACAGTAAGCTGAGGGTTGACTCCAAGTGCAGTAGGAAATACGCTAGCATCGCAGACATACAAATTCTCAAAGCCATATACCTTACAGTCAGAATCGACGACACACTCATCTGTATCGTCTCCCATCTTGTTTCCTCCCTGAGGGTGGGCCGATCCAATCATTAGACCGTTAGGATTGTTTCTGACCACATCCTTTAACTTCGGGACATCTGCTCTTGTAGTTATCTCAGGCATATCTCTATGCGAAGTAACGACGCTCTTAGCACCTATACTAAACCACATCTTTGCAAGTATTGCCATGCCCCGCGCCATATCGTCAACCGTTTTTGGCGCTAAATTGTAAACGACTTTTGGATTGCCATTATATGAAATTGTGATGCTTCCAACAGGTTCGTCCCTAGTCATTATTCCTGCCATTGTGTAATTGTTAAAGCGCTCCATCATTTTGACATGGTCGATTCCAAAACTAGGGATCGCAATTGCCATTTGAAATACTGGCAAAAATATGCTTTCAATCAAAAATCCACCATTTTTTACTCCATTAGTTACTCCAAATTCGTGGCAGGTATATGACATAGGTATCCCTCTGTTTGCTCTTATCTCCTCATCGAATACTCCCATTACAAATGGTGCTGGATGAAGCGCTAATCCCTTTCCAACTTTTTGTCCTCCAATATTTGATTTCTGGAGAAGGTTGGAAGATGCGATTGCACCTGCAGAAACTATGACTACTTTTGCATTTATCCTAATTCTATGTAGCTCATTACCTCTGAAGTCGGTAAAGGTTCCATCTACACCTGTTACCTGTCCTGATTCTTGGTCATAGGTAATTCTATCTACTCTGCAATTACAGTATGCAGCGTAGTCGACATTGGAGTCATTTAGTGCTTCATGAATATAGGTTACAAGCATGCTTTGCTTTGTATCATAGTGACATCCCAAATGACAAAAGCCGCATTTGACACAGGATTTAAGATCAGGATTTGTAACGGAAGGACCACAGTTCCTCGAGTTTTTACGATGAAGAACGGGTTTTCCATGCAATTGGAATTTCTCGCAGGCTTCTCTTAATTTTCTAGCGTTAACATTTAGCTCTTCTTCTGTTACTTCGTTAACATTGATTTTCTTTGATACCTCTTGGATTGCTTCCTGCCATTCCTCTTTTGATATTGAGACCGCCATACCCTTTTGCCATTGGTTTATTACCAGGTCAGGAATCGCAAAACAGACGGCGTCATTGATTACGGTAGATCCTCCAAGACAAGAACCTTGTGCAATAGCAATTCTAAGGTTGGAAGTGAAGTTGGCAGCTGCATTTTGCCACAAGAGTGGAAGCATATCTGCCTCCCTTTGGTTCATAGACTCTCCATCATAGTAGCCTCCTTTTTCAAGGATTGCGACTGATTTACCCGCCTGTGCTAGTTTAGTTGCTAAAACTGCACCTGCAGCACCAGAACCAATTACACAAACATCTACCGAGCGTACTATATCTTTAGCGATGAGTTTACACTTTTCAGCTCTTTTTTCAAATTTTTCTGTTGTGTAAATATAATTTACCATTTCTATTGACTATCCCCACGAAAAAATTATGCATTTGAGGGTGGATGAAGACATAGACAGATAGGTTTTAGTCATGAAAAGTTCCATGGAAGGAAATTCATTTTTTATTATTGGTGTTATGTTTCTCATAGCTACGTTTCTTCCCATGATAGTTTGTGGGAATGTCTCCCGTCTCGCCAAGGATATCGTGGAACCTGTGGCCCGTCGTATTCTATCTTATTCCACATATCTTCTCTGGTATAGACGGTCCAGGCGTTAATTGCACTAACAAGTAGCGCAAAGTTTCTGTGAACATCGCCAGGTACTAACTGCAGCACATCTCCCAGACGGCTAAATGCGGCTATAACTCTATCATTATTGCCTTGGAAAGGGTCATACAGGGTAGTAGTAGTAGTATTATTATTATTATTATTAAATTGATTTTCAACGTATTCTTCTTCAATAGAATTAATTGTAATATCGAAAACAAGATCAGAAGAGTTCTGTTTTACTCCCTTTCTTATCTCAGTCTTGTACACTACTTGGCCATCTAGAGCATTTCTAACAATAAGATATAGGTCAGGGTGTCCTTCAAGCCATCCATCTCTGAATTGTTTTGAATCAAAAGCAATTTCAAATGTTCCGTCCGAATCATTCACAGAAGATATAGCAATGACGTCGTCATTGTGATCCTGAAATACTTCTTGATCACTATCCATTGCCTGTATCTTTACTCCCTTGACAGGTTCCCCATCAGGATGCTTAACGCTCCCTCTAATTGTATAACTATCTTCAGATGAAGAAGTTGTAGTATCAGTATTACCAGTTGTCATGCCTGGTGCCGTTGACATGCCATGTAGAAGAAAAGTATTGTTATTAATATTTACTCTTACTAAATTAAGTATTAATTCCTTAGTACAATCGCCGAGTCGAAACGTTCCTAAAATCCGTGAATAAAGAAAAAGCAACGGTTACCTTGTTCATAAACTATTAAGAAATCTCTGGTACCCTTTTAGAGCATATTTCGTCTTGCGTTCTTTCAAGGCCAAAACATCTATTCGGCTACTGCTAAGTTGGTCGCCACTATGACTACGGCTCAACTATGAGACCATAGGAGAAAGGTGGGTGTCCCTTTATACTACTTGCTATGCCAATCGCTTAAGGGATAAACTCAATGGTACGAAGCTATTTTCAGAGTCGCAGGAATACAATCATAATAGCTCTAGCTGCTGCCGCATCGATAGCTGCCTCAATGGCAGGTTACTATGCCGCTGAAGCTGAGAAGTTCTATCATTTAACCAAATACAGCCCTGGCAACTGCAGTAAGCTTTGAACATCAGGCCGACCTCCAAGAGCGCAATGATGAAGAGATTCTTTGTTCAAGCAACAATTGAATATCAAGAGAACAAAACGCGAATCGGTGATTTACTAGCCAGTCAGGTTTCTCAAGAAGCCAAAGACAACATGGTCTTTGACAACCAGAGCGATATGTTTTCGCTAACGCCCAAGTACTAATGATGTTCTGTACTCTGATTATTTCAACTCTGTCCAAGCAGAGCATGAATACCTTGACCGCGCAGAGCTGTCAGATGAATATTCTAGGCTATCCATAATTGTGACATCTCTCCTAACCGCGACAATAGTGATATTTAGCGAACTCTCAAGAAAGAAAGAAGGAAAATAGCTCCTCGGCCTAGATTCTAGGCTCCGCATAATTCTGAGCAGCTGTTTGTATGTGTGTTTTCTCCGCCTCGTTAATTGCATTGCAGCCCCGCTTAGAGGTATATCATCATCATCGCCTATATCAGGGAGCTAAACGATCAGCGTGCCACAATAGTGACAGGCAGCGCGAAATGGATTAACACTTGCCTTGAAGAAAGGTACGGTCAATTATTTTTATATCCATAATTTCCTGTGTTTGATTCTCCCGCTGATAGTGTGGCTTCAAAGCTTGTGGGATTAGAATGAAAATTGAATCCGGCTCTGAGGGATTGGAGAGCAAAACGTTCACAGTTCAGGAACACAACAATGCAATCGGCTAAATTTTAGCTTGATCGGTCATTGTGATTAACATCTGTTATTTGTATATAATTTTTTAGCTCCTCCTCTATCTCTGTCCTTCATTCCTTGATGACGTCTCTGCTGCATTTTTTGGATGAACGTATATATGCTGCGTATCTCGCCTTAGCGAACAGGCTGCATCATGCTTACCCTATTGCCTTCTGTATCAAAAAACGACACATACAGTCCGACCCCAGGAATATCCCAAGGTTCACCAAGTACTTTGCCTCCTGCCTTCTCCACTATCTTGATGTGCTCCTTAATGTCATTTACCTGAATAACTACCGAGGGATATTGCGCCGGTTTGTCATCACTTTTCTGGAAAAAACCTCCGTTTATTGCACCTGGGTTTTTTGGACCCTTTTCATCAGAATCTGTTGTGGTAGCTAATACATAATTTCCCATATCTTCACCTAGCTGTTGAGTTTTCCAACCAAAGACTTTAGTATAAAAGTCAGCCATCCGCTTTCTGTCTTCTGCTGGCATTTCAAAATGGACTACAGGATTCATCTTCTTGTATTCCCCGCGTAAGTCTTCTTTAAGCCTTCTATATCGATGTTCTCCATTTGAAGCTTGCCTCTATGACTTTTTCCGATTTTGTAGCATCTTTGTCTTGCAATATCTCGCCTAAGATGTTGGAACGATATGCCACGATGCACCAAACTTATCTTTTAGCCAGCCGCTGCTGCTGTGTTTCTTCTCCTTCAGAAGGTTTCTTCCAGAAGTAATCTATTTCTTGGGGACAATAACAGTTGACGAAAAACTATATGGCCGGCTAGAATTTGAAAACCGGGCCGCCGTTCAAAGCCATGAATTGTTGTCCTTCAAGTTCAAACGTCATCATTATAGTCGTTCCTTGTCTACCGGAAGCCTTTGCCTCTGCTTCTCCGTAGCGAGCAACGTCTGTGATTCTTGAGTTTTTGAAAATAGACGCATAAAAAAAATTCACTGCTTCTTCAGATTGTCTATCAAACCACAACAATGGAGAAATTTTTTGCATGATGGTTTTGCTCCGAGACGGTCTACAACAGATTACATAAAAGGCGTTACTCCCAAGGGAAGCGATATTAGTTAGAAAAAGAGTTAGCGCTACTAATTTCCAAAACAAAATCAAAGCAACAATGAAATATATACAATAACGATAATCCAAACTCTAACAACGATGGATTGGAGGGGTTGGAAAAACTCGTCACCCTGCGATTTACGCATCAAAACTTGACAAAGCAAAAGCATTTGAAACTGCGTTTCTTCAAGTCGAAGTGTAGCAGTAACTACCAAGGCACAGGATATTATTCGAAAAAAGACACGATAGGTATGAAGAAAAAATAAAATCCGGAGAAGCACCAGCAGATAACGCCACGAGCTCTAATCAATAAGCATACGGCAACTAAGACTACAGCAAATATCAAAAAATTACTGTCAGGCGATATGATGACAGGGTCCGACGTGCAACGATGACGAGGGATGCACTGGTTAAGGTTACTATCGGACGCTAGGTACTACTGAAAGATGCATATGATAACTATATTACCAAAAATGGCGCCATCTACGGTCTTGTTGTCCAAGACCTGACAAAGAGCAGGGAATAAAAAGAAGGAAAATTCCGAAATCGTTTATCGTGTTGTCATTTATCTCCAAGTTTTATTGTACAGTTTCGAAAAATATTCCGCAATGAATAAAATACATGTTACCATCCTAACGTCTCGATGCGATCAAGAGCACATGAGCTAGACTTCTCTAAGAATATACTTCTGGCAGCGATGGTAGGAACGTTATCCATATTGTCGCTAACCATGATGAGCCATGAAGTGTTTGCAGCTCCAGATAAATTCGGAATAGATGAACTTTATCCTACAGAAGGTGATGGTCCAGTCTGGTTCCTAGACAATGAAGATCCAGAAGATGACGACAATTTTTTGATGACATCAGCTGAGGATATAAAGTTGCACGACGAAGATTCTGGTGTATTTAAATTAGATGCAGAGACAGGCACGCAAAAACACGGAGTAAGAATTCATGCAGACTCTCCAGACGATGAGTGGAAGAACGTGGAAATGACAGGATACTTTAAGCTAGAGGATGGCGACGACCAATTTACCTTGATAGCAAGACAGGGTCCAACTTACAATGATGACGGTGGATGCGGTGCTTATGGCTACTACGGCATGCTTAGTGCAAATGGCGACGCTTATTTTAAGAAAAAGCTATTCCATCATGGTGGCTATACAGACAGGACGGCAGTAGAAGAAAACGCGGTAGACGATCTGGACGATAGATGGGTAGGCATCAAGCTGGTAACGTATGATTTGGACGATGACGAGGTTAAATTAGAGCTGTGGGTTGATGAGGGAGACGAGGAAGACAATTGGAAGAAAGTTACAGAGTATGTAGACGATGGTGATTGGAAGGTTGATGATAGTGACTGCGATAGAGATTCGGACGATATAATAGATGACGGGACTCGAGGAGGCTTTAGAGTAGACGATTCAGAATTTGAATTCAAAGACTTGTCAATAAGAGAGATAGATGCAGACCAAGGAGCAGCAGGAGCAGCAGAAGATGAAGGAGACCAAGGAGCAGGAGCAGAAGATGAAGGAGACCAAGGAGCAGGCAGCAGTATCAGGCAGCAGTATCAGGAGCAGAAGATGAAGGAGACCAAGGAGCAGCAGCAGCAGCAGTATCAGGAGCAGTATCAGGAGCAGTATCAGAGCAGAAGATGAAGGAGACCAAGGAGCAGCAGCAGTATCAGGAGCAGAAGATGAAGAAGATGAAGAGGGAGTAGAAGGGGAAGAATAATGACGTCTTCTTATTCTTTTTTTTATGAAGCCACGGTAGAGAAGGCAGTGGACAATCACTTTGACAGAGTAGAAGAAGAAGAGCCATGAGCTTGCATGATGTCTCACTCAAGAAATTAGCACTAATCAAAATAGCCGCTGATGTCATCATGGTATTTGCCCTTTCAGGGTTTGAAGCAAGAAAGCTATTTGCACCAATTCTAACAGAAGAAGCTGTAGCGTCATCATAAAGGATGATGACAAGTGCTCCTTCATAGTGGAAGCTTGTGATGATGTATCCATTTGTTAAACTATATTTTAGCGGGCCCAGAGGGATTCGAGAGAAAAACCTTCATAATTCAGACTCGATGAATCAACGAACAGATTGAAAATTCCAGTTCAATTGATCTTGTAGATATCCACAATAGTTATAGATTACTATTGGTTTGGAGGGGGTGGTTGAGTATATACTGCCGGAATGCCCAATCCTACATTCCATTGGTCATTTAGACAAAATGAGGATCAAGTTTTCCACATGTATGGTCCCAGAGGGTTTGAGCTGTCCATATACAAGGGTTCAATGTATTGGACTGCAATATAGCTCTTTCAGGAATAATAGCCTGCGGAGCAAAAAACAATTCGACCTTCACAATAGATCAGTTATAATATTTTTTTAATTGCTTACATCAACCAAGAGTATGGACTTTATTGTACTTGCCGCTCCCGGAGGAGCTATGTTTGATATAATAACGAGTAAGGTCGTTATAGTTGGTGTTGCTTTCATCGCTACAAATATCAGTGCTGTTCCTGTTGTCGTCTTATCAAGATGCGTCATTTGCTCGCCAGCCACAAAGACAATCTATTAATGGATTCGCTTAGTAGGTTATAAGAGAAAAACTGCCTGTCTCGTTATGAAATGTGACTATCCGTATTTTTCATAGAAACCCATCTAAGGTAGCACGCAATTCTTCTTTTTCTATTGTCAATCTTCTCCTTTTGTTGCTGCTGTTGTCGTTGACTCGCCTTCCCACTGCTCGACCTCTCAAATGCATTCAGCAAGTTGTCTGCAATGGTAAATCAGAATCGACATAAAAAATTCGGTGAAGCCATATACTGAACAGAATGTGAGCAAGAGCAATATCTTTATAAGCACGCTGTACGGTCTTGATAAAGAAGAGTGCATACAAAGGCAATTTCCGGGATTATTATCCTATCTTTATTCCTTATCAGTAATTTTTCCTCAGATTCGGCACTAATTGGCTCAGCCTCAGCTCAGATTAATACGCAGCAACCACCAACAGGTTCGAATAACACAGCAGGAGCAGCAGCTAATAATACAGAAGCACTAGTTGCTAATATAACAGCACTAGTTGCTAATATAACAGCACTAGTTGCTAATACAACATCATCCGACGGCAATACAACAGCACCAATTGCGAATGCAGGAAGTGACCAAACTGTGAACGAAAGCCAAGCAGTACAGCTAGATGGTTCTGCAAGTACAGATCCAGATGGTGATACATTGACATATGCATGGAATCAGACTGCAGGTACACATGTATCATTGAGTAGTGCAGACAGTGCAACTCCATCCTTTATAGCACCAGACGTTGACGCAAATAGAGACACTTTGATATTCGAACTAACGGTCGACGACGGAAATGGACATAACGCCACTGATACTGTTAATGTAAAAGTGAGCGCTGGGGGAGATTCAGTTGATCAAAACAATCTAATAAATATGATATTTTCAAACTATATTCCACAACTTTTTATATTTCTAGTTTTTCTTGTCATAATTATTCCCTTGGTTTTGGATATAATCCTAGCCTATCGGGGAAGGCGAGATGCGGGTAGCAACAATAAAGATGCGCGTAGCAACAATAAAGATGCGCGTAGCAACAATAAAGAGAGTTTCCGAGTCCGCGGAATGCCAGGATTAAACAGGTCTTTAATGACATTTGGAATTATAGTATTACTTGGGACGGTCATATTTTATCTTCTCGCGCTAATTACCCTAAATATCAATAATCCAACCAACCCTGTTTTTGCATCCTTGGTTGATTTACTAAGGAATCTCGGGATAATATTGGGAACAGCATTAGCAACAATAATTGCATTTTATTTCGGAATAAGGGGATCAGAATCTGCGGTGGAGAAAGGCAGCAAGTGCTATTACTGAAGGTATGAATCGTACAAAAGTAGCTGAGGATAAAGTGTCACCAAAAGTAGTTAGTACCCGAGCCTGCTAATGGAGCTCCAGAAGTTCCTCTTGATTCACTTATCACTGCAACGTTTAGTGTGCCAATGAGCATTGGGACCATCAACAAGTCAACATTCACTGTGATAAAGGAAGGTGAAACTGACCCAATAGAAGGTGTCATATCCTTTAGTTCGGACGCCAAAACTGTAAGATTTGATGCTGATCCAGACCTTAAACCAAATAGCAAGTATACTGCCGAGATTAGTATAGGAGCAAAAGACATAGCAGGTAACGCATTGGCTTCAGCTGAACAATGGTCTTTTACCACAGCCCTTGCTCCTGGTCCAAGTGAGAGCGGAGGAAAAGAAAAAATAGATGATACATTAGCAGGAAGAGGAGGAGCAACAAAAGCAACTACAGAAACAACTTCAACTACACCAGTAGCAACGACAACAAATGATGATGATGATGATGATGATGATGATGATGATGATGAATATAAAAAATAAGAAGCACCAGCAACAAAAACCCCAGTAGAGGAAATCGAACGGAAAGAAAAAATTCCTGAGCGAAATTAATCGTATAGACATCTTAACGAAGAATCCAGTCGATAATGGGTTATTTTATAAAAAAAGCATTTGAAGTAAGAGAGATACATCCAGATGAAGCCTACGAAGATATCCAACAGCACATGAAGGATGCATGAACAAAAAAAATTCGATGACGATTGGGAAGGGTCTGAATATCTTACCTCTAAAGCCCGACGGTCTTTGATATAGCTCTATACACTCCGTCCAAGCGATGGCGAGTTTCAAATGTGTAATCGGTCCCTATATGGATTTACTTAGTTGGGTTTCTTGGAGCTGTATTGGCCTTTTAACTGGTTCATTTGGATGTGAATTTTTTTAGCACACAAGTCCGTCAGTCGTACATATTCAGGAGTCTGCGCTTTATGCGGCGACCTGGGGAACATTAGGAGGAATATTGCGCAGGTTATGGTTCCTGAAGAATAAACTCAGCACCAGAAAAGATAAAAACTCAGACTTTATTTTGTAAGTGTCCCATTTCTTGGAGGTCTTTTTGGAGCGATGATCGATCTTGTGCTAATAGCAGTTGCTATTGTTATCAATGGGCGCTACCAGTAATTAGTTGTGGTGGCGTCTGTTACGCTTTGAGTTTGTCGACTTCCTACGGATATATAGAGTTCTTACGAAGACAAAAGTGTTTGTTCTAAATCTGAAGGCATTTCATCGGGACCTGCCTTCGGCTTGGTAAGTGTTAGAGGTTTATCTGAGTCGTGTGGTTCTTCTGGTAAGTCGCCATGCGTTACATTATGCAGTTTGTTGCCTTGAAACTTATTATTATTTTCTGATTTAGTCACATCTGCGCTATCCTCATCCGTTAGGCCTTTCACGAATGCTGAATCTTTATTTTCATCATCTGCGCTCGCCTTATTATTGATAAAGACGTTGTTCGTTGGTGGCAAATATTCCTTCAGCGGACCGAATGTTTTATTGTCTTTGCACTCCTTTTTGTCCAAGTCTCCTTTCTCTTTTTTTAGCTTGTTATGGCCTTCCCCCCATCTGACACAAAGCACCTTACAATTATCATATGTATTGTCTGCTATGGTATTAAATTTCGCACGAGCATATACATGGTGGCTGGGAGCCTTTCTCATTAATGTGTTCACCTGTGTTGTTAACTGGAGGTTCGCATTTGTTATTGAAATTGGGATCGTCTTGCCAAGTCCCATTTTCCATTGTTAGAGCTGGTTTATTCTTATTGTAATTGTTCTTGTGATAATTACCCATTATCTCATTTTTGAATCCATAAACTCTAATGCCGCCAGAACCTATGAACACGTTATTACGAATCTTGTTGCAACCGCCATGTCGAATAGTGATGTTGGACTTACAATTGTTGTGTACGTTGTTTTCGAGGACATTGCCACAGGATTTTATCGAAACAGTCTCCACATCAGCAGCCAACTTATCGAAGAGACACCAGCTGACTGTAGTGCCAAACCAGCAGCCAGATAGCGGACTGCCTCCAAGGCGGATAGGTTCGGCATTAACTGCTTTGCCGTGTTTCTCCTTAAATTTTTTCTTATACTCATCGCTGAGTGTCAGGTCAGAAAAAGTGCATCCTACAATCTTATTGTTCTTGCTATTCGCGCCGTCTATGAGCAAGGCTAGGCCTGAAGTATGCTTGCCTTGAAACTTGCACTTTAATATCACACATCCAACACAATCTCTAAGTTCAAGCAGATTTTCATCTGCCTCATCACTACTAAAGGTGCAATTAATTATCTTGATGTTATGTCTGCCCGTTAGGGATTGGCCGTTGTTAAAGTTCTTACCTTTGATTGTGCCGTTGTTTGGGACATCAAGTTCTACCAATAATTCCTGTCTTATGGAGAATCTATTAAGGTTTTCCCCAGAGCAGTTACTTGGCATTAAGTTCCCACAAATATGGTAGAGAAAATCACTATTCAGAAGGGTTTGGCAAGTCGCTCACGGTGGAACTGCAGAGTGTGGTGTTTTGTAAGTCTAATTATCCATATTGATGCGAGATCCGATAATGCCACTCGCTTAGGGCATCACTGGCTTCCATATTTGGAATAGATATACCGTCGCTTAGCCAAGAAGAAAAAAAATGATAGCGATAATACCTTTCTTTTATATGGAAGGATAAGCCAGTCGCCGATTAATTTATCTAACATATGGTACGTGTTGTCTCCATACCTAGAAGAACATAATAGAGAAAAAAAAGCTAGGCAAGCAAAGAACTTCTAGTCGCTTGCTTTGTTATCTGTGTTATCACTCCAAGAGCGCTGGTGCTATTACTAGAGTTGTCGGTTGTTGCTGCTGTTATTGCAGATGGTCTTCCGCCGTTGATCTCGCTATATTGGTGTCTGAAGTAGACATATGGTGACCTTTTTTCATTGTAATCATTAAAAGAATCTTACACATCAGTTCGAGTCATGACACGTACATTGCCATTATAGAAGAAGAGGATCCAGAGGGATTGGGCAGAACACCTTCCCAGAATGAACTAAATGAATAAATGACAAAGAATGAAAACTATAGATGATTTATTTCATATGTATATTATTCGTTATAGATTACTATGCAGAGGAGCAATAGGACTTCCTCCGATTTAGATAGTGTAAACGTAGCGTACCAGCTATGGACAACCAAATAGCACTCTGGAAATCTTAAACTAAGAAGCCATGGAAGGAGAATCAATCTGAATAATAATAATAATAATAATCGTTCTTGGGATGCCCGGACTGACGACAAGGTTTCAAGCAATGTGGCAGCTAGATTGGGGTTGCAAGTTGCTTAAGAAAAGAAGGTGGATAGGAAATGAGATAGTCATGGATGCTGGTGTTGAGTCCGGTAACCTTCCTTACGAAGATTCTGGGTGACAAATTGGCCGAGTGACACATTCACACAGTTGACGCTGACTCTAATATGGTTCAGCAGACAAAGTCCAATTTGTAAGGTTGAGAAATGTGCAGATCATACTCTCAAGCATGGACAAAGTGAATCTGCCAATGAAAGCCGACGTGATTTTTCATAAGGCGGCCTTCCGTTGGGTTCTAGATCAAGAAGCCGTTTTCTGACACTTCTGGCAAGTGCTGAAACCAAACGGTGAGCTATTGATCGAGTGCGGAGTTCATGGTAATGTAGAGAGACCATTATCGGATATTTTCAAAATAATACGTTCCTCTAGGAGGTGGAATTATTTACAGCATGTGACTGGCTCATATGCTATGGCCACACGTTGAAGGTATTTTCACCTCCAGAGAGGCACAACTATTTTATTTAGAGCTACGAGACTTTCCATGATTCATGTTGTTATCTATCTTGACAGTAGGACCGAATAGTCTGTCTTATTCCTATTGATTATAGTCTTTGTTTTCCCAATATCTATGGCACAAAGAACTACTAGCGCTAATACTGAGCCATTCTGGACCACTGGAGCACCAATGCCCACACTTAGAACAGAGGTCACTGCTGCAGTTTTAAAGGATGATATTTATGTTATAGGCGGATTCGATGAATCCAGTCAAGTTACAGATATTGTAGAGGTTTATAATGTTACAAATAATACCTGGACCAAAGCAACATCATTACCAGGACCATTACATCATACTGCTGCTGCTTCTTATGATGGCAAAATATATGTGGTTGGTGGATATACAGACTCCATGGTCTCCAAGTAATAAACTGTTCATTTATGATCCTGTTGAAAATAAATGGCAAGAAGTAAAACCAATGCCAACAGCTAGAGGAGCATTAAATGTCAATTTTATTAATGGAACTTTATATGCTATAGGCGGTTCTTCTGATAGACCTCTAAATTCCAATGAAGCATATGATCCATCTAATGATACCTGGATATCTAAGGCATTAATGCCTACTGCAAGACATCATGCTGGCTCTGCCGTAGTTGATGGGAAAATATTTGTTATAGGTGGTAGAATATCGGGTTCTTTGGAGAATATATCTGTTAATGAAGCATATGGTCCGGAACAAGATAAGTGGATAACTAACCTTGAAGCTATGCCATCTAAAAGAAGTGGAATAGCAGCAGCACCAACATCTCCCGTAAATGGCAGTAGTAGCAACATCTACGTTTTTGGAGGAGAAGAACCTTCAAAGACGTTTAACAACAATGAAAAATATGATGCAAAGACTAACAAATGGACATCTGAACCTCCCATGCCAACTGCACGTCATGGATTAGCAGCTGTGTATGTAGAGGAAGACAATAAAATATATGTGATTGGAGGAGGGCCACAACCAGGATTGAGTGTAACAGGCGCGAATGAGATATTTCATGTTCCATGAATGTGCAGTAAGAGTTTGGATTCTTATATGTAACGTGCCCCCTTTCTCTCTCCTCGCTAGAAAAAGTATTATATGGATATGCCATTGGCGAGCGCTGGGGTATAACAACAGATATTAATTATTGAAATCTAGCAAAGCTGCACGCATATATTGGCTGTATTGGGTAATAATAGTAGGCGGTGATCAAAGCCTCAAAAAAGGCTAGATAGATTATTCTACATCTTCAAGGCTCCTTGATCATATGACATCGCTCTCGGATGAAGGGCATATCAAAAGGCTGCTAGACGATAGGGTAGAGTTCAAACTCTATGCTCGCTGAACAGCACCTAAACAGGCTTAAAGAAATTGAAAATGCATTTGGAGACATTGCCAAGGACAACGCCAGAATTGAAGTTGAAATGGAAGTAGATTGCCTTTTATCTCAACTTGTCGGAGCCGTGGATTCTTTGCTATTTCAAATAAACGAGAGACTAGACCTAGGAATACCAACTGACCGCGTCAACTTTGTCGATGTGCAGAGTGCATTAAGTTCTAAGACCAAAAAGATTGATTTGCTCTCTCCATTGGACAGGGCTAGGCAGCAGGGAAATTGGTACTATATGTTATGCGAACTAAGGAACCAATTAGTTCACCGAACCTTTTTAAAGAAAGTAATCTCTGTACGTGACTTGCCACCAAAGCGCCTACAAGTTCGTTTCCTCAATGTTCAGCGAGAATCTGAAGAAGGCAGCCCATTTGATCGTATAATGGATATGGAAGTAATTCATTATCTAGAGAAGAGCCTGCAGCAGGTTAGAGAGCTTATTTTCTCGATAAGGACAAGCGAACCATCACTGCATGAACGAGCCTAGTATTTTGATGTAAATATCCCATGCACGGGCAAAGGCTACAGAGTATGCAAACCATATCAAGGTATCACAGCATCAATCAATTCTCTAAACTATTTTCTATAAACAAAATAGGCGTATTGAATTTAATTGAGATCTTCTTCCAGACTACATTCATACTATTTTATGCTCGTATGCATATATCTCAAGGCGAACTGACAGAAAGAGCTTCACACAGGAAGGTCCAGGTTTCAAGACATATACTTCATTTTGTTTTGTGAAATACGGAGATGTAAAACGAGAACTTCCTTTGTCATCTACATCACAATGACAAATCTGAAAAAACTTGCTACAGCATAGGGACTCTCATAGATTCGGTTTAAGTATCATAAAGCTGAACTGGTTTGGTTCAATATAGCAAATGATGATGATCCCAAGTGTGATACCTTGATTCCTTAAGCAGAACTTTGATAAAACCATGAGCCCGGAGGCATTCAACAAAAAAACCTTCAGAATTAATACTCAGTGAAACATCGCGAATGAAAAGTCTAATCCAAGATGTCTATATCCTTATAATTATCTTCAGAGATCTACTAGTTCTATGCTCTTGGCGTTTAACAAAAATAAAAAAATTAGTTCACTAACAATAGCGATCATTATTATATCTCTATCATTTTTCCCATTAAATAATGGTCGTGGTGGCCATACTTCAGCATTTTTGCTATTCCCCACAGAGCCAGTCTTTGCTCAACTATCAGGACAATCTATTTCTTATGGAGAAGAACAAGTAGGGACCAGACCTTCATCTCCTTCGTCCTCCTCCTCAGCAATGGATTTTGGTTTGTTTATGGACAGTTTTGCTAACAGCATATTCAACGGAACATCTACTTTTGCAGCGGTAGGAACAAGTATAGTAGATGGTGTAGAAGTTAGTGGCATTAGTTTGGATAAAAGTCAAAATAAATTATCTGTAACACTTAGTCGCACAGCAACACGAGTAGAAGGAGGAAGTAATAACAATATTACAAGTACAGATACGACTATTACAGCGTTGAGTAGTATTCCGAATTCCAGTTCAGTCTCCGTAATAGCTATGAGAATTCCAATAAGCCCATCAGACATTCTTTCAATAGCAGCTGCTTCATCATCATCTTCTTCGAGCTTAAACGCCCTCGATAGTAGCATAGGGGATTATACTACAGAAAATCAACTTAACTCCTTTCCTTCAGATAGTTTTAATCCATTTTCATTGTTAAGTAGTTTGCAGATCGGAAGTAGTATCTTGATTGATGTTGGTTGGTCAGAACCTCAAACAGTGACAATGGACTTAGTTGGTAGTGATACAACCAATCAACAACAAGAGCAACAGAATAATTCAGCAGATCCAACAATGGCAGAAATAGTACTTGTTTCAGTTATTCCTTATACTGGCGTAGGCAATAATGCTACTAGCAGTACTACATAAAAAATGGACAAATCTATATAAGTTGGTCGGAAAAGACCGAGTTCAGATATCTGATACTTATAGTTGTTGCTTATCTATGTCTGGTAAAACCGTGGTACAAAGGGATTGACAGAAAAACAAAACACTAGCGACAATGCAAACCGTCACGCAACATGGTTAGAACTCTTCTATGACCTTGTTTTTGTAGTCGTAATCTTTCAACTTGCTCATAATTTGGAGGAAGATTTCTCATTATATGGATTTCTTGGTTTTTTGGCACTCTTCGTACCTGTGTGGTGGTCGTGGACTGGTGCTGCCTTTTATGCTACTAGGTTTGACACCGACGATTTGGGACACAGAATTCTAGTACTTTTGCAAATGGTAGGTGCCGCTTGCCTTGGCTGTAAATGTGTCTGACGCCTTAGGGAATGATTCTGCTGGTTTTGCTCTATCATATGCTGCCATTCGTATAATTCTTGTTCTAGAATATGTGCGAACAGGTATAAGCAAATCTTTTTCTTCTGCTACCCCTCTTATAAGACGATATACCAGAGGTTTCTTATGTGCTGCAATTGTGTGGATTATCTCGGCGTTTATTCCGCCACCATTTCGGTTCCTTTTATGGGGAATCGGGCTAGCAATAGATTTTGCAACGCCTATAACAGCAGGAAGAATGCAGTCACAATTTGCACCGCACATATCGCATCTACCTGAACGCATGGGTCTTTTCATAATAATAGTACTAGGAGAGTCCGTCCTGGAAGTTGTGGCAGGTATCTCAAACATGGAATTCGATATTTATTCTATGTTGATATTAGGCTTGGGTCTTAGCATACCTTTTAGTTTGTGGTGGCTGTACTTTGATAGTGTAGATGGCGCACCTATTCGTGCTCTACGAGAAAAAGGCAGGATTGGCGTGTACTCACTCTGGCTATTTGGACACTTTCCCCTTGTTGTTGCAATCACATCGGTTGGGGTTGGATTAGGATATATTGCATCAAATGTGCGTGGGTTAGCTTTATCATACTCTGATCAATGGCTTGTCTGTGGCAGTGTAGCATTGTCTTTGGGTGCTCAAGGGATACTACATCTCTCATCTGCATATTATTACTTGTATGCTGGCTCTACTCAGGATTATCGCGCCAGTATAAGATGGGCAACATATAGAATAATTTCGGCTGGCATGATTCTTCTAATTCCCATTTTACGTATCCCGTTGTCACCATTTTTGCTTGTCTGTATATTGGCTGCCATTTGTATTGCACAAATAGTTATAGATTTAAAACAACATCCCTATCATCGTCGACGTCGAGTCTTGAAATGATTGTTTTGTATGCAGTCAGCGTTTCACAAGAAAAATAGATTCTCTAAGAAGGTCATTAAAAATCTTAAAGAAGTGCAGTCCTAACAAACTTGTAATCAGATTTTTCTAATCTATTTTATCTCTTCTTTTGTTACCGGTGGTGGATCAAATTGTTTCCTTTTTTGGGCTGCAGTGTTCTTCTTATTGTTTCCGTATCGTAGCTTAGGCGGTTGGGCATTTTTCATACTGGAAATTATCAAGGCAGAATATAGAGATTTCAAGCTTAACCATGATGAATACATAAGGAAAATAATTGACTGCTTGTCCAGTAGCAGCCACTCTCTCTGTTGATATGCAGGTTCTTTTTCCAACAACAATAAGGTTTGAATTGCCTTAGAAGGCTCCATTAGAAACTGTAGTTGTTATTATTTCAATGCTGCAAAAATATGATCAAAGATGCATAGTCCGAATTACTATATAGAAGCAACAGTCAAGCACCAAGGTTGGACAGGAACTCCAATAATCCTGGTTGCTCAGTTGATGTCGTAGAACCTTGGGATTTGAAATATTTTTGGATGTGATTACCATAGCATGCTTGGCAAAAATTCAACTCGTTAAATTCTTGCTCCCATCTAACAACAATAGTGTGGAAGACATTATCCGAAGGAATCTGGTTTCTGCATGCACGGCACTCGCTAGAAGTACCCGTGTCTATGTACCAACCTAAAATGATAGGGCACGGCCATTTGGCTCATTTCCTGATGCTCATATGTAATTAAAGCGCGAACTTATTAGATTTATCGTTTAGGTTTTTTTCTTAGTTCAAGGACTTATCTTTTCCTGTTCTTATTTAACCGCCATCCAGAGATTGATTTTCTTCGTCTCAGAATCAAGAGCGCATATTAATATTATGGAGAATCAATCGTCATCGGTCCATCTATTTGTGTTCTTGAGCAAAGAAGGCTCCGCCATGCTCATCGCCTTCATATCTTATTGTAAGCTTTATCGGATTGTTCAAGGTAATCCTATCACTCTCTGGAGCAAACAATTTAACTTCAACTATCCTTCCTACAAACCTGTTAGCAAAATCTGCATATCCATCAACAGCTTTAGATGAGAGAATCTCAATGCTAGCCTGGAAAATATTCGGTTCGTGTGTCTTTTTGATATTCTTTATATTTGCATCCACCACAGCCCTATTGGGCATGACCTTAACCATGTCACGTCATTAGGATAAGAAGCCCTATATTCATATATCATACCCTCATGCGTAACTCCATTGCTTTTGATGATTGCTTATTAAGCAATTGAACAAATACTCTAGTATTCTTTCCGGCAAATGATTTGCTGTTAGGCTTGGTGTTGCTTGCAAATGTATAATTCTTTGTTGTTCCTGGATATGGATCACTGGGATCACCTTGGTTTCTGAAGAAGCCTCCTATTTCCTGAAGATCTCTTCTTCCGTCTGCCTGCATCAACCCTACGGCTAAATGATCCTCATTATAGTTATTGGGCATCACTTCGTCAATCTGGTAAATTAGTATCCCACCTCCTGGAAGATTCTTGTCAAAGCCAACCTTTTGCCTGTTTTCAAGCATAAAATATTCTTGACTGGTTTGGCCCTTTGTCCATAGTCGATATACATCTCGGTTCTCTTCAGCATTCCTCACTATGACATGCTCCAGTTTTTCGATGTTGATACTATTTGTCCATCCTTGAACATGTCTGCACCAAGCGCAGGGAAAGCCAGGCGTGTTCCCATTATTATTCCAAGATCCGGCAGCCATCAAGCACCACGAGCCGAGACCCTCTGTTACTCTAATGCCATTGGGCTCAGCATCATATAGGTCCGGCCATCCAAACAGCAAATGGCCGATTTCATGGGCTATAACACCAAGTCTTGCATCTTCTGGGACAGTCTGGTACAAGAATGCGTATGTATTGGGGGTTAGTGGGATCCTTGAAGTCGTATTCCATTTGTGGGACCATATTTCGACGCTTCCGGGACCTGTCTGCTCTGCGCCTCTTCCAGCATGTATCACTGACAGAGCGTCGATGATGCCGTCACCATTTACATCAAACCTATCCCAGTCGATGCCGCCGCCTTGCTGTTTTGCAAGGTTGACTGCATCTTCTACCATTCGTTGTGCATTTGTGGGATAATGACCTAGACCATTGCGGCCATTCACATAGTATGAATAAGGCTTGGGCATTCTCATCCAGTCTGAAACATAACCAATTATGTTTACCTGCCCGTAACTTACTTCGTTGTAATACTCATTCAAACTCTTGCCATTGTAGCTTGTATTTCCCTGAGAGAACAGCAATTTTTTGAATCTTTCTGGCGATTGCGAATGTGGCTTGTCTTCAAAATCAACTAGCAGGAATAAAGTATTTATATCTCCCCTAGGTTTGAATCGTGGTAGCTGAATAAGGTTCGCTTCAAGGTTCTGAGGCATTTCAGGGTCGATATTCAAGTTGTCATCTAGTCCAGGGATACGTTCTCGAACAAGACCCTTGCCAGTCAAGAATTGTAGGGGAGTTAGACGCTTATTCTTCCTCTTGAGTTTCTTATATTCCTGATACAATTTCTTGACCAGATCTGGGTGGGGCGGTACTGCACACAAAACTGGATAGCTGGCTTTTAGTACCAAGATGGATTATTGTGAATGACAGAAGCAGAGATTAATAAGCATGATCATTATGCCGATTAAACTCTGATTAGTTGGATGCAGGCTAGACATTCACCAGAAAAACCAGAAATCCTCCGATGAAACTCAATAAAGTGGTATGGCAGAAAATGAAAATTGAGCTTCAGTTTTTTTCTGAAACATCTATTAGTTATAGATTGCTATTGACATAGTACAAAGGAATGCAAGTGAACGAAATTAATCTACAAATCTCATTCGAGCTGCCATAAGAAGTATAAGGCAAACGTTGTACCCAACTTTTCGTCATTGTTATTGTTTTCAACCAAATTCTACTACCATGTCAAATACCGGCGACCGATCTAAATTATACTATACACTAATCACGTTTAGACATCAAAATTGCATCAGGACTTTTGCAGGCGATTTCTGACAACCATACCCTGCAATAAAGCACACTCCTATATGGTATACTTTCACAGCGAGCCCATGGTGTAATCATCCATATGGCGCTTGATCTCCTTATAACTTGGGCTTGCCCTTGTCTCTTCTCTGGCTGTCTTAAGCGCTGCGGCTATATTGGCAATGTACAGTGCCCTGAGGTCTTCACACCCTTTTAGCTTGAATGCTCCAAAGGCGCCGACAAATGTGTCTCCTGCTCCTACTGTGCTCACTGTTTTGAGATCAGAGGAAGCCAAATGCATGGGTGGGATTATCATGCTTTTTCCATCAGTACAAATCACACATCCCCCATCGCCGAGAGTGACAACAACACTTCTACCACCGAGAGAATTAGATATCTTGGTACATGCCTGGACACCATTGTCCATCAAAGTCAGGGATCTAGCCTCCTGCTGGTTTAGAATCAGATAATCCACATGTATCATGTACCTTTGCACGGCAGAAAGACCGTAATTGGTTAGAAGTGCCGGTGACCAGATGACGTTCTTGCCAATCCTTCCGGCGTATATTATGAGCGAGCCAGCAATATCAAGAGGCGGGTCTATAACTATTATTGTGCTCGACTTATCGATTGCAGATAGCACTTCAGGCCGTACAACATCCTCGGGTCTGATGGCCAAGTTTGCAGCCTGATGCGTTAGAATCACATCTTCGCCTTTGCTATCAACAATGACATAAGCCTGCCCTGAAAGCATTCCTTCATGCCGAAATATTAGAGAAGTCTCAACTCCTTCATTCTGGAGTATCTTAATCTGTTTGTCAGCTATATCATCGACTCCAAGCATTCCTATAATGCCGACACTATTTGCGCCTAGAATTTTCACTGCAGCTACTGCAGTGTTGGCGGCCTTGCCGCCGGGAACAGAAATCACCTTCGTGACGCGCATTTCTTCTCCAGGATTTGGGAATCTATCTACAAATAGCATAGTGTCCCAGTTTATCGCGCCGCATACAAGGATTTTTGGCATACATCGAGGATGATACAACGAGAACCGTGTAAAGTTATCGTATACAAAGCGGAGAATGAGCAAGGATTTTGGCTATTTATCCCTGCATCAGGCACTAAGTCCCTTCCTTTTTTATTTTAACAAGGTACTCTTTTCTGCTTTTGTTATCATTTGACGAATCTTTATCTGACTAGGTCAATCTTGTCATCACTGCAGAATGGGCAGAATTGGCTTTGATAACTTCAAGAGTAATAGACAATGCAAGTACAAGGCAGAGCGCAGAGGGTTCCGAGAGAAAACCTTCAAACAAAGGACTCGCACATTCGTGGAAAGCTATTGTCGTATTTCTGAACTGTCAGGCATAACAAGATGATGTTATATAATCTTCACGAACAAATTGTGAATTAATATATCCCTTAAAAGGAGTTATCAAAAATAGCAGACATGATTACGTTCTTAACTGGGATGAAGCATTTTTGGGCAACAAGGGAGTAGCAAAAAACAAAAAATGACAATGCAGGTTTGTGGATATGCAGCTCACTATGCCAAAGCACCTCTTAGTCCATACTCATTTGACAGACGGGAACCTCAAGATCATGATGTCGCTATTGACATTAAATATAGTGGTATTTGCCACTCGGACATACATCAAGTGAATAACGGATGGGGTGGATCAACCTTTCCGATGGTTCCAGGACATGAGATCGCAGGCATTGTCTCGCAAGTTGGGACAAAGGTGACTCGTTACAAGGTAGGTGATAGAGTGGCTGTAGGCAACTTCGTTGATTCTTGCAGGAAGTGCGGCCCTTGCCATAAAGGCCTTGAGCAGTATTGTGTGGAAGGAGCAACATGGACTTATAATGCAGTTGAAAGGGATGGAAAAACTCAGACCTATGGAGGTTATTCAAACAAGATCGTAGTCGATGATAACTACGTCCTTCGGATTCCTGACAACCTACCTCTCGATCGTTCAGCACCCCTTCTCTGCGCGGGTATCACACTATATTCTCCTCTAATGCATTGGAAAGTCGGTCCTGGAAAGAAAGTTGCCATTATTGGTCTTGGAGGGCTGGGCCATATAGGAGTAAAAATTGCTCATGCATTAGGTGCTGAAGTGACAGTGCTCAGTCACTCTCTTGAAAAAGAAGAAGAAGGCAAGAGAATGGGAGCTGATAGCTTCTATTCTACATCAGATCCGAGTACTTTTAAGAAGCTTCGAGGGTATTTTGATGTCATCATCAATACCGTTTCAGTGGTGCTTGATTTCAATAAGTACATGAAGCTGCTTGCTGTAGATGGGACGATTGTACTGGTTGGACTTCCAGAGGGCACCATATCAATTGGTCCATTCTCATTAACTAGTGCCCGTCGCAGTCTTGCAGGCTCGGCGGTTGGAGGCATTCGAGAAACACAAGAAATGCTGGATTTCTGTAGCAAGAATAACATTGCCTGCGACATAGAACTTATCCCGATTCAGAAGGTGAATGAGGCTTATGAGAGAGTTGTCAGAAGCGATGTTCGATACAGATTTGTTATAGATATTGGGAACTCACTCAAGTGCAAAGACTAAAAGACTGGAAGCTTAAGATTGGACTATTAAGTACAACATTGAAAGAACTTCAGAAGTCCATTTAGATAGGTCGCATGTTGCTTCTGTCCTTTTGCCTTCATAAGGGCGGGGGAGGAGTAGGTTACATAAAAAAAGGGGAGATTATAGTAACATCACGTAGTAGTATCAGCCGCTTCTTTACCGCCCTTCTGTCTTATTCCTGCGCCAGCATTTATCAAAATGTCTCCTGTGCTCTCGTCAACATTTACTGGATAAGATGTCTGATTTTTTGCCCAAACAGTCCTGTCTGATACTTTGCCGTTGCGAACATCAAATACAGCATAGTGCCATGGACAGGTTAAATTGTAACCTTCAAGCTTGCCCTCTTCAAGAGGTGCACCTTTATGAGAACAAACAGCATCAATAGCAAAGACTTGTCCATTTATCATTGCTAGAACAATCTTGTTTCCTTCTAACTCCACTCCCACTAGACCACCTTCTTTGATATCCGTCTTGTTGGCTACCCTTTGGAATCCTTCTTCTCCTTTTGACATTCCCATCCTATCAATAGACTGTTTTACTATTTACGGATTAACTATACACAAAAAAAGCAACGAAGGATTGTAAGTAGTTGTAGTAGTTTATTTTATTTTCAATCCTGTTTCCTAAAGTGACCTAATATTTTTGGTTACATTCAATCGGAGATCTTTGGAATTTGGACATGTCAGCAGTAGAAGGTTTTAGAGGAGGGAGAGATAGGATACCTGAATCCATTGTCTTTGATTGAGATTCGTACTCATTAGTAGAGATAATACCCCCACTTTCTGGTAGAACCGCCTCCACCGGTTTTGCCCTGATTATGAGTTCAATGCCTGTCCTGTTGAGAGGGTGGGGGGGAGGTAGTGGAGATATATTTCCCTATTAACTATAGAGTGTGTGCATACAGCACACTACTTTTTAGGTATGATCTTAAGATCTCTTTCCGTCAAGTTAACAACTTTGCTGTCGCCCTGATTATAAATTTCAGCTTTCAATGTACCATGGTTTTCCTTTTGAAGGAGGTTGATGCGTTTCTTGAATGCACGCAAAACTGGTTCTGAGTGCCTACCTCCTTGTTGAATGGATGTTACAACCAGCACCCTGGCTGATAATTCGTTTATCGATTCTGTTATTCTTGAGATATCTTTCCTCATATCTTTCATTCTCATGTTGGGTTCTTCATCGTCAAACACATTTAACAAACCAGGAACAATGACGCTTCTAATCTGATATTTATGAACAAACTCAGGCAGCTCGACTGATATTAGTCGTCTTACTTGATGCACAGTAAATGCTCGGACTACAAGTATTCTCTCCTCGACACTTTCCTTACTCATTCCATACTGCCTTGCAAAATTAACTGCGCCATATACATCAGTATGGTTACCGGCATCCGCAATCATGACATAAGGTGAATTTAGGCCGCCATACCTTTCAGGCAATAGCGATCTTGCGCACAATCTTGTAAGCAGTAGGTTTGCGCCGTAGCCGGATATGCAACATAGATCCGTAGCGGCAAGTCCAACGAAAGAATCTAAATTAGGAATATCGAATCTTAATTTCTTCAGCAGCAAGGTATCAGCGGTTTGAATCTTTGGGGCAGAGATTTCGGCTTCAGGGCGAAGTGACCTTCTTATCAGACTTTCTGAAAGCATCGAACCACAACTTGGGCATTCTTCTCTCAATGAATGAATTTCTACATATTCCGCAGTTTCCTTCAGGTACAGAATCGCAAGTAGAGCACAGATACTGGCGGATTATCTGCATAAGATTTAACATGTTGAAACAGGGCACCTAATAAAGGACAATACCCTTGAAGACCCCCTACCCCCTCTCCTCAACGTGTACTCGTGTTTATCTAAAAGCTGAATATGTCTTCATTATGCGACGTAGACATGACTTCCTAGCAAAAGCTCGCTGCCCATCTATACAGGGCTTGTAATGACTGTAGTAAACGGACTCCACACGTCTGTATCAAGTGTGGATTATGCTATTCCTGTCACTGGAAGATTGAAAGAACGCCGCTAAATCAACGGCGACTGGTTGCAACAACAACAACAACAACAACAACAACAACCGCCCAGCTTAGCCGGTGAAAAAGCTTGGGAAGAACCATACCCTCTTTTCGAGTAGCTTTGGCTGAGGAGGAATCCGAGTGGAAGGATTACAGAAAGCATCTCGACGACAGAGAAAGAAAAGGGCTTTGATGATATGTTCGAGATTCCACGGCTGTATATCCCTGCTTGTTCCGACTCTGTCAGCTTGGTGAGGATATATCCTATTTTCATCAGCATAATCTTCCATCACTACAAGGAACTGATGGAAATTGCCCAACAGATAGGAGTAAGAGAGCAGATAATAGCTTGTCACTGAATCCAAGTGACGATATTCTCACACAGATTATCAAGTCATATGAAGGTTATGCAGACTTGCTGCGTGGGCAGGAACGGAAGGAATTCGACGAAATGCTCAGACTCTGCTACAGATATGCAGAAGCAATCAATGCCAAAGGAGAGCCATTTCCGGAGGAAGCGGTGATCATCACCCTCCTATTCAAGCAGCATCTTATCATCAAGGAACTGAAGCAGGCAATGGAAAAGCTCAGAAATGAAGGGGAGAAAAAACAGCCGCTTTGACAGTTTCTGGATGGTTGCTTGATGCCTATCCTATAAAGGACAGGATGATTTTCTGGATTAAGGATGAAAATGGTCATTCCATCAAGAGACTGGAAGACGCTTGGACTCCTTCAATCTATGTGGGCTCTGACAGCAAAACAGAGCTTGAAGCATTAGCAGAGAATAGAGCAGTTCAGCACTATATCAAAAATTATGACTTTGTTTCAAGACATGAAAGCATTAGAAATCATGAGCAGAGCACAGTATTGCAGCTGACCTTGGCGAATGCGTGCAAAGCCACATCGCTGGCTACTGCAATAGAGGATATTGATACACACGACAGATTCAGGCTTTACAACATCGACATACTCCCTGCACAGGTCTACTTCTATGAACATGATCTCTTTCCTCTTGCAAAATGCAGTGTGGATGTATGCAAGGACGGCAAACTTGAATGGGTGTTAGACGATAATGTCAGATTCACAAATTACCACCTTCCAGAGTTCAAAGTTATCGGTGTTGACGTCACAACAAAACAGGAAAGCCGACTTCCCTCGTTCACCGACAAAATAGACACAATCTCAATAAAGTTAGAAAATGAAAATGAAACTATAGAGATTCGAGAAAAATCCGAGGAGGATGCCCTCTATGAACTGATGAGGGAGACAGCAAATATCGACCCAGATTTTATCTTCACTCAGGACGGCGATGAATGGATGTTCCCCTACCTGACAGCTCGAGCGGAAAAAAACAAGCAGATGCAGCTGGTACTGAGCAGGGAGCAGGTGCCTATTTTGTCACATGCAAAAGGAGGAGGAATAACCTACTTTTCCTATGGACGGATCCACTATAGGGCTGCCAGCGTCATGCTTTTCGGGCGGGTTCATATCGATACAAATAACAGCCTGATTCACGATCCATCTGCACTCCACAGCCTGTACCAAATAGCCAGAGTTTGCAGAATGCCATTACACACCATTTCCAGATCAACAATCGGGCGGGCGCTGACAAGCATGCAATTCTACCTTGCGCATAAGCGAAAATTGCTCGTGCCTTGGAAGCCTGCCAGCTTGGAGAAGGTCAAGACGATCAAAGAGCTCGTGGTAGCCGACCGGGGCGGCCTTATCATGGAGCCCAGGGTGGGAGTTCATGAGAAGGTTGCTGAATTTGACTTTGTGTCATTATATCCTTCGATAATTACCAAGCTGAATGTTGGCGCGGATACGATTAACTGCGACTGCTGCCCGGGTTCCAAAAACATTGTACCCGAACTGGGTTACCGGATTTGTGAAAAGCGAAAAGGGCTTGTTGCTGAATCACTACAAGTACCATTAGAGAATAGAAATGAGTATAAACACCTTAGAAAGCTAGCGACAGATGACAAAAGCTGGGCTATCTTTGATTCAAGGCAGGGGATATTAAGGACAATAGGTCATGTCAGCTTTGGATACCAGGGACATGCACATTCCCACTTTGGGTTAATAGACGGACACATTGCGATATGTGCATGGGCACGCTTCATTGCAAATAGGGCGCGCAAGGCTGCAGAAGAACTAGAATATGACGTTCTTCATCTGATAATTGATTCGCTGTTTGTAAAGAAGAAGCAGCTAGAGGGGACACCACATCAGCAGCAGTACATGAAGTTAAAAGATGAAGTTGAAAAAATTACAGATTTTGAGATCTCATATGAAGGCGAATACAAGTGGATAGCGTTTTTGTCGAACAAAAACAATCCAAAGGTTGGTGTGCCTAACAGGTACTTTGGATGCTATCAAGACGGAACAATAAAGGATCGCGGGATAGAAACAAGAAGGCATGATACACCTGCATATTTCTCCAGATTCCAGAAGGAAATACTGGAGATAATGGCTCAAGGTAATAACATCAAAGAAGTCAGAGCGCGGATGCCGGAAGTGAAGCATACATTGCAGAAATACAAACAGCAGCTGAAGGAAGGAAGAGTTCAGCTAGTTGATCTGATCTTCAGCAAGATGCTATCCAAGGATTCTAATGCATACGCTGCTAACACTGCTGAAACTAGTGCCATCTATCAACTACAAGACGAGGGGAAAACCATGCGAGCAGGTCAGATATTGCAATATGTTATTACTGACTATTATAGGAAGAATTCCAGAAGGAGAGCCATTCCCGTTGCACTCATAAATGAAAAGACTACTTATGATTCTAGAAGGTACACGCAGCTGTTAGCAACAGTATGCAATTCGGTTACCGAGCCATTTGGATATTTTATAGAGCTTTAATTTTTTCTACACTCGATACATTCGCTCCTGGCAGCAACCAATATCAGAGATACTACTAGACCGACATCTGGAAGTTTGTTCTTTGGAGGTTGTTAGAGATGGCATGGTTCTCTTCTGTTCTTTTGATGAACACTGTCTACTATTTGTAGCAAATAGGAGGTAATAAGTGCCTCGCGGATTTTCTCTGTTCCTGTTCTTGATACAAATAGGCTCTGGTGCAGTCAAGAAGTTTGGGAGATGGGTGTTGAAGATTTGGATGGGTCCTATATTAGTACACTCTTAGCAGTTCGATAATCAGAGATCTATACCATAAATATCCATAAGATAATAAGATAATTTAGACTGGAATCAAAATATTCTCTGTGTCTGTTTACATATGTCAGCTCAGCCGAAGCGTTGCATTCAGCTTGTTGCCATCACTAAAGTAAATTCCAGATGTAATATTAATCGGCGAATAATTAATTCCTGTAGGATTGCCTTGAATATTAAGACCCTCAACTTGTTCATCTATGTATTCGTAGTAAAATGAATAACGTGAGAACTGGGCATCCCATAGACGTTCCCTAATTTGAATGCAGGACAAATCATGGATAATGCTATCATAAGGTAAAAACAAAAAAATTTATTCCATCCCATTCCATCAACAATTCTATTTAAAAAACCTCCTTCTTATGAACAAAATTCTTGAGCTTCATGTACTGCTCTGAGAGCATCGACTAAACCTGTTCCTGTTGCCAGGTCAGGACCTGGACGAGCTGGGTGCGCGCCTGTGCTCGCACTACACTTACCCCGTGTTACATCTCGTGCAGTTTTTGTTAGGATTTCTCGAACCTGAGTAGGGGATAGCTTTGGACAAGCTTGTTTAATCAAAGCACATATGCCAGCCAGTTGAGGAGCAGCGGCAGAAGTGCCACTAAAAGCTGCCCAACCATCATTCTTTGCTGTTTCATCTCCATTGGGGTGCTTATTACCTGCAAGTTTTTGGTCAATCTCGCAGTTTGGTTCCACTGGCAGAGTTAGATATATGGCCTTTGGTGGTAAACCAACTAAACCACATACATCAGGCACATTCCGACCGGCAAAAATTTTGCTATCGAAACCGCTAGCATATTGTGTTGCTTCAAGTGAACCATTTGGGTGCATATATACACCGCCAGCAGAAATAACATCCGAATGCATCCCAGGAAAACTATAATGACCATTCCCAGCCGAGAAAACAACAACGATACCCTGGCTAACTGCATTTGCGACTGCGGCAGAAATCGGTTGCAAGTATGCAGGGAGACGAGTAGTAGGTCCGCCATCTTCTTCGCGTAAATCGAAGCCCCAACTACATGATATGATATCTGGCTTAAGAGCAACTGCAGCATTTATGTCAGCCGTTGGATTTACGTCATTCATCTTTACCATTGTAAATTCTACATCTGGTGCAACAGCAAAGATATTTGCAGATTCACCTGTTCCATGACCGGATTCATCGTGAGCAGGATTAGTTGCCCCTGGGCTAAGCACAGTAGGGTTAGAACGATAGCCTCTTCGCACAAAAAATGTGTGCCGATACCAGCCAGAATCTGCCATTACTACTTTGATACCACGTCCTGTGATGTTGGCTCGATGGACTCGGTCAGCGTTCAAAGCAAGTGACACCTCTGAGGGTACGTCCAGATTCCAATATGTTGTGTTTGGTGGTAAATAAGAAGAGGACATGAAATAAACCCTCCTGTTTATTGCACCGCCTTCTAGCAAATCAGCAAGAGGGGTTCCTGATCTTGTTGGGTCAATAAAAGCTGGTTCATCATTATCATCAGTATCGATAAACGTTGTAGTTGACATTTGACCAAATGGCTTCATAGATGGTAGCTCATAAGCGATTAGCTTTGTGTTGAAGACTTCCTCATATTGTTTGGGTTCTGCAACCACATTAATTGTTATTCCATTCGTACCTAGTACTTTGATCTTCAACTCCCGTAATTGTTTAATGGTTTCTCGAATTGCATCTCGGTCAGAGAAGTATTCTTTGACGTTTTGAACTGTTACAGGTTCATCTAACTCAAACAGTGATTTATAGCCGAGCGATTTAGGCGATAGTTCAGAATATACTTGTGCTGGCAGCTTACTTTGTTCAGATTTCTTTTTCGACATTGTTATTTAGCCATCTCCTAATGTCAGCTTTGTAGTAACTTGAGGATAATCCTTCATGTTCCCCTTTGGCATGTCGACTGCGACGGAGATTATTGATCTTGGTTGTTCGCCAGTAAGACCTCGGCGCCTCTCTAACATACCTCTCGGCTAAGGGATGCATTATAATAAAGTATTGCCTTTATAGGTGCATTACGGACAGAAATGTCCCAACGCAGACCAAATAGGCCAGCATTAGCAAAACTTCAGAAATAGAATCGATGTTTAACATGGGTCAAGATTATGTTAGAACGACTTGATATGGCAGAGCTTTTGAGGCGATGACAGCGAACAATAAATAGTTTGAAGAGAACACAATAAAGATGGTTTCTTTTTGTTTGGCCGCTTATTCCTAGCCACTGACTGCGGCCTTTAATATTACTAGTCCAGTCCAGATATGTTATAGCTTACTTATGCTAGGTTTTGTAAATACTGAATATATCGCTAATAAAAAGGATAAATATCCAGGTCCATATATAGAGTGCATAACACAGGAAGCGTCTCCGATTTCGGCGGAGGTAATTTTAAAGTCTAAGAGCGGCCGATCTATGGCTAGCGGAGAGGAAAACGTTACATCGGCAAACATTGAAGAATTTCGACCTACAGATGAGGCAATCAAGCAGACAACAATCCATTTTCATGAGCTAGGTTTTGCTGTCTCACAAGGAGGAATAACATTAACAATTTCAGGTGAACCATCATTATTTGAAAAAGTGTTTGGAGTGAAAATTATTATAGAGAGACAGAATAGTCGTGGTAAAATAATTCGTAGTGATAGACAGATATCAATACCTGCGTATCTTTCACATCTTGTTGAGAAAGTGGAATTTACACCTTCACCAATCTTCTTTGATAGAAAGTAGGAGAGATCCTATCAAACCTATACGTCGGATATTTGAACTTGGCGCTGACGTAGCAGTAACATCTGCTTTATTCACTAACATCTAATAGTACTTTTGTAATCTTATTGCAAAAATTGCTACACTATTACTATAAAATTCAAAGCTTTCAACATGTGCTGAGCTTAATCACTAGCTCTACTACTCTTTCGCCTATTTTTTCTCAATACAGAACATTACATCGACGTGCGTCATGACTCAATTAAGTGCACCCTCCCTAGATTCATGGAAAATACCGCACTGTTTCCACTCTCCATATTTGCCAGTAGTAATCATCAGGAGAGAGGTACTTGAATACTCGAATACTTTATGGTTGCGTGAGGATATCTCCACCACTTTTCCTTGATTTTGAGTTTGATTCGTTACAGTAGACAGGGTGGAGGTTGTAGCCGTGTATTCGTATGATGGCTGGTTATTATTGATGCACGAAAAGTTCTTGAACTCACTCTTTTGCTTTTTTTTGGCAACAACCACCTTAAAACTCTAGTACTAAACAAGTGTGTAGATTATAGAAATTTGTCACCTAAGGTCAGTCCCTGCAAGACTCTTTCAGGTTTTCCTTCTCGTGCAATCTCTGCAAACGCATGGTACAGATTTGTCTACCAAGAAGGTGATGGCAACTTGGTGCTTTACAAGCAATTTGAGCAGAGTCTAGGAGTCTGCGAATGTAGACGGAACGCCGCTTGGTAGTCAGGTACCCACGTTACGGCTGGGGGAGTCCGTATTATGCAGACGGACGGTAACCTAGTCATTTATGGGACTGGCGGAGAAGCTATTTGGTCCACTGATTCGTATGGTCATCCAGGCAGTTCGCTTGTAGTCCAAGACGATGGAAACGTGGTTATCTATGACCCGAGCTACACACACACCTTATGGGCTACAGGCAGGTGAGAGTGATAGAAGTCCAAGGACATCACCATCATTTGACCGAGATTATGAACTACAACATAAAGACAATACTTGTGAAAAGCACTTCAGGAGTTTGAAGCACAAATATCGTCTGACTCTTGTTCATAGCGTCATATCCGAAGAAAAGTGGTTCTTACATAGTTCAACGTAACAGGCAAGCATAGCACATAGAAAAAGAGTAAATCGCGACTCCATCGCCAAAGGATAAGTCCAAGGAGGATGTTTCTTCTTCTTCTTCTTCTTCTTCTGCCTGAGCTAATGGCTCAATCCACGATGTCAAACTGACATAGCGGTTCGGATTGTTGTCCGTACTCGTCATGCACGGCGCATCGAAGGTGAAGAAACCAAAATTTTCGGTACAAGTACGAGGAGATTTCAATTGTGTCTTATAACTTCAAATATCCATCGGATCGAAATTCTTTGATTTAGTTCACCTATGCTTCATCCATATCGATATCGGCTAGTTGCATTAAAACTGTTTGATCAAAGGGTGAGCTGTATCGCTGTTGTTCATGGCTACTATTTTATTTTTTCCTTTGATAGCTAGCGATGTAACTATTACTTTTTGTTTTCTTGTTTTGTGGCTTTCATAATGTGAATATGTAACCCATGCTGCAAACCTGATGCGTCATCTAAAGTGCTCTCTGATGTTTTACAACCAGGGATATGAGTTACAGTTGAATTACACCTAAGATCATAGCGAACTTCTTTTAGACATAGACAATAAGAAGTATGGAATGTCAAAGGTTGAGATACCAGCTAGACAGCGGGCCCTTGTCTTTCAAGGCGGCGTAGCACTAGGTGCATATGAGGCAGGAGTTTTTAAGGGGCTATATGATAAATTATACAAGCCAGGCGAACCCTTCTTTGATATTGTCGCTGGTACTTCTGCAGGTGCCATAAATGCAGCTATATTAGTAAGCTATGTAAAAGAGCACAAGACATGGGACGGCTCTGCAGATAAACTCATAGATTTTTGGAAGCACTTATCCTCTCCTACTCCTCTTATTGCGAGATCGTACGAGTATGCATTAGGCGAAAGTGCCAGACGATACTATTCCGCAAAACACTTTTTTTATGAGGGGGCAAATAACGTCTTTTCTCCTCCTCTGATTCTGCCTGATACTCGATTTCATGACTATCAACCTGCTTTCAATTTTAAAGCAAATGTCAATCCGAATACCAGTTTTGTTTATAGTAATAAATGGCTAAAACAAAGCCTTGATCACTATTATAACAAAGATGGAAAAAAGTTTGTTAATTTTCCATTGGCAACGAAATATGACCTGGGTGAACCCAGGCTACTCGTCATAAGTGTAGATGTCTTAGATGGAACTGCGGTAGCTTTTGATAGCTATTCAAATAAATCTAAATATGGCAGATATAATGAGGAATCAAAACAATATCAAGAGCATACCATTCGCTATGAAAAGGGCCTTATGCCAGTTCATGTAATGGCAAGTGGAGCATTTCCTGTCTTTTTTGATTTCCGCTGGGTGCCAAATGATTATGATTATGATTATGATACCGAACAACGAGAAGAAAGAGAAGAATTTGGAACCAGAGAAGATTCGCGTCCTTTCTGGGATGGGGGCGTTCTTAGCAACACCCCGCTAAGAGAGCTTCTTAGTGAGCACAAGTTATTTTGGGAGAAGACAATAGGCGATACAAAACTTAAGAATGATATGTGGAAGGACAACTCAGAAAAGGAAGACGATGAAATACAAAAGGTTCCAGACTTGGAAGTTTTTATAGTAAATGTATGGCCTAAAAGAGAAACCCATATTCCTTCTGATCACGATGGAGTTAAAGATAGAAAGAACGACATTGGATACTGTGATAAGACGGAATATGACCAGAAGGTCGCTGTGCTTGTATCAGATTATGTAGAGATAATTCGCGAAATGAGAAAATTTTCATTAGCTCATATTTCTCAAAACAAACAGGATGACTTCAAAGAAAAGCTAAATCGATTCTTAGAGGAAAAACATGCAGAAAGCAAGAATCGTAAAGGTAAGCGAAGATCATATGAAGAGCTCTTAAGAGGTAGATTTAAGATAGCTTCAGTAGTAACAATAGAGCGCAAAGATGATTTCAATGACATTTCTAATAAGTGGGCAGATTTTTCCGAGGAATCAATTCTAAGGCTGCTAGATACAGGAATGGAAGATGCAAAGAGGGCGACCTTCTAGGGCGGTATAATATCATAATATTTTCACTATTGCCCGTAGTGCCTCGCTATTATTTTGTTCATATCGCTGCTGTGCACTCTCTTGCACTCTTGTGCCCAATTCTTGCATCGCTCCTTGCCTGATAACTCGTCACATTGCATCATCATGCTCTGCTCTTGACAGCAATTTCATCCTCTTGAGAAAGTCTGCTGTAGAGTCATGCATCTTGAGCTTTATATATCATCTGAGTAAAATGCAGACATCGCACCAAGAGAGATTCGAACTCTTCGCCGTCGAGTGGTTTCATTAATCGCCTCATAAAGCAGAACATCTTGAGCAAGCTTTATACTTTTTCTTATGCGAGACCACCATGATAAGTCATAATGTTATTACTATGTATACAGAATTTTACTATTATCTTTATAGCAATTGTTAGCTCTTTAAGAGTATTAAGCTATCCATGCGCACCATCATCTCCTATAATGAAAGAGAAGTGAAATATAACAGGTCAAAGGATGATATAAAGTCAGGATATAATGTATGGGTTGACCTTGTTAACCCGACTTCACTTGAGATATCAGGCATACAACAGTCCTTCCACTTAGACAAGCTGGCACTTGAAGAGTACCTGAACAAATCAAAAAAGCCGCATGTGCGAGTCGTGGGCAACCACAAGTTTGCGCTTGCGCTAGATATGAAATTCAAAGACGCCAAGACGCTTGTAACTGAGGGCGGCATCTTTTTGTCGGCAGAGGTTGGCTGGTTACGATCCACTCCGATAAAGTAGACCTGCAATCCAGAATTTTGACTTTGTTTGAACAAAAGAATAAGACAGTTATAGAATCATCAATTGATGCTCTATTCTACAATATATTGGCAAGCTTGATCGACTCATACGAGCAGTTGCTTACAGCAATCGAGCTTTCAGTGACTGATTTTGAAGAGAACGCTGTATAAGCCGTCAAGAAGGATGCTTGAATATCTGGACTCTCAATCAAGACAAGTGATAATTTTGAGACGTCATTTTTGGCATATGCGCGATGTTGTTAATTTCCTGACCCACACAGAAGAAGATAAGGAAGACGTGAAATACCTCAAGATAGTTTATGATGATATAACCCAATTGATAGAGTTGGTAGAATCATATCGCGATACCATTAATTCAACAAGGGAGCTATACATTGCAAATGTATCACTTCAAATGAGCGATACCATGAAAACACTGACAATATTTTCTGCCATCTTGCTACCTCTGACATTCATCTCAAGCATATATGGAATGAACGGACTAAATTTGCAAAACTTTTTTGATTTCTCAATTGGCTTTGCAATAGTTCTGGCTACGATGGGCGCAATCACGGTAGGTCTATTTATCTTCTTCAAGAAAAAGCAGCGGATTTTGGCTGGCCCCGATCCTCTAGACTCTGGCTTTAACAGCCGAGCATTAAAGAGGGATAAACCGCAGTAGGTTTACTTACGTCATTGAAAGCGACTCTCTTTTTTCTATTGTTATGAATCCTTCGTTTAACTTTTCTCTTAGTATATCTAACCTTGCAACTACACCAATCATCTTGTTGGTATTGTCATCTTCTACAATAGGAACTAACACAATTTCTTTTTCAATATAATACGAATGATTTCTTCTACTGGCGTGTCTTTCTTTACTACTGAGGGATTTGGAGTCATTATGTCTCTTGCCAACATTGTGTTAAGCTTCTTGCTCGCCTTGAATAGCTCTTAAAATATCAAGTGCAGTAACCATCCCAATAATAGCACCATTATCATCGTCTATGACAGGTACGGATACGAATATTGCGAATAGAGTACGCAATTTTTATCTAAAGAGACAGATTCTGTAGCTAGTCAGTCGATGGCTCATAGACCTCCCCAAGGGGAGTAACGCCTTTTTATGTTATTTGCTATAGGACACAACTATGAACAAAACATTTATGCAAAAAATCACGCCGCATCTGTGGTTCGATAACAATGCGGAAGAGGCAGCCAGATTTTACACCTCTATTTTCAAAAACTCAGAAATCAAGAACGTGACAACGCTTCACAACACTCCCTCGGGGACAGTGGAGATTTTCACACTTGAACTTTTTGGCCAGGAATTCACGCTCATAAACGCAGGCCCACTCTTCAAATTCAATCCATCCATATCATTTCTTGTCCCCTGCACCACGAAGGAAGAAGTCGACTCGTTGTGGAAAGAACTCTCTAGAGGAGGCACAGTGCTCATGAAGCTTGCCGAATATCCGTTCAGCGAGAAATACGGCTGGGTGCAGGATAAATACGGTATTTCATGGCAGGTGCTGTTGATGGGCGGTGGCGGCGACGGAGGCAAACAGAAGATAAAGCAGAGAATCATTCCGACGCTCATGTTTGTGGGCAAGCAGTGCGGAAAGGCGGAAGGGGCAATCAATTTTTACGCATCAGTATTTGACAATGCAAGAGTTGGCGATATCCTCCGTTACAGCAAAGGGGAACAACCCGACAAGGAAGGAACTGTAAAGCACGCCGCCTTCATACTTGAAGGCCAAGAGTTTGCCGCAATGGATAGTGCGCGTGGACACAACTTTGCATTCAACGAAGCAATTTCAGTGATGGTGCACTGCGAGACCCAGAATGAAATTGACCACTATTGGGAAAAACTCTCAGCGGATCCAAAGGCAGAACAGTGCCGTTGGCTCAAAGACAAGTACGGTCTTTCGTGGCAGATAGTTCCTAAACTCATGGACGAGATGCTCAGGGGGGACAGTGATAAGAATGAGAATAAGATTGCGCGAGTGACAGAAGCATTTCTCCAAATGAAAAAGCTTGATATTACGAAATTAAAGATGGCTTATGAATCTGGATAATCATGAGACGATCCTAGGACAGGATACATTGAATGCTCTGTGTCGCCAGTGCTGATGAAATTGATATGAGCAGTACAAGCGAGGTCATATGGGCTGTTATTGATACAAAACAAGTACCCAGAGGGATTCGGGATAAAAAACCTTCAAAACCAAGACTCGATGAAACTAGAAAGCGAGCCCAAGGGTCCCCGCGCTTTTAGAAGCGCTAAAGTGAAGGTCATTATACTTGATAAGGTAGTGCAGCTAAAAACCTTTTGAACCAATTCAGGGTGGCTCGTAATGCTAAGGTTGATAAGAAATTCTAGACATCGTTCAATTCAAAATTGCAAGCACTGTTTTCAGCTATGATGCTGCTACTGATCATATCATTGATTACAATCCCACGTGTAACCATTCAGTCTGAAGCCCAGGCATTAATTAGTCGACAATAAAAAGCAGTTGGATAATATTGCTTTCTTTTTCCTAGAGGCATTTGAATACACTTTGGATATTGACGGGGCACAAATATTTCCAAATGATACAGTAAAACATAGCATAGTGGCAGAATACAACCCGTCAGTTTACAATATCCCTAGCTTACAATACAAGATAATGGAGCATATAATCAATGCATCAGATGTAGAGATACATGTGAATCCGACAAGAATCGATGAGGCGAACACTAGACTTGAATTTCAAATATATGCGAATTATGCAGAAGTTACAGGTCAATGGCTCAGCAAGAGCTACAACGACCTTGAGATAAGGTCTGCTTATGGTATATATAATCGGATTACTGACAAAATGACAATTCATATACCATATAGTGCTGCAATGCAGCACTTGCTGCAATAGCATGGTAAACTTTGCTGGTACAGGTAAGATGAGAATGAAGTTGTAGATCTTGTCAATGATTTAAGATGCCATTTTACATCAGTCAATCTAAGACTGTAAGTATTGAACTTAGTAGGATCGGATAAGCTGCAAATTAGTGCTCTCGTCGCTGACGGTTGGGACTGACCCATAGTTAAAATCCTACTCATCCTTCGATAGGTATGGTACGGGAGCCCGACAGAGCTTATATCTAGGTCTTTAGCACATCAAGACCTCTCTGCAAATAATATTTCTCACGTCGAGTCATGCAAATTCGCGCCCTTATCCAACGGAATAGGTACCCAATATTTTCTTCCTTTATCCTCCATTTTTATAACTCATGAATCCTCTCACTCACCTTTGTGCAAGATTAAGTATATCCTTTTATCCAATCGATTTAGGCAAGAACCCCCTGTTTTCATCTCATAAACCAAGCCCACCATGGAGCTGCAAAAGATACATCGCCATGCATCTTTACTCGGGCATCTGAGCCATTTTTCCTCAACTGTATTTTAAACATGTCCACTAGCTTGATCGTGGCAGATTTTTTATCTCGGGAGGAAAATTCTTCATGTGATGTGACCATATGAAAAATCCTTTGCAAGAACTCCTTTGTTACAAAAATATCATAAAACCATGCTCTTTGAGAGCATCTAGGTCCAAAGATTTGTGCGATGGGTGCCTAATACATTATTTGGAAATTCTAAGCGGAATAGAGATGGTGTTTCGCATGGCTATTGAAAATTAATACTTAATTCGGACATTAGCACAGAGTATTGACCGTTTAATCAAAACATCTTTCATATAGAATGAAAGTTGGAAAATTTCTGAATACGATGATCGTTAGTTATTAAGACAAACTTATCTAATTCTGTTGCGTCTTTTGTGATGGGCAGGGGTGTTCCCTCTTAGTAAGCAGTATTTTTCTAACTGATAGGTTAGGTAAATATTACTAACTCAATCAGATATTGCTACCATGCATTAATACCCCAATGTTGAATAACTGTCCTGATGAGCAATCAGACCGAACAACAACATCAATTCATTGATTCTTCAGACATAAAAGATGTTCCTTCGGGAAAGATGAAACATGTCGAGGTAGAAGAAAAGGAAATACTGCTTGCCAATTCAGATGGCAAGGTATATGCGCTTTGCGATAGGTGCAGTCACATGAACGCTCCACTTTCGATGGGTACTCTGAATGGAAAGGTTGTAATATGCCCCCTGCATGGTGCTAGGTTTGATGTTACAACCGGGAAGAAGGTAGGAGAACCAATGACTCCAGACCCATCAAAGTTCCCTGAACCACTACCAGAGAGTTTGCAAAAGATGTTTGCACGTAGCGCTGAAATTACATCCAAGGTAAAGACATACGACCAGTCAACTTATGAAACAAAGGTCGAAGGAAATAGAGTTAAAGTAAGAAGGTGATTCCATGCAAGTCGGAATTGATAGCTTCGCAGCGGCATTCGACGAGACCAGCCGCGAGGCTAACCCGTCTGAGCGTTTACAGGACTTGGTCAAACAAATCGAACGCGCTGATCAGGTAGGGTTGGACGCATTTGGAGTGGGCGAACACCACCGTCGCGAGTTCCTCGATTCGGCTCCTGCTGTCATCCTAGGAGCTGCAGCCGCACGAACGCAGCGCATACGTCTCACCAGTGCCGTAACGGTACCTGAGTGCCGCCGACCCAGTACGGGTGTTTCAAGAATTCGCAACCCTAGATCTTCTGTCGCAGGGCCGCGCGGAGATGGTCGTAGGTCGTGGTTCATTCGTCGAGGCATTTCCTCTGTTCGGCCTGCGATTAGAGGATTACGACTCGCTTTACGCAGAGAAACTCGAACTGCTGCTGAAGATTCGTGACAATGAGCACGTCCATTGGTCCGGCGAATATCGGCCCACCTTGACTGGACAGGGAATCTACCCAAGACCCTTGCAGAAACCTTTGCCGATATGGGTCGGCGTTGGTGGGACTCCGCAATCGTTCGTCCGTGCCGGACTGCTTGGACTTCCCTTGATGGTCGCAATCATAGGCGGCGAAACGCGCCAATTCCGGCCACTCATCGATCTCTACAGAGAAGCTGGGAGGCGAGCTGGACATTCACCCGATCAATTGAGAGTAGGGATACATTCGCTGGGCTATGTCGCAGAGACGACGCAAGAGGCCGCCGATGACTTCTTTCCAGGCTACGCACGTGCATTCACAGACATTGGGAAGGAGCGCGGATGGCGTCCAGTGACGCGTGCGGACTTCGACGCTCAGCGAGGGCCACAAGGTGCACTGATCATCGGTGATCCGGATGAGGTGGTTAAAAAGATAATTCGACACAGCAAAGCGCTCGGTGGCATCTCCCGGATTACTTTTATGATGAACGCAGCCTCGTTACCTCACGTAAAGCTCATGCGATCTATCGAATTGATAGGGACGCGCGTCGCGCCTGCACTTCGCGAAGAAATCGGTGGAAACGATGGGAGAGAGGGTTGAGATGTTATGCGGGACCGCCCTTGTCGCATGTCAGCAAGTATATCAATAACGTAGGATGGTTTGAAGGAACCATTCTTCCATATGAGTCTCAAAAGCAAAATGTCCGAAAATATTGTGCGACAATAATGGAAAGAATAGCCTAAAGCACCAATAACCGTCAATTATGCTGCATGAATTTTCTCATTAATGATATTGCTAGATCATCATCAAAACAGGCCATAAGTTTTGAGCAGGCATCGATAATAATAGTGTCTCAGGTTTCATGTTTTGCACTTATAGGACAGATACGCTTCTGGCTATAGATATGACTGACATTTTGGATCTGTTTGGGATGCATGATCAGGTCTTTGTCCTGAAAGAATCTGAAGTATACAAGTTGCATGTAACCAAAGAAAGCGTGTATAAGTTCTTTATTAGTTGAGAAATAGTCTATGAAGTATTATTGATACAAAAAGGAGGGCGCAGAGGGATTCGAGGGAAAAACCTTCAGAAAATAAACTCGATCTAGCAGGGCACTTGAGGTTGATAAGAAGAAAGTAGTGAAAGCATCTTCGGGGAAGGATTTCTTTTACTTTTCCTCTAATTCATAAAATAAGGTAGCAGTTGGCGTGATGCAAAAGATTTCTTGTTATGCATTCTGACGGACAAGAATTGCCTAGACTAATCCGCGTTACATTGGTAAATATGAACTCATTTAATCATAGAGGATGAAGAGGTATTGTGTCATGCAGCATAAAAAGAACCTGATGCCAGGTCAGGCCAAAAATGATGATTTTGATAATGAGGATTATTATCAATAAGAAAGGGAGAAGATCGGAAGATGAGTGAAGGGAAAAAAGAAACGATTTTGGTCACCGGCACCAGCGGTAGGATTGGTTACGCTATAGCAAAGAGGTTGGCGGAGGAGCATCAATCCTTCAACGTCATCGGCTTTGACCGCAAAGCACCGTCGCATCCTTTACCAAGCGCTGAATGCTTGACTGTAGACTTAACTAATGAAGAAAGTAACGCGCCGCGGGCTGCAAGCCATCCGTGACCTCCACGGTGATCGCATAGCCTCTGTAATTCACCTTGCTGCTTATTATGATTTTTCGGGTGCGCCGAGTCCTCTCTATGATAAAGTTACTGTCGGAGGTACCAGGCTCTTGCTTCGGCTGCTTCAGGATTTTGAGGTCGAACAGTTCATGTTCTCCAGCACCATTCTGGTACAAGCTCCTTCCAGGCATGGGAAGCGAATTAACGAGGACTCGCCGCTTGATATTCCATCCAAGTGGGCATATCCAAAGTCAAAGATCGAAACTGAGAACGTGGTCCATGCAGAACGTGGGAACATCCCCGTCGTGATTCTGCGCATCGCAGGCGTTTACGATGACCTGTGTCATTCGATACCATTGGCGCTGCAGATACAACGCATCTACGAGCGAGACCCCGTAGCCTATTTCTCTCCAGGAGACTCTTCCACAGGTAGGCAGCCCTACGTGCATAACGATGATGTGGTGGACGCATTCTTGCTTGCGTTCGCACGCCGCAAGGAACTACCGCCCGAGGTCATACTGCTCATCGGCGAGATTGAGTCGCTAAGCTATGATGAACTCCAGCGCGCCTTTGGACAATTAATCCACGGCGTGGAATGGAATACTCGACCAATTCCCCCCCTGGTGGCCAAGACCGGTGTACGGCTTTTGAAATTTCTGGCACTCGGAGGATCCGCGTCGATTGCACCTTGGATGATCGATGTCGCCCAGGACAATATGGAACTCGACATCACCCGCGCCCGCACTATGTTGGGTTGGAAGCCCCAGCACTCGTTGCCAGACACCCTGCCCAAAATGGTGTCAGGACTCAAAGCTGATCCTTTCACGTGGTATCATGAGAATGAGCTGAAATTACCGCGGAGGCTGAGGAAACTGATGCCCGTCGCTGTGAGTACGTGAATCAGCTAAATTGCTTGCAGTGGCAATGTCATGGCGCCTGTTTTCAGGAAATACATTTGTACATCTTTTAGGATTTGATGGGCTTTGTCTATGCTGCCAAGTTGAGCTTTACGAATTTCGAGCAACCCTTGGTACCCTTTGATTTCCTAAGGGCTTTGCTGTAAGTGTCTTCAAAGACCGAAAGCCTGTCATGCACCTTGTCGTCATCATCATCAGCAAATCCCTGAACTATTTTCCGTGCTCTCATATTTTTATAACCTAAGAGCAATCTAATTTTATGAAGTCTACTAGAAAGGCATTTGATTTCGTAAAAATCTCGGATTTGCCTCCGAAGCCTAGGAAGTCAGGGATCATAGAAATAAGGGGCCCATACTATGCTCCTACGACCATAGGATACGTCAAGGATCTTCTAGAGATGTGGGGAGACTACATCGACGGCTTTAAATTTGCAGGAGGGTCGATGCGCCTGCTTTCTGTTGACATGGTGAAGAGGATACTCAAGGTATGCCATGACCACGATGTGTATGTTTCTACCGGAGGCTTTGTCGAGCGCATAATAGTCCAAGGTCCGGACGCTGTCGATAGATACCTAGAGGAATGCAAGTCGTTAGGATTCGACGTTGTGGAAATCTCAAGCGGACTAGCCCTAATACCCTTGGATGACAAGGTAGAGATAATCAAGCAGGTCAAGAGGTTGGGCATGATAGCTAAGCCCGAGATTTCATTGATGATAGGGGCTGGTGCCGGCACTCACATAGTAGGATATAAGCCAAAGCTGAGAGGTGTTGATGACTTAATGAAGGAAGCAAGAGCGCATCTGAAGGCTGGGGCTCAAATAATGATGCTTGAGTCTGAGGGCATAACCGAAGACCTTCCTCCCAACAAGTGGCGCACAGATGTGGTCAAGAAGCTTGTCTCAGAGTTTGGGTTTGACTCTTGGATGTTTGAATCATCTGACCCCCCTGTGTTCAAATGGTACTTGAAGAAATTTGGCTCCAACGTTAATCTTTTCATTGACCATTCTCAGATAGTCGAATATACTGCCTGGCGAACAAAGCTATGGGGAGACCCAGAGATATGGAAGGGAAAGAGACTATCTTACAAATCCAGGAATAATTGATTAAAGGAATTTCTTGTACAACCAAAGAACTTTTCATTATCGCAAAATTACGTTATCATCATGGACATTAAAGATTGGCTCACATTTTGAATGAAATCCTAGTGACAAGAGGCATTCGAGATAAAAACCTTCAAAAATTAGACACAATGCAACTATGAGTGGATTCTTTAGTGGAACGCAGAAGGATGTCAACTTATTTCTTTTTAGGAATTCTACCAATATAGAAATGAGAAAGTGGAATTGTGTAAACAAAAGGTCTGAATATTACCCTTGCGAACTGTATATTTGGACTTTGGAGTTCGGAAGAGATGTGAGGTTTTGACCACCTCTGGACTCACGACTGAGGAGGAGATATTTATCATCGTGGCCAAGTGTGGAATGGTTTGGTAAACCTAAGGGCCTGGCTTCGTGTGCCGTCTAGGACTTCTTTCCATTTCCTTTTCCAGAACAAAAAGGTGATACCGATTGCCAGCCCTGCTGTATAAGGCGTGACTGTAAGTAAAAGCTCGCTGAGCGAGACTATTCTTCCTCCATGTTCATGATTATTACTACTACCCGCACTACCAATGCTATGAGCGTAAACCGTCTCGACTAAAAAAGATGGAAAAGTGGTGATGACAGCGAGCGTAACATAATACCGCCGCCACAATCGCTTTTGGGGGGTTGAAGGTTTTCATCTGGTGATTGGCACTGTTGCGTGATTTGTATCAAAGAGTATCTTTGGCAAGAAGATTAGCAGTGAAAATGCACCTAAGAACAAGCTGTGAGCAGCTAGTGCAAGTGCACTAATGGCTGGGTTTGGATTATCTGAGCCATTCAATAACACCTGAGTTACTGAACCGTCCTGCAGCGTGTGGAATGCTACATCTAACGCCATACCTGCCACACCAACCATACCTATAATCCACAATTGTCTTACAGAGCGCCCACCCTTTAGAACAGCCCATATATGATTGCCTGGACCTTGTTGTGTTGTCTGAGAATTTGCGAAGAAAAGCCTTGGTAGGACAATTAATAACGCAAACGCTGTAAGAAATGTGATATGACCTACCCAAGATATTGTTGCTATTTCTGGTGAGGTAGTTAGAACCATCTGACCAGTTGAGAAGTCTGCCCCATCGAATATTATTGTGAGTGGTGTCCCTGAGTCAAGTGTATGAAAAACACCATCCAGTCCAAGTCCGACTATTCCAATAATAGAAAGTAGCCATAGTCTTCTTACGGTCCAACCTCTTCTCAGAAGAACCAGTGAGTTGATATTAGAAGACTCCGAAGTTCCATTCGTTTCGTAATTCTTCATCAGCGACTCCATGAGATTAGCTTATCTTTATTTTGGTATGGAAATTCTCGCCTAAAAAACAGTACACCGACACCTATAATAAAATACTGAAGTGTTACTGAGATGAAACCTTTTGAATTCATTCTGTAGATTTGGAGACCATCATAGTAGCAACTTTTGTCCTGTCATTGTCTAAACAAGTAAATATAGACAATATTGACCACAGTTAGAGCAAGACTGAAAACCCGATCCGAGGGATCTTTTTGTCGTTTGCAATCAAGGTTGCTCTAAAAGAATTTCTTCTGTTTGCTGCCTCACCTTCTTAATCTTCTCTATGCTGCATCTCCTCATACCTAGCAATCCTCGTGCATCAATGTTTCATTTGTTCATAGTTACGCCACCGTACGCGTCAACATGCCATTTGTTGCAGATTCAAAGTTAGGCATTGCGGATTCTACGTTGTTCTCTAACATGTTAGAAATTAGCCTTTTCACATGTACAAGCTCGCTTTCAGTATCAAGGTATTCATGGAAATAGTCAAGGAATTGTGTTCCTTTACTTGTTATACGGTATTTGTTTGTCATAGAATCGTAAAATAAAAGGCCACTTAGGGTAGCATAGTTAAGATATTTTTGTAATAGTTCATAGCTGATGTAACATGTGCGCATTATTCTTGTTTTGGTTGCATTATTACGGGCAGCATTAAGAATATTAGCAACAATTTCTTCTTTGCTGCGATGCTTCTTATACGATCTTTTTGGAGTAGCCTTCTGTCCTTCAATTGATGTCGTCAATACTCAATACCTCTCTATGAGTATACTAAGATACGCTTACTTCCATTCTTACTGGTAGTAAAGTCCATTTTTGATCGCACCGAGCGGCTTCCATTACAACACAATTTTTAATTCTTTTGGAAGGTTTTTCTAAAGTACGGAATCTGCTTAAAGATCAAGTTACTATGTCGTTCCCGAGAATGTCTTTATTGCATAAAGTTCCCATTTCCTGCACTCATGTATTTTTAGCATCTAAAAAGAGAAAAAGATATAGACTTGCTGCTAGCGATAGGCATGACCATCGTTAACAATCTGTTTGAGATAAGAAAAATTTAGCACAAGTACTTCAAGTTTTGTGATGAACACTATCAGGCTGGATTTTCTTTTCTCTGGCAAATACACTACCTAGTCCTTGCAATTCAACAAGAAATCGCTAAACTCACGGATGGAAAATAAGCACAAGTACCATACCGCGGATTATCTCTTTTTCCTTTCAATGCAAGAACCTTTTAATACTTCTAGTTTGATGTTAATACCTTTCAATAGAGTCAGTAAAGTACAAGAATTCACTAATGTATTCTATTTTGAACGATTTTTTGACGGGCCAAGAGAGTTCTGGCAGAAAAAACTTCAAGGAGAGAACTCAATGCAGTTTGCCATTTTGTGTAGTCTATATTTTAAATGGCATAGGCTACAAGTGCATCTTTTATGAACCGTTGTTATTACACAAAATAATTGTTCATGTGCTATGATGATAGCAAGACTGTGAATTGCACCAATAACTAATTAGTTAATAGCACTCTGCCCGTTTATATATCTGAACTCTCATAACCAATATTGTCTCTTGACTACTTCTGAAAGAAAAACAGAAGTGCTCTATGGCGCCGATAATGCCCTGCAGAGGGGAGTTTATTTTATGTCCAATGTAAAAAAGAGAATGGATATTTACTTTGATAACAGAGCCCCCTCAATCGTCATTAACATAGATGAATACAGTAATGGCTATAGAGATATTAAGAGACGGGGCGGAAAAATCAGGCTTCTCACTGAAATTACAAGCGAAAACATTGAATACTGCAAACAGCTTTTGAATTTAGTCGATGAACTTCGACATGTAGATGGAGTTAAGGGTGGCCTTGCGGTAAGTGAAACAGAGTTCATGGCCACGACGATACTAGAAGAAACAACACCTCTAACACAGGTAATCTATAGTAACGTCAAAGAAATGGTAGAGCAGGGACAATACATCTTTGAGTCTCTATGGTCCAACGCTGCGGCAATACCCGCCAAGCAGAGAATAAAGGAAATTGAGAAGGGCGTCATTAGGGAAATCATAGAGACTATAAGAGATCCAGCCGAGATGAAAAAGCGCGTCTTTGACCTCCTTAAATTTGCTTCAGAGGAGATTTTGATAATACTTCCGACTGCCAAGGCGTTACAGATACAGGAGCATCTAGAGATGACTAAGTTGTTAATGGAAGCTGCTAGGGACCGCAGCGTAGCCATCAGACTCCTGGTTGGCAGAGACGGCTTGATACCGGCCGAGTTAGAGAAATTGAGAAGAAGTTGGGAAACAATCTATATCCAGCCTCTCCAAACAGCTCTGCAAACAATGGTCGTGGTGATTGTAGCGGACAAAGTACTATGTCTTGCGATAGAATTAAAAGATGATACGGAAGATATGTCAGACGCAATCGGACTAGCCACATACTCCAACAGTGAATCAACTGTACTAACCTATGCTTCAATATTTGAAAGCCTATGGATTCAGGGAGAGTTGCGCAGGGAAAAAAGAGAAAAGGCCAACTAGGCATGATTGCTTTTCCAGAATCCTAGGTCATGTGAGACTCTATATCAAGAACAGGCCTTCGCCCGCGCCTTTGCTTGATGTTCCTTACTCCATTGTCACAGTCAGTTTGCCTGGAGTTAGTAGTTCTTGTAGCATCTTCGCGGACTGCGCTAGTCTCGATACTGTCATCTTTTCTGCAGATTCTTCATGCGTAGTAATGCGTCCTAATGCAGCTATAAGGTCATCAATAGCAGCTACTGCTTTCTGTGGATGCTCGTGTTTGGCATATGTTATTGCTGCGGACAATTTTTGCTCAAGTGAACCTTCTTCGTTTGCAGTCACTACACCTCTGCTATCTAAACCCATCATTGCGTTTCGCAGGAATGCTGCATGTATTGCAATATTGGCATCGCGGTAGCCTGCTGCTTCCAGCTCACTAATCGTCTTTGAAGAAAACTCAAATGCCTTGCCAAAAATTGTATTACCGTCATCTCTGCGATCAATATATACTACTTTGGTTATGTCAGCCCTTCCATCTAAAATATCCCTGTAGGTTCTTTTTTCACCTGCACGGTTTTTGCTTTTTGTCTTTTCATTTAGAAGCTTTTCAAGGTCGGCTTTGAATGAGGAATCATACTCGGCATGCTTGTATCCTATGTTTATCAGCTGTTCAATTAGTTCTAAATAGTCTGTAGTCATTTCCGCGACTTTGACATCATACTTTGTTCTGTCATGGAACTTTATGTCGATCTCTCTGTCTTGAATGGCATCTGCATCTACAGGCACCTCGTTTTCGATGGAAGGGTACAGGTTGACAATGTAAACTTCCAGGTCGGGAGCAAGCATTACCTGGTTTCCTCCATCCAGTTCAACGGTTTCCTTTCTTACATTCTGCCAGTAGCGTTTATGCATATGCAGGAGTTCTCTCAGAGGTGTGTTACTGAGATATGCGCCATCCCAGAACAAGCGAGATTCTTTTTTTCCTTCTGTGCCGCCATTTTTAACGTTCATTCCTGGGTATTTGTATCTTAGATGAGTTGACATGCTAGCTATAACGTGATCAATTGTGATTCCTTCTGGATATTCTATTATGTGCTTGAATTCATTGTCTCCGTACTCGGTTACACAGGTGTTATTTTGATCGTGGTAGCTGTCAAACGCAACAGCCGTTGTGGCGTCCAGCATGTCCACGCTTGCCAGAATAAGTCGAGGCTCTCGTTCATTAAAACTAGTTTTTATTGGATGATTTTCATAGTCCCAGTATCTTTTTACAGTTCTGGCAAGTGGACTATTGTCAAACCTAGTAAAGGTGGGACTGAGGCTGAAAGGGAACTTCATATCAGGCTGAGATATCCCCGGTAGGAGAACCCTAGGCACACCATAGAATAGAGAAGTGGCATAGTTGTAATATCTTCTGGCAGCTTCTGATGTAGCAGGTGAGCCGTAGTTCTCAGGCCAGTAAAAATAGGCAGAAATATACGGCCACTCTTCTTTCCAGTTGTCATTCCAGCTCACTAATCGGAAGTACGGCCACTCTTCTGTCAAGACAGGCAAATAGGGCCAAGCCCAATGCCAGCTATGACTAATTTGCCTCTGCATCATTTCTATCATCCATTTGTAATTCTTAATCCAACTATCTGCAGTGTTCTTTCCGTGATCCCATACGGCTCGGGACAGCAGTCCTCCAAGTTCAGTAGCAATTTTCCAGTTGCTCAACCAGCTAGAAGACAACGGATTGTCATGCATCCATTTTGGCATCAGCGTCAATGGATCTGATATTGTCGACCAGAACTTTTCAAGCTCTAATACAGAATACTGCCACATCTCTGTCTGAGTCGCTTCAGGATGATCTCTCTTGTAGTTTAACACGGTACCGACTATTATTGCAGCGTTTACTGCTCCAATCGAGGTGCCTGCAACTATATCAAACAGCATTCTGTTATTTTCATTCTTTCTTGCTAGATCCTCGCAAAGAGCTTTAAAGACTCCGAGTTCATATGCTCCAAGGGCTCCTCCTCCCTGAAGGACAAGCGCCCTCTGGGCAATTTTGACTACAACCTGCTCTGAATGTGGATCGCTGCGAACGCCATTGCTGTCTCTAATAACCAACTGGAATTTCAAAATTACATGGATTTTTTTAGAGCTTCTACTAAGATCTACATAAGGGGCAATAAATGAGGGTGTTGTACTATCGCTCCTCTCTAGAGTAACTTTAGGCCCTTCTATCTGCTCCCACAAAAAAGACATTCTGTCCTCTGCCTTGATGGGTCTTGTAGCAGTTGTAGATGCTGGCAAATTATTACTATTGTTGTTATTGTTGTTAACGTATTCAAAATAACTTTGGCTGCCGTCAAGCTGGACTTTTGAACCTTCTGAAACCACGCCGATTGGGGCTATGTAGGCTATGGGTTTGTATCCCCTTGACGATCCCACTTCGTCTTCTTTTTGTCTTTTTGACATAATCTCTGACAGACACACTTGCTTATATTGAGCTCTATTCTCAGAACTTTGGCTCTTATCTAGAGTAAAGTCTTAACACGATCAAAATTATCAAAGACAAGTTGATTCATAGCTTTCATCTCGGGTTAAACTCTATAGCCATACACCCTTGCTTACGGAATTCTTTTCAATCATCTGTAGGCGGTTGTTGATATAGAAAGAGGCCCCAGAGGGTTCCGGCAAAAAACCTTCACAATTCAGACTCAGTCAACTGATGCCCTGTAATCTAGAATGTCGTCAGTTTCTTGTACCCGGAAGTATACCTTAAAGTCATAGGAAGAAATAGGGGTTTAAAAAATTGTCTTCCTTACTGCGCTCTCTGTGTAGATGACTCCTTGCTAGCTCTGCTCTCTTGCTAGCTCGACTTCATAACGCTCAGCAAGTGCCAACGCTTCACAGTCATTCAACGTGTCTGCAAACAGCTGTACCCCAAACGGTAAGACGTCCCCATCATTTATGCTACGGAATCCCGCAGGAAGTGCGACTGCTGACGTTTGTAACAGGTTGGCAAAATTCGTGTAGGTTCCCAGATTCGTATTCAGTTGAGTGTTTGCGGCGGCTTTTTCTGTAAGTTGCGCATCGGTTGCGTTTGCCCCGAGATCTTGGTCATAGCCAGCTCTTATTTCGTCCAGCGTGTAAATGGTAGGAGTAGTGGGTAGAAGCATGAAATCAAATCGCTCCCAATCCTTGTTAATCACCTGCTGTTTGATCAAGTTGATTTGCCATTCATCAGCATACGCCCTAGTCGCCTTATTGTAGAAAGCGTTCTTGAAAATCAGATACGTGGTTGGATCAATCAACTGATCTGAATCAGGATTCATTGTAATGGGCGCACCAGTAGGTCTATTGTCAAGCACATAATTACCGTACGTTAGATAGCGTTGCGCAACCGATGCGCCACCGTATAGAAGTCTTGCAACATCTTCCCAGGGTTTATAATCGAACAGAACCGGTTCTCCTCCTATTCTTACCAAGCGCTCCACAGCGGCAAAGTATTGTTCCCTAGCTCCAGTATCGTTCGCCCACAGGTCATTTAATCTCTTATCCATGAATAGTCCTAGATTAGGATCGGCAAGCTCTCTTGGAACACCGAATTTGAACCTTGCTGGAGCGTCTTTTCCCGTGCACTTTAGAGTATCGGCTTCCGGTTTGGAGTAAGGATCTCTATCATCATATTGCTTGATGAGTTCTGCGACATACCGTGCATCACTAGCGTTTAGGCTGAAAATAGTGTTTGTATCAACCGATCTTACTGCTGGAAAAGTGAGATGATTACTAAGAAGTCCAGGTGTGGGTTTGTATCCTATTATGTCATTAAACCCGGCAGGCACACGACCTGAACCGGCTGTATCTGTTCCGTAGGAAAAACTTGCCCAGCCGAGAGCAACTGCGACTGCAGACCCCGAGCTTGATCCGCCGGTAATATAATCATCGTTACGAACATTACGGACGGGGCCATATGAGGAACGGGTTCCAACTAGTCCTGTGGCGAATTGATCCAAATTCGCCTTCCCTATCAAAATTGCTCCCTGATCTAAGGCGAGTTGAACGATCAACGCAGTGGAATTTGCCACTGGCCCAACTCTTGGAGCGTTCGCTATGGGCTCCGGATGACAGTCCGTTTCTGGATCAGGTGCCACATCGAATCTCAGCAGTGAAGGATCTTTGAATTCAAGTGTCTCTGGAGTCGGAGAACCTGGCAAGCCTGAAACTGGAGGATAATCGCAATTCGGGAAGCTTGTCCAATTCGCACTGCCGACAGTAGTTTCCATGCCCTCAACGTCTACAATATCTTTCACGACAAAGGGAATGCCCCAAAGCGGATATTCGTTGGTAAAATCTATTCCAGGGGAAAGGCTAGCTCGCAACTCCTTGAGCTCTGCTACCCTCTCAAGGGCATCATCTCTAGAAACCCGAGAAATCAGGATCGGATTCTGTTCATTGGCATCATTGAGCTCGATGCGGTCATAGATATCATTGATCAGGTCTTCGGGATCCAGCGTATTATTCTTGTATTTTTGCAACAGTGACTGGATTCCCATCTCTTCATACGTTGCAATGCGCTGCCCAGTCATGTAAGTGCCAGGGTAATCAATAGCAGAGTCGATACTCGGAGTAGCATATGTTGAAAGTCCGATTGGAACGGTTGTAGATAGTAGTAGTATAAATGCAGAAAAAACGGCCACAAGAACCATAGGCATTCTTCGATTTGAATTAGTGCTCTGGATCGTCAATTGCTCAATTAACGTCAAGAACTATTTAAGTTAAATGGTAAAATCCTCGTGAAAGGGTTTTTGCCCTTATAGGATTTACTGCTAGACATTATTGCAAGACATTAATGCGGGGAGTAGGTTTTTTGAGGAGAGGCCGACACAATATCCTTTCTCTACTACAGTTAAGACCTGATCTTTCAATTGGTTTCTTTCAAGTCGGCGGTGCAATCCCCTTTTGAGTATTGTTGTCTTACCAAACTCTCTGATTCTATTTCATCATGGTATCATAGCCCAAAATAGTGTATCTACGACTTGATGTCTATAATCAAGAATTATGATCTATTGGAGCTAATGCCCGCCCAATTCTTATGAATGGCAGACTTAATTTTCTATAGAATTTGTTGAAGCTTTGCGTCCGGAGAATACCGTACACTGACCTTGGAAAAGGTCATACACAATAGCAAATGTGTATTGAAAGAGGTGCTAATTGTGATTGGTAGGTAGAAAGGGTCCAGAGGGATTCGAGAGAAAAACCTTCAGAAAATAGACTCGATGAAGCTGCATGACGAAATGAAAAACGACGACCTGTTGTGTTAACCATATTTATTAATACAGTTCCTTTTTGCACCGCTGCCTTAGCGCTTGCAAGAGAGGAAGTGAGGGAGATAGGCCATTCGCAATACATTCTTAGATGAATAAACCGAAAGATTGTGAACGGCTCCTGAGATCGCCCGCCTTAAATTTGATCATGCATTATACTAGGCAAGCTTCATGGATATATCCAACAATACTGTTTGTGTCGTTCTCTATGCTACATTTGAGAGGACCTAGTCAGACGAATACCTTCCATAGATGGTTATGTAATCAAGCGAGCAACGATACCATACACCTGTTGGTCTCCAAAATGGTTATTCGTATCTAGATCGTTTGGGTCAAAAATGAAAATATTGCCTTTAGAAATTGATATTGATACATCTGCCTTCTCCCAGACAACTGTGTCATTTATCTTGATATCTGCAGTCCCATTTACTGATGAACTATTATCTTCGGTTAATGTAATTGATTTCTCATTATTGTATGGTCTAAAATCTGTTATCTGATGAACATGCGGCCTGCTCCATCCATAGGTGATGCAATAAATTGTATTGCAAAGTCTGTCACATTTCCATTATTTACAGATAGATTCCATCCTCCTGTAAGGATGACTTTAAATGCATTTGTGATATTAAAATCAGATTCAGGAACTGTAATAACTAGGGAGCTTATTGGACCTGTAGCAGAAAAAGTAGAAGTAGTACTATTTTCAAGGGTAGCATCAAGCTCTTCTGAATTAGAAGAAGTTGGAGAATGGGTGATATGACCTGTGGTCTGTGCATAAACCGCTGTAAATTTTGATGGTAATACCGAATTGTCGGTGCTTACAGTTGTCCCGCAAAATCGTACTGCTAATACCATACAAGCACCAAATGTAAATGTTAATGAAAATGCCAAAGCGACTGTTAGATTCATTATTAGGTATTATTAATTCTTCTAATATCCTACTTTCAAACCAAAGCACAAGATGCAACTAGAGAGACCTATCATTGCTAGAGCTTTGCTCTAATCAGAATGGATATTAAATAGCCAAAGGTCATAATGTAATCCAGATCATTTACTAGATTCTTGCGGTATCTTTTTTTTAGATTTAGTCCCCCTCTCCAGAGGGTTCCGGCAGAAAAAAATTCAGAATTGAGACCCATTATTAATCATGGTGTCGCCAATTGAAAATTGAGGTCTAGCTAGTTTGTATGTCTGCTGATTGATCATATTTTGCTCTTGATATAGTTTGGGAGAAAAATAAATCTCTATTAGTGATCAACAGTGCTTATATCGCTGCTCATATGGGACAGAATTGAAGGATATTCTGGAAAGCTTGACCTAAGGGGATTCATGCTGATTCCGATTCTTTGGGAAGGAGATCCAACAATGAATAATCTCCAGCGACTATGAGGTTCTCTGTTCCTGATACTGTCAGGCAACAAAATTTGCAATTGTAGTTAATACTTAAAGAGAGCTCCTTGATTTGTCATATAATAATGGGCTTCCTCTTAAGAAGGGATTCTTGTTTCTATTCTTCGTCCAATTTATTATGGACTAGGTTAATATAGTCCTTGATGCAGGTTCTGTGCCATCTGCGAGAAAAAACACAGTTAATACATAATGCAACCAAAAGGTGAGTTCGCTGAGGTTTGGAATTGTGATACTAAAGGCTTCATTAGGTCAAGCTCCATAGTTTTAGGCATAAAGGTTAGATCATCTTCAACTATCTTGAGCAAGCGGCAATGTAAAACTAAACGTGGCACCCTCGTTATCCTTGTTGTTTTTAGCCCATATCTTACCTCCGTGAGCTTCTATAATGCTCTTTGATATGAACAATCCAAGACCAGTACCTTTTTCAGATTTTGTTACAAATTTGGTAAATAGCTTTGGATATATCTCCGGACTTATGCCACGGCCACTATCTCTTATACTAATAACCACTTGATCATTCTTTGTATCTGCCGTGATAGATATAAGGCCAGCCTCCCCCCGTGAAGCTTATTGCATTTCTAAGAAGATTAGCAATTACTTGAGTAACTCTTGCTTTATCTGCGTTTACAATGACATCTTTATTGTCATAATGGAACTGAATGCGATTACCATCAGCGGCCTGCTTTTGATAGTCTCTAATTTGGGCCGCTATCACATCCTTTAAGTTGAAAAGATCTTTATTGAGATGAAACGAATGGCTCTCTATTCTCGTTATGTCTAGTAAGTCTTCAGTGAGCTTTTCCAGCCTTCTTGCATTTCTTAATATCGTTTCAACGTAGACCTTCTCCGGTTCCTTGTGGACAAGGTCCTGTAGGACTCCAGATAATCCAAGTATCGGTTGGATAGGCGTTCGTAGCTCGTGGGCTGCTATATTGATAAATTCTTTTTGCATCTTCTCATGGACTGCTAACTTTTCGTAAAGTTCAGTCTGCTTCCACAGATTATCAAACAAAGATGCATAAGACAGGGATAGTGTCCTGCTATCTAAGTGAAGAGCCAAGCCTGTTGCTTCAATAGAAGTCTCTTTTGTGTCGTCTTTAAGCTCAAATAGCATTAGCTGCTTCCGATCTACTATTACTGCAGTTATGCTTGTCTTCAGGCTGGCATCCATAGCTCTAAAGCTGCCCTTGAGGCAACACTCTGTTTATTTGCTCGGCCAATTCCGCAGTACTTCCATCAATCGGTATCAAGATTCTTACCTTAATGTGATTCTCTTGCATTGTTTGAGTCAGAACCTGCAATCCACCCATTTTGGTCTGACGGTTAAAAGCTGAAGCTGTAGCGAACATCAGCAGCACCTCTTCCTTTGCAGATCCTACTAACTTCCAGGCTTTTTGTAAAGATTCTTCAGTATTAGGAAGAACATCAACATTTGTAAGGTCATAACCTTCCTCAAGATTTCTTATTTGTGTTGCAGCGTCAATTCCATTCCTCCATATCTCTTCGAAAAGAGAAGTAAAATGTCTAACATAGAGAGGTTCATTACTAATGAGCAGACTCTGTATTTTCTTGCCTCCCTCCATTTTTTCTATTGTTACTGCTATTTCTTTATCTGAAACACCAAAACTCATTGGTGGCAAATTCTTTACATGTCTTATCTGAATCCCGTAATCAAGGTATAACTTAGATATTTGCAAGTTGTCATTACCTACACTAGTGATGTACCTAATACCTTTGTGTTCGCCTCTCCTTTGTTTCTCTAATAAGTCCATCTTCAAATCAAAGAAATAGTTGTGGCTGTATCGCAGGCCACCTGAAGTCAAACAAATATCTAGCTTATATGAGCTAGCTGTTATACGCCCAATTTCTTTGATGACTTCATCAGGATTCTCTACTATCCTTGTTTCATAACGTATCACTTCTCCTTCTTCAATTTCTTTTATTTTCTTTTCAGCGGGGATAGCGGATCTCCAAAGAGTATCAAAGAGGTACTGTCCTTGTTCTACAACTTCCCTCACATTGCTATAGATAACCATTGTTAGAGGCTTTGATTCTTCTAAAACTGTAGTAGCCATATATTCTAATTCACTAACTGCCAAGCCGCCCTTAACCCCATCTAAATGACGAAGCTCATCAACTATCTTTATTAGCTCTTTACAATATTGAATATTTTCTTTAGTGATCTCGGTAAAGGCTCTTATTTTCGAGCCTCTCCTTCTTATGTCAATGTATCCATTTCTGTATTCTTCAAGATCTATAACGATAGATGGAGCTTTGTGGTCAAAGAAAATATCCATCTTCTCCCTTACGTTTCGCATAAACTGAACTCCTCTTTTTACAGCCTTATCCGCACCGTATAGAATCTCAGAAGTTTTTTGAGAATTAGCATTAGAAGTTAGAAGTGAATCTTCAGGTTCAGCCGATTCTTGTATCACAATTACTAACTCACGAATTGTTTATAAATATATAGATAATACCACACAGATAGACGAGGGTTCAGAGGGCTCCAGCAAAAACCCTTCAGAATTGAGGCTCGATATGTTGGAGACAAACATGAGATAGTCGTTCATACACATCTACAATAATTCGCTAAGTAGAGGAGCAAACTGAAAAAGAAAATTGAAGATCTAGGATAATATGATAAATGTATATCAAGCTTTTTAGGACCTGTTTAACTCCTGCCCCGATCAATATGCATTGTGTCCACTTTTTGAACGTTTTTTTATTCTTAGCGGGCCAAGAGGGATTCGAGAGAAAAACCTTGAAGATTCAGACTCAATGAATAAATGGCACGAAATGAAAATTGAGCTTCAGTAATTTCGTGGATTTATGTATTAGTTATAGATTGCTATTGGTTTGGGGTAGTTGGGGTATACTGCTAGAATACCCAATCCTACATTACATTGGTCATTCAGACAAAATGAGGATCAAAGTTTTCTACAGGTATGGGTCCAAGGGGTTTGAGCTGCACGTATACAAGAGTTCAATGTATCGGACTGCATTGTAGCCTTTTTCAGCAATAGTAGCCTGCGGAGCAAAAAACAATTGGACCTTCACAATAGATCAGTTATTATATTTTTTTACAATTGCTTACAGCAAATCTCTTATAATTGCTCACATCAAGCAAGAGTATGGACTTTAATTTCATGATCAGAAGCTACAGAGGAGAGGTTTCCTAATGCCAGCAGGACTAGCACTAACAGTTGGATTGAACTCTGTTGATCCAAAGCATTACAGGGGATGGTCAGGTGAGCTCAATGCTTGTGAGGCTGATGCTGAGGATATGACAAGCATAGTGAAATCTCAAGGATTTAAGGCAACTACTTTGCTAACTAGGGACGCAACGAGAGAACGCGTAATTGAAAGAATCAGGAAAGCATCCAAGACACTGAAATCAGGCGATATTTTCATGCTAAGCTACTCCGGTCATGGTGGACAGTTGCCAGATCGCAATGAGGAGGAAGCTGATGCAATGGATGAAACTTGGTGTCTGTACGATGGTGAACTTGTCGATGACGAAATGTATTCTCTGTATGGAGAATTTGCTCAAGGAGTACGCGTCTTAGTATTTTCTGATAGTTGTCATAGTGGCACTGTTACCAAAGTCGCATACTACCAGAGTAGAATGAATATGAGAACATCGAATCTTGATGTGCATGAAGTGAAATATCGTTTCATGCCTTCCGATGTGGCACAACGTACTTATCGCCTTAACAAAGAATTTTATGACAAAATACTGAAAAGAGCTGATCTGAAAGAAGTAGAGGACAAGGTAAAAGCGTCTGTTCTCCTAATATCAGGATGCCAAGATAATCAGCTTTCCCAAGATGGTAACTTCAATGGACTTTTTACGTCGCAACTGCTGGCAGTCTGGAAAGACGGTACCTTCAAGGGCACTTATAGAAAGTTACATAAGGATATTATCAGGAGAATGCCACCTGATCAGACACCCAACTACTACATCGTAGGACAGAAAGATACACGTTTTGAGAGACAACGGCCATTCGCAGTATAACTAGGAGATATAGATGCAATAAAAGGAATTTACTAAAGGAGGAGTCCTGTCGGTAAGGTCGGAGTAATCATTTCTTCAATACTCTCAAGTGGGACTTGTATTTCTTGGTGCTAAAGAATTTATTATTGACTTTGCCTGCAAAATACTCTTCTCTTTGTCTTTTATCTCTAGCATAAGGTCAACATCAAATTGCCTTGTAAGTTCCAGGAAATTCCAAATGGCGCATCCTTAATGGCATAAGCATGCGCTCCATGCCTTTCTCCTTCTTCCTGATCGCTGTAATCTAACATCAATATTCCATCGCTTCTTTTATCCCACGTAGAACTTGCTCTTTCAATCGCTTCTATTAGACCCTCGCCATTATTCAGTAGCATATGATGAAAGGTGTCAAAGACAATAGGAATCTTAATTCTTGCATGAATACTCAGACAATCTTTGATACTAAAAAGACGAACATCATCTTCTTGAATAAAGAATACAAGATACATCGCCTCAGCACTGACTAGTCTCTAATGCTTAGACGAATTTTAGAATATTGAAGTTACCAATAATATTTCTTATTTGAATACTTGACACTCTTGACGACCCAGAATTCCTGCAGGCCAGCACATTTCTATTCATTGAAGCGACATACTTTTCAAACGAAGGGTATTTCTTTTTGTCATAGGCATAACGTTCTGCTCTCTTCACTATAAGCGGATCGAACTATCTCTGTATATAATCTGGCGAGGGTTCTGAGAAGAAAAGCATTTTGTTGGTCCTGTCCGCTGATCTGAAAATTGTGGTAAATTCTCTAGAGAGCGGTTGACACCTTTGCCACGCATACTTATTCATGCAAAGACCCTATGCTGTTAAGCATTGAGTCCACTTTTTGAACGTTTTTTTATTTTTAGCGGGCCCAGAGGGATTCGATAAAAAGACCTTCAGAATCAAGATGTTGAGTGAAGGAAAAAGGAATAGAATGAGCAGAAGAAACTATATGGAATATAGCGATTGTGACATGAAAGATCGACTGTTAACTAGCACGAGTGCCAACGCAGCATATGACTTCGTTATCTAATACTACTTCCCCCTTTGAATTAGTGTGTGATTTTGCAGCTTCTGTTACCGCTTGCCATATTTCATTTTGCTTTTCAGCCGTTTGTCCAGCAAGTAACGCATGTATTGGAGCAGTTATTGCTTTGTGAAAATTAGTGAAACTTTCTGGGGAGTCAAATCTCATGGTCATTATCATATTTTCAGTCTTTACATCTTGGAATCCAGCTTTAATCAGTGCATTTTGTAATGCAAGAGAATCAGATAGATGAAAAGGTGGCGCATCAGGTGATGGCGGAGGAAAATTGAGCTTATTCAATACAGCAAGAAAGGCCAGATTTATAGTAGGTACTTTATCAAGAGCTGGCCATACTGCTCGGCTATTTTCCCACCAGGCACTAATGCATTATGAAATATCCTCAATGCAAGGGGAATATTTGGAAGAAACATCAACCCTAAACGGCATAGAACTGCATCAAACGATTTATCTGGAAGCTTTAGTGATTCCGCATCACTTTCTCTGAATTCTATAACATGTTGTAATCCCAGCTTTTCAACCCTCTCCTTCCCAATAGCTAGCATTTCAGGAGAGATATCAGTAGCTAATACCTTTCCACTAGGTTCAACACGTCTTGCAGCTGTGACAGCTGGTTCGCCAATGCCTGTAGCTACATCTAATACTTTAGAACCGGGTCTTAATCGTGTTAGATCTACCAACTTATCAGAAAGTTTTTGCCCTCCCTCTTCAAGTACCGGCCACCAGGTTTTCATGCCGTTAGCGGTCCTGCCCCAACCTAGCCGCTGCATTTGTTTAAACTGGTCTGGATCAAAAGGAGGTTGCTGTTGCGTGGTCTCTCTTTTATCAAATAGAAGACATTAGTACTTAAGAGTTCAGAAGAACAGGAGAAAAAGCAGCAGATTTCCAAGCACAAAACGAGGAAATTCTATCTCTCTTTTTATCACTGAACAGACCTGCTAAAAAGCATTGCCAGTTGCCTAGAGATAGCAGTATCGATGTATCTACTGGATCAAATATATCTTTTTAGCCTCACTGCATTGAGAAGAGCTTTTATGTTGAGGACATACATGATGTCTGATGTAAACTATTGGATCAAGAATGATTCAATAAGCAGTAAACAATGCAGCCATCTCCAGTCCCAGGGCTTCACATATTTGTTCTTGAAGCTTTTCTTTTTCTGCCATATCATTTTCAGCGACAAGCCACAGAGAATAATAGAGAATGCACAAAATCATAGCTAATAAGAGATTGTGATTCGTTCTAATTCCTCAAGCCTTAGCTTGCCACCCTCCTCTGCCAATTAAGTGAAATCATGGGCCCAGAGGGTTCCGGCAGAAAAAACTTCAAAAATGAGACTCGGTATGATTCAAAGTCGCAAAAATCAAAATTATGTGTTTGAGTACTTTTTACACATGTCCGTATTAGTTATAGATTGTTATTGGTGCGCGTTCGGTGAAATTCAAGACAGATTTGACTTGAGATTTGCGCCCGGTAGAATAGCCTTATACTAACGGGTTCGGTGCGATGCAATATACTTGTGTATGTAATCCACTTGAGCAATATAAAATGATTAGTATTTTATTTTTTATCTGCATAAGCCAGATTATACAAAACTGCTATATGGTATTTTGTTCTGATGAAGAATTAAAGATATGGTAAAAATTAGTATTCAAGCAGCTCATGAACAGGTAAATCCTACTGATTTATTAAATGATGTCATTCTTATGGATAAAAATGGTATAGCACGATGTTGGTCAAGTGATCATTATATGCCTTGGTGGCATACTGGAGCTTCTGGTGCTGCAGCCTGGCCATGGATGGGTGCTGCTTTAGCTAAAACAAGCAATATAGTAATAGGTACTGGTGTCACAGCGCCAACACTTAGATATAATCCAGCGGTGGTAGCTCAAGTCTTTGCAACCCTTGGATACATGTTCCCTAATAGGGTATTTTTGGGAGTTGGTTTAGGAGAGTCTCTCAATGAAGTAACCTCCGGTAATGAGTGGCCTCCAACTCAACAAAGATTTCAGCGGACAAAAGAAGCAATAGGATTAATTAAGAAGCTATGGACGGAAGAATGGGTAACATTCAAAGGGGAATACTATTGGGTGAAAGATTCTAATCTATATACAAAACCACAAAAACCAATTCCTTTGTATATTGCAGCTATGGGATCTCAAACAGCTAGATTGGCAGGAGAGGAAGGAGATGGATTTATAACAAATGAAATTAATATAGAGTCAATAAGAAGTAAATTGCTCCCTGCGCTCAGAGAGGGAACAAAAAAGTCAGGAAGAGATTTTGATACATTAGAAAAAATACTTTTTATTCCAGCCTCATATGATAAAGATAAAGAAAAGGCAATACAATCAATTAGATTTTGGAGAGGTGCTATGATAAAAGCATTTTTTGATGTAGATGTACATGATCCTCGTGAGATTGAGGAAAATGCTCAAGTAATTGGTGATGATACATTAGAAAAGACGTTATTAGTAATTACAAATGCAGATGAAGGAATAAAGAAACTTGAGAAATATGTGGGTTTAGGGTTTACAGAAATTGTGTTGACAAATTCTAGTCCAGATAGAGAAAAGCTAGTAGAATTACTTGCTAAAGAGATATCTCCAGCATTAAATAAAAAAGTTAGTTGACCTTTTCATATTATATATACAATGACCAAGGATTTAGTTCTGTAGGGATTGTTATTATTATTGATTCTGATTTTCCAAATTTTTTAATTCATCATATTATTTGTGAAACCAACTTAAAGCACCAAGATGATATGTGTAGTTGTTTTTCTATTGACATTCCTGTTCTATCAAGTTCCCCATTACTTAAATTTTGAAAGTTATTTATTTGTCTTTGAGATGAGACCTACTAGATAAGATTTCGCATGCGAGGAATTTTTACCTCTGAAGAGCTGAAAGATACTCCAAGAAGTTTCTTTGCGGCATGTATATAATGGCTCATGGTAATGTGAACAATAGCATAAAGGCTTTTGATGTCTTTTTTGAAAATGTCAGTCCAGGAGCCTATGAAAGACCGTCATATGGATATCAGGCAACAAATGAGATTGTCCAAGACCTTATACAAAAAGGGTTTATCGAAAGAGATACACTAGAATACATTAGATTAACTCAAAAAGGTTGGGATAAGTGTAAAGAAGATTGTCATTGATGATCATAAAATGCCAGATGTCTATTTGAGAATGTGATTGTGTATATATTCAAAGACTTTAGTAATTTATTTACTTCTTAATACAACTTCTCTCCTTTGTTCAGTTCTATTTATGAGCATCAGAGACGTCCTTGATAAAGATCATATGATGTGGTTCCTCCTTTCCAGGATAGAGGTTGTTTAATATATATCGTCTCGACAATCTAATTTACCGCCGAGTCACGCACAATTATTTCAACCTTTATCATGTTCGCCGTCATAAACTACAATCAGAGCCGCTGTGATTTTGCCACCTAAAGACCGCCAATTAAACCACCCACTATTTGGAGAAGTTTGCCAAAGATGATGAAGATTATTATCTGACCCAATTCCAATACTTCTAACCTTCAGTCCAGGTTCTTCCTATCGCTGGAGCCTAAGGTAATTTTCCGCCCAAAGTCACCCATTCTGTCATGAATGTAATAAAACCGTTGATGACTTTTCGAACTTGTCAATTACGTAATAAGTTGCATGAGGATGAATACGACAACAATATTTCATGATAGGATAGGAGAAATTTGAACCGTATTTGACAAATCTGACTGACTAGTCAGTCATGTTTATTAAGGACTAAAGGAACATCCTAATTATGATGACTACTAGCCATGGTAGCAATAATAACAACATAACAATCACAACTGAGGAGCGAATCAAAATTAATATTGAATACCTAGCTTGGCTTTATGCCAAGTCAAAGGAGAGGAAGAAACAAAACAAAGGTCTGCTTGACACTCATCGTGCAACCGAACTTGTCATAAAAGATGCAGGTGGGGAAAAGGCACTAAAGGAGCTTTTCCTAAAAGAACAAGATGAGAAAATAATAGATGAACTCATGAGATTAAATCCAATGAAAGCAGAGACGTTTAAGCAAGACCGGGAAGCCGGTTTACAGGCGCTGAAAGAATTCATTGCAGATTTACAAAAGTAGTGAGTGAAAAAAGTGAAGATTAAGGACAAGAGCAGACAGCGATAGGAGCAAAGCCCTGTCAACCAGAGATTTATGAATATACATAGATCAGTAAAACTATCCAATACCTGCAAATATTGCTCTGATTGTATCAGACCATGCTTTCTTATTACCAGAATCCTCTGCACCCGTTACCTTGTTTATTACAAGTCCTTCGTACAATCCAATCAACCCTGAAGCAATAGCATCTTTATCAATATCCTTTCTAGCAAAGCCGTTTCTAATCTGGAGGTCAATAAACTCTGATATAACCTGATGTCGATTTACTCGATGCTGCATTAGTATCCTTCTTAACCTTGGATTTCGGGTCGCCATAACAGACATTTCTAATAAAAGCATATTATGATAAGGGTTGATTCCTTTTTGGAAATAGTCATAGAACCTTTCCGCATCAGAAACAAGATTTTCCTTTGTTATCAACATGCCATTTAGCTGCTCTTTTACTTTTTTCAGGCTGTTTTGGCAAATGCCATAAAATAGATCTTCTTTGCTCTTAAAATAGAGATACAATGTTCCTTTGCTTACGTCTGAGAGATTAGATATGTCATCCATTTTGGTTCTGTCAAATCCAGTTCTTGCAAAACATTCTACTGCAGACTCAATTATTTTTTCTCTTACCTCACTTTTGTAACGGGCTGTTACCTTTGGGCACATAAAGTCTTAATCTTACTCCCTGTTTGTTACCTTTCTCTGCCTAGGCAGCGCAGAATTTCCTGAATCAGCAGCCTGTATTCTTTTTGTTGTTGTTATCAATTCGTTCAGCAGGATTTTGTTTAAACCAATCCATATCAATCCTGCAGCAAAAAAGTTTGGATGCTTTAACAATATTAGTATGTTGTTTTGTTGTTCGTCATTGCGATAGTGTATTCCTACTGACAATTTTTTGCTGCAACCGCGTAGCGGACAGTCTTATATATGCATAACTGACTGACCAGTCAGTCTAATCATAAGAACCTCTCTATCCAATAGAGCGAAAAGCTATAATATAGTCGAAAAAGATAAATGAATCTATCATAAGAGGGGGAGTACTTTCTCTTCTAAAGAGTCTGACGTGAATCATAAGTTGAAAGTCTTATCTTGTGTAAGAACATTGATAATTATGGCATCAAGAAAAGATGATAAGAAAGATGAAGGCACTAATACAACCAATCCTCAGCAACAAAGTACAGCTCCAGCCACAGCATCCATTAATAGGGCAATTGAAGAAACCAGGGACAGTATAAAGCGGACAACTGAAGAGACAAGAAAGGAAATACCAAAGTATAGAGAGGCAATGACGGACTTTCAAAGAGAGACAGTTGATACAACTAGAGAAATGGCAGACAGCTTCCTTGAGTCGCAGAGAGATATTGCTAACTCATTTCAGTCAATATGGAGTCCGGTGGTAAGTAACACGACGAACTTTTGGTTTTCATACGCAAATTTGCCAGCAGCAATGGCTGAAGCATACACTCGAACAATTGCTACTATAGCAGAAATTGTCGTGACTGAAACCAGAATCGCACATAATATGATGATGACAAGCATGGAATCCATGAGAACGACAATGGATTCTGCAAGAGACAATGTAAGAGATATGACAAGACTTGCATCAAATAATGCAAGAGCTGCAGAAGAGATAGCCAGAGGTATGACAAGAGCTTCTTCCACCCCATCGTTTACATCAAGGACAGGTTCGGCAGATGAAAGAGAAGAAGGGAGACAAAGACGCTGAGTGTTTCTTAGAAGTAATTGACAATAACCTATCCCTCTGGGATTCTTTACCTTTTTCTTCTATGAGTCTCCGATTTATATAGCGTCAAATAGGAATGTGCGCTTGACAAAGAGCTATCACAATATCTCTGTATAATAGTCGCCCTTTCCAATTCGAATAATGCTTCAGTTGTTGCTAAATGCCGGCTACTGGAAGCATTGTACGATGATTTTCTAATAAACATTGAGTCCATTTTTTGAACGTTTTTTTATTTTCTAGTGGACCCGGAGGGACTCGGCATAAAAAACTTCAGAAAACAGACTCGAATGCCAGGGATTGAAATTTGGATGACGTCGTTTGATACGTGGCCATATCAGCTATAGATTGATCTTGCTATGTGTGCCTCAGAGCCGCTCATTATGTAGAGAGGTCTCTAGACTTTACCTCATTTAGTACAAAAATATGATGGGATCTATTGTACAGTCTATTGCTCGGCTCATACGTTACAGCTCAGTTACTTACAGTTCTCGTCATAACTTCTTAACAAGAAACTCACCTTTCTGATAAATGATAATTGATGAGTGGTTATCATATTCAATTATTACTATAGTAATTATGTCTAGAATACGAACTTAGTATTGAGAATGAATATGGATAAAAAAGAGATATCCAATCCTAATGTTGACGACGATGTTCAAGCGTCCAATGTAGCCAACTCTTTCATCGCAACGTTGGATCGCATTGACCGGAAAGTCATAGGGTTCATGAGCTCATACGCCATCCTAATAATACGCCTTTCCCTAGGAATAGTGTTTGTCTGGTTCGGGCTGCTTAAAGTCATGGGCGTCAGCCCCGTATTCGACCTCGCTTCACACATAGTCTACTGGCTTCCGTCCGAACTGTTCGTTCCCCTCCTCGGAATTTGGGAGATGGCTATAGGCGTGGGCCTCCTGTTAGGCAAGGCGCTGAGGGTAATTCTTTCGCTGCCTGTTTCTTCAACTTGCAGGCACATTCCTAGTACTCATAATCCTGCCGGAGGCTGCGTTCCAAGGGGGAAATCCTCTGTTCCTAACCACAGAAGGCGAGTTTGTGATAAAGAATCTAGTTCTGATCGCTGCCGGGCTGGCGGTAGGAGGAACGGTCAGATACACATCCAAAGAGCTGGCAGCGGTATCGAATGACCGGAGAGAACGAACAAACCCATTCCTCCCTTACAGCATAAGAAGAAGGACTTGCGCGGCTTTACCTAACTGACTGTTGTATGTATTACTGTTGTGTGCTTCCCAGTAACACCACCGAAAATCTGCGCCTCTATACTTTCACAATTGCAAAAGCGGTCGGGTAGAATTCACAACAAATTTTTGGGTGTTTACGGATTCTGCGCCTGCAACTGCAAATCTGCTAAGATCAGCGCCGATAACGAAGCAAAAAGAGATTCAATTGGTCTATGTCGTAGAACCTCATTAACAAATGGTTCATCCTATACCTCTTACCGAATTGGTATAAGCGGAGTCATCTGATGACTGATATTGATACAAAAAGGAGCGCCCAGAGTGAATCTGCAAAAAAAACTTCAGAAAATAGACTCAATGGTCCAGTGTTTTGAAATGAAGAAATGGTCCAATTATGTTATGAGACCCATATTAGTTATAGATTGCTATTGGTATGGATACGTTAGTTAAATCGCAATGTTGGCCTATGACCTACTATTTGCAGGTATACAATGATGTTGGTTGATTTACAGAAAAAGAGATAGGCTCAAGTACTCTTCCTATTCAACCCTTTTTTTCATCCTTGGATCCTTCTGGTTGAATCTCAAACGGCAAGTCTTGTTCTCCGAGTTTCTCTAATGGTTCACCTGTAGGTAAGGGAGCGTCTCTATCTACCTTGTATTTGAATACGTCGTTGTAGTCCATTCCAAGAATAACGTTTCTACCAACGGCAATAATCTTTGACTTTGGCACATCAAACCGCCAGTTGTAGTGTCCCCATACAACTATCTTGTCTCCAGCTTCAGTCATTACGTGACCCACATGCTCTTCATCCTGTGTTCTGACACCTTTGTTAAAGAGCGACTTTGGATATTTTCCTTCATATGTTGCCAAGTCTGCAGGCTCTGGTAAATCTACAGTATGTACATGCTCTTTATCAAGAGGCAGTGGCTGCTCTCTTCTAACTTTGTAGTTCTTTACAATTTCATGGAAGGGTAAGTCAATTAGAACATTGGCTGCGGCAAATCTAATCTTGTCTTTTGGAATGTCATATCTATCGTCGCCTTCTCCAAAGACTACTATCTTGTCTGATGTTTCCCTTACGACATGTCCAACGTGAGGGGAATCCAAAGATTTGACGCCTTTATTGAAATACTTACCTGATACCATATGGTTAAACAATATCTTAGCTGATTTGCTATTTATAACCTACGTGTTAATTATCGTCTTAGATGTCTGTAGTAAAAGAGTAAACTGAAGCTTTAGACATTTCCTATTTATTACTAACAGCAGAACTACTAGCGAATTGAACTTGTGCGTTTGCATTTCGGGAGGCTTTCAGTAACTATAAAGCCTATGCATTGAGGAAGAGTATTACTTTAGACATCTGTATAAAGACTATATATATTCCCCTCACTATTCTTGCAAACGTAGTTCCATATATCGGGACTCATATTAACGCGTTGAAACGCAGATCTTTGCTTGTGGTCTAGTAGATTATACACTGGCTCTCCAATTACTAGGTGACTAGGGTTCGCAAGAGCAGTCATCTTTACCGCAATACTTATAGTGTAACTTAGAACATCATAAACTGGCTTTTTCCCAAGAAGAGATTGTTGTTTTTTGTTGTGGTTGATGGTGATATTATTCTTATTATTTTTGCGCCTCTTGCGAATGTCAGGGTGAATATCCCAACCACTCTGTATTATTGCATTTTCACCAATGTCTATTCCTATCCTTAGATTTATTTCAGGGCAGTTGTATTCATTAAGAATTGGATTTATAGCCTCACGCGCTATTCGTAGCATGTATTTTGCACAGTTCACTGCATTAATACATGCTACTTTGGCTTCAAATTTATGAACTGGAAGAACAAAAAATGCAAGAACTGCATCTCCTACATACTTTAGAATATATCCCCCAAATGCCTTAACTACGATAGACATCTCCTGATTGAAAGCTTGAATCATCGTTGTGAGCCTATCTAAAGGAAGCCTCATAGCTGAGCTTTGTTGATCCGACAAGATCAACATGCAAAACCACAAAAGTGGCTTTATATTTAGCAAATTTCTTTAGGACGTTTTGTGTCTCGACAAGAGACACAACAAACTCGGGTTTTCCTTCTAGCGTTTTCCGGACTCTAGTCTGTGATTTTTTCATTATGGAATTTAGGCCAACTTGAGGAATAGGACAAGATGATTGTAAGAAAGATGAATGTGAGTTTTCCTTAAGGTATTTGTTTTTTCCTACTACTTCTTCTTTCTTTGCATCTTGACCTTTTATTTTATCAACCTTCTTTTGACTGATTCCAATCTGTGCTGACATAATATCTTCTGTTGCAATTCCACAATTACGCAAATCTAATCTGGATTGTCGCCGATAACTACTGAAATCAGTACCAGAGGCTTTACCGGCTTCGTCATCAGGATTTTTGGGACTCATTTTTGTATAATATGAGTCAAATCATAGTGTTATCAACATAACACCATTCCCATGTCTCACCTGGCTCAAAAGACCTTATAATAGGATGCTTAGTCGATTTGAAATGTTTTGTTGCATGCTTATTAGGAGAATTGTCACAGCAACCTACGTGACCACATGACAAACATAACCGCAAGTGTACCCAATCAGAACCCATTTGCAGACACTCCTCACAACCATCAGGTGTTTTTGCTTCTATATTCTGATTTACTTCCTTAAGATGAGGATCTATGTGCCTCATACTCCAGATAACATTGGATGTTATCCCTTATAGAACGTTCAGTTTTACAGATTATAAAAAATACTAATTGGTTTCTAGTTTTATGCAAAATCTATTAGTCAAACAATATCCATGAATACACACTCAAAGCAGTATTTCAAGAACCACTTCCATCTCTTCAACGTTAATCCCAATTCCATTAACCCCTTTGGTCTTGCTACCCGATCATACTTCTCTTCTCTCTCCTTGTATTTTCAATGGCCAACCCTCAACTACGTGCCAGGTTTCTACCATTTTTCCATTTTGAATACGGTGTATACTTACGCCCCTGTAATTAATTATTTTGCTACTCTGCAGAGTCTCAGACGTGGTTACATTTGGTGTCAATGATCCTTTCCAACATGTACCTACAAGATCTGGATATTATGCTGCTGATGCAATCATTTCTTCAATGGTATAATTGATATCATCAAATTTATCTAAAGAAAACTTGAGGTCACTCTTGGCTCCAGCAATTCCTCTCCCAGGAGAGCCCATATAAGCAGATTGACCATAGTCGATATAATCCGGAGATATTATGTCATCAAATATTGCTTCATTCTTGTTATTGTACGCTTCAAAATAACGTTGGATAATTGCCTTATTGAGTTCGATCTGTGACATTGTACCATCAATATTCATGCGGATGCAATACACACTCCATTCATTTATTATTAAGTTTGCGAGTTACCAATTAGTACCTGTGCTACGTGATTGTAACTTACTAAATTATTTAGCTATACCTGTTAGTGGTTTCTCTGCTTCAACGAAAGCAGCCAAAAATAAAATATCGATTTATTTAGATAACTATAAGAAGATGGAAATAGACTTAAATCGATGTCAAAAAGTTCTTGTTTGTGAAATGCCTTAAGGCTAACAGTCAATTTATGCGATCTCGACTCTTTGCTTGGCAGCATTGAGTCCATTTTTTGAACATTTTTAGTGGGCCCAGAGGGACTCGGCAGAAAAAACTTCAGAATTTAGACTCGATTAACGATTTTTAAATAGAAAGTAAGACTTCTAGAGTTTGTATGATGATCCTATGGCTTAATCCAAGACCAGTACTTTTGCTCGATTCCTTTGTAAATGATGGGTAGATGAATTTGAAAACGAGTCTCGCCAGATTTAGAAGAGAAACTAATATCTCCTTTATGAGTTTGTGTGATAATCCTATGGCTAATACTCAGTCCAAGACCCGTTCCTTTGCCTGGCTCCTTAGTTGTAAAGAATGGCTCAAAAATACGTGATTGCACGTCTTTTGGAATATCTTTAGAGCCATTATCTATTACTTCTACCAGTATTTGGCTATCGCCTTCGTTTTTTGTGCGAATTGTAATAGTCCCGTGCTTTCCTATGGCATCAATAGCATTATCTATAAGATTTGTCCAGACCTGATTTAGCTCATTTCCAATAGCATTAATGTGTGGCAAATTGGAATCATATTCTCGTATTACAGTTATATCCGCTTCTTTTAATTTATGCTGAAGCATGGTTAACGTGCTTTCTAACCCATTATGAATATCAACATCCTGAAGTGGAGCCTGGTCCATATAGGAATATGATTTTACTGCAGAGATTAATTCGCTAATTTGTGTAGTGCTGGTCTTAATTTCATAAAGCAATTGGTCTATCCTAGTTGTAGTATTAAGCCAACTCAAAATATCTTCAAGCAAAAGATTCCTTTGCTCTACTATGTTATTATCAGTTATAGTGCTTCCTGTTAATGATTGGAATGAAGTGACATTACGAGCGATATCGTTTAGCTTATCTATAGTGATTCCTGCATTGACTAAATCAGATGCAAGCTTCCATCCATCATTCACACCATGAGATTCAAGCCAATCTATGATTCGGTCTTCCTCTTCGCCTTGTGTCATAGGATCATTTGTAGTAAGATCGCTAGTCGTAGAATTTTGATAAAGAGAGTATCTGGTTGGGGAATTTGAATCGAACTTTAATGTATTATTTCTTAATTCGGAAACATATGACCATTGTTGAGCAGTCATTCCGTGCTGTACATTCAACTTTCGGACAAGAGATCTCCATTCATAAATAGAATCAGATAATTGCGTTATTGTCCTATTAGCCGCTGCTGCAGGATTATTCAATTCATGAGCAAGACCTGCAGCCAGGCCACCAAGTGCTATAAGCTTTTGATTATGTTGTAATACTGTTTCTAATGTTTCAAGAAGCTTTGCCATTGAATGCAGAATCTGTCTGATCAAAGAAGGAGAACTATATATCATTCGCCAGAATGCATCTTCGTCCCATTTTAACAGATGGCTTTTCTTCGTAGCATAAGCAGCGCATTGATGGTTTGACCACCCAAGAATAATTGGAAGCTCTCCAAAATGGTCTCCTGAATCATAAGAGGAAAGTACTGCTTCTTTAGATTCATCTCTCAATATGACTTCCACTTTTCCATCTAACAATACATAAAAAGTATCATGCTCTCCCTCAGCAAGTATTTTATCTCCTGCTTCAAACCATACCTCTTCTCCCTTTTCTATGGTCTTTAGCTCCTGATCAGTTAATCCTGAAAACAGTCGTATTTGATGAAGAAATGTCTCGTGATCATGAGTGATATCACTATTATTGGCGTTGATATTCATACTCTTACCATTAACTCCTTCATTGTTATTTTTATAATTATTGCTATCTAACATAATAGACCCATTTTCAGACTCTTTTTAGATATTGATGTACCAGCTGAACAGCTATGGATCCTTCTCCTACCCCTGCAGCAACTCTCTTCATAGATCCATGACGTACGTCTCCAGCAGCAAATATCCCCGGCACATTTGTCTCAAGTAAAAATGGCTGACGATCCAAAGTCCAACCTAGAGGACGCTTATATCCATTTTGCATTAAATCTGGGCCAGTCAAAATAAAGCCATTCGCATCTCGCTCTATTAGCCCAGCAGCTGCATCAGTATGTGGCACGGCACCAATAAATATATACAGTGCAGAAGCTGAAACAGTTTGTAGCTGTCCTGTTTGAGCATTTGTTATGGTAATAAATTCAAGTCTATTTTCACCCTGTACCTCTGTGACTTTTGAATTTAGCAATACATGTATGTTAGGCATTTCATTTATTTGGTGTATGAGATACCGCGACATACTTTTATTCAAAGAATCACCGCGGACTAGAAGAGTAACTGTTTTAGCATACTTAGAAAAATGAATTGCAGCCTGACCTGCAGAATTGGCTCCTCCAACCATAAGGATATCTTCACCTTTAGAGGAAATTGCATCTACCATAGAAGCACCATAGTAGACACCAGCTCCAGTCAGTTTCTCTATTCCCTTTACTCCATCCAAATTGCGGTATGATACTCCGCAGGCAATAATCAGGGCATGACAGCTTATCTCTGTACCATCTTTTAATTTGACTATTCTATATGGACCATCAACACGTATACCACTCACTTCTTGTGGAGTTAAAATTTCAGCACCGAAACGATTTGCTTGAGCAACAGCTCGTCTGGCAAGATTACTGCCGCTTAAACCAGTAGGAAAGCCAAGGTAGTTTTCGATATTAGAGCTCATGCCTGCTTGTCCTCCTGGTGCTTGTCTTTCAATCAGCAATGTGCTTAGGCCTTCTGAAGCACCATATACAGCCGCTGATAAGCCAGCTGGTCCTGCTCCTATTATTACTAAATCATAGAAAGGCATCTGTGCACGTGTCTTAAGGCCGATTTTTTCTGCAAGCTCTGAACTAGATGGTTCCTCTATATGTGAGCCATCAGGAAAAATGACAACTGGTAGGTGCAAAGAGGAAGAATATGAAGAAGACGAATAAGATAATGAAGATGCTGGTCTACTAGAGGATGTAATATCATTATTGTTGTTTTCCATTCTATTATGATTAGAAACAGAAAAAGAGTTACTGCCAGTAGTTGATGTTGTTGTAGCATTTATGAAATCAGAGTCCTTACTCTTGCTAGTTGATTCAACATAAGAAACCAGATGGCGAGCTTCCTCATCAGCCTCAAAATCTAACCATTGATAGGGAATGCCATTTCTGGCTAGGAAATACTTTGCTTCGTATGATTTTGGAGACCATCTCAATCCTATAACTCTAATGCCTTCAAATGGATGCTTAAATGAAGCCCACCAATCATCTAATAGATCATCAAGTATAGGGTAGAGAATTTCTTGTGGAGGGTCCCAAGGTTTCATCAAGTAATAGTCAATTTTAGCCTTATTGATGGATTTTATTGCGGCCTCTGTATCCGCATAAGCTGTAAGCAACACACGCTTGGCATCTGGAAAGACATTCATAGCCTGTTCTAGGAAAGCTACTCCTGTCATCTGTGGCATTCTTTGATCTACTAACAGTAATGCCAATGTTTCATTTCGTAACTTTAACCGTTTCACCAGTTCAAGAGCCTTTTGCCCAGAATCTGTTTTAAGAATACGAAAACGACTGCCATATTTCTGTCTTAAATCACGTTCAATGGCTCTAAGTACATTTGGATCATCATCCACTGTAAGCAAAACAGGCCTCATACCAGTCTTAGTACCTTCCCTGTCTTTTCATAGGACTCGAGACAGATAAAAAGTTGTAGCTAATTTAACTATTAGTAGATAAAACGCATACTAACATCAAAGCTTTCATGTTCTCAATTTTTCTAGCGGTCATTCATAAACTGTTCTTATTAGGAGAAAATAAGGGCCCAGAGGGACTCGGCAAGAAAACTTTCAAAATATGGACCCGACCAAATATACATTCAAAGTCTAAACATAATTAAACTCTTTTATTATATGTTAAGTTGTAGGAGAACCTTGACTGCTCAAACAATTATTGCTTCCAATGGCATAATTATCATGATTATATTGTTCGTTACTCCGCCGCATATTTACGGCCAGCAGCAGGCAGAAGTTACAATCAAAGAATGGGAAGTACCAACCCTTAACTCAGCTCCCCACGATATCGTAGTTGATGAGAGAAATGGGATTGTGTGGTTCACAGAAATAAACGCGAACAAGATAGGCAAGTTTGACCCAACTACTGAGCAATTTGAAGAATTTGATATCCCAACGCCATCTTCTAGACCCCATGGCCTGGCAGTTGATGGAAACGGTGACGTCTGGTTCACTGAAATGGCCGGCTCAAAGATTGGAAAACTTGATGTTGAAATTGGGCAAGTTTATGAATTGCCGACACCAACACTAAATTCAGGTCCTCACACCCCTATTATCGGAAATGGAGTCATATGGTTTACAGAAATCGAAGCTTCCAAGATTGGTAGGCTCAACCTAACTACAGGCGTTATAGATGAATTTCCGACACCAACAACTGGCTCATCCCCCTATGGCATCATTGTCGACCCCGAAGGAAATCCTTGGTATGCTGCATTAACTGGTCATAGGATAGGTAAAGTAGACGCAAAGACTGGTGAAATAACTGAATACCCAACACCAACCAGCGATAGTGGGACAAGGAGGATTGCAATAGACAGCACTGGCAAGCTGTGGTTCACAGAATATAATGCTGCAAAGTTAGGTAGCTTCGATCCGAATACAAACGAGTTCAAAGAATATGATACTACTACTTTACGCTCTGGACCTTACGCTATTTGGGTGGATGTTTTCGATAATGTGTGGTTCAGCATGACTAATGCTTTCAAGGTAGGAAAATTGAACCAGAGCACTAACACGATTCAAGAATATGATTTGCCAACTCCGAGAACGATAATTCGGTTCATTTATGCAGACAATGATGGAAATATCTGGTTTCCAAACAACAGTAACAACAAGATTGGAATGATAATGCAATCTATGCGGTAGCTGACAGGAACTGGGTCCACTTTTTGAACGTTTTTTATTTTAGACGGGCCCGTCGGGAGTAGAGTCTTCCATGCGGTAAGGTTCTATTACATATTATGTAGCTTTTATTATCAGAAACTTATTTTGGTTATTGTTGAAAATTAAATGTTTTTTATATTTAAAGTAAAATTTAAAGTTATAGTATTCTGGTGTATCTTTAAAATAGTTATATACTGGTGCCAGCGTGTTTTGGCTAATGAAATCTTATAATGTTAGTCAATTTGGAACATTTACAATTATACTACTAACTATGATGACAATAGTATCATCTATAGCATTATCGATACCTCAAAATACATATGCACAGTCAACAAATAATGATGATTCAACAATCTCTACTATAGATGATTTAGTAAAGACATTAGTTACGGGTGTTAAACTTGAAAATATAACTACGATTCCTAATGAAGTTCATGTAGGTGATACGTTCGAAGTAAGTGCTACTGTGATTAATACATTACCTTTGAATATTACATTTATTGCAGGCAATTGCAATTCTGACTTTTCTACAAACTTAAATACTATCGTAGAAGAAATACCGACTCCTCAATGTGTGAATAGAGTTTTACCAACAGTACTTGAACCAGGAGAGAATACTACAGTTCAGGAACCAATTGGTGCAGGGAAGCAATATAAAGCTGTAGCAGAAGGTGAAGCAAACGGAAATGCCATTTTGTCATATAGCATAGAAGTCAAACCAGAAGGCTCTTTGCTGACAACATCATTGAATAGCCAAGTAGTTAAACCATTTAACGTTACTATACTTCAATAGACTTTTATTTTGTGAGATTTATTGTTAAAATGTAAGATAAAATTACATGTTTGATAATTAACATTCTCCTCTATAAAGCGATTATCCTTTTCTTCAACATGATCCAGCGTACATCTGGGTCATCTTCACTATTTTTTATGTAGGCGGACCCAGAGGGACTCGGCAGAAAACCATTCAGATTTGAGACTCGGTGAACCGCTGATATAGAATGAAAACTAGGCTCCAGCTATTTCGTTTTAATTCCCTACTTATTGCATCTGCTCAAAGCTTGAATTATTATAACCTTCTATTTGGCGTTTGCTGTCGATAATAGGTCGAACTTTTGGAAGCCCACGCTTTATTTTTGACCACTGAAGCAATAATGTGTCGTGAGATCTTCTTACGAAAATCGCTCAGCGCTTGTCGTACTCGTCGTGTCGGCGCCACCAGACGCCAGTCTCGTTGCGTCCCTTGGGTGCGCGGTCGAGCCACTGGTACATGCCCCAGAGGCCGTCCAGTCCGCGCGCATAGGTGGAATAGGCGTGGTAGACGACGCCGTCCTCGAGTACGAACGCGCTCATACCCGGCCTCTCGCGCGTATACGTGGCCACGTCGGTTCCGGTAGTGGCCGCGAGCTCGGCGACGGGCCCCTCGCCGCCACCCTCCGAACCCTCGCGCTGCCTGCCACGCCGCCTCGCGCCGGTAGTTGTATTCGACACTCCCCTCGCGCTGCTGCACGTTGGTGAACCAGACGTTGAAGTCGAAGTTGAAGTCGCTGCCAAGCGAGGACGCCCAGGGAAATGTCCATCCCATCCGCCGCTTGTACGCCTGCAGCTTCGCGAGAGGCGCCCGGGACACTGCCGATAGCGTGACGTCGTGGTTGGCCAGGTGGACGACGGATCCGTTGAAGCCATCCGCGATAGCCGAGCAGGATGGGCAGCCCGGCAGTGTAGTCGGGCCCGAACATGAAGTGGTAGACGAGGAGTTGCGAGCGCCCTTGGAAAAGGTCTGCCAGCGAGGCGCTCCCCGCGTCGGTCTCGAATCGATACGCCTTGTCGATCCGAACCCACGGCAGTTCCTGCCGCCGCCGCGCCAGCTCGTCACTGCGCCGCGTGAGCTCCTTCTCCGCCTCGAGCAGCTCAAGCCGCGCGGCGAGCCATTCTTCACGTGTTCCGATTATGTGCTTCGTCATCGCTCTTCTCACCTTCGTGTTGTTACATCGGCGGCGTTAGCCTGCCCATTGGAACTGAGAACGGTCGTTATGTTGTGCGTGTTCAAACTTATTGCAAGGTATTCAACCCTACGAATCATAGGTCCGTAAAAGAGGGCCTTCTATATTAATTCAATTTGCGGTACTGTTAACTTATCGCATCATATCCCGTGTATAGAGCAACGTTTACTGCTGGCTCATTCTTGCAGTAAGGTGCAACTTACTTAGTTGGTTGCTAAAAACTACCGAGGCTAAATAATATGTTCGCCATAATTCCTTAGAGGGAAAGAGGAAAATATGACAAAGAAAAAAGTCCTCTTTTCAGGTATTGACCCCAAGTTAATTGATTCCAGTATGGTCACCACCGCTGGGTGGGATGCCAGCCGTGTACAGGCAGCAGCACAGGATGCAAATAAAAGACTAGTGGAACTAGGATACGAAGTGCAAATCTGTCTCCTTGACCTTGGAGAGACTGCCGAAAGCGTTCTCTCAGACACACTTTCAAGGGAAAAATTTGACTACATTATGGTTGGTGCTGGTGTTAGGACATTGCCCCAGCATACCTTTCTGTTTGAGAAAATAATGAATACCATCCATCAAAAGGCACCACCATCTTCAAAACTATGTTTCAATACCAATCCTGCTGACACTGTTGAAGCAATACTTCGTTGGACATAACCAACAATATATGGCGTAACTTGGAGCAAGAAGGAGTGTTCTATATATTGTCTAGGCTTACCTCTACCCATACAGGGATGATGCTGTAATGACTGTCTAGCTAGGTCACAATCCTATTTTTGCACCTGTAGCAATTGAAGCTCCTATTTCAGCGTAATCTCCACTTGCACTTATTGTCGCTTGATATTTTCCCTCTCGTGTTACAGAAGCAACTCTAAGTGTGCTTTCACCATTATTCTGAGTTAAATGAAAATTAATTGGAACTTTTTTCCAAATCAATAATTTAAGGACAACGGGTGCAACCACAAAATGCAGATTGTAAAAAACAAAAGCAAAAATCAAAGAAATGCTAAAATTCAAAGTCAAAATTTAGACCCTTAGCGAGCCACGGAAACCCCTAACGCCATAGAAAGAGGGCGCACTGTTATGATACACGAAGACATGGCCGTAGCGGCTATCAGCAAAGAGAGCGCCGCCGACTTTTCTAATATCAGAAGGTGTTTTCACCCAGCTTGACGTTTTCGTATCGAAATTTCCAAGTTTCTGCAACTCTCGATATTGTTCTTCCATAAAAAGCTCAATGCCCATGGCAGCTGCCATATCAATAGCGTTACCTTCTGGATGCACCCCTCGCTTTTCTCTCGCCTCCTGCCCTTCACGGTCGTAACAAACATTTCTGCGGCCCTTAGGACTTTCCGCTGAACAATCATAAAAAATGTATTCGCCCGTCTTTTTATCATGACCAACAACATCCGGTTCACCGCCAGTTCTTTCCATTTCATTTAGTGACCACAGTTTTTCAGTATTGGCTTCCAGCTTTGCTTGTACTTTAGCCCATTCAAGTCCTTTATGGCGGTTCATGTTTTTCTCAAAACGGGCTTTCAATGCTCTGAGTAGTTCTTCACGTTGTTCTGGTGACAACTCTTTTTTGAATGTAGTAATTGATGGCTTGGCCATTATGATAGATTCATCCTGGGTTTATAAAATCGTCTATGCAGGGTGACGTTTACAGCTTACTATTTTTGCATCATAAAGAAATGAGCCAAAGGTTAACAGTTACTCGCAACAAGTTGATTCGCTGAAAAGTTAACAGTACCTGTTTGAGTATAGGTAATATTATCAAGTATCCTTAAGCTTCCTCTCGATTTCATTATTATTTCGATTCCCATATTTTTCCTGATTTTCTGGTTCCATCGGGACTATCTTCGTATACATATTGTCCAATAGCAACACACTTGCAAGATAATAAACCTTAAAGGAAGAGAAGCGCACTAAATATGTAGAATATTGCCGAGTTGTCACCCTGACATATACAGAAGGAACTTCGCTGCGTGGTGTGAAGAATGTAACGCAGTATTCGGCAACTCAATCCTTGCAAAGCGAGCACCGCGACACAAAGAAACATAAGGTAAATGTAAGCGAATATCTAGTCAGCGAGCCCGCGTACTTTTCTTACATTACAAGCGTTTTAGAAAACGACTTACAGCCATAAGTTCTTGCTCCTCCCAGCGGGGCTCTTTTTGAACCAGCGGGTCCATTTTTTGAACGATTTTTTATTTTAGGCGGGCCCAGAGGGTTCCAGTAGATAAAACTTCAAAATCGAGACTCAGTCAACTAATGCTCTTTAATCTAGAATTTGTTACTATTGAAACCTGAAGGTATATCTAAAAATAGATATGGCAGAAAATAGTAATGCTGATATAATAATAATGACCCACCTTTCATTTGAAGACATTTCAAGAATGGTAGAGTATATCCCCATTAGTGGCACTCTTCCTAGTAGCGGTCGATTAATGGAACGCGATACAATAGATTCAAATTTTCTAATCAAAGATGCAGATAACTTTGCATCAAAGTTAGGTTTACTGAGAAAAGGATCTATCAGCCTTAGAGATATAATAAAGGCCTTCAGCTTGTATTTAAAGGATATAAACTGGGAAGTGTTAGTGAACAAACAGCGTTATTCTCAACTTGGAGAAATGGGCTGTACATATCCAGCGCAGTACTTGCTCTTCGATTTCTGCTTGGCTGCATTAGGTGAAGATTACCTCAATGCAAGGTTGTATCTAGCACACGCCTTTCATATACTTGGGCTGCATAAACCGCTGAATCTGTTGCTCTCAGTAATAGTAAATGAAGAAGAGAAACAATTGGTCAAAGATAAGGATGTTAAAGAATTTTTGGCGTTGTTGGCAAAAGCAGTAGAACCGCGCAATGCAGGCATGTACATCAACACATATGGCAATGAGTTTAGTCGTCGGTATAGCATATACAGAGAGGAGCTTAACAAACTCGAATGACAGAAAAAAAACAAAAAATTCAATGGTAGAGCTTAGCTTGTGTTCCTGTCTGATGTGCATAGTTAGTCAAACTGTGGAATTTTTGGCCCTGCAAGTTTTGTTTGATTCTGTCTCCGCCATCTTATAATAGCCATTCAACAATAGAAGCAATCACCATACATCTGACAACCTTTTTACTTGGTGACATTTTCAGATAACGGAGGACTATTATTGCTAAAAAAAGGGCCCAGAGGGTTCCAGTAGAAAAAACTTCAAAATTTGGACCCAGTGCAACTAGAAGGTAAGTTCATTATTGATTAATTGAGCAGCGCGTTTTGCGCTTGCAAAAGACGCACTGGACAACAATCCCTCTGATCCGACCCAGTCTCCTACTATGTATAGATTGTCTTCGATTTTTGGGTCAGCTCGTCCTGGTAACCCCCTGTTTACGGCAGTAACTAGAGCATTGGAAACCACCATGTTTGGCAAGGGTCTTTTCTTAACAACTACATTCCTCCAGCCGGGCTGCAGCAAATCAAGCAATTCTTCCAGTTCCTTTTCATCCTCTTTTGGCTTTGATTGGATTGATGCGCCCAAGTATTTTGCTACATGGATCATCGCTCCGTTCTCAGGAGCAAGCCTTGCCGCTTGCAGAATGGACTGAATAATATAGAGGAGAATCAATTCCAAGAGCAAACAGCACATCCTTTTGAGGGAGACTGCTAAGAGCAACGTCCAAGCATGCCAAGTGTACAGGCTTGGCCTCTTTGACTACCTTTGACAACACCTCAGGCCTCTCGTTATCCTGAAAAAGACCGTAAGCATCTCTGGGGCCTGTTGCTATTACAACTATCTTTGCAGATATTTGGGTGTGGTCAGATAAGGTAACTAGCCATCCCGAATTACTTCTTTGTACTTTGGTTGTCTTCTTTCCCCTGACGATTCTTGCTTTGGCATTTGTAGCCACTGTAAGAAGTCCATCTACTATAGTCTGCCAGCCTTCATCTAAATACATGACCCCCCCTAATTTGTATAGATGGATCTGGTGCAACGCGGAACCGGCGCTCTGAATGTCAGGATCATTCGCGTATGTGGTCAGCCTGATAATAGCCTTCATCATCGTATTTGCATCTGCATCATGAATATTCTTATCAATCCATTCCTGCACACTGACATTCTCCAATTCTGTGAAGTCAATCTTGCTGACCAAATCAAAGAACTGGTCAAATGCCTCTTCCGAGATGGATTGGCTACTTGAAGTATTGGATGCAGAGCTGCCAGTAGCTAGCAGCCGGTATTTCTCCTCGTGTCTTATCCTAAGGCCCGTCGGTGGAGGGATTCCACCAGTATAGGCGATCCCTAACTCTTGTAAGACCACTGCCCCTTCAGCTGATAGGAATAATGCGTGCGGCCCCTGATTAAAATAAAATCCATCATAGATTGAAGTTCTTGCACGGCCTCCTATTTCGTTTGAGGATTGTTCAAACAAAGTTACAGATTTTCCGGCGCGAGCGAGCAATGCAGCAGTCGTTAAACCTGCAAGCCCTCCACCGATGACAATGACATCTGCATTATCAATCTTATCTATCATTGTATTTCGTGTCCTTTAGTCTTTTCCTCAATATCGGCATAATTAGGTGATTGTTTATCAACCTGTGCTACCACTTGTTGCATCTAGAATTAATTGGGCAATCTCATCTGGATGTGACACAAGTGACGCGTGGCTAGAGTCAAGTGAGATAGTTGTAGCATTCATCCGCTGTGCGAACATACGTTCTGCATCAGGAGGGATAATGCGGTCGTTCTCAGACACCACAAACCATGTCGGAAGCTGCTTCCAAGCTGGAGGGCCAGATGGTGCAGTAAAAAGTGATTGATGAGCTGGTTTTTGAACAACGGCCAAGGTTTCAGCTTCAGTTGTGTTTACATCTTGAGCAAATGCTTGAGGGAACATCTCTGGGTTAAGGTACCCAAATCCCCCGCTATCTAAAACCAATAATCCTGGAGGTAGTGATTCAACAGGGACGAAATTCACGGCAGATTCACCCTCATCAGGAGCAAAAGCTGAAACGTAGACAAGCCCTGTGACGTTTGAGTTATTATAAGCAGCATTAGTGATCACGAATCCACCGAATGAGTGTCCTACAAGTATTGTTGGTCCGCCAACTAGGTCAATTGCGCGCTTGACGGTAGCTACATCGTCTTCAAGAGAATGATTAGGAAGTTGCACTGAAATAACTCTATGTCCTGCGTTCTCTAGAATGGGAATTACTTTGCTCCATGAAGATCCATCAGCCCACAAACCATGGACTAAAACGATATTCGGGGTAGCGGTAGTAGCATTTGCGCTGGTAGTAGTAGTGGCATTTGTAGCTGTTGCCATGCCCTCTGAAGCCTCAGGTTCCATTAAAGTATTATTGTTGTTCTCTGTGCTAGCGAAGCCAGAACGTGGAGTTAAAGTAAAGCTCGCAATAAGCGTTATAGTCAAGAACAGCAAGAGTACAAAACTCATCCTTTCATCATGTTTTCTCGACATGTATTTAAGGAAAGGATTACAATATTTATTTAAAGGTACTGCCAAAATTATATGAAGTAAGCCGCCGACAAAATGATATTAACAAAAATTCTTCGCAATAACAAGGGAATTGGAGAAAAGCATTCCACTCTTAGAGACATCTGCATTCTCTATTTGTCATTTACCTAAACACAATATTGAAGAGGATGCACCTATTGATGAGTAATGAGAAGAGTTTTTCCTCTTCCATAATACTGTCTATTATGTTGCCGTTTTTTTGATAGTTGTTACTGCATCAGACATTTCTCTCCCTTATTGGAATTGGTTCAAATCAACCTCTGATCACAATGGCACAGCAACAGCAACATCAGCTTTAGGGAGGCATATCTTTTCAAATTGACAATATGACCTTTTCACATCATTTGGCATCATTCAATGGAATTCAGATGCAGAACGCAGAGTCATTACCTCACCTGAAGATGATGCAAGCTATCGAATTGTTGGGCACGAGAGTCGCGCCTGCACTTCGCAAAGAATTTGGGGGGGGGACAAGTAATAAAAAAAGAATTCAATAAAATATCTAAACTGGGATATATTGAACACATAGTTGAGTTTGTATATACTGAAGATGGAATTGTCTGATATATTCCTACTAGATTCTCTTTGTCAGTTAGATCCTAAGTAAACTCTCTGCAAAACGGACATCCTAGGATAGCTGTATTCGAAGTAAGATGCTCTTGTTCTTATAACATTAGCAGCTCTAGCCTTGTTATTCAGCGGCATTTCCAATGTTCTAACCAGAATAGTAAAAACATGAGGAAGCCTAACTTGGCAAAGGCAGTAATTTAAACAAGTCTAGTGACGCTGGGATTAGCATAACCAGGATTTCTGAGCACAAATCCATCGTATGAATGTGTCCTACGAGAGTTACTGGTCCGCCAATATGATGATCGATTGCTCGCTTAACAGGCATGCAACAAGCATGGACATAGCCGACCCTTCACCAATGAGCCCTGATAAGCTCCTATTGCTTGGTTTAGGATCTCAAGAAGGCCAGCAGATCAGCATTCACCTGATCCTGATGCGTAGCCGTGACGCCGTGCGGTGCACCAGGATAGTAGATTTCCTTTGCGCCCTTGATGAGTCGGGCCGACTTCTGTGCCGAGTCCTTGACAGGGACGATCTGGTCGTCCTCGCCGTGCATGACCAGAGTCGGGACATCGATTCTCTTGAGGTTCTCGGTGAAATCAGTCTCAGAGAAGGCCTTGATGCTCTCGTACGCGTGCTTGAGGCCGGCCTGCATGCTCCAGAGCCAGAACTGATCCAGTATGCCATGGGAGACCTTGGCCCCAGGCCTATTGGCACCGTAGAACTGTGTCGCCAGGTCCTTGTAAAATTGCGAGCGGTCCTTCGTAAGGCCGACTCCGCATGTTGTCGAAGACCTCGATAGGGAGCCCCTCAGGATTGGCCGGGGTTTTCAACATAAGCGGCGGCACTGCGAGCGATGAGCACCACTTTGGCGACTCGGTCCTTTCCGTGGCGCCCGATGTATCGAACGACCTCGCCGCCGCCGGTGGAGTGGCCCACGAGTACGGCATCCTTGAGATCGAGCGCCTCAATCACGGCTGCAAGATCGTCGGCATAGCCGTCCATGTCATTCCCCGAAGAGGGCTGGCTCGACCGGCCATGGCCACGACGATCGTGCGCAACCACGCGGAACCCATTCTGCGCAAGGAAAAGCATTTGACCATCCCAGGCGTCGGAGCTCAGAGGCCAACCGTGCGAAAACGTTACGACCGGGCCTTTGCCCCAGTCCTTGTAGTAAATTTCGGTGCCGTCTTTGGTAGTGATCGTGCTTGAACTCATAGTATGAATTTCTCCATTTCAGTCAAGCTTGATTTACCCACTGTTATCTTATTCAAGTTGTAATTTATAAGTATTCAAGGGAAGAGAAGTGCGTCGCAATACATTAAAGGTCCACAAAGAAGTTGGAGTATGTATGATCAAAGAGATAGAGGGTCCACATATAGAACAATTTCGGCGGATATGATTCTTCTTGCACAGGGTTTTGGACAATCTCATTTGTTGCTTGATATCCAAGTGACGGCCTTTCATATACTTCGGAACTGACATTTTTGAAAAAGAAGATGTCAAAAGCTTCCAAGCTGTTGTTGATGACGCCTTTATGAAATAGTAATCTGCTGCCTTTTGTGACTGGATATTTCATAAGATAATCAATTATCTGAGTTTCACATACACTTTGTTTCTCTTGTCAAGCAGGATCTTATGATAGGTACAATCTAATGAAGAAGAACACATTTTTGCAAATGAATTAAGAAGTGCGGGCCCAGGGGGACTCGGAAAAAAACAAAAAAAACCTTCAAATTTTGACACAATACCAGTGCAATACGGGCTCGTCGGGCCGTGAAGTGATATCGCTTCAAAAAGAATCCTCTTTTTGATCTGTGAATGTAAGGGTTGCTAAAATTTTCGTGCAATGTTAGGGCAGAGGGATTTGGATTGAGATTCATTGATCTCAACAGTATTTCTTGGACATGTACATATGCTGAAAATATTGTAACGTCTATGTTTTGGAGATCTTGATATTGAAAAGACAACAAAAAGTACAATGTCAACAATGCTATGTTTTTGATCTATAAGTCATTATATAGGCAATGCCTCCAGATATCACCCCTACACTTAAAATAACAATAAAAAATGCTATAGGAGGTATAAAGGAAGTCAGAATTGCTACATCTTGATTCCCTAGTTTTCCTTCGACAAAAAGTAAGAGGACTCCAGAACCAGCTAGTCCTGCAAATATCATAAGTATGAGTAGTACCAGCGCCTCCGATATTCATACCAAACAAGTGAATCCAAGCAAGCATATTTGATACCCTGGAGAACTTTCTTTTCAGATTGATTTCCAAATGGTTATAAAATACAGCAGTTGTTGCTATAGCAACAATTAGTATCAAATATAGAATGATCCCAATAAAGAACCATTTTGCAGGTCCTTCAAAGGATAAGGAAAGAAATTGAATTATATCGACATCTGTAGTTAATAGCTGAAATGCTACAGTGGCTAAAGCCATTCCTGTAATTATTCCTCCCTGGATTATAGCTGCGATAATAAACCTATTTCCCCATTTAGTTTTGAGACTGTTACTGTTGTTGTTATTGTCATTATTCTTGTTCCCCGCCATTCTGTACTTCTAAATCCTCTTTCCTGATATCACTCTTATCTCTAAGATATCTTCGAACCAACTGCCTTTCATATCTTCATAGAATCACTCTTATGTTCCACTATCTTTACTTCAGACAGAGCTGGGGCGTCTAAATGACATACGATTTTTCAGGAAAAGTAGTTTTGATAACTGGAGGAACAGGAGCGTTAGGAAGAGCTGTGGCTCAAACCTTCGGTACATTGAATGCCACAACAGTTGTAACTTATATCATTGATGAGGAGAGGGAAGACGTAAAAGCCAAAGTTAAAACTATAGCAGAACTAGTCAAAGCGGATATAACAAAAGAAGATCAGGCTAAGAAATTGGTATCGCATGTCATCAACACATATGACAGGATAGATGTCTTAGTCAATGTAGTTGGGGGTTATTTGGGAGGCAAGACTGTTGCCGAACTAGATGAAACTGAATGGGATAAGATGATGAGCATGAATTTGAAATCTGCCTTTTTAATAAGCAAACATGTAATACCATTAATGGTATCTGCAAAACATGGAAAAATGGTCCATATATCTTCTAGAACGGGATTGAAATCTGATGGTTATGATTCTGCATACTCAGCTTCAAAATCTGGTCTGATAAGGCTTGTAGAATCGATTTCTGAAGAAGTAAAGGAACACAACATTAACGTAAACTGCATATTACCTAGTAACAATAGATACTGAAGCTAACAGGAAGGCTATGCCAAATTCAGATTTCAGTAAATGGGTAAAGACTGAAGATTTGGCAAAAGTGGTACTCTTTCTTTGCTCAGAGGAGGCCAAGGTCATAAATGGAGCAGCAATTCCGGCATACGGGCTGGTTTGAGCTAGTAATATCATAGCGGGCCCGTCGGGATTAGGTCCCTTCATGTAATAGGCTTCTACTGCTGAGCTCTAAACGTTATGTATCAATCATAGCTGCATGGGGAGCAGTTTTTATCCCTCTTCCTTAAGACGTTTTCGGCGAGCAAGTTCTGCCACGCTGGGAGTCTCAAGCCCAAACGACCCTACCTTAACTTCACCTGAGCGCTCATACGAGGCAATGATGACCCCACTTGGCGAAATCTTGCATTCAAGAAGTTTGAATCCAGCTGGAATAGTGCCTTCTGCAAACAATCGCTTGCCTTTACCGAGAGTAACGGGGAATATCTTTAGCCAGAGTTCGTCAACCAAGTCGTGCTTTAAAAGAGTCTGGATTAGATTACCGCTCGCCATAAACTTGTATTTCGGGTCCGTCCTGCTCCTTTATTCTTTTAATTTCCTTCAAGACATCATCACCCTTGACTAGTTCAGAATTGTTCCAATCAAGCTTTGTAAGTGTCTTTGAAGCTACGTACTTCTTCGCGTTATTGAATCTGGTCGCAAATGGATCTTTACTACCGTTCACGTACGGCCAGTGCGCCGCAAATATTTCGTATGTTTTTCTGCCAAGCAACAAATCAAAGGGTTTGCTAATCTGCTTTTCCAACACTGTGCCTAGAAAGTCATCAAGGTATCCAACAATCCAACCTTCGTGCTTGAAACCTCCCGTAGGATCTTCCTCAGGACCGCCTGGAGCCTGCGTCACGCCGTCTAGAGATATGAATGAAAGGACAATTAGCTTTCTCATTTTATTTCCTCCTGCAAGCCGAGTCCGGCAAAAAGTCAGTTGTGATCTTCAAGTCCTTGACCGGCAGGTTGTCGGGTATTTGCGTCGCACTTTGCGAGTTATTGTTCATGTCTGACTTATGTCGGATTATGTAAAAGGCATTGCTCCCCTAGGGGAGGCTCTTTTTACTCGGAACAGGCGACCCAATTACAAGGAAGCATGCGGGATCGCAACAGAACTGTGCCAACCAAGACCTGTCACCCACGCCTAAAAACATTGTTTGGTTCATTGATGGCCCAAAGCGAAGATTTTTTGTTACAAATACAAGCCACAAAGCTTCAACTATTCAGCAATAAGTTCATGAATACTTAAGCTTTTATAGTTCATCAGTATGCGTTTCTCGTATGATTGGTGGGCCCGTCGGCCCGCGAAGTGATATCGCTTCAAAAAGTGGATTCTTTGTTAGTTTTAATTACTGCAAGAGAGCTAAAAAGGATTCTGCGAAGAATCACCTCGGGATTTGAGGTTTGTATATTGAATGGAATGGGATGAAAACTTAATGATAAGAAGATGAACCTATAAAAGACGATTCTATTCTGCTACTTCTTTCGTCGCTAATGATCTTTTCAGTATGCGACTCCACCTGATAATTTGTTATCCTTTCAACTCACTGCTCTAATTTCTTGCTACGGGTGCTTTTAGAATATGAGCCAAGTGACTCTCATAAGGGTTGGCTTGCTAGAGGCTAAAACCAATCACATCGATGTTACACAAGGTTTTTACGCTTGTAAGACCAAAGTGTACCATAGAAGACCAAGATAGGTGTATAATGAATAATGGATGCTGACACAAAAAATTTCCTGCAGAACCAGATGATATGGATAGCAATATCCCTTGCCATAAGTCTAACATTATCCTTCCTTTTGCCTTTTCCACTTTCTCTTGTCGCTATAATTGGAGTGTTTCTATTCATGAGCTACTACATACGCAGACGGCAGATGCGACGTATGGGAATGATGGGCAGCAGGTACTGGTGGAGGAGGATTTGGTAGTTTGTTCGGTGGTAGTGGAGGAGGAGGCATCAATTATGTATGCATAGCTTGTGGTCAGAGGTTCAAAGGTGGGAGTTGCCCGCGGTGCGGTTCCAAAATGAAAAAGGCTGATTTCTGACTACTACTAGACAAAGTAACCTTTTATCCAAAAAGTTAATTCAGGCAGGGACAATGCATTGCTAGGGCGAGACCTACTACTATACACCTGTAAAAGCATTAGTCACGTTCTCTCCATTACAGAAGAGATAGAGCACACATATTTTGCTATCAACAGCCATAGACAATGAGGAGATGATTTTAGCAAAAGAAATCAAAAAAAATAGTATAAAAAGAATTAGAAAATTAGAATCTAGCTTTAGTCAAATAGATTAGGGTTCAGGACCCAAGGTATTTATTCTCTATGTAGGTCACAAAGTAATCCGGGTTATAACCTTCATTGAAATTATTATTGAGAAGCACTTTGGGTGCATAAACAGATCCGTGTTGGTGTATTTTTAATCTTAACCATTCTCTGATAGGCTTGAAATTACCCCTCTTGATGTCTTCCTCGTAATCCTCAAGGTCTTTGCGCATCTTTGATGCAATGATCGCTGAAACCAAGTTTCCCAAAGTGTAAGTTGGAAAATAGCCAAAGAGGCCACTGCTCCAATGAGTATCTTGAAGCACGCCCTGAGAATCCTTAGTTGGTCTCACTCCAAGCAGCTGATCCATTCTATCGTTCCAGAATTCAGGAATTTCAGAGACGCTGAGCTCATCTCCAAATATTTTTTTTTCTATCTCATATCTTACTGCTATATGAAGATTGTATGTAACTTCGTCGGCGTCAACTCGTATATAATCAGCCTTGACATTATTGAAATACAGGTACAACTCCTCATCTGTTGCTTGGTTTGCGAAACTTACTTGCTTTCTAATCAAGGGAGCTATCAATTGAACAAAAGGCAGGCTTCTGCCCACAATATTCTCCCAAAACCTGGACTGAGATTCATGGAGCGCAAGCGAAGATCCGCCCTCCAGAGGAGTAACAGACAATGACTGATCGCATTGCAGATTATACAAGGCATGACCAGCTTCATGAATAGTACTAGATATCGACTTTTTGAAATCCGTCCCTTCATACCGGGTAGTTATTCTGACGTCGTTGAGGCCCATAGCCTCAGTGAAAGGATGCGTAGATACATCCATTCTCAAACGTTCCATGTCGTATTGCAGAAGAGTCAAAATATCACGATTGAGCTCATCAAGCTTTTGGATATCATACTTTGATTTTCCAAGTTTGCTCTCTTCGCAAAACAGGCTGCCTGAATCTACGAGCTTTTTCAAAACCTTCTGAATACGCGGAGTCAACACACCAAATACCTTATCCAAGTCAGCTACTGTAAGCTCTTCTTCAAATGTATCCAAAAGCGCGTTATATGGATGCTTTTCATAACCTATCTTATCCGCGATTTGCTTCTTTATTTCTATCATCTTCTTCAAGTGGGGCGCATACATCGTGAAATCCGATTTTTCTCTGGCCTGTCTCCATGCCATGTTGCCCCTTATTCTTTCCAGAGACTCTGCTTCAGTCAGCTCTTTTGGTATCTTTATCTGCTTGGTTATTTCCCTGTTGAGCACTCGTACAATGCCCTTCTCTGGATCGTTAAGGTTCTCCAGCTTCTTCGCTGACTCTACAAGACCAACAAAATCTTTGTTTAGCAGGAGCTCTTTATGCAGCAGATGAAGTTGAGAATCGGCCACTCCTCTTTCTTCCGTGCCTTTCCTAGGCATATAAGTCTCAAAGTCCCAACCCATTAGAGAAATGGCATGATTTAGCGACCACATCGGTTTGTAAGCATCGAGGATCTGATTCATGACAGGGTTCTCGCATCTCATGTCATCGTCACACTTTTCATGAACTCAATCACATCGGTCTATTAATCATTGCTAGTCAGGATTGCATCTTTGAAAAATCAAGGTTCAAGTTATGGCTGAACTATCAAATACAAAAACTATGAAAGAAGATTTTAGTCTGTGTTGTGCAAAGGCTGCAATAATAAGCACACTAATGAAGGAAAAATGGATAAGTTGATAAAAATTATGATTAAATGAAAGAAGCTTGCTTGATGGCTAGCAGATCTAATTATCATAGGTAATCAGAACTACAAGATCAATTGAATGCTCATGAAATAAAAACCCCTTTATGCGAATGCTCAAAAATTCATGCTCAATACAATGCAAATATGAGCTCATTTATGCAAGATAAGAAAGCAGCAAATTAGATTCTATAGTCCGTCAGCAAGCAATGTAGCAAAAAGTTTAAAGCTAACTTCTATCTCATCCTCATAGAACCCTTCTAAAAGAACTAATAATGGAGCGCGCCTGTTGGGATTAGGTCCCTTCATGCAATAGGGTTCTACTGCCAGAGCTTTAAGGGTTGTGTATCCCTGGCTATTTTCTCATTCTTTTCTTTGTCTCTACTAACGTCTTAAAGGCATCTAGCTTTCCTGCTCCGAGAAGACCGGCGTATTTTTCGTTCTTATGATCAATATTTTCTGCAGATTCGCGTATAATTTCAGAAACCTCTGCAGGCGTCAGCTTTGGGTTGACTGTATACATTAATGCAACAACACCTGTTACAAAGCATGGAGGAAAAGCAGGTCCTTTTAAAAATTGATATTTGTTATCAGATATTGCCGAAACAATATCCTCTCCATAAGAAGTTACATCTACTGCTTTACCATAATTTGAGTAGTCGCTTTTTACGTCATCAATGTTTATTGAAGTTACTATCAAACTATTTTGGAAGAAAGCAGGACGCGGGGGAAGTAGGCTCCCGTTAATCCCATCTTTTGCATTCTCGAAGGCATAACCTGCCGAAGAGATAACTGTGATTCCCGATTGAATGGCGTTAGTAATCGCTTCTTTGAAGGCCTTCTCAGTTTTCCGATCCATCTTGCTAAACAATGAGCTTGCTATTGCAATAAGCATGACCTGAGGTCTCATCTTGATTGCTTCTTTGATACCCAACGCTAGGTCGTAAAACGTTGCATTCCAACCAGACCCGTAGCCCGGATAGGTTAAATGATATCCACAATCGTATACAAGTAATTCCGAATATGGAGCAACACCAATAAAATTGTTCTTTAGCAAGGGCGATCCTATCAACGCACACATCGCAGTAGCAATTTTTGTAGTATCATCTAATTTCGAATCGTAAGACTGGCTTTTGGATGCATCAGAAATCTTAAATTTTGAGATATTCAAATTTTTGATAGCATCATGTGTTTCATCTGGTAATCCTGCTCCTACGAATGCTATTTTCGCTGTGCTTCTTCCTTCTTTAATCTCATTTTGCGCACTATAGATATGTAATCCTTCAAAGATATAGTCATTTTGATAGAGTATGCCACTTTCCAAAATTCTTCCAGGAAATGAAAGCGTTTGTGCAGTAACTTGATACTTTATCTCCTGTTTATTGAGTAATGCCAATTTTGGATGGCTTAGCAGAACTATGCTCCTAGACTCATCTGTCTTAATCTCAGGAACCTGCTCAATAATATTTGCGACTTTATCATATATGTAATCATGAAGCGACCTTGCTGTAACATCACCGTTGACCTCTACAGAACCAGACCATCTTATCATTGTCCCTCCTTTATCAACATGGGGTTTTATGCCTCTCAGACCCTTAAGTAAAAACTTAGTATAGAGGCTGTTCTCTCCCTCTATTGCATTAGAAGCCTCATAAGCTCTACTCGACAGTAACAGACACACACTTTTAGATTTTGGAGTGTTCTTCCATACTTTATCATATGTCGCAAGCGCTCGAGTTGCATTGTCGTTGGAAGCTTTTTTTCTCTTCATCGAGCTTGGAAGGTCGGGCAGCTCCGCTATAACAAGCATCTATGATGCCTACAATCTGAGTTGATTTGCTCTTACTCATCTGTTTCGTTAGATCTGAAAGTGAAAGTCCCTTGATCCATGGATTATTATGATCAACTTGAGGAGTACCTAAATAGACATCGTTGCCACTAACTATCCCATGACCAGAGAAGTAAAATAGTAATAATTGGCTTGGCTTTGCTTTATTGAAGAAATTGCCAATAGTTTCACGCACTTCCACCCATCCGAATTTCTTGTCCAAATTTGAGCCTATAATCGGCGCATCTCTAAAAATTGTATAATCATGACTCTTAAGCATACTGCAAATATCGTTTGCATCTTTCTTGCAAGATAGCAGATGTTCCAAGATGTCGTCTTGATAAAGGTCATTCCCTATGATCAATGCTAGCTTGCTTGAACGAGCCACCAAATTGAAGCTACGATATTTTCACTTAAATTTTGCCATATATGGCAATTGATGAAAGACTGTCAGATTTTAATAGATCTCAGCTTTCTTTTCCAATTACGGGCATCATAGAAATCGCTAGAAGAATAAAGGGTGGAGGCTGCAAAAGACTCGTCAAACAGTTCGGCAATGAAATAGAAGTCACGGGTGCCAGTTTTGGTGTAGGCGATTTCAAGATAGATGTTGGCAATTTCTCAAACAAGATAAAACAATTCTACAAGGTTACTCAAACTACTGTTGCTCTTGATAATTCTCAATTCTTGTTGTGTGATACTATATCTGGACTTAAGGACAAACCCCAATTACAAGAAGATTGCGTAAGGATGCGGTTGCAGCTCATCTATGCATTCAGTCAGCTTCAAGCAATACTTGGCAGTATGAGTGAAGCACCAGTTGAAGAGCTGGGAAAAGAGCTTACAAGATGGGTAAGAAAAATGAGCAAATTAAACGAAGATTCTATTGAAGCACTCAAACCAGGACCAAGACTGATTCCAAAAGGTAAGAAGAAGGAGATTGAAAGCATAATGAGATATCAAGGCATAGATCAGGAAGAAATGAATGAAGCTATTAAATTAGTGAAATAAGCAGATGATTGTCAACGTGCGAACTGTTGGTTCTCAGGCAATTAGAGACAAATCATAATGTTTAATTCTTTGCAAAAAAATTATGATGCATGTCTGATCCAAGCAGAGTCGCCCTCATTATTGGAATTGATTCATACAATGATGAGAGTCTTGAAGATTTGCCTGCTTGTAGACAGGATGCGGAAGATCTTTGCCAATTACTTTCACAAAACCTGAATTATAAGATATTTGAAGATGGTCCGATAATAGGATCAAAACTCAACAAAGAAAACGGGTGGATTAAGATCCGCGAGGCGATAGGTAATTTCTTTCTAGATGCAAAACCTCGACAGACACTTTTATTTTATTTCTCTGGACATGGCATTCCTAGAGATGGAGACGTTTACCTAGGGACTCCTCAGATAGAGTAGACAAAAAACCATCTATCAAAGGATACTCTCTCGCTGAATTAACAGAAAAGATGATGACCTCTACTCTGTCGAAACAGATCGTATGTATTGTAGACGCTTGTTATAGCGGAGCTGCAAAGCTTGGCGGTAGTAAGTCTTCCGGAAAAGACACCAGCGCAGTAGCATCCGCTACTTATGATAAAGTGTGGAAACGTGTGCCAAAGGCAGAAGGAAAATATCTTTTATTGAGTAGTCAGTCTTATGAAAGATCTTGGTCAACTGAAACTAATAGTATCTATACCAGGTATCTAATTGAGGGTCTAAAGGGCATTCCGTTTGAATTTGATGGGAATGGAGAATCTATTCCTTATTCAGGATCCATCGATCCTAACGGCAACGTTACCCCAGAATTACTACATGACTATGTCTACTACAAAATCGCTAGCCAAAAATTTGAAGGAGAAATCCAAATTCCAAAAATAAAGGTCGACAAATCCAGCAAAATTATACTCGCAAGATATCCTAAAGCGGTAAAAAGAACAGATGAAATAGTCGCAGAACAGGTACATAAACGCAAGTATCATGCATTCCTTAGTAGAGCTCATGTAAACAGAACAATCGCGGACAACCTTCATACATGGCTCCGTAACGCGGTCCGTGACTCTGAAGGTACTGATCACATTTATTACCACAAGCCGGAGCCGGGTGTCGAGAAATCGAGTATACTGCGAGATCTAATTCCTCAATGCCGTTCCATAATTATGCTACTATCAAGTGATTCATTAGGAGAGGGGTGGATTAAAGATGAAGATTGTACTGCGAAAAACCATAAAGATCTATTTAGCGACTTCAAAATTATTCCAGTGCGCATTGAAGAATGTAAGGTACCTGAAGACCTTAAAAAAGATCTAGGAGATAGCTTGATTGAACTCAGTAATGGCAAACTTGATCTAGACACTTCGAAGGAGATTCTAGAGCGCATGTACTACCGTCAACGAACCGGTCCTGGCCCTGAGCAAGGACACGATCTCTATATCAGCCGTGGCTGGAGACAAGAGGAAAAGTCCCTCGCGGAGAACATATGCAGGCTACTAGACAAAGAAGGTTTCAGATTGATAGGAGATGCAGAAGATCAGAAAGAATATGACGTCAGTCGAGTAAAATCTATCATATCTAGTTGTGGAGGGTTCGTTGCCATAGTCCCATATCGCGCTAAAGAAAAAAAATTAACAACATCAAAGTAACATTCTACGTGAAATTGATATTGCTCAAAGAATGAAGCTACCATCTTTGATTATAACTGCTCCTAAGGTTCGTTTAAAAGAAAAATTAGCCGAGCAGTCCATCCAGCTACAGAATGAAACTGCTGAAGGTAACGACTACAAAACTTTACAGAATGAAATTAAGAGAATAGGAAATGATTGGTATAGTAATCCTCATAATATACATTATGTTTTTTTTGCGACAGATCTTGATGATATTAATGAAAAAAGAAGAGAAGCTGTCAGAGATCATGTACAGCTCATAACATCGATGAAGTCTGTAAAATGGCACCTGATTATAAACATAGGCTTCATGAAAAAATTACTAAAGAAATTGCTGATGCTTATTTGGTGATTGCAGATATTTCAGACAATAATCTTAACACGCTGATAGAAGCAGGCATTGCTCTAGGTGCAGGGACAAATGTTCGTCTGGTGGCGAGGCGATCTACCGACGGAGAAAAGAATCCTCCATTTATGCTAAACGACATTCAGATTGAAGATTATGCTGACGACAAGGAACTGCTCCAAAAAGTTCATCGGATATCATATGAATACCGTAGGCGAATTCTGAATTATGAACTAGATCCGAAGAAGTAAATGCAAGATTTGCGAAGTATAATTAGGGCTGCATGAATAAGAAATTGAGCTGATTTTGACTCTATTAATTAATATCTAGTATTGATGATTCATAAGATGCTGCAAAGAAATGGGAGAACCGACACTTGTAAATTCTCAAATAGGGTGCAATAGATGCATCTTATTCCTCTTCCATAGCCTTTCTTTTGAATTTTCAGATTAATACGGTGAACCATCGTTGAGATTCATGAATTAACAATTCAGTAAATGAGAACCATTCACAGCTTATCACGCATACCAGCTATCTGAACTCATGGATACAAAATCGTTAAAGCTCCAGCAGTAGAACCCTATTACATGCAGGAATTTAGTCCCAGCGGCTAAGCTTAGAAAAGGGTCAAATTACGATTAGGGTCCCAAAATTCTTAGGGATTTAACAATTATTAACGGTTCCATATAGGAATAGAATAAGATGCTGGTTGCTTATAGTTTTACCTGTAGTTTGATTCGCAGAAGTGTTACTAGATTATAATAATGACTAATAATAAAATAGTTTATGAGGTTATTCGTAAATATCTTGTATATTTTTCATCTGATAACAACTAACAATAAAGGCATTTAAAAGATGCCCAAAGGTGTGAACTAAATTTGGACATAATATCTTAGCTCGAAACTAATAGTATAAGCAAGTAGCCTAAGGTAGTCTTTCAATAACCTTCATCCACATATTTTGCATTTGTGCTTTATTCTTTCTTTACTCACATTGTCTACAATAGTTCTTAATTCATTTTAGTCGCAATAATTTTTTATATCGACATAATACATATTCACTAATCAATTTGTTGACATTTAGCTTTACCATGATTATTACGGGCATCATACTTTTGATTATAGGAATTATTTATGGAATATTGTGGAATGTTTCTTTTCAAGATTTGCTAATGAGAGAAAATACTATTTTGAATAATATAATAATCGAGCCCTCAAAATCCATAAACGCAAGTATGTATGTATCTAATCCAAATCGTTCACTAACATTAACTATTGACCATGATAATTCTATTGGAATTCTCAAAAGAGAAACTAATAGATCCTAATCAAACAATTATAAATGAAACAAGTTTCTCAGAGGATTTCACTTATTCAATAAAACCTAAAACTGAAGGAACATATATCGCAATTATTTCTAATATGGTGACTAGGCCAGTTACTGTGAGCGTTTTATTTGGCTATTTTCCTGCCAATAATATTATTAACTCAAAATCGCTTTTCGAATTAACCACAGAAACAATTTTAATAATATTTGGGCTTATCCTAATTATATCTGGCGTAATGATACGGGTTGCGTTCATGGTAAAGAAAGCATCATGATATAATTTGGTAATCGATGCTTGGAAGATAAAGGATTTTTATTCCTTAAAGAATAGGTCAATATCAAAGTTATTATCTTTACTGGATCAGTGTATTCCTTAATCTAAATACACATCTCATAGTTTGAATAGTGTTTTTATCTGCCATCAATACAGAATATTCTTTGATGTTGGTGTATTCCATTTGGTTCATAGTTTTGAACTCAGTTTCAAACAGAAAGATATGCCTTGTGATCAGTATTGAATTTGTGCTGGGGTAATTATATTTATCATATTTGCAGGTCTGATAACATTAATTAATTTTATATGATATAAGATGAACATGCAACAGATCGTATATGTGATATCTTTTGAGTATTGCAATCAAAATTACCGAAAATTTGCCATAGAGAATTAGTAAACTTTACATATTAGTGAAGAACGAGAGCTGTTTAATATTCTATGAGTAACGAAAGTATACGGAAATTGATTAATGTAACTTATTGAAACAGTCATATTGTTATGGAGGAGGTGATCTTCAATTTCTGAGGAAAACAATAGAAAGCTCCAAAGCAGTTCTGCTAAGAATCAGCTAAAAGATGATAAAAACCAAGATGATGATGACAGCGAGATAGTATTTGGAGGAAAATATGGAGATTCTTATGGAGCTGGGCTCTCTGGTACCGATCCTTCTTTTTATTATCGCTCCCCTGAAAATGATTGTATGTACCAGTGCATGGAAAATTACAAGGGATCCTGATTCGCCTCCAAAATGTCCCGATCATGGTAAAGTAATGAGAGAGGTAAACGAAGATGAGTGTAAGTGATTTTATAGGTACAGTTAAGTTAGCAGCTTGGTACCCATTTTAACTTAGTGGGTGTCCTGCCATCCATCACACTTGCTATACTTCTTTTTGGATTAATTTTCTCTTGGAGTGAAACGCTCTCAGTGACGCCCAATCTGGATACATTAGTAACTAGGATCAATACTTTGGATTTGAAAGAAGGCATTCTAATCTTTATTGCAGTTATTGTTTTTTCAATTATAATATACCCATTGCAAATCCAAATAGTAAGAGTATTTGAGGGATATTGGAGTGCACAGAAACCATTTGGAATGTTATACAATATTGGAATAAAGTTACAGAAGTATAAAACGTAAAGAACTAGAGAAAATGCGCTCTAAACTGAAAATACGACCGTCCTATCCTGATGAAAAATATTTGCTACCTACATCTTTGGGGAATGTACGTAGATCAAGCTGAGCATATTGCAGGGAGAAGGTATGGTTTTAGTACAGTAACTATTTGGCCAAGGCTTTATCCGCTAATTTCGGAGAACTTGAGGAATATATTAGATGATCAAAGGAGCCAACTTGATGTATCTATAAGTTTTTGTGCTGTCTTTGTTATTTTTGCCATTATTTCTTTTATTTACTATGTTAGCATCGTATACACAGCTTATCTGAGAGACTTTCCGCTTGATTTTATTTTAAGCAATATTTCGATAAATGATTATCCCTTCGTGGGCTTTTATGTAATGATAAATCTTGCTATAAAATATGGTTTTTGGTTGACCATATCATTACTTAGTGCATTACTGGCATGGCTATCTTACAGAAGCGCAATTTTGACTACCTTGGCTTATGGTACAAGCATACAAACTGCTTTTGACCTGTATCGTTTCGATCTTTTAAAAAACCTTCATCTACCATTGCCTGCAAATTTATCGGAGGAAAAAGAGAGGAATTACGATCTATCAGATTTTTATGCATTAGGTCAAATCGGCAATACTTTCAAAAATTCTCTTTATTCACATTCCCAGCAAGATACTAAATGTGATAAAAATGATGGTGCTCCCTTTCAATAGTTATAAGACTTTATTCAAACTTATTAAGATAGAATCATGTTTCTTGAAAGCAACTATGGGTATATACATCTAGAAGCTTAGTTTCGAGTATTATTGACAGCTCTCATTGGGCCTTATGATAAATATAATTAATCAAAGAGACTAAGATTAGCACAAAAATATTTATCTAAGAAAAGAAAAGGGTAAATATTAGTATCCTTCATTAAAATATGAAATTATTTTTGGCTGCTGAGGATATAGACGATTTCTTGAAGATGCCCGAAGATGAAGATAATTCCTTTTACATGAATGTATCTGAGTCTGACCTTAAAAAGTATCCGATAAACAGAGAAAACTCTCTAGGTTTTCAAATTATTGAGAACAGCTTTCCTCAACCTTGTTTCTACTCCTGAAGGTAAGAAATTATATGGAGATCCGTTTGGAAAAGGAGGAGCAACACTGGAACAAATTTGGCGCACTCAAAGTCTTTATACAGGTAAAGCACCAGTTTGTCTTTTTGCAAGAGGGAATACCAAATGTTAAAACAGATGCAATTAGACCACTTGTGAAATTGAATCCGAAAGAGCTTGTCAGTAAGTTATCTGGGCTATTGGAATCACTAGGGCTGGATATTCCTTTATCAATATATAATGGCAAGCTTAGGACATGCCATTAATTTACTTAAACACTACAAGGACACTTCTACGTTTATCTATTATGATCCGTGGCCTCATGGCACATTATTACAGAAGGAAAACAATGCAGCAGGAATTGACGCAAAAAGAGTGGGTAAACAATTATGGAGGATCACAGATATAGAACTAGAAAAGGTAATTGTTGCTGGATTTGTTTGGCAGCACTTTTGGGCAGAATACAATCATCAAAAATATTATGTTTCTTTGGAGGAGTTCAAGAATTCTGATTTTTGGTCCTTTTTCAACCTGCGGGAAATAAATACACAGCCATTGGAAAACAACAAAAAGATCTCACTGAAGACAGGTGGGTTTCAATCTGAAATTGACCTGTATATCATAGTTAACTCTGAGGGGCGCATTACAGAAGGAGAGCTTAAAGTTAAGAGAAAATGGATGGTTGGTCAACCTCCTTTTGCTCTTGACATTGTAAGGAGTTTTATCAATGCGTTAACTCCTCCATTAGATCATCCGCAGATTGTAGATCTAATACAAATGCTTGATAAAACAAGTAATCACGAGGAACTTGAGAATTTTATTGCGAAAGGTCCTCCAACATCACCGACTATTGCACACATAGCATTGTTCGTTTATTTAGGAATAATAGACAGAGTCAGTGCCAAAGCGGAATTTTCTAATATTATTATGGCGAATACTGCGAGTAGTAACGAAAAATATCTTCAAATCCTAGTAAAGACTGATGAATTTTATTCAACTTTTGGGCAGAAGTAGATCTATAACAAAAGCGTAAAAAATCAAGGAAGACTACAGTTCACCAATAGAGGTAGTTGACTATCGACTTTTTCTCTGTCATCATTACCTTGAATATTTGATACCAATTTCTAATTTCGAAGATAAACATGACTTTATTGTATCTCTTCAATTATTATGATGGACCCTTTATAGGATCATCTTTTTCTCTCTCTTGTTATTTTGTGATATTTCATATCAATTGTCGAGATTAAGAAGATACATTCTAGTACATGATGATGAGATTAGTCGTATAAGAGTGATGAAAGCTGACTATATGAAATGTATGATGTAGGTTTGATAACATATTTCATCAAAATTTCGATTTACGACAATAAATTTCATAATTGCTAAATATTTGTGGTATACTACCAGTTAATAGCTATGACTTCAACCGACAATAGAAATATTTTATTTGGTGGAATTGAGTCCCAAAGAGCTCTCACTTTCGATCAAGCTTGGTTTATGATGAGAATGATAGCTAAGCTCTCCATATGTCTTCTCGCAGTAGGAAGGCCCTCGGTTGAAACAAGTGCAATTACTGGTATTAAGAAAATGAATCCTCTGCAAATTGTAGATGCTCTATCGTCTATACTTAGACTTCCGGATAACCCGTATGCCATCACATTATATTATGATGGTAATATTGGCCATTGCGTTACTCTAATAAGGTATGATGTCTCTGCTTCTACGTTCATTTATCACGATCCTTGGCCTCAAACTTCATTATTGTGTAGGGAAAATAATGCAGCAGGAATTGACGCAAAAAGAGTGGGTAAACAATTATGGAGTATCACAGATATAGAACTAGAAAAAGTAATTTTTGCCTTCTTTATAGACCTGGAGATCATAAAAGCATTAGATCTTTGTTCCCATTGCCGCCAGTGTATCAATAATTTTCGCGATCTTCCATACTTGCGGGCCTCTCAACATTATTCCTATCTCATAATTTCCATACATTCCACTCCACGAAAAATTGGCGGAACCAACAACTGCAATATTTCTGTCAACTACAACAATTTTGGCATGTAACTCAAGATCTTGGGGATCGGTAAAATCAATGATTGTAGTATTCGCAGGATAGTTTCTTACAAGCATAGAAAGACTCTCTTGTATGGTAGAAGCTGGAAATAGAGCTAGACAGATTCTCTAAAGAATTAACAGAAAAAGAAGAGGATTGCCATTCGAACAAATTTGCAAGCGACAATTCAATCAAGTACACACTGGATAATGAAATTGTTCGTCTTGTTGAAGATATGCTTCGCCTCCATCCTATAAAAGATGATATTTTAGCTCTGACTAAACCACTTACCATATTCAATGAACGAATTGAAAAGATGCTTCAATTAGAAGCTCCGCAATTGAAAAAGACAATGTCCAGAGGGGAGGCCTAGTACCTGGTTACTTCAGTGAATAAAACAACTAGTTGGTAAAAGATCATAATCTCAAAGAATTTTGGTACATTATTTCGACGAGTTAAACTCGATAGTTTTCCTCAATCCATTTTAGGCACCTGTGAGGCTAGCCGGTAATTATCTAGGACAAAGCGCCACCGGCAAAGACTATCTTCATAATTACGGGCGGATATAACAAGAGAGGGAGCATGAAGAATTTACCCATTATGATTCATCGTGTAGTCTATCAAAGAAGGATATGCATCATGTATCTAAAGCCATATCTCTCAAATTGGATTACATACTCTTACCAGTTGGGTAAAAAATTATGAATTCTAACGTATGTGTTCAATGGATTATTGCTCCTCTCTGGGTAACTTCCTCTGTGGTTATCGGTAAACTTTTAGCCCTGCGAAGGTCTGTATCTCGAAGAATAGCACCTTGGAGATTTGATTTATCTAGATCGAGCTCCTTGGAGATTGGCTAAGCTAAGATCGGTATCAACCAAGTTTGCTGATCTTAAATTAGCTCCTTGTGAGTTTGCTTGTCTGAGATCTGCTCCTATAAAATTTGCTCCTCTAGTACAGCATATGAAAGTTCTGCCGATCGTAGGTCTGCATGATACATAACTACAGAAGCCATGTTTGAGGTTCTTTGATCGGGAGCGGGCACGTCGGGATTTGGATAAAAATTCATTTGAATCCCAATCCAAAATTCTTTTCTAACTTTTGGTTTGTTATCTAATAACTCTGAATCTCAAAGGAATTAGTCCTGTAGGAAGCTTCAGACGCGTGAGTAGTCGAAACGTTATGGCGAATGATGAATTTACTTAATTGGATGTTTCTTATTATATTCAGTTGATATTTCGTACTGATGTGCTAGTCGAAGAACGGCACCATCATCCCAAGGCTTACCGACAACCTGCAAGCCCAACGGTAGACCATGTTTGTCAAAGCCACACAGAATGCTTATTGCTGGTAGGCCATAGTAGTTGGCGAAGACAGTATTTTCAGGCGAAACTGCTTGCTGGTTGGTTCCCGCATCCTTGATTGTTGGAACGGTTCTTGAGATGGTTGGCAGTAGTAAAACGTCAATGTCTTTAAAAGCCTGATCAGAAATGGCCTTTCGGTCTGCTTTGATGTTGCCTATGCCGCTAGTAGGATCACCAAAGGGAGCAGGCCACGCTGCTCATAGTGTAGCCGAGACCTCGGATTGTCTGGACAGCTTTTTCAAAAGCGGCCCCAACCTCTTGGTCAACCCTGAAGTTGTTAGCTACACCAATGCGTATTTTCTTATCTTTTGCTAGCCCGCCGAAAAAGTCGGCTGCTTCTGCCTGTTTCTCTTGCTCTGCTAGTACATCAAGTAGTAGGGCTGTGTCTTCGACGCTTCGCGTGGTAATGGCAGAGTGACTCAACCAGAGGATCATCTCATCAGGTGCCTCCTCGCCCTCAAGAATGCCCTTAGGACTGATAAGGGCGTAGGTGCCCTTAAAACCTACTACACCGCAGCAAGCGGCTGGCAAGCGGCAAGAACCGATCGCGTCGGTATCGAACGTGGCGTAGCACATGCCGCTTGCAACTGCTACGGCTGATCCTGCCGACGAGCCACCCGGAATATACTCAGCGTTCCATGGGTTATGTATTGGCCCAAAATAGCTATCGAGTCCTGTTGTACCCATGCCAAGATGGTGCATGTTGGTTTTTCCAATAATGATCGCCCCTGCCTCCTTTAGTTTAGCGACGCCTACGGCATCTTTTGCGGGGACGCGGTCTTTGTAATACTCGGAGGCAGCTGTGGTTTTAATACCTGCAGTATCATAAAAATCCTTGATGCCAACGGGGATGCCATGCAGTGGTCCCCGCCACTTGCCGGCTTGTATCTCTGCCTCTGTATCTTTTGCTTGCTCGAGGGCTTGGTCTGCTAAAACGGTAATGAACGCATTGAGTTTTGGTTCAAACTCTTTAATACGCTTCAGGCAAGCGTGTACGATTTCTACAGGACAAACTTTTTTCGCCCGGATAAGTTTGGTTAGCTCGTTGATGCTTGAGTAGTAATAGCTTTCTAACATAAATTACTCTATTTTTTTGTTTTTTCAATAGTTCTATTTCAACTATTCTTATCTCGGCAGGGCTCTAGTCAACACATTATAAGTCAAAGAGATGTTTTATGTCACTCAGAGTCTTCTCTCATTATAATAATTGTAGGAGATATTGAATAAGATTCCACGAGATCTTTTAGGCCTAAAGAACCTGAGCCCGTCGGTATGTGGATAAAAATTCATTTGAATCCAATGATTAGGATTTCAGTTTCATTATTGGAAGTATGGCAAGTTCAGAGAGGGATTCGAGAGAAAAACCTTCAGAAAGTAGACTCAGTCAGCTATATTATCACAACACAAAAGTAATAGTTACTTACAGGGAATTCGCAAGGCTGGAAGCGAAGCTGGTGATTCCCGAAATAATATTTGCATGGTTTGCCTGTGGTTCTGTGGTCACGTATACAAGATGCCTGTCCCCCAAAGGCATCGTAATGCGTTTGATCTTTCGTACTCTACAAGGTACATACTTGCCCCTTCCTATCTTCGAAGCGAGCTGGCTTCTTGACTTCCAAGCATTCACTGCCATTTCAAGTGACTTTCTGCTCTCGTCTGAAGTAAGCAGATTGGTGACGCCAGGTCGATGATCGGAGTGCATTATCTTGCCATCAGTGTCACATATGGTGACCATGCGGATATTTCCGTCTAAGCTTAAAATGTCTTGATATAGCTTTTGATAGTTCATTAGCACTGTATCTAATAGTACCAGACCTAGTTAAACTTTAAACACAGGATTCATCCCTTAGTTTTAATGGGCGTCATTGATAGTACTCAGGTGTAAGAATCAGGTCTTATCAATCTCATTCTTAACCATTTCTATATATTCTTTCATTTCGTTTTCTGTCATTGAGGGTTCAACTCCAGTCTCTTTCACCATCGTGTTTGAGATCTTCTTAGCAACTGTTAAAACCCTCGACTGTAATTCTTGTTCCATATGGGCTATCCCCATACTATGAAGTAACTTTGATTGTTCCGTTACAGACCTTCTAATTGATCGGCGCAAGCCTGTGTCTTGGGAAACTATAACTGCTGAAGAATAGAGACCGGTATATATCAAATAACAGGATAACCCAATAATGGATATAGAGGCAAGTCCAAATGGTGGATATGCTGCCTGTGCAGCCACGGCGGATCCGGCAATATAAAAGACAAGCAATCCATAGGCTGCAATTATCATTTGGTTTCTGAGAGCAGTCCCTTTTTGCAAAGTTCTTGCAACTGATAGAAAAGCTGCTCCAAATAGGATCCCTGTGAAAATCCCACCGAGCGAAAAAATGAGGATGTTCGTCATTGCGTCTACATCTTCTGACGGGGTATAATATCCCAAAACAAAAAGAGGAAATGATACAAGATAGTATACCATGGCAGCACCCATGATAATCCAGAACTTGATTTTGCCCAATTTTTTGATATATGGATATAGCAGCTTGACACTGCCAATCCATGTAAGAATATAGGCAACACTAGAAGCGATTTGATTAGCCGCCGCAATCTGACTTCCAAGCGATGCAATACTAAATTCTGGAAAGTATGCTACATCCGTTGATGTTATTACCTCCCTCTGTTGTGTCAAAAAATCAATGTAGGTAGCAAGTCCTGTTACACCGTTGACTACATATGCAATCATGGATAGAGTTAGCATTAACACCATGACATTCTTACCCGACCTTCTATACCAAGAGAAAAATGCTCTGGCCAAGATAGCCAAAGTTACGATCCAAAGTCCATAGCTAACAGCATAAGATATGTATAGCGTTGTAAGGTTGTACTGTTGTGCCGTTAGCATCTGCAAAATAACAATTGCAAGCATTCCCACAAGTACGTACTGTGCAATTGATACTATGATATGTGTTATATCGAGGTGTAGTGCTCTGGCTCTAGTCTCTTTATTACTTTGCTTAACGTATGCCAAAATAAAGTGCTGTGTTATCGCAAATATTATTGCTATAGCTATGAACACAGCAATTCCCGTACTCGAAGAAAGTTGCACAGGAATGAAATCAGCGACAAAACCAACCTCTGAATCTACTATTATGGTTATGATCACAACTAACATGAGAATCAGAAGTTTCCTATTGTCAAATCTTGAAACAAGAGAAAACTTGGTCGATAAAGTCTGTAGACGGCTCTTCCCCAAGTTGTTCAAACAATGATGATACTCATGGTTTCTATTAAATGTGAAATCCTACTTACGGTGTGGAGAGGATGCAAAAAAAGAAATAACGAGTTGCGCTCCTTAAGAGATAGAAGTCGTCACAGCAACATATGGCAGCATGAAAAAGAAACATCATCTACAAGAAAAGTGAATATAGGAAGTGAACATTTGAGCACAAAAAATGGACACCTAATTGAAAACTGAAACTGAACGAGATAAGGTAGACTCGCCATATAAATGTGGCTTGTTATATATCAAATCAAGGATTAGTCAAGCAGATATATTGCGAACATTTTTTTACACCTGCTTTAGACCCAGTCAACGATGATATATTATGTCTAAACAAAAAGTTCAGAACAACAACAAACCTCCATAACTCACATAAATAATAGGATCCCCGAGTATCAAGATGTTATGACTGAAATGAAGCAGAGGTGTAAAGATCAAGTGGGCATTGGATAGGACACTAGTAAAGAAAAAGGAACTGCTAGTTAAGCTAGCTGAAAAGCCCGTTGAAGTCTAAGTAGAAGATTCAGAGACAACCCTACAACAGCAAACTAATAACTGTAACTCCTTAATCCTTATTCGTCTCCCCCTTCCTCTTGTTCTAAAGCACCAATAGTTCCATTAGTAGCGAGTGTCAATACAGGTCCAAACGTTGCCCCATTATCATTACTTACTCTCATAACTGGTGTTTCACTTGTCTGATTTGACTCCCACCATGTTACTACTACACTATCTGCGTCTGCGTCGACCTCTACTCTTGATGAATCTTTATCAGTAGTATTACTCAAGTTAATCTTCTCTCCAAAAGTCTGCCCTCCATCAGTGGATGCTCTAAAGTTTACCTCTTCGTTTTTGTTGGCTGTGTTGTTAGTCCACCAAGCAACATAGACATTATCACCCGTGATAGCCACAGGAGCCCTCCCACATCTGAAGCAGCTAGGAGCAAATGCATCTCTTGGAGGTGTTACAACAATCGTCATTGTTGTCAAAAGAGGAATTACTACAAGAATTGCAATAATACCTCTCATCAAATTTTTTTTGTTGTTCATGAGAGTTACAGTGACGAATCAGAGTATATAAGCAATCATTCACAAGAATTTGCTGTAATGACATAAATAGATAGCATAAAAGATTGCTATACCATACTCACATAAATAACATTGTATTAAACTTCCACTAGTACTAATATGGAAAGGAGAATAACGATAGCAAAGAGAGCGGAATTAATATAACAACATCTCTCTTTTTCTCGTCTTTATGATATACTTGTGTTTCTCCATATTACTTCAGATGCAAAGAGATGGGGACTTAAGACATATTTTTGTCTCCTCTATTCGTAGAATCCACTAGAAAGCACGGATTAGTAGTGGGCCCGGTGGAACCCTTCTAAAGAACTGATAAGGGAGCGGGCCCGTCGGGACTAGCATTGATATCGCTTCAAAAAGTGGATTCTTTGTTAGTCTTTTGAATGTAATGACTAGCTAAAAAGGTTTCTGCGACATAATGCCGGAGGGATTTGGATAAAAATTCATTTGAATCCAAAGAACAATTGGGCCCATTTTTTGAACGATTTTTTATTTTAGGCGGGCCCAGACGGTTCGGCAGAAATACCTTCAGAGTTGGAACTCGATCAACCGGTATCACTACCAGCAAGTAAAATCAGACGGGAAAACCTTAAAAGCCCCCCGACTGACAGACTTTTTCTAGTAGATCATCCTTGCAGCATGTCTCTTCACTGCAGATCTCTTCTGAACCCATGTGGTACAAAGCCTATGACTAGCGTGCTTCGCTCACTCGGCAGCAGCCTACTATCCACCTGACAATCACCTGGAGGCCTTCTTTGTGGATCAGCAGGGCGTGCTCTGCGTTGTTCGGAAGGTGCAGAATGGACCATGGCAGGGGGCGGAGGGCTTAACTGAGCCAGGCTTTGCGCCTCCTGGCGCGCCCGTTGCCGTCGTAGTCTACCCATTACATCAGCAGCTTGAGGTCTTTGTCATTGATACACGCGGTGTACTGCATGTGCTCTATAAAGTAGGGAATGAAGATTGGCAGGGACCAGAAGGTCTCACGGCTCAGGGCTTTGCTGCGGTGGGTGCACACCTCGCGGCAGTCTATTACCCAACGTATGATCAGGTGGAAGTCTTCACCGTTGATCCACATGGAGTATTGCAGGTAATTTGGAAGCAAAATAATGCGCACTGGCAGGGGCCGTTCGGTTTGACTGAGCCGTGTCTTGCGCCAGCAGGAGCGCCAATAACAGCTCCCTACTATCCACCAAACGATCAATTGGAAGTATTTGTGGTCGGGCACAACTGCGCTGTGCAGGGCATCTGGAAGGAACACAACTCCCACTGGAAGCCACTGGTTGATGATACTGTCCTACCCATTAATCTGACGATGCAGGGGCTTGCGCCAGCAGGCGCGGCGCTCGCCGCCGTGTACTATCCGCAGGAGAATCAGCAGCTTCTATGTCTTTTTTGTCGATAGCAGTAATGCAGTGCGTGCGGTTTCGAAGGCGGCAGACCGTAGTTGGGGTGGGGCGACGATACTGAGTCTCGGTGATTTTGTATCTCGAAGCTCGGCGCTCGCCGCTGTACACTATCCTGAATTTGGTACGCTTGAAGTCTTTGCTGTCGATCGCAATGGAGTCGTAAACGTAATCTGGCGCACGCCTAATGCAGATTGGAATCCGCCTACTGCGCTAACACCGCCAGCATTCGCCTCGCCAGGTACGCCGCTGGTGGTCGTTGCCTACCCGCTCAACAGGCAATTGGAACTCTTCACCACGAACAAATCGGATGTGCTCGCACGTCCTCTGGAAGGTCCAAAACAACTGGTGGGTACCCTGCCCGCATCCGCTCGAACCAGTGGCGATTACCCGTGCACCCATCCAGGTACTGCGTACCATGCGCGTTGGACAGCTTACTGGCAGCATTGATCCGGAGGGATGGACGCTGCTGAATGGGGATACAAATCATTGGGGTGTAGCAGGAACTGATCTAGGCGCAAATACAGAGCATAATGATCGGCTCTACTTCTTTTTTGGGGATGTACAGAAGCGTGGCCGTGATCGTGGCCCTGTTCCTAATGCCGATCTGGTTGCTTGGACCGACGCAACGCAGGTTGCCACTCATGGCGGGCATGCAGCTGCAGGCTTCAATTTTGTGCTGCCGCACGACCAAACCTCGGTACAAGGACAGCGGGACTGGCGCTTCTGCGTGAAATGCAGTGGTCTTTTCTTCAATGGCTATCCTGACAAGGGCACCTGTTCTATGGGCGGAGGGCATGCAGCTGCAGGCTTCAATTTTGTGCTGCCGCACGACCAAACCTCGGTACAAGGACAGCGGGACTGGCGCTTCTGCGTGAAATGCAATACGCTGTTTTATGACGGCTATCGTGATAATAAAGGAGTCTGTCCTAAGGATGGGATAGCGCACACACCAGTGGGTAACAATTTTGTGTTGCCTCATGACAACACGCCAGTACAAGGACAGCGGGACTGGCGCTTCTGCGTGAAATGCAATACGCTGTTTTATGACGGCTATCCAGCCCTCAAAGGCGCGTGCTCAACCGGCGAGGGGGGCGGCTTTCATTTGCACCCGGTGATGAACGGGCAGTACTTCGATCCCTTTACAGTGGAAGGCCCAATTGACGTATTGCTCGGGGACGAGACCCCTACCGGCGCTTTCAGCTATGGTGGACGGGTCTATGTGTTCATTTGGGTTGGTCGTCGTCATCTGGGTGAGGCCCATCCCCCCGGGTCCTATCTGGTGAGTAAAGTTGATCCGGGTCAGCCCGGGCCATATCGCAAAGAGTTCCTCCTCACTAAATTAGAAGAGGCGAAAAAAGGGTTCTGGCAAGTTGCGCCGTGGGTTGTCCACAACGCCGACCATCCAGGTCTTCCGAATACGGAAGGCGATGGGGTGGTACTGTTTGGGCAGGGTTGGAATGATCAACTGTGGACTGATGCTGTTCATCTTGCCTGGATGCCGCTGAGAGGTTCAGACCCGCCTAGGCGAGATGAAATTCTGTACTACACAGGCGAACCCGGCAATCTATGGGCTCCGAATCAGGATCAAGCTGTGGCGCTTTTCGAATTGCGCCCCCAGTACACCTCAGTTTCAGCGGTCTGGCTGGAAGGTCCAAGATGCTTTATCCTGCTCTATTCAAAAGCGAACGATAAGGATGCGTTTATGGCTTCGTTGATAGCCCGTATTGGAACAACACCCTGGGATTGGTCGTATGAGATCGAGCTCTTTCAATCCATGCCCCGAGCGCGCATATGGCATATATATGCACTGGCCTGGGCTTGACGATATTAACATTAGGGTGGTGTCGCCTATCGACGACCTGCCAGCTAGAGCGTACGGAGCGTTTCTGCTCAACCGGTTTACGAAGTGGAATGCGGCGACACGTGAGCTTGACCTATATTACCTGCTTTCCTTTTTCCGCCCATATCAAGTACAGGTAATGCACTCGAAGATTCATTTGCCCTAGGCTTCCCTTACATGGCTTCAATAGATTAGTTTAAAACCATGGGCCCATCGGGATTTGGATAAAAATTCATTTGAATCAAAATTTAGAATTTCAGTTTTTATTATTGGAAATTTAATTTTGCACATCTAAAGAAATTGGAAAGCAAAGGTTCAAACAAGAAATTTAAATTGATATGCTATATATTTTACTTTTAAACCTGTATTAAATGGGTTCTATTACTTAGAAGGACGTATTCAGTTGTTTTTAACAAAAAGCTCGTTTGAAAAGGTTTGAGCCATTTGTTGAAGCCTCATCAGCGCTTCTTTTTTCCTTTTTCACCAGGGCCTATTAGGCAGAGGTGTAGGGTGTCTTCCTATAGGCAGCTTCTTCAGCAGTAAAAGGCATGCATTATTTTCTGTGTATGTTTTTATGTGACCTAGTCTCCAAACGGCGTATAGGTAATCTAACACTGCAAATCATACTTATGAGATCGGACTAACTCTATTTTTTCACGATAGTTTTCTCCATAAAACGCGGATGTTACAACGGTTCTTGACTTTGGTATAACACTCAACATATTTTGAACCTCTACTTCTACCTCAAAATTCTCAATTTTCGTTCCCGTCTTTACGTTCTCAGCTCTAAAGTGTTTAATTATGGGATATAACAAGAAATTTTTCGTGACGCTATCACTCCCGTGTCCTACCGTAAGTTCTTTATCTGTTCTATTGTCGATCAGGTCTATCTCTAATAGGAAAAGATCATTTGGATTCATAGCTCTCGTTATGGCGGTTAGAATTTTGTGCTCATCAACGTTTCCTAAAATGTTGCCTAGGAGAGCAAAAACCTTCGGGGATTCGGTTAATTCATTTATCCTCCCCCTGTATCTAACAAGTCGAAAGAAATCTCCGAGAATAGCGTCGGCATGTAACTTGTTTGGGTAGCCTTCCATAAGCTCATCTATATAGTCGATTGCTCTCTGCAGAATTGCAATGCTATAATCAATAGGGACATAATTCATCCTTACATCTTTTGTTGGCATTCTCTCGAGCATAGCTTTTAGCAAGTAATAATCTTTAACAGCCGGCTCCAACCCCTAGATCTATGAGATCTACGTGGTCATTAGCTGGTAGAGAATTCTCAAAAATTACATTAACCAAATCGCTTGCGTTTGCTTTAATATTTTCTCTCCCGTAAGAATGGAATTTATACTCTGAGAGATTAATGAGTTTGAACCAAAGATCGACAGATTCTGGACTCAGAAAGAAGAACCTTATGTCAATTCTTTGATTTTCTATTTCTTGCTTAAAATATTCGTACTTGATGCTTTCTGACAAGCCCTGATATCTTAGGGAATTATAAAAACATTGTCTGATCTGATATAACTTGATCTAGAATTTTGATTTTCTGTTATTTTGTTACCAAACCTTAGCCAATCACTGAGCTCGTCGGGATTAGATTCCTGAACGTAATCTGGTTCTACTAACCAAGGGTTTAAAGTTTAGCAGCGATTGCTCAAAATTGAGCAAACAAAGCTGGTTCCAGTGGGAGGGAGTCTCTGATAAGTGGCGAGATACCAAAATCCTTCCATGTAATTACGGCATCTTTAGTAATGTCTCCTTCACGATAGGTCCCAATTTCAGTAACTGTTCTGTTTTCACCTGGCCATGCTGGCGGTGTAGTTCCAGTAACTGCGGTAGGAATTAGTTTGCGAGTATCTGTCCGATCTGTAATATTTATGCAGCGGTAAATCCTTCTATCATTTGCAGTATTACTCGGGCCAATGCCAAGAACATAATGTCCACGAAATATACGTCGGTTTTGAGTCCAGGCTTCACCCCATCCCCCATTCAAGATACATCTCCATCCATTTCTACTTCCTTGCGTCTGGACATTGGAATCCCATATAATGTCACCCCGTCGCCATAGACCCGTACGGGGTTCTTGGTCTGCGACAACCTGCTTTACCATAGCTCCTCCTCCCCCGGCCCCACCTATTAGAAACCCATCACGGAACCAAATATTTCCTGGTCCGTCTTCGGTAAAGAGTCCAGAGAGGAAGAATGCAGGAGTTTGAGTAGCTTCATTATGTAGAGCATAGTATCCTGAATAATAATGATCATAATCAAGTAAGTATGCGTACTGTTCTGATGTTTCACGCCACCCAAGTACTCCATTGTGGTTCTGCCCTCCAAGTCCAAGATAAGTCTCCATCTTGTCATGTTCATTGTTGACAGACATGGGAGAAACACTAGTTGAATTGAGAATACGAAGAGCTGTAGAATTTTCCGAAAAACCAGCGCCATGGGTACCTCCTATTACTATTGCAGGATGGTACATCTCTTCAGGCTCTTGACCACTTTCCGAATAACAACCTATCCAAACACTCCTATTAACTCCACCTGAAGGTTCATCCTCTGATTTATCTGAACGGAATGACTTTATGTTAGCTTCAGCCAAGCATGCAATAAATGTTGACCCTAAAAATGAAGAATTATAAATTCCGTATTTTCGGTTTGAAAGTGCTAAGACATTGATCGCCACTCCACCATTTGTATTACCTCCTTGAACAGATAGGCCATTTTCATTATCTTCCACAAAAATGTCCTTAAGTGACCAACTGTTTGCATTACGATCTTGGGCTATGGATGCGTCAACGTGGATACCATCGCCTCCAAAATCAGTCACACTTACGCGTTCAAAGTTAACTCTACAATCTACAGAAATCCCGTGAATTCCTGCTGTGTGATCAGGGTGCCTTTTGCTGTTATAAACATGGATGTCAGACATGTAAGCACCCTCAGCTCTGCTCCCATCATCACTTGATGAAGGACCACGAAAGAACATCCCAAAGCCATCTTGGAATAGTAGGTACCGGTGGAAGCGTATCTGCCCAAAGCACCGTCACCAACAATCTTACTTGCTCTGGATACAATAAGGTTGTCACGAAGCACATAGAATCCCTTAGGAATGAAAACAGTGCCTCCTTTTGATTTCTCTGGCTCTGCGGAATTCTGATCAGGTGGCCCGGAGGAATTAATCGCGTCTTGAATTGCGGGCAAACTATCATCTTCTTCCCTAGGATGCTCTGCGGTAAACTGCCTATTCGCAGCGTTTATTGCTTCTCGAAGAGATGAGAAAGGCTTTGGAGCTCTCTTGTTCTCACTACCACGATAAAGCATTACATTGAAGTTGTATGCCGGGCCTGTTCGTACGTAAGAATACCGTTGGATAGTGAGCGAACCACTGCTGTTACATACGCCAACTATGTATTCTCCACCCCTTGGCTGCAAGACACGCTGACATCTGGCATTTGTATCTGCCATAACCATAGAACTAGGGCCATTTCCAAGTCCAGTTATTGAAGCCTGAACTATTCCAGCTTCAGCTACCTGTGCAGATCTACCTTGTCTAACTGCTGTAACTATTCCTAGTACACATCCGGCTTCCCTCAATGCGATATCAGTAGCCTTCGTGATGAGGCGGGAATCCCCGGGAGCAAGACATACTACGTCACCAACGCGCAGCGGCGGACTGGAAACGTCCACTTGATAAATTGCCACAGCCGATTATCTTCTAATTCTATCAGAATGTTTGATATTTACTTATCTATTGACACACTTAGCACTAGATTTCATCAAGATTGGAAACCGGAGCAATAAATTTTGGCTTGTAAATAGGCCCAAGGGCCCCGTGCTTTTAGGATGCTAAATTTACGGTTGCGATTCTATGATCTGACGGATAGCTAAAAAGGTCTTGCATGTACTAAGTTGAGTTTTAGAGGAATTCAAGAGAAAAACCTTCACAATTCATGCCCAATTTAGTTCGCAGTGAGCTCGTCAGGCCGTGAAGTGATATCGCTTCAAAAAATGGATTCTTTGATAGTTTTAGTTAATGCAAGATGAGCTAAAAAGGTTTCTGCAATGTTAGGCAGGAGGGATTTGGATAAAAATTCATTTGAATCCAAGACGGGATTAAGCTGAATTTACTTAACTCTTCACAGGTTTGCTGTTATGAAGTTAATTTGTATCATGTGTGTTAGTATAGATCACCTACAAAACTTGCAGGGAGATAGAAAACTTTCAAAACAAGAGGAAGATCCTTAACATCTATGATGCTTCTTTCAAGAACCTCTATTTTGACCTCTTAGCCATATTGATGCGTGAGTCAATTACGTTAATTTGCCCCTTGAGCAGCTTCTTATATCCTGTCAACAAATGCACTTGTTCCGAATAAGACTTCTTTCTCATTTCTGTCATAAGGTTTTCAAATGTCCTTGCTATACCTTCTACAGAATCTCCAAGTGTAGCTATGTCCTGTGCATCTTTTTTAGCTGCAATTGCTGCTGGACTGATGTCCCTTGTAGCAAGCTCTTTTACTTTTTCTACAGATTTCCTCTTGGCTTTATCAATTGAAAGTAGAAGTGAGTCGTATAATACATCGCCTGCGTTTCTTACCCTTGTGGTAATGGCTGATTCTTCGTCTCTCATCAAACTAAAGTTGTTATTGGTGGCGGTGCCAGTGCTAACAGTAGTAGTGTTGTTGTTATTATTTCTCTCGACTGTAAGCTTAATCGCATTTATTTGATGCGTAGGTGCCTGAACTGTCGAGACCCCAATTCGGATATCTCGCTCGGAAGCATTCGCGCCTAATCCCTTCTCCTCATGTTTCTTTGAGAATGGATATTGTCGCTTCTCATCAAACATATTTTATAATTACTCTAACATAGTCTTTTATCTCTGCAAGGCAAGGATTCTTTGGTAGTTTGTAATAATAGACAACCTCAATATTGCCTTAAGTCTATGCTGTGACAGTTGAGAAGTCTTGGCAACTCTTTTTGCAGCCTTCTTTTCGTTTCCTGTACAGCTCTGTTAACTTAGCCATCGCAATGCTCTAATACACTATATCTTCAAACCTTTGTACTTCTTGGTAGATGTAGCAGTCGAACTTTGCCATAGTCTACAAGACACCCTTTAGAAACCCAAAAACGCTCTCCATAATTAATAAATCATTTAACGGCCATAAGCTGATGAAGGGTACATACTAGGTGATGATCAAATATGAGTAGTAATAATAACAAAGGCGATCAAAAGCAAGACTCTATAACCGATCCTTCCATAGCCGAATTATTTGAAGGAAAGAATTTTGCTTTTCTTGCCACCTTGATGAGAGAAGGCACTCCTCATGTAACGCCTACATGGGTAGATATTGACAAGAGCAATAATACAATCTTGATAAATACTGCCAAAGGTCGAATTAAACACAAAAATATATCAAGAGATCCTCGTGTAGGCGTTTCTGTGGTTGATTCTTCAAATCCTTATCACATGGCGAGTGTGAGAGGAAAGGTCATTGAACAAATTAATGGCAAAGAAGCAGATGACCATATAGACAAAATGGCAAAGAAATACATGGGCAAGGACAAGTATCCTGGACGAGCACCAGGGGAAGAACGCCTACTACTGAGGATAAAGCCTAAGCATGTAGCCCATTGGAAGGGCGGCTAGGATTAAGGTAGCTATAAAAATTCGCTTGCTTGCTTCTTTTAGCAAATGTAATGAGAGTATAGATTATCGTGTAACTAGCATCATGGAGATCACAATGATGGCAAGGGAATTGACTTCAAACTTCCAAACTCATAACAATTCATAGAAGAGGCAGGGAAAATTAATGACGAACTGGCTGACCTAATCTTTGCTCAGTTTGTGTCACGAAGTGCACATCTATTGCTGTTGGTTTGTAGATTGCTACAGGTATTTCATTTTTTGGACTATTGTTGTTGTTAGAAAATTATGGGCCCGTCGGGATTTACATAAAAATTCATTTGAATCTGGACGTCTAGATTAGTTCGTATACTTAATTCTCAGCTCCAGCCCTCGCAAAAAGGGTTATTGTTAGAGGCTCCACTTCTCCTTACATCTTTTTCCTCAAAACAACAAATAGAGCTTTTGGCAATATGTCCAATGTTCCTTGATAAACTGTTTCCTTAAAGGATTCTCTCACAAATCTATCAGTAAATGTCGAATCGATCTCATCAATTGAAAATCTGTATGGGCCACCTTCCCTCGAAGGCTCTTTTGCGCTAAATGTTTTGAGGAACAGTAATCCTCTATCTCTTAAGATCCGGCTTACTTGATTGACATACCTCTGCCTAGTGGAAGGCTCCAACACATGAAAGCATCCACGGTCGCATATGTAGTCAAAAGAATCCTCTTTTAGTCTTGATTCAAGTATGTCATCAACAATAAACTCAATGCCTTTGGACATCCTCTTTGCTCTAGTTATTGCATTTTCTGAGATGTCTGTAGCAGTGACTTGGAAGCCGAGTTTGGATAACTCTATTGCCTGGGTTGCAGGGCCGGTACCAAGGTCGAGGAACCTTCCTTTTGTTATATTCATAGTGCGCAAATGTTCTCTCAGATCAGCATCAAGATCCTTGTTGTACCATGGAAGTGAGCCTATACTTGTTTCATTTGCATAGAGGTCGTTCCAGTGAGGAAATGATCTATTATTATTGAAACTAACCTCTTCTTCTCCCTTGTGGATCATTATTAGAAATTCACCCTTGTGTTTTTCGTCATTATTGTATACAAGGCACCGATGTTAGAACCCGTATGATTGGCGGGCCCCTCGCGCCGTGAAGTGATATGGCTTCAAAAAATGGATTCCTTGTTAGTCTTTTTGAATGCAAAAGGAAGGTAAAAGGTTTTGTTAATGAACTAATACAGTGGTATTCAAACTCAAGCGGCTGGTTTCAAGACAGTCCTGTTGGTTTGACCTATAGTTTGGCTTCGCAACATCTCAACAATCCCTGGTAAGGGAGCACGGCAAGGCCTAATGATGAGAATTATTTTAGTCTGTAGTTGTCATAAAGTTAACAATGTTACGTTTAATTTAAATGGTCGTTCGTTACCAGATAATTGGCAACACGTGTGCAAATAAGTGAGCATAAAGAAGAAATTGTAGTCAATCTATACATTTCAGGCATTCCAGAGGAGTTCATTGCATTGCAACTAGATCTTGACATACCAACTGTAATATCCATCTTGAAGGAAAAGCATGCATATCAGAAAGTCTAGATGAATTCATTTCTATCCTTTTTCTCACAAACCCTATCACATCAGCAATAATTTTGGGGCGTTAGTTAGGAAAAGTGCTTTTTTCTTTGCTAATATTGACTATCTGTCTATCTTCTTTCTATCTGACATCTCTTCCTTTGATTTGCTGTTATTACACCAAAAACTCTAATGTCTCATATGGAACAATGTGAAAGGATTTTTCGATATACTCTAAGGTCAAAGTAACGGAATGTTTGAGCGTTGAGCTCTTTTATCGCTACATCGAAATCACATTTCAGGAGCCATATGCACATGCCTAGTGAAAAAAGACTAATTGTTTAAAGGTCCAAATAATGATTGATACCAAGATGATGGCTAATACTAAGAAAAATACTCCTTTTGACATCATTTCGCAGATACAGTGATAGTAAACGGGTCATGGCTATTAAAAATTAAAATTATAAGATCGTCTTTAGGAAGATGCAATATAAAATATCTCTCTATTTTTTAATACTGTTCTTATTGGTGTAATAATACTTACTGGTTCCATTTCAGGCTAGATAAGGCAAAACTACTAGCTGGTTCTGGAAACCGGCAGGATATACACAACATCTTGTAAGTAATTTTGATGTTCTGTTTCTTCCTCTTTGTTGTGGTTGTTGTTCTACGGACATTTTGCTATAGCCTTCCTTCAAAGGATTGAGCTTTGAGCATTTTTGTGCTGCTTCTTGTTTCTCCTCTGCAGCTGCGCTTCAGCTTCTATCAATTGTGACAATATCCATAAATATAATGAATATTTTACTCGCGAAAGATGAGATTCTTAATACGTGCAAACATCCCTACAGAAGACGGAAACAAAATGGTACAGGACCCAAACTTTTTGGAAAAACTTGAAAAATATATAAACAAGATCAAGGCTGAAGCAACATATTTCTTTAATGCGGATGGAAATAGGGTGGCTGTCTTTATTGTGAATATCCAGAGTGCAGACCAGATACCCGTCTTGGCTGAACCGCTTTTCAGTGGAATGGGCGCTCATCTGGAGTTCCACCCAGTAATGAGCCTTGATGACCTAAAGAAGGGAATACCACAAGCCGTACTTGAAGCAAACTCCTACCGGTATTAAACACAGTGTGTATGATTACAATGATGGGGATAGACTTGAGTAGTTAGTAGAAACGTCAGGGCATGCCAGCTAGTTTTCAAGATCTTTGATGAAAAAGATATGTGCTTAAAGTATCAAAAGTGTACCGCTCGAGCGTCACTCGTCGGCGATAAAAAGAGTCGAAAGACGAGCAATGAACGGTTGGAGGTATGCCTGCAAAATATCTCCATCCTTGTTAAGATAGTCCACCCCCATTTATCTAAAAGTTTAAAGCTAACTTGGAGCGGGCCCGTCGGGATTTGGATAAAAATTGATTTGAATCCAAAGACAAGACTTTAACCTTTTATGAGATCAACAGGTTAAAGCGTAGGCAATTATTAGATCCAGATGGAATATGACATAGAAGTCAAATAGCATGTTAATTGAATAAGGGAGCCTGAGGGTTTCTACATATCTGTAAGCTTTAGACTATTCCTTTATCCATACACACTATTTTCCCAGAATTTCGAAAAAATTAAAAAGAACGAACTTTTGGTGTTTTAATTCGTCATATCACTATATTTAACATCCCTTGACATATTCTCCTTTCAAACTCATGCCTAGTATAAACACAGAGCCAGACCCCAATTTCAGGAGTGCTTAATGCGCGTTTCACAAGACAAGGGCAGACAAAACAAAAGATATTAGTCACAAGAAGAAAAGAAGAAAAACAACAATGGTACATGATTGAGGAATCCCAACAACAATGGTGACCCCCTTACTGCTTAGCCCATTATTTCTTTAGACGTATCTTTCAGACAATGGGGGGTTTCATCCATTTCAAAACTTTAAATATTATTCGACATTTGACCTCAATGTGTCTATAATTCAAATCTCCATTTGCCCCAAAAGGATAATAGAACAAAAAGAGCACTTTGCTAAGACAATAACAAATGCGGCGATAGAGATTTTGAAAGCCAAACTACGACGACAGCAGTATGTGATTAGAAAATCATATTATCAAAGTCTCAGTGAAGGTTGGTATTATATTTTAGCAGAACAGTCAAGTGAAGAACGGGATTTTGGAATTTCAAGGATGGATAAGAAAAGTATGGAGGTTTTAAAATGACAACTGGCATGAAACGAGTAACTGAGACTCAGCGACTCTCCGCGGGAGGCCTTAAACCACTTGCCGACCTCGTTGATCATCTCGACCTTACGTCACATTTCGCCGGTGACTCCGTTCTGAACGGCGCTGACCCAGTGATCCGTTCGCCGCATCACCTCGGCGAGGCATCGGCTATGGGTCACTTGCTAATCGGCATAGCAGGTGCTGCCATCTGGCATGCGCGCACGGGTCAGAAGACCGATATCGAAGTCGACATCATACACGCACTGCACTATCTACATTCTACACACTTTGTTCAACAGCAAGGCCGCCCCATGAATGTTGGCGCTGAGTTTGTAGACGTAAACGGCATGTTTCTTTGCCGCGATAATCGCTATGTCATGATTGAGGGAGGGCCGCCCTATCTTAAGTTGCTGAAGGGATATTTGAACTTCTTTGATTGTGGCTACAACAAGAAATCAATTGCCCGCGAAGTCGCAAAGTGGGATTCAGGTGAGCTGGAAGAAGCGTTGGCAAAGGCAGGTCTTCCCGTAAGCCGCTCATACACGCGCGAAGAGTGGCTTTCTCATGCACAAGGTATTGCCCTGAGCGAGGCACCGGTTATTGAGATTGAAAAGATATCCGATGGGGCGCCCGTGCCGTTTGACGCTGGCGCGACCTCTCCATTACAAGGAATTCGCGTCCTAGACTTCACGCATGTTCTGGCTGGCCCTCGCAGTACCCGTATGCTTGCGGAATATGGTGCGGATGTTCTCCATATCACTTCTCCGGCCTATCCCGATACTTTTGCGCAGCATCTCGGAGTAGATGAAGGCAAAAAATGCGCTTATCTCGATATTCGCGGAGCTGCCGATCGGGAGACGATGCAGCGCCTCGCCAGACGCGCTGATGTCTTCACTAACAATTATCGTCCCGGGGTGACTAAGCATTTTGGGCTATCACCAGAGGAACTCGCTGCAGACTAGCGAGCGCGGCATTATCTATATGGATGTCAACGCATTTGGTCATTCAGGTCCTTGGGCCGAACGTCCTGGGTATGACCAGGTTGCGCAAGCCGCTACGGGCTTTGCTGCAAAGGAGGGAGAGCCCAATAAACCCCAATTCTCACCTGTCTTCTACGTGGGCGACACCATGGGATCTGATTTCGCAGGCAGCAGGCATGATGGCAGCGTTGTTACGCCGGTCGATTGAAGGCGGATCCTATCATGTAAAGATCTCGCTCGCACGCAGTATCATGTGGGTGCAGGAGCTGGGCTTTCTTGAGACAGCCGCACAGGCATCCCTACCGGAAAAGGATATCTATCCGGCTAAAATGGTCTCAGTTGATTCGGCTTATGGAAAGTTATCTTTCCTTGCCCCGCCTCTCTCCTTTAGCAACCTAGCTCTGCCAGACGAATCGAGCCTGTTAAGTCTATTGCCTTATGGGGCTTACGCGCCTGAATGGCAGGATCGATGATGATGAAGGCTTTGCCCAGTTGTAGCGATCACGACACATTCATGGAGCAACCATGAGGGATCGTACAGGCAACCCCAGCGCAGTATGGAATCGTGGTGACCTGTGTCTCGTCTGATATTAATCTCACAGATTACAGATCCCTCACAAGACACGTTCCTGTTACCGTGAATAGAGGTAACTCAGGCTAGCAAAAAAACACTGAGAAAAGTGATGAAATAGTATACTATAATCAAAAAGATAACTCTACTATTACCTCCAAGACACCTTGAATATGGATATACCCTCTCTTGTATTGGGGAGCAAAAAACGTGCTGGAACCAAGGGTGGGACAATTCCCAGCCTCCGATAAGAAATATTTTGATGACAGTCACCTTGAGGATATTAATAATCTCTGGTTTCGCTACAGCAATTATCCATTAAAACAAAGTATCAAGAAGTATGTCTCAGAAAAGCTAAAGACTAATCCTGCCAACAATGAACCAAGACTTCTCTTATGCAGTGTAGATGTAGAGGAAGGTGAAACCGTTATTTTTGATAGCTATTCAAAGAAATCACAATATGCTTATGACAAAGACAAGAAACAATACACGTGCACCCTAAAATATGAACATGGTTTGATGGTTGAGCACATATTAGCTAGTGCTTCTATACCATTGCTTTTCGACTATCAGAGGGTTCCAGTAGACTATGATTATGAAAAATATACTCGGGGAGAAGAGCAGGACAAGGATGATCCTAGACATGAGAACTCTCGACCATTTTGGGATGGTGGATTGTTGAGCAATACTCCCATCAGAGAGCTGATAAGCGAGCACAAGATCTTCTGGGAAAAGAACACGAAGATAAACAATGGAAAGTCAATATTTGAAATGAGGGAGGAGGAAGAATCAGATGATAGTACAAGAGACAAGCATAACAAAGAACTCTTCGAGATCTTTTGGAAAGAAATGGTGACAAAGGCTAGAGCTGCAGCCACTACAACAGCCTCCAGACGATCACGAAGAGAACATTTTGAGCAACCAGGAGGTGAACTAAAGGCTGATGATATAGATGTATTTATAGTCAATCTCTGGCCGAAAAAGGAAATACCTCTTCCATTGGACGACTACGATTTGATAAAAGACAGGATGTTTGACATAATGAATTATGACAAGACAGAATATGACCTCAAAGTGGCAATGTTCGTTACTGATTACATTGAGGTAGCAAGGGATTTAGTTGAGCGAGCTTGCAAGAGATGCTGTAGGCGCTAATGGACAAGAAGATGTGAAAAAAGAAGCTGCTCGCAAAATATTGTTAAACGATAGTAAAACAAGAAGTAAATTCAGGGATGGGAGACCAAGGACATGCTTGGATTTGTTAATTGGAAGGTTTGATGTAAATGAAAAATTGAGAATTGAGCGAACAGAGGATAATAAAGACACTATCTCAAATAAGTGGACAGACCTCTCTCCTGAAACAATATCACAGCTAATGGAACAGGGAGAGCGAGATGCTTCCATACAAATTGAAAGCAAACCAACGCTATTGTAATAATAAGTCAAACATTTTACGAACAATACCTCTAGATCTATACTACTCCACTTTTGCAGATTTGAGCGTAGATTTGTGGTTTTATGGTGGAGGCATCTTGCCAGTTGTGAAGATATTACTTCCACCTTAATCGAATACATCCACAGCTCTATCCTGATTTTAAGTTCGTTTCATCTCTGGTGGAGATAGTGAAGACATATTTCCATTTTGTTAGCGGGCCCGTCGGGATTTGAATAAAAATTCATTTGAATCTAAATCTGCAGGCATGTTTTTAGCTAATCACTTCTTACTGGCAACAAAATACGGGCACACTATATTGGCAATAGCACCATGGAGTAGTGACTGTGCCCCCTATTCTATCTACCATGCATTCACGGTCCGCGATATTCAACTTGAGCAAAGTATGCATTCTGGCCAGAATAGTCAAAATTCATGTTAGGCGTTAAAATCCTCATTAATTTTGTTTTTGCAGCATCTGCCATTTTGAAGATAAATCCTTTAGGCAATTGTATTCTTGCCTCATGCTCTTCGCCTGTCACAGGGTTTTTGAAGCTTTCAAGCTCTACTTCAATGATACCGGGCACAGAGAAGCTTGCTCTTCTTACCATCTATATTAGCGATAATGTCTACAAACTGAGGCTCAAGTACATACTTGAAGGTCGGTCTGAAGAGAGCGTAATATCCTTCTCCCTTTGCTTCACCTGAAAATATCTTCACCAAGGCATCTCTTTGCTTGTCGGATGCATTCTTTGAAATGAACAACTGTAGTGTGCCATTTCCTTCATGTATCGCTTTGGGCCAAGACTCAGCATAAATGACATCAAGCCCATCTAGTCTGACATCTCCATAATTCCCATCTTTTATATGACTGAGAAGCAGACCTCTGCAATATCCGTATGTTGGAAACCCGCTAAAATTACAAGGGCACCCATAGTCGCAATTGCATGTTTCGACATAATCGATTTTCAAATGCCAGTTTGGAATTGCAGTTTGTTGTTGCTGCCTGTTGCTCCTGCTGCCTGTCCTTGTGACATTGACTCTTTAAACGTATTTGTGGTTTAAAAGAATTCTTCCCAATGGCTGAGGGATTTGGATAAAAATTCATTTGAATCCCAATCTAGAGTCTGCTTAGACAATCACTTCTTGACTGAATATATAAAGAGACCCTGCCAGGTGTGCAGTAATATCGAAAATAGCTGTCACTTATCCATATAGTTAAAGTGATGATGTTATGAGGATTGCTAACTTGCTCGCTTTGATTTGGATGAACCTTGGCTAAAAGCCCGCAAACGCGATATGCAAGATTAACGTAATATGCACAAGGGATTAGCAATCTCTTGAATTGATCCCGCTCTGAACTTTCACTTTCAATTATGGCAGACATTATGGTATACAAATGTATTTCTTGGTTTATGTTAATAGCACTTGCAATATCTATTGCAACAGAAATCATACCGCTTTTCAATGCGGCCAAAGAAGTTTCAACAAGTACTTTAGCTCGCTTGATTCCGTCTGTTATACGCTCTGCAACCTTTGTGGCTCCACTATAATCCTGAGCTTGAGCCAGAGCGCGGGCTACGTGTAGAAGGGCTTCATTGAGATAGTACCTCCTCATCTATCTCCTCTGCAACCTTTGTGGCTCCACTATAATCCTGAGCTTGAGCAAGAACCTTCACCTGTGCTAGAAGCCTAAGTTGAGCTAGATCCTTGAGAGTAGTATTCGTTTCCGTGTACCAAATCTTGTGTTTTGTCTCATTTAGCATTCGTTCACACATACTGGCCAGAACTTCTCCCTTAAGATCACTTATAGCTAGAGCCCTGGAAATTTGTTCAAATCCGTTAAAACTCCTTCTTAGAGCCCTGGAAGTTTCTTCAGGCATATCTTTTAGTTCAGATCTAACCGAAGAGCGTATTGATCCTATCATTTTGTAAAACATCTCTAGATGGTCTTGTTCCTTAGCACCAATTCGCGCTAGGGCGAGAGTCATATCATACAGACCTCCCCCAATAATACATCCGTAAAAAGAACCTCTTGAAGCCTCTATCAAAATAGTAAAAAGGACGGTAAGAATTTCTCACCTAAAATCAGCTCGTGCTACTGCTGAGACAATGGCTCGGTTATTGAAAGTACTGCGTGTCTAGATGGATTCAACTAAAGGTTAAAAGCTAGCTTCTATCTTATTAGATGCAGAACCCTTCTAAAAGAACTGATAAGGGAGCGGGCCCCTCGCGCCGCGAAGTGATATCGCTTCAAAAAGTGGATTCTTTGCTAATCTTTTTGAATGCAACAGGAGCTATAAAGGTTTCCTGTGAAGTAGGAGCAGGCGGATTCGAGAGAAAAACCTTCAAAAAATAGACTCAATGAATCAGTGGCACGACTGGTATTATGCTACCGATTTGTTATTGCTAGTTGTTTATCCGCTATGCTCTTCTTATTTTCTTCTAAAAGAACAGGTTATTATTATGTTCAATTATATTTTTCCGTTGCAAGGAAGAACCTTCTCGTTCTTTCCTTTCTTACAACTCGTTTAAATTGTTAATTGTTTTTCTGATTCTTTTTCGGTTCCCGCTCGGTTAATCAACTCTGTAAAGTCCTTTAATTTGATAGTCAACATCTTGTTTTTCTTACTACCTTTGCCGCCAAACCTGAGATGTTCGTCATACTTTGAAATATGATGGTACTTGCGTAAGTGCTATCCTCTCCTTCATGCCTCGCCTCTTTAATTCGTCTATAAGCCCAGCACCTATACAAAGTTCTTTGTTCTGATGCCGTCTAAAATAGGCAGTAAAATTGTTTTATCGTCGCCACCACGTTCAAAACTTCTTACAAAAAGTATACTTATGGGATTACCCATCCTATAAATAGGTTACTACGAGCTTCGCTCAGTGGACGCCTCAGCGTTAAAGATAACAGCTGCAACGGCAACAATAGCTGTTATACTTTTTGCTCGCCAATGTCCCGATAACAAACGCACACCAGCAACACCAGCAACACCAGCAACACCAGCAACAACTTCTGCAGCAACAACAGCAGCAAGGACTACTGCAGCTATTTTTGCAACAACTACTTACCAGCCAACCTGCAACAGTTGAGAACGGAACAACGACAACATTTCAAAGTGCAAACGATAGCTTCAGCGTACACGTACCGCAGGGCTGGATAGTTCAGGATAGGAATAATACAGGCTCTGCATTGGTGGCAGAAGTATTACAAGGCTATGGATTACTAGCGCAGCTCTGCCCAGCAGAACAACAACAAGCACTGGTTGTCAACGCTGGCGGCAACACATCCAATATTAGTAGTAGCACTAACAACAGCGGCAATAGCTGTCAACGAGCTCAAGAGGTAATACACGTTGTGCGATATCCTAACTTGGATGCTAGACTCGGATTTGCTTCTGATGACGATGTCGCTACTACCAACAACAGCGCTACTACCAACAACAGCGCTACTACCAACAACAGCGCTACTACCAACAACAGCGCTACTACCAACAACAGCGCTACTACCAACAACAGCGCTACTACCAACAACAGCGCTACTACCAACAACAGCGCTACTACCAACAACAGCGCTACTACCAACAACAGCAATATCACACCTGATACCATTCTTGCATTTCAAATGCTAAAGCTTCAGGAAGTTGGCTATCATGACATTAGGATTGTAGGTAGTACAGATACAACAATTAACGTTATTAGTTCAGTCTTGAACAACAATGTAATAGCGACAGTTCCAGCTAAATTTGTAGAAATGACATACACCACAGACTTAGTTACAAATGAAACAAGAACAGGATACTTCCTTTCAACTGCTACCGATTTAACGCCTCGCAACTTGGGAATGACAACAGGATATGGCATCTTTTATGAGCGCAGTTCTACTGCTGTAGAAACAACAACGGCATCCTCCAGATTACCGCCACCAGCGCCAATCATACAGGTATTTGATTCATTTGAGTTACTAGCGAGACAAGAAGTAGGACAAGCCATACTAGCTGCACTGCATGCAACGGTTGCACAAGCAGTACCTGAAGACGTTCTGACCGTTGAAATCGATTCAAACGGCACAGAAGATGCAGCACCAGCCACGTTCGAGTTTGAAGCGGATATAACAGGCGGAAGAGAACCCTACACCATTAGCTGGGACTTAGACGGCAATGGAATCACAGAAAACAATGAACAAACCGTTGTGGCCACATTTAACGAACCTGGCACCTTCAATGGCGTTCTTACTGTTAGGGACATTGAGGGTCAAATTGCATCTGATGCAGTAGAAATTACAGTAGAAGAAGGAAAAAAAGAGGCATTAATAGAGGATGAGGAGGAATCACTAACGGAAGAAACGACACAAGAGGAAACCTCATGCGATTCCTTGTATCCCATTACATGTATACGGTATTCTCCACAGCCCAACCTAACCTGCAATGACATTTCCACTCGCAACATTGTGGCACCACCATTAGATCCACATAGGTTTGATGGCAATGATAGTAGTGACGACACAGGATGTGACATTGAAAGCAATCAAGCTGGCTTAGGTGAGCCAGATAGTAATAACTTCGGCTCAGATAACTTACTTGGCTTATATGGCTCAGGCTCAAGTTGAATCAGGACCTGATCCTCATCCAGATCGTTACTTCGATAACAGAACAGATCCTAGATTCATTTAGAATAATGCCTAACTAGAAGAGGAGACGAGAATGCTTGAGCAGCTCATAAAAGGAAAATGATCAAGAACAAAAAGTTCTAAAGACTAAAAGAGGAGCTTTATCTAACTGATTGATTACAATGCTACTATTACCATAGCCGCATCTGCCGCGTTATAATATTGAAGAACACGAGTTAGTTGGGGGGGGCAAAACCCTGCTAAAATATTAACCAGAAAAAGCACTAGAAGTACTAAATAGCAGTAATTTGAACAAGAAGAAAAAAAGAAATAGAAAATAATAAACTTGTATTACAAGCACCACTCGTCTTTGTCATAGTCGTCGGCGTCTTATGGCGCATCCTTCTTCCCATCCCTCTGTCCCCTTCAAGTACAGCTATTACAACTTTAAGAGTCAATGCTACAAAGGGTGCCAAATCACGGTCTTTTTCGATACCTCTACCTATGGACGTGGCTTTCTCAATAGCATTTGAAGCTAGTTTGGGTGACAGTTAATTTCAACAATTGCGATAAGCACAAAGGTACAAACAGAAACATATCTCACAATAACATTTTTACTAGCATTAAGCCCTCAAGAAAATCTTAATAATTTTGTTAATTCAGGGATAACTCCATTAAACGGATTATGGACATTTTTAGCGAGTGTTGCTGCGGTGATCGCGCCTCTAGTCCTTCGGATATATAGGAAGGGACAATATATAGATGGATCCAATAACCCAGATTATAATGAATCTGAAATATAATGGTCGAGCGCATTAAATCATGAGGGTCTTTATACTGTTGTTTTTGTGTAGCTTTGTCTCGATATGCTGGTTAGCGTTACAACAAGTGAAGCGATCACCAATACATTTAATGAACTTCTTAGCCAACTAGTAGATGCTGATGATTTGGGACTGTGTATGTTAGAAAAGTAGGGCCCAGAGGGTTCCAGTAGAAAAAACTTCAGAAAATAGACTCGATGCATCAGATAAAAAAAATGAAAAATTTAGACACAATGCGGCTAAAAGGCGCGGGCAGTGGGATTTGGTATCATCATAGTGGTAGGTTTGTAAGCTTGATGAGCTTTAAAATTTCTGCTACTTCTTTGAGCTTGGGTGCTGACAAAATTACGAAAACGACGAGTCTATGAGATTTTAAAATCTGTCAAAAAGCACGACAGTCTAAACAACAGGCTCCAAGCAATACTGGACAATCTCGTAAAATACTATGATGCAACATTTGCTCGAATTTGGTTTGTTGACAAGGATAGGAAATGGCTAATCCTAAAATTCAGATCGGGTAAATACAAAAATATTGACGGGGAATTTTCAAGGGTTTCAATCGAGGCCTTCTTCTTCCTGCGCTTTTGCCGTTGGCACAGATATCAAGAATAGACTCAAGAGAATCATCAGACCAGTTAGCGTTGGCATGACACTGATTCGGGCCTTCTTTACATGTACCAAGTTAGCATCAGAAGAGTGCCTTGAAACCTTATAGCCGATTCGCCAGTTTTAGATAACACAAAACACTGGCTGCGATACTCAGATATCTCATATACAACAATCGTAATAATACCTGAACACAGCAATATTGACGTGATTGCAGAAATGGAAGACGATGAGCAAAGAGAGAAAGTTGTGCTATGTTTTAATCATCTGTTGCATCTTCATTGTCATCGTCCTAGCTTGGGCTTGTTGAATTGCCGGCTTCAGGTTGTGTTTGGTTTTGACTTGCACCCTCTATTCTACCTGTACAAATCTCAGCTGGTACGCTTTGAATACACTCATTGTTGCCAAAGGTGTTTTCGAGTCCTCCTTCACCTGGATTAGCAAAAGTCACGTCGATCCCTTCATTCCTGAACATGACATTGTAAAATACCTCATTGTCGAGGCTTTGTTCGTCCAGATATATCCCGGTCCGGCTATCCATTAGGATAATAACCATCAGGAAGCTTTGTCCGCAATCTTTGTGTCCATAGGGCATCTTCAACTAGACGTTTGATACCTGTAGCTTTAAGCTTCTTTGGAATAGTTACAAAGTGTTGTATACAGCCTTTCTTTGTATCCCATAAGTCACGCATGACCCAGCTATTAGGGGTAGTATCTTCACCTGAATCCCTCCTGAATTTCATCCAACTAGATAGTGCATGATAAGCTTCTGGCGTAATGAATGTAAAATACTCTTCCGGGTCGCCAGCATACACCGTCATTTTTGCAGCGATGACTTTGCCGTCTCGTTCTATTGGTTTGATGTGGCTCCATCGTAAGTAATTCCAAGCTTCAAGACGTATTCCTGAGGATGCCATTGTACTGACTATAGGCTTGATCCTGCGATCTGGATACTCTGTTATCCTGCATATCTCATCAGGTGTAGGCGCTCTGTCATCTGCAAACCTCCTCGCTTTTGGCAGACCTCGGGTAATTTTCTTCCATGTCACGATAATATCATTCATTTCGCAAAACAGCTTAACTGCCTTGATGTAGTTTCTAAGGGTCGCTGGACTTATCTCTCCTCTTGCGACTCTTTCTTTCTGTGCATTTGCAAAGCGCAGAACGCTTACAAATACCCAGTCTGATTGTCTCTTGCCCCTTTCTGTGAAGGTCTTGGCACGCTCCTCCATTGTGCCTTCTGTCAGGCCGATGAAATCAAAAAATTTGGCTAGCCTTCCCCTATATTTTTCCCTAGTCATCGGAGCCCTCATTCCGTAAAGGAACAATGACCAAGGATCCACCATCGTTGAGGATGATGCTATCGCTTCCTCTACTTGCATCTTTTCTTTATTTCACTCCTTTATTCACAAGGATCCTATTTTAGGAGTGATATCATAGCGGGCCCGTCGGGATTCGAACCCGAGACAGCCGGATTTCTTTCTATGATAGTAGTTAAAAGTCCGGTACTCTACCTGGCTGAGCTACGGGCCCTGCGGTAAGTTACGCTGCTACACATAGCATAATTTAATGCTATATCAATGCTTCACTATCATAACAAACGATAATCTTTTTGTCGATCAAGTCATGTAGAAAAAGATTATCTTTATCTTTCGGCTGTCGTTGTTGTTGTCGCACCACTTCTCCTTAAAAGATTATAGTTGCAGTAATTGTACATCTCTGCATTTCCTTGGCAAACGAGCAAAGAGGCAGGCAGGCCGGCTACACAGCCATAGGCGGCACAGTCGTCGTGGTTTCTTGCTTGGCAGCCATCTGGCGCAAAAACATAGCAAGCAGCTTATCACATATGGTTGGAGCATTCATCCTGATATCGGCCGGAGCGAGCTTGTTTGATGTAAAGAGGAATATCACATCATCAACTGTCAACGAGTTTTCCCTCATCATTCTGAGGAGGTCCAACTTAGGCGTATGTAATAGCTCCATCTTCCTTGGACGTGTGAGCTCCATGCGCATGGGATTGATATATGCTCTAAAAAGCTTGTTGCAGGGTAGTTCTCGTACTTCGCTATATAGAACTGTATAGTATGACACCACTCTATAAAAGAGCAAGCACACGTGCAGGCGAGCCTGTTGCACCTCCTAGTTTGAGTGGGCTAATTATCAGAGTGAAGGTGGTGATGTTGTTGTTGGTTCTGTTGGTTCTGTTGCTTTTGCTACTACTACTTCTTCTGCTTGCCACTCTGTCTAAATTGCAGAGATTTTCAACAACTAATATGTTGCGTGGGAGCAATATGTTATGAGCAGTGAACTTGCTATCAGTGCCCGCATCAATGCTTGGACAGTCAATCGCAACCGCGTTTACCCTCTTTCTCGCAAGATATCTTGCTGCTCCTTCTGATAGGCCAGGGTTTTCAGACATGTAATTCTTCATGCCTGAGCGTTTTTCCCAACCCGTGGCAACAACCACTGCATCACCTTGGCTTATCTGATTTCCAAGGTCTTGCTGTTCTATCAGCTGATTGGCGCGTTTTTTTGCCCTAATCAAAATAGCGTTACACACAAGCCTATCGGCAGAAATCATATCAATGCTTGCAAGCCCGGGCTTGAAGTGACTGGGCGCGTCAACATGTGTGCCAGTGTGTGTGCTCATGAACATTGCTTCAGAGTCGTAGCCCTGGTGATCAAACTTGGACCATGGGATAAAGGATGGCTGAGGCGAGCCAGGATAGACTCTGATCGAAGGAGTTATCCTCATTGTTAGGTCGATTACTCTCATGATTTTTTTGAAGCCAAAATGTTATTGTTACTATTATTATTATTAATTTTATTATTAACAACTGTGAATGCAAGGAAGGAAAATGCGATCTCCTTAATTACTCCCTGGACTTAATCTACATATACATGCCAACAGCATACGTCCTTATCAATTGCGACTTGGGTTCTGAAGAAGAAATAATTCGCGAAATAAAAAAAATACCAGAAACCGTTGAAGTATCAGGTGTGTATGGTGTCTACGACATAATTGCTAGAATAAGCTCAGATTCTATGGATAAACTAAGAGAGACAATAACTTGGCATGTTAGGAGAATAGACAAAGTGCGTTCCACATTGACTATGATGGTGATTGAGGGCCAAGGAGAATAGGTGGGGAAGGAAATAACAAGAATAACAAGAACAAAGGAGAACTGTGGACCTTTCAAACTTTTAAAGACCATTTGATGTTTTTTTGATGACATGACATGAACGCCATAGAGGCCATGCAAGCAGAGATAGAATATCAAGTTGAAGAGCTGCCCAAACTTGACCTATTATCGCCTGTCAGTAACTGCTTGTTTGTTGGCTCAGGCGATTCCCACGCTGCCGGACTTGCAGCACAATATTTTTCTGGTAGCCAAGCTATTTGCTGCTACCCTATTGATATAATCAAAAATCCCTTATTGGTAAAGAGGCGCAATTTGTTTATCGTCTCTATTTCAGGTAATACCCAGGCGAATATCATGGCAGCCAAAATTGCCAAGAAACATGGAGCCAGTAATATTACTGCTCTTACCGCCAGACCCTCAAGCAGGCTAGCCAAATCCTGTGATCATATAATTGAGCTAAAGTATAGAAACACCTGTATTGCTACTGCTGGAACTATCAGCTTTACGGCCAGTATGATCAAATGCATCTCACTTATCACACAGCTACATCTACCATCCAATCTTGGAGAAATATACAACCGTGCTGAAAAGCAGGCTAAGCAAGTAACCAGTAAAATTGATGACAAATGCAATAGTAGTAGTAGTAGTAGTAGTAGTAGTAGTAGCAATAGTTGCTATTTCATACTTGGAAATGGTCAGCTGCTTGCAGTTGCCATGTATGGCTCACTCAAGTTTAACGAAGTATTTGGTGTAAGAGCCATGGCCTATCCTACTGAGGAATTTTGCCATTCTCCCCTATTCAGTATCCAAGAGACCGATCAGGCAATAGTGCTAGGAGATGACAACGATAACAACAACAACAGCAGGAGCAGCAGCCGGAAGTTAAGCAAAAGACTGAATGAAGAAGGGTTTTCTTCAGTGCATGTCGGATTCAAAAATAAAGGAATTGAATTGCTGCTAAGCGCTACGTTTTTTATACAACTCGTTTTGCTCAAACTGGCGCAAAAATGCGGCCTGACCAACTGCTATTTTCTAAGCAACGAGAAACTGCTAAAAGTGAGCTCGGATTTCATTTACCACTAGCTTTTTTTGTTTCTGCTGGCAGGTCCAATCTGTTACCCCACTCCCCCCAAGAGCCAAGGTACATTCGCACATTCTTGTAGCCCAGCATCTTGAGTGCAACGAAACTATTTCGGCGCGGTAGCCCCCTTGGCAGTACGTCGTAACTTCGGCATCCTTTAGAATGTTACTATACATCTGCCCCAGCTTATCATAACTCTTGAAAACACCACCACCACCACCCCGATCTAGGTTATCATTCCAGTCAATGTTGATCGCAGTAGGAATGTGACCTGCATGCGCTGCCCTTATCGCAGAGCCATCGGTACTCGTCTTTTGAGCGAGTATCAATTATGAATGACTTTTTTTTGCTCTTGATAAGTGAGTTTATGTGGACAAAGTCGGCGAGAACCTTTGGGTTTGGTTTGCCCTTGAAATTTGAATGCGCAAATGGGTTGGTCTTAGACTCCATCTTGTACCCTTCTGCCTTCCACTTGGTGAGTCCTCCATCTAGCATTGCGACTTTGTTATGTGAAAAATACAGTGAGAGCCACACACCTCTTGCGGCTGATGTGCCTGAGACGTCATCGTAGAATACGACAAACTTTTTTTTTGAAACTCCGATGTTTGAGAGTAAAAGTCTGCTTTGCTTGTTGAACTGCCTGATGCCTGACTTTGAGGTGTCTATCCAGTGGAATTGCATTAGGTCAGTGTTGACTGCGCCTGGTATGTGCGACTCGGTGTAGCTTGTGAAGGGTCTGGTATCTACTATGAGAAGATTTCTGTCTTCCAGCATAGAGTGGAGCTGCGAAGTCGATATGACGAGGTTCAATATGCTGTAAGATTTTTTAACAGTGCTATAATATTTATTGTTATATAAATCTCGGAGATAATGCAATTGACAACAAGAAAATTCAAGAATAAAGCCCATGCATCCGACGGCGACAACGACGACGGCGGAGGAGGAGGGAATCGCCTCGAGTCAATTCGTGATGCCCACAACGTCCAAAAGGTTGGCAGGACGACCCGCATGGAGGATTATCTTGAAGTCATTTATGAGTTGATAACCCGGAAGGGCTATGCCACTACCGTTGACATCTCTGACTACCTCAACGTCAGCTCCCCCAGCGTGACCAAAATGCTTCAAAGGCTGAATGAGAGCGGCCATGTAAACTACGAGAGATACCGGGGCATAAGCCTCACAGAAACCGGCGTGGCTGTTGCAAAGAATATGCACGACAGGCATGGTGTTCTGGCTGACTTTCTCAAGATGATCGGAGTGGATGAAGACACCGCCAACCGGGACGCCGAGGGGATCGAACACCATCTGCACCCGGAGACCCTCAAAAAACTTGAAGAATTCATCAGGCTAGTCAGGAGCCAGGGGATCAGAAATATTGGCTAACGTCTGCTAATGAATACCTTGATCTCTTCTTGTCCTCCAAGTATTGCGTTGAGGATCTTCTTTCCAGATTCACTGCGCTTGTCTATCTTTACTCTAGCCTTCTTGCCTACCTGGCTGCTCAGAATGTATTCATCTTCGACGTACACATCGACTGTACGCCCAATAACATCATCATCTACTAAAATATTGATGGATGCGCCTGCTTCGCTTATATCAAACTGGATCTCTTTGCCTAGAGTGGGAATCTTGGCTTCAACGTCTATCTTGACGCCCAGCATTTCCTCTAGCTCAGAAACGGTTGAGCCGCCTTTGCCTATTATCCTAGGTGCTGCTTCCTTGCTGACTCTTACCTGCACCTTGTTGTCTGAAACAACATTTACTTCAGCGCTTGGATCAAACCTACGCACAATGTCCATTATCTTGGACTGCGCCAGCTTGCGAACGCCGCTTTCTGTCTGTCCGCCTCCGCCCTTGGCCAGCTCCGAAACTGGCACTACGACATTTTCATCTCCAAATGTGTAGATTTCGTATTCTATTACGCCTGACTCAAAGTCGCGAACTTCAACTAATGGCCTTGCAAGGTCGGCCTCAGTCATGCCACTCGGCACCTTGACAGTCAGGGTCAACTCGTAGACCTTCCTTATGCTGCCATCCCTCACAAAGATTATTGTGTCTAAGATATGAGGAACCATGCCAAGCTCGACTCGGCCCATGAACCGCTGGATTGCGTCAAGCGGGCTGCTAGCGTGTACTACACCCACCATACCGACGCCGGCTAGCCTCATGTCTGCAAAAACTTCAAAGTCGTGCGCCCTTCTTACTTCATCAAAAATCGTGTAGTCTGGCCTTACTAAGAGCAGAATGTCCACCGCTTTTTCAAAGCTACCCTCAAGGGGACCATACTGCGTCACTTCATCAGGCACCTGTAGGTCACGCGGCGATTCAAAGGTCTTGACTATCTTGCCTCCTTTGCTATAGAATTGCGCGACACTGCTTGCAAGCGTGCTCTTGCCAGACCCCGGTGGGCCAGCTATTATTATTCCCTCAGCCTTACCTGAAAGCCGCTCCATCAGTTTGTTGCTTGGGTTGTAATCTTCAAGTTCAAGTCGAATGATTGGCCTGACTATGGTCACTTCTAGTCCGTCAGAGAACGGCGGCCTTGTTATTGCAATCCTGAAGTTGCCAAACTGAAGGACGGTGGCACCACTCCTGCTTATTTCTACTGAGCCCATGCCTGTAACCCTACTTGCTTCCGACACTTCCTTGATTATGTTTGACAGCTGATGATAGGTGGTCTTTTCTTGACTTATCTTGACAAGCTGGAAGTTACCCGGCTTTCCCCTCTTTGCCATAGGAAATGTTCCTTCCTTTAGATGGACGCTCATTGTCGTGTCGTCAAAGTATTCTTCAAATTCTAGGTCTGTCGTCTTGGTCGGTGTTCGTATATGCAGCGCCTTAATGCCCTGCGCCTCTGCGACCAGCGCCTGCACATAGTCAGCAGTGATGAGCGTGGCAGATTCGTGCATCGCAACGTCTTTTATTATTGCATCTATCCTGCCATGCTTTGCAAGCCGGATGTCGTCAAGGTCAGGTCGCTGACCTACAAACCGGAGACTGATGTTTTTTGCGGTACAGATCTCCCTCATTTTCTTTATCTCTTCAAGCCCCACGAAGCCGTGCTCCTTATTGGTAGATGCCTGCGACTGGAGCTCATCTAGAACTGCCAGAGGGATAATGATGTCGCTCTCTGCCTCTATACTACCCACTTCAAGCATCTTTGTTATTTCGCCGTCGATGATGATGCTGGTATCAAGGACGAATTTCTTATTTCCCAAGTGGCTTACCTCTATTATGGCAATTTATAAAGCATTTTTAATAATAATAACTATAGGTCAATAACAATTTATGGCACGTGTCGTTCAATGCTAGGTAGATGAAGAAAGTAGAAGCCATCATCAGGTCTGAAAGGATGCCTGTCGTGAAGGAAAAGCTCAGGCAGATGAAAATCGGAGGCATGACTATATCTACCGTATCAGGATGGAGTAAGCAGCGTGAGCTCCACTTGCAATGGAGAGGTCAGCCAGTCGCATATGATCTGCTACCAAGGGTGAAGTTTGAGATAGTGCTTACAGACGATCAGGTAGATAGTGTGGTGCATGCAGTCATCGAGTCCGCAAGAACCGGCGAGCATGGAGACGGTGTGATATTTGTGTCGACAGTAGAGCAGGCATTCAACATTGCTACACTGGACAAGGACGAAAAAGTAGTCGTCTGAAAGAATGGGCAAGAAACTGTCGCTTCTTGTTGCACCGACAGTAGTATTTCTTCTAGTTGCTTTTGATTTTTCGGCAGGACTGGCTGCAAATTATTATTATTCTGAGCAGATTGACTTTACAGAGACTTTTGTCCCCATGACAGGGCACAGCTGGGATCAGGACGAAATAGAGAGCTGCATATACAGGGAAGATGGTGTTGACAATGTATACTATGTGTGGACAAAGCTGTCAGTGCAAAAGTGGAGGCAGGCACTGCAAGATTACACCGGCAACCAAGAGGGATGGAACATCACTGCACGGTCTGTCAAATCTCAGGCAGAGCTTGAATCGTGTGACATCAAGGTCTACATATATGACAAATACAACCACTTCCCAGACTATCCTGCTCAGACAGGAGCATATACATCCGTGAAATTCAGGGACGGCAATGATAACAACAATAACAACAACAACAACCTTGATGTGCAAATCTATCTTTCATTACTTGGTACTACATGGCGACGGCAAGACTGAGATAAAGTTGCCCTCATATGCTTTTAGGAACTCCGCCGTGCATGAACTAGGCCACGCGCTTGGCCTTGGTCATATGCACTCACAAAAGGGATATTTGATGTCACCTCAGTTTGACTTTTGGGAAGAAAGTCAACAGCTTCCTATAACTACGCTAGAACTTGATGCCCTAGTCAAAGCCTATGGAACAGACGGCTTTGGTTGAACTGTTATATATCTTGTGGGAAGGTAAACCTTGTCGTGCCTGGTAATGAAGAGGATGAAAACGAGCCTGTAATGTGCAGCAAATGCAATGTTGTCTTTTCGACTGAGCGCGATTACCTAAAACATTATAATGAAATGCACCACACCATAGCCGAAGGTAGCTAGCCACTAGTAGTAGTACTACTACACTATTGGGCGATCAGCAGCACACACATATGTGTGTAAGTCCTTCCCTTCTATCTTGTATAATGCTCAAATTGATAAAACAGCTCTTGATGAGCGAAGGAGTATTTTTTTGTTACTGAAACTTGGAGCGTTGAATCTATAGTATATATAGAGTAATTCGATTTTCCTCTCGTGTTGACTAAAACTTCTTTTTCGCTCCATCAAAAGTTTCATTATGCTCTTGCTTGTCGTCGCTAGCGGTCATGTCCATAGCGTAGCTCAAATAGTCTACTGGCTGGCCCCCCTATAATGTGTATAGAAATTGTACCGATGTAACGATATGATTATGAGCGGTCATTTTGTACTGCGTGAGTCCGCCGCACAATCTCTATATAGGAACGGCAATACAAAATCAGAAGAAAATGAATCTTGGATGCTATCTGCAGGCCGGCAAGATAGCAGCAGAGGTAAGGGAGAGAACACGCAAAAAATATCACGTGGGATTGACGCTTTTTGAGATCTGTGAATCCGTTGAGGCGCAAATCCGCAGCCTAAATGCCGAGCCGGCATTCCCAGTTAACACAAGCCTCAATGAGACAGCGGCACATTATACCGCAGAGCCAAATGATGCTACATCGGTAAAGGAAGGTGATGTGCTTAAGATAGATATTGGTGTCCACATCGACGGTTATATAGCGGATACCGCTGTCACAGTCTGCTATGACCCAAAATATGAAGCGCTTGTCAGTACAGCCGAAATGGCGCTAGGCGAGGCGGTAAGAATTGCAAAGGCCAACACTAAGGCAAGCGACATAGGAAGAGTCATAGAATCTACGATAACAAAGTTTGGTTTTAAGCCAATACAGAATCTAAGCGGCCACTCACTTCAGCAATACACGATCCACGCTGGCAAGTCCATACCTAACATTTGGACGAGAGGATCTTCATTTTCCCTTCTGACAAATGAAGCATATGCCATTGAGCCATTTATCACGACAAGAGATGGTCAGGGGGTTGTTTACGAAGGCAAGACAAAGAACATCTTTGGTGTAACCTCGCGCAAGCCTGTGAAAAACAAAGAAGCTGACGATCTCTTAGAACTCATCTGGAGTCGCTACAAAACACTACCATTTGCGCTGCGATGGCTTATTGACAAATATGATGAAAAGGATCTACGTAGACTTGCAGATATGTTGGTCCGGAAAAAGAACGTGCATGCATACCCGATACTTGTTGAAGGACACAGCAAAATAGTGGTTCAAGCAGAGCATACTTTAATTCCTACAGAATCAAGTGTGAACATTATCACGCTCTAGTTCTTGTCTTCTTCTTCTGGATACTCACCATAAATTGCAGTCACAACTGTATTTGAAGACATACATTTCTTGCATTGTACGCCCGAGCCATAGATATAATCTCCTTCTTCATAGCGGCGCTTGGTTTTTTCGCTGCACGTTTGACAGGTGTCTTCAGAGTATATTTCTGGTGTGATTTCTTTCTTTTTGCCAAACAGCATTATTATTATTATTGCCCGATCCCTATTGTGTTTCCAATGCCTATTACCATAACTGACTGGCCCTCAGATGTCCTGTCTTCAATAACTGAATAAACTGTGTCTGTCACCTTTTCAAAGGCATCTGCTATTTCCTTTCGCATGATGGTGATTGCATCCTGCACGGACTGCTTGACAATGACTGCGTAGATGGGCATGTTAAACCTGGTTGCCACTTCTTCTACTTGATACTTTTCAACACCTATGCCGCCGATAGCAGCGCCAATTCCTTCTGCCACGTCGCCAGTTTTTTCTCCTTCCAGCTTGAGCGCTGCGTCTATCATAATGACTGTATCTATCTTGATTCCCAGGTCGCCTACAAGACGGATTATCGCTTCGCCGGGCCTCCCGACGGTTCCACTAGGTCCTTCGGCTTTGAGAAGATACAGCTTTCTGCCCTTGTATTCATCCTCGCTGTATAACGTTTCCCTTGCGGCAAGCTTCTTTTCCTTTCCCAACATCATTCTACCCACAACCATAGGCCCTATGCCGTCACCTATTGGCTGGCCGCGCTTGAACGCGCCTATAGCTTTCTGTAGTGCTTCTGCTTCTTCCAGCAGAAGAGGCATGACCATTTGAAGCTGGACAAGAATGAACATACTCGTGGTGCGCTTGCCCATTAGATAATAATGCCTTACAACCTTGTAGATCAGGTTCAGAGCAGTCGCAGCCTCTAGAATGTTTTCTATTTTTGAAATCTCTTTGTCGCCTGCACCTGAACACAATTTCTTGATCTCCGAGCGAACCCTATCGTCTCGAGTTCGCATGATGTGATCCAGCTTGCGCACTAGCCCATTCGGGTCAAGGTCAACAGGCATAATTGTAAAATACTCTAGGAACCTGTCAACTCCAAGTGCTGGATCGCTTGATGTAGAAGAGATCTTTATTGCTGTCCTGATGTAGTCGATCGCTTCCTTCCTTGCATTTTCCCTCATCGTTTTTAACTTGGCAAGCGATTTTGATATTTCTCCTAGAATTAGGCGCGATTGTAGCTTTTGAGCATATATCATGAAAAAGGGGATTGTGGCAAGTGATATAATCGAGACCCACATCCATGGGCTGCTAGGATCTAACCCCTCTCCTCCAAACAAACCGTTGAGCTGAGATAGGAATGGAGAGAAGACTAGCATTTGATTGCCTTTTTCCAAAGCGGAAAAGTGTACAGCTCAATTAAAGGTTGCGTTATGTCGACGCTGCAAAAAAACTGTATTAATAACAGGATCGAAGCGCTGATCCGGAAAAAGAACGCATTAAAGCGAGCAGATTCTTATCTCAACAGCACTACCATATTGAGCGACTCTAGTGATACAATAAGTAATACATTATACTTTATGGCATATGCACTGGCATTTTACCATCTTCAAGTCAAACGAGCAGTCGTGATCGGGCCCACATATGTTATCTACTGGCCAATCACCGGGACAGTCGCCGTGGCGATTACGTTTGCAAAAGAATGTCAGCATCAATCTAGAATGGGCTTACAGAAGATTTAATGTTTTAGATCACAGTTGGATGTTAAACAGCTGAGGCGCATATATTGAACCCTCGCGCACTCGCTTGACTCTTGCCACCGACAAATAATGGGGCCAGAGTGTCACCATTACAGACCCTTCGGGTACGCCTTCGGGAACTTCGATAACTTCAATGTCGTTTTCGTTCACACCATATTCGCTCAGCCTTTCCTTTGCAAGCTGAATATGACCGGCTGGCATGCCGCTACTATAGACATATACCTTGCCATCGTACTCTATTCTATCTGCCATCTCAAATGCAGGTTACAATCTTCTATCAAAAAAACGTATCTCAGTCAGAACCTGCATCACCAAATATCAACTTCATTTCGTCAAACGTAAGTTTTTTACCTGACGACATCTTCTTGAGCGCAACTTCTTTCAAGGCGTCACGGCGCTCCTGATACTCCTTGTCGCGCTTTGCCCGCTCTTGCATTGCTTCCTGCCGTGCTGCTCGCCTCTCTCCCATCTCCTTGTGCTTCTTATTCCGATATTCTGCGGCCTGCACACGAGATTTTTTGAAAGCAATAGCGTTGAGTTGAGTCTCAATCATCTCCAGCTTTGCAGCAGCTTCTCTTACTATGTGAATTACTTGCCTACGCTCCTCATAAAGGCCTTCGCGGAGGTTTATCAGGTTGTCGAGGCTTTCCTTTAGCCTGCCTATTTTGGTACCATACTCCTCTTTTAGCTTAAAAATCCTTTTGACCTGATCCCTTAGCTGGTCATATTGTGTCGAAATGGTGCGATACTGATCTTCTTTCTTATGAATCATCTTCAGCGTGTGGCAGCTTGGTCGCAATTTCTCTGGAGCGGGCAACAAGTTTGCGCTCTTCTTCCTTGGAGAGTTTCTTGGTCTGAATGTCTCTCTCTATCTGGTTGAGTGCTTTCTGTAGGTTGTGCATGTCGCTCCGCTCCCTTCTCAACTTAGCCGCTACAGGGCCAACTTTGTCATCTAGGCTCTTCATCTGGTTCTTGGCGTCGATGAGGCTCTCTCGTAGCTCTATAAACTTTGGATATTCAATGTCCTTTTCCTCGTTGACCTGCTTTAACTTGGAGCGATAATCATCAAGCTGGGTTCTTTGTTCATCTATCTGCTTCTTGACGCTGTCAAGCTTGTTGTTTATCTCTTCTATCCTCTTGTCACCTGTCTTTTGCTCTTCTTGAACAGCTCTTTTAAATTCCAGCAAAGTCTTACGGTTAGGATCTAACTCGTCGTCGCCAGAATTGCTATTTGTGGCTGTTGCTGTCAATATTGCACTGCCACCACTGTCACTGTCTCGTACCACGTCGCTTACGGAGTGTAATAACAACAAAAATATATTTTTTGTCATTCTGAGGCCCTGTGTAAAGGTAATTAGCATTCATTTTAGCACTATTTTCCCTATATGACTGGAAACTGTCCTACATCTTTATAAGAGTAGAATACGTATGTAGGCTAACGATGGATGATTTTGAAAAGAATTTTCCAGGCTTTGACTGGAAAAATACTCCCGCCTATAAGCATCCAGGCGGAAAGGACTGCCCCTGCCCCAAGCATGAATACATTAGAGAACAGATTAATGTGGCCAAGACAATGAGCGAAAATAACAAAGAAACCTCTCCAGAGTTCCGTCAGAAGGCGCAGGTGACGCTTAAGTTCTGTCCTGACCATTATAAAGTTTATTTCAAAGAAGTGATACCATCGATGCCTTTCAAGTATCGCCTCATGACAAAGGTGGCGGTCAGGCTGGGGGCAATATCGATACAAAGGCTAACCTACATGCAGTCTGACCAGTGCTTCTACTGCAAGTTTGGCTCAGGCGGCTTTGACAAGAAAGCAGAGCTTCCTCCAATCTAAAGACCTATCAAGCTCCGGGAATCCATCAGCATGTTCCTGAGCGTTGTCTTGCTGCCTTGATGAAAAACCAGCTGACAGAACGTTTCGGATGACTATTGAGAGAAATGAGAATTTGCTGCCTGCCTCAGATATGTAGCCTTCATAGAACGACTTGGCGATTTCACCGTACCTGTCCAAGTCCATTACACTCGCAAGGAACGACCCTATGTCCATGCTTTTTGAGTACTGCGAATCAGTTTTTTTCATAAAGCCGAGGTCAGTTCTTATGACCGACCCGTCCCTTGCAAGGTAGTTTTGTGCCTTGTTGTCAACAAAGGTATAGCCAGCCTGATGTAGTTTGCCTGTAATGCACCCTGCCTCGTATGCAAGCATAATGTCGCCGTCAGAAGCAAGTGCCCGATAGATGTCCCCTCCCTCAATATATTCCTCTATTAGGTCTGTGTCAGTCATCGAAAGGCAGCAATGGTGTAGATATTCCGATCTTTTTTAGGTTCTTTCTCATCTCATGACCTTCATTCCTAATTATTTCGCTAAACGTAAGCGGAGCAGAGGGGTGGAAAAGCAGCATCGAAATAAGTGAGTAAGCATAGATTATGAGAAACTCGTGAAACTGTTTTGTGGACTTGTTTCTCTTCACTATGACCTTCTGACCATTCCACTCCTTCAGTGACACCTCCCGTTGCCAGTTTACAAAATACAAGCAAAGTTACATTGGCTCAAAGGCATTGATTTACTTTTCAATACATAAAAGTAGGTGGGACTGTAACAGCACTGATAATGCTGGTTCATGAGGGTCATGCGCAGGCAATGCGCTTCTTTACCCCTACCAATGCCGACAGCTACGATCTAGTCTTGCGGCTGGCGACGTTTGGTCAGGACATTGCCTGGAAATATGAGATAATAAGGGAGCCGGCCACCGAAGCCATATTCTCGAACTTGCCTGCGGAACTGGCATCCTGTCCTCAATGCTAGCAGAGAGAGGCAAAAGCGTGACAGGTATTGACCTCACATTTGAATACCTTCTCACCTCAAAGCGCAAGCTGAAGGCGCCTATAGCGCAGGGCACAGCCGAAGTCCTACCCTACAAAGAGGAATCGTTTGACGCGATAGTATCCTCCTATCTCGCCAAATATGTCGACATCCAAAAGGTAATTGACGAATGCTGGAGAGTACTCCGGCCAGGTGGCATTGTGGTATTCCATGATTTCACTTATCCTATAGGGCTCATGCGCAATCTATGGAACATATATTTTGCGTTACTCGGATTCGCAGGAAGGTTTGTTACACCATGGAAGGTTGTTTTTGGGCAGCTGGATGATGTCATAAAAAAATCTGACTGGGTTGATCAGACACTATGTGCGCTAAAGAATAGAAAATTTCAGAACGTCAATTACAGATCCTACACCGCAGGCACTTCCGCTATGGTCTCTGCTCAAAAGCCATGAATGCAGACAAGGAGACGCGCATGAATGAATGGTTCGTGCCCAAGTTTGGCCCTGTAAGATTTCGCGTTTTTGTTGGCTTGTTGTTTCTACCCTATACGGGGATGTGTGTCTCATTTGCCATTATTGGCTCAATGCTTGCTGGCGAGATAGCATGGGATAGGGTCGGAGCTATTGTATTGATTTACACACTTGCACTTGGAATCTCCGCTCATGTGGCGGATAGCCTTGGGTCAAAAAAAATTAAACCGTGGGGTAACTACTTTACAAAAGTGCAACTGTTGACTATTCTGATAGCAACACTTACAGCTGGCTATGCCATCGGACTCTATTACATTGTATTCTTTGTCCCACTCCTAGCAGTCATCGCACTACTTGAAGGGTTCTTCTTGTTTACATATAACTATGAATTATGGGATGGCCTCTTCCACAATGACTTTTGGTTTGCAGTGTCATGGGGCTCTTTGCCGCTGATGGCCGGATACATCATACAGACAAATTCGATCAGCATCCTCGCATTATCGGTGGCATGCTTGACAGGACTCGCCAGCTATGCCGAGATCAGGATGTCTCGACCGTATAAGCAGTTAAAGCAAAGAAATGGTGACACTGCTGCTCGGACCAAGAGGCTTGAGGATGGCCTTAAGGCCATCAGTGTCGGCACGATAATATTTGCCCTCTCTATGCTTGCATACAGGATAATCTTTTCATAACGCTTCTGCGCTAACACTCATAGTGTGGCAGCTGCAGTTCTGAAAAAAGACGACCTTGGAAGCTTCATGCTGCAAAACATTGTTGAACTTGAACGAAGATCTGGGATCAAGCTTGGATTGGCTCAAAAGACTCTACTGGCCGAGACAGGTACCGTAGAGCAGGTTCTGAGTATACTGACAGGCGCTCGCAGTAAGGGTCAATATAGTGGAACAAAGAGAAAATAAAAAGATAATTTCTAGAGACTCAATATTAGTGAATGATGCAGATAAGATTCTTATAAGAGCACATAGTAAGATTTTTGTATACCATCTACCCAGAAAGATAACATGCCATATAAGACAAAAACAATTAGGCATTGGAACTATAATCGCTAATTCGAGTCTTGAAACATTCAGGAAGATAACTGAGGTCGGGTATGACCCATTGAATAGATGGGTTTTCAGAAGATACCGGATCATTTACAGAAAAAAAGTTGCCTTCGAGATCACGGAGGAGTTGGTAGGGATATAAAACGAGAGAGCAGGATTAGATGGAATTTGAACTCATCTCCATCACAATTCGCTATTTCAATATTTGATTTATATCCTTGAAATGGGCAGACCATACTTGACAGCAAAATAATAACATGATAACAGGAGAAGGCAAAGGCAATAACTTTCGAAAAGGGGGAAGATACCTTTATGCTGATTATACTCCATTAGAGCAAAACATAGATTTCTTATCTCAACTCAAGGATTTTACTAGCCTTTCTGATATCGTTTTCCAAGCACACAATGACTTTGAACATCTCAGAGCAGTACTTGCTAACGCAGAGTCTTTGGAATCTGAAATTGTCTCCAATATAGATCAATTAAGCAGCACCCTTGGAAATATCTTTGGCAATTTTGGTATCAGGTATAATGAGCCATTGAGAGAACGATATTCCATTCCAACCGAAGCTGATCCATTCGTAATAGCAAGTAGTACACTGAGGAGTAACATTATACATTCTAGGGAAGTATTTCTCAAACAGTCTGATAGTTATCGGAGATACATTTATTCAAGAATTGAAGGATTTTTAAGTAGTGCGCTAGAACCTTTGAATGAATTGCTTTCAAAGGATTATGAAAAATTACCTTACGTTATGACATCCAATCTTCAAAAGGGATTGCAGATATCTATTGACAATACCTTTGGAGATAATAAGCACTACAATATTGTGCTCACAAACACATTGCCGCAAAATAGTTCCAATTTATCCGAGAACACTGCCACATCTATCTCCTATTCTCTCTCAATCAGGAGCACAGAAATTGAATTTTGGAACCAAAGAAGAAAGGTATCAGATTTTGGTCTGAAGGATATAATGATACCTGTGGGTTTAAAGACTCCAATAACTAAAAGGCTAAAAAAATCTCTTGATTTTTTACCAGGACTTGACAAAGAGATGAAGAATCAAAGAGCACCACGATTTGTAAACGTTGAAGATTACTATGTTTACTCGGCAAACACTGATGGCAAAGAGAATCTTTTGGTAGTGCTTGTAGATAACCCCTCCAAATTAGATGATAATTTGATACACATCAAATATAGATTATCAGAACTCAGCCGCGATGACAGCAATAATGCTCCTGCCTGCTGCCACTACAAATGCTGCCGGCACTTCTGCAAGGCCTAGAACACATTATCTGGAGTATAATAAACTGCCAAGAATAGATTTTACTTCAAGCGAGCAAGGAAAAGTACAAGACATACTGGGAATAAAAGATATAACTGAAGCCACTGATATTCCAGAGATAATGCTTCTTGGCAGGGCTATTCTTGATAAGATTGAGCTTATAATACATCATGAACCATCTCAACTAGCATTGTACAGCAAGCTAGCTTCAATCAGAGTTGAAGACAGAGATGCTCTGGCGATAGACGCAAGTAAAAGTTCTATAAGTGTAGGCAACAACAACATCGTAGCATACGATCCAAGTTTGGTAACCATATTTTTGGAAATCACTGCCAAGTACTTTTCGCCAATTATAAGGAAGTTAAGAGAAAGGAGCCCTATGAAAAATGAATTAATATTACGATACGAGAATGCCGATGGCTCAAGAGAAGAACATTCACTTGGGATAGAGGAACTAAACTTTCTTTTGAAAAGGACGGACGGTGGAAAGAAAATAGCAAGAGCTTTAGAAATATACAATAGTGATAATAACAATAATAACAATAATAATATTAATAATAAGATTACTAGTAGTGATGGTACAACAACAACAATCTGACAATGAAGCCGGCAACACAAACAAAAATGTCAGTGTTAGTAAATTTGAAGCCATTAAATGCTAATTCAAAGCAAAGCTTCCATCAATTTTTGCCTAAGGTATCGCCAGTCATTGCTTGTTCCTGTCAGTAATGACACACCTCTATATTCTTCCTTTCTGACATCGGATTTATTGCTTATATTCTTTAGTATTATCTCCAAATTATATGAGTATTCGTGAAATTCTCATTGACCATCCGACTTACTCCTGCCTCTTTCATTAAGAGAACATGTAGCCTCTTAATCGTCCTTCGGACATCATTGACATCATTGAAACGAAAAATCTCTATGGATTATCGAAATAGTCGAGCCATCCTAGTAGTTAATATTTCATAATTTGTTGTCTCATATACATTATGTCGAGAGAATCTGAGAGTTTCATGTCAACTCAGAATATACCACAAGAAGCAACACAACAAAAAAAGCTGCCAAAGATTGCTGCACGCTATGTGGAATTAGAACAGTTTAAGGACTCTGATCATCATAAAGGGTATTTCTGCTATAACTGTAAATATTTTGTCAAACCCAACCATTGTGCTATCGTAACAGATGAAGGTATGGATATACTAGGCCGCTCATCGGGGTTATAGCTCCTCATGGATTATGTTCTCTATGGATGCCAAATGAAAAAGAGATACATGGTGATTCCTCTTATCGGGGAACTGGTACGGGAGCTGCTCTCAAAAAAGAGTCTGATGAATCAACTCCTGGTGCTGCATCTGCTAGCTTTTCATGTGAAATATGTAACAAGTCCTTTGCATCTAGAGGAGAACTGAGACAGCACACGATAGACAATCACAGCAAAACAACGTAAGAGGAAACAAAAAGAGACGTATCTGAAAGATAGTTGGTGGTGGTACGTTTCATTTTTGAAAAACAAACATTATTGATGTCATCAATATGTTACCAAGCTTGATGACTATGTAGGGGTTAGCTTGCTTAAAGTCATCATCTGCTCTGCTTGTATCCCAGTCCACAGCGTCAGATGCATCAAAAATGCCTTTGTCTAATGTTTTTGGAGATATTGTTAAATCCAATGGTCTACAATTCATTTGATTTCGCTTTCTGAAAGAATAATTAAGAAAGTTATTACTTGCTCTATTAATACTTCTTGAATATGGTATAGAAAAATTAGTAATAAGGATTAATCCTTATACTTCTTTATAGAAGCAAGGGAAAATATTTAAGTTTATGGTATATCTTTTAGGACTACTAGATATATACCGATGGACGCCTAATATATGACGATGTCGAATGACCCTATTGGCAACAATGCTTAGACAATGAGAGGATTAAGGGGGAGCGCTACATGACAAATGCATATTATTTTCTAGAAGAGTTAATGACATTGGTAGACCTTGGCAAAATGTCGCCATTGAACGAAAATGCATAGAATCCTTATACAATGTTCTTTAGACCAACTTCGATTTTTTCTTATACTGAAAAGAATAGAGCCGTTTAAATTTATAAATCCTCTACACGCGATGAAAGAAGCAATACTATAATGATTATTCCTAAAAGATCTTTTGCCAGCGCAGCAGTGGCGACGGTTCTCTTTTTCTCTACGATCGGTATATCATATCAACAACCTCCATTCTTTGATTTTGAAAGTGGGCTAGATTGTATAACTTATGAAAGAGCAGAAAAGACCATTAGTATAGACTGCGACCACGCATCTTTTGGAGATCTTGTCAGTACCATAAATGATGAATCCTGTACTTGAAAAGCTTGAACAAGATGGCGAATATCTTCTAAAAGCTAACTTGCGAGTAGCCAAAGGTGCTACCTTTGAAATGACTTCAAATGATGATAATCTGCAATACCTAAAGATTGCTGGCGAAAATGGAATAATAGTTCATGGAAGAATAATGATAAATGGTGTAAAAATAACATCTTGGAATACTTCTACTAATGACGTTGTCCAACAAGATAGGAGTGGTTCTGTTAGCCGTGGATACATCCAGTTTGATGCAAGCGACGGTGCTCAAATAATAAATTCGGAATTTGCATATCTTGGATATGATGAACTAGGGCGAAGAGGGTTTGATCTTCATGGACAGGATTCTTCCCGGTTTGGATATGGACCTTCTAGTAATATAGAGATTAGAGGCAGTGAATTCCATCATATGTGGAGAGCATTTTATTCTACAGCGGTGTACAACATCACAATTGATGGAAATGAATATCATCATAACCTAAACTACGCTGTGGATCCTCACAGCAGAACTCATGATATGAATATTACAAATAATTGGGTTCATCACAATTCAATAGGGATAATCTGCTCAGTTGATTGCAGTAATATTCTTATCGAGGGAAACAAGGTAGAGAACAACATAAGGGCAGGCATTTTCTTCTCAAGAAACATGACTGATTCAATCGTAAGGAATAATCAAGTTTATAATGCAACCAGTGGAATAATAGTATCAGAATCGGCAAATAACCAAATATACAACAATACCGTTGAAGCAGCAACCTCAGAAGGAATACTTTTGTTTAATCCCTCAGAACCAGATGATGGCTTGACAGAGGACAATTTGGTCTATAATAATACTATATTTGACTGTGCTACTGGTATTAATGCAACAAGAAGTTACAATAATATTTTAGAGAATAACAAGTTTTCCAATATAACATCAAGCGAATATCTTTTGACCCGAAATTCGAGTATGATATTGGTGGATCGGGATTTTGATAGTGCCTTAATAGCAGAAGGAGGCTCGGCAACAGACAATAATCTTGTAGAAATTGTGCATTCGGGAACAATAGAAGTGACAGAAGTAAACGATCAAGGTATTTCTAAAAGGAACTTCTACAATACAGACAATGAACCCTATGGGAAGAGATTGAGTAATGGTGACAATATTATAGTCAACTCGTGAAAAACAAATATATTCTTTCGATTTTACTCCTTCTTCTACTCTTCAGCCAGATCATATCAAATGACAATTCTTAACTGACTCAGTCAAAACACCCAGTCAGATAATAAGACCGATACAAATACTCAGAATGGTTCTCATTCGGATATGTTCTCACTCAACAGCAACATGGTGTTGCATCATTTACTGCGTTTTGCGCTTTCATTTTTCGTGGCCAGCTTTACATCTTATGTGTATGCTACTTCATTGGCTTCGCTTATGCGAAAGTTTTTTTCACGCATTTACACTGCTCAATGCCAAACAATGACGATACTTTAACCTGTTGGATATCATCTGAAAGTATCTTTGTCAAGCTATATCATCAACAATCTAGAAAGGGTCATCTCGTCTCTATAGGGATCTACTCTCCTGCTCTTTATTCTATCTGCGTGAGCAAGCGTATTATAGAGCCTGTTGATGGGAGGAGGTGGAGATTTCTCATACGCCTGCTCCCCCTCTCTCCGTAGTGCAGGCTACCTTTTATCAATCCTCATTGCGAGCTTGGCAGTTAGTTTAATTTGGCTCCTTGTCGAAATCTGTGTGAGAGAGTAGCTGTTCGAGGCCATAGAAGGCAGCCTCTATGATAGGGGTATGAAATACTGTCCAAAATGTGCTATTTTCTTCCGTTCTGATGAAAAAAATTTTTGTCTTTGCTGTGGTAAGAAGCTTAGAGTTAGAACCCATAACAGCCGGACAAGGAACCGAAATCGGTGTTCAAAGTGTAATAGAAAGCTAATTAATTACAGTTGGCATGATAATGATGAAGAATATTCGTTGATATGTTGGATCTGTGCAAGAAGGTAGAAAAACAAAGGATTGCAGGTTTCTCTTTTGCTAGTATAGCATTGACTTGTTGTTGATATTCGATCTTGTAGTACTTTTGGCAATGATGTAATGATGGCTTCTACTTAATTTTTTCCATGAGATTTAACAGTATAACCGTAGCCTTCTTTTGATGGCCTATTACATATACAATCCTGTTATCACTGACATCTAATTAGTCGAAAACGAACATTTTATTTCAACCAACAGCATGCAACCTTCATATGATCATAATGAATGTATTACCTAGGAACCTTTATCAATTCTAAATATTCAATACCCCAAAAATCATAATGATGACTAAGGAGTTCTACTGCACATTAGACAAATCAGTGTATGATAGAATCATATACTAGTCCTGAAGAGCAGATGCCATGTAGAATCATTATTTCTTGATCGATGTCCAAAAGACTAGATTCTTTTATCATTAGTGACCTCTTACCCAATGTCATCTCTTTTATCCTGGTTCTTCTTCATTCTACTGTCGCTTAATCCGCATTCTGCACATTTGTATATTATCGAGTCGCCAATATCTTTCTCAGGTAGCATGTCTCCGCCACAACATGCACATTTCATGACTAGTAAGTGTCATAAAGATGAAATACTATTTCTTTCTTTGGTCTTCTTGGCTATTGACACTATATATGCATCTCTTCCTCTTTCTTTTTCTATTGTTATTTCGATGGTGACATGGTATATCGGGGATGCTGTTTCCAACTATACCTTTTCGCCTTTATATAATAATAATCTACAAATAAGTTTCAGGCAAGAGACAGCGATTGTTGTAGAGTTGTTGAATAAAACAACACAAGAAGGTTTTGCAGGCTTGTTTTGCCTGCTATAAATATGTAAAGAAATGAAAATATTTGGTTGGTCAGATTGACCCTCCAGGTTTAGAATGGAGGATATCGATACCAGAATTGTAGACGGAAAGTTGCAACAGTCGTCGTCAATTATCTAAAAAGAAAAATATGATAGAAAGTGTGGTCGGGACGCTTACTATTTATGCTAGGTAACATTATTTTCAATGAAGAATACGAAATAATATTGCTCAAGTGCAATAATACATAAGTATCGCGTTCTTTGGAAAAGTAAAGAAGACTGTGTTAGTGGTCATAGAAGAATTACGGGGTATTCGGGGACAAGGGGAGTAGTAATACTCTGTTAGCTGCTAACACAGTCTCTGTTTTAGTTTGTTCACCTTTCTACAACTCATCACAACTACACTCAAAACAATACCAATCGATAGGAACTATCACCATCAGAGTGGCATTAAAACTTCATGTAAATTAATTTGGTAGAGGGCTCGCAAAGGGAAGATTTTTGATAATCCATAAAAAATGAGGGGTGGAATTGCATCCACATCTTGTCAATATTGGTTCCTGCGTGTGCTGGTTCTCCTGTTTACATGCCACCGCTGCTATTCATCATGCCGCCCCTGTCTCCATATCTCATCATCATCTGTTCTATCATTTCAGGAGAGATTACTACTCCGTAGATAGGTGTGTCTCCAAAGTGGTTCTCAACTGCAGCTGGATCAGGTGATATCGCTATCACTTTGTCCTGTGCTATCTCTATTGTAGTTTGCACATTTGGAACTGGACCTTCGCGCATTGTAATGGTGGCTGTGCCAGTTATTGTAGTCGAGTTGGTGTCGCTATTAAAGGTCGCATCCCCAACCTGTGTGAAGTTGGATATCTCATGATTATGCATAGCCGAGCCATTGAGCATAACCATATGTAGCATTGCATTGAAGGCTGAGACATTGCTGATCCTACTAGTTGTGTCAGATGTAGCAGTATCATTCTGTGAACCCATCTCCATCATCCAGTGACCTGCAACAATCCATCCCGGTTGTCCTTGTTCGTCATTCTGAATGCTAGAAATCATACCCCACTTGTGGTTCGCGCTCATTTCGCGCATCATAGCCATCATGTCGCCTCCTCCCATGTCCGTCGACATGCCGGGGGTTGTATTGTCTGTGGTATTGGTCTGTGCGAGTGCTGGAGCCGATGTGCTAAACACTCCGCCAATGATTGCAAAAGCCGCAAGTACTGCTGCTACTGTTGCTGTAACGGTTGTTTTCATCAAACAGGGTGAGAGTACTATGGATTTAAAGGATGTATGAGAAAGTTAGCTTATTTCCTTCATTACCCAGTCTATTGTTGGATTTCTGGCTCTAGGTCACCATCCTTCCATTAGCAACTGCTATCTGAGATAGATAACTGCCCGCTGCGAGCTGTTGCCGCGCCGATGTGTCAGATGGTGTCATCAAAACCGTGTAATAATTGATTAATGTTATACATAGATACAAAAGCGTTAAAGGATCTCGGCTACAATTTTATGCCAGATATACTCTGTCCTAGAAAGACGATGTATATGATAAACTAAAAAGAGATATTGGAAATGACTTTCACAGAGCAAAAAAAGACGAAAAGCTTGTTGAACTTCATTCACTCGCTGCAATAATTCCGGCTACAGGAATATACATGACATTCAGATGCTTACCTGTGGTTGCGGAAAAGAGGTGCAGAGCATACTGATTATCGCAAAATTGGAGACACCGTAATATTTGATATAAGACACAATAGAAAGAGAGGTAGACGAGAGACAGAGCAGCTTATGAGGAGAGGATGAATAAAATGACAGTAAAGAAAAAGCTATTTGTTAATTTTGATGGTTTGTGTGAACCAGCAAATCCTGCTGGTATACCATGCTATGGTTTTGTAGTCAAAGACGAATACGCTACGGTGTCGTATAGAAGTTTTGGCGTAGTTAATTCGGTTAGACCTTTTTCTCCTGAATCTAATAGTAACTCTGCTGAATATGGTGGTGCTATAAAGGCTATGGAATGGTTGGTAGAAAACGGCTACGCTAATCATCGTGATGACTATGAAATTCTAGTGAGAGGAGATTGTGAATTGATAACTAGGAAACTAAAGAATGGAGCTTACAGTCCAAGGGCTGCAAGACTGAATCCAATGTATGATAGTGCTGTTATGCTACGCTCAAAGTTTGACTCTGGCACTATTGGGTTTGAGTGGATAAAGCGTGATCAAAATAGGGAAGCTGATGAGCTAGCAAAGGAGGCATACTATTGGGCTTTGAGGAAGTACCCGGAGCTCCGAAGGAAAGTAAGGGAACATTGGGCAACAATGTTGTGGTTAGAACAAATGATACATAAGGAGCAATAAGAAGACCGTCGATCTACAACAAAATCACTTCAAACAGCACATATGAAAGCGAGGCTGAAATGACACCAGATAAAACAGCAGAGACAATAATTGTATAGAATGCTCTACCTCACGCACATACCATTTGTCAATGCTGCCTAACTACGCTCTTGACAAATCAGGCACCCACAGCGAGGTCCCAGATACCAGTGGGCAACCAACCAAAATCAATCGGGTTGCAATTTTAGGGCAAGACCTGCTGCCCTGGAACCACAGGAGTCATCGTTCATTCAGACATCCTTTGATGCAAAGGGCCGACGTCTCATCATATTTACATATACATGCAACATTTATGGCATGAGCACTGCACGAGCCTGTATTTCGGATTTTTTGAGCCTACCTAGTACCTCATTAGCCTCTACCAGCCTTTGCGTTTCTATGATGACTTGCAAGCCTGGGTTACTTGCCATCTTAATTAAATCAGCCATGTCCCTTCTAGTGCCGATAACACTGCCCTTTACTATTTTTTCTTCAAATGTGGGAAAGTTAGCTACGTTACCACGTACACCTAGAACAACAATATGCCTCCCTTCTTCACTGACCTAATGGCCGCATTTATCACGCTGTCCGATGGCGCAAAGACAATTGCACTGTCAAGCAGACCCTCCTCATCTGCCAGTTTCTTCAAGAACTGCTCATCCGACTCCTCGTAGACAATGGCATTGTCAGCACCCAGCTTTTTTGACAAGTCGATAAGCTTTCTAGTTCTCGATGCGGCTAGGACCCTTGCGCCATAAATCTTGGCTATCTGAATCGCGAGGTGGCCAACGCCGCCTATTCCAAAGATGCCAACTGTCTTGCCTGCCGCAGGCTCGCTTGCCTTGACTGCCTTGTATGCAGTTATGCCGGGGCAGAAAAGTGGCGCAGCATGCGCCGAGTCAAAGTTGTCTGGGATTGGAGTCACAAATTCTTCCAATACTGAGATATATTCAGCATAGCCTCCCGGCACAGTCTCGCCAGTTATCTCAGCGCTCTCGCACAGGTTCTCCCGCCCTGACGTACAATAGTAGCATTGTAAGCAGGAGCTAAAGAGCGGCTGGATGCCAACCCTATCACCTGCTTTGACCTTTTTTACTCCATCACCCAGCTTTTTGACAATACCCACGACTTCGTGGCCCGGTATTACTGGCAGGCTTGACGGCGCGCCATATTTTTTCCAGTCGCCTTCAATAAGATGCAGGTTTGACCGGCATACGCCGCAAGCCTCTATTTCAAGGAGAAGTCCCGTCCTGCCCTTTATTGTTGGCTTGTCAATTGACATCAGCTTGAGTGGACGCGTCTCTATCGGTGCAAGCTTTGTTAGTACCATCGCCCGCATCTTTTCTGCCATGGTACCCTTCATTCCTTTCTTACATTTATGGTCATTGAGTACTATAAGTTGCAGGCAAAACAAGTCGGGTCATATGGAACATATCTTACTACCTCTCCGCTTTATGGTGATAAACTTAAGAGATATTTCGGTTGGTTACTGCATTCGGGTTTTGTAGCCGCTGCAGAAGGAAGATCACAGAAACGTCAAGGATTTTTGACAGCTGAAGACAGAGAGAGAGCATTTTGGGGCGCTATTTCCTCCTTTTCAGTCTGTTTTTGGATACTAACCGCAATTGGTCCAAGAAAATCAGTGAAATTTGAATTACACTCTCTGAACCTAGGAGTGTTGCTCTTCGTTCATTAGCTGGCCAATCTTACGGTAAAGGTCAAGAAACCTAAGACCTTTTTCAGTAGTCTTAAAGCTGCTAGTTACAAAGTCATAACTTAGTAAGCTGCTTTTAGCTAGAAGCATCAGATACTTATTCATTTGGTCATAGCCAAGAACTGCTTTGTATATTATCTTATTTTTAGTTACACCGCCATTTGCGGCTTCCAGAATTTGAGCAGTTATATCAGTTCTGCTTCTGTATGTCATGTCTTTCTTTTATTGCAATGGATCATGAGGTTAAATAGCCTTGCAAGAGAATGTTATAAAATTGATCTATGCAAGTTTATGCAAGTTTATGAAAGGTGTTGTATCAACTAGTACTAACTATTGATTTATTCTGTTATGTATTTTATATGCTGTACTTTTCACAATTCGTCCACTGCATTATGTTAGTTGACAAAGAAGTGATGTAGTCAAAGAAAGATCTGAGAGATCATAAAGACAAGAGTCAAGAATCACAGTATAACAAATTCAAAGCTCATGGCAGCAGCAGGAGGAAGAATAACCAAGCGGCGTGTAAACAGGTAGAGGACACAAGCTGAGATAATAATATGATAATGACTGATTGGTTGCCTGAAGTACTACTCGCTGCATCTGCTATAGATGGGTAACATACATAGTACATCTAAAAGCCATTCTATAGTAATCTAAAAAGGAATCTCATTGTAAAAGAAGTTTCTTAATTCAATAAGGCTAAGAATGTAAGAGACTCCTTATATGAGATACTTGCTACTACACTAAGCCATCGTAATATATGAGAACATTAACAAAAACAAGAATAACAACAACAGCTACAGCAGCTGCTGTCATACTGGCAATGACTGCAACGATGATGATCTTTGATACTGCACATGCTGCAAGTTCAGTAAGTGTAACTCAAAGTGTAACTCAAAGTACACAAGATGGATCAAACTCAGTAAGAGTAACTCAAAGTACGGAAGATGGATTAGATGTAGAATGTGAGGGTAACTTGAAATGTGAAATAATAGGCGATGATACAGTAGTTGCAACTTCTGGGGATAATACTGCTACTGCTACGGCTGTTACTACTACGCTTAATCAATCAAACATCGTCCAGTTGGGCAATAATGATTTAGATGATGTCATAGAAGAACAAGATATCGGTACTAAGATAGAAGGAATGGTTGATCGACTGCTCGATGAGATATTTGCTTGATCTGCAAACGGGCTAAACCCACTGTCTCTATCTATTAAAGGTCATCTACCTATCTCTTTTTCTTCTTGTCTTCTTTTTCTCTATTAGTTTGTGATGCAAGGAAGGAAGCAATGTAGTTAGCTTCAAAGAATAAGGACAGCTGATAGTTCAAGTTTTAAGCAGAACAAATTTAAGAATTAGGCACGAAACCTAAATCTCGATGTCCTTCAGGACAAGCGAGGTCAAGTCGTCAGACTGTGTCGGAAAGGAAGTCATGATCAGGGGCTGGGTACATCGCCTAAGGAAGCAAAAAGAAAATGCATTCGTGCTTGTGCGCGACGACAGAGGGGGCGTGATTCAATGCGTCTTCCCTGTCGAAAAGGCAGCCAGCCTTACTATAGAATCTTCAATTGAAGTGACAGGCATTGTAAGCCAAGATGCAAGGGCTCCAGAGGGAGGATACGAGATAAAGGGAAAGACTCTCAAGATATACAATATTGCAGACACTGATTATCCTATAGGTGAGTATCAGAGCGAAGAATTGTTGCTTGATAAGCGGCATCTGGCGGTGCGCATGCGAAAGATGGTCGCAATGGCTAAAATAAGAGCAACTATACTTGACTATGGCCGGCGTTGGTTCGTAGAAAGCGGCTGGATGGAAGTGACTGCACCGACCATTGTCAAAGGCGCAGTGGAAGGAGGCTCGACACTTTTCAAGTTAAAGTATTTCGATGAAGAAGCATACCTGTCGCAGAGCGCGCAGTTGTACTTGGAAGCCATGATTTTTTCTCTTGGACCCGTATGGAGCCTTACACCTTCATTTCGCGCTGAAAGATCGAGAACTATCAGACATCTGGCAGAATTTTCCCATCTTGAGGCAGAGGCGCCTTGGGTCACACTTGAAGACATCTTGAAAGTGCAGGAACAGCTTATTTCATACATCATCCAGAACACGATCAAGGAGAGAGCTGAGGAACTGGCCTACCTAAGACGTGATTTGGCCGAACTGAAAAAGATTCGAGCCGCCATTTGAGCGGATGTCTTATGAAAATGCAATTGAAATCATTAAGTCAAAAGGGTTCATGATTACACAAGAAAATGGTAGCAAGCGCGAGATAAAGTTAGGCGATGACCTCAATATTGATTCTGAACGCGAGCTGACCAAGAATGTAACCAAGCCGATATTTGTGGTGGGATACCCACTTGCAATCAAACCCTTCTATGTAAAGGAAAATCCCCACCATAGAGGAAGTGGGCTGGCGGCAGATATGCTAGCGCCACATGGCTTTGGCGAAATAACAAGTGGCGGTCTAAGGGAAGACAATATTGTTTCAATCACTGAGCGTATCAAGAAAGAGGGGCTCAATCCTGCCGCTTATGATTGGTATCTTGATCTCAGAAAGTATGGCTCTGTACCACATGGTGGCTTTGGGCTTGGAATTGAGCGCTTGATGCGGTGGATAACAAACGCCGAAGACATCAAAGACACTTTGCCTTTTCCACGCACGATATCTCGGGTCACACCATGATAGATCAAAAAACGATGCGACATCTTGGTTATCATTTCTTTTTATGAGTATCAGTTTATCGGTACCTTTTACTGTGTTCTTTTCTCCTTGGCTCCTTTGTAGTCAATTCGTCAGCCACAACAATCGAAGTTTCTTCAACTGGAATGATAGCAATTTCTTTGCTCCCTTCTTAGATATATCTCACATTCCATAGGACTAGGACACTACTACCCGGGGGATCGGTGCTATCCGGTTAAACTTTGAGCAATGGGTCTCGATGCAAGACATGCAATTGGATTTGTCGTTTGTAATCATGAACTTATAAGAAGTGTCTATTATGTGGCAACGTCCCAGCTTGATTATCTTTGAAGCATCGACTGGAATAACAGTATGCTGGGACAGTCAGTTGCCTTGATAATGGGCTTCGGGTATTTTATCCTAAGGAGGACTCCTGCAACGTCCTATCCCGCCCATGTGTTTTTTTGCACGTCATGAGGCTATAGAACGCGCCGAACATACTGTCTTCCTTGATTGTCTGAATGGAGGATTTTGTAGTACAACAATTATCGCATATTGAGATATTTCCTCTTGACAATTCTGGTCTTGCATTTATGGGATCTGTATGAAGAGACGCCATCAATAGTGTCAAATTTTACAAAGGTTTTAAACTCCATGGGATGTTAGAATCTCTACAGCACTTGCAAGACTCATTCATTGAAGCAGCAAAAAAGAGGGTAATACTTTTCGATGGTGCCATGGGAACTGAAATACAGCGCCTCAATACCAAAACAGAGGATTTTCCTGATGGCAAAGATGGATTCAATGATGGTCTCAATTTGTCGCGACCAGAGTGGATAAAGCAGATTCATCGAGGCTACCTCAAGGCAGGAGCCGATTGCATTGAGACTAACACATTTGGCTCCAATATGTTTAAGCTGGCCGAGTATGGATACGGCGACAAGACAATTGAGTTTAACAAAAGAGCGGCCGAACTTGCAAAGGATGTATGCAATGAGTTCAAGGATAGCAAACCGCGATATGTCATCGGCTCTATGGGCCCTAGTGGATATTTACCAAGCTCAAATGACCCTGCGCTTGGAGAAACGCCTCTTGATGAGATACAAGAGGCGTTCGTGCTTCAGGCTGAAGGGCTTATTCTTGGCGGAGTCGACGCGCTCCTGATAGAGACAAGTCAGGACATACTAGAGGTCAAGTTGGCGATCGAGGCATGCCATGAGGCGATGGAAAAAGTAGCTAGAAAGGTGCCGATAATTGCCAATGTTACATTAGATCAATATGGCAAAATGCTGCTTGGAACCAACATTCAAGCAGCTTACACCGCTGTAAGCGACATGCACGTCGATGCATTTGGGCTCAATTGCTCCACCGGTCCACATGAAATGGGGCCACACGTAAGATGGTTGAGTGAGCAAGATCTGCCGTTACTGGTAATGCCAAACGCTGGCATGCCACAGAACGAGGGCGGCCGCGCAATCTATAAGATGACACCAAAGGAAATAGCAGAAGCTCTTGAAGACTTTGTTGACAAATACGATCATGTAAGAATGATAGGAGGATGCTGTGGAACCAACCCTCAGCATATCGCAGAGCTAAGGAAAGTTATAGATGGTCATAATGAAAGGATGGACTAGTACTTTGTTTGCTTCAACTTAGTTTTTTTGCGCCTGATGGGCAATGTCTTTGTAGAAATATTCAATTCCCCTCTTCCCAAAGCCTCTTACCCTTTTGATCCTACCTTGGACTGTCAGCCGGGTGATTGCAAGTCTAACATTCTGCTTGTTGCCGATCAGTTGATCGAGATCCTTACTTGTGATCTTGCCGCTCCTGTTGCTTATAATAATATACACCTTGTCTATGAAACCGCCAGAGCTATTACCCCTCAATTTGAACTGTTGAATCGTCGCCATGGTTCTTACTTGGATTTTTATTATAAAACAGGTAAGAAGGAATTTTAGGTATAGAACTTACTTTTCTAACCGTGGTAATAGCAAATATAATGGCTTAATAAATAAATAAAGAGTCAATTTGGTTCCAAGGATAACTTCAGCTCTAAACGCGGTAGACCTAAGACAGGAGCCACGCCCTCTCATAATTGGAGAGCGCATAAATACCCAAGGGTCTAGGAAAGCCAAAGAGCTGGTGCTCGCAAATAATTTTGACGGGCTGACTGACCTAGCAAGAAATCAGGTAGAGGACGGGGCACATTGCCTTGATGTGTGTATTGCGACCACCGAGAGATCTGATGAAAAAGAGTTTATGGTCAAGCTGGTCAAGAGGCTCAGCCTTGAGATAGACGCGCCCCTAGTCATTGATTCAACAGACCCAAAAGTGATCGAAGCTGCAATCAGACAGATCCCCGGCAGACCCATAATCAATTCAATAAACTTGGAAGGAAGTGGTGAAAGGTTTCATCAACTCGCGCCGTTGATGGTCAAATACGGTGTGCCGGCTATAGCCCTGTGTATAGGCCCAAAGGGGATGGCAAAGACACCTCAGGAAAAACTCGAAGTGGCAGAGCTCATCTATGAAATGGGTAGGAAGCAATATGACCTAAAACCTTGGCAATTCATCTTTGATGTACTTACATTCACAATTGTGACGGGGGATCCTGAGCTTGCTGATGCCGCCAAAAATACCTTGGATGGCATCCGGCTTGTCAAGAAGAAATTTCCCCAGTGTTTTACTGTATTAGGCTTGAGCAATGTGAGCTTTGGTATTTCACCAAATGCAAGAAAAATAATCAATTCAATATTTTTGAATCACGCGCTACAGGCTGGACTTGATGCTGTCATCATCAATGCACGCGACATCATTCCATATCCTGAGATCAGCGAGGCAGCAGAAAAAACTGGCTGAAGATCTGATTTTCAACAGGCATCCAAATGCTCTTGCAGAACTGATAGCACACTTTGAAGGTACTGAAGGACGTGACAGCCAGCGGCGCAGCCAAGAGGACAGAGGTAGATCCAAGCTGGGATGCAGCCAAACGTTGCTACTTCCGAATCCTCAACAGGCTCAAAGAAGGCATAGAGGATGACGTGGTGCAAGCAATAGCTGACCGCCTCAAGGACGGCAAGTCTACTAAGGAAACTGGAAATCTTGTGCTAAAAGCATCATCAAAAGAGGCGGCGCACGAAGTGGCGGTAGAGACGCTCAACGAAGTATTGCTTCCTGCGATGAAAGAGGTGGGCGACAAGTTTGGTGCCGGCGAGCTGATCCTACCCTTTGTGTTAAAGTCAGCCGAGTGCATGAAGGGAGCCGTTGCAGAACTGGAGAAATACTTGATCAAGCAGGAAGGAGTGAGCAAGGGTAGGCTTGTCATATGTACAGTCTATGGAGATGTGCATGATATTGGCAAGAATTTGGTAAAAACAATCCTTGTTAACAATGGCTATACAGTCTACGACCTTGGCAAGCAAGTGCCACTGCAGAAAATCTTGGAAAAGATAAACGAAGTCAATGCAGATGCAGTAGGACTATCTGCGCTACTTGTATCGACATCAAAGCAGATGCAATACTTTGTCGAGCACGCGGTGGCAGAATGGTATAAATATGCCAGTACTTTGCGGTGGGGCGGCAATCAATACCAACTATATCAACAGGATCGCAAAGGAGGGTGGCATCTACTCACCAGGTGTATTTTACTGCAAGACAGCGTTTGACGGGCTGAAAGTAATGAACCGACTGATGTCTTCTGATCGTCAGCAATTTGTAAGCGAGTGGAGCAAAAGTTAGAGAAATGGGATGAGCGACAGGAGCAGGCCGTGGCGGTAGAGCAATCTCAAATTCCTCACAGCGGCATCAAGCCTGTAGAGCCCCCAATACATCCCCATACTAACCGGCCTACTAGGCTAGAGCCATATCAGATAGACCTAACGGAAGTATGGAAATACATTAACAAAAAATCGCTGTTTGTATTGCAGTGGGGAATGAGGGGCAAAGGCGCAAGTGGACAAGACCCTGAAAACTTGTTCAGAGGCTGGACAGATTCGAGGACGTAAGCGAAAAACTGTTTGAACCCTGCGCAGTATATGGATTCTACAAGTGCCACAATTTGACACTTGGACAAGGAGGTACTGGCAGGCTGGCAATCGACCTGCCAGAAGGTAAGCAGGTCATACTTGAATTTCCACGCTCTTCAAAAGAAAAGCACCTTTGCCTTGCAGATTACTTCGGCGAGAGTGATATCGTTGCGTTTCAAGCGGTAACCGTCGGCAACAAGGTCACAGAAATAATCGATCTCTGGAACAAGCAAGACAGATATGCTGATGCCTACTATTTGCACGGCCTTGCAGTTGAAACAGCGGAGGCGATGGCTGAGTTGATAAACGCAAAAATTCGAAACGAACTAAAAATAGGGCAAAACCGTGGCCTTCGCTACAGCTGGGGATATCCAAGCTGTCCGGATATTTCTCAACACCATCTTGTCTGGCAGATATTAGAGCCTGAAAAATCTGGCATGACGCTCACGGAATCAGGTCAAATAGTACCCGATCAGTCGACTGCCGCAATAGCAGTACACCATCCAGATGCAGAATATTTCGTACTTTGATCATCGCTCGCCTTACTCTAAGTTCAAATTCTCGGACATCTGACTGGTTGCCTTCTATTAACAATAATCCCTTCACTGTGTAAACGGCTTCCTTTGCCGGTGCACCTGGCAGCATTTATTACAACCTCCATCTGGCCTACGCGCGCATCCCTGCCATGTAGGTCTGGAAGCTGGGCTGTCTGGTTTTGTATTATGAGATATGACTGATAGCCGGAAGGTTCAATGACAATGATTACCTGTGCGTCAGTGATTGGCCGAGTCTCTAGATTCTGTACATTGAACAAGATCCTGGTAGACTCGCCAACCCTAATGTCCGTTCTGTCGGGGGTAAATTCTGTGAATTTAAGGTTAGGTGCATCAGAGTTCGTCTGCGTCGGGATAGAAAAGACAATGATTGCGACAGCGATCGCAACAGCAAGAGCCGCTACAGTTATCACTTTCCAAAGCAACGATCAACATGAAAGCGTGTGATATAAACGCGAATCGTGTCTTTTTAATATCACTGGACTTTAGAATCAAATTCTAGTAGAATATTCTATAGTTCGCAGGATTCTTTTCTTTTCGAGATTCTGCACTCCTTTCGCAACACGGCGGTGGAATACTATCCCCTGTTGTTGTTGTTCTTCTAATGTTATGAATCGACCACATTGTCTGTATCATCAAAACAAAACAAGGTAATGATATTCTTCCAGAATTGGCTTAATAAGATTTTATACTATTACATCTTTACACGTTTCCTAAATTGTATCTAAAAAGAGGCCCTATCATGCTGGCTGCCGGTGGGGCAACAGCGCTCATCATCTTTTCTATGCTAGGATATTACGGCCTTCAGTTCGTAAATGTTATCCAGCAGGAAGGAAAATACATAATAGAACCACACGGCTCGATCAATATGCGACAGAACATCAACAACACCCAAGGCATAGGAATGTATGTCGTCGCTTTTCCAGAATTTGGTGGACAAGCTTCAGTCATAATAATGGATCATACAGGTAAGATCATAGTCGACAAGAACCTTCATCCGCCAATCACTATAGAGACGTTCGATGCAGAGGTACCAGGTCTATACAATCTGACGCTCTTAAATCCCACAGATTCGAGGTACTTGAAGTCTGCGATGAGCTTCGGAGATTGGGAGCATGTTTTAGGCAGAAAGAACCTTTTCTCTGCCATGACAGTATTTATTTTCGTCTTTCTTCTTGGAGTTGGCATAGCTGTGGCGATAGCTGGCGCAATACTAACAATTTTAGACAGGAGCCGGGTAAAGAGGATGAAGCAATTTGGCGATACCAGCGACCTCATATAACAGATAATGACTCCTGTATAACATGGCTAAACTTGAAGCAAGAAACATAGGCAAACAGTTTCTTGCAGTCCAACGAAATGAGGTAAAGCTAATCAGTGCCATCAAGAACATCAACCTAACAATAGAAGATGAGCAGTTCGTGTGCTTTGTAGGACCGTCTGGTTGCGGTAAGACGACTCTGCTCAATATTCTGGCTGGTCTTGACAAGCCTACGGAAGGAGAGATAATCCTAAACGGCCATCCTGTGACTGAAACTGGACCTGATAGGATTATGGTATTTCAGGAAAACGCGTTATTTCCTTGGCTCAAGGTGTTAGACAATGTTGAGTTTGGGCTAAAGATGGCTGGCGTTCAGAAGAACAAGCGACACGAGCGCGCAATGCACTACCTTGAAATGATGCAGCTAACCAAGTTTGCTGACGCCTATACATACCAGTTATCAGGTGGAATGAAGCAGAGGGTCGCAATAGCAAGAGCTCTTGTTATGGACCCCGAAGTGCTATTGATGGATGAGCCTTTTGCCGCTCTGGATAGCCAGACCCGAGACCTACTGCTGGTAGAACTTCAGCTAATATGGGCCAGGACAAAGAAGACAATAGTGTTTATCACACACAACATACTGGAGTCCGTTGTTCTGGGCAATAAAGTCATCGTGTTTACAAGAAGACCTGGCACAATTAAAGATGAAGATATCTGTAAAGTACAAAAGACCTCGGCTTCCAGAAGACGAGAACCTGCAACCCTATTACAGACAGGTGATCGACTCTATAAAAAGTGAAATTTCAGACAGAAAAAGTTCCATTGATGATGAGCTTATCACTTGAGCTGCCTTAATAGCTGAAGTCCTGATGCAAAGCTATTGGGAGAGGTCAGGAGCACTCTGTCTGCCATTTTTGCAGCCTGCCTTATGAAATCCACAGGGTTACTTTCATATTCTGACCAGTCAAGCCCGATCAGTGAAGCTGACTGGCGATTCTTTTCAGATGGAACCATCACCACTGCGGTGACATTGATACCATAGGGCTTGGCAAGGTCTGTTATTTCGCCCAAGTCTGAAAGTGATGAAATCGATTGAGTTACAAGCGAGTGCGGGATAACATCAAGCTTATTCCTTATTGATTGAGCAGATTTGTCCTTGACCTTTGCTGGAAATGATAGATCAAGTTTGATATTCAAGTCATAGCCCTCCTTCTTAAGCATCCTGACTGCAGTGCTGGGCCTGAGGCCTGAATCACCTAACCTGTCTGCAGGTTCATCGCCCATCAAGATAAGCACGCTCTCAGCCCCGGTAAGTATTGCATCTGATACTGTCTGACATAGGGAAGGAAAATTGCGATCGCGCACCCTGATACTGCAGCTCAGACTTGCTTCTGCATCAATACGCCCTTTGATGTATCTGGCTGCAGTGACGCTTGATACGCGTGGAATGCCAAGCACTGAGTCCGTCAAGTGAAACGCCTTTACAAGGCCATAGAGCTGCGACGCGTGGTTCATCATCTCCTGGATGTTGCACTTTAGCTGCACGAGATCAAACTTTTCTCCTTTCACTATCTTTGGCGGGTTCAATTCATAGGCTACCTTCATTATGTCACTGCACAATACAATACTGAAAAACATCTCGAGGCCTTATTAAATGCGAGGTCAACAGCAGAGTATCCAGAGCATATATTGGCCCCAGCGGCATTTACAGAGCTGTTGAGGAAGGATCAAATTCTCTCGTTTCTGAGACCCGCCCTAGTCGATAGGCCATACCTGCCAGCCGATGCAGCTTTTGCAAGGCCTGCTCGCAGTACTTGTGATAATACACTATCACAAAGACAGTCCCCATGTGTTTCTCACAAAGCGAAGTCCAAGCCTGAAGTCGCATAGGGGCGAAATATCTTTCCCTGGGGGTAGATATGTTGAAAGCGACGGCACATTGCTGGCGACGGCCTTGCGGGAAACAGCAGAAGAAGTAGGAATTGCATTCAAGATTGACCAGATAATTGGCTGCCTGAGTGCAGGTACGTACGATGACATCAAACCACTTTATTGTGCCGTTTGTAACAATTCAGGAAATGCTGCCTCAATACAGGATTTCTGCAAGCGAAGTGGAAGCAGTGATTGACGTACCTCTCATTGAAACACTCAAAAGCATTGAACCAGATGCTGAACATTATCGCCTTGCCAAAGACGCATTCAAGTTCACCTATGGCAACAACGTGATATGGGGAGCAACTGCAAGAGTGCTGAAGCAGATGCATAATATTCTCCTCAGATCCTAATGACCTCCTTCATTGCATTTACCTTACATGTACACTGGTTGGTCATCGTTGTCATCGTCATTTGACTATCAAATTGCATCTGTATAATATATAGGGCTAGCGGGCCCGGTGGGCTTCGATCCCACGACAACTGGCTCCGGAGGCTTGCGCTTCTTTTCAAAAGAAACAGCGCCCTGTCCTGACTGGGCGACGGGCCCTGTCTGCGTCTTTAAATCTCCTCATATATGAAACATACCGGCTACAAATGATAGCAGCTGTACACTCTTGCACTACAGGATACAGGAGACATTGAGGAACTATTATTACTAACTGTCAGTGATTCATTGTAAAAAACAACTATCTAATGTTGTTATAGGTTTTTCTTTTTCTTTTTCTTTTTCTTCCTTTTTCATCAATCCCTTTTTCTTGCTGTTGATCTTAGTATCTACTATCTGCTCAACCCCTGAAATGCACTCTTTCAGCTCCCTGTAATGATGAAACAGAATCGACATGATGATAGGATGAAGGGGCACCAACTGAACAGAATTAGAGCAGGCTGAGAGATAGAGTCTAGGAATATCAAACATCTCGTCAAACTCCTTTCTCTCTGACTTGTCTAAAGCATTCCGGAAGGGCTTCCAATCCGCTTTCTCCATTGCAAGCGCTATTCTAAATGATGGTATCGTTCTACCCATCTAGTACTGCCGCCATCCCAATCCTGTTATGATCATTATGTGAAAGGTATCATAAATACCACGTCATGTCAGGCTCTCGGTAGAATGTTGGTCGGTTCTATTCCGGGAGGAGACGAATCTTCTGATGATACAATTGTTTGGCAGTATATGGATTTTACAAAACTGGTTAGCATACTTGAGCGAAAGGAATTATTTTTTGCTCTAATAGACAATTTTATCTTGATAGTTCTCATTCATCATGATAGAGAAAATCGATGATATTGAAGTTTGAGATAACGTAATGGATGTGTATATGTAATGATGGAGGAATTTAATAAGCAGCAATGACAATAAAATGATGGACGTGACGAAGACACAACAACAATAACAATATTGTCATCATCATCCTCAACTAGGGTGAACCCCAATGAAAGAATTGCCCGATAAGGAAATAATACCGTCACAAATTGATACAAAACATCTGTAAATCCTTCTAGTAGTAGAAGATAAGTGAAACAAAAAGTGCTTGAAAACATCAATGCTATGTCCTTGATATCATCTACGTACGTGACGTGACAAGTAATAGAGATAATACTAATGCTGACAGCACTAGTAGTAGGCTATCTTCTGAAAACATAAGCTTTAGGATACATAAGGATCAACTTAATCAATTGAGAGGGGAAGCCTAAGAAAAGCGAATTAGCCTAAACATCCTTGCAAACCAAATAGTCGACTCCTATGTGAAGTATAACACGAACCTTTCAAGTGCTGACGTCATCCTCATATCAAAGGGAATCCCAGTCGCACTAGTGGAAGCATGTAGCGAAAAATCAGTTAAAGACTATAGCCGAGCAAGTCCAAAAGAAAGCTACGATAGACCTAGCATTGATATTGCGGGGCAGGTATGATTTCGAAGCAATTCTAGACATCTTTGACTCTTGGCTCAGAGCTACAGGTTTTAAACATAGGCACGATGAAGATGTAGAGAAGAATAGACATAATTTCATAGTTCAGCATGACATGGGCAGAAAAGTGTCGTTCTTCCTAGCAGAGTGTTTTAAAGCGTATTTTGAACCCTTGGCAACAAAAAATGTTGAATACTCTATTACTGATAACGTCGTAGCGCTAACAATTGAAGGAAAAGCATGATTTTCTCCATATAAGAAGCTTATTTGACCCAATAATTCTAACCTTACATACACTCACACACTATATAACAAGACTATGCACTCAGAGACGCAAACAAATCTCCCGCAAAGGCTGTTGAAAAGAGTAATAGAATAAAATAGTAGCAAGAACAAAAAGTTTGTAGTCCCTGATTGTTGTTGTTTGTATGAACTTCTCTTGACTTTTCACATCTTTCATTAGAAGGCTATTTATGATGATCCTCATTGCCCATTGAGCAAATAGCATGAGATACAGAAGTAGGACGGACATAATCAGTAAGATTCTAGATACTGCAAATGGCGGCAGCACTACAAAGACCAAGATAATGTATCAGGCATTTCTTAGCTTTACACAAGTGAAAGTGTATGCGAGGGCTCTAACTGAAAATAACTTGCTTAACTATGATGCATATACTCAGACATTCAAGACCACTGAAAAGGGTCTTAGGTTTCTTAACACCTACAATCAGATGGATGATTTGATAAAGGTAGCTTAAGAATAACAATAATAACAGCAAGTTTAGCTGTAAGTAGAGATAACAAGTCAATATCCTTAAGATCCTGAATAATCTTTGTATAAGATTGAACAAATCTATCATAAAGATAATTTATTCTTGTATAACATTCCATCATAAAGCTATTTAGGATCATGCGTCGATCGTCGTGGAGACACACGTATGAAAAACAGAAGCGATATCGACATAATAGCCGAGATTCTAAATGCGGCAAGTGAGAGGAGTGGTGCTGGAAGGACTAAGATATTGTATAGAGCATTTCTTAGTTACGCACAATTGAAAGAGCATCTGCCGGTTCTAACTGAACGTGGATTGCTTCGCTATGACATAGATGCTCAGACATTCAAGACTACTCAAAAGGGTCTTAGGTTTCTTGACACCTACAATCAGATCAAAGATGCCATGAAGATATCACCTCCTCCACGACCACAACAACAAAAACAAGTCTAGATTCCTTATTCCAAGCGGCATCTATCAAGAATTAGAATTATGCAACCAAAGAAGCCGCTGGTCTAAAGTTGGATCCCTAATATCAGATTAAAAACATCATTCACCTTCTAGCTTGTATAAGCCTAATTGTGATCGCACTATCCTTTCAAAAGAAATGAATGGATTACTGGCCTTCGCTGTCCTCTGCATGTTCTTCTTCTTCTCCTCCTCCGTGTTCTTGTTCTAGAACCAACCCATAAATTTGCATCAGAAGTGGATGAATATTGACATGAGCAGTCACCATGACTTCATTTGGAGTTGCTTTGCCATTGATGTCATCTTTTAGCTGCAGCAGACCTGCTTCTAGCTTGCCAATATTTGATGTCATGTTGCCATCTGGAGTCGTTGAACTATTTTGTGCCCATTGTGGATTCTCTTTAGCTTTATGTAGAAAGACTTGAGCCCGTTCTTCCAAATCTCCTGCAGGTATCTTGAGATAATCGAATAGTAATCTTAAGCCCCTTGGGTATTGTCTTTTGGCTTTGATAGATGCATGAATGCATATGGTAGTGGGTTTGTTTCTCTTGGTGATGATGATAACGATGAAGATGATAATAGTTCTTGCGGTTGCAAATTTCTTCTTCTTCCTCCTTCTCTCTTACCACTCTTAACATCACAAGCGGGTGCTAATAAAGTGACAGGATTATCTATCATGTCATGCTATTATTGACATGATAGCTCAGGAGCAGGATCGCCCAATAATTGTATCAAAGGTGAAATATCTTGGTTCCTGCCTCCTACCCTCGCCAATAGAATTGGAAGCCACAATTGTGCTCTATTACAAAAGAATGCATATTCCCGAGCTCGATGCCACAATCCCTATCGACACAGTATCTCAAATTGAATTAGCCAAAGGAAAGGACCTGCCATCACAAACCATCATGATGTTAGGAGTGGTCGGAGTAGTAGTGGAGAAAGAAAATCCGTATATGACCATCAAAATTGTCAATAGCCCTGACAGCCTGTTATTCAAGTTTGGGAATATGATACTTGCAGACAAGCTAGTAAAAGAGATTAAAGCAGCCAAAGATTTGCAGTAGAAATATTATACTATTATGATGTTATTATTGTAGAATATATACAGAATCAAAAATTTAGCAAATTTCATCTGAATATTGGTTTACCTTTTCAAAAGTTATTTATTCTAGATATGTGTTAAAGTCCTATATATGTATGCAAAGCTTTGCAACATTGAAGTTCTGCCAAGCTACATCAAGGAAGTCGCCGTGGGAGACATTCTGACGGTGCAGGCACTAATTACAAACCCGCTTGATTGGCATCACTTTTATGAAAAAGTATCTACAATTAAGATCGGAGACAGAACCGATTTTACAGTGGTTACTCAGGAAGGCGAAAGAGTGATTGGCTTCGGCAACATTGTTGAAGTGGACAAGTGGAGCAATCGAGGCCAGTACCGGCTTCAAGATCAAGATAAGTGTCAAAAAGCAGAAATCATTGAGCGACAGAAGGATAAGAGGTCCTAGCAAAATAAAATTGTCATCTGTGCAATCGGAAAATATGTATGATGCAGCTGAGACAAGGTCAGTAGTAGTAGTTCCACCTGCTGGCCACTTGGGAGCAGCAGCAACTGCTGCGGCTGCTCCAGATACTCCCGCTGTAATAACAGCGCAGGATATGAATAATTTCCAAGAGATGCTGAAAGAGTCGCTTACAATGGATATGACTGCATAGCTCGCCTATTGCCCTACCTTTACCTTAAATCCACAAACAGTGCGATTTGCACCGTTTGCATCACTTCTTGGTAATATCCCCTCTTCCTGTATGTTTGTCTTCAGATACTCAGATATATTGTGTGATTGATAATTTAGCTTTTTAAAATCGCTTATGATAGATCAGTTATATTCTTGATAACATACTTTATCTTATGATATATCACAAGCCGGATCAAGTAGAATTAAAATTCAATTAACTTTATTCACCTAACAATGGTCGACTTGATCAATTCGTTAATGCTTGTTGCACTAGGATTTGCCCCTACATTTGTTGCAATGGAAGCTGCCTGGAGAATGGGAAAGCTAATTGGCAAGCGCGGACAAAAAACTCTCGCATGGAGGTCGATGTAAAATGCTGTTGTCTGACCTAGCGTCAGTGATAGTCGGCTCTGCAATTCTCGTCGGGCTATTTGTTTCCATCTCCAGTCGGAGGCCAAAGACTATCCTTGCCTTAAACAACAAGTGGCAAAAGATGGAGGTTAGGGTATAGCTCTATTTTTTATCTCACTACACTTTTATAACATTTAGATTGTGCTTTAACTTCGCCCTTGGCAGGCAGCAATTAAGGTCTTCGCAGTTGACATTGATGGTACCCTTACTGAAAATGGGGGTGGGATGGTGCATCTTGCGGCCCTTGCCAAACTGCGCTACCTTGAAAAGATGGGCTACAATGTAATTTATGTCACAGGCAGGTCTTCTATCGAAGCGTACGTTCTTGCAGTCTTTGGTGGCACGACCAGAATTGCGATTGGTGAAAATGGAGGAGTAATCACAATTGCTCCACAGGAGCACAGGCTCTTGGCGAGCAAAGAAAAATGCATGCAAGGATATGAACTGTTGAAGAAAAGCATCGGCGGTGTGAAGATAAAGCCAGTCTTTCCTAGAATGACTGAAGTAGTTCTGCTTCGCACCTTCGATCTGAAGGAGGGTCAGAAAATTCTTGATGAGTTCTGCCTTCCCCTTTACCTGTCGGATAGCAAATACGCTTTTCACATAAATGAAAAAGGTGTCAACAAGGCGTATGGCCTTAAGGAAGCACTAACGCTGCTCAAGGCGGATCCTAAACAGGTTGTCGCAATAGGAGATAGCGAGACTGACGTACCCATGTACGACATTTGTGGATTGAGCATTGCACTTGACCATGCAGAGGAAAGAGTAAAGGCCAAGGCTGATCATGTAGTATCGGGAAGAGAGGGTGCCGGCCTTGTCGAAGCAATAGATTTTGTTGCATTCAATTACCTGGGGGTAAAAGCATGACGCTTCGAGTTTTAATCGACCAGGTCCGTGAACTTGTTTCCTCAGTGCTTACGTCTAAAGGCTTCCCTGTAATTGAGTTTGACGTTTCAGAGCCTCCACAAGACGCATTTGGCGACCTATCATGCAATGTGGCTTTCCTCCTAAGCAAGTATCTGAAAAAGGCTCCTGCCAAAATAGCAACTGATCTGGCCGAAGCGCTCAGACCTCATATACAAGACAGCTATATCTTATCGATTCATCCTGCCGGTGGCCACATCAACTTCAGGGTAAACTATGCTACGTTGTCGCTGGCCACTCTAACGCAGGTACTGTCTGGACCTGAAAAATATGGATATCCTAACTATGGACGTGACATGCACATTGTCATAGAGCACACAAGTATCAACCCAAACAAAGCCCTGCATGTAGGGCACATGCGCAATGTAATAATTGGAGATACTCTATACCGCATAATGAGGGCAACGAACCATAGGACAACAGTCCTGAATTACATTGACGACTCCGGAGTGCAGATAGCAGATATTGTAGTCGGATTCAAGTTTGCAGGATTTCCAGTTGAACCGCCAACAAAGAATCAAAAGTTTGACCACTACTGTGGCGACGAAGTATACGTCAAGATAAATGAGAAATATGAAAAAGATCCGAAGGTTGCAGAGAAGCGTAAGCAGGTACTCAAAGAGATAGAGGAAGGCAAGTCAGAGATCGCCCGCTTTGCTATGGATATTGCACTACGGGTCCTGCAGGAGCAGTTGAAAACATGTTGGCGCATGAAAGTGCATTATGATCTACTGAATTTTGAAACTCATATTGTTGGTTCAAAGTTATGGAGCGAGGCCTTTGAGCTGTTAAAAAGTAATGGCATTGCCAAGTATGAAACAGCGGGCAAGAACAAAGGATGCTGGGTGATAGAGGGAAAGGAGAAGGGGGAGGAGGACAAGGTCTTGGTAAGGAGCGACGGCACAGCAACATACATTGCAAAAGACATTCCCTACGCTGCGTGGAAGTTAGGGCTTGTTGAAGATCCTTTCTACTACCAGGAATACACAAAGCAGTGGGACGGCTCAACGCTTTATGCTACAACCGTTGATGATGGAAGCAGCAGGTCTGGTGATAAAAAATTCAATGGTGGTGATCGAGTGATAACGATAATTGACTCAAGACAGTCAAGACTCCAGAGGATAATCTCACAGGTCCTCTCAGAGATTGGAGCTGGCTGCAATAGCAGCCACAAATATTTCCACCTAAGCTATGAGGCAGTGACCCTCAGCTCCGATACTGCCAAGGAATTTGGAATCGATATCGGGGACAGACAGTTTATGCATATGTCAGGCCGAAAGGGGATTTATATCAATGCCGACTATGTGCTTGATGCTCTGCATTCCAAGGCATACAAAGAAGTAAAGACTAGGAACCCTGATTTTTCCGATCAGCGACTAAATAAGATAGCGGAGGAGATCTCGATATCTGCAATACGCTACAACATGATAAAACAAGACCTTGAAAAGATAATTACCTTTGACATCAAAGACTCGCTGAGCCTAGAAGGCGACACCGGCCCCTATTTGCAATATGCATATGCTAGGTCACAGCGCATACTCGAAAAGTCAGAACAAAGCATCGTTGCAGGAAGAACCGACTTTGCATTTGACCGGCTGACACACGAGTCAGAAATCGCTCTGATAAAGGAGATAGCAAAGCTTGACCTTGTGGTTGAGAACACGGCCAAGTCGCTCTGTCTCAAGTCGCTCGCTCGCTATGCCTACAACCTTGCGACGACATTCAATCTTTTTTATGAAAAGGTGCCTGTGCTAAGAGAACAAGATAACGCGGTGAGGATGGCTCGCCTCGGCCTCGTCAAAGCCTTTGGAATTACTTTGAAGAATACACTTGAAGTCCTTGGAATAACTGCGCTTGATCGAATGTAATTCTGTGTCCCTGGGACTAAACCATTGAGTGCATTGAAGTCCTTCTTATCATAGATAAATATCTGAACCTTTATGCCCATGGTGTGCCTGTAGAGGAAATACCAACTAATCTTCTTCATTCATTTGAAAGATGAGAGTTTTTCAGCGGATCTGATTTTTTTGCGTAAGTTTTACGGGGGGTTTCTACGGTACCCGAAAATAATCCGAACTCCTGCCATCATATTATTATATGCATACAGACTATAACATATCTACTTTTTAGATTCATTTTTATTCCATTTGTGCAACTATCCGCTTGCCTTGACAAAGATCGAGGAAAGCTCTTATGTGCTGCCTATTCCATACGCCACGTAAAAAGTGGCTTACTAAAGTAGCATGGGACAAAAAGCTGCACACGCACCTAGGGATAATTGATGTCTCTTCCACAATCGGCATGGAGTATGGTTCGGCAGTTAGGACTACGGAAGGGAAGCTCATTTTCCTTATGGAGCCTACCATACATGATTTTATAATGAAGTCAGAGCGCAAAACACAGATAGTTTATCCAAAGGATCTCAGGATACATTGCATCACGTACTGGGCTCAAAAACGGCTCAAAGGTACTGGAGGTTGGGACTGGCAGTGGAGCACTTGCAACTTTCATGGCAAGCATCGTCAAGCCAGAGGGCCACATTTACAGTTTTGACGTCAATTCTGAGTTCATGGAGATAGCAAAGCGTAACCTCGAGAAGGCCGGTATGGACAAGTACGTGACGATCCGTCAGCATGATCCGCATCAGGGTATCGATATCCGGGATGCTGACATTGCAACCGTAGACCTTGGCGATCCATGGACGGTAGTCGATCAAGTGTATGGCGCGCTAAAAGGCGGCGGCGCATTTGTAGCTATCTGTCCTACGATGAATCAAATCGAAAAAACTGTCGCACAGCTAAAGAAAAGCGGTTATGCCGATATAGACTGTGTAGAACTTATGATGCGCAATATGGAGGCAAGGGAAGGAATGACCCGTCCATCGATGAGGATGATTGGACATACGGCGTACCTTGTCTTTGCAAGGAAGGTGGAAAGGCTGCAGGAAAGGATTCAACAACCAGCTAGCGAGGAAGAGGAAGAGGAAGAAGAAGAAGAGAATGAAAACAAAAAAGAAGTATCATAATAGTCACCAAGTAGCTGTAGGGTTTGCAATATGATGAAACTATAAACCACAATTTGTGATTGAGACACCAAATGGAAGGTTTCGGATATTGGATATGCTCCTAAATCGATAAAGGTCATATGGTATAATTAGATTCGCCAACTATCAAGCAAGAATATCTCTTAGACAACTACCTTTAAACAGAATTCTAGTAGTATTGGATCATGCGAATTTGAAGATTTAGGCCAAGGCTATGCCATATCTACATGAAAGAAGCTCATCAATTTGTCAATGTCTTGATTATCCCACGCTTCAGTTTCCCTATTGATAACCTCTGATTTCTTTTCAAGTGCTGCTGCACTGCTCATTTATTGAAATTCTCCGTGCTGAGCCAAATTATCGTTTAATTTCTTGAACAAGTCTCAGAATTAAGGGAATCGGTCCGTTCTTTTGAACCAATATACTGCCACCCCCGCCCCATTTTTCTTCTTTTGTTATTTTCTTCTATCCTCATGAGGGCAAGTCTGATTGCGTTGTAAAAATGGTGTTACCTGCGACTTTAGCAACCTTAAGCCTCTTTGTTAATAAATGAGATGTATGTGCTCCCTTGGTTTGACGGAAAAAAAGATCTGTGGACATCTAAGTGCTCCAATGCGATCCTTTCCTGGCTTTGTAACATACCCTAAATAATTCATTGTTTTTAATCAGACGAACAAAAGGCAGCAGACTCAGTTGGTCGCAATCATGTTAGATAATCAAATTTTATTAGTCTCATAAGCGATAGCTAGCTTTTGAATCAGTTCAAAGACATGCTTGAGCATTCTATCATAGTTCAGGCTGTAGTTAAAGGATCGCTCAAAGCTCTATAGAGATTCATTATCCAACTTCTCCTTCGCCTCCTTCACCTTCCTCTACTACTACTGCTTCTTCTCCTTCGCCTCCTTCACCTTCCTCTACTACTACTGCTTCTTCTCCTTCGCCTCCTTCACCTTCCTCTACTGTGATTTCAATACTATCAGATGCAGTTTGATCCTCACTGTCTGTGATAGTAAGAGTAACGTTATAGGTGCCAGCTTCATTAAAGGTGGCCACAACTGTTTCTTCATTGCTTTCTACTATGCCATCGTCGTCAAGCTCCCAGCTAACGGTATAGGGTTCTGTACCACCAGCGATATCTGCTTCAAACTCAAATGTGGCTGGTGCAACACCTTCTGTGTCATTTGAATTGATTTCTGCTGTCAGAAAGTTAGTAAGTTCTTCTTCTGTTACTTGTGTTTCTTCTTCTGTTACTTGTGTTTCTTCTTCTGTTACTTGTGTTTCTTCTTCTGTTACTTGTGCTTCTTCTTCTGTTGCTATTAACTCAAACGAATCAAATACCTCCATCACTGGTTTTGGCAGTATTAAACCGCCGCCAGACGGCAGCCTTGTTTCTTCTCCTCCTTCTGCAGCAGCACTAGAAGTGCCTTCATAAAAGATGCCATACCCAGTCATATTTCCCAAGTTGCGAGGTGTTGCATTAGTAGCAGTTGAAATGAAGTATCCTTTTCTTATTTGATCAGGCGCAAGGTTAGTGCTGTATGTCATTTCTACAAGCTTGGCTGGCACTGTTGCTGCTATTGTACTATTGTTTAAACCTGTACTGATATCAACATTGATTGTTGTATCTGTACTGTCCACAACCCTGATGTCACGATAACCAACTTCTTGAAGCTTTTGCATCTGATAGCCTAGAATAATGTCGGGCGTAACATCGTCGTTACTAATAACGTCATCAGAAGCAAATCCTAGTCTGGGCGACAAGTTGGGATATCGTACAATGTGTATCACTTCTTGTTGAGCTCCTAGACAGCTGCTGCTGCTGTTGTTGTTACTAATGGAAGTATTACCTCCCGCACTGGGAGGTACTGCTAGTTGTTGTTCTTCCTCTGGGCAGAGTTGCGCTAGTATTCCAACTCCATCAAGGACTTCTGCCACCAATGCAAAGCCTGTATTATTCACGTCATGAATTGCCCAGCCCTGTGGTACCTGTGTACTCTAAAGCTATCCTTTGTGTTCTCAGCTATTGTTCTGATTTGAATTGCTGACGGTTCGCTGGTCAGTTGTTCTAGTTGTTGTGCGTTAGTTATCGTGACAGTGGAAGCCAAAAGAATGACAGCGATTGCTATTGCTGTTACGGCTAGCCCTGAGGCGGTCGATGAGGAAACCAATAACGGTGAGAACACTCTAATAATGCCTGGAAATGGAGGCATAATCAAGAACAAGATAAGCTCATGGATCAGTACTACCATAAAAGCATACCTTTTATCTTAGTTAAGTTATAATAAAAAGGAACATTATTCCAACGATAGTTTATTACCATCTGCTGCAGGTTGCAGGGGGATGTAGTCTAGGTTTGTGCTTTCATAGTAAAGCAGTAGCAGTATTATTATCTCAGAACAAGAAATTATTTTTTTTATTCAGCATCGCCTGGTCCTGTTCATCTTTGATAGGAGAAGCAATATCAATATTAGTAGTGGTCCCATTACTACCAAGCATTACTAATGATCAATCCATCGTCAGTTGATACTCTCCATATAGACTCACATGTTCTATTTTTGTTGAAGATTGGCTTCCTCCATGAAACATACACATTATTTGATAAACATTGTTTTCCCGATACTACTATTATCTCTGCATTTTGTGACCAGCACCAGTAGGATTGCTCAAGTTAATTTTGTCTCCAAAAAATGGTGCTTGCTCTCTATTGCGCTATTTTACGTGGGGCTCCGAAGGCCTTCTCCGCAGATAGGTATCAAAGCGCCTATACAAAGCGAAACAAATAGGTGCGATCCCAATTGGCTTTGGCAAGGAAGAAGAAGAGAGCGTCAACAACAGATAGAGGATATTCTCATCATCAAATAGTATGTCTTTTTTTTTATTTTTTATTCACAACCGATTTCCAATCAGTCCTAATAGCTGGTTTCCCCTTTAGCCGTTGAAGGTAATTATATGCAGATAGTGCTCGCAATAGCTCCTTGACCTGCAGAAATTATAGCCTGTTTGTAGGGTACATCTGTAACGTCGCCTGCTCGCAAATATCCCTTTAGTAGAAGTGCTGCAATATTTGTCAACAATTATTTCCTTGTTGCCATTTAATTGAACTAGATCTTTGACAATGTCTGTCCTTGCAACATATCCCATTTCGACAAATATTCCGTCGACATCTAAGTTTGACTCAGATTTGATTTTGGAATCAGAGAGAGTCAGAGATTCAACCTTTGAATTACCATTAATCGCTTTCACAATAGAATTGGAAATGAAATAAATCTTATTATTGTTATTGTTATTATCTTTATTTTGTAATAATAAGTCAATCGACTCTTCCGAACCTACTGGTTTGTCCGTCCTATGTATTATGTACAGCTGTGATGCTAGCTCTTTGAGATACAACGCTGCCTTCTAAAGCTGGGTCACCAGCACCCACAATTGCAACCTTTTTATTTTTGAAAAAAGGACCATCACAAACAGCACAATATGAGACTCCTCTGCCTTTTAACTCCTTTTCACCTTTCACATTCAAGTCTCTTGGAGTCTTGCCAAATGCAAGAATCAGTGCGTGGCCAGAATATTCAGTATCTTTGTTATTTGTTTTTACTATAAAGTCACCACCATCACCTTCCTTATGTTCTGTTATGGAGAGCACCTCTTCATATGCAAATTCAGCTCCAAAATTTCTTGCTTGTTGTTCAAACTTTTGCATAAGTTCAAAACCGCCTATGTGTTCAAAAGGAGGATAGTTTTCTATGGCATTTGTAAGAAGTGCTTGTCCTCCAATATCTTTTGTAATCACTAAAGTCTTGAGACCTTGGCGGCTAGCATACATTGCAGCAGTCAGTCCTGCTGATGCTCCACCGACAACCAGTACATCGTATGACAACAATTGTAATCAATTATTTATTGCCTAATCCTGCCATTAAATCTTCTTCTTCTTCTGTACGGAAAAACGAAAAGAAAAAGCAAGAGAAGGGCTGATTACAATATATAATTAAAAATTAACCCACAAAGTATAGAAAAAACCATAAAACACTACAAAATGGGAAAAAAGGTAGGGGCTAGTCGTCCTTTTTTTCTATTCTGTACTAAACGAGTGTCCGCATGAGCAGCTCTTTGTCACATTGGGATTGTTGATCTTAAAACCTGAGCCCATCAGACTCTCGACGTAATCAATGTTTGCGTCCCTCAGATACCTCTGGCTGTAGCTGTCAAGCAACAGCTTTACTCCATTCTGCTCTATTACTCGATCGTCCTCGTCTGGCTTTTCTTCAAACCCCATTCCATATGACAGGCCCGCACATCCTCCACCTGAGACGTAAACTCTTAGGTAAAGGCCAGAGTTTCCTTCCTGCTTCATGAATTCGGCGACTTTCTCTGCTCCCTTAGGGGTTACAGTTATTACTTGACTTTGCTGAGCACTTTCCATAACCTATTTCGGGCCATTTTAGTATAATAACTTTTTCCTTCTTCATTGCTTAGCTTCTGCAGTTGCTTCTACTTTGGGCTGTTGCTGCTGTTGCTCCTCGTCTTTCTTTTGCTCTGCAGGAGCCTGGTAAGTCTCTGTGAACTTAATATTCTTGATTGTAGGAACAAACTTGAAGATATCATTTGCAACCGCTCGTTTGACTATCTGCAAACCTTCGGCAAGGTATGTGTCTTCTGGAAGCACGATCTCCAGATTAGGAACCGCCAAATTGACCTGAAGCTTGCTTTCCTCCACGCCCATTCTTCTCTTAACTAAAGCACTTACCTTTTCGCTGTCAGAATCGAGCTTTTTTAGTATATTTGCATCGTATATCAGCGTCTTGCCTGCAAATCTGTGGTTAAAATCGACTTGTATCCTGCCTGAGCCGACATATCTTACTATAGCACGCCTATTATCAATTTCGATTTCGTCACCAACTCCAACTTCGTCTGCCTTGTCGCCAAGCTTACGCTGTGGGATCATCCTGATCTTAGTATCGTCTCTTTTTCCAAAGCCTTTTTCTGGCTGCACTTCAATGTTAAGCTTATCTCCAACATTGGCATTGGATAAAGCTTCGTCCAATCCTTTCAGGACCCAGCTTTCGCCAATGGATACTATCCTCGGCTCATACTTGTGGGTTGGATCATAAAAGCTGGTTTTCTTAGCTTCCTCTTCTCGAGTTGTATCAAAAACGTCGTTAGTATCTTTAATCCTAGCAGTATAATCCACCAATATTAAGGAACCCTTTTCTAAAGGCATAGAAATCCGCTTCTGTTTTACCTTATATTAATCTTCATAGGTTATAAAAAAGGTGAGAACGTCGTTCAACTAAGTGCCTTTAGTCTGTCCATCGCCACTGACGCAGCTTCAGTGTTTGTTTTGACGCCAAGCATATTCATCGCAGATGAAATAGATGATATGGTCCTCATAACATGGTAGCGACCAACCTCTCCTATCGAACCAATTCTGAACACTTTGCCCTTCAGGTCGCCAAAGCCGCCTGCTACCAATACCTTGAACTCACTTGACAAAAGACCACGGAATTTCTTATCGTCCATCCCCTGCAGGTAGTTGACTGCTATTATCATGTTGCTTCTTGCATCTGGCTTGGCAAAAGGTGTCAGGCCAAGTGAGCCCAAGCCGGCGTAGAAGGCATCTGCACATATCTTGTGGCGCCTTATTCTGTTCTCTAGACCCTCTTCGAGCACCATGTCAAGCGCTTCTCTGAACGCATAGTAAAGCGGCAGCGCAGGTGTAAAGGGGGTTTCGTAGTGCTCTTCATAATACTTGAAGTAGCGCTTCAAATTCAGATACTGTGTCGGCGCCGGATTCTCTTGCATGTATTTCTTTGCGCGCTTGTTTATCGAAATCGGAGCAACGCCAGGCGGCGCGGCAAGAGCTTTTTGCGACGCGGTCACGCAAATGTCAATGTTCCACTTATCTACTGGTAACTCATCGCCTCCGAGTATTGAAACAGCGTCAGCAATAAAGTACGTACCCTTTCTCGCCGCAAGTTCGCCCAGCTTGTCCATGTATCTTATTGTAGTTCCAGTAGATGTTTCATTATAAACTGCATAAATCGCCTTAATGTCTTTGTGTTCTTCAAATGTTTCCTCGAACTTGTCGTAAGGTGGGTTCTCTCCAGGCGGCGAGCTTATCCTGATTGCCTCCCCGCCCCAGCTGTCGATAAGGTCAGCAAGCCTCGTGCTGAACTCACCATTGACCGGGATTACAGCCTTGTCGCCTTTCCTAATAAGGTTAACAACAGATGCTTCGACAGCCCCGGTGCCTGAAGTAGTAAGAAGCACAATGTCATTTGAAGTCTGGAAGACCTTCTGTGTTTTTTCAACTATCTCCTTGTATAATATGCGGAAGTCATCGCTTCTGTGGTTTATCATAGGTGCAAGCATCGCGTTCATGACCCTATTCGGGACATTGGTTGGACCAGGGAGCATCACTAGGTATTCCATATAGTCTCAAAAAAAGCGGGCGAGTCAGCCATATTTAAATCAAATTACAATATTAGAATTGCATAACGCTTTATAAAACTAAATGGCGCTAATTCTTGGAAGTTGTCAATGAAGGAGCGCCGTTATACTGTCTTGCAGCATGCCATGAAAGCAGAGGACTGTCATGTAGTTGCAGCATTTGAGCCAGAAAACGTGTTCTATCTTACAGGCTTTTGGGGTGAAGCCATTGCAGTATGCATAGATAGTGACACAACAAAATTGATCGCACCTAAATTAGAATATTCAAGGGCCGAAAAGACTTCAATAGATTGTGAAGTAATTGGCACCGAAAGGGGGGGAGAGCTCATTTCTACATTTGTTTCACAAGTAAAAGGTAGCAGAGTGTGTAGCGACTGCAGCGACTACTCTACTGTCGGGTCGATTCGCAAACAAGGAGTCGACATTTTGGTCAATACGGATCCATTCTTCCAGACACGCAGGATAAAGGACCAAACAGAGATCAAAGTTATCTCAAAAGCCGCCAAGATACTGGATAGGCTGTATGAAATATGTGAAGAGGAGATAAAGGTGGGTCTGTCGGAGCGCAATCTCCAGGCAAACCTAATCTACGAGGCAATGAAAATGGGTGCAAATCCTCCATCATACAAGTCTACGCTGAATCCCCTGATCATAGCAGCCGGACCGAACAGTGCTCTGCCGCATGCTGAAGTTACAGACAGAAAATTCTGCAATGGCGATATGATAGTCATCGACCTTACTCTCCGGCATGCTGGTTACATAGCTGATGCGACGAGAACATTTGTCCTTGGCTCTGCAACCAAAGAGATGAAGGAAGTGTATGATATAGTGCAAGATGCGCAAAAAATGGGCCTCAACACAGCAAATGCTGGCATTACATGCGGCCAAGTTGACGCGGCATGCAGGAACCTTATAAGAGACCACGGTTACGAGAAACAGTTCATACATTCAACTGGCCATGGAATAGGGCTTGACGTTCATGAGCCTCCTTGGCTTAAGATGAAGAATGACGAAGAGCTCAGAGCAAACATGGCTGTGACTGTTGAGCCCGGGATATATAAAGAGAATAAATTCGGCGTGAGGATAGAGGACAGTATAATCGTAAATAATGGTAAGCCGCAAGTGCTCAACAAGTTCACAAAAGATCTTCTTATTCTAAGATGAAATCAAAAAAGAGCCAGCGCCAGTATTGGGCAATGAATGAATAAGAGGTTCATAATGGTTCTTGCCACCTGGGGCATCCTTGATAGTCCTGCATTTGCCCGTTCATTCATTCATTCATTAATTTGAGGAAAGTCTCAAGTTTCATTATTGATTCTTGAATGAGGAGATGGGAAATTAGTGCAATAATTTATCTGACTGCACATTAGATCTTCATCGCAAATCAGTCCAAAAATTCCAAATGGTCACTGTTACACCGATAGCTTCATTTGCTACCGCTCTTTGCTGTCCACAAATTCAGCCACAATCTCCAGCAGTCTTCTGGCAACTTGTGTTTTGCTTTCAGGAGGAAAATGGACAATATTTTTGTTCCTGTCAACAATAAACACCTCGTTTTTATCAGAGCCAGCTTCTGAACCTTTTCTACCTAGGTCGTTTGCCACGATAATGTCAGCATCACACTCTTTCAGTTTCCTATATGCCTTTTCTATCAGTTCAGACTCTGATACGCAATAGTCTGCCTTAAATGCAACGAGGAATGTATCTTTGCTTTTATTTTTCACTTCGTCAATTATTTTCCTTGTTGGAACAAGCGACAGCTCCATCTTACCACGCTTTGTGTCGATCTTTTTGTCTGATCTTTTTGCAGGCGTAAAGTCTGCAACAGCAGCAGCCATTATTGCAACGTCGTATGTATTGGATGATAACTCAGACATAACGGCCTTATACATTTCTTCAACTGTATTTACGCGGACTATTTTGCCGCTTGCTGGGTTAAGGTTTCCGTGACCATATACTAGCGTCACAGTTGCGCCCATTCGCTGAGCCTCCTGTGCTATAGCAACACCCATCTTGCCAGAACTTAGGTTACTAATGACCCTTATCGGATCAATATATTCAATGGTACTTCCAGCCGTTACAAGGACCCTCTTGCCTGACAACAGCGCGCTATTGGAAAGGATTGAAATTGCGGTATTTAGTACATGCTGGGGATCAGCCACTTTTGCCTTGCCTCCTTCCAGATTGGGCTCAATGAATCTCACATGCTCTCTCAATTTACTGACATTTTGTTGGACGAATACGTTCTCATACATGGCCTCATGCATTGCAGGAGCTACTATTATAGGGATCTTGCTGCCAAGCGCAACACTTAGAATTGATGTAACCGGTGTATCGTCTATGCCCGCTGCCATCTTGCCAAGAGTGTTGGCAGTACATGGATAGACAATAACGAGGTCTGACATACCATAGTCGGCTAGTATGATGTGCTCCAAGTTACCAGTTAACTTCGTGACTACCTCATTGCCTGTGGCCCACTTCATTATTTCCGGATTGAGAAGCGTTGATGCAGTTGATTCTGTCATGACGACATGAACATCTGCATCATGTCGCATCAATAGCCGTGCCAGATCAATTGCCCTGTAAGCGGCAACGCTTCCTGTGATGCAAAGTCACTATCCTCTTTCCTTCAAACTCGCTTCCCTCTTTTCCAAGGATGTCTTTTGAGGGGTGAACTCCTCTTTTTGCTCTCATATTCTTCTCTCATTTTTCCACTTGTCCAGCTCTTTTGCATCCATGTGGAATGTGTTCGATTCCTCTGGGAACGTGCCAGCTTTGATGTCGCGGTTATAGCTTGAAACTGCCTCAAATATTGCCTTGTTAAGTTCTGCATACCTTTTTACAAATCTCGGCCGGATGTCTTGATAAATGCCTAACATATCATGCAGAACGAGAACCTGACCATCGCAGCTAGGGCCTGAGCCTATGCCTATCGTTGGAATCGATACGCTCTTTGTTATTGCATCTACTACCTCACTTGCAACCATCTCAAGAACAATGCCAAATACGCCAGCCTTCTCTAGAACATTGGCGTCTTCAATCATTTTGATCGCTCCTTCTTTTGTCCTGCCCTGCAATTTGTAGCCTTCCCATAGAGATGATGTCTGAGGCCTGAGCCCAATGTGGCCCATAACGGGTATCCCTGCATCTACTATTGCCTTTATTGCATCTATAATTTCAGAACTTCCTTCGAGCTTGACTGCATCGCAGCCAGCCTTTATTAGCTGGATTGCATTCTGAACTGCTGCACTTGGACATACTTGATATGATCCAAAGGGCATGTCGCCAACTATCATTGCGCGCTTGGCTCCCCTTGCTACTGCACCACAAAATATCAGCATCTCTTGCATACTAACAGGCATTGTGCTTGTATAGCCTAACACCACCATCCCTGCGCTATCGCCTACAAGTAAAATATCAATCCCTGCGCTATCACATATTCTTGCAGTAGAATAGTCATATGCAGTAAGAACAGAGATTCTTTCTTTTCCTTTTTTAGCTAATATATCATTTACATTCATTTTTGTCCTGCCCTGCAACTATTAGACTTCACCCTTTATGATCTCGAGTGACTCTCTGAGATTTTTCCTGTTGTTAAAGTCATCCGCAATTTTTCTTAATGACTTGGTTCCCCTGAGCTTACTTGCGGCTTCTACCAATGCTGGCATAGCCCTTACAACATTATCTACAATAGTGATATTTGCAGCCCTAGATGTCCTCGACAATGGGTTGAGATCGATCGTAATCACTGTCTTGTTCATTTTTACGAGAGCCTCTGTTCTATCACCATCCTCAAGTGGAACCAACACCGTGTCAGCAGCATAGATGCCATTAGGGTCAACGCGCCTGCGCTCACTTTGGAGCTCCGGAATTCTTGCTGACGCTTTTGAGCCTACCCCCAATACTTTATTTGCACCATGCAACTCAAGCTCCGCCTGGATTGCCATCTCGCGCTCCTTAGTTCTATAAAAGATATTGACCTCAATATTCGCGCCTGTCACTTTTGCAAGTTCCACCACTGTATCTGGGCACAACGCAGCAGTATTGCCATTTACAGATATGACGGGTCGGTTTGAGAGCAACAGAAGCGCTGCCGCTGCCTTGATCGCGCGTCGAGCCGTCTTTGTGGTGCACTCGCCAAGGAGGTAATCGTATGCCTCCCCTCTTCCATGGGCAATTAGACCTTCGGTTACTACCAGGCCTCGCCTAAAGCCATTGACCAGCATCTCGCGGGTGTAAAGTGATTTGGCTCGAGGATGATCTGATGGTATGGCAATGTGGTTCACATGCAATTTTAGAGCACTCTTGCTCCTGCCCTGTCTATACTACAGACAATAAGCGTGCCGCCAAATTCTCTGAGGGCAGCCGCAGCCTCATCCGCCATTGCCTGTGAAACGACGGTGAAAACAGTCTGACCAAAGAGTGCCACGCTTGATTCAATTCCTCTTGCCTTGAGAGACGCAATGGGTCCCTCACATCTCCCCTTCGTGAGACCTAACATCTCTGCAAATCTACATGACATTTTAAGAAAGTCATCAACGCTCTTTGACGCTGATAACTTTGTTAGCATGATGCCTCCGAGGCCGTTTATTTCGTTTATGCGGTTTGTGAGAAACGACTTGGTCAGAATGGGCGCAAGGCACAGGACTACAGCCTTGTAATTCTCATCTAGATTGATCTTGCTAACAGAACCTATACCCGGCGCCCCCGCCCTTGTTCTCATCTCAAAGCCTCCTGTAAACTCGGCAATTACCGTCCCGAGGCCCGTATTGCAGGCAATCTCTGCGTGGTGCGCAACCTGCGCTGCTTGGCTTCTAGTGAGACCTGTGTCAAGAGCTTGATTGAGCACATATGAGAGGCTGAGAGCAGCTGCACCACTTGAGCCAAGCCCAAAGCCAATTGGGATTTCAATATCGTGCTGGATACGTATAAAGTAAGGTCTATCTGCAAGCTCAAGATATTTCTCAATAACCCACTTCGAAACTTCTGCATTGCGACTTTTAATGCCGTTAATCCAAATCTGGTATTCAGGTTTTGTGCTCTCATATAGATACGCTGTTGTTGCGATACCTCTATCGATTGAGAATCCTGCCCCTTTAGAACCTCTATGCAAGGGGTTGAAACAACAAGTGTCGTCAGGCACTTCGAAAAAGCCTGTTATGTGACCTGGACTGAATGCTCTAGCCACACTCAGAGGCTCCTCAATGAGCTCAGTTGCCATAGGAGTATTATAAAACTTCGAAAATATAAAAATAATGTTTAATTAGTTTAAATGGTATTAAATACATGATATGGTACAATATGCGAGGCGCTTACAGCAGATAGGCAGGCAGCATCTTGGTCTCACTGCCAAGCCCTTGGATCAAGAGCAACAATCTGAAGAAAGGAAGCATTGTGCCAGTGCACATCAACCGTGACAACTCTATATCGATCTTTCCTTCCGAAGACGACGTGGCAGACAAGATAAAGGAATTGACGATTCCATATTCGTCGGTATCCATGGACATGCTCGTCAATCAAGTGTACGGCGGGTACCTGCTTGGGTATGATATGATACGGATCAAGGCAAGCTCGCAGATTTCTTTTGAAGATTCCGATAGGATCAAGAAGGCTATGCGAAAGCTGGTCGGCTTAGAAATAGTTGATGAAGACGGGTTCCATATATCTGCCCAATTTTTACTTGATGCAGACACACTTGATGCTGAAAAGATACTCCGCCGGATGAGCGCAATAGCTGGCAGGCATGTACCGCGACATGCTTGAAGCCATAAAGCTAAAGGAGAATAGTGGTATCCGCAAAGTGATAAGCGGTAGGGACGACGAAGTCGACCGACAATATTTCTTGCTTGTCAGGCTGATCCGAAGTGCTATGATGGATCAAAAATTAGCAGGAAAGCTCGACCTGAGCAACATCGACATCCTTGACTACAGGATTGCGGCCAATCTTCTGGAGAGCGCCGGAGACTATATCGTTGATCTCACAAATGCAATAGATCTTTCACAGATCAAGGCAATAGACGAGATAGTCGAGGCTGGAGTGACTTGTAGAAAAGATGCATGAAAAGTCTGTTGCGGGATTTGTAAATAAGAATAGGTCAGAATCAAATGCTGTGGTCAAGATATATGATGAATTTATCGAAATTATAAATTCCATCAAGAGCAGAGTAGATTCAAAGAATCTAGAGTCGACAGTTGCAGTACTAAACCTGATACACTCCATGGACAAGATAGCGCGCTGCTGGGTTGATGTTGCCGATCTGGTTAAGCCTGTGCATCTCACTGCCCCTCTCAAAAACGCATAATTAGTGAAATTGGATATTTTGGATATAGCTTGCAATGATGGCGAGCAAGAATGCTTTGATATTACAGGGCGGCGGATCGCTTGAGGCCTTTGGTTGCGGAGTGTTTAAGGCCTTTGCAGAAAGCAGAGTCACGATAGACATCCACGCTGGGACATCTATAGGGGGAGTAAATGCTGCAACTATTGCTGGCAGTAATGATAAGCGGCCTGAATTTGCGCTCGAATGATTGTGGCCTTGAGCTGGCAGAAAAAACTCGGTCGATCTTGTGCCTCCGCTGATCTCGTCAATACCTCTCACGCCTACCGTCAATGACTTAGGAAGATGCTACAGCCGTTGCTACCACAACAGGCAAGCCTGTCATTCAGGCAAGCATTATCCTTCTACAACTCGGCATTATATGGCAACAGTATGATGTTTTTGCTATAATGGAGGCCCTAGTATGCAATAAAATATTCAAAATATTTTCAACTCTCTGAGTGGACATATATACATCTGCCATCGCTTGCCTCTTGCCTCTATAGTTAAAAAATACATCAACTATGACAAGTTGCAGCTTGGAGGAAATCCCAAGAATCGTCTGCAAATCAAGAGTCGTTATAGTTGAAAATATCCAAAAAAACATTGAAAGGTTGGGCAGAATCTGCCTGAAGTGTTGCACAGGGCCATGGGGTATTATGTTCAGCGACAAGGCCTCTCACAACGCGACGTCTAGAATTCGCTGAGGAATTATACAGGATAGTTGAAAATGGTGTCAATCCAAATAAGGTAGACAGGCAAAAGTTGGACAACATTCACAGTAGTACCCGGAAGAGAGTGGAAGAGGATGGGACATACAGAGCTAAAGAAAGTAATCTACATTATAAGAGAAGAGCGGTTCCATTATCCATATGAGTATACAGACTTTACGCCTGTAGGATAAGAACTCATAGAAGGAGGCGAATCAATGACAAAACAAGCGTTGCGGAAAATGGGAGTCTAGATGGAAAGCCCAGTGTAGTCTATTTCAACTTCAAACGATTGATAGCCTGCTGCTTTCACACGCGATGCTATCTTAGTGCTCTCCTGCTTGCTCTTTGCAAGAGCAATAACCGCTCCTCCTCCACCTGCTCCAGTTATCTTAGCTCCAATGGCACCGGCCTTGCTGCATATATCTATTATATGATGTATCTTATGGTGCGATATGCCGATCTGCTGAAGTAGAATTTGGTTTTCGTTCATAAGTTCGCCTATTTTGTCAAGCTTTCCCGATTCTATGGCAGTGCAGGCTTGTAAGCAAATGTCACTAGCTTGTTTTGCAAGGCTTTCAAACAGTAGCTTATTTGTATCCTTGAACCTCTTGACACCTGCCACAAGCTCTGAAGTAGAGTGCTTGACTCCTGTGCTTGCAACAACAAGGGAGAGCAATCCTTTTGTCTCTATGTTCTTAAAGTTTTTTGATTTGCTGTAGTACTGCATCAGCCCGCCAAAGGTGCTAACATAGCAATCTGCACCGGAAGTTCTCTTGTGAATCAGCTTCTCTGACTGGATCGCAAGCTCGCATACTTTCTGTCTGCTGGGATTTTTTTGGAAAAGCGAAGCTACAGCAGCCACTGTTGCAACACATGATGCAGCAGAGGATCCAAGACCTATGCCTGGAGGTACTTTTGAAGAAATGCAAACTTCTATTCCTACCCTCTTCTCATTTCTTATCAATAGAACCTCTTTGATAGCACTGAATAGGGGATCCAAAACTTCTTTTGATTTCATTCCCCCTTCAAGTGGATTAAATTCTCCATCATTGCTGTATCTGCCAGCTACTCCGATGTCGGATCTAATAACTACCTTGCCTTCCTCATCTATTGTGGTGTAGGTGTCAACAGATACACGCTTGTTTATAGCCGCAAGTACAGCTGGGCTCCCATATACGACGAAGTGCTCGCCAAAAAGGATTATCTTAGCCGGTGCAGACGCCTTGCCATGGCTCATATGTGCCATGAGTAGTATCATTTTGAGCGTGTTCCGCGCTAGTTTTATTCGTTTGTCCATGTGTAACGTGGCCGCCTGCGGCCACAGCGTTTGTATTTGCAGCCACTCTTGTTATAACTTAGCCTTTTTCAATCAAAAGTGGCAGTTGACGCCATAGAACTGCTTAAGCTTCCTTCTTAGTTTGTACTTGATATAGCGTTGCTGGGTCTTTGAAATCTCCTTTCCTGTATTAAGTAAAAAATCCCGTTCTGCTTTGCTTAGGAACAACTTCTTAAGGTAGGACAAGGTTGTTTTTATCCGCTTTGTTAGATATTACTTAATCGCTTTTCTCATCTCAATATGGATTCCAACTTTAGCGTCTTTGCTTTGCTGTGGCTTTAGGCTTTGGAGATAAGATAGGATTACCTGAGTGGGTCCTTATTATTCTTCATAAAATAATATGGCTTATCGGGAAGGATAGGACTATAGTTGGTTAGGTTATCTAACATATATGCTAACATAAGAGAGACACCATTGTCACATAGTGGAGGCTGGGCTTTGGGAAACTCCCTATGTACAATTCACCTAGCAGTCATGTTATTATCTTCTTCCTTACTTATCCCCCCAACTACTAGAATAAGTTATGAGAAAAATATAGATCTCATTCCTGCTTTTGTGTCCTTTTATAATATCTCATAAAGTTCCATTAAAAGGGTATTTAATACCTATAATTCCCTGTTTAGGTAAAGAAGAAGCGTATGAGATATAGAGACAGAATTGAAATAATAAGCCAGATTCTAGAGGCTGCAAATGGCTGCAATGTTACAAGGAGCAAGCTAGCATACAAGGCATTTCTTAACTATAGCCAATTGAAAGAGAATCTGGCGGCTCTAACTCAACAGGACTTACTTTGCTACGACGAAGATACTCGAACATTTAAGACTACCGAAAAAGGTCTCAGGTTTCTTGATACATACAATCTGATAGGCGAGATGGTAAAGGAGGAACAACAAAAATGGATACAGAGCGGACGAGCCTGATAGAGAGAAAATATAATAACGGATTTTAGTAACTTTTTCTTTTCTGGTTAAACCTAGAAAGGTTAGAATTCTGATAACTCTAACTGTCTTGCTGGTGCTGGTGGATGCAGTGGTGGAAAGTCTTCTACACATCGATACACTCAATAATTACCACGACCCTGATGGGTTGCGTCGGCTGACTATTATCTAAGTATTATTTGCATCGTGAATACAACATCTATTTTTCCAAAATACTAAGCACTAGCAGCAGTGAGAGCTATGCTATTACTGATATTGCTATAATAAATCTGACTTAACCTCATTTTTTCTTGTACTGCTTTATCTAATTCTTGCTTGATTGTTATGATTTTATGAATCATCATAGTTTCAGGTTTACTTTTGTGTTCCGCCATCAAAAAAAGCAAATCTTGCTTTAGAATCTCTATATGTTCATCTAGGTACTTTTATCTTCTCCAACGACTCTAGAACCATATTCTATTGCTCTCCTGTAAGTCTATATGTTCCCGATTTGGAGTATGTAAGCTTTTCGTCTTTAAAATGAGAGAGAGGCTCCTTCTTGCTGACAAACATACAAAGGACAATAACAAAAAAGGATACATATGAAAAGGAGGTAAAAGATTGCTTTCTGTACTGCTCCAACTCCTAACAGTAACAAAAGAGAGGCGGTTTAATCTACTCGACCATAGCATCTTGGTCGCTTCTGGTTATAGAATTTTATTTGTTTGTTTGGTAGTCAGTCGTTCATTAACAACGCCGACTCCATCTTGGCGCCATTCCGGATAGCCGCAGCTGTCGCACTTCCTACCTCCCAAATCGCTCGTCACTCTGTTCTTTCTTCGTCTCTGCTAATAGATGCTACACCTGTCGGATGCGTTTTTGCCTTTTCCTCATTTAGGACAACTTGGTAATTTTCGTTCCGATATAGACAACAAGGTTGTTTTATCCCCTTTATTATTTGAATAAACTCTTCATAACATTAAAGCATAATGCATTTAGCATTATAATCCTGGGAAGAGATGAATAAAAACATGCCAAATAGAAGCAGAATTGGGATAGTCAACCACATTCTAGAGGTAGCAAGATGCTCATAACCAAGAGATGCCAGAAATGCGGCGTGCTAATAGACGATGGGGATTTGAGGTACCATGCGGACCTCAGCCGCAATAATATGACATCGTGCCAAGAAGCCCTGCTGTATGAGTGTCTGCCCTGATTCGTCATTACTTTTAACCTTCAGCGATTTTGATGTTATTACTAGAAGAAGCATAGTAGTATGTCCAGAAGAAAGCTTCAGCATCTAGCTTAATAATTTGTTTTTAATTATAATTTTTTCTCTAGTAGAAGACAATAACACGCGGAGACATACATGCTGCTGACACACATGCAACCAACCAGTTGCTTTTTTTTATAGAAGCTTAACTACTCTAGTGCTACTACGAACACTTTTCCACAGTGCTTGGATTGTCATTATCATTATCATTATTATTATTCTATTTGCTGTTTAAGCTTAGCCAAGGCTCTAATTATTTTATCCCCTCTAATCCAAGCCGGGAGTAAAATAATGTCTTGCAAAGACAGATTTAGGTACACGGACCTGCAAAAGGTAACTTTGAATTGTTTCCACTCGAGTTCTCGTGCGAGGCCGCAGTTATCGGCCGAGCCTAGGACGTCTTGCCATGGCTCATATGAACACTATCGAAGAGTAGCCTACTACTGCGCTTACGTCTCCTGTAATGTCTCCGCTTGTCGCATACTTTAGCAGTTCTCCCCTTGTAGCACCAAGGTTCTTTGCTGCTACCATCATTGTCGCAATTGCCCCGTAGCCACATGCTGAGACATTTAGCCTCTCGAGGACAGTGTAAAACCTGTTAACGTCAAGGGCAAGTATTGTCTTTATTAGCTCTCCATCTTTCCTGTGTGCTTCGCTATTTGGTTCATAGTGTGTAAAGTCTGACGATGCTAATAGCAGGGTAGAATTAAGGCTACCCTTTTCTATTATTGTTTCTGATATTGCATTCCCAAGGTCAAGAGCTGTATCGCTCTTCTGAGAGACGAGGTACAACTGGCACAATTTTGAAATCCTCCTTGATGTATTGCAAGAAGGGCAGCTGAACCTCCAAGCAATGGTCTCGACTATGGGCATAATCGTCAAAGTCAAGAGTGGATGATCTTCCTCTTATTTCCTCAGCCATCTGGGAATTGACCTGCACTTCGCCAAGCGGCGTCTCCCATGTACCATCTTTCATGGCAGCCACCCAAGAGCCTATGCCATAGTGATTTGGACCTACCATTATGACATCCTGAAAGTCTGTTGACGATATTTTGTAAAAGCCATTTGCAGCAACCATTCCAGAGTAGATATAACCAGCATGAGGTGATACAATGCCATAGATCTTGTGCTGATCATGGGTAGAGGTAGTAGAGGTTGGGGTTCTGCCTGGGCCAAAGCGCTGGTTGCGGAAAGTTTGGCCAATAAGGTCCCTTAGCTCCCTAGCGTTGTCTGGATAAAACATGCCTGCGACAGCAGGCGCCCTTCTTGTCAAGATATTCCTCGACTAGATTAAAGCCGAAACAAGTAATATAATTGATAGTTTCTAGAGAAATTGTACTACAACAGGCCTCGCTCACGTTGTTAATATTCAATTTCAACGGTTTTTAACTCATTAGCAATTGAAGTAGATGGTTTACAGAAAAGGCAGGATGGTAATTAGATGCTCTTTCTTTCTGTCTTTCATGATGTTAGCGCATTAAATTGGAAGAGCGGCAAAAGAAATAAGTCGAAATAGAAAGAATATAGGTAAAAACATGGCTATTGGGGAAAGAAGAGATCCAATCCTGGCAGTAGATGGTTATGCTAGGTATCTAGTGCAGGATGACTCGAGTTTCTTGATAGTAAAGAGCGTACGAGGAAAATAAGTCGTCAGCACGACGAGCCACCAGAAATAGATATTAAAATAACAAGAAGATCAATAACTAATTTGCTGTCATCTGGCGGTATGCAAGTAAAATATGACTTGCGAAGTCATGATTTCTCTGATACCCAGACGTGACAAGTTTTTGAGCACTAGTGAAGAAATAAAATAAAAACTAATCTGGTACAGTCAACTGCGAATCCCGGTTTAGGTGTGTGGTTTTTTGTCTACATATTACCTGAGCAATGATTTGAGAGACTACTGAGCGAGCGGCACTGCTTTTGCATCAATAGTGTACGTTACGGTGAATGGTTCTGAGCTTCGTTTATGAAACACAAGCCCACTTCCGGTGAATTGAAATGTGCCAGATGCAGTCGGAACATCTCCTGTGATTATGTTGTTGTCTACTATGCCTGTAAGATGGGAATAGGTTATAGTCGTGCCGTTTATTACTGCAGTGGGCGGCATTCCATGTACTTCATCAGGTGTCTGGTCTGACCTGTAGATGTGTATCACCTCTACTTCAATAGGCTTGCTTGCTGTAAATGTGACCTGCCCAGTATAGATCTTCCCATCATCCCTTATAGGGAGTGCAAATACTACTGCATGAGGAAGGTTTCCAGTATGCGCCACAGGAGCTGCTGTCGATATCGCAATCTCTTGTATCCTATAAATTTCGTCATTCTGTTGCTGTGCAGCCACCTGGCTTTCCATTCCTATGCTAGAGGCAGTAGCTGCTATTAAGAATGCAAGCCAAGCAGCCACTAGAGTTGTCATTATGACCATTGTTGATCCTCTGGCTTTATTCATGGAATCATTTAGACTTAAGCAGTGATATGGGATCCGCTAATTTGTCTCTACCTCGATTCTAACGAAATGGAAATTGTCTCGTACTAATGCCAAAAAATATGTTTGCGTTGAGAGCTGATGTCCCTACAATATGGCCCAGTTGAATATCATTTCGTGTGTGTATACGCTTGTGTGAGATGTATAAATGGATGCATGAGGTTGTTCAGACAACAGCAGTGTGTTAACTTTGAACCTCAGCATGGTCTTGACCAGTCTAATCCTAAATGGTGTTTCTCCTAAGCAGAAACTTTTACAATAGATAAGTTTGCTGGCTCACTACCATTGAGCCAGCGCCGGCAATGTAGAGCGGCTGATTCCAATCAATGGCATTATCGGTCATTCACCAGGGATGATATATTTTTGGCTAAAGTCAGGTTAGTTCCTCAACTAACTTTGTTTCAAAGTCATCGATCGAGGCTTTCTCCAACATTTCGCTGTCGGACTTTATGGCTCCCTGCTTCTTGAGGACCTCTCTGGCTAAAAGCCAATATACTGTTGCAAGAGCCTTGCGCCCGCGGTTGTTTGCAGGTATCACCAAGTCGACTTTTGAAGTAATGTTGTCGCTGTTGGCAATGGCAATAACCGGTATCCTGCCCTAGTGGCTTCAAGTACAGCCTGTTGGTCCGCCTGAGGATCTGTTACAACAACAATTTCTGGTTCCATATAGTTTGGAAGCGACGGGTTGGTAAACGTGCCAGGCATGAAGCGGCCCAGAATGGGGTTTGAACCTGTAAGTTCACAGAACTTTTCGACCGGAGTCTTGCCGTATTCCCGGGCAGAAGTGACTGCAACCCTGGCGATATTCGCTCTGCCTATGAACTTGGCAGCAACATCAACTCTTGCCAGAGTCTTACTGATATCTAGAATGTAAAGGCCTTCTGGATTGGCCTTAACTATGAATGGTGCCATAAATTTTGTCTTGACAGGTGTGCCTACGCGGATGCCTGTGGAAAGTATCATTTTTTCTAGATTGTCGGTCTCAATGGATTCCTGACCCTCTGGGGATTCTTCTTCTATTGAATCGTTTTTTTCATTAATGTTTGTGTCAGCATTGTTGTTGTTAACGTCGTCTGATATATTCATATAGGTTATGCAGAGGACAGTTCTGCCATACCTTCTATTAAATCATACGACAGAGGTAGCCAGCCAGACTATTAGAAAATCGATTATCTAGGAGGTGGCAAGTCTAGATAGAATTGACTCATGTTTAAGTCTTTGATAGCCATTTGGAATTGAGCGGTTATCATTCAATAATGGTTCACATATAAAACTCCGACAAAAAACTCACGTATCGCCGACACGTATTGTCAACACGTTTCTCTTAAGTAGCAGTCACGATAATTTTTCTTGCATGACAAAAAATGGGGTGGTCTTGAGATATGAATAACACGGAAAAAGATTCTAACCAACGGCAAGAGATACGGTCTAGCCTTAACTCAATAGTTGAAAGTTCAGACAAATGGTTAGAGCGCCTCAGAAGGCGAGAATTTCGAGTCAGGCTGGCCGGTTCGTTCTTAACTGGAAGTCTGATCTTAGTGGCAGTTGGCGCAGCTATCCTAGGCTTCTTTCTAAGCCAAGGTGAGGATATAAACGCCTTTTTTGAACAACAGAGTCTAGCCTTCCAATTTTTGTTGGCAGGCGCCGTAGCAATCTCGGGACTGATCAGTGGTATTGCAGCGTACTTCTTGCTAAAAAGAAAGCACGATGCGCGAATGAAGGACTTGTCCTCTCTGATAACCGAAATGAAAAAGAAGACGAACGAGCAGCAGAAGAATGCGAATGTAGGCGGTGGCGAAGGGATCACGAAGGAGGCTCTTTCCTTGGCAGAAAAGATCGTAACAGTGCTTCCTGAATTAGTAAGGAAGAGAAAGCATGATTCTTTACTCTTTGGCGCAGTTGCTTTCATAGTCACAAATGTTGTCGCTAGTAATTTTGTAGTGGCAATCATAGTAGGAGTATTAGTTTGGCTATATGTCAGACACAGGACTAAGAAGACCTATGAACATGAAATGTCAAAGTACGAAGAGCAGAAGAGAATCTTTGAGCAACGAAAGAAGGACTTCATAGACACGCTGTGATTTAAGAATGGAAAAGCCTGACCTCTATGTGGTAGCCCGCTTTCTTGACATCATGTTTAGCAACGGTTCGTCAATGAAAAAGACAAATATTCAGATGCTCTTGGGTGTCAACTACCCTCGTTTCATGGAGTACCTCGAATGGTTATTGAAACGCGATTCTGTCGCAGCAAGCCTTGATGAAGAAGGAACCGAGAGAATAAAGCTAACGCCTAAGGGGATTGATTCATACCATAGGCTGGTAGATTGGATAAAGGAAACTTTGGATGGAGTAAAAATATGAGCCTAACCAATTTCTCCTTCTATGATAGGACGCTTTTTAGATGGTCTAATTGATTGAGTAATTTTATAGTGTTTGCATCCCTTCCACTAAATCATTCCACGGAGGTAACCATTCCCCTATTAGAAAATCAGTTGCTTCAACAATGATTCTGCGGAATAATCCGAGCTGCCGAACTACAGAGTACAATATAAAGTTTAATTAACGTGCATATCGAATAACTGAATAATACTATATTTATTCACCAAGTTTATGGTGATAAACTGTGCATTACTGGACCATCGGAGCGGTATAAAGATAAAATAAGTTCCTAATAAGCCTGTTTCGATCTCTTTTCCTGTTTGCCTTTTTTGCTTTGTATTCCTGTAATCCCGGCAGCAGATTCACCTGTTCAACGTTATCTCTGGTTTCTGTAACCATCGCATTTATACTGCTGAGATTGACTTTCCTCACAAGTTAACGGTTTACTAGGGCTGAGCTGCTACTAAGGCTTTTTTGTAGTATTGCCGTTTTCTGCAATCGGATTGCGATATTCTGCAATAATATCGTTTACAGTAAGATAGCCCTTTTCGATTAATAGTGGCGGTTCACTCTGCTTGAATAAATCTAGCTTTTTCTGCAGCCTAGACTTGACACAAACATATCATGGTTAAATTGGTTACTAGCACCAGATAGTCCCTTTCCGCTTTGCTCAGAAACAACACCAAACAAGAAATTCAAATTGAGCTAAAACTGAGTATGGTCGTACATTGTAGGGCTAGAGGTTATGAGATGTTATTTCAACAGTCGTATAACATACAACTAATAGAAGAAGTAAGAGAAGAAGGAAAAGAGTTAGGACCCAATAAACCTCTAATTGCCCAAACCATATCTTTTTGTTATTATTATAGCACTAGTGCTGGTGATGTTGTTTGTTGCTGTTGTTCCTCTTCTCCTTCTTCCTCAGGCGCTGCTGTTGCATTGATGTCATCAGCAGTAGCATTTGTCATTGTAGTTGTTGTCACGTTCATTTCATGAGGTTCTTCCGTAGTAATAGTGGACGGTAATGACATGATTCTAATATTCATGTCACACTCTGCAAGTGTAGTGTTATTAGCACTGCATACCGAGTCAAGATCTGTGTGAAGCTCTATCTGAGGGTTTTCTGGTTGTGATACCCTAATCCCTGCCAAAGCAATCTCTACTTGGTCTGGAATAACCTCAAGCAATCTTGTGTGATTATTGATAGTAGTGGATTCATTCACAAAGCTATTTGTTATCGTTGCGGTAAAGATTATTGTTGCATTGCCCATAACTATGGTGTGTAAGATGTCATTAATTCTATCTCTTATTGCTCTACTTATCCTCCTCTCTGACTCGTCCTCGTCGACCTCTTTGGGAGCAATATAAGTTGAATTGATTGCATCAACAACTGATATCATTGGAATGGTTTGATTCATATTGCTAGAAGGCGTAGCGCTACTATCGTTAGTACCTGTTGTGGTGCTGACGGTGACAATATTATTGTAGTCTGTCATATTATCATTATTTGTAGTATCCGATACAGAACCAGCGCTGCCTTTATCAATACTGCCAAACACGACTTTTTGACCGAAAGCATTTGGTGACGCTAAAGTCAGAAAGTCTGCGGTTATGGTGGGAAGAAGTAATGTAGCCAATAATATTCCGCTCATGATGATAGAAATTTGGTGGTTCATTCCAATAAATGATTCCACGTGATCTAATTAAAGCAATAGGAAATGAACCAATAAACAAACCTATGAGATTTGGCTTCACTTTTTTTAACAGACGCAAACGCCGAAAATATATCTTAGACTACTATTATAGAAACCTGCATCATATAGATACGAAGTGTCAATAAGTAGCTAGCAGATGAAAATTCTTGCTTTATGCGGTAATGGTGATGAGGACGTTTTCATAATGCCCAGAACAAGAGACAAGTTTCAAAACAAGATAAGGCCATAGATTGATTATTCTATAAAAATACTCGGCCTGTGACATATCTGATGACCTGTGTTTGTGGCTTTGATTTGTGGCCATATTCTTCTTTTTATCGTTGAGAACCAATTCATTTTCTATCGTCTAGATATTATAGCCTGCGATTTCCAGAATATTCTTGACTGCTTTCCATAACATAATCTTGTATCTGTTTCCCAAATTGGAACATGGGGGTTATCATGCTCCTTGTTGCGCCGCTTGGCTCTATACTCTCTATCGAATTCGATATCCTCATATCTTCTCGAGTCAATGATGTCCGTGCTGCGCGAGCAGCTCAGTGGGATAGTCGTTCTTCCATTTGCAGGTATCTACGTATTAGCTGAAGCGAGCATCCTATCTCTTGAGACTAGCAATTTACTCATTATCTCTGCAAGTCTTGTGGCGATCGATGTGATTCTATTCTACATCAGCGAGGCGGTTTTCCGCAGGGAAAAAATACTAACAAAGTGGAAATAGGAAAAAAGGGTAGCGAAAGTCTCAAATGGCTTGTCTAATTAGGTCATACTCTGCCAGAAAAATACGGGCTACTGAAAGGCCAGATACTATGTATTATTCATGCCCTCAACTAAATCATACTCTAACAAGCGCACAAGCTCGTTCAACTTGGCAATCCGCTCGCCTCCCAGCACACCTGATTTCAACATCTTGGAGCCTGTGGCGATGGCGATGTGAGAAATGTGCGAGTCGGTCGACTCACCGGATCTGTGTGATGTTATTATCTTAATGTTGTTCTTTTTACATTCTTTAGCAAAGTCTAGTGCCTCGTACAGACTGCCTGCCTGATTGACCTTCAATATAGCGCCGTTGCATGCCCCATACTTGACTGCTTCTCTTATCTTGGCGGCGTTTGTTACAAGCATGTCGTCCCCTGTAACTAGCGTCCTAGGGTTCCTTTTATTCAAAACTGCCATACTTTCAAAATCGTCCTCATACACCGGATCCTCTGCATAGATCAGCTTATAGTCCTGTATGAGCCTGTTTGCAAACTCAATCTGCTCGCCGGTATCTCTTTTAACGCCTTGACGGGCATAGTCGTACAACTGCTCCTCCTCGCTCCAAAATGACGAACTAGCAAAGTCGATGCCTATTGCCATGTCCTTACCAAGTATGTAACCGCAGTTCCTTACCGCCTTTTCTACTATTTCAATTGCCTGCTCATTGTTCACATTTGGAGCCCAAGCTCCTTCGTCGCCCTTACCGTAGGTAAAGCGCTTATCTGTAGATTCTATCACTTTGCGAGTCTCATGGTGAAGCTTGAAGTTCATGTCAAGCGCATCAATGATGTTCTTTGCACCTACTGGGCAGGCAAGGATTTCCTGGATGTCAGGGGTACCGGGCCCGGCATGTGCGCCGCCACCCAAGATGTTGCCAAGCGGAAAGGGGAATTCGGTACGGTTTACCTGGTTTTAGTAATTTGAAAAGCGGAATGTCTAGTGCCTTGGCTGCCGAGTCGACAGCTGCAATACTCAGTGCATACGCTACAGACCCACCGACCTTACTATAGTTGTCAGTCCTGTCTATCGACTTTAACGCATCATATACTGACTGGAGGTTCTCTGCCTGCAAGCCTACAAACCTGTTGATATTGGCATTCAACATGGAAAGAGCTTCTTCAGGCCTGTTTTCTGGAAAGCTCTGGGCCTCAAATTTACCTACCGATGCACCGGAGGGGGCACACGCCCTTCCAGTAAATTTGCCATCAGTTACAACGTCAATTTCAATAGTCTTGCTTCCTCTGCTGTTGAAAACTATTCTACCACGAATTGAGGAGATAGAAGGCATAGGAATTTTTCAATATTGACATAATTTATTATTATTTGTTTAAGATCATTCTATGTCAGATTGAATCTCGGACATACGCCTTCTGAGCGCTTCATAATAAGGAATAATCTGGTAAATAGTGTCGACATTTGAAATGAACATCCTTCTGCAACAGTAGCGCTTCAGTCCCAGCGAATCCATGACCCTTGCCGGATCCTCACCAGCCTTGACACGATTTGTATATTCTGAATGCTTGTCTGCAACAAGTCCGCCGCAGGTAAAACATCTTACTGGAATAAGCATCTCTTATATCTTTCAGTGATTCTAAGCATTATAAAAACCATTACCGTTTACACAAACGTAAAAATTCTCTAAGGTTATGTGTCTGCCTGCTTTATCTGACACAAGGATTATTTTTGGGAATCTGAATTATTATTTTTGTATTCTTCTTTTGGGTTTGCCTTTAACTTGGTCTAGGAGGTATGTGTACGAGGTCATAATTCAGTTCTGCAAGAATTCTTTATGAAATTTAGGTTGAACCCTGGATGAATAAACAAACAAAAAGAATAGATGATGTATCAGTCAACCACGCGGAAATCGATCTGAAAGTCTATGCTTACTTGACACTCTTTGCTGCATATAATTGTCAACCCGCATCTGAGTTTCTGCTAAGGGTATTGAACCTATAGTGCTCGCCTTTACATGATGGACAGGCTTTACCTAACCATCCGTGTAAAGATGACGCGCACCAAAAGCAGTAGCTACAGAGAACAAATTGGACTTGCTTTGAGATCTTGTCAACATTTGTTATTGGACTATGATCTGCTATTATAGTTGTTGTAGTTGTCATTATTTTCGGTTACACCTCGCCTAAGTTTTACAAACCCTATGTTTGGTGATTATAGACAGTTGTCCCCATTCAAAGAGAGTTATAAATATATATATTTTTCCTTAAGTTGCTCTTGAGCATCATTCTCGGATCCATGTCTGCATAGAAACTAAAACACCAAGCATCGAAATGCTAGCGTCGCATATGATGGGTTCAGAGGTTTTGCTACTACTAAGAAGGAATATGGATTTTGCTCTACTTTCCTGGGGGTGATAATATTTTTCCACGGATGAAAACCAATACAACAAGAAGAAAACTACATAGTAAACCAATCATGTCGAGCCTGTCAGAAACTGACACTTGCCATGGGCTATGAACAAGGAATCACGATTTCTGCAGTAATGGGCCGACTAGGCTATTCGTAGATCAAGAGCATACTCGATGATTCCGTAGAACATCAGGATAGTATAACACAAGATAGCACCATATTTTTAGAATCGTTCTCTGTCTCGCAGACAGAATTATACCTATCTTGATATCAGTTAGCCATGGGCAGTATGAACGAAAAAGTTGCTCCCTTTCCGTCCTTGTTGTTCTCAGCCGATATCCTGCCACCATGTGCTTCAATAATATTTTTACAAATATATAGGCCCAGACCTGTGCCTGAAAAAGATTTAGATGAAAACTTGGTAAAGAGCCTAGGCATCATTTCAGGGTCGACGCCTGAGCCACTGTCGCACACGTTGATAATGGCCATATCATGACTATTGTTGTCTGTCTTCTTATCGGCAGTTATCATAACAAAGCCCTCCGAAGTAAACTTTAGAGCATTATTTAGCAGGTTGGAAATTACCTGGGCAAGTCTGTTTCTATCTGCATAAACGGCCAAATGCCTAGGTTGGTAGGTTATTTTCACATTATTTTTCTGCTTGCGTCTGTCTGTCATACCATAAACCATCGATTCTGCCTCAGCCGCAACTATGTCGTCGATTATGTTAATAATGAGATCATTTAGATCAAAATGCTCTTTATGCAATTCTAGCGATTGGCTTTCTATTTTTGTCACATCGAGTACATCTTCAACCAACTTTCCAAGTCTTTGTCCATTCCGTAGAATAACATCAACATATTCTTGGTTTTCTGCAATACTAGCACTATTGTTACCACTATTATCATTATTTCTCATTTTTGATCTTAGGATTTCACTTAAACCAATTATTGGTTGAATGGGAGTGCGCAATTCATGAGCAGCGACGTTGATGAATTCATCTTTCATCTTGTCCATTGCCTTTAATTTATTATACTGTATTCGAATAGTTGCTTCTCTTTGTTTTACGATCTTGTTATATTGTATGCTTGATACCGCAAGGGACAGGATGATTATGAAGTAACCTGAATTTTTAAGTATATGTGCGACATTGTGAGCTGTGTGGAAGTTGGTGCTCGAGTATGACATTATTATCTGGCCAAATACATCTATTATAAGAGCGCCCAGTATCCCTTTGTAAAAGGCATCATTGATGTTATAAAGCTTCTTTTTGTAAAAGAGAAATAAAGCAATTGAGAAAAGTATTAGTGAAGGATTTTCATAGGGCCTCGCTAGTGAATAGGGAACTGTAATACCTGGAAAGACTGTAGAGAACGAAACTGCCACTACACCTATAGCCAAAAATGCAAGCACGAATAACGAAAGTAAAAGACTGCGGTCTAATCTCTCCTCCCCATGTCTGACGTGAGGCTTATTGATGCTATCATAATCCTCATCATTGTCACTGTCTTTATTGCTATTCCTATTATCCCCCTGCTCATCATAGCGCCCGTCGTATTTCTGCACGTCGAGTTTGTTGTTGGGAGTATTGATGCTTTGAGGCTCTTTTTCTCCTTCTTTTGTTTGTTGCTCATCCTCCTGCTGCCCGACTTTTGGGGCATATTTTGCAACAGCAATAACGAGCATAGCTCCAAGGAAAGTGCGTCCTGCAAACCACGTTTGTGGTATAAAGTATGATAGAAATACGTTGTTGCCTGCGGCAAAGTACGAAAATACCGCGTGTAGTAAATCTATGACTGCAATGGTAGAAAATCCCACCCCTACAAAAAGGCTGAATTTATCATTAAGCGTGTAAGCTCTTGTTATGCAATAGAATGCAACTATCGTTGAAAGTATGACTGCAAATATTTCAAAGTAAAAATGGTCTGCATCTGATACAACCCAGCTGTTAGGAGAGAGAGTGGAAGCAAATGTGACTGCCGAGAGAACTATCGATGGTATTACAATATATCTGAAATGAACAGAGCGAAGGAAGGACTGCATTCGTGTCTGGCCAGTTCCTTTTGTCGAAAAACCATCTGCTCTTTTTCTTTTTTCCTTATTATCTATCTGCAAGGAGCATCAAAATATATGCATCAAGGTTAATTCTATCATATTGTCCATCTAGTTATCCTGCTGTGGTAGCCATAATTGATACCTCCTCTAGCAATTTGGAGTTGTCTATTGGTTTTCTAACAATATGTCTTATTCCCCAGACAGGTGCTAAATCTTCTTTTTTGTATTGCTTATAATACTCATCGAACTCGCCAAGCGCTGTCAAAAAGCATACTTTGATGTCCTTATCTATTTCCAGCAACTTCTTGTAAAGATCGAAGCCATTCATCTTTGGCATTTTGATATCTAGAAATGCCAAGAAATATACTTCCTTTCTAAACTGAGCAAGCGCCTCTTCCGCATCTTCAAAAGCATCGACTTGGTATCCATTCGATGTCAGGATCACCTTAATTGTGAAGGTGACATCAGGCTCATCATCTACAATCAAAATTTTTTTTCGAGCACCGTTGGGATCGTCTAAAGATCTAGAGCGTTCCACATTACCTTCCCTCCCGAAGAGTGCTAAGCAAAGCTAGATATCGTCCGATTTCAATTGGAAAGCCCGTTTAATTAAACTTTGTGGAGGATCCGCTAAATATCTTATACAAAAAGGGTCTCCTCGAGAGATTTTATCGAACGGATTGCTCAAGCATACATAATACACCTACTGCCGGTTGCGAAGAATGAATTTCTTTCACCATCTTGTGTTTGATTACTAGCAAGAAATAGTCCGTCTGTGCCTCATAAACCATCTGTTCCTATAATGTTTAATCCGGGCGCTGGCAGACATATTTCCAATATTCATCGAGAACTATAGCAAATATACTACGATCCATGATTATTTGAGTCATTGGTCAACAAGGCAACAATTACAGGACATACGTCTTCTATAAAGTAATGACAGCATAGGAAGCGGGAAAAAGAGTTAGAGTAAGGGTTTTGCCTAGCCAGAGAAGAGTACAATAGATTTAAAAAATTTCATTCATTCATCATCCACGTTCAGCTTATTTGTGGTTGACAATAACAGGACCTTTAGCGGATTGCAAGAATATGTTCTAATCACAAACAACCTATGCTAATAGTTTAAAATGGTAGATATTCTAGATGTGAAACAGAAGTGGAGCAAAAGTTCATTATTGAAGTTACACTACAATTCGTTAGCCTGAGATGTCCAAGATGTTAGAAGGTAAAACTTGTCTTATAACTGGAAGCACATCCGGCATCGGAAAGGAAATCGCAATAGGTCTTGCTAAGATGAAGGCAAATGTCGTCCTGGTTGGCCGCAACAAAGCAAAATGTCAGGCAACACTAGAAGAGATTTGGAGAACTGCTTCCATTGATACCAATAGGAATCAAATCTCTTATCTTTTAGCCGACTTGTCTTCTCAGGCATCAATACACCAACTTGCCGATGAATTCTTGGATACTTATGAAAGTCTAGAAATTCTTCTCAATAATGCGGGTGTATTTCTTTCTAGGCGCCTTACTACCGTTGATGGTATTGAATACACCTTGGCTGTAAACCACTTAGCCCCATTTCTCTTAACCGATCTTCTTTTTGAAAGAATCAAGGCAAGTAGCCCTTCTAGAATCATAACTACAAGCTCAGTGGCTCATAGAGGAGCACACATTAATTTCAATGACTTGCAATTCGAAAGAGGGCGCTACAATGGTGTAGAGGCGTATAGGCAATCAAAATTAGCGAATATATTGTTTACAAAGGAATTAGCAAGAAGATCAAGGGCAAGTGGTGTTACATCAAACTGCTTTCATCCGGGAGGAGTTAGGACAAATCTTGTACGAAACAGTCCTTGGTATTATAGACTAATTTGGGCAATTATAAGCCCATTTCTGGTTAGCCCGAAGAAGGGTGCAGATACTGCAGTATATTTAGCCTCATCCCCTAAGTTAGGTGAGATAAGCGGAGAATATTTTGTAAATAGAAAACCCGTTGGCCTTTCAGAGCTTGCTGATCACGAGGATACAGCAGGCTAGACTTTGGAAGGTAAGCGAAGAATTAACTGGGTTATATAAAAAGAATAACCAATCCCTCACTTGATGTGCCAAGGTTTGAATTAACAATGGAAATCTGAACGCTAAGGCTTAAACGACGATAAGCGTTCAATAATTAATAGTACACGGGGGTGGATAATTGGAAGTACTAGCACCAATTAATGTGTAGTTATTGGTTGCTAGTACGTATGAGGTGACGTCATTTAATATGATAATAACTATGGTTTCAGTTAAGTCGTGGTGTTAGAAGACAAATAACACTATGAACTCGTAAAGCTTGACACAGAAAGAAGTGAGTAGTTTTTCGCTACTATTCTTCTCACACATACAAACCAGCATCAGTCGCAATAGTTTATGTCGCAGGAGTGGGTGGCGATTGGGGAACACCGGTAATTGGATTGTATCCTAGGCTATGCGGTTCTTTTGTGAAGAACGGAATTGACGGGCTACGTGTTCGCTATCGGCATCCTACTGACTTATTAGAATCCGTTTTTGACACACTGGCAGGAGTAGCTTTTCTACAGGAGGAACACAAAACAAAAGCAATAGGACTTGTAGGCCATTCTTTTGGTGGCGCTGTTGTTATCCGGACAGCAGTGGAGGCTTCAGATATTGTCTCAACTATAGTAACGTTGGCTACTCAGAGCTAAAGCGCTGTAGAAGCAGTATCCAAATTAAAACAAGGAACTTCATTACTTGTAGTCCATGGCGCTAATGACAAAGTCTTGCCAGTTTATTGCTGAGCATGTATACCAACAGGCACATGAGTCGAAACGACTTATTATATACAAACGAGCAGGCCAGGGGCTTGATGAGTCTTCAGAAGATGTATATGATCTAGTTTATGGCTGGTTTGTAAATAATCATCTACCTCAGGACACTTTTTAATCTTCGAATCTTTAAAACACATATTATTGATGCATACTCAAAGTACACATCACTTTGTCATTCAATTGATAGATACAGACATATTAGACAACGCTGCACGCTGAAATGCCTAACGACGTATGTACTTTTGTTATTTTTATTTTTGTTTTTATTGTGATGATGGTTGTCGTTTGCTTTTTCCTCTTGCTCCTCCTCCACCTAGGCTATGTTTTTTTTGCGCTTTTTTCTTGTGCTTACTAGAATCTGAACTTTTCTCCTTTGCTGCATTTTTGTCAACTTGTTTGTTACCACTCGATCTTCCTACCATGGTTACCATGTTCAGAAAAATAATATATAAATATATATGTAGCAGACCTATTCTTGATGAGACGGCCGTATACGAAGAAGACTATTCTCTTTAATCAAAAAAATTTGATTGCGGGTAAATCCGAGTCACAGTCACTTAATCCAGGTAATGGCTGGTTCTTAATTGGAGGATATCATTGGATGATTGTATTGTACATTTCTCGAATTTTCATTACTTTTGCAAAAAGAGTAAAAAATCATGCCTTTTCAAGCTTTGTCAGTATCCAAAAATCTCTTTTCTAGTCATAACGGAGGTTTCATAAGCTATTCAATATGAGGCGCTAGGACTATAGGAAGTATCAAATTTAGGCTTCACTTTTTTACTCTCAATGGCACCTATGAAAGTAATGACAGTTACGGCCGAAAGAGATCTATGGCTGTTGTAATAATAGATGCTAAAGCGATCTAAATTCCCTGATGAAACAACATGACGGCGCGTATGGTAGTTTTCTCTTCGCCGTTATAGATCAGCTTGAAGACAATAGGGAGGTACGTCAGCTTTTTGAGCATTTTTCTTGCTTATGCTTAACACGAGAGCAGCGAGCAAATTCTGAAGTCATAAGACATCACCCGCTCATAATAAGCCAAACTTCTTACATCTTTCTTCCTTCGCATTGAATAGACTCCTTAATCGATAGCCAGCCAGTTATTTAACACGATATTAACAAATAATAATATATTTGTTTATTCTATAGTCCTTCTTTGTATCTTAATTCTAGAGGAAGTCACCTCTGTAAATATAAGCATGTATCGTGCAACTAGAATTCAAGATCTGGCGGGGACTCATAACTCCTGCTTTGCTCCCCCAACTCCCCAGAGCAGGAGGGCCGCCAGTCTTTATGGCTCAATTACTAACTCCTTTTTTGTATTGCCTATGCAGCAAAAGAAGAAAACATAGCTCCGACAGTCCAGCTCTGATATTATTTACCAGCTACTAACCGATCGCGTTTACAATCTTTTTATTTGATATTTATCATATCACTCTCATCATGGCGTCGTCTGGTAAACCATCGGGTCCTGGACACCTTGCCAATGATCCGTATCTATGCGATGTTTGTGGCAGGGGATTTCCTACCAAGGAAGAATATGACACGCACCGGCTACAGCACTAGAATCTGCTATCGGCGGTTGGTATTGTGGATTTAACCCTTGTACCGAGGATTAGAAATGAAGCCAGTACCAGTACTACACTAGTAGAGCCAAATGAGATGAACCATACCATAGGGTCTTTGCTGAAGACCGTGATAAAATAGCCTACGAACAGCGGTCCTAGTATCAACCCCAAGTCCCCTATCATTCTATTAAATCCAATTCCGCGTGTAACATGGGATTGTACGGCTAGTGCTACATTGTAGTTGGTTTTGCCGATTCTCTTTACCTTCTCCTCTATCTGCTCTGCAGCCCATGCAATGGACTGGCCAAAAAAGCCTGAAGTTATCCCAATCAAAGTAATGATAACAAGAAGGTGAACCATTGATGTGGATAATGGAATGATTGCAACTAGCACTCCTGAAATTAGAATAGCAGCAAAAAGGGGCTTTTGCATACCATAGATTTGTGTAAGTCTGCCTGAGAAGAAAGAGCTAATGAGATTTGCAAGAGAAGCCATTGTAAGGATTATGCCTATATCAAACACTGATAGATTCAAGCTCCCATATCCAAACAGCGGCATCCCTGTAGTATAGATCCCTGAACGGAGGAACGCAAAGCCGAACGTGGCAATGGCTGCAGTGTTGAGGTAGGCTGCCATACTCGCCTTTCTGTTCTCGTGTTCATGCTGTACAGTCTTTTCAATATGGAACTTCCGCCAGCGGCTAAAAATCGATATGATTATAGCTGCTACAAATACTACTGCAGCAAATACAAAATATGGCGCGTTATAACCCAAAAACTCTGCAATTGGAGCTCCAACTACTGGACCAACGATGGGACCAAGCATCAATATCGACTGGTAGCTTCCAATGTTTGTCCCACGCTTTGCCGCATCTGAAGACAGTAGCACAAATGCAATAGCGGCGCTGACATAGATCGACGATGCGATCCCTTCCAGCATCCTTGCAAAGAGTAACATCCAATAGCTTGAGGCAAAACCTGCAAGGGTCGATGCTGCAATGAGGATTCCAAGCCCGAGGATCATTGTCCTGCTTAGGCCAAGCCTGTCGGCAATGAACCCAGCCGGGACATCAAAGATCAAGCGGCCTATAGCAAAACCTGCTATAACTGCGCCAACGAGAAACTCATTTGCTCCTAGGTCTTGCTTGGCGTAGAGCGTCAATGAAGGTGTGACCATGGTAGAGCCCATCATTACTACAAGGGAGACTAGCGATACTGCCAGTATGCTTGGCTGGATGCGAAGCTGCTCGTTTAATTTGAACATTTTGTCACCAATATTGCGATGAAATGAATTGAAAGTTCAAGAATCAATTCATGCCATGCCTAATTTATCTTTGTATGACCTTTATTCAGATCAAAAGGAATTTGAATTTATCTTTTGAAACGTTATTACACGTATAGGATCCCTGGCGAAGTTGCCCAAACCAACTTGCGATAACCGAATCGTAAGTATAACCTCCCTAACACTCCGTAATCTCAGACCTGAACCAAGCTAAAGAATGTGAATAAAAATCGGTTAATATATTCTTCAGCATAAAATTGCAATACCGCGCCAACCAGAGCGACTAAGATGTCGACAGGAATCGAAAATACCTTGTGAGAAAATATAGACAAAAACCTCTGACTCATAGCCTGACGCAAAATGGTATCATCAACCTATATCCAGTAGGTTTCGAAGCGATCGATATCTACTATAATCCTCAGTCAGTATTTTTGCCAGCTTTCTTGCAATATCGCTTATTGACAATATGCCAACCATCGAGCCATCTTGCTCTAGTACGACTAGCCGCTTGACCTTGTTCTTTGCCATTGTCTCAGCCGCAGTGTCGATCGAATCAATGGACTTGACTGTGACAAGTGGAGATGACATGATACGCCTGACTGCAACTTGATCTGCAATCTTGTTCTGGGCAGAGACCTTCTTTATGATATCCCTTTCAGTGACTATACCAACTGGCTTCTTATTATCGCCTTCAATTACTAGTCACTGATCCAATTCTATGTTTTGCCATTAATTTTGCTACATCCAGAGCAGAAGGATTGTTATTGATATCGATGGTGACAACCTCCTTCTGGGGCATTATCTCACTGACTACACTCATGCTATATAGAAGAAGTTTCTTTCAAGATAAATATGTGCTCACATGCCTGCCCCTCGTTTGCAGGACAAGAAGATTCACTAAGCGGTTATGTATCAGTGACTTTGTCTTACATGATTGGGGAGTTTGTCGTCACCTTCGTTGTGTAAGTCATGTCAGAGGTTGCATCTATATCCAAAGTATACTCCCAGTAAGTCTCTCTCTGCTGCTGTCGGAGGTGCCGCAGTACAGAATTGCATTACATACTGGAACCGAACAAATATTTCTTGATCATAAGCTTTTCTCCTTCCCACAATGTTTCAAAATAATACCAGACTCGATGAAGTTTTTACAATCTTCAGTGACACAATCAGAAACAGGCTTCCTTCCCTTGCAACTTTAATTCAATACCATTTGAAATTCGTTAATTTTACTTTGAACTACTAATTTGCTGAAAGTTGCGAGCGCTCTTTGTCAAATAGCCTTGCTAATTTAGTACTTTGCTTTAGTAACAAATCTAATTGTTCGTGTAATCTAAATCTATTCTCCATTATTATCTCTTTTATAATCCATCCACATTCCAAATTGTCATATTGTGTGTCCTCAAGATCTTCAACTACATCATCAATATTCTTAAGCGAAATCCTTACCCCGAGGATAGATCTCTTTAACGTAAATCTTAGTGCCTCGTAAACCTCTGACAGTCTATTATCTCTAGCCTTAGCTTCATCCAAATCTTTAACCTTGATAGTTGTTGCTAGCCTATCTTTGAACACTATACCCTGAATATCCACATTCCTTCTCATTACCCTTACCATCTGTCTTGTTTCTTGCTTATTCAATGCATTCTGTGCTACATAATTTCCCACTTGTTGCACAATCACATTATCATTCAATGGAAGCAATTCTTCAGCAGTGCTTACACTCATGGTACCTTCTTGTACATCTTTCTGTAAATTTTCTGGTAAGGAGAGAAGCCTTATCCTTTTGCTTATGTATTCTTGACTCTTTCCTATTCTACAAGCCAGCTCTGATTCGCTACCCCACCCAAAGGTATCCACATATCCTTTGAATGCGCGAGCTTCTTCAATTGGGGACATAGTTTTTTGCTGTATATTTTCTATTAGGGAGATTTCATATGCATCTTTGTCATCTATATCTACTATATGACAAGTAATATTTTGCCAGCCAAGTAGTTTACAAGCCTCAAGCCTTCTATGTCCGGCTATTATCTCGTAGTGATCTTTTTCTAGCCTCACGAGTGGGGGATTTATGAGTCCTTTCTGCTTAATAGATATCAAAAGATCTTCCAAGCATACATGCGGGTTACGTAAGGGCCTGCTGCCTGCTATAATATTCCGTATGGGAATTTGTGAATATACGCCCGGCTTATTCACTAGGTAGATAGTGAATATAAGTAGATTATAAGGTTTCATTTCAGTTTTTTGCTATAAATTGATCGTAAATACTCTTTCTGAAGAATGATATTACTGATAAAAAAAGAAGTGTTCATATCAGTTACATTCTATGAACAGTTTTTAGATTGCATAATGTGCTTATTGATGAGAATTGCCCTCCGTCTCTCCTCCAATAATCTCTGGGCGTTCCCAAAGTACTCCCTCTCTTTTTTGAATCAATCCGGTAACCTATTACAGCAGTTATCGATCGCACCGGAACATGCTTGGCGTCAAACTCAGTCTTCTATATCTCTAGAGGACTGTTTATAACAGCTATCCTGGCGTTTTCGATCCTCTTTGGCATGCCGCCATGCACCACTTCCTTGTCCAAGACAATCCCATGAACAAATTTTGTGTCGCATATAGATCCTCCGGCCTTCTTTTCCACTTTGATGCTGTCAACGTCTATTTTGTACTGGTCACCGGATTTCTCAGCAACAGCGAGAACTGCATCAACAACCATATCAGACAGCTCTTTTGAATTAGCTTCCCACCATTTTTGAAGCCATTGCTGTCCTCGCTATTTTGCCCAGAGATGTCCTTTCAGAAGGGTCTACTTTGGTAGCAATATCTCTGTGGGTTTCTATCGCCTTCTGAGATGCCTTTCTGAATCCCTCGACTACGACAATTGGATGGACATTCTTTGTGATCAGCTCTTCAGCCTTTTCAAGGGGCGCGCCGGCAAACGGTTGAAGTTGTTCCATCGGCAACTTCGCTGTCAGTGACCTTGTTTATCTCAATCATCATCTTGGCCGTAGGATGCTGCACGTCAATTCCCTTTAGGATGGTTGCGTCATCATTTGTGATGGTCACATCCCCATACTGTCTACCAACATCTTATCCATACCCCGGGGTCCCAGCGATGTCCGAACAATCTCGGCGATCGTTTTTGCTGCAGTGATGTTGTTTCTCTGTGCTTGGTTGCCTTTTGTTTCAGTTGTACCTTTCTTCAGAAGGACAATTGGAATTTGTTGTTGTTGTTGTTGAGCTGGCATAGTTTGCTTTCACCTACTATGTCAGTAACAATATGTGTGTGTAAAAGGAATATTTTATCTTTATTGTGTATCCGTTCCTTACCTTTCTTTGTTAAACTGTAGCCTAGCTCAGTCTTCTTAAGAAGCCCTTTTCCTTCAAGTGTAAGTATCTGCATCTTTAACGTAAATGGATCTAGCGCTTCCATCGAGCTTACCAATTCATGGACTGACATAATCCCCCTTTCATCCGAATCTGAATCTTCTATTATTTTCAAGAGTCGCATTTCTAGCTCAAGGTACTTGTTGTCCTCAGTTCTCGTCTGTTGTGTATCTCTTACATACATCCGCCTAGCCTATGCATCAAGACCTGGCAATTCCTGTTCCACCATGTCCACCACCTTCTGCGTTTCCTCCATAACCTACTCCAATATCACCTCCTTTCCCACTTCCCGTTCCACCATCTCTACCACCTTCTGCGTTTCCTCCATAACCTACTCCAATAGCACCTCCTTTCCCAGTTGCGTCTTGGCCATCTGTACCAATACCTACGCCCATAACTTCACCCCGCCCCTCTTCGTTGACTCCAACGCCCATAACTCCATTCGTGCTCTCACTAAAAGCCCTAGCCTGTTCTTGCGTAAACGGGAGCTCCGCCACGCTTGCTGTTTTAACAATTCCTATGCTTCCTAATGCCACTAAAATTCCCATGGATATGAATGCCGTCAGGACTTTAATTCTCTTTTTTGACGATATCATCGCAGTAAGCAAGGAAAGTGTTCTCTATAAGGTATTTGCTTGCAAGACCTTTATATATGACTTATATATGTATTGCTTCTTATTAAAATAAATACTCGATAAAATTTTTAGGTCAAGACCCTTCTTCTTTAGCACTTAAATAACTGCCTTTGATCGATAGAAAAATGATAGCTCAATTAACAGTAAACCCCTCCTTATGGTTTTAGCTACTACTGTAACATATACGTTCCAATCGTTTATGCCCAACCAATGTCTGGCGATAGTGCTCCTAAGTACTATCGGAACCTAATGCAGCAGGAAATGCATTTGAAATAGCTAAAGACGCTGTTGAGCGAGAAGATTTCGGTGCTTCGATACAAGCTTAGGCAGGAGGAAAGGTTTTACCTAAACAATGCAATAAAACGGATTCGTGGTGACTCCAATCTTCTCCGCGAACTTGAAGAAGATGGTCTCATCGAGGTACATTATTTCTTGCATACGAGAAGGTGAATCTCATGATGTCGGACAGGTTTCAGAGGCTTGGTTATGAAATAGATTATACTATCGTCCTTGTGGACTCGCTATTCTGGACTCAATAAGATAAACTCCACGGCCTTGTGGACTCGACTTTAGCCTGAGCTTTCTCTCTAGTCAGCATATACTCTTTCACTTCCACAAGATGTGTGGAGGAATGTTGTATTGCTCCTCCTCCAGTTCCTGTTGTTCTCTGCCAGCTATTGGACTAACTCGCAAACTAGCGGAGACAAATAGGGCACAACAATTAGCAGAGGTCTTGCAAAAATAATAATCATTAATTATTAGTCAGATACAAGCCAAAACCAGAGAAAGGTAAGAAGGAATTAGTAGTATTATGCAGCAACTCCATCTCCTTCTATTGCTAAACAGATTTTTCATAAATTTAACACCTCTTGAGAGAAAAGAAATAGAAAAAGGAAGGTATATGTTCTATACACTGTACGATTGGCTGCTAGGCTAGCATCCTTGAGCATGATCTTGCTTTTTACAGACCTTTCATTAAGATGCAGGAAGACAGAAATTTGCTATGTAATTATTAAAAATCTAATGATATACCAGTGAGCTGTGTGCTGATGTTTGTCATGCATGAATAACACCTAACCCGTATTGGTGACGACAAGGCCGGTTGGCATAATCAATCAGGATATCAAGGCTAATACCTGGCTACACTACGTCTTATTGCGACGAAAAAGCCTAACCAAACTGGGATTATCATTAGAGGAAGATCTCACCCGCAACGACGACCCAAAACGCAAATTAGTTGTTTAGAGATTCCAACCAACCATCTTTCCAAATACATAGAATAAATGCATTTGAATTCTCAAAGCAATTTAGCTGGGATAAAATGGAATTTGTTTCAAAAGTTCTCAATAATCGAAAAATGTGACTAACGCAGATATAATCAGGGCTAGCAATATGCTAAAGGTTACAAATACACCTTTAAGGAGCAAGCAGAACTAATCGCACAAGAGGGGCCTCATAGTGAGAAGAAACTCAGACTAAGGCCTATAAGCAGAGCCAACACCTTAATTATGCCTTTACAGCCATCCGCCAATACAGCAGCTGACCAAATGCTCTCTGCATTCTTACATTTAGGTTCGAGCAAACACTCTATTTCTGATATGCCAATTTGGGCTCGGGCTATTAGATGTTGTGTCAGCTCTTCAAATGCAGTTATGTATGTTCGTGCCAGTTTTTTACTATCTAAAGATTCGGGAAATCAATCCCTGCAGGTGATCTATCATGATGAGCTTTTTACTGTCTTGGCATGTTTATGGCTACTCCGCCATTGCCACCATTGCCACCATTGCCACCATTTGCAGTCGCAGTAGAACCTGGCGAACCAGAGGTGATGGCTGTACCGCCATTGCCACCATTGCCACCATTGCCACCATTGCCGCCATACCACATACCGCATTGCCGCCATTGCCACCACTTGCTATAGCTGCGCCCTGGCCATCTCCTATGGATATGCCCACTTTGCCATCTTCGCCATCTTCACCATCTTCACCATCTTCACCATCTCTTCCCATAGCTGCGCTTGGGCGATCTATATTGGCTTCTACAGGGTTGTCAACGAGATCTGAAAGTGCATCTAGCAGAGAACCGATATCAGGAAAATAATAATAAAACCATCCAAAAGGCAATATTAGTGACGCTATTGTAACAGGGATGATGGTTCTTTTTAAGAAAAAATTATTGTTCACTATTTTTAATTATTAGTGTATAATTAGATAAATATGATCTTTGACCCCAAACTTTATATTGTCCGGAAATAACGCTTTTTGGCAGAAAACGACACAGAATGTCATAGAATAAGATTAACGAACCGTTCAATTTTGTCGTTCTATTCGCCAGCGCATAAGAGTTAGGGTCTCTCCTCGTAAAATCAGCCAATTTACACCCTCGAAGAGGATATGTTTGGAGAGGCTTACTCATATGCTGGATATAAATAACCTGAGCAACGCCCTAGTTATTGCCTGTCGCTTATAGAAATGATCTTTATAAGAAGATTAGAATAAAAAGAAATAAAAAAAAGGGGGAGGGGTTTGGTTCGTTAAGCCCCTTGTCTAACAGGTGAAGACAATGGCGCACAAGGCGTTGGCGCTTGAGTCAGCGTTGCCGCCATTCGCACTTGCACTACCAAATGGGCTTGCGAAGTTGAACGCAGTGCCGGCTGCGCCACCATTGGATGTGCCAGTTGTTTGTGTGAGGGCAAAGGCCTGTCCTTGTGTCAGAAATGGAGCTCGCTGTAAGTGCTCCTCCAGCCAGTGCTGCCACAATTAGGAACGTTGTTTTTGTGTTCATTAACTCCGTAAAAACTACCACTCTACTAATAGCTTGCCTAAGACAAAGCTTTTTATATTAAAAAATAACATTTTAGTCGCTAAAACTATCCATAGGCCTGTCCATGTGAGACCTAGTCATTTAGGCGAATCGCTCAGATCAATTAATCAAACAGCAATACCGTACCCAATCTGCTATTGTTGTTACAGGTCCTCTGCCAAACTTAGTAAGAATCTTGCATCCAAAAAAAAGGGGGAGGGGTTTGGTTCGTTAAGCCCCTTGTCTAACAGACGAAGACAGTGGCGCAGAAGGCGTTGGCGCTTGAGTCAGCGTTGCCACCATCCGCAGTTGCATACCCAAATGGGCTTGCGAAGTTGATCGCAGTGCCGCCATTGCCACCAGTGGATGTGCCAGTTGTTTGTGTGACTGCAAAGGCCTGTCCTTGTGTCAGAAATGGAGCTGCTGTAAGTGCTCCTCCAGCCAGTGCTCCCACAATTAGGAACGTTGTTTTTGTGTTCATTAACTCCGTAAAAACTACCACTCTACTAATAGCTTGCCTAAGACAAAGCTTTTTATATTAAAAATGAATATTGTAGTCCATTTCTGATCTAAGTCTAGAACTTGAGGACGCCTTAAGCTGTTTAGATATCCTAGCATGACATCCTCATGTGTTAGATCTTCCTGAACAACTTCTTATGTCCAAGGTACCTCGGGAGTTGGGTCACAGATTTAACAAGTGGCATGTCTTTTCGTTTAGGGCTACGTCTTGCTGCGTGTAACAATTAACCACAAAGTCAGCAACTAAAACCCCTATCTTCATAGGTTGGCAGCTTCAAGGATAGCCGCTGTATGCCTGGCAACAGCTTGTCCCTCATCAATGTTGCAAACAAGTCTAATCTTTCTGTCCACTGATACGTTGTTAGAGAATGACTCACTGCATGTGACCTAGTGTTACTATTCTTCTTGTTTTTATTCTTCTTCTTCTTCTTCTTCTTCTGACCCTGACGATCCTTCCCATCGATAATCATAATCTGCTCTCTGATCAAGATGATGACAGCCGCAGAAACAATGAATAAAGTTCACAGTGTTGACTTTATCTGAATGTATATAGCTTGTAGCTCCCTCCAGTCTTTTCATCAAGGTAGGTCCACCTCGTGGGATCAACATTCATTTCTACAAAATTTTGCTTGCTATCTATCTTTTCATACATTGACTGACCAATGACTATTTGCCAAGTCTTCGCTAGTGGTATCATTTTTGCGGGCCATACTGATGCTCGATCCTACTATGTCGATATGAGACCGATCTATGCTCTTACCATAGAGCACAACTTGCACATCTCCATAGTCAATTGACATTTTTACACTTATCTGTGGAAGCCCACGGGCGCTAAGCTCTGGGTTGACACACTCTTTGATTATTCTCTGCATATCCTTTGCACAGCCCATTGCGTTCCTTGATGCTTGGCTGCTGTCGTATTCGGCAGGAAAAAGGGCAATTATTGCATCACCTACATATTTTAACACATAGCCACCATACTCTGAGGTTACAAGGCTAATCTCCTGTGAAAACACGTGTAATATCATCGCAAACTTCTCAGGTGACAGCGCCATGCTCATCTTAGTCGAGCCGTCAATGTCCACATAGAGTATCACGACGCCCACCTTTTGGTTAACCCTGCGCCTGAGAAAGCGCTTGCAAGACTCTGTGGAAAGGTCTATTTGCACGCCTTTATCAAGGGTCTGTCTAACTCGTGCCTGGACCGCGTTAAAGTCTCTGACCGGTGATAACAAGCCACTATTCATATCGGATTACTGCCACCACCATATAATCTGACAATATGGATAATAGAATGTATAGAATGTATATAGACTAGTCTGAAGCTCCCCAAAAGGTAATGAGTGGCCATATCATTTACCGTCAAATGTCCTTTGTAGCTCTGCTATTGAATCCTATGGTTGATTTCTCACCAAGTTACTTATACAATGCAGATCAAGCGAGCCTAAATGTCGCTAACCGACAATAGACGAAAAAAAAGGGTCAGACTGGATCAACGATTACTGAAGCTGAGCATAGAGTAGCCGATCAGGTGACCTCAAATCGCCAAGAGGAGATTCTAGAGTATCTAAAGCTGTTTGGCTACAAACCGGATAGAACTATCTTGCAGGTTCACATACCTGGCTTTTTCAACAAGAGGCAGGCCAACTCAAGGGCAATAGAACAAAGAGAGGCATCTGTCAAAAGGTATGGTGGTACGACCTTTGTAATTGTGGACAGGACACACGACCCAGCGATAATGGATTTAGTGATCAAGCCAAAGAAGAAAGGAGAAGCAACAAGCCCCGGCTACATAGGCTATCTGTGGAAGAGCAAGGATCCTCAGAAAAGGGCACCCCATGAAGTCATTCCGCTTGATTTTACTCCACTCAATGTCACATATCCAGCAGACTGGAAGAGTATGTTTGCCACTAAAGGATTTATGGTAGCACTCCATGTGCCAGCGTCTTTTGCAAAGCAAAAGAACAAGCTATCAAGGGCCCTATATCGGGCAGGCAAGAAGGCAGATGTTAGGAAGCGCTGGGACTTTATTGAAGAAATTAGAAGTAATGGCTATGGACAGCAAGCAGCCGAAGATCCCTTGAGCATTTTGAAAATCAGGCTAGCAAAGGGTGAGATAAGCCCACAAGAGTATGAAAAGTTGCATCAGACACTGACTACGTGATCCCCTCTTTCCCCCTCCCTCCCTCCCGGTCGCCCTAGTGCTCCTTTTATTATATACTCAGAATGCGACTACTTTTGTGCGATGAATTGGTTGAAGAACAAAAGGAGGATCTCCCGCCATGATTTGCTGGAGATGCTAAAGCGCATTGACCGCGCTTATGGGATAATAGAGCTAAATGAGCGAGAGCCAATGATACTTGAAACGAATACAAAAGAGAGATTATTTGAAGTCCGTAGCAGTAAGGACAGGCGCAAGTTCTATAGCGTTGACGCAGACATCAAGGTGTGCACCTGCCCTGACTTTAACTTCCGCTTCCTCAAGTGCAAGCATATCATAGCAGCCGAATTTGCATCTGGGATAACAAGCTAGAAGCAAAAATGGGGCACGGGGCGATTTGCTCAAACAAGAAATCCGACCATAGGCTTGGGCTACACCAGTATGACAGCAAAAAGCGGGCCTTTATATGCACTAAATGCAGGTGTGATAAGTACAAGTGACAAAGAAATAAAAAAGAAGTTATAGAGAGCAAAAAATAAATTTCGTTATTGCTCCCACTTAAGGTATGCAGGCAAAACTTGAGCCCTATAACGGGTCAGGAAAAAAGGTAGTAGTCTACAATACATATGCAGACAAGGGAAGGCTCCATTTTGACGTATTCATACCGACTGACAAGAGCCAATCAACACAGGTGCCAAAGGAAATAGACTCCGAGGCAGTAGGATATGCAAAAGAGTTCCTAACGCTGATAGGCAAACCCTCTGACGACATAGCTGTGAATATGTGCGAGCGCTACCACATAGACAATACCGACCTGTATGCAAGCGAGCTATGGAAGCTCCCTGGCAAGGAAATATTTGTTTGGCCTATGGAAGGGTGCCCAAAACCCTCCTGAATTTTTTTATCAGGTATATCTCGGGGCCGTTATGGACCTAAAAAACTGCGAGGTCCTACTTCTTGTGTCATATCACAAATACTTCATTTTCGTTTTTAATTTATTCATTCACAAGATTTATCTAAAAAGAAGAGGGGTGAGATGGACGACAAATTTTGCCGCCGTTGTATTTTCCACCAAAAAAGGTGAGATGATGACGATGTTCACTCGCGCTTTACTAGGACATAGTGCGGAACATTCGCAAGCGTTGCTGGATATGAGGTTTTGTACCTCCCAGCCTAGGGCGAGCAGTTTTCTTGCCTCGCTGACATCAGCTACTGTAGCGATATCTACAATTCGCTTACGCCTAGCGAGCAGTAGTAGTAGCCAGCTGTGTCATGCCCTTGTGCACATGTTCATTTCCGTATTCGTCTACGAGCTTCCACTTGATTCTGCCTGTCGCCAGATCCTCGCCTACCTTCTCGAAGGTTATCGGCTGGTTTGGAAATCCTGCAGCCTTGCAGCGATTGCACTCTTGCATCTTTCTTTGCGGTTTTGATGCTTCCGCTTGAACGGTTGTTGACATAGACAAATCTCCACAAAATAAGCTAATAATAGATGGAGCACTAGAGGGAGAGGGAGTGTCCCGATCGCCCTGGCGAGAAGAGTTCAACTATCTTTTTCTTTCCTGCACTTAATGCAAATGGATTATGTCGAGTCAACTAACATCCCGTAGATACACACACTTTTCTGGGCTGAGCGCCCTTTCAGTCTAGTGGGGGTTGGCAGCTTTGACGTAATTTTAACAGTTGAGACGTTTCGGAATGAAATACCAAATAATTCTTTAGTGCTATAATGTCTTCCTTACAAGATTTTGGATTATGGTTGTTGTCCCTTTCATTCTATGTATGTATGCATGTCTGTTTGTTTGTTAATGCGTTTAGTAGCCTCGATAATGGGTTATTCAAAAGTTTTACAACATCTGTCCAATTAAGAAGATGATCATGATGATGCCCAGCCCCATTATTGTTGCACTAGCAGTATAGACGATGGCATTTTTCGGCATATATCTGCCTGACGCTATGGTCTTGTTGCTATCTAAATAATTCTTTAGTGCATAAATAATCAAACCGATGCCAACAACTATCATGCTGATTCCAACTAGAGCGGAGTATTCATGTGTTGTTGCAGACGCCGCATTGCCTATTGTGTCAGGATCTGCAATTAGTCGAAATTGTTGCAGAAACAAGCTGAATCTCTCAATGGCAAACCCAAGCCCGATGAGTGCTATTGAAGTTCGCACCCATGACAAAAAAGTGCGCTGATTTGCTAAGTATTGTTGCAATCGCCCAGAACTGTCTTCCTCATCATCAAACATGTCTTGCTTCTGCATTATCATTACCAATCATTGGTTATAACCCCAAGCAGTATTGCTAGGATTAAGATGTCACACTTCCATAGTAAGATAACAAGACACAGAATTACCTCCTACCTGTCTATAGTTTTCCTACTGTCTTCTAAAGAATGGAAAATTGAGGGTATTAGATTACATGTGATGAAATATGCGATTGTTAGCATGAAAAGACTTTCATGATAGCGCTAGAAGTTTTGTCTCTTATGAATAGTCTAATAGCATAGTGATCAAAATGCTTGTCAACATGGTCATTTGACCCAATCTGCATACATGATGATAATATTTTGCACATGAGCAGATGCACACATCGCCAACAACACTTAAAAACGGGAAAAAATCAATTCTACCGTATTATATGGCTGCCCGGAAAAATACCTCCCGCAAGAAAAGACTGATGAAGCGCACTAGACAAAATAGGCCGGTACCTACATGGGTAGTCATCAGGACTAACAAGAAGATCAGAACCAACCCCAAGCGCAGGCTATGGCGCAGGTCCGATGTAAATGTAGGTTGATAATGAAAAATGGCGACAATTGAAGAAAATATTACCCGCGTTTACACCATCAATCTTGGCAAGGCGTGGATAACCCCGCAGCATAAGCGTACTGACAGGGTCGTAAATATGATCCGTGAATTCGCCGAGAAGCACATGAAAAGCAGTGAGATCAAGCTTGACCAAGACCTAAACCGTCAGATATGGTCAAGGGGCAAGACCAACCCTCCAAGAAAGGTTCGAGTAAAAATGATCAAAGATGAAGATGGGACTGTTACAGTATCGCTGTACGAAGATTTGCCGGCGGAGGCTACACCGACAATTGAAACTCCTGCCCCTGTGGAAAAGAAGGAGGCAGACATAAAAGCTCCTGGTGAAATAACAACTACTACCGAGCAGTCTAAAGAAGAAGAAGAAAAGAAGACTGAAACAGCAGCCAAGAAATAGCCTGCCAGTCCAATTATTACTTTTTTGTATCCATGCATAGAGGCAGTTACCGAAGATGTGTTGTTTTGCTGCCCATCATAAGTTTGCGTTCAGGCTCCGAGAGGTCAAAACGATTGTCTTTCTGCAATATTATCAGATGATTAGAGTTGAGAACTGAACTTGTCGTTGACTTCAAAATAAACCCGGACTAAGGAGCTGACAGCAGACAGCAGAATCAAATGCACTCACACTAAATGCCAAATTTGTATTAGATTACTATTGGGCCAGGCTCGAACGACTACTTGCAACCAATTTTTTCACTTATATCTTCAAGATTTTTCTGCCCTGCAATAAACTGACAGCCCTTGAATTAACCCTGACTTTTTCTATTAGATAGATGGATAGATACACACATACATACACATACACATGCACATGCACACATAGTAACTTTCAGCCTATGTTAGTATCCATGTTTGACCACCTGACATTGTCTTCCTTTTGGCATAAGTGCTGTACTCCCAAAGAATCTGTTCTTGTCCAGCTTGCCATCTTGAATCTTGGATAAGTTTTTGCCAGCTGTGGGTCTTGAAGCGTTTTGAGCGCGGAGTGGGTAAGAGTGACATCCTTGCTTAGAATGTAAAGTAGGAATTCTGCACTATCGTAGACTTGACATCTAGATACCCGATAATTGCAGGATTCTCAGGTTTCAGACTCGCAAAGGAAAACCCCGCCTGTAGCAGAGCTCCACATCAATCACGCTAGCAAGACTTTAGAATTAGTTGATCTCCTAAGGAGATATGCAAGATGTCTGCCCGGTCTGTTACAAATTTCTGCAGACGATTTATGACAAGAAAAAGATGAAAGAGATCAAACTCAACAACAACCAGCCATGCAAGAGCATGTATCACAAGAAATTAGTCGATAAGTAAAGTTTTATTGCCTCTACAACAGCAGGAGGAGGAAAGAAGAAGACAAGAAGAAAGAGATGGAGAAATGCTCAGCCTATTCCCGTTCCAGCCGTTTCGCAATGCATTTAGTAAATTATAAAGAAGAAGGAAGGCGGTTTGATGAGATGTTTGATATTCCATGGCTCTTCCTGCGTCTGTTCATTTTCAGATCATGATGTTGCCAAAATCCTTCACTATGGAGTCAAGGAAGAAGTTAAAAAGAAAGGAAATGAGTCTCCTCAGCTTGTCATTACTGACATCGCAGTATATTTGGAGACTTGCGAGATTAATCTTGTTTGATCTCGTGTTTTTCTTTGACCTTATTACCGAACGAATCTTTCGACTCGCGTTCTACTTTGGCTTCGTCGTCGTCAATCTTCACTTTTTCCTTATATTCTTTTTCAGCCATGATCTACTTATATCCTTTAACGCTTAAAGCAATTGTAGAAAATCTTACTGCTAGATAATAAAGAAGATGAAGCAAATTCAAACTCAGGAAATATTTAGAAACGCATATGTTGCATAGTTTCTTTGCATATTCAAGTAGGCAATGGCTTTAAGGTCTTTTTTTATTTTCCTTCTTGTCCTTCTGTTTGTTTTGTCCCTTAGTATAATACTGTTTGAACTTGCATTAACAAGAATCTTTTCCATTGTTTTGTGGTATGACTATGCATTTATGGCAATTTCTATAGCCTTTTTTGGCCTTGGAATTGGATCCTTTATGGTACATATACAGAAAGACAAATTTAAAACGCTAAAAAACAAATCAACAATCGATCCGCAGTTCGCTTTTTCATCTAAAATAGTTCAATATGCAATTGCATATGGAATCTCTGTGCCTGTATTTATCTTCTTAATTGGCTACATCCCAAGCGATACTTCGTATATCTATCTGTTTTATTTAATTTCTTCTATTCCTTTCTTTTTTGCCGGAGCCGGAATGGCATTAGTATTTTTGGCAATGTCTGAAAAGATAAATAAATTATATTTTGCCGATTTAATTGGAGCTGCGTTCAGCTACAATCATTTTGGATCCCATGATGCAATCACTCGGTGCAGGATCAGTTCTTTTATTAACATCCGTTGTCGTTGTTGGAGTCTCCACTTGCAGTTATTTTTTTGTATTGAGAAGGGGCAGGAGGGATCGGAGAAATGTAGAGACTTCATACTATCATACTCCGCCAACTGCAGAAATCGAAAGAAAAGAAGTGGTCGTGACGCCACGGAATAGGCTGAGTGTACTCTCTGCAATTACCTTTTCAGGCCTATTGATATTATTAATTGTCAACAGCGCATCAAGCTTGGGTATTTTTGAGATAAAGCCTGGCATGAGTAAGGGGCTATATTATCAGCTAAATCATCCTTCAGAATTTCAGCATCTAACAGAAGAGTGGAACTCATTTTCTCGAGTTGACGTTACTCGTAAAATAGGCAAACAAGACGAATACAAGAATATTCTTAACAGCACCTCTTCAACTGTTAGCGGTAAACAGAATTATAATAATGGTAGTAGCGATAGTAGTAGTAAAAGTGGTATTGCCGGAGTCGCTGCTGCCACAGATAATGCCACGGCTCATGAACTGGCTTCAATAATTATTGATGCTGATGCTGCCACACCAATATATCGGTGGGATGGCTCTCAAAGCGATGTCGCTTGGATACAAAGGTACATGGACTATTTGCCTTATGAAATGATAAATGCAAATAATACTCTTGTTATTGGCAGCGGGGGCGGCGAGGATATATTGGTGGCACTCTCTGGTGGAGCAGACAATGTCACTGCAGTAGAATTGAACCCAATTGTAATATCAGCAGTAAAACATTTTGATGGCCAATATGGTAATATCTATAACAACAATAATGTTGACTTATTTATTGACGATGGTAGACGGTTTATCAGCTCTACCGCTGAAAAATATGATGTCATAGTACTAAAACTTGTGGATTCTTGGGCAGCACAACTTGCTGGCGGGTATGCTCTCTCTGAGAATTACCTCTATACAGTTGAAGCGTTTCAACAATACCTTCGTCATTTGGATAAAGATAACGGAGGTATGCTTGTAATGACTCGGTGGAATTTTGAGCTTCCAAGGCTTATGCCTTTGATTGTTGACTCTCTTGTTAAAGAGACGGGAAAGAGCCGAGAATCTGTTGCAGAACAAGTAATGGTGGTTGAAGATCGACCAGGCCTCTATTTTGGACGCTCAGCGGATGATCAAAAGTATTATCCTGTCTTGGTGATGGTAAAATCAACTCCATTTCTCCGCGAAGAGGTCAATATGGTAAAAGAAAAGGCTGAAGGAAACCACGCAGAAATAACCATGCTGGCTGACAATTATGTAGCAGCGCCATTTAACAAACTGTTCAATAGTGATAATACCCTCTATAAAGAATACTTCTCCACGACAGCTCCGGCATCTAATCCAACAATCCCAACCGATGATTCGCCGTTTTACTTTGCAAGGGAACAGATTCCAAAACAGATGGTAATTTTGCTTGTAACAGTTGTGGCCATTTCTGGACTGCTGTCTGCATTGCTGATATATCATGCTAGAAAAACAAGAGCGAAGTTTGATTCTAGATCTTCCTTTTACATCCTGTTTGCAATCTTTATCGGTGTAGGTTTTATGATTTTAGAGGTGACTTTTATTCAAAAGTTTCTATTGTTGCTTGGAACTCCAATAATGGCTTTAACTGTAATACTGTTCTCCATTCTTTTATCTAGTGGAATAGGATCGTATATTTCTGGCAAGGTGTTTAGCACCAGACCGCATAGAGCCGTACTGACTTCAATTCCAATTCTTGCAGCCATTATTATTATCTATTTTCTTTATTTACAGCAGGTAATAGCATCTACCATCAGTATGGATTTGCCGTACAGGATTGCACTTACATTTGGACTATTATTTCCTGCAGGATTTTTGATGGGATTCCAATTCCCTTCTCTTATTAAGATGGCATCATTAATTGCAATCCAAAATAGGAATAAGGAGAATAAGGCAATAACAGTATTCCAGTATGACAATTACCACGATAGCAAGAACAATAATACCACTCTGCTATGGGGTGTCAATATTGTTGCATCAGTTATTGGGACAGTTCTTGCAGCTATATCTGCTATGATAATTGGCTTCAATGGAAATTTGCTGATAGGTCTTGGGATGTATTTGGGAGCAGGTGCATGCGCATTATTTTCAATTTACCACATTATGAATAATAGAACAACAGTACCAATTGGTGGAAACTTGTAACAAAGAAACTAGCGCACGAATAATAAAGACTAGAAAGCTTTTCTATTTGGACACCGTATATAATTTCTATTGTATGTCGTTTGCATTAGCCTATCAAATAATCAAGAATAAAGTAGCGGCTAGCATGATCGGATGGTTATAAGCACACATATATGGTTCCCCCCTCCTCCATTATTGAGTACAGGATCAGGTCACCGGATCTTACGCCACTCCGAGCTCTGCTCCATCCATGTGTCCTCCTTCTTCCATGACTTCATGTTTTCCAGCTTGCCGGTAAAAACATTATACTCATATCCATGCATCCAACATGCGATATTATTATTGCCTTTCAATTCTCCTTTGACAAGTGATGCTCCTCGATGTGGACATGAATTGTTACATGCAAAGAGCCTACCGTCCAGTCTTCCAACAAGAACATCTGTGTGATCCACCCTGAACATTCTCATTGACCTTTCCCGTATTTCATCGCTCTTGCAAACTGGTCTGTATGACACCAAAGAAAAACAAATAAAAAAGATAATAGAAAGTAATAATAGAAAATGGTTGTCAGAGGTGTATAAGGCTTCCCTGATCCCCTGTGTGCGGCGACTGGCCGACAAATTTTCTCCTAAAGTGCCCCGAAGGCCTCTTTGAAAGGAGTTCTATGAACCAAGCCTCATGCTCGACCTCTTCCTGCATTATCCTTTGCGCAATGTCGTATGTTCGTGGGTCTTTTCCAGTTGTCATGTCGCACACTTCGCCCCAAGACCTGATTGCACACTGCTCTGCTTCGAGGAGCACTTTCAGTATGGAATTGATGTCTTCCCAGTTGTCTGGCAGATATGCATCAGGGCATCCTGCCTGGTCTGCAAATTTCCGGATATCCCTTGGCAGGGAGCCTCCCAGCTCATAGAGGCGCGGAACCATCGCCTCAAAATGATTCCTGTCCTCTATTCTCGCATCCTCGACTATTTCTTTTATTCCTTCTCCTTCTAGACCAGTACAATGCATTCTAAGAATCGTATAGTAATAGTACGTCGTGAATTCTGCGCCCACGCCTGCAGTGATCAATTTTATGAGCTTGTCGATATCAATCCCATTTTTTCTCAAAACTTCCAATGCCACGATATTTGGTACACTCCCTTTCGGACTTTGTGGATTTGACATTATACAACCGAGGATAATATATCGCATAAAAGCATTCGCCCCGTTTGATGTGGAGTTTTTTTCTGGAACGAGATTCTTTTTGATGGAATATGATACCAGAGAGAATAAAGGCTGTTGAAATCATATCATAATTGTGATTATATCTGGTTCTAGTTGCTAGTGAGCTGGAATTGTAATGAGTGCCCTTGGCATAGAGAGAAAAATATTGTAATCTCCCAGCAGAGCAAATCCGGACGTTGAAGCATAATGTTGTCTTGATGTGGCGCAAGTGCATGACGCAGTTTAGCCAGCAAGAGACGTTTGGAGAGAAATTTTTGTTTGATGATTTTTTTGCCAAAAGACATTCGGACCGTCATGATACAGCGGAAATTGGGTTCGCAGAAATGCAATTTCAAGAAGAACAGATAAGCCTAGCTTAGATTAAATTACGATATTATCTTGAGGTTTGATGGTTCAGTGCTGACCTTTGTTGTTGCGAGTAAAGAAAGAGGGGGCGAAATGAAAAAACGCAAGCCGGTACTCATAGTCGACGAGAGTACCTGACTCTCTTAAGGCGACCGATCTTTTGAGGGAAAGGGACATTGAATTCATAGAATACGACATCAGAAAATTTGCCGATAGTTGCTGCGGCGACTTGCCTACAACAAAGGCACCTTCTGTGTTTGCTCCTGAAGGAGTTTTCAAAGGACTAAGTGGAGTTGAAGAGTATGTCAGTTCAGCAGCAGGCACTAACAAAAAAGCAAACCAAAGCGAGTCAGAGAGTGCCTATTGGTAGCTATGGAGACTGAAATATCCATATGGGGCTAGGTATCATAATCTTACATAGACTTGAGCAAAAATATCATTTTCTTTACGGTTAGGAATATCCGTGCATCCATGCGTACATAGAAACGGATTAGGTTAACTAGTAGTAGCAGCAGCAGCAGCAGCATTATTGTCATCTTTTTTATCTTTATTTTTAACTATGAAAAACAAAACTCCATCAGTAGAATAATATAATACATGCCAACGACAGAGTCTCATGCCCGCCAAGAAATGGCTTGAAGACCAAGTATCGCTAGATCCAATAAAGAACCAGACGATCGCAGTTATTGGTTATGGCATCCAGGGGCGCGCTCAGGCATCTAACATGATGGATTCTGGACTCAATGTAATAGTCGGCCTCAGGAAGGGAGGCAAGACGTGGAAGCAGGCTGAGGCGGAATCCCATAAGGTTATGGAAGTCGCAGAAGCTGCCAAGGCAGCTGATATCATTCATGTCCTAATCCCAGACATGGAACAGGCTGACACTTACACACGAGAAATTGCCAAGCACCTTATAGAGGGCAAGGCGCTCAGCTTTTCCCACGGAGCGGCAGTCCACTGGAAGTGGGTAGTCCCACCAAAAAACGTCGATGTAATAATGGTCGCCCCAAAGGCTCCTGGGCAGCGCGTTCGTGAGCTCTATCAGGAAGGATTTGGAACCCCATCACTTGTCGCTGTTTATCAAGATCATACGGGCAAAGCATGGGATCGGGTCCTTGCGATGGCAAAGGCAATAGGCAGCACACGCGCCCGGGGTAATACAAACTACGTTCAAAGAAGAGGTGGAGACTGATTGGTTTGGCGAACAAGTTGACCTCTGCGGCGGAGCCCATGCAATGATGATGAATGCCTTTGAGACTCTTATTGAGGCAGGCTATCAGCCAGAAGTCGCGTATTTTGAATGCCTTCATGAATTGAAGCTAATCGTTGATTTGGTGCAAAAATATGGCATTGCAGGGATGTACAACCGAGTGAGTGAAACTGCAAGGTATGGCGGTCTCACCCGCGGGCCATACGTCATGGACGCCGAAGCGAAAAAGAAGATGAAAGAAGTGCTCAAGGAGATTCAGTCAGGTGACTTTGCAGAGGAGTGGGTCAGCAAGTACAAGAAAGATGGCAAGAACTCGTTTGCGCGCTATATGAAGGAAATAGAGAATCACCAAATAGAAAAGGTGGGCAGGGAAATGCGAAGAATGATGTGGCCAGATGCGCCTGAAGTTTAACCAAGACCAAAAATTTTTGTGTATTATCCAGTCTAAAAGATCAAAAGAAAGGAAAAAGGAAAAAAAGAGGTAGACAGACATATACCTATTTCTTATTGTTCTTTAATTTTTTCCGTGATGTGCTTAATGATGACTGACAGCGGGGTACCAGGACCAAAATTGCCCGTCACGCCCTGCTTTTCCAGTTCTTTTCTATCGCTTTCTGGTATTATGCCTCCTCCTACTATTAGAATGTCTCCTGCACCCTTCTCTTTAAGAAGTCTCGCCACCTTTGGAAACAAGGTCAAGTGAGCACCGTTTAGCAGACTCATCGCCACCACGTCGGCGTCTTCATCTATAGCCATGTTGGCGATCTGTTCTGGAGTACAGAATAACCCGGAATAAATGACCTCCATTCCAGCGTCACGAAAAGCTCTGCATATAACTAGGGCTCCTCGGTCGTGTCCATCTAATCCCAGCTTGCACACAAGAACTCGTATTGGCCTCTTTTGCTGTTGCTGAGCCGACATTATTATTATTAGGATTTGGCCTTTCTGCTTAAAATATTTTATTCAATATCTGAGCATAGGGTAGGACATTAATGTTTTTTATAACTCCTAACAAGCAACGAAACCTTGGTCTCTTCATGCTTTTTGCCGAATGTTGCTCTCTCCTCCTGCTACCGGTCAAATACTGCTACTATCCTCAAGCCCCTCAAAATGAAGCCTTTGGTGCCAGCACCGTGCTTAATGTGAATATTTGAACTCAACCTCTTCGAGCAGTAAAATAAGCGTTCCAACACAGACATCCAGTTTACTCACTATGTCCGTAAGCTGATATCCACCAGCGGTGCAGAAAAGGATATTGCCGTAGTCGCTTCTGCAATACAACTACTACTACTGCTACTGCCTTCTTACCATTTAGAAGGAGTGAATTCATAAATACAAAAAGCAGATATTGTATTTTGTATGTCCTCGTCAACATCTTCATCATCATCATCATCCTCATCCGAAGTCGAGGAGCTTAGGACAAGGGCCGTTAGAGAGAAGGTCGACCTCTATAGACAGCTCAGAGAGCAGCTGATCAATGAAGTTGAAAGGTATCAAAAAGAAGGCAATCACAAGCTTGCCAGCATTATCTCTGAGTCGCTCAGAGAATAGAGAGGAGACTGATACTTAAAACCAACTGAAAGAACGGTATTATGGGGAGATGCTTTTACTCAAACTGCAAAGAAACTAAATGGGACAATATGAGATTGTAGCCGAGCCTGCCAGCGTTAGTCGTCTCAACCTCGGCTGGAGAATAAGACCATCAAGAGCAGTAGGGACAAGAGAGGTGTGCTTTCACAAGTTTATCCTGCATAACTATCATGTAAGCAACTAACTCTGACTAACTTAATCTCTAAAGAACTAATATTATATATACAGACTATTACAAGCTGGTGTGCTTCCCATAGTAAAGGGTTTGCTTGCAGGCGAGCGACGTGCTCTTGCGAGGGCAATCTCAATTGTCGACAATGACGAACCCGAGTCTCGCGAAATAATAAAACAGATATTCAGCAAGACAGGCAATATAAGTACAGTGGGTTTTACCGGTCCTGGCGGAGCCGGCAAAAGCTCGCTTCTTGGTAAGTTAATACCTGAATGCCAGGGGCTTGGCTACAAGGTTGCGGTACTTGCAGTGGATCCCACAAGTCCCATAACGGGTGGTGCAATATTGGGAGACAGGGTTAGAATGCAAGGCAACCTTCACAGCGAAAAGGTGTTCATGCGAAGTATGGCATCAAGGGGAGCAATGGGAGGTGTATCCAAATCACTAAGGAATGCGATCAGGATCCTTGATGTCGCCGGCTACAATATTGTGCTTGTTGAAAGCGTTGGTGCAGGCCAACTCGAAGTTGAAATTTCTAAAGTCGTCGATCTTACAGTAGTCGTATTCACGCCACACACCGGAGACAACGTACAAGCCGTAAAGGCTGGGCTCACCGAAATAGGTGACATTTACGTTGTAAATAAGGCAGATCTAGAAGGTGCTACCAGCCTCTATCAAACGGTAGTTGACTTGATAGGCGATACGAAGAGAAAACCAGCGGTTCTTAAGATATCTGCCAAGACGGGAGAGGGTGTGGGGGAACTAGCCAAGAATATTGATAAATTATTAAAGGAAAAAAGCATTAATTATAAAGAACGCGAAAGAAAGATGCTGGAGGATGAGTTAACAGACATGATTCTAAATATCTTGGAGAAAAAGGTCTCTTCTATGCTTGCACAGGACAGAAAATATTCGGAGTTTATCGATAGGCTTGTAAGAAAAGAGATTGATCCTTATACGGCTGCTGAAGGACTGGCCGGGACCCTATTTGGGTGATAAGAAAGATGGCAAGCGAGAATTTCAAGACTGATTCAAACATACCTGTTAAGCGAGTTTTTAAAAATGAGGATCTGAAAAATTATGGTGGCCTACTTGAAGAAGAGCCTGGCAGATACCCGTATACCCGTGGCCTGTATCCGGACATGTACCGCGAGCGACTCTGGACCATGCGACAGTACAGCGGCTTTGGTAGTGCAGAAGAAACTAACAAGCGCTTCAAGTTTTTGCTAGACCATGGCCAGACGGGCCTGTCACTGGCATTTGACCTGCCTACTCAGACTGGCAGGGACTCCGATGACCTCCAAGCAGAGGGTGAGATCGGAAGGACAGGCGTTGCCATCACCTCGATAAAGGACATGATGACTTGTTTTGACGGCATACCTCTTGATAAGGTCAGCACTTCAATGACTATCAACTCAACCGCGTCTACGCTTTTGTCGCTTTACATCACTGTTGCCGAGAAGCAAGGAGTGTCGCCGGACCAGTTGCGTGGGACGACTCAGAACGATATTCTGAAGGAATACATTGCACGAAATACCTACATTTACCCTCCCAAACCATCTATGCGTCTGATAGGAGATATGATCGAATACTGCTCTAAAAAAGTTCCACAATGGTATCCTATCAGCATTTCTGGCTACCACATGAGAGAAGCAGGCAGTAACGCCGTGCAAGAGCTCGCCTTTACCTTTGCAAACGCAATTGAATACATCAATACTTGCACAAGCAGAGCAGGATTGAAGGTTGATGACTTTGCTCCACGACTTTCGTTCTTTTTCTGCTGCACTATGGAATTCTGTGAGGAAATTGCCAAGTTTAGAGCGGCTCGGCGGATCTATGCAAAAATAATGAAAGATAGGTTTCATGCAACGAGTCCTAAATCGCAGCACCTCCGCTTCCACGTTCAGACATCCGGCGAATCACTCACTGCCCAGCAGGTCGACAATAACATTGTCAGGGTCACAACTGAAGCACTTGCTGCGGTGCTTGGTGGATGCCAATCGTTGCATACCAACTCGCGTGATGAAGCCCTTGCGCTCCCAACTGAAGAGTCAGTCAAAATTGCACTCAGGACTCAGCAGATAATTGCTAGCGAGACAGGTGTTAGCAAAACTGTGGATCCAATGGGTGGCTCATACTACATTGAATACCTTACAGCCAAGATAGAGGAAGAGGTTAACCAGTACCTCAAAAAGATAGAAAGCATGGGCGGTGCGCTAGTCGCAGTGGAGAAGGGGTTCTTCCAAGAAGAGATTAGGAATAACGCATATCAATTGAAAAAAGAGATTGACGAAAACAACCGCATTATCGTAGGCGTCAATAAGTATCAAGAGGAGCATGATATTGAGCCGAAGATCAACAGGATGGATCCATTGCTGGAGCAAAAACAATTAGCAAAAGTCAAAGAATTCAAGAGCAATCGCGATAAGTCAAAGGTGGACCAAGCGCTATCACAACTGCAAAAGGCAGCTGAGAAGGACGATGATAATTTGATGCCCTATATCATCAATGCTGTCAAGAACTACAGTACGCTTGGAGAAATAAGCAGCACTCTGCGAGCTGTGTTTGGTAGATATGAACCCAAGATATCTTTCTAGCGTTAAAGATGAACTACAGAGTGTACAGAACTATTTGGCATTAGATTAAATAAACTCTCACTGGCTCTGTTTATTATCAAATGAGAGTCGACCATATAGCTATTGCAGTTAACAATGTGCAACAGGCACTCGCAGACTATCAAAAAATACTCAATGTTGACGAGCTGAAAATGGAGGAAGTGCCTAACGAAAAGGTCAGGGTCGCGATGCTAGTGCTTGAAGATACTAGAATAGAATTAATGGAGCCGACGGCTCCTGACAGTCCAATTTCAAGGTTCCTACAAGAACGTGGAGAAGGCATACACCATATAGCAATCACTGCTGATGACATCGAAAAGGATGTTGCAAGGGCTTCTGAGAAAGGCATGAAAATGCTTGGCGGATTGCGCACGGGCTCGTATGGCCGTAAGATCACATTCATACATCCTAAGTCGCTTCATGGTGTTCTGACAGAGTTCTGTGAGGCACCATCGACACCACAAGCAGAAGACGGCGGCAAAGAAGAAGAAGAAGAAGAAGAAGAACAATAGTAATAAGAGCAAAACTGGGGTTTTGTATGTATTGCAAGATTGCGAACAGCTTACCAAACTGCTTACTGAAAGTGTGGAGAGAAACCACGCTGATGCACTGCTGCTCTCCGGAGGGCTTGATAGCAGCATTTTGGCAAGTATACTACGGCCGGAGTATTCACTTGCGGCAGGATTTGAAAAAGGTGCTCCTGATCTTCTCTATGCACGGGAGGTTGCAGAAAGATACAGCAAACACCATGTTGAGATTGTTTTTGGACAGAACAGAATGGCAGAGCTGGTCGAGCAGGTTATACAAACGTTTAGAACATTTGATCCAATAGAGATCAGGAATTCTGCTGTGGCACTTGCTGGCATTGAGTGGGTGAAAAGCGATGGCTATTCTAGTGTAATGACCGGTGACGGCAGCGATGAGCTCTTTGCAGGCTATAACTATTTTTCTCGCTATTATTCTGACATGCAAAGATTTGGTTCAGAGCTGCGGCGGCTGTGGCAGATCATGCATTTCTCCTCAAGAAAACTAGGAGAACATGTCGGCATCGAGGTCAAAACTCCTTTCCTTGATGAGAAATTTGCATCGTTTGCAAAATTGATCGATGTCAACTACAAAGTCGGCGAACATGATGGCAAAAAGTGGGGCAAGTTCATCCTGAGAAAATGCTTTGAACCAGCCCTGGGCTCATTAGCATGGCGACCCAAGCTCGCACAGGAGCAGGGAGCCGCCACGGATCGTTACCAAGAATATATTGAAGAAATGATTGACAACTTGACTTTTGCAAACAAGAAAAGAATAGCTCAGGAGCAGGAAGGCGTCAAAATAAGAAGCAAGGAACATCTGCACTACTATGGCATATTCAGAAGCTATTTTCCTCCGCCAAAAGAAGAAGAAAAAGATGTTGATGATGATGATAACGATAGTTGCAGATCACGCTGCTCGGAGTGTCGAGGATGTATTGCAACTGATGCTAGGTTTTGCAGAAAGTGTGGCGCTTTTCCTGTTATGCCACTTTCACTTTGAATACTTACCGGGTTTTTTTGTAAAGATCCTCTTGCACCCTTCGCAGCAAAAGTAGTAAGTCTTACCATGATGCTCATGGGTAATCGCAAGTTCCTGAAGCATTTCGATTCCGCATACAGGATCAATAACAGCCATCAGCACTATGCAAAGAAATTACGTATTTATTGCTTACCAAAAGTGATCATTGGCAGTTTCATTCTTTTACATAAGACAAAGGCGCGTTATAGGCAATTGTTCAAAGGTCATACAGCTGGACTTAAGATGAAGCAGGTTGTCTTTTTTTCAACAGTGCATTAAAGAAAATTTCATTTTCTAATGGCTTGGAATGGTGGATGCAGAGGGTTGTTGACTTATCTTACGACTTATCACAATTACCTTTCAATACCTTATCTGATGCGCATTCCTCTGCGTTGTTGTATGATAGCATTTGAAGATCTTCTATCTTTAGAAAGCAAAAAATAATAGAAAAAGCGGAGCGTCTGGTTGCCCAGACATTGTCGAAATCCTTAGTTTATGGAATAGACCTGCTGTACAGCTTTCCTTCAAGAGCTAGCTTGTACATTTCGGCCACGTATGGGTTCTTAGCTGGTGTTTCTGCACCAAGTTCGACCAATCTGGCGTATACTCTGACTACATATGCCAGAGCACCCATGAATGCCACGACGACACCCATGTTAAACATCCAGTGGTTTGGAACTGCGAAGATTTCTTCGACGAACCAGAAGTGCCACATCTCGTTGACACCGATTGTGAACATCGTGGCCAAGTAGCCAATGATGGTAATTTTCAATCCGGTGTTCATCGAATTACCTGGTCCCCTCAGGATTGGTACTCTTCTGTCGTAGATTGCGACCATGCCCCAACCTATTGGGAGTGCTACGAAGTGACTATATAGCCACCAGTGAGCAGGTGTGAATGCACTATCTCTGATTGCCGTCTGGTGCAGCGAGCCATCGACGAAGTTGTCGACCTCTACTGAGGCTGCAATTGAACCCAGCACGATGACCATGATGTAGATCTTCTTCAGTCTCTGGATTTCGACTTCTTTTGGTATCAGTGCTGGCATCTGAGCCATAATGGTTTAATTCAAGATCTGGTATTTTAACCTGCAGTTGAATAAATACTATACAATAATATAAAACATGAGCAAACCAGCCTCATAATTGCAAAATCCCATATAATACAAAATATGATTACATAAAATAAGCATCAGTATGAGACTAAGCGCCGATGATAATCACGAATGATAATCACTATGGGAGAATATAGCGGCAGCTCAGTCAAATGCCTTCTCTTCATATCGTGTCAGTTTAACTCTGAATCTTCACTGCTGCCGACTATGTATATGCCCTTCTCTTTAATTAATTCTTACGAGATTCAGCAGCGTCAAATTTAATTAAAAATAGGATATAGAAGGTATGTTGTCTGTCTCTCTCCGCTAAGAGAACGGCCTATAGCGCTCTACAAGCTCTGACAGCGGGAAACGCTTCTTGCCCACTATTTTTATATCAACGCGTGGCTTTTTCTCCTTTCCAACTTCAATTATGTTATAGCAATTTTCAAAGAACCCCCGAAATCTGATTGAAGATGTAGTGCCAGCATATGCTATTGCCAGTCGCCCAAGATTCCACATCCAGGGCCTGTGCTTGTGACCGCAGAGGACAAGGTCAACTCCTGATTGCAGGAATGTGCGAAGTGTATCACCTGCATCAAGAATGATGATCTTGTCAGTGCCCGTGTCAGGTATCCCTATCAAATGATGGTGCATCGCCACTATCTTGGGCTTGGTCTCTGGGTGTTTGCTTAGTGTCTTTTCCATCCAGAGGTTCTGGCGATAGCCTACCTCCCCCTCGTCTCTATCTGGCCTAGCCGTGCCCACTGTGAAGATAAGGGCATCGTCAAATTCATAGATCTGATGTGTAGGAAAGAACTTCTTGAACAGCAAATATCCAGTATGACGGTAATCGTGATTACCGGCGATCACGATCAAGTTTGGGCAGACAAATCGCTCAAGTTCTTTCCTTGCCTTTTCAAATTGAATCAGCAACCCGTCGTCTGTCAAGTCTCCGGTTACGATTATTGCATCTGGCTTGAGCTTATTGACCTCTTCAACTACCGTGTCAAAGACGCTCTGGACGAAAAGGCCGCCGATGTGTATATCTGATAGCTGAACTATTTGCAATTATTTATTATTATTATTGTGCGACCTTGATGCCATATATATCGTATACCCAAAGCAATATTATTATTAATGATCTGTCTAGCTTGTTCTCGTAGAGTCATCTTCAGTTGCCAAAGCGAAGGATAAAGGAGGAAAAGCCAAAGAGAAAGCTGGGAAAGAAAGAGCTGCTGATACCGATTATTGCTATGGGGGCAACAACACTTGTTGGAGTCGTAATCATACCTAGCTTTGCTCCGCCTCCCCCTCCCACAGAGGTGTGCCTTAAGGCGCACAACACTGAATCGTTCCAGCTTCATCCACGAATTGAGGTAGTTGTTGACGGCAAGCAGCAGATGCTGCCAGATAATGTTGGCAGGCAGCCCAAAGACGGCCAAGAATGTATCCGCCCCCTCCATACAGACGAAGCAGGCAGCGTAGTGCACATCGAATATATCAGGCCCATCAGGTTCACGCTTGGCGATTTTATGAAAATTTACAATATGAGTAATACGGTTAATGTCGTCGACAACTCTACTGGCACAGACATAGTACAGACGCTGAACCTCCCCAATTACAACATAGAGTATTCGTATTTCTCAGAAGCAGGCCAATTTACCAAAGTGGCCAGGCCCTCTGATATGCCGCCATTCCCTCAGGACAATAAGATGGTTGCGCGTATAGACTTGACAAGTAAATAAGAATAAATAGCGAAAAAAGGGGCTGCCTCTTTGTTTGGCTAGCAAAAAAACTGCAGCGATAATCAAGGGTGACGGGACCGGGCCAGAGCTTGTTGACGCAATGATCAAGGTTCTGAAAGCGTGTAATTCAGAGGTTGAGCTAGTCTTATGTGATGCTGGGTCAGACTGGTGGCAAAAGAATGGAGGCAATTCCTATATTTCTCCAGATGTATGGAAGTTACTTGAAGGGTCGGATGCCTGCTTTAAAGGGCCTACAACTACTGTACCAGTGCCAAATGCGCCACGCAGCGTCGCAGTAAGTATCCGCCAGAAATTCGAGCTTTATGCCAATATCAGACCCATCAAGACTTACAAGAATCAGGAAAGACAGCTTGACTTTGTGTGTGTGCGCGAAGCTACCGAGGGGCTGTATGCGGGTATTGAATTCAAGATAAGCGATGATTCTGCAATAGCCATCCGAAAAACTACCAGAAAGGGTAGTGAGCGGATTGCTACTGCCGGCTTCAAGGCTGCTAGGGACAGAGGCTTTGAATCCGTGTATGCAATAACAAAGCGCAACATCCTTAAAGAGACAGACGGCATTTTCTGGGCCGCAGTCGAAAAGGCGCAAAAGCAACGCAGCAGTTCAAGGATATTCATGTTGAAGAATACTACATTGACAATATGACCCAGCAGTTGGTTAAGAATCCTGAAAGGTTCAACAAAGGCGTACTTCTCAGCACCAATCTCTTTATGGACATTGTATCAGAATGTGCTTCAGGTCACGTCGGATCGATTGGCAATGTCTATTCGGGGAACTATGGCGACAATTATGCTATGTTTGAGCCGGCGCACGGCAGCGCGCCCAAGTATGCAGGCCAGAACAAAGTCAACCCTGTTGCTACCATCCTTTCAGGTGCCTGGATGGTAGAATACCTTGGAGAGAAGCAAATCTCAAACGCAATATTCCAGGCTACAGAAGATGTCATCAATGAGGGCAAGTATGTAACATACGACTTGGGCGGAAACACAAGCACCTCTCAGATGGCGGATAAAATATCTCTCCAGGCCAGCAGCCTGCTCCTAAAGAAGAAGAAGAAATAAAAGGTGATCAAATGCTCAGCTCGATTATAGATAGCGTCTCGTAGAATAATCTTTTTTCCTTTACTACCTTCATGCGCAACTTGTTCTCTACAACCACATTATCAAGAGTCTCGGAATCCGCAAATGATGAAATGACAATCAGCATCTTGCCATCTCCTGCAAGAAGGGGCAGGGCCGAATTAATAAAGTGGACCGTTGTTTCTATACCCGTGGGACCTCCGTGCACAGTGGGATCCTGAATGTTGTAGCAGTCATCATTAGGAAGGTATGGTGGGTTGCTCACTATAAGGTCAAATTTGCCGATGCCAAACGCTGACCCCGCATCGCGAGCATACGAGTAATGCATTGGATGATATCGTCTGCTGCTGCCTGCAATGTTGCAAGGCCTGTAGGTCAATATCGGAGCCGGCCACGAAGCTAAAATTCTTTTCAAGTATGCTGAGCAAGAGTCCTGATCCTATTCCTATCTCAAGAGCGCGCCTGCCGTTATACTGTCTGATACAATCTGCCAGAAGATATGAGTCGTCAGACGGAGCGTACATTTGATGACATCAACTCTGCCATGTGGACAAGATCCTTTGGCTCAAGTTCATCTATTTTTTTATTTTCATAGATCGCATTAATAATGCCTGCCTTGGAGGCAACTGATGATGCATTCTTGTTACGTCTTGAGAAAAGGAGGTTGATATTTCTCACTATCTCTTTTGTAACAGTGTTGATAGGAATAATCCTGATGATTGAAGATTGTACCTTCAGGTTCGGCTCAAATGATTCCCTTCTAACTTTGAATAATTTTTCGCAAGCAAAGCAATGAGCTCCAAGTGCCGATATTGCCCTATAGTTCTTGCTACCTGGCCTTGCGGCGAGCTTATCTGCAAACTCGTCCTGCACCATCAGTATCGCCCTCTTGAATTTTTGTCTAGATAACCATTCAATGGCATCTCGGCTTCGAGAATAGGGAAGATTTGAAACGAAGATATCAAAGAAATGTGAGTCCTCCCTTTTGAAAAGGTCTGCGTTTACTAACTGGAGATTCTTGAACTGCGGCAAGAACTGCTCTTGGACCTTTCTATATAGTTTGATGTCGATCTCATACGAAATTACATGCTTGGCATACCTGTAAAGCTCTGCCGTAAGGATCCCCAGACCAGTGCCTGCCTCAAGAACAATCTCATCTTTCTCTATGGAGGCAGCAGAGACTATCTTGGCAAGAATTCGCCGGTCAGCAAGCATATGCTGACCAAGGGTCCTTGTGATTTTGTTTCCTGGCAATTATTTTCTTACGAAAAGGTTCATTCGTGCCTGTCCAATTATTTCTTCGATTATTCTCTTGGCTACGAGCTTGGCGGGGTCCCTCAGCCCCACCCTAGTCTGAAGATCTGAAAAGTTTTCAAACTTCTTCTTGTCTCTTTCCTTAATTATCGTCATCATATAGGTCTTACCGATACCAGGGATAAGCTCCAGTGCATGTATCCTTGGAGTTATCGGCTGTGCCATGTTGATGTAATTGACAAAGCGCTTTTCGTTGGCAACCACTACTTTTTCTACTATGTTTGGCAGCTCGTTTTTTGCTGTCTGTGAAATATCCGTGTATTCTAGTCTGCCAAGGACACTTGACACCTTCTCACGGCCTTCCCGTCCTATGTAAAGGCGGTCTCCTACCTCTACCATGGCATTTGGGATTCCCAAAAGCTCTAGCAGAGTCAGCCGCTCTTCTCCTATCGCATGTATTATGACACCTTCCCTGCCCCTCACCGTAATGGACTTGCCCCTTGGCGTAAAGTCAAGAACATAGGCGTATTCTTCATATTTCCTTGCTTGGCTGTGCTCTCCTTGGCTAAAGTGCCCAGCAGCAGCATCCTGCGTAGATGGTGGAGAAGGAGATGGTGGCGGTTGTTGCCCTGACAATGTTCAACTCCTATTACGAGGGAGTGGATATTTAACTTTGAGTATCTTGTTCTGTCTTTAGAATATTTAGCATCTTTCCAAGCGTGTCAGTAAGGATTAGCTTCTTCCATCCAAAGGTAAATGCTCTCAGCTCCTCAAATGAGGTTGGCATGATGTTGACTACTTCAACTGCTTCTTCCTCTGTTAGGTCGCACTGTTCCACTAGCTGACGTGTCATCGTTTGTGCCTTTTGGGACTCAACCTTCGCAAACTTTTTGACATAGTCAGCAGTCCACCTTTGGATCTGGTCCATGTCATCGGGCTTGACTGACTCGAGAATTTCCTTTACCTGTGGGAGCGTAACAATTTCTTTCTTGATAATCTCTGTCATTTGTTTGCGGCACCTGCTGCTTCTGCTGCCTGTGATGGTGGTGTTGCTGCTGCTGATTGTGACATTGCTGGATTACCTGCAAGCAGCTTGATGTGATTGAACCTAGTCTGCAATATCTTTTTCTTGTTGCCAATCATTACCGAGACTTTTAATGTGCGCCTTCCAACTTCTTCAACTACTCCTATCCTACCGTGGAACCTCCGGTGGGGGGTAGTGTTGTGTTCCCTTGGATCAACATTGACAACAACCTTGTCTCCAATCTTATAATCGTAAAGTAGGTATGAGATTCCCCTGACTACATTGCGCTTAGTTAGGATTGAGCGAGACTTTACCCTGGTACCGTGCGAGTGTGGCATCTCAGTTAATAACATAAGCCTTAATTTAATATTATCTAGCTTCGCTGACATCTGAAATGCCACTGTTTGATAGGGTAAATAGAATTTCGCGCTCTGCGTGGTATGGGCTGTCAACCATCCTCGCAATGCGATTCTTGCCAGAGCGCTTCAGGTATATCCTGTAGGTGCTGGTATGGGCCAGTACATGGCCTCCTACAGGCCTGACCGCGTCTCCAAAGTAAGCGTCCGGTGACGCTTGAATCTGGTTTGTAACCATGACAGCCACTTCGTATGTTTCCGCTATCCTAACTAATATGTGCATGAACCTGTTCAGACGCTGTTGTCGCTCAGACAGTGTTGCGCGGCCAATGAACTCTGCACGATAATGCGCGACGGCTGAGTCAACAATTATTAGCCTGGCATTGTTCTCTTCAATTACTGAGCCAGCTTCCTCGATGATAAGCTCTTGATGCGCGCTGTTATACGCCTTGGCGACAATTATATTTTCAAGCGCACTTTGCGAATCGAATGCTCGTGCTTGGGCAATAGAAACTATTCTTTCTGGACGAAATGTGTTCTCGGTGTCGATATAGATCGCCTTTGCAGCAAGTCCACCTCCAGACTCTGGCTGCTGCACCATTAGGCATAAAGTGTGGCAAAGCTGAGTCTTGCCAGTTCCAAATTCTCCATAGACCTCTGTCACAGCCTTTGTTTCAATACCACCACCCAACAAATCATCAAAGCTTTTGGAGCCTGTGGATATGCGATCCTTGCGCTTGTTGTAGAGGCTAGTTGCGGTGACAAAGCTCTTGTCGATCATTCCCAAATCTTCAAGCATCATTCTGGCCTTATTGCATATCTCTACTGATTCCTCCATCTCCATTCCAGTAGATTCTGAAATGTCCACAGGTCCCCTTACGAGAAGGTCTCGGATTGATTTAAAGCCGGCCCCTCTGAGGCGCTTCTCCGTGGCCGGTCCTATCTCTTCTATGTTATAGAGACCCAGCTTGTCTGAAACTGCATCCTCCTCCGCAGTCAAGTGCTTGTACTACTCTACCTTTGCAACTATTACTAATTAGCATTGATAAACGAGTAACTTCGCGACCTTGATTCCGGAGCAAAATATATATCTTTGTTCTTTCTGGTCTACTTAAGAATAAAGATATGATGGAAAGCAAGACGTTGGTTGCAACTATGGCTCTTGCGACTATCATCGCTGTCTCCATAATTAGTTATATTCTACCTGGCAGCGAGCGCGCATGGCGTACAGGCACAGCTTCAAAGCAGGTTCGTAAGAATTGATAATGAACAATTCTCAGATCAGACTTTGAATACAGGCGAGGAGTTAACTGTAAGTGGGGATCTGACAAGCTTGGTCAACAGGCCCTTGAGGGGATGGCTATCGCTGTTCAGTGAGTCGGCAAACGCAGGCAATAGATGGGAGTTCTTGGCCCGTGATCCACCCGGCAACATATTTGACCTCGCTCCTGGAGCAACGATTCCCTATTCAATCACCGTAAAGGCGCTTGAACCAGGAACTTACCATGTGCATACGCAGCTAAACGTTGAGCACGTAGGACCAGGTCTTGGAAGAGGCGCAACAGTAAGCGTCACAGGAGAACCAATAATAAAGCCAATTCCCTATCAAAACATTATCTATCAATGCATAATTATCGGCGTTGGCCTTGGAGTTACGTTTGCAACGAGACCGTGGCAAGTCATCTAAACGCCACTTCCCTTTTTCCTTTTAATTATCGATCTGTTAAGATGGAGAAATAACGGGAGCAGCAGAATCAAACACAATTATTGTCAAGAAGGTTATATTATTATTATTATTATTATTATTATTTGGTAGGCTGTTGCTCTTGCCTGATCAACTCGTATTTTGAGGTATAGCCTCGAGGATTTATCATCATCCCTTCGTAATTAAAAGTTGACGAGTTCCCCACGATGACGGTCGTTATCATCCCCAACATGTCTTGATGCTCAAGCATGTTGTCCAAAGTGGTCACAATGATCTCCTGGCTTTCTCTATAAGCACCTTTGACTATTGCAATTGGCGTATCCGGCTTTCTGTATTTCAAAAAAATCTCTCTTGTGTCTCGCAGCTGGTGAACCCTCTTTTTGCTTGCAGGATTATATATGACAGTCACGTAGTCGCCCATAGCTGCAGCTTCGACGCGCTTGACTATAATGTCCCACGGAACTAGCAAGTCGCTCATGCTGACAACTGCAAAGTCGGTCATGAGGGGTGAGCCTACAAGGGCAGCGCATGAATTTAGTGAAGATACGCCGGGAACACATTCAACATAAATGCTACTGCTGTCCTCTCTGTTCCAACCTTTTTGAGCCAAGATTTCATAGATCAGTCCAACCATGCCATATATGCCCGGATCACCGGACGAAACAACTGATACGATCCTGCCTTTTTCTGCAAAGTCAATTGCTTGATTTGCTCGGTCCACTTCTTGGGTCATAGCGTAACGGTAAACCTCCTTGCCTGCTATCAAGTCTTCTACAAGGCTAACGTATGTATCATATCCAATGATGACTTCACTTTCCTGAATGACCATCTTTGCTCTGTATGTCATATGATCATGGCTGCCAGGTCCTACTCCAACAACGTACAGCTTGCCCTTTTTGGAGCTCATACTCGCATATGGTTGACAATTTTGACCTTAATGAGTTTTTGTAATTAAACTAAGATGGTGGGAAGATGGATAGTAGCTAGTCTATCATCATCATCATTATTATTATTAATAATTATTAAAACAACTGCGTGCCATTGGCATAGTAGATTCTGTTATCTTTGATTACATATCCGTTTTCTTTGGTGTATGGGTGTGGTAGAGTTATCATTATGTCGTCTGACGAATCGAAACGATCTTTGCCACGGTCGATTATCGTCATTTTACCATGTTCATTTATTGTGCCTATCATATTATCTGTTAGGTTGTTCCAGACCATGTTTGCTGTATAGTTTTTTATGAAAAACTCGAAATTATCATCTATTCCCGGCGGGCCAAAGTTGATTGAGGGAGAGTCACCAAATGTCCCTTCAAGTTGAGCGAGTGCGTGTTGTTGTGGCAGTGGTGTTTTTATTATTGGTATTGTTGCTACTGTAACAACGACGACGACTGCCATTGCAAAAGAAAAAATAATAGCTGCCACTAATGCGGTTTTCATTTCCCCTTGTGGCGCTCCTTATACTCCGCGCCTTATACTCTTTAAGTAACTTAGTTATGACGTCGTCGAAGTCCATTCCCATCTTGCCGATTTCGCGCTGACGTTATCGTATAACCTTGGTCTTTAAAGCCATAGCCTTTAGTTATTAATGTTAACGGACTTTATAGCTCTCGATTCCTGGAGATAGTGTTTATGTTGTGGAGTTGAAATATTTCCATTTTTAGTGGAGGTATTTTAGCCTTCTGCATATAGGGCATCAGGCGAGTGTTCAAAAAGTTGTTCCATTGATCCTCTGATTCCCAAATGTCGGCAACACGAATGTTGCCAGAGTTATCAAATGATGCTGCATGTAACACCATACCAGGCGGAGGATTACCTTCCCAATTCACTTCTTTTCTAGCATTTTCGTATATATCTTTGGTGAATCCGTCTCCTCTAACGAATAAGTGGATAGTCATATTGAGCTAGCACATCTAAATCTTTTATGCATTGCTGCCTATGATATGTTTGATATGTTGGGACGCCAATGCACAAGGATCATGATGACCATTATGACCTAGAAGCAGATGAATGCTCATCAGAGTCGAGTTAAATCCAATTTATCCTTTTCCCGCATCACTAGCAAGCTCAAACTCATCATGCAGAGCACGCACAGCCTGATCGCAGTCGGTGTCGTTGACAACAAAGGCCAAGTTGAGTTCTGAGGATCCTTGAGTTATCATTATGACGTTTATGCTATGTTTTGCCACCGCACCAAATACTTTGGCCGCCACTCCTCTGATCCCACGCATGCCAGATCCTACTACTGCAATGACTGCGACATCGTCATTGACATTTATCTGCTTTATGACTTTACCAAGGAGGCTCAACTCCAAAGTAGTAATAGCCTTGTCAAGGTCAGTCTTTCTGACAAGCATTGAAATGCTCGATTCTGAGGGGCTCTGCGATATCATCATAATGTTTATGCGGTTCTTGGCGAGGGTATCAAAGATCTTGGCTCAGTGCCTGGTGCACCAACCATACCACCGCCACTCACGTCTATGAGAGCAGTATGGCGTATCACATTTACAGATTTGACTATTTTCTGCGATTCCTTGCTCGGATTTTGTGCAATGATGGTGCCATTATGTTTGACATTAAATGTATTGCGGATTCTTATTGGAATCTTGGTATCAATTACTGGCTCAAGAGCGCGCGGGTGCATGTATTTTGCGCCGAACAGTGCCATCTCCATCGCTTCCGCAAATGAAACTTCCTTGAGCACTTTTGCATTCCTGACGAGCTTCGGGTCTGCAGTCATTAATCCATCAACATCACTCCACAACCACACTTCTTCAGCACCTATGCTTACAGCTATTATCGTAGCAGTGTAATCAGATCCACCGCGTCCTATAGTAGTGATATTGCCATACTGGTCGGAGCCGATAAATCCAGTGACTACAGGCACAATATCCTGCTTGAGCATGGGCTCGAGCTTATGACTCACCTTAAGCTTTGTCGTGTCCATCAGGGGTCGAGCCTCCCCAAAGTTGCTATCTGTCAGTATGCCTGCCTCCTTACCTGTAAGATGTTCTGATTTTATCCCAAGGTCCTGTAGAGCAAACGACACTATCGGAGTTGAGAGGCGCTCGCCAAAAGACAGCAGGTAATCGCGCGATTTTGCTGTAACTTCACCCAATAACACAATGCCGCCCAGTACATCTTCGAGCTCGCTGATTATCTTCTTAACGGTGGCTAGAGCCTCACTTTTCAACTTTTTGTCTGAAATCGCACCCGCTGCAATTTGCACGTGAGTACCGGTACACTTTTTCACAAACTCCTCTAGCGATGCCTTATCGCCTCGCTTGACGCTGTCTGCTATCGAGAGCAGACCATCGGTCATGCCTCGAACTGCAGAAACCACGCAAACTATTTCGTTGCCTTTCTTGTAGGATTGTAGCAACTTTGCGATGTGGCTTACCTTGTCTGAGGAGTCTACAGCAGTCCCCCCAAACTTCATTACCAGGCGCATATGTGTTCTAATCCTGAACCCTCGGTGCTAAATAGAAATGGATCCTCCCCACATTTGCTATCTTGAACTCAAGCCTGAGCGGCATTTTATTTGAATACTCTGCCGTAACTGATCCACCCATCGACACTACGGCCTTGGTTATTTTAGACAAATAGTCAATGCTGTATGTAGCCTTGCTTTCCTCCTTTGCCTCAAGCTCCTCAAGTCCCTCATTGCCTGCCTCAAGAGTAATGTCGGCTTCTCCGGAATCTCCTCTTCCAGAGAAAGTTATACTGCCTGATTTTGATTCAATAGATATGTACTCAGACACCACCTGAACATCAGACAAGACTTTGTCAAATGCCATTGCGGTGAATATCGCTTTAGAGTTAAAGTTGAGCTTTGGCAGCGGAGTAGAGCTTGCCGAGCTCTCTATAAGGCGACTCTTGTATTCCCGCTTGTAACTATTTGACATTTTTAGGTGCAGCATGCTGTCATCGCCAATGCTGATTTCAACTGCGTCCTTCTTGTCAGCCCTCCTTATCAGTTTTGAAAATTCGTCGACTCTAATGCCGAATTTTACTAAGCTGTCGCATTCATATTTTTCAAATGCGTGGTTGGGCCAGTGGATATCTATAAGCGCAATGTGCGAGGGATCCATGCCTCTAAAAGATATGCCTTCTGCTGCCGCTTCAAAAGTCGCTTCGTCTACAAGGGTCGAAATTGCAGAGGCCACAGCCTTCCATTCGTCTGGTGACTTGCTTCTAGCTACAAAAACCAAATTCATCTATTTGGCAGCGCTATTCAGATTTTAAACATTGCTCTTTTATACTCACCGGTTCAATTGATCGTCCTTTTATACAAAACACATACGAGCATGCGCACTCAAATTTTCTTGAATAGGTGGGCATATTCTACTACCATCTGACAGTTCTCCACTGCTGCATTTCTAACTGTGGCTATTACTACATTGCAGCCACGTGGCTTGACTAACATGGAAAAGGAAAAAGGCTATCTTACGCTAAAACATCTGATTGCAAGTGAGATGCCTACAGCATATATCTGAACCAGATTCAATTTGTGAAAGGTAGATATCCTCCTGGCCAAACCATATACCTTGCATTTCACCACTGAGCGTTTTTTTGGCCATACCGAATATCCGCTGACTGTAAAGGATTTTCAGAACAGATCCACAAATTTTTTTATTTCTTGACCTCATAACAGGGAGAAATATCGATCGACGATTTTGTGACCTATTCTCCCTTAACGATATTGCTTGCAAGCAATTCTTCAGCCAAAGGGGCTGTCAGGATTCCAATTACTTCAGATACTGTGTACGGAGTGTTCAACCAGATTATCAAGTTAAAGGTACCATTTGAGATAATATAGATGAATGACACTATTTCGACTAGCTTTGCAAGAAAGCCTGATCTACTTGAAACAAGAATATTATCGTCCTAAATAGTGGATGGGGGAGAGCGGTGTGGTCGGCTAGGCGTAGTTGCGCCAGGTGTGGTTGCACTTTGTGCATCGATAGAATTGGGTGGTCGCTTCGTCAGCAGACCTTGTCTGGAGCATCCACCAAAATGCAGTTCCATTCTTGCATTGTGGGCAGTCAATACTGGTGGTTGGAAGAGCCTCCACACTGTCCCCTTCCATGACCTTGAGAGAGATGTCTTGAGTGGCCTTGACGTTCGATTCTTTTCTGGCGTCTTCTTCGATCTTTTTAGTCTTAAAGCCGCATTTTGGGCAAGCCATTTCCTCCTCTTCTCCCGGAACAGGCCTCAACCGTGTCTCGCATTTTGGGCAAAAACGCAAATGATGCGAACCTCTCTACTTTTTGACGGCAGATTTAATTATAGTGAGAAGCTCCTTGGAGTATTCCTGTGCAGAGGTGGATGCATCCTGCATGACTTCCATTGGGTCTTTTCTCTTTGTCGCCATTCTCAGCTGGTAGTCCTGTGTGAGCGGGTGCTTTTGGATAACGCCGGCAAAGTCGATGCTCTTTTCTTTTAGCAATTCATGTTGAATGACATACAAAACAGAGATATCTTCTTCACGTATTTTTAGCTCAATTTCATTATCCTTGAAATCCGTAATCTCCACAAACATATGCGTTATACAGACAACAACAACTACTTATTGAAGATATAAATGATACTTTTCTGCCAAATGGCAGACAGTTTTATTGATAGTGTTATCCTTGCAAAGTCACAGCAAAGCGTCAGGCCTGACCAGCCACTTACACTTAGTCTAAGCTTCAAAATAGAAGGATCCATAAGGGACGCCTTTTCGCAGAAAAACTGGGAACGAGCTTACAACAAGCATGACACGGGCTTTCTTATGAAGATTGAAATTGATCTTAAATCCGGCCGGAGAAGAATCGAGCCGATCAAGCTTGTGAGGAAGGCCGCTCTGTTCTGGACACGCAACCCCAAGATACTCTACAGGATATGGGTTTCAATAGTAAAGGATGACACGACGTTCTACCCATTAACTGAAGAAGAGGCAAAATCTCTATTGTTTGATGTCAATAAGGTTATTGAACTGAGGGGAAGCGATCTCAGTTCGGTACCCACAAGCTTTATACCGATATTCGGGTATCGTGGGGGAAGCATGTTTACACACAGCCCAGTGAAATTAAGAGCAGGTCAAATGACGTAGAGTTGATTCGGGTCTCGACTCAATGATATAACACTTGATGTGCCTTGGTGGTGACGGCGGTGTTTAACGATGGTTTATAAGATTAAGATGCGCTAATATCCTCGTAGTGCAGACGAGTTTACCTGGCAAAGATGCCGAGCTATACACAAAATTGCCAAACGGTAGGATCAAGTGCACGGCATGTGCAAGGCTGTGCGAGATACCCGAAGGTAAGATCGGCCTCTGTGGCATCCGCGGAGTTGTAAATGACAAGTTGCGATTATTTGTCTACGGCAGAGTGATCGCCGGCCAGATAGACCCAATAGAGAAAAAGCCCGTCACCCACTACAGACCTGGCACTGACATATATTCAATTTCTACCACAGGTTGTAACTGGCTTTGTCAATATTGCCAGAATTACGATATTTCCCAGAGGCGCAAGGTGGAAGGTACCGAAACAACGCCGGAGCAGGTCGTAGAAAATGCTGCCTACTATGGCGCTCATGGCATTGCCTACACCTATAATGAGCCTTCAATTTTCATAGAGTTTGCAAAGGACTGCGGTATAGAAGCTCACAAGCGAGGAATATTCAATATCTTTGTGTCAAATGGCTATGATACTCCTGAATCCGTCAGTATGATGAGCCAATTCCTTGATTGCATCACAGTAGACTTTAAGGGAAGTGGCAAGCAAGAGTTTGTCAGACGCTACATTGGGATACCAAGCGCAGATCCGATCTTTCAAACACTCAAAGAAATCCGAGATAATACAAAGATCCATGTCGAGATTACAGACCTTATAGTGCCTCAGGTAGGCGATGACTTAGGAGCAGCAAGAAATCTTTGCAGATTTGTGCATGATGAGCTTGGCCCTGATACTCCGATACATTTTCTGCGGTTTCACCCTGACTACAAAATGATGGATTTTGACAGCACACCTGTTGAAACACTTGAAAAACACTATGAAGTTGCAAAGCAGGAGGGCTTGACTTACGCATACCTTGGAAACGTTCCAGGTCACCCATTAGAAGATACATACTGCCCAGAATGCAAAGGTGTAGTCATAGGGCGTTACGGATTTAGCATCGACGCATGGAACCTTGACGCTAACAACTGTTGCAAGAACTGTGGCCACCCAATACCGATTATAGGCAAGCTTCACAAATTGACAAAGAAGAACCACTTTCAGTTTATTCATTAGATTAAAATTGCACTCTGACAGGGAAAGATTTTGTCAAGAAAGGGGTCGTTGTCTAGCTTGGTATGATGCCAGCCTTGGGCGCTGGAGGCCGCTGGTTCGAATCCGGCCGACCCCACTATTTTGTAGATGATAATGGTACCAGAAACCAAGAGCGAGATATCCTGCATATATACGATCATCATCAGTGCTCTGCAATGAAAGCGTAAGTCGAGCTGTCATAAATTCACATAATGAGCAGAGAAATGAATATCAACCGCTCTTATAATGGGATTGTAATTCAGAATATGCTAAAACGATCAAGTTTTGCAGAATTCATGTCGCCTGATCTGCCACTTCTGGTAAATTTAACAAGCTTTTCCGATATTGCAAGGTGCTGTTCTATTGCTTGCATTTTGTCTTTTGTTGGAGTATTTTTATTATCAATGATTGCTTGAACCTCTCTAAGCTTTTGGCATAATGTTTCTCGATATATCATCATTTCCTCTGAAACATGCTCTACATTCTCTGCCATCCATTGCTCCATGATCTGCCTGTCTTGTTCTTGCAGTTTCTTTACATAGTTGTAGTAAGTTCTTCTCGGCATGTTATCGAGTAACTTCATTATTTCAGAGTCAGGATGTCTCTGTGTTCTGTAGGATCGGATCTTTTCAATGATAACTTGGTCAGCTTCATACTGCTTATATTTTCCTCTCGCTCTGTGTTGTACTTCTTCTTTTCGCATTTCTTGCTCTTCTACTACTATTTCCGAATCGCTTTGTTCCCCTGATTGTTGATATTGGGGTTCTGTATCTATGGAATCTCTTTTTTGAGCTTTATCCATCTGTCTTCATATTTGATAGTATGAGGATAGTATATGAGAACTATCAACTGCTGGCTTTCAAGATGAATGACCATCCATTCAATATTATCTGAAAATTAAAACACGTATATCTCTATTCACAGTGACTGATATGATAGAATGAGTAAATGAAAGAGCAAGACCAAGATAATAGATTAGGTAATGGGTTCAGCGGAACTAAAGTAATGGTTCAATAATCAGGAGGCTACATAGTGGCTCGCAGAGGCATTCCAAGAATTTGGAATAGGGCATACCTATACACCTCAAAAAAATATGTCATGTTTCGCTGGAGCTTACTTGAGCGGGTTGAGGCGGTTCTTTTTTGTAGGCTATCTTGAGCCAAATTGGAGTAATTATCGTAGTAGCAGCAACCATGATTATTACCGCTGTATAGATATCATTAGACAAGGCACCTGATGAGACACCTACACCTGCAACTATCAGTCCAACCTCTCCTCTTGATACCATACCTATGCCAACTCTCATTGATCTTGCCTTATTTTTGAGGAAGAGAAGCGACGGCAGCCCACATCCTATCAATTTCGTTACAACTGCTATTGCTATTATTATTCCTGCCAACAACAGGACATCTATGTTAACTCCCCTTAGATCAACTTGAGCACCAATAATTGCAAAGAACAACGGTGCAAAGATTATCTGCAGCTTGTCAACGTATTCGTGGACTTGCTTGATTATCCTTGTACTTGCAACAGCCATTCCAATTGCAAATGCTCCCACAATGGGTGATAGCCCTAGAAATGCAGCAATTCCAGCAGCTGCAAAAAATGCAGCCGTTACAATGCCTTCCAAACTTCCCTTAGACTTCCACAATCTTTCAGTATGTAGAATCCTCGGAATAAGCAGGACGGAGACAATCAATATTGCAGCAAAAGTACCCTAGTACCTGTAATATCAGAAGTATAATATCAAAGATGGCCGGTTCCGTATTGCCGGTCTGAACCATTGTTGCGACGACGGACAGAACAGCAATAGCAAGAATGTCGTCAACTATGGCAGCACCTAGAATCAATCGAGCTTCCTTTGATTGCATTTTGCCAAGCTCTGTTAGCACCTGAATAGAGATGGCTATACTAGTCGCAGTAAGAGCGGTGGCAATCAGGATCGATTGCAATGCTTCAATTCCAAATGCTGTAAATGCATAATAACCTACAAAGAAAGGTACAACGACCCCCAGAGACCCTACGGTAAATGCTGCGAGCACCACCTCTAAGAAACTCGCGTGGAGTGATTTCAAGCCCCGCGATAAATAGTATTACAACTGCAGCAATCTCGCCAATATGCCTGACTGTTTCATCGAGGACTACAAGTGGTTCTCCATCAACGAGCGGAAGAGCCCCTAGCGCAAAAGGTCCAACAATAATTCCAGCAAGCAACTCACCCAAGACTATTGGTAGTTTTATCACGTGAAACAGTTCTGCCATTAACTTGGCGGCAAATAGCAATATGCCAAGTGAAATCATTACATGGAGAAATACGGATTCTACTGCCATGTCGTATGCAACGAATACCATAAGATCAACTTTGATTTTAGGATTATCGTCTTAAACAAGTTTTTGGTTGACTTGCCATTGTTGCGTGGATATGGTAGGTAATAGCCGGTTCAAAACCAAAAAGACTTCTCTCTATACTATCCGATTGCTAGTTGAATATACTGTAAGGCATAGTAAATATTGTAATCCTGCAGCTGATTGGCACCTGCTTTAGCGAGGATTGATTTCTATATGGGACTAAGACCAACCATCGTTTAAACTTGCAATAGAAAAGCCATGACATAACGTAGTCGCAATATGTGCACTTGAACACCTTTCATCATTTCTCGATTTCCTTTTTATCCTATTTATTGTAGAGCGAGAGTGAGAAATATACAGTATCAACAATTGCTACTTGACACGCTTGCTAGGCTAAAATGATGATGTGCTGCTGCTGCTGCTGCTGCTGCAAGATAAGTTCTGATAATCTAGGTGTTAGTTCTGAATGGAAAAATACCATACGCTGTATTATCAAAGTCAGACTAGACCGGATATCCCAGGTACTATTGTTGATCATGATTTTACTACCTCGTCCACTCAACCAAGTAGAGGATAGTTGAGATAGCATGGTACAAATTAAACATAAACCAGAAACGGATAGTGAAAGTTCTTGCTTCTCTAGTTTGTAGTGTTTGAACCGATCTATTTTGACATTAAACGGCTATATTTCATGAAATCCAGAGAAATAAACAACTAGAGAGAAGACGGAATGTGGGGATTTGGAACCTATCTGATGCATCTATATGATTACTTGGCGGGCAGGAAGCATAAAAAGAAAGCAAGGACATGCGACGTTTGCGGCCAGCAATTCAGAATGATTGAAGAAATGGAAGTGCATAGACGGAAAGAACATCCTGAGGCACATCCAAGAAAAGAAGAATCTCCAGAACCTTGAAAAAAGGCAGCGGGACTGTATCTAGTAGGCTTGGATTTTGACAGACCGTCGCATACGCGCTGAAATGAATGTCTGTCAGAGTCGGCAATCTACCGCACAAGCAATAAAGACCTCTTCTACTATCTATTCAAATAGTAAATCTTAGTAATTTAGCCTATCTAAAGCCTTAGTTGTCCGTATGGTAGTATGTATGTATATTGTTAGTGCCGCTGTCTGTAAAACTTCTTCCCAGATAAAATTCTGCTCTCCCTTTCTGTTAGCTAGATGACTCAGTAGTTGGTAGTTGATATTAATATAACAATTATCTATAATCCTTAACTGATTAACTCCCTACCGAAGAGATAGGAGAGGTCCTCTGAAAATGAGTGGGATTAAGAAAGATGATAGGAGCAGAGATGGCAGTGGAAAGAGCTCTCCAGTTAGCGGAGCTGGATTGGGTCTGCTCTCAATCATAAAGAATAAGAAGATTATGACTGTAATAGGTGGAATACTGCTAGTAATAGGCATAGCAGGCATGGTGGCTGTAGGCTCGAATGCGCTCAGCACTATATTTGGAGGAGGATTTTCACGGTCGAATCAAGGTGACGTATTTCAAATGGCAGAGTATGTATTTATGTTCCTTCTGATAGCGGGCCTAGTTGTGGTGATATATTCACAGGTCACATTGCAGTCACAAAGAGCGAAAACAAGAGAAAGATGAAGCCGCAATAGCTAGGGGCCCTGCTATTACCATAAGTACAAAGAATCCTAAGTCAGTTACTAGAGGATATATCCCTCTTGTACCCATTTGTGAGAATAGCATACGCATACGCATTGTCATTACTGATGACTGCCAGTTAATGATAATGATGTTAACGGACGGGACGATGCAGATGATTGCTATATCTCTTTGCGGACATCTGCGCGGGAAAAAGGCTATTGTCTTTAAATCTTACCAAGAAAATCCATTAGAACCTCCTATACATTTCTTTGGCTCTCTCTATGTTACCCCGCGATCGCTTCCATCTAAAACCTAGAGCTCCATTTTAGGGATCTCCTCACTGTTTCCTTTAGAACGTCTGATAGTGCAGGAAACATGTATAATGTTTAAGAGACCAATTACCTCATGGCAGAAGAAGATCCACAAAAGAAGATAACTTCAGACTTTCAGTGTTTTGTATGTGGTGCTGTTTTTACAAGCGACCAGGACAGGCGTCAACATCTAGAAAAGGAAATGCACAAGGCAACGGAAAAGAAGGATATTGATACAGTGAAAGAACAGACAGAGCTAAGTGAGATGCATAGGCAAGCATACGAGTCGGTATAGTGTGAATACCACTACAAGTCCCCACTCCGCGTATCTATTCTGCTATTATTACCAACCTGATGAAATTGGAATCTATGGAGAGGATGTTTTGATATTCAGGACATCAATGAAAATTCTTGCTTGCTCAACTTTTCAGCAAGCAGCTGATGATTTGACAACTCAAATTTTATAATCTACAAATAGTAAGGCGAGGGTCTATTTTGTTGAACAGCTATTAAAAAGTCGACCTCCTTACTACTCCATCCTATCAACATATCTTTGATTGATGCTCCTAATACCAGTCTATCTTTTCTATGGAAATATGACATCTAGAGTGGTATTGCCTTTGCCAACTTACTATTTCCAATTCCGTCCAGGCCTCTATAGGCTTTTTTCTATGCTCGTAGGGTTGCGACTCTATCTGGACTCTATCTAGAACAGTTCTAACCTGATAGTAGAGAGAATTTCAAAGAGAAAACTGATATTTAGTGTTCTGAATTAATATATCCAAGTAAGGTGATGCCTCTAGATGAGCGAGCAGCAACAACCACAACAACCCGAGCTTTATCAATACAGCGTTAAAATAGAAATGACTGCTAAGGGTCTGGCTATGCCTACAATCCATGTTTACTCAAATGATATGCAAACAGCCAGAAAACAAGCAGTCGAGCAATACTCCAAGGTGATAGAAGAGCTAAAAGCCAAAGGTTTGCCAGTAGCAACTCCTGACTTCAAAATGTGAGTTAGTCAGCTACCGATAATTTGCCTTTGCCACGCCCTCTGCATAATAGAATTTTGCTCAATGGACCGTATTGACCATATATCGTGCAGTTGAATCTAAAATGGATGCACTATCGCCATTGAGGTATCTGTTGCTGCCTATATTATTATCGTTAACATCCACCTTCAGTGCCAAAAAGTGCCAAATCAGCCTCTAATACTAATTACCTTGATGCTTCTTTCCTTTCGAAGAGATGGAAGAAGCCTTCATTTGCAGCTTTCTTTAACTGCAATAGGAAAAGACGTTATGATACTATATCTTATAACATAAATTGGAAAAAGAAAGAGAAAGGGGGAAGAGTATAGTTGTTGTTTTGCCTTTTAATCCCACTTGCTCCACGCAGCCATCCAACGGTATGTCCACGTGTTGAGCTTTGCACCTAACGCAGCTATCGGAACCGTCAGCACTGCTCCCGCGCCTGCTCCCAAGGCAACAGGACTATTGTAGAACTTACCGACCTGAGGTTCGATAGGAGTCATATATGCTGGCAGCGTCGGCCTTGGATACTTGAATGCTACTTCGAGTGGATCCCTTATGAGCAGCAGGTTGACCATGTTGAACAGCGGTAATGATAGGCCAATCAGTGTTCCTCCTATAATTATAGCAGCGTGTTTGTTCCTTCTTGTAGCCCAGTATGTTAGGTCCAACAGCATCGCCGATGGTATCCAGATAGGTACCGTAACGAAGTCATATGGATAGCCCAATGCGAACCATGCACCCTTGGCGACCCAAGTGTAGATGGTCATGATTGTGGCGTAATATGTCGCGGTTCCTGGAACTCCTGTGAACAACATGTAGTATATCGCTCCCACTGCGAGCATTGTAGATTGAGAGATCGAAAATACGACAAATGATGTCCACATCCAGTCTGTATAGAAGATATAGTCCCCTGCGTTGATCGTTAGTAGCGTGCTGTTGACAGCAACCACTACTATGAACAGGTAGTGCGTAGTACGTCTAAGCCAGACCATTATCTACCCAGACATACACGTAGTATATAAAATTTTATGTAAAGAAAACGGCGAGCAAAAAATTCATTCGTATATATATATATGCATAAAACCACTACGCTTAGCTCTCTGTAGGCCGCATAAGGAATTTGCAGGTGTATCGGAGATAAACACGCCATCCAGGAGACGGCCCCGTGTGCAGAAAATTAAAAACAAAAAGAAGGAAAAAAGGACACTTATGCTCTAACAGGTTTCTCGTGCGAAATCTTCCACATAAAGAAGAACCCCAGAGCCTCAATTACAGTTAGGACGCTAAGTGCATAAAGGCCACTAGGCAATGGATATGCCCACGGATATACCGTGACTCCCACGTAGACTCCGCCTGCCGTTGCAGCCCAAGTCAGCGCGAATCCAATGATGAATATGCCACTCATATTTTCAACCCTGCGGCCGATCATGCGTTCGACATCATCGCGGCTTTCGCCTGTACCTGTTCTACGTCCACCACTTCCGTATCCCTTTGGTAGTGTCATTTGCTATACGATCAGAGTATAGCTTTTTAAATTTTGCTGTTAGGCATGCAGTCAGTTTTGACAAAAAGAAATTTGTCTTACTTAAAAGAGAAAAAGAGGGATTAGGGGGCACCTTTAGTGCCAAATAGACTACTGCTGCCTGCCTATACTCGAACCCTTGGCTCTCATTATTACGACTATGAAACCTATTACAGCTCGCTGAAACTACCGCTGCGCTTATTGGGAATTCTGGAACGGCAACTATATTAAAGTCGGTACTTTCGATTACCTGTCCTACAGGCCGACTTCCAATAGAGTTCATTTGGACTGTAATAGTCTTTGGACCTGTGCTGTTGAATGTGACTTGATGCGTAGCATTTCCCGATTGTGTCTGTTGGTTCCTAAATTCCTGCATGATCTGGCCGTTGGCCTCCTTTACAGTAAAGTCGTAAGCAACGTTAGTTAAGGGAGAATTGCGTGCATCTTGAAACTCAAGTCCAAAGTTCACTACGCTGTTTGGTTGGATATTGACAGGATCCCATGTTAATATCACATGGGAGCCATCGGTTGTTGTTCGATCAATTGGTGGTCCAGAAGCTTCGCCAGTGCCTGTTGGAGCGAGCTGGCTGCCCCTGGCCTGTTTCTAAAAGCTCGAACTTGTACTGAATAGGCTGTGGAGGTGTGGTTACGTCAGCGTATGTCTCAGCCTTGACAGGGAATGGAAACTCGTTTACTACCCATACCTTGCTATCTACGCCCTTGCGCCATGTAATAAGCGTGGCTTCACATGTAGGAGCGCCGCACAGGCTCTGTGCTCCTGCAAACTGAACTTGTTGTGTCCCTGATGGTTTGACTTCACTGCCTCCAATTGAAGCTATCTTGCCCCAAGACCCTGCTGTCAACGATAGAGGTTCAGTTTTTGTAGTAGATGCATCTAGCCAGAGAAGTGAATTTTGGTAACCCCCAATAAATTCTCTCATTTCTTGCGGAACTTCCCCGCCTAAAAGTGGTGACATGGTATCTGAAAGCTTAAGGGTTCCTTGAAGAACCCTGCCATTAGCTTCTACATAAGTGGGTACTATCCAATTGCCGTCCTGATCCTGTTGCTGGAAGTATAATGTCATCACAAAAGGTTGTTTTTCGTTTGTATCAAAGTCTTGAATATTGTATTTGACATACATGTCCTGTTTTATGCCTTCGCCGGGGTACCACTCAGGTGTTTGAGCGAAAGCACTGTTCATCATATTCAGAGTCCCCAATACAGAGTACTGAAGTTATCAAAGCAAAGGTGAGAAACTTAGAATCCATTGGCAGAAATAAAGTATACAGAGCAATTGATAAATGTTTATTCTTGCGTCGCTGTTTTGGACAGTAGGCCAGGCTTGATAAATAAACAGATAAGTAGAGCTAAAGAAGGACTGTATATAGGAAGGAAATGTGTAACTGCCCCAAGGTCACTTTTTATGAAGTTGAGTTCAAGCTGGTTGGAATGAAGGTTGTTGCAAACCACAAAAATTGTGGTGATTTCCTAAATGATGACCAGTTCTCGCAATTTGAGAAAGAACTTACCAAATACTGGGGTTTTGGGGAAAAATAACGTACGCTTTATATTTAAAAGAACGACATGGTTTAAATTTCCATCACATATTGTATACCCGCCCCCGCGCCAACTTTATTAATACCGGCCTAGATTGCGTTTTAGGTGATTTAGGATGACCAAAATGTTAAACGTGAATATTGACACCTCAGGTGTAGACGCAAATGAAGCCCGGGAATGGGTCAACGAGCTTGCCAATGTCTACGCAGATATGCAGATTGAGGACGTAAACGTCTCGGGCAACAAAGTCTCATTCAAGGCTGGCTTTCAAGGCATGGACGATACTGGGCCGGACGATATCAAGATAAAAATTGAAGAATACCTAACGATGAATGAGGCGTTCCAAGCCAATAATATCAACGTCCAATAATAGAGAAGCCACGCGCTTTTTTTTCTTATCTTTATACAATCGTTGCTTAAGAATCATCATCAACTGTTACTAAGTATTAAATAGAAAATTTAACGCCTATTTTTTGTAAATGACTTGTAAAGGTATATGCCTTCGTCACAAGGCTCAAAAGCCTGTTGGCTCAGGCAGATATGCCAGCGGACAAAAAAGATGCCAGATATGTGAGATATTTATAAAGTGGGATGGACTTTGGTGCCCATGCTGTGGATATAGACTGAGGACTAAGCCTAGGAACTTAAAGTACAAGGCAAAACTGAGGGCACGAACCAGCCGGACTAGGTTCGAAGAATCTGAGCCCCCTGTCCTAGCAGTAAGACGAAGGTAATCAGCCTCTTAAGCTGCTATTTGTGGCTCTAAAGAGCAGCTTTTGCATCTTCTCCAGACTCTGCAAGTCACTAACCAAGTCTAGCGCAAGTTGTACAAGCTTCGAGTACTGGCTGTAGAATATCTCCTTTCTATTAACAAGATTTTTTGCTGCAGCTCTCCCTGCGTAATAATAACAGTCTACCAACTTACGCCGGTCGAGTAGATGGCTTACCTTTGAGATAAACAGCTCTCTATCATAGTCCTTTGACTTTAATTCTCTGATTGCTTCCATTGACCTAGATATCGCAGGTCGGGTGGCCCTCTCTGCCCCGATACACTCTAGCGCAACATCCACACCTTCTGCCATTCTGGAATCAATTTGCCTTACCTGTTCCAGGATATGGACAGGCATAGGTCTGTAACCAGACAGAGCAAGCATTCCATCTATAAAATCGTAAGCTGCTACTTTGAGCCACATTGCAGCAACCATCGGATGCTTGGCACCCCTCATTTTCTGCTGGCTAAAAAGGGAACTTATCAGTAATTTCTTGCCCGAAGCAGCCAGCATTCTTCTGTTTTTTTTCGCAACGATGTCTTTGGCAGCAGAAGACAGCATGAGCTTATTGTTATCCTTCAATACGATCATGTCTGTCAGATCAATAATGTGATCTTTTATCGACCCTGTAAGATACACCAGCTCAACTGGGCGGCTGTCGACCTGCACCACTTGATTGGATAGATTATCTTCTTGAGATAATGCAAATACTGCCAGATCGTATTCGCAGCAATCAAGCGACATTTCCGATGTACGACAGCCGACAAGTGCAACTGGGTACATGATTTCACTAGCGAATTTCTTGATGGCTGCCGGTATTGGTTCAGGCAATAATGTCACATACGCTGCTTCACGAATTTAACCTATTACTTGGTATACAGGAGATCAATTCTAATATCTGAAAAGAAGGTATATGTCATACTTTATGAAGGACAGCATCAAGACGCGTGCCGTCTCAGCTAACAAGAACAACGCCGATGCAGATCTTGTAAGAAGGGTCAGATCAGGCGAATTTAAAATCGCGGTTTATGGCCTTGGACATGTAGGCTCTCCTCTTGCCTCAGCATGGCTGCGAGCTGGCGCTCATTTGATAGGCGTAGACAACTCATTTGATGGTACTTGAAAATGCAAGGAAGGGGAGAACACACATCTATGAGCCAGGAGTAAACGAGGCATTTTCAAAAGGGCTCAAGGAAAAGCGATTTCACCTATCCGGCGACGCCGTCAAGGCTTCTCAAGATAGCCATTTCAAGCTGATATGCGTACCAGGTCCTGCTTACCAGTTCATTCTCTGCAGACCTTTCCGCAGTAAAGCAAGTGACGACTGCCATCGGCCAAGGCCTGAAGAAAGGAGACGTTGTTTCACTAAATCCAAGTGTGCCACCTGGCACGTCTGAAGATATTGTCATACCTCTCTTAGAGGAAGAGAGTGGGTTGAAAGTCGAACAGGATTTTTTCATGGTGTATAATCCAGAGCGCATCTATGAGGGCAGGGCTATTGAAGATATTGAAGTGCGATATCCAGCAATCGTGGCAGGCGCCGGTGTCAAGAGCTTAGAAATTGGCGCCAAGCTTTATTCCTTGGTGGCCAGGAAGGGAGTCTTAAAGATAAGTAATATGAGAACCGCAGAGGCTGAAAAGCTCCTAGAAGGAGTCTACCGCGACGTCAATATCGCGCTTGCAAACGAGATGGCTAAATTCTGCGAAAAAGTAGGTGTTGACTTTTGGGTGGCCAGAGAAGCTGCCAACTCTCAGCCTTTCTGCCACATACACAAGCCTGGGGCTGGTGTAGGCGGCGCATGCATACCAGTTTATCCTCAATTCATACTGCACGCAGCAAGCGTGAGTGGAGTCGAATGCAAGATTATAAGCTTAGGAAGGAATGTTAACGATTCGATGCCTGCCTATTGCGTAGAGCAAGCAATGAAATTGATTGATGTGGCTGACGTTTCGAAATGTATCGTAGCATTACTTGGACTGGGGTTCAGGGGCGGTGTTTCAGACACCCGCCTGTCACCCACTTACAAGGTGATTGAAGAGCTAAAGAAGTTGAAAGTAAAAGAGATCCGGGTCCATGACCCATTTATAACAAGCGATCCTAATCTTCCACACGATATCATGCTAACATCGAACTTGTCAAAGGCGGCAAAGAATGCTGATCTTGTGATTTTGGTTTCAGACCATGCAGAATATCGTAACATTACAAATGAAGAGCTCAATGGTGCAGCCATTTATGATGGCCGTGGCACTCTTGATAGATCGCGATTTGCTGCGCTCAGATTTGCATCTATAGGTAGGCCTAGTTAGATTTAATACTGCCTGAAAAAAGATTTCACAATGTTTGGCTCACAATCGAGATCCTTTGCTAACAGTTGCCTGGAAAAATGATTCTGTAGTGTTCATAGATCAGACAAAGCTTCCAAACAAGCTCGTCTATGTAAGGTGCAAAGACTACAAGGAAGTGGCAGATGTGATTAGAAAACTTGTAGTAAGGGGCGCGCCAGCGATAGGGGTAAGCGCTGCTTTCGGTCTAGCCCTGGCAGCTCAACAGAGCAATGCCAAGACATTGACTGAATTAATGACAGATCTCGACAATGCATTCAAGGTGCTACATGCGACTCGACCAACTGCCGTTAACCTGTTCTGGGCGTTGGAGAGGGTGATGGCAAAGAGTATGCAATCCAAGACAGTACAAGAAGCAAAGAGAGCGGTACTTGATGAGGCGCTCAAGATGGCAGAGGAGGATGTCGAAACCAACAGGAAAATTGGAGCACATGGCCTCAAGCTGTTCAAAGACGGCGATATGGTACTCACCCACTGCAACGCCGGCTCACTTGCGACAGTCGCTTATGGTACTGCCCTCGGTGTCATAAGGGCTGCTAGGGAATCTGGCAAACGCCTTAGCGTAATTGCAACAGAAACACGCCCGGTGATGCAGGGTTCTCGTCTCACCGCGTTTGAGCTACTGCATGATGGCATAGATGTCAGCCTGATAACCGACACGGCTGTTGGCCATATGATGGCGCGGGGCACAATCAACCATGTTATCGTAGGCGCTGACAGAGTGCTTCACACAGGCCATGTGTTCAATAAGATTGGAACATACCAAGTGGCAATTCTTGCCAATAAACATAGTGTGCCATTTTACGTCGCAGCACCGTTATCTACGTTTGATTTTGAAAGTAATCCTGATGATGTGATAATTGAAGACAGATCAGCAGACGAAGTGGTCAAGGTGGGAAAGAAAAGGATTGCGCCCAAAGGAGTAAGAGTTTTCAACCCTGCCTTTGACATGACTCCACCGGAGCTTATTACAGGCATCATTACCCAGAAAGGCATACTTACACCGCCCTTTGATAAGAATCTTAAAGCATTGCTTGGCTGATAAAGTTTTTATCATGTTTTGTCCAACCCTATAGAATAGTAGATATAGCAATGTCAACACAGCAAACAGTCACCGAAGAGCAAGTTTATGCAGCACTGAAAAAATGCATGGATCCGGAGATACCGGTCAATGTAGTGGACCTTGGACTCATTTATGGAATCAAGGTTGCTGGCGGTAAAGACGTAGACATCAAGATGACAATGACTACCCGAGGCTGTCCGCTTCATGATACTCTCGTAAGTGATGTCAAGCGCTACGTGGGCAAGGTAAATGGGGTCGCCAATGTGACCGTCGACATAGTATGGGATCCGCCTTGGAGCCTTGAAAAAATGAATCAGGATGTGCGAGAGAAGCTTGGATTTGGCAAGCCGAAGCTTCGGTTCCAGATTGATTATGAAAAGAGCAAGCCTATAAAAATAGGTAAATTTGCAAAGCAGGATGATGGATCACTGATACTTGCAAACGATAGGGATCAAGGCTTCATGGTAAATGAAGCAATCGTAGAATTCTGGAATGCATGCGACGGAACCAAGACCATCAACCAGATCACCGACCAATTCTCAGCCAAGCTTGGCATGCCAAGGCGAGCAAGTCGAGCAAGAAGCGGTTCAGCTCCTGCAGCAATTACTTGAGGCTGAGCTTCTAAAGGCTTAACACTGAAGGAAGGACCTTTCTTCTTTTCTTATCCCCGGCTAGTTGTAGAGCTTGGCATGGGTGACGGCATACTGCTTGAAATCCTTGCCAAGCACGATGGCAATTCGATATATATTGGGATCGAGCGTGACAATGAGCAGTGCGTACAGGCCAGGTCAAGAATTGCTCTTTCCCGTGTTATTATCATGAATAGCTCTTTTGAAGACATTGTTCCAGCATTCTTGAATGAATCTATTGATCAATTCATAGTGGTTCTGCCTGACCCTGCATTCATTGAAGAGAAAAGGGAAGAGCGGTGGAAGCCGTTCTACAAATCTGTGTACTGTAAGCTAAAAAAACAGGGAAGGCTCGTACTTGTTACAGAATTAACTGATGAGTTGTTGCAGCCAGTAAGTGATGATCAGTACTTCGCATGGGTTGAATGGCTTAAGTCCTGCTTTCTCTCACTTGGATTTACACTAGCGAATCAGCACGATGGTGCACCCAGACAATATTTATCTCGCTGCATCAGGCAGTTCAGAGGAGACCCCGAGCGTGTACGCATGATCACCCTTGACCTGCTCAAGCAGTAATGAAAAATCTCCGCAACCCCCCTTTTCCATGCAACCCTTATCTAACCTGCTAAAGATGACTTTGTACAGAATGCCATCAATGGTCATGTGAGATTGTATTTTTTTGCGGTCTCACTTGTATTCTATCTTACTAGTCATTACTCAGCCCAGGAAACACATAAGCCAGGACGAGAAGTATCTTATATCATCACACAAGAATACTCCTTCCTCTTATCTGCTATAATAGTAATGACGTAACTGCAGATCATTAGGGATGATGACATTAATGGATCTTTTGATAAAGATGACCGGCTTATGAGGAGTTGCTTATATAGACCAGAATTCTTGCAATAGAGTAAATTCCGCTAGCCAGGCAAATGCTCACGAGAATAACAGACTAAACATAAGCTGACTTATTCCTAACTTTATGCCGCATTGCAATATGGTCTGCCATGCACTCTCTTGAGCAAAACTCTGCCTTGCAGCCTTCCTGTTTGCAGGGCACTGGCTCGAGGTCATTGAACTTTTTGTTGCAGTACGTGCAAAGCGATTCAAGCTCAGGAAAGTCACAGTTAAGAAGTGATTCGCAGGCGCGCTTTTCGCGGAACCACATCACCTCCATGTTCATATTTTCAGCGTACGTCAGAACGGTATCATAAGCTTCATAATAACCCGCGGCATGGAACTGACGAATGAAGACAGAGCCACCGAGATGCTTTTTTGACTCAGGATTCCGGTAGGCGACAAGCCACTTTTCGACAGGTACATCATCATCAGAAGCTATATTTTTCCTATTGCCCACTTCCGTTCTCATAATATCTCTTGCTGATTACAATTTTAATCTCTTTCGATTCTAGCCGACAAAACTTTTTTGCATCAGATAGGTATTCTAAAAAAGAAGAACTACTACTACCTTGATTACGATTAGAGGCTATAGCAAATTTCATTCTTCCTGCTAAATGAATAGCATAGGCGTCTATGAATCTAGTGGCGTCTAAGTGCGTTATGTAGATACTGACGCAGATAAGATATGTTGATCCTTTCCTGCTGCATCGTGTCCCTGTGTCTTAAAGTCACACTATCATCCTGCATTGTCGTCTTGTCAACAGTTACCGCAAATGGTGTCCCTATCTCCTCAAGCCTTCGATAGCGTCTGCCAATAGACCCTGATTCATCGTAAAAAGTGTCAAAGTCATATTTTAACTCCGAATTGATCTGGCGAGCTTTTTGGTCAAGCCCGTCTTTGGTCATTAGCGGCAATATGCCCACTAAAATTGGTGCAAGGTAAGGCTTTAGGCGAAGCACCACTCTATCATCGTGCTGCTCGTCTTCGTAGTATGAGTGCTCCAAAATTGCGTAGAGGCTTCTGTCGATACCCATCGATAGCTCAAACACATGCGGCAGCACCTTGCTTTGGTTTGTAGAGTCTAATACTTCGAGGTTCTGCTTGCTTGTGATTGCATGCCCTTTTAGATCATAGTCAGACCGGTAGTTACATGCCACCAGCTCAAGCCATCCAATGCTGGTCTCGACCTCAAAATCAAACACGACAGAGGCGTAGAATGCCTTTTCATCTACTGATAGGTTCCTGAAACGGCTACGTTTTACATCTATGCCCGTCTTGTCATAAAATTCTATTAGAAGTGCGAGGTAGTATGTGATAAGCTTGTTCGGTGTCAACCCTTTACTGACCGCCTCCTCTGCAGTCACTTCAACTATTGAAGATCCGTCTGATAGCCGAAGCACGGTGTTCTTGACTTCTTCGAATTTTGCCATCTCATTCAGTCTGTCAGGGTTGCAAAAGATCTCTATCTCTGCTTGGTAAAACTCCCTTAAGCGAAGAAGGCTCTGCCTTGGTGCAATTTCGTTTCTGAAACTCTTGCCTACCTGTGCTATGCCAAGTGGAAGGCGACCTCTCGTTGTCTTAAAAACACGAGCAAAGTCGACAAATATCGTCTGACAGGTTTCCGGACGGAGGTATGCTTCCTCTGCTGCAGGGCCGATACCGACAGGAAACATCATGTTGAACTTGTTTACCTCTCCAAACTCGCCCTTGCAGTTTGGGCATCTCAGGTTGTGCTTTTTTATGAGCGCTTTGATCTCTCCTTCTGCCATTCTTTCTAATACGTTCTCACCCGTTTTCTCTGTGATGTAGCGGTCTGCTCGGAAGGTAGATCCGCACTTTATGCATTTTACTATAGGGTCAGTAAAATTGCCGATATGACCTGATGCAACAAAGACGCTCTTGCTCATTATCTGACAGCCGTCAATCTCTAGCATGCCATCACGCCGTACAAGCTCGCGCCGCCATAGTTCGATAAACTTGTTTTTCATGTTGACGCCTCTCGGCCCATATTCCCAAAAGCCAGCAGGCGCATCAGAATAAATCTCGCAACTCGGAAAATAGAATCCTCTCTCCAGTGCCAATTTCATTACTTCATCATAATTAGCCACCATCTGCAAGGAGCAGACATCTCTGAGAGGCTTTAAATTTATGCCCGGGTTTCATTCATGACTTTCATTTACAAAGACATAACATTTTATCTAGGTCATATTCCCTAGGTCTCAGGTTGAAGGTATCAGACAGGACACATGGGGTAGAGTATGCCATCCGTGACATTATCACTCATGCCCGCAAATACCAGGCCTCAGGCAAGGAGATAATCTACCTCAACATAGGAGATCCTGTCAGGTTTGACTTCAAGACACCAGAGCACATCAAGAGAGCCCTCGTAGATGCCGTTATGCATGATGAAAATTATTACACCGATTCTGAAGGTCTGCTAGAGCTCCGTCAAGCAATCATGGAAAAAGAGTCTGAGAAAGGGTTCCACGTTACAGTAGAAGACATCATTGTAACCAATGGAGTATCAGAAGGGCTTGACATGACTATGGCATCTATCGTCGACCCCCACGCTGAAGTGTTGATGCCCGGTCCATACTATCCTCCATATGCTTCATATGCAAAATTTTATGGCGGCAAGCCTGTAGAATTCAACCTTCACGAAGATGGAAGGCCAAACCTCGAGGACTTACGGAGCAAGATAACTCCAAACTCCCGTGCACTGTGTATAATTAGCCCGAATAACCCCACAGGTGAAGTATTCGATCGAAAGAGCCTTCAACAGTTGATAGACATCGCAACCGAATATGATCTCTATGTCATTTGCGATGAAATATACGACAAAATCGTATTTGATTCCCCCTTCACCGGTATAGGCAAGGTGGCAAAGGATGCACCTGTTATCTTGCTCAACGGCTTTTCAAAGGCTTATCTGATGACTGGCTGGCGCTGCGGCTATATCTGCCTGAACAGCAGCTCCAAAAAGCTTGGAGGATTGCGCGAGGATATACCGAAGCTTGCAAGAGTGCGAATAGCTGCAAATCTGCCTGTCCAATTAGGCAGCAGTGCAGGCTCTTCGGGGTTCTCAGGCACATATATACAATATGGTTGATAAGCTAAGGATGAGGCGAGATTATGTGGTCAAGCGCCTCAATGCAATGGGCATTCAATGCAAAGTCCCGCGTGGTGCATTTTATATTTTCCCCAAGATCAATCCCGATAGCCGCTGGAAGGACGACCAGCATTTTGTAATCGACCTACTCAATAAAACTGGAGTACTTACAGTGCACGGTTCTGGCTTTGGCTCAATGTATGGGTCAGGCCACTTCAGGATCGTCTATCTGCCGCCAGAAGAAATATTAGAAAAAGCAATGGACAAGCTTGAACATTTCTTGAATACCAAATAATGAAGTAGGAACCGCTGTGCCATTAAAGAACTAATTCTTATAGGAGAATATTTGAACCCTACATGTTCGTCCTCTTTCTTTACTTTGCAAATGCCTTAAGCTTGCCTCTCATCTCCTTGTCCTTAGAAATAGATGGATGAGATGGGTCTACAAGGATGACTTCGTACCAGATGTTCATGCCGTCCTTGTGAAGGAAGTACGAGCCAAGCACCTCAAGGTTTGGGAACTTTTCGCTTACTCTTCGCTCCGCAACCTTGCGCATACTAATGCCCTGCTTGATATGGACGACACCTATGTGTTTAGGCCTTCTACCTGAAACTGGTCGCTGTTTTCTCATGCCCCCTCTACCTACACGAGCTCGGACGACAACAAGGCCCTGTTTGGCCTTGTAGCCTAGCGTCCTTGCTCGATCAAGCCTGCTTGGTCTCTCTATTCTGTGGATGGTTGGCTCTGCTCTCCAGGCCACCGCCTTGGATTTGAGCTCATCGGAATTCTCCTTCCACATCCTATGCCATGTTTGGGCCATATAGCTGCGCATGATATTACTTCTCCTGATTTCGGCCCCCTTATATGTCATATTACGCCGCGCAAAATTTGAATCACCTTTTCTGCAATAACCCTCGCGGCAAGCTCTTGTGCCTCTTTTGTCTGCGCGCCAATATGAGGCGTGCACACGACGTTTGTCAGATTCATTAGTTGCTTGTTGGTAGGAGGTTCCACCTCAAAGACATCGAGTGCTGCGCCTGCAAGCTTGCCACTCTTTAGGACTTCGTAAAGTGCAATTTCATCAATTATCTCACCTCTGGAAGTGTTTATGAGGTAAGCCGTTGGTTTCATTTTGGCTAGCCTCTCTGAATTAAACATGTATTTTGTCTCCGGCGTCCCTGGTACATGGCACGTTACAAAGTCTGCACTTTCCAGAAGGGTATTCAAGTCAGTCACTATCATGCCAGTTTCGCTGATGAATTCACGATTAATTGGGTACGGGTCGTAGCCTATTAAGTTCATGCGTAGCGCTTTTGCCATCCTACCGATGTTGCGCCCGATGTTTCCAACACCTACGATGCCAAGGTACTTACCTGACAGTTGCGTGCCCATGAGGTCTTTTTTGATCCAATTGCCTCGCTTGGTCTCTGCATCTGCCCTTGGTATGCTCCTTGCTAGAGATATCATGAGTCCGATAACAAGCTCGGCCACTGCTGTAGAAGCGGCTTCTGGCGCATTAATTACTCTAATCTTCTTAGCTTCAGCAGCCTTGACATCGACGTTGTCCAGTCCGACGCCCACGCGGGCAATTATCTTGGCTTGGGTAGCAGCGTCAACAACCTGCTCGGTGACCTTAGTTCTGCTTCTTACGATTAGAACATCATAATCCTTAACTGATGAGACCAGCTCGGCTGGTCTGATGTCAGGCTTATAGTGGACGGCTAGCCCTGCGCGCTTCATGCTGTCGATTCCAACCTGATCAATGGAATCACAAACTAGCACCTTGCCGCTGACTTGCACGGAGCTTTGGGAATTTTAGTAGTAATATAATGCTTGTTGCCTTAGAGAATACTATTAGTGTTTGTTTACATTGAAAGAAAGATAGTCATTCTCAAAATATTGCTGTAGTGATGATGATTGATTTTCGCCTTCCGAATTTGCGCTTTTGTGGCTTCTGCTGACAGATTTATCACTTACCTAAAGAGGAAATGCCTATCAAATGAGCGTGCTTTTTGCAGCATCCTCATGATCTTAACCTAGATTATGACCTGTCAGATAATGGGTCATATCAAAGCTCAAATTATTTCTTTAACTTTCCAATCCCAATCATTTCTCATGAAGGGGATACTGCTGATTTGAAGGTCATGTATAATGCTATTCTTACGAAGTGATTCATGACTTGATTATCCATCATTGCCATATCAATTTCCTGAAACAGAGTTTGCTTAAGATTCTTGCTGCGGGTAGATGTGTCTATCTGTTAGGAGGATGATAATGGTAGAATGACATTAGCATTTTCTTGCATAGAAAATAGTCTCTTGCATATTCCCATCTTTCATTTAAGTGTTTTTTAGAACCAGAATTATGCTCTGCTCCGTAGATTATTGTAGTTGTTTCAACCACGTGAAGGTCCTTTGCCATTATTGCTTATCGAGTTCTGCAAACATGCTAATATCGTTGCCTTTGTTTGTCTATTAAATAGGAGCAACTATCGTCTCAGAAAGGCATCAGACCATCATATTTTCGAAATGAATTTTTGGCGAACTCTTAAAACTATATCTTTTATGTACTGCTTAAAGTGTGGCTCTGATTATGGTAGATAGCAAAGCAGCAAGCTTACATCCTCCGAATACAAAGAGATGAGCTTGAAAGACAGCTCTATGGCCAACGCGTAGTCTATGTCAGCATAAAACGCGACTGGCTGCATACTACAAAATTGCTGTTTATCCGAAAATCTGCATTCATTGGCTCAGGCATAATTGATAGGTTTGTCTCACTTGACGAGCTAAGAGAAGATGAGAAAAAGATATGTCTTGAAAACAATTATTACGGCAAGATTGAGTTTGCAAAGCTGGTGCGGTTTTATCCTGCAGTTGCAGTGGAAGATACACCTGTCGCAGGCCAGAATACTCTTGGGCTGCATGGTGCCGGTCTGCCGTGCTCTGATGCTCTTCAAATTGAGCGGCTTGCAAGGGCAAGGCTAATAATATAATGACAGATTTTTGTCGATTAATTTATTACAGCGGATTCTTTTATATTGCGCATTTGGCTATATCGTTCAGGATTGACAAAGATTCTCTTGGCGATGTCAAAGTTCCATCTAGCGCCTACTATGGACCTTTTACAGCTCGTGCAATCAACCAGTATAAGGTGACTGGCCAAAAGGCCCATATCAACCTGATAAGAGCTTATGTCATGATCAAGCGCTCGGCTGCGCTTGCAAACAAGGAGCTGAACATGCTGGATAATGACAAGGCACAGGCGATAGTAAAGGCGTGCGATGAAATATTGACAGGCAAGATACTCAATGAATTCGTGGTAGATGCAATCAACTCAGGCGCTGGAACTGCATTTAACATGAACACCAATGAAGTTATTGCAAATAGGGCATTAGAGATCCTTGACAAGACAAAAGGCGAATATGAAATCATCAGCCCAAACGACCATGTTAACATGTCGCAGTCGAGCAATGACACCTTCCCAACCGCTATGCATGTTGCCATTTTGTCCAACACAATGGAGACGACTTCCTCTCTTGATAAATTGATTGCCTCCTTGGAAAGGAAGGCAAGAGAATTCGCCGGGCTCATCAAGATTGGGCGAACTCATCTGATGGACGCAATTCCAGTTACGCTTGGAGCCGAGTTTGAGCAGTATGCTTATTCGTTGAGGCAAGCAAGGGCAAGGCTTGTTCAGGCAATGGATGGCCTGTGCTATGTCGGCCTTGGAGGCACGGCGGTGGGCACTGCTGCCAATACTCCAAAAGGCTACAGACAGCTTGTCATTCCACACCTATCAAAGATTTCAGGGCTGGACTTGAAGCCCTCTCAGAACATGTTCTACTCCCTCCAGAGCAAATACGATGTGGCAAATTGTTCATCGGCGCTTCGCAATCTGGCAATAGATCTCAACAAGATGGCAAATGACATCCGACTTATGGCATCGGGGCCAACAGCTGGCCTTGCCGAAATTCTGATCCCTACAGTGCATGCGGGCTCATCTATAATGCCGGGCAAGGTCAACCCATCGCTTGCAGAATGCCTTAACATGGTATGCTTTAATATAATAGGAAACGATGTTTCAGTTGCAATGGCAGCCCAAGCGGGCCAGTTTGAGTTAAATGTCATGCTGCCAGGCATGTTGAAATGTATCCTTGACTCGACTGACATGCTAAAGAACTTCTTGCCAATATTTGCGGCCAACATGGTGGACGGCATTGAAGCAAACAAGGACCGGCTGGAATCGTATATAGAGAAAAGCCCTGTGTTAGTCACATTGCTTAACCCATATATTGGCTATCTAAAAGCAGCCGAAATATACAAGGAGTCGCTCAAGACCAACAAGAGTATTCGCGAGTTGGTTGTGAGCAAAGGATTGATGACAAAGGAGCAGCTTGACAAGGTGTTATCAAAGGAAAACATCCTTGGTGCCTCCGTTTAGTTCTTTTGTTTTTGAATAATGCCCTGGGGGGTTCTTACAAGGCGTAGAATGGTTGTGCCAATAAGTGCTGCCTGCAAGACATAACCACCAATTATTAGGATTACCGCGTTGACTGGCTTAGAAAATGTTGTCATCATCTCGACATGGGGTGATGCAAGGGAGTTCCCCACCATTACAATGGCTGCAAGCGGGATGCACGCATAGTGCTTTCCGAAAGCCCTTGTAGGTCAGAATCCCTAGGGTAATGAACAACAGCTCAAGTGCTATAGCCCTGTCTAAGAATTGCGGGTCGCCAAATGGGATCGCAATTGCACCCACTATGCTTATTGCCGCAAGTATAATGACAACAGGAGTAAAGCGCATCACAATTTCTTTATCAAAATTTCAATTAAATCTTTTTTGCTAACTATTAATAACGATCTTTAGTATTCTCAAAAAATATGAAGGCTGCACGGATAATAAAAACTAACGAGCCGCTTGAAATCAAGGAGGTCAACATCCCAAAGCCAAAGAGCGATCAGGTTCTTGTAAAGGTTGAAAGTGCAGGGGTGTGTCACAGTGATCTGCATCTGTGGGAAGGCGGATATGCGGGCCCGCAGGGCGTGTTTATGAAGGTTGAAGACCGCGGGGTGAAGTTCCCTCTTACTCCCGGCCATGAAGTTGCCGGAACGATCGATGAAATAGGCGAATCAGTCACGGGTTTTTCTAAAGGCGATAAAGTGCTAGTCTATCCTTGGATAGGCGAGGGAACTTGCCCCGCATGTCGCATCGGTGAAGAAAACATTTGTGATAGCCCAAGAAGCCTTGGAATATACCAAGACGGAGGGTATTCAGAAATGGTTCTTGTCCCAAGCCACAAATATCTAGTCAAGCTACATGGGCTCGATCTAAATTCTTCTGCGTCACTTGCCTGCTCCGGCCTCACGGCATATACAGCTGTCAAGAGGGCAGAGTCGCATCCGGGTCAAACGGTTATCGTAGTCGGAGCCGGAGGCCTTGGGCTAATGGCAGTGCGAGCTTGCCAAGGCAACAACAAATGCGCGAATAGCCATTGTGGACATTGACGAGAAGAAACTTGCAGAGGCAAAGAGACTAGGAGCCGACGAAATTATCAATTCAGCAGATGGAGACCCTGTCAAGGGTGTCAAGGAAATCACAAACGGCCTCGGCGCGGAAACAGTCATTGACTTTGTCAACAACGGCAAGACCGCGCCAAACTCTCTAAACATGCTCAGAAAGAGGGGTCGCCTTGTGATGGTAGGGTTGTTTGGCGGATCACTAGAACTGAACCTTCCACTTGTCCCCCTGCGGGCGTTTACATTGACAGGAGCCTATACCGGCAAGTTCGCCGACCTAGTGGAATTGGTCGCCTTGGCTAGGATGAACAAGATACAATCATTAGTATCTAGAAAATTTACGCTAGATCATGCAAACACCGCACTTGAAGAGCTCAAGGCAGGCAAGATTATTGGAAGGTCGGTAATCAATCCCTAAATAGTCGTAATGCTGTTGTTGTTGTCTACGTCGTAGAGAGAGTGTGTCTGCTCTCTAGAACCTTATTAATTTAGATATCTTCTGGCAGTTGCCTATGATCCCGGCCAGCAGCTTAGTGCACCATCTCTTAGACTATTAACATACTCTTATGTTTTTATTCTATATAATTCTGGTCGGAGACACTTCAATAATCTCTGAACTTCTTATAAAGTTTAAGAGCCTAAAACTATCGTGGCAAGCGAGGATAAAACTAATACTTATGATGAGACAGTGAGCAGGACAACCTCAGAGCCCACGGCTGACGTCACAGTTACTGAAGAGACAACTATAACGACGGTACCAGCCGGCGAGGTTGAGACGTATGAAGTGCAGTCGGAAGGCAGCAACATCGGAGGAAGAGTCTGTCTCTACAAAAGCCAAAGAGGCCGGAAAATCGCTGAAAGATCTTATTTATTCGCTTGGTAAAAAGACAAAGGAAGTAACTGAAGAAAAAGCACGGGAACTTAAATCCCAATCAGTCGATATTAGCACTAAAACAGATGCACGAGATATCCAGCACCTGGGTGATGACGTTGAAAAGCTGATTACAGTCTTTGAAGATACAACGACAGAGATACGCAAAGAGCCATATGATGAGCAGGAAAAGCTGCTCGTCGGATACAAGAAACTACTGGAAGAGCAGATAAATGTCATCAATGCAAGGCTATCAATGGCTAAGCGTCTAAAGCCAGGTGCCTGACTGAAAGAGTCCTCCCTCTCTACTCTACCAGTAGTTTGCTTGCAATATCCTTTACTACTACAGACTTGACGTTCACAAACTCCTTGATGCCAAACTCGGAAAGCTCCCTGCCAATACCAGACTTCTTGACTCCACCAAACGGTAGACGCGGGTCAGACTTCACCATTTCATTCACGGACACTATGCCAGTTTCAACCAGACGTGCCAGTCGTATACCTCGAGTGATGTTATTTGTCCATATGCTTGCACCAAGTCCAAATTCGGAATTGTTGGCCTCTCTTATTGCTTCCTCTTCGTTGTTGACCACTATAATCGGAGCTCGCTGGGCCGAACACTTCTTCCCTCACGACTTCCATGTCGTGGTTCACATTTGAGATTATAGTTGGCTCATAAAAGAACCCCTCCCTGTTGATAGGTCTGCCCCCGATTAGCACCCTCCCCCCCTTGTACTTTGCATCATCTACCTGCTTGGCAAGTGCGTGCCTCTGGCTGTCTCTAACAAGGGGCCCTACCGTAGTCTTGGAGTCAAGCGGATCGCCAACGACTTCAGCTTGCGTATTTTCTACAAACAGCATTGTGAACTTGTCTGCAACCTCCTTTACAACAATAAATCGCTTGGCAGCTATCGCAGCTCTGACCATTGTTCAGCAGCCTCGACTGAGTTGCCATGTAGGCAGTCTGGTTAAGGTCTGCATCTTCGAGTACCGATAAAGGGGTCGCTACCCCCTAGCTCTAATACGAACTTTTTCAGATCTTGAGAAGCAAGCTCAGCCACTCGCCTGCCTGTGTTGACGCTCCCAGTAACAGAAACGGCGTCAATATTTGATTGCACTAGTGCCTCGCCAGCCCGATAGTCTCCTACTACTGCCTGAAATATGTTTTCTGGAAAGCCAGCATCCATGAACGCCTGCTCTATTTTTATTGCACTTCCAAGGCAGATGCTCGAGTGCTTTAATATACCGACGTTTCCCGCAGTCAGCGCCGGCACCGCAAACCTCATGACCTGCCAGAATGGAAAATTCCATGGCATGATACATGCTACAACTCCGAGCGGCTCAAACGACACGAAGCTTTTGCGAAATTCAGTCGGTATTATTTCATCATGCAAGAACGCTTCTGCGTGCTCGGCATAATAGTCGCAGACCCATGCACATTTTTCGATTTCTGCTAAGGATTGTCTGATCGGCTTACCCATTTCTTCCGTGACCAGCCTTGCATATTCTTCCCTGTTTTTCCTCATTACTCTGCCAAGCCTACGCATATATTCAGCGCGCTCTACAACATCCAACTTTTTCCACTTGGCAGATGCTTCTCTGGCGGCCTTTACCTTTCTGCTGACTTCATCAGCTGTTACATTTTCATAGGTCGCAAGCATCTTTCCAGTGGCAGGGTTGATAGTTTCAATCTTGGACATTCGCGACAATGATTGTACTTCCAGACATAAGAAATTATGTGTATCCCGCGGGCAGGATTTGCTCCAAATGGGTTTTGACCAGTTTGTTTGAGCCTGCGACTCTTCGGTTACTGCATTATTGTACGCCCGATAGGCTGCTTCACGCGGTCAGCTACTGAGAAGCCGACATCTACAGCCGAAAGCTCTACCAGGCTGAGCTACCGCGGGATATTTCCGTTTGTTGCAAGAATGCTATATAATTGTGGCGTCAGAGATACTTGGCAACATCGAGCACAAAATAAGAGATGATTTTGTCAGCTCCGGCCCTCTTTATTGAGACAAGCGAGCAAACCTTCCATTCCTCTTCATCGATCCACCCACGCACTGGCAGCGGCCTTTATCATTGCGTATTCCCCGCTGACGTTCTGAACTGCTACTGGATAATTGAACTTATTCTTTACCATCCTGACAAGATCAAGGTACAGGAGAGCAGGTTTTATCATGACCATGTCTGCCCCTTCATGAATGTCAGTTTCTATTTCCCGCAGGGCAAGTCTAGAGTTCGTATACGATACTTGATACGATGACTTATCTAGTCGCTTAGTCATTTTTGCGAATGCTGCTGACCGAAAAGGCGTGTAAAGGGATGAAGCGTGTTTGGCAGAGAAGGAGAGTACTGATGCATCAAGCCCGCGGCTATAAAGCTCCTTCTTGATTGCATAAACCTGCCCGTCCATCATGGCAGAAGGTGCGATTATATCTGCGCCGGCTTCTGCATGGCTTACCGCGATCTTCGCTAGGATCTTTAGCGTAGCGTCATTGTTTACCTTGCCGTCGTTGCTGACGATGGCCGCAGTGTCCTGTCAGGTTGTACTGGCAAATGCAAACGTCCGTTGCAACACTCATCGCACTACCAAAGGATGACTTGATTTCCCTTATTGCGTCCTGGACAATGCCTTTTCTGTCAAAAGCAGATGAGCCAATTGGATCCCTGCTCTTCGGTATGCCAAAGATAATCACTGATGAAATACCGCTATCAACAATTGATTGCATATGCTGTGAGATCTTTTGAATGGGCGTCACTGCCATTCCTGGCATTGATTTTATCATGCTTGGACTATCAGAAACAATTACAGGAAATACAAGGTCGCTTTTGCATAGGCCCGAGGAGGCAAATATTTCCTTGTAGCTTTTCTCGTCGCTGCACGTGTTTTGCCGCTGCAAAAGGTATCCTCATTACTTGTCGTTCTATCTATGAATATATGTTTTCACAGTAGCACTAATAATCAATCACAAAACTCAAATGACATCCAAAGGTCAAAAGTTAATATGTGCAGGATAACTGTAGGCATCCCTTCATACAACGAAAGGCAAAACATATCAAACCTCCTACAGGCGATTGAAGAACAGCATACACAGATATTTGAAGTCCTTATTTCGGATGATTCATCTGATAATACGCCTAGCCTTGTGCGCGATTTTGCCCAGCATTCGTTGCTTGACATCCAAGTTTTCCACCATGATACAAGAAGGGGTGCAGCAGCGGCGTGGAATGAAATTATTCAAAGGGCAGCTGGCGACATCGTAGTCTTTTATGATGCTGACACCATTCCTCACCCTTCCTGCACCGAGCAGCTTGCATCGCACATTCGAGGCGACGTTGGAATCTGTGCATCAAACTCTCAGCCGGTACAGTCAGCAGGCATAGCTGGCAGAGCGTCTGTATTCATCTCCAAATGGCTCAGGTCTGTGAGGCTAGCGCAGCTGTCTCAGTACACGGTGATGGGAAGAGCCCTTGCCATTAATGCTGGCGAAGCTAAAAAAATTGAGATACCAACTAATATAATCGCAATTGATCTTTACATGCAGTGCAAGATTCTTGAAATGGACAGGGACGTAATTTACAATGACAGTGCGATAGTGTACTTTAAACCTGCTAATAACATATATGATCTCAGCTTCGCAGGTGGTAAGGGCAGTCAATGGGCATAAGCAGATAGAGGATTATGTCTCCTCCTATGGTGTTGGCTTGCCGCGACATGTAGCGATTGCCTATACCTTAAAGAATGCTGTCAAAGATCCGCTTGGTGCCCTGTCAGTTGCAATAGGCTATTCTATGATACCATACTACAGGTCAAGAATTGAGGACACCGACACCGCAAAGTGGCACACCGGAGCAAGCTCTAAAGCATTAGACTACCAGCAACTAAAGACGAGGTTCTGACTGACTGAAACACTTTTTTATTACCGCAAGCTTTTGTAACGAAACAAGCGAGAAGAGTTTACTGATGTCTGAAGTGAAAAGGCAGTTTGAGACAATCACCAGCAACGGGGTGCTGTGGATAAATATACAAAAGCCAACATTTGCGGACATTAACGCTCTTGGGCAGAAATACCCCTTTCACAGGCTCAACCTTGAAGATTGTCTCTCCAAGATCCAGATCCCGAAGATTGACCGGTATGAAAGTCATATCTTTGCCATTCTGCATTTTCCTACACCTGACAAGGAGAAGGGCTTCCTCTTTAGTCAACTATCGATCTTTATGGGCTCAGATTATCTAGTGACAATGCACCAAGGAGACTTGAAGGCACTTCAAGAGCTGTTCAATATGTGCAAGAGCGATGAAAAGCAAAAGCAGGCAATAATGGGTAGATCGTCGGGCTACCTGCTCCATAAGATAATCGATACACTGGTGGATGATCTTCTCCATATCCTGATGAAGGTCGTGGGCAACATAGACGATATTGAGGATAGTGTATTTGACGAGCAAATATCGATCCCCCGCCAGATCTCTCTTCTGAGAAGGGAGATAACAACCTTGAGAAGAATGGTAATCCCGCTTCGTAGGACAGTAGCTGATCTGTCTAAGGATGTCCAGCGATTTTCTAGAGAAGATCTTGCTCCCTATTTTAAAGACGTCCAAGATCACATAGAAAAGGTATACGAAGCTTTGGAAGAGGCAAAAGAAACAGTAGAGATCTACAAGGACACGGACTATATGCTCAGCCAAGAAAAAACCAACAAAATATTGGGTGTGCTAACAATAGTGTTCACGCTATCGATCCCAGCTACCGTCATTGGTACATTTTACGGTATGAACATCAATCTGCCAGGCGGTTTCGCAACGGGGTCCTGGACTCTACTAGGACCTTACACTCCTTTGGTATTTGTTTTGGTAGTTTCATCGATTTCTGCACTACTTATGACACTATACTTCAGAAGGCTTGGATGGTTAGGATCATCAAGGTAACTGTGGCTTTATTAACGGATGCTGAAAGGCTGTCCTCAAATCTATTTATCCGATGTCAGACACTTTTCTCGATGTCTCTTAACTGTCAGGTATCGAACTTGTCATCAAACAACTTACAGTTGTTTCTACACTCAGGAGTTTTCTTGAGACAGTCTCCCTTGCGCTAGAGCTAATCGGTGTTGCAATAATTGTCTACAGTGCTATAGTGACAATAATTTTTCTTATCAAAGCAGAAGCCAAAAGCGTACCGACAAGCTGGACAGAGCCAATACCGAATCAAGCAGCAGTTTACGACCGTATACTAACAGGATTGGAATTTTTCATTGCTGGCGATGTGCTACCCTTGAATCACTGGCAGTAGTTGGAGCTATTGTAACCATAAGAGCGGCACTGACATACTTGCTCAATAGAGAACTAAAAGATGAGACGGAAAGAGGATGAGAATAGAGAACCGAGGGTGTAAACAATGACGAAGAGCCTAAAACAGCAACAGCAAAAAAAAGGATTGATGAAGAAAGAAATACCTGCTACAAAAACAACAGGTCTCATGCTTGGTATGCTGGCCATAGGTGGAATATTGACAACAAGCGCAATAACAACTACAACAGCAGGGAGCATTTGCTGACAGCAATGCCATAAGTAGAGTTGAGAGAATATTTGCACCCCTTATGGGGCAGCCTGTACAGACGGGCCGTCCCGCCGCATAGATACAAGGACAGAACCGACTAGCTTGTTCTTGTTTGTTTATGGGTGAAAAGTGAGAGAGTTACCTTATCAGGCCAAAATTGACCCTTATAGATAAATAGTAGTTACAATACTTGTGTCTAGGATTGGCGGGCACAGGCGGCGGAGAGGCGCGAGGCTATTTGTGCATTCCTCACGACACACAATCAGGCTCTCTACTCGAAAATTGGAAAAAGAGCGAGAATCTTGTCGACATTTACTTCGTTACTGCAACGTTCTCTGACGAAAGTACACCTTACTTCCCCAACAAGGCCAATCACTATATTCTTGCATCCTTTACAGAAGTAATCGGCGTATTGGATGATATCAAAAACCACAAAATGGACAGGTTGTCACTTATGTTCAGTTTTTCCAACCCGCTCTTTGAGCGAAGTGGTGACAAGCTTAACTATATCTCGCTCTACTTCACCAAATACACAAATGGAGATGCAGCGATAAGCGAGCTTGCAAACGCCATTGCACGACGAGAAAGGGTCAAGAAGGCTAGCTTTGCTCAGATGAATCTCTTGGCATCAGAGCAGCCAAAATTCACTTTTCCTTACTCTAAGAACCTCCTAATTCTTGAAGTTGAAGGCGAGAAAACTCATCAAACAGATCAAAAATACTGTGAGCGCACAAGGCGCGACGTTACACGTATGGGTATATCACTCAATAACTTAGTCAGCTTTTCTATTCTTGAAAAATTAAAGTAAAATGTTAAATATGCATCTTTTTCTCTAGGCTTTGATTCAGATTTATGAGCAAGCCAATGGATCTTGGCGCACTCAAAGTTGGTTCGTACATTATCATCGACGGCGAGCCATGCAGGATTGTTTCATATGACCACAGTAAGCCGGGAAAGCACGGGTCTGCAAAGGCAAGAATCACAGCGGTAGGAGTGTTTGATAGCAAACCCCATCCCTTCGTAGGTCCAGTGTCAACGAAAATCGACGTTCCCCTGATAGACAAACGTAACGGCCAGATAATATCGAAACAGGGCGACACCCTCCAAATAATGGATCTTGAAACCTTTGAAACCTTTGAAACAACTGCCGTAGAGGAAGAGATAAAGGACCGAATTGTGCAGGGCGATGTGCAGGGAAGGGATGTAGAGGTACTGGAAGGTACTTGACAGGATCAAGATAGTGAGGATTAAAGGCTAGAAGCTAAAGTTCATACAATAGATCATCTAATTACTGCATGGATGCTGATGAGGAATAGGAAGAGCCGTCTGATGAAGACGACGCATCATCAACTGTGATGAAGATTATGAGATCCTGAGGCATCCTCATTATTATTATTATTATTACTACTACTACTACTACTACAATTACATTCCTTCTTGCCACTATAATCTTGCATCAGCCGTATGCATCTGCATCAACCAGTCCCTTGCCCGCCCAAGGATAAATCTGACCTCGTCTACTGCTTCTCATTTACTCACAATCAGCTGGCCTAGCCCGCAAGCACGAGGTTAAAATTGAGTTCACCTGTATTTGCTTGTGTGAGGCTTGCGGCGCTTTATTCCGGTGGTAAGGATAGCACGTTTGCGGTATCCTGTGCATATGAAATGGGTCATCACGTTGTGTGCTTTATCACGATGCATCCTATAGCAGACGACAGCGCCCTTTTCCATTACCCTAACAGCTGGGTCACGGAATATCTTGCAGATGCTATGCAGATTCCTCTAATGGGATTTCCCGTGGGCCGCGGTTCAAAAGAGGACGAGATCAAGGCACTCGAACAGGCAATAGTGCAGGTCAAGTCGCGTTATGGGATTGATGGCATAGTTCATGGTGGCATTTCAAGCAACTATCAAAAGCAGGCATTTGAGCAAATATGTGTGCGTCAGAGAATTGCAGTAGTCGCGCCACTATGGAACTCTGAGCCAGAAACATACATCACCGATCTTGTTAATCGTGGCTTTCGTATCATAATTGTGGGTGTATCAACAATGGGACTCGACAGGGACTGGCTTGGCAGGGAGCTTGACAAGGAAGCGATTGCCAAGCTGGTGTCTATTAGCAAAAAATGCGGCTTTAACCTCACCTTTGAGGGTGGTGAAGCAGAAACACTTGTCATCGACTGTCCGCTATATCGAAAAAAGCTTCAAATCAATGCGGCTAATACCTACTGGGACGGCCAGAGGGGAATATTTGAAATACGGGATGTGGCATTAATAGAAAAGAAATAATACATGTTTGATAACCTGCGCGAAGGCCTCCGCGGAGCACTGAAGAAAATAGTAGGAGCATCTGACATCAACGAGGAACTGATCGATTCGATCTGCAAGGATGTCCAGCGCTCGCTGCTTCAGTCGGATGTCAACGTCAGACTTGTAATATCTATTACCCAGAACCTCAAACAAAGGGCACTAGGCGAGCAGCCTCCAAAGGGGCTTTCTAGGAAGGACCACATTGTTACAATATTGTATGGAGAGCTTGCCAAGCTACTGGGCTATTCTGGCGATGTCATCAAGACGATTGACAAGGTACAGGAAGATGACCCCTCCCCCGCAATGTCATTCTTCAAGGCTGGCAAGCAAAATGTAGTCCTTATGCTCGGCATCCAAGGAAGTGGCAAGACTACTGTAACTGCCAAGCTAGCAAGGTGGCTCACAAAGCATGGCTACAGAGTGGGAGTCGTTGGCGCAGACACTTGGCGTCCTGGCGCGCTGACCCAATTGAAGATGAACTGCAGCAAAATAAACGTTGAAGTCTTTGGCGAGGAGCAGAATAATAACGCCGTGGCTATAGCCGGAAACGGGCTTGCTTATTTCAAGGATCAGAATCTTGACGTTGTAATTATTGATACCGCCGGAAGGCACAAAGAAGAAGAGGGTCTTCTACAGGAAATGAGTGAAATGTATAAAGCAGTGACGCCAGACTTAGTCCTGCTAGTTATTGACTCAACGATAGGCCAAGGGGCTTTTAAACAGGCAGAGGCATTCCACAAGGCTGCTTCAGTCGGAGGTATTGTCATTACAAAACTTGACGGTACCGCCAAAGGCGGAGGTGCTCTTGGCAGCATCGGCTGCCACGGGTGCAAAGGTGATATTCATTGGCACTGGCGAGCGCATAGATGATCTCGAGCAGTTCTCGCCGACAAGGTTTGTAGGAAGGCTTCTTGGTATGGGAGATATCAAAGCGTTGCTAGAGATGGCTAGGGGCCTAGAGCTTCAGGCGAACGAGAACCAAGTAAAGCGACTGATGAGCGGCAAGATGACTATTGAGGATTTTTATGCCCAGATGGAATCAGCAAGCAAAATGGGCTTCAGGAACATTATAGAAAATTTGGGAATTTCAGGCATGGTCAAGGAAGACAAGCTTGACGAAATGGAAACGAGGATGGAAAAGTGGCGCTTTATCATCCAGTCAATGACAAAGCAAGAAAGGAAAGACCCGGATGTTATCAATGAGTCCAGGAGAAAAAGGATAGCAAGAGGCTCTGGCCTGTCTGAAGGAGAAATCAAGGAGATGATCAAGCAGTACAACACCTCTAAGAGTTTCATGAAGCAAAACAAGGGTAGAGGAATGGGAGGATTTTTTAGAAAATTTGGTCTTGGCTAATGCCCAAGGTAGCACTGCTAAAGCAATACAGACTTTGCAAGCACTGTCTTGAAAGGCACTTCAGTACAGGCAACTCCACTAAGCCTTGCTACATCTGCAGAGGACTGATGGACAGCCTTGGTGTTATAGCAAACAGCATATTAGCTGCAGTTAGGGGGTTTGAGTTTGATACCTTTCTTATTGGCGCCACATTATCGACTCAGATATATGAGAGGGAAGACGCAATGAGGGCTCGGCTCAAAATAAAGGGAAAAGAGAGTGTCAAGTACTATCTGACTAGGCGAGCTTGGCATAAGGCTTGCTCGGCTGGCAGGAAAAAAGGTGGAATATGGAAAGCCGGACATCACTATCACTCTAACCGTGGATAAGGAGAACAATGTAGACGTAGCAGTCACATCCAGACCGATTGCATTTGCCGGAGTTTACATCAAAAAGTCAAGACGACTGCCGCAAAAACAGGCCAAGTGCACTAGTTGTGGAGGTAAGGGCTGCAAGTCCTGCAATTATTCGGGCTTGTCCGGATACGACAGTATCGAAGGCGTCATTACAAAGGAGCTGATAAGGATTACTAAGGGTCAGACACCAAAATTCACATGGATCGGAAGCGAGGATCAGAGCAGCCTTGTTCTTGGAAGCGGCAGGCCATTTTACGTACGTGTCCTTAACCCAAAAAAGAGGAACCTTAAGAATAAGAGAATCAAAGGTAGTGGCATCTCAGCAATGTTGAGCGTGATTAATGATAAACCAGTAATCCAACCACACTTTACAGTCAAGACCCGAATCCATATAAAATGTGAAAATGTCCTGACAAAAAAAATTCTGAAAAAGCTCAATTCCCTCTCTGGGTCTAAAGTGAGCTTTGAGAACAAGTCAAAAATGGCCACAAAAAGCATCCATTCTGTACGAGTTAGGGCAGCTCGACAGCAATCAGTTTAACCTTACGATTGTTGCAGACGGAGGGCTGATGATCAAACAACTCGTAGGTGGTGAAGAATATATGAAGCCTAACATTTCAGAAATTCTTGGAGCAAAGTGCCAATGCATTATATTTGACATACTGGATGTCCAACTTCAGTAACGTTTTTCTTTCGGCGGCTCAATTTGACATCAGCAATAGATGGACACTTTTGACCCCCTCTACAAGGTTCACAATGCCTACAGGCTTGGACAGATCCCACAAAAAGTTTACGACCTTGTATTGAAAAGATTTCCGCTGGTCATAGAGGGCATTAAGCGAGTCGAGGAAGCATCTGGTTTGAAATATCCTTATTATTATGCCGAGCCAAGCCTTGTGATCTCTACTTCTGCTGTCGAGTTTACTGCGATGGGGATACTATTTGCAAGGACGATACCGGTTGTAAACGCCCACAAGCAGCTACATGTTGTTGTGCAGATAACCGCGCCTCTCATTTCCTACGGCCTCAAGGGCACGATACACGCGATTTTGGCACATGAGTTTATGCACTACTTGGAGCTCGTAAATAGAATACTTAAGATGAAAGTAATATCCGATGAAGTATCTGGTACACTTTTTGAAGGAACTTATGCTGACGCAAGTAGGCTCATTGAAGAGCGGGCGGTCTTTAAATCCGACCCCGCTCTAATAAGACACATCACCACCCGATTCCCTGAAGGCTTTAGAGATCTGAAGCTGGAAGAGAAGATCATGAAAACGTGGATGAACAAAGGCCTCCCAACCTCGAAGGTATCGATGGATGCCAATATTATAAAAATCCCCATTGAATCTATGGCATGCTTGAAGGTCGAGCAGGGCATCAAAGACAAAATTAGTGAATTTGAAAACATAAAGCTCAAAAAGAAAAAAATTAGATATGTCTAGCATTTCCCCAAACGAATTCAAAGTTATTACGAAATGTATTAGCAAAGTTGCAAAGGGCCGTAAAATGATTGCTACATGCATATACGGCTCAAGGGTTGCCGGCTACAATCGGCCTGACAGCGATATAGATGTCCTTGTAGTCCTCGAGAATTACCCCTATGTTGTCAAATACAGTTATTTTCGTGAATCCAGTACAAAAGTATCTGCGCTTGCAGTTGACCGTAAGGCACTCCTACGTGATGCCCAGAGGGCTTTCCTTGGCGAATTTGTAGTAGGTCGTCTGCTCCATGTTTACGAGCCCATTGCCAATGCGGAGTTTCTTTCGATGATTGAACAGACTTACAAGCGGAGGGTTATCTTGGAGGAAGTACGCGATATCTTAGAATCGACCGGCTTGCTCGGCACAGAAATAATCTTTCCGCTAGACTTTATAGCATTTTCAAAGATAAGGCGCAGGATGTCTCTCTATGCAAGCGCAGCATATAGCTACTACAAGACGTACACTACTTCCAAGCGCAATATCGAGTTTGCACTTGAAGGCTACCATAAGGCAGTGGCAGATATTATTGCAGAGGATGATGAAATTTTTGCCAAAAGGCAGGATGGTCTTTTACAGATATCAGACAAGCGTATATTTCTAGAAAAAAGACGAATCCGTCTAAAGCTTACGAAAAGGCTGCGGGAGTTCAGCTCATATTTTGTGCACACTTATGCTGGAAGAAAAATCATGCACTTTGCTGTCAATGAAGCTGAATCCAAAATCCGGCGTCGCGTAAAGCCGATAATGAAACCGCCTGATTTTATGTTATTCCCAAGGAAGGTATACTGGAGACTGCCTGAAGGCAGACTAATAGTGGATGGCAGAAATTGGCTTGATGATCTAGCCGGACATGCTGGCAGTTACTCTATTTCAAAGAAGACGCGGCTTAGAAACAAGAATAGCAGAACCACAATGTATCTGATAAAGCGTGACTCTGCCGAATACAAAATTGCAGTCAAAGAGCCTGCAAAATCAGAAACACTCAAGTGGACAACGGTGGGTCCATGGCGTGCGCCGATAAAGAGGTTCAGGATGGACCCGCTCTTTAGGCTCGGCTCGGAATACAAGGCAATCCGATATATACGTAGTCTTGGTCTCCGCACGCCTATGATTGAAGCGGTTGTTCTTGATAGGAGACTACTTGTGACACGATTTGTCGAAGGTATAACACTCGCAGATGTGATAAGAGAATGTTGTATGGGTGGCAAAGATGGTGTCAGTTTGATTAATGAAGCTGGAGCAGAGATTGCAAAGATCCACAGCACTGGCGCAACCCTCGGCAACATCAAACCCAAAAACATCATTGTCAGCGAAAAGGATCTCTACTTTACCAACGTCGAGCAGTTTATCTTTCAGGGCGGCGATCCAGCATGGGACATCGCGCAGTTCATTAGCTGGGGCCTGAGGAGCACTCGCAACCGCAAGATGGCAGCTACAATAACAAAGGAATTTGTTGAAGGATATATGAGCGTTGGAGACCCGAGTAATATCTTGCGCCTTGCTAATAGCAAGCAGTATATTGAATCCTTTTATCCTGTGCGTGTACCGTCAATAGTGCATACGATCAAAAACGAAATGAAGGCTATTGTCGGCTAGCTTTTTTTACCTTTTCGCCTTCTTGGCACTTTCAGTGTGAGTGAACTCAGTAAAGCCGCACTTGCCACAGGTAAACCTGTTCTTGTGCTCTGCCATGAAAGTTCCTTTGCCGCAGCGGGGGCAATCGCGCTTGGTCCTTGTTACCTTATCACCTTGTACATTGTAGAACTTGTATATGGCGACCTCGCCTTTGCCTGCAACCTTTTTGTCCGCCATTACCTCTTTGCACCTCTAGCAGCACCACCACTCTTTGAAGTAGCAGCTTCCTGCTTAGCTTTAAGGTTGGCAGCCTTCTCCTCATCAAGTATCTTCTTCCTTTCCTCCCTTGAGAGCGTCCTCAACAGCCTGTAGCGTGGTAGCTGTCTTGCCGCCTCATTTTCATCGTCATAGACATATAATATAGCGTGAACATCAATCATGCCAGTTTGACATCTAAGGTTTATCGGAATAACCTGCTTTTTATTGACACTGAGCTGGTTGGCTGTTTTCTCGGCCGCCTCATTTCTATTAATTTTGCCAGCCGCTCCCCTGAAAAGCACCTTTACCTCACGTCTGTTCAACAGTGAGTTCCTGCGATCCTCTAACAATGCAACCTCCTGGGTAGACAAAGCAGACAGAATGCTTTGTGCAGCCCATTTAAGTATTTGCTTATGTCTGTACAAAATCAAATATACTCATCTTTTGGAGATGAATAAGAATGAAGCCATTCTTTCAGGAATTTTGCGACAAGGTGATCACCATTGACAAATCGATCAGGTTTGCCAGGCATTGCTGATGGAGACGGCCACCTCGTGGCAATAGCAGAACGGAAAGGCCTCAGACCCCTACTCAGTCCGGAGGAGCGGGCGCAATATGCAATCACAGCCGCTACTCGCCAATATACCCGCCTTAGATGGGAGTATATGCTTGGCAAGATCAATTATGCCATGTCAAACTACGCCAAGCTCGTCAGGGCGACGATTCCAATTGCTGACGAGAACAGTCGCCTCTTTTATGTGCTCCTGCTATCATTTGACCGAGAAGCAGGGCAAGGCGTGCACGAGATAATAATGGAAAAGATAATACCCCTTGTCCACAAGAACACCGACAAGTTCCTGAAGGATGCCTAGCCTGTCTTGAATGGTGCATTTGGAAATATGATCTTGATAGGTTGTCGAAAGGCGGGATGCACCATTACAAGCTCACCTTTATTGAGTCTGACTATGCTTGCCTTTGTGGTTTCGTCTATCATTGAATAGGGTAGCGTCGACAGTTCAGACATGCCCAGTTTGGCAATTATGTGCATGCCCACCCCCTCATGCAATGCTGGATCGACAGTGCTTTTGAACTGCTGAGCAGAGAATAAGATTGTGCCCCGTGACCTACCCGCGACTATCGTCCTCATTACCTGTTCGGCTATAGCCGATATGATGCGTCCAGATCGTGGGATGAACCTGTTGATCTCGTCAACAAAAATCAGAATGTACTTGGGTCTTTTACCGCTCTGCCTTGATGAGTTACATCTCGTCGATGCTCTTCATTACATCTCCTACTACAAACCCCTGTTCCTCTAGAGTAGGTATCATTGATATGTCAATAACAAAAACGTTGCCTGGTCTGATTTTTTTTATCTCTTTGCCAAGATATGTACTCGTTACCTTTTGGTCTATAAACATAGGAGACTTGCGAAACCTTTGGACCTGACCAAGGAAGCGAAGAAGCGTGGATTTATGTGCCACCACCTCCTGAGGGTAGCCTCTGAATCCAAGCAGATCGCTCCACGTGCTTACCCGCTTACTACCGGTCAGCAACGGCCATGCCTCGTAAATGTAGTTCAGTATAGATGAAACGTTATAGCTATCGTCGTTAGTTCCAAACAGCAAGTCCAGTCTGTCGTATACGTCTTCTAGTCCAAAGGAATATGTCTTCGAGTTGCTCGGCACAGCAACAGAGTTAGCCATACCGTCTTTTCCCCTTGGCAAAAAATATGTGACATTTTCAAACGGCTTGATATCAAGATCAAGTAACTCGAATAGCTTCTTTGTCTTTTTGTTAATCTTCTTTTTTTCGTCAATGTGAAGCAGATTGTCTTCCTTTGTGTTAAAAATTATTATAGCCGCATCATCCTGCCTATCTTTTACAAGTCTCTGATAAGCGGATTGGAGCAGAAAAAACAGATATGATGTTTTTAAGTTCCCGGAAATGCCGGCTCCATTTACATGTGCTGTGTCAGGTCCAAGCAGGTAAGAAATGTCGAGTGATATCGGCACTTGCAGACCATTTGTAATTTCTATTATTCCAGCAGGAATGGGATTTTGCATCTCTGGTATTCCAAGGGCAAATATCACCTCCTTTTGATTGGCAAACCTGACAGGCTTGGCTCCTCCGACAGGCATCCCTATGGCTGTAGTTTTTGTAGGATTGTTTTCTATGCCCGTATTTGCCATAATGGCAACCCTGGCTGCTGTTCCGACATCTTCCAAAGCCTGAAGCTCCTTTACCATACCAATAGTTCTTGTGTTGAAAATGTGGCTAACTGTGACAAAGTCAAAAGGGTTTATTATGATGTCGGGATTGATAGAAAACCAAAAACTGTCCATAGTATTTGGAAACCTGTCAGACGCTAGCGTCTTGCCAATATCTTTATCCTTGACGTTCTTGTGCCGCTTGTGCCGGACAAGGTTGAGTTCTTGCATATTAGATCAATAAAAACATTGTATTTGACTATCACTCTCATAATTAAATCTGGATTAACATCGTCTCCTTTGTATTTGTCGGTCAACTTTAACCGCTTGCTTTCACATTTACGTCTACTTTTGACCTCTTTGTGATCAACTTCAATATTGCGTGGTTTTTGAACTTAGACTATTGTCTACTTCAGTACCTCTACAAATCACTTCTTCATACTCTGAGTCTTGACAAACAAAAAGAAAAAAGGTAGTTTACTTATTTGATCCAGCAGGCACCCTGCTCGTACCTAGTCGCCTGTTTCAGCTGCACCAGCTGTTCCTTTTGCCATTCCTTTGCTTCTTGCTATCTCACGAGCCCTTTCTGCGTCTGTCCCTGTCTGCCCTGCTTCAGTAATATTTTCATCCATTTCACGCTTGACAGCTGTTGGCTCGTGCTCTTTTATCTTAGCAGGTGTCATAGGTTCTTTTTCGCGGTATTCTTTTAATGGATCATCCTTTCTCTTAGCTTCTGTTCCTGGAGCGCCTTCCTCGTACTCTCTTTCTTTATCGGACATGCTTGTGGTGGCATCAATAACTATTTACTGATTATGAAACAATGCAAAGGTATATTTTTCATAGGCGGGATCGCTGTGGCATTGCCCTTTGAAAGCCTAGGTGAGTATGTTGAGGCACTAGAACAGACAGACCAGCTTAGGCGAGTCAAAACAAAGGTAAGCCCAAACTTGGAGATTGCGGAGGTTATGCGACGGCTGATGTATGCCGGAGACCAACCAGCGGTGCTTTTTGAAGATGTCGAAGGCTCAAGCATGCAGGTGCTTGGCAACGCCTTTGGCAGCATGAAGCGGCTGGAAATAGCGCTTGAAACCGATGACTTTTCTGAGATTGGAAGGCGCATTACAGAGCTTACAAAAATGAAAATGCCCTCAGGCGTGCTCAACAAATTAAAGATGCTCCCCAAGCTGTCCGAGATAAGTGAGTATGGACCCAGGTATGTAGACCACGGACCGGTCACCGAAGTTGTTGAAACAGACACCAACAAGGTGTCACTCAATTCTTTGCCTGTGCTCAAATCCTTTCCAGGCGACGCTGGGCGCTTTATCACTTTTGGCATGACTGTAACTAAGCATCCTGAAACTGACATCCGGAACTTGGGAGTTTACCGAATTCAGATCATCGATGACAAGCACGCAATAATGCATTGGCAGACGCATAAACGGGGCGCACTACACTATAAGATGATCAAAGAACAAAAGAAAAAGAAGATCGAGGTTGCTATAGTGATTGGTGCAGACCCTGCCACAGTCTTTAGTGCAGTTGCGCCTGTGCCAGAAGGAATGGACAAATATCTGTTTTCCGGTATCATTAGAAAAAAAGGTGTCAAACTAGTAAAATGCAAGACAACAGATGATGACCTCGAAGTGCCAGCAAATGCTGAGATTGTGCTTGAAGGGTATATTGATCCAAACGACGTCAGAATGGAGGGGCCGTTTGGTGACCATACAGGATACTATACACCAGCAGAGCCATTTCCAACATTCACGTTGACAGGAATAATGAGGCGGAATCAGCCAGTCTACCTCACTACAGTGGTAGGCAAGCCGATACTGGAAGATGCATATATTGGCAAGGTGATCGAGCGTTCGTTTCTGCCCCTCATTCAGATGTTCCAGCCTGAAGTCATCGACTTTTCTATGCCTGCTTCTGGCTGGTTTCAAGGGCTAGCGATAATTTCAATAAAGAAACATTATCCAGGTCAGGCTAAGAAAGTCATGATGGGGCTTTGGGGCATGGGGCAGCTATCGCTGACTAAAATGTTCATAGTCGTCGATAGCGACATTAACGTCCATGACATAAACGAGGTGATATGGGCATTGACCACACAAGCGGATCCTGCTCGTGACACTGTCATTATCAATAATGCCCCAACAGACACACTTGACCCCGCCTCGCCCCTTGTTAACCTTGGCTCAAAGTTGGGGATCGACGCCACCGCAAAATGGAGAGATGAAGGCTACATGCGTGAAATTCAGCAGCTTGCAGTAGTTGACGAAAAAACAAAAGCCCTTGTAGACAACAAGTGGGACAAGTATTTCAATGGTACTTTATGAGCTTGTAGAAATTATCCCGCTCAGCCGACTCTAAAGCCAGCTCGCTTGATAGCGGTAACTATCCTGTCAGATGTCAATTCTGTTGACCTCGAACCGGTTGCACTCACTACCTCTTCCCCAGTAAGTGTGCCTCCAAAGTCATCGGCGCCATAATTGAGTGCAAGCTGAGCCATGCCGATACCGTTTGTAAGCCACGATGACTGTAAGTGATTAATAAGACCATAATACATTATCCTTGCAATTGCGATCATTTTTAGGAGCGATAGCCCACCTGAAGGGTACCTTATTCTGCCCTCGGACTGCATCTGAGTCTTATTGGGCTCAAAGCTCCATGGGATAAAGACCATAAAGCCACCTGTCTTTTCCTGCAACTGGGCTATTTTTATGATGTGCCTTCCGCGATCCTCTTCTGTTTCAACTGTTCCATACATCATCGTCGCTACTGACTTCAAGCCCAGGTGGTGTGCCTCTTCCATTATTCTCAGCCACTCGTGGCTCTTTATCTTGAAGGGACTTATCTGTTCCTTTACGCTGTCTTCAAGAATCTCTGCGCCGCACAGGCAAAGGTATCCATGCCTGCATCTTTTAGCCTTGCAAGAACCTCTTTTGTGCTCCTCCGCTCGACCTTGGCAATCGTATCTACCTCAGATGGCGACAAGCCGTTTATTCCCACTTCAGGATGTCTCAGCTTTATCGCTCTGAACGCGTCTTCGTAATATTCCAGCTTTAGGTTTGGGTTGTGGCCCCCTTGTATCAGCACCTGCGTGATGCCAAACATTTCTCTTGACGTAGCAACACGCCTGATTATTTCCTCGATCGGCACAGTGTATGACTCCTCATGGCCTGGTGGGCGATAGAATGCGCAGAATTTACAATATGTTATGCAGACATTAGTATAGTTAAGGATGATGTTATTAATGAAAGTGATGGTGTCACCGAAGAGACTACGCCTTAGCATGTTTGCTACAAGTCCCATGGAATTAACATCGTCAGATTTGATCAACCTGACGCAGTCTTTAAGGCCAAGTCGCCGGCCAGCAAGAGCGCTGTCAAGTATATCGCTAATATCAGATTTGCTGAGAAAATCTGAAACCAATTTATTACTATTGTTATCAAGTTGCAAATGTTAACGTGCTTTTTGGGACCTTAATGATATTTATGTATTCTTTCAGTTCACACTTAGAAAGCCTGACAACGATTTATATGGTATGCTCAAGCATACAGAGAAACAGAAGAAGATCCTTTTGCTAAAGACTGATACTTTTTCAGGCGGAACTCCTGCACTAGAGAAGGTTCTAGCAGGTGACGGAGAGCTATTGTCATACAGCGACGGAGTGCAGCTGATGAATGAAGAAAACCTTTTCCTGCTAGCAGCAAGCTGCAGATAAGATTCGCAGCAAATTCTGTGGCGACACTGTCACGTTCGTAGCGTCTTACTATCTAAATTACACTAATGTGTGTGCAGCCAGCTGTCCACTGTGTGCCTTTTACAGAAAAGGCCACGAAAATGATGCCTATACATTGTCGACTGAGCAGATAGTCGCCAGATCAAAAATAGCCGTAGAGCGAGCTTGGTGCTACTGAGCTTCACATCGTTGGAGGCTTTCACCCAAAGTTGGGACTTGACTACTATGAGAACATGATGCAAGCAATCAAAGCTGAATTTGCAAAGGTCACCATCAAGGCATTTACGCCTGCAGAGATATTCTTCATTGCACGGGTGACAAGAAACTCCATTAAGGAAGTGCTATCAAGGCTCAAGGCAGCGGGGCTTGATGCGCTTCCCGGTGGTGGTGCAGAAATCTTCCATCCTGACACGAGAAACCAGATAGTCATCGGCAAATGTTCAGGCGAAGAATGGCTTGACACTGCTCGTCAGGCGCATGACGCGGGATTGAAGACCAACTCCACAATGCTGTTTGGCCACGTGGAAAAACCAGAACATATCGTCGACCATATAATAAAGATCAGGGAGCTTCATAAGAAGACTGGGGGTTTTACTACCTTTATCCCACTCAAATTCAGCCTTGAAAATACACCGCTTGAGCAAAAGGGACTCGTGACTGCAGAAAGCCCCTCTACATATGACCTTCGTGTCATAGCTGTGTCTCGTCTGCTTTTGGCAGATGTGCTTAACAACATTTCAGTGTATTGGGTAGCACTTGGCAAGAAAGTCGCACAGGTGGCGCTCTCGTACGGTGGCAATGATCTCGTGGGAACTGCATTTTCTGAGGAAATATTCAAGGCAGCTGGCAAGGCTGGAGGCACTTCAATTCAGGAGCTTGCAACTTTGATCAAAGAGATTAGGCGCAGGCCTGTTCAGCGAGACACATTCTTTAATCACATCCGCAGATTGGATTGATGATTGCCTAAAAAGCGCCAGAGTATCGCCTAGACACAGAATACACCAAAGGTTGGTTGCATAAGAGATTCAGATGATCAAGGTCGTATTGCGTTTGGTGATGAGAATCAAAAGAAGAAGAATTGCGCTTTCAACATTCTGATCTGCTACATTGAGTTTTCAGTCCATTGCTGAAGAGTATTGCATAGATTAGGATACAGGTGATGTCAATTATCCTTTCTAAATAATCTCTCTGCTCTTTTTTATCTTAGCTTGTTTCTCTTCGTCTATTGTTAGCAACCTTGCCCTTAATGGATGATAATGCTCCTCCTCGTTTCTGTGTTCTCAACTTTTCAACTTCTTTCCCTTGTGTTTGCTCTACTGCTGGGATTTGGCGCTGTATCTGAATATTCTGTTTTTTGAAAATCTTTAACTATACATCGCAGTCTGCTTTACTTCCTACTTAGTTTTTTCTATACCTTTTTGGATATTGGTTAATGACTTCAAATTCCTTTGTATATTTATGATTAGTTCTTGCTGACGTTTAGCTAGGCTAAGCACTTGCAATAAGAATACTGCTCAGGCGACATTGTGGGCATTACTTGTTGTTCTTCTTGTTTGACTGCATCTTTTTCTGTAATCTGTTGTTCTTCTTCAGCTCCTTTACCCTCATCTGCAACAGCTTCTTCCCTTCTTGGTCTGTATCTGAATAAAATGAGGTCGATTTTTCTTCATTTGCTTCATTACTCGAGGCTACTACATCCTCCGCATTTTCTTCTTCCTTGTTTAGTGGTAAGGTAGCGGTATAGCGGTAGTAGTTTGTCCAACCTGTTGCTTCCTTGAAAGTCGTGGTGATTAAGCGATCCTCCATATCACTAACTTTTTTTGTATGTCTTCGTTAGGCGAGCGCTGGTTTGACATATATTCTAAAGAATTGCTAGAAATAGAAACTAAAGTTGAGTTTGCGGATCGTAAACATAATATCGTTAATATAAATAAGTTATTGATATTTTCTTCTGGGATTGACCGCTCTCTTCATGATGGATCTAGCAATTCTTGAGATAATCCATAGTAGAATGGCTTTTCTGATCACAGCTATATTATGAACAACATGGCTTTAAAATCCATGTGCACTGTCCCAGATCCTGCCCAAATTCAGCCTGGATCTTGAGAGAGATACGCATCTCAACACAACAAGCACAAGAGCAAATAACAAGATGTACTCAATCATATACTCTGCCAAAAGAACCGAGATAATATGATAACAACACTACCTCAGTGTAAACAAAGTTTGCTTACGGCTGCAGTTGCAAAGATATCACATAACTTGGATTTGGATATCTGACTCTACTATTTTTTGCTCCTGTGCCATTTCAAACATTTTCTCAAGTGCTTTCTTGCCTTCATGCCCCATATCCAAGGTTAAATTGTTAACATACATCTTGACAAACTTTCTTATTGTTTCTTTTGGCTGTCCTCTGCCAAACTGCATTGCATATTCAAGCGCAGCGTCAATGTTGTCAAGGCCGTATTTAATGCACTTTGTAAAAAGGCTACTGAATTGCATTATCTGAGCTATGCTCATGGTTCGGGTGCTTGCAACGTTGATGCCAAGTGGCACAGGCAGGTTGCCTGTATTGCTGGACCACCAATGCCCAAGATTGAGCGCACTGGCAAATTTGGTCTTGTCATATGCTATCTGGGCCTCGTGTATGACAAGCCCGGCGTCTACGTTTCCTCCAGCGACGGCATCCGGTATTGCCTCAAACGATACCACTTTTTCTTTGAACCGGCCAATTGCCAGTTTCAAGAGCAAGTTGGCTGAAGTCAGTTTGCCAGGAATTGCGATTGTTGCATTTTGCAGTTGGGCTGGGGACATCATATTTTCCTTTCTAGTTATGACGATCGGGCCATAATTGAGCCCAAAGCTCGCCTCCACTCTTCAGTATGACGTAATCCTTTAGGTGGGCATAGGCGTGAGCTGACACTGCTGTCACATCCAGCTCATGTCTCAGAGCACGTCGGTTCAGCTTTTCAATATCCTGTATAACATGCTTGATCACAAAGATGGATTGGAGCTTACCGGATGCAAGTGCATAGAACATGAAAGCGTCATCTGCATCCGGTGTGTGGCCAAGGGTTATATCCATTCGTCATTTCTTTGGTTGCTTCTGTCACTATTAAACCGTGGAATCCTGTTTATCTCTTGGACGGAACAACATTTAATAATCCTGCGCCAAACTTTTTTGGCTTGATCATATGCCAAAGTTTAAGTCAACTCAGGATATTTTGAGAATAATCGGTAATAAGGATCAGATACGCAACTTTGGCGTCATTGCCCACGTCGACCACGGTAAGACAACCATGAGTGATAGCCTGCTGGCAGCATCGGGCATCATTTCTCCATCTGTGGCAGGTCAGGCTCTGGCGCTCGACTCTATGAAGCTTGAGCAGAACCGCCAAATGACGATTAGAGGAGCAAATGTCACGCTATTCTACGAAACAGAAGGCAAAGAATATGTCATTAACATGATAGACACCCCTGGTCACATCGACTTTACCGGCAGGGTAACTCGCGCGCTTCGTGCGATTGATGGCGTAGTTGTCGTTTCCGACTCCGTGGAAGGCATCATGACCCAGACAGAGACCGTGACAAGGCAGGCCCTGGAAGAGCGTGTACGACCTGTGCTTTACATTAACAAGATAGACAGACTCGTCAAGGAGTTGAAGCTGAATCCGGACGAGATGCAAAGGTGGCTTATGAATATAATAAACCACTTTAACCAGCTGATTGACATTTACGCGGAACCTGAAATCAAGGAAAAGTGGAAGGTAAGTATTCAGGGCAACACCGTAGCCTTCGGCTCTGCCAAGGACAGGTGGGGGTTTAACTTCAAGATGGCCCAAAAGAAGGCTATCAAGTTCAAGGATGTTTATGACGCTTACATGAGCGACGATCCAAATGCCATCAAGACACTTGCAGAAAGAGCACTACTGTCAGATGCAGTTCTAGGAATGGTTGTAGAGCACCACCCCCCGCCTCATGTTGCACAAAGATATAGGATCCCAAAGATTTGGCCTGGAGAGCTTAACTCTGATATTGGCAAAGCGCTGGTAGAATGTAACGAAAAGGGGCCTGCACTCATGATGGTCACTACGATTAATGTCGACCCGCAAGCAGGTAGGGTAGCTACTGGGAGGCTTTACTCAGGCACGATCAAGGATGGTGACGAAGTTTACCTTATAGACGCAAAGAGGGCAGGCAGGGTCCAGTCTGTCAACATCTACATGGGCAACACTCGAGAGATTGTTGGCTTTCTGCCTGCAGGTAATATTCCGGCACTGCTCGGGCTCGACTACGCAGTTGCAGGTGAGACCCTTTCGACCGTCAAGGGATCAGTTGCATTTGAATCTATCAAGTACGTCTCAGAGCCTGTGGTCACTATTGCGGTAGAGCCAAAGCACCCCAAGGATCTGCCCAAGTTAGTCGAGGCTCTACGCAGGCTGACGGTAGAAGACCCTAACCTTATAGTCAAGATAAACGAAGAGACGGGCGAAACCCTGATGGCTGGTATGGGTGTACTTCACTTAGAAATAGCTACTTCACTTTTGCAGGAAGCAGGTCTTGACATCGTTACCACCCAGCCCCTAATCAACTACCGTGAGACTATAAGAGCAAAGGCAGGGCCGATAATGAGTAAGTCTCCAAACAAGCACAACAAGATATTCATGCGCGTCGAGACGCTGCCAGACGACGTTCTTGACATGATAAGAACTGGCAAGCTCAAGGAAGATATGGACAAGAAGGAGATGGCTAGGATGTTGAGGGAGAGGGGATGGGAGGCAGATGAAGCAAGAAGTGTTGCGAGCAATCGATGTCAGTGGCAACATGCTGATAGATGAAACAAAAGGCGTTCAGTACCTACATGAGTCTATGGATTCGATACGATCGGGGTTTGATGATGTCCTACGCAATGGGCCAATTGCACATGAAGCAGTAAGAGGGGTCAAGTTTGTTCTGCATCACTTCGTTCCCCATGAAGACCCGGCGCACAGGGGCCTTGCTCAGCTGATGCCAGCCACAAGGAGGTCGATGTTGGGTGCAATGCTGATCGCCGACCCTGTGCTCGCTAGAGCCAATTCTTGGTATAGAAGTCAAGTGCCCTCAGGACCTGATAGGTCAAGTATCAAGCGTACTCTCAAGCAAGAGGGGCAAATTATTGAATGTTGAGCAGAAGGGCATTATTGCGATCATGCAGGGTGAAATAGCCGCCTCTGAGACATTTGATCTGTCAGAAAAGATGAGGGGTGCAACTGCGGGCAAGGCTATGTGGAACACATTTTTTAAGTCATGGCAAGCAGTTCCAAACTCGATATTCAGGCCACTAGTTGCAGATGTGCGAAAGAGGAAGGGCCTTAATCCGGAGCCACCATTACCTGATGAGTTCATAGACAAGGAGTAAAATAGGATTCCCACTTTCCTCCACACATACTTTTTAACAAGGCCTTTAGCGCATTCTAATATCGATACTACAATCTGCAAGAGAAGTATTGTTAGCAATACATACCGTTTCAATATCTGTGTGAAGCTCTAGCAGAGGGTTTGCTGGTTGCGAGATGGCCCTAACCCCTGCCAATGCAGCCTCTACTTGGTCTGGAATAATTTCAAGCAATCTTGTGTGATTATTGATAGTAGTGGATTCATTCACAAAGCCATTTGTGATCCTTGCAGTGGAGATTATTGTTGCATTGCTCATAACTATGGTGTGGAAGATGTCATTAATTCTATCTCTTACTGCTCTACTTATTCTCCTCTCTGATTCGTCCTCGTCGACCTCTTTGGGAGCAATATAAGTTGAATTTATTACATCATGAACTGTTATCATTGGAATGGTTTCTGTCATATTGCTAGAAGACGCTGAGCTGCCTGTTATTAGTACCTGTTGTGGTGCTAATGGAGACAATATTATAGTCTGTCGCATTATTATTATTACTATTATCATTTCCTGTTATATCCAATGCAGGACCGCTGCTGCCTTTATCAATATTGTCAAACAAGGCTTGTTGACCAAAAGCATTTGGTGCTGCTAAAGTCAGAAATTCAGCAGTTATAGTAGGAAGAAGTAATGTAACCGATAATATTCCACTGATGATAGAAATTTGGTTGTTCATTCCGATAAATGAATCTATATGATCTATTTTAAGCAATAGGAAATGACCAATAAAATAAACACGCGACATTGGCTTCACTTTTAACAGATGTAAACAAGGGTCAAAAGTATATCTCAAACCGTTATAGAAACCTCATTAACAGTAGAGCCACGAAGTGTCAACTATTACCTCATGAAAATTATTTGTTTGGGGAGATCAAGGGGCAACTATGTGACACCAGTATACTCATGAGTTACCGGCTGATGACAGAAAATTAAAATCATAAATAGAAAATGCATCTAGCAGCAAACTAACTTCACGGCTAGTTAAGTGACCTAAGCGAATGACAAAAAAAATTTAATTGTTAAACTTTAAGTTTTTTTACCCTCAACATCTTCAGATTCCGCGACGCCCTCAGTGGTTTTTGTTAGATGGCTCCCATGCCTAGTAGTGCCATATCCTTTAGTCTTATCTTCGTCAATTTCTGTGTCAGACCCTGATGTAGTAGATTTTTCCTCTCCCTCGCTGACCATATTCTCCATATTTCTCAGCTAAAAACTATTTACCAGTTTTAGGTACAAGATTCTTAGACTAGGTTATGTATTCAAAAGAGGGCTGACCTTTCTTACTTTCTAAAATAAGAAGTCTTCGAACCGCCGTGCAATAACCACACTCACATTATAAGTGGGGTGCCTTGATAAACATATGTTCTAAAGTATCTCTAATGGCTGCAGTACACTACCAAGAGTTCCTCATTCTCTTTGTACCCAGTTATTGTGATTTTAAATTGACTAATTGCACCATATATGCAAGAGTGCATCATAATTTTACAATTCCCTATCCTCTGTTAAAATGCATTCCGCCGGACTTGACGCCTTTACTTTCATGAAAATCATCTTCTGCAGCACCAAAAGCATAGCAGTCCTATGCGAAAGGGCCTTTCATGCCAGTTGTTACAATATTACAGCTGAATAAATTTATTTGATCCTACCTTCGTTTCGTAAGTCAGACAGTATCTTCATAAGAGTATCATAGTCAATATCGACGTTATTCAGTATGACAGAATGGTCAATCTTGCCGAATTTCTTAATGAATTTCTCTACTAGATGCTTTTTTCTTTGATATTTTCTGTCTTGCACAGCATGAGTCATCAAGAGATATTATAAACAGTTATTGAAAAATCAAAGCTTGTTGACACCTTTATGTAAATTCATCAATAGCAACTACCGCGTCAATGCTGATAGACAGACTCTGTTTTTACAGTATTATTCGTGATACGATATTGGCAAATATTACTCAACTTGAACGCAATCTCATCTGCTACTTAAATCTCATCCTTATATCATCATGTTATGAGAGTTGAAAAAAGGTACTCCTGCAATTCACTACAGACTAAACTATATTTTTGCAGTCGAAGACTAGCAACATAATATTAAACAATAACTCATGCTGCCCCGCAGGCATCTGTTAATTCTGTCCTCACTCTTTATTGTCCTGCCTCAAATGGTTTATTACTGATGAATTTTTTGGCACGAAAAGTTCTAAAGACATGATATTGCTTATAGCATACAAAAAATTACATTTGTCCAGCAGCAAATTTCTATAGTTATTAGCGTAAATTGCTATAAGCAATCACTGTGTTTCTTTGAATGCTAAAGGAAATGAAGCTTGACCTGCCAAGGTATACTGAGAGGTTTGGAGCGACCAGCCTACATGGAGTGCAACGAGTCTATGAACTCGACTCGGGATTTGACGACGGCAGGCCTGTTTCCGAATCCATAGTGAACATAGGAAACAACCAGATCGTGGATATAGAGAGGCGTATGGCCATAGTGATCCCTACGAAGGGCGAGCGATTACGCCTACTTGAAGGGGTAATCGAGCGGCATACCACATGATTGTCTGACTATCATAGTATCAAATAGCCCAAGACAGCCGGTTGATAGATATAAGCTTGAAAAGGATGCACTTCAGCAGTTCAACAGGTTTGTGGGGCGCAATGCATTCATTTTGCATCAGCGTGATCCTGTCCTAGCAGAAGTGCTTAAGGATGTAGGCTACACGAGCATCCTTGGGTCCGATGGCATGGTGAGAGCCGGTAAGGCAGAGGGCATGGTGATAGGAATGCTACTTGCCAAGATGGCTGGCAAAGAGTTTGTAGGATTTATCGACGCAGACAACTACGTGCCAGGTGCAGTCAACGAGTATGTCAAGATCTTTGCATCAGGCATCGCAATGTCTCAGACACCCTATACTATGATCAGGGTGTCATGGATTTACAAGCCAAAAATATCTGAAACGGGGCTTTACTTCAGTAAGTGGGGACGGGTGTCAGAGATATCAAACCAGCATCTGAATTCCCTAGTATCGTACTATACTGGCTTTGAGACAGAAGTAATGCGTACAGGTAACTCAGGCGAGCACTGCATGTCCCTCAAGTTAGCCGAACTACTCACTTATTCGTCGGGCTATGCGATCGAGACTTATGAAATAGTAAATGTACTCGAAGAATTTGGTGGCATTATCCCAACTGCTAATCAGGAGGCGATGGACAAAGGAGTCGAAGTAATGCAAGTTGAAACACGCAATCCTCATTTCCATGAAGATAAGGGCGACGATCATCTGAAAGAAATGGTAGTTGGGTCGCTAGGATCAATATATCACAGCAAGATCTGCCCGCCAAAACTTCGAGAAAAGATATTAGAAGCTCTGCGAAGCAAAAACATGCTAGAAGAAAATCAGCAACAGGAGCCGCCTGCACCGTTCAAAATTGAGCCATTCAAAGATATCGATGTGCGAGAATTTGCAAAAGTTCTAAGCAAGGCTAGTACATACGCTGAATGATGTTGTCAAACCTTGCCGCGTTTGACATGGATGGCACGCTTATTCAGGGCAGGGTGGTCTTTACGCTTGCGGACAGGTTTGACCTATCTGACAAAGTAAGGTCTATACAGTCACATAGGCTAATGTCCGGGCACGAGCAGACAAAGGCGATAGCCGAGCTATTTGCAGGCCTTACAAGAAAAGACTTGGAATCTGCTATTGCATCAATACCTTTCACCCAGCATTGTGAGCGTACAATTTCAGCATTGAAAGACAGAGACTACAAGGTCGGAATAATAAGCGATAGCTATACCATAGCTGCAGGTTTAGTGGCTGATAGGCTGAACCTCGATTTTGTTATGGCAAACAAGCTCCAGATATTAAACGGCAAGATTACCGGCAAGGTTGACATGCCACTTGGCTGGGATAGTATCGGCTGCTATTGCAAAATTTCTGTCTGCAAGCGATATCACCTGGAAAAGAGTGCCCAGCGGTTTAGTGTGCCCATAAAAAATACTCTGGCTGTAGGCGATACCAAGTCTGACATTTGCATGATACAGCGTGCTGGAGTAGGCATTGCATTCATGCCCAAAGATGAGGAAATAAAAAAAGCAACCGATAAAATAGTAAGTGAACCTGATCTTCTCAAAGTATTAGAATTTTGTGAATAAAGCTTTTTAAGCCATTACTCACTATATAACAGTGATTGAAGTCGAGCTTCCTGCTTTGTTGACAAAATAGGATCTTGACTTTTGAAATTTGGTTAGGGAGGTATCAATATGTGTGGAATAGCTGGAATTTTAAGCAAGAAGGGTGAGAACGTTGTGCCACTGGTAGGCACTATGCTCCACTGTATGGTGAATCGTGGACCAGATGGGGCCGGCCTAGTTGCTGACGATCGCGTTGTCAAATCCAATACCATTTCGGGGATGGGACTTCAGTTTCAGAATATGAGTGGGAAAAGCGCTCTTGGGCACACTAGGCTTGCAATAGTCGGAGGTACCTGCGGCGCCCAGCCTTTTCGTAGCTGCGACGGCCGGATTCTGCTGGAACACAATGGTGAAATATACAATTACAAAAAAATTAGAGAGCGGCTCGGAAGGCGTCACAAATTCACTACAATGACTGACAGCGAAGTAATAGTGCACCTTATTGAGGATCATCTACGTAAAAATAGTTTGCTTGGAGCAATAAAGAAAACAGTTGCAGAGCTTGATGGTGTCTATGCACTTGCAATACAGGATAAGAAGACCGGCGAGACAATGCTTGTAAGGGACAGGATAGGTGTGAGGCGAGCTGTATTACGCCGATACAAGCAAGTTCGTGGCTTTTGCATCTGAACGCAAAGCCCTGTGGAAAATCGGCATAAAAGAGCCAACAAGAGGTATACTGCCAGGTAGTGCAGTCATTATTTCGCAGGACGGTCGGCTTCAGAGCTTCCAAGTTGCAGCCCCGATCCCGCAAAAGGTCCGAATAATCCATAGAACGATGACGTCTGCAGTTGAAGCGTATAGGAAGGCATTGGTTGATGCAATGAAAAAGCGCGTTCAAGACTTCCAGAGGATAGGAATAATATTTTCTGGTGGCATCGACAGTGTGCTTATCGCGTACCTTGCAGCCAAGATGGTGCCTGAAGTAATATGCTACACTGGTGGCGTGAGTGGATCTAGCGACATATCCAATGCACGCCAGATAGCTGATAGACTAGGCCTTGAGCTGAAGGTTTGTGAGCTTGATCAAGAGGGGGTGGAGAGGTTGATACCTGAAGTGATGAATGTCATCGAGGATAGTAACGCAGGACAGGTTGAAGTGGCGCTGCCAGTATACGGTGCTGTCAAGCTGGCCCATGAAGACGGAATAAGAGTGATGCTTACAGGTCAGGGCGCAGATGAGCTATTTGGAGGCTATTCTTGGTATGCTAAGGTCGTAGAAAAGGAAGGCTACAAAATGCTGCGCAGACACATGATAGAGGATCTTCTTTTGCTCTACAAGGAGACACTAGAGCGTGAAGACAAGATAACAATGGCGCATAGCATCGAGCTGCGGGAACCATTTCTCGACCCTGAAGTGATCAAAGTCGCGCTAGCAACCAGCTTGCGACTCAATGTCAGGGGCGGAGATGATAATTATGGCAAGCACGTACATAGAAAGCTTGCAGAGGCCCTTGGTATACCTAAGGACATCTCCTACAGGATCAAGGAGGCAGCGCAGCACGGCTCGGGTATGCATGGGATGTTGGACGCTATAGCAAGGAAACACGGATTTGACGACTCCACAATACCACACATTTACCTTGAGGAGCTTAAGATGCGTGAGAAAATAGGAAGCTCACAGAGGTACGGCTACCTCTTTGGCGACGGAAAAATATGGATTGCAGAACCCCACATGCAGATGTACCTAGATAGCATATCAAAGAAGATGGCCCGGTCTGAACTTATAGCAACACAAGAATAGAGTCTCAGGTAATGTTGCAGCTTGAAGCCGACTTGATGCTTCGAGCAGTTAAAAATGGCGCGACAACCAACGCAGGGATGCTCGCCGCTATAAAGAGTGTCTGGAATGGGGCAAGCACGCTTGCGCTTGTGCCTCCTGCTCCTGCCACTCCAATTCCAAGCAGGGCTGAAATGAGACTGCCCGCGCAGGTGGGGCACCCTACAAACAGGCCGCTTGTGGCCCCAATGCCTGCGGCAAGGGATGTCTTTGTCTGAAGCGACTTTTTCAACCTAAATGCAAAGACACTGAGTGCAACATTAAAGCCTACCAGCAAAGATACAATTGTAGCAAGAATCACATTGATCGGTATTATCAATATTAAAAAATGATCAGTGATGTAGACAGTAAGCATGGGCATGTAGCCAGGGGCAGCACAGCATGGTATTAAGTCAAACGACGGTACCTTGATCCCCTTCTCCGTAAAAGACACATCTGCCCGGTATACAAGTATCTGAGATAAAAAGCCAAAAAAAATCCCATAACTAATTGCAACAACTATCATCATTTTCCAATAATCTCGACCGGAAAAAAATGGGTGGGTGATAAATGAAATCAGGCTGTCAGTAGAGTCTAGTGCAGTCCGGATCTGCTCTGACCGAAAAATTATGTATGCGCCGTATAACATCGCTGCCTATGGAAGCTGCAGTTATAGCAAGCATCCCATACGCAAGCCCAATTAGCTCATCCGATTCAACCCTCAGTAGCTCTGAAGAAGGCATCGTGAGCCGGCTATATATGAGGAATGCAATTACAAGCGAGAAAATGCCTACGAAAAAGACTCTAAAACCGCTTTCCCTTAATCCTTGCCATTTCTTATCTTTCATGTCTGATTAACTGTAAATGAAAATAGCTCCGAATGCAAATTAAATCCTATCGTAGATCCGTAAACGCTTAATTCTCGGTAAATCTATCATAGTAGCGACACAATGTCAGTGAACCCTCCTGAAGAGGATGAAGAATACATTCTTGCCAGAATAAGTTATGTGGGGTTCGTGGACCAGCTGGGGCTTGAAGGGGTCGTAGTATTAAAGTCAAATGAAGGCAAAGAATTCCCGATGCGAGCTTTTTCCGGCGAGGTGGCAAGGCACATTTCACGTTTTCAAGAAGGAGACAAGGGCAGTATACCTACAATCTACAACTTGGTTGAAGAAATTGCCGTAATGCAGGATCTTCTGCTGGTCAAAGTGCATGTCTATCAAAGTGGCTCAGTTCTGCGTGCAAACCTCTACTTTAAGAGCAAAACAGGTGAAATTATCCTCCGCAATTATCGTGCTTCTGACTCTATAGCGCTTGCTGCATACTATGACATACCTATTAAGGTAAGAAAAGGTCTTTTTGAAGAAGCCATAGAGCGGTAGGTTAAGTCACAATGTCCGGCAGCTTCCTTTGCCAAATAGCTTTCTTTATCTCCATGGCAATTCTGCGGCCTACTCCCATCGTGTAGCCATAATAATATTTTGTATAGGGGCTTGTAGTAGCCATTATAGGATTACCTGGCACGCGGAGCGAAACGTCGTATACTACAAAGTCAAGGTCCACTGTGACAATGCTCTGAAGTGAAATAGGGCCAATTATGCCAGGCGGATATTCTTTTCTTGCTGCGACAGCAATCCTGTCGCCCATTTCAAAGACTTTCTCTAGAAGTGACTCCCTTATACTAGCGGGAGTATGACCTACCTCGATATTCTGTATTTGGACATCTATTTCCAACTGCTGTCTTGCGGAGAGTGATACAATGTCGTGTACGTTAGTTTGAAGTCTCCGCTCTATCCCAAGAAATTCTGTCTCACCTGTAAGAGGGGAGACAAAAAAATTCAAATTAAAATAGGTGCCTGGCACATATTCCTCAATTGTTGCTCTGTCGAGATCCTGCTTTGTCACAAGACCCTGCTCAATCTTTTGCTTTGACTTTTTCTCGTAGTCCTCGTAAGAGGACGCGATGAAAAATGCTCTTTCCAGCTTGCGCCTAGCTTCCTGCACCTTTATCATAACTGGCCCATCTATCTCTAAAGCCTTGTGATATATCTTTGGATGACGTATGCCTGCCTGTTCTAGCAGATAGTATTGATTTTTTGGTGCAGTCCGCTCTTCTGCACGCAAGAGCAACCTGTTGCCCAAGATCGGCACTTTCAGATCGTTCTCAATGTTATCATAGCCTAGATAAGCAGTAAAGGCCCTGTGAGCCACCATTATGGTGTTAAATTGCCTCAACTTTTCTTGGTTCTCCGCATACAATACGTCTGAGAATTTGTCTAGCAAAATGATTTCATCAGCAAGCCTCTTGAATCGCCTGTATGGCTGTTCTCTGCCTTTCTGGCATATGCATATTGTCTTGAGGTTCTCATCTTTTGCACCATCCATTATCTCGAGCGCCGAGTGGCTGCCGATGGTGCCTACCGTAACGTTCTTCAAGTCATAGTCGCCAACGATAGCTGCGACCTGCTCAAGACTGATCAATAGTTTCAGGTGAAAAAAGGATGTAATAAAAAGGTTCCAAGCTATTGCTTGGTCTTGTTGAGCTCTAGCTCAATTGCAGCCCTCAACTCGTCGTCGTTTTTGTTAGTATAGTCAATGTCAAGCGACTCCGCTATGGTCTCAAGCTTTTCTCTACCGATACTTCCTTGGCTTTTCATATCTTGAAGTTCTCTTTTGGCCTCAATTCTTGCCTTTTGAAATTCGCCGCTAGCCTTACCAATTGATCTTGCAAGCTGAGGTATCTTTCTAACACCAAAAAAGATTACTATTATTAATCCTATGATAATAACCCATTCCAAGCCTGCAAGGCCTGCAAATTGCATTATGAGATTTGCCAGCCCTTCAGTCAAGACCATATATATGTAGTCTACGACTAATTAGGATTTAAGTGTTAGTTTTCATGGCTGCTCGTGCCGCTCTTCTTTCAACAACTAGCAGGCCAGCTAGATAGAGTAGTAACATGGGCACTGCTATTAACCACAAAGTTACCCCGCTGCCATCAGGAGTAATTAGCGCGCCAAAAATCACCATAATAAGAGGCAGCGTAGCGGAAATTGGCCCTCCAGAACCTAGGGGGGAGAATATCAGTAAGTGATATGCCGTACATCAATATCGGCAGTTGGAAGGCGATCCCAAAGCCAAGAAGGAACTGCAACACAAACGAAAGAAAATTGTTGATCGTGAAAAAAGTTTCAGCATTTAGAGCCTCGCCATATTGGTACAAAAAGTCAAGGACATATGGTATTACTAGAAGATAGGAAAAGGCAATGCCTCCAATAAAAAGCGCGACTGAAGGAAGGAATATATTCACTAATCCAAGTTTTGTCTTAGCGCTTATTGCAGGGGAGATGAACGCCGACAACTCCCTCATGATGACAGGGATGGAGAGAGTAAGACCTAATAGCATAGAAACATAAATCTGAGAAAACAATGCCTGACCTGGAGCGGTCTGAATAAGGCTTACGTTTTGTGGTAGTAGACTCTCTTGCATATAGAATGTCAGACGAATAGATATATTGTGAAAAGGGTCTGGATAGGGATATAGAAGTGTGACGCCGTTAACCTCGATTGGTCGCAGATCAAATGTCATGGCAAATATGGTGATGACTATTACCACCACAGCTACCCGGAGTAACCTGAACCGGAGCTCCTCAAGATGCTCCCTGAGGGACATCTCTACTACCATTGACATCAGTTGTTTAGAGAGCCGAGAAATATAATGCTATACCACTACTACCACTACCATCACTACCACAACTATTGAGCGTCAATCAGGCCCGGTTATCGGAAGGGCCTTTGAGGAAAGAAGCTTGAACGACTCCTGATCGATCTCTTCCTTGGCCATCTTTTCAAATTCTATTGTGAGCTCGACTGGAGCGCTGAATCTAAGACTCAGCTCGTTGGCAAGCGTGCCTATTGATCTCCCGTCGGCAAACTCTTTTGACCCCTGTAGGAAGCCCCTGCTATGTACAGAGAGTAGCTTTCCCCCAAACTTTGATTGCAGGAACGAAGCCAGATCGTCGATGATTTTTCGAGAAACATCATTGTAGTAAAAACATATCCCGTGCACGGGCTCTTTATCAAAGGGTGTGCCATAGCGATACCAAAAGACTCCAAAGTGTTCGTATTCGCCCTGCATACACTTGATGTCCCAGTGGTTAGCTTTTTCCGCTGGATAGGCCGCGTTTAAAACTTCCGTAATGCTGAGACCGCCAGTATCTTACGCGCATATTTGATACGGCTGGTAAGCTTGGTGTAGGCACTATAATAACAGTTCGGAGACGAGTGTTGCAACGAGTGTTGTTGTACTGTATCAGAGACCAGATTCATATTTTCAATTATATCTTTATTTTCTACCTGGCAAGCAAAAAATGTGACCCTTAATGCATTCAAATTACAACATTCTATATCTAAGAAACCGATCTAGTTTGGAGATCAGCAGTAATAATATTATGACTGGATGCACCAAACTAAACACACATTTCCAAAGAGCTTCGGAGACGATAAAAATAATGATGAGGATGAAGGACGATGGTTATTATATTACTACTGATGGCCTCCAGGATTATTGGTATAGCTACGAAATTATATAGTAGTAGAGAATATAGTCAGACAATCGACTTCTAAAGAAAGAGTTTCCTGAGCGAAAAAATAAAAGGCCTTAATCAAATATACTATCCTACCCATTATGACCGAATCCATACATTATGATAGGATTAAGCTCTTTGAAGAGATGGAAAAGCAATTTGAGAACAAGAATGAGCAGTACTTTAAGGAATTGATTGACCATCACGATAAGGTAGTGCGCACCCGCGCAGTGTGTATCCTTGCTGGCATTGGTGCGGAAAATGCAGTCGAGCCTATTGGCGAAGTTCTAAAATATGACAAAAATGCCCTTGTACGACATGAGGCGGCTTTTTCGCTTGGCCAGCTTGGATACAGAAGCGGCATACCAGCGCTTGCGGATGCTGTTAGGTCTGACTCAAGCTTTTTTGTCCGCCACGAAGCTGCAGTAGCATTGGGAGTAATAGGATCAGAAGAGGCAAGAAAGACTCTAAGCGAAGCACTCAAGGACGAAAGCGAAGAAGTAAGAGAATCTGCAGTGGTAGCGCTTGCAAACCTTGACTACATCAAGGCAACCAATCGAGCCGACAGCCTATTTTCAAAAATGACTGGTGGATAACAATTGAATAGCAGTAATAACCATGATCAGGTCTTATGATGTTGTATTGAACTCATATGCAATCAAATAGCTCTTGAGGGGCTTGTGCATTGCCAACCCTGCGCATCACTGTAGTAATCTCTATAAGTGATATCCGTATAGCATCTCATATGGGAATTTCTGCTGTTATGTGGAGATGTCCACGATGCAATCTAGATGTTGGTGGAAGCTTGGGCGAATTGAAAAATCATTGGAAAAGGATTCATGGAGCTGATACAACGATGAGCGAGACCGCAGCCGATACCGGGGCCTGACTAGGTCCTTTTTTAATCCTGTCCAATATCTCTTCCTCAATTCATGGAGAAAGAGGTGTTCAGTACCGAGGTCTGTCATCCAAACTCCGGCAACTGAATACAATAATAGTAGTCTTCTGACGCACGTCCTTATTTCTTCAGATGTCTGCATTCCGCATTGCCCCAGGGCAAACGGCCTGCTAGTATATTTTCTCTTGTGTGACTTGGGCAGCAGTAGAGATATATTCTCTGGGTTTTCGTCCAATCAACGCCAGACCTCTTCTAGGGGTCCGAGAATAGAAAATTGTGGATTGACTTATTGACCAATTCTGCGCGGGACTACAATCAATTAATTACAAAGACGTTGGTATGACCGTGTGCTGGTAGTAGTCCGAGATGTTTATACTAAGCAGATCATAATAGCCCCTCAGATGACCAGCATTTCTCCAAGCCTACTTTTATAAGGTCTAAAGTAAGGTGATATATACATAGAGACATGATGCTTGCATGCCTTCAACAATGGATATATGTGATACGAAGAAGGGCTTAGATACTGCTACTACTACTGCTGCTTCAGAATCATCAAAGGCAGCAAAATAAATTAATAGAATAATGGTAATTTTTTAATTAGCGCAATCGTTTGAATCATATTATGCATCATCCTGGAAAGGAACCTCTATTACTACCTTTATTCCTCAAGTGGGCTGGAGGAAAATTACAATTAATTGAACAATTCAAGAATCTTTTTCCTCACACCTTCAATAATTACTACGAACCTTTTATTGGAAGTGGAGCCGTATTTTTCTATCTTAAATCCAACCTAAAACCTAACAAAGTAATTCTCTCAGATACCAATGAAGAATTGATAAATTGCTTTGTTGCAGTAAGGGACAAACCGTCTGAACTCATTGAATTACTTTCGAACCATCGAAAGAAGCATTCAAAAGAGTATTATTATGCAATTAGGAGCATTGAATCCGATAGATTAGACAGTGTAAATAAGGCCGCACGGTTGATTCTATCTCAACAAGACTTGCTTTAATGGTCTCTACCGAGTCAACTCAAAAGGGCAATTTAATGTCCCAATGGGAGATTATGAGAATCCCTGTATTTTTGATAAAAACATCCTATACCAAGCAAGCAAACTACTTCAAGGTGTACATCTACGAGTCATGACCTTTGAAAAAGTCCTTGACTTTGCGCAAAAAGATGACTTCATTTATTTCGACCCTCCTTATATTCCCCTATCGAAAACCTCAAGTTTTACTCAATATTCTAAGGGCAGTTTTTCTGGGAAGGAACAGAAGTGCCTATCTGAAGCATTCAGAATACTCGACTTGAGAGGATGCTTTGTTATGCTTAGTAATAGCGACCATGCATTAACAAGAGAACTTTATAGAGATTATGAGAAGAATATTGTCATAGTAAGGGCAAAAAGGATGATTAATTCTGTAGGAAGTAAGAGGGGCGCAATTAATGAAGTAGTAGTAACAAATTACTATACCCCTAAAATTAAGACCTCTAACGGATTTAGTAGTTATTAAGACCTAAGGGCTTTAGCATCTTGCCAATAAATATCTTCAAGACATTACAAAAATTAGACGCTCTGAAGACAGCATATTTGTTACTTCGTGTTACCTCTGCAGTAGTCAAAAATGATATCGGATGACTACCCTGGTTGCCGCAAGCAGCATAGTCCTGCATAAAGCCTTTGGCTTTAGAAGTGTTTGCTCTGCAAATTCGACTTGGATTAGTGCTTACATTCTAGGTTTTATGGATAAAGGCATCCAAGCATGCATTGTAGACTGATAGTTCCAATTAAGTAAAAAAAGTTGTAATGGCCTTCATATGAGGTCGTTGAAAGGAAGAAAGTAAGTGAGATATGCGTAGTCTGTCCATTCTTTGATAAGACTATTGCCTGACCTTCAATGAGGGGTCATGTCATTGCTGTTGTTCTACTGTTGCAGTAGTATTGATTGGGGTTCTTACTGGTTACTACCGTTTCTCCTGTAGTAGTGGAAGGTCGTTAAGGGTGATAGTTATTACCTGCAAGTGCTAAATCTCTCGATCTGTTTTTTTTCATCTTGAATGCATTGCTAGCTTCTTCAACTCGCTATCCAGTCCTGGAGCAAATTCTTGCGGGTTTTCAGGAAAGAATGGAATATTGGCCCCTTCAGGAAATCCTTCGATTAGCTCTAGCTTGCCACCGTCGTTAAAAGGTGAATCTCCTTTGAATATCGTGCCGATTTCACTGGCTTCACCTTTGTTTGTAAAAGTCCACATCTGATTATGCAAGTTCTTGCTTTCCAAATCTCTAACCTCTGGCATCCCTGATGTATCAATTCTAGGAATCGGTAATGCTTTGCCCCAGTTGACACCCAAAGTCTCAAGTGCCTTTGCAAATACCTTTTCATGTGACAAATCTCGCACTATTAGATAAGACACAGTAGATCTGAATGCTTTATTGTTACTCATTTCATACAATCTGCATTTTTGCAGCCTTCCCGTGGCTTCAAGCATAAGATTGTATAACATATTTAGCACGAGGTTGCCGCTGTCATATACGTAGCTGGCTGACCAAGGATTTCCCGCAGCATCTACAGGTCTTGCACTTTGAGCTGCAACGAGAAAGTGGTGTATGTTAGGTGAATCCAATGCAACCGATAAAGGCAAATCATTTGGTTGTTGACTTGTCTTAGATGCACCTTCAAGGCAGCATATTGATAGTATTTGTAACTTGTTCAACATGTCCCATCTCTTCTGTTGCGATGCTTCTTAAAAGATCTTGATATTGCTTTGCATCTCCTCTGAAATTCATATTCTGAAAAAAGTATTGCATCATTGTACGCATTTCTCCAAACTGACCACCTAGTCCTTCTTGGAGAGCTTGAGCTGCCTTTGGATCTGGTTTATCTGAGGGAGGTATTGGGTGAGGTAACCTATTGATAGATTGAAACATTGTGTTTGATGAGTCAACAAGCTTCTTATGTGCTGCAGAATCGGATACTGCTCTAAAGTAACTTAATCAGTAGTCAGAATTATTATCTGTGTTGACATTGTGCCGGTCAGTGCCACCAGCTTCAGCAAATGGTTCAAACGCAACTCGTCGATCCATAAGTTGCATATCCCAAATAATTAGTGAGCGCCTGGTGCATGATAAGAAATAATCGTCAAGAATTACATGTAACAGTTATCCACCTTCCTTACCAATAATGCTCAAATAGTAAGATATAGCATCGAAGGCAGCAATAACTAGAACCAGCAAAGGTCTTCAATTAACTGATTACGGCAAGAAAGTATAGGAACATTCTGGACCGATGGTTCATAGATTTGCGGTTAAAACATGGAACTGATAAAGGACTCATAAGAGCCGGTCAGAGGGATTCGGCAAAAAAACCTTCAAAATTAAGACTCCATAAGTCAAGTGATAGAACAGGAGTTCCAGTCTAATCGTGTTATAAATTAGGTACTAGTTATAGATCACTATTACAAATAAGTCTAGTATGCATCTCTGATACCCTGACAATTGCAGAACCTTCCCAGGCGCTGTAGCAAAACCTTTGCTTCCTACATCCTTGACAATATTAGCTCGATAATTTGATAGCAGGACATAGATATTCAATGCTTGAAAGACAAACTAAATGCAAATCAAGGGAGAGTAAAAAATTAGGAATTAGGACAATATCTCATTACCCAAGATTAGGTTCGGGTAGATAAATAGATGGATCATAGTGTGGATAAATTATTAACTATGATTCTCCTTCACCTGTTGCCTCTGGTGTGGTCTTGATTCCATTCTCAAATCCTCCACCGGAGCCACTGTAAAGCAAATACATGGGACTTTCATTTCTAAGAAGATCTATTGCGTTTTGATAATCATCTAGGTGATAATACAGATTGACGAGATTATCCACCATGTTGTCAGGGGGTAATGTCGAACCATTAGGCTGAAATACGAGTTGGCCGATAAATTTATTCTTGCTCTTTAACCAGATACGTGGAACAAATGTATTTGCTGAATACATTACCTCATATTGATCGATTTTTGTGAGCACCATAAAAGTAACTTAGATGTACATATCCATTATTTATAAAATTACCCTTTTTCGAACTTGGCCTAGCAACGAAGCAGAAATCAAAGCATAGGAGGCTGATAGGAAGATAAAAAGAAGAAAGATAAGCTTTATCTAACACCACAGTACCGCCAAATATGGATGATGCAAAGAGAGGGACTAGGAAAAAAGAAGAACAGCACATGTACTCGAAATAACACCTATGTAAGAACCGGTGAGCAATATTGAAGCGGGCCCGGGGGGTTCCAGCAGAAAAAACTTCAAAAAAGAGGGTCGGTCAACTATATTGTAGCAAACAGTTGACAGCTGAACTAACCTTGTACTATCAAAGCTAAAAATATGCTTGTTTGAGGGTGCTTGTTTGCGAATTTTATAGTTTGTTGTTATAGGCATACAAAGTGTGAACTCATGGGTGTATGAATAATATATTACTACGAAGATACAGTTTAAGGGTATAGATAGAAACAAGCCACTTTTTGATAAGGTCTATACTTTGATATTATTCTTTTAATTAATAACCGAGTTGACCTGCTCTTTTCAATTCTTATTTATGATCTACTTGGTGCCTGTTCCCAAAATTAGCTCTCCTGTAAACTTTGCAGCGCCACCTGATGTGAATATACCATGTAGAGATTCTATAACATCGTTTTTGATTGCCATCTTCTTATCTTCAGGCAATCTAGATAGTATAATGGCTAGAGACCCAGTCACCTCGGTCATCCCTTGCCATAATTCTTCAACTGTATCTGTCTGAGCTACTGTCACTTCATTTTTCTCAGAATTAAAGTCTGAGAACCCTGCATTCAAGAAATAGTCACGGAGCATATCCTCACTAGGTATGCTAAATGGTCCTCCAGGCGTAACTGGTGCTTGCGGTTTCCTATCGGGAGTATGTCTAGATATTGTCTTCATCACTACTCCCATAACGGGTGACTTTTATGGAGAACCCCAGACAGTGACAGAAGATTTCCCTCCCGGCTTTAAGACTCTAAGAAACGCCTTGAGTGCCTTTACCGGATCTGGCATGAACATAAGTCCATTACGACAAACTACCGAATCAAACGCGTTATCATCAAACATGGAGAGGCTTTCGTCTTTAACAACTTTAAAAGCTACTACATTTCTGAGCCCCTGATAAGCAGCTTCTTCCTTTGCTACCTCTAACATTTCTGGACTCAAGTCCACTCCTACAACTCATCCCTTTGGACCTACAACCGTTGCTATGGTCAATGCAGGTTGACCAGTGCCTGTGGCTACATCCAGTACTGTATGACCAGAAGTAATTCCAGTCGACTTTATGAGCTGCCTCGGTTACAGGAGCCAGCCACCTGAGCATGTCTTTTTTATACTTTTTCCAGCCCGGGCTGGAGCATTCCATTCCATTTGTGCGTGATTTCTTATTTCATCCTCGCTACTAGCAGAAGCCAATGCCTCATTGTAGTGTTGGAGTCTAATTCAAATAAAATTTTCAGTATGTATTTATATCAAATGATTAAATTTGAATTAAGAGCGCCATGTTTGTTGATACTGTGCCAAGTCTTTGATTCGCAGATGCGCATTTATGAACAACCGACATCTAACTATTTAGCTTTGATGTACCAAAATCAATTGCGGTTTAACATTCCGGCTGAGCAACATATTACGTAACAGAAGTGATTTATTTAACAGGATCTTGACTTGTAGAACAACGCAAGTTTCCATACAAGCGCGTGGAAAAGAGCTCTTAAAAATGTGAGACTACAAAGTCAAATATTATGTCAAACACTAATAGGAATAATCATTAAGCAGCTCGAGAAGGCTTCAACTGCCCATGGTTAAAAATTCACAGAATTTTCAGATAATGTGTGTCCTGCTTTGCATTCCACCACAAAATTTCAATAGACAGGAGTTCAATAAGGCCCAGAGGGTTCCGGCAGAAAAACCTTCAAAATTTAGACTCACTGCAATTGAGAGGTGGGTTAAGTGGGATTTGTTTCAGTATCTTTACTCAAAAGCTTTCAAAATGCGAAGCGGTAGAAATAAAAATTCTGACCGCCTCAATTTAGGTTCCTCTTTTGTCAAAAAGGCGTAACTCTTAGTTTGTGCAATTCAAATATTGAGGTCATTGCACTTGTTGCTTGATATGGCTTGCAGAAGAGGCACATTTCATAAATAGCTGTTTTCATTATACCAGAGCAGGAAAAAGAATTCCCCCATGTCGGGCTCAATAGAAATCCGCCTCATGCGGCAAAGTGATATTCCAGATGCAGATAGAATAATGAGACTTGCTTTTGGCACCTTCTTGGGTTTACCCGATCCTTTGTCATTTATGAGTGATGCATCTTATGTCAAGACACGTTATATCGCAAACCCGTCTGCTGCACTGACTGCTGAAGTTGATGGTAAATTGGCAGGTTCAAATTTTGCACTGAATTGGGGTAGTGTAGGAATATTCGGTCCTTTAACTATCCATCCCGACCTGTGGAACAAAGGTGTCGCAAAGCGGCTGCTTGAAAAGACAATGGAACTTATAGACAGATGGAAAATCAAACATGCGGGCCTCTTTACATCTGCTCAAAGTATCAAACATATCCATTTGTACCAGAACTTTGGTTTTTGGCCTCGTTTCCTAACGAGCATAATGTCAAAGACAATATCTCAAACTCAGGAGCCAGATCGATCATCCTATCACTGGAGTAGATTTTCTGAACTGAGTTCATATGAAAAAACGAGAGCCATTGAAGAATGCAGGGATCTCACCAACCAAATTTACAATGGACTCAACCTAGAAATGGAAATATATTCTGTAGAAAAGCAAGGTCTAGGGGATACAATACTCCTACGGAAAGATAATAATAAAAACAATGGTACTTTGAATGCCATGGCGATTTGCCATTGTGGTCCAGGGACGGAAGCAGGCAGTGGAACTTGCTATGTGAAATTTGGTGCTGTCAGGCCTAGCCAAGATTCCTCAACATATTTTGACCATGTATTAGCTGTTTGTGAGTCATTTGCTATATCACAACAGTTATCACGTGTCACTGCTGGAGTAAACCTTGGACGTCACAATGCATATAGAAAGATGATCGAACACCACTTTAGAACAGATCTACAGGGGATTGCTATGCACAAACCTAACGAAGCAGGTTACAACACCGAAGATATCTATGTGATTGATGATTGGCGATAATGAATATGATAGATGTAATGAGTACTCTCACAGGTCGGATATGAACAGATTTACTCTTTAGACACGCCGCCTTTGCACTGTTATATTGTTAAAAACCCGGGCCCGGGGGGTTCCAGCAGAAAAAACTTCAAAATTGAGACTCCACGAACTGATGACATGAAATGAATTTGTGCATCCGTTTTTTCAGTTACCTCTGCCTATGAATTAACCAAATGGTAATTTAAGAAACTCACGCGGTATTTGTCACAACCACATTAATAATACTCACAATGGAATAAACTCTATACTTGTTATTCATTTTTTCAAGTGTTATAGCATAGCAGCTAAATCCTCGAGAAGGAGGGCAATAACATATCAGACACAAGAGCAAGAAAAGAGATGGACTCCGAAGTTCACCCGTTAAGATTTGCTGCATTCCCATTGTTATATTTAATCGCTATATTCCTTTTTATCAGGGTCTATTTCCAATGCCACATAAGAAATGTACCGTTCCCGTTGCTATCAGCTCGGTCTTTGTATATTCCTACAGTATTGCTTAGCGGAGAGAGTTCTCCTGTTGCACCATCATTAAAAACTGCTGCGCCTCTACTTTCAAAAGTACCATCTGGATTGTATTTGCCAATAGCTTCGAAGTTGTAGAATGCTACGCCGTCACCACTATCGATCACATACTTTGAAGTTCCTTGTATATAGGACGTTTCATTATCTCTGAAGGTTTCAGTAGCACTCCCTTCAATACTGATAGCCAGAGTTCCATTGAGTACCCCATTACCTGTAAAACTTTCAGTTATACTCATATTTGTTGCCCCCGGCTTTTCTACAACAGTCTGATAGTGCTCTACAAAAAATGGATCTCCTAAATCTATTGCCTCATCATAATCATCATCAGAGGATGCAGTGTTATTGGTGGTAGCAAAAGTGCCACCCGCAAATGTAGTGATAGAAGATAAAGTCACAAATCCAAACACTATAACTAGAACGATATTTCTGTTCTCAATTTTCATAGTTTAATTGCGTTGTCCTGCAGTATTGTAGTTAATAAGTGTATCAATGTTTTAGTCAGCAGTTAACTTCGTTTATGTATAGATGGAACATTTCGTTTTAAGAGATTCCGCAAAATAAAGAGATGCAATTATTTAGTATCTCATTGATTATAGTTTTTTGCCATTGTTCTACTAGTATGCAGAGTCCACTCTTCAAACGATTTTTTATTTTTTGCGAGCCCAGAAGGTTCCAGCAGAAAAAACTTCAAAAATCAGGCCCAGACATAATCTTTAACAAGACACTTTACAATTCGCACATATATGTCTCTTCTCCAATAATTATCTCCTCATCCTCCTCCTCCTCTCAATAATCAAAATAATCAACGACCTCTCTGTATCTAATGTGACAGCTTTTTGTAAGCCTAAATCGTTAAAGTTAACAAGGTGTGAGCATTGTCTAAGACATGAGTCAAAATCTAGTTAGATCCCAAAAGGTCGAGATCGCTGTAGGAATGGTTGTTGTAGCGTCGTTATTATCGGTCATAATTTACTACTCATTTACTCTACAGCCAAATCAAGAACTGGCTGTATACGTCTTTGATTTTGCTATTGTCATTTTGCTGGCAGTCGATTTCTACTATCGACTAAAAGCGTCGGGAGAAGGGTCAAGATTCCTTGTCAAACACTGGTACGAGTTACCGGCGTTCCTGCCACTTCTACTCTTTGCCTATGTAGACGATCAGGTTCCAGGAGTAGACTTGAGCGTCCTGAGCTTTATCACATTCTTCAGGCTCTTCAGGCTTTATCAGTTGCTGAGACACTTTAGAAGAAACGAGTTTGCGTACCTGACGGCGTTCTTGGCTATCACCATTATTTTTAGCTCAATAAGCATCCTTTTTGCAGAGCCGAGCAATCCTGAAGCCAACATAGTTAACATTGGTGACGCACTTTGGTGGTCGATCAGTACCATGACAACTGTTGCGTATGGCGACGTCTATCCTGTGACCGTAGAAGGAAAAGTGATCGCAATAATACTGATGTTTGCAGGGATTGGAATTCTCTGGACATTTGTAGCTCGCTGTATCATCCAAACTTGTGGCGAAAAGGATAGAAGAAAAGGATGAGGATGGTCATGACGTATCCCAGAGTAAAGCTAATGCCGCTTATCAGCCGTTAGTGATGTCACCAGAGAAGGACAATGCTGCTCCTACTTCAAAAAAAAATACAAGGGAAAAATCTACCAAGAAGAAAGTCGGCCGTAACTATGATGCACTCATTGACATGGTCGATATTCTAAGAAAATTAGATCAAAAAGACTACGATGCTCTTGTTGAAATAATAACTACTTTGAAGAGAGATGATGACAAAAAAAAGACAATGGAGAAAGAAAAAGAATAGGATAGATCGCCCCCTTAATAGCGGGCGAATGAATTGAATTTCGTGGTTTTTTCTCTCGCAAATGTTCTAAATACAGAGACGTCTTTTCGAGAGATGGAATAGATATACTCAAGTGTCAATGTGGTCTACTTGAAAAATCAAACATACCGTATCGCGCCAGGAAGGCTGTTATTGTTTTTAGAAAAAGACTCAGAGAGTTTCGAGAGAAAAACTTCAAGATTAGGACTCCATAAATTTCGATATAAAACGACATTGAAATTGTCTTGATTTTGAGTTCAATTTTGTTCTGGTGAAGGGATATGGAAGTTGTGGAGATATTTTCCACATTACTATCAAGACTGTATTTTCGCTTTTCTCCTCTATGTGTTTTTAAAAAGCCCCCGACTGAAAATGCATATATAAGTTCCATCTTAATAGCTTGCCGTATCTCTAATTAACATTCTATGACCCTAATTTAACACGACAACTAAATATCCTCAAGATTGAAGGCTGTCAAAATAATTTATAAGAGATCTACACCAGCAGAGATACTCCAAACAACGGCTATACCCTAAGCTACGTGCTGACTAACTAAAAAGAAGCGCACATTTATCCTCACTTTCTTTGCGTATACTCTTACCTAATTAATAGAAGATCTATTAAATCCTCCTAACGGTTGTTGACAGAAAAAGGCGGGCCGAGGGTTCCGAGAGAAGAACCTTCAAAATTGAGACCCAATGGAACAAGCCTTTCGGCTGCGACTTGAATCTGATAAACAGATTCATCATCAATATGTGCAGAGATATATTCTATCACTATATCTATCTACATATACCCAATCAGCCACTGTTGTGATTCTTTGCTTTCCCATGGGTTGCTGTACATCTCGCGCCCGTAATGCTTGCGTACGATAAAGTCTTTGCTTGATATAACATTGTTTGCGTTTATACTACTGCCTTCGTTTGCGTAATTGGTTGTAGTAGTGCTGCTGCTTTGTTAGTATTTTCTGACGATGACAATATATTGTTTATCTGTATTTGTATCGCAAAGCCTATAGCTTTATGTGTATCGCTCCAAAACATTATAGGCTCATTTTCAATAAGCTGAAATAACAAGTCGGCTCATAATTGAGTTTCACATTTCATCACCTGTTATCGCCTAATGAACTACTACTACTACTATGATGCTTCCTTAAAGCATCTTGGGTTAGAGGTATGAAGACACTTATCACTTGAGTCAGGTATTCCATCACCGTCACCATCCCTACTATTATTACCTCTTTCCCTATCTTGTGTACTCCCAGCCATAGAAGAGTGTGTTGTAGTATCTCCATGAGAACATGCAACTGGGCCATTAAAGTCTCCTAAATCTATACCACTGTCAGGGAAGTTGATGCTAATGTCTTTGCCGGGGGAATTAACGTCACACTCTGTAATTATACTAATCAGCGTATTCTTCTCATAAACGCAAGACTTGGTATAATTATAAACAACCTCTATTGTACCTATCATATTAAGAGTCTCCCCATTGCTGTTATTGTTAAAGCTTCCACTGTGAATATCACATAAAGAAACATAAGGTAAATGTGACTGAATATCTAGTCAGCGAGCCCGCGCACTTTTCTTACATTACAAGCATTTTGGAAAACGACATGGAGCCACCATAAGTTATTGCTCCTGTCCGCGGATATGAAAACTGTGATACTCCTTGCTACGAATATCCTTATTCATTTAAAGATCTTATGCTGTTAAGCATCGAGTCCACTTTTTGAACGTTTTTTTTGTTTTAGGCGGGCCCGGGGGATTTGGATAAAAATTCATTTGAATCTAAGAACAGAACTTTGGTTGTGTTACTAAAGGCATTGCATTAAGGGATTAACTAATTGTTTAAAGCTCACTTCTTATCCCATATCGCGAGAACCCTTCTAAAAAGAACTAATAATGTAGCGGGCCCAGAGGGACTCGGCAAAAAAACTTCAAAACTTGGACTCAAGGCAATTGGAGAGCGGGCCCAGTGGGTTCCGACAGAAGGTGTTTCCTGCTCTAATTCCTAAGATATGGCAAGTTGCTGCCTACATGCGATAAGAGGAAGCACTACGATGTTCTTAGTTCACGACAAAAACATACTTCGTAACCTATGCTTTTAATGAAGAGGAGATCCATAATCATTATTTTACAATCTCTTTATTTTTGCTACTTGGCAGTCTCAAGGAATGCCGGCAAAGTTTGCATTCTTTAGTTTATCGAGAAACGCTTTCATTGACCTGGAAGCACTAAAACCCTCCGTCGGGGCATCGAAACATAGAAGGTCGAACTCCTTCAGCCACGCGGGCATCTATCATATCACTTGCATTCATGCATGTGGTTTCTACACTCCTAACTCTTCCCAATCCGGTATCTAACGCCTTTGCTATCGTTTCCTTATTGCCAAATCGCGTGTCATAGATGACTATGACTTTCATACTATCAATTCTGAGTTCATTTTACTAGATGTGCGATCGAACAAACAAACTTCATGGATTATTGCTGTGTTCATTGTGTCAAAACCTCCTGCTTTCTGAGAAAGTCTTGGACGGCAGCTCGCGCATCTTCTCCGTGACCTACTAGCAGATGACCTCCTGTCTCAAATGCTACAAGCTTTGCATTTGAAATGTGCTCTGCGGCATACTTTGAACCGGGATATGTTACCACGTCCTTTGCATCTATGACTATTATCGGTGCTCTAATGCTTTCAAGCGCTAGCCGTTCCTTGTTTGCCATGTTGACCGCCTCCTGTGTCCCGCCATCGACCTTTTGACTGACAGGCAAGATCGCATCCATCAACTTTCTTGCATCATCGTTTTCTTGTGCAGTCATTTTTTCTTGCAAGTTTTCAGGAACGCCAACATACGTGAGTAGTTGACTGTAAGCCACTTTTGTAAAAACCCACATGGCAAAATCAGAACTCATTACAATATTCGCTATGAAATTGTCCGATCCAATTTCTGCTGATCCCTCCGCTGCGCTTTCTGGCGTCCATACAGCAGGTACCTGCTAGTATCAATGCTGCCACCCTGTCTGGATACTTGATCGTAAACTCTTGTGCGGAGAGAGCTCCTGCAGATGTACCCAGAACAATTACTTTTTCATCAATGTCAAGTGCATCGAGCAAAACTGCATGAGCATCACCTTGCGCTGCAGGTCCCGCATCGCCTGCGGGCAACGGTGTTTGCAAGTAGCCAAAACGTGAAGGCGCAATTACTCGATGGCTCTGCAATGTTTCTTCATCAAAGAAAGCTTCGGCGGTTATCAGACCCTGATCAAATCCACCGCCTGCCCCATGTATCGACAGAATAGGCTTCCCGTGTCCAACATCGGCATACTCTATCTTGCCAATCGCTGTGTCGACAATCTTGCTTTCAGAAAGTCGCTCTCGTACTAAATTCATATCATTAAGGTAAGCGAGATAGACTGCGCCCGCGATTGCACCAAAGACAGCAGTTATGATGATACCTATTAAGAGCGCATTTTTGGCAACCGTCGGATCGCTGCTCCTGAGCAAGAAATAAGCTACAAAACCACCTACTATGCTCAGAAAAATAGGAAGGAGATACCATAACCGACTGCGATGTCTTTGAGTCTCCGATCTAAATTCCATAGCTCATCAGGGAAGGTCATATTACTTAACCTAGAGGAATGCACTGCATGGCAATAGATTCACCTTTTTCTATTTGGTTGCAGGAAAATGAGTCCTTCAGTTTCAGGGATTCTAATTACCAGAAGCTAGTGGCCAGTCTGAATGAAGGATCATTTACATCGGGATAGAAAGACAATATATTATACTCTAATACACCAACTTGCTTAGAGTTTACAATTCGTTACAAACCAACACAATCTTACCTTTTACTGAGCGCTGGCCAGTAATTCTTGAGCCTGAGCAGCCTGATTCAGAGGCATTCTTCCTGCAACGATAGGTTTGATCTTTCCTTGCTTTAGTAGATTTAATAATAAAATCAAGTCTTCTTGGAACCATTCTGGCTTTAGCCTTTTTAGCATTTGTATACTGTACAAGATAAATTTTCTCTTGTTGGGAAGCAGGTTCGAGGTAAACATCATCATGTAATTTCCGATGTCTATAGGTGAAAATGATCCACCATAAGCGATTAATCTACCGCCAGCTACGAAGAAGGTCGTATGAGGACTTTAGCGATTTTGTTCCGAAGCCGTCGAATACAACATTTACGCCCCGTTCGCCCTCATCATCACTCGTATGTTTCATAATCTCTTGAACAATATCTACTGACTTGTAATCTATGGGAATTCCACCTAAACTGGATACAATATCATGTTTTTCATACGATGCTGTTCCATACATTTTTTTTCAGGTTCGCAAGTTTACCCAATTGGAGTAGTGCTGTGCCAACACCGCCAGCAGCGCCATGAATTAATATAGTTTCGCCAGATTTTATCTCAGCACAACGGTGGAGCATCTGATAAGCAGTGGTATAATTCAAGACTAAACTTACAGCCTCAGCGTGATCAACACCAGAGGGAACTGGTACCAGCTCATCTGATGGCAGAATTATATATTCTGCATACCCTCCAACTATTGGTAAAGCAGCGACCATCTGACCTTTTTGCCATGTTGATACTTTGTCTCCTAATTTGTCAACAACGCCAACAATGTCCCATCCTAATGTGAATGGTGGCCTTCGACTCATAGATTCCGGATGAACCCCTTCTCGCACAGAAATATCTGCAGCGGATACTCCTGCAGCAAGCACCCTTACACGCACTTCATTAGCTAGTGGTTCAGGAAGATCATCCTCAAAAAGTGAGAGGTTCTCAGATCCACCGAACTGAGGTATTACAATGTGTTTATATTTCATTATAATTCAACTCCATTTCCTTAGCCGGACAGGTTGCTGCCATTCTTTCGGTATTTCCATAGAGCGTCTCAAACAGAACTATTGCTTTCATATTTCAGTTGTTCGTTATCATGTATAAAAGCGAGACGAATTCTGTGCAATGCACTGCAAACTGATTCGCTAAATAACATAACCCAGCTTTGGAAACTATGAATATATTTACAACTTGTGAAGTGATGTATGAATTCCAGCGTTAATAGAGCCTTGATATTTCAAGTAGGAGGTTCCCTAGGTGCATATGAATCTGGAGCTTACAAAGCTATCAAAGAAGAACTTTCACAGTACAGGAGAGCAAAAGGGCGGGAAAACGAGCCAATGATGCTCGTAATGCAAGATACGAAACTGTACGGATTGAAGGATATCTAAGACTCGGAAATCTATCGGAAGATATTATACTGAACCCGCAATAACAATAGTAAATCAGCAGACTAGCGGTTCGGCACTACACCCATGAGCGGTCTGGCTAAAATATCGAATAGGCTTGCATATCAATAGACGTTGGGTCCATTTTCTGGACGTTATTTTATTTTTGGCGGGCCCGTCGGGAGATAGATAAATAATCATTTGAATACATTGATTAGGCCTGTAAGTCGATATGAGTGATCAATGATATCTTCTTGCAATCCAATATAACATAGGTTCAAGCTCGTCAATACTATGAAGAAATAATGAAACTTGTAAGTATACCAAGATTGAGCGGGCGCTAATTCAGAAGATATAGTTGGTTCCAACGCTGTTCTGGATGAAAGCGTCGGGCATCTTTCTGGCTATTTCAGTCATTGCTTTCAAACCAGAGCAATGACATGGTACAACAAACTTTGGTTTCAGTCTCTCCAATTCCTCTACAGTCCTAGGAATTATCGACTCAAATAAGCCACCTGATAGATGCATCCCTCCAAGCACAGAGTAGATTCTATCTTCCCCCGTCAATTCTCTTGCATAATTTAGAGTGTTTATAATTCCTGCATGCCCGCAGCCCGTAATAATTACGAGTCCCTTGTCTTTGACTGTCAAAATAATAGCCTGATCGTCTTTGATTAACGGATCAGATTCCATCCTTCCTTTTTCTACTTCAGAATAATGGTTAGGAAACCCTTTTTCGAAACTGTTGGTCCTAGGAATTTCACCTGTAACTAGAACTCTATCGTCAATCCATAAGCTGGAAGAATGTTTTTCGATAATGTCGTATCCTGCATTGGTCAAAAGAGATCTATCCTGAGCAGGTAGGTCTATTGTTCTACCATCTTGAAACTTTATTAATCTATTTCTAAAAGCATCCCCGTGGAGGACAAGGGGGATTCCTTGTCCTGTATTCATCTTGTTTCTAAGATTGATCAATCCGCCTGAGTGGTCAATATGTCCATGACTTGAAATCAACGACTCACAAGAAGACAAGTCAAGGTCGAGGACTTCTGCATTGTGAGGAGCAGCAAAAGGATCTAATCCAGAATCAAGTAACAGTCTGCGTTTTATTCCATCCACCTGTATAGTTAATACTGCACAAAAACCATGCTCTGCTACAAGTGGTCGTTCATACCAATTCTTAGTTAGGACTGGTCTATGAGCCACTTCAGAACTTGGCAGAAGGAGATCTACGTTGTTGTCAACCAAACAAGTGACTTCCACCTTTTCAACTTCTTTTAACATCATTTTTCTATTAGGGTCTCCCTTCAAAGACCAAGTTGAATGGTGTCTGGATTGCTCGTCGAAACTTTGAAAAACCTGCAGATACCACCACTTCTCTTATTCTTTCTTCACCTGCTTGCGCTCCTAGTGCAGGTCCATTTTCATTCAAAGATGCAGGAACGCAGATCATCGTAGATGCAGCGTAGAATAACCTTCCAACTGGATTCAGATTATCCTCTACTTTATCATTGGCAAAAGGCTCTACTATCATCCATGTGCCATCTTTTTTCTTCAATGTCTGCAATACATGCTTGGCTGCTCCAGATGGATTTCCCATGTCATGGAAGCAATCAAAAAATGTAACCAAGTCATAATCATCGCCAGGATAGTCGGTCGATCCTGCTACTTCAAATGTTATGTTCTTCAAGCCTTCTTTTTCTGCTTCCTTCCTAGCCCATTCAATGGATGGTTTGTGATAATCAAATCCTGTGATTTTTGAATTAGGGTATGCTTTTGCCATCAGGATTGTTGATACACCATGGCCGCAGCCAACATCTGCTATCTTTGCGCCTCCTCTCCTAAGCTTGTCTTCAATACCATCTAGCTCGGGAATCCAGCTTGTTGTAAGATTTGCAACATAGTTCGGTTTGAAGAATCTCTCTGTGCCTTCAAATAAGTAGTGATGATGGTCTCCCCACCCAAGACCTTTTCCAGTTCTAAATGCTTCAATGATTTTCTCCTCATCTTTGAAAAGACTTACTAGCGTTTGATAGAATCCTGCTATGTATGCTGGGCTGTTCTCATCTGTCAGTGCAAAAGCCGGCTCTTCTGGGAGGGTATACATGCCAGAAGCAGGATTGTATGTAACAAAACCTCCAGCAGCTTGCGCAGCAAGCCATTCCTTTATTATTCGTGGTTGTGTGCCTGTCTTTTTTGCTAGTTCTTCTGGTGTTAGTGAGCCTGCTCCTGCCATCGCTTTAAATAATCCAAGCCTGTCACCTGCAAAAGTGAGCAAAGCGCCTTCTGCTGCTCCCCATTCATTCACAGCTTTCCCAAGCAATTCATTCAACTTTGCCTCATCTAATACCATTATTATCTGAACCTCCTTTAGAATTCATAACACGCGGTTGTTGTATTTCTTGTTTCACTTCTTGTGCTTGTCTTTCCATTTCAATCACTTCTGATGACATTTTTTCTTGTATCATGGTATACAGTATATGTTGCATGGATGATAAATTAAGGACGGGAAGGCAATACCCACATTCTACACAAATTAGCCAGCAGACGTAGCATCCAAACTTTGGCATGGCTGAATCTTTCGTAGCTAACCTTATTTGAGGCTCTCTAGCTAGGTATGCTTGAGTAGAGTAATTGCTTGGATGCCAAAGATGTGAGGATCTTCTGTGAAATAGCATTCAAGGGTCTGGATTATGATTCCTTCACAGATAGGCGAGTTAGCCCATTGGCTATCGGAAGGAAGCTAGGATTAGATGAGAAGACAGTTCGAGTAAGAGTAAAGAAGATGGAGGACGACGGATTTATCAAGTACTATCAGGCAATGCCCAGTCTGGCACTTTTTCAACTCAAAAATATGAATACCTATAGGTTCGAAGCTTTAAACATTGCCACAAAGCACCGAGTCATAGGCCACGTTCAGGAACTTCCATTTATTGTGGAAGCAATTGACTATTTAGGGCAGGTAGTGTCCGTTAGCATCTCCGGTACTTCCTCTGAGGAAATAGATCATGTGGCTTCTGGACTAGCAAATAGATTCGAATTGTATAAGTGGATTCTTGGACGCCGTATAATAAAAGAACCTGTATCGGTTGCAGATAGACTAGATTGGCAAATTATTCAAGAGCTTAGATATGATGCTCTATCAGGTGTCAAAGAGCTCTCTGAGTCATTGTCAATAACGCCGAGGATGGTCGAATATAGGATTAAAAAACTCTTAAGTTCAGAAATGTTGCTAGTTCGAGCTATAATAAATAGCCAGAAGCAACAAGGGCTGATATTTTATGAATTGGAAATGTCAGTTGATGAGACAAAGCAGGTACGAAGCTATCAAGCGGCTAAGTGAAATTTACGCAGAAAAGCTTTGGTCAGTGCGTACCTTGACTGAGGGAGTCTTGCAGGCGAATCTTTTCGCCTTTACTCTTGCAGAGCCCGAAGAAGCATACGTAAACACGCTCAAACTTCAAGGCGTAAGATCCAGTTCTCTTTTCGTATTCAAGGAAACCGTTGAACCGAAAAGACCAAATTGGATGGACGCCCTAATAGAACAAAAAATAGCATCATCATCAAAATCCAGGTGAGACGCTACTAATCAACAGATGCTATTCGACATTATAACAACAAAAATTTTCCGTCCTCTGGTAGATACTAGACAGTCTTGATCATCTTTATGACTTCGTCTTCTGTCTCGGTCAGCCCAGGATGACAGTCCTTAGCATGTATCTTTGCATGCTTCTTTATGTCCTCATCCCCCTGGGGAGATATGAGTGTCCAACCGCAGGGGCAGCTGAGCATTTTTGCCATGAATTGTTTGTAAATGAGTTTGGTATATACTTTTCACTTGGTATTACCTATTATGACTATATCGCTTGTGAGGTGTAGTGTTGTGGTACCTTGTAGGGGGTATGCAATATTTTCCTAATGGAAAGTGTACTGACTCCCTTTGAGCTACCAGTGTTTGAATTCTCTTATCTTTTCCTCGTCTCAAGCTTTTTCTAAATCAAACTTTTTCATGACCCTATCTGGTAATTGCATCATGATAACGGCTATGAGGGATATGGGTACAATGAAGATGGATGTGTGCAGAGTGCCGCTATTATGCAGACACTGGAAGAATCGAAGACGAAGAGATGCTAAGCTAGCATCAAAAAAGACAACTATTTCTGTGATCAACAGCTGAAGATGTCGAGGGAACATCAAGGAAAAATACTGCTAAAAATTTACTACTTAATTCAAATTTAGCGTCAGCCCCTGACTATAGCTACCTCATATTAGATACGCGGAAAATACCTCCGACATCTCCACTATCTCCACTCTTACCATTTTGAGCGTGAATTTGGGCCCCTATGGTGGAGTTACTTGTTTGGTAGTGGAGATAATACCTCCACTCTCTGATGATATTTCCACTGGCTTTGCCTCAATATGAGTTGATTTTCATCTAATGGAGATGGTGTAGGCATCACAGACATTCGTGGTATAATGGATGGATATCTTCATACAAGAAAAGTAGGACCCAGAGGGTTCCGGCAGAAAAAAATTCAAAATTGGGACTCGATCAGTTATAGTTTATCATGATACCTCTTGAAAGCTAGAAGTGTTGATTATTTATTTAAGCTTTCTATTGTTATTATAAATCCTGATTCTCAGGAGTGAGCTAATGATGAATCCGAATATTGCACCCCACACGATATGAAATACTATTGCACTTATAGAAATGCCTCTAAATGATTGACCAAGGTTGTCAATGTCAAACACAGAGAGCGAGGTGTTATTCTGCGCTAACGATAGGATTTCCGCGATTCTGCCAATTGAAGGCTGAATAATTAACGCAGTTACTGGCAAAAAGAGGACCAGCCAAACTAGAATGCCAGTCCCTGTTCCCATTAGGATGGATATGTATGGGCTAAAAGCATTTGTTATATTTTTTTGAGATTCAACCCTTACAGCTATTCCTCCAATGATAGCTCCAAGAATTGTTCCTGTAATAAGGTGCAATCCAAATCCTAGATAAGCAGCAGTGATAAAATCGTTTGAGCCCAGACTAATTCCCATAACGGCATAAAAGGTGCTAATCGGTAAACCTAGTTCTAACTCTGACGCAGCTATAGCAGTAGATATAGACCAAGTAGCAATAAGGCCTGCAATTGCGCCATATTTTGCTCCTTCTATCATAGGCCTTTGGAAGACCTGAGAATTATTATATCGCGCCATATGCACATATGGTATTGGCAATATTTTTATATATCTGCGCATTCCTATGTAAGAATTGTTAAAGGATTATATGTTGTATCAAGGTCCTTTAGGAACTCATCTATTTTGTTCAAATTCCTATCACTTGCTATCTGTATAGTATATTGTTGTCAACTTGTCGCCTAAAAGTCAAAGTACACATCAAGAGCAACGATGAATCTTGACTGTTATTGATGCGAAAGGAGGGCCGAGAGGGTTCCGGCAGAGAAAGCTTCATAATTAGGACTCGATGTGAATGAGGGAGCTTAACGACTCTTCCTTTGACCTTTAACACTACTCTAAAGAAACAATATCAGCTGCCTCTTTTTGCCTGTTCTCCTCACCACCACTACCTTCTTCAATTTTCCTCTTGTTTCTCTTTCGGAGCCTTCTAACTCCCTCGAGTATTTCTCTCAATTGTTCTTGAGATATTTTGGATATTTTAGAATCACATTCCAAACCTTTTGCATCAAGGACCTGCTCTGTAAGTGCAATAATCTCTTCCCTGTGCTGTTGCTCCTCAACAGTTAGCATATTATAGCTCATAAAGCGAAAATAGGCAAATTCACTCATACTTCATCATCCAGTAATACTGCAAATTGCTATTTATTCTATGCATGCCTGCAACAAGTACTTTCATAGTTTGATACATATGCAATCAATAATCGCTGACATGTAAGCAACATGGGCATATTCCTATCTTGTGCTGAAAGCAAGTTTGCTGATTAAAGAGGGTTTTCGGCGTTCAATTATAGTCAAGATTGATGGGTAAATGTTACAACCACAATGTTCGCACATGAACGATGTTGCTTCGCCAAAAACACATGTTGGCTTACGGGTACCATAAGCATCGTATGACTCAACAAACCATGTGGGACAACGACTGGACCATTGATTGGTTCTCATTAGATCGAGCTCCTTGTCTGTGTTTAATATGTAGTCTCCATAAAAGAGACGCTTCAGTCTTTGTATTTCGTCAATATCTTTCTGACGTTCTTCGTGGGATAGATATAACACATCCTTTGGACTCATAGGAGTAGACCATGCAAAACAGATTCCGTTTGCTCCGAGGTTCTTTGCCGACTTCAACAATGCTCTGTATTTTGGTATGGTTAAGCTTGCTAAGTGTAGTGTTGCAATAGCAATTTGCAGGAATACCAACAGATGAAATATTTTGTCTTATCTTAGCAAAGATTCCTTTACCTCTGATATGGTTGTGCGTTTCCTCGTCGCCGTCAAGGCTCACTATATACAAAGTATTTCTGAAGCTTGGGAAGCCAAAAGTTCCATTTGTTACTATCCAGGTTTGGTCAAAGATTTCCGCGGCCACTTTGCACTTTTCACGAGATTGTTCAGTTAGCAGGGGCTCGCCATCAGTTAAGGTTGCATGTCTAATTCCACGCTTCCGCAACATCAGACATAATTCCTTGAAAGCATCAACAGTAAGCTCCTGCTGCCTCAGTTGTCGGGTCTTTTGTACCTCTAGAGACTGCTCTAGGAGAGGCAGTATAGCAAAATGAACATGCTAAATTACATGCCAGGGTTGGAGCCAGTGAGCATGCAAAAGGACTCCTATCGTTTAGCACTAACGTCCTAATAATGCGATAGTAAAAGTAAGCCTTTTGTGTCGTAGTAACCAAAGTTATCACTATTATGGCTGACCGTAGAATATATCATTTGACGGCTATGGTGACTGGATTCATTGGGAATTGAGAGTCTAGTATGGAATTTAGTTGGAATTGCCTAAATGACTTCCAGTTGTCACATATAGAATCTCATTTGCATGTTTACACTAAATGAATCCAACATTAAGCTAATTGAGGGCTCAGAGCGTTCCAGCAGAAAAACTTGAATATAGAGACTCGATGTGAATCAGCAGCATGACATAAAAAATGAGGCATAGTTATATTTTATGGACGTATCTCTATTAGTAAAGAATTCTATTGGTTTAGGTACGCGGAGGCTAATGAATGAAAACAATAATAGCACTTGTCCCAATAGCCATAGATGAGAAAGGCAAGAAAATTATCTTTGCTCCTTTGACTAGTCATCTTGCTTCAATTTTTAATGCTTCAATTACTATTCTTACTGACCCACCACAATTAGTAGTTAGTTTTAGGGCGTTATTCAATGAGCAGAGAAATCAGTTAAACTCGGATAAACTCCAGCACTACCTTGCAACGACCATAATTAAGGACAATACAGGGCCATATGACCTAAAAAACACGATTATTCTTGGTATATGTAGTTTTGATGCATATTCGTCGGGCTTGAATTTTGTATTTGGTCAGGCTTCACTGACTAGAGGTGTAGCTGCAATATATCTTCCAAGGCTTAGACAAGAGTTCTATGGTATAGCTGCCGATATCTCGATCTTTATTGAACGTGTGCTCAAGGAATCCACCCATGAGGTCGGACATACATTTGGACTAGCTCACTGTCCAAAACAGTCATGTGTTATGCACTTTAGCAATTCAATTGTCGATACTGATAGCAAGGCAAAGGATTTCTGTAATGCGTGCAGCAGCAAATTGCATCAGAAGTAAGTGGATCTTTTTTTGACAAATGTTGGGTAAATAATTTTTGATAGGCTACCTGTCTCCAGCCTGCTCTTTTTTTAGGACTGTCATTGTTACAAAAGGAGGTCCCAGAGGGTTTCAACAAAAACCTTCAAAACATCGACTCTTTGCATTGGGTCCATTTTTTGGACGTTTTTTTATTTTAGGCGGGCCCAGAGGGACTCAGCATAAAAAACTTCAGAAAATGGACTCGGTCATTTATCTTTTTACAAGATAAAAGCAACAGCTAACCTATGACTCACTTGTGAGGCTGGGAGCTAATCTAGTGATCCCAGAAATAATATTCTCATGATTTGCCTGCGGTTCTGTGGTCACGTACACAAGATGCTTGTCGCCCAAAGGCATTGTAATGCGTTTGATCTTTTCGTATTCCGCAAGCACATACTTGCCCTTTCCTATCTTTGGAGCGAGCTGACTTCTCGACTTCCAAGCATTCACTGCCATTTCAAGTGACTTTTTGCTTTCATCTGGTGTAAGTAGATTGGTGATGCCAGGTCGATGATCTGAGAACAATATCTTGCCATCAGTGTCACTGATAGTGACCATGCGAATATTTCCGTCTGTGTTCATGATGTCTTCGTATAGTTTTTGATAGTTCATTTACAGTCTCTACTAATAATACAAGACCTAGTTAAACTTTAAAAATTGGGATCTTCTCGTTATCGAACCAGTAAGAGCTGGGTAATCTGTGGACTTTTTATTGACACAAAACAAGGGTCCAGAGGGATGCGAGAGATAAACCCTCAGGATTAAGACTCAATCTGAGACAGAGGAGAATAAGTCGGGTTTAGAATTCCCCTCAAGGGGTTCGAGTACTTAGCTTCAAAGGTTCGGTGTCGGTCGTTGCTGCTGGCGGGGGAGTTGCATGTAAACTGATAATGATACATTTTACGATCATATATTAAAAAACCAACTACTTGATCAACTTTACATCTGCAGCTTCTATTTGCTTCCTTTGTCAAGGACTTATTCATTTGTGTTCAGAATGGATAGAATGTGACGATTAATATGAGTCTGGACTATTATTTTTACCACCGTCCCTTTCTAAGAGGCATATTTTCCTGCATGATATAATTGATGAATTCCTCTTTGAACCTACCTTTGTTATCTTCGAGCCATTTTAAGTGGAATCTTTTTTGTGTCTTTATAGCGGGCAGCCATGTTTCATCGATCTTATTTCTGTCATATACACTCTCACAGATATTCCATACCATGAGAGCATAGATTTCATATCTTGCTTTTTCATCATTCGAGAATGAATTGCTGTACGTCAATGTCTTCTTCTCATTCCAAAATTCCGGATACTCTAGACCTAACTTTAGGAGCTCCATAAAGTTCGAATCTAACTCTCTATAGGCATCGAAATCCAAAGTCCTTTTAAAAACATAAATTGACAGAATGAGGGCTATTCCACCAAGAACAGACGCAATGATAGGTACTATTGTTTCGTGATAACCCAAAATCTCTTTACCTCCATATCCCGCATCGTCGTATAGCAGGTAAATTGCTAAATACTATATCAAGTGGATCATTAACTTCATATCGGCAAATTATCGAATATCACGGGGATTCGACAGGAAAACCTTCAAAATTAAATACAACGAAACTAATGGGCGGGCTCAGCTGGATTAGACTTCAGACATAACGAAGTTCCTACTAATGGACTTTAAGGTTTGTGATTCAAATCAACTCAGACTCATATTGCTCCAGAAATTGGATCAAAGCCATGCCGCCTGGTGTGTTATTGTTTGAAAAGTAGGGCCCAGAGGGACTCGGCAAAAAAACTTCAAAATTTGGACTCAATGAATAATGGCAAGAATAATTGTGCGGCTCCGGTCATTTTATACAGATGCGGTATTAGTTATGGGATGCTATTGGTGCTGGTTCGGTGGAATGCAAGACAGATATGATCCTATTTTGCCACCCGTTTTGATTATACGTATATACACTTTTTCTGACAAATACCTTTGTAAATCGTGATATACAGGACTGCGGGTCAGTCCGGGATGGAGACAAAAATTCATTTGAATCAAGAAGCTAGGATTTTCTGTATTCATCACTGGGAGTAGCACAATTGAATCATCCGAAAGGATCTAATTGTCAGTAGTAACTAAGCGAAGCTTGTCGGTGTAGGCGAATGTGGTCGAGCCCAGTACCTTCTTCTGCAAATCTCGTCCTCCTTGAAGTGTTCTACGGGCTGCGCAGTAACATATTTCTGGCCGTGAAGTCCATTGGCCCGTAACCAATACCCTGCCCTTTTTGAACTGAATTGTTCTATCTAACATGTAAGGGTCTATATCCTGCAGACCCAGTTTTTCTCTTACCAATTGCACAATTGTTCTTGAGTCCAATCTCATAATGGCTTTATTTGCGCATTCTGAAAGAATCAGGTGATCGAGTTTATCCGGTCGTTGACTAACCAAGATAAGGAATAGTCCATATTTTCTACCTTCCGCAGCAATTGTACGGAATTGGTCTCTTAATGCTGCCTTGAGCTCTGTTGCGAGGTTCTTCAGGAATAAAATTGTGAGCTTCTTCCAAGACAACAAATACTGGTACTCTTGTGTCATCCATACTTTCGACTATACTTTCCCACCAATTCTGTCTCGCTCTTTCCCACTCTTCAGCAATTATTGTGTTAGTAACAAGATAACGCGTGTTGTTATCAGGCAAGGAAGCAAGGTCTACTATATCTAGTCGTGGTAGCTCTCTAGATGATTTAGGCAGTTCTTTCGCTATAATGTCAGTTGCTTCATATTCATGTGCTTTTCCAAAATAGAATCTAGCCATTTCTTTGGTGAAGTACCGTAAGGATGACGCTGCTCTCCTTTTAACCTGTTCCATTGCTTCTTTTCTTTTGGCCGGATCTTTATGCATAGACCAACTTACAAATGGAATGGGATAAATTGTCCCAACTTGTCCTGCCTGTGGGATTTCAAATTCTTGACTCAAAAAAGCTTCAATTTTATCTGTCATGTTATTCTTATCTCCCCAAGCATTGTAGATCTGCTCTGCTCTGTCAATTAGTGCTCCCTCCTGCTTGCCAAGTTTGGTCCTTATCATCTGTAGCTCAGAAATCGCTCTGACAAATGAATGACAGTGATACAATTCGCTTCGCTTCATGGGATCATCAAACAATTCTTCAAGCATATCTATGGACAGGCCGGGCCACCAAATGTCTAGATGCTGCCCGATCGAACCACTACTGAGAGGCCGGTGAGTCCTTACTCGTTTTTGGATCCCTCTCCAAGATGACAGAAAGGCATTCTTTGTGTCATGAGACAATAATGCATTGCCAGAGCGTAAGTCGTAGCTGCGCTCTTGCCATACACCTTCATTGATCTGATCCATACGGGAAAAATCCCCATCTGGGTCAAAGATCAAACATCTGCACTTTGTCCGCATTAGCAACTCCTCTACAAGTCTGCCTAAAAAGAATGATTTTCCAGATCCAGATTGTGCGACGATTACTGTATGGCTGTCCATAAGATCTGCAGAAACGCGCAAAAGATCACTATTGTGTTGCAGTCCAACTTTTACGTTCTCATTCAGCCAGTATATCGGATGCCCTTCAGTATTAACCTGCCAACCAAGGACTAAATGGTTATCCTCTTTTAGAGCCATACTTTTCGGCGTACTGAATTATTTCGGAATTACTTAAACTTTTGATATATTCATTTACATGATTTGAGTCTATTATTTTCTCAGACGTCTATCTGAGGATAAAGGGGTTATTTGACCCTCCTATCCTTTTACTCCAATGGTGGCAACTGAAGCGATAATATGTTCTCGACATAACTCTTCACGCAAGGCATTATTCAAGAAAAATATTCATCAATAGCGGAGTCAACTAGGCACGAAAAGCTACTAAAGTTATAAACTTTTGCAGATTCGGCTCAAAATAGTTGCGGGTTCGGTGGGATGGGAGACAGATTTGAGTGAATAATTCCACTCGCTCTTAAGTGGGATTTGAACCCACGACCTTTTAATATAATCACTATGATCCACTAATCAGATACCGAGCTGCTATTTCATAGGGAATATGGAATGTGAACTTGTCAGTCTCAGGATCGTAAAAGGCATAGATGGACGATAAATCTACATTTTCATATTTTTGGCTGATCATATCATTACTTACATTTACGCTTCTGGCTAGCATCACTGGAAAATCGATTCTTGTTTTATTGCTTTGACCACCACTATCATCCATTACCTGTTTCGCATTCGCATTCACTTTAACATCAGAAGCCGATATGTTAAAGCCTAACAAACTATAGTTTAGGCTAGGAATGGTAAATTCAAAGGATCCAGACTTGTTAATTATTTCACGCTTAAGGGTTTCATTTGCAAAAATTTGGTTTGCATCGATTTCTACCTGGTGTTCAAATGGTCTTGTAAAAATATCAGATATAGCGTTAGCTGTGACTTGGGTATACATACCACCTTTTATTTTGCTTGCCAATTTGCTATCCAGTTCGGTAACTCCAAGATCAGAAGATGAAAAGGTGTCCTTACTATGAGAAAAAACTGCCATTGAAACTGAAAAAGCTGGTTCGAGATTAAATAATAATAAGATACCAACAACTGCGAATCCCGTAGTCATGATGATAATCCTTGAGTTCAAGTAATCATCCAATTTTCGATCTCAAATTAATAAGGTTTGTACATAATTTTTAGGTTGTCAGTCTACTGTTGGAAGTTTTCGACGCTTTTTGTAAAAATTTTAACTATTGTCGGACAAAATGTCGGACAAAAGGTAGGATACGGCATTGGCATTGCTGCTAAATTTGTCCGATAATCACCTAAACCAAGCTCAATTCAATACCGTAAATCTCTCGTAGATAATGGTGGACCGGGTGGGATTATTATTTGAACCCACGACCTCAGCAAAACTCTTAGGCTAACTAACATTGGGTCCACTTCTTGAACGTTTTTTTTATTTTAGGCGGGCCCAGAGGGTTCCGGCAGAAAAAACTTTCATAATTTGGACACAATGAACTACTTGGCTACGTTGAATTCATTGCGTAAGTTCGACGATCAATCCTTGAGTCTATTTGTATTTTGTATTCATTAATTTCGAAACTTCTCCAGCCAGCCCAGACTCTTTCTCCTGGTCTACTATTCGTGCGGTGCCTTTGAATACATTTTCGTTTATGCTAAATGAAACTTTTGGATTATGTTTAATATTCTGAACCCAATGGGCGCTCACAAGTCGCTCAGATATTATGTAATATCTTTCATTGTACTCGACAAACCAGATCTCTATTCTGTGCTGGTTGCCTGTCTTCCATCCTCTGGTGGTCAAATATAGGAATTGCGATTTACTCAACTATGATTTTTTGTAGCACCTTGTTATTTAATTTCAGACCTTGGCTAATCCCAATAGAGACTCTTTGTTATTGTTAGAAAAGGCGGGCCCAGAGGTACTTGGCAGAAAAAACTTTGAAAATTGGGACAAGGAACCTGGATGGCATAAAGGAAAATGAGTACAGTTGTTTTGGCTATTGTGTTAGTTATAGATTGCTGCTGGTGCTGGGTCAGTGGATTTCAAAACACAGTTGAGCCTATTTTGCCATTCGATTTCGCTGAGATTGCAATTTTTTGAACCAAGCTTCTTTGTAAATCATGAAGAGCAGGAACGTGCAAGGCCAAGGGAGCTGAGGGTTGTTTGCTAATAGTGATTGTGCCTCTATCTCTTTTGATGATACCCTTAGAGCTAGGATATAATTTCGGAGTGCCCTTTATGTCGAGATGATATTGCCTTTTTTCCTGTGGGCTTAGGCGAACTTCCTCTCTTTTACTCGAAGTGATAAGGTCTAATTTTCTACAATTAATTCTTAACACAAAATAGCTAGATGTGAGCCTTAAGCCCCAGTTTGAGATATCTTTAAGAGAAAGTATCCCATTGCGGAATATATGGGAACAAAAGAACTAGCTGAAGAAACAGGGAAGACTGTGGCTGGACCCAGAAATGGGTTAAAAGCTATGGAAGAAATAGAGCAAAATCTTAAGGACCTAAAGGAGAAACATTCTACAATAGAGGCAGAAGATGAAGGTGAAGTCATAGAAGGGATAGACTTTAATTTTGAAGATAAGGATCCCGAAGACGAGATAAAGATGCTTAGGGTGAAGCCAAATAGTAATCGTGTTAAAATTAGAAGATGCAGGTTCCGGAACAAGAAAAGTTTAGACCCAGCCCTAGTGATATCTAACAGCGAGGAGGTGATAGTCGAAGATTGTATTTTCGAAAATATGAGAGGAGGGGATAAAAGAGAGGCCATCAGAATAGGTGGAGATGGTAGAGAGTCTGGCCTGTCCCTTAAATGCACAGTAAGACGCTGTATCTTTCGAAACAATTCTGGCGATGATGAGGTTATCTCGATAAAATCAGCTAACAATACCATTGAAGAATGCTTCTTCATAAACAATGGCTCAGATGATGATGACGAGGTAAGCGGCAATGTAACTGTAAGGCATGGAGGCCTTGCAAAAATCCGCCATAACTACTTCAAAGGGAAAAATGGTGTGAGAATATATGGCTATGGCAACCGTGTAGAATTCAATTGCTTTGACAATAACACTGCTGACGCCAATGATAACAAGGCGAAGAAGCGATGTCCTATCACCTTGTGGTGGGGCGAAGAGAAATATGACCCGAACTGGGTTCCGGACAAAGACGAAGGCGAAGGGGCTTCGAAACCATCGGAGAAATTTGATAATTCAAAAGAAGGTACACATACGGTGTACGCACGGGCTGTAGGTACAGTAATTAGGGGAAACGAGTTCAAGAAATGCAATAGCACCATAGTTGAGGTAAAGGATGGAAATGAAAAAGACGAGAAACCAATAGATACGCAGAGGGGACATAACGAAGAAAATGTCGAAAAGTTTTCCTTTGAGAAAAATGAGGAGTAACTATAACAACTCCTCATCACGTTATTTCTTTTTCAGACTTTGATATTTATGTAACCCTTTTCTTGAAACAAAAAAAGGACGACTATCATCTATAATTTGAAAGGTCATTTATCTTCTTTTAAGTTTCTAGCCTTGGGAGTCTTTACATTAAGAGGAACATATACACACATCCACTCTCGACAAGATGCTTGGAACATTCAGATAGGTTCGGCCCACACACTGGTAGCCGGCAGCTCCTCCTCACCTGCTAACTGTTAACCTTGTATGCACTTCGTAGTATTGTATGCTTGTATAAACAATAGCTCATGCCTAATTGTATCCTCTCATGCTTACACATAGATACAACACCTCTTGATTGTAATCAGCGATTTACATTTGTCTAGAATTAACAGCGTTAATCTCAACCTTGAGTGCTCACATGAGAGGGGTTTCTAAACTATTACTTCTGTCTAAATCTAAGTAAATTCTTAGCTCCTCTGAGGTCAATGAACCAAATATGATCAACAGTTACTATCGCTAGAGTACCATGTCACCAATTACGTCTTTCAATAACTTTTTAGCGGGTCCAGAGGGACTCGGCAAAAAAAACTTCAAAATTTGGACTCAGTGCAACTAGAAGGCGGGCCCAAGGGGGTTTGAGTCTTGCATGTAAAGGGGTTCACACACATCAGCTTTAAGTTTTGTGCTTAGGAGACCTCGTCAACTATTTTTATTGAAGAATTTGGTCGGTTGAGCAGTAGAAACCATATTGACATAAAGGCACCATAATATGTTGACCGGAGAGAGGAATTTGAATTCATGTTCAGCGGCTCTTGGACGAGTATGAATAATAGCGTAGAGAAGCTTCTGTAGCGAGAGTCGAGGTCATATAGTAATTATTTTTGTCATCTCCTGTTCAGTTAATACTGGCTCGATTGTAACTAGCCTCCCTGAGCTTGGTACTGTCTATCTTTATTGCTATTACCCTGACGATGAGAATATGATGGAGTGCTGCTGGATGAGTAACTTTATACTAATAGGAGAATATTTTATAATTATTTCCTGTTTGAGATAGCCGACATAGAAGAACGAAGATATCTTTTTTAAGCGAGAGAGATCCGTTTATGAGAGGACTAAACAGGAGTTAGTACACCTATATTGACAAGGAAGTGGCAACAACTATGCAAATGAATCAACAATACTGTATTGTCAAGACAAGTCCAGCTGTCATTACTCTCCTAATGATCAGTATCATAACATCTTCCTCAATTTTAGAACCTGCACTAGCTACCGCAGTCAATTTACCATCTAATAACGCGACAACTTATCATGACAATAATACTAATACTGAATACAACTCTTTCACTCTTGTTGCGTCGAATCAGTCATCAACAAGTACGTTACTAGATAGAACTAATGTTACCCTTACAGGAATTTTTGGTGGCCTAGAGGACGCTCCGGGAAGATGGAAATGGAATTTACTGCTCCAGCCTGCTCTTAACGAGCTCAATAGACGCCACCCAGATATGAACATACAGTTAAAGTATGATTCTTCACGATTCTATAATGAAACAAAAAATATAATTTTAGATAAAATATCTACCAATGGTAGTAGTAATAATCCTGTAGACATTGTGTTTCTAGATCAAATTTGGCTTGGTGAATTAGCAGAGAAGGGCCTGCTAAAAAATCTAACTGCTGACTTTGAGGAGTGGGGTAGAATGGATGATCTATATGAAGCAAATCTTGATGGCAATGTCTATAATAATACCATTTATGCTCTGTGGCTATGGACCGATGTTAGAGGCATTTGGTACTGGAAAGATATGCTCCAAGAAGCAGGAATTGATCCAGAATCATTGAAAACCTGGGATGGATACATCTCTGCTGCAGTAAAGTTGAAGGATTTCTTTGGTGATAGAGTAAAGCAAGGGGTAGCTCTTAATGCCGCTTCATATGATCCTGATTTGTGGTACCCATACCTTTGGATGCTTGGAGGAGAAATACTAGAGCTCCGTGAAGGTCATCCTACAAAAGGTGTTTACTGGTTTCCATCATTTAATAGCTCAGCAGGAGTAAAAGCGCTCGAGTTCTTAAAGCAACAGGTAGATGCAGGTATAAAGCCGCAAGCGGAAGAATCTTTGGGCGCCGATTTTGCTAATAGAACCATTCCTGTGTTGTTAGAGGGCTCTTGGCTGCCTAGAGAATTTGCAAATGAATCTAAGTCAACGTTCGAACAGCAAATTGGATTTATTCCTATGTTCCCTGTACCTAACCAGACAATCTCTACTTCAACTATGATGGGAGGATGGGAGTTAGGTATACCAAGTACATCGCAGCATAGTGATTTGGCGTGGGAGTTGATAACAATAATGGCTCAGCCTGAAATACTGGGTCCATTTTTACAAGAATATGGTTTTTTGCCTACACAAGATGTATTAGGTGATGGTCCAAATTCTGGACCGCTAAATGAATCAATCCCATACTTTGAGGAAATGGTTTCAATGATTCCAGATGGTAGAAGTAGGCCAAACATATCTGAGTATCCAGAGATAACAGAAGATATACACCAAGCTATACAACAAGTTTACAACGGGTCGGCATCACCAAAAGATGCCCTTGATATGGCAGCTGCCAAGTCTGCAGATTCTTTGGGATGGTAGTGGTTGAGTACGAACTTGTCATTGTTCGAGGATACATCTGAGTGTAATTTTAGATATGGCAAAATGAACTGTTAGTGTTTATGATTTTCTCAGCGAAGAGGCTTCATTGCTCCAAGCAACTCCTCCATCTTCTCGTTGAATTGTCAGCCGCGTTGAGTCCACTTTTTGAACGTTTTTTTATTTTAGGCGGGTCCAGAGGGACTCAACTAAAAAAACTTCAAAATTTGGACTCGATGAGGTTGGGAGCGACTCCTCAAGGTTAAGTCTGAGTGTGAATATTTCTGATTCTAGCCACAGATAAGGTGTTAAACGCTTAGAGCAAAAAAGGCTGCTAAATGCATTACCTCATGACATCAAGAACCTCCTATGCAACGCTATGATATAATTACATTATCTTATGGCAGCTTTGCGAGGTTGATAACTTTAGAGATTAAGCCATGGACATTACCAGCAGACGTTTCGACCTCCTGATCAAGTTGCTTCAAGTACTCCTGTAATTGTCTGCAGTCTTATCAATGGTTTTATCAGGGTCTATCGATTCTTTCAATCCGTCATAAAGCTCTCGAATATTTTTACCAAATATTTTCTGAATTTGGACGTAGTGTAGTAGAGTAAGAGGAGTCAAGATAGCGGGGCCCAAAAAACCTTGTTTAACTTGCTTAATAAACAAGTTCGATCTTATCTGATCACGCCAACGGCTACTTTCAATTGCTGACATCTGTACATACAGTGATTGTTGAACCATTAATAGCATGGCTAGATTTGCAGTACCGCCTGTATAACAAGTGGTACGGAAATTCTACAGACTTGGGTACCCATATGAAGCCGTATTTGTCTCCAGCAATAACAATAGTGTCTTCGTAGTCGCCATCTGGATTCTTCAAGGGCTGCCGATATTTCGAGACATTGCATTCGCAGTTCTTGTGAAAGTAGATTCAACTACATCAAATATTATGCCTTTATCAGTATCCTCCTTTAAAGCTCTGGAAGTATCAACAAAATCTGCAAATGAGAACCTTTTGAGAGTCTTAGTCTGGACTTCCTTGCTGCCGCAGAGTTCTTGTGTGAATTGTTTTTGCATTTGTTTCATCATGTCGAATAAGTAACCCTCGAAAATCAGATCATTTTTTCTAAAAACCTCAACCTTCAGACGTTTTTCAGGTCTTTTGAGTAATGGGACTAGATCTTTAGGCTCAAACAGATAACCTTCTGCTCCAAGATATAATCCAATTCTTGAGATGGCACAGCCTATAGGAAAATAGTATATGCTAAAACTCATTCTGCAAAGTTTCTCATCTGCTCTTGAGAAAGAGCCAGGAAGGAGGGAGACATCAAGGCGATAATGTCTTTGTTTACTGGGAAGGAGGTCTATTATTGAAGGGATGAATGGAAGGAACGGTAACGTCTTATCCTTCGCTAAAGAGTTATTATAAAGATTGACCATTGACATCCAAACGCTATCTATACTGGATAATCCTTCTCTTTTAGATCTTTTACTCGCAGGGCTGATTGGAATTCACCTACCCCGTTTACAAATAGTCGTTGTTCCTTTGATTTTTTCTTTGCTTTTTCTATTCGGATGTATTCGTTATAATAGGTGTTGGGGTTATGAAAATCTACAAAATGCTTTGGTTTTATCTTATCGATGGGAACGTAAAACGTGTCCAGAAAAGATAGATATACGCTCGCAAGTAGTAACGGGACCATAATATAGGAATTGCCCAGTTATATAAAAGTTTAATAGGAGGACGCTGATACTAATGCTTGAGTATAGCTAATGCGGCCTTGTGCCGTGAGTATTCTTTTTCGAACTCTTGCAATTAGCTCTATAGGGATTTAAGTTTGCTGCAAAGAGACGGTAATAGTAGCTAGCTTGAAGCTTTTTAGCGCATATGACTATTGCATTGATACTAACCATTATCATCTAGTCCACAATAATAAGACTGAAAAATGAACAGCGGTGTATATACATAGCCACAACATTACGCTCTAGTTATTTTGATTGTATAGTCGCTATTTCGCAAGATAACGATGAGTAATATCTTTTTGAATAAGGAAAAACCAAATGGAAATTCCTATCTTTTCACTGATAGGCGTCATGGTAGTATCAACAAAAAGAAGAACGATCGCGGTGTTTCTTCACATATCCCAACAATTACTGAATGGTTCAGTGACAGGTCAGCAAGTAGTCAACGCACCTTCAATAGTCGATGTGGCTTATGGTGCTGGTGGTGAATGCGCTGGTTATTGAATCAAAAGGAGGGGCCAGAGGGACTCGGCAAAAAAACTTCAGAAAATGGACTCGACAGGGATCAGTCACACCAAATAAAATTAAGGTTCAGTTATTCCACACATTGATGTATTAGTTATAGGTTGCTATTCGTACTAACGGGCTGAGAAAAAAAAGAAGAATCAAAAGGAAAGAAGGCAATCTAGCATTATCATCGAATGCTGGCACGAAGATATCGATTCCAACTTGCATGAGGTCACATTCTTACTTTGACCCTATTTCCTTCAATCTTCGTTTCATAGGTCTGCTGATTATATGTCTTAACCTTGGACATTATTTCAGCACTCCGGGCAAACATCTTTTGCAAACTCTCAGGTAATGGTTCAGGAAATTTGGAGGGGTCTAGAGCCATTGGCTCTGCTACTTTATTTCCTGTTGTAACATCAAACCTAGCGCCATGCGGAGCGCATGTCACAACCTTTCCATTCAGAGTACCACTCGAAAGTGGAGCGTTCATGTGACTGCACCTATCGCAAAGTGCATATACCTTGCCATCAGGATTTGCAACCAGGATTTCCTTTTCGCCTACTTCTACGTGTTTCATCTTTCCTGCAGGCACATCATTTACATCTGCAACATCCACGAGCTGTTGTTGTTGTTCTATTTTCCCTTCTTCTCGTAGTTTCTGCTGACTATCAGACATGTTATCTTGATCCGAGAGCCGGTATTAAAGCTTGGTAGCATTTTCTGACTAAATTAGTTCTATGTATCTTAGCAGATAATTTTAGAACTACTTGATAGTGCCTTTGAGCGTAATTGAAACACCAAGTAAGGATTTAATACTATTGTGTCCGTATAGAAAAAAATATGGCTATGGTACACTGTGTTATGTTGCTCGAATTTTAGCTTGGTTTGCATTAAGTGGAGGAATAGGAAACATTCTTCGCATGATTGATATCGCCACATAACAAAAGGCGGACCCAGAGGGACTAGGCAAAAAAACTTCAAAATTGAGACCCGATGGAATTAAAACCTGGTTCCGTCGGATTAGAACCTTTGCATCAAAGGGATTTGGTGATTGATGGCTTTAAGCCTTTAGTCCATAAATATCGCATGGATACTCCTCATTAACTGGAGGATAACAAGGGTGAAAAGTGAAAGGCCTTGTATACACCCCGCCACGACATTAGGCTCTCTAATTTGCTTATATAATCACTATCTTGCAAGATAATGATGAGTAGTAGTATCTTTTCGAATAAGGAAAAAACCAAATGGAAAATCCTATCTTTTTGTCTGATAGGCATTCTGATAGCATCAATAACAGCGACCGCTATGCTTTTTCATATAGCCCCGGAGGCAGTGACTGGTCTACTGACAGATCAGCAACTAGCCAATGCACCTTCATTAGTGAATGCGGCATACGGTGCTGGTGTTCTAACCAATGTGTTTGCCCTCCCAGCAGATAACATTTTCAGCACAAAAACCTATTACACCATAGCTTTTACAACTGCAACTGTTGGAGCAATCAGAGAAATTGAGATGACGTTTCCAGCAGGATTTAATGTAGCCACTGCTAAACTATTAGAAGTTCAAGGAATTGGTGCAGGGTCACTTTCGGTCTTGGGTCAGGTAGTAAAATATACAGTATCTTCCCCAGTCTCTATTCCTGCACAAAAAGCGATCAAGTTATCTTTGGCAGACATTACAAACTCAGCTATTACATCTAACCAAGTCTCAGTCACTACAAAGGCATTCAGCGGCCCGAACATAGCAATAGTTGACGGTCCTACAAACTCTGCTGTATTCACTCTAATACAAGTATCAAATCCAATGATTGGTGCAAATACCATCACGGCTCCAAAGCTTACTGCAAATTCTGTTGACAGCAGTAAGATATCCGATGGTTCCATAGGTAAAACAGATGTATCAACAGGATTCGTGAAGAAGGTCAGTCTGCCAGCCTCTGCACGTCCCGGCAATGGATGGAATCCTGACTGGTCCAAGCAATGGTTTGCCATAGTAGACAGCCAGGTATCTACAACTTCGTTAGTTGTAACTTCCCTTGGTAATCGAGGTGGAGAAGTGCGGGGATCCTGTCCCGTTACTTCAGTAGACTTGGGCGGATTTGCTGTGAATTGTGATTTTTACCCGGATCCATATATTACACTAAATTATGTTGTCATCAATTAGTAAACCCCTCATACCTTTTTTCTTCTACCTCATCTCTAAGTGAGCACTTAGATCCTCAGATTCAAGAGAGACTTTCAGAGTTGAGATTTGGTGAATTATATTACTAGAACAAAATGAAGATTATAACTTACAATGCGTTAGCGAAGATAAAAGATAATGCTGGCCCTGGCCAGCTCATATTAACTACAAATTTGTAGTTGTTGTTGATTCAGTCGATATAGATGTAGAGCCAATATGACATTAGAGCCATTGAATTAGCTAAAAATCTGTTGGTCGTGGGCGTAGACTCATCAACGCGTGGGTCAATTATCTATGTTCTTGTTATTGAACCAATATTGAGAGAGATGATCTGGGGATTATTATTGACATGAAAAAAGGCGGGCCCAGAGGGACTCGGCAAAAAAAACTTCAAAATTTGGACTCGATGAATCAAACTGGCACGAAATAGAAAAATAATGTTAGGGTTATTCTATACATGTTTGCGCTGGTTAGAGGCTGTTATTGATATTAATTTCTTATAACTAAGCGGGTGGGGGAGTCTTAGTGGAATTCAGGTTAGCTATTCCTCTTTCTTTCGGGTCCGATACTCTTTTGAAGAGATTTTGAATATCTTTTTTCCTTACTTTGTCTAATGTATCAATATTAAAAAAGCCGATCAAAAAAGTCTTGTACTGGTCCGAATATCCCTGCATTTCCGCTACCTGCATTTCCGCTATCCTGAGTGGTTGCTGCAACCTCCTTACGACCATCCGCACAAGTGATATCATATATAGTTGTCCGCCCTGTTGACATTGGTAGATCACCTTTTGTGACTTCTACATTTGTTGGTCCCTGAATTTTCCAATTTGGAAAGAATGAAGAATATGCAACCTTTACTATGGCGTTAGCGCACTGTAATTCTAAACTCGGATCTGTTTGGCAAGGGCCAGATGCATTAATTAATTGTGAAAGCTCAACAACTGTTACATTCCACGCAGGCAAAGTGTGATAATTTGTAAAAGCAATTCCATCTTGAGGTGTTGTTATTGTGCACTTATCCATTGATTGCGCGGTAGCCGCTATGTCCGCATGGACTACACTCCAACCCAATATGTTCTTAACTTCCAGTATATGATGGCTTCCACCAACGAAAACTTCAGTAGGTGTAAAATACATCAGGGGTTCAAACTTAAGTCTACCATTCTCATCAAAGACTGCAGTGCTTGTGATGGACTTGACAGTACCATCAGGCGCTTTTGTATCCAAATGAATTTCTCTCACATAATCTCCGGTTTCAAGAAGTTGTCCTCTTCCAAATGGCCAATCTTGATCTGTTTGCAAAATTTCCCTATAGGTATCTTGCAATTCGGGATTATTAAGCTCAGTCAGTCCTGCCACGCCCTCTGCATTAATAACCGCTTTATGATCTTGACCCTGGTTAACTAGATCGGTGGTAGAAATAAAGAATGTATTGTCCATTATCTCGTCTATTATTCTCTGCTTTGCATCTGGATCATCCTCAACTCTGACTGCCTCCCCAATTTCTGGATTGCTTATGAAGCCGGGGATATTGACAACCACATCACTCATGTTCTCACTAATAACGCTCTGTATATTGTTCTCACTAATAACGCTCTGGGTATTGTTCTCAGTAGCTGTCGGCGAAACCTCTTCAGCCGTTTCATTGTTTATAGATGGAACAGTTTCGTTGCCCACAGTTTGTTGGGTATCATCAAGCTGTTGGGTATCATCAAGCTGTTGGGTATCATCAAGCTGTTGGGTATCATCAAGCTGTTGGGTATCATCAAGCTGTTGGGTATCATCAAGCTGTTGGGTATCATCAAGTTGTTGGGTATCATCGAATTCACTCAAATTAGCTGTTCCAAACGTGCTTTGAATAACTGAATTAAGCATCAATAGTAAGAAAAGAGATATACCAAACAATTTGATGACTTCGTTCAATTTTATTTAATAACAGTACGCGAGTATATAGTCTTTTATTGCAATTGCGTTGACTCAAGCAAAATACAGGTGTATAGAGGAGGATAAAGCCATATCAAGTGTATAGTGAGATGTTGTCTATGAATGTTTGTGCTACAATAATTTGAACTATTTCTGAAAGAGTCTAGCTCGCTTCGTCCAACTGTTTTTGACGATAAAATATTACTCTTTATTCTATCGATACAATTTTGTCCTCAAGTAAATAATACCGCTAGTGATATTATTGACTCATACTGACGTGAGGTATATTATCAAAAATATGATAACTATGGCTGTAATTATGCCAATAGCCAACTTAGTACTCATTTATCCTATCGACGTAAAATACATGTTTTACTTATTAAAGTTTAGTTGACACATAGATAGGCGTATATTTGATAAGTATATCGCTATCCTCATCGGTTTTGGACGATTTTTTAAATTAGGCGGGCCCAGAGGGTTCCAGCAGAAAAAACTTCAAAAGATGGACTCAATGTAAGTGCTCACATTCAACCCAATATCTCTTCCACAGAAGTAACGCAATCTAGCTTTCTACTAATTGTTACAAATAATACTGACCCTTAAGCTTGACCTCATCAATACGGGCGGTCGCTTCTATTCTGCTGGATCTTACATTAGACACGTTGCTAACTTTAATAATATCACTCACATTGGATCACTATGGAAACGAAGCAAGAAAGCATTCTAGTTACAGGAGCTAGTGGCAACATCGGCAGTGAAATTGTAAAACAGCTTTTGGCCGTCGCTCCAGCTGTTAGTATCAAGGCAGCTGTTCATTCGCGTCAAAATGTAAAAAAAGTAAAGGATGGTGATAGGGTCAAGGTTATACCGATCGATTACAATGAATCAGACACTTTAAGACAGGCTTTAAAGGATGTTGATAAACTCTTCTTGCTCACCCCCGATGTGCCAAATGCGGCACATCTTGCTTCGAATGCGGTGACTGAAGCAAAGAAAGCTGGAATTAGACATATTGTAAAACAATCTGTAATGGGAGCTGATTTAGAAGCAGATGTGGGCACCATGCGCTTACATCGTCAAGTAGAAGAAATCATAGAGCAATCTGAAATACCCTTTACCTTTCTTCGTCCAAATGAGTTTATGCAGAACTTTATAAACTTCCATAGCCCTTCCATAAAAGGAAACAACGCTTTCTATATCCCCCTAGAAGATGCAAAAGTAAGTCTTGTTGATGTCCGTGATATTGCGGCCGTCGCTGTGAAATCACTTACGGATGAGGATCTTCATAAAAATAAAACACACTTGATTACAGGACCGGAAGCACTTTCTTATCATCAGGTAGCTGAGATACTTTCCAATAGAATAGGAAGGAAAATAAATTATGTAAATATTTCAGATGAAGAAGCTAAGAGCAGCAATGAAAGAGATAGGTATGAGTGATTGGCTTATTAACACAGTTTCAGAACTATCTGACTATTTTAGAAAAGGAAAAGCATCAGAGATATCTTCGGCCGTTGAAGAAGTTACGGGAAATAAACCAATATCGTTTTCCCAGTTCGCCAATGATTATGTAGACGCTTTCAGATAAGAGTCAAATGGTTTTGTGTAAAAGATGCGATATCATAGGAGTAGAGAGTTAAGGCTTCAACTCGCTTACGTTTACATTGATCAAACGCGCATAGCTGACCGCTTTAAATCACACTGAATTAGAAAGAAACCTAGCCAACAAACCGCACAAGTTCCGTTCATAGTAGAATCTATGGCCTGCAGATTGATGCAATAGAATCATTTGAGCTAGACATAGTGAGTCCTCTTTAAGAAGGCAAAACTGCGATTTCGGGTACGAGTCATATCCGATTTCACTTTGTCACAATATTCTTGAATTTGTTGAATATTTCTAAGATGAGCGTCGGGTCCATTTTTTGAACGATTTTTTATTTTAGGCGGGCCCAGAGGGACTCGGCATAAAAAACTTCAAAATTTGGACTCAATGAGTATACAGCATACAAAAATTGACTACTTTTGCGTTTATGTGACAATGTTGCATTTCTATTTACGCCGGGATTTGGGTACGAGTGCTATTACAGGGATCATCCGCTTTGTCTCAAGTTGGTACTGAGCGAACGTCGGATAGATGGAAGCTTGGCGTTCGTAGAGCGTATCGCGCTCAGAGCCGGTAATCTCCTCCGCGAGCGCGTCGATAGTTTCATCTCCGACCTCGATCCGGACGTCTGGGTGTGCCTTGATGTTGTAGTACCAGTCAGGATTGGTATCGGCTCCTCCCTTTGAAGCAAAGACTAGGTAGCGATCGCCATTCTTGAGATACATAATCGGGTTAAGACGCGCTTTGCTCGCTCCGGGCGCCGGTGTGATGGAGAAGTAACAAAGGTGCTCCTTCAAAATAGCCACCTACCTTCCCATGATTCTTACGGAATTCGGCAATTACGCTTGCGTTCCATTCGTTTGGGTCGCTCATTATTGTTTTTTCACCCAGATAATACAGAGCAATATTGTATATATTGACAAGCTTGATTACTGCTGGGTTACAGAATCCATAAAAAATGATTGTTCAGATCGGAAGTGAAAGGATTCGGCAAAAAATTTCAGAAATGAGACTCGATAGAATTAGCCAAGGGCCCAAGGGTCCCCGTGCTTTTAGAAGCACTAAAGTGAGGATTTCAGCTCTTCATACGACTAGGCCAGCTAAAAGGTTTTTGGCTGACCAGGTCCGTCGGGACTAGCAGTGATATCGCTTCAAAAAGCGGATTCTTTGCTAGTCTTATTTAATGTAACAAGAAGCTAAAAGGGTTTCTGCGATGTAATGCCGGAGGGATTTGGATAAAATTCATTTGAATCCTAGATTACAATACATATGATTTAGAATTCTTATGCTTTAGAACTGCAGCTGTGGTATAATACAGATAATTCACAGGTAATTTTTTGGTAGAAAATAACTAAGCTTTATGATATTATTTGTTTCTCTTTCTCGCCTACAATTAAAAAATTTATTTATCCTTGACTAAGAGACTATATGTTTATTATTACGATGCAAATCAAAGTAGGAAGAAGTCGAGTTGAGTAGCAGTAATAAAAATACTACAAATATTCCCGCAAGTGAAAGAGCTTTAGTACTACAAGGAGGGGGATCTTTGGGTGCCTATGAAGCGGGCGCTTACAAGGCACTATACGAATGGCTATCAAAGAAAGATAAAGAGGAAGGAAAAGAAACAAGCATAACATTTGACAATATTGCAGGTACGTCGATAGGTGCTATGAATGCAGCATTACTCACAAGCTACGTTGTTGAAAATGGCACGTATGAAGGGTCTGCTGAGAGACTTTTAGATTTCTGGAAATATTTGTCCAAAGAATCAATGGCAGATGCCAATCCTTGGTTTAAGCCATGGTGGGATTATTTACATTGGCTGAATAAGGCCATCGCAACAGGAGAAGCGGCCAGAAGATACTACTCAGCAAAGGAATTTGCTGTAGGTGGCGTACCTAATGTATTCTCTCCCCCCATACTCAGTACGGGACAACAGATTTTTTGACCTTATATGGAACACTCGGTATCGCTTTAGTAATGAACAACTCAGAAAAAGTCTAGAGAGATTTGCAAAGTTTCCTATAGCATCAGCATTTGAAGAAAATCAACCTAGACTAATATTGGTCGCAGTTGATGTCGCAGATGGGGCGCCTGTAGTATTTGACAGCTATGCAAAAGAAGATGGTTCTAGGAAAACAGAATATGGAAGATATTTCAAACAGCAAGATGGAAAGGAAGTAGGTTTTGAACATGTTATCAGATACAATGATGGGATAACTGTAGATCAAGTTATGGCATCAGGCTGCTACCCTGTTAATTTCGATTATACATTACTAGACGTTGAAAGCTATTATCATCAAGGTTCCGTTAATGATAATCATAATAGTAATAGCTTCCCCCATGGTAGTAGGATTAGCATTGGTATTAGTTCTCCTACTCCTTCTCCTGATCGTGACTTTAGTAAACAATACAGAAAAGAGATACGGCATTTTTGGGATGGCGGGATGTTGTACAATACTCCATTAAGTCAGCTAGTCTTACTCCACAGAAATTATTGGTATAGGATCAGAGGATTAAAAGACAAGGTTCCTGCTCTTAATATATGTGTAATAAATGTACATCCTACAACTCAAAGAGAAATCCCCGTCGATAATGACGGCCTAATAAACAGAAAGAACGATATCACTTTTTCTGATCGGAGTCATAAAGATGAAGAGGTGCTATTGCTAGTATCTGACTATGTAGAGTTGGTAAGAGAGTTAATAAAGATTGCAAAAGAGGTTGGAGCCAAAGACGAGGTCATTACTAACTTGCTGAACCAAAGAACAAAGTATCATGGCATGAACCTGAGGCCTAGACTCTATAAAGAAATCGTAGAGGGAAGGTTCGACATAAACCAGATAGTACGAATAGAAAGAAAAAATGATGAACATACTATTTCAGATAAATCATTTGATTTCTCATCTGGAACAATTACACAACTAATAGAAGATGGTTTTGAAGATACCACTGATTTAATTAATAATACTAGGATTCAGAATGAATTAAAAAATACTCAGCAAACACAATAATATAAAAGATGTACTATCGTCGGAGGTCTATATGTATCTGAATTTGCGTACAATAGCATGGATGGAATACTGAAGGAAGAGAGGTGACTGCATTGCTACAGCAAGACGATAAAGTAGAAAACGTTTGACTCTCTGACTTAGCATAACCTGCAAGAAAATATCAGCCTTGGCCCTCAGTTCTTTCATTATATTTATAGAATCCATGCCCTTCTTGCAGTCTAACTTGGAAACGATCCAATTTTTCAAGAAGGCTAACCAGAGACAGATATGCGATTGGAAAGGTTACAATCAATAAAGTATCTGATATATTTGCTGCTAAAGACCTGAAAAGGGAATTAAAGGCATACTTTGTTACCTTTCATGATGGTGCTCGAACTAGGCTACATTACCACGAATCCGACCAAATATTGATCGCTATAGATGGCACGGGCTTCGTCGAAATAGTGAAAAGGATCCAAGGACGCCAGATGGCAAATACTCGTTCGTAAGTGAAGATTCTACAGGGTTAAAGACGGCGAAAGCGTCATAATTCCAGCAGGAAAGATACATTGGCATGGCTCAAAGAAAAGATCAAAAGACAAGTTTTCGCATATTGCAATATTAAGAAACGCGCTTACTTTCTGGCTATAAAAATAGATAAGATAGCAGGCTTTAAGCCCTTCTTACCTCTTGACGTGAAGCAAAGCTGTCCTATTTGGAAATATGCTTCTATCCTTTCGCTGGATCCTTTACCCTAAGCGCCGCAAACTCGACTGTCTTTTTATCTTTTCGAATCAGAGCTACTGCAGATAGGGCCGCCTCAGGAAGCGAGAAAAGGAAGAATAGCAGCAAACTAGACTGTGCTGTACGATGCCGTGCCGCCCAGTAGTTTAGCTAAAAGTTTAAAGCTAAGTTCTATCTCATATGTGTAGAACCCTTCTAAAAGAACTGATATCGTAGCGGGCCCAGAGGGACTCGATGGAAAAAAATTCAAAAGATAGATCCAATGTTCAGGTAGTGGCCGCACATGATGAAAATCGGTGTTAAGTCTAGTTATCTTAAATATATGTAATAACTATAGATTGCTACTGCGCAGGTTCAATGGGACGCAGATGAAAATTTATTCTAGTCTAAAACAAGATCTGCATTATTATTAGAATGTTTAATAGAAAAATGTTATTCTCTTTTTGCCGGATGTGGACATCTTTTATGCCTTCCTTCTCACTTGTCAGCCACAAAGTGTTCGATCGATATTCTTAGCAGCCTGTTCCATTTGAATGGCATTACAGCGTTTCTGAAATAAAGATTGGACAGAGTCATCAGAACCTTATACATTTTCTCAATTATCATTATCTGCCTGCACCAGGTAAACCCAATACTTTAGTTGGCGATCGGTAGTTGCTTTCCATCACAATTCCTTCGTTTGTCCTAACCTTGACGTTAGAGGCGTTGGTTTCAGGTTCTGGATAGAAATAGTACGACTCCCCTGGTTCCAAGAACGGCTTCTTCTGAACATCGTTTGTACCAAGGTCAACTATGATTCCAGTTAACTGTTGTGTGCCAACATTAGTCATCCTTATCCTATATTGAACGCCTACATCTGTAACGTCCCTTGTAGCATCGATTTCAAGAGCATAGGGCGATCTGTTAGCCTGCTGGTATGCAATATAGATTGTGATTGCAACACCTGCTGCAAGTGCGACAGCAAGTACTCGCCGATGCATATGACAGTGTCTTATTTATACAAAGATGATAATAAAAGCAGCAACATTGCGCCTTCTTGCAAGAGCACAAAATCTTGACACTGTTCAATCTTCGGGACATTGAGGCTCCTGTTAAATTAGGGACGTAGTCATGTTTTCTAATTGCTGAGATTCTAGAATCAAGGGAGGATTGTAAAAATGTTACATAATGCCCCAGATGTCTTGAAAAAGAAAAGTTATCTCTTATCCCCGTCAGTCACATGAAATACATACACTGTCACATTAATTTCAGGCTCGACGTCTGTGAGTAGTTTATTCAGGCGCTTCCTGTTAACATTGGGTCCATTTTTTGAACGTTTTTTTATTTTAGGCGGGCCCAGAGGGATTCGGCAAAAAAAAACTTCAGAAATTGGACCCGATACAATTACAAGGCGAACCCAAGGGGCTTCATGCTGATATCGGTTCTTTGAAAAGGTTCTGTGTTAATAGACAGAGGGCTAGCTAAAAAGTTTTTGCTGTATCATGGTACAACTTCTCAAAAAGGAGCTAGAAGGACTTTTTTAAAGAATCATTTGGATGAGTAATAATCGCATAGACTCTGTTCCAAAGATCATTCAAACAACTCACGGCTTCATACTTCCTTCCAGGACTCGTAATGTGCCTTCAAGCTGCCTTCCCTTCTGAAGTGATGTAATTCATCATCAATACAGGATTGCCCACCTGGCCCTTTGGCCTTTTGACCTTCCTTCTCCTGATGTAGCCTGAAGCTACTGCTTGATCAATCAGCGAGTTTTTGCTTGCTCTAGTACAGCTATAATTCTTTCGTTTTTTAAAATGCACCTACAGACAATTCGGATAGACCTCGGAAAGTTATAAGGAATCCCCCTGATTGAAGACGTCGTTGTATTCTTGTGTATCCTATCAACGGTGATTCTGTTCCGTAAATCATAAACTTTATTACAACAAGTAGGATAGTACTCTGAAGATTTTATGAGCGACCTTACTGCAGATCTCAAGGAAAAAGCGAAGGCAACTTGGGCCTTGGGTTCTTACAACGACATAGCAACGTTCCTTTCTCCTATGTCCGCTCATTTGGTACGCGCCGCTAGTGTTAGTCGTGGTGAGCATGTGCTCGACGTAGCATGTGGTACTGGCATTACAGCCATCACTGCGTGTAGAGCAGGAGGGAAGGTAATTGGGATAGATCTCACACCTGAACTTTTGGAACGTGCGAAGGAAGATGCAGCCCTTGCTGGTGTAACGGAAGGGATCGAGTGGAAACAAGGTGATGCTGAAGACCTTCCCTTTCCTGATAATTCGTTTGACATAGTGTTCTCAAGTCTAGGACATATGTTTACTCCTCGTCCAGAAGTTGCTGCAAAAGAGCTGATCAGAGTCACCAAGGAAGGGGGCCGTATCGCATTTACAACTTGGCCTCCTGAACATATTGTGGGAAGATTCTTCGGAGCTATCGTAAAGCATGTCCCGCCTCCTCCTAACAGCCCTCCTTCTCCGATGCAATGGGGGATTCCACAGACAGTACAGGAGCGTCTCGGCAGCAACGTCAAGGACCTTCACTTCGAGCGAGGTGCCGTATACTTTCCTGTATTGAGCCCAAACCATTATTGGCAATTGTATAGTACAAAATATGGGCCCCTGGTACGTGCTATCCAAGCACTTGGGGGACAGGGAACTAGCAAGGTTGAGGCACTAGAACATGACTTTATACAAGCCGTTGCACCTTACATGCATGAGAATTTGATAAGACAAGACTACCTACTGACACTGGCGCTGAAGGCGTAGGTCATTCATCCTAGATTTACCAAACTAATCACTCTCCTTCCTACTGCGGTAGAGAATGGCGAAGGAATGCTGGATAAGGGGGCTATATCATTTGATGACTGTTTTGATAGTTTTAGATTATCTCTGGTCTTTAGTTGCTTCTATGAATTTCTATCTGAAAGACTGATCAGATCATCTGAAGATTGCTAATGATAAAAAAGGCGGACCCAGAGGGGTGATGCCCGCTATTAGTTCTCTCAAAGAGGGTTCACCACATGAGAAAAAGGTGAAACCAGAAAAAAATGGAGAATCAAACTACAACAGCAACAGATGCTTGGACGATGTATATCTATTCACTTAAATCTCCAGTGTCCAAGCAGAAATATCCTCAGCGGTTGGCTAAATTTTTTGCCTTTGCTGGCCTGCCTCAGGATATTTCAATAGAGGAGCAATCAAAGATGTTTGTTGCAAAAGCAACAGGCAGCAGAAGGAGGGGATGCAAATTGGGCCTTCAATACAATCTTGAAATTTGTATTGGCTCAGCTTGAGCGAGTAAATAGAAAAGAGATAGTGATAGCAACGCTCAGGGGATACCTCAAGGCTATAAAATTATTCTGCGATGTTGCCGAGCTACCTATAGCATGGAAAAGGATAACACGGGGCCTTCCAAGGGGCAGGAGATTTGCAGATGATAGAGCACCTACAATAGAAGAGATACGCAGGCTGTGTGAATATCCAGACAGAAGGATAAAGGCAATAATCTATTCTATGGCATCAGGTGGCTTCAGAGTGGGAGCATGGGACTACCTGAAATGGGGCCACGTCATCCCCATTGAACGCAGTGGCAAGATTGTTGCTCGCCAAAATGATTATCTATTCTGGAGAAGATGAGGAATACTTTACTTTCATCTCATATGAAGCCTATAACGAGCTTGCTAAATCGATAGAGTTTCGACAACAATCAGGCGAGCAGATAACTGCGGATAGCTGGCTGATGCGAAACCTATTTGATACTAAAGTTAGAAGGGGTCGGGGAAGTATAGGAGAGCCAAGAAAATTGCAAACCCTAGGTGTAAAAAGGCTAGTAGAAAGGGCTCATTGGGCTCAAGGATTGCGAACAAAGCTGAAAAACGGCAAGAAGCGGCACCAATATCAAGCAAATCATGGCTTTAGAAAGTGGTTCAAGACAAGATGTGAGACGGGTGGGATGAAACCCATCAACATTGAAACTCTGATGGGCCACAGTACTGGTATCAGCGACTCATACTATAGGCCAACTGAGCAGGATCTGCTTGAAGACTACCTCAAAGTGACAGACCTGCTGACAATATCGGGACAGAATCAACTGGAACAGCAGATAGCGAAGTTGAAGGAGCAATCCAATCAAGGTGACCTATATAAACAAAGGTATGCAGAGATGCGCTTATCGCTAGATGAAAAGGACGATACAATACGCACAATCAAGGAGCAGGTCCATCAAATGTACAAGGAGCTTTATGAAGCGGGCATAATACACCGGGTATCAAGCGAAGTGAAAAGAAATTCTCCTGTGACAATTGAAGATGGCTAGGATTTCTGCTAGATCAACGTTGTCTACACCTTTGAAATAGACGAATACACTTCGTCTATTTCCTTACTTGATGGAAGTCTGTACTCTTGATGCTTCGTACGTATGCTTGCACCTATTACCCATTATATCGAGTGAGAACGTCTAAGACAAATTATCCAAATATGCTATAATTTCTTGCAGAACAAGATAGGACAAGGGTAATAGAGCTGAGACTAAACATGACTCAATCTAAGGGACAACCTTTAGCTGAGCTCGAAAGCATCTCCAATCCTGTAGGAAAATCTTTTTTGCTTGAAATGCTATCCGCTATAGCGGATCGCCCTACCAGACTCAGCATGGTTGTTGGATTATCATTGGCGTATGATCTCATCTTTGAAGGTTGGTCTACCGGGTTTACACAGTCCTAATAGTTCCCATATTGGCAAATCAACACCTGTTCATCTATGAATGAAAAAATTAGGACAATCAAAGTGTCCTTGGAAAACTATGAAAAGCTTGCCCAGCTTGGTACAGTGAAAGATTCTTTTGATTCAGTCATAGGACAACTTTTGGGCACCCACAATCATCAGAATCAACAGGATTTGGGAAAATGAAATCAACACCAGGCGCTGGAGAGTCGAAAAATACAGACATGACAATAGTAACAGAGAAGCGCCAACTCAATAATGAACGGAAGAAAGTAAGTAATGACTACAGCATAGTGATGTTGTCAAGATGTCTTACTGACAGATGCTCTGAATGCACCGGAACCTATGTATCAACAGCGCTCTGCAAACGATTCAAGTGTAACTGCAGATGTCATGCCGGGGCTCAATCGGCATAACTGGAGAAGAAGTAAATATGAAGAAGAGAAATTCAACATCAAAGCGAGCTGAAGACCAACTTAGGCAGACTACCTTGTGGGAATTCATGGATGGAGAGGGTTCTAGAAATAATAGCAATCGTGATGATCTGGACAACGGGGTAGTACCAACAACCCGAACTAAGCTGGAGGGAGAAGGAGGTCCATCCTAATATGGCAAGCGACGTTACAACACCTTCGACATATGCTTTGTCATATCTTGACATGGGCTTAAGCGTCTTTCCACTAGCCCCAAGAGAAAAGAAACCTCCAAAACATTTCAAGTGGGAGCAATTGCAGGACGCATTGCCAACTGAAGCTCAGGTGAAAATATGGTTCGATCGTACTGATAATAATGTGGCGATTGTAACTGGGAAGGTTTCGCGTTTGCTTGCTTTAGATATTGATGGTGATACGGCAAAGTTATACACAGAACATGTCATTGACAATAAAATCAGACTAGATACCAAAGAAGCGATAAACAAAACCCTTTGGACGCAGACAGGGGGCGGAGGATACCATATTCTGATTCGGTACAATCCCGAAGAGTTAGACAAAGATGATTCTGCCGCAGGCGAAATCAAAAATGCAATCCTATGGCACGGGCACGACAACCACAGTGAAATCAGACTAAAATCAGACGGTTCATATGTGGTTTTCCCGCCCTCAATACACCCAAGCGGCAACTCCTACAAATTTGTCAAGGGAAATGACATTACTCAATTTTCAAAAGCGCAGTTACTAGACCTTGTGCGTGCTTTGAGGCAATTTAACGCAAGTCGAGCTAAAATTCATGATGCCACGGATGAGCTGGCTGATGATGCTCCTCCGGCGCCCACTCTAGATCTAGACGAAGAGCAAGTGATGGACGCAGTAGTCATTCTTAAACCCCATTACATTAAGGGCTGGCGCCATGAGTTTGTCCTGTATCTGTCCGGTTGGCTACGTAAAGAAGGTATTAAACTTGAAAGTGCTAAAAAGCTAATTCAAGAACTTGCAGAAAATGATGAAGAGTTGCCAAGCAGGTTAGCAACACTGAATGCTACATACCAAAAGGACAACTTGGATGAGATTCAAAGGGTTCTCAGGTCTTCTTGAGATGTTGAACGCTCAACTAAACTCTGAAGAAACTGCAAGACAGATACTGAATGAAATTCAGAGCATATTTCCAATACGAGCAAAAAATATTGAAAACAATAATAACACTTTGGAGAACAGAACTGAAACATTAGAGAGTGGTGACACAGACCAAACAGCACAGACCCGAACAAAGAAGATATCAAAGAAGCTAATCGATTCTTGTGAGTTTGAATTGCCCTTTGCTATTTGTAGATCAGTACAATAAACCGTATGTATGGGCGAAAATTGTAACTACAACGGGTCAACAGTATCGAGAAGTAATACCTGTTGAAAGCAGAAGATTTGAAACTTACGTCAGTGGGCTATACTACAATGATGCTGATGGAGAAGTCGCCAACAAGGAGGCGATAGCAGATACCATCCGGATCCTTGGCAGCAAAGGCACTTTTTGAGAACCAGATAACCAAAGAGTTGCATCTAAGAGTTGCCTGGGGTGGTGGGAAGAAAGAAGCACAAGACGAAATTCATTATGACCTTACAGACCAGCTCAGAAGGTGTATAAAGATAACAACTCAGGGCTGGCAGATAATTCCACATAGTCAGGATGTCTTGTTCAGAAGGTTTGGACAGCTTTCGCAGGTAGAACCATCAGCCAATTATCCACAGAATGTATTCGACCAGTTCCTTGATTTGATGCATATAACAGATCCTCTACAACGACTTCAAAGCAAAGTCAGGATAATTTCGCATTACATACCCGACATTGCGCATCCACTTGATTTGGCGCATGGTGAAAAAGGTAGCGTCAAGACAACTTTTTGCAGATGCGTAAAGCATTTGGTCGATCCAAGCATGCCGGAGCTTCTCACAATTCCTGGCGACAAGCGTGAGTTTGCCCAGCAGCTATACCATAACCACCTACTCGTTTACGATAATGTAAGGTTTGTGCCTAAATGGTTTCCAGACGAAGTGTGCAAGGCTGTAACAGGAGGAGGCATAAGCAAACGGCAACTCTTCACTGACGACGAGGACGTGGTTTACGACTACAAACGCTGCATAGAAATAAATGGTATCAACATTGCTCTGGTGGAGCCTGATGCACTAGATCGCAGCATCATGTCGGAGTACAAGCGCTTGCCAGATGACAAGAGACGCTCGGAGTCGGAGGTCTTGGCGGAATTTGAGAGAATGAAGCCACAGTTGCTTGGCTATATCATGGACATATTGGTGAAGGCATTACAGATCAAACCTGGCCTCAAGCTGAAAAAACTTCCAAGAATGGCGGATTTTGCTGTTTGGGGTGAGGCAATTGCTAGGGCTATGGGATATACGGAATTTGAGTTTCTCAACGCATACTACGATAACATAGGAGCACAAAATGTAGAAGCTATAGATGCTACTCTACTTGGCCCTGTACTGGTCAAGTATGCCAATAACCTTGTTTCAACCAAACAAGGGCAGCAAGTTCGGCCGATTGTTGTCGACGGCCAAGAGAACAATGAACCTTCTACAAAGGTGTTACTCTGGGAAGGAAGGCCCGATGAGTTGCTGAGGGTGCTTAATGGTCTCGCCATTAAGCCTGAATTTGGAATTGATACTCAGAAGACAAGAGGATGGCCGAAGAAGGGCAACCAATTAACAAAGCTCGCTTCGTCCAATCCTTTCAAACCTCCGCGAAGGTTACGGGATTGGTATAGCCATAGATTGCGATACTACTGGAAAAAAGACTGGGACAAAGAATGCTCGCTGGATAGAGATAAGCAAAGTATCTTCACCATCTTCACCATCTTCACCAGATGGAAATCAAGCACAAAATGACGACAGAAGCGGTGAAGATAGTGAAGGTGGTGGAGATGGTATCTCCACCACAGGCAGAGCATCTCCACCAAAAGAGCCTCAAAATGACGCTCATTTTGAGAAAAGTGGAGATAGTGAAGGTGGTGGAGATGCTTTTCTATTTCCTCGGGATAGCTCAGATAGCAACTGTCTTACTCTATCAGACGATAAAATATATGTTGCATTCGACCTAGAGTGGACCAATAACGATACAAGCAGCAGCAACAGCGCTATCTACGCCGCAGCTTTTGTTGATAGCCATGGAAATAGCAAGATATTGCATGTTTCAGACTTTGCTCAGTCTGACAATCCAGAACGTGAACTTTTGCAGAATATCAACAAAGAACTGTTAAGATATGACTTATCTATGGGTTGGTATTCTACAGGCATAGCCAAGTATCATGAAGATACTGAGGAATATCTTGATGGCGTTGACTCAGACCTTGCAATATTACATAAAAGTTGTTTAGCAAAAGGTGTCGATTCTATAGTTGACTTTAACAATGCTGGCATTCCATATGTTAGAGGTCGGAAGCACATTGACCTTCATTCCGTATTTGGTAAACCAATGGTGCAAACTACAATATTCAAAAATGCTTACAGGACTCTTAAACTAGATGAAGTATCTAAAGCTGTACTATCATCAGGACAACAACGACAAAGTCTAGAAGCAGTAGCTGGAGGAAAATATAAGGGATTAACAGGTAAAGACATTCAATCCCTTCCAGTTAATGAGCAAAAGAAGTATGTTTTAAGGGATGCCGAGCTGGTAATGCAGCTCTCCAAAGCATAACAATAGCGAAGTCCTTGATGCTATGAAAGCAATATCCGAACTAACTGGCTTAGATTTTGAGAGAGTGTGCAGGACAGGGATATCGACTTGGTGGGCGGCTATTTTTGACAATATGGCACGTAATGGAGAATGTGAGTCACCAGGAATTGATTCATTTGCCACGCGTAGGAAGGAAACATCTGAGCTTCAGTATGTTGGAGCAACTGTTCTTCCACCAAAGAAGGGACTTTATCAGGACTTGATTGTAGTTGACGTCACTAGTCTATATCCTACGATGGCAATACTTCACAACTTATCATTTGATACTATTAACTGTGAATGCTGTAAAGATGATTTGCAATGCAGAATAGCCAAAGACATTACAAAGGACTGCAAAATAGAAAAAGAGTATTGGATATGTAGACAAAAAGAAGGTGCATTCCCAAAGAAACTAAAGATATTCAAAGAAGAGAGAATAAAGCAAAAGAAACTAGGGAACCATGTAAAACAGCTGGCTCTAAAAGTTCTTATCAATGGTGGATACGGCGTATTTGGAAATCAATATTTCAAGTATTATGATCCAAGAGTTGCAGAACTAATCACGGCTTATGGTAGATACACAATTTCTAAAATGAAAGATATCGCCCAGAATATGGGTTTTGAAATTGTATATGGAGACACTGATTCTCTCTTCCTTCATACTGGAAATAATAAAACGGATTTATCTTCGAATATTGAAGAAGGGGTTTCAAAGTTCAAGGAAGAATGCAGCAAACAGCTTGGAATTGAAGTGGAGCATGCCAAGACATACAAAACAGCAATAATTTCTGATAAGAAGAAGCACTATGTAGGTTGGACTGGTGTAGAAGGAAGAGAACCAGACATTGTTGGAATGGAAGGAGATAAAAATGACAGGCCTAGATGGATTAACACCGTATTTAGACAAACAGTCCATGATATTCTTACCAACAGCAATGATCCAATTATGAACCTGAAAAAAGCAATCTCAGATCTACATGCTGGCAATATAGACTTCAGAATTACTGAAGAGATCCAACAGACTATCCAAAAATCCTGAGGAATATGAAAATGAAAATGACAGAAAGAGAAAGATAGGATTAGCAATTGGTGCAAAGAAAGGAGATGTTATAGAGTATTATGAATCCGACAGCAATAGAGAAGGTTATTCACTAAACCCGCAGAACATCAGTATTAGAAAATACAAAGCTATGCTGTGGAAAGCAGTAAAAGACATCTTGGAAATTGCAGGTTATGATATCGCAGCACTAGAACAAGACCTCATTTTGAACTGCAAGGGAGAGGAAGACGACCACATGGCAAAGCCTCCTCGTGGCGTGGTTGGATATGCTAGCTAACCAATTTGCCAAATCTTTGTAGGAGGTGAGAAAAAAAGATATGGCAACAGATATTCAACGACTAAGTCCAAAAGCTAAAGAAGTTCTCCAGAGAAATGCAGAGTTAAGGCAAAGGGACAGTAAATTTATCAAGATAGAGCCAGGGCAAAAGAAGATACTGACATTCAACCCAGAAAAGATAGAACAGGTGGAAGCAGAATTTAATGGAAAGAAGAGCATGAGGTTTAGATACACCGTAATAGAAGAAGGAGCAGCACAAACGAAGAAAGGTACTTAGAAGTAGGAAAGAGAACTTCCGAAGACATAGATGCCTTCCTTGTGGAAGAAGCTACGAGGCTTAAGGTACAAAGATTTGGGGCAGGCACAGATACGCGATATCATGTAATACCTGCCTGAGACCAAATCAACTCCCTCTTATTTTTTGAGCTTGTTAAAGTTATACGTATAGAGTTAAAAAATTTATTGTCTTGTCATTTCTAGAAATATTTGGAATGCAGGGCCGCTTTGACAGCAATACAGAATTATCTTCACCACCTCCACCATCTCCACCAGATACCAATCGAGCTCACAAAATTGGTCGAGAGCTCCATTAGAAAGTGGATAAAGGTAAATCCTACTTTATGTCTAAAGTTAACGGTAGTACGCATAGGAGTTTGCCATATAGACATTCAACAATAACTTTCTTCTAAGCGTGACATTGAAAAACAGTTAATATTTTTCACGAGAGATTATGAAGCACTTCGGTGCATCCTTTATTTTTTAGCAGCAGAAAGCATCTCCGCATACCTGCAAGACACTACTAGCATAACGCCTGAAAATCCGAGGGAATTCTTATATATTTGAGAAGGTACCCGCGTTCAAGTTCAAAAATATGGTGCGTAAGCAAGGTAAAGGTGTCAAGCAGCCGGCCGAAGCTATTCAAAGGAAGGTATAGGCATGGACAATAGTGATGATTCAACTAACTACTTCGGAGATGTGGGTGGAGATATAATTGGTGGCAAAATAGACGGCAATAGCAATATTTTCGGTAAGAGTGTAAATGTGTATATTAACCTCTCCTCAAGGGAAATTGAACCAGAAGTCCATAAGTTAGTTAATCTTGTATCTCAAGGAAATTACGAAGAAGCTAGAGAAACTTTAACTAGAATTATGCAAGATAAGAATATTCAAAGTGCAATAAGAGGAAAAATTCAACAAATGAAAACAGCTCCAAACGCCGCTGGCGACTTACCGCGTAAGAACAAAGAAACAATAAAGATTAAGGAAGAAGTCCCATATACGCTTCTACCTAATGAGGTTAGAAACGTTCAGAACCTCGGTACGCTCCCGCCGGGGATTGGGACGTCTAGTCCTCTTAATAGGGATGATAGGAACTTTGGGCCAGACGTGGATATAGAGCTCTTTTTGCTAAAAGTTTTTGCAAATTTGGAAAGACATTATAAGAGACAGCTTACCGTGTTATCAGCTAAGATAGATGGTCTGCAAAAACCAAGTGAACGTGACATGCAGGAGTTACAACATCTCTTTTCGAACCTACAGTTATTATACAGCACAATGAGTAAGACACTTAAGAAGCAAGCAGATACAGTTATGACTATATCACGTGACATTTAAGGGAATATGAAGGGAATTGGCAATTATCTCTAGCTTGAAATAATTTTCTCTATTTCATACTAGCTCTTCATCTGATTCAAGACGTATTACTTTTGGCTAATGGTTTTCCCTTTTTTCCAGGCAGCTTTTGTAAGAAGTCTACTCTAAGCTTCTGTAGTATGAAATCCAAATTACATAATCACAAACCCAGATATTTTGCATCACAACTTCTTTTTTCTATAATAGGCTCAGATACTATATGTATCGATACGAATAAGGATAATTATTATTGCTGAGAGCCTGCTAAATAACGAACTTGTTAAATATGTCCTAAATGAGATAATTCCCAAGGTTAAACCGACATGAGCGAAGAAAGAGATGAAGGTGGAGTACGCTTTGGTAACGTACAAGGTGATGTTATTGGGGCCAGAGTTAATGGGGATGGTAATGTATTTGGAAAAAATATTACAGTATCTGGAACAATAAATACGCACTCAACACTAATGTCTGGCGAATATGCACGTGATTTGTCAGAGTTTGAAAACAGAATAAATGAATTATTCAAGAAATACAATGTTTCAAGAGAGCAGATCGGTGAGATACAACACGATATAGATTCATTTACAAATGAAGTCAAAGGCATAGGATCAGAAAAGGATATTACAACTGCAAAAAAGATGACGGTTAAAGGCAAGTTTGCTTCTTTTACTGAAAAGATACTAAAATCTCTTCCAAGAACAGCAGAAACTATAGCTCGCTTTTACCCCATTAGCCCCCTTTAGCAAATTAATTGGTGAAGGTGTTGATCAGCTGGTCACGGCTATTCAAAGAGATGTATAAGCATTGGACTATAATGATGCTTCAACTAACTTTGGAGATATAGGCGGAGATGTAATTGGGGCTGATGTAAGCGGCAATAATAATACTTTCGTCAAGGTGGAGAAGGTTGAGCAACTAGTTCTGATTGTTCCCCAGTCATCAAGGGGAATTGAATCAGATGTACATGATTTGGTTAATTCATTCTCTCAAGGGAATCATGAAAAGGCAGTAGAATCTTTAACTAAAATTACACAAGATCCCAACATTCAAAGGCAAGTAAAAGAAAGAATTGAACAAGGCAATATAAGTCCAAATACCATTATACACTTGCCTGATAGGAATAAAGGAACAATAAAGATTAAGGAAGAAGTCCCATATACCCTAATACCACAACAGGTTCTAGTCAATAGACCTGCGTCGTCGGATTCAATTGGCTCAGAGAGTCAGCTAAAGTATAATCAGGATGATTGGAATTCTCTGCCTGAGGTTGATATAGACTTACTTTTGTTAAAGGCTTTTGCAAACTTAGAAAACTATTATAATAAAAAGGTATATGAGATCCAAGCAAGGGCAAATTCCGCTGGAAGACCTACAACTCAACGAGAAGCATCAGAGTTACAAAATGCTCTTTCTAGGTTACAGAAACTGCAGAGCACAATGAAAAAGATGCTTAAAAAACAGGCAGATACAATTATGAAAATCAGTCGTAACGACGACGATATGGATGGAATTAAGTATTACACTTCAGATGGGAATCCTATTTATGAATAGAAAGATCGGTCTTAGAGCTATAGACCAGCCGTGCTACGTTTGGATCTGAACCTTGACACAGTAATATAGATTATTGATTATTACAGCCGTTCTCTGTATCTATGAATCCTGCTAAACGAGAAAAACCGACTTAGTCCAATCGATTTAGCAAAGAAAAAAACATAGGTCGAATAATATCTCTCCACATCTCTCCATCTTCACTAATCAAATATCTCTATCAAATGCCTTCTAAATGATGCTCAAAATGATAATAGTGGATATATCGGAGATATTTTCCGACTATCTAGGAAGGATATGCTTGAAATTAAAGTAGATAAAGTTCGCCTATTAAATTCACATGATAATACCTGTTCGAATATGTGCATATAGAAAAAGCTAAAGGCCTGTGATGTCTAATATAAGACTGGATAAGTCCTAATTTGTACTCCGCTCTAAACCACGAGGATGAGGTGAAGACCTAATTTGAGCACCTCTCTGTCTTCCGGTTCTGGTTCCAGTTCTGCTGCAAGCTACTCCATTACCACCCCCATCATCGTCTTCGCTGACTAAAAGACAAAGAACCAATAACGACCTTCTACATTGGCGCCGTTATCAGGTTGTAAAACAATTAACAACGGGCCATACTATATACCAAACGGCAGAGAAACTACAAGTAAGCCCAAAGACAGGTACTGAGAGATTATGCTTACATTAGACATCATGCCCATGAAGTACTACGAAATTACTTTGTAGATACTGTGCCCAATGAAATATTGAAGGCTCTAGCTAGGTTAACTGCAGTATCAGATACTGCTTGGGCTATGGCTGCTAGTGCTAGAGAGAAAGGTAATGATAAGTTAGAAGCTGATGCGTTACGATTAGCAAAGGATACTGTTAAAGAGATTACAGACATTGTAACTGACAACAGGCCCTTGATTGATGCTGCCTACGAAGTTGAGTACAAACAAGACGACAAAGAAGGAGGCAGCAGCGGCAAATGAACAACTCAAAGGAAGCACAAGAAGAAGATTATAAGAGAAAAGAACCTATCGTCTAAAGCTGGCCGAGAAGTAAAAGTAAAGAGGAGGAAGAAAAAGCGGAGAAATGAGCCAATATAACGGAAATTCCCCTAATGAGCACAGTGATAACTTAGATAATTCTTCTATCCCTAATAATCGAATAGAAGAGAGTCAAAAGATAGAGCAGGCGATAGAAGAAAGGGAGTTGAGTAAGAAGAAACTCCATATCACATGGCGGCGTGGTAGGATTTTAGAAATGTTAGCCGACGGTAGAACTAACCAGACAGAGATGGCAGCTGAACTTAAGGTCTCAGATACAGTAGTAGGCGAAGATATCCAGTATCTAAAGGCAGCTGCTAAGGAGCGAATTCGTAGCCACTTAGAAGAGCGGTCTGCCGTTTGCATTTGAAGTATGCCTGACCAGACTGGAGAAGACAAAGCGCGAAGCCATAGAAATATACAACAAGACAGAAGCGCCTCGCATAAAACTACAAGCGCTGGCACTGATTAATGACACTGCTACAAAGGTACTTGATTTGATAACGCATAACGATACAATATTGACTGCTATGAATCTAAACAATAGACTAGATAAGAGAGTGGATATACTCAAGCAAGCGGCAGCAGAAAAAGAAGAACTAGAGCATAAAGATATGAAGCAGAATAGTGTAGTTATCACCGTCACCACCGAGGAGAATAGCGATGACTCTGAAAGATCTGAAAGCGATAATGGAGAATCAGAACCAGACTCTGATACAACAACAGCAACAACAACAACAGACGACGATACAGCAGAACAAGATAGCAGAGTATTCTAGATTATGCCAGAACCGTCCGTTTTGGATATGGGACAGTCAGTATCATGAAGTAGAATACAACCGCTTGAATGGTAACTGCTGCTTTACTCATATCATCCCTGCTAAAGAACCCATAAAATATGGCAAACGTCACAAATTCTATGACTACCAACAACAGATACTAGAGACATTAGAACAGTACAAGCGTCTGTATCTTCTTAAGGCTGGTGGGATTGGTGCTTCTGAGTTATTGCTGAGGTATATGGCATATCTCTGTCTATCACGGCCTGAAGAGTTCAAAGATAGTCAGATGGTGATTATTACAGGGCCTAGAATTGACCTGAGTATATCGCTAGTAAGAAGATTGAAAGCACTGTTCTATCCTGACGTCGTGTTTACCGACAAAGAAACCGTATGTCAGTTGCTGACTACAAGGATTGAAGCATTACCTTCTAATTCACTTCAAGGCAGCACGTGGCTTACCAAATGTGTCGTTTATTCTAGCTGATGAATCAGCATTCTTCACTAACCAGTTTGAGGTACGCTCGATCATTGACCGTTATGTCTTGAAATCGGACAGTATGGTAGCATTGACGTCAACTCCAAGCCATGAAGGCGATTTAATGGACGAAATAAGAAAGGAACCTGAAGAGACTTGCATGTATAAGCGTCTGTTTATGGACTATACAGTTGCACTAGACAAGTTATTTACGTTAGATGAGATTAATAACGCTCGACGGACTTCGCCTGCATTCGAAAGAGAGTTTGCCCTTAGTTTCACTCATAGTATAGGTAACGTTTTCAGCACCACCTCTATAAATCGTGCTATAGAGTTAGGACGACTGCCAGGTGCTGATCAACTGCATATAGGTGGAAGGCGGGCTATGGGTATTGACGTTGGGTTTAGCACAAGCAAGACGTCCATTGTTATCTTACAAACAACCAATAACCGTCTGCAGGTGTTGCATTCTTCAGAACATGATAAGCCTTCGTATGAGGCGTTGGTGCACTATATCCTCAAACTATACAGTGAGTATAGAGTTAGCAATATCTATGTCGACGCGTCTGCAGTTAGTTTAATCGCTTCTGTTAAGTCACTTCTCAGAGAACCTTCACAGAACTATGAAGAAGACATGCACAATCTAGAGAAACAGCACCCATTCACACCGATTCAGCGACTAAGAGTAGTGATACCATTAGCATGGAATCATTATCATAAGGAACTGCTCGCAAGAACCTGAAAATGTTCTTAGATGATGACAGAGTTGGACCTGACGGGCACGTTGGTATGATGCAAATATCTGAAAAACACCAGTCTGTTTTGACCGCTTTGCGTGGCGCAACTGCTGAGGAGCTGTCACTTTTGAAAGAGGAGAGTCCAGGAAATGATACTCTAGACGCTTTAATGGCTCGCTTGCCACCACTTCCGATATGTTCCTATAGGTGGGGGTCGTAAGTAAGTAATACTGTGGAATGACAATAACAAGAATAGGAAGAGACCATATTATTATTAGCGATAGACATTGATGACGATGATTATGAAAGTAGGCGTAGAAGGAGAATACCATACAACACACTGACTGTAAATAACGCTAATAAAAAAAGTAATAATTACTGCCCTCAATGCAAGCGCGGGACTACAGGTGGGAGATTTGTTAATCTGCTATATCATAAAGAACTGTCTGCTTTTATCTGTCCAGTGTGCAGTTATGTGAGATACGTTAATCCTACTAACAGAAATGAAATGTCACCTGGTTCTACTACTACAGAACCTGGAATCCCAACACTTGATGGACTAACAGATCAGCAGGCATTAGAGCGTGAGAGTGGTGGAAGAAGAAAACCTATAATTCGTAGTATTGGAGATCCGCGACTACGTAGTCAATACTCTTCTTCTTCTGCTAATCGGCGCTTTGGAGATGGTGGTGGCGGTATACAAGCAGATGCTGAAACGCGCGCTTGGGCTCAGAATCATAACGCTTCAATAGTTGCATACTCTGAGAAGGTACTACAAGACTCTAATGTTGTAAGTTCAAAGGAAGTAAAATGGAGAGATAAATTTTAGTAATAAACGACGACTCAAAGAAAAACTGTCCCTAAGATTGAACAGTGTAAAAAGCATGGGTATCCTTGGGCCCACCAATTAACGGGTTCAAATACAACGGTATCTAGGTACAGAGTAGTAGACAGAGTGCAGACCTTAACTACCATAGCTAAATCGTCCAACGCATCCATCAAAGATGAATGTAAACCAGGTGTCTCAAACAGAAAGGAGGAAAAATTTGAGCAATTGAGCATATCTTATTTTTGGCTGCAATAGACATTAGGAAAGGAAAGGAGGGAAACACTCAAGCACCTAGGGTTAGGCCTTACCAAACTGAAATTCTGGGTAAGTTGAAGACTATTCAATTACTTAGACCAGTCTTTAACCAATTCCGTAAAATTGAGACTGTTAACTTCCTGATTGCAATAAATGACCCAGAACAAGGAAGGATGACCTAGCGGTAATGTGAATAAAGGTAAAGTTGACAAAAGATTCTACAGACTATGCTTCTTACAACCCTAACAAAATAATAGGGACACCGCTTGGAGCAAAAGCTTTCGAGATCACCCCGGTGTTACGAGACTAGCTATAAAGCGGGCCTTTCGTTAAACCCTAAATAATGTGATATCTAGATATACATAGAAATGCTCAGGTCAACAGTCAAGTATGTGTCAGCATGAGAATGGTGCAGGAAAGATAGAATTCAAGATTCTCGGGATGGTGTACAGACTGAAAAAAATTAACAAATTCTGAATTATCTTGGAATACTTTCATCATACCCCTCACGTTACAGCTGCCTCAAGTCCGTACATAAAACTCGAAGGTATCAAAAACCAGGTGTTCGAATTAAGGACATACATAATATTTATCAAATTGTATATATCCTATATCATATATTGGTATTATAAATAATCTTTATTAAGATGCATGATAATGCCCCATATAATGCAAAGGAATACTGACCGTTTTGCTCTTCTCATTGGTTGTAATGAATATAAGAATTTCCCTTTATTGCATTGTGCAGTAAATGATGTAACATCTATGGAAAAAGTATTAAAGAAGCCGGATATTGGAGGATTCAATAAAATAATAAAATTTGCCAGAGGCGAGCCAAGTTATAAAGTACTTGCCAAAATCGAGGATATAGTTACAAATAGTGCAGGACGCAATGATACTGTATTAGTTTATTTCTCGGGACATGGCAAGCTCAGATCAACAGGGTAACCTTTATCTTGCACTCAAAAGCTCAGATGTCAAATCTTTAGATTCAACCTCCATCTCAATTGACCGTATTATTAGTTACAATAATAGGAGCAAGATAGGCGAGCTATTTAATAGTCTTGGATTGCTGCTATAGTGGAGCAGTAAAAGGATTCTTTTCAAAAGCCGGTACAGACGATGCAATTATTGCGGTAAGTAGTGGACGCGGCGTGCAGATCATTACTTCATCAACTGGAATACAAATATCAAACGAAAAAGAAGGCGATGCCAATAGCATTTTTACTAAGTTTCTTGTAGAGGGATTACAAACGGGGCATGCTGATACTGATAGTGACGGATTGATCACACTGGAGGAGGCGTATGAATATACTTACAAGTCTGTTAGAGGAACCGGCTTACAAACTCCTATGAGCTTTAACCTTGGCACACAAGGTATGCTGACGCTGGCTTATAATAGATATTATAAGCCTTTTGATCCCTCCTCGCTACCACCTGATGAATACCAAAAGTATTTTGCAATTAAGAGTATGATAGATCAGCTTAATACTCGAGATCCACCTACATTCTTTATTGCATTGAACGAATATACTATCGAAGGCGAAAGATATATGGCTTCAGGATTAACTGTAGATCCCGATCATACACCCAATATTCGTCAAACACCGACTGGATTTGAATGCGATGCCTTCTTCAAACCGGATATGATAAACGAAAAGGGACGAAAAGGAAAAGAGGTTGTCAATAGTATTATCAAGGTGAGAATGCAAGTTGAATCCATGTGGCTTTGGAGTATAAGCTGCCGCCTGGCAGGAGGAAGGGGTGCACAATTTGATCTAGGAACGTGGAGCTACCCGGGTCACGATTATGCAGCGTTTTTTCCAAATGATACTGAAAGAATAGCCGAACTGAATAAACAATTAGCGGAAGATGATAAAGGGAGGAAAAAAAATGTCTGAGAAGAAGATAGATATGACGCTTATCTTGGGTGGCGACGATATAGATAGTGAAACATTATATCGTTATAAAATAGACCTACGTCGTATGCTAGAGGAGAATATTGAAGATGGCCAAATCCAAGAACCTGCTAATGATCTAAAAGCGGGTGCTAAGGGCGATCCCATTACCATTGGTACGATAATTTTGTCTCTGATATCAAGCGGCGCATTGACGAGTTTAGTTAAATCATTCAAAGGGATTTTTGCACGTGACCGTCACCTTCGTATCACAGTTAAGAATGGAGGTCAGGAGATAAATGTAGACGCTAAGAACATAAATGATGATAGGACTATCAAATTGTTGGAACGGCTATTTAAATAATTAGGGACTTATGAATGAGTGTATATATATTGCCACGTTCCGAATCCTGCATATTTAGAGAACAGTGAAGTCTGAGATACGAAATTATCTATTGTCATTTTCTTGAAAATAAACATCATGAGTTCCTTTGGTTGCCTGGATCCAATTTCCTCGGCTATTCGCTTTATCGTTTCATCATCCAGCGAATCGATTATCAATTTGAAACCATTTCGAGGCAGGCAGATAAATCCAAATGACTCCGCATACCTGTCCCATTCAGCATATTTTGTTAAAGCTGTAGATATTAGCGAATTGACAGTTGTTCTCTTTTCTTTAGCGTCTTTTTGAAGGACAGCTTCAATAGTGCTTGGCAACCGAATTGTTCTGGTGGTAGTCGTCGTATTCTGCCTGGTATTCATTGATTAGAACACAATGTACCACGGTATAATATTTTCGAATTCTTGTGGACATCCTCAATTTATTGCTCCTCAAACTAGTATATATTGAAGTCAAAATGAAGGAAGAAAAACTAGTTGAGGTAGCAAGAACCCAAGAGATACTTGCAGGAAAGATGAAACATGTCGAGATTGACGGTAAGGAAATAGCAGTTGCAAACGTAAATGGAAGATACTATGCTTTTGATGACAGATGTGGTCATAGCAGTGCTCGACTCTCTATGGGAGCAATAAATGGGAATGTTGTGACATGTTCCTTTCATGGAGCACAGTTTGACTGCACGACGGGTAAAAAAGTGAGAGAAGCAAATGGAATAGCACCACCAACGGAAGGACTTCCCGATGTTTGGAAGAAAAATGTGGAACACGCCTATAACCTCTTGTCTTATATCAAGACATACGACCAAAAAAAATATGATGTTATATTGGATGGAGATCGACTAAAAATTAGCATGCCAACTGCTTGAGGTGTAATAATAATAGATCCAGTTTTGTTTCACAATTGTCCGTTTGATGAAGCCTTGACACCATAGTACAGAGGTTTCTATATCATCATCGGCTCGTCAAACATTCGAATGAGCCGATTGCATTACAATAAACAAGAAGGAAAACTTTAAAGCTGAGGTTTTACTCAATTGGAGGAGAATCCCTCAAGAGAACCGATATTGTTCCAGGTTCCACCGAACCCGCATGGATTTCGAGCCGAATCCAAAAAATAAAGGAACTATAATTTACTAGCGTCAATGATCTTCGTGGCAATCTGACCATTTCGTTAGGCATTTTTATCCTCTAATACGACTATATCACAATACAATACAAAATAGTTTTAATCATCGTCTTCGCTAGCTAGCAAATGAAAGAGAAGGAGTTATTCATTCAACAAGTTAAAGAAATACTTGATCAAGTTGATGATGAGTTTGTGGAAATGTTTGAATTTGCCAACTATTTCAAGGTTCATTGGATTGACCAAAGATTTCTACTAATACCTCATTCTGTTTCTAAACAATATGTAAAAGCGCTGAATATTCTGAAGGGAAAAGCCGAGTATACTGATAGACCTATCTCTGAGAAGGAAGTTGAAGAAATGTTTGATGATTTTCTAATGAGAATGCATCATCTGAAAAATGATGGAGCTCTCCAGTCAAAGGAGACTCAGAATTTGTTCAACTCAATAAAGCGAGCAAAGATTTCGAGATACCTGATCATAATACCATTAGTTAGATTTCACACCATGGTTGATTTTAAACTTGGGTGCGTTACAATTGCCGGATGGAATTCTACAAAAACTGCGTCAATCCAAGCAGAATACAACGTACAGTTTCATCAGGATGATATAGATGTATTAAATCAACGTATCATGCGAGTATCTTCACAGCCTACCGTCTCAATTACAGTAGTAGATTCTTCTGACGAGAGAAAGGCTGAATATTTGGCAATTCAGAGGACTGATCAGTTACTTAACGTTTTAAGATTATTTGTTCCTGACTTCCAGGGGCTTATTTTTGGTGAAGCATTAGAAGAAGTAGATAGAACCATACTAATTGCTGAAGTTCTAACAAACGCTTCCCACAGGATTGATGAGCGTGTTAATATGAGGAGACCGCCTGACGATGCTATTGACTACGAATCAATTGACACTTTTTTCAAGAAAAATGACTTGAACAAACAGCAACTTGCCATAATAGATAGAATGTTGAGCAAATCACCTTTTGAGCTCTCTCGTTTACAAAGAGATATACTTACAGCTATTTACTGGATCGGAAATTCTGTAAAATCTTTCTCTATACCTGATAAGTTTATCAAGTATATAATAGCTCTTGATACTCTGCTAGCTCAAGCGAGAAGGGATAAAGGCGAAACAGTGGCAAGGATGTTTACAGCCATAATGAACAAACACAGTTCAAATGAAGAGAAATTGGCAGTATATAATGAGATAAAGCACTACTATAACATTCGCAATTTTATTATGCATGCAGGTATTAGCGAGGTGGGCGAAAACTGTACTGAATCAGCTTAGACAGAAGGTACACAAAATTGTTCAAACTCTCCTTGAACACTGCGACCTGTATACAAAGTTAGAAGAATTACAAGAAAATCAATTTCCAATTGATGCCAAGATCTTTCAGAGAGAAGTTGTTGATAGAATTAATTATAATTTGAATACTACTTTACATGCGTACTACTCAACATGATCTCTCTCGGTCTTGTCGGTATCAATTTCCTCCGTCCTATTCTCTTGATTGCAGTTATGCTAGCGTAGATGTTGTCGATGCTCTGATTTTAGTTGATCGACTTCTGGAATTATTTTAATAGAAAGCATCGAACTCGCTCATATCGTTCAGTGCATTTCAGGAGGTTAAATTGGGGTGGGTGAAAATCAGACATATGAAGAATTTAATGGTTCTACTATGACTGAGGTTGAGTTTTAAAGGTTTTATAGTGCCAATTTTTAGATTATTTTATTTTCAGCTGCATCCCATCGAACTCTTCTCAAGCTTGTCTGTTTATTTCAAATAATATACACCTATTCATGCATGACAGATGAGCACGGAAACAACATAGGCTATTTTGATGCTAAGCGATTCAAGACAAGGATAATGTGCTTGCCAGTACAACACCCGATGTATGGTGATGAGAAAATAGCTGAGCAGATGCTCGCAGGCTCTAATAGAGGATGGTAAAATAGTTGAGGTAGGAGAGCGAGGTTCTGACAAGTTTGAACCAATTGAGGGAGCATAAAAGGGAGAGGCTATGCACATTTGTTGATATTATAGAAAGCCCACCCTATCGACACGGTTTTTCATATTTTCTAGGGCTGTTACGCCCGCTCGGTTTTTTCTATCATTGTTAAATGGATGGAATAATTGAGGAGCACTGGAATACGGACTGAAGGCGCTGTAATGCCATCATGCCTATGCCTAAGGAATAATGACTTCTTCCCTTGCGCTCCATCATCCACCCCTCCATCAGGGCCATCAATCGGTTAAATAAGACCGCCATCCAGTCTTTGAAGACGTAACTGGCATTAGGTATTTTAAGAATGCAACTGAGATCACTTCAACCATACCTACACACCTCCCAGATAAATCTACGAAGATGATGAAATACGCCTAAACACGAATGATATTGTTATTGTCATGCCGCAAGAAGAAGGAGAAGAAGAACCTGTTGATGTTGCCGCTGAAGAATCTGAAGTGTCTGAATCCTCAAGTTCTGAAGAAGAACAACCACAGCAAGAACAGGAGACAGAAGAGAACAATCAGCGGGGTACTGATGATGCCCGCAGCAGTCATTCCCTTCTAATGATTTGTATCACTTTCATGTTTTATTCATTTGTTGCTGCTGGGCGGTTGACACTGGCCGAGTTGAGTATTTTCATGGATTCTTGCAACACTTCTGGTAAGTTGTCCAAACTTATGCCATGAATTGGAATCTTTGCACCTCTTGGGTCTGCTGATGTACTTGACTCTATGAGCTCTTCCAGTTTTTGAGTACCGTTTCCGCTTGGCCCAAAGATTGTATCTAGTGATTCCTCTGTCGAAAATGCTGACCAGTATTCTCGCATTTGCTGTTCTTGTTCTTCATCGCTTCCCTGCGGGCCTGGAAATGTTATGGCATAACCAGTGTTATAGTCTACAAAATACAATCCTATCTTCTTTATAGTGTAGTCGACAGGGTCAGCGAGCATGATTAACACACCAGGCACCTGCCAACTTGCATTATTATTGCTTGGGTCTGTAATGGTCACATTCGTAGTTCTATTCTGAACTACCAAATCCGAACTAACCGTTTCTGTATAACCCAAAACATCCCACCCAGTCAGATTTACCGACGCAACACCAGTTTGTGGGTCTATGTCTGTGGCGCCTGCAGCAATACTACCGATTTTATCCATGTCTGGAATGTATTGAATAGCTACATGTCCTGCATTCTGCGGCTCAGCACAACTAGATAATTCTCCATTGCTTGTAATCGTTGTATCTGGAGTACATAGAATAGCGACAAGAGTAGCACCAGAAGGCGTAATTCCTTTTTGAACTCTAAACGTTGGTATCATTGTAGTTGTATTTCCTTGCTCATATGGGCCTGAGTTGTCTGTATCTATGATAGTCCAACCAGGCGGTACTTCACCAATTGTCAAACCTGAATCGTCTACAAATGTTGTGTTCGTATTATTATTTGGTGTTATGACTATATCACCGCCAGGTGCTCTTGTTGTTTGGCCATATGCTAACGGCAATATTGTTACCACTAGTGCTATAATCATAGAAGTGATTAAGATTGCTTTAAACATCATATTCTGTGTTATTCATACCCTTTTCTTTTTAACTCTTGTTGCTGTTTTTGTTGTGTCTCAACGCTATGATTCCAGCAGGAAGCAGTAAGGCGAATGGAATAACACCCCTACCATTTGTGATCGCTGTCGTTAGGACTCCTAGTGCAATCAGTATGACGCCTATCACTTTTGTCCTTGTTTTTGCTATGAATACTGTCGGTATTAGGCCGATGTAAACAAACAACGACAGGGCTAGACCCGCAATGAATGGAGCAAACTGCTGCTGTTGGGCTTCAAACTGTGCTCTCTGTTGTGTGGTTTGTGCTAATTGTTCTTGACTTGCATTAAATGCTTCGTTACCACTTTCAGTTATGTTTAGCAATGCTTCTTGGGCTCCAGTTAAGAAACCCATTGTACCGATAAGGCCGAACAACAAGAAGAAGCGAACACAGATAGAGTCAGCCATTACAATTTTTGCAAGAGAGTTTAAGATTGAGCTTGAGAAACGCAACTAATAGCTCACACGTGTAACCCTTAGACTCGGAAGAATTTCTGCATAAAAGATTATCCTGTTAACCATCCAGAAAATACATAGCAGACCATTATGCGTATGACTCTGCTTATGAACGGTCGCTTGTTTGTGTTCAACATGCTGTAAGCGATATGTTAAGAAGCTAGAAATAAAACAAAAGAAGAAGAGGAAGAAGAACATGAATCATACATCCTTCATTGATACACCTGTTTATAAGCAGCTAAATCAATCCTTAATCAAAAACGGATGATTCCATCTAACATAAGCCGAGAACATCTTATTCAGGCGATGGAAGAAATTGACAAAAATGGAGTGCCTGAAGATAGTGCGCCTGCAAAATTTTATGTTAGACATAATGGGAAACACTACCCGCCCAAATATCTAATTTCTATTGCGAATAGGCATGCCTGTTGTATTAGCTACTCTTTCACAGTCTCCACTTGGGCTTCTATGATATCCCTCAGGGCATCTTGAGCTTGCAGTTGAGCTTCCACTCTCACATCCTATGCCATCGTTATCTCCATCAAATCCATATGGATCTGCTGGCAATACCACAAAATTGCGAGCAGAAATGTCATCACAGTTTATGTCTGGAGTAATGCACACATCTGGATAGGCGGGATTGCACTCGTTTGTAGCGGTTCCACCAACTTCACAATTTGTAGGAGTAACTAATTTAACAGATTTGATAGCTTTTTGCACATCTGGCAAGTATTGAGTGTATTTTTCAGTTGGCGCTTGATAAGTTAGTTGATATGCAATTGCAGATGCAACTACCCATATTTTCATTATCCTATTGTGCAGTGTTTGATAATCTTCTCTATATACTACTTTCTGGGCAGGATAACCTGAAACTTGTATATTTTCAGTAGTTTCTATAGTATCAATTCCAACTCCAATCTCTTCTATATAGCCTATCTGAAACTCTGTCACTTCGGCAAGTGATTTAGTTGGGTAAACCGCAGAATTTGAAATATCTATGAGAGCTAGTTCTAGATAGCTCAATGCGTCGGAAGGCGGCCTAGAGGTAACTAAGACATTCTCAGTCTGGTTTAATTGTTGTTCGTTTTCACCTCTTTCCATAGTCCAGTCTGATGGAAATTGCATGGTTACTCCACAATTGGTATTGTTATACATATTCGAATTAATTGTCGTAGGTATGAATGGACTTGGGTTTGATCCAGGAGATCTATTTGAATCAGCAAAGAAAGAAAGGATTGCCACTTGAGGTGAGCCTAAAGTAAATCCAAAGAAGCTCAAAATTACTAAGGCTGTAACAAATAATGAGGAAACAGTTTTGTAATTTTGGATAGGCATTAAATGGCGTAGTATGATATTTGACACTAATAATTAAAATAATTGCATGCCGTGTTCTTTTAAGGTGCCAATATTTTGTAACCAATGTAATAAGGGTTTTGATTTTAATAATTTGCCTCCCAATAGACCTATTTTTTGCCCCGATTGTGGTAACCCTGCAATAAGGATCGACACATCTGAACTTTTGCAAAGAATGAAAAGTGTTAGTAGAAATGGAAATCAAGTGGGATCAAAAACCGCTGATACTATTGACCCATTAAGAACGAAGAAAGTTATATCCTCGCCTCCTCCGGATTATAGTCATCGTCCTAAGAAATTTAGTAGTCGTAAAGCATTGGTTTTGTCTTCTTTTGGAGTGATCTTCGGGATTCTTGGGATTGGTCATCTCTATATTAAACAAAAATCAAAAGGAATTGGTTTCCTAGTTGTCGGACTAATCTTTTACTTTATTGTATTATCTTATGTAAATTATATTTTTTGGAATAGACCATTAACGGGATTCAATCCTGATACAAACATCGGAATAGTATTTTTTTCAATAATATATTTTCTGATATGGTTGTGGCAATTCATTGATCTTAAGAGGATCATTAGGCGTCTTGGCTAAAGATATGTTGCACTGATTACACTTCCAATATGAACCAAATAGCTATTTAGTTGATGCTCAATGATAAATGCAAATTATGTTTGAAGGTGCTCCTCTTAGGCCAAATTTTCCATTGTCGCTACAGAAAAGCGATGACATAGTGACATATTCTTATCAGTCTAGGTCTTAGAATATTATTCTTGTTTGAAATACAAACGAAGAGAGTGGGAATCGTAGGGTGTCATTTCTTAGATATCACCTTATTGATTTTCCATTAGAATCATAAAGTTCCTTCTTGTTATCTACTCGAATATTTTGCGCTCTCTTGTAACACCTTTCTGCCTCTTCACGCTTACCCAATTTATCAAGAGCCTTGGATTTGTTGATTAAAACCTGCCTCATATTTGGATTGAGCACTAATATTCTATCAAAACAATAAATTGCCTCTTGATATCTCCCTAAAGAATACAAGATTTGACCTTTGCGATTCCAAACATCATCATAATTTGGATCGATATTCAATGCGTTATCATAATTCTTCATTGCCTCAGAATATCTAGATAACTTTTCAAAAGCAACGCCTTTATTCGCCCAAGCGAGTGAATTATTGGCATTTAACATTATGCACTTTTCAAAGCAGTTTATTGCCTCCTCATACCGACTTAAGTTGATAAGGGCTACACCCATGTAATTCCATAGTTCAGAATCTTTTGGATATTTATCGACTGCCTGTTCTAAATAATCTAATTCTTTTTTGAATTCTCTTGCACTAAAATACCGTTTACAATTATTCTTGATTGCTTCTAAGTCTTCATCGGGGACTGAAATTAGCTTCTTATAGTCTTGTTTTATTCTTCCGAGGTGAGAGTAGTGCGCTAATACAATATCGCCTGATAGATGGCCTTTTCTTATTGGTTTTTGCAAAAATCTTTCTTCTGGTGGCATTGACATGATTTTATCATACGCATACCTGCCCAATGAATCCGCGGTAACATAACCATTATTGTTTACAGATTCCTCGTTACCCCTCAAGCCTTCTATCAAATAATAGGTAAATAGGCTATGGTCTTTCTGCGCAATCTGAAATGCTTTTTGGCGTGGCTGGCTAGCTGCAAGAATGCATTTGCCTTCGCCTAGATCTAGCATATTTGATTTTTCATCGAGAGCTTTTCTGCCAGCATTAGCAGCGTCCTCCTCATCACCACCTTTACCTATGGGAGCGTCGCCGCTATAACAACAATCCAGAACAGCGACTATTTTTTGAGAATAGCTCCTATTCATCATTTTTCCAAGATCATCGAAAGGAATACCATGTATATCAGGCTCAAACGGGTCTAAAGCTGATGTTGCAAAATAGTGATCACCATGGCTGTCTAGCAGCCCATGACCAGAATAATAGAATAATAATGTATCCTTTGGTTTGACATTTCGGTCTTGGAAGAAATCTCTCATGGCAGGTCTCATTTCTTCCCACTTAACCCTCCCAATTAATTTATGACGTGGTAGAATTTCATAACCTAGTGACTTCAAAACTTTATACATCTCCTCGCCATCTTTTCTGCAGAAATTCAAAGGCTGAAGTTTATCATAATCGCTAATAGCGATTATTAGGGCTTTTCTACTTCCCACGTTGGCTTGCATTAGGCAGTCGACATTACCTTAGGGATAGATTTAAGAGCATTGCTCTGCAAGTAAATTTCTTTAACATTGGTTTTGTAATGCTATTAATTTTGGTTACGTTTTATCTTCAATCCCACTCTGAAATACTCTTGACCAACCTTTCTACTTCAGACTCCTCTTCTGTTAGTTCATGAGATTTACCATGTAAATCTCTTTCTAGTCTGCTTATTACCTCATCAGTAGTATACCTATCACCAAGAGCAGGAATTCTAAGTAAATAATTCTTCAAATCACGCACTTTTTGAATCTTTTTTCTGCATTCCTTTATTCCTTTTTCTGTCAAAGTAATATACGTTTTATTTTCTTCCGTCACTATTATCTTTAGATTGCCCTTTCTCTGCAAGTCTTCGTATATTTTCTTTGCTTGTCTTTTCCTATCGTAATCAAGGCGCAAAGCGTGTGCGACTTTCTCAAGGCGATAAAAATTACAAAAGGTAGTTCCTTTGATCTTTACCGTATTTTCTTCAAAGTGATCTAAGCTTACTGCAGCCAAGAGAATAACCGCGTATCTTGTAGTTCTAAAAATTGAACCAAAAGTCGTATTCTGACCATCAATATTTTGGCCTTGTAAAAGCAGATAAAGCTCTGCGATATCGTTCATTAAGTAGGCATTATCGTCTGATTTCCCTTCAGGAGCCACTGGGGCTATGCATCAGCATCACTAGATAAATTGTTTTTGAAAATACTAAAATTGCTAATCATTATTCAATTTAAAATGCGATCTTGGATACGGATTCTTCTATAAAAATGAAAAGACCTCAAGGGAAGTTATTTCCCTTGCCGTTACCGCTATACTCGATCAGTTCACTTTTTTGTTGTAGAGTGAATGCTTCTTGAAGCTGCTCTTCTTCTTGTTGTTCTATTATTGAACTTATGCTCCTTGATATGTCCATATAAGCCTGACTAAGTCTCTCGTGAAGGAATTCTCTTTTCTTCCATAATGTGTGATGTGTTTTTTCCTCATTCTTTTGAAGATCAGATAACTGACTCTCAACCTGATAGACTAGAGATAGGTTCCTTGAAAAATCCTTGCTTCTGATATAGTCATATAGCGCTGCTTGTTTGTTCTGTTGATCTATTTTGCTTGAGGATTCCTTTGCGATTTTGATTAAACCTTTGCGTATTTCTTTAGCTAGTAAGATAACAACTAGAGGATGCATCATTAGGATTCCTTCTTTCTCTCCACCCAAACCATCGGCAATGTCGCGGGGAAGGTTCTTAGAGACGATAATCACATAATCTGTTCTGTGAATTTCTTTATACCGTTGAGCCTTCTCTATATCATGTTTGGTGATTGATTTAGCTTCCTTGTTATCGTAGACTATTGTATCATGAATCACTATTCCTGAGTCAGTTCTGATGTGTTGTATTATGTCACCACAGGAATTTCCTCTTGACTGTGTCTTAAACTCATCTTTAGGAAACGCTTGTTCTAGCTTTTTAAGGAGATTGACTTCTCCTGCTTCACCAGTTAGTTCTGACTGCTTCTTTGTAAGCTTCTCGTTCAATGATTGCACTTCGTGTTTAAATCTTTGAATCTGAATATCTTTCTCTTGCAGTTCCTCCTCTACTAATGACCTAGCCTGATTTAGTGCTTGCACTTTATATTGCTCTAAATCTTGGTTCAGTTCCTGGTATTGCATGTCCTTTTTGTATATTTCCTCTTCATACCTAGCAGATTGTCGTTCTAGTTGTTCTCGGAGTTCCTTTTGCAGTTCCGCATTTACTTCAGCATAGGTTTTTTTGATATCTTCTAATTCTTTTCTTGAGGAAATTTGTAGCTCTTTTTGGATCCTCCTAATATCTTCGGTATGTATTTTTGCAAGCTCTCGAATTTGTTGTTGATATCTTTGCTCTTGACTTCTAATCTGTTCATTATAATACGCTTCTCTCTTTTGATCCTTGTCTCTATATTCTTCTGCTCCTTCTCATCTTGAATTCTTCAACAGCGTGATTATACTCTTCTCCATTGAGTGGCTTACCACAATATGGGCAGTTTAATTCCTTAGGGCCAGCTGTATTGGATATCATTGTATTCCCACCCCCAATATTTTCTTCAGGTTTCCGCTTTTTGTATGATAGTCCGAAGCTAAAATGTCCTCCTGGAAATCCGATGACATGTGTCAGCTCCTCATCTTCCTTTATTCTGCAAATGTTGTTCTCGGCCTCGATATCCTTCTCGTTGTAATATTTCCTCACAATTGTAGGATTTCTTTTACAGATGTCTTCAGAATTGTGTAATTTATTGTGCTTCTTTAATCCATAATCTAAGCGTATATGATCTCCTGCCTGTTCCGATGTAATTAGTAGACCTGCGGTAAATAGAGCTGTTCCTCCAAAACCTTTTACTACTGTTTTCTTTGCGACTTCGTATGTCTTCGTATTTCCCTGCTTTGTCTGTTCAGTTTCATCCTTGTATGGAGCTTCAGTAGATCTCTTCCACAGAGATAGATCTTTCTGTATTCTAACTGGAGGAATGTTTTCAAAAAAATTGATTCCGACAGTCAGTTCATTTGCGTAGTTTTTGTTTACTTGCATAGGATAATTTATGAGCGGAAGTCATTAGATTCGGCCACGCCTATATGGTTCCTTTCTCGTCGCATTTCCGTCGCATTTCCGTCATGCAGAAGATATAACTTCCTTCCTTGTAGGGTGAGCCTAGGGCTTATTATCTGTAGAGAACTATCTTTGTTAGCATATAGTGTGGAACATACCCCCATTATTAACCGAAAGTTTAAGTATATTGGAGTAATTTGACACGCTTTTGTCATGGAACTCAACTTTTTTTGCAGTATATGACATAGAACTGACGATTAGGACATTCTTTAGCTTCTGAATTGACGGAAATGTGTATCTATGGTTTGAACGCCAATCCACCTTCATCGCTAGTTGAGTTTTCTCCAATAGATTGGGCGAAAACCTGTTCAGTAGTCATTGATGGCATTATGCCACCACCTCCACTTCCTATCATAACGAGCGTCATCAAACTTGCGGTCAGGACAAATGCCAAGTCAGCGACAAAATCTGTTTCTGATAATGAAGTGTTCTTGACGTCATTCTGCAGAGAAGACACCCACACGACGAGTATTAATTAAGAACGCATAATATTTCCTTAACAAGAAACTTTCTCTATTTTCAAAACAAGGTATAACAATATGAATCAAGCCTTTCAAATCAGGAAAAACATAGATAACAACATAGTTGGATGAAGTGGAAGGGAGTAAAAAGCATAATTCAGATAGTTACAAATTCCTATTCTAATAATACAGTCCTTACTCTCATTGTTGCAACAGCCGCCACTTTGCTATCTGCCAAACTGTCTTCTCTGGTTTTGGGGACAATAATCTTAAATCTCTTGTTTTGAGACGATGATAGTATATCAAACACTAGTAAATCAAAGACAAGATTCAAACTTGAAGAAGCAGAGTTCTTTTTAAACCGTGCTAAGGAAAACCGAGCCCCGCGTTGTCGTCTGAAATCGAGGTAGGTATACTACACCATGAATTCAGACAAGATCGTTTTATGAAGACGAGAGCTGACTAAGGTGCTCAGAGTACATCTAAAAGTTTAAAGCTAACTTCTTATCCCATATCCATAGAACCCTTCTAAAAAGAACTAATAACGTAGCGGGCCCAGAGGGACTCGAACCCTCGACCAACTGCTCCGCAGGCAGCCATTCTATCCAAGCTGAACTATGGGCCCAGCATCTTGCTCTCTCTAACAGCTACTGTGCCGACGACGGGGTTGAGAGCAACATTTCTCTCTTCGTTACCTTAATTAAAACCTAGGTGAAGGGACACATATGCACGCGCGCATGAAGACAACCACATATTTAGCCTGCAGACTTTAATAGCCCCATCAGCATTAACGCTCTCTTCAAGTGACCTTGAAATCATATCTGAGGATATTTCATATTCACTCTCATTTCCTGTCACAAGGAAGTTGCGGAAGTGCTGATAGCTCTGCCTTTCCAAGTCGACAGCGCTGACAAGATACTCTTGCGCTGATTTGTATTTTTCAGGTGTATCCAAAGCCTTCGCCTTTTCTACCAGCATGTCATACTTGGGCAAATACTCATCAATAACTTGAATCATTGTATTGTTGTCCCTTGACAGCCACTGATCCTCTTGCATAGTATACTCTTGTGTCAATGCGTTTGTATCAATCACTATTTTTTCAAACGCTCGTTTGAACTCATTATTCCTTGAAGTTTCTACCTGGAGGAATACCATAAAGGCAATTAATACACCAATAACTGCTATACCTCCAAAGGTGATCAACCTACGAGTCTGCTTTCTGTTTCTTGGCAATCTCTGTATTTGTCTGCCTCTTGGAAGAATGTGACTCCAAAGTTCAAAATAAATTTTTATATACTCAAACTATGGCGTGTAAACCTTTTCTTTTTATTATTATCGCATCTCCAAGAGTGCGATTCTGTCTTTCCTGCTACTGTTGCTTTTTTTTGGTGTCGCAACTATTTTGACAAAGTCTTTGTCCGTGCCCTCCCAGTCGAAATAATCAAAAGTGTGACGGCTGCAAAATACAACAGTAGTCTCTTCTTCATCCCACTGTATGGCACAGCCACAAGGCAGACGTCTATCCCGCACTGGTATTCTAGTATACTATCTAATTTAACGGTTGTATACAGCACTATTCTACCATAACAGAAATCACAATCTTCTTGGGGGGGGGAGAGAGGTTCTTCGGATATTTACGGAGACAAAAAGAAAAAATATCAAATGCCTAAACAAGTAGAATCGGCGAGGCAAATGCTCCTCATGAGAAGAACAAGAATCAATGGAAGAACGTAGAAGATTGACACGCCGCCAAAGTGCACCTTCACGGAGAGCTTTTAGAAAAAAAGTGACAAGTTATACAACAGAGTTGCTTTACGAACAAGTATTAAAAGGGGACTAGGCCAATCAAGAAAGAGGGAGAAAATTGGCTGACGGGGAGCAAGGTAAAGAAGAGAAGGGCCACGAACAGAAGCAGCTGCTGGACGATGATTCGGAGGAAGCAGGCCCATCACGTACAAGAAGGGTAATCTCACAGGCACCACTGAACTTGCTTTTCAATCCATCTCTTCTCATCAAGAAAGATGTCTGGGACATAGACATTGCCTCTTTGCTGGAAATGTTCCTTCGATTGCTCAACGTGACGGGCAATAAAGATCTGCGCATTTGCGGACTAGCGGCAGTCTCGTCGTCCATGATCTATCGGCTAAAAGTGGAAAGCATTTTTGTACTTGAGAAAATAGCGATGCAGAAGAAAGGCCTTAACGACCCAACCAAAGAGGACCAGCAGCAGCTACCTATACCACAGCTAAACCCAATCGAACTGCCATTCAGAATTGAATCAACATACCCAGTGTCGGTCGAAGATTTACTCCACATGCTAGAAAATATGATAATGGAGCTTGCAAACCCCCGTTCGAAAAGAAGGAAACAAGAGATCGAGCTTGAGCCGGTCGAGACTTTTGATTTTGATCAATATCTTATCAAGTTTGAGAAGATAATTCAAGATTACGAAGACATGATCTATGACATTGTAGCTGCAGATGGCATACTCATGTTCAAGACACTAGTTAATAAATTGGAGCCAGTCGAAATGGCAAGGTGCTTTATAGCTATGCTTTACCTTGCAATGAAGCACAAGATCAAGCTCAATCACCCACAAGAAGATTTAGACGACATTAAGATGACACTAGCCCAGTCTTAACAGAGGATAAGTAGCAACAACAATAACAATAACCACAGTAAAGAACAATAAAATAATAAATCGATTCTTCGGAATACAGATAGAGAGACATACACACTTTGCGCGAGCACCCCCTTCCGGAAGCCGAAATTACCGCTAGAATAGAAGCGGCTTTATACTCTGCAGGGAGGCCGCTGTCACTTGACGAGCTGATAAAGGCATCAGGTACTAACTCGAAGGAAAAGACTCATCGGATAGTAAATGACCTTGCAAGTAAAACCAAGTCAACCTTCAGAGCAATTGAGATAGCTCAACTTGAAGACGGTAAGTATGTATTCCAGCTGAGGCCAGAATACACGCCGCTTGTACGCAAATTCGCTCAACATCCTTTACTTCCATCAGGAGCACTAAAGACGCTCTCTTACATTGCTTATGAACAGCCAGTGACTTCAAAGAGGCTAGTTCAGATTAGAGGTAGTCAGGTGTATCCTCACATTAAGGTGCTTGAGCAGATGCAGTTTGTAGAACATGAAAATCTTGGCCGGCTTAAAGTGTACCGAACGACGACTAAGTTCCAGAACTACTTTGGCATAACAGATCTCAATGCCGTAAAAAGTAAGCTAGTGACGACGACCAGCACCACTGCCACCACAACGAAGACAAGCAAGCACATACAACAGCGCCCAAACACTAAGGATACCCGATCGCAATCAACTGCAGCAGGAGCAGGCAGCAGAAGCGGGAACAGCCGCCAGAAGCCAGCCTCCGCTCCCAGAAAAGACTTAATTAGAGCAGAGAAAAAATACGTACTACACTGCTATGCGAAAATCGATAGAAAATCTCGGGGGACGCAAGCTAACTGGTGGACGCAAGGTTGCTATGAGAGGAAGACGTAAGTTCGAGATCGACAGATATCCAAATGAAGCCGTTGTCGGCCCCAGTCAGGTCGTTGCCCGAAGGATTAGAGGCAACAACAACAAAGTCGCTTTCAAGAGTGCCGAGTTTGCTAATCTAATTGATCAGGAGAACAAAAGGGTGATCAAATCCAAGATCTTGAGAGTCACCAAGAACCCGGCAAACAGGGACTATGAAAGAAGAGGAGTAGTCAGCAAGGGCGCCATTATCGAGAGTGAGAACGGGACAGCCAGAGTTGTCTCAAGGCCAGGACAAGACGGAGTTGTCAATGCCATTCTGATAAAGGCAACGACAACTACAACAACAAAGACTTAGGGATATGCTATATAGTAATTGTTAAGAGCAAACAAGGACTCATTTTTCTGTGCACTTATCATGGGATGGTCCTGATCCAAAGGACAGAGTTGCCTGCCCGTATCCGGTGGAGTTCTATTGCACACCTTCGCCTGCCGAGTCGCTAAACTCACTTGAATCCGGACGGCTGTTGCTTCAGGTTGATTTAGGTGCAGGTGTAAGGTCGGTTGCCTGCAGGCTCATAAACAACGCCAAGTCGGAAAACCTTGATAAGCTAGAGGAGGGTGCCACCAAGATAAAGCGCCAGACATCAATTTCGACTGCATTAGTTCAGGACACCAAGCAGCCTAACAGATGGGTAGGTGAGCTTAGCATCCCGGCCAGTTGGCTGGAAGGTGGTACAAGAACTCATGAGAGGACAGGTGCGGCTGTCCCCAAGGGTGATGGTGGTGGTAGTAGTAACTTCTATAGCCTTGAGATAACCTATACACTTAACAACAACACCAACAGCTGCACAGCGCGCTTTTCCTCCGACGACGCATTTCACTGGCAAGCAAGGTCCATAGGAGCTACGTAGTGCTTGTACGCGCAACACACACTCGTAAGCATTATTATTTTTCATAAAGTCTTTAAACCCGCGGGCCTGAGAAACTCTCTTGAAAGACTACGAACACGTGGTGCTTTGGCTTGACTACTTTAACAGGAACCTAAAAAGACGTCAAGGCAGGAAGGTGAAACGCGACCAGGCGGTCTTTGATCCTACTGTTCAGGATTTAGTCGAGGCTGCGAGAGAGGCAGGCTTACAATTTTCGGAGCAAGAAATAAACAGCGATGCAAGGTTCCCTCGTAGATCATTTGTCAAGTCGGGCTACATAATGGTGGCAAAAAAGGAAGGTATCAAAAAGTCTCAGATAATCGACGAAGTAGCCAACAAGTTGCTAAGGAGAAGCTCGCAAAAATCCGCCAAGAAATAAACAGCGGTCTCGAAGAATGCATCTGGCTGCTTCTTTTTTTCCATACCCAGCTAGCGACTCGACTGCGTTTTATTGCTTAGGAAAATAACAATAATATCAGGCGCAGAAGCCTACGGTAATAAGTATTCAACTCATGCCCATCACTAAAGCAGACGAGGTCGGAGAAATCATACATCTTGCAAGAAGTGGTAGACTAATAGTAAAACTCAATGCTGCTGGTGCTGAAAGGGTCAAATCTGGGGAGCTGCTGATCGATGGATCGGGCAGGAAGGTCGGCAGGGTGGCGGAGTTGATAGGTCCGGTGAGGACACCGTATGCCTCTGTAATAACAATGACAGATAGGACAAGCCGGCTAGTCGGATCCAAAGTTTTCGGTGGTGGTTTTGCCAGAAAGCCTCGTAATCAGATTGGACGATTTGGCCGCCGCTCCAACTCGAGGTAAGAAATAAGAGAAGAAAAAATTTGTAGGATGCCTGAAGAATTTAAGGCAAAAGGCTTTTTTAGATTTGTCACTATAACGTCCTTCTGCATTTGCAGTTTGAGTATATCAACCCTATGGCAGGGCTTGCAATGTTGATCGTCGGACTCTTCTTAATAGTATTTGGCTATTTTGAATATGGGATAACGCCTGTAATAGTTGGCCTCGTCCTTATTGCGTACTATAGAAAATATCTGTGGCAGATTCTGGGAATCTCGCCGCTCTAGCTGACCATCCTGATAGCTGTTGGGAGCACGTCTGCTCCCATAAGAAGGCCCAGCCTGCCCCTCTTGGCATAGTTTTCAGTGAACCTTGCGCTTCCATCCTGTTCTACTCTGCTGCTAGAAACCAGCAGGGGAACTGGATCATCGCTGTGCCCCTTTTTAATGCATGGTGTAGAATGGTCGCCAGAAATTACTATGGCTGCATCCATCTTGTTTAGCTCCTGCACTAGTGTGCCAAAGAAACGTCTGTCAATATCCTCGATGTTCTTCTTTTTCCCGCTTGCGTTGCCATCGTGGCCAAACTCATCAGGCCCCTTGATGTGAACATAAATTGCATTAACTAATTTGAGACTATCTGCAGCAACTTTTGCTTTTTTCTCATAGTCAATGGTGTCACCCGCTTGGAACATCTTTATTCCCAGCACCTTAGATATTCCAATCTCGACTGGCATATCGACGATGCCTCCTATAATCATGTTATACATTTTATTGATCGGTTCGACTTTTGGATACCTGTTGCCAGAATCACGCGCGAGAATGCAGTTCATAGGCTTTTTGCCTGCCGCTATTCTTCTTCTGTTGACTGGGTGATCCCTTAGAAGTTGTACAACTTGAATAGTAAATTCATTAAGCATTCTTGCAGCGATCCTGGCCGGCTCGGTGTCTTCCTGGGCCTTGGATTCCTGTATATATATATCCTGATTGGTGACTGCCTTGGCTATTCCCATGCCATCTACTTTATCATATGCAGGATCAGTATTGGTAATCTTGTCAGATAGTTTCATCTTGGCATGTCTGAACCTTATGACCACTCTGTGTGCAATGGTAGGCTCCAAGGTCATAGAACCATCCTTATCGCTGAGGGTAATGTTGTCGCTCAGCGTCTTGCACACGGACTTTGCCTCCTCGGTGCTAATGGCCCTGCCTGCACGTCGGTCTACTATCTTTAGATTGTCATCCACTGTTGCAAAGTTGCCCCGCAGAGCAAGATCGCCCTCGCGGAAATCAATGTTGCAACCTATCGACTCGATGACTCCGCGGCCTACATAGCTACCATCTTTAAAGTTATAGCCCAGCATGTTAAAAACTGCAATATCTGACTGCGGTGCTATTCCCTTGCCTACGCTGATGACACTTCCCATCGCGCCATTCCTTGCCAGGGCGTCAAGGTTAGGAGTATATGCAGATTCAATCGGCGTTAACCCGTTTAATGAAGAGTGAGGCAGGTCGCCAATACCGTCAAGCAAAACATATACTAACTTGATATCCTTCATAGCGACGAAAGCATGACTGAGCAATTTAATTTTTTGTGCGTCTGTCTTTATAATACGCAAAATATTTTCTGAGCACTTTAAGATATGATGAAACTAATTCAAAAACCTCGTTATCCTCTTCCTCGGTGAGCTGACGCCTGTATCGCTCAAGAATCATCCCTTCAGCTAAGCCCTTATAGTAGCCTACTCGGTGACCGTAAAGAAAATCAGCGGCCTGATTGCATTTCCAGATATGCTTTAGTTTTGGCACACGCTTTTTAGGAATCTTTGGTGCCGCCATGTCATTTTCAATAACAGCTTCGATGATATTTCTAATATCGTTGTCCAATGTCATATGTACACATGTTCATACGTCCATATACTATTAGATGTCAACGTGAAAAAGGTGTATACTCCTTAATAGAATCAACCTCTATTATTAAGGGTAATTGGAGCACGAGGAGCAGTGCATCTTCTGCCAGCGCACAGTAATAGACAGTAACGGGCAAAGGACAGAAGATTTTGGTATAAAAAGAAACGAAAAGTATATCTGCTTACGTTGCGTGAAGGCTTTCGAATTTTCGCTCGGGAGCTAAAAGTTACAGAACATTTAATAATTAAAAGCAACTAGAGCCTTTCCTAGGTTGAGAGGTTTGGGGAATCTGCGCAAAGATTATGTTCTTGACAAGTTTGTTGTGATGCCGGAAGTTAGGGAAGCAGCATCAGTGGACAGCTCTAGCGGTGGGGCCAACTGCCCGTATTGCCCCGGTAATGAGTTGATGACGGAGCCGGCCATTCTTGCACTTGTGGTCAAGGAGGGTATGCTCCAGCGCCTGTCAGACAGCGAGGAGAGCATAGTAGAGGACTGGTCAGTAAGGGTATTTCAGAGCGAGCAACCGGTAGTTGTAACTGACTCAGCTGTAACCTACGGTGACAAGCCATTGTACAGCGAGCCAGCCTACGGTTACCATCAGATAGTGGTCGCATCGCCAGATCACAATCAGAGCCTGTCGGAGATTTCTGTCGAGCAGTGGGGCAACGTCCTTGTGGTTATCCAAGACCGCGTAAGATGGCTTTACACCCAAAAAAGTGTGACATATGTTTCAATTTATGTCAACAACGGTGCAGGGGCAGGCGCGCAGGTAAGCCACCCTCACTTAAATATCGTTACTTTTTCTACTATACCTCCAGTTATTGAGATGGAGGCAGAAGGCTCACACAGGTTCATGAACGAGAACGGCAGTTGTCCTGCTTGTAGCGTAATAGGAGTCGAATCAAATGGCCCGCGCCAGATTCTTGCGACCGATAGCTTCATTGCATTTTGTCCCTGGGCTCCTACTTACCCATATGAATTCTGGATCTATCCAAAAAGACACATTACATCATTTTCAAAGATAACACAGAAGGAGATCAATGACCTTGCACTGATACTGCGAGCTACACTTGGAGGCATGTCAAAGGCACTCAAGAATGCTCCGTTCAACCTTGTATTTCACCTGTCGCCGGAGAAGAAGAACAGCAGACTGATTCACTGGCATATTGAAGTCTACCCTCAAATGAGCACCTGGTCCGGCCTTGAGCGGGGTTTTGGAGTTTTCATAAACAATGTAAGACCAGAAAAGTCAGCTGAAATACTGGGCTCATCATGCAGAAAAGAGCTCGCAGGGCTTGTAGGAATCGTCTGACCAAATGATTTTGCCAGAAATTGTATAATACTTACTAGCATGTCGGTTAGAGAGCAATGGCAAGAAGTGAAGATATATTTTCAATCATTGGCTAGCACTCTACATGTTCATAATTGTGTGTATTCTAGCATCCTGCTTGGTAACATCACCAGAACCTTGTGATACAAATGGAGTTCAGCGAGCACTCGTGCTGGACCATATCATTTAATTATCAACTGCATGGTAGAGTGTCAGGTACTAATAATGCACTTAAAGTTTGAAGACTGGACTTCGCTTGCATCCCTTGGCCTAGCTGCAATGTTTGTCGCGCTTTTGATATCATTTTACAACTTTTTAATCGGTCCAGTAGGCACCGGGCCTTTGCGCGTGGTAGAGCCGGGGAGCCTGCTGATCCAGCTCATATTTATCTCGGCTGCTCCATGTCTAATACTTGCTGGCGTTGCATTTATGATAGCCAAGACCTATGGCTCTCCGCTTGGAGGCGCGTTGCTGGTGGCGGCCGGCGTCATAATAGTTGCAGGCATGGCTATTAGTGTAACCATGGTGCCAAAGATCCCGCACCAATATATTGTGGGAGCAGTTGGTATCGCACCCTTCATCTTTATACCAGCTGGCGCAGGCGTAACTGGAATAGGTGGCTACATGGTTGCTGTGTCAAAAAGGACGCCCGTCCGCAGCAGAGACTTGGATGATCTTCGTTGAGAGAGAAGACTAGTGGCTTTAGGGAAATCGATATGTCAACTAACCCGCTGCCTGTCAGGGTTTCAGACAATGTCCACTCAGTTTTTGCCAAGGCTCGCAGGGACAAAAGCCCTGTTCTTGCAATAGTCACTGGCACCAAGCCGGACTTTTACAAGCAGGCGCCACTTGTTCTTGAAGCAGTAAGAGAAAACCTGCCGGTGTTCGTTATTGACACAGGTCAACATTATGACGAAGTACTAAGATTCGGTATAGAAGAGTTCAATCTGCAGAAGTTTGTTGGCTGTAACCTCCAGATACGGGGCGACCTAATGGAAAAGGCAAGCGAGTTAATAGTCAAGTTCGGTTCATTTGGCAGGTACTGCAAGAAGCACTTTGGGACTGAATCTCTACTCCCCATAGTGCATGGGGATACACTGGTAGCAGGCATTGCCCCGCTTGCATGGGTCTTTGGCATGGGCCAAAAGGTCGGGCAAAACGAGGCAGGCCTTCGTTCTATGAGTCCCCAAGCCACAAAGTTGCTAAAGGCCGCACGAGAGCCCACAAGACTGGAGATAGAAAAATTTGTGAACAGTCAATTTGACGGCAAATGGTTTATAGCGAGGGAAGAACCCTTCCCAGAGCAGATTGACACGTGGATATGCTCAGCAGGTACACAGTTCTTCTTTGCTCCAACAAAACTTAACAAAGACAATCTAGTAAGGGAAGGATATCCAGAGAATTTTGTCTACGTTGTTGGCAACTCTGTGGTGGATGCAATCCACATTAAAAGAAAGGAAAAACCTCAGCAGAGTGTTTTTTCTTTTTACCCTCAGCTTGAAAGAGGCGATTGGATAAGAATGGACATTCACAGGAGAGAAAACTTGACGCAGAGGCGGTTTATGTCAATCATTGAGGGGCTTGTAGAACTCATCAAGAACACAGACAAGAAAGTTGTCCTAGTCTTGTTAAACGCCACCGTAGCCGCACTCAAGCAATACGGGCTTGAATTCAAATTGCATAGTCTTGCCCAGCAGCATCCAGACAAATTACTGATGACGCCTCTATGGAAAGAATATGCACATGTCATAGAATTCCTTGACAGCGGACATTGCTGGGCCGAAATGACGGATTCTGGCTCTATGCAGGAGGAGCTACTCTACTTTCCCAATGTAACATCTATGACAGTCAGGCTCAATACCGACAGACCAGAAACCATATTTGATGCCCAAAGCAATATACTTGTTCCGCCACTGAATGCGGGTTGGATAGCCTCTATGGTTGAAGAGGCTTACAATAGAGAAGAGGGTTTGGGACTGAAACTGCGTCACAAAAAGCAGATATACGGCACACCAGGAAATGTCTCAAAGAATATCATCCGAATAATCAAGAAGGAATTTGAAAATGGCGACGCCAACTTTTACCCCTGGCTGCACCAGAGGCTTGGGCTCTGGAAAGAAGGCGAGGGGCTTAACTACATGTAGTACGTAGAGGGTAAACTTACCTCTCCTGACACCGATCCGATTTCTATCCGATGTGGTTATAGCAAATACATCCTTTATCATTTGTTCATATGCTTTGGTCATAGTTAGGTTGCGTCGCCTCATCATTTTCTTCTGAGTTTCTATTATCGAATCAAGCATCAGCTCGACATTTCTTGCGCCTACGCTTCTGCCATAAATAGTAAAGCTTGGCACATCCTGTGCAACAAGGCCATGCAAGTGGGAGGAAACGCCGATCCGCATGCCGCTGTAAATTAGCGTGCCAATCGATGTTTTGACCATGTCTGCGAAAAACGAACCCATCTTGTTCTGGCCAGTGTCAATTTTCTTGTTGTTGTTCTTGCCCCTGTTCATTTTGATATTTCCGTATGTCATCTTAAGATCTGATGTAGCACTCATGGCGCCAATATTGACCCATTCGCCAACATGCGAATGGCCAACGAATCCAGTATGTGCCTTGTTTGTGTGATCAGAGATTACGGAGTGTTCTACTTCGCCTCCTATTCTGCAGTTGTAGCCGATATAGCTTGCTTCAATGGTGGCGAACTGTTTGACCTGCGCCATACCATCAATGTATGTAGGGCCCACTATTCTGCTTGCAGCAACATAAGCTCCAGGGCCTATGTAGATACCTCCATTTCTTACATCAAGTACAGTTCCATCCTCTACTGAAGCATCTCTCGCAACTGCCACGGTGTTACTGCCTGCAACCGTCACCTTCTCGCCTAGCTGCGCTTCATTTTTCATAGTAGAAACTTGCGTCGCTAGGGAGTTTTCAAGAACTCCGATCACATCCCAAGGCTCTGAGATCAGCCCCTGAGCGTCTTGATCTTCCAACTTGGTCGATTTTTCGACTTTCAGTTTCTTAACATCGATCTTTTTGCCTGCTGCAACGCAACCCTGCAGGTATTCTATCCCTTTGCTGTCGAGTCTTGGAGCAAGGAGCCTATTGCTGCTGTCGGCAGTTATGGCAAAAGTGTGACTTATCTTGAGCAGACGGTCAGAGTAAACTGCCGCAGGGTGGAGGAGCCCATTGACAAACACAGTATCGCTATCTACGAAACTTGGGTTCACCTTACAGTTCGGGTGCCGCTTGGCTGTAACACATGCAAGATACTCTCGGGTAAGCAGTGTTTCAGGTGCCAGCTGATGCTCCTCAAAAAAGCTCTTTGCTCCAACCTTGATGTCAAATGTAGCCTTTGTAAGTGAAATTGGATCAAAGTTCTGCCAGTGTGAATCCTCAAACAACGTTATACTCATCTAGATCTTGCCCAGCTTGCTCACATATTGTTTGTACGCATCCAAGTATGACTTTTTGTCACCAATGTCGATAAAGCCGCTATCAATCCTAAACCCTTTGATCGTCCTTCTTTGCTCCAGGGCCTTCCTTACTGCATCATCCATCCCAAACGCTCCGGACTTGGGTATTATCTTCAAAAAATGCGGCTCCATAACGTATGAGCCGATATTTATCAGACCGCTTATCTCAGGCTTTTCACGCCACGAGGTGACTCTATCATGACCATTAATGTCGATAAATCCGTACTTTAGTTTTGTAGAGTATTGGAGGAGCGCCATAGTCACAAACGCCTTTGACTCTTCATGCTGCCTTATCATCTTGCGCAAATTAAACTCATAGACAGAATCTCCATAGACACACACAAATGAGTCATCCTCCAATAGCTTCTCGGCAGTCTTAAGCTGGCCTGCTGTTGCGAGGGGCCGCTCTCGATCTCTGCGTACTCGATCTTGACTCCAAATCGGTTGCCATCCTCAAAATAGTCTTCTATTGTTCGATGGAGGTAGCTAACGCAGATGACAATGTGGTTGATATCGCCAGCGCTTTTCAACCACTCGATAATATATTCAAGAAGAGGCTTATTGCCAAGCGGGAGCATTGGCTTTGGAATGAAGAACGTATAAGGTTGGAGCCTCGTGCCCAGCCCGGCTGCCAGAATTACCGCTTTCATGCTTTGTATCTTTTTCAGGCTTTCGACGTATATATAATATGAATTAACGGCTCCATTTTAGGATAGATAAGATACCGTTGCTTATAGCTTTTTAATGAGACATTTTTCTTTAGTAGTGTTGTTGTATCAGTTATTGCTGTGATAAGTCTCTTACACCTTTAGAAATAATCATAAAATTATGATTCAACTTGATGAAAAAGAGTTATGGTAGCAAAAGGTATCACTGATAGAGACGAGACAGTATCAGCTGTACAAAAAACCGATACAACCCAAGTATTGTCCAATCTGTCATGAAGCCAATAAGCAAACAGCAGATTTTTGTTTCAAGTGCAATTGGGTTATCAGTGCAAAAGGTATACAGGAAGTGAGTGAAAGGATGAGGCAGCAATCAAAGAGGCGGAACAGACAAAAAGAGAGCTCGCAGAGTTGAGGGCAAGACAGGAAGAAGCCTCACGACAACAGCAACTAGACATAGAATAGATTAAGTACAGCTTGAAAACAAGGCTACTACCTCTCTCTTTTGGGTGCTATCTGATATATCTGATAATATCTTCATTGAAGCAAGCCTTTCTTATTCCTCATACTTATCATCATAGTAAAAGCATAAACCACAGCTGATTATATTACTAGTCGGCTAGACATGGCGAAACGGATGCTCGCCAGGGCAGAGGACAGGAGAAAGCAATGACAAAAACACCCAAAATTATGAAGGTGAGGATGAGGATGATGTAACACAAGTAACAAAAACGGGAATGAACTCGGGTTCCAAAGATTTAGCTGACAATAATAAAATAAAGATAATTATCGATGAGCCAACATTTGAAGGTGCAATTCAAGGTGCACTTGATTTTCAAGACTACAGCAAAAATCTATCTAATATCATAAGAGAAACTACTCCTCCGCAGTTTGCTGTTGGGATATTTGGAAAATGGGGAAGTGGCAAGACTACTTTGATGAAGATGATAAAACAAAAGCTTGATGAAGATAATAATAGGGATAAAATACTAACAGTATGGTTTGATGCATGGCGATATGAAAGAGAGAAGTATTTGGCTATTATACCATTCTTAAGACTGATAAGAATAGCACTAGATAAGGATTCTGACAAGAAGAAAAATCCGAAGTGGAGGAAAGTGAAAAAGGCTCTTCAAAAAACTTCTACTGCATTTATAGAATCTACTGATGTTTCTTTTGCTGCACTGGGATATCCTGCGTCAATTACAACAAGTCCTAAGAGATTTTGGTATTCCTTAAAATCAAAGGGTTCTGCAACTATCGATGGTGAAAACGTTCAATTTCATGAACATGTAACAGACTATCTCGGAAACGCATTAAAAAATCTTGAGAAAGAAAATCCTGATTCTAGAATCGTGGTTTTTGTTGACGATTTGGACAGATGCACCCCTCAAAATGCCCTTGAAGTTATAGAATCGATAAAATCGTTCTTTGCAATTAAAGGAATTGTGTATGTTATCGGTATGGATTCTGAAAGTATAAACAACATTATCAAAGAAAAGTATGGAGAGAATTCAAACATTGACGGGCTGAAGTACTTGGAAAAGATTGTTCAACTTCCATTTCAAATTCCAGTTTGGACAGGCAAAGATATTGAAGAATCTATAGAAAAAATCATATCAAAAGAACTTGAGGGTTCAAAACTTGCAGGGGTATTTGAAGAGGAGAATATGAAATCGTTAATCGTTAAAGCAATTGAACCAAATCCAAGGCAGGTAAAGAGGTTTGTTAATAACATAATCTTAGCAAAAGAAGTATTTGGCAAAGAGATTGATAAGCTGGTAGTTGTCCAAGCATTAAACTTCCATTCTGGGTGGAAAAGGTTCTTAGAACTGATATCAGCAGATGATGAGTTGAGGAAGGCTTTTTTCAGGGACTATTACGTCGATTGGAAGGAGAGAGGTAAATTTGGAGAAGCTCTCAAGTACTTAAAAGAAAAATCTACTTTAGTGGATATTGCTCTGCCTAAGGAGATAACGGATATCTTTCAAGAACTTCTAAACCAAAAAGATGACACTTTGAGGAGCTTCCTTGATGAAGGAGCAGATGAAATATTACTAGACATAGAAACAATGGAGGACTATAGAAGAGCATTGGAGTCCACAAAACTGAAGGAAGGAGAAAAAGAATTGACTGGCAAACAGGGGCCAACAAAGAAGGCGTTATTGGATTTGCTGAGGACTCGCAGAGTTCGAGAATTCAATGATGTGCGTGATAAGCTTCAGATTTATTATCCTGACCTTTCATATGCTGAGCTTTTCTCTGCTGACCTTACAAAAGCTGACCTTACAAAAGCTAACCTTACAAATGCATATTTTTCACAAGCTGACCTTTCAGATGCTGACCTTTCAGATGCTGACCTTACAAATGCTACCCTTTTCTCTGCTAACCTTACAAATGCTAAGCTTTCAAGTGCTAACCTTTATTATGCTAAGCTTTCAGGTGCTAACCTTTCAGATGCTGAGCTTTCAGGCGCTGACCTTTCATATGCTAACCTTTCAGATGCTAAGCTTTCAGGTGCTGAGCTTTATTATGCTAACCTTACAAATGCTATCCTTTTCTCTGCTGACATTACAAAAGCTAACCTTACAAATGCTAAGCTTTCAGGCGCTAACCTTTATTATGCTAAGCTTTCAGATGCTAACCTTTCAGGTGCTGAGCTTTATTATGCTAACCTTTCAGGTGCTAACCTTTCAGGTGCTAACCTTTATTATGCTAAGCTTTCAGGTGCTAAGCTTTCAGGTGCTAAGCTTTCAGGTGCTAACCTTACAATTGCTGACATTACAAATGCTGACATTACAAATGCTGACATTACAAAAGCTGACCTTTCAGGTGCTGACCTTTCAGGTGCTAACCTTACAAAAGCTGAACTTTCAGGTGCTAACCTTTCAGATGCTGACCTTACAAAAGCTGACCTCTCATATGCTAATCTTTCAAATGCTAACCTCTCAAATTGTGTCCTATCACGTTGTGACCTCTCATATGCTAATCTTTCAAATGCTAACCTTACAAATGCTAACCTTTCAAATGCTAAGCTTGCAGGACTCAATAATAATAGGAGCCAAATTTGTAGCTGTAGCTGGGGCAGAGCCTTATCCACAATGTAAAGATGCTGAGTTCAATGATGCCACCATTATTGATGATGAAAAGTTGTCCATGCACTTCCGCAATAATAATAGTAACCCCGAGAGTGTACCACCTGCAGTAAAGAATAAGAAAGAGCTGAGAAAGATGTTAGAGGAAAAAGTGACCGAAACGGCTATCGAGCAATTCTTGTCAGCTTCTCGTTTACCCGAATAAATAAGAAGAGAGTATATGGTGTTATTTGGTGTTAACAAAAGTTTTATCACTAATTATTAATTCATATATTCTACAAACTTTTTATTTGATAGCAGGTAATGCTGACTTTTGTTAATTCCAAACCCTTATCTTTGACCAGCGGAGATGCGATAACTGAGAAGAAAAAGAGTGGCAGGTAGGACAAAGACGACAACATTGAGATGACAACGGCTGGAAGAAATTGGGTTAAACCCGCCTCCTCTCATTCAGTCAATTTTTCGAGTATGGGGCGATGAAACCTGTATGTGTGTGGGTGGTGGTGACATCAACTACTACTAGCACCCAAAATTCAATATCCAAATGTGATACCTCCAAATACAACAGAACCAATTTTAAACTTGAGACAAAGTCTTTGACCTGTACCCCTCCCCCTACGGTGCTAGCTGGCTTAATAATCAGCCATCCGTGGGTTGACTTCGTTCTCCATATGGTTATCATAACCCTACAACAAGTTATAGGCGAAAAAATTTCCCTCCTAAAAGAGTTAATGAATCCTAATAATAGGCCAGAATTAAACAGCACCTACCAGATACAGATAGACGCTATCAGGTCTGCTGCTAACGACTTGGAATATGTTGAACCTCTAATCAAGCAAAAGAAGGCTCAATTGAAGAATAGCAAAGATGTGCATGAATCTGAGAGGTTATTTGCAGAGCTTGATGGGTTAGAATGGCTACAGCGTCAAATATTAAGATATTCTTGACAATCAAGAAATAGCGACAAATAAATCGCTGTAGCATATGTGGTAATAATGTAAAGTTCGCTGGATTAAGTGAGAACCCTTTGACATGCTGGAACTGTATGATACTCAATGGAGATTCCTAAGACCTATCTCTAAGCGGTTTAGAACACTTAGTCAGTCCATTAACAAATAATTAAAAACCAACAATGGTCCGCGGGTGGCAAGTATACATGGATTGAGAGCGCGGGGTCGATATTCACTTGCAGAGGAATTAGTAAGTCTCTCTGATTCTTTGGTGACTGTTTTCATTTTCAAGCAGTAACGTGTGATATATTTTGTATTCTAAATTCAGGGTGCATTTGCATTGGGTCCATTTTTTGGACGTTTTTTATTTTTAGCGGGCCCGGAGGGATTTGGATAAAATTCATTCGAACCCAAATCTCACAGGTAAAGTCAAGAAAGAACTTATTTCCTTTTGACCTGTTTCCATTGAAATCGAGACTCCGCAGTTTATGTCACTGACACCATTACCAGGACTCCAGCTAGATGGACTAATGACCTAGTGGAACAACGCATGCGAGTATCGGTTATTGGCTCTAGAGCAATTATATAACTCGGGAATGCCTATATGTAAAAAAATATAATAACAAAGGGCCAACTAGATTTTATAATAGCTTGAGAATACAATATTCTTGAGCATATTATTTGGTGGATCTATCCACTTTCACATTTTTTGGTCAAGCTGGCGGAAATAACGTATTTGTCGTCGGTGTCGTCCGACCTAGTCGTTTTTGGCATTGCATCAAGTGGAGCAGTATCACAGTGGGATGGCCATCCTACACCCACGGGTATTCTGTTGCGCTGGTTTGCACGTTCCGACTTGGGTTATCCACAGCTCGGATTCGATATCTTCCGCGGTCAAGTTCCTGACATACCTGCGCTTCCCTTCGACGATCTTAACGTCTCCCAGATACAAGGTAAGCCCATCTGGAACTACGCCGATATTGTTACATTATCCTGTTCATCCGGGCTACACTTTGAGCAAAGCTCGCAGTTGGGCCGGTGGCTCTTGGTAATCACTCCTGCGGACCCAGTGACTGTGAAATTCACCATTCCAGCCTGGCTAGTTACAGTCCGGGCCGGTTCCGGAACGAGCAACGTGACAGTAACCGGTCGTACTGCAGGTAATGCAATCCGCCAAGAGCAGCTCACAACTCCTGGTGCAATGCTCACGTGGCGCACTAGAGGGATCGAGGAATTGGAATTGAGTGGTGACGGAACTGTATATTTCCTAGGTTATCACCTGCTTGGTGACGTTTATGGTTCGTGGACCCATATCGCCCATCGCTCGCTTGCCGGTAATTGATCCCGCATATCCCTGTGCACCGCAACCTGCTGGCTCTGAAGAAGACGAAGCAAGGAGCCGTTTGCCTCCCGATGTCTCGGCCGAATGGACGAATCGATTTGCAAGGCCGTTTGGAGCGATGCTCCCCGCCTTACGGAGGCTGGCGGTCGGCTCTCCGCCGGCTCCGATCCCTCCAGCTATCGCTCCGCCTAATGTGCGATTTAATGCTGATGAGCGTGCGCTTGTCGAGTTTTCGTCGCTTGATCCTCATGGTGCACGAATCCTTGGACTTGCATATGACGACGCGCTCAGTGGAAGTCTTGACGGTCGTGAGTATGTCTACAAAGTTGTCGGAGGTTGGCTCGGCAAGACAGTCGCAGTTGACCTCTCAACAGGGCTCCCCATTGATCCTCAAGAACTCGAGCGGGAATATGGAATCAAAATATACCTAGACCTTGATGGATCGACGCTAGGGACTCCTGAGATCGTGCACCTGTTTTCTCAACCCGTCATTGATTTCTCTATTACATTAGACGGACCTTCTCCAGTCGACTGGGTCTCTGAAAATGGATATGGTGGCACTGAATCCGGAACTCTTCTGCCAGGGTTGATGACGCTACGGCTTAACAAGGTTAGCGAGCTGCATCTGACATGGCAGAGGCCAAATCCGATACCGACCATAACCAAAATAGTATGGACACCGATCATTGAACGGATCGGCCTCCTGCCTGGGATCGTAGCCGTCGAACCGGGGCCGCCACCTGGGCCAACATCGCTACAAGCTACAGTGGCCCCGGCCAAATCTCCATCCGCTATCATCACGGCAAATCTCGACTGGCCTGTCGCCATCAATGCATATGGATTCACCACAGAGGGCAATCCTGTAAGTTATCAGATCGGGCACCGATACCTTGATCCCGATCCTACGGCGACGACTCCTATACCTGCAGTCGCGACACGCGCCGACTTGCTGTACCAGGGCTCGCCTATCTTCATATCATCTTTGCTTGCGGAGGCACTGCCGCCTCCAGGACGCGTGCTCCACTCTGATCGCAACGATAGTGCAGGGCTTACTGCCCGGCTGGTGGGGTCGGTGGGTTCGAGGTATAGACCTTTTTGGGCGCGTCAGCCAACCGAGTCCGTGGGCGATTGCGCCCGTCGTTGATACAGCTCCGCCTCCGGCTCCGGTGCTCATTCAGGCTGAGTGGGTGCAGCGTAACTTACCAGCCACAACGATTGCAGTAGTCGGACGCTCTGTCGAGGCTCGACGCTGGCTTCAGAACAGCATAGCCAACAATGGCCTCGTGGTATCATGGGTCTTTGGACCGGATCAGGCCGATCTTCGAGACGACGTAGACGGATTCCGACTAATGGTTCGCCGACCGTCATTGCCTGCAGGTGCAGCTCCAGATGACCCGCTTGAATATGCCGATCCATGGCCGCAGCCAGTAGCAAGCTTTGGACCGATGCCCATTCGCGCAAACGGTATAATCACTGCAAATCCATTAGTAGACCCTACGCTCGCAATCACAATTACTGGCATCCAGCAACTTCCGCCGTCGCTATCCGCTAAGCCGACAGATCCGGTTCGTTCTGTATGCCGTACGGACCTCGAACTTGATGACGCCAGCGGAGCGCTCACCGGTGGCGCGCTTGTCATTGGGGCATCGTCCTATGCGATCGTGGCAAACGGTGATGGTCCCAACCTAACGGTAGTCATCGAGCATGCAGCTGGTGCATCACCTACCGTGGGGGCAGAGGCATCACTGGTTGCAACGACAGGGAAGCTGGTTGAGTTAACTACCGACCTGCCGCAGCTGACTCTCGTGGGAGGTCTTCGGGCAAGGTCAGGCGTGCTGATCATAGGCGAGGGAACTACGGAGCGAAGGCTCCAGGTTTTGAGCAACGATGATGGCGGTGTGTTTCTCTGCTATCATGATGGTGTCACAGCGCCCGCCTCGGGCAACATTGCGACTTGGTACCCAGTATGGTCTGCGGGCAATTCACTGATACAGGTTTTGGCCCAATGGCCAACAAAACAACTCCAGTCGCACACGCGCAAGTTGCCGTTTGCGCTGTCCGGTCAATCCAAAGAAGTGGCATCGCCTCTGTCCCAAGCACGCCGCTGACAGTCACCGCCGTAGACGTTAGCATGCCAACTCCTCCTGATCTTGACACGATTCCTTTCGATCCTTCAGACCGCTGTGTGGCTGCCTTCCAACCCGGGCCGATTGGTATGGAAAGTCCAAATTCCAGATGGCGTGGACAGCCCAATCTGATCGTCGCTTCATTGTTTATAGAGCGCTAGGCGATGAGATCAATCGATTGGATCAGCTCGAGCATGAAGGCGGGGATGGTGGACGCGCGCACAGCTTTCCCGATCCAGCGATGTGGCCAACTGGTGTGTATGCTGATGTCGTCAGGCGAACGCGAGTGCTAGAGGAACTGCCGCACTCGATGCGGCGACAACGATAGCCGATCCCCCAATGCGCGCAGCTGCAGTGGACGAGGCGTACAAAGCAATGACAATTGACACTCAGATGCTGCTGCGCCGTCAGCCCTATGCCTGGCCAGGCTATATCGCGCTCACCACTGAGCCGATTGAGACGAATAACTTCGAAGATATCCTAGACGGCCACTCGCGGGGACATTGGTTCTACCGTGTAACAAGTAGGACCTATGCAGGAATCGAAAGCGCGCCGTCAGAGCCAACCCCGCCGATTTGTTGTCCCGATGTTGTACCTCCCTCACCTCCTCTGACACATCTTGCGCTCGCGGACAACGGTCGCGTAAAGCTCCAATGGCTTGCCAGCCCCGACACTGATACAGATCACTATGAAGTATTTGCAGCGAAGCACCCGGGAGGCCGAGGCAGAGCTCGGAAGCATGACGCCGGTCGCGATTCACACCCCCGTATCTCATCAGGGTGGAGTAGTGATTGAGTATTCCATACAACATCCGCCAGGTGAGTGGTGCTTTTGGATTATCGCCGTTGACGAGGCCGGTAACAGAAGCTTGCCTTCACGAATGCTACGCCGGCCGCTCGCTCCGTCCGCCGCCAGACGCACCGGTCTGGCTTGGTGCGTGCGCGTTGGCTCTACTGTGCATCTTACCTGGACATGGGCGGACTCCTCGGATCCGACGCGTACACCAGATCCGCGGCTGGCCTTTCTCATTGAACGGAGCTCCATCGCCGGTGGATACTGGTCATCCTCTCGGGATGGCTCCCGCGTGCAGTCTATGTCTGATGACACACTCCGCCTGACATTAACGCCGGCTGGAAGTATCGGCTGCGCGTCCGAGACCATCTCGACCAGGTGGCCTCCGTCCTGCCGATCACTATCTTGGAGGCGCTTTAGATGCCCGCTCCGCCGACCCTCGAGGACCTCGAAGATAAGTACTTCCCAGGCGGGAACTAACGCGGGCGTGCCCCACTTGAGGGACACAGAGGTTATTCCTCATGTGGACGGCGAAGTATTCTTCCGCGCCATTGCCGACGCACTCGACCAATGCACTTCGGGCGCCGGCGACCAGATCTACATCACCTCTTATTTCCTTAACCCATTAATGCCGCTCGTCGGGATGCCGGGTCGAAAGAAACTCGGCGTACTACTGTTAGAAAAGGCTGGATTGGGCGCCGACGTTCGGGTGATCGTTTGGACTGGCCGCTTTTTCTTGGGGGCTGAGGGTACGGCTTCCGACCTCAAGTTTTGGGCTGGTTATGGATTGGAGAACTTTCCGCTGACAACCGGGTTTAGAGACACCGTTAAGACTAATGCCGAGGCCGACCCTATTGCTTCGCTCCGAGCCCGTCCCTCCCGCTCGCGTGGTCGCTCTAGAAGGCCGTGTTTTGATGGATTGGGGCAGCAGCGAGTTTTCGGCCACTCGTCACGATAAGTCCACAATCATCTATAGCAAGTCAACGAACGAACTGCGCGCCTTTCTAGGTGGCATAGACTATGACCAAACCCGTATGGACAATGAACTTCACACCCTCTTGCCCGTGCCTTACCCCGCGGGGGGCATCGGATGGCATGACGTCGGAGTAGAGCGCGAGGAGGTGCAGGCTGCGGCCGTGCTCGGGAATTTCCGCACCCGTTGGGAGGAGACCTCGACGCTACCACCAGAGAGGCACTTCAGAGATATCGACGGCAACGTCCAGGAGTTCAATCCAAAGATCGAGCCAACCAAGCCTTCAGCCGGCCGACCAAATCTGGTCGTTTCAGGGTCTGGAGTGCGAGTCGTTCGCAACTATGGCAAAGTCCGTTCGCTTGCTCTCTGGGATGAAGAAAATCACCTGCCGTGGGCGACCCTGCCGGCAGGTGGCGTCCAGGAGCTCAACCGTGTCCTACAACGCGTAGTCGATGCCGCAACAAACTACATTTACGTCGAGGATCAAGGGCTGAATAGTCACACCTTGACCTTGCCGTTGCCGCTGGTATCGATCACAATTGTTCCTGTTCCGCACACGGTCCTCTATCCGAAGATCTCTTCTGCCTGCGCAAGGGGCGTCAAGGTGATTTTTGTATGCCCCGGCCGGTCTGACCCAGCTGACAACACTGTTGCACCAACCACCATGTCGAAGGAAATTTTGGACGAGATATTGGACCCGCTGACATCCGCGCAGCGCGAAAACTTCGCGCTCTATATGGTTTCCAACACCGTTTTGCATTCGAAGGTAGTCTTGGTCGACGACGAATTTGCCTCAATCGGGTCCGGTAATTTTTGGGACCGGTCATTAACTGGAGGGGACACTGAGATAAACGTTGCAATCACCGATCCCGGTCCGCTCGTCGCTGACCTGCGCTCCCGCCTTTGGCGTGATCATCTTCGCGTCTCGTCAAGTCCATTAGTTGAAGCTGAGCTGCACGACCTGAGAAAGAGTCTTGGATTCTTCCGCCACACCTGGGGAGCGGTATAACCTTCGCACATCCTAACTCAGCGCTTGTGGAGATCAACCGCCACCATGAGCGATCCACGCGTCTACTTCCCGCTGAATGAAGTAGCGAATATCCGCAAGTTTCCCTTAGGTGACATTCTAGACGACTCAGTCCTCAAGCACATCTGGATCACCGGACCGTGGCTTGATACAACAACCGGCGAGGGCGTCGTCGGCGTCTTAGTCAATGAGGCAATAAGCTTCAGATATCCGGGTATCCCTTGGCTCGAGCTTGCGCTTGGCTCGCAGCTCGGCGCTGTAAACGCCGATATCCGCGCTCACTTCCAACCGAAGCCGCACTTCGACATAGAACTGCCACTTACATTACGTGTCGATGGAACGGTGCTTAAGCCACTGAAGGCGGGAACAGATCAGCCCGACACGGGAAAGAAGACCCTTGATATCGAGTTAGGAAGGGTACGCATAGGCATAGATATCGACGGCAACTTCACACTCGATATCCCTAGCGGGCTAACACTTCCGCGCTGCATAATTGGCTCAACTGGCGTGATCCTTAGCGCAACAAACGTTCGCTGGCTCTCCCCCGCATCCTCGAGCTTGCCATCGACAGTCACACCCGGATTCAGTGGCCTGCACATCGAAGGCGCTACGATCGAGCTCAGCAACATGCCGATTAAGCCTGGCAGGATCACCATGAATGACGTCTACCTCGGCACTGGCGGCTTCAGCGGCTGGATCGCTTGGATTGATTCGACTCTAACGTGGAGCAGCACTGGCGGCTTCAGCGGTGCTGCGGCGGGCGAGCCATTCGGCTTCCAAGGAGCGATTACCAAGATCGAGCTTGTCTTCAAGCAAAATGCACTCACCTCGTGCGAAATCGAGGGCAATATCTTCATGCCATATCTCGAACGAATCATTGGCCTGTCACTTGGGTTCGATGGAAATGGCTCTCTGACTGCGATCGCGGGACACCAACATTTCAATTGGCTGAGCCAGAGTATGCTGCCGCAGCAGGTCCCTCAGGCTACATTCTAACGGCTGAAACAGATGCTTTCACTCTTGACATTAGCCAGGTCGAATTTCATGGTGGTGGTGGCGATAGCGGACTTGCTTCACTCGCGATCTCGGGACAGGCTAAGCTCAAGGTCCAGGCATTTGACCTCCCTAAAGTAGTCTTCAAGGGCCTCCGCATCAACACAGATGGCCATGTATTTGTGGAAGGCGGGTGGCTTGACGTTGAAACCGCCAAAAGCTCGTCGCTCAATGGCTTCCCGTTCCAAATCACCAAGATTGGTTTCGGAGCTGAGGACGACGACCACCTCTGGATTGGCCTAAACGGCGGAATCAAACTTGCTGATGGTCTTCCAATAGGTGCGTCAGTAGAAGGTCTGCGAGTCGTCTGGAACCGCAAAACAGGCGACATTAATTTCTCGCTCGAAGGCATCGGTGTAAAACTGAGCGTACCGGGGACCTTCAGCATCGCAGGTAAGGTCGCTTTCTTCTCAAACAAGGAATCCACAGGCTTTCGCGGGAGCATGAAACTGAAGCTCGACACTTTGAAGCTCACAGTTGATGCAAGCATGATGATCGGCCGCACGGCTGACGGCACTGACTATTTCTTTCTCTTCCTCGACACAGAGGCTTCCAGGAGGCATTGCGCTCTTCTCGACCGGCGTGGCAGTATATGGTTTTGCCGGCCTAGTCCGCGACCAACCTTGGGCCTAGTCGGTCCGAGGGCGAGGACTGGTACTATGGATACTATCGCCGTCCGCCTGTTGGTGTCACAGATTCTAGTAAGTGGAGCATCCAGCGCGATGGCTTTGCGATCGGCCTTGGCACGACTGTAGGGCAGCTTGCCCGATATTGGATTCTCATTTTCCGCCAAGGCATTGTTAGTCCTTGTCCTCCCCGGTCCTCGGTTGCTCCTTCAAGGTAAAGGCCAATTCCTTAGCAAGAAGCCCGATCAGAAGGATCCTTCAATGGAGGGCAACTTTGAGGCTCTCCTAGTGCTCGACGTCCCTGCCAAGTTGTTCCAAGCAAACCTTTGGCGTTCAAGATTCCTTCACTTGTTGAGATCGCAGGCGGCGTGAACGTGGCATTCACCTGGGCTCCCAAGCCTCCTCCTGATCTCTGGCACATATACCTCGGCGAAAAGACGCCAGCCGAGCGGCGCATCCATGCAACGCTCTTCAACCTACTGCAAGGCGACGCTTGGCTGATCATAAACCGGCATGGCACTTGGTCGGCGCTGCCAGATCGGAAAGGGGAGTTCGAAATTGGCGGCTCACTTGGGATCGACCTCGAGTTTGATTTCACAATTGCTAAGGCATGGCTCAACGCATCCATTGCAGGCGAAGGCCGCAATCAGCCAAGACCCACAACAGTTCACCGGTTGGCTTACGCTCAAAGGCTCGGCCGGTGTATCGGCCTTAGGCCTCTCTTGCGTCGCCGATCTCCGTGCGGAGGCAGTGGCTAAAGCGCCCACGCCTTGGTATCTTTCAGTCGATATCGAAGTCGGGATGAAGATTGACTTACTCCTCTTCAAATGGGAGTTTCACACCAAGTCTGCCACTTGAATTCGGCGACAAAAATATTCCGCTCCCAAAGCCAGTGAGTGAATATGTTTCCCTTAGCGCAGACCATCATAAAGCTGACGAAGCTGGTCCGCTTGACGGAGCGATCGTCTCCGCGGATGTACGCCCTCTCGTCCTTTTCACTCGTCCTGTTCAGGATTTGGCCCGATTCGGCGCCCCTGGGCGAGACGATCTGCCCCGGAGGATCTTGGACTTCGTAAGGTTTCTTACCGGCTCAGCCATGTAGTGCTCCTCGCACGAGATAGCTCCGGACTGCGGTGGTCGGAGCGAGCGGGTGAGGTAGCAGTAAATGGAAGTGTAGTGAAATTCCCCGGTCTGAGCTCCACAACCGCCAAAGATAGGCTGCCGGACATCTCGGGTTCTGAAATCTCTTTTTTCCAGCCGGGCCAGAAACCGACCGAGCCACCATTTATCATCGCCACAGGGAGCGGAGACTCGGCGACGATTTCGAGCAGTAATAGTAATAGTCCGCCGCAAGGTATGATGTCGTACCGCTTGACGGCTCCTCGTCCTACCGTTAGCGTTCAAGTCAGCACCATCGGGGATATAAGTTCCGGCCAAGTTGTAGTAACGATCCTAAGCCCAATCGCCAACCCCTCCAGATTCCGGGCGGCAGTCTGCTGATTGGCTCTGCAAATTGGCTAATCCTTGAGGCGACATCCATTACTGTACGCATACGAGTTGGGAACATCTTGCCGACCTTGGGAGAGCAGCAACGTTAGTTGGTCCAGAATCTCCTGCCCTTGAAGGACAGTGGGCGCCGACAGGCGATCCAGTCACCGGTCCCGATTCTTCAACGCGCCCTTCAGGTATGGGCCCGGACGCCCTTTGCCTTTTACCGCCATAACGAGCTGAATTCGGTTCTGGGGCTGGATCCATTCAAGCCTGGATACGCATGCGGTCCCGAGGCTGTAGAGAAGCCCGTTTGCACTCAATTCGAAGACGTCAAGCCCGGCCAGCTGGCTGGAGCCTTCTCGACTGCAGGCGTTCCTGCTGTCGCAAGTGGGCTTGTCGTTGTTGTCCCTGTCGGCGGCAGTGGCGGTGGTTCTGCACAACGACTTCAGTTAGGTGATTAGCAACTGGCCGCGGACAGGGTGTAGTCACATTCACGTTCGATCCCCCTGCGGATGCGGTATGGGTCAATGGTGATGCTCAAGAGGCCGGCTCTGTCACTTCCAGTCGCGAAGGGGTTGTGACTGCCCGAGTGCCCCTAGACAGGAAACCTAGACGCTACCAATTCAGTGGAGGCATTGACCAGATAGAAGTGTGGGGCTCGCTCGCAGTCATTTACGAGATCTGCTTTCTGCCTGGCTGGACTTGTGCCCACTTCGAAAGCCAGGCATTTCCTCAAGGATCCATCGGAGAAGCCGAGTATGCCGGATTGACCCTAGTAAGTGATGGGACGATGACCGTCGATGGAGACTTCCTCAAAGTCGAGGCTCCGACCCAGACGCAACCTGGCACAATGATTGAAGATCCCCGCTCTCCACACGCCCACACTAACATACGTGGGTCAATACGACGCCGGGCCTCGACCAACACTCAGCCATTGCGAGTAAATTTCAGGGCGCCCTTCCCGGAGGACAGAGGCGAGCCGATGACCCTACTACCAATTCTAGGTCTAGTCGAGCCGGTTATCATCGATATACCTGCAATTGGCGTCGTGGCAGCTGGTTCTGGGGCTGCCCCAAACGCCCGGACTCGGCGGCTTTACTCCAGGAATAACGCCGATGACAGCAATTACACCTGTTGAACCTAGGCTTGATCCGGGCAACCTGTCACGGTTTGAAATCGTCAATACAGGGAGGAGCAGGGTCTGGTCAAACGGTGAAATGGTTCAGCTCGCCACTGTGGTGATTGTCTTTCCCCGGCCCGTGACCCGAGTCCGGGTCACCCTAGAGGGAAGCGCCGATGTGCTGGCACTTGCAGGAGGTCTCGAAGTCCACAGAGGTAGCGGTGGAGCAGGTTCTGTAGTGGCCCTTTACGCGGATCCCGCAGCCCCATCGCACATTGGATGGATCGACCGTGTATTAGTGATAGGTCTCTCTCAGGCTCGTGTACGTGAGGTCTGCATAGACGCAGGCGATCTAGGCTGGGCACGATACGAGCAGTGGAAATGGAATCAAGGCGTTCAGCGGAGCATAGAATCCCTCTATCGGACCGATCGGGTCCTCACTCCAGGCGAGTACCGAATGCGGTGCACACAATCGCAGTGGTGACGGAGAAGGAGCCTGAAGAACTGCCGCCGCCTGGAAACAACCACCACGGCGGCCTTCACCGTAGGTCAGCCTCCTGGATTCCCAACTGTTACGCCGCCGAGTGGAGTCGATGATCCAGCCGCCAAGTATCCATATGGCGGTCCTCTCACTCAGCTTCGTACTATGTGGAGCGGACTATGCCAGCAGCGGGCGCTGGCACTGTGGTATCGCAGCTACGACACAGCTGTTAGATTCAATGAGACCTATGTAACGAGGATGTACCTCGACGCAGGACATGAACTGAGGGTTTCAGTAGTGAATGCAAGCGGCATTGCGATCCGATCGGTAGTGCAGCACGTGTGGAGTGGCGCTGATGCGGAGCTCGATTCATGGAGCACCCAATACATCAGAACACTAATTGGGGACGGTAGCGGAAGTAGCTGTGCTTCCATAGATCTTGATAAGATAGTAAAACCTGAGCAGGTCACGGCCGGAGCTGGTGAGCCACTTGAACCAGCTGCCTGCTGCATGCAAGTGAGCTTCGAAGCCCAAGTGCTCCCTCTAATGTGCTCCATCGATTCGAGTTCGCTACATCTCGTTATATTAATTTCCGTCACCACCTTGCTACTTTCGATGGACGCTGCCGACGATTAACAGCGGATCCTGCAGGCATCGTCTCGGCTGTGCCGCCTCGGGTTCAAGCGGGCGTTCTAGCAAGCCTTCAGATTGACGATCTAGCAACGGCTATCAGCTCTGCCCGCGCTTTGAAAACCCTGGCGAGCGGTCCCAAAGCCACAGTCGCCGACCTCGATGCCGCGAAGCGGCCATCGCCGCGCTTGCCAAGCTCCGTATCGATTTCAAAACTCAGACGACTTCTGCGTTTGATGAGCTCTGGCGGGCCTGTTTTGCCCTACAGAAACCAATGGAGCTCCCCTCTGCAGTCCGGCTGTCAGTCGTTCGAGCAGTGGCAGCAAATCAGGGATCTGGCACTGATGTGCTCCTGCTGGAGAGCCCAGAGCCAATCGCCTGGGATCGGGTAAGCGTCGTCGCGAGCTTCTGATAGTAGTAATATTCCATTGAAAAAGGTAACGACAACCGTTGGGCCAGACTTCGGCCGGCCCGATATGGGATTCGAAGTGGAGTCGGGGGAATTCGATGGACAGCAGGGGTTGAGCTTCGGGTGCTGAATGGCGAGGTCAGAGCTCGAGTCGCGCCGAACCACTGGATGTCACTCTCGTACTCGACCAGGCGGTCAATATTGGGCTTGTGCTCCGAGTCAATCCAAATGGACAGGCAACGATCTCAACTGACCCGCCTCGACCTGGCGGTGCTTTGGTGGTGGGGCCTTCTTCAGCGCCAGTCACTGTAGTGCTTGAAGCGACATCGGGCTCTATGTTGAAAACAGTGCAGGTTAAAGGTATCGGAGTGGGCATCCTATCCTGCAACGTCACCCGCGCATTCGTGCCTGTGCCGCCCTTTGGACCCCTCCGCATAAGCGAAAGCCGGCTTCCAACTCCCACTGCGCCACTGGACCATGAGATTGTAGTGATGGCCATGGAGGCCGTTGACCTAAAAGGTTACACAATACGGTGGATTCATGCACGGGTTCCAGAAGCGAGTCAGTTGTATGTATCGCTGCCCCATGTGAGCCTACGGGAGGGTCAGCGAATCCGACTGGTCCCAGGACGCGCCTCCTCTCCCGTCTCAGACGACGCGCTGGTCTCAGCTGGCGGTGTTGTCATGACTCCACCTACCACCGGTGCGATTTTTCAGTTAGTCAATCCTGCTGGTACGATTATTCATGAGTGCGCGGCAATGCCGATTGGGCAGTCAACAATTCCGGTAAACTCTCTGACCGCTTTTCCAAACGATGACGGAACACATGCATTTCTAGTTCCGCCTGTTGCTCACACGGTATCGAACAGGGGCACTGGGTTGTTTTATTCCAGCTCGCAGGTGACGCCGGACCGGACTTGGACCGATGGTCCGTAGGTGGTCTACCGATAAACGAGAAAGTGAGGCTCACGTTCACTATTGTTTGAGGACCTGTAGTGACCATTTCTACTATCAACTGAGATTTCAACGATGTCCTCAAATTTATCAAGCCTGTGCAAATCTAGGAGTAAATTGCCAAAATCTCGAATAAAGGCCATATAAAGGTAAAAGCGCACAAAATTACCTGGTGAGTAGAAAACACGTTGCATTTCATCTTAAATATTTTACAGAATTAATGGAAGCCACGATATTTGAGGTTGTCTGGGTGCTATAAGTTCCGCAAGAAAAGATAAATTGCTTTTTCATAAGTAATACCTAAAGATAAAGATAGACAGGCAATCATGTCAGATGGTTTGAAGTTATTGATGGACATAGAAGTGAGACAAAGATACTCCTGTCGGATGAAAAGGGAGGACCTGTTAGAAACAGCAAAAATAATTGAAAAAGAAAAGAGAGGCTATTACTTAAAGAATTATTATTTGTCAATCATTTCCGTTTGTCATGGTACATTTAGAGGAAAATACGAAATGCACCTGATGACTTGTGTACAAAAGATTAGAACTACTTCGTCTGAGATGATCGATGAAAAAGCATAAAGCTCTCTTTTACGAAGCACATATACTGCATAGATGGAGTCAGAGAGTGCAGAGTAATAACAATAATAAATTAAAAATTGAAGAACGCAGAAGGCAAGTTCCTTCTAAGTTATCGCAGTCGTTTATTGGTTACTCCTCTACTATTGTTGTGTGATTTAATCGGTAGTAGTAGTAGTAGCAACAGTATAACCAAGCGGGTTTTTCAAAATTGCTTCAACTGCGTCAACTAACGCCTTGTGTCCATATCTAGCCAGCAAGTTAGGCGTCTCTTGATTTAATTTAAGAACTGCCAGGTCCAATTGAGCTGCCGTGTTTGCAAGCGGCTACTCTATCTTTAGCAGGTGCCGATACATCATCTAGTATTGCATCCATCTTTCTAGAGCGTATTTTGAATTGGTCTCTTAAAACAGCGATAGATTGACCCAATTCTAAACCAGAGGCTTGCTCATTTAGCATCACTTGGGTCTCAGGGATAAATGCAGTATCTAGATAGCGGTAGACTGTGCGCTGTGGAATGTCTTAAATGCTGCCTATTACTCGTAGTCGTATAGTTGGCAACCAACATTTCTCTTATCTTCTGATGAGCTTGTGCCCTGCGTAGTTTTTTGTAAGGTCCTCTTTTATCCCCTGGGGGTATTGACGAATTTGCCACTTTCAGAGGTAATTAAAAGAGGCTAGATTAAAAATGCTTTATCATCGATTGATCTTTATTCTCCATATCTTGATAGCCATGGTTTCGCCTAATCCATTGAAAATAATGCTTCCGCCTTACCATGCCTCAAAAGCTCTCAAGTCCTGTGGTATGTAAAGAACCAAATGTAAATTTTATAATGTTCCTATAATATCTTGCCTTATATACTAAAACCGAAAAATCGTGCTCGGTTTGTCAAATTTGTAACTTTCGTAAAAAGTTACAAAGGTTACAAAAGTTACAAGGTGTAGCGTTCGACATATTATGTCTATATCCATATCTCTATCTACATCTATTAAATAAATAATAATAATATAATAAGAATAATCACGATTTTGTAACTTTGTAACTTCAATATATCGTATACGCGTATACACGGCTTATTCTTTGTGATCACTTGTATTAGAGGTAACAAAAAGTCTGAATGCTCGTTATAACGAAGTTACAAAGTTACAAAGGCAAAGAAAGAAAGAAAGAAAGAAAAAAATGGTAGGGTACCAGCAGATTTCTAAGCGCTGCCCTACTATCTGAAAATTGTAACTCGTGTTATTGCCCTCTCCGTGTCTTGTGATCTCGACCACGTTTTGCTTCTTCCGCTCGACTATGTCAATTAGGTTACCCGCCCATGTTAAGGCCAGTGCCGGCACCTTCGTTCGCCGGTGTTAACATCTGTCACTGGGAATTTTACTGCCTTAGATACCTTGTCTTTGAACCTACGTTCGAAAATATCTCCCTTGACGGTGCCATCTTCTTGGTTTAGGTCGAGCTTGACTACTATCGTCTGGCCATCTTTGAACTTTAGGAACTCACTAGAGTATTCCTTCTGCAGTTTTTGATTTCCTGTGATAATCTGCTCATTTTTATCCTATCTCACCTCCTCTGTTTTGTCATTACATATATGATGGATAAGCAGCTTCGGTTATACAAGAAAGAATCCAGCTCCGCTCGTGGAAGCTCTTCCTTGGGAGCAATCAAAGAAAATCCCAATATTGTTGTGTCATTTCATAATCCCCGTTAATGTCTCCTGTGCCATCAATGGAGCCAAGTGGTCTCTTGCAAGCTTGCAAAAGTCAGGGTTCAGGTCTATTACAACAAAGTCACGGCCAGGCTTGCGAGCCACAATGCACGTAGTCCCCCTGCCACAGAATGGGTCCAATATAACCCCCGGCCACCAGATTGTATCTTGACAGTTGCACCTGGTCAGGCCATCTTCTACTTTTTGCACAAACATTGACTTTAGGATTGACCACTTGGCGCCACTTGGGTTCTGTGCTGATGCAGAGCCATAGTCCTTGGTAGCATGTCCGTTATACCGTGGGCTATTATGATACCCGCCTACAGCTGGTACACGCAATACTTGCTGCCTGCGCTTGGATAGGCCATCATCACCACCATTGTTATGCAGATTGGCGTTAGGATCAGCTGCTGGGGGGCCGCCTGACTTGCCATTTCCCGTATTAAGCCGGGGCCCAGTAGTGTCTACAATGACCTTCTTGTATTGTCTTTTCTGCATGAACCCGCACTTTGTACAAATGTACTCAGGACATGCAGCCAGGATAGCTCGCCTTGGAAGCTCATCAGGGAATGTTGCAAAATGGGCGTCACTTCTACCTTGAGTATTTATTCTCCATACATCCCGAGCTATCCTGCCGCCTATAGCCAGCTGCGGGGTCCATTTCTTGCCACTGTATACGAGATTCCCATATCCTCTGTGTTTTTTGCTTCCACCAAATCTCGAGTAAGAAGTAGTACTGTCACTGTTACTGCTTAGTTTGAGTAACTGCTCAAGCTCACGTTCATCTGTTCTAAACGGCTCATAGGGTGTTTCAAAATAATACCCGCTCTCCTTTTTGGTGAAAAAGAGAATGTATTCATGGCTTGACCCCCACCTATCCATCGCACTATTGGGCATGGCGTTTGGCTTGTCCCATATGATCTCGTCTCTGGGCAGAAGCCAAGCTCATCGGTCATTGCAATTCTAAACCGCTGGGGGATACCAACGAGCGATTTTTCTGGTACTTCGCGTTGCTTGACTTTACACAACCTGATATTGGCCTCTATAGTCCTTTCTTTTGAGCTCCAATAGTACTGTATTGATCGCTTCTGCCGTTTGTGGTACCGGATTTATCGCCATTGTAGGTGTCGCCTATAACGACAAATACAGATCCTGTGTCCTTGAGCTTGGGCTTTAACACCCTAAACACATTAACTAGGTTTCTGATGTAATCACGCATCCACATCTCACGGCCGATCTCATATGGATCATTTTGCATGTATGTCCGAAGACCAAAGTACGGCGGAGACGTAAAGCACATATCTATGCTGTCATCTGGTAGTTGTCGCTCAGAGTACGTCGGTTACATGACCACTTAGAATCTGATTCAGAAATAACTCCAGATCCAAGTTAAAGCACTCCATCATCCAAAACCCCATGCGGGGCAAGCTTGTTTGCGAATTCTGCAATGGTTCCATGGACTACTTTTTTAACACCATCTGAAAAACGGACTAGGGTATGTTCAAACCCAAGTAGATCTGCAAAACCTTTGTGATTGACGCCGGTGATATTATACCGCTTGATCTCGCTTACGATGCTTGAATCAATCGTTATGGCCCCAGTAGTCTCATGCCATACAAGGTATGTTAGGTTGTTGGTCTTGACTAACGCCTCAAGCTTCTCTGCAAATGTCGCCTCAGAGATTATTTTATCAATCTGTTCTCTTTCCCTGCCAGTCTCTTGGTCAAGTGAATTGCCAAGTAAAACGCCTTTGATATTTCTAGCAATCCAAATAGCCGACCGGCTGCCTGTTCCTCACCCAGCCGTCATTTACCATGTGTCGTAACATGGACACTATTTTTTCACTTCGAGCTTGGATCAGAGCCTCTTTGCTGCTTGCACTTACCACATACTGGCCAAGCCACAAATCCCACTCTGCATAAAATTCATCGGCGGAATACCCAGCCAACTCAACCCAGAAGGACTGCAACAATATTTTTGCTATTTCCTTATGCGTGTTGTTGAGAACCCCGGGGTTGTCAAGGTAGTAATTGAGGCAGAACCTACCAAGATGTGAAAATGTCTGTCTGTTGTCTTGGTTGTCCCAAAACTGGTTAAATCTTATTTTCTGCCCTTGATCCTTCATATCAGCATATGTGAATTCATGGCCGTCTGACCTTCTACTGAACCCATCCTCAGAGATCAAACCGCTGTTATGCGTGAGTATGACAAATGCAGCGGATGGTTTGATGTTCACCTCCGAATCTGAAGTTAGCGTGTCACGGGGGTTCGTGAGCATAACCGAGCTTTTCAGTGTGTTAACGATTTTGTAGGCCTCTTTGTCATCTTCCCAATTACTGTACCTGTCAGCTTCATCAAAGATCACGGGAAACGTTGTCCACCTTGTTTGCTCGGCAAACCGAGCTACTGTGTCAATTGAGCCTGAAGATACGACATAACTATTGTGTTTTTGACTGCTGCCATCGCCTGCATTATTTGCAAGCTTGGTTAATGGTAGCTCATAGATCCGCAGAGGAATTGCAGCATAACCATATGTCTTGCCTGTAAACGTCCAACCGGCCAAGTCCTGTCTTGGTATGACATCATAATTCTCAACGGCACCAGACTGTCTGCGAGCAAAATCAGTAACAGAGACCACGCCAATCTTGAGGAAATGAGAGAATCGATCTGTGTCAATTCTGCTACCATAAAATTCAGTCCTGACCTTCTTTATCAAGTCAATGCACGCGCGAGCTTGCTCCCTTGTTGGCTTGTGAGGCCGCTCTCTATTGCATAATTGAAGTACAAGCTTGGTGTTGGTACTGTCGTTATTTTTGTTATTATTTTTGTTTGGCAGACGGCAGATAAACCAGACCCTCAATGTCTGTTCCGACTCTATGCGAGACATCGCCAGCCTTATTATACGCGTCAATTATTGCATGTAGGGCCTCTTCAAGACGCCCGGGCTTATGATAATAACTCGCGTTGAGCCTGAGCCATTCCTCGAGCTCGTCTATAGTCATGGCTTTTGGCATATGGGACAAAACTACCTTGTGCCCATTGCCCAAGCTTCTGAAAACAATTTTGTATTTTGTCTGCTGGTAAATTGGATCCCAAACCTCTTGTACTGGTGGAACAGGGGCAGCGTTTAACAGGAGTGTTTTTCGCTCGCTAGTCATTATCATCTCCTTGAATGTCCTACTGAATCGCTCGGGAAATTCTACCTCCTCAACTGAGTGATCAAATATTACTATGTAGCGCCGTGCCGAATGATTGATCTGTAAATTAGGATGGTTTAACAGAATGTTGTTTGCAGCGAAGTCGGCAAGTGCGCCATAGAATCCGAATTTAATCTCGTCTACTCTTTTCTTAATGACTGCATCGAGCATGTCCGGCTCCAGCTGTTTTATGATATCTTCAAGGTGGCCAAACCCTGCGACCTGACTCAGATCCTGTGCCTCGTTGACGTTGTCCTAAGAGTCGTAAGTCTGAGCTCTGGCTCCTCGTCTTGGGCAATGTCGCAAAAATGCTTGATTATTTTCTCTGCATCTTCAAGCGAAATATAGTACCAGCTTCGGCGGATAGTGCCAGTGACGGTTAGCATTATGTCATTTCTATGGTCTTTTACATACCATTCATCTATTAGGGTGTAGAGTCGGTCGGCGCAGCTGAAATGGATGTCCGCTGGTTGAAATACAGTGGTAGTGGTAATAGCAGTGGTCATAGATGCCACTTGAGCTGGCTCCTCCTCTTGATCTTCATGGAGGCTAGGTGGGATCTCCTCATCGTCTGAGTCTTGTTGTTGTTGCTGTTCGGCCTCTTCTTCAGATAGCTTGATGTCCGACGAGGTTTGATCCTGCTGTTGCTGCCGTTCGAGTTTTGGCGACCACCCCCTCATCTCTTTGTCTACTGGCTTCTTTTTTGTCCTCGCTCCTGCCGAAGCAATAATAGTACCCGTGGTAGAGCTGTCCGTAGGCTCGCGTATATGTTGGCCAAATATCTGAGGTTGCAATAACCAGTAGTAAAAGCCGAGTCCTGAGCCCATAAAATCGTCAATTGGGCCTACTTTGTCAGCACAGCCCTCGAGTCGTTTGTACCTGGAAGGGGTTTGGTATTTTTTGTTTTAGATCGTCTCTATGGAACGCTCCCGGAAGGTGAGCTGTCCCGCCTCTATGATCGGTCTTGATCTCAAACTCGTACTCGGGCATGCACCTTCTGACATGGCGGCCAGCCGAAACATTGCCAATACGTTCATGCTGTGTATGTTCCAGCCAGTGGATATGGAGTCCCTTTTTGGTTTTGACAATATATGTAAGTCTCTTGAGTTCAGGGAGATATGGCTCAATTATTCCCCTAACAGTTTCACTGTCTATGTCGAGACAGTGATTATATCCAATGGTGCCATCAGGTAGCATCATCGGCCCAAATGTGGTTGCAATATTGTGAAACTTATGGTAATGCTCAGACAGCTTTGAGGGGTTCCAGGTACTGCGGATCATCTGCAATTGCGATTATGCCGCCAGGTACCGACATTTGGAGTATGCGAGTCTTTTGCCAGTGGAACCAGCTTGTGGAATCCGCGGCTGTACAGGTCCTGAACAATATACGCAGTATGATCTAAAACCATTTTTCAAGCCCTCCGTCCCCACTACCACCAGTACCATTTTTTGGCTGAGCCATTACAGGATTTTTGCGCGCAAAGACCGACCCATTACTCCAATCTGCATTAAAGGCGCGTAGGAGCTCGCTTAGTAATTCTCGATCCAGAGTCATTATTCCTATGAGATATGGCGGATATACAGTTGTAGGCGGTCTTGACTTCACAATATTTGCGCTCTGATCTCGTATGATGAAACCATTACCTGCCCCAGAGATATGATACAATGGTGTGTAGAACCTATAGCCCTGTGTTGGCTCTATCGGAGTCTCTGCGTCATCTGCAAGCAGCCTTATTAGACCATGGCCTTGCAAATCCGGCTGCACCAATGTACAACTATTCAATCCATCAGGCCACTGATCCCGCACTATTCCAAATATTGCATGGTCTGTGCCGGTTTTGAGATCCATGATGCGTTTTGTCTTCGACAAGAGATTGCCAAGGGCAGTATGCCCAACGCCGTATCTCCCAAGGTTTAGGTTAGGGACAAAGCTGCCCCTGCCTTTCCCTATTTGAATTATGGCTAGGCCGCTGATAACACCGGTAACCAACGAGAGCGCAGTTTTGCCTGGCTCTGGCTCCCTGAGCTTGGCCCCTGCTATATCGCAGAAATCATGCATGTGTTCTTTTGCAGTCTTGGCTTTATCATATCCAAAAAATATAGTGCTTCCTGCTACGGTCTGGGACTGTACGCCCTGCTCAGTCACTAAAACCGGTGCAAATGGTTTTTTTTCGTCTGTTGATGGAGGAGATCTTTTGTTGTTAGCTCTCCTAGCAGTACGCGTAGTAGATATCGCCAATGTAAAATAAGCACCCTTATCCCCAGCTCGGTATTATCTGACTTTGACGCTCCCCACAGGCCGGGAAGCTTCTTTTGTAGTCCGTTGTTTCAGTGCACAGCTAGGCAACTTTATTAAATCGAGAATACTACTTTCTAGGATAGCAGAAGTCAGTGTCGCAGTAGTCGTCGTGGTCATGACAGATACCTCCAAGTCGCCTCCATCATCGTGAGCGCAGTATGAGGCGGCGAAGAATACTTGCCTTAGAAAAGAAACAGAGCGGTGTTGACGGTCATTGCGAAAGAAAAAGTTCATTTGACGATTATTGGTTTGAACGGCGGCAGCAATGGCGACGATATTGTCTCCTGCAGCGAAGCGAGTCGCAGAGTCCGACAGCTGCTTGGTTTGGTGTCCACCAGAGCTCTCAACCTCGAGGGCCCCATATCTACTGCTGTCGAGCTCAGCGTCTCCAATTATTACTGCCATTTTCTCAGGGTCTTGCATTTTTGCTATCACCTGACTCCCTTTGCAGGTCAAGCTTTCTGATGAGAATTCCATCTGATGCTTCCTCGATGACAACATGTGATCCTTCAACTAGACCGTATCTTCTGGCTGTCTCTATTGGAATAACCATTGTTGCACTGACCCTCCCAGTAAGGAAGATATTCGTTACCTTCTTCCTAGTCTGATCAGCAGACGATGTTTTTACATAAGACATAGAAAATAAGTAGACAATAGAGAATATACTGAGGTATCGAATGGGGAACCAAATTGACATATATGGTTACCTTTCTCAGCTGAAGTGGCAACCTGCAGTAAAACTCAGTTCTAGAGAAAGACAGTTTCTCTTTCAGTTCATACAAGATCCAGAATCAGTGACCAGCATGAATGCATCTATAAACCGTAAGATTGCCATCAATATCAAAAAGCAGAAGAATCGAAGTAACAATGACAGAGGTACAGGAGATGAAGAAGAAGGGGTTGTGTATCTTAGCAGAGGACCATTAAGTAAGCCTGCTGTAAGGAAAAGAATAATGAAACTTCTTGAAAATGGGCTAATAGAAAAAGTCACTTTTGATAGCAAGACTCTTAACAAAAAAGAATTCAATTTCAAATTGCGGCGAGCAAAACCTTTCAAAATAACTGACTATGGCCTGTTTTGTATATTGTCTCACGAGATAGAATATCCTACTGAATTGGTCTCAAAATACTGGAAAAGAAGCAAAGTGCTCACAACACTCCTTTCTCCATACTTTGAAAAGAGAAGCATCGTGCATGCTTCACCATATGTGCACTGGGCGGTTTGGTTATACTTGAACAAAGCCTGTAGCATAACCAATAATGCTTTGAACAGCATAAAAGAGGCAGCTGCAAGAAATATAGATGACAATAAGGACAACGACGACACAGAACAAGAACGCCAAGATATTATTGCAAGGCTCAAAGATGACTTATATTGGCATGCTAAGTCATTCGCCTTACGGCTTTTGGTCTTTCCAGCTGGAGGTAAGAAGAAGAAGGAGCAGCACAAGAAACGGATCCGCATTTTGATGAATTTAGCATCTGATAAAAAATTCTCCAAGTTGCTCAGCACTGCGGTCTATGAAATCCAGTCAACCTACGAAGGACTCAAAGTGCCAAGAAAACAATAGAGCCCGGTATATAGCAGAATAACTTGGTCCAGCAGTAGTCTAGGCTATATAGGCATATCCTCCTCTTCCTCGTCTGGCAACAGAAGAAGAAGCATCTTGGTGAAGTTGAATAATAATAATAATAATGCTTATGATAGGATATTATTATTACTACATTTATCAAACCTAGCTTCTAACTGCATCAACCTCTCCGATAGCTGTCTTATAGCATCCTTGCTTAATGCATCAAGGTTGCGCAATTGCTCAATCTCTCTCTGTTTTTCCAACAGTTTCATTTCAGCTGTTCTTCCACCCGACTCAAGTGAGCATCGTAGTCAAGGAAGGTCAGATGGTGCATGCATTTTGATTTGTAGATCTCTCTTAGCTCATGCTCTTTTTTGACATAGTACGGACTCTTTCGATGACCTAGAAACCACTCAGAGTAATCCTGATTGACGGAATCTGAAACAACAGATTTGAGAAATCTGCGAAAGCTATGGAAGGTAATAATGCCTCGCAGGCTATTTTCTTTGCGAGCACTAAGGCCCAATACTTGAAGTAGCTTGCGAAATTCCTGTGTAAGCTTTTGATACATATTCTCAGGGTTTGAGCCCAAAAAGGGACTGAAGACCAAGTCGTCAGGCATAGGTGTCGAGGTGGTTCTCTTGCCTGTTTTCATTATTCTCTCATCTCGATATTTCCAGTCAAGCCACTGCTTTAGATATATCGTGGCTTCATCAGATATGTAGATGTCACGTGCTGTCTTTGTCTTGGTAAACTCTTTTCGAATGTGCACTCTAGTTGGGCTGACACTAAAATCTAGGTCTCTACATCGTATAGCAAGCCCCTCCATAGCTCTCATTCCACCACTTGCCAATACCAAAATGTAGGCCTTGAGCCTACGGTTGTTGCAGGCGAGTAGGATATTTCGAATTTCGTTTGCGTCTATCGGGCGCTCATCTTCTCGAGGGACTTTAGGCAATCTTACTCGACGTCTAAACTTGTATGGGTTGATATCAATGTCATGATACTGAAGATAAGACCTAACAGCATAGACGTAAAGGGTTATTGATGTCGGTGCTATAGGCGGTTGGTGCGGCATATTTACAAGGTAGGAGACAAAGCTGTCCAGTAGTTCATAGACATTTAGTTTGTTGCTTTGCAGCGCTAGCAAGATAGTCTCGATGTTGTAGTAGTCGTAATCGTTCTGGTGGTGAGGGGGGTAGTCATTGCTGGCGTTATTGTTATTGTTATTGTTGTTACTACTGTTGCTGTTCAGAAAGCACTGAAGGTGCTTAAGCCCTATCTCGTAAGAGGCCTTTGAGTTTTTACTCCCCCTAGCTACGCTTTCGAGAAACGTTTTGACTTTTGGAAAGTCTATCTGGCTGGCTATGCGCAACAGTTTATACTTGCGTTTCTGGGTCGATATTCCTTCCCTAGAGGAATCTAAAATCCCTTTTCTGGTTACCCTTTCTCCTCTTATATATGCCTCCTCGGTCGAGTTAATATGAATTAAAATATCTATTGTTGCCAAGAATAGAAATCGTCGATTGAGCACAATGGGCATTCACATTCGTGTCCTAAAGCTTGAACTTGCTATGCTAAAGGATAGCCTTCTTTAGCGCCTAAGAACTTCTTTTTGGGCTATCGCTAGTTTTCCTTTCAAAGCATGTGTATGTCCCTTGCCATAAGAAATAATCTTCCATGTCTTTACATCAAAGGTAGTTCCTCTAAAGGTGCAGAGGAAGATTTGTATTCTTATGCAAGAGCTATATTTTTTCCAATAATCTATTAATTCTTGCTACGATTTCTGCGGGGTTTCTTCCAAATAGGGTGATCATCGGCTCCTTGCCAACATCTCCTGTATGATAAATGACGTCAGCCCGGGGGTTCTTTGAAAGCGCAGCAAGGACTCCCCATGCCACACTAGATCCTTCCCTTCTTTTGATCCCTTTCGGTTCTTTGGTCCTATCATAGCCTGCCACAGAGAATAATGACTTACACACATCGACAATCCTTTTGTCAAACCTGATGTTGATTGCAGATCTGAAGTCAGGGTTGATACTCATATATGCAATTATTGCCGAGGCAACATGGCTGGATGCGCCAAACTTGACGTATGATGCAGGCGCGGCAGTATTCTCGATCTTGATTATTCTTCCTCGCACTGCTGCAACATCAGATATGTTGGCTGCGTCCAAGAGAGCATAAGCAAAATTGGTCTGTGTCTCAGGTATGACCTTATAAAAGCCATCAAGCATGCTGACCTGCTCTGCTGCCTCTTGTAGTTCCGCCAAGGTATGGTAGCGACTGGCATCACGATAAATGACAGAAAGAGGATTTGCAATGGGCAAACCTCTCCCTATTCTTACTGCATCTCTGATGGCAGTATGGACATATTCGTTTGCCATGTTGCATGCCTCTGCAAGCGTCATGTCCTTTGCAAGATACGCTGTGACTGCTGAGGAAAAGCGTAGCCGGAACCATGGATTTCCTTTACCTTTAGTCTAGGGTTTGTAAATTTCATGATCTTGCCTTTACTGTCGAGGCAGCAGGTCGGTAACATATGCAGAGCCAAAGTGTCCCCCCTTGACAATGACGTTTTCTGCTCCTAACTTTTTGATCTTTTTAGCGGCTTCAATAGCATCATTCTCGTTCCTAATCACAATGTCCGCAAGTTTTTCAGCTTCCATCCTGTTTGGAGTTATCAGAGTGCAGGAGGGTATCAGTTTTGATGCAAAGGATTTGTATGCTTCGCTGCGAAGCAGTTTAGCGCCAGTGCCAGCAGCAAGAATCGGATCAAGCACTATTGGAATCTTGGATGTTTTTTTGAGTGAACGGTAGACTGCGTCTATTATTGGGCTGCTGTACACCATACCTATCTTGATGGCATTTGGTCTCATATCTGTCAGGACCGATCTTATCTGCTGCTCCACCATTGACGGTGCTATCTCGAATATCCCGACTACTTGCTTTGTGTTCTGTGCCGTTATCGCAGTTATCGCAGTGCACCCATACACATCAAGCGCAGAAAACATCTTTAAGTCAGCTTGTATTCCTGCACCTGCCCCAGAGTCGCTGCCAGCAATTGATAGTGCGGTTTTCAACGCAGAATGGTAAAGAAGATAGGCTTTTCAATCTTTCTTGGATAATCCTAGATAGGCATGTTTTATCTTGCACCACTTTTATCAATCGTAGTAATTCAAATGATATTATTGGTATGTAGCTCCATGGTTTATGCTCGACGACCATGTCAGCGGCTATTTGGCCTACAGGAGCTGCCGGTTTCGATAATTGTATTTGAAGATTAACTCATGACTATGGCATTGCTAGATTCGCAAAACAAAATTCGGAGAATCAGAGTATTTGCTACACTCCTTGCCAGTGCCAGTAGTAGAGGTATCTAAGTCATGAATATCTCTATACATGCAATGACCAACTGAGCTGAGATGCAGCATATACATGATGATACTCAAACTCTTCTGATGCCTCAGAGAGATATAGTGCAAATCTGTAGTTTGGCCACCTGAAAACAGACTACTAACAAACAACTTCCAAAATCCTCAGAACCATTTCTTAAACTCCTTTAATACTCCATGGGACTATTTTCCTCGTATTTCTTATGAAGGTTGGAATACTCTTGCCACAAACTGGAGAATTAGCAACAAGCGAAAAGGTTCTATATATCGGAAAGGAGGCTGAAAAGGAAGGACTTGATTCTGTGTGGGTATTTGAACGCCTTCTGTGGCCTCTCAAGCCCCAGACACCTTATGGAGGAATACCTAATACTCCCATACCAGTCGAATACCAGAGTGTACTTGATCCCTTGGAGACGCTCACGTACTTGGCAGGCAATACCGAGCGAATTTCTTTAGGGACTAGTATAATTGATATATTCTTTCACAACCCTGTCACACTGGCAAGAAGGTTTGCTACACTTGATGTTCTATCGGGTGGGCGGGTTATTGCAGGTCTCGGAATTGGATGGTCAAAAGATGAGTATGACGTTTCTGGCATACCCTACAGACACAGAGGAGCAAGGGCAGACGAATATGTGCAAATTCTGAAACGAATATGGACTGACGACGTGGTCGAGTTTAAAGGTCAATTCTATAATGTACCAGCTTCAAAAATTGGTCCCAAACCTGTGCAAAAGCCACATCCCCCAATACTACTTGCAGGATACAGTCCAAAGACCTTCCCGAGAATAGTAAACTATGCAGATGGTTGGTTACCTATTGCTGGATTTGGACCATTAGAACAGCTTGAACAGGCGATAAATGGCTTAAGAGAGGGTGCAAGTAAGGCAAACAAGAACCCGTCAAATATTCGTGTGGTTGTCCTTTCATATCCAAATGTGCTAGATTCTTCTCAAGGTTCTTCCTCCAGCCAACAGAGATTACCGATGAGTGGCACTATTGATCAGATTGGAAGTGACATAGATAGAATCAAAGCAATGAGAGCAGAGCACGTGATTTTTGGTTATGCATTTTCCCCAATAGGCAGAGATGTGAAAAAGATGATGGAGGTAACAAAGCAGCTTGCTAGATTTGCCAGATAACAAACTCTAGTCATCAGAAGTAATAAAAAATGTATCATTTCAAATTCGAGAATTGCTCCATAACGCTACTTTCTCTGGCGCTATTATGATGCACATTCCACCTATCCCCACCTTTTCATATTGAAGATACTTTATCATCAGCTTTTTGTAAGCTTCTCTCAGCTGAACGTTTCCTTGTGTTTTGCTTGCGATTGATGCCTTCCCTTGTATCATTACAAAGGCCAATTTTGTCCAATCTTCACTATAATTGTCAATAAGCAGGGCAACATTAGGATTACCCTTTATGTTCTTTATCCTTTTTAATTTCTCAGGTTTAGCTATTTTTCTTTTTTCATCTACGGGTATAAAGAAATGATTGGCGTCAAATACAAAGACTACCGGTACTAAATGGGGCTTAGATCCAAAATCTACTGTTGCTAACCTTGCAACTCGTGCTCTTTCTATAAATTCTCCGACAGCTGGAGGGATATTCAAAGCTGTATCTGTCGTATTATGATAATACCAGATTTTTACCTATTTCTTTGATAGGGCTTCGCCTCGATGAACTCTTGCAGGAATGGTCCCGGGGTCGGACCATTCAGTTCTTTTTCATTCTTCGGCCGGTCCGTAATATACAAGAGGCAAAGAACTCCCATGTATTCAAGACCTAACCTGATTATGGTATCTCCAAACTGTCTGAGATATTTTCTTCAGGCAAAGCCAGTATTCTTGTGAAAGATTGGATCTTTTATTAGAAGGTTTAGAACCATTATTGGAAGTTAAAAACTGGGGAATCAATAATGAACCAAATTTCTAATGTATGCTAATTTCACATCAGGCAGATTGAATCCTTAACTGGAAAATAAGAATTATAGCGGCTTGGTCAAAGTTGAGCGATAAAACTGCTGAATATAGCAACATAATATATATGTGTGCTAGGTCATCGGAGGTATTTCATTGATGTAGGCAGAATTCTCAAACAATAGACTATTATTGATGCTAGCTTTTTTGTGATCGATGAAGTTTGGTACTGCTAAGGATACCAGAGTGGGGCATCAAACCAGTGCGGGACAAGCACAAGGTGCTTGGCGGGCTAGACTACTTCATTCTGTGGTCGAGTCTCGGGGTCGGACTGCTAGTTCTTTCTGCTGGATCATTTCTCTCTGAAGCGAGCTTTCTTGATGCCATCCTTGCGATTATTATCGGGTCGACTGCAGGGTCAATTCTGCTTGCCTTGGCAGGGAAAATAGGAAGCGATTACGGGATACCGTCTCTCATAACAATGAGACCGGCATTTGGAATCCGCGGCTCCTATCTGCCTGCAATACTCAACATCCTGCAGCTGGTTGGGTGGACGACATTTGAAATTATGATAATGGCAAGAGCAGCAGATATGCTGACAGGTAGTATAGTGCCTTACTACTTTTGGGCAGCAATATTTGGAGTTCTTGTGGCCCTTCTTGGAATTGCAGGACCGCTCAATGTCGTAAGGCAGTGGATCGGCAAGTTTGCATTGTGGATAGCATATGGGACATCTGCAATAATAATTATCAATCTGATAAACTCGGCAGACATTACCACCCTAATTTCGTCACACGGAGAAGGCTTGTCGTTCTTTTCTGCACTCGACCTTGTTATAGCAATGCCCGTATCGTGGATGCCGCTTGTAGCTGACTACAACAGGTTTTCCAAGAAAAGTAAAAGCGCGTTGTGGGGAACCTTCATTGGTTTTACGTTGACAAATATTCTATTTTACTTTGGAGGCGTTCTGCTTGGAACCTCTGACGTCCTCGCGATTGTGGCTGCCATACAGGCCATGTTCTTTGGCTTTCTGATGCTGCTCTTGATAGTCGATGAAGCTGACAACGCCTTTGCAGACGTCTATTCCGGCAGCGGTATCAACACAGAACATATTTCCAAAGATTATCCAAAAGTATCTGATAGCAGGGTTCACAGGGCTCAGTGCTATACTGGCAATGCTGATCTCTATCCAACAGTACCGAAGTGTTCTTGCTCTTGATAGGAGCAATATTTGTTCCACTTTTTGGCGTCGTGCTCACAGACTATTACATCGTGAAGAGGAAAAAATACACAGAGCAGATGCTTTATGTGCGTCAAAATAGGACTGGCATTGGGGTGCCTGCAATAATTGCATGGACTCTTGGGGCACTGCTAAACTTCATACTGTCTCCACTTTCGCCAATCTACATGCCGCAGTTGCCAGCTATAGGTGCAACAATCCCCAGTCTTGCTGCGGCTTCACTCATTTATCTTGCAATAACAACGATGCGGCAGAAAGGAGAAGTTATGGTGGGAAATCAAGGATAGAAATATGGGCATGGATAACAATGGTTATGCGATCGTGAGAGCACTAAGGATGCCTCTGGGCAGAGGGCTAGCAGTGTTGATAACTTCAGGATATCTTGTTATCTCTCAATATAGGCAATAAGGCATGGCCTGTTGTAGTCATCATAACTCCCCTCATGCAAACTCAGATGACAAATTTAACATGCTACTGTTTTACCGCCTTTTTTACTGTGATCATTTGCCCTCTCTCTAAATATTCTCAAGCGGATAGAGCTTGAAGAAAAGGTGGCAACACTTATCTGGTGCATTTCCATATTTGCTGTGGAGCAACTTTTTTGGAAAGAAATTGAAAAGATATGTGTCTTCTTTTGTCACTGAACCCTAATATAGCATATATATACAGTTGTTGATACTTTGCAATAACAAACAGGAATTTGATTTATAAATAGCGATAATTGATTGTTTGCTTAAATTATGAGATTGCTAGAATACCAAGGAAAGGAGCTTTTTGACGAATTTGGAATCAGGGTACCAAGGTCACACCTTGCTCACACGATACAAGAAGCAAGAGAGGGTGGTAACAAACTTGGCTATCCCCTCGTAATGAAATCGCAGCTCACAGTCGGCGGGAGGGGCAAGGCTGGGGCTATTGTCAAGTGCAAAACCCAAGATGTAGATGGAGCTCAACTTCAATGAACTCTTGCATAAAGAAGTGAAGGGAGAATTTCCGCGCGGCATCTTACTTGAGGAAATGGCTGATATCAAAAAGGAATTGTATCTGTCACTTTTTCTCAACAGGAGCAAGCGGTGTTACTCGCTAATATCTTCCGCTGAAGGCGGCATTGAAATTGAAAATGCGGGAAGTAAAGTAATGGTTGACGTGCCAATAGATGGTCTGGATCCGCAAGAGGCCGAGGAGACTGCCGCAAGACTGGGTCTGAGAGGAGAAACTGTCATCTCTTTTGTTGACTTTACAACCAAGCTATCAAAGCTGGTAAATGAAAAAGAGGCGGAACTAGCAGAGATAAATCCTGTCGCCGTTCTACAAGATAGTTCTCTCATAGCGCTTGACGCGAAAGTGATAATCGATGATAATGCAATGTTTAGGCATCCAGAGCTCAAAAAGTACGAGCATGTGTCGGACCTTGAAAAGCAGGCCGAAGTTAGCGGCTTTTCTTTAGTGGAGCTCGATGGAAACATAGCCATCATTGGTAACGGAGCAGGCCTTGTAATGTCGACACTTGACATGGTCTCAGATGCAGGGGGCAAGGCTGGTGCCTTCTTAGACTTTGGAGGAAGGGCCACCACGGAGACAATCTATGAGGCATTAAAAGTGATAAGTAAGATCAAGAGAGTTGAAGTGATACTCGTGAACCTTTTTGGGGGCATTGTAAGGACCAATCTTGTAGCGCAAGCAGTGCTGGACGCGTACAAGAACAACCTCATGAACGTGCCGGTGTTTGCGAGGATCTCCGGAGCGGATTCGGAGAAGGCAAGGGAAATGCTCCAAGGCAGTAGGGCAAAGCTCTATAATACAGTGGAGGAGGCAATAGACTTTGCAGTATCGGCGGTAAACAATAGCAGGGGATCAAGATGACAACAACTGTGGAAAAAACCTTCAACATTTTTGACATACTTGTCGGGACCGAGGGAGACGAGGACTTTGGCAGAAAGCCAGTAATAATACAGGGCATGACTGGCAGCTACGGATCGACGCACACAAGGCTCATGAAGGCCTATGGAACAAACATTCCTGCAGGAGTAACTCCGGGCAAAGGAGGACAGAAGTTTGAAGGTACGCCTGTGTACAACACCATGAGTGAAGCTGTTAAGGCAAGTGGCGCACAAATATCTGGAATTTTTGTTCCTGCACCATACTTCCTCAAGGCTGCAATTGAAGCAATTGAAAGTGGCATTAAATTGCTGGTCGCAATACCGGAGCATATTCCGATCAGAGACGCAATAAAAGTTTTAGAGTATGCAAGAAAAAATAGTGCAAGGATGATTGGGCCAAACACTCCCGGCGTCATTGTGCCGGAGGTAATGAAGGTAGGGATCATGCCCGCACAGCCCTTCAAGGCAGGGACCACCGTGGTTTTTTCCCGTAGCGGAACATTGATGTATGATGTTTCATTCAACCTCACAACTAAGGGCTTTGGACAGAGAATGTGTCTTGGAATTGGAGGTGATCCTATCAATGGCACAAATCTTATTGAAGCATTCGACCTTGTCAGAGACAGAGACGATGTTGACTCAGTTGTTGTAGTAGGTGAGATAGGCGGAGATGCCGAGGAGCAGCTGGCGCAGTACATTATGAGGACAGACTTCATCAAGCCTGTTATTGCATACATTGCAGGACGAGGAGCTCCAAAGGAGAAGAGAATGGGCCATGCTGGTGCAATAGTCTATGGCAACTATGGTTCTGCAGAATCAAAAGAGGCCAACTATGCAAGGGCAAACGTACCAGTTGCAAAGCGCCCCGCAGAAGTCCCAGACCTTTTGGCAAGGAAGTTGAGGAAGTAAGAAATTCCCATAAGGGCTTTATTATTGCCCGCTTTCTTCACTGACATCAGTGCTGATAGACTGACTGCCTTGTGTGACATTGCTACTTACGTTTTCATGTATCACGGCGTCATCTATCTGCCCCTCTTGATTTGTATCATAAATTGCTGCGAATCCCAGCAATAGTCCAAGGACAGCAAAAGTGAGTACAAACAGCACTACACTCGACCACATCACTACGAGAATCATGGCAGTTCATTGACTCATAAACATTTGCTTTTTTTTGTAAACCTTAGTTAACTAGCAAGGTAGAACCGGAAATGAATTACGATTTTGTCGTCTATTTTTGTATGCAAGAAATTGCTATAGTAGCATATTGACCGGCAAGCCTATTTTTCAGTATCAATTCTGATCGAGTAATAAAGATAAGACAGAAGATTCATCGCAAATAACTTTGAGTTAGCTTTTTTTCATAGGGAGGAGATGATCCAAAACATATATCCAAAGGCGCAGATAATTATCTCACGGATATATATTTTGTCAACAGAGCTTCGCTTTTGTGACCGCTGCATGGTAAAAACACGTCACGAAATTGTAGAGGATCCTGAAACCATCTACACCTATAAGCGCAGAAGGCTATATCGTTGTAAAGAATGTGGCCATGAAAGCATGAGAAGAGGTTTGCGCCCAAGCGCAGAATCAGTTTACTGAGAGAAAAATAATGACAGTTGATGATCCCTCCCAGAAGCAATAGCCCTACTCAAGAGAGAATTTGTAACATCCTACAAAATTACGAGAAGCCTGCTAACTGAGATCATACCTCTATACTACTCTAAGACTTTGCCCATTGATAATGACTTGCTTGACTCACTACACAGGTTTGGCAGCTGCAAATCCTATATACTTCAAGTCACATGATGCAGAGATTTCTGGAATCGCATGCAGGATTTACGAAGGCGACATCAATAACTATTGGTTGAGCAGTAAAAAATATGACACAAGCTACCAACCATTCTACCCTACGTGGATGCTGTCTGCCTTTACGCTTGCGCTGGAAGCAAAGTCGCTTGGGTTTGATCAGCTAGTTGATGTTGGTTCTGGCGATGGTAGAATAGCGTATTGCGCGAGTCTTCTAGGGATGGGGTCCTATGGCATAGAGATTGATGACGAGCTTGGAGAATTGCAAGATGCAGTATCATCCAGGACAGGCATCAAGTATAATGCAATAAGGGCAGATGCAACGCGCTTTGATTATGGGAGCTTGGATCTGTCAAAGCCTATATTCTTTATCTCGGGGCTACCAGAAATGGGAGAGATGCTTGCAGACAGCGTCATCCGGCAGGTGCTATCCATTGAGAAGCTAAAGCACAATGCTGGCTTTAACTTCATGGGAAGCCATGTCATGAAGTCTCTTACAAGAGACCGGACCGGCTGGGGATGGGGAAGTGTCATTGCAAGCTTTGGTCTGAAACTTATAGGCACCATCACCTTGCCTACGCTCTGGACCACTGACCAGATAATTGACACGGCATACGTATATACCCGATTTCGCTAGGTCAGGGAGCCATGGATTCTGGTAGCCTCTTTGAAAGTGAAATGACAGGCTCTGATTCCAAAGGTTTTTTGCCGATATCCATAACTTCGACCAGTATTTGCTGGAATCTCTTGACATAGTTTGTAACAGAGTACTTTTGTGTGGAGTGGCTTAACTGGATACGTTCTGATGCAGGTGCAGCAATCGCCGTCTGCTACGGCTTGTACTCCTTGGCCAAAGGTATGGAATTGGTACTTTGCGGGAACGAATTCAGTATGCCCTCCTATATCTGGAACGACAGGGATCATACCAGCGCTCATCCCTTCCACAGTAGATATGCCAAAGGGCTCTCCTGGTAGCGGGTGAACGTAGACCTTTGACCTGCGTATGAGATCAAGCAGCCTATCAAACGTGACGTTTATCTCAAATCTGATAAAATCCTCCAAGCCGTAGTGCCTTACAAGATCGCTCAGATAATTGAGGTATCCAATGCCGTCTGGTGACATATTTCCTACAATACTCATGCATGTGCCTACCTCGTTTTGACGGAGCAGCTTGGCAAGATGTATAGCGTTTTCTATCTTTTTGGTCGGGTGAAAGCGAGAGATCACCAAGATAGAGTCATCGCGGATATTTGATGTGAGGCATGCTTTACGGAAAATATTGACGTCGACAGGTGGATGTAAGACAGTTGAATCCACATCAAATGTCTTAAGGATCGCCTTGCGGCTAAATTCAGAATTAGTAAGCACAGTAGAATTTAACATCATCTTGATGTAAGCACTCTTGGCTGCATCATAGTATCTATTCTGGACTTTGGGTGCCATACCTAAAAGACGCATGTTCTGTAAGACACCTGAGTAATCCGGGTCACCGCAATCAATTAAGTAACTTGCAATAGGATAGTGACAATATGTGATCGCATTCTTCTTCGTGAAGTCTTTGTGGTAAAATGGAAGCATGTCTCCATGGGTATTTACTGTGACGCTATAACTGCGGGAGCTATATCTTTGGAGGATATTGAGTGTTTTTATCTTTTTGATGTCTCCATCTATTCGTATGCCATAGGCATTGTGTATCAACGCCATATCAGGCTTTTCCATAGTGGAGAGGTCAACACCTATCCCCATAGATGAAATCGCCTTTATAGTAGCGACTGCGAGACGCTCTCCGCCTCCTCGAGCATTCAGACTAATGTGAACAATATTTGCAATCAAATCAATATAATATACGCCATACTGCAAATTAACTGCTATACAATTCGCTTCTGTACAGAAGATCGAAAAGAGTTAGTGATAAGAAAGTTAAATAAGATTTCGAAGATTGTTGGTCCGCTAAGTAGTTTATATTAAGTCTGCGCTGACTAGCAACACTAGTTTGGCGGAAAACCTTTTGACGATGCTTTTGTGGCTCTCGGAGCTTACTGTTGCAAGCTTTCTACTTGCATACGGGGCTGAGCATCTCTCAAAAAAGTATGGTGCAAAATTTGTAGGGCGGACGCTCCTGAGCGTAGCAACTACTCTTCCAGAGATCGCCATAGTCATTTATGCTGCAGCAGGAGGCTTTTACGGTACTGCAATAGGTGCAGGCCTTGGGAGCAACCTTCTGATGATGACACTAGGCCTCTCACTAATGCTTCTCATAGCCACCACCCGCCTGTCAAAAGCGCCGCTCAAAGGTGTGGACGTTGCCACATTCAAGCTCGACAAGATATTCCTGCTCGCAACTGCGGTCATAAGTGCAGCTCTGTTCATAGACGGCTACAACTTTATCGATGGCTTTATCTTTGCGGCCATGTTTGGAGCCTACCTTGTAATGGCCTTAATGGAGATGAAAGCTGAAAAAAAGATGGTAGTAAAAAAGATAAAGCAGGAGAAAGAGGTCGGCAATCATTCGGACCACAAAGTCGTGAAAGTTGAAGAAAGCCTGCCGGAAAAAGGGCCTAGCAAGGAAATGATAAAGGCTGTGTTGGCTTTTATTGCAGGCACAGCCGGCATATTTTTGGGAGCAGAGCCGTTCATACATTCGCTTCAAGGATTCTCTATTGAAGTAGGGGTTTCTGTTATTGTCCTTGCAGTAATAATCAGCCCTATAGCAGGGGAAATGCCGGAGAAAATTTCGATGATGCTTCTTGCAAGGAAAGGAGTCGGCAGGCGCATCAATAGCAGTAGCAAACGTACTTGGTTCAAAGGTACTTAATAATACCCTGCTGCTGGCTGTGGCAGTATTCGGAGCAATGTATCACGGAGGCTTTTATGCCAACATCGAAGCGAACCCAATTCTACAGTACCAGATGATCTTGGTGACCACTGTCACTATCCTTGCACTGATACCGATGTTTATGAAAAAAGAAATAGGCCTCAAAGTGGGGATGTATCTAGCCAGCGCTATATATCATAAGCATCTTCATCATGTTCCTTCTGCCGCAGGACTTGGCTCTGCATTAAAATATAATTGCTACTAATACTATATTCGTACAAACATGTTTTCAAAGGTGCTGGTGCCTGTAGATGGATCCGAAAACTCTCTTCGCGCCCTTGACCACGCAATTTACCTTGCAAAAAAGACAGGTGCCAATATAACTGCGATGAATGTCATAGAAAATCCTCCGACAGTGTATGTTGAGTCACAAAAGCTGCTCAACGACCTCCTTGCCAATTTTAGGGCAGAGTCAGCAAGAATCTTAGACAAGTGCAAGCAAATAGCCGAGAAAAGCGACGTCAAATTAGAGACAATCATTGGCGAAGGTGATGCAGCTTCCAGCATAATTGGGTACGCGGAGAAGGGAGACTTTGATACTATAATCATAGGCAGACGAGGCCTTGGGAGGTTCAAAGAGATGGTGCTTGGCAGCATCTCAAACAAGGTGCTGCATCATGCTAAGTGCTCTGTATTGATAGTGAGATAGTAGAGTCACACAAAGCTACTCTGCCAACTGATAACTACCGAGCTGTCATCGGGATAATTTTTTACTCTTACAGCATCGAGCTCTTGCTCGAGCTTTGACTTGTTGAATTCATGAGAAGATGTTGATGCGTGTTGCTTTGCTTGGCTCGAGCTCACTGAGATGCCACCACAAATGTTGCACTTTAGCTGTTCTTCTTCTGCCACCATTTACGTTGTTTGGTTACCGTTAAAAATATAGAAACAAAGGACATTTAAGTGATGCAGCCATATCAGAGATGTAATATATAGAGAGATCGACGGTGAGGGAAATAATCGCACCTACTACAGGTAGGTCTACCTTCAAAAAATCGGAAAAGGAGAATTAATCTTTCGGTAATGAACCAGAAGTGCCTCCCCTTCCCTCTATGGCTGTCCTGGCATCATGAGAGTGAGCTTGAACATGACTATGATCTGATTCAGAATTATTGAGAGCTTGCTGCTTCAGGCCCCCAGGGATCAGTTTTTGAAGTCTATATGGCCCATAATTTTTTGGGAAAGAGTAACATGGAGAGAAGGAATGCCGATGTTTTTCTCGCGGGTTTAGAAAAAAAAGCATTCAAATATATATATACGTCATTCAATGCTGCGTCGGAAAGTCTCCTCGAAACCAGCGACCACAAAAACATTCAAAAGCAACTAGCAGGTAGATCAGCAGTCGTTTGGAGGCCTGCATAATGACATCATCAAAAAAAGAACTTAAAGAAAAAGAAAATCAACAGCGTCTTGCTCGCGCCATTGAAACTCTGGATTCGATTACAAGAAACAGTGATATCCAGAAGAGTATCCGAAACATGATAAAAGAAGTGCTCCTTGCCCTCAGAGATGAGAAGAGCGGGAGTCTATCAGTGAGGGCTGCAAATGCAATAAGCCTGCTGGACAGTGCAACTCAAAGCCCTCAGATGCAATCACATATCCGCACCATGTTGTGGCAGGTAGTCTCAACCCTAGAAAGCATAAGGGAATAGCTAGCGGGTGTTCTTGACTGGCTTTACTGGAGGGGGTAGCTTCTCAAGCTTGTGGCTAGGGTTGGCAAGGTAATGCCTAGAGGCTCCTTCCCCGCTTAAGACAATATTACAGTGGACACATCTATATCGTATCGCCATATTGTAAGTGCAAGAAGTATTACACTTACATGGCTAAAAACAGTATGGAAATAACGATACAGAAGATTAGCGCAGCGCAAAATGTCACTAGGTCTAACACAGTGAAAGCCGATGATGCTTTTCACTCTTTTTCTATCCATAGACGGGGTTTTCCATATAGTTTACACTTTTAGAGGCCTTTGAGGTAATAACTTGGGTAATTTGTTAGCTTTCTATTTTGAATTGATAGTCTTTAAGGTAATCACATATATCGACTTCAACATATTCCAGTATCTTTCCCTTGGGATCGTCGTTATTCTAGCTGTCTGCCTCGTCACTTCGATAACCACTGGGTCATTTTCAATGCGTATGCAGCAATCGCTCTTCAAGCGTAAATGGAGATTTGCACCATCGCGTACAACTTTGACAATTAGCTTTTCTGCGGTCCAGTCAGCTGCACCAGCATATACCACCAACGGGTGTGCGCCCTTCCGATATTATCAGGGCCGCACATGAAAGTTGACCATTCTATAGAGGAATACTCGGCTTTGCATCGGATTTCTTCTTCGATCGAAATCAAAGATGAATCAACAATGAGATATATGATGGTAGAGACTTCAAGAGGTATTGAGGATGTTGTAGAGTGTATGGGTTATAATAAACTGACCCCGGAACAAAAAAGAGTCATCGTAGATAAAGCGACAGAAGCTCCTTTCACTGGCGAATATGACAGTTTTTATCAGGATGGAACATTTATCTGTAGAAGGTGCGATGCCCCTCTGTTTTCATCCAAAAGCAAGTTTGAAGCAGGATGTGGATGGCCAAGCTTTGATGAAAGTTTTCCAAAGGCAGTTAAGCGTATACCTGATCCTGATGGAATAAGAACAGAGATAGAGTGTGCAAACTGTGGTGCGCATTTGGGACACGAATTTCTCGGAGAAGGTTTGACAAATAAAAATACCCGAGATTGTGTCAATTCATTATCTATACGTTTTATACCAAACGGAGAGGAGTTGCCGAAAATAATACATGAATGACAATTCTGAGATTGCAACAATTGCTAATGGATGTTTCTGGTGCACTGAAGCAATCTTCAAAAGACTCAAAGGTGTCAAATCTGTTTTATCTGGCTATTCAGGAGGAAGAGTGAAAAATCCTTCCTATGATCAAGTATGCACAGGGAAAACCGGACATGCAGAATCAATTCAGATAGAATTTGATCCGAAAGTCATACCTTTTGAAAAAATACTTGACATTTTCTGGTATACGCACGATCCAACTACTCTTAATAGACAAGGTAACGACGTTGGAACACAATACCGGTCGGCAATCTTTTATCATAACCAAAAACAAAAAGAGATTGCTGAGAAATCAAAAAGAGCGCTTGAAAACGAAGGCGTTTACAAAAATTCTATTGTGACAGAAGTTACTCCTTTTAGAGATTTTTATGTTGCCGAAGATTATCATAAAAATTACTATGATAACAATCAAGATGCGCCCTATTGTAATTTTATAATCGATCCCAAAGTGCGTAAGCTGCTTCTAAAGTATGGAAATGATGTAAAGGAAGAATATCAAAATGAATAGATTAACTGTCTACGAGGGCAACAATATCATCAATTGAAATCCCACTAAAGCCTTTCAACTCCTTTGCATAGCCTTCTCTCTGTCTGATATTTCATTTGTCCTTAGAGCCCCTTCAATTGTAACTAGATCATCTCTCCTAGAAATGAGGGTAATGACAATATGGAATCCAATCAAAGGGGCAAATAGCCCAGCGCATAAGGCGGCAAGAACATAGTTATGCATCGCTACAATAAGGCATAATGTAATCCCCACACCCGTCATTATTTCCATCCAGGTGCATGTGCAAAGCTGCAGTCCTATCTCTTTCAATTTCAGTTTCAAATCTCCTCGCCTCTTTGGTTATAGGTCATGGTTATGACTCCGATGAATGTTTTTCCTTCCTTCAAGTTCTAGCGATGCAGAATTGATACGATATCTTTTTCCTGTCGGACGGGGACCATCTTCAAAGACAGGGCCAATATTTACGCCACAGTTGTTGTATTGGACCTCCATTCTTGGCATTCCGCAAGCGTTGTCTACTAATAATTTTAAGTTCTGCATCTTAGCAGGAGCCCATAAGCTTGGCCAGCCAGTGTCAGAATCAAACTTTGTGTCAGAATCAAAGTTACTGAAGTACCTTTCACAGGCAAGTAATGAGACCGGACGGAAGAACGTGTTTACCGTCTTGGGGTCCGTGGTTATGAGCTCTTTGATTCTGCAGGCCTCATGCTCCTCAGAGGTAAGCTTTTCTTTCCGCACATTTTTGTCCTGCCGATCATTATTGGCACTCCTTCTGCTTCCAGTCATATTATATCACATCACTATAGAATTGCCCTAATAGATATTAGAAGATTTTTCCAGATCCATTCCAGATCCATTTAGAATTTTTCTCATGCACTTGATTCATCACGAAGAACTTATTGATTTTAATTCGCCCCTACCGAAAAGAACCGAAAATGCCTGACACCATATGAGAACTGTATCGTATTTTGATAGGTCTGTTCCTCCTGGAATTTTATAATTTTGGTCCCCAACATTCCCTTTTAACTTTCCAAGATTGACAATATCAAAATTGCTCTTGTCTGTAGAAAGATAAACATAAAGGTCAGGTCCGTTGGTCGATCTGAAATCTTCAAGCCTTAAGAAATTGCTGTTATCATTCAATTTGATAATTTTGATTTGACCTTCAGCGTTATGTATTCCATCATTTGCTCCGACAAAGGACCCGGTATATATAGTAGATGTTTCTTCTCCAGTAGTTGTCATTTCCTCATCAACATAAGTACCATTGCTCTGAGCTGCAGCTCTCATTATCATCTCTCTTCCCTGCTCATTTGCTGACCCTTTTCTATTCTTGCCTCTTCACTCATGTTCATGAAGTCTTTAAATTGCTGCATGGCGGCTGCATCATTGTTGCCGTTACTTACAGTCGGTACAGGTTCGTTTATCTCTGTGTTGACAAAAAGGGGTGATACTGTATAGATTCCAAGAGGAATTGCAACTGCTGCGATAACGATTCCAATGATTATTGCTTTCCTCCTACTCATGATCTATTTTCATTTCCTGACTCGATTTTACCGAAGCTTCAAATAGATAATAGAATTAAGGAGATGCGTGGAGCAGATCATTTCCTCTTCTCTATTTGATGATTTTATTCTGCACCACCAACCTCCACAAATGGGCAATCGACTACAAATCCGGCTATTTCAGTGCTTAGCATGCATCCAGAAGCGAAACTGGCTATTTCTGATGCATTGGTCAGGAATTTTGCAGTAGAAGGGTCTTTCCAAGTCGCTGCATTTATTCTACACATTGGACTGTATTGTGTGTCTCCCATATTGCTGCCTGTAATGCTTGCTTGATATCCCATTGGGCCAGTACCGCTTATTCAATTTGTGAAGACCCAAAGGTCAGAGGACGCACCCGATAGTGTTACTGGCCCGGTCTTGTTTACGAATAATATGCCCAGTGCATTTGCGACATCTTGACTGGAGGCATCAGTTGCAATATAATATATGGTAGAGCCATCTGGTGCAAAGCCTCTGTGGGCTACAAATGTAACCTGCTTGTTTTCAGTATCTATTTCCAACACTTGTCCAGGACCATATGGTGATTGATCTGTCAACGTCTTGTCTTCTCTGACCATAAGAGAACCTCCCTCCCATTGTATGAAGGGGCAATTTACTACCATTTTTGTTGGCTCTATTGTAAGTCTACCTTCCTGTAGAGCTGCTGTAATTTCTCGTTCAGATTTCAGCTCAGTTGGGCTTATCCCTTCTTTCCATTGTACCAAGATTATTCTCCAGAGGGGGCTGTATGTTGCATTTCCTGGCTCTGAATCAGCTACGTTTGGCTGGAATCCTAAAGGACCTGAACCTTCAATGCCATTCTTGAATGCATAGATATTGGCTAGTGCTGCAGGCGGAGTATTAGCCAACGATGGTGCATATACTACTCTCGCTCCAGTCCAGTTGGTCATAAGCGCCGCAAGGTCTCTATCTGAAGCTTCAGTCGAGATGTAAAACACTTCGTGACCATTTGCATAACCCGGTGTTAGAGGCAGCGTTACAGGTATACTGGTATCAGTCAAGTTCTGTTCTCCTATTATGGACGAAGAACTGCGAGACATGTTGTTGTTGTTGTTGTTGAAGCTTCCTTCAGTTATCAGCATACTATTGTTGGCCATATCTTGCAAAGTAGCGCCAAATGCAACTCTACTGCTCCCGACGCTTCCACTGAATCCAACAAAAAAGAGGCTCGCAAAAGGAGCCATCGGGATGGTTGGAACAGCATATAAGCCGTTTAGACACTTATTCGATTTCATCGAAGCTCGTCAGTTGCATAAGAGCAAAAGGATTTTTCCAAATCTTTTCCAGATCCTTTGTGCTGCTGTTGCCATTGTTCTGATCAAATTTACCAAAAACAATTAGAGAGAGAAAAGACATTCAGGATCTAGACATGGCTAAAACCTCTCAAAGAAAAGGTCTTCTGCTGCAAAGTATGATATGGTCATTAAGGCCAAAGCAACAACTACAAAGATTATAGATATCACAAATGAAACCGTCCGGCTAGAGAGCAATGAGAAGGGAGAGATTGCTGGAAGGCATTATTCCGGAGTTCATTGGGACACGGTGGAAGGGACACTGTTAGCAGATGGGACCGCAAGCCTGACGATAAGGTATCTGCATATGACAAACAAAGGAGAATCTATTATGGGAACAGGAACTCAGGGCAGCTCCAAACCAAAGGGGAATAGCAAGAGTCACGGCTGAGGGAACGATGTGGACATCTGCTAGTCTTTTATCAAATCTAAATGGCGGTAGATGGAAAGTTGAAGGAGAAGTAAATACGATCAAAGAGACTGTTGAGGTTAGAGGCAATTTCGAGATAGCGAATATGTAAGGCCCGATTTTATCTTAATTATACAATGTCAATAGGCTTAACATAGCGAAAGCTGATTTTACTTTCCGCTCTTCTTCTGCTATATATGGAATGGCTTTTTTTGCATATAGTTTACACTTTTAGAGGCCTTTGGCGTCATAACTTGCTTGAGTCATTTGTTATCCTTATAGTTTCAATTGACAATACAACTGCATTTCTTGCATGAGAACAGTAGCTGCCACATACCACTCTTAGTCTACATCATTATTCAACGCATTTATCTCAAAATGTTTTGGATGTGATTTGGAAAAATGTATTTTAATGAGCTTGAAGGCATCAACATGGATACATTTATTGAAAAGACCAGTAGCTTCTTTGAAGCATCGTTTCGGGACAATGTCAACGAAAATAGGTCATGGAAAATATTCTCCAATTTCCGTAGCTCTTAAAAAATTTCTTTCCCATAACGAGCTCTCTGGGATTTCACTTGGGACTGAATACATTAGTTTGGACAAGGCGACTGACAGAATCCTAGCAGGTAATATCAGATGTCCAATAGATATTCCACCATTTCAGAGATCCACAGTAGATGGATACGCTATTCTATCGAACGATACACTGAAAGCCACAAGAAGCCACCATGTTGTGCTCAATGTGATAGGCCAAGTTAGTGCCGGCGAGATCTCCCCCGAGAGAATTAGCGCCGGCAGGGCAGTTGCAATTGCTACTGGAGCAAAAATTCCAAAAGGCGCAGATTCGGTGATAATGATTGAAGATGTCATAGTTGAGGATGAAGGAAGGAATATTCACATCACAAACAACATAGACAAAGGAAGTAATATATCCCCGAGGGGAAATGATCTAAAGAAGGGACAACTTCTTCTTAAAGAAGGAACATGGCTTGCGCCGCGGATATTGGGCTAATTGCATCGGTTGGGATATCAGATATACTTGTGTATAAAAAGGTCAAAGTTGCCGTGCTTTCAACTGGTAACGAACTTGCAGAACCCGGCTCGAACCTTGGCGATGCTTCGCTATTCGATAGCAATAGGTTCATGCTCTTCAGTATGGTAAGAAAGTGTGGCGGAGAGCCAATAGATCTAGGGATATGCGGAGACGAAAAGTCGCTCCTACAGGCGAAAATAATTCAAGCACTAAAGTTTGACGTGATTCTGATATCGGGTGGCTCTTCAGTTGGCGAAAAGGACTATATTCCTGACATAATAAATGAAATTGGAAAGCCTGGAATTATAATACGCGGGGTTGCGATGAAGCCGGGTTCTCCTACGTCTCTAGCCGTAGCAAATGGAAAGCCAGTAATCGTGCTTCCCGGCTATCCTGTTTCTGCATTTGTTGCCTTTTACACCTTTGGACAACCGTTGATTTACAAGGTTCTAAAGACTAACGGTCCGCCTGTTGCAAGGCAGGTCGCCAAGCTGACATCGGATGTCAAGTTACATAAAGGAATGACCACGTTCATTAGAGTTAAAATCGTGAGACGTCATGGACGCTTTCTTGCCGAGCCAATATCTGCTGCCTGGCGCCAGCCTGCTCTCGACATTAGCTTACTCTGATGGGATAGTGGTAGCGAAGAATAACAAAAGAATGCGCCAAGGAGAGGATAAGCTGCACAAAGGACAGGATATAGAAGTGATGTTGTTGAAAGATGTGTATCAGGAGGCTTGAATATTGTCAAAATTGAAAGAGAACGCAGATAACGTTGATAATTCTCTTATTGATAGCTTTGGCAGGATCGCACGAAAATTAAGGCTCTCTGTAACCGATAGGTGTAATATGCAATGTATCTATTGCATGCCAAGAGATGCAAATAAGAAAGACGACGAATCTGGAAGCAATAATAATGCTACTGCGAAAAGATGGCTTGCCCAGAGTCAGGTCTTAAGCTATGAAGAATTTATAAGATTATCATATATAATGGCTCGACTGGGCATTGAGAAAATAAGGGTCACAGGTGGCGAGCCACTGCTCAGGCCAAAGGTGGAAGAGTTGATTGCAGGGTTATCAAAGATAATGGGAATTAGATCGATCAGCATGACAACTAATGGTCTTTACCTTAGCGAAAAGGCAGATCGGCTAAAGAAGAGTGGACTTCAAAGTGTGAACATCAGCCTCGATACTTTTAAGGCCGGACGCTTTAAGGCCATGTGTGGCATAGACGGCCTGCACAAAGTTCTAAATTCAATTTACGCTCGCTCAAAACGCAGGGTTGAAAGTAAAGATAAACACAGTGCTTGTGAGAGGATGGAACGACCAAGAGGTCGCAGATTTTGCGAATTTCGCCCGTGAAACAGGACTTGTTGTTCGCTTCATTGAATTCATGCCGCTTGATGGAACCGGAATCTGGTCGCCCGATCTTGTCGTTAGCAAGAGCGAGGTCATCTCCAGAATAAGAAATGACATTGGGGATATTGAAGCGTCCGGAGTTGTGGATGACAATAACGCTGCTAAAGTAACTGAGGGTGGATCAGCACCGGCGAAGCTCTACTCTTTTACTGATGGAAAGGGAAGAGTTGGATTTATTCCTTCAATGACAGAGCCGTTTTGTGCACAATGTGATAGAGTAAGGATAACTTCAGATGGAAGGCTTCTTACTTGTCTTTTTGAGAATCCAGGTCATGACATTAAGAACCTGCTGCGCAATGGAAAGACTGATCAGCAAATTGCGAATTACATTTTAGAATCTACCCGAAAGAAGCCCGAAGGAGTGATAAATATCATAAGATCCAAAGCGTTAAAACCAAGTCTGAATTTGATGCATACCATAGGAGGGTGATGATGATATATCTTGACTGATATAAAGGAGATGAAGCATCAATATCATCCACAATTTATTACTTTAAAAGTCAAGTCATTTGCAATTCTCAGAGAAATAATAGGTGAGGAACAAATGACATTACGGCTCCCCAGAAAAGAAGAGGGAACAACTGTTGCTGATTTAAGGATAAGGATCCTTGAGATTTATCCTGAAATTTCAGCACAAAAGATCCCCATTGGAATTGCAGTTAACGCCAAGATTGTGCATGACAAATCAATCATAAATGATTTTGACGAAATAGCGCTCTTGCCGCCTATCAGTGGTGGTTAGTGGATTTTGCTCTCTATATCAGAGCATACGATCGATATTGAGATGTTGCTAGATAATGTCAAGGACGATGCTGCAGGCGCAACTGTTCTCTTTTTGGGAACTGTCAGAAACCACAACGATGACTATGCTGTATCTGCGATTTATTACGAAGCGTACATAAAGATGGCACAAGAAACCATGGCCAAAATAGAAGCAGAAGCTATCAAGAGATGGAATTTGAAAAAGTTTGCTGCTGTGCATAGAATTGGCAAATTAAAGATAGGAGAAGTTAGCGTCGCTATTGCAGTATCGTCTGAGCACAGAGCTGAAGCCTTTGAAGCAGGAAGATATGCTATCGACCGAATTAAGACAGAAGTGCCGATATGGAAGAAGGAGATGACAAGCGGGCAAAGGCGGCGTCTGGGCAGAGGGCACGCAAGTGGATGTGAGTTGATAAAATATGGGCATGTTTGATATTGGAGACAAGTCAGAAACGCTTAGAATTGCCACCGCGCGTGCAATCGTAAAAGTAAGACCTAAAACCATCCAGTTAATCCAGGAAGGAAAATCGCCAAAGGGCAACATAGTAGATGCGAGCCAGAATCTCTGCAACAATGGCAGCCAAGCGAACTTGGGATTTACTACCATACTGCCATCCTATACCAATAGATCATATCAAAGTCGATATTTTGATCAAAACAGAATCGATAGAGGTAGACGTACAAGTGAAAACTACCTGGAAGACCGGCGTTGAGATGGAATCGCTGACAGGCGCCTCTGTTGCAGCACTCACAATCTATGACATGCTAAAGCCATTAGACGAATCACTGGTGATAGAATCTATCAAACTTTTAGCAAAGAGCGGAGGCATGAAGGACTTTTACGAAAAGTACACCAAACCATTGAAGGCAGTTGTAATAGTGATCAGCGATTCAGTATCAAAAGGCGAACGATCAGACAAGTCCGGCAAGCTTGCTGTTGAAAGACTCAAAAGCAGCGGATTTGAGGTGGTAGATTATAGAGTCATACCTGATGATGCAAGCCAAATAGAATCGTCGTTGATAATTGCATGCGATGAACGGAAAGTAGATCTGGTGTTGACATGTGGGGGTACTGGTCTTGGACCCCACGACGTCACTCCTGAAGCCACTGGGAGGCTCTTGGATAAAGAAGTCATAGGAATCTCTGAAGCATTGCGGATGCATGGCCAAAAAAGAACGCCCTTATCGATGCTATCCAGAGGAGCCGCTGGAGTCAGGGGCAAGACAGTCATCGTGAATCTTCCAGGCAGTGTCAAGGCAGTGTCAGAGTCACTAGATGCACTGATCCCCGGCATATTGCATGCATCAAAGATGCTTGGAGGTCACGGACATTAGCGATGAATTTGCCCTTGTTTTTATTGCACCTCTTTTTTTTGGGATAAGCTTCATTTATTCAAGTGTAGGATTTGGCGGTGGCAGTAGCTATATTGCAATTCTTGTGCTTCTTGGAATTAGCCTATTTCTCGTTCCTCCTGTAGCTCAGATACTTAACATAATCGTAGCCGGAATGGCAATGATCACTTTTGCAAAAGCTAAACACCTTTCACTAAAATTCACTCTGCCCTTTTTATCATCTGTACCTTTTGCCTTTTTTGCCGGAACAATTGCGCTTCCGGAGCGGCATATTACCCTGATCTTTGTCCTAGCACTGTTTGCGGCATCAGCTGCTCTGTTTTTGTCCGGAATAAGGGGCAGGTTTGAGAGATTACAAGAAAAAGAAGCCAAGGGATTGAGGCTATGGGATATTCGGGAAATATTATTAATTGGGATTCCCACAGGAGCTATCCTAGGTGTTGTCGCAGGACTTGTAGGTATAGGAGGCGGGATATGGCTTTCCCCATTGCTCATACTTTCTGGGATGGCTGATCCAAAACGTGCAGCCGCAACCTCCAGTGTATTCATAGTAGCAAACTCTGTAAGCGGGTTTCTGGGACAATCGGTGAGCAAACCTATTGACCTTGCAATCTTGTTGCCTCTGGCATTAGTGGTGCTGGCAGGCGGGGTGTTAGGATCTAGATTGGGCGCATTAAGGCTTGATCACGACAAAATCCGCGTCATAGTTGGTGCCATAGTGGCCATAGCAGGACTTAACCTCATGATCAAATTCTTGATCTCCTGACGATATAAAAGCCTAAATGTTATCATGAACTTTAGTCGATCATGCCACAGTTTCTTCTACTGAATGATAGCCCGTTGATCCATTTGGATAGTTATCTCTAATTTCTGTAGTTTGTATACTTCCAGTTTTGTCTGTTGCTCTTACCACTATGTTGTACTTTCCTTTATTTTGTGGAATCCAATCTAGAGCCCAAAGAACCCAGCAGTTACTTGAAAGTGGATCTTTGATGCTTGCACTCTGCCAGGTGTTTCCGCCATCTGTGCTGACTTCTATCTTCGATATTCCCCTATCGCCAGCAAAGGCTATGCCAGCTATTGGGCTTTTGCTCCCTATGGCCGCAACATTAGTAGTAGTAAACAATTCTTCAAACCTATTACGCAATGCATCTCCAGGAAAGACAATCTTTGAATGAGTTTGATATTTGGCATTATTTGCCCAACCTCTTCTCTGCCAAAATCCCTCATAGACAATATCGACCAGTTCGATATCAGCTATCCACTTTGCGTTCATCATTCCATATAATCCCGGGACAATTGCTCTTACCGGAAAGCCGTGCTCTGGGGGCAATGGGACACCATTCATCTCATACGCCAGTATGGTTCCATCCATTAGTCCCCTGTCAATGGGTATTCCGACATCGTAACCGTCAGAGCATCTAAAGACTATGTAAATCGCCTCAGGCAAGACTTGTGCCTTGTCTAATATGCTTTTCAGTGAAACTCCTTTCCAATATGCAGTACTAATGAGATCACCGTCAATCTTGTCGCTGATGCATTCCAGCGTGGCAAACTCACTGGTAGAAGGCATAGCCTTTAGTTCATCATAAGTAAACTGCAGAGGACCATTCTTTATTAGACCTCGAATATTGAGCCTCCAACTGTTTGCATCAACAGAGGGCACAATTATGTTTGTGTCTATCCTGTAAAATTTCTCGTTAGGGGTTACTTCTGAAGCTACAAACGGAGCAAGTGTCTCTTGAGCAAATATGCTGCCTGCAGGGATATTAGCTGAAGGAGGGGGCAACGGTATTTTCGGACTGGATACAGGCATTGACGGCTTGCTGTGGAATGGAAAGTTTCTGGCCCAGAAAATAAAGATGCCTACTCCAACAGTGCTAGCTGCCATTGCAATGAATTGTCTTCTACTTATTCTCCGAATGCCTGAAGCGGTGGTGGTGGTGGTTACATCAGGCTTTTTTCCTCCTCCTTCTATATCTGAGTCGGAAGCTTTGCGAGGTTCAATTCTCTTGGCAATAGTACCTCTCTGAAACAAATAAGATAGTGTGCGGCCATAGGCGACATTTGGAAGAAGAAGAAAAAGGAGAGCATACTGGATCTCTGATGATCTCGTCAGTAATTCATTTAGTTGTAAAAGAAAAGCGCTTATTGCAACCATCACAAGATAGGGAATAAAGGAAAGTTGTATTAGGTTTACAATTACAGGTCTGTTAGAAAGTTTGATGTATACCTTATAAAGTAATATCGCAAGAGCCCCATAAAGAACCAAGTTGAAGACAATAGCTGCAGTAAACGCAGCGTATTTTGCCAACGAACCAAATGTCTCGACAGAAAAAGATTCTACCTGCCCGGGAGTTAGGGAGAATAGTGTTTGAGAGGCAAGTTCTGGAATAAATAACCCTCCTGCAATGATTCTAAAAACTGCAGAGACTACTAGAGCGACGCTTCCAGCAACGAGACCTAGTGTAAAATTTCTCATTGCTCTATTCATTTTGCTATCACCTTAGAAGTTTCTCCGGATACGCTTTTTTAGATTTCCTTCTTTGCCAAAATCCTGTAGATTTGATCTGACAGCATGACTATACCAAAATTGGCTTTTCAAGCACGATGAGCAGAAGAACAATATATCCTGCTGGGGGATATGGTCAAGGATTGATTAAAGCTTTTTTCCAGATTAGATTGAGGGTCTGCAAGCATCTTCTTTTTTCTTCTTCGATATTGAACCTTGATTAGCGCCTCGGCAGACTTGGTAGAGATAGAAAGTCCATTTGTCTTATGAGCCATGGAGCTGAAAGGGTCTCATAAGTTCCATGTTGGGGATTATTTAGTGACTCTTTAGAGAAATAACCAGACTTCAATAGTCGAGGATAATAAGAAAAAGCAGCAGAGCAATTGAAATGCGCTAAGCAAAGCCACCATTAGCGCGGCAGGATCTGACCGTTGACCCAGCCGCCGTCGGGGCCTGCAAGGAACGAGACTAAGTTGGCAATGTCTTCGGGCTGGCCAAGGCGTTCCAGCGGAGGGAGTTTGCGCAGCTCTTCGATCTGAGCCTCTGCCTTTCCGGTTAGGAACAGCTCTGTGGCCACAGGACCAGGAGCCACAGCGTTGACAGTGATATTGCGACCCCGCAGCTCATTGGCAAGCACGCGGACCAGACCCTCAACACCTGCCTTGGAAGCGATATATGGGCCATAGGTTGGGAATGACTTCGCTATGACACTACTTGAGATAGCGATGATGCGCCCCCCTGATGCAACACGCCGAGCCGCTTGTCCCAGCACCACAAACGTGCCCCGGAGATTGGTGGCGATCACCTTATCAAAAAGCTCAAGATCACCTTCAGCGATAGGTGAAAGGGGCATGATGCCTGCGCAGTTCACTACCACATTGATCCCACCGAAGGTATCCACCGCTTCCTTGAAGAGATGCTCTACGTCGGCTGCGCTGGCCACATCGGCCTTTGCAGCTATGGCTTGCCCGCCGGCGCTGGCAACCTTAATTTCGGCTACGACTTCTTCGGCCTTGATGGCGTTGCCGGCGTAATTCACCGCTACTGCAAAGCCGTCGCGTGCCAGCCTTGTAGCTACAGCGCGTCCGATCCCACGCGACGCTCCAGTGACGATCGCGCTCTGCTTTTCTGTTGATGGACGTATCATTGGTGGTAGCTCACCCGCGGCAAGAGGAGATCACCAAGGCCTATCCGACGCAGGAACTCGGCCCTAATGCTATCGTGGACTGCGTTGACTATATCACTGCCATCTTGAGCAGGATCGATCTTCATGCGCAAAGGTCGTTTGCCAAATGGCATGTCGACGACTTTGACCAAGGCGCTGGCGGCGGTAGATACATCCCCGTCCAACGGATCATTAGCGGCAATGGCCCTCGGGATTCGATCGACTAATCCGTTATACAAACTGGAGTCGTATTCGGCAGCTCGCTCCTTATCATTGAGCTCGTTCTGTAATCCGTGCTCTATGCATAATGACCTTCGTTTATTTTGCCAATAATCTTTCTTCTCCAGATGTTCTTTTTTTGACACTTCAAATACGAATGCCATGATTGGTGTGACAAAGATTCTTTTGCATCCAATATAATTTAAGAAAAACAGAAAAGAATGCTGTCAATGGGATCCATCTTAATAAGTTGTTATTTGAAGAGATAAAGTGTAACAAATTCGGTTTAACAATGGTTAATCGTCAGATTATACACCGACAAAACCAAGTTGTCTGGTCTTGAGACAATACAAAGACACGTTTCGAAATCTGCTTCGTCAAGGATTGCATTAACTGAATTTGAATCTTCAAAGGAGTATCAAGAAAAAAGTGCGATAGTGCATTATGATAAAGTTGTTGAAAATGCGAGCCTGAAGGAGAAGCAAGAGAAAGACAATTGGCAGGTCAGGGCGACATGGGCATCATTTGTTTTCAACTTGTATTTTTATGCCATCCATATCCCGTACGAAAACTGATCTGTCGGGCAAACCAGACCCTGATACAGCCATATTATGTCGTGAGAATAAATCAATCAATCTTGCAAGCTCTTCTTTGTTTGACAGCTCAATGCTAAAGTGGTTCAAACCAATGCTTTCTGATGATGCTGGCGCGATGCCAGTTCCAAGCCAGGTATTCGTTGCTATATGATGATGATACCCATCAGCAGCAAAGAAAGATGCGGTTGGAATGGCCGCTGTCAATTGCAATCCAAGGATTTCATGATAGAACTTCATTGCCTTTGCTATATCGCTGACATGCAAGTGGATATGACCAATTGTAGTTTTATCAGGCATTTCTTTCCAACCCTTTTCAGTAGCATCTTTCAAAAGGTCAATAGTGTTCAACGGCAACGTTGCCATTTCCACTTGCGTGTCTTTCCATCTCCATTCAGATCTCGGCCTATCTCTATAAATCTCGACGCCATTGAAGTCGGGGTCGCGTAAGTAGATGGATTCCGAAACCAGATGGTCGGCAAGACCGTCGAAATGAATTTGGTCGCGCTTGTCGCTTAGATTTTGGAGTATATCTGCCAGAAACCTTCTTTCAGGAAGCAGGATTGCAAAGTGATATAGTCCTGCTCTTCGAGTAGAACGGCTCATCCTACTAAGATTGCCACTGTTTGCATCTGTTGTATTTACTTGCAGCAGTTCCACAAGATATGAGGAGTTATTGTCGCCAACGGATAGCAGTGCTTTACCTCTTGAGGGTCTGTCAATTCTCTTAAATCCCAAAACAGATTCATAAAAGTCAAGTGATCGGCTTAGGTTAGATACATTCAGGCTTACATGCCCTATCTTCATGGCTGGATCTATTTTGTATTGTTGCTGGTGATGATTTGTAGGAGCACCGTCAATGTTATCGTTTACATTCATGACGATAGGTAGTACTACGCATTAAATCACATAATAATCATGGCAGCTAATCCTATGCCAGATCTCGGGTTCAATAAGAAATCGAGAGATGATGGTTGTATAATTTTCTTGTAGATTGGAAAAATCAAAGCTGAAATGTTTACTGCCCAAATCACTTGCCGTTGCAGGTTTATTCAGGCATAAGAACACTTATCCATACAATTCCATTGTACCAGCACCGCTGGGCGTTAATTCTTCATTGACAATATGGGCACTTGCTTTTCGAATAGCGCTAAACTTGGAGGGCGACAAACATCTGCCTGTGGAGATAGCTGAAATTAATGGTAAAAAGCATTTGTTGCCAATGTATTACTTTTTCCGCTTTCACATTGTAGTTGACCATAGGTTAATCAGATAGTGGTAAAGCTGCAACATGTAGTAATCCCGCCATGCTTGTAATTATCCATACAATTCCTTGCCATCTTGAGTGCAGAGGCCAATACTTCGATTCCAAAGATAAGCTACAAGGTGAATAAATATCTGGAGCATATTCACTCTAACGTTGGCTTCTAGTCCTATCACACTTTTACAGATGTAGGATGCCAACTCATGCTTGGCGGCGCCGGGAAAAAAATCTCGTTGCTTTTGCCACCGCTATGGCAGATGCGCCGGCTACCGCCACCACAAACGTGGCAGTGCTAAATGGCAACATTGCGGGGAGCGCGACTAGCGTGGCTACCAGAAAAGCTGCGATCGCTCCTACGATAATAACTAAAAGGCTGCAGTCAACCTTCCTACTTGCGGCAAGACCAATGGGCCACAGGTATACAGCACCAATGAGGGAGCTTGCAATGACACCAGCCAAAATGCTGCCAGCCTCACCTCCAAGCGTGGCATATCCCTTTTCGGCTGTCATGAGTATTCCAAACAAAGGGTACAATGCCATTTTTACAATACCTTGAAGCCAAGGCTGCCCTCTCTCATATTCTGCAACTTGCGGACTGAACGTATAGTAGATAGAATTGAAGGTATCCATAAACGCTGAACCAGATACGGTTGACAAGATGTGGTGGTCGCGGAAGTTGCGCAAATACTTGACCTGTGGAGACAATTCAGAGCCAAACGCAGCTGTTGCAATAAGGCATTGAGAGGGAGTTGGCTGCTGTGGCTGCGGGTTTGTTGTTGTATTGCCGCTTCCTTGCAGCACAGCTAGATCTATCTTGGCGCTGTCACCTTGACTATTGATGTTGTTTGCAGCCAGCGTGACCGTTCCTGCCTTTGAGAACGTGTATTCATAAGAATAGGTGCCAAAATCGGACAGAAGGTGGTCATTGTGAATCTCGATGCCATCCTGTATTAATACAAAGTCGAACGACGACCCTCTAATGAGGTCGCCAGTAGCCGGATCTTGGATGTTCATGACAAAGGTCGTGGGAACTCCTGTTTCAATTATGTCCGGACCCCATGACAGCTGGAAGAGGAATTTTTCGTTTGGCAGCGACAGTATGTCAAGGGGGAATTTTGGCTTCTCTGACGGCTGCAATGTAAAGGCAGCAATGTCGTTGTTGTCACTTATGATGTCTGCAAAGCGGCTCAGCATTGCGTTGGAGACAATAAAATGCACTATGCGGTTCTGCTGAGAGGTGTAGTCGTCGATGACTACCGCTTGCGCCTCAAGATCCTTGCCGTTCAGCGTCCCACGATAGCTGTTGGTTTGCAGTTCTTCCAAGGATTTGGGGAACTGAACTTCCACATGGAGCACTGGAACCTGCGCGATATAGGATCGGTCCCACGTAAAGGGCATTTGAAATGAGATGGTCTTGTTGGAATAGTCAAAATTGATTATTTCGTCATAGTATGTTTTTACCACCATTTGATTTTGACCCTGTGGCGTGTCAAGATCAAATGTGTAAGCATCGCCGACACTGATATACAGGTCAAACTTTTGATCGGCCTCTACTGAAATGCCCGTGCTGCTCTTTTCAATCGTTATCGCAATATGGTACAACCCGCCAGCTGACAGGATCTTGCTTCTTAATTCAATGGGATTCCTCTGGCTCACTTCTATCTGCTCGCTTGGTGTAGCTTTACCATTTATCTCCCAGCCTACAATATTGCTGTCAGGGGTCAGGTTTGCCTTGACAACGCCATCAGAAGATCGGAAGCGCTGATCAAGCAGTGTCTCATTTCGCAGATCGACTGATATCCTGTAGTCTATACCTGCTATAGTGATGTTGTTATTCTCATCATGAGCCCTTATTACAAGGCTCGGCTTTGGAGAATCTGGAACTGGCAGAAAGGAAGGGTTTATCATCCCCTCCACAGTTACCTGCTTTCCTTGAATAGTAACAGGTGGCGCCTGATCTTGCCCAAGGCCATGACCCGATGTGCTCACCATAAAAGAAGAAGCTGCAAGAACTAGTAACAACACTAATGAAGCAAGATAGTGCTTCTGCACGTTATAATGAGGAATGTGTAATTAAAAATAAAGATTTGGGTTTGGGCGTGATAACGCAAGGCTCTTTAATGCCGTTGTTCAGTAATTTCGACAAGATAGATATCTGCCACCAACAAGCATCATTGTAATGATAGCAATCGATAAACCCCATGCAATACTTTCATCCAGGACTATACATAAACGTCAGTCTCCTCCTCCCCACTAAAAAACTTCAAAAATGACTATTGGTGTTGTCAGAGCAAGACCAATAACTATCAGCATTTTGGCATTAACGATTCCTTTTCTTCTTTTAACTTACTTACCTTAATCGCACAATGTCACTAGGTTTAACGTAGAGAAAGCCTATGCTCTACTTCAGTCTATGATATCGATATCTGATGTAGCCTCTTGATATAGTTTATCTTTTAGAAGCATTGAACATCGTTACATCATTTTTGCCCGTATATTTCAAGTTGGTTCGCGCCCGTCGGAATTAGGTCCCTTCAAGTAATAGGGTTCTATCGCTAGAGCTTTAAAGGTTATGTATCAATCGTTGCTGCTGTCGGATTGCTAGAACTGATATTGGTACGTTTTATGATTATATATTTGATGAATATTCAATTTATAACATCAGAATAGCGAGCAGCTGTTAAATGACGATATCAAGAACAGATCAACATTGACCAAACATCCTGTTTTCACGTACTTTTATTTTTATTTTTATTATTGTTGTATCAGAGCTCTCTTCACAGTAGTTATAAATTGCTCCTTGCTCACCGGTTTGTGCATTATATCTTGTGGCCTAATTCCTGGTAGGATACTCACAGCTTCTCTCGCACTTTCAAGACATGATACAAAAACAGCTCTGCATTCTGGATTAACTGCTTTGACGCTTTGATAGAGCTGAAGACCATTGATATCTTGCATGCGGATATCTAATACTAACAAATTATAGAGAAAGGGATTGGATACATATTCAACCAAAGCTAAACGGGGGTGATTGAACGTTCTGGCCTCATACCCTGCCGATGATAGAAAGTATTTGTATGTTTGTGCTACATCCTTCTCGTCGTCAACAATCATAATAGTCTTGTTGTCCTTCTTATTACTTGCTTTTTGTTCGCCCTGTGAACTTATTTGCTTATAGGCCACTGATGATGGGGGTGGCTGTGGTAGTGCGGGATTCGATTGTAATAATAATGGTGTTGATAATAAGTATGAGGGCCCGAAGTACATGGCAGTTTGCTCGCCTAGATTGCTTAGCCAAACATTGTCGCGGCCACTGCTAGCAATTACTTCCGAAAGATCCAGTAAGTTTGCAAAGACGCCCTTACCTTTGTCGGTAATGCTAACTTCGGAATTTACTTCTACCCATCCTAGACTACTTAGCAATAGGATGTACCTCAAACAAACATTATAGTTCAGACCGGCCTTAGAAGCTAAGTTAGTTTTTTTCATGTTCCTGCCATGTTCATTCAATACATCGAGTATTCTTGCTATAACATCAAAGGAAAAAGAACCAAGAGTGTTATTGCGTATCAAGGTTAGAGCTATATTATTTTAATCACTATATAAGAAATCCGCAATAATCAAAAGAAACATCAGTTTTTTGCTATTAGTTTCTTATAACATCCTCAAAATATCGAAGGAAAGGTGTGGTAATGGGAAAATACAGGCATCTCAGCAATTATAGTGTTACAACTTGCGTTTCCACAATTTTTTCAGATTCCAAAAGAAGCTATAATGATGGGCTCTAAAGCCCTCCAATACGATCCACCAATGGTATCTGCTATGCTAGAAAAGAAGAATCAAAAGCTTGCGCAGATGCTCGATGAGGAATTACAAGTATCAAGCCATAACAACGATGAACATCTTCGTGTTCATTTAGATAACAGAGATTCCTGGCGTTAATAGCTTAGGAGTTTATGTTGAGGGCACATACTGCCCCGAGCATAGTATTTCACACGATGATGATCATGATCATCACCATGATATGCACTCTGCTGATGCATCAGCTTGTGGACTGGAATGCAAATTTGAAGGCTTTTCTCGATTATTCAGCATCGCACTTGCTGTTGTCAGAAGAAATGAGCGTAGAACAGCAAAGAAGAAAAGTTAGTGGAACAAAATTTTTTGACGCTGGTATGAAGTTAGATATTATATATGCATTATGAGGGGAGAATTGCCAAACAAGATATAGCGTCCATAGTTAAGGATTTTGAATCCACGCTGTCTTTCTTACTTCATTTCCAAAGTCGTTGCTTCTGCTAGCTTATACTATATCTAATTATGGTCTACTTCTCTGCACCCTTGCGCATGCGCTCCATTGCTTCTTCTTCCATCTCTTCCGCCTCAGGGCTTGCCCTCATCAGGCGCAGGTTCAATTTTATCTGCCGCCTTTTTGCGTTCTGCGTACAACTCTTCACCCAACTTCGCCATCGCTCTGAGACCTTGTAGCGCTTGCTTTCGCGCTAATCTAGCGGGTTTTGCAAACTTGGGTCCCCACGGATCCACTGGAATAGGGCCATGCGGACCCATAACCCATAGAGGACCATCGGCGAGGCTCGCCTATAAGCCATGCCCATGCTGCTTCATCAGAGAATTCTCCAAAATCGAATGAGCTAACGTAAAGTGGAACACATGGAGACGAAATACCGTTGGCCACGACGCACAGTTCTGAAAATCCTCCTTGGATGTCAATCGGAACACTGAAGTTTGTGGACACGATGGTCGAACCTGTGGCGACTGCCATGGTCGAATGGTCAAAAGTACGACAATACCGCAAGTGACCGGTCGCGAGGTGTCGGATACGTACCTAGAGGGTAGTTTGTTGCTCCGCTCGCGTCATCGCCATACCCGACAGCTTGGGACGTGCCATTGAATAGGCGTCCGGAAATCGAACAGCTTTGAAATGGCTGCACGACCGACGGTGCTGAGGTGAGATGCCGCCGCCAGGCTGTGTCGGGGCAAGAGAAGTACATATAGGCATATATTTCATTGGTCTGTGCGGAGCAAACAGGACCTGTCCAGTCGGTAGGCAGCAGCATTCGGCCAATATAGGGCACATTAGTGGCATTGGGTGGATCAGGCACTCGGGTTAACGCTGCACCATCGAATTCATGGAACAGGGTTGGCGTAAGCCAGCTGCTTCCGATTCCGTCCACGGGCCCAGCCGAATCAGAGACACGGCCATTAGTAAGAAGACATGAGGGAGTATCCTTGAGCCCACGGAACGTCCAGATGTGTCATTTGGAAAGTCGGGCCCAGCTACCCAAGTCCCAGGATCAGTGGCTATCGTTGGCGGGGTATATAGCGCTGTATGATTTGTAGCGCCTGCAAAAAATGCGCGCCCGTCGTTTAGCAGCACACCAGCCCCGATTTCCGATGAAGCTACCTCGATAATGTTTACAGGGAGAGTGCCGCCATCCACCCATGTATTGGACGCAGGATCTGGACTCTGTCCGCTCGCTGGGAGCTATTGAGCGTACAGTTATGACAGTGTCATCAGGAAGGAGCACCCAGCTCTCTTCCGAGGAGGAGGAGCCCTTCAAAGGTCCAGCTGTCCAAGTGTCAGTAACTGGATCATAGATGGCGCTTTTTGTCGAGAAGAAATGGCCCATGAAGAATCGGCCATCAGGGAGCACCGCACACGGAGCATCTCCGACTCCGCCCCAACCCGGTGGCGGGCTAATTTCGGTCCAAGTGTCAGTGACTGGATCGTAGATTTCTGTCTTGTCCGTCCAGCCACCTGCATTACTGTACTCACCACCGCTTATGAGTACACGCCCGTCATTCAACACAGCCGACGCATAGTAGCGGCGTGTCCAATGCATTGGCGCGAGATCGCTCCAGGTCCCGTTGATGTAGCTTCCGTACTCGTCAGGCGTCAACTTTTTCCAGTTCACCCCGCCCTCCTGTTGGCACATGACTGTTCCATCTGTCAAAAGCAACATTGTGCTTGCGTTAAAGCCAGGGTTGTTCGTAAGTTTAATCCACCGGCCCGGTAGAGATGCTAGGAGTTTGCAGAGAAAGTGATGCCAATCAAGCGTGACCTTAATCTTGAGCGTCTCGATCAACGTGTGAACAAGAACATCATTGCTGACATGGGTGATTTCACGAGTGAGCAGTCGCAGAAGTTTGTCGCGCAACTGCTTTTTTTGTGATGGGTCATATGCTGGCCCAAAGTTCTCGGTAATGAGTTTTTCTAGGGTAAATGAATCACTCAAATGCCCTTCCACATTTTCCTTTCTAGGGGGAGCCGAGGGTGAGTTTTTCATTCTTTGGGATACATTTCTTTCGATATTAAGGCTTGCTTACTTCTTGATAACTTATCAGGTGATCAGTAAATATTTTTTCTGATCCTTTTTTGAGATCATCCCAGTTACCAAATAAGGGTTATTATTTTATGCTGATAAAAACATCTTTTTGCTTTTAATAATACATTATGATACGCTCCATTTGTAGGGCTGGTTGTCAAGAGATACTCTTTCGCGGTAGCTACAACAACTATGACATATTAAACACAGACTAAATAAAAATCAAATCTCCCATAGGAATATACAAAATAGTGCAAAATATAGTATAGTATCGTGATGTCAATATCAATGGAATGATGTTGGGCAACACTGGATTACCTATGGATTGTTCATCGCAAGATGGGGACATTTTAACTGGACAAATCCAGACTTGTTCATAAAACAACATGTGTCCCCTTATCTTGACGCTGACAGAAATATACAATACAGACTAAGACTGCATGCCAATTCCATCGGGCGATCGTATTGCCCGCTCAATCTTTGACTAACTCACGGGCAATTCTACAAACGACGCCCCTTCACTGGGGTTAGTGCTCAGCGGGCCAAAAGACCAACTAGTCATAGAGAACAGATGCACGATTCCTGTCGGGCGTCCCTCCGCCGTGTCGAATCCATACACGTACACCTCCCTTGGACGCCATGCGTCGTTTCCAAGAATCCTCAATTGTATTCCGCCGTTTGACCTCACATCGCTGCGGGTGAAGGGAACTGCAACATTCAGAAATTACCAGTTATGAGATTTTTTATCGAGGTCATCTTGCTGAGTGTCGTTGATTTGCTGTTGCAGAGCGATACCGCCTCCAACTCTGATCTGGAGTTCAATGGGGTCATCTGTTCCGTCGTCGCCACCATTATCCGTTCTAATGAGGAGCAGCACCCTACGGATTACGGTGGAGTCACTACCTAGACCGACAAGACGAAGGGGCTTCGTCAGGCTGGCCCTCAGACGTATCGCGCTCAAATAACCCTCTTTATCATCTCTTATATCCACCTCAGTAGCGAGTGGGATTTGCTGGACCACCTCGTTGCTCGCGGGATCCGTTCGCCCCAAAAGAAGGATGTGCTCTGGTTTCCAGACATTATCGCCCGTGATGCCCACTCGGATGGAAGAGTTCGTTAAGGAATCTGTATCAAAGGAGATGGGACTCTCGGCCGTATCGGCCACAGGAAGAATTCCCGCGTTGTCCTCTTATTATCATGTAAGCTTCCATTGAAACTAGCTTGAAACGCCCACCAGATCTATCATCTTGAATTTCTGCAGTTACTTTTGCGCCAAGAGGTACGGAATGAATTAACACAGTACTTTGCCTTACCTCATTAGTCTGCCATAGAACAAAATTCAATACTATGGGGCGAATATGTAACTCGACGATTGCCATTCAAGGTGTGTCGTTCCTCCTTTTATTTCTAGCGCAAGGCAGAAAAAGTATATTTGAATCGAAGAATTATGATGCTGAATTTATACATTCCTTATATTTGATAGACGTCGTATAAAAATATATACATATATATATATATGTTAAACGGCGTCTGCTAGAAACGCCGTCGAATTACATGTTATGAATAGCGTGTTCATTCTTCACGATATAGGCGCTTGTTTCTGCTGTCGTAACCGCTGGTCGTTTGGTATGACCGTTGTGGAGCATCCGCTGCAGAAGGAAGAGGAAGTTCGTCATAGGCTGCCAGTTTTGAGGGTACTTCTCTATGTAGTTTTACAACTGAGATAGCTCGCCTCTGCTGCGAGATTCAGAGCATTGAGTCTAGCTTGTGCATTGACAGATTTATCATTAGCTATAGCCTCGCATTCCTGATACATTTTGTTAAGTCGGTCGCGAAGTGATATCACATCCTAACCGGGACTCATCATTGATTTGTAAAGCAGGGCTGAGCTAAATAGTTTTGTGTAGCAAGTGGCTTTGTACTTAACAGCGAGTCAAACAATTCAAGATGACTACTTCCCAAATAAAGAGGTGTTTTGTCTAGGAGCTAATTCCTTAAAAAATCCAATTGCTGGGTCGAAGCCTACGGCGTCAAGCGAACAAGAATAATAACTACTGGCTCTATAAGGACACATATTCATGTCATCTCCGAGTCAGGAGACTAAGCAAGATGGCATTACCATTCCGATTAAAGAGGAGTGGGATTATTCTCCACATATAGACGGAAAGACTAACTACTGCCACGTTACGAGAATAAAGGAACAAGAACTAATAACAGACTTCTTAATCCGGAAATCTGAAGGGGCTTTATTAATAAGTGGAAGAAGGGGAGTGGGTAAAACAAGCTCAGTTTTTGCTGCTATTCAAGAAGCGAATAAGTTTCTAGAAAATAAGAACAAGGAAAAGGAGAACAAGGAAAAGGAGAACAAGAAAACCCAAATGGAAATATTTGCCATACTAGTAAATGCTCCTAACTTCGAGGTTCGAAAGATAAGGCAAGAACAGAAGAACAATATTTCTGAGCAAATTGATTTTTTGGAATTCAAAAGAATCGTCTTACAAAATCTTGTCAGAAGACTATATGAAGTGGCAGTAAAAAAGGAGATAATTCAGATAAGTGATGAGAGAGCGATTAATCAGTCTAAAATAAATATTCTAAAGATCTTTTCTCGCAAAAAAGAATACGTATCTAGGGAAGAAAATACTCCACATGCAAGGCTAAGTGATCATCAACAAAATGATCTTGATGATATCAAGAAAAAAATTTCCAACTTGTTTAGGCGAACTGTAGCAAAAGAAGTCAGGAGTGAGACAAGTCTAAAGGAATTAGAGCAAGAAAGATATCATCTCCAGAAAGAGAGAAGTCTTGAATTAACAGGAAATCTTTTTGGGACAACAATAGCCGTGTCATCATTCATAGCTGTCGCAGTGGCTATTTTTCCTATCACTGGAATAGAGGAACTAAATAGAATATTGCCTGCAGTAATAGGCATTGTGCCTCCTGCTGCTATTTCATGGAAAGTAAAGAAAACTACTGAAGATCAAACTGAAGCAGAAAGGAAGGCATCTACATATTATCTGTATGATTATGATCTGGGTACCCTACAATCTGAACTGGAAGAAACTCTCCTGAAGCTTAAACAAAACGATTACAAGAAATACAAAGTTGTCTTTGTCATAGATGAGCTTGATAAGGTAGATGAGAATGATGTGATAGAAGTGATTAAAAGTCTCAAATCCCTTTTCAATCAAGGCTCTGCACTTTTTGTTCTTGTAACGGGAAATGAATTTTATAATTCACTATTAGAACGCAGTAAAGCACGTGGAAAAGAGTATACTCTCTTTCCACAAAGGATCTTCCTTATGAGGCCTCAATCTCAGGAAATTACGAAATTTATGGATAAAATTATTGACATGGACAATAATAAACCCCAACAAGAGTGTTTAGATCTTCTCTTTGATTTTGAAGATAATAAAATCCCAAATGATCAGAGCAAAACAGTAGAACTTGAGAAATTTTTGCAAAGTAATAGAGTTTATAAAAGTGATGTACATACAATAAAAGTGGCAAAGATTACAAAGGAAAATGATGACAGTATATCTATCACTTTTGAAGAAAGTTCGATAAACCTGAAAAGGGATAACGAACAACCTACTGCGACCCTAGTTGACAGGTACAACAATAAATATGATTTCTCAGTCCTGAAGAAGGATGGTAGATACCAAGTATATGTTAGGGCCAACCAGTATAGAACTTTTCAAAACTATGCTCTCTATAAGGCGAGGTCTGACTTTTTTGATCTTTATAACGTTCTTCGAGATCGTATTGTATACTCAGATTCCAAATTAGAGTTAAAAATTGGTTTAGATAAAAAACAAGAAATGCAGGCAAATTTACAGGAGATACTGGGAATTAACTATTCAAAACAGGCATATAGTGAGCTTTCTGATTGGCATAAAAATGAACAACTTTTGGATCTGATGTATGAACTAATAGTTACATTAGGTGAACGTATAGGTAATGCAAGAATCGTCAGAGTAGAAAAGATGCCAAAATTTAAGATTATCTTTTTCAACGACAAAAATGAAAAAATCTCTCAAATACCTTCTGAAAAAGGTAAAAAGGGGTTAGGCGAGTGGTTTACAGGGACAGCAAACGAAGATAATACTTTAACTGACGTTGAAAAAAATGCACTAACAGTTTTGATAGAAACAATGATAAAAAATAAGTTTTTGAATGCAATTGAAATAACAACTCAATACGAACAGTATGATGTTACTGGTATATTAGAAGGAACAACTGAAACCCTTTCACCAGCGGAAAAGGCTTTTCTTGATGAATACAAATGGTTACTGAACATTATGTCAGGATATGTAGATGTCTATATTGCCTATACCAAAGATGAAACTGCTGAGGCTTTATTCAATCGTGCTAAAACGGAACAAGATCTCAAATCGATCCTTGACATTGAATTAATAAAGGAAGTCACATCTACCTCAATGTTACTTTCAAACAAGGTTTATTTTAACACCACCTATGCTGGTCTAAGGTCTGTCCAAAAAGTGAGGTTCCCAAGGGAAGAACTGGAAGAGAAAACTAAAATGGTTAGAGATACACGAAATGAGGTCATACGTAATTTTGTTCTTTTGCTGAGGAACATTATAGATCATAATAAAAAAGCTTCTATCTATCCTGACAGTCTCTCTACTGAACGATTTACCGTTACGGATCTCCAAGAAAAGCTTGGAACCAAGTTTACATTAACATCCGAAGGTGCCTCCGAGAGAACATTGGATATACCAAACCTGCTTATCGAGTATAATATTAAAACTGAACTTCGACAATTGCTAGTTATTCAAAATCCTCCTCTAGGGGTAAGAGATGAGATCCAAAAAATCAAAAAAATTGAATTATATGCCCTCTTCCTCACAACTAACTCTGCAGTAATCGAAGGCGTTCAAAAAAACGGTGAAAGAACCGGAGGCAAATCCAATGTATTCCAACAAGAGGATATCCCGGTCTGGGAAAGCCCGCTTTTTAGAATTGCAAATTCCAAGGTACGGACGGTTCGTTTTCTAATGCAGTGGATACAGTTATTTCGTGGATCATTGCTACACAGTCATATGAGGAGGGCATTGCGGCCCTTGAGTTACAGAAATATGACGAGGCCAGTGAACTTTTCGAAAAAAGTCTGAAATCGGATAGAACTAATCCCCATGCATATTATAATAAAGGTGTGATACTACATACAGTAGGAAAATATGACGAGGCCATCAATACATTTGAAAAGGTTTTGGCTTTAGATGCTGGTTATGCCGATGCGTGGTATGAAAAAGCGCGTTGCAAAATTAAGAAGAATGATGTAAGAGGTTGTCTCACAGACTTGAAGAAAACCATTCAAACAGCTAGAGACTACTATAAAGACCCTGCACATTACGCTAAACTGGCCCTGGAGGAAAAAGACTTCGAGGGTCTGAGAAATGAAGAGGAATTCAAGGAAATAACCACTCTCAAGGCTTCTAGGGATAGTGTTGCTAATACATTGGAGGATGTCGTCCATACTTTACAAATTGATCCAAAAAGCAGTAACTTTTTTGAATACTACTATGTGCAGAGAAATGATACAAAGAACATTCTAGCGGAATTAAGACAATCGATACTCCACAGAGAGTACGCAAAGGTATTTCTCATAGGTCCAACAGGAAGCGGTATAACAACTGAATTATATAGACTTGCATTTGACCTCCAAACAGAAACAAGTAATGATATGCTGATACTTTTTATGTCTATATTTGACAATACTGAATTGCATACAGTATCACTTGCAGATATTATTTTTAGTATAACTAGAGGATTAGTCAAAAATGCGGCCGAATTATCGATACCTTTTGAAGATGAGGTAGTTTTAAAATTGAAACAATGGTTTGTGATTGCAGAGAGAGGACGAACAAATCAAGATACGGATAGAAGAGAAGAACTCTTAAGTTCATCACTAGAGATAGTCAATCAGTTTACGAGCAACAACTATCCTGCCGAAAAATATGGAGAGGACAAAGTACTACAGCTAATGCGACTTGCCACAGATATTTTCAATAGTGTTATAGCTTCCGTTGAAAAAAGCATACAGAAGAGAGTTGTTATGATAATAGATGATTTAAATAAAGACCAAGATTTTGAGAGCATTGAAGATTTTGTGGCTAATATTCGTCACCTTACTAGATTAAGATCTTGGATTGTTTTAAATGCACCATATCTTGCTATTTATTCCAAGAACTTTGTTAGCGAAATGAAGAGTTTACGTTTTGATTTTTATCAATTGCCGATATTTAATGTGCGTAATCCTGATGGAAGCGAAAATCTAGAGGGAATCAAGGTGATGAAAGAGATTGCTAGAAGGCGTATATCCAGAATTCTTATACCTGATCAGGTGGTAGAACGGGCTGCAAAATCTTCTGGAGGGGTGGTGGCTGAATTTCTCGGATTACTGCGTGATTGCTCTATCAAAGCATTAGCTATGAAAAGGCCATCGGTCAACCTGAATATACTTAACGAAGTAGCTAGAGAAAAAATTGATCTTGCACATAAGATGATGGATGATAAGAAATACAGTGATAAATTAGTTAAGGTTCTTGAAGGTAAGATTACGACTAGTGAAATTGCTAATGACTCTGATCTCTTAAGATTGCTATCTCAAGGGATAATTTTGGAATATAGAGACAATGATAGGATCTGGTATGATATTCATCCCCTATTCGCTCGCTTAATAGGTAAATAGGTAAATGAAATTGTAGTAAGTCGTTCTTCTAGTTTTTAGCAAATGGCATCAGTTCAAGGGGCTGCATGCTGATATCGGTTCTTTGAAAAGGTTCAGAATTATCATAGACATGTGACTCGCTAAAAAATTTTTATATAAGGAAAGTTTCAACGATTTGTTACTTCAAAATCTGAGAAATAATGTCCTAGACAGGCGGTCTTACCTCTTTAAAAGGAGGATTAATACAGATGATTGGTTTTTTGAAAAATTTGCCATGGACGGATGGTTAAATCAGGATTCTTAATCCGCTACATCGAGCCTAATTATGATAGCAGGCCCGCAGTCTATAATGAGCTGCTGAAATGCACATGTCCCTAATTTAACAGGGCAGCCAAATGTCCCTAAGATTGAACAGTGTCAAGATTTTGGTTAGGGTCGCTTGTCGGGATCTAGATAATAATGCATTTGAATCTAAAATACAAACGTTATCCTGCTATCTCATCGAACAATGCCGCGAGATGAGATAAGATTCACCGCCGATCGATTAATAATTCGGGCCTGTCATGCAATGAAGTTCTATCTGATTAGCCTACAGTCTATCAGATTTTCGACTTATCCGATGAAACCCCCACTTGGGCTTCGCCCGTTAGTGCAGAAATGATAAGAACCGGTCATAACTCATCGAGCCAGCCGTTCTGTAATAGCTTTAATATCTGAGGGATCAATCTCTTCGAGATTCATGAGAAAGTAAAGCAACTTTCCTGATCATCTACAGTCATTTTCGCAGGGATTATATCGTGTGGGCTTGCCATAGCCACTCCATCAATAAACAGTAAGCCTTGTGAATAAAGTTCATAGATCTCCTACAGTAACGTCCCAGGAAAGTTTGATCTTCTCTAAACCTCTATAATCTTGGTTGCATAGGGTAAATTTTTCTGGTTGAGCAAAAACCGCGATAATACATAATTGCCTGTAAGCCGTTCAGCTACTCTCAACAGAAAGTTAGCTAAGGCTCTATCTATGAATGGTTCGAATGCAATATTGGCAAAGAAATTGGCGTAGAATTTTGTCTTTTTTTCTTGATAGTCTCTCTGGGCTACAAGTAATACTCCTTCAAAGATCTCTTCTGCAGTAGACCGATCGTCCATATTTTGAGAGAAAAAGCCATCTTGTCGAAGAATCTTCCCATTGGCGCGGTTTTGTATCACTCTGGTGCTGACCCGTAAGAGTATTTTTTCTATTCGAAATCTTTCGCGTGGGCTAAGCTTATGATCTGTTACTTCTGTCATACTCTTCTTTATGAGGACCTAGATCGCGGATCCTGCTAGTCCGCCTGCAAATGCTCCACCTAGACCACCTACGCTCTGGCCTATAGCAGTGGTAGCAATTGCACTGACACCAGCTGGACCAAGCTCGGTTGTGGTAGTCTGTATTATGCATTTCATTTTCTTTTTCCATTTGCTAGCTGATTCAAAAGAATGTATTGTATCTCGCGGTGAAGGCCCTTCTTTATCCAAACCATCGCTAGACTTATCGTAATTCTCTTGCTTCGACGTTGGCATTTCGTACCGCTCTAGCTTAAACATATAGCTTCCACCTTCGAAATTATCTTGAAGCTCACAAAATTCTCTCTACCAGCAGAAATATTGCGTTCCTTTTTGTTCTTTTTCTGCTTAGAATATTTTGGTTCAATGAGAAATACATTCAAGATTGTCGGAATGAGAATATAAGCTCTATCATTGATGTGTTATAAAGTTAACTTCTCTGTGTAATGTCTTTAGAACTCCTCTGAAATAACTGATAGCAGAGCGTGCTGGTCATTCCGTGAAGTCATACCATTTCAAAAAGAGGGCTTCTTGCTAGACTTTAACAGGGAGCCAATAGTTTTTGTGAATAGAACCAGCGGGATTCGAGAAAAAACTTTCAAATTAAGGACTAAAGATGGATAAATACTCTTTTCTAAAAACTTTTTGTATAACCTTCCTACATGTTACTTTGTGGCCAAAGCCAAACCAATTTCTCCTAAGGAGGAGAAAATTAAAGGCGAGCACTAGGGATAATACAAGACAGCTGAAATTGGAACCAAGACAGCTGAAATTGGAACCCAGGTACCACAGAAGAATTCTTAGCTTCCTGAATGTGGCCAACTATCCAGAAGATCTCACATATGAAAAAATGACCATTACCCAAGGTGAAGGCTCTTCAATCCATAATGACAATCTGAAGGAAATGAATCCTAAACGAAAGAAAATCCTAGATATTGAAACAGCTGAAGAAATCCTCGAATTCAGAGATCGTGAATATCCACTTGGATTTAGAAACTTAAATGAACTGTTTACCGTAAGGAGGTTTCATCGCAATATTCTGGAAATCTTGCTTAAATATTTTAGCCATGTTAACTTTGGCCGATGGGTAGCTTTTCCAGTTCCCATTCCGCGAAGGGGGCCTGGGGGTATTGACGGTGTAGTCCATGCTGCGTTACTGCACACAGGGAAGGTTTTGTTCATAACCGCCGATGAAACAACATTGCTTTGGGACCCGGAAAATACAACCCCTGCTACTTTTGAAGACCCAGTTAATCAGCCCCATCAAACACCTGATGCCGAATCAGGATATTCGGTACGTATGTGGTGGGCATTCCTTTCTGTCAGATGGACGGCTCATAGTTGTTGGAGGCGGCGGATATGGACCTCATGATAAAGCGATGTGGGGCTACAAGTTTGACCCAGTGAGCAAGACATGGACAAGGACGGGCGGCAGTATGGTGCATCATCGGTGGTATCCGACAGTTTTGAAAATGGGTGACCAGCGGATTGGCAACAGCCATGAGGTATTGGTTACCTGCGGGCATGGCGCAGGCGATATGGAAATTTATGATGAGGCGTCCGACAGTTTTAGGGAAGTTACTATAGGAGATGAGAAGCCATTCCCTAATTTGTACCCGGGCCTTCATTTGTTGCCTAATCACAACATTTTTTATTCAAGAACTGGCTGGGGGAGCGCAGGAGCTGGTGGAGGTCCATTCCCGAGCCCAACCGGGGGAAATGATGATCAGTCTGCGCATTTTGTATTCACAGGTGCCGATACTGGTGTCTGGAATAATATTGCGCCCGTTTCACCGTCAATGCCTGATCGGACAAAAGGCATGTCTGTTATGCTGCTGAGCAACACCCCTCCATACAGCCGTGTTATGGTGATGGGCGGCTCCGATCCTTCGACGAATAACACATATGAAATTATAGACGCAACTTCATTATCACCAGCGATAAACTGGAGTGCATCTATGCCATTTCCAGACGGCGAACACAGAAGCCTTGGCAGTGCTGTTTTACTTCCAGATGGGACTGTATTTGTGTGTGGAGGGATTCAGAGAACAAACTCTCCATGTACATTCTTCAATCCCCAGACAGGTTCATGGTCGCCTGCGGCAGCATTGCCATCCATCAGAGACTATCACTCAGTAGTGTTGTTGTTGCCTAGCGGAAAAGTAATGATGGCAGGATGGAATAATACGACTATTGAAATCTATAGTCCGCCCTACTTGTTCCGAGGGCCAAGACCAGTGATATCTTCTGCTCCAACTCTGGTGCATCATGGACAGCACTTTGTAATCGAGTCCCGTGAAGCATCTTCTATAATTAAGGTGGTTCTTGTTAGGCCGATGGCTGTAACACATCAAACCGATACTGAACAAAAAGTGTTGGAAATGCCATATACACATGACCCAACTCACCCGAACCGTCTAACACTAACAGCACCGCACGGTGGACTTCCTTACTCATTGGCACAACAAGGGTATTACATGATGTTCGCGGTAAATAATAGGGGCGTGCCTTCCGTTGCAAAGTGGATATACGTGCAACCACCCTTCTTCCAGCCAGTATATGCCCAGGGCGACCCAGGTAGTGGGATTGGTGGATATGATTTGGCATCTGCTGCTGACCGGGCTTTTGCATTTGACTACGACCATAGTGGCAAGCTTGATCATATGGCGCTCTATCGTCCTGCAACAGGTACTATGTGGATTCTAAAGAATACCAATGGCTCATTCTCGCCAGTATATGCCCAGGGCGACCCAGGTAGTGGGATTGGTGGATATGATTTGGCATCTGCTGCTGACCGGGCTTTTGCATTTGACTATAACAGCAATGGTAAGATGGATCATATCGTGTTGTATAGACCTGGCACTGGTACTATGTGGATTCTAAAGAATACCAATGGCTCATTCTCGCCAGTATATGCCCAGGGCGACCCAGGTAGTGGGATTGGTGGATATGATTTGGCATCTGTCTGCTGACCGGGCTTTTGCATTTGACTATAACAGCAATGGTAAGATGGATCATATCGTGTTGTATAGACCTGGCACTGGTACTATGTGGATTCTAAAGAATACCAATGGCTCATTCTCGCCAGTATATGCCCAGGGCGACCCAGGTAGTGGGATTGGTGGATATGATTTGGCATCTGCTGCTGACCGGGCTTTTGCATTTGACTATAACAGCAATGGTAAGATGGATCATATCGTGTTGTATAGACCTGGCACAGGTACTATGTGGATTCTAAAGAATACCAATGGCTCATTCTCGCCAGTATATGCCCAGGGCGACCCAGGTAGTGGGATTGGTGGATATGATTTGGCATCTGCTGCTGACCGGGCTTTTGCATTTGACTACGACCATAGTGGCAAGCTTGATCATATGGCGCTCTATCGTCCTGCAACAGGTACTATGTGGATTCTAAAGAATACCAATGGCTCATTCTCGCCAGTATATGCCCAGGGCGACCCAGGTAGTGGGATTGGTGGATATGATTTGGCATCTGCTGCTGACCGGGCTTTTGCATTTGACTACGACCATAGTGGCAAGCTTGATCATATGGCGCTCTATCGTCCTGCAACAGGTACTATGTGGATCTTGAGACAGCAATAATTGGATGTGTTACATGAGAGTGTCGATGGCTCTAGAGACAGAGTACGAAGCCTAAAGGATTCAAAGACCAAAGCGTCGGGTCTGATCACTTGATGTCAGAATTGGACCGCCGCAGTTTCATTTGGCAAGGATGAAAGATACAGCTCATAACTTCCGTTCATCTAAATACCAAGAAAGAATCGCAGTCGGCAAAGCTAACAGGTTCTATATTCAACGATTTTGCAAGATTAGTAAATCCAATCTGTCTTAGAAGGTTTTCAGTCTTTTCTGGCGTTGCAAAAATGCCAAGGCTCTTTCCATTCGGTAAAGTAACCCGTGAAGGGACCTGACTTGCATATCTTATCAAGAATTGAATGGATCTTCTTCAAATTACCGTCCCCTCCACGTCGAATCAGAGTGAGCAAGGGGCTGTTTGCTGATAAAGGTTCTTTGAAAAGGTTCAGAATTAATAGACATTGGGCTAGCTAAAAAGTTCTTGTTTCAGAGCGGTTTCAAGACCTGACACTTGGCTGTTTAACATGACCTCTGCTAGCTGACGTAAGCTTATCTTTTCAAGTTACTTATATAGACACAAGGACAGACGAAATGCATCTAGAACATCGTTATGACTCGTAGACGCTTTCTCTAACAGACCATCTGTTGCAACTGCAGTCCTGAGCGCTATGATCAACTTGCGAAAGCTAGGATGTATAGCTAGCCAATTATTATCTAGATAGCGCTTTGTATGTGCTAGCATCTCACGACCATCAGCACTAAAGGACATCGGAATAACATTCATCCAAGTAGCTAGGTTGAGATATTTTGGGTGTCTTGTCTTTAGATTGCTGATATGTTTCTCATAGTCTGTTCTTTCATTCAGTCCTCGCTTTATTGCTGTGATTATCTCAGGATTAGCAGAGTCGACGTATATCTTGCTGACTGTGTAATTGTCATATATCGTCAGTATTTTCTCAAGCATGTCTGCAAAGTCAGGCCTTTCGAATTCGTCAGCATAGAGAACTTGTACCTTACTATTCTGATCAATTAACTGCGTTACTACAATTGCAAACTTGGACGAACCAAACCCGGGATCAATGCCCATGCTTTTCGTGGTGTCCTGTGGAATGAGATTGATAGGATGATTTTTGTTTACCTCTAAGCCTAACTGTATAGCGCGCTCTATGGATTCATGACTAAAGACATTGCCCTGCTGTCCTATGTATTGCAAATTGTATTCTCGTTCAAATTGAGGTGATTCACGCGCCTTATCGATATCGTCCTGTGCGTAGATCTTTCCAAGACCACAATGATAAGGGAGAAAGATGCGCTTGTAAAGACACTTATCTTCAGGCTCTCGCTCTATTTCCTCAAAGAGGCCCTCTGGTTTGTTTGGTGTGCTAACCATGATGATATACGGATCAGACTTGGCAATGTAACGCTCAGAAATTGCACGCGCATCTTGTTGCTGACCTATTGGAAAAAAGTCTCCTTCATCCAGCAAAATAAGCGATACACGATCTAAACCTCGCATTGAATCCAGGTGATGCGATGGAAATGCTTCTATTCTGCAATTGTTAAGCTCGCAGACCGTCTCTTTATCGTCAAACTTGATATTAGAAAATAGACTCTTGCATCGGTTAATGAGTGTAATAGCTAGTTCTATTCGAGGACCTGTGACAATACACAGATACGAACCTTTGAGTCTGTCATCTCGCAAGCAAAGCCATGAAATGTATCTCAGCATAAACTCAGTTATACCAAGGCCTGTAGCTTTCTTTATCCAGACGTATTTTGTCCGCTGTAGCGCATCATAGATTTCTTTTTCATATTCGAACAAAGGTTTAGGGACACCATTCTTGCGAGGCAACCCTATCGCATGTTGGAAGCAGCAAGGTCTTGCACCTTTTGACGCATACTGACCACCTAACCATGAATTAAATCTCTTTTCATGTTCTACCTTATCCCATATCCAAAACTCTAATCCTTTGAATGACGCAAGCTTTGCTGATTTATTCTTCGCGGAAGAATGCGTATCAACCAGGATACCTCTTCTCTTTAGTCGACGCTCAAAAGACTGCTTGACTGTTATGACCATGGGATTTCATCATCTCATGTAGATCTTTTCTAACAGCTTGAGTAGACTCCTTTTGCTGTTCTAGATCTTCCAACCTAATCAAGTCACTTGATGCTAGCAGATTCATGATATCGTTGTTTAGATGCTCTAATGTGTGATATAGCGCAAGTTTTGTGTCCTTGTCAATATCAGACCTGTTATACCATTCCCATGCATCTTTTCGTAATTGATAAAAATTGGATAGCACTTTGCGATATTCTAAGGCTATGTGCTCGCCTGAATTTTTGATATAATCCATCGATTCTTTTCTCCACCAAGTTAGATCATTTGAAATGGTTTTTTGCGATACTGCTACTAGTTTCTTGGCTATCTCTTCCTGAGTTAGTCCTTGGGCAGACAACTCTAACACTTTAGCGCGACGAGCTCCGATTTGTTTTTGTTTAGTAATTGCCACTCTTGATTTAGAAATATATCGCAAGCAAGCTATTAACTTTTAGTAATTTCTAAGCACAGATCAACAGTAGCATCAGGATTAGAAGAAGTGAGAATAAAAAGCGTTATGAGGCAAAACACTTTTTTAGAAATCATCCAGCGTGAATGTCTTGTTCTTTTTGTTTCCTGCAGAGGTATCAATTTCACCGCCATCGTCTTCATTGTTCTTACCTGAAGCAGTAGGAGGAACTGCGGCGGAACTCAACTCCCTTAGCCTCTCTTCTGCTATCTGTACATACTCTGGCGATATGTCAATTCCTACAAAGTTCCGCCTATTTCGTAATGCCGATATTCCAGTTGTTCCACTACCCATAAAGGGATCTAAGATAGTCCCTCCCTTCGGGCAACCTGCGTTAATTATACGATCTGCTAGTTTCATTGGAAATGAGGAATAGTGTTTGTACTCTGATTGCTCTGTTTGGATCTCCCAGACTTGATTGACATATATGAGCTTGGAAGGATCATCCTTTGAAGGAACTGGAGGAATTCTTATGTCTACCTTATCCCAGTCCTTGAAGAATAAGAATATACGCTCATCATAACCATAGGTGCATCGCTTCTTTGCAGTATTTGGCTGCCCGTTTGACTTGAACCAAACTATCTCATTTGTATTTATCCAACCTTGCTCGCTCTTCCATAGCTATGCAAAGACGCCAAGGAATTTTGAGAAGTGCATGATCGGGTATACCTTGCTGCAATTTTTTATTGATACCTTTAGTTCCAAATTCCCGCAAGCCTGCCTTTTGCTTGACAGTACCGGACCCATTTGTTGTAGTGATTCCATTTGTGTTGCCGACTTTGTTACCATTGGTTGTATCGTCTATTACAACCCAACACGTACCGGATGGTTTGAGAACGCGTTTTACCTCGGCAAATACTTGAAGTAGCCTTTTTAGATAATCTGTGTATAACGGCTCTAAGCCTATCTGTCCTGGGGTATTGTTATCTCTTTTCTGCCAATAAGGAGGAGATGAGAGCACACAATCGATACTGTTACTATCAAGCTCCTTGAGCTTGTCTAAGGCGTCTCCAAGGTAGATCTTATAATCTGGCATATTCCTACACCGACACCCCCGTATTGCTTTCTGAGAACTTTTTCGCAGGCCGATACCTTATACCTGAACTCAACTGCGATTGGTTGGCTTGTGGTGTCACTTTCTCGTCCTGTAATAGTTGGTTGAGTAATTGGTTTGATTGATCTATGGTTAATCGTAGGTTAGGCCATAGCTGGCAGGCCACGGTCCAGTCATCTTCTGTAAAATAGCCTTTGCTCGCCTCCATTTCCGTCACTCATAGCCCTGTTTACAAGTCCTAAAACGACATCATCCCCCAGATTTGGCGTTTTCCCTACATTCCCTACATTCCCTACATCTTTTGACCGATCTTGGTCATTTCCTGTAGGGACTGTAGGGACTGTAAGCAAAATCGTAATTCTGTAGAGTACGTTGCTCTCAGTCCTGTCCACTTCTATGGTTATACCCAAGGCTCTCAGATTGGGTGCTATCTGAGCAATCTCTTTACCAAGTATAGACGGATTTTGTGGCCAAGCCTTGGAGCCGGTGTTTATTCTTATACTCTCGCGGTTGTAAACTATGAATGTGTTAAGCTCTGCAAGGCAGCATCGTAGGACTTCCTTCCCAAGTTGTCTTGATACCTCTTACCTTTCTGTCAGTCATAAAGGCGATAAGCGCCTCGGCAACCAAAGACGCCTTTAGTGCTTCAACGTTTAGGATCTTGAGATTCTCATCAAATGTCCTAAGGAACGTCCCTTGCTCGTAAGGCCGGCCTTCCTTCCTCGCTATTATAGCTGATGCCTGTTCTCCTAAAATGGCCCAGTCAGCCATTCTAGGAAGCCCACCGTTCTTGTCTATGACGTCTTTTAGACCGAAATAGTCTTCGTCAACACCTTTCCATTTCTTGCGCTCAGCCATAATCTCGGATACTACATCTAGACAGAATGCTAGCACTTTGGGCTTTAACTTTAGGTATTTTCGTCGGATTATGCGAAGTAGTTCGCGTTGCTCCCTTGAGATATCACCAAACAGAACAATTAGCCCCCGCTCCATTATGTCTGATCTAGTCGCTACGTTTGTTATGCCGTTAATCCCTATGACCCGCCTATAGTTGTAAATGATATCTTCGTCATCTTCAAACAGCTTGCGCTTCATATCTCCGGCACCTGTTACTGCCCTGCAGAGTGTGTTAGATTGCTAGTCTGTAATCCAGGACAGATTGTCAAAAAACGCCATGTAGTTGTGGGCTAGAGCTTGCTTGAGTTGATTGTCATCTTTTGGAAATGACATCGTTAGCGCAGAGTGGGGATCTATCAGGTCTTTATTAAGCTCAAAACTTGTAGTCTTGCCAGTTCCTTGAGCCGATGGCAATATGATTATGGGCTTTGGCGTGGTGTTTGGCCACAAATCAGTAACAAGCTTGGATTTGAGAAGTATCTTTTGCATCTCCTTGTAACTCCGGTTTTAGATTCCATAGATCAAAGAATTGGTTCAATATGTTGGGCTCATAGTTTCTGTCTGGATGTACCTGGGGCAACTCTCCGCCAAATCTGCGGAACAGATAAGGCGGATGCGGGTCAATCTCCCAGCCTTCTGGAGTAATCTTGATTGCTTCCCATTTCTTGTTAGTTAAATCATAGTAGATGGCATCAAAGTCCTCCATCAGCTCGCTGTAAATGCCTACATCGCCAGCATTCCCTACAGCGTCACCATCATTGTCATTGTCATCATAGTTGTTGTTTTTGTTTTTGTTGTATCCTCTGACTCTAACGTCTAGCCTATGTCTTGGTATCCTGCTGCCATGCTCAGCTTGAGATGTCAGTATGCGGACAATCTTGTTTAAGTCGTCCTCACTTAGCAACTGCTCATAACATCTGTAGTAGATGCCGGATATCCAGTTCTTGAACTTGGTTTCATCCATTGGATGGACCTCAACGTGTCCATCTGGCATCTTCATGGCTGAAAGGCTCGACCAAATTCACTTAAGAACAGTTCTTCAGAGTATTTCATTGCAAGCTCGAGTGCTTTCTTTGCTCTTGCAGTTCTATCAGTTCCCTCATCATCATCATCGTCATTACCGCTTTTTTCTTTCCTACCGCTACTACTACTGACTTTATTGTTACCGTTTCCGTTACTGGTATCGTTGCCGCCAGCGTTATTACTGCTACTGCTATCGGCCTTATGTTGTTGTTGTTTTTTTGTCTGTTCTTCTTCCTTTATCTTCCTGTTTATGAAATCCTTAGCGTCCTGCCATTGTCCTTCAAAATTCTTTTCATCTAACGGTGGCTTGCAATGCTTCAGATTCCACTTCCAGGCCATCTCCTTAATCTCTTCTTCACTAAAGTCTTTGTGGAATTTCCTTAGCAGCGATTCAGCAGCTTTTAGCACACCTAGGTGTCTGTTATGACCTTCCCAGATAGCGACACCATCTTGGAATAGATCATCTGTTGAGCTACAAGTAGTGATTCCACTATTGTTGTTGCTGTCATTGTCACTGTTATCGTTAGTGACATCAGTCTTGCTGCTACTACCGATATTCATGCTCTCCTTCAGGTACTTCAGATTGTACCTTCTGCAAATCTCATCTAGATGATCCATCAGACCGTGGGCTTGTGATGGATTGAGAAGTACAGGATTGCCGGTGCCGATGATCTTGTACTGATGGCCGTTTTTGTGGAATGACGGAGCAACGTAAGCTATGCCGTGTGTTCCTTTTCCTTTTATCTCAATCGATGGAATATTCTCTGGTGGTATCTTGGCATCTGTGATGTCACTACTCTTCTTCTCAAATGGAATCTCAGAATAAAAGAAGATGTGGCATTTGTTAGGTTCATCTGCATGTTGCTCTACAATGAATTTTTCTGCTATATCTTCTTTAAGTGACTTAGTCTCGCCATGTCTTGTAGAGAATTCTTCAATTGCCTTTTTGTTGTCCAAATCCAAAAAGATGAGATAGCAACCTTTACGTGGACCGCGCCATACCTCACCAACTATTATGGCTAGACCATCTTTGAAAGCATCAGTTCTTTTCCATTCTTCAAATTGCTCCTGCGGTACTGGTTGTCTTTGCCATTGCGACCACTTGATGTAGGTCTTTTTCTTATTAGTGTCCGCAGGAATGACGTTTATGCCTATTTGAGAATACCAAAAGTCAGCCCATCTATTGAAGTCAGATAACGGCGCCGGCCCTGAAGGTGGCGGTGGTGTTATTATGAATGTCATGTTAGAACACCTTTATCCCTTGTAGTTAGCTAGCTACCTGGCCCTGACACTCCCGCGAGTCGGGGAGCTTTAGAAGCTGATGTTCTCTTATTTCTGCAATTTGAATCTCTATAAGATTCTTGGGAATTATCTGCAGAAGTGTTTCGACACCAGGTTGTTGCTTTGTTTTTTGTTGTGTATCAGTCTCCTTCTTCCTAGCTATATTTAGTACATTGTCAGAACCATTATTCTCGTTAGTAGGTGTCGTCGTCGTCACGGTCGTCACCATAATGGATCAGTCCTCCATTGCAGGTGATTGCAGTAGCGCCGCACACGACGATGGTAACTACGGAACTTGAGATGAAGATTACTAGGGGTATTGACGGCGATATCTGCAAACTGACTTCCAAACTCAGGCAACTTGCTCTGGCACCCATCTGAGCTCGCAACCCGGGGGACACCACACCAACTGCTTTTCTCAGAATTTCTATTGCATACTGTGTAGTAGTAAATGCTTATAGCTTGGACTATAGAATAAGAATTGTCTTCACTTCTCATTCTTTTTCATCCTAATTTAAGCTCCGGTGTGTGTCTTTAGGTGGAGATTGGAAATGACAGCTACACTTACAGAGAAAGCGCTTCTGCAGGACTTCAGAAACATATTGTCTTGTACACTCGTTGCACGGCACCAAACAGCGGTATATATTCTCAATCTTCAAAGTCGTAGCAGAAAATTTCTGCGGAGCATGTATGTCATTCATATCTCTGGCCTCCAGACGTTCGTCTCAACAGTTGGCTTAATACGTCGTTGAATGAATCGCCTGCCCTTCCCAAGTTCTTTAGGGCAAAATAATTGCGTTCATCCACGGCAATCAATTTCAAGTTCTTTGAAGTCATTTTATAGTTTAAAATAGTAAAAGATATTTGGTAAAGGATTGTGGAAACTAGTATCCATAATGGAATATGATCACAGGATAGATGAGGCCATTATATCCACTTTAGAGGGTAGAGAAAAGGTCAAAGAAAAGGCATCATTTAACGAGCTTCTAAAGAAAATTAAAGAACGTTACAAACCGATCACGTCAAAAAGATTGAGTATTCATCTTGAAAGATTAGAGAAGGAAGGCGTTATCAATAGGAAATCACAACTTAAAAAGTACCAGAATCAGGAGAGGATTGTTGAGTATGTCAACGATCGACTAATTGGAGTACGTAGATATTGTTTTTTAACAGAGGCAGCCAAATTTGAAAGGAAATTGGGTATTTTTGAAGGCGTAGTATCAAATCGAGAAGAGAGAAGCAAGAAACATAATGTGAATGATAAAGAAGAGTCACAAGCGCAGAAGAGGAAAAAGTTGCTGCAACTGGTATTGTTGCTAGGCAGTACGGGCGCGACTCGGTCTAGGCCAAAGTCCAAAGCTGAACTAGGTGACATTGGCCTATACGATGAGAAAGAAAGGCGCCTTATCCCACATGAACTCTATACTGTTCCCGGTTTTGGAGTATCAGATTTTCTGGATGAAAAAAACAAGAGATTCCTTGGACAAGCAGGTGCATTAAGCTACGTTAAATTCTCAAAAGCTGAATTGAAAGAATTTTTTGAAACATTAATCTCACAGGACTCACCTATGATTAGGCCCATAGATGAAATTGACTGTGAAAAAAGATATGGCTTGGAGGATAGAAGGTTTGGAGATTTTCTTTCCGATTGCTGGTATCTGTTCTTCTTTGTAAAAGATGGACTCTACGCTCGATGGAGATATCTGAAAGGACCAACGAGTGAGGAATATGAGTGGTATAGATACTTTTATGGTAACAAAGCTTCCAGGGAATATTTTACCAAAGTATTGGTGGAAAAAAGATCTTTACCAGAAAATGAGGGTCTCTTCCGATCCCTTGGTTTGGCTCATTTGAAAAGCAAAGAGAGAAAAAAATGGTTTGCTCGTTATGGAGAAAAAAGGATGGAGGACAGCTTTAGTGCTGCAAGAAGAGTATCGATTTCGATAAATAGCAAATACAAAGACATCATAGATCGATATCCATCATCAATCACTAAAGACTTAATGAAGCAAATCTGTTCGCCATTACCTGAGAAGCCCGGTAAGGCTCTTCTTCATTCTTGATCAGTTCTTGTTGTAGCTTAAGAAGTCCATTTCAGTTAGAGTCTTTAGATAGTTTTTCAATTGCGTATAGCTAAGAAATGCCTTGGACATTTCCATGCTACTGTCAGTATCATTTTGGTATCGTTAAACCAAATCCGTATCCGGATCCGCTATACCCGCTCTCATGAACATTAAAGATGATCTGGGGGTTCCTGTATTTCATATTATGGAAGGAAAACCCTCACGATGAAACCAAGGGTTCAATATCAACTCCAAAAGACAAGCTTATTTGCAGTATTCCAACTAGTTCCTTTTACAATGTCAAGTATTTTTACTAGCTAGTTTCGAACCACGCTGATTACAGGAAGAAGAGCCCGGAGGATTAGAATTGCCGCAACTTAAAATGAAAAATGATAGTAATGATCCACACCTATTGCATAATTTTGAGCCCAATGGATTATTGCTGTTGCCGCAGAAGTATTTCCAGATCATTACTCATATCCGTCCGAAAATCCCTTGACATGAATTCTAGCCATTTTGAACGTGTATGAACGCATACTTGACAAGAAAATAATTAGAAGCCATATATATTGTAAAGCCAGTCAGGTAACTGATTTTTTCATAAACGTATGATCACAAAATATGCAGATATCCTTTTCACAAACAACCAGGTCCAGACAAACTTTGATACTTAACCTTTAAAGCTCAGCAATAGAACCTGTTTACATGCAGGAACCTAATCCCGACGGACTCAGTGCCTACTCCAAATGCACCTAACGGATTCTTGAGCAGATTGAAAGGAAGAACCCATCCTCTGTAATAAGCTGCTCTTAGATTATCGTATTGGTCTAGGCAAGTGGTTACCGCAATATGTATATAGTTGCAGACATACGCCGCAGTGTGTCTGGTTTTCGCCGCTCGCCTCGTCTGACAAAGGGCGCCTTGATCTCAATTGACATGCTGAACCCAATTCCAAGGGTTATCACTTTTCAGTATAACCCTGATTCACTTACACGATCTTTACAACCACAGGCGATGGGGGGCGAGGGTTCCACATCTGAAGTTCTTAGGTTGAAAGGACCTCCTGTAGAAACAATCAGTCTTGAGATAGAGCTGGATGCAACTGATCAGCTGGAGCATCCAGATCAGAATCCTGATACGGTAAGGATGGGTATAAACCCACAACTAGTCTGCGTTGGAAATGATTCTATACCCAAAGAGCTCCACGATAATAAGTAACGATATACTAGCTCGCATTGGGGACTTTAGAGATCGTGCCACTAGAAGCTCCCTTTACTGTATTTATCTGGGGAAAGCGTGTATTACCTATTCGGCTTACAGAATTCAATATCACCGAAGAGGCTCATGATACGAATTTAAACCCAATCCGCGCCAAGGTCTCACTTCGTATGCGCGTTTTGTCATACACCGACCTAGAGTCAACTAATCCGGGCTATTCACTCTTCTTAACCCATCATTTAGTCAAAGAGACTATTGCAAAAGTAAGTTCTGTTGCAAGTTTGACAATTGGGGGAGCTGGGAGCATAAAACTGCTCTAAGAGGTTAATAATATGTCGTTGTGTAGTAGTTGTGGTGCTGATGGTGGTGGTAAATAATGTTCGAACCTACAAGCCGATATTACAATATTGAAAACAGCAAATTCAAGAAAGAACCACGACAGAGGATAGGAGGACAAGATGAAACTTTCATCGTATACAAGAAGCGCCGCTTCTTGCCTCCTTTAGAAAAGGGGGTAACAGGTCTGCTTGCAGAGATAGCTGTCACCGCAGGAGACAGACTTGATCTAATCGCTGTCCAAACTCTTGGCGATCCTGAACAGTATTGGCGGATATGTGATGTTAATGACAGGATGCATCCACTTGACCTAACTACTGAACCAAGGATGATACTCAAGTTGCCGCCGCTCCCAGGGATCTGAAATCTTACATGTTTTCTTCAGCGACAGCAGCCGGCATTCACCTTACATTGCTGATAGGCCCCAATATTCCTATACCTGCCCCTATATTCATAACCAAGGCACTTCAGTCAGTCGAAGTTACTAATACGGACGAAGGACGTGATGGTTTTCAGTTAACCTTCACAGTTGGACGTAAGCCATCCGATTTACTGGATTATCTTTTGATGTCCACTCCATTGCTTGACCCTTTTAACCGTGTAGTTATCATGGTGACTTTTGGCGTGATGCCAAAGGTGCTTATTGATGGTGTTATAACACACAAACAGTTAACTCCAAGCAACGAGCCGGGCAAGTCCGTCCTGACCATTACAGGTGAGGATGTGAGTGTAATGATGGACCTAAAAGAAAAATCACAGACACATCCTAATCAGCCAGATACGGTTATTGCTAATAAAATTATTCTCTCCTATGCCCAGTTTGGTCTGATTCCAATAGTCATTCCTCCGGCCTCAATGGATGTTCCTTTATCTATTGATCGTACTCCTTCGCAACAGGCTACTGATTTAGCCTACCTACAGAGCCTGGCTTCTTCATATAATTATGTATTCTTTGTTGAGCCAGGCGATCTCCCAGGGGTTAATAAGGCATACTGGGGGCCTCCAATTCTTACTGGAGCTCCACAGAAGGCGCTCTCAGTTAATATGGGCCCCCACACAAACGTAACTTCGATAAACTTTCAGTATAATGCTTTGAAGCCAAATTTAGTGATAGGAAGTATTCAAGATAGAAATACGAATTTAGAGATACCTGTTATCACATTCCGCTCACTACTTACAGCTCTTTCTCGTAAACCTGTACTACTTAGTCAATCAAGTGTGCGCATCAAACAGTTCAGAGCTAGCGGGCTCAACGTACTACAGGCATATGCAAAAGCGCAGGCTGAGGCAGATAAGTCCTTCAAAGACACACTTACTGCAACAGGTGAGATAGACGTGCTAAGATATGGCGATATACTTAGGGCTAGAAAAATAGTGGGATTGCGCGGATCCGGAGAGGCACATGATGGGCTTTATTATGTAAAAAACGTGACTCACAGGATCAAAGTAGGAGAGTATAAGCAAAGCTTTAGTCTTTCTCGCGAAGGCTTTGGGTCTTTAGTGCCGGTAGTGATACCCTGATGAGTGAGACACGCCAGCGCTTTTATGGAAAGTTCAGAGGTATAGTTACTGACAATAAAGATCCATTAATGCTTGGCAGGATTCGTGCAAGGGTCCGTGCTGTATTTGGAGAGGAAGAGAGTGGATGGGCTCTTCCATGTTCTCCATATGCTGGAAAGGGGGTAGGGTTGTTCTTTGTACCACCTGTAAACGCAAATGTCTTTATTGAATTTGAAGAGGGAAATCCAGATTATCCCATATGGAGTGGCTGCTTCTGGGGGGTTGGCGAAGCGCCTAAGATGCCTGCAATTCCAGAGATGAAAGTGATCAAGACAGATTTTGCAACCATAACTCTGAATGACGTTCCAGGAGTAGGTGGGGTCAGCATAGAAACAGCTAATGGTTTGAAAATTGTTATGGATTTGAGTGGGATTGAACTGAGTAATGGTGCTTCTACTGTAAAGTTATCGCCGATCACTGTTTCTATAAATGATGGCGCACTGACAGTGATCTGATTTAGATCATTAGTCTGTTATGCAAAATCAGACTACAAAATTTTCTGAACGTAGAGGAATGGAAAAATTATATGCCTCACTTATGACAGGAATTCCAACTCTTTGTTACGATAAAAATAGATTGCAGTATATCAAAACTTTACCTTAGGTCAACTATCGGAATAATAATAATCATATACTTTGTATCAGATAGTAGTTGTTGTTGTTGCTGCTGTTTTTATGGGGCTTTTCTTCAAACCAAGCAGGTCAAGATGGGTTACATCATATGGGTGATGTTTATGACAAGTAGCCAGACCAAGTCGCGTTCTAATGATTATTATAATCCGTATTGATAGAGCATGAAACTGATAAGAATTCTATCTAGGAGAATTTTGCAAACTTCTACTCCATACTTGGTGTATAGATTTAGCTGTCTCAGTTCCAATATTTCTGGGGTTTGCATCTGTGTTGATGGTTAATGATTCCACATCTAAATTCGACGTTTTGCTATTTATAGCAATGCTAGTTGGAAAACTCCCATCAGCAATCAAGCGCGTCAATTCCTTTTCAAAGGCAATACGCATTTTCTTTCCATCATTATAATCAAAGCCATAAAACACCAATTCATCTATTCTGATTCGAATGTTCATGGTCACTACCATCCTCCCAGCTCAGACTGTGTTAAAGGCCGCTCTATTTTTGTATACTCAACTTGTGCAGCCCGCTTCAAATGATCTTTATTCACAGGAACCCCCTCATCAGCAGCCAAGAAAGAGGCATATAGTGCAATATTGTAAATGCTCCCGCCTGAGATATTTAGCCTAGCCAGACGTTGGATATCTACGCCGTCGTCTATAGGAGTATTTGAGGGAAAGATACGCTTCCAAATCTCTGCCCTGCTTTTCTCATCAGGGAATGGAAAACTCACAGTGAATCGAATACGCCTAATAAAAGCTGTGTCAAGAGTATTTTTCATATTTGTAGCAAGAATAGCCAGGCCGCGATAAGATTCCATTCGCTGAAGCAAGTATCCAATTTCAATGTTAGCATAGCGATCGTGACTATCCTTTACCTCACTACGTTTTCCAAAGAGAGCATCAGCTTCATCAAAGAAAAGTATGGCACCCCCGTCTTCAGCAGCATCAAACACCCTTCTCAGATTCTTCTCTGTCTCACCAATATACTTGCTCACTACAGTCGAAAGGTCGATACGAAAAAGATCTAGATTTAGTTCATTGGCTAGTGCTTCTGCAGCCATTGTCTTGCCAGTACCGCTTGCTCCAGAAAATAAGGCTGTGATGCCTAAACCTCTATTATTCTTCGCATCAAAACCCCATTCCCGATAGACTTTATCGCGTTGCGCAGCATGAATGGCAATTTCGCGTAGTAGTTGTTTTTCTCTAAGTGGTAGAACAAGCTCATTCATATTTGCTTTTGGAATAATCCGTTGAGCAAGGTTAGCTATGTGAGGCCGCGTCAGCGCACGGCTTGTTTCCCACAGAATTGAAAACAAGTTGTCATCATTACGACCATCACGACTGCCACCATCGCTCTCTCTGGGCGATAATAGTGCTTGGCTAATTGCTGTCAGGATTGCTGATGAACTCAAATCAAACTGACCAACAAGTTTCGATATTTCAAGGTCGTTAGCTTTGTATGATGATGCTAATGTCGATGCTTCTGCTGCTCCTTCTGATTTTTCTTCCCTCAAACAAGACTTCCATAATTGGTATTGCTCTGCTTTTTTGGGTTTATTCACCTCCAACGTAATAACAGTCGTCGATCCACTTAAGATAGGCCAGCGCTCCTGCGTTCCCAAAAAGACCGGTCCGGGAACAGCATCTACCAACCGTGTGATAGACTTTTGCATCGCTGCATCTTCTGTATCTTCAGCTGAGATGTAGAGCCCCGAACCTAAAAGAGCGGCTTCTCTGGTCCAAAGCTCAACAAAGAGTTGTTGTAACTCATCTGCTTTCGTATCCCTCACAACTACTTCAGCTGGTAAGGACCATAGGTCCAATCCAAGCTTAGCACAGGCTTTTTTAGCTATAATTAGCTTGCTAGTTTCATCTAGACCAAGCAATTGAATAAGAGGCAACCTTTTCTTCAAATTGTTACACGCGACTACGATTTTTTCAACAATGCGGTTATGCGAGTCAACTATGGGAGCATTGACACGAACCGGTTTTAGCATTCCCCGCAACCCTCTCTCTAAATAAGATATGCCTGTAAGGTAGTGAAGAACCCGTTCTTCTATGCGCAGAGGAGAAGTAGTGACAGATGTAGGAGGACCATAAAAATCAATTAATCTAAAGTGTCTTAGCGGGGAAGTTGGAGTCAAAGCGCTCCAATGTGGTTGCGGGAGAACTGCCAATGCAAGTGCAAAAGTGGGGTATGTATTGTTTGAATTGCCTTGTAGTTTGGCGCATAGCTGAGATATCTTTGCATCTAGCTCAATTCCTGCACAAAGTACCAATACAGATCTTTCAAATAGTGACAGTCCAAATAGTCCGCAGATCGTTTCAAGTGCTGGGGGAGTTTCTTCTGTCCATTCAGGAGGAATTACCTTCTTGTTATTCTTCTTCTTCTTCTTCTTTTTAATATCCTCGGCAATATAATGTGATGGTGTTGTTGTCGCCGCCGTTGTTATTGTTGGTTGTGCAATATTCTCCTCTAGGAGTGTTCGAATTTCATCGACACTAGCTATGAGGTACTTCTGATTGTTTTCGCTCCATATTTGAGATGGCATACCAATACACACACGCGGGCATACACCCACATACACATACACATATACACATATACACATACACACACATAGTCACATTCTGACAGTACACATACAATATTGTCATCATCATCTTACTGCGATCCTGGGCCCTATGAACTGCCTATAGGTTGGACTCTGTTGATTCGCATCAACTGTAAGAAGGCTCTCTACTCCATCAACTCTTAGCCTAATGACGTAAGTTCCTATCGGAAAACCCGTCGGAATAATTCCTTTATAGGGATCAGATTTTGGATTAATGGAAAGACTATTTCCATAACATAATTTGGTTGTGTTAGGATTAGCAACCTTCACAATGAATTCATAGATCTCAGCATTATCGATAGTCATTGTTGCACTTGTTGCACTACTAGGCTCGTAATCAAGTTTGATTGAAAGAGAATGAGTACCTGCTGATATGGTTATCGTTTTCTTATCATCAGTCTGCGTAAATTCTTGAGAGCGTGGTATCCAATTCACACCAAAAATATTTCTCAAAAATTGCTTTAAGCGGTTGCTATGACTACCAGGAACATTTTGCCAGGTGAACACGGCATTTCCCACATCTGCTTGCTGTACGGGAATTACAAGATCTCCGATCAAAAGAAACACCTTCTTTTGTCTACTTGTGACAGCTGGCTCAAATTCAACGCCAAGAACACTATTGCGTGCAATAGTTGTTATTATGATTGATGCTCCAGTACCTGGAAGGTCCGAACCAGCAATCTTGGTAATCCGTGGAGCTAACACAAAAGATACAGTGTTGGACTCAAAGCCTTTATGTTCAACTGCAGGCGAACCAAGTAAAAGCGGATGTACCACTCGAACCGATTTGATTCCTGTGGTCAGATTAGGAGGAATTGCAGTCAAAATTCGATCATCTTTAATATCTTCAGGTTTTGGCACTGATGCAATCCTGTCAAAGTGTACTGATACATCGTCTGCCTTTAGGTTTCGACCTGTCAATGTAATTTTTGCATCAGCTCTTTTCTCTAGAATCTGCGGTTCAATACGGTCTATCACAGGATGCCTGAATTGGAGAACATATAGGCGACGGTCGCTAACAGGTAAAACTCTTCTTGGTTGTTTTTCACTTTCTAGCAGAACCATTGTAGCTTGATAACTCACAGAGATGCGATAACGAGATTGGAAAAAAGAAGACCAGAGCTTCGTTATATCTTCTAAGGAGAGAGGTTGATGTGCAAGTTTGACCAGTTCTGCCTGGTTCTCCAGGTCCGAGTCTTTGAGATCATCATCTAGAGGGGTGGCCCCGTTACTAGGGTGTATAGTATCATGTATGATCTCACGGGTCAGCATCGGTTTTTCATGCAAAACTCCCATCGCACTTGCAAGGATCCTGTGAGCTAAAAGATCGTTATTCCCATCACCATATGCAGTAAGCAGATAGTGAAGGTTCAAGCCTAACATAGGCTTCTCTATGAGCTCACCCACTGAGTTTCTCGTGGGAAGATCTAGGTTGCTGTATCCATTATTCTGTGTCACCTGATAAAGGAAAATATTCAATGTGTTTGAAGGAGGGTCAGCTATGGTGTCGGGAGGCTGCGAAGTGACAGTAGTGTTACCAACATCATGTCCTACAGCATCCTGAAGGATTCTCCTCAATGCTGCAGTGACAGTTGCAATAGCGAAATGATTGCTCATTATATTTTTCCCTCAGATCGCTGTTTGAGATAATCCTTCAATGATAAGGGTGTAAACTGTTGTGACTTGGTAAGGGAGTTCGGAGTGGAAAATGAGGGTACTGATGTCATAGTCGCTCGGACTTCAATTCGTCCTATACTGATAGTTACCACAGGCTCAGAGCGATGGGATGTTCTTGATGTACTCAAAGTCGGAACAGGACTAAGACCACCGTCACCACTCCTATCATTACGCTGTGTGTCTTCAGCAGGTACGGAATTCTGCGGCAGCATCTCCTGCAGGCATCTGATCACCATCCTTTGCTCGTTTCACATAGCCAATGATTCGAGTCTTACTGGCAAAATGCTCTCTTGATCTTTCTCTTGCCGCTACTGATAGTGAACTATTATCATCTTCTTTTTTACTCTGCGGATTTGCAGGTTCCTCATCAATTCTGATGCTAGTCGAAGCTATAGATTGATCAAGAAGGCCATCAGCAATATTTCCTGATTCTTTAGAAGATATATTCCTAGGACGCTTAATACTGCTCGTATGGACATCGTCAATTTCTTCCTGCGAAGCTTTTGCATCTGCCAGATCAGCGTTTGCAGATGGTTTTACATTGTCTGAACCTGGAATTATTAATGATTTCGACGAAGGCTTCACAAACTCGTGCACTGATCCATATGAGACATCCGGCAGTTGAAAGCTATCAGGTAGTACGTCAGGGGTTATGGCAGGCCTTATAGCAACGGCTGATTCTTTTTTGATAGCCGCCCCAGCTAAGATCCGTTCAATGAAATGATGATGATGATTACTGCTACCTGTCATATGCTGTCACCAGATAACGTTCTGTTAATGAGCTCGATGTATTTTTTTCGTCTAACCAGGGACAGAGAAAGGATCGAGTCTTCACTCCAATGGTAATGGAATGCAAGCCAATGTACTTCTCTATCAAGGTCTCTGTGTCGCATGCCTATTTCTTGGAAAATAAAGTCCTCAACATCAAATGGAGTCTGAAATAGACGCTGACATGCGGAGCAGGTAGCATCAAGAACAATATCCGCCTGGGGGTCCAATTCTCCTAGTTTTCCGCTAATTGCTAAGAGAAGGTGATCGTTCAGTTTTCCAGGCAGCGCTGGCTCAGAAGAGATGATGCATGATCTTACTAACTTTTCTGCTAGTTCAGATTCTTCTTCTTCTTCGTATTGTTTTTGTTTTTCTCCTTCTCCTCTTCCTGGTCTCTCTGCTCTTTCCTCCAAAATAGCCTCAACCTTCGCTCCGCAGAGTACAATCTTCAGAGTAAAATTCTCCAAATTGATATCATACTCAGATCTTGGCTGCAGTATTGGTGGCTGCAACAATGAAGAGATAGAAAGATCAAGAGACAAGGGTACTTTGCATGAAGGGCAAGAGACTGTGCATCGCAGTGTATCACCAAAGGTTAGCCTTCTTAGATGTAGCATTAGTGCTACTCGATCCCCAATTGTGAATTTTTGTACAATCCTTCGAGTTTCAGATTCAGATAACTTTAACTTGTTGTTTCCAAACTTCTTTATCACACGAGATAACAGAGTTGTGGTTCTAAAAGGTATAGAATAATGACCATCTTGTATCTCTGCTATATACTGCTCGTCATAACCATTAAGTTGTCGCAACTGTACCTGTACGAAGCCACGAGTCACCACCACCATCGCTGCCATCATTGCAATCATTCTTGTTATTGACGTCTGCAAATCCGTGAGGAACTGTCACTATGGCTTGCTTTATCATTATATTTGAGCACTTTCAAAAATCTGGACAGCAATCATAAGCTTGGTTCACTGGGCTCAGTTACCGACTCATCACGTTCCCATCCTTCGTTCTCTAGCTTAATGTGCTGAATAGCTATTGCACCAGCATTTGCGTCAAAATCTGGCAAGGCTTGATATTCCGAGACCCAACAACGATAGATTTTGTATGCAATTGCACGCTGTCCGTTTTCATTGTATACTTCTAAAATAATGTCTTTTCGAAAATCCTTAAGTGAAACTTCTGCACCCAGCGGAGCACCAAAATTCCAGACCTTGTTAGCCCATTTCTCAAACTCCAAATCATGTGTTACTCCTCGCTCAAGTGTGATGGCATCAAATTTTGAACGTGCTGGAGATTTCCGGCTCGTGCTAGGGTCTCCTCCCTCTCTGTGCTCTACCATATCAGTTGTGCGCTTTAAGGCAGATACTTTACTTATCCCCGCTACATACTTTCCATCCCACTTGACTCGGAACTTAAAGTTCTTGTAAGGGTCAAAGCGTGTTGGATTGACGCTAAATTGAGGCATCTTGTTGCTACTACCACCTACCTCCTACTTATGACTCTGTTGTTTCCCTCCCAGCAAGCTGCTGGATCTTCAGAATAACAAATTCGGCTGGCTTCAAAGGTGCAAAGCCTACAACGATATTAACAATACCTCTGTCTATATCGTTTTGGGTAGTTGTTTCGCTATCACATTTTACTAGATATGCTTCCTTGGCGGTCTTTCCTTGAAATGCTCCCTGACGGAACAAAGTATGCATGAATGCCCCCACGTTCAAACGTATCTGCCCCCAGAGCGGTTCGTCATTGGGCTCAAATACAACCCATTGTGTTCCTCGGTAAAGACTTTCTTCAATATAGAGTGCCATTCTCCTAACGGCTAAATACTTCCACTGATCGGCAAGGCGATCTGCTCCACGCATCGTACGCGATCCCCAAATGACAATTCCCGCTGGAGGCAGAATCCTTAGGCAATTGATACCTAGTGGGTTTAAGTCGCCATTTTCTGGATCTGTGAGTTTGACAGTTAGATCGGATACGCCATTTAATGTCGTTTCAATGCCTGCAGCGGACTTCCATACACCACGTTCACTATCAGTTCGAGCAATCACGCCTGCTACCACTCCGCATGGTACAAATTCACGTAATCTGTTCTCCTTTTCAGGATCTGGAGCTCTAATACGAGGGAAGAAAATTGCCGCATTTTTGTGACGCAGTGGGCGCAATCCAGCGGCAACGCTATCTATGCCTATATTTTCCTGCTTTGTTGGATCATCTGCACTATTCCAATTACTGGGAGGATCAACGATTAGCATCGCACGCCTCTTCTCGCAGTAAGTTTTAGCTTCCGAATACACAGCAGGGCTTGTATCAGAGTCACTGTAGGGAGGAATGCAAAGCAAGTTGAAGAGATCCGCTTCGTCGAGCGCAAGAATTCCACTCTTTGATTTGTTCTGATCAATTATATCTTGGTCCCGCAGTTCTGCTCCATCTTCACCTGAAGTTCCGACTCTGTATGCAGGTGGGCCCTTCTGAGGTGAAGGAGGCGGTGAGCCAGCTTGCGGCTGCGTCACCTGTATGTTAGCTGGGTCACGAACACGAACAAGGTCAGATTCTTCTTCAAGAACTTTGCCAACAAACCTGCGACTCAGACTCTTTGTAGAAAGAAGCCTAAATGTCTCAAGAATTTCAGGTTCACGATCTGCGCTTGTTCGTTCCCTAACAAAGAGATTAAAAAGTGTGAAACCAGGAGGCTCAATAGCCTGTTCGGCATCAATCAAATCTTTGATATCCCCTGAAACTGTAGGATCAGGATCGATAGGTTCGATCTCAATTTCAATATTCTGGCTCCAAGAACCCTCACTTGCTGCTTCAATTACAAAGGTGCCACCAACATCTATTGTGCTCCTAAGTGCCGCCATTGTGTACCCTCACAATTACAGCATCTTTACCACCATTTTGAAAGAACTGATAAACTGCATAACTCATATTGCTTTTGACCCAGAGACCACCAAAAATGCGACCATAATCTTCAAAGCTGTGAATCATCTTTGGCTCGTTTACGGGACCTTTCAATGCCCGGCCAACAAAGGCTGTTATGGACGTGCTTACACCGGTAATTGTCCTGACTGCGCTTGGAAGCTCCTCAATGTATACACCTGGATATGTTGGAGTCACAGGCATTCTTGATCACTCTAAGCAGTTCATGCCTTCCGGCCAACTACCAAGCTTACCGTAACATCAGAATCTATGCTGTTCTTAACTTTTAGATCACCGCCCTGCTGCTGGCGGCCAAGTAATTTAGCCAAAGAGTTTCCTATTATGAAATGAGGCCGATTCAATGGCACATCCTTTGCTGCACCAATAGTGTAGATCAAGTCCTTCTCGTCATATTGACTTGATTGGATTATAACAAATTCAATCTGGTCCCAGCTTAGTGGCTGTACTTTTATTGTCTTTTCAGTATTTTTTGTCACTGGCACACCCCCACTCTCGATTATCTCAACATCATAGTTTCCTGGTATGTTTAACGAAGGGCCATTTTCAACCTGCATGGAAAAAGAGTATTTGACTTTTACCATTCATTTTGCACACTGTAAGATAAGGGTCGAATTATTTAAATTTTGAAAGAGAACTTTGACTGATACATAACTTCTTTAATCCTTTATTCTTTTTTGTGAATTTTATATATTTTATCATATACGGATGTCGAATAAAGGTCTTCCACACCTTCGAATGTAATCGATTCCATCGTCAGCGTAATTAGAAACTAGGCCTAAACTCCATAAGATGGTAGGGCCTGTCTCATTCTGATGTACCCCCTACGTAATCTCTCGACGCTTACTTTGTGCGTCATTATTTTAGATTACTTTGCTCTACATGGCACGAGAAATGAATGTCATTTGCAAATTGAGACTTTCATTGAATAACTTTTCTATCTGATTTTTTCAACTACTGTTCAAGATGTACTAAGTCTCTAACCTGTCTGATTTGTAAATCTGCTGGCAGGTCATATTCTTCATGGAGGCCCGGGTGTAAACGACGATACCTGGGGCTCCACTTGCTTTCCTGCTGAAATAGCCCAAAAACGAAGGGTTAAATCTAATTTTGGGGCTTGTTCATGCCACACGTTTATCCTAAATGTCTTGAGATTTATCCCTACGGCCTTGAAACGCATACGCTGAGTGGGGGGCTGAGACTCGTCGTACCGGTTTAGATCAAAAGGATACAAATTACGATCCTCCATGAAGGAAATATACTTCTCCCTCGTATCGTCACGAATAAGATTACGATCTTCTTCAGGAATCCCTCCAGGTTCATTATCAGGGATCTTTCCTGGTACTATTGCAGGTGGTACTTCAGCATTCTCAACACCATGTTCGAATGGACCGAAGTTGAACTCGTCTTGCCGCATTATATCATCAACTTTTATAGTTATTAAGCCAGTGGTAATCGTAGCTGCCACTGAGTACGATCTATAGCAGGAGGAAAGAATTTTCGACAATCAGAAATCAATTCTACAGGACTGGACCGAATATTCAGAATGCTATTGTCTCTATCCAACTCCACTCCGAATTCATAAACAAGTCTCAGTGGAGATGGTCCGAAGACGACTACTGTTTGACCCCTTCCAAAACCCGGACCAACGTGCTCGATATTAAGCTGTGTGTGCACATGGTACGTCCCCGGTTCTAGTGCCCTAACAGTTATCGAGTAGGGAATTGTTGCACCTGGCGCGATATCAAATATATTTCCTGGTGGATCCCTAGCTAAGAGCTCCCATCTGTTACCTGCGTTTGCCGACTCGCTGAACACTGATAGCGATGCCCTAAGTGGCCTATTTACCAAACTTGTTAGCTCGCCAGTTACAGTCAATTCTTCACCTGTGTTCAGGGTCTGATCTGAAAATTGTTCATTGTCAATTCTTACGAATCTGGAAGAAAGTTGTGCGCGACGATGTGCGTTAGGGTCTTGGGGGGGAGCAGATGTATTTAGTTGATCAGTTTCCGGGAACTGAAGAAGCGCAATTGGCAGTGAATTTGGTTGATCAATTACTGTTAAAAAAAGGCTGTTCTGTCCTGCAGTAATTATTATCTGACGTGGATTAGACTCAGACTTTTCGATTTTTACCGATTTAGAATATGCCCATCTAAACTTGAGTTTCTCTGATAGAAAATGTTTGAAATCTTGATTAGGGATTGAATTATCGATTTGAATCTCTTTCCAGTTAAACGAATAAATCACATTTGAATATTTGAGTACCGCAAGGCAAGAGAAATGGTGCTGAATCCCTTCTGGCAATAGAGCTTCAGGGCCATTTTCATCACTAGGCCATTCAACATCACGCTTCAAAGTTCGTGCAGGTATAAGCCAGTAGTTGCCCGTCATGAAAGTTGTTGCCGGCCCAACAAATTGGATCTGAACACCTGAGTCGAGCTCAATGTAAGTGTCATCGTCAGTGGCAATTTTCACTTCCCTGAGAGCTTCTTGGCCCTCCTTGTAATCCCACCTCCTAACTCGGGGGTTCAGATGAAAATTTTCATCATTAATTGGATCACCTAAAATCTTGCCATGGGGGTCGAAGCGGAGCTCATTGTTTTTATGATCGACATCGTCCAACTTTACAAAGGTGCCAGGGAGGCGCCACAACTCGTGTGAATCATCGGTAACTTCGACCCATTGCTGAGGAGCAAAACCAAGATTCCTGTCCTTGCCTATGTCGCTTACAGTCAGTATACCAGCATCAGAATCAATCTTGGTTATCTTAGTGACTACGGTACCATTCACTGGCGACCACTTGAACTTTGGTACTGAAGATTTAGAAACTCCAGCGTCCGTACTAGGCATTCCTTCGTTATGAATCTCAACCCTATAGAGAAGATTTTCCAATCCCGTGTATTTTGCTCGAGGAGGTATCATACACATCGTATCACCTATTTCTGGCTCAGCACGAGCTCGCAGAGATCCTAGAGGCGGGTTAAGAGCATCTAATTTCTTGCATGCAGTAGTACAATTAGACCTCGAGAGAGCATCTGCTGATCCAATATTATACGTCGCAGCTATTATTGTGCCGAATGGGAATTCACCTAAGTCCTTTTCCCCTTCTATGTCCTTTATTCTTATCCTTACTTGTTCGGTAGTAGTATTGGGTTCAACACTAAGCGGTGCATTGAAGACGCCTGAATCCGGCTCTGTTTCTAAAACGCCTATATTTCGGCTGAGTCGCGTTTCACCATTTACCGTAACTTCGAGTTTAATTTCTATCGAGCCCTTTGCATCAGGATCCTTGACCTGTAGTAAGGATGGTGTGAATGATATGTGACGCTGCCCTCTGTCATCAGCTATTTCTCCAGTTCCCAAGGTTCCACCTTCTTCTTCGGAAATCGCAACCGCTATGGTTATGCTAACTATATCTTCAAGCCGAAGCAACTGCACTTGCCATACAACTTTTGAACGGGTAGCCGTATCTGGTTCTCCAAGAGCAGATTCTTGAATATAGTTGTCATCTAGGGCTGTAATATGCCGCTCCCAGACATGCAGGTACGCTAGATATATGCCCGGCTCTTCTGGAAAGGAATATACACGAACCCCATCTGCCCCATCTGGAGTACCATCAGGATATACAACACTACTATGATGGTTCTCCAGGGGCGGATTAGGAAGATCAGGCTGGTTCGATGCGTCAACATTATCATAATTTTCTACTAGAATTCCGTCAACATAGTACCTACCCATTCCAATCTTGTAGTATGAAGCCGAAGGTATAATGGCGAATCCAGGATTTTCAAGAGGTGCCCCAGATTTACCTATCACATCTCGTAGTGACGTTCTTTCATGATGAATTTCTATATCTTGAAATTCGTTGGAGTCTGCATCAATATCTACTCTCCCTTGTTGTTTTATTACTCTGCGGTAGTTCTTCTCTTTTCTGAATGTGTTTCTTGTGATGTCAGCCTTCAAGACCATCTCATCCTCCCGTCAACCAGCAGTATGCCTGCTTCAACTCCAAATCGCAAATATTCATCCAAGCTTGATCCCAAATTGCTTATGCGCTGTGGTTGATAAAGTTGATTGAAAGCTCCCATCTCAGCTCCGTTATCCCCTCCCTCCAATATTTCAGAGGCAATATCCTTATGGAGCTGCGCATAGCCGGGGTCTCCATAGCGCTCAGATGTGAACCGTGGATATATCCTTGAAGAAGAGAGAGAAGACTCTTCGATCATAGACTGGCCATCTATCCTATGTGCAGGTTGACATCTATACTGTCTCGTACCTCAGATCCATTGGGGATGTATGAGAACCGCACACATCCATGCTGCCTTCTTTCTGCACCCACCTTTTCTGTAAAAATGGTATTACTAGCCAGCTCAAGGATAGAAACGTTCACCTCCCCAAAGATCGTGCTATTTTCTATTACTGCCTTGAAGCATTCTGTAGCCTTGCCATTCACATCGTTGCCGCCATCATCATCGTTATTGCTTGTTTGGTTTGCTACCTTTCCATCCACAATACTGTCATTCATCTTCAATTCTGTTTCTGGTTTTAATCCCGATTGATCCTCGGATCCCTTGAGATCAATGCGGCCGCAAATGGCGTGGTCTAGAAAAACATGCAGAGGAAAGTTTCCCTCATACTCTATGCTAGCCGGCTTTCATCGGAACCAAAGTACAATGACGGATCTCCAGATTCTGCAGTTTCTCTTTGATCTTGAGATGCAGATCCATCAATAAGCCATCAAAGACTAGGCGACTTTCATTGTCTTCATCAGCACCTCCTCCTGTAATATTCAACAAGCTCTCATTGACTGACTTCTCCAATCCTCCTTTGATTCTCAGTACGGGGTGCTGCTTCTCTTCAGAAACGATAATGACTGTTCTATTCTCAGGCAATAACAGTTCGTTAGGCATCTCATAAAATTCACTATCCAATATTTTAAAAATCGCTTCAGGATTACCATCGACCTGCCACTGGCTAATAGCATCTTCCATCGAGAGGAAGGCCTGATTTTCGATGTTTCTCTTTGAGATCTTGTAAGTCTTGGTGTCTTGTTCTTTTAGAATAATTTTCTTACCATTATTATCATCGTCATCCTCATCTACTGGCCTCTTGTAGAACCCACCACCCATATCACGACTGAATCCATAATAATATAATACATGCACGTCAGATGGAATTTCATTTAAGGGAAAGAATATTCTTCCAAGCTCAGGATCTATAGCAACCTTTCCTGGTGGGGGTTTATGCATCCAGTTTTCTAAATTGCAGACTACTATTTTGTCTGGACTTATGGTCATGCCATCTGCCTTTACCTTTATGCTCCTCCCTGTTCCTTTGGTGGAATAGTAATAATCTTCTAAATGCTCAAAGAGCGCAAGCCTTCGAATTGGACCGGGCACGTTTATCTCCTCGGCAATGTGTGTTATCCTAGTCTCAGTTACGGGAGTGTTAAATAGAGGCAGATCATATCCCAGCTGACTAAAGGTAAATCGTCCCTCGCCAACTTGAAAAGCAGGAACATCATTTGCTTCGTACGCTTGCAGCCGCCAAAGGAAGATACCAATATTGGGAATATTGTAGAAACCTCTTATTCTGCTACTGCCACCTCTAATGCTCCGAATATCTATCGTGTGAGGAATTGTATCAAACGGAGTGTTGAGCAGCTCCATCTTTTCTGAATCTCTGATATTCACACTGACATTTTGTAGGCGCAAATGGTTAAGGTATTGGGTAGTAGATAAAATCTCAAAGAATTCTACCACCCGAGCGTTCCACCCAGTAATGTCCCGCGCAAGCTCGCTCCAACATAGAGGCGGTTCCTTTTCGTCTTCGATAAGCTATAGTATTTGCTACCCGTGCACGTTGGCTAACTGTGGCGCTTTCTATGTGACGAAGGCTCCTTGCTGCCACTAGAATCCCCTATGTAAGGCACGACCCATTGGTCACAAGTCTCAATGAACAGGTTCTCGTAAAGACAAGCAATATCGTTCTCAAGTACTTCAACTTGCTCAGCTATTATGCCAAGAAGAGCCTCTAGAGGTCTTTTTCCTCCTTCACTCTCTATTACTATATCGCGCTGCCTGTAAATTGCAGGCAAGAGTTCGTAGAGTTTTTCCTTGGTATATCTCATGGCTGCATCATCACTCCCAAGATTATTCCACCAGGATCAGGATTTACCGTCAAAAGTTCATCAGGATTTGCTATTAGAAGCTTAGCAGGTCTTACTATCAGAAGTCTAGCCGGGTACTACGACACTTTTGCCTTTCTGCTGATGTGCAATATCTAGAGTATTAACCAGTGAGTATCGTCTCGCTTGGACTCCTAGCCTGGAAAGATAGAGGCGTTCAATATTTACTGCAACTATACCTTCCACTCTCTGAATCACTGCCATAACCTCGCTGAGTGAGACATCTTGACCAAACTCCCTTTTATCAAAAGAGAAAGTATCAAGCAATGCATTCATGACATTCTTCTTTACAACATCTATGTCTCTATCCGGAGCAATTAAGAGGTTCGCATTGATATTGAAAGTCTTCGGTTTAAAAGATTGAACCTTTACACGGATAAGAGGATCTTTAAAAGAATTAATTGCATCAATCAGGTGTTTGTAAAGAGAAGAATTCTCGTCTACTTCTCTCTCTTTTTCCATAGCCGAGGCTACTGTAAGAAGAACGATTCTCTTTTCACCGTCCCAAAGCCATGTAGCAGATGCTTTGCCAATCCCAGCAAACCCTCTTGCAAAATCTTCAAAGTCCTTAACTGAAACTATACGATTCATGGTGAGCACTTTAAGTGGAGCATTACGGCGAGCATCATCCAATTTTTCAGGATTTTCAGCACCACTTGCGTTGATGGGATTTATAACACTGCGAACTCCAGGAGGACGATCCATAAGTAAACTGAGCTGTTCTGCCTTGACCATGCCGTCCTCGCCGATACCCACTCTGTACTTCACTTTGATATTTTCAACACCTGAAGGTAGACGTCGTCCTTTGATACCATCGCCAAAGATCACCCTTGTCTGGCTGTTGTCTTCTATTCGTACCGTGTATGCATGATCGTTAGCTCCAAGTTCGTAAAGTGACGCAACCTCTTTCCACGAGATATCTTCTATACGGACTCTAAGCGTGCTTTCTGTACCATTTGCTGTAGACGATGAAGAAACGTACGTAAGGGGACTCTGTTTCAGTATGAACTCTTGTTGCTTCTGTGAAGGGTCTCCGCTGCCCAGGACCTCTTGCTTGGTTTCACCATGATCTGCTCTAACGAGATTTGCATTAACTTTTACAGAATCAAGTGCGTATTTCTTTTCTAGATCCTTCTCAAATGTTATGTTAGTTGAAAGACTATCTCCACCAACTTCATGTATGACTGCTATTTCGCTGTTGGTGGATGCCGAGTGAACGTACTGACCATCTTTCTCTTCTGCCTCCATCCCAGTGACTGCAACATACTGACCTTTGATGAGGTCGTGTACAACATGATGATCAAAGGTGATCGCTTTTCCTTGTAATAGTTTTTTATCTGCCTCCAATCGATCATCAACTAAAACCTCTAATGTTAACACTAGCGGCTCACTTTTTACAAATATTGTCGTCTTGCGAATAAGGAAGTTCGATAGAAGATCACCGCCTTCCCTCGCACCCAAATCTAGCTTCAAACCAGTCACTTTGAGACTTATTGTATCACCTTGGGTCTCTTCGGAAGCATCCAATATCTTATATGCGGCACATTTCTCAGTATCCTTCAAAACAGCCCAGTTATCTTCCTTATTAGGCTGCGAAAATATCTGGGAAGCTATTGTTAAGAAATATCTTATTACCTTCTTCTGGAACTATTTTAGTATCATCCGAAGTATTATTCCTAGGTGCAGTATCTCCAAACGGTCCGGTGCGCCTTAGTAACGCGTACACTTTGAAATCTGAGGCAGTTCCGATATCTCCGGACACATCTGGAAGATGCTGTTGCGAGAGAGGAACTGGAATTATGTCAACGATCGTTTGTTGTGATCGTGCATCCACTTTTACATTTCCAACTATGCCAAAAATAAAAGGTAAAGAATCCTTTGCCTTTACAACAAGCATGCCGTCTCCAGCTTTCAGCCGCATACTGCTTCCGTTAAAATAGAATCTGGATGTGTCTTTCTTTATGCTCTGTGTACTTGTCAGTCTGGGCCTTAGGTCATTCCATTCCGGGAAAGCCTCGAGTTTTTCAGCAGTCTCAAAAATCTGTGGAAGCTTCCCATCTTCAGGTATGCTCTGCACCTTGGTTCCTTGATCGATGACAGCCCTTTCAAGTGTCTTGGAGGTATCGTCGATTGTGAAGGCAAGGAAAGTGCTGGCTGCAACTCCTGGCTTGAGTTCATAGCCTATCGCACGTGCAAGTTCAAGAATTGACCTACGTTCCGTAGCGGTCCTAAGAAAAACTTCGTTGGCTATGCGCTCCTCATAAAATGTTAAAACATCGGCAACTGTTGCCCAAGCATCCAGTATTCCTATAGCTAGATTGTCATCTTCACGTGTCTTAAGAGCAGGAAGGTCTTTTGAGAGGGGAGCAAGCATAGTGGCTTTAAACTGAGTGTGCGTTCCTACGCGATATCTAACAGAGGAAAGACCAGGAGAATTACCTATTTTTAAAGGCGTTATCTTCTTTGTCCTAATGTCCTCGCAGCAACCACAATCGTTCAGCAGTTGCTGAAAATCATTGTTATTGTTATTATTTTCATCGTCGTTGTTGTTGAGCCCATTATTACTGACCCCCCTCCATAACAAAGTCAATTCTGCCATTTTCCGGATGGTTCTGGTCCATATCGAGTCTAGCTATCTCAGTCATTCCTATCTTGATCACTCCTCTGAGCGTATCTCCAGATTTTTTGTCCAAGCGCTCAAATCTGGTGATGATCAGAGAAGATACACCCTCAACTCTCATCGCAGTCTCATAGATCTGGCTTAGGTAGACTGATTGCCCAAAGGTGAAGTTATCTGGATGAAAGAAACCCCTTTTCCCATCAGGTAGGTTACGGTTGCTGAATGCTTTCAACAAGTCTTCCTCAACCTTATCACTGAAGTAGTTAGGAGCAACACATACGTTCATCTGTATGTATAGTGGAGCGTATTGTGGTTTGGTAATTTCCACATCATAGCCTGCAAGACGGTATTTTTCTACAAAGCTACGGATCTCTTTTTTAAAATCTTCATCCACTTCTTTTCCTCCAAAACGATCGACCATGATAAATACCGTGAACCAACTCCCAGTCCATCTGAAACGCAGCTGTAGCTCGTTGCACTTCTGAATGTCTTTTGAGAACTTTTGCATAGTCTTCTTCTGTCACAGCCCTTTCTAGCCTCATAAAGGCCTGTGGAGCATATTGGCGCACCTCATCAAGACTTTCATGGTCTCTGCCGCCCTTGGCTGGCAATGGGTTACGTATCTTTGCTATGCCATCTGGAAGAAAGGTTCTGCTTCTGATTATTCGCCTAATACTCTCCTCACCAACGTTTCCCTTTGTACCGCCATTGCCTACTCTATAAACTGCGCAAAACCTCCGAGGACTATCTTCGGTGCTGGGTTCAGGTTCCATGCCCAGTATGCCATCACCAAATCGAATTTGGGCGGTTCCATCGTTCTCGATCTCGACCACGAACTCCCGACTGAACCTATCGCTTGACAGCAGGTCTCTTGCGGGGTACCATTTAATTGCATTTTTCTGTCTCTCTTCTTCTTCCCACACATTTTTGCAATCGATACCGCGCTCTCCTTCTACTTGCCCGTATTCTTCAATATAGATATCCGGAAGCACTTCCTGCATTTCATATGAAAAAGCAAATGAAGCAGGTAAAGACAGGTCAAAGGGCCCCCTCTGTGTAAGTGGCTTTAGTGACAAGGCGGGTCGAAACCTTCCACATTCGTATCTATCCTGAAGAAGGGCTTCCCTAACTGTGTTTCCGTGATCCGCTAGTACAATATTTCCTCTGGTCACGCTTATCTGTTTTACTTTCCTCTCGCCGTGAGGCTCCTCTCCTTCTTCTTCTTCCTCTTCTCCCTCTTCGTCTTCACTACCGTTCTCATCGGACTCACGGATATTCCATAGGCACAGTGGAAAATCAAGTGCATCACTTCGATCCCATGCAACCTCTACCAAACGAGTGCCGTATAATTCATCAACATTAGGTTCAACTTTTGTAAGACGAACCACCTGACGGTGTGATGGGTCTGCATCTGCTTTTGCAAGTGTGGATGGTGAGCGCACCTCTTCGAGAAGAAGGTAGTCTCCAACCTTTAAGGACAGTGTGTATACATTTAGACGGTTATCGCCCTCCTGCTTTACAGTAAATTTGTGCATCATCTTGTCATCAATTATTAAAATTGCAATAGTTTTCTCCTCGACTAATTCTATTGAAAGATGATGAATGCCATCAGAGATAGTGATGATTTTTTCTTGTCCTGTTCCTCCTCCTTTTTCTAATTCTTCTCCTTCGATCCAATCGACAGCGAAATTCTGTCTGAGAAATTTCTTGAGAGCGAGCACTGCTACTTCCTGGAACTTCGTTCCAGTCAAAGACATAAACATCAAGAGTTCTGTTTCTATCATTTCTCAGAGTTGCACGAGTGGCTCCTTTTGGAAGACAGCAGTCCGGCTCGCCCCAAGTATAGAATGATATTTCATTGTGATTTCTGTACAGGGTCACATCATGCATCGTTTCAAAGACCTCTGCTCCTTCTGTTCTGATAGCTTGATCGAGATCCTCTCCTTCCTTTACAACAATATTTGAACCGAGGGCACCGCCTGTGAGAAGTTTTGTTTTCTTTGGAACATTTATGCGATCAATATCTTCATTTACCTTGATGTATACCCAGGCACGCGCATTACAGCCTTCATGCATATAGTAGTCAAGCATGCGAGCATGCCTCTTGACAGAAATACGCTTTCTAGCAGTGCCCAAATATGCTTCTGTTGCTACTGCATCTTGATAGTAACTTAGGTGATCACCGACATATGCAAGTAGCTCAATAAGTGCAACTCCAAGATCTGGAGCATTTCTTTCCTTCCACTCTGGCATTGTCGTTGCCATTCTATCAAGCATCAATCGGCGAAAACTCGCATAATCCTTAGCCATGTAATCAATAATAGGTTCCAGCCTAGTCTCGGGCGGGCATTCCCTCTCAATTCTGCAATCAAATGATGTGGGGCATGCAACTTTGAAAGTGAAATCAATCTGTGAGAGAATAATATCAAAGCCCTTAGGAGGCAATTCCTTATTGTCCAGATCACGAATTAATCGAAGTGTGTATGAAGAAAAATCACCGTCGCTAGTTGGACGAATGATTAATACTCGATCAAGATCACGATCACTGATACTGCTCTTAATGTCATGTTTTTCTTGATCTATGAGATCCTTTGTAACCTCAGTCTTTGGGCCTAGAAGAATATTCTCTGCAACTGTTTTAGCAACTGTAGTCCACGCAACTCCAATATCTTTGATACGAACTCCCCCATCAATGAGTACATTATCTTTATGAAGTTGTTCGGATATCGGTTTAAAGCAGTAGAGTAAGAGCAGTGGGCGAGCCGCAATTTCAGTTCGAGGCAGAACTTCTAGATAGTCAATACCATTCAGCTGGGAATCTCTTACTTTTTGACGGCGTTCTTCGCTGCCGCAGATAAGTTGAATCCCCAACTAAACATCCCTACTGAATGTTTGGGTTTTGCGTTCCTGATTTCGCCTTATGATGTAGTCTATTGACACACGCAGCGTTGATTCTTCGCTTTCCGTTTTAACTGATTCAACCTGGATGAGGTCCCCTAACCACTGTCCTGCAATGCACCTTGCACGAGAAACTGTGTAGCTGTAGCTAATTCATCGCTATTGGGTGCAAAAACCAGCTGGTTAATGTTTGTACCAAAGGTAGGGCGATTAACCCTTTCTCCTTGAATAGTGAATAGAACCTGTTCTATAAGCTGACGGATATGGTCTTCATCTCTTGCTGTTGTCGCAGTGCGTCCATTTTGATTGATTCTGAAAGGATAGTTGAAATGCATGTCCTCTCTAGGCTCCACTGACCCTCAGCTGAGTCGTTACCACGCTTGGAGGTCCTTGTGGAGGCGCGTTTGCAGGTTGACACACGCCTACACTAGTATTCAAAATAACAGGTTGACCATTAGCTAAAACACGTGTAGCTGGAACAATCCATACTGCTGTAACACAGGGATTGGTAGGAGCAGGGGCAGCCAATAACTGAATATATATCTGTCTGAGTTGCGACAGGCTGTCCACTTACGAAAACCCTCATGTTTTTAGTGACGACAATGATTTGTCCGGGAGGGACAGTGGGTTGTCTGAAATGAGGGCATATGATATTGGCATTCAAGTGAACAAGAAATGAGGGCATGACTTCTCTATTCTCATTTATCTTTAGCTTGTTCTTAACTATTTTTATTTATACCAATTCCTCAGTTGTTATATTGTTTTTGGTAATTGATATTTTTTGGTTTAGAAACATTTAACAAAATAACAAATGACTTATTAGCAGTACCGTAGTTCAATACAGATCGGGCGAATAAATCCCGAAATCTCTCCCTCTTTTCTTTAGTTTCGATGATGTAATTGTAGCGGATTCATAATAATGCGTTTTTCATAATGGCAAATAAACACTTATTTACACACTCATTCTATGGGAATTGTACCGCGATCTCTTTTTCATTGCAATCCGAGAAAAGCAGTATATTTTTTGATGCCTCTCCCCAGAGGCTGACTACTACGTATATATGGCAATAGCTGGCTGCCATTTGTCTGAAAGTCTATTATTTTCACATCCAGCCATAGATTAATGAATATATCATTTTCCACGCTTATATTTTCCAATTAGAAGCGTAGAACATCTTCAATAATTAGCCTGTGTTTCATAAATCTTGATGTACTACTAGTAATACTACATGACTTTGTAAATCAACCAATTATCCTGTAGAAAATATATTAAACTCTACTTAATATCAAAGACTAGATTGTGTTCTTTCGGTACCGAAAAGTATGCAGAACCAAAAGTAATACTTAGGATTTGAAATCATTACGAAGAAATTTTCTCTTTTCTCTCAGCAATTGATCTATTTGTGAATGCATTGCATTCTTATGCTCCATAAGGGCATTATAAATAATCCAATTATCTTCTGAAGCTTCCATAATTGTGCCTAATCTGATCATTGCAACTTTTAAACATACTAATTGATTTGTCGAATGCCTTCACTGCACTTTTCGAATTGAGATCATTTTGGCTGTAAGCGGAATTGGAATTCCAATAATCGTCGTCTTCGTTGCCATGATCTTTTATCAAGACACGAAGGTCACTAACAGGTAGATGCTCTCTAGATGCCATTTCTGCGAGTTTTGCCTGCTTAAATTCATCCTTTACAAAACATAATTCTTCTGTGGCGCTGACATTCAATCTCCCCTCGATAACTGAACCAATAATAGTCGACGGTAAGTTGAGTAATTTCATTTTCTTGGTAACATAGCTGATGCTTTTTCCCATCTTCAATGCTAACGACGATACTCCACCCCAACCATAATCTGACACATACTTTTTGAATGCATTTGCTTGCTCTAATGGACTGAGTGTATCACGCTGTATATTTTCCACAAGTGAAATTTCAAAGGCTTCTTTATCCTCCACTTCTACTATGTGACATGTCATCTTTCTCCAACCTAGACTCTTGCATGCCTTGTATCTCCTATTGCCAGCTACAATTTCATAATATTCATCTTTAGCTCTAACGATAATTGGTTGCAAGAGACCATGCTGTGCCAAAGAGTGTGAAAGCTCATCTATTCCACACATTTCTGAACGAAGTTGAATGGAAGATAACTTTATCTTGGAAATTTCTACGTCTTCCAATATCCCCTTCATCTCTCGGAGAATATCTACATGATACAAATTTGACTAATGTCCCCATAGGGAACTATAAAAATAAAATGGTCTCTTTGTGCAATTGTTAGAGTAATATCCCCATGACCGGTATTTTCTACAATACACATCAAAAATTCATATATAATACAACTGGAACTTAAAATTAATGCAAGAATATTGGAGATATTCTCTAGGACGCACACACCTATCTCTACTCCCTAGTCAAGATCGCGTTATCAAAAGACACAAGAAGTAACTCTCTAACTGGCACAAGTGGAGATTATTTGGATTGTAACAGAAAATTTTGATATCAACTGCATAGACATAATCGTTCCACGAACGATGATTAAGATTATCCTGAGGTTTGAGTATGGTTTTTGCGCAAGCAATACCACTATCATATTGCAAACTAAGGCTTGTCAAGTCAATGAGAAGATTGACAGGAAGGATATAAAAATTAAGGTCAAACGAAAGAGTTAGAGAAGTTTCCAGAGCAGGCAGAAAAAAAAGATGAGTTTTTCTACTAGCATACTGAGTACTTTTCAAGTAATGCCGTTTGCGTTAATCTATCAAGGCAACAAGAATAAGAAAAGAGATATCGAAACATTTGCTCCTGCCAAGTATTCTTCTTATGATCATATTAAGAACTTTAAAGCACGAGATTTTCATAACTCAGCATATATGCCGCGAGCCAGTGACTATCAGGCCTTACAGAGGCTTGAACACTCATATAATAATGCAGCCAGAGGAGTTAATTTTGCAAGTATCGGAATCCAACCAAAGCTGAAAATAAGCCAACCGGCAGACGAGTATGAACAAGAGGCTGAGAGAGTTTCAGAAAAGGTAATGAGAATGCCAGCCTTTGATTCTACCGATATTAACAATCAAACAATATCCAATAGGGAAGAAACAATCAATCGGAAATGTTCTGCTTGCAAAATCAAGGAAAGAGAAGAGGATGAAAAAAAGATGAAAATTAGCAGAAGGACTTCTAGTTCCAGCATTATAGAACCAACAGAGGAAGTTACAGACGAAATTGAGGAAATTCTTTCCGGTAGCGGCTCGTCACTTGACACTTCCACCAGAGGACTTATGGAACGGAAATTTGGTCATAACTTTGGCAATGTAAGGATACACACTGGAGAGAAGGCCGCCAGATTCCTCTAGATCAATTAATGCTTCGGCATTCACAGTTGGCAATAATATAGTATTTGGAGAAGGACAGTACATGCCAAATACAATGGAAGGCAATATGTTGCTCGCACACGAATTGACTCATGTAGTACAGCAATCTACGCCTACAGGCGATACTCATAGTACAATTGACTTTCAATCTGGATCATCTTCTGGAATTATGATTAGTAGACAGGAGGCTGAGAGAGTTACTGCGGCGCCAGGCTTAGAAGGTGAATTTGAAGACGCTGTTAATGTAACTGGTGATTGGGATAAAGCTATCGACCGTTTGACTGCCTTTTGGAATGACGACCGACCTAAGGTCTTGGCTAAATATGTAAAAAGCATCGATGCTGCCCAGAGATTGAGGCAAGCTGCAGTGAAGAAGTTTGGAGAATACGATTTAATGATTACAGCTATCGATACTCTTATTTATGATTTAAAGCCTCAACAGCAACCTCGGAGCCTTTCGGAAACCATAGATCCAAATAAATGGGATGATGAGAGAATAATCAAGGAAATAGGTCTAATCAGGAAATGGATCGATACAAATGCGGCAGTGAGCAATAATACAGAAATAGACCGGATGGTCGACTCACTTGATCAACTAGGCAGGATCCTATTAAGACGGCATCCAGATATCTTAGAAAGAACGCTAGAATCTCTTAACCAAACTAACCCTGATGTGACATTAGCACTAGTTCCAACAACTATTACTTTTCAACGAATTGTTGCGGCAGGAGAAGTCGTTACTGCGAGCTGAAACTGCTCGCTGCGACTGGAACTACTGCTACTGCTTGCTGCGACTGGAACTACTGGTGTATTAGGAATCGCGAGCTGGAGTTGGTTTCTGGGTTTTCATGATCGGGGTTTTCGCATTACAAAGTGGCGAGTATACCGATCCTGAGACTGCACAACGATTAAGAAGCGCAATAACCTCAGCCCTTAAGCCGAAACCAAAGTCGAAACAAACTACTTTGCCTCAAGAACAACCTAAACCTTCAAAGCAAAGGCGAAAAGAGGAGGAGCCTTATGATGAGCCACTACCAATATCTTGGCCTCATGAGCTTCCAGTGCCGGAACTAATACGCAGACTTAGACGCTCAAGTAAGGGAGATTTGATATGGGAGGGGATAGACAGAGGACCAAAACAGAGAGAGTTTCAGACCAAAATAAAGAAAGCAAACGAAAGCATTCCAAAGCAACCCCCTCCAAGACCATGCTTTGAGTTCGACGCAGAGCCATTTGATAGGTTTCACGCGCACCATATTTGCATCCTATGTTTCTAAACGGAGAGGATGCAGTATGGAACCTATGCTCACTGAATGTGGTCCTTCATGAAATAGGGCACCATCGACTCAACGATCAAAGTGAATATCTGCATGAATATATTGAACATGGAATAACTTCCGGGGATATAAGACTGCATCCATATGGACAAGAATATTATATTCGCAAGACAAAATGATTAAATCGTAAATAATAAGTGGAATTCGACCTATGGAAATTAGACGACACGTAATCACCAATAGCTGTTCTTTTTGAAGTGGTTGAAAATGTCCAACAGCGTTTCGAATGGGTCAAGAATGCTCGCTATCCAAAAGAAGGTAGTCAATCTCCTATCCACGGGAGCATGTCGCATGCTCGAAAGTGTGAGATCATTAAGAAATTGGAACATTACGATGCTCATAACTTTTGATTGACGCCTTAAAGACTAGATGTTGAAATTGGCCCTCGACAGGTAGGGGATGAAGAAAAGCCATAAACAACCAATAGATTGAACCCTTTTACAAGCAGGAATCAAAACCCCCTTAGGCTCGCACTCCTGCATAGTATTTGAAAGGTATCGACGCGTTTTGGCTCTATTTTGTATATAGTAAAATCAAGCTCTTTGATAAACAAGGAAGCGATTGATACTAAATGAAGATAAACAACCTTTAATATCTCACCATTCTTAACTAGAATGCCTCAAATATCTTGAGAGCCTTGTGTCCTGCGCCTTCTTCTATTGACTTTCCGCTTTTCTGCTAATCTTATTAGAAGAGATTGCATCCAGAACGTTAGTATCTACACCAAGCATTCCAGCGACAGCATTCTGCTTCCTTGGCAATTTCTGGATTGGTCAATGAAACTTCATCTACCGTTCGCATAATAGATCTAATCTGTGTGAAAACCTGACGGGTACTCAGGAGGAGGATCAAGTAAAGTTAGTAATATGTAAAGATCGTGGCGTATCTTTATAATTTGCTCTAGAGAACCAGTCTCATTCTTTCTACAAATCTCTCCATCCCTATAATAGCTATCGTCCCATTTCATCACTTCAGTGTCAATATTAACTATTTTGCCCTGATAATCAGTGTTCACAGATGCAAACTTTTCTCTCGCAGAGACTCCTACATTCAATGAGAAATGCCCTACTGTGGTTGGAAACTCTAAGCTTACGGTAGAAGTGAGGGCACCACCTGTGAACATAGTTTCCGGAATAAAACCACTCGTGATCGAGTAATTAATTGGATCGTTTACCATATTATTTTTGCCACCATCTGGAAGCGAAGGATCATCTTCAAACACGGCAACTGGAGGATTAATTACTCCAGATTTGCCAAGGTTAAGACCATTGATTTGCCATGCAAAAACAGCTTGGCCAAATCCTCGTGATGTCGCCGTGCATATGACCCTCTGAGGTGTTTCTAAGATCTGATAATCATATTCTCTCGCAGGGCACATTATAGTTGGTTTGCCCCTTGGGCTAACCATAGCTGTGCCACTACCAATGGCTACAGGAAGACCTGCCGATTGTTCATCGCAATTCAAGAATAACCTTCGGAGGGGCTTATCCTGCAGGGGAAAGGGATCTGAAAAACTTAGATTTGGAGGTACTTCCCAAAGGGAAGTATCTATCGATCAACTGACGGAATGCTGTGTAGGCCCCAGTGTTTCCAGTCAGGTTCTTGTAGGTTTCTTCAAGAGTACATACCTCTTTTTTTAATTATGTCTCGGATGGAATAACCGAGCTGATCTTTAAGATAGAAAAGGAAAAGAAGCGCGCACCCAAACGAAACGCCTCTTGTTTCTGCGTCGTGACGCGTGGATATCCAATCTGGTCAGCCTGTAATTATAGAGTTTGGATAGTCCTTGTCATTCGGTGTTGGTCCTGGCGATCGCAACCAATGATTCACCCACGGCGAAATGAAGTTGTAGTATGCGTTAGGATAGCATAGAATTGAACAAAGTTGTGATACACCTTCGAAATCGCTTGTCAGCGACTTCCATGCATCATTGCCTTGTTTATTGTTATAGGACATCAATATTTCAACCCATTATGCAATGAATAACATCCTGACATAGTCTGTCTCTAAATTGGTATCTGTAGTGTTGTGAACACCCAGCTTTATTCTGGTCGTGCCGTCGGGACGATAGCCATTGTTACTTGCTCGTCCCTGAAGATCTGGCATTTCAAAGGAAAGGATGACCCTATTTTGAGCACCAAAACCACTGGTTACGCCGAACCAGGATGTCGTTCGGTCATAGTCGTTTTCACAACTCTGGGAAAGTCCTAATGCATGTCTTGATTGAATCTGCAGAGCATCACATAAATTATTGGAAAATTAGTGGTATGAATTGTCCTTTGTACCAACTTATGCTCTTTCTGTCAACCGACGCATAATGGATAAAAGAGTTTGCACGATTAGTTTCAGATCGATTTGGTCGCTTGTTTGAATCTTCACTGTCTGAATATTAAATAGTGTGTCTAGAAGCGGCGATGCTCTCAGGACCTGTCATTACGTTAGATTCCATTAAGAAATAATTAGATGAAAGCACATTTTTTTCAGATTTAGATTCAAATGAATTTTTATCCAAATCCCGAAGAGCTCACTGCTAACTATTTGTGTATGAACTATCAATGTTTTCTGCCGAACCTCTATGGCCTGCTTAGTAGAAGCCAGCTACAATTATTCAGCGACTCAACTTGGGCGATCTTAGAACATTATCCTGAAACATCATAGCCTTAATGTTTCTGCTTCATCGCAGCTTAGATGATAAAGCAAAAGTCTCAGATGCATGGATAAACTACGAGAGAACTTAAATTACTAAACTACTCAATCAACCCTCTTTGGCAAGAGCTATAGTACAAAACTCATACAAACGAATTTGATATTCTGAGTGTTTTTATGGAACCGCTCCAGCTAAGGGTAAAGCACCTTGTGCACCAGCTTCAACTGCAGCACCAGCTTCAACTGCAGCACCAGCTTCAACCGCGAGCACCTGCTGCACCGACTGCCAGAATTGCAACAATACGATTGCCGACCACTTGATTCGTTCCAATTCTTTTTCTGTTTTTTCTGCACTCTCATCTCTCCCTTCCTTGTATGCGATAAATGCTCTGAAGCATTCGATATAATATCGCCTGGCATCTGTGATAGCTTGTACAGCGGTTGAAATATCTCCTTTAGAGAGGGCCTTGCGTGCTAGTATTAATTTTTCATCTACTGGCAACCATATTTCCGCAGGCGGTAATTTATTATCATGCAATAATCCAACAATAGCTTCTCCCGCTGCTTCAAGCAATCCTGCTTCTGATATATTTTTCAGAAGAAGCATGTATTCTCCTCTTATATTTTCGAATCGGTGTTGAAGCTGGTTCAACGCGCCTTCAAGTATGCCGACCGCTTCATTAGTTGTCAAATTGTCATATTGTTTATCTTCTATTTTTAGCGTGTATACCTTTGGAACAATCTCAGGCGCCTCGATTGTTGGAGCTTCGTGCTGTTTCTTTTCTCTTTCTTTTTCCGGTTCCTTTCCTCTTTTCCCTACTGGTTCTCGGACCTTTTGTGGCTCTTTGTCTCCTTGGCATCGACATGCCCTCCTTAGAGCTGGACTCCATGGGGGTAGGCATAAGTAACCATAGACTCCGCGGACAGAGGGCGCCACGACGAGCAGCTTGCTTACACGTCGTTGAAGCTGGTTCATGAAACTCCAATGGTAGAGGTGGGGCTATGTCTAGAGGCTCAACTGTCAGCGCTGGATTGATTTCACGATATCTCTCTCTTAGCAATCGAGTGTAAATCCAAATTTTTTCCCCGCCCGCAATATAACCCGCTTTATTTGCAGGTTTGATCTCCCCTACCTTAAAACCGGTTGGTGTAGGAAGAATAAGATCCGGAATTCCTTCGGAAATGATGTATTCTCTTCCAGGAAGTTCAATATTAAATTCCGGTAACATGAGAGGATACATGATATGAAACTCATCTTCGATCTGTCTATGAGCCTTCTTACCCACCTGTTTTAGATCGCCTCGATAGCAAATACCGCATCCTCCCGCTTTGTCGGTAGGGGGCTGAGGTTCCTTAGGTTTACGATAGATACCTGAGATATTTGCCTGATTTGAGATGCTTAATGGTTGCCTTTTGACTGCCGACCTCGGTCCAGTGAAAACGCCGTGTCCTTGAGCGCTATGGTTATTCGGTGACAAAGATTGCTTCTGTAGAAGCGTTAGGGCACCTTGTTGTTGGCCACCTTGCTGTTGTATTACGTGAGTCAGCTCATGAGCCAATAATCTTCGTCCCTCTACGGTATTTGGTGCATATCGACCGCTGTCAAAAACGATATCATTACCTACGGTATAAGCTAATGAATTAACTGAGTAGGCTGATCTGGCAGCTTTTTTCATCAGTGTGAATTCTCACCTTCCTAAAATCATATCCAAATCTAGATTCCATGAATTCCTTTGTTGAATAATCAAGTGGCGAACCCGCACCTGATTTAGCAGCTTCAATTTCATCTATAATTTGATCATTTACTTCTAAGTTATATGCAGCTAATGAGGATTTTCGACAGATGTTCAATTCTCCTGTTTCCTTTTCAGTCATTTCACAAGGTTCGGATTTACTGGCGATTCCTTCACTTTCTTTAGGGGATATTGTGGAAACATTTGAATTGGTGGCGGAAATTCTCATTACCTCTTCCGCAACCATGTCAGCTTCTTGCTCATAAGTGTCTCCAGGCTGGCTTATCTTTGACTTTGCCTGAATCCCCATTCTGCCATCCTTCATAGTGCCCTTTTTGTTGACACAATTTGGGCAGACCACCACCACAGGGACATGATGACGGTGATGGCTTGCGTTGAACGATTATGTTATTTAATCTATTTGTAATATTAAATTGGTTTGTATAATCAGATGATTCTGTAAGATCATGATCAACCGCCACATTTTTTTGAAAGTAACCAAAAGATTCAGTGGGCCACACTATTGGCGAATTATTACGAGTAGCATGCCGTACATGTTTGAATGTTTTACTATCAGTAGATGTGAAACTCTTGTTATGATGAACTGCCATTGATGCAAACGACATAGGCTAGATAATTTATTGATAATCAGAATAGAAAAACATTTTGCTCTTTCTCTTTTATCTTGGTTTTTCGTTTCGTCAAAAATAACAGCTCATCATATTTACTCTTACTTATTAGGTGCTAATCGATCCCACGTCACTTTGTTCTTTAGCTGAATGCAAAGTAATTGAAAGATGTCATACTGATCATGTAATGCCGTTTAATTATCCCTTTTCAAATGAGATCTTTGATTCAGTACTTGTTGTGCAAGGTGTAATTCCCAACAGCTGAATAGGCTAACGACAAAAGAAATATTTGATAAAGTACTTGAGAGAAACAAAGACAAAAACCAGATATGCATAATGATTAGCATGAAAAAGAGTATCAAAATCTTTACAGAAAATACGTGGTAGTATATCATGATAAACAAGGATATTTTAAGCCACAGCAAGAATATATTGAACTTAAAAAGCTTGTTCAGTGCACGTTATTGCATTTCTATAAGGATAAAGGATACTGAAGATTTAGATTCAAATGAATTTTTATCCAAATCCCTCTGGCATTACACGATAAGAAACCTTTTTAGCTACTCGTTACATTCAAAAATACTAACAAAAGGAATCTACTTTTTGAAGTGATATCACTCCGCGGCCTGACAAGTCCGCTCGAGAACAAAGCCTTTTTAGCTAGCAGTTTCTTTTTAGTATTGAAACCCTTGCTTTAGTGCTTCAAAAAGCACGGGGACCCTTGGACCTGCACTCCTCTCCATATTAAATTCACAATGTTTGAGTCAACAATGTGTGATACTTACTAGCAAGTAGCGTGAAAATTGAGTTAAATCTGTAGTGGATTTGTCTAACATGCGCGAATGGGCAAAACTTTAGAGCTAGGGCGGTGTTCATACTCATTATGAGAGAAATAAACCCTCAAGATGAAATCGAGGGTTCGAGTCCCTCTCCCGGCGCTTCTTTTGACGATTCATAAGCATTAACTTCAAAAACCATTGATTTCTAACCCACGCTTGAGAATGCCAGGAATGTCTGATTCATCCTCGACTAAGAGGATATGCTATAATGCTATTTTATATTTACAACAGGCTTTTCTGTGCGACGACACTTACGAATCTTTCCTCTGCATGTATCCTTTTGCTAGGAGGAAGGCAAAGATGGAGAGAAGGATGGTTCTTTTTTAATTATCCCCTGTTTGTATAGGAGTTCATAAAGCCTAGCGCGTTCCTGTCTTTCTTTTTCAAGCTCCATTTTCGTGTCAAAATGCATCTTTTTCAAAGCGTCTATATCTGATACTTCGGTCTTGAGTTTTTCCACTTGATGACGCAAATGTTTTTCTTCAGAGACTGTAAGTATATCTACTACTGCTTTGAGGTATTCTGTCAATAATTCATCTTCTGTCGGTCTGAGATACGAGCTTTCAAGTCCAATGTAATGGCCCATCAGAACTTCTTTTAGCGCAGGCTTTATTCCTGCTTTTGCCAAGCAAGTGTTAAAGTGTTTTCTGAACGAATGAAAACGTGCCACTTTCCTCCGCCTGTATTTGATGTCGCCTTCCATCTGCACCCCTGCGTCCAAAAGAACGCGGTTTAGAAGTGATATGACACTATTCAACTTTAGTGGTCTTGGATCTTCACCCAATGTTGCAAGTAGTGGGCTGTCTGGTGTTATTACTTCACTCTTGCGCTTTCTAAGCTCCAGGTAGGAATCGATAGCCGTTGAGCACTAGATTGAAGAATGATATTGCTACTCTTTCTTGATTATCCCTTGAGCATACAGAACCCGATAGAGCTCATCAACCTGCTGCTTTAGCGATAAGTTCTCAGCCATCACCTGCTCAGTCTTTGTTTCCATGTCTGCTCCTTTTGCTTCGAGAGATGATACATCCATAAATGTCAGGTAGGGCTCAATCTTTAGAAAGGTTGCAATCTTTTCAGACTCTGGCTTTCTCCAGTATGTGGAATTGGCATGTCCGATGAAATATTCTGCAAACTGATTTTGGCCTAGGCCATCGATGGTAGTGTATACAAAATGGCGAAAGCTATGAAGACTGACTTCTCTTCGCTTGCCATCATGCCTGAATTTTATATTCATCCTGTCCAGAAGTTCACCAAAGCGCCTGCTAAGGTTCTTGTATGCGTATTCGACCGTAGTCTCTAGTTCGTCGTGATAAGGCATGAAAACATAATCATCTGGCTTTCTTACAGGCTTGAGATGTAGAACTTTGTATACAATCTTGCCCGTGTTCTTGTCATAGTACTGCTTGATTGTCCTTTCCCTATACTTGAAATCAAGCCACAATTTCAGCTCCGTGACCATCTCTTGAGTTAGATAGGTATGTCTGTCCGTTCTTGTCTTGGTATTTTCTCCTCGCAGGTTAACTCTTACAGGATTGCGGTCAAAGTCGATATCTTGAAGCTCCACGCTGAGCGCTTCAGATCCGCGCCACCCAATGGAAGCCAAGAACATTACATAGGTTTTTAGCCGGATATCATCGCATGCAACTATTATCTCTCTTACCTGATCCTTTGTTATCCCTTCCTTTTCTCGCTTGATTTCTTTTGGAAGCTTTATTTTCATTTTAAATTTTGTCTGGTTGATTGTGACATCGTTTGCTTCCAAAAAGTGCTTGATGTGCTTGACTCTTTGAATGAAAGTCCTCGTTGAAAGCAGGTTTTGTTGTATTTTTTCTCTTACTTCATGTGTAACAAACTTTGAAAAGAGCTCGTAGAGGTCAAGCTTGCCAGACTTTAATTCTTTAACTAGAGAATCAAGAATCCGCCTGGTATTCACTCTTTACAAAGTGCTCAAAATCCGCTAAATGTACCCCGACTGTCCTAGCGCTTCCTTTGTTGACGTTACCCAGTTGTTCAAGAAAATCGTTTACAAGTTTACTTTGAACCTTTGCCATTCCATACTGTCTACTAGCGATATACAGGTTACCAGCCTAAAAGGCTTATGGTTACACTACTTCTAACTTACCTTAATCGCACAATTTCTCTATTATCCGGGACACTTGACCGGACTTTGAGGCGGGAATAGATGGCGCTTGCCACATTCTCCGACTTGCTTTTTTCTCCGTGATTGACCAGAACACGCTTTGGCCTGATTCTCGACACAAAGTTCAGGATTTGGTTAAAATCAGAGTGACCCGAAAATCCATCTATCTTTTGTGTTTGGCAGCGTACAGGAACAACTTTAACCTTGCCGGATTTGTCCATCATGCTAACTTCAGACATAGCTCCGTCAAGGACACGCCTGCCAAGCGTGCCATTGATTTGGTAAGAAACAAACATAATTTTGTTCTTTGGGTTTGGTGCAAGCTCTTTGAAGTATTCTACAGAAGGACCGCCTTCAAGCATGCCAGATGTTGCCATCACTATTGCTGGATTTTCGTCATTGAGTATATCATCGCGCTTGCCATATCCACTAATGACTGTAAAATATTCTGACTGAAAGGGATTGATGCCCTGTGACACCGACTTGCGCACATCAGAGCCAAGGTAGTGTGCATAGGACATATGTATAGCGCTTGCCTCAGAGATCATTCCCTCGATATATATTGGAGACTCGATCAGTCTGCCTTCCTTCATTTCTTTTGCCATAACAAGCATTATCTCCTGAGCCCTGCCCACAGCCGGAACAGGAAGTAGTACCTTGCCGCCATCCATGAGGGTCTTGTTTATGGACTCAGTGAAACCTCGATATACCGATTGCTGATCAGGCATCACATCTGTGGTGTTGCCATAAGTACTTTCAGTGATGAGCGTTTCTACCCTTGGGTACATAGATACTGCGCTGTCGAGCAGTTGTGTTCTGGCGTATTTGTAGTCTCCAGAGTACAAGATGTTATGAGCGCCTGAAATATTCAGGTGAACGGTGGCACTGCCCATGATATGTCCGGCATTGTTGAGTGTAATCGTGACATCGGGCGATATATCTGTCGGCTTGCCGTATGGCAGAGTAATACAGTGCTTGATTACTTCGGTTACGTCCCTTGCGGAGTACGGTAGATACGTGCCATTGTTGTTTGCAATCTTGACAGAGTCTGTTTGAAGCAGGATCATCAGTGGTAAAGTAGGTTCCGTACAGTAGACAGGTCCCCTGTAGCCATACTTAAAAAGTGTCGGCAAGAAGCCCTGGTGATCAATGTGTGCATGGCTGATCACTACTGCATCCAGATCGTCAAGGTCAAAGTTGAACCAGTCAAGCCTAGGATAAGCATCAAGTCCGGACATTTCTCCAGGATTTATGCCACAGTCAAGCATCACCTTGGTCTCTGGAGTGACGACGACAAAACAGGATCTGCCTACTTGTTTGACTCCCCCCAGGCAAAATAGCATAACTTCTTCCCTGCTTGCAGACCACGATGGGGGCTTATTAGACCGACCCTCAGTGGTGAGTGTTGTTGTTGTTGTTGTTGCAGCTGTCTGCTGTTGTTGTTGCTGCCTGTCTACGGGGAGGCGTTGTATCATTCGCGTTGACGCTACTAACTATGAGAGATTCTCTGAATACGCGTTTGCCTAGCTTTTGCAGAAATTCTGTCCTTTCTCTTGCAGAGCTCTTTAGTGTGGAGTGCAGTGTGTTGATGCTGAATGAGGGAATATGTGGCGAACGTCTGGTGTGTGCGATCCATCCTGTTGATTGGGCGATTTGAACGAGCATATTAGGATCTATAGCTTCCGGTTTGCTTACTTCAAGAACTACCTCGCCTGTTGCATCGTCGCAAAATATTGCTGACACCTGCACATCCTTTGGAAGCAGTTTTGCCACCGCTTGTCTAGTCTGATCCTCTGGCAGCCTGCTGGATGGGTCAGTGCGAATAATAAACCTCTTTTTCAAGGTCTTCGACAAAGATGACAAAAAGTAAGTCAACTCAGTGAGCGCAAACTTTGGATTCTTGGTATAAAGTGCTATGTAAGGACCCTCAAACCTCACGAACGTTATCTGAGAATCGGAAGGAATGGACTTGAGTATTATCTTGCTTACTGCCTCCTCGCACTGGGTAGTAACTTTTGTGATCCCGTTGTCGATGTCTTCAGCCGTTGCTGATGCTGGTCTAATCCTTCTCGGGGAAGAAGTGTGCGCTGCATGAGTTATGATTTCGCCAACCTCTTGATTCTTTTCCAATTCTTCCATTATCGCTCATCTGGCTATAATCCAACTGTATATGCCTCAGGGCTACAATCAAATCTATAAGGCATAAAGCGGTAATAAGCCAACAGTGTATTTGTGACTCCATTATAAAAGCATACTGCTTTTTCAGAATACCACGTACGGAAGCACCAGCACCGCAAATACAATCGCAGTCATGACAAGGGTCATGACCATATTTGCATTCTTTGCGAGGGCTTTGGATTTGGCTTTGTTCTCTATTACTGCACCATACAGCTGGCCACCGTCAAGTGGACCCAATGGGAGCGCGTTGAATATGCCGACATTAAAGTTGATGAACCATAGCCAGAACAGCATGTTGGCAATAGGAGCAAAGTTATCGCCAAAAACGCTTGAAGTGTACTTTGGAGCCATAAGATCAGAGAAGGGCACAAATCCCTGTTGAAATGTAGGTGGAAGAAGAATTGCTAGGGGGTTTTGGCTAAACTGATTCTTGTAAGTGTCAAGGACCTCTTGTGGGTCATGTGCTAGAACAGTGACACTAACTCCCAAGATTCCCCTGCCTGGTTCTACGGCTGCAGGCGAGCGCTACCTCACGTACTACAGTGTCACCGGCCTTGTTTAACCAAGTTAGTTCGATCGTATTGCCAAGGTTTGCCCTGAGGCTCTCGCTCAAATCATCAAGCGACATGATCTGCTGGCCTGCTACATACTGAATCACTGAATTCGCCTCGATTCCCAGAGCCTCGGCAAGGGATCCGCCGTTTACGCTGATCACCATTACGCCAAATTGTGGGGCATTAGGGTCAGGTGGGAGTCGGCGTAAGAGTAGACATTACAAGATACATTGCTAGCAAACAAGCGCCTGCCAATATCATATTGTTGAGCGGACCAGCAGTTAGTACTGCACTCTTTTGCTTGAGTGTTGCTCTGTTTAGCTCCTCCCTTTCAATATTGACGAAGGCGCCTACTGGTATTCCGAGAAAAAGCACAATTCCAGTCGAGTCCACTCTAATATTATGCACTCTGGCGACAATACCGTGACCTGCCTCATGAATGATAATGGTAATAACAAGGGCCGCCAGGCCATAAGTTATCGGCAAATACGGATTGAACCCGGGGATCAGCAGATTGGCCGCCGGGCCGACACCCCGTACGCCTTCTCTTGCTTGGGCGTCTGCAAACATGATCATAAGGGAACCTACGATAAGGAAAATTGCAAGCGCTGTTATCGCCGGCATAAGGTATGTGTTAAAGCGGGCGTAAAATTTGGCAATACGCCACTTGGCGACCTTGTCAAAGAATTCAAGGCCAAAGGGTGTGTGGATAAGTATCAGCACCAGTGCCTTTACTTCCACGCGCACCCTGCTGTTCTTCTGTTGTTCCAACTGGCTAGTATTAGATCCCTCTCTATTTAAATCCAAGCTTCCTTTGTCTTACTGTTATAGTACTATATTGTTATACGCCGGCTGCTGTCTGTCTTTTGTATCTCAATGTATACCTTGTCACCAACCTTGATGCCCATGTCCTGATACTCAGGCATGCTAAATTTTATAGTTGGTGAATCAGTTAGTCCCGGCCCCATAAATCCGATATTAGTAATCACCTTGGGCATGTTTTTCATGAGATCCTCAATAGATGTTACGTTCTGGCCAAACGGATTCACATTCGGCCGGTCTGGTTTGTATTCTTTTGGGTCATTGAATGTGACGTACACATACGGGCTGCCGTCCTGAGATGCTTCAATTCTGGCAACTATGAACTCTCTCCTCATTAACAAAGTAGTTTCCACATTGGGGACTTATTTGTATATCTGAAATGGCACCGGCTCACTCTCGTTTGCGAAGCAGAAAGTCTACATTAGAGCTTTGCACATTTATCTTCGTGCTTGCTATTGATGCTACTAGAGTCACCAAGATATACAGAGGCGCTAGCCAGGCTGCCCTCAAAGACGTTTCTCTAAAGGTACAGGCAGGTAAGATCTTTACTCTACTGGGCAGGAACGGGGCAGGTAAGACTACCTTTGTGCGAATATGTGCGACACAATTGATGCCCTCGTCTGGTACGGTTAGCGTCCTTGGCTACGATGCGGTCAGGCAAGCAAAGCATGTGCGGGATCTTGTATCTATTGTCCCTCAGGAAGGCAGGCCACTCAGAGCGCTGACCCCCTGGGACCATGTTTACAACTGGCTCCAGATAAGGGGAGACAGCAAGGAGAAGGCAAGAGACAAGACTGAGGAGATGCTACGTAAGCTCGAGATGTATGAAGCCCGAGATAGACCGGCTATGAATTTGTCTGGAGGGATGAAGCAGAAGATCCTTGTCGCAATGGCAATGGCAAGTGACGCACAGCTACTCTTCCTAGATGAGCCAACCATCGGCCTTGACCCAGTGTCGCGCAGACAGGTATGGTCGGCCATCAAGGATTGGAAAAATAAGGGCGGATCGGTTCTACTGACAACGCATTACATGGACGAAGCTGAGATACTATCTGACTATATTATAATTATTGATAAAGGCATAGTAATTGCAGAGGGAACCATCCAGGAGCTGCGCAAGGTGATCCCGCAGAATATTCGGGTGGACATAGCACATGATGGACTTGACATGGAAAAGTTGAGGTCATACGGATCGGTGGTTGATACTGGCGCTGGTATGCTCCGCATATTTACTTTCGAGTCTGCAGTACGCGAGCTATCTGAGCTTGCATTGCGAAAGAACCTGTCCTTTACTGTCTCTCCCGTTACGCTTGATGATGTCTTTGTTTACCTCATGGGCGACGGTATTGGAGATGATCAAAATGGCAGAGACTAGGATGTTGCCTGTACGCCAAGCACTCTTAATTGCCTACATGACTGGCGTGCTTTGGTTAAGAAGGAATCCTATGTCATTAGTTTTCACTGCAATAAGCCCCTTCTCGCTCTTGTTCGTGCTTTTTGTGATAAGCGGCGGCCAGTACATTCACTTTGCAGTTGCAGGAAGCCTAGTAATGGCGCTCGTAGGCTATGGTCTTGCACTCGGCCAAGACATCTCCTTCTACAAGACAGAGTACAAGGTGCAAGATGTATTTGTCGCATCGTCCGTGTCTCCGTTGACCTATATGATGGGGCTTGCCTTGTCAGAGCTCGCTATTCGGCCTTCCAGCCCTTGCCGTACTAGCGACACTTGTTGTGTATTTTGGATCGGTCTTTAGCATACCTCTACTTGTGGCAACAATACTGTTGATCTGGGGAGCCATGTCGGCGATGGGGTTTTTCCTGTCATCCCACATGCTCCATATGCGAAATGCTACACAGGTGATATCGTTTGTAAACGTAATACTGGCAGTACTTCCGCCAGTGTTCTACTCTATAGATATCATGCCAGCCGTGCTACGGCCCCTTGCATATGCTGTGCCTACAACACACGCATCGCTAATGTTACAATATATCATGGGAATGCCTACAGCGAGCTGACTGGTCGCTTGGGTTTGGCTTTGCGATACAAATTGCATACCTAGTAGGGTTTATCATGCTAGCTAAGACCAAAGCTATATGGCGTGAGAACTAGTCGTTATTTAGCCTCTATTGGTCGGCCAAAAGGCGGAACCGGAATATATACAGTGAGACAGAATTCTGCATAAGGCAAAAAGAGCCTTCAAAAGTAAATAGGTTGACCAGGAGCATGACCAGTTGAAAATAATTTGTCCAAAAAAAAGGGAGCAAATTTGTTTAGCTGTAGTATTGGTGAAAGCGAGCCATAACAATTAATCTGATTTTTTATATTGGTCAGGTCTTAAAGAATCAATTTTAACTGTGTATTTTTACCCCGCCACACAAACATTGTCCACTGTGGGTATCGACCGCCTATTTCCATAGGATGCAGTTCTGCTCATATTTGCTTGTCATGTAAGAAAAGGCACTGTCGCTGACGCAATGATGGCCTGCCCGCATTAATAACTGAGATTCTGCAGCTTGATCACCTGGTTTCCGGCACCCCCAACTGGTGGACTTGGATGTGAGCCTTAGTTTTACCAGACGATCTTTTTTGGAAAAAAGGTTCATTGAGAATACCAAGAAATCCGGACATTCTCTACTTCCAGCTTTTAGATGCTCACAGGGAGGCCCTTTAGCTGCTGGATATATAACGTTCAACTACAAAAAGATCTCACTCTTGTTGATGAATTAGGGAGTGCGAGCCTCCTGCATAACTCTCGGCTTGGTTGAACTCCAGGGCATTGAGTTAGAGAGGTCATGGTGGGATTCGGACCCACGACCTGCTGATTTCTTGGCGTAGTTTACAAGTCAGCCGCTCTGACCAGGCTGAGCTACATGACCTCATGCGCTGTAGCCACACTGCGTTTTATTAATTAAACGGCGTTTTTGCTTCTTGCAAAAGAATATCTAGCGCTAAATGTGTCTCTATCCTGGCGTTGGTACGTCATGATGAACCTACCAGGCGGGAAAAAGTTAAGCTATTGACCTTTATGATAGGGACTGCGCTGTTCTTTGGTGTGACCTTGTTGATCTCATTCTTCTTGGCGATAATAGCTATCAATGCGATCAAGATCCCGGCTGACATCGCACCAAACATACTCATATTAGGTCTGGTGCCTCCATCAGTAGCAACGTTCTTGCTGTTTACAAAGGCGTTTGGCCGCTTTGTTTAAAACAATGTATTTAAAAAGCAGAGGTTTGGAAAAACTTGTGCCAAAGTTTATTGTCCAAGTAATAATTGAAAACAAGCCCTACATCAATGACCCCGAAGGCGAAACAATCCACAGAGATCTAATTCTCAAGGGTGGATATTCCAACGTACAATCAGTCAGGTCTGCAAAGATGCTAAAAATGGTCGTAAATTCAAAAACGAAAATGGATGCTGAAGCGACTGTGAAAGAGCTTTGCCAGGAATTGCGTATCTTCAACCCCGTTGTGAGCAACTGCACTGTCAAGGCAAGAGGCAAAAGCTAGTGTTCAGCATACCTTTGACAACATTATAATTTATGACTTGGAATCGTCGGGCATATGCTGAGACAATCAAGCTCCAATACAAAATATAGAGTTCATAGCTGCCAGCATCTAGTCATATACTTATCAAGCATGTTTAGATAACAGGTTCTAAACGAGGCGAGAATTCTCGAAAAGTTGTAAGAATTAATACTTGTCGCGGTCCATTGTCGCAATCATGTTGTCAAAGCTGTTGGAGTCACTGAGTGCACCTTCAAGCAGCAATGTAGTCCTCAAATGCTTTGCCAAGTCAGTCACTGTTATGATGCCAACTAACTTGCCGCTTTCCATTATCGGAAGCCTGCGTATCTTGTGGTTTACCATCCTCTGAATTGCAACTTCGATTGGAGTATCTGGATCTGCTGTTGTCAATATCTTCGACATGATATCGCTCATTTTAACCTGAGCTATTGGTAGTTCTCTGGCACAAATTTTTTTGATGAAGTCCCTCTCCGTCACGATGCCAATTGGATGATTGTCTTTGACGACAAACAGCGAGCTTATGCCTTTCTCTGTCATGATCTTGGCAGCCTCCAGGGCGGTCTTGTCATGGTCTATCATGACTATATTCTTTGTCATGATGTCCCGTACTACAGTAGCTGCCATAAACAATTTTTCCACCATCAATCAACGATAAAAACAATACTCTGGCGATCTGTATAGCTAATGCAAAACTGGTTAGTCTGAAGATATTAATAGAAGCTTTTGCAAGTTTTTATTACAAAGTAATGGCAGCGAGAATTGGGATAGCTGTTTTCCCGGGCAGCAACTGCGACCGTGACGTTCACCATATTCTTAGCAATATAATAGGAATCGAGACTGACTTTATTTGGCACACCAAGGAACGCATCACCGGGTATGACGCAATGATAATCCCCGGAGGCTTCGCCTTTGGCGACAGGCTTCGCCCTGGAATAATTGCTGCCCATAGCCCAATAATGCAAGAGGTAAAAAGAATGACAAAGGATGGTCTGCCAGTGCTTGGCATATGCAACGGCTTTCAAATTCTTGTTGAGTCTGGACTATTGCCCGGTGCACTCATGATGAATGACTCGCTCCGTTTTGTCTGCAAGTCGACAAAGGTGCAAGTCACAAACAACAAGACACCTTTCACAAGCCTGTTTGAACTCAAACACACATTTAATATCCCTATTGCTCACGGGGATGGCCGCTATGTTGCTGACAGTGAGATATTAAAGGAGCTGAAAAGAAAGAACCAGATCGTTCTGCAATATGCTAGGGACAACCCCAATGGATCGACTGATCTCATTGCAGCGATATGCAATGAAGATGGAAACGTGATGGGCATGATGCCCCATCCAGAGAGGGCGAGTGAAAGAATCCTCACAGTCGACCGCAGTAGAAATATCAGAAGTGATGCCATTACAATTTTCTGGTCGCTTGTGTCAAACCTGAAGCAAAAGGCGATATCATAAAGATGGATGTCCTCACAAAGAAGGAGCTTAAATATCTCGAACAAGAACTAAAGCGAAAGGCAAACGAGACCGAACAGGATGCGGTAGGCGCTCAATGGTCAGAGCATTGTTCATACAAGTCTTCTAAAAAATATTTGCAGTTGCTGCCCACAAAGGGCAAACATGTAGTAGTCGGCCCCGGCTATGATGCAGGCGTACTTGACGTTGGTGACGGCTACATCTTGACAGTTCACATTGAGAGCCACAATCATCCTTCAGCTATAGAGCCATTTGGTGGAGCTGCAACAGGCGTCGGCGGGGTAATACGTGACATCATGTCCATGGGAACTCGCCCAATTGCTGTCCTTGATGCCCTGAGGTTTTCACCAATAAAAGACGATAATAACAACCATTATGTAGCTAAATCAAAATGGCTCTTTAAGAATGTGGTAAAGGGTATTGCAGATTATGGAAACTGCATCGGAATTCCAACAGTCGGTGGTGAGATTGAGTTTGACTCCTCATTTCAAGATTATTGTCTAGTCGATGTCGCAGCGATAGGCTTTGGTAGAAGAGAAGACATTATCACCAACCAGGCCGAAGCAGATGACATAATAATACTTGCCGGCGGCCCGACAGGCAGGGATGGCATACGCGGTGCATCCTTTGCCTCAAAGGCACTAGAAGAGGAGAATAGGTCTGCTGTACAGATTCCAGATCCATTCCTTGAAAAGTTATTGTTGGAGGCAACGATGGAGGCAGTCAAACAGGATTGTCTGAAGTGCATAAAGGACTTGGGAGGCGGTGGACTTTCCTGCTGTCTGTCAGAGACGTCAGATAATCTTGGCAAGGGCTTTGACATAGAGCTTACAAAGATCCACACAAGAGAAAGTCAGATGATGCCAAATGAGCTCATGATATCTGAGTCACAGGAGCGCATGCTCTACATTACTGACAAACAAAAACTGTCAATATTGCAGTCGATTCTCAGTAAGTACGGAATCAAACATTCTATCCTTGGCACCGTCCAAGAGCACCAAGACCTTGTAATCAGGCATTCAGGCAAGGTCATTATGCAGATGCCTTCGCATTTGATTGCCCACGCACCACTTGCAGATAGAGTCGCAAAGCGGCCTACTTACATAGACAAGCTGAAAAAAACGGTTAACCGACCGAGCCAGCCCTCAAACCTCGGGAAGGTCTTGCTATCACTCTTGGAAAATCCCACAATAGCAAGTAAGCAATGGGTCTATCAACAATACGATCATGAAGTGGGAATAAGAACAGTGATCAGGCCAGGGGCAGCCGACGCAGCAGTAATGAGACTTGACAACGGCAAGTTTGTTGCAGTCAAGCTGGATGGTAACTCGAAGCACTGTTATCTTGACCCCTACCAAGGAACGTTGGGATGTCTCTCAGAAGGACTCAGAAATATCGTTTGCACAGGCGCTGAACCAATTGGAGTAGTAGACCATCTGCAGTTTGCAAGTCCAGAGGACCCTGAGATTTACTGGACTTTTGTTCAGACGGTAAATGCAATAGTCGACTATTGCAGGTTCATGGAAATTCCAGTAGTGGGAGGCAAGGTAAGCTTTTACAACGAAACTACTAAGGGTCCAATCAAGCCGTCGCCTGTCATAGGCACGCTTGGCCTAGTCGAAAGTGAATCGTTTGTCACGCAAATGGCACTCTCATCCAACGAGTCAATCTTTATCGTTGGACATACCCAGCCAGAAATGGGCGGTTCCGAATACTATGAATATTTTCATAAAATAACAAGCGGGACGGTTCCACAGGTTGATTTGAAAGTGGATAAGCAAAATAGGAACGCAGTGATGAACCTCACAAAAGAGGGCCTTGTAAGCTGCGCACATGATTGCTCAAATGGAGGTATAGCAGTTGCACTTGCTGAAATGGCAATAGCTGGCTTGATAGGGTTCAAAGTTCAGCTTGACTCTGTACCAAACTCTTGCAAACAGATAGATGAACTTTTATTCTCAGAGACACAGTCGCGCTATATCATTGCCTCAAAGGATCCGGAGAATGTCCACAAAGTGCTGTCGGCTAAAGGCGTGACCTTTGCAGAAATCGGCAAAACTATACCTACCAACGTCGAGTTTGTCAAGGGCCGGCGACATATGATCAGGTTGTCTTTGAAGCAGTTGCAGTCAAACTTTTACTCTCTTGAAAAGACACTGTAGCCATGAAGAAGATATATTTTTAATAGCTTAATGCTCAATCAACTCTAAGATGGGGTGGAGGCATTGGTTCATGAAAACTGCGGCGTAATTGGGATCTTTTCACTTGATGGGCATAATGTGATACCTTTTGTCATAGATTCGTTACGAGCTTTACAGCACCGCGGGCAGGAAGCATGGGGCATTGCAGTACCCGGCAAGCCTCCATTCAGAAGGCTTGGGCTGGTCTCTTCCGCCGCATCAGACTTCCCAATGGTGATCAATAAATTCAAATCGCACACGGCCATCGGACACGTCCGCTATTCTACGCTTGGCAAGAGCACAATTGAAAACGCCCAGCCTCTCAAAGTTAAGGACCTCTGTGTTGCACATAACGGCACAATTGCCAATGTTGAAGAGCTGTCAGGCATGGTCGGAGGTTGCACCTTTACCCCGCAGACGATGAGCGACACTCTTGTGGCGGCGCAGCGCCTTGTCATGCTCTTGGCGGACAAAGAGGACATGGCCGAGGCGATGCACATTTTGAAAGGTGAAATGGTCGGCTCCTTCTGCTTTACATTTCTGACAGACGAGGGTTCTGTATATGCAGCCCGAGATGCACGTGGCTTCCGTCCGTTAGTCCTTGGATACCATAGGGAAAGCAACACCTACATTGTTGCTTCAGAGTCATGTGCCCTTGCAGCAGTCGGAGCGCAACTGACACGCGATGTAGAACCGGGCGAGATCCTGAAGATAGGCAAGGGCGGTTTAACTTCGCAGCATTTTGCCAACGAAAGGCCGCATGCCCACTGTGCATTTGAATATACGTATTTTGCACACCCGTCCAGCATAATGGAAGGAATAAACATTTACGCTGCAAGGAAGAGGATAGGGCAGTTCCTTGCAAAGAAATTTCCTTTAAAGAATGCAGACGTTGTAGTCCCAGTCCCCGACTCTGCACGACCGGCGGCGCTGGGGTATGCACAGGAGCTCGGTCTTCCCTTTGAAGAAGGGTTGTTGAAGGACAGGTACAGCAAGCGAGGCTCAATGCGCAGCTTTATCGAGCCGTATCAAGGTAACAGACTAGAGATAAACAAAGGCATAATCCCGATCCCGGAGGTGGTTAAATACAAGCATGTTGTTATTGTAGATGACAGTATCGTAAGAGGCACAAGCTCTGCTGAGATAATCAGAACGCTTATCACGGCAAGGGCAAAAAGAGTGAGTCTTGTAGTTACATATCCCCCCATACGTTATCCATGCTATGCCGGCATTGACTTTCCATCGCAGGAGGAATTAATAGCGTACCAGCATGGCACTACTGAAGAATCAAGCAACAACATAGGATCGCATGTCGCACAGGTAATAGGGGCGGACTATGTAGGCTACAATGACACCGCCAATCTTGCAAAAGCAATAGGGATGCCTGAGGAAGAGCTCTGCTTTACCTGCTCTACAGGCAATTATGCGCCACTTGGAATACGCCCAGTGTTTAAGTCAAGATTACAGATGAAAGGGGAATAATGATAAAAAATAAAAATAATGAAAATGAAAATAATAATAGCTTAAATATTCTCCTACTCAATCTTTTACAATGCGCATAGTGCTTATTGTGATAATAGCGGCTGGCATAATTGCAGTCGCCCTTGTCGCAATGTTTGCTTCTGGCCTTCCGACAAAAGATTACGATCTAAGTGTAGATGCGCTCAAGGACGAGCAGTCACTCTTTACAAATGCGCGAGTAGTCGTAAAGAATACTGGCAGGCTGCCGCTTACAAACGTGCTTGTCAATTATGGAAGCGAAATGGAGCCTCCAATAGACAAACTGCTGCCTGGCGACACGCGAACGCTTTCTCCACCTGAAGATGTACAGCTCGATCAGGTTACGGTCACTGCTGATCCAAGCATCGAGGTAGTACAATTCTATAGAACTCCGTGGAAATTACCTGGGATGATCGGCTCCTAGTCTGTTTAAATAATGTGCAAATAATAAAATTAAGCATATGGAAAAAGACTCTCACTCGGACGATGAAATAAGGAAAATGTATACGTTGAGAAACATTGCAGTAGTAGGAATGTCAAAAAATGAGGAGAAGGCGAGCCCACTATGTGCCAAAGTACCTAATCGATCATGGATACAATGTTATCCCCGTCAACCCTACTGCGACAGAAGTCTTGGGACGCAAGTCATATTCTACTGTCAGTAGCATACCAGACAGAATAGACATCGTCGATATTTTCAGACCTTCAGAAGATGTCCCAAAGGTGGTCGAAGATACTCTAAAGAAGGAAGGCATCGAGGTGATCTGGATGCAGGAGGGTATCTACAGCAAGGAAGCTGAGAATATGGCCAAGGAAAAGGATATTTCTGCAGTCTATAACAGGTGCATGATGGCAGAGCACAGGAGGCTGTTCAGTGACTGAGTTAAATTATACAGATTATGATACTATTATCTGATGTCAAGTATAGACAGAATTTTAGACGCAATCAAAGCTGTTCTAGAGGAACTTCAGAAACAAAATTTCTTTTTCAAAGTAAGTGTTGACAGAGACGCCAGCATTGTCAGAATCTATGGTGAAGATGCTCACTATATCAAGCGGGCATCTTCTGGTCTAGGGGAAGTGCTCGAGCTTGCATACACTACTGCGGAGCATCATCCATACTGGGCAATACTATATAACGGTACAGAAATCTGCAAGACTGTTTTAGAGAGATGGGAGTCTGACCTTACTGCCGACCAGATAAGTGAGATGTCCTGGCGCTGTGACGAAATCAAGATGGCTCTTGGAAGGCTGGAGAAGTAGTTGATAGTAAGACCACTTCAAGAATAGTAATGATTGGATATCGGCAATACAAGTTTTTAGGAAGAGAGAAGCAACGAAATCGTAGTGCCATTGTAATTGTTAGCATCATCGTCATCATCGTCATTATCATTATTATTATGCTGCCAATTCTATTTTGAGGTTTAGACGCAGCGAGTAGTATAGAGGCATCGAGAAGAGTTCTGCCGTAAATGAACTTGCTAGCATTTTCAAGGAAAGTGATAGATGGTATAAGTTACTTGAAAAATGCTAATGAAAGATAACTTGCTCATTCCGAGCATAAAATATCTGAAAAGAATCTTCAAGGATCAGGCTAAAGTAACCTGTATGTAATGAAAAAAATTTCATCAAGTAGGCACATACACCCTTGTGTGTATAGAGAGAAAATAGAGTGACGAGACAAAATTAAAGGCCAAACAACAAAAGCCTCGAGGTTCTTGAGCAGACAATGTCGGTTGCTAATAAGCGAGCAGTAAATCTTATCCGTTAGCAATACTATAATAATACGGTATATATGCAGGTCTCAATTCCAGTCGCCAACCAAAGAAAAAAAAATGCACTCGCGGAGAAGCAGGATTTCTTTATCTACCTATCGCTGCTTGGAGGGTTTCTATCTCTAGTAGGGTACCTTGCAATTGTCTGTCACCACGTACATTGAGCAGCGTATATAAACAATAATAATAATAATGTGAAAAATCATGATCAAGATAGGGCTGATTGGCAAGACAAACACAGGCAAAACGACGTTCTTCAATTCCGCCACGCTAATGTCTGCTGAGGTGTCGAATTACCCATTCACCACAAAGAAGCCTACTGTAGGCAATGCTCACGTAATAACACATTGTGTTCACAAGGAGTTTAACCTGCAGGATAATCCCAAGAACTCCCGCTGTATAGATGGCTGGCGCTTTATTCCAGTTGAGCTTGTCGACCTGCCGGGCCTGATCAAGGGTGCATGGGAAGGCAAGGGACTTGGCAACCAATTCCTTACAATAGCTGCACAGTCAGACGCATTGCTGCACATTGTTGACGCGTCAGGGAGTATTGACGCGTCAGGCAAGATCGCGGAGCCTGGCACAGGCGACCCAGTTGCAGATATTGCAGACATCGAGGAGGAGCTTGTAATGTGGTATCTAAAGCTGCTTGAGGCAAACAGGGAGAAGATATCGCGTGCCATTGGCTCGGGCATGAACACAGTTGCTGCCATAACAGAGGTTTTCCGTGGCATCGGGGTAAGAGAAGATCATGTCAAGCTTGCCCTTGCACAGAACAATCTGACTGAGACTATATTTGACAACTTTGGGATACAGGAGAGCAAGGACTTTTGCTGGAGCTTACGCGATATTTCAAAGCCTACGCTTATAGTTGCAAACAAAGTTGACCTTCCTTCAGCGACGGAAAACTTTAGGCGTCTGCGCGAAGAATATCGTGACATTATAATAATTCCTGCAAGCGCTGATGCTGAACTTACGCTTCGACGTGCGGAAAGCAAGAGGATTATTCGATACATTCCTGGCGACGAACGCTTTGAAATAAAGGATCAGACAAAGCTCAATGACAAGCAAAAGTGGGCACTCAACTTCATACGCAAGGATATCCTAGGCGAATATATGCGCACCGGCGTGCAGTTTGCGATAAACGTAGCTGTGTTCAAGCTGCTCAAAATGAACGCAGTATACCCAGTTGCTGATGTCCAAAAGTTCTCAGACAAGCATGGAAATGTGCTGCCAGATGTATACCTCATGAGGTCAGGAGCAACCGTGGAGGATCTGGCGAAGGAGATCCATAGCGATTTGGCAAAGGGCGTAATATATGCCCTTGATGGCAGAGACGGCATTAGGTTGCCTGTGAACTACCAGCTGAAAGATCGTGATGTGTTGTCCATAGTATCGGCGAGGACAAAGAAAAAGTGATTGACATGGCATCAGCGGAGCTAATGCAGGAAATACAAAACATTTTGCGTCGGGAGCCTTCAAAGATGTACTCAAGGGAAGAGATCCTTAACCTCCTTGCTCCAAAAAAGAAGGACGACGAAATTGAACAATTGCTGGCTGAGCTTGAAGTTGCTAGTTCACTTAGAGAAGGCAAATCTGATGTTTACTCAACATGCAGAGGAGGTACCGTCTATTACAAATGGAACAAAACAATAGCAAGTAGTTAGTTAATCTTTTTCCCTCGGAAAGACATCAATGCTTTTTAGAGTCGAATAAACTGAGAGGTATCTTATGCCTTTTTCAGTGGTTCGGTAAGCCATATGCCTCCTCTCTTCGTCGGCGAGTTGCACTACTAGCTTTTTAGTTAATAGAACATCAAGATACTGTCTAAGCTGTCCACTTGTAAGGTTAGCGCGAGTAAGAAGATTTGTCTTTGTTATTCCGCCGTTAGCAGACTCTAGAATAGTGGCCATTATATCAGGTCTGCTACGGTTTTTCACATGATAGAGACATATCTTGATGGTATAAATCATGATTGAAGCAACTTAGCAGACAAGATGACATAATACATTTGATTAGTATATTACCTGCTAAGGCGCAATATCGCCTAATGCCGCTGGAAGAGATCATCCTCTCCTTGCTTCGGTTGCAAAAGGGACACATCTCGGCGAAAAACTTGGCAAATGAGACAGGCATGTCAATAAGCGCAATATCGAAGCGGATAAACCTCCTACGCAAATATGGTTATGATATTGAGTCAAGTCACAGGAGAGGTTATAGACTCGCGTCTGAGACAAACCTCCCTGTCCCATGGGAGCTGGCAAAGGTACTTGACACTTTATTTGTTGGTAAAGATAAAATAATCTACAGGCTAACCACACATTCGACTCAGAACCTTGCAATCTTGCTTGCTGAGAAAAACTCCGATTCGGACGGCACAGTGATCATTGCAGAGCACCAAAAGAGCGGACGTGGCAGGAAAAACCGTAAGTGGCTATCGCCCAAGGGGGGTATATGGCTATCAGTTGTCTTACGACCATGTATGCCTGCTTCCAATATCACACTCCTTCCATTTGCTGCAGCGCTTGCAGTATATGACGCAATCAAAAAAACTACTCAACTTGATGTCAAATTAAGATGGCCAAATGATGTCACAATATCTGGCAAAAAAGTGGCTGGGATTCTCATTGACAGCAGCGTAGAGGCAGAGCGGATAAACTATGCTGTCATAGGAATAGGAGTAAACGCGAATGTTGACTCGTCGATGATCTCTTTACATCTTAAAAAAAGCATCAAGGTCACATCATTAACTAATGAACTTGGGCATGAAACGAGCATACTTGGATTGACAAAGGAGATACTGGAGAGGCTTGAATATTATTATATCGAGCTGGAGCATCGCGTTCCTCACACCATCATAGAGAAGTGGAAGAAAAACTCTGACATATTAGGTCAGAAGGTTGCGCTAATGCAAAGCAATAGAACCATTCAAGGCATAGCTGCAGATGTCAAGGATGATGGATCGCTTTTGGTTAAAGCCGACAACTGTGAGGATATTAATGTGGTAGCAAGCGACATATACGTGAGATACTAGCGGTGTTTCGAGTTGATTTTCCATCAGCATTTTGCTAATTGTCGCAGACAATTGTCAAATGCGCTAGTCTGGCACAATTCTTTTTACTTCTGCTACTACTTTTTTAGGTCTGGTATCAGACCTCTTGCTTATTATTACCTTCAAACCCATATTCTGCATTCTTCGGCTTAGGATTGGCGATTCTCCTTTTATTGCGTCGTTTAGAAAAGAGTGCGATATACATATCTGGATCTTCGGCCTTAAGGTGCTTGTTTGATTGTGGAATGAGTAATTGCAGCTACTGTTGATGTTGCTGTTGCTGTTGTTGCTACTGCTAAAATATGAAATATATCTTACTTTAATTCTTTACATACAATAGCTATATCGTTTACATTGGTGCCAGTAAAACCAGTGAAAATGAGGGAATGCAACTTTTTGAAGGCATGATAACTGTCGTGCATATTGAGATATTTTGGGAGATCCATCTTCTTGGAGAGCAATATTGTCTTTGACGATACGAGGGCGCCGGCCGCGTCAGAGTTGCCGTCTATTCCGTCTGTTCCCATACACCCTATTGCAACATCGTGCCGATCAAGCTCAGCCAAACATGCAAGTGCCGCTTCCTGGTTTCTCCCGCCAAGACCGTTTTTTTTACGTGTGTTCAGCTTTACTGTGGTCTCTCCTCCGGCAACGATTGCAAAACGCTTCCCTCCAAGGGCTAAGGTAAGCCGCGCCAAAAATACTCCAAATTCCTTAGCCTCGCCGTCAAAATGGGATCCAAGATTTACTGCATACATACCGCGCTTTTTGAGATAGCCGACTGCTCGCTTTGCACGCGATAGCATTGTTTCCAATAAGCACATTGTGAGTGCGAGAAAATAACTTCTGTTGCGGCTTGGGCGTTTCCTCTATCGCGCCCTTGGCTCCTTTGGCGATGTATTCAATAGCAGTAACCGGGTTATCTATGCGATATTTTCTCAAGATATTCAAGGCATCACCAAAAGTGGAGCTATCAGGATACGTGGGGCCTGAAGCAATGATTTCAAGGTCATCTCCTATTACATCAGAGAGGATTAGAGACAGAAGAGTGCACGATTTGTTCACGTGTCGTAGGACCTGACCTCCCTTGACAGCTGATAGGTGCTTTCTCACGGAATTTATCTCATGGATTGATGCTCCCGAGCGAAGAAGCGAGCTTGTGATTTTTTGCTTGTCAGCCAGAGAGATCCCCGGTGCAGGCAAAGGCATTAGTGCCGAGCCACCACCGGAGAGTAAGACAATTACAAGATCATTCTGATCAGCCTTTCTCAGGATCGAAAGTATCTTTTTTGTGCCCTCTATCCCTGCGTCGTCAGGGATCGGATGCGAGGCCTCAGTTACCAAAACTCTCTTGATCTTCGCTTTTGTGCCGTGGGGAACAGTAATCGCTCCAGCAGCAACCTTGTTATCCAAGATAGAGGAAAGAGCATAGGCCATACCCGATGCTCCCTTACCGGCACCGACAATATATACGCGGTCAAATTCTCGCAGCTTTTCTACATTGCCGTAAATGTCACGCACTGTCAATTCACTGTTTCTGAATTTTACAGCACGCTTTACGAGCGGCTCAGGTTTTACACTGTCAATTGCAGCTGTTAGTGTAGAAAGAATTAGCCTTGAAGACTTGCTGCCGTGAAATCTCTCCAATTTGCGGCGATTTACAATCAATCATTAATTACCTGTTACACTACCTAATAATTTCTTTTTATACTGTCGATTTCTTTATTGTATATAGACAAAAGTCACATTCTTGGCAGACATAATACAGGTTGTCAAAGTCTGAACAAAGCATCATGCTGTCGTGACAACGGGGACATTCTATCTCCTGCTCCAAGAATGGAACCAGATTTTCTTGCTCTTCCTCTGCTTTCATGCTTGCTGGCATTACCTTTTCTATTTCAAGTGTAGGTTCTACCACAGGAGAAAATAGAAAGACAGGTATTTTTAACGACTGCAGCACTTTGAAGAGAGGGAGGGGGGTAACTCGAATCCTGAGAACGATGTGATATACGATGCATAAATTCCCTAAAAGCTCTAAAGCCCTTTGGTCATTATGTATCGATATATGTATTAGTGCTTAATCATACATCTAGGCTTATTTTTGGACGATACCATCATTTGATTTTTTAACAGTATTTGTCAGCTAGAGTTTGACCTGGAACATTTGCATTATTTTATCCTGTCATCAAGATTAAGATCGAAGTTTTGGATCCATGTGAAAAGGATATAGCATAATTCTCAAAAAGTTGTATCCTCTTCTGTCACAGGGTGCTAAAAGCATAAATTATCTCAAAATTAAATAAAAATCTCGTTAATGTTCACGCTATATACGCCTCAAACCGCAGATAAGGCACTGCCAGAGGTCAAGCGCTTATTTGAAAATATCATAATGCAAAAGAACCATGTTGTTGCTCTGCAAGAGGAGATTCAGACAATAATTGACTCAGGCAGTCCTTTTGAAGGTTTTATAAAGAAAAAGCAGGAACTTAACACGGCTGTCACCAAACTGTATAAGGCGATAGAACAGCTTGAGGGGACAGGGGTAGTAATAAAGAGTGTGGATGAAGGCCTGCTTGACTTCCCTTCAAGAAGATTCGACGAAGAGGTCTGGCTATGCTGGAAAGTAGGGGAAAACAAAATCAAGTTCTGGCATGGGAAGGATGAGGGATTTATGGGCCGTAAGCCACTTGAAAGCACAGGTGTAATAGAGCCTTAGCTTTATAGAAGCTATTGCCGGCTGATTAATTAATATGCCTATAGACGCTGCAGAGTTTGACGCCCACAAAGACGTTGGAACAATCGTTACGCAATTCTTGTGTAGAAACTCAGACAAAGGCTATTCTGCCAGAGAGATAGCTCAGGCAACGGGTCTTTCAGAGGCAAATGTAAATAATTGCATGCTCAAACTAGGATTATCTGATCTTGCAAGCGCAATAGCAGGCAAAAGGAAAAAGTTTCGGATAGAGGATGTAACGATAAATGGTATAACCTATTATCGGTGTGTTCCTCAATGATTTTAGAAAACATACAATAAGCTCCTGCATATGGCAAGAGATAAGTGCTGTCTACTTGGCTACGAGCTATCCGGATTAGATTCCTACTAGCGTCAGTGATTGCCGTTAGCAATGGCCTTGCGGTTGCTTACTGGAAATATGGTACCATAGACCCACTTTACGCCGTCCTCACGTATGTTGGCGTGGTTTTTTTGCATGCAAGCGTAGATCTTCTCAATGACTACTGGGATTATAAGCGAGGCATCGATAGTGCAACGAAAAGGACAAAGTTCAGCGGTGGGACAGGAGTTCTACCTGAAAACCTACTGACACCTCGTGCAGTGTACCTAGCTGGCATAATATTTCTGATCCTTGGCGCGTCCACAGGGGCATACTTTGTCGCAATACGCGGGATAACGATCGCAATAATACTTAGCTTTGCAGTCGTTGCCATCTACTTTTATTCTACAACAATTGTAAATGCGGGTTTAGGTGAGCTCTTTGTTGCTATCAAGGGGGCGATGATCGTGCTTGGGACACTTTACGTCCAAAATGCAGTATTAGAGCCTTCTGCTCTATATGTCGGAGCAATAGTCGGCATCCTATCCTCAACAGTGCTCTTTGTCAATTCATTTCCGGACTATGAAGCAGATATGTCAAAAGGCCGTCGTACCTGGTAATAATACTCGGCAGAAAAACTGCTTCCGCAGCGTTTCCCATATTTATCATTGCTGCATATGCAATGATTGCCTTAGGTATTTTTCTTGGCCTCACCAAGGTCTATTCCCTAATTAGTTTTGCATCGATACCGCTTGCCATAAAATCAGTCCTGCAACTAAGAAAGGAACCAGAAAGTATCGAAATGGTAGTCCCTGCAATGGCTTCAGCTGTAACGTACTCTAGGATTACGGGCTTTTTGCTGGCTTTGAGCTTTATTCTATAGGTGAGAGACATATTCTTGCAGTTCTGTTACGTAATTGCTTTAACAACCCCTTCTGTTTTGAAGATATCTGGACAAAAGGTAAGCAAACCTATATTTTCTAGAGAGTAATAAAATTCGATTCATTATTATTTTGCATGCTGCCCTATATGAAACATTGTCGTCATCGTCATCATCATCACCATCATCTTACCAGACGCTCGAGGGCTATGGGACGCCTGAAGGCACAAAGAAATTCATAGAGTATGCCATCTCACAGGGAAGGCCGAGAAGTCACTTTAGGTCCTTTGACAGCCTTTACCTATCAAGCATAGGAATGGGGACATATTTAGGCGAGATGAGTGAGGAAGATGATGAGGCTGTTGAGAACGCGGTCTATCAATCAGTCAAGTCTGGCGCGATCAATGTCATAGATACTGCAATAAATTACCGTGCCATGAGGTCTGAAAAGAGCATCGGCAGAGCCCTTTTGCGTCTCGTAAAGGATGGGATTATTTCACGGGATCAGGTTTTCATATCTACCAAGAATGGCTATATTACGAATGACGGTGACTACCCTAACATCGACGTAATGGAATACATCCACAGAATGTATATCCAGCCTGAAGTAATAACTGCCGACGATATCAGCTCCGGCTATAATGTCATGAACCCTAACTACCTTGCCAAGTGCATTGACAAGTCACTCATAAACATGCACATTTCTACCATCGATCTCGTTTACATTCACAACGCCTTTGAGAGCTGGTACCAGGATGTAAGCAGGGAACAGTTTATGGAGATGCTTGCAAAGGCTTTTGAAGTCTATGAAAAATATCGGGCTCAGAAAAAGATTCGTTACTATGGCATGGCAACTTGGACATGTTTCAGAGTTCCCATGGGAAGTCCGGAATATCTCTCGCTTGAGCAAGCAGTCAAGTGTGCCGAGAGCGTTGGAGGCAAGGACCACGGCTTTAGATTTATCCAGCTCCCGTACAACCTTGCCTATAGCGAGGCTCTTCTGCTAAAGAACCAGTCAGTAGGTTCAGAGGAAAATCTCACAATTCTACAAGCAGCAACAAAACTCAACATTGGCATATTTACTAGCATACCTCTCTTTCAGGGAAGACTCCTCCGTAGCCAGATCCCTGATTATGGAAATGTTACTGATCCAGTAGCCAAACTGCTGCAGATAATTCGATCAAGCCCATCGGTTATTGCACCTCTCATTGGACAGAAAAAGATCGAGCATGTTGAAGAAAACCTAAAGACTGCAAACATGCCGCCACTTTCAGAGGAGGAATTCAAGCAGGCTGTTCACGTACTCACCGGCCAGCAACTATAAGAAACCTACAAAGTACAGATATGACGTGTTGCTGCTGGTCGATGACAGTACCAGATGAAAGAGGAACTCGGTATGCTTTGATCATCACCCCACCTCAATTGATGATAGGGAGCTGTTTTAGATTAAGATTAACAAAGTTTGATAGAGAATATGGGAAGGCAGTAAAATCCTATTCATGTATTATAGAAATAAGCCTTAGTTTTCTCTCCTCATCCGGTACAATTGCAGTACTTTGAGCGTGTAGCCTAGACCATACTACAAGCACCTTTGAATTATCCTGTCATCTATCATCTATTACCAATGATATGAGCATCATCATCCTCAATTCTAGAAAATGCAATAGAAACCTTCTTTTCCAAGTGGCCTCGAATAATTTCAGAACGTAACAAGAATGTATGACCAAATAAAGAGCAAGAAAAGGCCCCTATTGATTGAAGCTATTGGAGTCATGTTAACTATAGCAGTAGCAGCAGTAGCAGGTACTAATGGCTAATGGCTCAACTTTCCTGCAAACCAATTCGTTGTTACCTGCAATCAGTGCTTTTGGTTCAACTGGCGGCTTGACCACTGATTCGTTGGCAGGAGTAATGTATGTACAAAATGCAGATTCTAACAGCATCTCTGTCGTAGACCTGGAGACAAACACAATTGTAAGGAATATCACAGTTGAAGGGACGCCTCACAATATCAAACTCTCCGAAGATCAGCTGACGCTTTATATCATCACAACAGACAGAGATTCTGGAACCATCCTCATGCTCAACACTACAAGCAACGAGCCTATGAAGGAGATATCTACAGGAGTTTCTATCCAAGATATTGCAATCTTTAACGGTACTCTGTATGTGAGTGACGTATCCCTAGGAAAGGTACTAGTGATGAACGCAAACGGATCTCTCATAGATGAGATCGATGTTGGCCCTAGACCTCAATACATGGAAGTGAGACCTGATGGACAAGTGTTATATGTCACTAGGTTAGGAGGTCCTATCTCGGTTGTTGACTTGGAACAAAATATGGTGATAAAGGAAATAGATTCTGGGAGTATGGCTCATCGTTTTTCCTTTAGTAATGATGGAGGAACGCTATTAGCTGTAAACGCGGAAAGTGATACTCTGTCAGTCATCGACTCACGTAAACATGAAGTAGTCAAAACTATCCCCGTTGGCAATAATCCACAATACGTTGCATTCAACCCTGATGAGACGCTTGTTTATGTTACAAATATGGACTCTAATGCGATATCAATAGTGGATGCACGTATTGAAGTGGTAAATGAAATTCCGGTTGGCAACGGACCTCATGGAATTGCATTTAGTGCAGATGGCGGTGACTTGTCGTATGTTAGCAATACGAGAGGAAATGATGTGTCCATTATCAATACTACAAGTAGCAAGGTCACTGCTACAATCTCTGCAGGCGGCGCAGGACCAAACCAAATGGTTGCAAGAAAACCTGATATTGAGATAGTAAGAACTGAAGACAATAATATTAATTCGTCTGTTATTGCACGTGTATTTGTTGAAGTTCCCGACGATCAAGGAGAGTTTGCCAGAGGTCTTATGTTTAGAAAACATCTCCCTTGGAATGCAGGCATGCTATTTGCATTTTCCGATGAGGAGCCTAGAACATTTTGGATGAAAAGTACCTTAATACCATTGGACATGATGTTCGTCGATAGTAGCTCCAGAATTGTAGACATCAAAGAAAATGTCCCCCCTTGCGAACAAGACGAATGCCCAACCTATCCCTCACAAGAACCTGCTCAATACGTTTTGGAGGTTAATGCTGGCTTTGTACAAGATAAGGGGGTTAAGATAGGAGATCAGATAGCGACATTCAATGAGTTCAAAGCAGATGATACTGACTGAAGGTACAGAGATATCAATCTATCAATTTTTCAACACCGTGGCTTATTGGGATCTTCATGTCTGCTGATACCTTTTTCATATAAATGGTGAATTTGAGCCCAGTGTCTTACGATTTGTATAATTTTCTTTCTAGAACCAAATAGTTTCTGCGTCAGTTCTCTTTCTTATGGCCAAATGGGAAAAATGGTCTGATTCATTACTATTGTTTTCTAAAGCGCCATGCCAATGCAATGTGCCGGCGGGTACGCATACTACGTCTCCTTCAGATAGCTCAATCACAGAAGGAGATGATGATCTCTCGGGTAGTGGTTCTATAATGGCGCTCTTTCCATCACTATTGATTTCAATTTTGTCTACAATGACAACAATTCCCCTTCCCTTGACGGCAACCAGTGTCTGGTCCGTTGCATGAATGTGCGGCCTTGTTCTACAGCCCTTCTTAAAGATAACATAGTATACCTCTTGTTCCAGCGATGTATTTGCATCTACTATCTCGCGTATGTCAAAGTCGTCATTTGTAAATTTTCCCTGATATTTTTCTTCCTTCTTTTCAGGCCCTGGAGGATAATAGAGATTTTTCTTTTCTAACAACAACGACAGACCAGTATGACAACTCATCATTATATAAAAGGACTACCTTTGATTTGTCCAGAAATAGTGGTATATGCCAGAAAATTCATTTGAGTCTAATACAGTAATAGCTAGCGAAATGATATTTGAATCGCTTGACTTTCTGTATGTTCCTGCGCCTGACATCGAATCCTCCATATATTATTACACCGAAGTTCTAGGTGGCCGGTTGATATGGAAAATACACGCTTTCGGTGTTTGGGTAGCATGTATCAAACTATCAGAGAATAATGAGAAACCACATGTTCTTCTTGCTGATCACATCAGCAAGAAAGATGTAATGTTGATCTACCGAGTTTCGAATCTTGAAGTTACCGCCTCTAGGCTTAGATCCAAAGGATGGAAAGAAGAAAAAAGGATTGAAATTCCTCCCGGGCCTTGCTGCGTCTTTCGAGACCCTGCAGATAATGCTCTTGTAATTTATGAAAATATTCGCCCCGATGTTATGAGAGAGTTTACAGGAAGGATTGATAACAATAATGATGATGTTGATTCTGCGACTTTAGAAAAGAAGTAATAAGTAGCAAAGAAGTATCTTACCCCCTGTCATATAAGCACAGACAGAAAATCTAAATCTATCAGGATTGCCTATAGAGAAAATGTTGTTTGCTCCATAATTAAACGGATAGGAGATTTCATTAGTATAACAATAATTACTATTTCAATTATTGCTTCCATTCCACAATCGAAGCCCCTTATTATAACGCTCTGTCTTTCTCCACTTCTTCATCCAGCTTCAGCTTCTTCTCTATATCTTTGGAACATCAAATGTATATGTTCCTCTTAGCTGCGTCAACGTTCCGGTTTTGCAGATACTAATATCTTATAAGATCTCTATCGCTTTGCAATATGTTCTACTATTCCTTCTGTCCAGCGGTTTCGATGTGTGTTTCTTTGTTATGCTGCCTCAATCCCCTTCTGTGAATTAAAGGTCTTGTTACATACCTCACACTTGTAAAGTGTACTATCACTCGATGCAGTCGACATACCGCGACAATAGCACACTATCATATGTAATAGTAGTCATTGAAACTACGATATCGATGCAGAACTTATCTATAAAATCGAAATAGACGAGTAGTTTACTCTCATTATTTCCTATTCTATCTTTTATTCGATAATCTCCCATCCCACTGGGTCTGCTACTGATTTTCTTTCCGAGTTTCTGTTTGGAAGTTGTGTATATGTATCTCTCTCTCCATGGCGCACATAATGCATCTTTTCTTCAAGGTCGGCATTTCAGACTTCTGCTTGGAATTCCCCAAGCGATGATCTGAAACTTTAATGAGCCTTGCATTAGTTGTGTGCACGGAAAGCATCTTATAGTTGCCAGAATTCATAAGCGCAAACTACGCAAAATATATGTCGTTAAATCAAGTCCATGGAAACTTTTGGTTTTTCTTAAAATACTCTACTAACCCTCCATCAAGCAGCATATTCCTCATAAAATCGGGAACAGCTTTAGCTTGAAAAACATGCCCTAGTCTAGCATTTGTCACGGTAAACTCACCTAAATTAATAAGGACTAGGTCGCCCTGCACTATCTGTCCTTTTATTCCAGATACTTCAAGAGCAGGTAGTCCTATAGTGAATGCATTTCTATAAAAAATTCTAGCAAAACTCTCCGCCACAATTGCAGATATCCCGGCATATTTCAGAGCAACCGGTGCTTGTTCTCTACTTGATCCCCCACCAAAGTTTCTGCCAGCTACCAAAATGTCACCTTTGCTTATCTTTTTGGGAAAATCCGGATCTATTCCATACATAGCGTATTTTGCCATTTCATTTGGGTCATTTGTTCTGCTTTTGAATCTAAATGGCATAATAATATCAGTATTAATGTCATCTCCAAACACCCATGCTTTTCCTTGTAATACAGCCTCCGTAGCAAATGGCGAGGTCGTTGATTTTGGAGGAGACGGCATTAGAGGGGAGGATAATGGTGGCGGTGGTGAGGATGAATCTGGTCGAGATGATGATGATGTTGTCGTATTGTGCGTTGTCTTATCCTCTGCAGCCAAATTACAAATACCTCTCCGGACTTGCGATCTTGCCCTCTATTGCAGAGGCAGCCGCAGTTGCAGGGGATGAAAGATATACTTTTGACGAATGAGCACCCATTCTTCCCACAAAATTCCTCGAAGATGAGGATATACATATTTCGTCCTCTCCAAGAGCTCCAAGGTGCGTTCCTACACAGGCTCCGCATGTTGAGTTTGTAAATACGGCGCCAGACTCCAAGTACACCTCTACATACCCTCGTCGAATTGCTTCCTCGTAGACTCTGACTGAAGCAGGCGTAACGATGCATCTTGTATTTTTATGAATTTTTCTACCTTTGAGGATCCGGGCCGCTATTTCTAAGTCTTCAATTCTTCCATTTGTGGCCGAGCCAATGAATGCTTGGTCTATTTCTATTCCACTCATTTCGCTTGCAGACCGGACAGCATCAGGATGATCGGGACCTGATACCATTGGCTCTATGCTGTTGCACTCTATATTAATTTCATCGGCATAATTGGCTAACCTGCCTGGTTGAATTTCTACTATATTCTCTATGTTTTTTCTTGGGTTATCAGCTATATACCTTTCAGTCAACTTGTCGTAGGTAAACACCGAGAGTTTAGCGCCGCACTCCATTGAAGCATTGGTCATACAGGCCCTAGAATCTATTGTTAATTCTCTTCGGAGGGTATCATCGGAAAATGTCCATTCCAGGGCCCTATAATTTGCACCGTCCTCGCCTAACTTTCCTATGAAGTCTAAGATCAGGTCCCGTGCAAAGACGCCCTTGTTGAAATTTCCGGATAGGACAATTCGAACAGTTTCTGGCACCCTTAGCCATATCTGACCGCTAGCCCATATAGAAGCGATTTCGGTACTTCCAATTCCAGTTGCAAAAGCTCCCAAACATCCCGCCTGACATGTGTGAGAATCTCCACCAAGTATCATCATTCCAGGATAGGCAAGACTTTCCAGAATATGCTGGTGCGATATTGATCCTTCGACTAGCATACAACCGTGTTTAGAAGCAAAAACCCTCATCATTGCATGAAGATTCGCGACCTTTTCGTCTGCTGCAGGAAAAGTGTGGTCGATAACTAGAAGCACTTTTGATGGATCATATAGTTTGTCAATCCTCATTTCATTTAAAGAGCGTATTGCAAGCGGACCAGTACTGTCTTGCGCCATGGCAAGATCAACACTGACAACTTCAATGTCTCCGGCCATTGATAATTTAGCAGCAGAAGATTGGCTTTGATTGTTGTTCTGAGATGATTGGTTGCTTTTTATGCTTATAGCTTTCTCAGCAAACGTCATTGAATCGTTCTTCAATATCTTAGTTGCTGTATCACTTTTTGACGAGATTAAGGACGATCTGTTCATAATAATAACCATCATCCCAGTCCAAGTGTATCCTTCAGGTCTGCTTCATGACGCTCCTGCTGTGCAACAACATCCATCAATTTTGCAGCGCGCACAAATTCAGGAGCATGCTCTGTTTGGAGGATCGTTTTTTCTGGATAGTGCTCCATGGTTTCTTGTTCAGCTCTCAAGCCATTGTCTGACAGCCGTTGGGCCAAGAAATCGAAAGACTGTTCCATATACATTATTATAAACGTAATATGATTTACAGCAAAAGTATTATTCTTATTATCTTTTTTTCTAATATTATAAACATACATAAATTAATATTTCTTTTATATAGATCTCTTATGGTGAGGGTATTTGCAACAACATGCCATACTTCAAACTTTGAATGAAATGGGTGTCTGTCATTATCATATATTCGACGACACTATTCCATATCCATCTTACTATACCCCATACTATTACTCTCGTTAGCCGTAGGGTCTGCGGTTTGACGATTATTATAGTCTGACACCATCCTGTCAGATTCATTGTTAGATCCCCTCGAAACTGCACCATTTACTGGCATGCTCATGGGGGCTCCATGACTCGAGTCGCTCCTAGTCATGCCATCTGTGTTACTGTTTGCAGTATTATTCAAGATCATCATTGTCATATCGTTAGCTGGATCATGCTCACTACCAGTCATCGATGTCGCAGATGATGCTATTGATGGAACCAATCCCGCAGCAACTAAAACCCCAGTAATTGCGAGCGCAATGCCTGCGGCTTTTGCAACCCAAATGCCTCTAGACCACATTTTTTCTCCAAAGATTATTCCAGCAAATAGACCCATCCAAAGTAAATTCATCCATCCAAGAGCTACCATGAGAAGAAAGTACGCCCAGCAACAGCCAAGGCAATATATGCCGTGATAAACCCCCATATTCACGGCACCAGACGTCCCATCTCTCCATCTACGCATGAAAAAGCTCATTGGAGACTCACAATATCCAATGCATATTCTCTTCAATGGAGTAAATTGGTAAGCGCCTGCTATCAACAGAAGCGAACCATACAGGTAATGTATAAGGAGTGAATCGCCCGTTGTCATTATAGGTACTGTTCATCACTACTGACCATCCAAGTAACAGAGAAATGCCCGTCACAGCCCACACTAAAAGATAGCAGGCCACAAAGATGATTACCCTTAATGAGGGAAATGAGGGAGGAGCCTTGCGGCTTTGAATTGTGACTGAACTTTGATTATCTCTATTCTTTATGTTTGTGACAAGCCTGTTATACATCAAGATCATTGGAGTGATGGCTGGGAACATCATAGCGAGCCATCCCTGCTGTCCAGCTAGCAGTAAAGAGGGCAATTGACAATGGGTTGTAGGTAGTCATCGCAACCATCATGTCAGGTTGATTAATGGAAGCAATCCACGCTAAAGCAGAAGTAGCAATTAGCGACATAACAATTGCTTTCGGGACTTTACCCATGGCATGAGAGCACCACATGCTGATTGATATAAAATTTTAGCATTTCTTATCTCCTCTCACCATAAAATGGTAGCTTCTTATAAACAGTTTCTCCTTTCGGCTGTCTTCAATTGCTCTTGAAACCAATTGCTGGCATGCTATCGGTTAATACTGTCTTAGTGATTAAACTAGGAGAAAGAGGAGATCTAATAAGGTATATAGAGCGAAATTATCCTACAAAAAATAATTACTCTAGGACACGCTAAGAGACCATATATAGCAATATTTATCCATTTGAAATTTCTATTGATCATTTAGGTGCAAGATTTGTACTTATGGCGGATAGAATCAAATGTTCTCATATACTTGTTAAAAAACAAAGCGAAGCCCAAGCAATACTTGAAAGATTAAAGAAAGGTGAATCTTTCGCGAACCTAGCAAGAGAATTATCTATTGATAAGGGAAGTGCCAAGCGGGGTGGCGATTTGGGGGTTTTTGGGAGAGGTATGATGGTAAAGCCATTTGAAGAAGGCAGCATTCAAGCTTAACAAAGGTGAAATGACACAAGAGCCAGTCAAGACAGAATTTGGGTATCATATAATTAAGAGAGCAGGTTAAGTACAAAGGAGAATGCAAATAAAATTGGATGCTTATCGAGAAGAAGAACTTTATGGCATTATTACATATTGAATACAAAATCCCAATGCTTCAGATTTTGAATCAAAGAAGCAGAGAGCACAAGAAATTGGCAGAGTTATACGCAGATGTCGGAGTTGATGCTATGGAGAATAGCTTTTATCCAATTGAGTTTAGAGTAAAAGAAGAGATCGGCAAAGATGCTAGCCATATCGTTCATGGTGCAATGACATAAGCAGAGAAGAATGGAAATGTTAAAAATCAAAGGGAGCATAAAATAGATGAAGGCATAAGCTTTACAAGCTTTGTAACTAGCATGATGCAGGCAACTATGGCAAAGTATGAAGTCTTTGTCAAGCATGCGCCGTTCCTTGAAAAAGATTGCAATTGAACAAGACAGGGTAATAATTAAGGATAACAGGCGCGATAGGATAGCAGAACTAATGATAAGGAACTGGGAGTTGCAGTGTCTTCTAGATGAGAAGAAGACTGACTGCATACATATTGGATTTGTATATACACCCCCCGAAGTATATGCGGTGCTTAAGAAGAAGGAAGGAATTATTAAGTCTAGACCTCAATAGGCAGCAAGCAAAGACCTATTCTTATGACAAGGGTAGAAAAAAGAGGAAGACTGTTGCTGCAATTCCTCCGATCGGTTCTCTTGCATATTTGCTATCTCAACGTTGAAAGGAAAAAGAATGTTAAAAATTGCTGTTGCCAGCGCTAGTGTCTTTATTCTAAGTACCAATAATTTTCATGATGACTTTCTCATAGAGCCTGAAAGAAGATGGCTCAAAACACCAAAAGATCATGAATTGAAGTGTCCTCGTAAAAATACTTGGCCAAAGTCAAAAACGCCGGTGATGATGAAGGGTTAAAGGCTTTAGGTTACTGACTTCAGTCTGATAGGACCTTTACGCTAGAGCAAGACATTATCAAAGTCTGAGAGAGCAACAAAGAAACAGGAGCACATGGAGAACAAGAACTAATAATGGTTATAGTAGACATAAAGGACCAGGAAAGGTTTGACCAAGCCCTAGCTAGTCTAGCATGCGGCTACTGCAAGAAGATTTATTCGACTAACGCACAGATGTCCTACCCTACCGAAGTGTATAGCTGGCGCGGTCGGGTGAAAACATGGAGACCCAAATGCAAAGAGTGTGCTAAGTCATCAAGCTTTAACACAAATATAAATGACTTTAGTCCGGTAGCGGACTCAATCGCAGGCAAAATCATAACACCTGAAGGCCGAGATGAGATCTGGGCTGCGCTTGAAAATGCTACGATCAACATGACATCATTTGGTGAAACCTTTGTTCCGCTAGTGGATGTGCTCAAGACCGCGTCCCAAGGAAATCAGAAGGTTCGCAGCCTCTATCAGGTACGTGAATGGAGTGAGCCTGAAGACGTGGAACGAGACAACAAAGTCATCTGGCCATTAATTTATGAGATTATAGCCTTGAGCGACAGCAACAAGTATCCTTCTTTTAAGATTGACGAATCAACTAGGGACGGGCCCGTGTTGTATGTCACTTATAAGAGGGAGGAATGAGGTGGCAAAGAAAAGATCTTTCCACAGAGATCACCACATACATAAGCCTAGGAAGGAGAAGGTGAAGAACAGAGCAAATGAGAGGAAGCCTTGGAAGGATGCTTACAGTCGATGACGCTGGCAGGCAGATTGCCGGCATTGGTAGCTTTTACATCTCCATTTGTTCTTATTCTATCCAGGATTGTAAGGCTGTATCTAATATTGCTCATGTCTGTTATGGTCTACAGTTGCTATGCTCGGCAGTGATCGAATGTGTTTCAGAGGTAAAAGCAGAACCCAGAGTACCTCCATAGTTCCTCTGATCTGTGGAAATTCTATGTATATCTTTTAATGCCTATAAAGATAAAGAGCTATTACAGTGCCTAAAATGAAACCGACAAAGAACCATACTCCGGATGCCTCTGGCCACAAGTCTATTTCATTTAGGCTGACACGTGATATATTGTACAAATTGCGACAAGAAGCAAAACAAAAAGAGATCTCTGTTGACACGTTGATGACTCAAATAGCAAAGCAGCACACAGACTGGTATGTAAATGCGTCGCAGATTGGTTTTATTTCAGTTAGGAAGAGCTTGATAATTAGACTGCTAGATGAAATAAGAGACGATAAAAAGATAAAAGAGATAGCAAGAGACGTAGCCAAAGGGTCCAGCGACTCTCTCCTTTTGTTAAAAGAGCAATCTGACATACCTATGGAATCAGCTCTTGATTTCATAGAAATTTGGATTAAAGAAGCAGGATATTCATACATCCATGATATATCAGGTGGTGAGCAAAACATCCATCATTTTGTCATACACCAGGATATGGGATTGAAATGGTCTCTCTATTTATCAGAGATTTTCCGCAATTTGTTTGAGGAATTGCTCAATGCAACAGAAATATATTTTGACATTACAGATAACTTGGTGGAGTTTACTTTAGATACAGGCGGAGATGGAGGAAAATAATAGATTGTCCACAAGTAAACTTTCAGACAGCTAGAGAAATATAGAGAAAATAGAGAGAGAGCATCACCCATGTACTGCCATGATGAATGGTGATTGGCTTTCCCTAAAAAAGAAAGAGGCGGCAGTGGCTACTGACTTGGAGCATACAGTCAAAGAATTTTACCTGCAAAATCAGCCTGGCTGTAAACAATCTCAAATTGCAAGTTAAAGACATCAAGATATGCCCAAAGAGATGCAGAAAAGTTGAAAACAGCTTTTGAAGTCAAATGGAAGGAAAAATCAGTAGTAGCAACAATGGACATTGCGGAGGCACAAAGGAGGGTTAGAGAGATCAAAATACTCAGGCTTGTATTGTATTTGATGATGAGATAAAGATAAGATTCCTATTCCTGGTGCTCTATGAGTTAAGTAGCTGGCTCATTTGAAATCTCCATCTTTACGATTAAACACTGAAGGACGACAAAAGGCAAAGCATCTGGTGCCAAAGCGAACTGAGGCCAATGTGGCATATAGCTGACGGGTGCAAGGACGCTTACCAGCGAGTGAGCTTAGAAGCATGCGCATGAGCGTGTCTTAGCACGAGAAGCATAAAAGCACAGAGCTGTGCAACCTATTGTTCTTTACTAATACTGCTCCTTGGCTGGATGAGCAGTTTGCCAATCCTCCCATCGTTCTTTACTTCTCTGGTTATACTCTTCTTTAGTTAGAAATGTCTTGCAGTCTGCACAATAGTAACCAATCGATATCATACTTCTGTTGTTCTTTGAGTCATTTTCTCGAATCGAACGACGTATGTAAACAGTTCTCATCCGACTGTGGAGATACCACTTGGGATTCCCCCAAGGCCGCATTACACATGGCCTACTTCTACCAGGATGCTTGTTCCGCATTATGATATTTGGTACACCAATAGAGTACATAAAGGTTTAGCCTAACACTGCCTACAGAAGATGTTGATCTACTTAGGGTAACACTAACAGCATATTCTTTTCTAAAGGGTACATGCAATACAAAAAGAGTAGATCCCTCTTTCTGCGGTACTGAGGCATGAACTCTAACTGACTGTATTTCAGCAGAAGAGACACTAAAGCTGCAGATTGTGAGATGTTCCAGAATAGAATAGTAAGTCCTATATCCTGTCTCGCTCTCTTCTCGGTGCTAGCTTGCCTATAATTATCATTACTTATTCCGTCCCCATCGCCTCGCTGCATTGGTCTATTCGATGCACGATTCCACAGAAGAGGCGAGGAGGAAAATGATTCGAGTCTATAAGCTTGACTCTAGTATGGTTTCCTTCATAGAGCTACTAGCTTACTATAACGCATCTATGAAATTGTTATTAAGTGGTCCACCCTTTAGACTGGCCGTTAATGAATCCGCAGAGTAAGAGAGATTATAACAACAAGAATGATGACAACAATATAAGAAGGACAAAAGCGATAGCAACAGCTATACCCATTGCAGGGATAATAGTTGGTGCAGCACTTGTGTCAGGACCGTTTTTTTTCCTAGGGCAGGCAGCAGCTACCCGCAAGCTATGGCACAGCAAAATAATACAACGACGCTTTCAGATGTGAATGGTTCAAACTCTGCTGGTGGCGGTGATAGTGCAACAACAATAGGCAGGCAGGAGCAATGTACAGTCTTCTTCAGCTTGTGCTGAAACACAAACAGGAGGAACATTTGATGAGGGTGTAACTGTTGGCGGAACAAGCGCTCCTGATGATTATGATGCAGACTCCGAAGGCGAGGATAGTGCTGATACGACAGGCACAACAAATGCCACTAGTACTACTACAGCAGAAGCAGGAGGAGGAAGAAATCAATCAACAGCAGACTTAAGAGACTTCATAGAAGAAGCATGTATAGCGTTACAAGTTGACGACAGGCAAGGTGCCCTCATGTACTTGGATATGGCTCTGAATGCGTTAGGTGGTGGTGAAGGCACATAAGGTAACATCACCAGTACTCCAAGCGGAATAACAAATGGTACAACAGCTACAGGTGATGACGGAGGAACAACACCAGGTGGCAGTGCTAGTACCACATCGGGCGCGGCATATGAACAGACGACCCTGCAAGCGAGTCTGATAATAATTCCTTCAGCGACCTTACGTAGCATAATGACTTGGTGAAGTTATAGACAGATTCATCATCAATTTTTATTTTAATCCTACAATCAGATCGTGCATCTGATGGATGCATTCGAATTTGGCTACGGTTCTGACAAAAAAATTTCGTCAACCTTTTTTATTATTTACGCTGGTAATGACCAGTTTGCATCTGTCTTTACTGCCCATGACTAACTATAACAATAATAACTGATAATTACCCAAATAACTACTCCTAGTATTCCGTCAGCAAAAATAATGCATAATCATATCCTTACTACCTCCACACCGACATCAATATTCATTTTATCTTCTTAAAAGACCAGTTGATGCCCTCTTTTGCGACGTGCTCATAATAGGCTGTATTGTATCTTGAAAATGTGAACATGATATGATTCTTCAAAATGCTATCAGGAATTTTCTATTATAAGAAGTCAACGAAGCATACATGAGTTGCCCGCACCCCCTTGTTCCCGTATGGCATCATCATCACCATCTTTTATCACACAAGAACAACAAAACAAGCAGGTTGTTCGTCAGTTCTTTGAGGCGTTGAATCGACAAGATACAGAAAGAATGGACCAGTTAGTATCTAGCAATGGTTACTCTCTTCACTTTTCAGGAATGCCCCCTATGGATTGGAATGGAAACAAGAAAGAATTCCTCACTCCCTTCGCTAAAGCATTTCCCGATCTTCATCGTAACATTGTAGACATGTTGGCAGAAGGAGACAAAGTTGCTGTCAGCGAAAATGTTACAGGCACCTACAAAGGAGAGTTCCAAGGTATACCGGCGACTGGCAAGCAAGTATCTTTCACTGCAATGGACATGCTAACTATCAGTGATGGCAAGATAACAGAGGAGTGGGCAACTGCAGACATGATGGGATTGATGCAGCAGATTGGAGCGATACCTCCCCGTTCTGCTAGCAATAGTAGTAGTAGTATTGCTCGCACTTAAAGGTGAATCGACCAACAAAGGTGCAGCAGGTGACTGCTGTTGTTGTTACGTTGCATGCTCTTATGATTCAGTACCATGATATTTCCTTACCTATTCCGGAAAGTTGCAGTGGCAAAGGTGTGTATGTGTGGACTGATGTAAAGTGTTACCACCTTCCACACCAGCACTACAGCTAAAGTTGTCAGAATTTTAAAGCTTCTCCTTTTCAGTCCATCCAAAAACGAACTATAACAATGTTAATAAAGTTCAGTTCTCTCTTTCAGATTATTATTTGCATCTAAATTTGCAATTGTTGTTCTTGTGGTGGGGGTGGTGTTGGCTTCAATCAATTTACCTGTCTCGCTGTAAGCATTAAGGAACTTAAGGCCTTTTTCAGTAATCTTGAATGTCTGAGTATCTACGTCATAGCTAAGTAAGTCGCTTTCAGTTAGAACTGTCCAATATTCTTTCAATTGGGGATGGTTAAGTAATACCTTGTACATTATCTTGGTCGTTTTTTTAGCATAGTTGGCTTCATTCGAAACCTCTAGAATAAGTCTGATTATGTTAATTCTATCTCTTTTTTTCATTCTTCCTGATACGATTAACGAGTGATAGTAAATAGCATTTCTAGAAAAAATCATAGTTTTATGCAAGTTTATGAAAGTTTACGAATGTTGTGTCAAATGATGGCAACTATGACTTATTCTAGCTATTTTTATAATCCTGAAGCTTTCCCAACCATTTTGGCTGGCTAAGTGAGGTCAGGGAGACGGAATGACAAGCATGATTTTCACAATAGGTATCGGTGAAAAATTTTTTCAGTAAGAGAGAGATACACCTAAGGTTGGATAGACAAGAATCATAAAATAACGAATTTGAAAGATGGCAGCAGGAGGAATAACGAACCTCCACACATAAAGTTCTTCCAAAAAGTCTAGAGAAAGCTAGGGTCAGAAAATGGGGATCGAGATCAAGCCTTCTAAAGAAATTAGAACGTTAGTTAACAAAGACCTTCCAAACAAGATTGATAAGGGCCATCTTGCAGGTGAAGGAGTGTAGGTTTCAGGAAGTGAACGCAATCAAAAGCATTGTATGCACATAGATGTTTTCATAGCAATATGAACAGATCCTTATGCGAATGTTATAATCACGGCAGAGACTCATACAGCAGGTCTTCTCATGATCTCGTCTGATAATATTATGGCGCTCTCCTAAGTGAGACGCTACTGAACGAGATATTTGAGGTTATATTAGGTGCCATCATAACACAAGCACCTTCCACCTTACAGCAATTGCGACTATGACGACTATTCCAAAGATAACGACAAAAAATAACAGCTGGTGCTATTTCCTCTTTTTTTCCTTGACTACTCGCCATTTCCATTTCCTCTTATGTACATAACATTGAAAGCTGAGTGGAACTACCTCCGATGGGTTTTCCAAGGAACCATTTGTTACGAAAAAATCAGCTTGGATAGTAGCACAGTTGCAGCATATGAAGCTTGAAGGTGTATTTCTTGACGCTATTTTTATTGGGATAGTCGGTGGCGTTTTCGTCATATTCTGTCACATGCCTTTACCTCGATAGCTAATAATGGGAACATTATTATCATATTTTCTAGAATGGAACACAACACTCAGCGAGAAATAAGGCTATGGTTTGATTTTTATATAAAAATTCGACTATTGAAATATTCTTTTCATAGAACTGACCACTAGATAGATAGGTGCATGAACAAAAGTAAAGTCAACAGCAAGAAAAAAGGATAGAAAAAAAGGAACAAAAAGAAAAACAACAAGAAGGGCTAACCACGCCAGATAGTTTATGGACAACAAAATCGTTGAAGGCTAATAATTGTAGAGCGTAGTTTTTCCATCAGCTTTTTCTCACTTTTTCCTTTGGTCCTCTTCAAGGGGAAGTCTTTTATCCATTGACTTCGTGCTTGGCGCTGGAATGCTCTATCTCAATAACAAAAATAATGGCTGTGTCAGAACAGCAACCCCAACTATCTTCACGTTAGCGATAATGATGGTGGCTACATCAATTATAGCTGCTCAAGCTGCAGCCGCCACAACGGCAATAATGCTGCAACCCGTAACTGTAACAACAGACAATCAATCTGTAAATGTATTAATTAGCTGGGAGCCTCTGGAGATAGAGCCAGGCCAGGATACAGAGTTCAAGCTTAATTTCCAGAACCCCTCTTCAGGCGAGTCTATAAGGCATGTAAATTACAACTTTGAAATAACAGACCAAAATGGTGAGACAGTTCAGTCAATGACAGATCTTCACGCACATTCTGGAACAGATGAACAAACGGGGACATTTGATAACGTGGGAAGCTTCAATGTGGTAGCAACGATCATTGGTACTGGGATTAACCCACCATTTGATACGACTCAGAGTGGAACTGCTCAAACAGTCATAACTGTAGGGCAGCAATTAGCTGGTTCCACTGATGGTAATAATACAGCAGGAACAACTGACAGTATAACAGCATCAACAGAAACAGCAACTGCAACACCTAGTAACGCCACAACAGCTACTACTACACCATCATCTGGATTAGAATTGTCACCTCAACCAATCTGGGATGAACAGGCAGCAAACACAGGCAGGACTCCAATAAACGAGACACACAGTATCGTATCCTTCATTGGAAATGGCACGATGACTGTGCCAGACACTGGTGAGACTGTCAACATGACTAACAACGGTACCGGGTTTGTCTCTCCTGTGCCAGGATATAACGAGACTGTCAGTGCTTATGGAAGGGAGCACGTCTTCTCTGAAGACGGTGATACTACAGCTATCACATTTTATGAATTTATACGGTACGACCCTACGACCTTCGAAGGGAAGGGACTTGTAACAGCAGTGTTTGATAGAAACGCAACTGGTAGTCTTGCACCATTTAACGGCATGATGGTAGTAGGAACACATGAAGAAGACCCAAATGCTGCGCAGCTACCATAACGCTATGGGAGTGGCAGGGTGGGATACCCTTACTCTTACCAACGACCAACACCGCCACTACTACCACGGAGGAACCTCTTCTAATGAACACGACGACAGCAACGACTACAAATGCTACTACCACTGCTGATACCAATGCAACAACAACGGCAGCAACAAGCAGCTGAGGAAGAAGGAGAACAACAAACAACTACAATACCAACACCGCTACTTGAATAATAACTGATATCCGAGCGAGCCATCAGAAATTTTTTGCTTGCCTGACTCTTTTTCTTCTTATAGCCTAGCTACTAATTATTATCAGCAGTTGCATCTACCGCTCTGCCATAAGATTACCATCACCAGGAGCAGCCTCCATAGTATTTCTCTTATTATCGTGCATCCAAAAATAAGAGGATGTGAGGAATGTGAGAATACAACAACATCTTCAACGAAACAAAAAGAACGTGATCGCCTTCTACGACTTGATGTTCAATCAGAACAATCCCTCCGAAGCCATCGACAGGTATGTTGGAGACGTTTACATTCAGCACAACCCATCAGTGGCTGATGGTAAGGAGGCTTTCATTGAGTATTTTGAAAGGATGGCAAAAGAGTATCCGGGCAAGCGTGTTCACTTCAAGCGGGTGATAGCAGAAGGAAAATATGGGGTCTTGCATTGCTATCAGGAGTGGCCTAGTGACACTAGTAGTAATTGGGCCGGAATTGACATTTTTCGTTTAGATGATAATGGCAAGATTGTTGAGCATTGGGATGTGCTACAGAGGATACCTGAGAAAAGCCCCAACGGTAATACAATGTTCTGATTGAAGTTGGCTGACCGCCAAACTGTCATGCTTCTGATGAATCCGTTTACTCCGAAGTTATGGACCAACTTAGCTCTTTTTATCGAGACTTGTATACTTGATTTTTCTCGTTATTGATGTAATAATAAACACTTAGATGATTCTCAAGCTATGAGCATCCCCTGTCTAGTACCTCCAGTGTTTCTATAGTGAGAGGAACTAGAGCCGTCTAGTACTAACATTTTCATCGTAAACAAATCAATCGGAAATACCAAAGTGCGTCAGGTGCTTCCAACTAAACAAAGCTAGACGTTGATATCAGATAACATATTCTCACCACTCTCATTCTTTTAGAGCCCCTCGCTAACCCCTAGATAGCTTGCGTCAGCCGACTACAATCTGAGTATTATTTGCATCGTGAACGTTACAATTATTTTTCTAAGATACTAAGCACTAGCCGCAGTGGGAGCTATTCTATTACTGATATTGCTATGACAAATCTGACTTAACCTCATTTTTTCTTGAACAACTCTATCTAATTCTTGTCTGACTGATATAATTTTAGGGGTCACCATATTTTCAGGTTTGCGTTTGCGTTCTGCCATCAAGAAAAGCAAATCTTGCTTTAGAATCTCTATATATTCATCTAGTAGTTTTATCTTTTCCCTTGACTCTAGAGCCATGTTCTATTGCTCTCCTGTAAGTCTACTTGTTGTTGGTTTAGGGTATGTAAGCTTTTCATCTCTAAGAGGAGATAGAAAAATACCACGTTTCGCATGTGGATAATTCTCCAATGGTTCTTGCTGTCTGGTTGGTGGTTCTTATCTTTAAAGCATGATTGTTAAAAATCTTAGAGGGCCACCCAAGAGCCTCACCAAGACATAGCCTATGGAGGTATGTTACCGCCTCCCACTCCCCTTTCAGTGCTAGTCGATTTATTTCCATCCTAGTTGGTGCTTGGCTTCATTAGATAGACATATGGCGATTATAACGAAACATCATTAAACTAATTGCTGTGACATTTGCGGCAGAAAAATAAGGAAGTTCCTTAGAAGAACTGAGAATCCATTGGCTTGCTGGCAGTGTATGATACTCAATAGAGGTTTCTGAGACCTATCTGTTAGGTTTCGCACCTAAAGTGGTAGTCTCTGGCGAATGATTTTCTCTTAAGAATTTTTTAATAAGTATTAACTGGTCCATTTTGGTCTAGGTAAGACACCAGTCACTCATAGCCTTTTAACCATTGTTGGTAGCAGCTGAAGAGCTGACTTGGGACAAGAAACGATAATAGTAATCCGCCTATAGTTCATTTGTCAGGACTGTGAGCCCTTTGAGATTTTTGTATGGAAACACTACAAAAAATTGCCAATTACTCTAAACTTGTATTGCTGTCTCTCATACATTTCACTATACAAGCGAGCATAACTTTCTGCAGCGTCATGTGTAGCAAATGTTTGTCTCAGGCCATCAATGACTGTTTCCCTACCGAACACATCATCTACAACTATACGATATGACTTCGGCAGTCTTTTGTATTGTCTCATCATCATATATACGCTAATTAGCAGGAAGAATACTGCCATCGCGACAATTATAACAAATTCAAACCCTTTGATGAAGTTTAAAAAACTGGATATTAGATTCTGGTCTAGCCATCTAAAAGCGATACTCAAGGCCTTATCTGTCGCAGATATAATGATGTTGAGTATTATCATTACAAACTCCTCTCTTTATCAATAAAGTAGCATCATATCATATAATGCTCTGCTTTGAAGCCACAGTCAACTATTCACATCGATAGCCAACGACGAAATTTGTGAGTAAAAAAGAGTGGTAAAATCTGACCTGTGTTGCGTTTCCTTTAGTCAAGATAACGAAGTTCAGAATTCAATTATTCACTATGACTGCTAGCTTCCTTTATCATTGTTCAGTACCAGACTCCAGTATAATCTCGTGGAGCGAGGCTATCGCCTGTCTATAATGGGTAAACTCCTCTTTGTTTAACTTTGGAATGAGATGAGGACATATTATAGAGACCTTTAGGCCTTTGCGTAGCCAATCAGAATGGGTTTTTTGCCACCATTCCTCTACCTTGATGCATTCGTCAAACTTTTCATTTCTATTCAGCTCAGCAGCAACTCCAGCTACTACTACAACAGTTGCCTCTTCTTCATTCGCCACTTTCTTTTTGGAAAGAATTCTTTTCTCTTCTATTGCTTCCTCTATCAATACTTTTAACTCCTCAAAAGGTTGCAAGTCGCCAGCTAATGCAAAATTGTAAAATGTTCTTGTGTCAAAAGTCAAGAGATTATCTCGATTCATATTTTCCTCGTAGTCCATACTCTCCGATAATGCTATTTTAGACAAGTGTGATGAGTTGTTATTATTATTATTTGTAGTAAGTGGAAGATAGACTGTCAGCTGTCCCCTTTCCAATGCTTCGTTAACGTATCTAGCAATTGCATCTTCCTCATCAGCAACGGGATAGAGAAGCATAGTGTGCTGCTGATTAAAATGTAGCTTTGGATCATAACATGTCACCAGACTTCAACGATAAATCCAAACTTGCATGTAAAATAAGCCATTTAAATAATGTAAATGATTCTTATAGTATAATCATAGATAATGACATCTTCAATACTGGAATTGCAATATTATCGTCAAAATGGGGCAAAATAACCAGTTATAGTGTGCATTAGCCAAAGCTGCAGGACAGTAAGAAAGTCAAGTCTTATCTACTATAGAACGTAAGATATCTCAATGTTGATTTCACTTTTTGCAAGTGCTACCAGCACCAATGGTGGCCTTGTACTTGTCCTATGAGAGAAGCAAGGATATCGATTACAAGAAAATTGTTGGCAGTAGTGGTCCTTTTTCACAAAAAGAAGACGCAAATAATGATAAGAACAGTAAGGACAAACCATTAGCTAACCTGCTTGTTGTAGACGATGACTCAGACATAGCTCAAGTTCTCAAGCAAAGGCTTCTAAAAAATGGGTTTCTAGTTAGTGCCTTTACCAGTCCAAAAGAGGCATTACAAAACATCCAATCTAATTCAAAGGATTACTCTTTGATGCTCTCAGACATACGAATGCCAGAGATGTCTGGAATAAAACTAGCAAGAAAAGTCAAAGAAATTAATCCCGACGTCAAGGTTGTTCTCATGACTTCTTTTGAGATAAAAGATAATGAGTTTTCCAAGGTATTTCCTTCTACGCAAATTGACGGCTTTGTGCAAAAGCCGATTGGTATCAAGGATTTGACTGACAAAATATTGAGCATTATAGGCGAAACTAAGAGAAGAATACAGGTATGAGGACAACTACAAGTGTTGAAAGCTCCGATATTGAATCTGTTATGCAATGGTTCGAAAATGGAATACAGAAAGGAGAGAATGGCGTATTGGTGTATCCCAACTTGCAAACATTCAGGGAGATATACTCGCAGTATGTTAAAGACCAACTAGCACCAAGAGAAGAACAAAAGGGGAAGGAGGGGGACGAAGATAATGAGAATGATAATAATCAGTATCATAATAATGCTAGACGTGAAGAACACTTACTAGTGCCAAGAATCATTCTCATCGCAACCTTTTATGATACAGTCAACGCTGTAAAGCATAATCTCAGTGCTGTCGGTGTAGACGTGCAGAGCCGCATAGACGATGGTTCGTTACTACTAGTGGACGCATTTAACGGCTATCATCCAGACATCAATGGCATGGAAAAGCTAGTAACATCACTTTCAGAGCGCGCAGCTAGGGAAGGAAGAATTGGTGTTTCTGCCATAGTTAACATGGGATTTTTCTTCCTATATGGTGGAGATGGCGAAGCTTCAAATTTGATAAATTATGAGGCATCATTAGCTCCAAAGACAGATGGTGGCAATGTAAGAGGCTTTAGCTGCTATCATCTTGGAGACTATAATACTCTTAATGATAGTCAGAAAAAGGAGCTTCAGGGTCATGGTCAGAAGAAGTTACTTGACGTTACAGAAAGTGCTGCTGGGGCTCTTGCTTTTCATTCGTAAGGCAAATCGCTCACATACCTCCGTTGCCGAAGTAGAAGAGTGAATAAACCAATCAATTTGCTAGCTTTCTATACGTAATCTCTCAATAGAACCATTTCAACTATACATATAAGCTATGTTATGTATTAATAAGTAGGATATATTGTGGACTCTACTTTAAAATCAACTCTAAAATCAACTCTAAAACGTCAAATTCCTTACCTTATAGGAGGTACTATAACTGGCATTATTATGTCGTATTATTATGGCTTTATTTTTTCTATCATAGTAAATAGTGCTATTTGGTTTGTTATATCGACTGTTGTTAACAAATACTACTGGAATTACACTGGATTTAAGGAAGAAATGTATCTTATGAAATTTGGTTTATTTAGAATCAATGCAAGATGAATAAATTAAATTTGGGCTTCATATAACAGGCCTTAACGGTTCCATTTCAGAATAGATAAGATATTAGTTACTCATAGCTTTATCCACTATTGGTCTTTTCAATGCAATAGGAAGCTCTTGAGGACTCAATAACCAACCAATCAATCAGTTAGACAGACAGGAATAACTATATAAGTTATAAAGTAGAAAAAAAGAATTGATCCTCGAATCCCAAAAGAAAAAAAGTTGATGTCACATATACACGACTACGACGACATATTATCTGCCAAACCCATGAAGTCTCGTCGTGTCTTTGTCGGGGGTGGAGACGCGTTTGAAGGGGCAAAAGGGCTTACAATTTCCCCTTTTGTTCTCCCGTCCCTCCCCTCTACTTCTTCTTCTGATACAGAAGCAACAAACTGATATTATGTTCTCGTTTAATAGGAGCATATCTGAATTGATAGGCAGTCAAAAATTTTGTTAGAAATCTAGTAGTTTTGATTGTGAGGGCGAAATCTTGACGTATTAAGTATTTTATTACTTCGTTTTCATTTTGCCGTTAGTCTTCTCTTCGCTTTGCCTAAAAAGAAAGGAAAGATTGACAAGTTTATCGAAACTGGAAGTTTTGATTATTATTATTGATTAGTCTCTCCCTCTCCTTTTCTTCATCTGTTCAACCCCTCCCCATAATCAAGCAAAACTCTGTATTATCTATTTCTGGTGATACTTTATCATTGCTGATGTGCTCATCTCCTAGCAGCTGGACACAAACTGACAGTTCCTACACTTGATATGTGTGCTTGATTTGGGAGGCATATGCTGACTACTCAAAAATTAGGCAAAAGAATGAAAAGAGAGCAACGAAGTAAATAGAGAACCGACGGTGTAGAATAGATGGGTCAGACAGCTGAAGACATTGTTGAGCCTTCGTAAACTCTCTTCTACCTGAAAGATATGCATCTTCGACAGGGCTTAAGGTTGTGGAACCTTTTTAATCTATCATGCCTCGCGAAGATTACAATGCTCATAGTTGAGAAAACAATTACCGATGATATGGTAGAAGAAAAAATTAAAGAGTTGAAACCTATCCACCCAGAACTTGCCCAAGTAGCTGAGACAATACATGAGATGGACCTTAAGGAGACAGTAAATGCCATTCTTGTGATTGACGCATTAGAAGCCTTACTGAAAGTTCACGCCATGCGCGAAGCACGAGGAACTGCTCTTACTGATGAAATGGCACAGCACATCGTTACGGAGTTAAAGCCTAAGCATCCAGTCTTGGCTGCTGTTATTGAAAGAGGACATCGAATGGATTTGAAAGAAACTGTCGCCGCCCTGATTGTTGTTGATGCCCTTAAAAGGTTTTTAAAAATCCATGCTCGCGAGGCTAGCTACTGACTAGACAGTTAGCTAGCTTTCAATCTCTTTTCTTACAAATTGTTAACTGCGTCTAGGACTCTGTCTTTCAAATCTTCATTGGGCGTTAAGTAGCGTCTGGAAAATACTGAGATACTAACTCTTCCCTTTAAGAAACCACAATCTCTGAAGAAAAACCACATTGATGAAGCCAAGAAGCGTATATCTTGCGGCAAAAGCGCATATCCATATTGACGCCTTTTCTACGACAAGCCAACCTGATTGCGTTGTATGAAGGAATAGTAATGGCATAGGACATGTCCAACGGGGTATTGTCAGGCATATCTGACGATGGCTTTTTTACAATCTCCAATATTTCTGGCGTTACAAAGATATGTAAGCCTTCTTTGTCTGCCTCAGAAAGATATCAGGAAATCTAAAGTGCTCCAACGCTTGAGGTTTTGGATTGTAATACTTTGGGAATGCTTCTTTATCATTTATCAGCCTCACTGACTCAACTGCTTCAGCAGGCCTGAGCCCTGTAAGACAAGCAAACTTCACTATTTGAGCCATAAATGATGGGAGTGAATGCATCATTTCGTCAACCCGCCACAACATAGTATCAAGGCTAAGCTCATCATTGAAGAACCGCTCAAAGCTTTGTAATGACTCATTACCTGATGTCCATTTTAGATTATAGCGTTGTCTTAACTGCAGCCATACGTCATATTTTCCTGTAAACTTGGCTAGGTTTGATAAAGCCTTCATGGCATGAATCCTTTTATCTGGCTTCAAGTATAGGAGGTCAGAAGCATTAGCTGTTTGTAAGGCCTTGCAATACTGCTTTGCGTATCGTAGCCTATCTTCTGCACTACGTTCATTCATTCTTTGCAGTAAGAAGTTATGAAACTCCTGCCAATAATTGGGGTCTTCTTCTTTTGCAATATTGCAGTTTACTGAAGCGGCGTTGCAGAATTCTGAAGGGGCGGGGTCGAGGAATGATACTGATGGGGGTCTAGCCTGGTTAGGATATCGCCGCAGACTGGCGATAAACAACGATTCTTTGAGCGTATTATTACGAAAACCGCTAGAAAAAGAAAAAGTGGGCCGAAAGGGATTCGAACCCTTGACCCCCGCCATGTCAAGGCGGTATCTTAACCAGGCTAGACCACCGGCCCTAATACAATGAAAAATTTGTTGCCCAAATATATGTTGTAGATCATCTTTGACATGGAAACTAAGTCTTTATCTCAGGTCTAAAAGGTGGGCATATTTGGCATCTGCTGAAAATAAGTATTGAAGGCGTATCACGAACCAATCGCAAACTACGAGGAAATGCTCCTGATAGTAGAGATAGAATAGATAGTGTTCAACTAAAGACCAGCACCATGCAGCACGTTGATTACATCAGCAGCATGGTGTAGAGCGTTGGAGAAAGACCGATGTGAATATGTCTAGCCCTCCTTTAAGAAGGGATAAGGTTAAGAGCACCATAGTGCTTTTATTTTGCATTTGGACGACGAATCCTTTCGGATGATCCAAGGTGACGCTCACCAAATAATGAGGTGCCTAACTGGCATGAAATTTCGGGCAGTTATAACTTCTCCGCCATATTTTCGCCACCGGCATTACGGAGCGGACAACCACGAAATTGGCAGGGAGCAGACGGCAGAAGAATATCTCCATTCCCTGACTCAGATATTTGTTGCATGCAGAGATCTGCTTACCGAGGACGGCAGCCTCTGGATAGTAATAGGCGACGCACGGCGACAGCATGAAAAGCTACGGATCCCCCATCGTCTCGCAGATAGACTCGTTCAATCTGGTTATGTCTTTCGCGAGGACATCATTTGGTACAAGAAAAACAACATCAGCAGCAGCATACGAAACAACTTTTCTCAGGCTTATGAGTATGTCCTGTTCTTTTCAAAGAACCGGCGTTCCTATGCAAACCTCGATGCAGTAAGGGTGATGGGGAATGAGGCGAGCGGAAGGGCGTAACAAGGAGCCGCCTGCAAATATGGTTCAATATGTGCCTAAAAACCCAGACAGAAACCAGGTGATGCGGATAACCAACATCATTCATAATGCATCTCCTCGGACTCCAGTTTCGCAGACTTCCAACGACCTCAGAGATAGCCAGAGCCTATGGATATGATCCCGAAAAGTTTTGCCCAACCTGCTATCGCAAGTTCAAGCGTCATGCGACACGCAGGAGGATAGGAGATCACAAACACTATCCAATATTTGCTGTTTGCAACCCTCGTGGCAAGAATCCTTCGAATGTGTGGGAGATTGCCACAAGAGCACACTACGGCAATGAGCACTTTGCAATATTTCCGGAAGAGCTCGTAGACATCATTATTCGGTTCGCAACTGAGAAAGACGATTATGTGCTTGATCCATTTGCAGGCAGAGGTACGACAGGCATAACAGCAACATCGCTTGGGCGTAAGTTTGTGGGTATCGACCTTTACAAAAATAATGTAGACAGGGCAAACAGGAACATCATCAGAGGGTACAGCTTACAGTCTAATGTGATTCGATCTGCGCCCAACATGCAACATTGAATTGTGACGAAAATTTGACTAGCAGCGGGAACGAAGGTGTATAACGCAATCTTTTTCAAGTAAAGACATCCGCCACTCTCTCACGTCCTAGAGACTGAAGGGTGAAATGATACAGCTACTTGCTCAGGATTTTGAATGAAGCGTATCATGAACCTGTATTGAGGTACCATGGCCGCAGAAATTTCTAATAAAGAAATAAGGCAAGAATTGCTAAGGACAACTTAGAACGGTAGTTGTACGAAGAGCGATAGCTTTTGATTGTAATTCTGAACCACAAAAGACATATAGGTAGAATCAAAACATGCACCTAATCATATAAGTTTGGAGGAAAATCAAGTTCACAAGTCTGCGCCCAGCATATGCGTAATACCCAACCAGAGCCGTTTTGTAGCTCTTATCTGGCTAAAGTCAATATTGAGACATGATTTTTTGTTCCTTATGCTGTGCGAACCAAGACTTTTCGAATAAAGCAAGTTTGAAGGATTATGCAGCGGTGGAACCAGCGTGAAGACAATATATAATCGAGCATCAAAGGATAATAATCAACCGGCGGGCAAAAAGGTTGAAGTTTGAACCTACCGTCAGCGGACGGGAAAAATGCGATTTCTGCATACATAGCAGCTACTGTTTGTCATTTAGCGTTCATTATCACAATTTAGCACGGTACCTTTTTATCACGCTTGCTTTTGCAGGACTTCTTTCCACTGGATGGTTTGGAATACCTCTTATCCCGCAGTATCTTATCAACAATGAAGTAAACACACTGGCCGGCATTTTCACGTTATCCAGCTTTCTTGGCACCATCTGGGGGGTGATGGCCTACCGAGAATTTACGAACTCTATCGAGACGGTGATAGAGGCAAGGATAGCCGCCCGCAGGTTAGACCCCATGATAGGCGAATATGAATACAAATCCTATAATCCAGTCACAAAGGACTACGAACCAGGCTTTTTCCCTTCTGGTCCGGTTGATTTCTGGGACAAAGAGACACAGGTGCCTTCGTGGATGGATAAGGGCAAGTACTGGCACATACTTTTGAGCCTCAAAGGCGGAAGCAGAGAGATCAAACTCAAGGTGGTAAAGGACAGCGACTTGCCATTTCACAGCGGTCCAAGAAATGCGGCGGTAACTTCAAGAAAGTCTATCGGAGAAGAAAAGAGATCGCGCCGCCAAGTCTACATCGTCAAGATCCCGCAGTGGCTCGTAATGAACACAGAGCGCAAGCGGTTTACTGACATTACTGTCGATGAACAGTTACACGAGCTTGTGGCCGATCTCAATAAGAAGATTGTAGCAGCGTCTGATGAGGTAGCCGAGTGGGAGAGGCAGAGGATTAAATACCCTTGGAGGGGGATGACCTTTGGCATATACCTAAACAAGAGCCTGCCGCTGAGGATCGTTTACCGTCAGGTAGTAAGAGTCTTTCCCGGAGCAAAAAAGCGCACCATCGATGAGACAAATGCCAATCTTGCAAACGCCAAGGACGAAGAGATCATAATCTCGCTGCCTTGAGCTTGCGTCGGAAAAAGGCATAGATGAGAGCAGAATCTACATGCTGCGAATTCTATTAAGGTTTCTCAAGAATGCATACACCAGGCTGGGGCTTGGCGAAGGGGCAAGCGACTATCACAGTTTTCACCATTCCCTCGAGGTCGCATACATGGCTCTCCAAATGATTCCAAAGGAGTTTCAAGAGGTTCGCTTTGGATCAAAAGATTATGAGCTTACGCTTGTCGCAGCGCTTCTGCATGACTACGATCCGGTGCAACCGCATGTCTCCAGTGGCAGTGGACCAAAAGGCCCAAGTGTGAACAGGACGATGCAAGAGCTTTCAAAGAACAGAATTCTTGATGCTTACTTTACAATGGACAAAGACGAATTTGAAAATTATTTCCGGGAATTCAAAACGGCTCTATCACCACCTACAGAATTTGCCACGACGCACCCCGAATATGTCAAAACAGATTGGAGCCCTGTTGAAAGTCTAATAGTTGAATCACTCATCTGGAGAACTGATTTTCCATTCTTCAAGCAAAAGCTAGCGCAGGAAATGTTTGCGCAAAGACTCGACGAACTAGCTGGCAGAGGCGAGAATGTCAAAAAGGTAAAATTGCTTGCGGAGATCCTCTGGCTTGCCGACCTTGCAGTGACGTACATGGGCTCAGACCCCGTCAGGGCGTGGGATAGGGTGACAAATCTTTACGATGAGCTTAATCTGCCCAAACTCGAAGCTGTGCCAAGGACTGATGCGTTCTTTACTGATTTTTCTGAGAATGAAACCTTTAAGCAGATAATCACTATGAAACACTTTCCATACATATTCCGTCAGCGGTGGGGCCTCATATACCAGTTCTTCCATGAAGGCAACCCGTCGACACAGCTTAACAGGACGATAACCACTGCAAGAAGGATGTATGCCAAAGTCAACATAGAAATAGGCCTGAGGCAGGGCGAAATGCTGCAAGCAATGGCCGTGGACAATTATTTTGAGTATTTCATAGGCATAGGGAAAGATCAAAATGAGGTCTTCAAGGCAAAGTCCAGGCTTGCTGAGTTGGATCCACAAAATGCCTCGGTATTCTGGGGGGATACTGAAAAATTGCTCCCTGCAATATCTGACAGGTCGATAGACAATTTTTTTATGGTGTTGCCGGAGCACTATGCACCGATAACGGCAATAGAAAGCAAAAGCTCGTTCCGAGCGATGCTTGCAATAATATCAAAGAAACTCGTCCACGGTGGCAGGGTCAGGATCTTGACTGACCTAGAAAAGGACAACAAGCTATTCAAGGAGCTGGTGTTGATTGCAAACGAAGCTGGTTTCCAACCGGTTTCAAATGTAGGGAAGACGTATTTTCCAAATGATTGGAGTGACCGAGAATTCCAACCTAATAGGAAACCTCAGATAGTTGTATTTGCATTGAAATAGACGAATGTTTTAAATTGGCGCTCAAAGGTTCAACAACAGACGGGCTCGTAGCTCAGCATGGATAGAGCGAACGCCTCCTAAGCGTTAGGTCGAGGGTTCGAATCCCCCCGGGCCCGCTAAAACATCATTGAAAGAGAACTTGGTGACATGGTACTCTAGCGATAGTAACTGATGATGATATTTGGTTCATTGACCTCAGAGAAGCTAATAATTCACATAGATTAAACAGAAGTAATATTTTAGAAGACCCTCTCATGTGAGCACTCAACATAGAGACTAACGCCGTTTAATTCTAGACAAATGTAAATCGCTGATTACAATCAAGCGTTGTTGTATCTATGTGAGAGGATGCGAGGATACAATTAGGGCATAAGCTAATACTTATACAATCATACGGTCCTCAAGCCAAAGTGTATACAAGGTTAACAATCGATAGGTGAGGAGGAGCTAGCGGATACCAGTATCTGAGTCGAATCTATCTGAATATCGCAAGCGTCTTGTTGAGAATAGATGTATATATGTATATGTTCCTCTCAATGGTAAAGACCCCCAAGGCTAGAAACTTAGAAAAAAGATAAATGACCTTTCAAATCATAGATGATAGTCGTACAATTTTTTGTTTCAAGAAAAGGGTTACCTAAATATCAAGGTCTGAAAAAGAAATAACATGATGAGGAGTTGTTATAGTTACTCCTCATTTTTTTCAAAGGTAAACTTTTCGACATTTTCGTTATGTTCCCTCTTTGTACCTTTTGGTTCCTCCGATCTTCCATCCCTTACCTCAACTATGTCATTATTGCAGTTCTTGAACTCATTTCCCTTAATTACAGTATCTACAGCCCGTGCGTATACGGAATGGCTACCATTCGGTTCCTCCGATGGTTTCGAAATCATTTTGTCTTCGTCTTCCCACTCCCAGTTCGGGTCTTTGTTTTTATCCTTATCGCCCCACCACAGGCCTATAGGGCCTACCCTCTCCGAACCAGAGTTATCTTCAAAGCAATTGTATTCTACACGGTTGCCGTAGCCATATATTCTTACACCATTTTTCCCTAGGAAGTAGTTATGACGGATTTTTGTAAGGCCTCCATGCCTTACAGTTACATTGCCATCATTGTTTATGAAGAAGCAATCTTCGATGGTATTGTTAGCTGATTTTATCGAGATAATCTCCTTCTCGGCAGAATTATTTCGAAAGATACAGCGTCTCACTGTGCATTTAAGGGACAGACCAGACTCTCCACCATCTTCGGCTATTCTGAGGGGCTCTCTGTTTGTACCACCTCCTGCTGTTATATCTTCGAAAATACAATCTTCAATCTCCACGTTCTTGCTGTTTGCTATTACTAGTACTGGTTCTCCTCTGTTGTTACGGAACTTGCAATTCTTAATTTTAACATTATCATGACGTACCCTAAGCATTCGGCCATCCCCACCATTAAAATCATACTCTTTTCGTTCTATGACCTGTCCTTCACTGTCTGATTCATCTGGACGTGTCACCCTAGTCAGGCCATTTTTAAGCTTTTCATCTAGTTCTTTCATATATTTTAGCCCATTTTTGGGTCCAGCCACTATCTCTTCTGCTTCTACAGCTGGTTTTTCTAATTTCATATATCCCAGAAGAGGATACTATTTTTTAAATATTGCTCAAAATTGGGCCTTTAGACTTACATCTAATTATTTAGCGTAGGCGATAATTGTAGAAGTGTAGAGCTTATCACTTTGAGCAAAAGAGAAAGTTCGCTCGGGGAGAAAGGCAACGTCATCTCAACATAAATCGCACTCAGAAATTATATCTTAGCTCTGAGAGTATCATCAAAAGATATAGAGGTACAATCACAATTACCAAACAACCCTCAGCTCTCTTAACCTTGCACGCTTCCGCCCTTCATAATTTACAAAGAAGCTTGTCTCAGAAAAATGCAAACTCTGAAATCGGATGGCAAAATAGGCTCAACTGTGTTTTGAAATCCACTGACCCAGCACCAATAGCAATTTATAACTAACACGATGGCCAAAATAACTATATTCATTTTTCATTTATACAATCCTGGCTCATTATCCCAATTTCAAAGTTTTTTCTGCCGAGTCCCTCTGGGCCCGCCTTTGTTTCAATAACAATCTAGGCTGTGACTATCTTTTGTTAGTTCAGTACAAAGAGGATACGATGTAAATTGCCAAGTGATTATTGTGCCTGATGCACCTCGTGGAGTATTCCTTCTTTTTGTTCAGCTGACGACGCTAATGTAAAAATATATTTCTTATTATTAACTTCATTTGATCAAGCTCACAGCAACAGGATTGAGAAAGCCCTACAGTTTTTTTACTTCCTCAATCTCTCGTTTGTCATTGACATAAAGTCCGATGACTTGTGCATGTAAATTCCATGAGGATACTTCGTGCATTGCCCTCCGTAAATGTATATAGTGATGTTCTCTGTCACCGGGGTTTCCCGCGCAATCATAATGTCCTACTACTGCTATTATTTGAGAACCATGCTTCTCTATCGATATGGAGACTGCTCTTCTGATAGGTGCAATCGCTTCTGAGTGGTCCTCACTAGAAAAAATCCCATCAGCGCCAGGAAACGTCACCATGTCAACTCCATCAATATTATACTTCTGCTTCATGTGATCTATTACAACCTCCTGAGTTCTGCCATCAATACAATTTATAGCAGTTCCAAATCTGAAATTCATCATCATTTCTGAATAACCCTTAGAGTATATGTGGAGTAGTCACTATCTTGCCGAACAGCTGCGAGTCTGCCATCTTGATATGTCCTTCAACCATCTTACTAAATGGAAGGATTGTATCAATCACTGGCTTTATCTTTCCCCCGCTGACCCAGCCTATTACTTCTTCCAAGCCTGCTTTAGTTCCTTGCGTTGCCCCCAACAGATTAGTTCCTTTGAAGAAAAGATATCTGAGGTCGATTGTCGAGAGGTAGCCAGTGGTCGCACCCGTGGACACAAGCGTCCCGGCCATCTTCAATAGCGCGACTTCTTGCGGGAATACAGTCTTGCCAATATGCTCATAGACTACATCCACTCCTTGTCGATTTGTTATTTCACGCACCTTCTTGTACCAATCAGGCTCACGATGATTGACTACAAAGTCAGCGCCAAGCTGCAAGCACTTTTCCATTTTGTCGTTGTTTCCTGCCGTAGCAATGACATCGCAATTGAATAATTTGGCAATTTGAATGCCGGCTATTCCCATTCCGCTTCCTCCACCCATTATCAGAACTGTCTGCCCCGGCCTTATCTTAGCTCGAGTGACAAGCATGTGCCAGGCCGTCATGCCTACCATTGAAATTGCCGCTGCGTCAGTAAATGATACATTATCTGGGACTTTTACCACGTTGACCTCCGGTAGATGTGTGTACTGGGCAAAGCCCCCCCATAATGGTCCTGTCTGAAAGCCCCATACCTGCCTGCTGCCGCCAATCATATTCCCTTCCAGATGTGCATTCATAGCATACTCTGCAAGTCAGATTTGGGTACGAGGCCACTCTGTCTCCCACCTTGATATTAGTCGTGACATTCTCGCCAACTTCAGCAATTGTCCCAGCAATGTCGCTTCCTGATATGTGAGGCATAGGGATCTTGATTGGTTCGCCCCAAATGCCCCAGAGATCATTATAGTTGTACGCTCCTGCTTCAACTTTTATCAAAACTTCATTGCCTTTTGGCTTTGGTGTATCAATGTCTTCGATTTTAACTACCTGACTGGGATCTTTGTGGTGCTCTCTATAGACTGCTTCGCTTCATCTATACTACATCCTCTTCCTCATGGATGGTCATATATTCATTAGTGGAATCAAACCGAAGATTTTGGACCGTCGTATGGCAAAGCAAACCGTTTGTTAACAATGGATATCTTATGCCTTGCCCTTAATGATGGCTCAACTTCCGCTGGACATAAACCAAACTCGAAATCAAACCAAAGTGTTGGAGACATCGGCCAGAAGTGTATCTGTATGCTCTTTTTTAAGGCACAGGGATAAAGGTTATCAGAAGTGAGAAGCAGCATAACTTTAGACACACACATCATCCTTTTATCCTGGCCTATGCAGTACAATTATTGCTTCTTCCTTTTTTTGTTGAAATTGTCTTGAGTCCAAATTTTGAAGTTTTTTTGCCGAGTCCCTCTGGGCCCGCCTTTTTGTATAATGAATAGTCTAGAGGTGATGAAGTATTTCTGTGAGAAGGTAAAACTTCAAGAAAATAGGGTTGGTGTAGAATTTGTTGCGCAATTCTACGCCACATTATGTCACACTAGCTGTGTGTTTAAAAAGTTAACCCCTATGCAGTGCACCGATTTTATCAACGGTAAATAACAATACCTATTACAACCCACTCAATTCTGAAAAAGTGGATATTCAGTATCGTTTTCTCTCCTCCACGATTGTCTTAAACCCGCCAAATGCCATCCGCTTTATGTCGTAAGGCATTTTTTCCAGATCATCAAATTTCATGGACGGATCTTCCATACTTTGGCGTTTACCTTGTCGCGATGTTTCTTTGATTTATAGACGATATAGGAAAACCAAACCGTATCCCCTTTCTTTACCTTCGCCATTTTTGGAAATGTGAACGTAACAAACTTGGGCTTGGCATCATCAAGCATGCATTCCTTGAAGTCCAGTGCTCCGTGTTTTATCCATAACCTTCCCGAATCCTGCGCCAATTTTCGGTATTCGGCAACCCGATTTCTTGGGACCACTAAGACAAATCCATCAACATAAGTCATTTTATTTTCCTCCTCCCACTCCTTAGCTCATGGGCTCTCCTTCTAATTGTATTGAGTCTAAATTTTGAAGTTTTTTCCACCGGAACCCTCTGGGCCCGCTACTATATTAGTTCCTTTTAGAAGGGTTCTACCCTTAATGAGATAAGAGTCAGCTTTAAACATTTAGATAAACAATTACTGAGTAGCTTGCCGCCAGACAGGACAATCTAGTTCACTATCGTGCTTTTTTCTCTTGCATTACTGAGCTCATTTGTTGCATTTCTCATGCTCAATTTTAAACACTCTTGCAAAAATTGTAATGGCTGATTGACTCTATCTATGCTTGTTTCTTATTCTTTCTTATTGGAGTCTAGACCATAATAACAACAAAATAGGAGCGCAAGCAAAGAATTACTTGGGGGAGCATCTGCTGTTAGGCGCTACATGGCAGATTTTATTCTCTTGGTCAGAACAATAAACTGTTGAGACTGTGGAGTAGAAGTTTATTTTGACCCAAAACAAACACTTTGCAGTGGCTTCAACATACTCTGACCCTATGTATGGGTTCCTGCTCTCTGATGCTAAAAGATTTGATAAGCCAATATCTCTTAAAGGACGTCTTGGCTTTTTTGATATGAGTGAATAACAATTACTCAAAGAACCGAATATAGATTAACTATCTCGTCTAGGTTATAACCCTAAGCAGATCTCCAATGCTTGTAGCTTTAACCTACCTCTAAAAATATTAAACGATCATCTGAATTAGAAAACTCAAAGTGGAGGCACTCTAACGATACAATCATTAACCTATTTAATTCTCCTTTTTGGATCGCATCCAAATGGAACTTGAAAAACTTCAAAAGAGGGTGAAGATAAAACTGAGCTGAAGGTGTATCTACTAGCAAAATTTTTTAGCTAGTCCGATGTCCGTTATTTCTGAACATTTTCAAATAACTGATATCATCATGTGGCTTCTTGGACCCATGAATTGCGCTGTTTCAATACTTTCAATGTCACAAATAAACTGGAATAAGAATCAATAAAAACTTCTTTGCAGGAATGAATCCTTTAATTCTTTGTTCATGCAATTCAATAACAGGTTGTCCGAGGACTGATGCATACTTGATGAGGAATCGTGCACAAAATAAAAGGCTGAAAGTACAGCAGGCGTTAATAAAATGGCGTCGGTCACAAGTCATCCAGCTGATTCAAAAAGGCAAAACTTTGAACCAGATAGCAGAGATCCTGCAAGTGGACAGAAGCACAGTTAGTCGAGATTATCAAATATAAATCCTTTATTGTTTAGCGGTTTTTTATGTGATTCTGACAAATCACCTGTGAATCTTAGTGAGATAGCCCATAATTTAGTACCCTTTCTTAATCTTTATAGGGGTAGCATGTTACTAAAGCTGTAATACGTTGAGTACTACGAAAAAATCTGATGTGCTACCGACAGTAATCCAAAACGAGGAAGTGGAGGTATCCTACGCCATCATCGATGCAAAGAACTCAAACGTTGCCTGCCGACACCCTAGAAAAGTTTGCCACATCTATAAATGTACAGCATCTCGACGATGGCCGGAACTTCCTTACATTCCTTTTTCCGGATTTGAAAAGGCCGCAAATGCCAATAAGATATTTCTATTCGGTCCAAGCGGCTGTGGAAAATCAAAGACTATCTTTGAATTAGTTAAGCGACAGATTCCACAGCTTTCCAGAATAGTTGTAATCAACCCAAGGCAAACAGAAGGGGGGCGATCTGGCAGAAAAAACTTGCTAGAGCTTTTAGACTCGGTTGACAAGGAGAGAGATGCTGTTATCTGGGATAACTTTCCTGACGGCCTGATTAACAGGAATCTCAAGAATGCTATTAGGGTTCTTGAAACGATTAGTTCAATGGATCTTGTCCATCTATTCGTTGCTCTGAAACCAAAATATCTTGAATTGTACAGCGATCTTCCAAGGAGCATACCAGAATTTGAGACGTTTGCAATAAGATACGACCTTGAACAATTCAAACATATCCTCAGATCTATTGGAGTGGAAATCTTTCGTTACAGAGAGCTATACCACAAGTATGTGGAAAATGTTTTGGACAAGATATCTAGGATTCTTTGGCAAAAGGAGCCTTTGCCGCTTACAGTACTGGATTACTACAAGATATTAGGTAGACATGAATTAGATTCAGGCGTCTCTGAACAAGCCCCCGGTATTATAGTAGCGGAAAAATTGCCACGTCGAACGGCATACTATGAGGAACAATTCGAATTCATTAGCCTTTCTGAATCAAGAATTTCTCACGTAGAATTTCTATACATTTTGAAGCTATGCTATGATCTAGGTCTGAGTAGATCCTTATCATCCATAGAGAAACTGCAGAAGGGCGTATTTGGCAGCAGCCCACCAAGGGAACCATTAAGGGAACTCCTGACTTGGCTGTATATATCTGGCATTCATTATTCAATGCATGATGTTTGTAGAGACGCGATAAAGCTGAGCAAAGATATCAAGTTAAAGATGGTAAGATATCTCACTGAAAACTTTAATAGCATAATCCCAAATGAAGAAAGTGCAATATTTTCAATTGGGACTTTTTTTGGTCGAAATATCCAGTACATGCCAAGGGACAATTCACAATCATTCTTACCTGATGCTATTTACTCCTATATGAAAAGGAAACGTAATTTTGAAACAGGATTTGGTCTTGGAATAGCTGAGTGCTTTCTTGGCCTTGACGAGGCTCTTCAGAAGGAGATTCTAAAGCGAATTGAGCTGGATATTGAATTTGCTCGTGGACTTGGCGACGGATTGGGACATAGTTTCATGTCGCTAGACAGTCCGGGTCAGCAAGAGATACTAAAGCAAATCAGTTCAGGCATGCCCTTTGCTAGATTCTTTGGCGAAAGCCTTGGACGCATATTTGCCCAGCTCTCTCCTGAGCTTCAAAATGACATTTTTTCGAAAATAGAGGAAAATGTCCAGTTTGCCGATGGAATAGGTATGGGAATTGGTTACATATTGAGCTCACTGCATATAGCTTTACAAGAGGAAGTGTTCAATAGAGCAGTCAAGAACAGCGAGTTTACTCGTGGATTGGGCTACGGTCTTGCTCATAATTTTCTGATGCTTACAAACGAATTTCAAACTCAAATCTTTGAAAGAGCCGAGAGAAATACCGAGTTTGCAAAAGGGCTTGGTACGGGTTTCGGCTTCATTTTCAAAGCACTGGACTCTGCAATCCAGCAAAAGCTGTTGGACAAGGCTGAAAAAAATAGTGAGTTTGCGTATGGCCTGGGAATATACTTAGGCTTTACTTTCACGTATCTGACTGACGAGATAAGGGCCCGCATTTTTCAAAAGATAGAGTATGACGGTGAGCTTGCTTATGGGTTTGGAATGGGAATGGGTTATACTTTTTCCTACTTAAACAAAGACGTTCAGGACAAAGTCTTGGCTACAGCTCAAACAAATGTCAAGTTTTCATATGGTCTAGGATCCGGATTTGGTTTTACATTTAAGCATATGCCCCAAGACAAACAGCTTGAGCTTCTTATGCTGGCGCAATGCAATGTCAAGTTTGCGTATGGCCTCGGTTTTGGATTGGGATTTACATTCGCATATTTAGGGGAAGAATTGCAGCGAAAGGCATTTGAATGGATAGAAAAGAATGAAGAATTATCTCACGGCTTGGGCTATGGGTTTGGTTTTACCTTCAAATTCTTACCAGAAGAATTCAGGCAGATGATGCTGACAAAAGCAGCATCGAACAGTGAATTCTCACTTGGCTTAGGTTTTGGTGTTGGCTATATCTTTGAATATTTAAGCGAAAATCTTCAAAAAGAGGTCATTCAGTGGACTCAATCCAATAGCCGGCTGGCAAACGGTCTTGGAATGGGTCTAGGTCGTATTTTCAAATATCTGGATTCAGAAGTAAAAGATACCGTTGTTTATCCAACTCTAAGAAAAGATTCTCAGTTCTGCATAGGCTTTGGTTTTGGATTGGGATACGTTTTCACGTATTCTGGTCAGGATGTACAAAGAGAGGCATATGAGTTGGCAAAAGAGAACACTGAATTTGCAAGAGGCCTTGGAGCTGGCTTTGGCTTTTCATACAAGTACTTGCCGGATAAACTCAAAGATGAAATATTTGCCAGTTCGGAGAAGAATTTGCAAATTGGCATTGGTGTTGCAACTGGCATCGGTTACACGATTACATATCTAGACGTTGAAGCCATACAAGATGCGCTTAAAAAGGCAGAGCGTAGCGTTCCATATTCTATTGGTCTGGGAGATGGTCTTGGACGATCTTTTAGGTATCTAAACAAAGATCTGCAAAAGCAGATACTTGAGAAGGTTTCCAAATTTGATGGATTTGCACGGGGGATTGGCATAGGAATAGGATATATCTTTAGGTATCAGAATCATGAAACCAAAGAATTGGTGATTGCGCAGTGCAAAAAGAATGTGCAATTCGCTATGGGGTTGGGAGTGGGATTTGGTCATATCTTCTCATATCTTAACGACGAGGAGAAAGTAAAGATTCTTGCCATGGGTGCCAGAGACAGGCATTTGGTAAGAGGGTTGGGCGAAGGAGTGGGTCGTTCTCTTCAGTATCTAACCCAAGACTTGCAGAAGCAGATGTTAGACCTTGCAATGCATGATCCCGATTTTGCAAGAGGTCTTGGTATAGGTTTCGGGCTTACGCTGTTTTTCATTCCATTACACTTACAATCGGAACTACTTGAAAGGGCGCGACGTAATGTTCAGTTCTCTATAGGAGCTGGTATCGGCCTTGGATACATTTTTACCCAAACCCCTAAACATATGCAGGAAAGTGCTATAAAAATTGCTAGCGAGAACCGCTCGATAAGCTATGGCCTAGGTTTTGGTATGGCTCATGCACTTACGCCAAATACCGTCCACATCATTCTCGCCTTGTTTGGCAGCTTGGCACAGATTAACATAGACTTCGCTCGTGGACTTGGACTTGGGTTGGGACATAACTTCTCTTCTTTTGAAGAAAATCTTCAGGAGCAAATTCTAGGATGGCTTGGGCAAAGTGAAGAATTTGCTCACTCCTTTGGATCAGGCTTGGGCAAAGCATTCGTATATCTTGACGAATCACTGCGCAGAGTATTGCTCGAAATTGCTATAGGAAAAGCAGATTGCGGTTTTACAACCGGCTTAGGTGCTGGACTAGGTACCAACTTTTCGTCTATGCCTGAGGATCTACAGCAGAAAATATTGAAGCTAGTTGAAGTTGAAAACCCAGCTGTCAGTTCAAATACTTTGAAATTTGTAAAGGGTTTCGGATCTGGAGTTGGGAACAGTCTTGGCTACCTTGACAAAGAAATTCGAGATCAAATAATGGAAGTCGCCCAAAAGAATGCTATTTTTGCTTCTAGTTTGAAATACTCAAGTCAATGAAAAGGGCAGATTATGCAACAATTGTTATATCTCTGCCCGTCATACATGGAATTAAGGAACGGTGGCGAAATTCTTGACAAGTAGTGAAAATCACCTCTATTCTTCATCTATGCTAGATGATTTTCCAGTCATCAATTGTAACTCCGAGTTTCCCTTGTCCTCAAACATTTCGTTTGAGGAGGTGTCATTTCATGGTCAGCATGGCCGGTTCTGCGTCTGTTTTATAGATATGGTGAATTCCACGGTTGTTACTGCAGGTCTTACCGACGCTCAAGTGAGCAAGTATTATTCCATTTTTCTAAATGCAATGGCAACCATTGCGACAAACTTTGGGTCGAAAATTATCAAAAATGCTGGAGATTGTCTGATATGTTATTTCCCAGCGTGTTCGGATACTTTAAAATTGTTACCACTTAGCAACGCATTAGAATGTCTCATGACCATGATTGATGCATGGAAGTTTATCAATTCATTGTTGAAATCTGAAGGACTTCCACCAGTTAATTACAGGATAAGTGCAGATTATGGCGAGGTAGAAATTGCTCAGTCGATAACATCTAAGAATGATGACCTTTTCGGTTCAACAATGAACTTGTGTGCCAAAATTAATTCCAAGGCATCTGAGAATGGCTTGGTTATAGGCAGCCAACTCTACAAAGTGCTAGATAGACATGGTTCTCTTAAGCAAGATTATGGCTTTGAGGTCGCAGGGAGTTACTCTATTCATGGAAAGGAAAACTATATCATTTATTCAGTAGTAGCCAAGAAGAAAAGAAACATCCTGAATCCCTTCAAAAGAACTAGTTATGCTGCAATCTAAGGACAACATAGTTTTGAAGAGCCTCTCAGGTCTGTGTAGTAAAACCACATGCTAGCTAAAATAGCAATCAATGAAAAAATACATGCTAGTGATCTACCTGTAGTTCGCTTTAACTTTTTCAACAACCTTTTCGTATTCCGGACCTTTTCGTATGGCATATCTCTCCATTGCAACAAGTGGTATGCCACCGAGTAATCTTGCCAACCCTGCGAAAAAGCAATTTGTAATGATACTATTACGACCTACCGTATGCATGAATTTCTTTATTCCATGTTTATAATTATGCTGCCACGTCTTGTAGATCACACCGAATTGTTCAGGTTTCATAGAACGCCCTATGTCATAGAATCCTGATCTCTCAAGCAAACCGAGGGGAACAAATGTCAGAGGCGCGACAGCAAATTTTGAATCTAATTGTTCCGTCTCTAATTCATAAATTAGACGGATTGTTTCCCAGCTGTCTTCCGGTGTCTCGTCATTATCTAACCCCATTATCAAGCTAAAGGCTGGAATCCAGTAGTTTTCATTCAATACCTTTACTGCCTCTTTGACTACCCAGTGCCAATCATTTGGCTTAAATGGCGCTAATTTCCTGTCTGCATACTTTTCAATTAGCCTAGTACTGCCTGTTTCAAGGCCACATTGTATGCCAATAAAGTTGTCGGGGCCAGCATTGATTATACGGGATATATTGGGAATCAACCTTTCGTCGGAAATAGCTCCAGATAGTGTGCCGTGAGTAGGATTTGTGTGTTCAATCCCAGTGGCCATTACTCCTGCAAAGAGTTCCTCTATTGCCTCTCTGTTTGGCTCCATATTCTTAGTCTTCCTGGGATTCATCCCATAGACGAAAATGTCGTCGCTGTGAATCCAGGCATTCTTTAATCCGCCGTATTTCATGTTGATCTCGATTTCTTTTTGCACTTTCTCGACAGGATAATATCTCAACGGCCTTAATGTGACGTCGCAGAACTTGCACCCCCGCCCGCAGCCGCGCATGACTTCAACCATGCCGTGCATGCTTGGATTGAGAATGTTTGGAATTTCTTCAATTGATGGTTCTCCCCCGTAATGAATGAATCTACCATGGAAATGATGTTCATTTCTCACAAATTCCTTAATGTCAACTTTAAACTGGCTCTTTTTGAACGGATTGGCATTCTCAAACTCTCCTCTTGTCAGCCTGTCAAAGAATGGACCTGCCACCCCATCAATCTCAGGTCCGATGCCTCCAAGCTCGCCCTCTACAATGCCGTAGAGGTCGTATTCTTCAATCTTGGCCGGGTCGTAGTTGTACTGCCATGTGCCAGAAGCTCCAACTACGATTTTTGCGTGGCTGCCAACTTTTGATTTGGCCGCCTTGATACGAAGATGTAATTGCCTGTTGCTATATTCAGTGTAGGACATCAAATGGCGCCCATATGTAAACGTCATACTTACAGGTCCCATTCCAAGTGGATCCATTTCGTAAATGCCAATTGCCTCCGTCTCTGAAGTAATGAATTTGTCGATATAATCAGGATGAACTACTGCCACATCTTCTTTTGGATATTGAAATTGTAGTAACGCCGATTCTATTTTTCTGAGTCCATATGGAGCATACCTTGCTAGTCCATTTGTTTGTTCTGCAGAATTACATATAAGATCAAATAAAATTCTAGGTGTCACTTGATTTCCAAATATAGCCCTGGAAGCCATCCTGTTCCTTAATGTATGAGACCAGAATGTATTGTGATTTGACCCATTGTTCAATTCTGCTGCTGGAAAGCAACCTAGAAATGATGCGAGTGAAATGCCTCTATACGATGACATCAGAGTGCGATCAGCCGTTAAAAGTATTTTTGGGCCCATTTTTTCAGTTCTTGGTATTTGCCTTTAAAGTTGTACTTAAGAGTTCAAAGAAATAGTTAATGAATAATGTGTTTACCATGTCCCTGTACGTCTTCCTATGCCAATAGTTCATTTCTGAATAGAATGCTCTGTTAGCTCCCATTGACATATGATAGTTACTCGGTGAAAAAGAGTATCCACCGCAATTACCCGATCTCAATAGTTTTCTTCATGATGTCGGTTAACTTCACTAGACTTCAGATGTTCTGCTGTTCCAATTGGTTCTCGCCGGATATTGTCAGTAGATTCACTACTTTGAGGTAGTCTTCAAGCAGATCCTGCTCAGTTGGCCTATAGTATGAGTCGCTGATGCCAGGTACCTGTGGCCCATCAGAGTCTCAATGTTGATGGGTTTCATCCCCACCCGTCTCACATCTTGTCTTGAACCACTTCTAAAGCCATGATTTGCTTGATATTGGTGCCGCTTCTTGCCGTTTTTCAGCTTTGTTCGCAATCCTTGAGCCCAATGTGCTCTCTCTACAAGCCTCTTTACACCGAGAGTTTGCAACTTTCTTGGCTCCCCTATACTTCCTCGACCCCTTCTAACTTTAGTATCAAACAGGTTTCGCATCAGCCAGCTATCCGAAGTTATTTGCTCGCCTGATTGTTGTCGAAACTCCATCCATTTATCAAGCTCATTGTAGGCTTCGTATGAGATGAAGCTAAAGTATTCCTCATCTTCTCCAGAATAGATAATCATTTTGGCAGCAACAATCTTGCCACTGCGTTCAATGGGGATGACGTGGCACCATTTCAGATAGTCCCATGCTCCGACTCTAAAGCCACATGATGCCATCGAATAGATTATTGCCTTTATCCGCCTGTCTGGATATTCACACAGCATTCGTATCTCTTCAATTGTGGGTGCTCTGTCATCTGCAAATTTCCTTCCCCGCGGAAGGCCGCGAGTTATCCTCTTCCATGCTAGAGGTATCTCTGCAACATCGCAGAACAGTTTGATAGACTTGAGGTAGCCTCTGAGAGTTGCGATGACTATCTCTTTTCTATTTACTCGCTCAAGTTGAGTCATTACAAAATTTAAGATTGTAATGAAGGCCCAGTTTGTATCTCCTCCTGCTGTTGCTTTTACAACAAACAGCTTTGACTGCTGCTCTATTGAAATATCCTGTGGCAGGCCCGAAAACGCAAAAAATTTAGCCAACCGCTGAGGATATTTCTACTTGGACACTGGAGATTTAAGTGAATAGATATACATCGTCCAAGCATCTGTTGTTGGAGGTGTAGTTTCATTCTCCATTTTTTCTGGTTTCACCTTTTTCTCATGTGGTGAACCCTCTTTGAGAGAACTAATAGCGGGCATCACCCCTCTGGGCCCGCTAGAAAATCGCTCAAAAAGTAAGATCGAATTTTTTGTAAAGGTCAGGCGACTTTGCTTCCCGTCATAATGAATCCGCCTAAAACTATCTTTGAAAGCAGGAACAGATGCTTCAGATGATGCACTGGAGTTAAAGCCATGGAACGCCTTGCTTCGTGCTGCTAAATCCCTGACGGCAGAATTGGGCAATCGGATGCTGACAGAGTGGCGAGAGCCCGCGGATGGTACGCATGAACGATGCATTGATCCAAATGCGATCGAGGATATCTTGGTAGTCTGTCACTATTCCCTCTAATCTCGACCAAGCTTGTGCTACTATTTTCCCGGCTCCGGACCCTTGCTATATTTAGTAACCGTTTAGATGACATTATTTCCCTGCAGCCCCTAAACTCTAACAGGTGTGTCAACGATCATCATTTTCCAATATTTTTTGCAACTATCTAAAAGTACAAATATCTCAGAGCCGGTCTTCCTCAAACATCTTCTAATGTCCTTTACAGTTCTTATATCTGTAGTAAAACTCATAGCAAATCGCGTTGTTATGAGTGAGCTAAAAAATTTCCTATATGCTAATTGCCACGCCAACTAAATTTTCCTGCCGCCCCTGATTTAGTTGTGATCTCAGTGTGGGGCATGTCTGAATCAGACCACTGGCTACCGCTTGGCGCTAGGGTTAAGACATCGTTTTCAAACTGAAACACTAAGGCAAAACCTGCTCCCTGTACTGTCATGGCACGACCTGCTTGATTCCTCAATTGCTGTGCCTTTATCTCTCCAAACTTCCCGACTCTGGCTGTTATGTTATGACCATCATTATTTTCTTTAATATCAATTCTTGTTGTCATGGTGGGCAACCATTTTGCTACGAGTTGTGATAACACCTGCATAGGCCCTCCTCGCTTTCCCTGAAGAATGTCTTCCAATTCCTTCTGTTGGTTCGTATCGGCTGCATCGTCTATATACAGGCGATTTGTAGCGTTCCCGTCAAACTGAGTTGGACCTGGCCAGTCAAGCCGCAAAATTACATCTCGGCCCGCCAGATTAATACTGTTAGAAATCCCCTCTTGGATACGGAATAATATTAGGCCACCACAGTACCCCTTATCCATGATCATTAGTTCTTTTACTCCGAACCAGCAAGGACAAAACATATTGCAAGTACAAGTTTCTATCATTTTGCCTGACAGATTCCATGCCATAGTCCTCTTCTTGTAATTACTATTTTCTATAGTTTCTGATATTCACTTACAGAAGAATCTATGACCGCACTATGCCGTTTGAACAAGAGAAATAAGTTTGTTGATGACACAAAGATAAGTGGTCTAGGTCTCTACACAATGCATCTTCAAAACTCAATAGCTCATTCTATTTGAGGATTGGAAGCTTTTATCTTGAAATTATCAATCTCGCTACCATGTACAGCAACATTACTCCATATCCATTATTTCAGTCTGCCTATTATCATTATCATTACTCATAGACTCTCCGCTCAGACCATTATGATCTGGTTCTATCGGGTTAGATTCATCGCTAGCTCCAACCGAAGCTATACTATCATCTGGCATGTCCATAGAATCTTTCGAACTAGAGTCACTCATAGCCATATTATTATTATTATTATTATTACTTAGATTGTCATCCTTCATCATAGTTTTCATATCATCACGTACACCTTCTTCACTACCTGTGGTGTACACCGTTATGATATCAATGATGGAACCAATCCTGCTTTAACTAAAACCCCAATAATTGCCAGTGAAATGCCTGCGGATCTTGCCACCCAAATCCTCTAGACCAGATCTTCTCTCCAAAGATTATTCCAGCAAATAGACCCATCCAAAGTAAGATTCATCCATTCAAGTGCCACCATAAGAAGAAAGTACGCCCAGCAGCAGCCAAGGCAATTTATTCCTGATAAACCCCCATATTCACTGCGCCTGACGTCCCGTCTCACCATCTACGCATGAAAAAGCTCATTGAAGATTCACAATAACCAATGCATATTCTCTTCAAGGGAGTAAATTGGTAAGCACCTGCTAGAATAAGAAGAGAACATACAGGTATTGTATAAGGAGCGAATTTCCTGTTGTCATTATCGTACTGTTCATTACCACTGACCATCCAAGAAGAAGCGCAATACCCGTCAAAGCCCGCCTTTGTGAGCATTTGGCAAGTTAATTCTTGTCTAATTATTAACTCTCTTATGTTCTATATTGTTGCAGCTATGAGTACGGTGATAATATTCTTTCAAGGCTTTATTTTAAAAAGAAAAGGAAGGGTAATTTTGACGATAACAGCAATGGTCTTTATTTCCTTTCACTATTATTTTTTCTCTCTCTTGTATGGGACATCTATGTCAGGTTGCTGGTGGAGATGCTGTTCCTGGCGATGATGGTGGAAGCACAACAAGCTGTCCAGTCATAGTTGGTAGATGGTACCTGTAGTAGTATGGGAAAATGCCTTCTTGATTAGCTGTAAAGGTGGCATTTCCAGATTCGCCGGGCGCTATGTCTATGTTTACGCTATATGACTGTGCATCGATTGTGAATGAATGTCTTTCTACTGTTTCTTCTCCTGTCGGTTCCGTGTTGTAGAAATGTGCTGTCACACTATCGCCTCTATTGACTACGATTACAGGAAGAGTGTAGATGTCTCCAGCTATTCTTGCTGCCTGTCTCGTTTACTCCCTCTACCTCTGCGCTAAAGACATAGAAGGTCTTGTTGCTAGAAGCTGGGCATTATTGACTGAGTTGTCGTTGTCATATTGGCTGTTGAGCTACTGCTTCTTGTTGCAGGGGAACAGTAACTGATACTGCCAACATTACTACTACTCCTAGCAATGCTAATGCAGCTACTATGGTTATTGATGTAGTTCTTTTCTCTTGTGGGCTGTCCATGTTAGAATATTAAAAGAAAATTATATCCTTAAATATTTCTATATAAAAAACACATTAGCCTGACAATTTTTGTAAGCCATGCCAAATAAGAGATAAAAAATCATTACTGGCGCTCCCTGAAAAACTCTATCTCAAACCAATTCTTGCGAAAGGAAAAACAAGAAGGGAAAGGCATTAATTTTAGACTCGTCTGAATTTTCAGCTCGCATCCCACCGAATCCACCTTTAATTGGATTGGGTCTCAATTTTGAAGTTTTTTTTGTTGAGTCCCTCTGGGCCCGCTAAAAATGTTCTAAGTGGTGCTGCTACGATCAGTATGTGGGAGATTCTATCGAACCTGGCAAAGATTGGGGAAAGAGCAGGCTTTACCATAGACACGACTATTCAGAATGAAAAGCTGGTATTTGTAATCGGAAATATCCCAGAGGACAAGGCTGCCACACTCTTGATTCAGAAATTATTGGCAATTATCTTTGCAAGACTCTCCGATGTTGAATCGCATATTACTCATACCAAAAACACAACAACTACCACATTTTCGATGAATTGATGCGGGATAAACCTCTCAATCCATAAACTATGACTCTCATGCGGCTTGCTATCCGGTCTGGGACAATACGCGGATTTTTGTGCTGTTTGACATCTCCGCATTTGATAATAAAAAATGATGCTTTTACCCTTTTCTAGTTCTGCCTTTTATCCTTCTATGAAGCTGAGATGTTGTAGATGAATCTATCGATGGAATTGCAGTGCTCCCTAGCTTTCTTGTCGGTCTTGGCTGTTCGTCCAGGTCTGACTTCTTGACTTCTTCGCTATCTAGGGTAGGATGATGGCTCAGTTGTGATTTGTGTTTCATTATTGAATAATGATATGATGTGCTACTTATACTGTCAGAATCCTGTGCACTGCAGTGCAGTCGTCGCAGTTATCTATCTCTTACGACGATTTAACCACATGACACTAAAAAAGTCAGCTAGGCAAACGGGTAACGTCATGTCAATACTACCAAATCAACAGATAGTTAATGAATATTTCAAGTTAATCTCCAAAAATGATGTGTGGGGCCTATTGAAACTATTTTCAGATGATGCAGTTGTTCACGAGCCTTTTAGCAATATTCATGGAGGTCTCCAAAACAAGATAGCTATTGAAAACTTCCTCAAAGTATCAATCATGGCAAATGAAGGACTGGAAAAGACCATCAGGTTTGAAGACAATAAAGAAGACACCATTACTGCCATCGTGATATTTGAGCGTGAAGGCAGGATAAAGGGGAAATTCGTATTTCACTTTGTGATAGAATCGATACCAAGTTACTCTGGTCGTAAGAAAATAAAATCATTGAGAATCAGATTCTTGGATTAGGTTAGATACTATCATACTACTATTACTGAACGAATAATTTTTCATTACCCCTTCCAATATTTATGAGGGCGCGTTTGATAATAATTACAACGAGCTACAACAATGAAGCCCTAAAAAGAAGAAATGAAGGACGAATCCCATGAGATTGAGGATCAAAATAAGGACGAAGAGGAAGACGAAGAAGACGAGGAATAGTCACCATCATCCGTCACTCCTTGAAACCTGGCGTACTTACATAGCTCTCCGGTTCTGTCTATTCTAGGATAGCTGCAGCTTATTTTTATGGCCGTCAAAAGTCGGTCGCTCGCCTGTAACTATCAATTTGTTACAGGGATTTTATGAGACTGCTATGATTGATTGCTTTCCTCTTTTCATTATAGATATTGCGACTTTATTGCAAACATAATCAACTTTGCGATAATTGCACTGATAGTGTTTCTTGTTTTCGAGCAGCTATCCCGGGACAAGTTGTTGAAGACAAGACCAAAGCGTTGACTTGATTGCATCCCCTGAAATGTGCTTGGGAGGTTATTTGTTGACTGATAAATGGCAGGAAGCTTTTGTTAAACTCAAATATTGCTACTATCTACAGCACCTTTCCAAGGATCCAAACCGTGGCATGCCAAATTATGATGATAAGGACATTATTATCTAGAGACCAAAGCAGGCTTCAGGCAAGTATTCTGACGTAGACTACTACAGAGAAGACATAATGTTCCCAAGCCTACTGCTCCTAAACAATGTGACGGCATCCAGCATTATCAAGTATTCGAGTAACGCTCCGTGGACCGAGTGCGAGTCTTGTAATGGCCTAGATTGTAGCTGCAATTAAGTGAGCGTGGTGTATAGCGCTATTAAACTTGAGGCAGTCCCCTCACCCTTCAAACCTTAAAGTACCATGAGCTAGTGACTTGATCAGTGTCGATTAACGTTAGCGTAAACGATCAGGATTGGGATGCTAAAGTCATGTCAGAGTTCTTCATTCAGATGATGCATAAGCAATTGGGCCAAGGTAACGAAAGAAAATGTATCAATGCTGTCAGGGTGTTCAAGGCGCTAAAATTCAATGCAATCGCAGATAAGCTTGGCTATTCAAGGCTGATCACAGAACATTTAGTGGTGAAGGGATACCTCGAACCATGCCAAAAAGAAGATGAATTCCAGTTTACTGAACAAGGGTTGCGCTACTTCAGAACGATGCGGCCAGTAAGCTGGATGAAGTAACGTCCGCCGCACCGACCATAAAGCGAGATTGTTCAGTATCATCCTTTCATCCATAGACTCGCCAGCTTCCAGCCGCCGCAGGATTTTCAGGATGTACCGCAGCACGGACAGCTCGGTCATGCATCTGTCCTCGTCTTGATGTGTCTCCGCCCTTTCCAACGCGCGACTTTTCACCCTGAGAAGGCGCTCCAGATGGGTCGAATTTCTGGGCGCGGAACGGACTGCCCTTATGCGGCTTTCATGGGACTTGTTCATAACGGGATTGTTCTGTGGCCGTATCTAGGTTGCGTATTTGCGACGTGGATCCCTATTGTAAAGTTAAAGAAGATAATAATAATACCTCCACTTTCTTTTACCTGGAAAGAATCAAATTCGAAATAAAGGTAAAGTCAGTGAACGTACATTATCAGACGATGGAGATGCTCCTCAAGAAAGCGGAGGTACTACCTCTACTACAAAGCAAGTATCTCCCATCAAAGGGAGCAGAATTGATGCTAAAACTGGCAAAGGTGTAGAGGTAGTGGAGATAGTCGATCAGATGAATGATGAACCCTAGACCGATGCTAGGGGCTTTGAACTTCTTCTCTCTACACCGAACTCCTACCATGACAACACCAAATCCATTACATAAACTTGTAGTTGCATTGGGTCTATTTTTTGAAGGTTTTTCTACTGGAACCCTCTGGGCCCGCCTCTTTTAAAATAACCATAGTGACAGATATTGCAGGTATGACATCCTCTTGGTGTATTCGTGACCATGTTAATATTGCCCGTTCCTGAGATGACATGCTTAACGGTCTGTAAAGGAGGAAGTCTACCGCATCCAGTAGCTCCGCAGAAATGTGTTCCTTATACTTGATCCAAAAAATATAGAAAAAAGAAGATGTTCAGACTCTAATTACCAGTCAACTGAAGGCATGCAACATCGTATTGGGAAATTGCCTTGTCGCTAGTTGCATGTTCAAGTGAAGGCGTTCCGTCACTTCCTGCATACTTCGTTTCTGCATTACCAAACCCGGAAGTACTAAATCCATGTGGTCCATCGCCGAGTCCGTCTTCACCGCATTCAACTTGCGGCTGGCCTGGACCATTTGGACTGGGTACTGCAAATACCGCTCCAACCGATGAAAGTGCTCGCTAATGCAAGCAATCCACTAACTATAACTGCAAGCATGGGTGTTTCTTCGAATTTGATTCCTTTAAGGATTGACAATTCCGATCACAACTTTATAGTCATGAAGGCTTTTAAAGCAGGTAGACGAATCCCGATTTTGAAACTCACACTTGGCATGATTCAGATAGATGTAAACCACGGTAACGCACCCCCCTGCCAATAGTTATCCATAACTAATACTGATACTTAGAAAATGACTGAAGTTTTTTATGCCAGAATCCTCTGGGCCCTCCTTTTGTATTAATAACAATCCAAGGATGACTAGGCTGACTGGTTCGATAACCCGAAGATCCCAAAAATTTAAGTTTAACTAGGTCTCATACTATTGGTAGACTGTTAATGAACTATCTAAAACTATACCAAGACATTATGAGCTCAGACGGAAATATTCGGATGGTCACCATATGTGACACTGATGGTAAGATAATGCACTCCGATCATCGACCTGGCGTCACCAACATGCTTACGCCAGACGAGAGTAGAAAGTCACTTGAAATGGCAGTGAGTGCTTGGAAGTCAAGAAGCCAGCTTTTTCCGAAGATAGGAAGGGGCAAATATGTGCTTGCAGAGTACTAAAAAATCAAACGCATTACAATGCCTTTGGGCGACAGGCATCTTGTATACGTGACCACAGAACCACAGGCAAACCATGCCAATATTATTTCGCAAATTACTAGATTAGCTTCTAGCGTCAGCTAACGGAATGAATCAGTTGCACTGTGCTGTTCTCTTACCACAGATGTACCAAGAGACGTACCCCGAATAAATGTAGTGAAATGAAAAAGAGTTCGATATTATATAACTTAGCCAAGATTAGGTGAATGAGACAACATCCTCACTTACCAAATGAAGGCCCACTGAACTTCAATTTATTGCAGACATCTATGAGATCATCAATTCTGCTTATCTTTTGAACATGACTAGTTAGTGTTATTATTGTACTAAAAGCAAAGAATGCGATCATCTTTACATTTTCTTTCGTTATGTCCTTAGAACCTCTGTGAACTATATCTGATCTCAACTGATAGAGCATCTCCATATAGTCGAATATTTCTATCCGTTTATCACTGTCTTCACCTATGATTAGTGATACTCGTTCAGCTAACAAGCCTTTTGATGGCTCACGTTCTTTCAACACTAGAGACTCTAGCGAAATTATAAAATCAATATATGAATCAACTAAATCATCGTCATTCATGCCTGTGCCGAAGAAATCAATAGATGTATCGAGCAATTTTTCAAATTCATTTTTCTGTTCTTTCTTTAACATCAAGTTTAAAGATTGGAATGAAAGCTGATTCATTCTTTGAATCGATTCGTCATTGAATTCATAGGGGTGTAATGCACCTGCAGTATTGAATGACATGTTATTACTATATGACTGATTGAAAGCAATAACCAAGGGTTTGCATGAAAAGACAGTCCCATCGATTCCTATATACATCTTGTAATCGAGGGGATTACGGCTCATCACGCCAAAGCCAAAGAGCCGAATCACGTTTAGACTGTGTACTATGAACTTGGCGCCAACTTCTCTCGCCATCCTTGCATCCACAGCATTTAGTTTTACTACTGCAAGAACATGATTACAAAGCGTTTGATTTGTTAATGAAACTATGTATTCTTCAACTTGTTTGCATGCGATTCTTTTGTTGGTTTCGTTAATCCCCTTAATGACTGTGTTAGCTCGCAATGGAGCTACTTTCAGAAATGTGACCCTCCCAACTTCAATCAAATCCATAGTAAGTATCAAATTAGTAATAGGAGCAACTATTCTCCATTCCACCTCGGTCTTGGATCGCAACTTCTGTATCCACTGTTGAAGCGAGGATTGGGCCTTTTCTGCTATTTCTTGATGAGGGATATGTAATAATGATAACACGATATCTTGAATTTCCTTATTCAAATAGCGTTGAGAATAATGGTGGCTCAAATATGGATCTTCGGAAAGTATCTCTAGCGCGTCTTTCATGGCCTTTATACCATTAAACCCGATGCGGTAATGTCCTCCTTTCGGTTTAATAATCTCATGAATAAGCGAGTTTTTATCCATACGAGTGGTCATATCCTGCTTTGTAGCATCATTCCAGATTGTTAGAATGCAGCCTCGTAGTTCGAAGACGATATCTGAATTCATATTCTCTATATTCGGGTGAAGTAAAAAGAATATTTTAAAAGTAGCTATTTCATGTATGAGTCTGGACCCATTGTGTACAATAAGTCACTCCATCCATTATTCTGTTTATGTTGGAGTACACCCTAGCATTCTTTAACTACTAAGGATATATTCAAGAAAACTGCATCTGATTTTGATCTCGTATTACCGACTCCCATTGGGCCCGAATTCTGAAGTTTTTTTGCGAGTCCCTCTGGGCCCGCCTTTTTCTAACGATAAGAGTCCAGCTTCAATTCATCCGCATATTTGGTGATGTCTGTGCCAACCATGACTACAAAAGAACCTTCATTTATAGTCATGATTGCATATGCAATCTGTCAGTCTGTTAGCATTAAACATGCCCACATACCAGCTTTACAGATGGGTTGGGTTTAATAACCACTTTTTACCTCTAACAATGCAGGTTTTGTTTTGTCTGCCATTGAAGATATGTTAACTGAGAAACAACGTCAAGATGTAGAGGCCCGCCTTGCCAATTATAACATCCCACTTCAGATTTTACAGATGGTAGCAGAACAATGTGAATGCGCCATCGAGACCCGCAGTACCAGAAAAGAACTGGCACTAAAACCCAAGCTGTCTCTGTTGCTTGCAAAATTAAACGACAGGGCAATTATCCTGCTACAGCAGATATTTCTTGAATGTCATGAGTCCCTTTCAAGTTTCAGATTCACAGTATTTCTCTCTTCGCGGTACAGCCCAATGAAGCACAAATTTGTGATCGACGGAAAAATCAGCGGCAAATCCAGCTCTGAATACACTTTCGATGTGTGCGTCTATGGTCGCCGTACCAGTGATCTGATAGCAGTTGGGATGCAAAACAAAAACACAAAACAGCAGGGATCGGATAGCAAGTCCTTGTCAAGATTCTTGGAAATAATTGATGATGTTAGCAGGGCATACCCACAGCTTCAAGGCGCATACTATTCGTCTTCATATGGGTACCGACCTTTGACTCTAACAGGAAAAAATGCCATTAGGAGAGAGGATGCCGGGGAAAAAGTGGAAATCAAATTCTTTGAATACAAAGATAAAATGTACATTGAAAACAAATCGCTTTTCTGACCCCCAAGTCGCCTTATCCAATAAGTAATAATGCGTGTATCATGTATATAGAATGACAATTGTTGGAAAAATGTACCACATGCCACCTGATAATACACCCCAATTTTGCAGGTTACCACAAGTGTGGTCATGCAAATTGCCCTCTCTGCAAAGAAGCGATCACAAATTCAGAATACTGGAGCCACATAAGGTCCCACCCTGGACATGAAAGCGATGTTCCTTTGAGGAAAAATATTGATGACCTCCGCAAGAATATGCTTCAGCGACCCCTCAAATAGCAAATTAGATTCTTATTACAACATGTTTGCCAAAATCCATCTCACAAGCTCTGCAACTCCATGGTTTGAGAGACGCAAGTGATGTCTCGCATTTCCTCTATTATAGCCCTCTATACCAATATCGCAGTTCAAAAAGACAGAAGCTCGTGACATGATCACCATATGTGTTCTTCTTGGGCCTATACTTGTACAAAACTCTGATCCTTGTCCTGTCTAAATAGCCGATGGAATGTAGGATTGAGCATTAGCTATGCATTCCAATACCCCCCGAACCAATGCAATCTATAACTAATGTGGATACGCATAAAATAACCGAACCCTAGTTTTCATTCTGTTAGTTGCATCATTGAGTTCGTCTTTTGAAGTTTTTTCTGCCCAGTCCCTCTGGGCCCGCCTAAAATAAAAAAACGTTCAAAAAGTGGACTCAATATTGAATTCGTGTAGTGGTAAAGAGGGTAAAGAAATTTTTAATATGACGACAACAAGTCCTCGGCACTATCAATCAAATAAATCAAGAAATCTCTTCAATTTAGGAACGTTGAAGTTTCTACTGCATCCTAATGTTATACAAACTTGCCATTAACAATCCTTATGCGTTAGCAGATGTTATGGTGATTCGTTTGCCTGTTTGCCTGTTCATTGTTGAAGAGGTTAACAATACAAAGACCTTGTCGCCTTCAACAAGAATTTGATCTAGCGATTAGTGTACGACATCTTGCAAGGACCGGGGCTTTCCATCTTCAAATAAGTCTTTAGAGCAGTATTGAAGAGAAAAAGAAGCCATCTGATCTAGGACTGGTTTAGTCGCCCGCCCTTTTTCTGTAAGAAAATACTCTACTCTCAACGGCATTTCGTCATAGACTTTCCTAGTGATCAGTCCATCCCTTTCCATCTCCTTTAGTCTTGTAGAAAGTATCTTTTGGTTCATTCCTTCTATGGATTCCAGGAACTGGTTGAATCTTTTATGATTGCTTAACATGTTGCGTATCAGTAAAACGGTATACTTTTTTCCAATTATCTTGGATGTGGTATCAACAGGACAAGCTTTCATGCCTTCAGTGCTATACATAATTTTTTGTTCATCTGGCATCAAGTTTCCAGTTCATCACCTAGTATCATGTTCATCACTTTTCATCTTATATTCTTGACTAATGCCTCTATGGATATGCATCAAGATCGAATGAAGAAGGTCGAGTTCTTGAGTGAAGGATACAAATTAGTTGGCAACCTGTTTAGACCTGATAATTTCAAGGAAAGCGATAGATTGCCCGCAGTTGTAGTGGCCGGTCCGATGACAGGAGTAAAAGAACAGGTTGCCGGCCTGTGGGCTGAACGTCTTGCCAAAGCCAGTTTTGTTACTTTAGCCTTTGACCATCAAAATTTTGGAGAAAGTGAAGGGACTCCAAGGGAGCATGAAGACCCTGGTAAGAAAATTGAGGATCTTAGAAATGCAACAAGTTTTCTGGCCTCTCTTCCCGAAGTGGAGGGGTCGAAGATAGGAGCCTGCGGTATATCGATGGGAGGAGGATATGCACTCCAATTGGCAGCTTGGGACAGAAGAATAAGGGCAGTATCAATTATAGCAGCAGGTCTTAATCTTGGGGATACCTTCCTAGAAATGATGGGCAAAGAAGCACTTGTTAAACGACTTCAAGATCTGAATGCTTCTAGGCAAAAACACTACGATACTGGTGAAGTACAGTACATTCCGGCAGTAGCAACAGAAGGCAAGCCTGCTGCAATGACGGGGGATGAACCTTTTGAATATTATGGAACTTCACGTTCATGGAGCCCTGGATGGGTCAACCGCTATACCACTGAGTCCATTGAAAATTTGATGTCATTTAACGCGGTTCCTCATGCCCATCATGTTGCACCCACTCCACTACTAATCATCCACGGAAAAAACGACAAATACTGCCTACCAAAATTTGCGCAGGAAGCATACGACAAAGCAAGCGAACCAAAAGAAATCATGTGGGTAGATGCTCCTAATCACATTGATCTCTATGATGTCGAAAAATATGTTGATCCTGCTGTTAGCAAGACAGTTGAATGGTTCAACAAATATCTAAAAGGGAATTCTTGGTTGAAGAAGGAAATGACTGCATGAAGATATCTCAAGCTAAATAAGGCGAAATCTTCAACAAGGCGCCGTGAATCAGATAGCGAGGTGTTACAAAATCAGAGTCAACAACCTCAGTTCCTATATTTGACCACCCATGGATGGAAGTCAGGCAAAGAACACATAATAGAGATATGGTTCGTAGAGCATAATAAAAGATATTACATAATATCTGAGCGGCTCAAAGGTGCGCATTGGGTTCAGAATATTAAGCATAATGCGACAGTTTCATTCAGGATAAATGATAGGATATTCAAAGGCAATGCACGAATAGTTGATCAAGAAAAAGAGCCTGCATTGGCTACAAAAGTTTCGAAATTAATGGATTCAAAATACAAATGGAGTCAAGGATTGATTGTAGAACTTATACCAATAAATTCAACTTGATCATTTCAATCCTTTCTCAATATATTGTTGATTGAAATCCCCTTATTGGACCATGGGGGATGCCATCAAAAAGCGGGATGCATAATCTCCGCTGCCAAACACTTATCTCCACTATAGGTCTCCTTTGCTAGTTTGAGTGTGCTTTTGGGTCTTGAGGTGGAGAGCCTTGGAATAACTGATGATGCTATTCAGACTCGTTTTCACTGTTATCCACTTGGTCCAACATATATCTCATAATATACTGATTCATCATATAAAAATTGGATTTGTGCTATATCATTAACTTTGTTAAGCCACCCTTAAAGAGTTGCAGACCATAGTATCGTTCATGATGATGATGTCATCGTCCATAGCAACAACAGGAACAAATGAGAACTTGGGCGGATCATTTGAATGCAGCATATGCCATCGTCGCTTTCAAAGCCAGAGTGAGCTTTCTAGTCACATCAATCTTGAACATGAAAAAAGGTTGCCGCTAGCAGGCATTTCGTGAACCGTGGGAACCTGTGCACTGGTAACTTGAAGAAATGAGATTGCAACAGAACCCCTTCCTGAAATTAAGATCTTTATGTAGCAGCAGACCAGATAGAGGCCTTAATCTGCTCATTATTTGCGTCAAGAATCCTATTACTACGCCACAGATAGGTATACTGCATGCATTAACATGGTTCCATAATGCCATTAACGTCACGGTTAATCATCGTAGTAGTAGAACAATGCATAGGCCTCATAGAAGCAGAACCGAAATAGTCATCCGGATACTAGAGATTGTAAGTGGGAGCGGTAGCGATGGTTTTACAAAGTACAAGATAATGTACAATGCATTTCTTAGTTATGCCGTATTGAAAGAGTACCCTGACGGTTCTAACTGATAACGACATGCTGCGCTATGACTTAGATTCTCATACGTTCAAGACTACTGAAAAAGGTCGTAGGTTTCTTGATTTCTATAATCAGATAAGTGACGTTTTGAAGACGCACCGACAACAACATCATAATCAATTGAAAGAACGATACGAGCTGTTCAGGGGAAGACAGAGGATACTAAATAGCTGATAGAGATGATGAATGTTTCAGTATGACCCCAACAATTAATACATGAACCTTTAAGGCTGATCGGATAGAATCCGTCTACGTGGGAAGTTCTAATCCCCCACGAATCCCTCTTGTAGTCGCGTTGGGTCTCTTTTTTGTAGATTTTTCTATTGGAACCCTCTGGGCCCCTGTTTTATTAAAAATGCATAGAGGGATCAGCTGATAACAATTCAGTAAGAAGATGTAACTGAACGTCTTTGATTGCAATCTGCTGATCGCATTATTGCGGACTGCTGATATTATAAAGCAGCATATGCAGCAAGCATATACACTGGTGCAAATTCTTCATGCTCACCAGCAGAAAAGAATGTGAAAGAGGTTAAAATAGAGCCCCGATGTCTGTAAAAGCAATTCTCTATCGTGTCATGCTTCAGTCAATTTCCCCTGTTTTAGGACTGGCAGGATCTTGTCTAAGATTATGCAATCATGGTCAGCTGCCATGTCAAATGATACGGTTAGAACCGAAAAATCTAGATGGTCTAGCGGAATGCTGGCCCTTTTTACCCTCTTGTACAGTGCAAAAGTGTAAATCACCTCTCCTAACTTTGATTCATAGTCTTCCCTTGTTTTCATGCGAAGGACGGTTTTCATCATACTGTTCTCAAGCTCTTCTTCATTTAGCAGGGGAACAAGCCCTTCTCGTATTTTGTAGGCAATCAGCGTTCCCATGTTGTTGGCTATGCCTGCAAATCTGATCGATTTATCAAGCTCTATTACTATGTTGCAAATCTCTCGTGCATACGCGTAAGGAATTGAAGGGGATGACATAGAAGAAGTCATTAAATAGTTATGTTCCAGATGACTTAATTGAATTTCATACCCTAATTCATTACCTTCGAAAAGATAGCGGAGACGGTGAAGATACTTTGGTTCATCAAGTCTTCTTCATACAATATCGAACAAGCGTTAATTATCACTTCGCATCACACAAGCTGATCGCCCAGAAAGTAGAACATAACAACGACTAGAAAATTATCTGTTCCATTTACTACAATGGCTGTGCAAATGATAATTGATAGCCATTTGGTTCGCGAATATGAAAGAACCTCTCCCCCCATGGAGCATTGGTGGGCTCGTTTTCAAACGCAACAGATCTTGAGATATGTTCATCCTGTTTCATGTATGAATAAAGTGTATCCACGTTTTCAGTATGAAATATTATCCTCCCAAAATCTTCTCTATCTCTGGCTTTTCCTACGTTAGGTTTCATGGGGAAATCAGAGCTGCCTTCATCATCTTGTATCCGTTCTAAATTAAGATACGTTGTCTTACTTTCTTCGCCTATTTCAAATGTCGTAAAAGAATCAGAAGGCTTTCCCCCATATGTCAGCCTAAAACCGGGGATCTTTGAATATAGAGAGCATGATTTTTCCATATCCTTTACTTTGAGTGTAATGGCAGAAATTTGATAGACTTTCATGTCCCGGTATGATGGTAGTCGCTCTACTTAATAGACCCACATATACAAAATAGTATGACAAACGCATATCTGTCGAACAATTCTGCGCCTTGATAAACCGAGTGCATGTGTGACTGCTGGGTCTAAATTTTGAATTTTTTTCTGCCGAGTCCCCCTGGGCCCGCCTAAAATAAAAAATCGTCCAAAAAATGGACCCAATGGTTTTGGCAAAGCAACCTCACTAATAATGACTTTTCCTTATTGCAAATGAAGGCACTAAAGGACAGAAGGTATCTCGAGGATCAACTGTCATCTAAACTGAGAGAGTTCTAATATGAAGGCTTTTCATGGACAAGAACTTTTTAAGAATAACGAACTGTTACAAAATCATAGTTAACTCAACCTAAGTTCCTAAATAGTAAACTTGATAAGAAAGTTTGGAAGCACCGCTACTGTTGATTAAGAAGCAGACATAGTCTTAATCTTCTCTTTATTATAGTCCTTGCATTGTAGCCTAGGGACTGCTTAAGATGCAAATAAAAAAGGCCAGCTAATGTTACTTCTTGACTTTGAGGTAAAGCTTTTTAAATTGTTGATAGGAGTTCGAATCTCTTTCGTCTATTGAAGCGTGTTTTAGGAATGCATCTTCGTAATATCTGATTATGTCAGCTTTCATATAGTCCATCAACCTCCTATCGTCAACCACTTTTTGATTGATTAGAAATGAAAGGTAGTCTAAAGTCGTAAATATACGAGAGTAAGTTTGACTTCTAGCATCATCATATTGAGCTTCTGGAGGTATTTTAGCGAGTTCTCTATCCAGGTTTCGTAGTTCTAAGAAAATCTCATTTGTTATTGTAAGCTGATTTAGCCTTTTCGAACGACGAAATGTCAAGATAGTATAGAATAATGCTGCTGCGTATATAGGAGCAGTGACAATCTGGAGATAGTCAGGAGTTGTTATTACTACCATGCATGTATGTGGATATAATGAATATAGTGTGATTTTAGAATAGTGGCTTCCTTTGATAAGTTAAATGTGTTCTCAGAGGAATCTAGCAACCGAAACCTATTACATGCGGGGACCAAATCCTCCAGAGGCCGGGTTTTAGTTGCATCGAGTCTCATTTTTGAATGTTTTTTTGCCGAGTCCCTCTGGGCCCGCTAAAAATAAAAAAACGTTCAAAAAAGGACCCAGTGCATCCAAATATTTAGAGCCGGTCTTCACCTCATATTTGTGGAACCCTTTTGGAAGAACTAAAGGTATCACGTCCCTTAGGCTCACTAATTACATGTAGTTCAAATACTCTCAATGTGATAAATAATCATCAATAGTAAACCTCTTTGGAATAAGCGATTTCTTTAATTCTTTGTTCATGAAATTCAATACTAGATCGAGCGACGGTTGACGCACATTTGACGAGGCGTCGTGCACAAAATAAAACGCTGCGAGTAAAGTGGGTATCAATAGACTGGCATCGATTACAACTCATTCAGTTAGTCCACAGGCAAAACTCTGAACGAAGTAGCAGAGATCCTGCAAGTGGACAAAAGCACCATTAGCCGAGATTATCAATTTATCAGAGATAATAATATCCTTAACACAGACTATGATGGGCTTATTTTGACCTGAAAAGCCTGATTGAAATGCGGCAAGCTTCTTTCTCTAAATGCCTTTATACAATAATCGCCCAAAGGCTGCTATGTCAACGACACAACTTAGTGCGGAATCTCTTGGGCAGTATAAAGCGAAGGCTTATTCCTCTGGCAGTTCTACTTCTTCCCTTGCTCCAGCCACGATTCTGCGGCGCGAGCCAGACGATGACGACATTCAGCTCGAGATCCTCTTTTGCGGTATCTGCCACTCTGATCTCCATACAGTCCGAAGCGAGTGGGCGGCACCGTTTACCCGTGCGTCCCAGGACATGAGATCGTTGGACGCGTCACGAAAGTAGGCTCAGCAGTCATCAAGTTCAAGCCCGGCGATCTTGCTGCGGTAGGCTGCATGGTTGACTCTGACAGAAATTGCGATGATTGTCAAGCCGGTCTTGAGCAATTCTGTCCGAATGTGATCTATACTTACAATTCCCCTGACAAGCATCTTGGAGGCGTCACCTATGGTGGATACTCTGACAGCATTGTCGTCAAAGAAGACTTTGTCCTCCATGTTCCTTCCAAACTCAATCCAGCCGGAGCTGCGCCTCTCTTGTGCGCCGGAATTACAACATATTCCCCTCTACGGCACTGGGGAGTCACCAAGGGCAAGAAGGTTGGCGTAGTAGGTCTCGGCGGGCTGGGCCATATGGCAGTCAAGTTTGCTCATGCGCTTGGAGCGCACGTCGTGGTGTTTACCACTTTGCCTAACAAGAAGGAAGATGCACTTCGCCTAGGGTCGGACGAGGTCGTCGTTTCCCGTAATGCCGAGGAGATGAAAAAGCACACTGGCAGCTTTGACTTCATCTTGGATACCGTGTCCGCTGAGCATGACCTCAACGCATACATCCAGCTCCTCCGCCGCGACGGCAACATCACGCTTGTCGGCGCACCCCCCAAACCTCTTGCGGTCTCTGCCTTTGGTCTTATATATGGGCGTCGCAGTCTCTCTGGCTCTCCAATCGGAGGCATCACAGAGACTCAGGAAATGCTCGACTTTTGTGGGAAGCATAATATCACTGCCGATGTTGAAGTCATTCCTATTCAGAAGGTGAACGAAGCTTATGAGAGAATGTTAAGGTCAGATGTGAAGTATCGCTTTTCCATCGACATGGCTTCTCTTAAATGAAAGTAACACGACATAGTGGCTCGCTTCTAATCTACTTCTTATATTCAAAATGAGATCGCCATCAGATAGACAGTTCCCCTCATATTTGCCAGAGCGGAACTTCAACGGCAACCATGGATAATAATAACATGACGTTCGAATTTTCTAGAGGTTATCGTTATGACTATTTTACATTTGTGTAGTTTAACCAAACTAAGGACGAAACTTTTGCTTACTCCACATATTGAGCGTGAACCAATTGATCATAGAATCTGACCGATTTGATATTCAGAAATTCAAGCATGCCGTATCTTGATAGTTCTCTGCCAAATGCCCTTTTTTTTTCATGCCGCCAAATGGAACACGAGAGTCAGATGTCAGGACATTATTTACCGTACCATTTCGCTTGGACTATTGATGAAAATTCTCTGCTTTCTCTAGATTTTGAGTCCAAATGCTTGCACCAAGACCAAATGGGCCCGCTAAAAATAAAAAAAAGTTCAAAAATTGGACCCAATGCCATTATCAAATCGATCTAGCTAATATGACTTTTCTTCCCATACCAGATGCAATGCGTAACTAATACGCATTATGTGAATTACTTACCTAAGCTAATAGTATTGTTTATGTTCATAACACCATCTCCATGGTTTATTCGGCAATGCAATCATCACAGGATGCCCTGTATTTTCAAAATGTTTTCTTGCATGAAGACCAATAGAAGAATCACAACAGCCAACATGCCCACATACAAGGCACATGCGTAATGCAACCCAATCCGATTTCTCTTTCTCACATTCTTCGCAGCCTTTTGTATTTGGAGAAGTAATTTCTTCATCCACATCTTTGAAGTGTTCGCATTTTTGATTCATGCAGTTATAACTCTGAAGAATATCTTTTAAATGTTGTAAACGCATTATTGAAATAAAAAAAGAGACTTTCCAACCATTTCCTGGTGGTAGGTTTAGTAACTTACCGCAAGCAGGTGATAACTAATGAAATTTAAGTCATCTCCTACCAAGCTAACAGAGCCCAAAGAATTTATGCCAAAAAAGTTGTCATCACCTGATAACTTCACAGCACCTTCACATCCCTCTAATAGAAGATTTTTATAAACTTACCAATATAGTCAGTAAATGGACGAGAAAAAAACAATCACAGTTCAAGCAGTCATCAATGCGCCTCTAGAGCAAGTTTGGAAACTCTACACAGAACCAGAGCATGTCATGAAATGGAACAATGCTTCGAATGATTGGCACACTCCAAGGGCTGAAAATGATTTGAAAGTTGGAGGTAAATTCCTTTACAGAATGGAAGCAAAAGATGGTAGTTCTGGATTTGACTTTGATGGAACTTATGAGCAAGTAAAAACAAACGAATTGATTGTATATTCTATTTCAGACGGAAGAAAAGTACAAGTTATGTTCACCAAAGACGATAATACAAGAACCAAAATAGCTACAACGTTTGAAGCAGAAAGTACCAATCCTATTGAAATGCAACGTGACGGTTGGCAAGCCATTTCGAACAATTTTAAAAAATATGTCGAAACAAGAAATTGAAAAATGACATTCACCATTAACCCCTCTATCATTTTTCAAATAGGAAAAAATCAATTTATTTTCTGAGGAAATTAGTATTTGAGCCCTGAGGTTCGTAAAGTCTTATGAATTAGGAACAGTTAAGCGTACGATCGAAATACGGTATGACTTGCTTCTCGAATAGATGATTTACTAGTCCGACATGACACGTGAACGCAGCATATCGAATCGCCTCTTTGAAGGCTTTTCTCTCTAATTCTCGGGGCTCAGTTTTGATCATGTAGGCCGAATTGCGGGTTTACCATAAAAAATAATGAAGAGTGAGATAGGATCTCTTTAATACCACAATATTCTAAAAAAAAGGGTTTCTAAATGAGGAGACTTACCACCTCTCTTTAGAAAATTTCCTCTAGCATCTCGACAGATGCTGCAGCTAGTAAGATAAAGAAGATCTTCTTGCTAGAAAGTAAAAGAAGGATCGGTTCTTTCTATCCAATATATGAGATAGGAATGTCTGCAGCGCAGGGTAGCCAGATGCTCCTAGCGAGTTCACTATTGGCATCGCCAATGCGGAAAAAGACTACATATGCCGTCATTTCCAGGAGAATATTGTGCCATTACCGCAATATAACGTCAACGATATGCTATTTGATGGAAGAGATAGCACCCGAATGAACTGAACCCGAATTTTGCATTCTGAGGAAAATATTTTATTGCTAGATTTTAACTTCCTTCTTTACCAATGACTGTTGGAAGGAGCAAAGAGATCCAGTCAAAGTTCGAATATGATTTTAGATGCACTATGACCTCGAGCTTCCTAGGATCAATTAGCAATCTATACATAATACCAGGATATAATTCAGCTTGGCTGTAATTTGATTTTGTGCTATCCTGATTTATCGAGTCCGAATTTCAGAGTTTTTTCTGCCGAGTCCCTCTGGGCCCGCCTTTGTTTCAATATTATCAATAGATGATGCCCAGCTTCTACTAATGTGATAACAAGAAGATATAGGATTAACCACGAGTTAATGAAGCTGTATGCCCTGGGCCGATAGAGTCTCTTGTTCCCTAGTCAATCGGGGTATCTCAGTGTACTTGCATACTCCACCATATTTTGGAAACCTTTTTCAAAATGCTTATCTTTCTAATCCCTCGAGATAATGCCATGAGAGAAAATGCTTGTCTTGCACGTGACATGCTTCCATGGAAAGCAGGTGCGGTGTGAGCGTAATTGTCAGAACGTAGGCTGAACTGTCAAAGGGCACTAGTCTTCCAAGGAGGAGGCGCACTGGGCGCCTATGAAGTCGGCACCTACCAACAGATCTATAGAAAAGTCAGCCGAGAAGAGGAAATAGATGGCGCGCTATTTGATATTATTGCAGGTACTTCAATAGGAGCCATAAATTCTGCGGTTCTAGTAGGGCACTATATGAAGAATAAAAACAGCTGGGAAGGCTCTGCTGAAAAACTTTTGGAATTCTGGGAAGGACTTATGTGCCCTACTATTGCAGATGATCTATTTGAGAAGAACTCATTTTTCCGCAGCTCGTGGGACTACATGCATGCAGTCGATTCTGGCATAGCTGATGCAGAAGGTGCTAGAACGTTCTGGTCAATTTTCGAGTTTGCCTTTACTCCACGTGGAGTACCAAATATGTACGAAACAGTTCCGAAATGGGGTTCCAAGTTCCTCAACCCGTTTACAGATTTCTTGCCGTGGTGGAGATATGATTATAGACAGTTGAGGAGATATCTTTCAAAGTTTGTAGATTTTCCAATAAAGACAAGTCTTGAAAAGGGGCAGCCAAGATTGCTTCTTACAAGTGTCGACATTCAAGATTATGCGACACCTGTAGTTTTTGATAGCTACGAAAAGCAACATGATGCTCCAATTAATCGTAACAAAATTGCAGAGGGAAAAGAAGGAAGGGCTAACGGTAGATGGTATTCAGAATACGGGAATTCGGAAAATAGACATGTTGTTTTTTACGATGGCATAGGGCCAGATCAAGTGCTTGCAAGTGCTCTAGGAAAATACGCTTTGGACCATCCTGAAATTGAAGATAGGGTAACTGGAACCATGCGCCAATTATGGGATGGTGGCTACCTCAGCAACACACCGTTGCGTGAACTATTGATAGCTCACAAAAATTATTGGATGGAATATTCACGAAAGATCCGGGGAGGCAATACGGAATCGCTTTTCCGGACTCCCGAACTTGAGGTGTACATTGTTAATCTACATCCTTTGGCACCAAAAGATATTCCACAAGATAAGGATCTTATTGATGACAGAGAGAGCGACATTCTGTTTCATGACAGGACTACTTACGACGAATATGTAGCGTATGTTATGACAGACTTTGTGAACATGGCTAATGACCTTATCGAGCTCGCTAGATCAAAAGGTCTTTCAAAGAGCGTTGACGAGATTCTGGGAAGAGAGGCAAAAACCATAGCAAGGGTCGGCGAATATAGGTTTACTACATATAGCGATCTCTTGTACGGAAAGCCACGTATATCTAAGGTATGGCGGATAGACAGACTTGAAAACGCTGGCGCAACATTTGGCAAGATCACTGACTTTACGCCCTCTAACATTAGAAGGCTGATCAAAACAGGCGAGATTGATGCCAGAATTTCAATTGATAGAATGGAGCTTGTCTTTGCCATACAAGATTTGATTTCTGATGGCATTTTATCGGTTGAAGAGGGCGACGAGTGGATAGAGGAGGTAAGGGAACTTCTGACAGCCGAGCAATTGCTGTATAGAAGTACTAGAGAAGAATTGATGGACAGTTACAATGAATATGTTGCACTAATAGATACCAAAATTCAGTCAACTGAGCGCAAAAAGATCTTGATCGACCCTGCAAAAGATATCATTGCTCTAGTATCAGAAATGAGTGATAACGCCAAGCGTGCGAACAGCGAACGAAGTGTGTTTTAGACCAGTAGGAGTAAAATTGAAGATCTTACGGCACGACTACTAGTTATGATGCTGCCTAGAAACATGATGATGACTAATTTTGTTGCAGGCAAAGAGTAAGCTTGATCTAGATTCCGGCCTAATGTGGATGCTGGTGGATTCATGAGATGTCAGTATCATAGAACAAGGGGAATACTTCATAATGGTCATGCGCTTGCATTTCATTGCGCCTCTTTTGGATTTTTTCCTAATTAAGCTGAAAACGACGTGGCTAGGATCTATGAAATAACTGCTTACCAAACACCTGCGATGCTGGCTCCTTTCTTTGTTTGCTCTTTGTTCATTGCTGATATTGTACAAACTAGAGAGAAGAAAAATATTCTAAATCCCTTCAAAAGAGTGCAAGAATCACGGAATGAAGAGGGATGACCGATGTAAATCCAAGCGTGATTGCTAACGCGTCTAATCACTAGCAATTACACTAACCGCAATCTATAACTAGTACAGATAGTTTCGAATTACTGCATCAACTTTCATTTTATTGCCACGCTACCTCATTGAGTCCAAATTTTGAAGTTTTTTCTGCCGAGTCCCTCTGGGTCTTCCCTTATAGTTGCATAATTGCGAGTGCTAAACATTACCGTAGGTAGTTTATGGTAAGAAAATTAGACCTAGTCTATGACAGCTAGCATTTATGAAGATGTCTTTAGCAGTAATTCGCGATAGATTGAATTTTATTATTCATCTAATAACAGACTAGAAAATTAGGTTAAATGACGTAGAACCTATTAAAAAGAATATATGTCAAACCTCCATTGGTATGAAGGCTCTAAATGTTATAGGACTAACTAGGGGTGTAACACTAATAGCGCTAACAGGAATTGCTGTAGCGACTACTACCGCATTATTAATTCAAACAGTAAGTGCTACTGATGTAATGAATACAACAAACCTAACAACGGAGGAAGCTATAGTGACCGGAAATAACAATACAAATATTACTCTGGGTAATCTGTTTTACAGGGCTAAGACTCTAGAAGAAACATACAACCCAATAAATGAAACGAACGCTGTAATATCATATGTGTACAGCGTAACGCTAATGCCTCCAAACGCTACTGCTACAGGAGCTGTCATAAACTCAACTGAGAGAGGCAACTTCACAGTCAATAATCTACCTAATGGGCTTTCTATTAATCAAGGCCAAGGCCTTATAATTACTGAGGATGATGGTGGTCAAGAAGAAAGAGCAACAGCTACCTTTGTCTCACTTGCTCGTACAAATCCTGATGGAATGGGAAGTGGAACTAGTGTTGTATTTTTTAATACAAACTCTACCGGACAGCTAGCGTTCCTTAACAATATGTTAGGGATAGCTCAAGTGGAATTCTCTCCAGAAGGGACCACTGTCAGAATATGGGAATGGAAAGGTGGAATACTTCCCTCTCAGAATGAGGGTTGATAGTCCCTCTATAACTACAGAACCAGCCTTCTAGTTGCACTGGGTCTCAATTTTGAAGTTTTTTCTGCCGAGTCCCTCTGGGCCCGCCTTTTTTCCCTTTATCTATCTAGCATTTAATCTACGCAAACTGTGTACCTTATGGCAGATGTGTAGTTTTTCCCATAGAATGGTGTGATCCCATTTTTTATTGAGTTCAATATTTGGCGGGGCGCAAATAGATTGACAAGAGTAACACTGTTACAGCCAATACGTCGGAATCTGATTTCTTTCTCAGGCAATGCTGTGTGCTCGAATGATATTTACAGCAGCGTCCTTTAATAAGTCTGCAGCAGGTTTTGCCAAAATTTTTGCTTGTTTTTGTGTAAGCCCTTCAGCCTGTTTCTCTCTATCAACTAAATTAATGAATTTGTCAAGTTCGTCGCTTATATTGAAATGAAGAGGATCTTGTTTCTTTTCTCGCTCTATGATATCTTCTAACGCTTCTGCCATTCCATGTTCAATCATACGCGATACAGTATCGCAAGAATAATCGCACCATTTGTATGAAATATCATCGGGGTCATAATGGCGCTCAATTCGTACAACCTTGGTTATTTCCACCTTGTTTTGAAGCAATTCCTCGTGGGTTCTGTTTGTTCCGTCTCTATGCCTGCTTTTCGTTTTTAAATGATTCTTGAGGTAATTATCTATCTCTGTTTCCGTCGAACCTCTCTCTTTTGCCAGATCCATCAATTTCCTCGAAAGTTCAATATAATCATGAATTAGATATGCTATTTTTTCTTCTTGCAGCGTTTTATCTTTATAGGTTAAATCATACTTTCTGTCCCTAACAGCATCATGATCTAAAGGTACATCCTTCCACTCACTTGGCCATATGTTTGCTATATATACTTCAAGACTTGGAATAATATTATTGCTGTCATTATTATTATCATTATTACCTTTATTACCAGCAGCTCTTTCAGTTCTTTTTGCATTCCAATAGTCTTCATGCGCCTGTATTAGCTCTCTGAGTGGGGTGTTGCTCAAAATGCCGCCATCCCAGAATTCTTTGTTTCCTTTAGAAGGATCACCAGGATCTATGGGCACAAGAGCATAGTCATAATTCACAGGAACAGAAGCACTTGCCATCACGTGATCTAATGTTATCCCTTTGTTGTATGTTAAGGTAACAGGGGATGATGGTCGCTGCTCTTTAATGTCCTCATCATATTCCTGATAATCTGTTTTTCTGGTATGGTCTTTTTTCTTGTAACTATCAAAAGTTACGTCATGCCCTTTTTCTACATCTACTGCTACGACAAGTAGCCTTGGCCCTACTATTTCATTCTTTTCTTGACCTTGTGTGCTATTACTATTATTGCAATAAGTCGTTGCTATTGATTTCAAGCTTGAAAACTTCTCTATACTTGCTCTTAGAGGCTGGTTGCTATATCGGTACCAGGTATTTGAAGGAGGAAATATATCATCGAAAAATCTGTTATCATACTCTCTAGGAAGGGGTAAAAATACATTATCGGCACCAGAATACAAGTATTCTTTTGAGCAATAATAACGTCTTGCAGCCTCTGCTGTAGCCATAGAGTTTTTAGCCTCGCCTTTTTCTACTGATTTGGTGGTTTTTTCATACTCCTTATTCCATCTTGAAATCCATGTCTTTTTATCGGATGTCCATTTGCACACAGCATAAGGTGGAAAGCCAGGTATACTCTCTACCTCTAATGCCATAGAGTATGGTCCCCATTTAGTAAAATCAGGGGATGAAGAAGTATTATCCCAAAAATCTAGTAATTTCTTAAACGATCCTTTCCAGCTGTCGGTTACACCGTAACCTTGATTTATTTTATCTAGTACATGATTTATAACTATCCAGCCGTTGATTGCCCCGCCAGAAGTCCCGGATATTATATCGAAAATGTGGTCATCATTTCTACCATTCTTCTTTTCAATTTCTTTTTTTCTCCAAAAGTATAGCATACCATACACTCCCACTTCGTAGGCTCGCTAGTGCGCCGCCACCTTGAAGAACAAGAGCTCTTTGAAGATCACTATTCCGTTTGTTGTTGGTATCATCTTTGGTCAGAGGCTTATGGATCATATCCCTAATCTTCTTTTTGCTTTCTATTGTTCTTTGTTCTTTCTTTTGTGGTTGATTCATACTTGTTTCCAAACTAGGAAAGCAAATGTCTCCAATTAAGGATTTGTTAAAACCTATTCTCAATAATCATAAAGAATTATCAGGCTATTTTTTGAATAAGGCAAGAATATGCATTTCCTGAAGTTATCAACCTTTACTCATTTTTTGCTGAAAGAAAAAAAGGAGAGGTACTTTCAGCAGTGACCAAGGTGAAAAGGCCTATTCAATATATATTGCAAAAGCTTAGGCTTTTCGCATTGGACAGGTTTCAAAGCGTCCATGTTGATAGTGATGAGTTATAGTATATGCACATTGGGTCGTTAAATTTATTCTGAAGCCGTTGAAATCACTATCAAGATAGGAACTTCAGCTATAGGAAAGATGACCTAAGACGCACGAAGATATACATATCTTTGTCACACATATGAATTTCGACTATCGAGCCTTTTTGGACATTCTTCGTTAACACAAGCATGATCAAAAGTGACCAAACACTCAAAATAGATGCTGATGCATTATTACAAGTGTCTAGAGGACATGGCTAGCAATTCCGCTAATAATTCTGCTGACATGGATGGTCAGATTGCCTATCATAATGAAATGGAACACATTGCTAACAGAGCAGGAGATTATACAAAAGCAGATCATCACAGAAAGATGCAAGAAATTTACAAGGCCATAAAAGAAAGAGGGCAATTACACGAGACCTCCGATCAATTATCAGATGGAGATCATGAAGTAGCTGGCACAATTGCTGATAAAAAGATTTTGCCTAACTAGATTAGAAGGGAAGAAACTTTTGATTCCTGTACGTCCTTCTAACCGGTAGGAGGTATAGTTGAGGACTACTGAGCTACATCTATCCGCGTCTCTCCTCATAGCAATCCAAAGAATACGGTTGTAGTTATCAAACGACTGGATCGTGAAATTCAGTCTATATCACCTGCTCGTTAAAGGAAAAGGTCGAACGAAAGGAGCGTTCTGTAGGACCTGCTAGGAACTACATCGAGCATCAAGTTGTTCTGTGAAATGGCTGATATGAGCGACAATCAGCCTCCTATGCCATTCTTTCTCTTCTTTGGCGGCGGGCAATGTCAATAAAAATAGCCTGATTTATGCAACATTTCAAGCAGTCGCCTGCCCTTTAGCGTTAACTGATTCTAGTCACTTTGCCTTCGTTTCTTCGCTTGATATAGCCATACATTGGGGCCTTCTGAATATCTGCATCCCATAGTTTCTCGAATCAAACGAGTTGAGACACAAAGCTCCCTAGTATATAGGCCATCCTTTTTGAATCATCGCAATTAAATACTATTTTTCACCCAATTGAAGGTGTGGATGAGAATCCAAGCAAAGAAGAGTATATAGCATTCCTTACAGTTGTGTCCAATAACTTTGAAAAGGATCTGTCATTAGTAAAGAATATGCTTGCCACCTCTGAAAAAATGACTCATGCGGAAAATGGCTTCAAGCTAAGCGAGAGGGCAGAGATGGCCGCAGGGTGGTGGTTCTATGATGTTTTTGTCACTCGTGACTTTCTGCAAAAGCTGTTCCAACAATTAGTTCCAGAGGGCGTTCATGACAGAAAGACCGCAACAATCAAAATTATAGACTTTTTTCAAGGACAACTCAGAAAATATGGCTCAGAGGCCAAAATAAAGATGTATGGCGACATTCCGTTTGCCAGCTCCTTGGTGGGCCTGGCTTATGAGATGAAAGAAAAAAAAGGTGCCTAACTAAATCCAGTTAGTAAATTGATGAGCAACGATACAGCACCTCGGGCCCGCTAAAAATAAAAAAATCGTTCACAAGAGTGATAAGATATTTTGCAGTCATTTTTCTCACTTCTCATACATGATCTCATAGCACAATTGAATTGCTATAATGTTACCCGTATAGAGATGGTTAGCACTAGGAGCTAAAATGACTTTCATTTTATTACTTAGATAGATCATAATGTAATTCAATAAGCGGTTATTGACAATTGAGGCTAGGCTACCCATGTATCAACAATAGTATAGGATGTAAGGCAGCTTCAAGGTTCCAGCTCGCATCCTATTCTGAGAAAAGAGTGCACGATGCCGTAAAAAATAATCTGGGGTGCTTGCAAAAGATCTTACATTATAACCTGAAGCATGACTTGCTGTTCTTTAGAATCAGTTCTGACATAGTGCCCTTTGCCTCACATCCTATATGCAAGTTTAATTGGATCAAGGTTTTCAGAGAAGAGTTTGAGTATATTGGGAATTTCATCAAGAACAACAACATGAGAATATCCATGCATCCGGGGCAGTACGTCTTGCTAAATGCGATGGATGAAAAAATACGCTCCAGAAGCATAGCTGAATTGACGTACCATTGTAATGTGCTTGACTCATTAGGACTAGATGAGTCTGCAAAAATACAGATTCATGTTGGAGGGGCTTATGGGGATAAGGTTCAGGCATTGACAAGATTCGTTAATTCATATGAATCACTTGAGCCAAAGATTAGAAGAAGGTTAGTAATAGAAAATGATGACCGTCTTTTCAACCTCAAAGATTGTCTAGATATTCATGCACTAACTGAAATTCCAATTGTCTTTGATACATTTCATCACAGACTCCTGAATAATGGTGAGAGTTTGTCAGAAGCAATTCATAAGGCCAGTTGTACATGGGATAAAAAGCATGATGGAATATTGATGGTTGATTACAGCGAGCAGGAAGGAGGAGAAAGACTTGGTGTACATTCGTACGAGATCAAGATTGAGTCATTTAGGCACTTTTTACAACATGTTAAGGAGTTTGACTTTGACCTTATGTTAGAAATAAAAGACAAGGAGAAAAGTGCTCCACAAGCTAAGTCGATAATTGATTCTCTACCATTAAAAATACAAAGCCAACATAACGTTCAAAACTGATAGCCCAGAACTCGTCAGTATAACGATCCATAAGTTCCATCTCCTTTAACTCCTACATCAAATGCACCCATGTTACGTCATGATACTTAAACATGCAATACATCTTCAATTATGTCACGCTGAACCGTGATAACAACTACCCATCACACTTCAAGCAGATGTGAACTTCAGGCTAACAAATATGGTTATCAAATATGCTATCTAATGATAGAAGACCGATGTCAGAGGGCCCTGAAGTAAGACTTACCGCTGATAAGCTTTCTTCTCATAGGGCGACTTATTGATAAGGTTATTTTTAGGAACGCAGAATTTCAAGAGGTTGTACGGAGCCTGATTGGAACTCATATCGAACGGATCGAAACTCATGGTAAGAATATTGTGATTCAATTTAGTAACGATATCTATTTGCGCAATCATATGATGATGTGGGGAAAATGGAGAATATATCACAGAAAGCAATATGATGAAGGGAGGGCTAAACCGCCTCCAAGAAGAGGAAAAACAGACATCGGTTTGAGGCTGAAAAACGACAAGAGGACAACTAATCAACTATCAATAGCATCGACAAGAGTTAAGAAAATTGATATGCGCAATAATAGAGATACGGACAGTCCATCCAGCAGTTCAACCACACAAGAAGTTGATGAATATTCTATTGCTGGTGACGTTAGAAGGGACAGGAGGGTTCGATTGGCTATCATTACAACGGATTACGTTGTTGTTCAATTTAATGGTCCAATTCTGAAATTTTCAGAGTCTAATCCATTTCTTACCGAGCAGGCTCTTATGAGGCTTGGTCCTGACCCGCTTAAACCTAACTTTTCATATGATGAAGCTAGAATCAGATATGACGCAAGATTAAACATGAAACTTGCTGATCTTCTGCTCGATCAGGCCTTTGTCGCTGGAGTTGGTAACAAGTACAAGTCAGAATTACTATTTCTCTGCAAACTGTCTCCATTCATTAACGGTGGTCAAGTATCGCCAGAGAAGAGAGATTTTTTAATTCGGAAAATACCAGAGGTACTCAAATTCGGCTATGAGAATGCAGGTAGAACACGACCTCTATTATATGGTGAATCAAAGAATAAATGGGATTATACTCATTAGGTTTTTCGACGTGCAGGGAAACCGTGCTGGGTTTGTAACACCCCAATCAAGTTTGACAGAACGTGGAGTGCCCGGGTATCATTTTGGTGTCCTAGTTGTCAAAAACAAAATTGACTGGATATCGCAAAGGCCTGAAGTGATTAATATTTAAAAATTATGAATTTATTTCAGCCAACAGAACACCTCAAAAACTAGATTTTGAATAACCTAAACTGTATAACATTGAGCATTAATTCTTGCGTTAAAAGTATTGACGCGTCATATGCAAATGCACAGGATTTATTATTAGGTTCTTATTTTACTATATTATCTAGGCTGTTGTCTCACTCATAATTTATAACTAACAAAACAATTTAGCGCATTGAGTCCAGATTTTGAAGTTTTTTTGCCGAGTCCCTCTGGGTCCGCCTTTTTTTATCTCAGTCTAGATAACGCCTACAACTTTTGGATAGTGACGGTGACTTGATCAAGAAATATAGCGTATACCTTAACAGGACGACAGAACGTCACACACAGAAGAGTCAGAACAAGAATAATATGCTAATCCTCACACAACGTAGATACTCAGATAAATGATCTTTCCTCGGATAAAAGGTTGCGAGCGTCTCTGTGACACTCTTGTTGCAGCCAAAGCCATGTAGAGAATAGGTTAGAATAGCGCTAATGCTTACCTATGTTAAGCCATCGTTAATTATTCATTTAGCGATATATGTTACGGTCATGAAGAATATTGACGACCCTGTCCTCGCACTTGACGATCCATCATGCGGATTGGACATTAGGGGCTACAAGCTTGTTCCAAATAATGCACTCTTGATTAAAATTGCTGTTTACACACCAGAAATTGTTGAGACAATTCTTTCAGACCATTCAGAAATAGTCGACAGTTGGTTGAGCAAGTTACATGAAAAATACTTGACGCTGAAAAAATCATGTGAATTTGACAGCAATCCTGTGGCTTGCTTCAATATACCGCCTCTAGAGCATTTTGAAACACACTTTCAGCTTTGGCAAGAAGGTGGAATAATAACGATTTCAATTGAAGAAGGCAAAGTCATCAGGATAATAAACGAAAAAAGAGAAGAGAAAAAAACACCCGCTGCAACATCATCACTCGATACGAATAAGTCTCAGAACCCACGCTTTATATGTAGCATGTGTTCATCAACTTTTTCAGATAGTGAAGAATACTACAGACACCGCTTACGCGAGAACGAAATAATAAAAAATAGACAGAACCAGCCCGACAAAGCAGAAAAGGAATTTATCAGAGAGAAAGATATCCCTCCTAACCCAATCTGGTGGCTAGAATGATAATTTCCCTAATCCCTATCCATAGTAATCCCTAAGTAATAGGCATTGCATTAATAACTAGATGCCACTTCTCATTTTCTGCCATTGATTTACATTGAGTCCATTTTCTGAAGATTTTTCTCTCGGAACCCTCAGGGCTCTCCTTTTCCAGAGATAACAATCGATGAATTGAGAATGTGCACACAATTAAAGGAGATTCGGTTAGTCGTATAGACCTTCAAGTTTCAACAACCGTGACTGTTACATCTACATCGAGAGTTGATGTACGTGTTATAATACAGCCCTGAAGCCTAAATACAAACCCTTTAACTCTTCCTGAACTTTTGGTTAGACCATGCCAAAGAAAAATTGCTGTGGTATTACATCTTTGAATCCTTTGCTTATGCTCTGGTAATTATCTTTTGTTCTTACATACGAAGAAGAAATCTCATTGAGTAGTCACGAGCTCCAAACTTTAAAGAAGACAGTTGACCCTTATCATAATGATCACTGTACTATACTTGAATATGATTAAAAGAAACTACTAAAAATCATACCAAGATAACGAAATATTACTATAATTACCTGTAAGTAAGGTATTATACAACTTTGTATCCATTTTTAGCTAAATTTAATAGGCTACAGCTATCAGAAGAGGCAGAATGAGAATTCATGATGAAAAGAACGAAACTATCCTCAAAAATAGGACAATAAAAGACCAGGAAGTTACGATAGAAGAGTGTACAGAGTGTAAGATCGTCGATTGTGACTTTTCTTTCGATGGGAACGATGAGACCATGCTCACACTTAAAAATTGTGTTGGATGTGTGGTGTCAGAATGCGAATTCCATGACAAGAAGAAAAAAGGCCTATTCATAAAGATAGCAGGTGAGAAGAGCAAGGGTAACGTCATAGAAGGTTGTACGTTTCGGGATCACACATTTCCCGGTGAGATGGTTGATGGTAAATTAAAGAAAAATGGCGGCGAACCTATCCGTATTGGCAATAGCGATCTCTCGGGAGTTGAGTTTAAGACCACGGTCCGACACTGCGTCTTTCGCAATTTGAAAGGCGATCCTGAGACCGTGTCAATTAAATCCTGTGGCAATGTACTCGAAAACAACCTACATGAGGACTGTGAATCTAACTTCACCATTCGACATGGCGGCCTTAACATAATTCGAAATAACGTATTCAAGGGTTCAGGTGGCATTAGAGTTTTAGGAGACGGTAATGAGATAACAGGTAATATTCATCAGAACAATGCCAATAAAGCCTTCCCACCTCTCTCAATTTGGAAGGGTAATGTACAAACTGATCGTAATTTTGTTAGTGATGGTAAACCCAGTGGTAAAATGGGCGACAGAACACACGCTGAGTATGCTCGTTCGAAGAATAATCTGATAGAAGGCAATATCTACGATAATTGTGAAGGGACATGTGTTGTATGGGGAAGGTTCAACAAAAAAAATGGGAGGCCGGCGCAAAAGCTTAGACCAATAAAGAATAACATTAGAAATAATATGATGATCGCAGATAATATAGTTTCAACATTGTTGCTAAAGTTCGATGATGATGCAAATATGGCAGATAACGTGTTTGAAGCCAACAAACTGTTTGGAGAAAAGGCAAAGCGAGGTGACATGCGTCAAGAAGCAATCGAGATCTTGTCAACAAGACCAGTAATCGAAATCCCAGATACAGAGCCGTGAAGCACGATAGGTGGCACCACCACCATCACTTTCACGTCCCTCCACCTGCTCACACTACTCACCCACAAGAGAAAGAAGGGCATTATGAAGAGTGGAGTAGACTCTTCACAAATAGAAATATCCCATCGTAAACCATCCGTATTAGTTCATAAGAGGCAGTTGTTATGTAATTTTCGTGGTAGCAGGATTTCTCCCTGATCGATTTCTGATTTGGAAGTTAAGGCTAAGATGATAGTGCATACAAGGAAAATTCTTCCTTTCTTTTGTTTACTGCTTACAGAATGCCATTTTCGGGACGGCAACACGTAATTTGGACATATCTATACTAATAGGAATCCCTAGTTAATACGGACATGTACAGATAACTTACTTTAGTTTTGATCTTGTGCTACCGATTGATCGGGTCTCAATTTTGAAGTTTTTTCTGCCGAGTCCCCCTGGGCCCGCCTAAAATAAAATAACGTTCAAAATATGGACTCAATGCTTATTAGTAGGAAGCGACTCTGCATTCAAAAATTCATCAATCACTACGCAAGATATAGCAGCCGGAATAATTCTCAACGAATTTGTATCGATATAGTATCTATAACTAATACAGACACTTATGACCCATTAAAATAGTATTTTTCATCCAATGCTTCTAATTTATCGAGCCTCGATTTTGAAGGGTTTTCTCGAAACCATAGGTTCGCTAGCTGGGTTTAATAGACTCTCATTACCCCTAACAACATAGGTTTATTTTGTCTGCAATCGAACATATTTTAACTGTGAAACAACGTCAGGATATAGAGGCCCGTCTTGCCAATTATAATATCCCGCTTCAGATTTTACAGATGGTTGCAGAACAATGTGAATGTAGCATAGACACGCACAGTACCAGAAAAGAACTGGCACTAAAACCCAAGCTGTCTCTGTTGCTTGCAAGATTAAACGACAGAGCAATTATCCTGCTACAGCAGATATTTCTTGAATGTCATGAGTCCCTTTCAAGTTTCAGATTCATAGTATTTCTCTCCTCCCGGTACAGTACAATGATGCACAAATTTGTGATCGACGGAAAAATCATCGGTAAATCCAACTCTGAATACACTTTCGATGTGTGCGTCTATGGTCGCCATAGCGGTGATTTGATAGCAATTGGTATGCGAAACAAAAACTCAAACCAGCAGGGATCGGATAGCAAGTCCTTGTCAAGATTCTTGGAAATAATTGATGACGTTAGCAAGGTACATCCCAAGCTTCAAGGCGCATACTATTCTTCTTCATACGGATACCAACCTCTGTCTTTGGCAAGAAAAAATGCAGTTAAGAAAGAGAATGCCGGCGAAAAAGTGGAAATCAAATTCTTTGAATACAAAGATAAAATGTACATCGAAAACAAATCGCTTTCTAACCCACAAGTCCCCATATCCAATAGGTACTAATTCTAGTATCATACATACAGAATGATGATTCTTGGAAAAATGTGCCATATGCCACCTGATAATACACCCTAATTTTGCGGGTCACCACAAGTGCGGCTATGCAAATTGCCCTGTCTGCAAAGAAGCCATCACAAATTCAGAGTACTGGAGCCACATAAGGTCCCACCCTGGACATGAAAGTGATGTTCCTTTGAGGAAAAATGTTGATGACCTCCGCAAGAATATGCGTCAACAACCCCTCAAATAGCAAATTAGATTCTCATTACAACATCATTACAACCTGGTTGCCAAAATCCAGCTCACAAGCTCTGCAACGCCATGGTTTGAGACGCAATTGATGTCCCGCATTTTCTCTAATATGGGCCTCTACCAATATCGCAGTTCAAAGAGACAAAAGCTCTTGACATGATCACCGTTTGTGCCTCTTGGGCCCATCTATTTGTAGAAAACTGTGATCCTTGTCCTGTCTAAATAGACAAGGGTAATGTAGGATTGAGCACTCTAGTTGTATATTCCACTACTACGCCCAAACCAATGCAATCTATAACTAATGTGGATACGTATAAAATAACTGAATCCTAGTTTTCATTCTGGTCGTTGATTCATCGAGGCTCTTTTCTGAAGGTTTTTCTGCTGGAACCCTCTGGGCCCGCCTAAAATAAAAAAATGTTCAAAAAGTGGACTCAATGTTTATTGGGAGGCATGACATTTTGATTTGAGCTTTTGACGTTTCCTTTTTTTGCTTTTGTTAGCAGAATTGTTATTGGTACTATCTGTTTTGCGGTCTTGATATAAGCATCATCATATTCTGCATATTGCTTTATGTATCAGAAATTATCAAAGAGATATTGCCTCTATCTTTCAATTCTATATCTCTATAATCAGTATTGTTATTCATCTGTGTGCCATCGATATAGACCAAGAGTGTACCGTTTACGTTATTATTTGTTATATTTTGTACTACTGTATCCGAACTGTTAAATCTATTCCAAATGTCTAGAAATTGTCCTAAAGTGAATTCTTTTTTGATAGGTGATTCTATGTGTATTAATCCACTATCATCATGAGTATGCATCCAATAAATGCAGTTATTTGGAATGATCCCTATTCCTGCAGGTATAGGATAGGACTGATTATTGATAGTGATGTTAAATTGAGTGTGTATATGAAAAGCAAACTGTTCAGCTTCTGCGCATTCAATTCCATCAATTGTAAGAAGATCGTCATTTATAGAATCAGCAGTTTGGCCATAGGCATGAAAATGTCGTATCAAGCCTTCACTCATCAATGACATAAGTGGGTAAGCAATGATGACGGTTATTAATATCCAATAAGAACTAACAATACTTCTTTTTTTAGTCATGAGATAATAAGACATCAAGTTAAAGTTATCATTATTAAAGTCTCTCATCAATCAAGGTGCAAGGACTACGATGATTGGCGAATACAGAAATCCCACTTGCCAGATCTGCGTCAAGGCTACCAGATAGGTATCACTATAACGAGAGATGTCAAAGGAGACTAGACTAAGTCCAAGAACTCCACCTGGATAACAATCAATCGGAGAATATCTCCGACATCTCCACTATCTCCACCAGCGTCGAATTTGAGCTCTAATAATGACGGAAATGGTGGAGATACTCTGTCAGCCAGTGGAGATATTACCTCCAGTACCGACAAAATACCTCCACCAAAAGAGGCAAGAAATGACGCTCATTTTGAGAAAAGTGGAGGTAGTGGAGGTAGTGGAGATATTTTCCATACTAGATGAATGGATGGTCACAACTTCTCCTTATAATCAATTAGCCATAATACTGCAATTTTAAACATCTATCAAATTAGATGTAAGTCAGTTCTTTTCCTTTCTTTCTCCTACTTCATTCCATCCACTCAGGTCTACCTCAGTAAATATCGCTTCATTTCCCTTTGCAGAAGCAATCCATTTCTTTAATTTCTGTTCCCAATCTATTTCCCTTTCATCCGCTACCATCTTCATCAAACGCATCAACAAATCTTGTGTAAAACTCATCCACTTTTGTCATTGCTCTAAAATTCTCATCTTCCTTTAAGCCAATAGCAAATTCATTTCTGTCTTTATTTGTATATATGCAAATTAGTAATTTTCGATGCTTATTTCTAGTCGTTGTATTTGTCATTTTTCATTTTTCTGAATCAATCCACTCTTTTTTATCTTTAGTTAGGTAGTATGAATCAATCACAGAAATCTATCGCCTCGTCTACTTTGAAAAAATAGGTAATAGAAAGGGTAGATACAGAGGTGTGGTTAACTCTACACCGCCTTGATACTCGGCTTTGACAGCTATCGTACCATTCTCAATTCTGAAGGTTTTTCTCTCGGAACCCTCTGGGCCCGCTAAAAATAAAATAACGTTCAAAAAATGGACTTAGCTTTTATTAAGCTATATGTCATTCCTGGCATAGAATGAAAATTCTAAATGTTACATGGCTAATTATCGCTATGACAATAATAGCATTAGGCGGAATTGCTGTAACAGCAGGTGCTCCGTCGTCATTAGTTCAATTAGCAAGTGCTACTGATGTAACGACTCCAACAATGGGAGGGCAAGGAGGAGGAGAAGAAGGAGCAACCACAGTCAGCACCACTACTACTAACAATATTTCAAATGCTGTTTTGGGCAGTCTGTTCTTAACTGGGGAAGATAAATTGACAAGCTTCAACCCAATTAATGAAACATACACTGAGGTATCATATGTAGGTAACAGAACAATAATACCTCCAGACACTACAACTGCAACTATAAATGCAACAGAGATAGGAAACCTCACGCTAAATCTCCAACCGAATGGCATTACTCTTGTTGAAGGGCAAAGCCTTCTTGTGACTGAGGGGAGAGGTAATAATGGTGGCGCAGAAGAACAAGAAAATGCAACTGCCATCCTTGTTGACCTCAATGGAGTCAGACCTGATGACCCAAGAAGTTCAACTGGTGTTGCATTTTTTAGCACAAACTCCACTGGGCAGCTAGCATTCCTTGACAACATGATAGCAATATATCAAGTTAAAGCCTCTCCGGAAGGAACTGCTATTAGAATGTGGGAATGGAAAGGTGCAGACATTCCATTTGGAAATGAGGGTGACAACGGCACCACTAATACTCCTGAAGAACCTTCTCTAATGAACACAACAATGATAGATGCTACTACTACTGCTGACACTAATACAACAACAGCAGCACCTGAGGAAGAAGGAGAAGGCAACGAAGAAGGAGAGGATCAGAATGAATTTGAGGAGTGCATAGTTCCTCCTGGAAGAGACCCTGGTGATGTCGGCTGCTGATTCACACCCATGAAACGGCCGAATATTATTTTTCATCCTGTTCTAACGATTCATCGAGTCCATGTTCTGAAGGTTTTTCTCTCGGAACCCTTGGGCTAACTAAAGATTGTTATGAATTCTGTTGAAGTCAAAAGCCTTGGCATTAACAGATTGTTTGTTTACCAAAAGAACCACCTTATAGTTGTCAAGATTATTTTGACGGCAAAACATTTTCTAAATTACCCAAATGCGATTGAAGCCCTCAGTATACTTAATAGCACAGACTTCTAGCAAGCACTCACTTCCAACGGTCCCTTCATACTCTGGTCTTCAATGGATAGAGACCTTTAGATTCATACGTTGGAGAGGGTAAGTGCAGCTATGACTTACAGCGATTTGTTTCTACCAGACTTATAGAGAATGAATGTTTCAATAAACTTAGTTGGTACCCAAAATGACGTGCTTTCCGTGGTTCTTGTTCTATAATTTTTATTCTACACGATTAAATTCATCAAAAATTAATTAATACCTAGTTTGTGATTAATAAGCAATGCAAAGAGATAATGACATAATAAATTCTGTTGAAATAGTCAACGTTCCTCCTGCAGAAGATAATGAAGTATTGGACGAAGCAGATGTTCCAACTGGAACAACTGAGCTTGATAAAAAAGATCTGCAGCGCCTTTTACAAGGTAGAAATTTGGCTTTCATATCTACTTTATCAAAAGATGGATCGCCACATATTACACCGATGTGGGCAGACATGGAAGGTGATGTAATCTTGATAAATACTTTTGAAAGTTCTGCAAAAAGTAAGAATATTCAAAAAGACCCTCGAATAGCCATATCGGTGGTAGAGAATAATAATCCATACAATATGGTCTCGATCAAAGGTACAGTTATTGACCAAACAACTGAAGGAGCTGATGAGCATTTAAAGAAGCTTGCTAAAAGATATCTTGGTATTGGCAAGTATTATTATAGGGAACCTAATCGCAGGCGAGTTATTCTAAAGATCAAGCCAGAAAAAGCAACAGGTCTATCAATTCATCCTGCTTTCTATTTCCTTGCGTATTCTCCTTGGAACAAACACAAAGTGTAGTGCTATGCGGTGCCATGCGTTCTGGATTGAGTTTTCAGTGGATCTTATGATGTCAAAAATATATTGAAGTAATAGTATCCTACATTGCAGAAAACTTTTTAGCTAGCCTGATACCTATCAATATTGAACCTTTTCAAAGAACCGATATCAGCATGGAGCCCCTTGGGCCCGCCTTCTAGTTGCACCGAGTCCAAATTTTGAAGTTTTTTCTGCCGAGTCCCTCTGGGCGCTCTTTCTGAACTGTTTTCATACAAGCCAAATCAAGGTTTAAAAAAATTTGATTCTTCTGAAAAAGGCAAACCCAATTGGGTATGAATGTGATACAGAAAAATATAATGAAAATGTCACATAGATCCTTTTTTCTAAACAAAATCCAATTGATAAACATATTTTACTTACCAAGCGCAAGATAATCCCGTGGCCAAAAAAAGTAATGAATACCAAGTAAAACAGTTTATCGATCATCTTAATAAAACATTATCTATTGAAAACGCGGCAATAGAGAGGTTAACAACACGAATAGAGCAAACACCGATACAAGATATAAAACAAAGACTCGTACAACATCTAAAAGAAACACACAAGCAAAAAAGCAGACTAGTACAAATAATTTCAATTTTAGGAAAAAAACCTGACAATATTAAAGCAAATTCACCACAATCAGTAGCTGGCACTTCAAATAAAATAAAAAACACCTTTCAAACCACTGCAGATTATTTAACATACAATGAAAATTTCAAAGACGGCCCTAATTCCTCCATTCCAGAAGAAATAGAACTAATAAAAATTAAACAAGATTTCATAAGAGAATATGATGAATTAGTCGCATGCAATACATTATTACATATTGCAGAGGAAATTCCAGATTTGACTCAGAATGACATTATAAAATCGTTAAAAGAAACTATACAAGAAGAGGAGTCAATGGTATACTGGTTTCAAGTGCACGCTCCACTGCTTTTTGATACCTTGTGGCCAAAATTGATAAATTCTCCAATAAAGCGAAGCCAACTCTTTCTCCTTAAGCATACAGGTTTAAGGGTGCCACTTATCATAACGTATGCTGATATAGTAGGTTCGACGAAAATGAGTATGAACTTATCTGTTGAAGACCTTGTTTTCTTAATTAGAGCTTTTACCTTTGAAATATCAAATGTTGTTGAAAGTTATGGTGGCTATGTTCTAAAATACTCCGGCGATGCAGTAATTTCCTTTTTTCCCTCTATCAACATTGATGACAACAAACACCAATTGAGTAAAAAGTCAGTTGAATGTGCAAAGTATGTAATAAATGCAATCAAAAAAGAGATTAATTCGATTTTGAATGAAAAATATGGCTATCCAGAAATTCTAGTTAAAATAGGTATAGATGAGGGAGAGAATGCAGTTATCCAATACGGATACGAAAAAGACTCACCGATTGACATATTGGGATACAGTATGAATGTTGCATCAAAGATAACTTCTCTAACTGCTCCAAATAGTATATCGATAGGGGAAAATTTATACAATTTACTTGATTATGAATTACAGTCGGAATTTAAAGAGCTACCAATACCTAGCGATAAATGGAAATATATTAATCGTGATACGAAGAAATCTTATAGAATTTATATTCAAAGATAGATGGTCGAAATGTTTGTCAATTTAATTTAAACCAAAAGAATGCCAATTGTAATATAGTTAAAATAATCGATCCTTCTTAGGCTACTGACCTATTACATTCTCTATAAAGTTAAGATATTAATTGGCAGAATCGCGGAAATCCTCGCGTTACGGTGGAAACATCCCGTTCTCTGTATTTGACATTAATAGCCTTGATCAATCATTTAGAGGCATTATAGAATGGCGGGGAACAAGAATAATGACAATAACAACAACAGTAACAGTCTCAAAACTAAATGGGGAAATAGGTTTATTATCGCAGCTATAATCCAGGGAGGAATAATTACAGGAATGGCTTTAGCCACTGTAGCATTTCAGCTATTAACTACAGATGTCGATATAATTCAATTTCTTTCCTTATCCTTTGAAGGACCTGCAAAATGGTTCTTTATTGGGATCATTCTATATTTGATACTAATTGTTGCTATAGCAACAACTGCTGTATTTTATAACCATTTGGAAATCAATCTGAAAAGAAAGTTCTCCAGGGTATCAAATATGCTTGCTTGGATTCACTTGTTTGGTATGAATATCGGAGGCGCTGGTACTACCTACTTATGATATTTGCAGGACTAGCTGGTTCTGGAGTCCTCTTACTTTTTGTCGAAGGAAAACTAGGGAATCAAGATGTAGCAATTCTGACTTCCTTTATACCTCCTATAGCATTTTTTATTGTTATTTTAAGTGTAGGGGTGATATCTGGAGGCATTGCCTATATAATGACTTATAGATCAAAAACATAGCATTGTTGACGTTGCGGCTTTTTTGTCACTGTTTTTATCAGGATGTCAAAAACGTAGAGACAGGTATACTACTACCCCTTTATGTAAGTTACAAGATCTTCAATTCTCACTCTCTCCTATTAGTTCCCGGAGCTTTCGATTCTGAAGGTCTTTCTTCCCTCTTGACCTACATCGCATAAACCTTTTTAGTTTCCTATTGTATTCAAAGATTAGCAAAGAATCCGCTTTTTGAAGCGATATCACTTCACGGCGCGACGGGCCCGCTCCTCTGTCAGTTCTTTTTGGAAGAAGTGCATTGATAACGAAATAAAAAAGGGATCGAAGGTTAGTGCTTCATCTCTGCATCTTCATCATCTAGAATCTTTTTATCTTTCAAGGTTCCACCTGGGATCAGATGCCAAAGTATCGAAATAATTTGCCTCAGTTGTATAGCGGCCCCTTTCTTACAGACGGAGGAATAGAGACGACTCTTATTTATCGCGAAGGGTTGGAATTACCACACTTTGCAGCATTTCCTCTGTTGCAAGATGATAAAGGAAGAGAGGCTCTTCAAAGATACTATAGAATGTATGCTTCAATCGCGACAAGTCATAAAGCAGGATTTATTCTGGAGAGTCCCACGTGGCGCGCCAACAGTGATTGGGGAGCAAAGTTGGGCTATGACAGCAAAAGTCTAGCAAATGTCAACCGCATGGCAATAGAGCTTCTCGTGGGTATTCGTCAACAGTATGAGAACAAACAGTCTCCAATGGTTATCAGCGGATGCATTGGTCCTCGCGGGGATGGGTACAATCCATCAAGCCTCATGTCGATAGACGAGGCTGAACAATATCACTCTGAGCAGATTAAGGTCTTTGCGAATACTGACGCTGACATGGTTACAGCCATCACTATGAACTATAGTGAAGAAGCTGAGGGCATTGTTCGAGCGGCAAAGCAAGCGAGCATGCCTGTTGCTGTTTCATTTACTGTCGAAACAAATGGGTCGTTGCCAACGGGTCAGTCCTTAGAGAGTGCGATTACGACTTTGGATAAAGTCACTGGTAATGCTCCTGTATACTATATGATTAATTGCGCACACCCGAGCCATTTTGAGGAAGTATTAAGTAAAGGCAAACCTTGGTTAGATAGAATCCATGGTCTAAGAGCAAACGCTTCATCTGCTAGCCACGCAGAACTAGATAGGGCGACAGAGCTTGATGACGGGAATCCTGTCGAACTGGGAGGGCAATACGGTCAACTCGTGAATCGATTGAAGCATCTGAATGTGCTGGGTGGATGTTGTGGGACAGACCATCGACACATTCAAGAGATCGCCAAGGCGTGCATCCGTCGATAAATGTAAAGCATATCGTTTGGAATGCAGAAAAAGGCTATAGCGAAACAAATAATACTCCGACTTGGTCGCCAGATGGCTCGATAGTCTTATTCCATATAATTACTTCCTGGTTATTATTAGTCCGTCCCCCAAGGATTATCTATGACAAAGCACCAAGTTCCATCCGCTTGTTGACGCAGAACGTCTGTAGATTTGGCAGCCATATTAACAAGTTTACCATCAGGTCCAGTTCCACTGAATGACCATTCAGTAGTTACAAGAGCAAGATCGCTTGTTTGAAGCACTCTCTTTACTTTGAGGTCCAACTTGCCATTCATGTCAATGAAACTACGTAGGCTTTGGCGTATAGTTTCTGGACTTTTAGCAAGTTGTCCTGGTTGAGAGGCAAAACATGCATCAGTTTCATAGAGCATCATGAGAGAATCTAGATTCCCTGTATTGATGCCTTCGGCTACTGAATTGAGCACTTCTTCAGGTGTCATTTTCTTAGACATACAACGGGTTTGTAAAAAGTAATGCTTATAAGTTTATAAAAAATAGCAAAGAGAAACTGAAGTCTTCATAAAAGGAACATATTAAAGAATCTAAGGAAGCTGATTACAATGAGGATAAAGAACAACTGGAAGAGGAGTACGAAAAAGAAACACAAGAAATAACAACTAAAACAACTAATCAAGTCTTTTGAAGATCACGTTTTCTTCTTCTGCTAGAAGGAATACTTTCAAATGCAAAAGATATTGCAGCATTGAAAAGATTATGAGATTCATAATTCATGCCAAAATTCCTACAGAAGCTGGAAATAAGATGGTACAGGATCCTAATTTCATAAAGAACCTTGAAAACTACATCTGAATAAGGCTAACCAGAAGCAGCAACAGTGCTAGTATTACGACTGCTATGGATCAGACCAGACTTGACGAGATAAGAGCAGCACTAGAGAATCTCTTTGAATAACGAGGAGAAGGCGAGTGAGGAGAATATAAGCCAGGAAAGGAAATGCCCCGACGGTTAACAAGAATCATGAGGATGAGGGTGAGGGATTAGGTAAAAGAGTTTTGTTAAGAACAACAACAACATTTTCTCATGACTACTATCCAGAAATGGAGCTATAGCCACTACTACCTACGCAGGACTACTACAGGAGCTACATCATGGAAGCACGCTACTATATATGGATGATCATGACTGTCTAAGGCTACAAATCAAAGAATAGGATACGCCAAGGACTGAAAACCATGCACTTTGTTATTATAGTAGTTATAGTACTCTGCTAGTTCTATAGTCAATTAAGGCTTAAAGTAATAGACATTCCTTTAAAGCTTAAGTAACTCATTGGTTCATCGGTGCACATACGAATTTCAACTAGTTTTTGTGTCAGATGCTATCTTTAGCTAAGCATACTTGCAGAATTGGATTCAAATGAATTTTTATCCAAATCCCTCCGGCATTATGTCGCAGAAACCTTCTTAGCTTCTCTTACTTTAACTAAAACCATCAAAGAATCCACTTTTAGAAGCGATATCACTTCACGGGCCGACGGGCTTGCTCCTTATAAGTTCTTTTAGAAGGGTTCTACCTTTAAGGAAATCAAAGCTAGCTTTAAACTTTTAGCTAGGTTGGTTACTATCCACACCTTCCCGAGATCTCCAAAAATCCAATTGCTTCGCATGAGGGAGCTCATATTTTGCGTATATCTCAGCTCAAATTTTGAGGGTTCGCATAAATTCATTTTGTACTGTCAGATTTACAAGAGTTATTAAGGTCCAGTTCCTTTCCATGAAATTTTCTGAATGCTCCCATAGGTGCCTTCATATTTAAATTCAAAGTATCCATCATTTACGACAAGCATCCTTGAGGACGCCATGTCCATTCTCGCAGATTCAAAGCCGCCTGCAGGGAGTACCGATGCTTACTCGATGAGCTTCACCTGTCACAGGGTTCTTTATGGGCTCAAGCTGCGATTCACCTACGCCTTCTGCCTTTATTTGACTCCTAATCCCGTTCAACTGAAAAGTCATTTTAGCTAGTTTGGGCTCTTCAAAGTGATCGAGCGTCGTATGGTATACATCAAACGCAGAGCCCTTGGCCCTTCCAGTGATAATCTTTGACAGCTTGTCAAACTGTTCTTCAGATGCTCTATTGTCTATGTATATTGATGCCTTGCCATGACCTTCATGTATTGGTCCCGGCCATGAGCCTATCCATATAAAATTCAGTCTGTCGAGCTTTACATTTCCATATTTTCCTTCTGTAATATGAATGGCGGACAGGCCTTCGCAATTCCCATGAGTTGGATTTGCATTGAATTGGCATGGACAGCCCCAGTCACAGTTGCAGCTATCAAGATAGAGGCCGCTCAGATGCCATTTGGTTTTGGCCTTTGTGTTAATTACCCCTGCCTTCATGTGTCGGTCAGGGTCCTCTAGCTATTTGAATTTTTTTTCAGTTCCATACATCCTATCAAAGCCAATATGGGTACGCCATATTTGTATCCCCATGACCAATTAAACAACCTTTAAAGCTTCAGCGGTAGAACCCGATTATATGCAGGAATCTAATCCCGACGGGCCCATGGCTTTACATAACAGCTAATGAAGGGCATTAAACTAAGAACTAGCAGATGGAGCTTTGTAGCTTTGATTCAAGACTGCTTCTCTACTCCTCATATGCAACCTTTCCTTCTGCCACAACCATGATAGGATGGCTAGTAAGTGAAAAAGGATCTCCGCTCCAAACAACAAAAGACGCTTTAAAATCAGGTCTTACTTCACCAATATTGTGAGCACCAATGATTTCTGCAGGCTCTGAAGTAATCTTAGATATTGCTTCAGCCTTTGAAAGTCAAAATCGCAAGAAATGTCTCAGGCTATAAAACAGGCTTCTTTGAAGGATGACAGGATGATCGCTCATGACGGAGAACTTTGCACCAGATTTTAACAACTTCTGAGCATTTTTCCAGCTTTCGTGCTTTAATTCAACTTTATAAGAAAATGAATCCATAGGGCCATAAATGATTGGAATTGATGCCTCTCTTAGTGCTACAAAAACCTCTTGTCTATGAACATCTGCACAATGGTTAGCAATGGCCTTTATCCCAAATTCTCTTGCTAACTGAATTAAGACCATTGCATCACCTTCTTTATGAAGATGAACTATCATTTTGAATTTGTTTGAAAGTATATCCATAAATACTTCCGTAAGTGGCTCAATTTCTGCTGGAACTTTCTTTTCCATTTCCACGAGCTTTCTTGCTTTAAGAGCCTTGACTAAATTTTCACGAAGCATCGCGACAGCGCCCATCCGAGTAGATGGTCTATCGCCCTTCCAATCAACAGTACTTCGAGGGTTATATCCAAGCGCAGCCTTGATGCCTACATCCATAACATATGCTTCATTGATATCATGAGCAAAATTGCGTATTAGCCTGCTTTCCTGCCTATTACATTTCCACTTCCTGGCATAACTGTTGAATAAAAAGTACGCAACTTTCTACTGATTCTCCAAATGCAAGATCATCCATGTAAATGCTGTGTAAGGCATTAACTAGAGGATATACTGTACTCATATGCTCATTAGCTTCTTCTTCTTCTCTATCTGGCTCTCCCGCTCTTACCATGCCAATATGGCTATGGGCATCGAGAAATGCTGGAGTAACAGTACCCTCTGCAATTATTTCTCCTTCTTGTTTATTGTTGTCAACATATACTATATTCTCACCTTCAAAACCAATGAAAACATCTTTCTTTTCATCCCTTCCGTCGAATAATGTTTGAGACTTGATCAATTTCATGATTTCCTACTAAACTTGCCCTAGTTTAAGTAGTTTTAATTGCTATATTGGCTTTCTTAACTTAGGCCAAATTTTTTTACTTGAGTGATATTGTTTCTTTTCTTTGCTACAATAAGTAGCAACTGACCATTAGCATCACTGCAAAAAGTAAATGGTTATTATTTCTTTGTCTGCATATCCACCATTCTAAATGAACTAAACTAGGTTCACTACTGTTCTACTTATACAAGCCAAGCCGTATGCTGGACTCCTCTCATACTACTCAAAAACTCTGCTTCTTCCAATCTATTATATTCTCATTCAGCGGTGGCGGGGGACCTGAGAAGTCTATTCCAAATGCTTTCTTTGCAAATTCACGAAACTTTATGGCCCATGGGTGATTTGAAGTAGCAAATTCTTTTAGCATATTGGCAGGGTCATCTGTCTCTATACTAATCACTTCAAGATCAGGAGCACCACTGCCTGGTGGACTCCGCTGAATCCAAACATGTTCGCGAGAAATACCAGCAATTCTATAGAATTCGTCATGTTCTTTGGTATTACCGTTTTCCTGTACAAACTTCTTTGCTAGTTCTACTCCTCCTGGAAGATAAGGTAATGCTAAGCAATAGTTTACCATTTTGTAAATTCATAAACTGGAGATATATATAAGCAAACTACAGTGAATGCCAATTCTCAAAAGATTCCCTCACTTTGCCTTTCTACATATCGAAGACCCTTTGACATTCTTCCATGTCGTGAGGCATCATCATAATTTAAAGTAAAATAGTAGCAAAATCAAAGGAAGAGAGATGAGAAGGAGCCCAGGTGGGGCATATAATAGCGACAAGATAGACGCATATACGCCCCTCTCTCATCTCTCTTCATCTGTTTTGCCTTCTTCCTCCTATTTTTATTGGATAGTGGCATAGCTCTAGAATCAATGACGTCTTCTTTGTTTCTTACTTTCAGCTATAGCGTCACTCTATAGTTCATTACAATAACAAAAGTAATTGTAATTGTTCCTTTGTAACGGAGCTTTTATCATTTTAGCTCAGACGGGCATAAATACTCCTTCACATTGATAAGAGATATTATTAGTAATAGTCTCTTCATGAAATGGAAAAGCATATATCAAAACAATTCTTTGTGATGTGTACTATTCCAAATGACGACAACATCGTCCTCTCCTGAGCAGAGCACACAGGAAGTGCTAGGGCTAGTATTAAACGGTCAATTCATCTCAGCTGAGACTCACAAACCAATTGAGATTACGGAAGCACAAATGCAGGAAGCCATTGATCCACATGCCAAGCTTGTTGATCTTGGCAAATATGAAGGTAAAGCCATTTTGATTAGCTGTCAGACAAATGATGGTAATTTTCTATGAGGATCAAATATCGTTTCTACTGCAGGACCTATACTTACAGCTGTAGTTAGAAAAGTATTTGACCTCAAGTAAGACATTAAGCAGAGCTGCACTTTTTTTGAATCTCTTTAGTAGACGATAAATTTATCTGCGTGAGAGAATAAAGAAAGTCTCTTTTATGTTGTCAACAGGTCTTCGTGCATGACCTCTAGACATCGGTATTTTGTCATATGACCTGAATACTTGTTTTGGATTCAAATGAATTTTTATCCACATCCCGACGGGCCCACGTATCCAGTTAAGCTTCTTTTTTTTATTTTGCAGCTACATTAATTATTTTTGGATGATTTTCAAATCATTTTATTTGCAAGAGTTAGGCTAATACCATACAATTATAGACTCATTGTCTTCTGATTTCGCTTCCACTCTTTCTGTGTATAAAAAATCCATACAGCTGCTATAATAGCTAGCAGAACCAGCTTTATGGAATTCGTGTCCTCAGTCCATGAAAGACCAGCAGATCCTTTAGTTTGAACATTTTCCAAATTGTATGGTTCATTGGTAACAGGATTTATGAGTATCTCAACAGGAGCAAATTGATCCGTAAGTAATGGTACGTCACTGGTTTTCAATTCCGCCTCATAGAGATGTTCTAAATAGTCAAGGTCAGCAAGTGCAGTACTGGAATTATGGTTGTTGTTGTTGTCATTATTTGATGCCAGCTGTCTCAGTTCATCTTTGCTGTATTCAACAGTCGGACTCTTCATAGCTGCCAACATAACATTCTGCAAATTCCCTGAATTACGCTCAGTTGGAAAAACATAAACTGAAGGAAGAATTTGGGAAATAGTTTTGTATACTGCTCTAACAATATCGGACCTGTCCCCAGTCATTGATCCGATATTGTTAGAAATAATAACGCCGTCAGATGTCAATCTCTTATCTAAAAGCTGGAAATACTCCAGGGTCATCAAGTGAAATGGAACGTAATTCTTTGAGAATGCATCCAAGATTATCAAGTCATACTTTTTTTCAGTTTTGGACAAGAAATTCCTAGCATCGTCATTATAGATCATTAGCCTAGATCCGTCGTTATCAACAGGTAAATTGAAGTAATTGCGCGCAGCGCTAATCACGTCGGGGTCTAACTCTATTACGTCTATACGGACATCTGAATACATGCTTAAAAAATTTTTTGGGCCTGAAAAGGCTCCGCCGCCAACAAATAAGACATCTTTGACATTTGGATTAAAGAGGAATCCCAAATGGAAATATTTTGTATATGTGTTCACCAATTCTTCAGGCTTGTCCTTATACATTTGACTATGTATGTTGCCATCAAGGTACAGGGTTCTAATATTACCATAATCAATTACATCTAAGTGACTGTATAACGTCTCCTCTTCATATACAAGCGTTCCAGTATGTACCATTACAGGTACTGGCAGACGACAAACTAATAGAAGGAAAGAAGAGCAACAAGACAACAACAAAAACTGCAAGAACCTTTGGAAATCGTGCAAGGCCAAACAATGAAGAAAAAACCATCAGTGTCACACCAAGGCCAAATATGATATAGTTGATCTCAAATGTCGGTATCAGAACAAAAACTGTCAGAAAGGTGCCAACAATACTGCCTATGGTAGAAAGTGAATAGAGATTTCCAGACACATTTCCTAGTTCAGCAAGCCTTCTGGTTGCCAATTTTATTGCATAAGGCGATACTATGCCTAACAAAAAGGTCGGTGCAATAAGAAGCGTAAAAACCGCAAACAAAGAGGCATATTGGCTATCTGACACAAACTGATTAAAAGAGCTTGTAATTGTGGGTGCTATGAATGGTACAAATATAATATACAGGCCTGCAGAAAAAATTACTAAACATAACTTTAGAAAGCTAGGATTTTTGTCAGCAAGCTTTCCCCCAATATGATAACCTAAGCTCAATCCTGTCAATATTACTCCTATTAAACTACCCCAGGTGTAAATCGAACTGCCAAAGACAGGAATTAGTATTCTACTTGCAGCAAACTCTAGCGACATTGACGCCATACCAGCAACGAAAAATAATACGGCCAAACTCTTAGTAAAACTGCTTGAAATAAACCATTTTGCAAAGATCTCATTCACAATTACTAATTTTTCAATATACTATTATTAGTATTCCTTTGCATAGCGAGAAATGTTACCTCGTTGACAGGGTCAGGCCTAGGATAGACTAGGCTGGAAGGAAAGGGCGCCGCCTATGCTCATAAGCGCGGTTTGCGGCAGACATCAATTAAGACATTTTAATAAGAATCATTCGGACTATAGCTAGTGAGCACTCGAAGATTGGATAGGACCAAATTTCACAAGTAAAGTATCTCCGATCTTTAGTTGTTGGTACCAATCAACTGATTGAGTAAAATGTTGTTAATATAACTAGTTGACTCTGGTATAAATATACTATAAGCTTATCCAGTTTTAATGGTAGTAATGATGACAAGGCATTTTTCTTCTGATATCATAATAACACGACTGCAAGCGATGCTGTGACCTTCTGTTGGTATTTACTAACTATTTCCCGTCAAACTAAAGAAAAAAAAGAAGCTGCAAACGAGTATCTGGCGACAACTGGAAGTTTGTTCTATTAGCCTGAATAACCTTGTATCCTAATTAGTATTATGAGTGGATATTCATACCATGACCAACAGGCAGCGTAAGACTCGTAAGAATATGTTAAAGATTATTATCATTACTACAGCGATAAGCGCAGTAGCAGCTATTGGCGCATTCCTGTTTGATGCTTTATGGTTATTTGGATGGTGAGGTCTGAATTACATAAAGCAAAACCGTTATGGTCTGTAGAGGGATCATCTAATTCCTGTTCATTTTATACCATAAGCAGCGCCAAGAAAATAGAATCAAAAATCTCTGGTATAATACAGAAAGCAAAAAACAAGAATAAGGCAGCTAATTAGTACGAAAGATTAGAAATGCTGATGATGATATTTTCCAGGCATTAATAGAAAGAGATTGAATTGTGGCATAGGTCATACTTTAACCCTTTATCATCATTCTAAGATATGGTTATTGTATAGAATATACTGTCATATATCTTCCTTATAATACTATTATATTTGCCATGGATTTTCCTGCAGGCAGAGGGGCTATTATCAGCCAGTTCCGTGTTTGGCCTTTCCCCTCCACCCTAATAATGACCTTCGGTGAACGGAACAGAAACCCGGGCCATCATTTTGCAGGCATATAAAATATAGCCAATTTTTTATTTAAACTATGCTTAAAAAAGTTAACACAAAAAAGGATAATTGCAAGAATTTAGTATAGATCACAAGAGGCAAGAATAATGGGAGAAGATTTTGTTAAAGTTGCTGAGACAAAAGACATTCAAGCTTCACAAATGATGGTAGTAGAAGTAAATGGCGAAAAGGTGTGCCTCTCCAATGTTAAAGGAAAATACTATGCAATAGGCAATGTGTGTACCCATATGGGAGGTCCTCTTGCAGAAGGAAAACTTGAAGAGTATATAGTTCAGTGTCCTTGGCATGGTTCTAGATTTGATACTAGGAATGGTGAAGTAGTCACACCCCCTGCAATGAGACCTGAGCCAACATACGGAGTAAGAGTAGAAAATAATAGCATATTAATCAAAAAACAAAACGATAAAAGATAGTGCTCTGCAAATATGTATTTACAATATTAGCTATGCTTTTTGTGAATTGGCCATATGAAATTATTTAGAGCCCAAGAAAAAAGGAGAAAAAGTTGATATTATATCTATGAATAAACCTTTGGAAAATCTATTGCCTTCTTTTTATTCAATCTTCGTTGCTGTATAGCTTCCCATTTTAGCGTGTATGTTTGAGTGACGTCTTCTACCTTATCTGCAGTAAAAGCCAGCACATATTCGTATTCTTTTGCCCAATTTTCTTCGTAATGATAAGGGTGATTTAGTGAGATCGGATAATCTAAAGTAGAATCTACATGTACCCATTGTTCATCTTCTGGATAAGAAAGCATAGCCTCATTCCAGCAATGGTCAAGGAAGTCGTGTACAATTCTTGTTTTTATTCCTAAACTACTTAACATAGCTCCAAAAAGCATAGACCATTCGCTGCATCTTCCGGTTTTGGTTTCTGCGATCTTCAGGATTTCGCCATATCTAGGAAAAGCATATTCATAGTTACAGCTGTTACAGATAAAGAGTTCCAATTTGCGCATCTTCCATGAGTTTCCTATCATTATTTTTTTAACTTGCATTATTGGTGGTGGTGCTACCGACCTACTATTACTACTCCCTTCGATAACATTACTATGACCATAACTTCTGTTAATGCACATTTCACAGACAGGATCTTTTGGAGTCCATTTCATAAAGTCATTTTTGAACCATCTCAATAAAGGTACGATATTCCAGCCATCATCCTTTGTTGTTGCTTGAAAAACAATATCTTGCGGTATTAATGATCTAACAATTCTCAGAATCTCTGGGTTTCTATACTGTTCTGTGACTTTCCTATAAAGCAAAAATGCATCTTTCAATGGATCAGAAGAAGATAGGCCAAATAGAGAGCTGCTGCCTGCAACCTAGCATGACATTCTCCTCTATATACTATGGAAGAGCTACTTAATATGCAATAGCTCAAGTTCAATGATTATTATTATTCTTTGCAAAGGAAACATATTTCATACCGCTTTCGCAATTACCTGACTTAACATTATAACATATGCAACCAGATTCGATTCTGGGATTATGGAATGTAATTGGATACCGTAAACTTGATCCTTCGCTATTTGGCATTAATGTGTTATATGGTAGATAGACTATGTATTCAGAGTCTGAAGGATTATTACTATTATTATCTGACAGACCATACATAAGCTGCGATATTTGCACATCATATCTTATTTGGTATGGAAAGTTACCAATTTTATTCCACCATTCTATTCCAGTAAATTGGTTTGATGCTTCAAAAGCAAATGATAATTCCCTTCCGATGTTCAAACGTAGATCAAACCTTTCTATTTGCTTTGTATTTCTATCCTGTAGAAGGTAACTAATGCGTTCTTTTTGTGAATTCATGATTATTTGACGAAGGTATGAGTGGCCAAGTATGGGTAATACTTCTTTGAATCTGTATCTATTTACACCATTAAATATAGCTTCAAAGTAATTCTGGTTATCAAACTGGCAGATAAGGTTTAGTTCAATTGCAATATTCTGCTGCTTATTGAATAATTCAAGCAAATAAAGCATCCATGATTTATCCGGTATTTGGTTGCCTACATCTTCAATTAATGCTATAACATCAGTTACAGCAATAGCTCCTCTTGGAAATGCAGGTTTGTTACTGCTACCATCGAGAATGCCACAAAACGAACCTACCCAGAAATGCAATATAATATAAAGTCATGAATATGAGGATATTTATTCTGTATATCTAGCACCATAAATGTAGTCATACGATACTAGCACTTTATTCTCTAATACATGATATGCATAACAAATAGTTGTCAAACATCTACTCTATGTCGAAGAGTCTCTACTAGTTTCATAATAAATCAGACAGTCTATTTTCGTAGGTTCTTCTCATGCATCCCTCTGGAAGTGTCGTGCTTCCAATAATAAACAAAATTCTCGACTTTTGATTCAAGTGAATTTTTATCCAGATCCCGACGGGCCCTAATTTATATTTCAAAGCCGGCCGCAGATCACTCTGATAGTACTCTTTCGCTAAGGAGATAGGAATCAACTATTCTGTTAATGAATGTCTATGTCCAGACTAATGGGATATGCTTTTACTTCATTAACTTTTAAGTTTACTAACCTTCTCATGTATGGCATATAGGTATTTCAAATATTTTGACCGCAGCGTAGCAAGACTCAGCGTTGCATTCCTTTTCTAAGAAAAACCTTGAATGGTGTTGTGTTATTTATTATAGTCGGCTATTGCTCGTTTTGCATTGCCTTTTCTTGCATTTGATCTATTTGTTCTTGGGAGATTTCCTCAAACAAGTTACACCAGTCTCTCCCAGAGATAATCAGGCTGAATTTCTTAAGTTCTGGATGAACACATCTACCATTTGTTAATATGTCTGCATTTATAGGATCAGAGGGCGAGAACCATTTACATGATAAGCAATTCTCGGATTGCCATGTAATTCTTTTCCATGTATGTGTGGTATCTGCTGTTGTCATCTAGTCACCCTCTCAGATTGATTAGCGTAGATAATAACTTATCTGGGAATATAGGGATTCATCGCAATGCCTAAAGGAATATTGTTGGACTGATCTCTAAATGTTCGATAATAAATTGTTCTGCATTAATATACTCAGAGTCGAATTGCACATTGTCATCTATTTGGGAAAAGAAATATGATGCCTTTCCAACATCGGATGATCAGGAAGATGCTGGCCTGCCGCGTACTGCTGTCAGAAGGCGATTTCCGTGACTAAAACGACATTGAGGCTTGGGCGATCGGCATTGCCCGGGCTCAAAGCTCTGCAGAGGCCCCAACGATCTAAAAGGGAGGCTAGATGAGGCTCTCACAACTCATAATGAAATGTGAGTTCAGATAGACATGAGATAAAATCAATTTACAATTTACAATTGCGTTATCGCAAATCAAGGAAAAGGAGAAATATTAGCAATATCAATCATCAAAAACGGAAAATATGCGTTCTTCAATTATAGCTGCCTACACTAGCAATACTACTCTCAATGACACAAATGGTGTCTCCTCATCCTATATCTTATTCTTCTTCTTCCCCTGCCACTCTCACAAATAGCAGTAGCATTGAGGGAGAGTTCTTTACAACAGACTCTACACCCTATAGTCTAACATATGGCGAATGGACCGCTAGGTGGTGGCAGTGGGCCTATTCCACACCAAGGGATGTTCATCCCGCGTATGATGTTAGTGGTAAATACTGTGCGGAAGACCAGAGCGGACCTGTCTGGTTTTTGGCAGGTACTTATGAACATCCAGCAGAGAGATACTGTACTATACCCGCAGGTAAAGCTATTTTACTTCCTATTTTAAATTCAGAGTGCTCCTATGCCGAATTTCCAGCTCTTAACAATGAGGAGGAGCTACGTCAGTGCGCCGAACAAATGCAGGAATCGAGTAGTACATTTAGAAGCAAGCATTGACGGTGTACCTATTTCAGGTTTAGAACAATATCGCGTTCAGTCCCCCCTATTCAATTTCACATTAGGGCAAAACAATATTCTAGAATTACCTGCCAATACTACTACTCAAGCAATCTCTGATGGCAACTGGCTTTTCTTGAAGCCTCTTTCAGTAGGTGAACACATAATCTACTTTAAGGGTGGATTAGGGGCTAGAAATGCTACTACTGCAAATAATAATGCAACGGTTGATCCTTTCGCAGGGCCCTATGGATGGGACGAACCAGTTACATATCACATAAAAGTAACAAATAGTTCTTCTGCTTCCACTACTGCGGCATATCCTAACCAAACAGACGCAGAAATAATGGCATATAAGGATTCAGTAGTGAGCATTTTAGCTGATGAGTTGGAGACCAAAATTAACAAATCAGGCGCAATTTTAGAAATTACAAGTAGATTGCCGGAGATGAAGTCTACAGCGTTTGCCAGTTCAATCAGTCCTGAATTACATGGAATATCAGAAGACCTCGACATGCCAAAAAGAAAAGTAGCGCAAGATATTCTGGCTGCAGACAAAGGTTTTCAGGTGATCTTTTTCCTAATGCCAAATGGTGACGTATATTTTGTAGAACCATACTCTCAGCAACAAAACTTAACAGGAAACAACTTTGCATTTAGAGATTACTACAAAGGAGCACTTGATACTCGCAACACCTATTTGAGCAATGTTATCATTTCGGCCACTCTCAGCCGCCCCCAGACGAATATAGCAGTTCCAATTTACTCAGAAAATAATGGAACCCTAGTAGGAGTATGGAGTGGCGGATTGAACGTGACTATGTTGAGTAGATCATTACAGTCACTTAATTTGACAAATAATGAACGCATAGTGTATGTAGACCAGCAGGGACAAAAAATTGCTGATTCAAATAATAGTCAATCATTATCAACACCTAATTCTCTGAACGAATCATTTGCTGATCTGCAAAGCTTCAGGAATGCCATAAACGAAGAATCAGGGTACTATGGATGAAATAATTAATGGTACTAAGATGGTTGTGTCATACCATCCGGTGAAAGCATTTTCTAATGTATGGGCTGTTCTTTCCATACAACCTTATGATGATAATCATCTGGTATCTTAAATTACAAGTAATGCAAAATGATTTAGTGGCTCAAAAGCACGGGCAACAAACAATGAGAACTCTTTGAAAAAGACTAAGTTGCATCAAACATCGTCTTTGTCTTTTGAATTCGCAGATTTCTCTGCACGGTGCTGGAAGCTCAGAGTTGAAAAAGCAGAAATGACAATTAGCACAGAAAATGAAAGTACCGATAACCAACATATATTATACTACATCGAGCTGACATCTGTCCCGTGTTAGGACTACGTTGCCACAATGTAGATACGAAGGCTTTAAAGCTTGGTTAATGAACCCGATTGCATGCGGGATTCTAATTGTGACGGATCAGCCAATGATATGGGTTCTAATATCAACATTGTTCTATACAATATAGTAACAATGGCAGAATAGGTAATGTCAACCAACATCAGAGGTCAATGAAGCATCATTCTTATCAGGTTTCTCGACCTTCATTTCATTTTCTACCACATTTCGTGAGGATGTTGCTATCCTAGCAATAAACCCAAGTACGGCTCCAAACACAAAATGTATGGCCAGAGCACCATATAGGATAGAATCCGACATCTTGATTAGCCTCTCAGCTGCTAAGTGCATAGGAGATCCTGCTGGCGTGGTCAAAAGCATATTTTGCAGAGTCGGCTCTATGAGAAAAGAGTGCAATGGAACAAAAAGAACTGCCCAAACTACTATACCTGTTGCAACTCCTGTTCCAAACGTCTTCAACGTAGAAGAATCTGTTCGAAGCAATCTGTACTCTGTCAGAAATTATCATGTAAACAATTCCAATTATGGCGCCAGTTATCATGTGTAGTATAAATCCTAGATATATCGCGGGCCATTCGGCATTCTGTCCTAATGACACGCCAACCATCTGATAAAATGTTCCAGGTGCTAGTCCCAGCTGAGCACCAGCTGCCAATACCAATCCAAAAATCGCCCATGCTCGCAACAAGTCCGCAAACAATGCCTGATCTTATAGAACCTGCCATGGTGGGACTCCAAATTGCCGTACTTTGTGAGGGTTGCATAGCGTAATATCACAATTCAAATATTTACGCTTTTGGTGGCCTAAAGCTATAAATGATTGTTGTTCTAATAATAATAAACAAGATTATTATTGACAAATTGCTACATCCTGTAAATTCTATACATAAGGTTTATGAGTATTGTTAAAATTAATGCTTTTGCCACATCTAGGACACTATTCTAAGCATTTTGAACATACGATAGATTATCTAGAGGTTAACAGATATCGCAGCGCTACCTCAAAGTCAAAAAGGATCTCTATCGTTAATGCTTGATCTTCTGTGCTGGGGATAGTCTTGCATAGCTTATGCTGCATTGTCAAGTGACGAAGCTGTAGTTAGCTAGGGAATTTTACCTATTATTGTGTTCAGAAATCCAGGCGCCGTCTTTATCTTAATTATCTGAAGCTGCCGCCCCCGTTTTGCTTTTTTTTGCCGCAAAGTGGAACAACTTCGCAGATCAAGCTTTCGGCATTATCTATAGCATATAGACAACATCTGAGGCATTGGTGGGATACGCGTAAAGTAAGGGATCTCTAAGATCCTCAGCAGTTAGACCTAATCTGATAGCCATTGAGAATATATTGATAACCTCTTCGGCATTAGGTCCTAGTATGTGAGCGCCTAGTATTCGATTGCTATCTTGTTCAATCAGTACCTTGAAGCCTGAACAAGTCTCACCTACTCTTCTTGAAGAAGCCCAACTGGCAGTATTTTCATATTTTATTCTGAATCTAAAACCAGATTCTTTAGCTTCTTTTTCCTGCATACCCACAGATGCAAGCGGAGGAATAGTGAATACAACGCTGGGCAAACCACTATAATTGGACTTGAGGACGTTTCCTTTGATTAAATTAGTCGCTACCAAGCTTCCCTCATAAGTTGCTACAGGAGTCAAGGGGAGACCTCCACTAGCAGCAACATCTCCTGCTGCATAGATAGATGGATTTGAAACACTTTGTAGATATCCATTTACCTTTATGCCTTGGATTGTATGTTCTACAACGGCTGCTGCAAGATCTAGTCCTTCGACATTTGGACTTCGACCGGCACCATGCACTATCATGTCGCATTCAATTCGAGTGGTTTTCTTTTTTTGGTTATTATTATTATTATTTGACATAATGGAAGTGTCAGAATATTGTACGGCATACGAACCATCATCCGATGACTTGTCAATTTTTTCAACTGCTGATTGTAAATGAACATCAATTCCGATATCCCGACTTCTTTGTACTAAGAGATTAACGAGGTCAGAGTCAAAGTGCTCAAGAGGTTGCTTACCACGGTGCAAAATAGTAACCTTAGCTCCTGCACGAGCTGCAATATGTGCAAATTCAAATGAGATATAGCCACCTCCAACAAACACAATTCTATTAGGCAAATGATCTTCTCCAAATTCTAAGAATTGATCACTTGTGATGATGTTAGCTGAACCGGGAATATTCAGCGGCATAGGTTTTGCTCCGGTTGCTACTAAAATTTTCTTGCCGTTGAGAACAACGTTATTGCTATTATTACCTTTTTCTTCTTCTTCCACTTGAACAGCATTCCAACCAATAAATCGTGCATGACCATGGAAGGGAACTATTCCAGCTTTCTTGTATCCTTCTTCTCTGTGTTTTGGAAATGGCTCAGTAAAAGTTCTCTTGAAATGGATTAAGTCAGACCATTTAATATGAACTTTATCAGAGCCTAATACCCCTTCATTTTGATGCCTCTGGGCAGAATCAACAACCTTGACTGCCTCAACCAGAACTTTTTTGGGTTCACATCCACGTAATGCACAAGTACCTCCAAAAGATAGCGAATCAATTATGGCTACTTTCCATCCTACAGAACTACACTCATGCGCTGTAGTAGATGCTGCCGTACCTGTTCCAATTACTATTAAGTCAAATAAATTATCTTGATCCATATACCAATATCATTACTTCTCAATCTACTGAATCGCCCTGGAATAAAAATAAGACGCTCAGATTATCAATCATTAGTATATTCAACGAAGTTTTTGTCGTACTCCCTTTATGTGGCATGTCACTTGATATTATCCATTTTAAAGTGGTTCCTGTAACATCTATTTTGGAAAGTATGCAAAAACATCTTCATTACTCTGTGTATATAGTGTTTGTTTGCAATGTCATTGTCATCAATCTTTCTCATATTTCGACAATGTCAGCCACTATTCCTGAACCGCTGTGAGACCTGTTGCAAGGATACGATTTGGATCACAGTCTAACATACAAGAGAAAATAGGAAAAAAAGTTGCCTATCTTACTTCGACCTCTACTGCGATATTACTCAGTGCTTCCTCTGTTGTTCTCATGATACCATCTTTTGCAAAACATCTTCCAAAGAATGGGATACCAGACATATCGACATTCCAAAATACGTCAATTCTTGTTGCATTGGTATTAGGTGAAGGGCTCAGTGCGAGTGTCCTGGTACCTGTCACAGGTCCTTCGGTGATATTTGTTTCTACTACAAATTGTTCTGGATTCACAGTTACAAATTGATGAGTTATCGTCTCTCCAAGAGGACCCGTCACTATAGTTACTTCTCTTTCGGTTGTATTAGCTGTCATGTTAAAAGCAGTCATGTCTATATTCTTGATGGCTTTGAAAGTGGACCAGTATTTTGTCTCGTTGTCTATATCCGAAACAACATTCCAAACTTGATCCATAGGTGATAATATCTCTCGACTGGCCTTAATCTCTTCTAATGAAGAAGCTGTTGCTTGAGGAATTTGCCATACTGAAGTCATAACAACAGAAGCTATTGCAAGAGCCACTACTGTTATGATGGCGTGTGCTTTCGTACTTTTGTTTTTTTTCACATTCTTCGTTCTTTTCATTGTAGAGTACAGAGGCTGAAATTTTTTTAACCCTTGTTAACCTTTGAGATGTAACTTAGTTACCTTAAGTCTTCAATTTTTTAAATCAATTTGAAAGGGAACGATGTTTTTTCTTGGCTGAAAGAGAACGGCGAGCTAGTCCAGAGACTTCTCAGGAATATATGATGGAGCTAAGTCAATTAAAATGGTAACTTGAAGCTATGTGAGCGTACCAGGGATTGATTGCGACAGAAAACTTTTTAGCTTCTCTTCCATCTAGTAAACTCAGCAGGGAATCCGCTTTTTGAAGCGATATCACTTCTCGGCCCGACGGGCGAGCTATGGATTTTTTCCCTCATTATTGACTAATTGTAATTCAGAAGGCAAGTAAGAAAAATGTAATGATAGCCTAGTCATCAGCCTCTGGAAAAATCCTAAGAACCTCAAATAAAAGTCAGATGTTACATGTGATTTAGTGAGCTATACGTAACGATTGTTGCTGCGCTGGTATGACCAATGGGCTCCGGGTCAATACCAGCGACAGCTTCTTTAGTTTATTTTCTATGATGCTCTTATTCTGTAAATTTGCAGCATTATATACATCATTCAACATACATATAATCATTCATGACACAGAAAGAAATTGCAGTTGTAACAGGCGAGCTCTACTGGTATAGGCTTTGAAACTTCTCTTACCTTGGCAAGAAATGGATTTCATACTTACGCAACGATGCGCATGTTAGAAGGTAGTAGAGGATTGGAGCAAATAACAGATATAGCCAAAAGGGAGAATCTACCATTACAAGTTATCCAGCTAGATGTTGATAATGACAAGTCAGTATCAGATGCAATTAATACAATAGTGAAGGACAACGGACGAATTGATATTGTAATCAATAACGCAGGATATGCGTTAGCAGGACCATTTGAAGAAACTTCGATGAAAGAAATGAAAGCTCAGTTTGAAACCAACTTCTTTGGTGCAGTAAGAGTAATGCAAGGAGCAATTCCTACAATGAGAGAACAGAGGAGGGGCAAAATAGTAAATATTACATCTATGGGAGGAAGAATCGCAGTTCCTCTTGACTCTCTATACCATGGAACTAAATTTGCTCTAGAGGGCCTGTCTGAGTCTCTACAATATGAACTTGAACCATTTGGAATAAAGATTATACTTATAGAACCTGGAGCTGTGGGTTCAAACTTTTGGAAGAATTTGAAGATAGCTTCTAAGACTTCTGGCCCCGATAATATTGACTCACCATATAAACAAATAGTAAATAATGTCTCAGAATCATTCAAACAAATGGAACAAAATACGATACATCCATCTGAAGTTGCAAAGGTGATTCTACAAGCAGTGCTATCCGATAATCCTGATTTCAGATATGTCGTAGGAAAGGACGCTGCTGCAATTATAGAAGCAAGAAAAAGTATGCCTGATAGAGAGTTTCAGTGTTTTATGAAAGATCAGTTTAATTTGTAATTTGACATTCAGATAACCCTTAAAGGTTCATTAGCAGAACCCTACTACATGCTGGAATCTAATCCCGACGGGCCCACTTAACAAAATTTTTTTACTACCCCTGCATACATGCAAATTGAAACCTTCACTTCAGCATTCTAAAGCACTGGAAGGTTTGGGACCTGTTTATGCGCATCCATATACATCCATATACACATTTTCCACAAAAACTACAGATCTGTTGGGAATAATCTTTTGCTATTTTTTATTCATTTACACACAACCATTAACGTTATATTTATCAAGTACCTCTATCAGCTCAGAAGCATCTTCTCTGCTTTCACCAGTTTGGGTTTCAATAGTGCCAGGACCTCCATATCGGGCATTTACAAGAACGGTATTAGCATTTTCAATTGTAGTTTCAATAGCTTCGCAAGTGGAGACACCATTTTCGATATTGAGCTTGGCTGCCAGTAGCTGTGCTGCTAGTTGGTCATATGCAGTTATGTCATCATTATTATTATTATCATTTCCTTCTGCGCCTTCAAGTATTCCCTTGGTATCGTTTTCATTATCTGAAATATCAAACTTCACAGGAACCCTAAAGTTCCCAAGGTTAAACGACCATTCATCATCGTCATTATTATCATCGTCTTCCGCCGCTTTTTCAAGCAAATCTTGTGTTATTCCATTCTCGTTTTCCAACCAGTAGCTGGTTGGCTGAGGAGCAAGAATGACTTCGTTGACGGTTACTGTTACCGTAGCTGAGTCTGTTGCTCCATTTGTGTCTACTATCGCATATGTAAACTCATCATTGCCAAAAAAGCCCTCGGCAGGAGTATATTCGATTTTTTCATTATTATTGCCTCCACCGTCATTATTATCATTATCGCCATCTTCTTCATCGCTCCTGCTGCCGCTGATGATTCTTACATTACCTCCTTGAACCGACTGCTCATCAACTGAATCTATAGCAAGTGAATCGTCATCATCATTGTCCACATCATTCGCTAGTACATCTATGACTACAGGCGTATCCTGGTTAGTTGTTGCAATATCATCCTCTGATATTGGAGCAGCGTTAGCTGGCTGTGTTGAAGGCGGGGGTGATGAAGATGAGTCTCCAGGGGAAGAAGACCCACTGCTATCACTAGTATCGTCTGTATCTACTTCGCTGTCGCTACTACTACTGCTATCTGTGTCAATGCTGTCATCGTCAGTGTCGACTTCATCTTCATCATAATAAGAAGATTCATCATCTAACCCATTACTGTCTTCACTACTACTATCAGTACCTGTTATCGGATGAATCCGTGGAAGTTGCATTATCACTATCATTATTGTTATAATCGGTGCTATTATTGATGCTACTGCTATTACTGCTTGTCTCAGCTTCTTGTTCTTCACCTTGATAACTTATCTTCCAGATTATGCCGCTATTTTTGTTATTGAGGCTACCTGTATTTAGCGAATTATGAGTATTATTGAGGGTGGGGGTGGGGGTGGGGGTGTTGTTGTTGTTGCTAGTATCTTCTTCCTGATTATTGCCAGTGCTTAACACATACAACGCACTGTTATTGTAATCGAATGCGATGTCTATTGGAGTAAAGCTAGGATCATAATGCTTGAGTGCAAGAAATGGTGTAATATTGCCTGTTTGAACATCCAGCATTATTATTTTTGGCAGATTTAGCGCTGCTCCATAAGCTGAAGAATTACCAAAATCTGCTATGAAGGCCGTGGTTTCGTTAAGCCCGAATGGAAGAGAAGAATATCTAGAGAGACTATCTTCCTCAATAGAGGGTGTTTGGTTTGTCTCAGTAGTTTCATTAGCAGAAGAGGAAGAAGAAGACATAGTAGCAGTATTAGAGGGCACAGAAACTACCGCAACTTGTCCAAGCTGACCATAAGGATAAGCAGCTAATACTTCCATTGAAGGCGGCTGGGCTTGTTGTCGAGGATTGTGGTTGCTGCTATCGCCATAGTTGTTATTATTGTTGATAGTGTCTGGCAAGTCATTGCTGCTATTCACTGGATATGGTATTGAGTCAAAGACCTTGGTGTGATAAATGATGTTTAAGGAAGAGAGTGCAGCATCGGAGTAATTACTACTACTACTTCTGCCATAGCTGCTTCGATTCTGTTCATTGTTATTATCGTTATTAGTATTACTAAATATACTGCTATTGCTTGGCGGCTGCGATGTTATTATCAGCAAGTCATTCTCACTATTATTGAAAAAAGCATTGGAGGTCTGGCTTCCTGTCAGTGCGTAAGGACTCTGCTGTTCTGATACGCTGGATGTCGAGGGTGAGGATGAATAAGGAGAGGACGACGATGAAGATGTTGCCAGCGTGTGGAGACGGATTAAGTATTGCTATTCCAACAGGCCTTGACGTCATATTTTCTAGAATAAAGGAAGAGGCTGAGTTGATGCTGCCAATGTTATCAACAATAGCACTATTACCATTACGATCTATAGGGAGGCCTAAGATGCAATATATGCCATAGTTGTTGTTGTCAGCGTCGCCATTCATGCACGATGTGTATAGCATAGTGGGGAAGTTGTAACTGTCAGGATTACTAACAGCCTCTCCTCCTCTGTCACGAAGGCTATCGTAGTAGTCTTCATTTCCACTAAGAACTATTTGACTAGAGGAGTTAATGAGAAAAGATAAAGGATCTTGTTGTTCTTCTTCTTCGTATTCGTCGCTGCCAGCACCAGCTGCTGGTTGTTCTACTTCCTCTCTAGCAAGAATATCTGCTCTCTCTCCAGAAGTCATGTTTATTGTAGATATTGTTGTGCGGTCATGAAGAGCATACAGGAGTCTAGTAGTGTAGTCGACCTCTATATCAATAACTGGCCATTTCAGATCAGTGGGGATAATAGTACTGCTATTATCATTATCACTGATCCCGCCTATACTATGGTCAAGGGTTTGATTGACCATCCTGTCAGTTTCACCACTAATCTCAGCTTTGACTATTCTTACTTGTGGCTGCTGCGAAAGGAAAGAGCCAGGAGGAGGAGAAGAAATAGAGGCCAGTATGCTCGCTATTATCATTATTATCGTGTTCGTTGATAGATTCAGCAACATAGATGGTCCCGTTCTCGGAGTCAAGTGCAATTGATGTAGGCATTGAGAGATTCTCAAGAAAAGGCTCTATGATGTAACCAGTAGGTAAGTTAAAGTTGTCAGATGAGGGACCGAATCCCTCTCCACTTTGGGATTGTGATGATTGTGTAGACTCAGTGTCAAGAGTGGGATATTGGGGGCGTGAGGGAGACGAAGGAGGCAGTGGTACCGGCACTGTTGTTTGCGGTCCTGAAATAGAGGCAGACGCAAAGGCGAGATGATCCCTATTTGTATTAGTATGAAAAGAAAATGAGGATAGTAGTGGTGGTGAGGATGACAATAATAACGCCGTCAAAGCAATAGCAACGATTGATGTTGCAGTTATATCTGAGAACAATACATAGAACCTCACTTATCACTGCACCATAATGGGTTTTATCCATTGCGATGATGTTCTTAACTAATAACCTGCAATACGAGTACTAGGCTTTATGCATTATGCAAAATGCTATGGTCTTAGTCGTTCTCTCATTTTGTGCTATCGATAGAACTTAGAGAACCTGTCGTATTACAATTAGGTTAACTTGTTCAATATCTTTAACAATTATTATAATGCGAGAAGACTCTGAGAGAGACATGAAGCAACAAATAGCTCTCGTAACTGGCTCCAATCGAGGAATAGGTTTTGAGATAGCCAAGCAGCTGGCCATGAAGAAAATCGAGGTAATTCTTACTTCCAGAGATTCAGATAATGGAGAAGCCGCAGTAAGGAAGCTTGCTAGAGATGGTGTAAAAAAAGTCGTGGCTATGGAATTGGATGTTTCAAATCAAGTCAGTGTTGACAATCTTTTGGACAAAGTTGAAAAAATTTTTGGAAGGCTTGACATACTAGTAAACAATGCAGCCATCCTTATCGATAGAGAAGAGATAGCGGCGTCAAATGCCGATCTAGAAACTGTAAAGACTACTTTGGAAACCAATCTGATTGGTGCTTGGCGTATGTGCAAAGCCTTCGTTCCTCTTATGAAAAAGAACGGTTATGGAAGAATAGTGAATATCTCTAGTGGTTCAGGCGAATTTGAATACATGGCCACATCTGGGGGGTATGGGCCTGCATATTCTGTGTCAAAGGCTAGCTTGAATGCATTGACAGTCATGCTTGCTTCAGAACTGAAGGGAGCCAATATTCTTGTCAACGCCGTGTGCCCTGGATGGGTGCGAACTGATATGGGAGGGAACAATGCTACTAGATCAGTTGAAGAAGGTGCCGATACACCTGTTTGGTTGGCGACCTTAGCTGATGGCGGGCCGACAGGGCATAATTATTATGACAAGAAGCAAATCAGTTGGTAAAAATATTTCCTCTCTGATAATAACGTCTTCATAAGACATATTGGGTCTAAGAATGTGCCACTATCAAATTTTTGAATTACCGGCCTCGCATTGACGATAGAACATGATGATAAATCTCTCAATACTAGAACTCTATTAGATGCAAGGACCTAATCATGAGGGTGCTGCAGTCTTGTAGAAACCTTTTTAGATCCTCGGTAAATTCAAAAAAGACAAGCAAAGAATCCTCTTTTTTTGGAGTGATATCACTTCCCGGCCCGACGGGCCCACTACGATATCACTTCTAACGGCTAATTGTAATTTAGAATGCAATCAAGGAAGAATAATAATAATAATAATGGTAGTAGTTTAACCATCAGCCTCTAGAAAAATCCTACGAACCTCAAATAAAAGAAGGAAGTTGCATGTGATCTAGAGAATCACACTCGCAACATTTCTCGCTGCGCTGGTATGATCGATGGGCTCCCGATCAATACCAGCGGCAGCTTAGGCATTTAACTAAATTTAGAGTCAGATAGGCCCCCATCATCTTCTCGTGAACTCATTGGGTGGAGATACTATTTTGGCGTCAAATCCAGCCTTGACCCTGGGCGTATGACACCATTTTCACCCCGTATATCCGCTATTAGGTGCGACTCACCATTGTTACCATTCTCTCTTCCATCTTCAATACTGACATATCCAAAATTGAATATGTTGCCTTCTTCATAAAGAAGAGAAGGATTGAAAGTTCTATCTAATTTCGGGAATGGAGCTCCCAATCTCGATGCATCTGCAAGAGAGGTTGTCCTCAAGGCACTTAGGGGGCCACTTACAAGTTCATATATGTCGGTCATGTTGCCATCATTATTCAAGTCAAAATTATATTTTAAGAATACAGGAAAATGCACATCTGTTGTCAAGAATACAATATTCTTTATGTTGTGCTCATCAATAAATCTGAACAGATCAGTTAGCTCTCTTTCAAATCCTGTATAATAAGAGTAATTGTTAGTTTCATTACCATTTGCCCAGCCGTCTCTACCTAGTATTGAAGTATTGCTACCAGTTGGTACAGAAATAGGTATATCACTACTTATTATTTTCCATGTTGCATTTGAATTAGATAATTCTTGCTTTAGCCATTCAAGCTGCCTATCTCCCAACATTGTCTTATTGCTATCTGAAGTATCTGCTAAGTGATTTTGGCTTTTATAAGAACGTCCATCTATTAAGAATATATCGAGATCCTTACCCCAATTAAAGGATCTATAGATATGGTTGTCGTCATCATTTGCAGTGCTATTATTGCTATTATCCGTGTCCAGGGGAGAATAATCTAAGAATGCGCTTCTACCTTCCTTAACTATATTTGGATATCCTTGTCTATTCACACTAAACAAGTTCCAATAAGGCCATTTAGCTCCAAAATCATTTATTACATCATGATCATCCCATTGAGAATACATAGAGGTATTCTTAAGGAAGTCCTTAAAGTAAGTATCATTTCTGTTATACTTCCAGTGATCCATAAATATAGATCTGACCTCCGTGGTGTTATTCCAGTCAACTGAGGGATCTGCTATGGATTTAAAATCCCCGGGAATGTTTGTCCAGGTAGCGTTATGATTATCGGTATTATTAAAAAAGACAGGTCCTTGTGCAGGACATGTTCCATCAGCGTATATCATGTCGCCATTGGCTATGAAGAAATCAGGCTTTAGCGACTGCATAGACTTGAAGATGTGATAGCCTCCCTCATCTGCGTTTCTACAATAACTTTGTCCACCCAGATCTCCACTCCAAATAAAACTAATAGCACTGCTACTATTTGTGGTCCTATTGGAACTTGGAGCAGTCTTGAATGTTCCAACTTCAGCTTGATGGGCGATATTAGAAGAGGTCGGTGATAAATCGGTATTACTACTAGTAGTATTGTAGTCGTAAACATCCGAGCCCGTGAACCATACTCTATAGTAGTATTGGGTATCGGGTTTCAAACCATCAAGCTTTGCATGTGCTGTAAAGTCTGTAGTTGAATTAGCTTGAGCAATCTTGCTAAGGGGATTAGCAAAGTTTGCATTAGTATCATATTCCACGTTCATTTGAGCTGATTTATTGTCCACGCGCGACCAAATTACTGCACTCTTATCTGTAACATCTCCACTTGCAATACCATGAGTAATTTTATAATTGCTATCGTTGTTTTGCTGAGCGGAAGACTCTACATATAAGGATGGCAATAGCATAGTATTTCCGACTATAACAAGAAGAGTTATAGATATGATCTTACACAACGGTAGCAGTTTTTGCCTTGTAAATACACCAGGACTCAAACTTATTATCCCAGGTTCAATTGAATTGTAAATACCAAACTTTCTCAGCAAGTAATTTTACACATAATCTGCTGCTTCTTAATACAAAAAGGTATTGATGGTAATTTTGATATAATAGAAGAAGAAGAAAAACAGCATAACCCTCTCGAGAAAGATATAGCGGCTGCTACATGGCCATCAGATTGGATTGAAATGAAGTTTTATCTAGATCCCGACGGGCCCACCAGTCACATTGATCATAATATCAATTTTGTCATATATGCAACATGATTCCAATCATTGCAGTATTTTACGTAATTTTTGAAAGGTGCACTTATAACTTAAAGAGACATGGCACTGAAAATCCTTCGTGATATCCTGTTTGTGTACCGCTAAGTTACTAGAACTACCACTATTGCTGTTATTTTACAGCAAAAAATATACAGCGCTAGCTTATCCATCATCAAAGATCAAAGATCACGTAACAAGGTTACGGCTTATTTTTAAGCACGAACTGTGCAAGATATAATTGAACTAAAGGAAATATTATGAGACTATTTAGAAGTTGGAGACCAAGGGGCAAGATGTACAGCTTGAAGTGCAATCAATGCGGCGAGGGTTTTTTGTCCAGCTACCAGTTGGAAGCTCCTATCTGTGGCAAATGCCTACAGAAGGCCAAATCGCTTGACTCTACTATAGAGCACGAAAAACAGTGCTTAACCTGTGGTGCACAGGGTGTGATATACGGAAAAGAATATTGTTATTCATGCTATTTTGGCTTTGGAAAGAAACAGAGAATGAATGCCTGAGTTCGAAGGAAGTGGAGTTCACATGGTAGCAAAATCGTTTGCTCATCCATCAAAAAAATACTTTGAAAGCCTGTATGATTACCTTGCAGGAAGTAGACATTCTGAAAGTTTTTATCCCGAATTCCTTTGGTCCTATATATAGCAGAAACCTTTTTAGCTCTCCAGCATATTCAAAAAATAGCAAAGAATCCTCTTTTTGACGTGATATATCACTTCGCGGCCCGACGGGCCCGCTCCCTTATCAGTTATTTTAGAAGGGTTCTATCGAGCTATTACGCAGAGAAGCAGTTTTAAACTCTTTACCTTAACAATTAGTATACAAAATAACCTGGTTCGATCAGAATGTTTTTCATCGATATCATAATCATATCCTAGGACTTCCTAGCACTCCAATTCTTTTTTCAGGGGCTAAATAGAACAGATAAAACACCATGTACACTTTTCTCGCTCAGAAACATCGAAATATTTTATGCCGATGGTACCGGACAAGTAAAACGGACTATTTTGCGTTTGTTGTTGCTATATAGTTCTAAAGACAATGCGTACATTGCAATACATATTAGCGTTTAATCTTAAATATAAGATGATAGCCCATATACTCAAGAATGTGTAAAAATGTCTTCTTCATTATTTGAAGATGTTTGTCAGAACATTATAGAGCTAGACAAGACGATTCGATTTGCAGGCATCGCCAATATGCGGAGAACCATAATATCAGCAAAATACAGGGCGGGATTGATTCCGTTGTTAACACAAGAAGAAACGATCGGATCTGTTGAGCAATCGGTTTTAAGGATGACCACCAGAAGGCTGATGGAAGCAAAGCTTGGAAAGACCATATACTCTATAACCTTCTATGAAAAGGTGAAGCGTGCAGTTACACCAATAGGCAAGGATGGTGATTTTATTCTCATGGTCTCATTTGATAACGAAGCTGACTATGATTCAATAATTCGCAATAAAATTATGCCCTATATCTCATACCATCAAATATAGCAACATCTGGCTATTATAGGTCATTGTCCTACGAGGACTGCAATCTTTATTGGCTATATATATATCTCATCACGATTTCTTCATCAAATAGACGATCCTAAGCTCTTTGAGTAAATCTGTTTCCCCAGAGGAGTATCTAGGCTTAAGGTTAAGATCTTGCAGATTCTTCTTAATTTTAACACACCCCATTACAATCTTTGCCAAGACGACACCTTCAATGCATTTTTATTCAGGATACGAATCAAATTGTTCTGTTTCCAGCACTCGCTTCAAATGATACCATAGGTCCCTTATTGCCTTGCCGGTATCAGTATCGTCTCTTATGTAGTATGTATTTTCGTCTTTGGATTTATCCTTGTTTTGTAGATCTTCTTCTCTTCTTCTTGCACCGATGCCAACTACATCAATATCTAAAAGGTTTTGAATTATTTTGTTTATCATATTCATAGATGCTAAGGTACCCGCATGAATTTGAGCCATTGTCTGATGTTGTTCACTAGATAGAAGAAAGTCTATTACGTTGGCAGCTTCGCTACCTGTAAATAGAGAACTGAATGGACTAGTTGGTTTTCTGGCAGTATCCATATATAATTAGATTAATTCTTTCACTCCGTCTTACTTAAAGACTATCTGATTAAAGAGAGACTGTTAATTTAGATATGGTAATATATTGATATGAGAAAGTAGTCATGGCTTCAAGAGGAGTTAACAGAGACCGCAGTGATTATCGATGTAGCAGACATTGTATATCGCAAAGTTAAGAATATAGAATTTCGTAGGTTTTCTGTAGAATGCGTTTAAGCCTATGTTGCATACACCTGTTTAGCTTCCAGTCACATTCAAAAAACTAGCAAAGAATCCTCTTATTGAGTGATGTATCACTTCGCGGCCCGACGGGCCCTCCGCCCCCTATTCATTGTCTTATTCTTCTAATACTGTTGCCTTAATAATATAGGTCGTGCAAAATGACGACAGAGACCAAATAAAGAAAACGACAAGTGAATACAGAGAAGCAATCTTTGCTTCAATGCTCAACAAGCATTACACCCATGGCAGCTTTGTACATGAAATGTATGATCGCATGCGTTCCATCTAAACTGAAATTGGAAGCAATTGAAGCACCTGAGGCAAACCTGAAAACAAATGAAAATGCGACAGATTATGCCAAACGATTGTTCAAATGGATTGATATTACACTGCCTGCAATTGAGCGAAAGATGGCGGATGCCTTTTAATTTCTACAGCGAGAATAAGAAGGTGTCAGTGCTCAAATATTCCTCAGCTTTGCATTTCTGGCATACCAAAAATTCTATCACTTCTTTTGTATAAGGTCTAGGCATTATGATTTTGAGTAATAGTAGTAAGGGTAAAGGAAATAGCATGCAAGAATAGTTAACCATGATCCATCTTGATCTGTCCTACACCTAAGGCCATAAATCCAAATAAAAGATAATCCTGCAATCAAAGGTTACCAGACATAATTTTTCATAGAAAATTGGAAGGAATAATTCTTAAATCATTGATCTATGATTACACGCAATAGTGACTATTGTACATAAAGAGAAGAATTCACTTCTTCCTTTATTGTTGATTACTTTCATTGGAACTCTAGGTTTTAGCATTGTTCTTCCCTTTCTAGTGTTTTTAGTTATAGATCTTGGTGGGAATGCCATAGTCTATGGTATACTTAGTGCAATGTACCCTGCATTTCAACTCATTGGCGCTCCAATCTTAGGGAGATGGTCTGATATTTACGGAAGAAAAAAAATTCTTCTCTTAAGTCATGGAGGAACATTGGCTGGATGGGTGATCTTCCTTATTGCATTATTTTTACCTGTTAACAATCTCTTTAACGTTAACTCTACAATAATAGGAACTTTTGCTATAACTCTTCCTTTAGCCGCACTATTTCTTGCGAGAGCTATTGATGGACTTACCGGAGGGAATGTTTCTGTTGCTAGTGCATATGTCGCAGATATTTCCTCTGATGAAAACAGAAGCAAAAACTTTGGGAAAATGGCGATATCCTCCAATCTCGGGTTTATTGTTGGACCTGCATTAGCAGGGATTTTAGTTGCAACTGTTTATGGAGAAGTACTCCCTGTGTTGGCTGCATTGATTATATCTTTAGTTGTCTTAGTGGTAATAGTCTTCTTTCTAAAAGAAACCAAATGTTCAATTCTAATGGAAACTCCAGAAAAAAATTATGTCGGAAGAGTCTTTTCATTTGAATCTAAAGAGTGTTACAAAACTGCAAATCCTAAGAGACTTAAGTTCCGAGATGTCTTCAAACTAAAACATATTTCGTTCTTACTTGTATTATATTTTCTTATTTTTCTTGGTTTTAACATCTTCTACACTTCCTTTCCGATTCATGCAGTAGATGGTTTAGGATGGACAGTAACACAAATGGGAATATTTTATGCAGTATTAAGTGGCATTATGGTTTTGGTACAAGGTCCTATTCTACGTCTGGCATTAAAGAAATTCTCAGAGGAACAATTAGTGATAATTGGTAGTGTGATTTTAGGCATGAATTTCATTTTGTTTGTGTCCCCAGATATTATCTTAATCTATGGGGCGGCAGTTTTGTTTGCAGTTGGTAATGGTCTTATGTGGCCTTCTGTAATGTCAATACTTGCAGACCGTGCTGGAATTGTTTATCAAGGTACAGTTCAAGGCGTTGCAAATAGTTTCGGAAGTCTAGCGAGTATCATTGGATTGTTGGTGGGTGGGCTTTTGTATAACATGCTTGGAGCAACTACTTTTCTAGTTAGTGCAGGAGTCATATTCTCAGTTTTTATCATGTCATTTCGATTAATGAAAGCTAAATAAATAGTGGGCATGCAAAAGATCCTCAGATTTTCATGTAATAACAAGCATGAAAAAGATCTGGAAGACTTTCTGGGCCTCAATATTGGAATCTGAACAAAAATACAAGCTAACTAGACCTAAATTTCATTTCGTGTAAGCCTAATTCAAGTTCATTTTCTGAAGGTTTTTCTTCCCCTTCCTCTGGTCCTACATCACAGAAACCTTTTTAGCTTCCCGTTATCTTCAAAGAATAGCAAAGAATCCACTTTTTGAAGCGATATCACTTCGCGGCCCGACGGGCCCGCTATGATATCACTCCTAAAATAGACAGATGACAAAAAGAATGGCGGGGTTTCAATGAATCCTAAAGAAACCGGCATTCAGAAATACAAAAAATTACTCATAGATATTGTAAAGATGCACTTAAAATCTTGGCTACGGCCGTACAACACTTGCATTCGCGCTTAATTGCACTGTCAAGCATGACATTTCATTTCATTCTATCTTACCTAGCCTATTAAGAGGACAGCGAGCTTCAAAAGCAAGATTATGCTAAGAAATACTGGATAAAATGCTAGCTGCGACCTTTTCATGTAATGCATGCAAGACCAAGTTTCAGATAATTAGCATTTCAGTTCAAAAGACTCATCCGAAATTTTGTCCATATTGTGGACGCACAGATAGTATAGAACCTGCCAACATTATTCTTTGTTAGTTTGTGTGTATGTATGTATGTATATGTATCATCTGCACTGTTATTGACGGAATGAAGCTTCGTTTAACGAAGCATTTGAATCCCTTCTCTGAGGGTTTAGCGAAACTTTTTAGGTCGTCTTTTATAGAAAAAATTGAAACATTGAAACCTTCACTTTAGCGCTTCTAAAATCACTGGAACCCTTGAGCCCACTAATTGTATGGGTTTAAATAGACAGAGTGCAGACCTTAACTATCAAATCGAAAGCTTCTAGCATCGCGCCATATTTCTGATAGATTTCATTCCGTGCCAATATGAGGGCTCTCTGTCAAGGTTAGAAAGTATGCTCCATACTTATCCCGCGGAGTAGGCATTTCTCTTCTAACATGAATAATGACCATTATTGCTGTGATAGAGGTGTACCGCTATGATTAATAGACGGTGGCCATTTTCTTAAGATGATGAAGAAAGTCAACTCCCGCATAATTTTGCTGCTTGTTTCGTTAGCATTGTTTCATTTTGTTTCCTTCATCACTTACTATAATGATAACAGCAATGATTACGAGGCATCACGAAAGCATTATCCTTATTTTCTCTACCCTTTTTCTACAATTAATGCTTATGGCAGCTCCACTTTAGAAGGTAATAACAATGAAGGATTTACTGATGATACTGCTAGCAGAATTAGATTTGAGAACGTAACAAATTTCACAGACAATCCTAACGATTCTGTCTACGGTCAAGTTGCAGCATCAGAGAATAATGTATATGTTGTGTGGGAGGAATCCACTACGTCTGATTCAAGCAACAATAACTACGACATATATATTAGGAAGAGTGCAGACCAAGGAGAAACTTTTACGAAAAATAATAACAATTCTGCTATGGATGCTACAGAAGTGATAAATCTAAGCAATAATCCAGGCTTTTCTGAACATCCCCAAATAGGCAGCATACAAGGAAAAGGTTCATGTTGCATGGATTGACGATAGTTTAGGAAACAAGGAAATACTTTTTTCAAGAAGCATAGACAATGGCACTACTTTTAGTGAGGCAATAAACGTAAGTAACACCATTAATACTAACTCCCATAATCTAGAGATCTCAGCTTTTGAGAATGACGTCTATATTGTATGGTTAGATGAAGACGAAGAAGGAAATGGAATCATACTTTTCAAGGCAAGCAACGATGGAGGAGAGACTTTTAGCAATCCAATAACCATCGCTCATAACGTCAACAATAATGATGATTTTACACTTCCAAAAGTGGCAGCTCATGGTGATAGTGTCTATATTGCATGGAATGTGGCTGATAATACTCAAGGAGAAGAAATGATTACTGATTTGTTATACGTCAAAAGTTCGGATCAAGGAAATACATTTAGTCCTCCTATCAAACTGAATAACAATGGAGAGAAAGTCGGCGAGGCACAGCTAGCGGTTTATAATAATACTGTTTACGTTGTATGGGGAAGCTCGCCTTATGACGAAGTAACCAGTAATCTATTTTTTGTCAGAAGCACTGATAATGGAAATACATTTTCAAATCCAACGGAAGTTACAAACGATAATTTTGAGAATCCATCAAATGTAGAGATTACAGTAGTAGGAAATGATAATGATGGGGAGAGAAGTAGCGAGCAAAGTTTATGGTCATCATCGTCCCCATCATCATCTCAACAAGGACAAAAAGAACCGTATGTGTATATTGCGAGCCAGGTTCCACTATCCGACGAAAATGAAGAGATCTTCCTTGCATCTAGCAGTGACAATGGAGACACTTTTAGCGAAGTAACTTTTAACCTAAGTAACAACTCAGAATTCTCTGAATGTCCTTCTATAGCAACATCAGAGAACAATATCTATGTGATATGGCAAGACAGCACCCCTGGCAATAACGAAGTATTCTTCAGAAAGGCTAAGATATAAGAAAATTCTCTTTTGTAACATGAGTTAGTCTTCTCCTTGAAAGATACAATCCAAAATTTGACGCCAGCAAGAACAGAAAGGAATCAGGTTTAGCACTCAGAGAGTACATGAAATTATACAGCAACATGAGAGCTTATTGTCGATTTTACTTAGCGACTCTGACAAATTGGTAGCCGGAAGTTTCTAGCCTTTCCTTTATTGCCTCTTTATTTATTAACATAGGATCAAAGCTGGCAATCAGCTGACTTCGCAATTGAAAGACCACATACTTATTGCAGTAGATCTGCTCAAAGCAGCCAAGGCTGGAAACAGCACAGCTTTAGAAGAGACTGAAGAGAGATGGTACTCCAAGGTAGATGAGATCGCCACATTTCCTGAGTGCGGCTAATCCAAACTGGACGAAGGAGGATATGTTGAACATGCTGAATGAACATTTGTCCCTTACAAAAACAGAAGCAGTTGCTAGACTGACAGGCGACTATGCTACCGATGTGACTACATTTGACGCACGCATTGTACAGGCATGCAATAGCTATGGGAGATGAGTTCACAGTCGGAATTGTTAAATAGTTCCAGCAGCAGTTTGTTTGAAATAGACAAGGATGAGACAAACAAAATTCTAGAAGAATTCCTTTTTGTCTTCGTCCTCCTTTCTTTTTCATCTGTAAAATGCAAAAGAATCTAGATGAATTGTTCAACACGGCATGCAGTATTCATACAATCAATTCTGCATCAAATAGTCAATGAGTTCCTCTGAATCACAAACATTAAAGCAAGTGTATATGAACCCCTTTACATGCAGGAATCAAACCTCCTTGGGCCACTCTCTTGTGTGATGATGATTATTTACAATTGACTCCACCTTCATCAAGGCTTCGTAGATAGCCTCTAAAGCTCTAGTAATCGAACCCTATTACATGCAGGGACCTAATCCTACTAGTCATAACTTCAGAAAACTTTTTAGCTGTCTTTCCTTTATAAGAATATAATACTCTTTTAAGAGCGATATCACTGCTAGTCCCGACGGGCCCGCATTAATATTCATTTAATCCTGAAAACTTTAGAGCTAATGTTAGGCTTAAAGTCACAGGCAGGAAAAAAGATGGCTCTAAAAATTGTTGACCCAAGTTTTCTCGAAGGCGAGAGAAGAAGGATAAAAGAGCAAACTAGAGCTTTGCCCGGTTATGCTTGATAGTATATTGCGAACATGAGTAATGACTATTTTTTTCTAGCGATAAACAACAAGCAATAATTTCTTTACCCACCACCTCCTTCCTTACCTCCCCCTGTTGATTCCATATCAAGAGTTTCTAACTCTTCCTTTTCTTGTTCTTTATCTGTTTCGGACCTTATTTTTGGTTTGACAGTTTGAGTTTCATCATCCTTTTCATTTTCTGTGGACATGGCGACAAGATAGTAAAGGTCTTGTATGTATAAAGTTTCGCGTTTATTTCAGGGATATAGTGAAAAACAATCGCCTTCTACGCGTGTAGTTTGTAGTCAAGAATCAAAAGAGCCAGCATGACTTCCATCAAAAGATGATTTCCAAATTTTTGCCTATGATGAAACGACTCTGAATCATCACCAATCAAAACTAGCTATGACCTATGACGATTTTCTACTAACTATTAAAGGGAATTGCTGTAGCAAATATTCATAGGTTATGATGAACGAGTGATCAAGTTAGAGAACTGAGCAGATGTCAAGACCTTTGAATATTTTGGACATAATCGTTATTGTTGTCCTCATAATTGTGGCAGCCATAGTGATATATTTACTCAGACCACTTATTATAGTCCTTGTTATAATTGGTGTTGGTTATTTTATATATAAATGGTATAAACGTAGAAAAGCTCTCAGAACGACGTAGAATCAGAGCAGAAATAAATCAAGTGTTTTTTTGTAGGAAAAGTATGCTGACAGGTACAAACAAACAACAACAACATATAACCAACTTCGAGATAGATATGATAAGATCTTATTTTAGTACCTAGTACAATAGCCTAAATAACACCTTATTTCAATCGCTTGGCCATACCAATCCTAGAATCAATTACTTTTATCTGCTCCTCTATCAGTTTTTTATATCCTATCAAAAGGTTGACCTGCTCTTCGTAGGGTACCTTGCGAATCGTTGTCGTCGTATCTTCAAATACTCTAGCTAGCTCTTCCACCATTGGACCAAGTGCCTCAATTTTACGCGAGTCTTGTACTGCACTCATATGATTATGATTCAAAGACTTGTCAAGCTCGCCAAATTTTTCCTTCGCAAAGGAGCCTACCTTGGCGCCGACAGCGTCTACAACATCTAGTACCGATTCTTCTGCTCGATGAGCCTTCATAGAAAGTGATTCCTCGTTGCCCTCCTTCTTTGTGAGGGGAGTGGGCTCTGAATATGTTTGTATTTTGATTTCATCGCTATTCTCTCTGGTCGAGGTGGGTACAAGAGGCTGATTATTAGCTACTACTATAACATTCTTTTCTTCTTCAATTTTTAGATCAGTCGCGGTGGTAGTAGCAGAGACATCAGTAGGTTTTTTTTCTCTTGATGACATTTCTTTTTCTTCATCGGCCTTTATTTTTTCCTCTCCGTAAGCTACCTTTTGAGTGGTGGTTACGTTGTCTTCAGCAGTGTCGGCTGTACTCTTGGTTTCTTCCGTACCCATAATACATAATAGCTAAGGTTTGAAGGCTTATAGATGTTGTAGTAGAATCCTACTCTTTTAAGTGTATTTAAGCAATTCACGAAAAGTCCTCACAAAATCATTAGATTTGCCAGAAGGAGTTATTGAATGCATCCGCAGATTTTCTTGTGGCAAGCCAAAAACAATAGACGTTATCAGGGCAAGAGTTACAAATCCAAAATATCGTTCGACTATGAACACAAGCATATTTCTGAATGCTTCTAAAATGAGCCTAGGAGCATGGGGGATTTATAGTCCATATTCTCAAAACGCTGGTGATAAAGTGCGGGACATACTCCTTGCGAGATAGGACAGAAGAGGAATTACGAGAGAACAGTATAACTCGATGATACACGACTTGGAACCCAAACGAGGAAGGAGGTTTAGATCCTTACTTAAACAAAAAAATAAAAAGTGCTATTTGGATGATAATTCCTTTATTCTTTCTTCTACCCCTTCGACCTCTTTTTCAAGGTCTTCCTTGTATTCTTTTAGCATAGCCAGCTTTTCTTCGTTAGTTAGGAAACTTCTTCTGCCATAGCTCCAACCGCCGCCACCACAACCATATCGCATCCCTATCACCTCCCATTGATATCGTATATCCGATAGATGACATCTTCAACTATTTATTTATATCGGGCATACGACATATCTTCAGGCATGCGGCAATTCAGATCTGATTGTTGTGATATGAGAGGTATGCTTGGATTCTTGATCCTCTTCTTGCTTTCAAAGGAACCCATGCATGGTCAGGCGCTCGCGGACGAGATTGCAAAGAGAAAAGGAGAGAAGCCGAGCCCAGGTACAATTTATCCTGCACTCAAGAACCTGCGCGAAGCTGGATTTATCAGGGAAGAAAATAAGGATGGCAAGACCATTGTCTACAGCCTGACTCAAAGGGGAGAAGGTGCCCTCAAGATAGCGAAAAGAAGATTTACAAGAACCTTTCTGGGGGTCTATCCATAAGTCTAAAGCCCAATCTAGGATAGATAGATATATTTTCTCAGTCTTTCTATATCTGCACCTTCTTTCTCAGTTTGTTCCAATGAAATACAAACAGGTCTTGACACCATTTACGGAATTCTTGGTCACTGCTTCTAAAACCACTGTTGAAACCAAGCCATTTCATATTGTCCCGAAAAAGTCAATAGCCATAGCCTTCATTCAGAGATTGCGAAAAAAAGAGATGAAGGTAGTTTATTCTTTGACAGAGCCTGCATAAACCAGTGAGTCAGAATTTTGAAGGTTTTTTGACGAATCCCTCGACCTATAGACTTTGAATAATAAGGCTGAAATTAGGGTCAGTGGATACAAAAGAATTTTTATCCAAATCCCGACGGGCCCATGGTTTTACTTAAGCTAGATGGATGGCTAGTTGATGGCTAGTTGAAGCCTTATGATCACCACTCAGTGGAATCAGCTAGATTTTAATTTAAGCGACTTTCATACTACTATCATTATTGCTTATTGAGTTACGGGATAAATCCACTGGGCAAGCAATTTGGTAAGACGTGGCATTAGAACAAATGTCATGAAGAAAATCTCGATTGAAATGGTAATGAATAGCCTGACAAAATAAGGAATAATATCTCCGACAAGCTTTGCCACCACCTGTCCAATTGAGATTACAAGTCCATAAACAACAACTATCATTACAAGAGCCATCCTGAAGCGAGAGGGTTGTGGAATTATGGTACCCTTTGGTGGCGAGAACCAAAATTCAAGCCCTGAGAACTTTTTCCAGATCGCGTCTGCTTCAACGTAATCTACAACTTCGCGCAGGTACCTAGTGCGGATTTCTGATTCTTCAAACTTGCGCAAATTTTCGACGTTGTCGAATCTAAAGACACTTGTGTATTCTGTGGTGCCCAGTGTAGGTTTTTGCACTGTCGCCCCCATATACCCTTTCATGGATTTTGCCTCTTCTAATAATCGCTTAAGCCAATTTTCATACTGAGATTCATAACCAGATTTGACTCTCCGGGTAACTACTACTGTCACACTATCATTATCGGTACTGCTCATTTCTGTTATTGCATCCTCTCTTTTTAATGTAGGACCAGGCTTTTACTTGTCTAGAGCATCAATTACCAATTTTGCTACTTCGGCTCCAGAATGCTGTTGCTGACCCGTAATGAGGTTACCATCCCTTATAGCAAAGGCTTCAAATGCATTTCCTTTCTTAAAGTCTGCACCAACCCTTCTGGCTTCATCCTCAATTCTGAAAGGCATCACCTTCTTGCCAACTACCCTGTCAGCAAAATCCTCCTCTTCATTTGTAAATCCTGTCATTTTCCTGCCTTGTAGTATGGCTTTGTTATCCTTGTTCTTCAGATAGAGAAGCAGGGATGTTCCATGACATAATGCCGCTGAAATTTTCCCCTTGTTATAGAATTCTAAGAAGGTATCCTGAAGGCCAGTCTCTGTCTTGAATGTAAACATTGGGCCTTGTCCACCCACAACTATTATTGCATCAAAATCATTTGCTGCCAAATCACTAACTTTCTTTGTATTCTCAAGAAGTGCGTTGAATTTCTTGTCCTGGAGAAATTGTAAACTGATGACATCTTCTTTTGAGTAGCCGCTAGGATCCCTAGGATCGCTCAGGCTGTCAACCTCTACCTTTCCCCCTTTAGGACTGGCAATTGTCACATCATACCCTTTTTCTGTGAACAATTTGTATGCATGAGTCAATTCAGCTGCCCAGAAGCCCACGGGCCAACCTGTAGTAGTGGAAATAGTCGGACTAGACACCACCATCAATATTCTTGTTTTTTTGCCTTCCATCTTTCTTATTTTAATATTCAAAGAATTTAATAATAACCTCGATGTCTACATAGCTAACAAGTGTTTAAATTGTAATACATTGTATTACAGTTAACCTGCTCATGCAGAAAGCCAGGAAGACACGCTTACGAACATTTAGAGTAGAAGAAGAACTTGATTCTTTACTACAAAAAGATGCAAAATCCAAAGGCATTAGTGTAAACTCGCTTTTATCAATTATTCTTACGAAATATGCAGAGTGGGATAGGTACATTGAAAAATTTAGTGTAATAACAATGAAGAAGGAGAGTTTCAAAACAATGCTTTCTGCAATTGATGATGATAAAGTAACTGACCTTTCTCAGGAGCTAGGTGATAAAGTGCCAAGCCAGTTCATATTGTTCTGGTTCAAGAAAAACACACTTGAAAACTATTTGAGATATATCTCTCTTCTTTGCAAGCATGGTGGTTTTGGTCAATTTGAAATCGAACAAGAAGGCAGAGAATATACAATAACTCTCATACATGAACTGGGTGAGAAGTGGTCTAATTTCCTAGCTAACTGGATGAACTCTGGGATGAAAAGCACTATCGGTATAGTCCCTAGAATTGATGTAATGCAAAATAGCGTGGTTATCAGATTTACTGCACATTAGCGCATTCTTTACATATAGAATACTTGTTGAGAAAGAAGAAGATAAGCCCGATAATAATCCGATTACGAACAAAGATCTTGAATTGCTGATAACAAATGCAGTTCAATGCCACATTTGTGTAATCTTGTGAAAATTTGGGTCGGATCGTCGTGAGATCTTCATCGCTTTTGCTCAGTCTGGATCAGCGAACTCACCTCATTCCCATCCTAATATAGTGCGGTTTATACCTAAAAACTATTGCTTCACAGTGAAAATTGAAGAGGTTGGCCATAAAAAGAACTTAAGGATATTCAAAGCATGACAAAAGAAGGATGGATCAGTATAGTTATGGGCAGGATACTCAAGGGCTTAGGGCTCCAAGCAGGGGCAAAGGAATCAAAGATTTGTCGCCCCATTCTGCTCCTTCTGGACAAGTAAACGTCCAATCACATACGACACTTCTGAATCTAAAGCCAGTGGTCTCTTTTCTCTATCTGAATCAGACTCGAAGAAAAAGAGGGGACGTTTGAACATTACCAAAGACGTATTATTGCATTAGTGCAATTTTTGCTCTTTTGCTTGCTTGTCCAAAGCATTTCTTAGCATCGCCAAATGCCTTTCCCGTTCTTGTTTTATAGTTTTCCATATATTTTCAAGGTCAGAATTATTGTCTTTCCTGGCGTCGTCTATGTATGTGTCAATAGCTGAATACAGAAACCGTGCCTCTTTGCCAAGCGCTATTAGGATATTGTAGGTAGAGTTCTCTAGCCTGGTAGTCTCGTCCTTTGTTGCAGATCCTTGTGAAGAAGACATGTGTTTTATTAGGGCATAAAAAGAATAAAAAGATTACATACTATAACATTTCCATTGCTGGCTAGCTGGCTGTATCATAATTTTATTGCAAGAGGTAAGAAAGATAGGTTTTGTTCGCCTGTGACATGATTTTGGGTTACTGTAGATTAATTTACTTTTTGATGAAGTAGTTATAGCACACTGATGGAAAAACAAAAAGTGAAAAGACTGCACAGATAGTTGAGGGAATGACATTGAGATTAGTCATAGGGAACCTAGCAAATTCTGCTGTAATAGTTGTTGTTGTTCTTCTTCACATATCTCTCCTCTCTCAATTCTTGTCATTTCGCCGTAGCTAAGGAAACTGTAATTCTTGTCCTTTAAACCTCGAATCATTTCAATCTGATCTTGCAACGCCTCTACTGGATCTTTGGGATGTATTGCTATCCTAACCAACCTTGAATTTTTTTGCATAACTTCTAGCTCATACAACTGTTTATTCTTTGCAAGGTATTCTTTGTTTTTCTCAGGAGAACCAGATTGATCCCAATTCAGAACACCAGCATGCAATTTCATTGTCTTTTTGCTGTCTATGATCAATATCTCTTCTTTTCCTTCTACTAGCTTAAAGCCTAGCTGAATTAGGTCTTCTATTGTAGGCTTGTTTATAGCCCAAGTAGGCGGTACAAAAACAGTAGTATTTATTCCAGCCTCTTTGAGTTCATTAATTGCACTTTGTAGATGCTTTTTAGCTTCCTCTATCGAAAAGGTATGAAAGTCTTCAATCTTGCATCATCGGTCTCATGGTAATTCCCGTGTAAGGCAACTTCCTGTTTGTATCCAAGCACCTTATTTACAAATTCGGGGTTTCTGCTAATGAGATTATCTTTTATTTTCTTAAGATAAGGTACGATTGCTAAATTGTAATGGATACCTAGTTTCTCAAGCTCGTCTGCTACTCGAAATATCTTCTCTGAACATTCTGGAGCTACATCATGTATTGTAACAATGGCTACAAATTTCTTGTCATCCTTATTCACGGAAGGACGATCTTCTTCTTGTTGCTGTTGTTTTTGCCTTGCAGATAAATAAATTTCATTCACAAATAGTTGGCTGTAGTTGTCATCCTTCGCTGCTTACCTATTGCTTTTGGTTCATCCTCTTCCTCATTGTGACCATTTAATCTTCTCATGCCGGCACCCCGATCCCCGCTGAATGAATTCGAATGGCTACTACAATAAATACCAGCTGGCACTGATGGTATCCGTGTGTTTATAAATAAGTAGCAGGGATGTGTAAATTCTGTTAGAGATCCTGAAAAATAACCAGATCAGTATCTTTTGCTTGACGACATTCTCCCTACTATTCTGATTTTGATTAGTGTAGGTACTTTTGGCTTCCTTTCCTGTGTTAGTGCTTTATCTCACCTGATGTATTCAGGAGTACGCTATTGCATATCCAACTGGCACCCGATACCGTCACAGCCAGCCTCTTGAAATAGTACGCAGGAAGTTTCAGACAAGCTAGTGTTTTTTCAAAGCAGTTAAGAAAATATTTTTCGCCTGACTGAAATATATACATGACTAGTACCAGCTCCTAAAAAAGGATGAGAGGAAGCAGCCAAATCCTTTGCTAAGAATGTAGTTCGCAGATAGGCGTGAGTGCAAAAAGAAAAGCGATTAGAGATACATCATATCGTTTTATTCTTTTCATTATAATGCAGAGGAAGATGATGCGTTCTCCCTCTCCATTCAATTGGCTTTACGCTGAACCCTGTTAGCAGAGGAAGTGTACTATATGTGTACGATGCAATTAGGAACAAACTTCCAATAACACACAACACCGAATAAAGGGGTACCAATCGATATTTCATAACACTCTTTATACCTGTAGTGGCGATTATCAAAAGGCATAACGATAAGTTAAACCAAAAGAGGGCACTTTCCGAGGATGGCTCTTCCTTGTTTGGAGGGTTCAAGGCAAGAACTGGAAGCTTGGGAATGGGGTTTTGAAGCTGTTGTTGTTGTTGTTGTGCCGCGCTTTGGGAATCTGGAAGTATCTGCCCCATATTAGGAATGGCAGCTATAGTTGAAGATGACAAGCTATAACTAGACTTGCCATATAGCATCGCTGCATTGTAAGGAAGGAGGAAAAAAGGTATTGCAATCATTGCAAACAATATCAGCGGGTGTGAAATGATCGCTGATTTGTCCTCAAATGCTGCAGGCATAACAGAGCGCCGAATTCCATGCCACAGGCTGGAGACGTCTCTGGACCAAAGAGCCGTTACGAGCCTATCAACTTTGAACATCTTTATTCGGTATTGACTAGTTTTGAGCAAATTACCTATAGCTCTATCTTCTTGAATTTCATCTTTCACTGATATGTATTCGCCAATTGCTTCAAATACAGGCCTTTTTATCATAAAGAAGCTTCCCATTACAAATGCAACTCTTGATTGTGGATCGTTAGCATCTGCAATGCTACGATCGAATACCTCAGAATAAAGGCTCCAAACAGGCATAACAACCTTTGACCAAAAGTCTACGAGAGGAAGATATGGGACTCCTGTAAGTGCATCAAGCTTGTCTGATAACATCTGCCTGACGCTCAATTCAATCGCATACCTGCTTTCAAAGAGGCTATCAGCATCAGTAAAGAGCAATATGTCTCCACTACTGCTATTCATATAACCCTGCTGCGATGCCCATGTCTTACCCATCCAGCCATCTGGCTTAACGGACGAAGAAACAACTTTGAGCTTTTTGCTAAATGCTTGCCTTGACTTAAGACCTTTCATAATTTCAAGAGTCCCATCGTCTGAATTATCATCGACAGCAACCACTTCAAAATTTGAGTACTTCTGCGCTAGTATTGACAAAAGGCATTTTTCTATGTTGTCTTCCTCATTTCGGGCTGGAACGATGACGCTTACAAATGGCTGAGTGAAACTATGCTTATTATTTTCAATCATTTTTGAGTTATTTCTGATTATCGGTGTATTCAAATGGGAATGGAGCGATTTTATGAATAAGCATACCCAGGCAAGAAGCACAAGCACAAGTGCTGCAAGTAACATGTAAAGTTCAAACCTCAAGCTCGAAAAATCAATTGGCAAAAAGAGAACCATCATGCTGTAGAGTCGCTTGAACTTAATATATAATAAAAGTGAGAAGATTTAGTATAACAATAGTATTTCTAATAAATCTTATATTTTATTCATTTTCTGTGCGCCTAAATTTACAGAAATATTTTCATACAATTGTCTTGGTAGGAGTATCCAAGCTTTTAGTAAAATGGCATTGTTTCCTTGGAGCAATCAAGCACTATTTTGACACAACCCATCTCTTTAGTGACTTGTGTCGCATGCAAAACCAGTCTGCGTCCAAGGCCCATATTTTCATAGCCTCTTCTTATACTCACGTCCTCAATATGCCCCACCCTACCGACATTGAAGATAAATTTTGGCTCTACAAGAAGCGTAGTCGTTCCTACCACGACTTCCCTAGTGCCCTGTCTTTGAGGTATTGCAGCAACAAAAATTCTATGAAGTGGATTTGATTCTTATTTCTGCAAGTAGAGTCTTTGCATCACTTGTATCTAAACCGGAGGTATCTGGCAAGAGGTTATCAAGAGTCTCAAGAAAGCCATTATCCAAGTCGTCGAGCACCAATTCCCTTATTGAAGCGGTATCCACGCCAGTATGATATTGAGGCTGTCTTTTGTTTGCGCTCGGGGGAAGTTTTGTGTCTGAATGTTCCATTTTAACTGTTGCTCCAAATAGGATCGCTACAGCTTTGCTTAATTGGATTTCCTGTATTTCCAACGAGTTAGCCAAATAGCCTCTTGATATCTTTGTAAGCTATGAAACCATAGTCCAGCTTATTCCCCTGAATCTTTTCCCTTTGCTTGCATAATGTTCCCTTGGGTTCTTTTAGATGGATACTAGTTTTTAGCAGGTGAGTTTCATTAATGGTCTTTTTGTTGCATTGTCGCTTGTTAATTTTTTCAAAAGCTGAGTATTTTTTGTTGCGAGCCGCCATCTCTCGTTCAACTCCCCTCGGCGTGTAGCCACCCATTTTCTCCAAAGCAAAATGTCAAATTCTCTCTCAACTATTGAGAAGCTAGACTGCATTAACATCATCCGTAAACGTATGGTTATCGGAGAACAATCCATACCATTGTTTCTTGTTCCTCCTCTTCATCGCTTCAATGGCTGATTTGACGATAGGGTGGCCAATTGTACGGAGGTCAAGTGAAGGTAGTGCAGAATTATTTTTTACCTCACGACATCTCTGATAAATTCGGGATAACGATCACCTGCCAAAGCACCTTCATGAAAAGTCTTTTCGAGGAAAGCTAAATCCGCTGAATTCAGTTGAATGTTCTCACATTTCAGGTTTTCAAGAAGTCTTGCTCTTTTCGAAGTCCCTATCAGAGTTACGACGTCTTGGCCCTGATGCAAGACCCAAGCCAGAGCCAGCTGAGCCGCAGTCACACCTTTGCTGTCAGCCAACTTTTTTAATTCATTGACTAGCTCGTTGTTCCGTTCCCTGTTTCCAGGTAAGAATCGGGGAAGATAATTTCTGAAATCACCTGGTTGAAGGGGAGTCGATTGGCCCGACAGCAAACCGCGAGATAAAGCGCCATAAGCCACCAGACTGATCCCCAGCTCACGAGTAGTTGGCAGGATTTTGGATTCTGCAACCCGACTGGCGAGCGAATATTCGATTTGAACAGCTGACACTGGATGCACCTTGTGGGCTTTTCTTATGTGCTCAGCCGTTGCCTCTGAGAGTCCCAGATAACGCACTTTACCTTCCTTGATTAAATCCGCGATGGCACCAACTGTGTCTTCAATGGGAACTTGCGGATCGACACGGCCTGGTTGGTAAAGATCAATATAGTCCGTCCCGAGCCTCTGCAAGGAGTAAGAGATGAAGTTCTTTACGGCAACTGGACGCGTATCAACGCCGCTAAATTCTCCATTTGTGCCACGGAGGGCGCCGAATTTGACTGATATGAAAAACTTGTCTCGTCTTGCCCTTATGGCTTCTCTCAACAGCAGCTCGTTGTGACCCATTCCATAATAGTCTCCTGTGTCAAAGAAATTGATTCCTGCTTCCACCGCTGCATTGATAGTTGCGAGACTTTCTTTGTCATTTCTTGTCTCTTTGCTGCCATAAAAATCTGACATTCCCATGCATCCCAGTCCAATCTGAGAAACTTGTGGCCCATTTTTTCCTAACTTTATTGTCTTCATAAAAGGTCTCCTTTTTTGATGTTACAACATAATACAATAGCATGATGTAACCTTTGTGGCGTGTTGTTACGCATTACAATTATTAGTATAAGTCGTTCCAAATAACAAGTGAGGTCTTGAAACTAGAGCTTACTCCCCCATATTGTTGGCCCAACAATTTCTGCAGGCAGACTGTTGAATGATCGGCAGATTCTGAGTAATGTAACAAGAAATTAGAGAAGTAGAGTTATTGTCTTCGAAAGGAAGACCAAGTCATAATGGCCTAATGGTCTAACGTTTCTTTGAAAGCTGTTCCCCCATTGCTTGGAATTCTTTCATGAACGTATTAATGTCATAGTGCTGTGCATGAAGTATATTACTCCAAAAGGTGGTCTGTCCAGCTAGTGCTGCCACTTCTGCCAATTCTTCATCTGTTGCGCCATGCATCTGAGCTGCTCCTTTATGAAATATTTCACAATAGGGACATTTTAGAGTGGCTGCTACTGCAAGGCCTATCATCTCTCTGTATTTTGGGGGAATTTTTGATTCTCCAAGCATGTATCTTTTCATTACAGGCCACATTTGCACCAACACATCTTGAGGTACTCCTTTGAAAAACCCGGGCATAATGCCGAATTCTTTTTCCATGTCACTTACAGTTTCTGGGTAACTCATGCCGGAGGTAAGTGTTGACGCTATATTAAATACCAAGGAAAAAACATATAGAGGATAATATTATTACTGGTCTGGTTTGCATACGGACGCATATGATGGTATAGTAGTTCGACACAGCCTTTTTAGAATCAATAATATTCCATGGTCACTACAAGTGTACGTATTCATGAAGAACCTTAAACCTTGCATTTGGAATCTTGGCCGCTGCGCGCTGTTACTCCGAGTTTACTTCTAGCTCTCTGCTATCCACTTTACAAATTCCTCAGAATTCTTTGGTCTTTTTTATTGTGGAATTAGAGTGAATCCAAGTGCCAAATTTGCCATTACAAAGATGAGTGCTACTTGAAATACTCCTTGGCTTCCTGCCAGCTTTACGTTTCTCATTCCCCACTTTATTATTTTGTCTCTATTAGGCGCTTTTTTTCTCAGCTCTAGAAATATGCGGATTGCTGTAGGCATAAGTATGCCAAATCCCTGCACCGATAGGATAACAACTATGACAACAGCTGCGACTATCATAGGGGAAGCAAGTGTTAGCATACCCATCCTCGAAGCAAGATTTATCCCAGATGTTATTGCTACGGTCGCAAGAGCAGGCATAAGGAATAGCATAAGGGGGACAAGTTTTTTGATTACCTGTGTCCTTGCTTGTGGCTCTAGGCCCTTGAGTATCCTGCTCATAACGACGCCCATAAAAAGGTCGATGCCTGTCCAAGTTCCTCCGGTTAATACATGCAGATAGTTTAAGGCCAGCAAGTTTCCATAGGCTAAAACCAATACAAGAGCTACAATTGGAACAAACAAAGTCACAAGTGAATAAGAAGTTATGATATTTTCTTGGTGCTGATTATGGTCTGACTGTTCTTCTTTTTCTTCCACTGCAATATCTAGAACTTCTTTTCTTTTATTTAAATGAATTTTCATTTGCATCTCTCTGGGTCTATGGATACTTTCGGTAACAAAACAGAAAATCTTGCCTTTTGGTTCAAATGAATTTTTGTCCAAATCCTGACGGGGCGTGTGTGTTTTATCTATTTGAGCAGAAATTGAGATTGTATTTAATTACGATTCTCCATCTTCGAGTAGCATGGTTTCAAATGCCACAGCCCTATCAGGTTCTGATGCATAGATTACATGGTGGTGATTTTTCAAAAGCTCTCTGATCCATTCATCTCTCCGCGATTGCTCTATTCCAGAAATATCATAATAGCACATCTGCGAACAGTCAAAGTTGTCAAAACGTTCGTGACCTGTTTTTTCCACGACCAATCCCAATTTCATCCCATCTTTTGATCCTGTGTCAGTTATCGTTCTGCCAACAAATCTGTAGGGGGCCTTCATGCCTCGGGTGGCTTCTTCTCTTATACGCTTAAGAGAACTAAGTGCATCGAATTTATTCGAATAAGATCTGTCAATGCAGTGGATACGTAGAGAGTTTTTCTGCTTGAATAAATTAACGTCAATGCCTTCAGCATACAGCCTTTCTTCAATCGCTTCGGGCTCGTTAGCATTAAAAAAGATGCAAGACTCTCCTTTTTTTAGCCCGTTCAAAAAATACCGCGCTATAATCAAATAAGCATACTTTTGGTTGTCATATAACAGGACTATGTGGTTGTTTCCTTCCATTCGGTCAAGGAAACTTATCGGGCGATAATTTGCTTTTTCAGTGTTCATAAATCTCCCTCCCTGAAAGGTCCAGGTACTTTATACCCATGTTATTGAGGAAGCCCTTAATCCGATCATAATCTTGCAAAAAATCTCGCCCTTTTTCGGTTATCTGAAGCGGATCTTGTATGATCATTTTCTTGACTTCTAATTCATTCAAATACCTGACAAGTTTGTCATAGGCAAGGTTGCTAAGGCTCTGCACTCTGGTGGGTTTTGCCTCACGATTACCATTTGTTAATTCCAAGTTGATTGCACTGAGGATATCGTTGTATATCTCCATCTTGTTTCGCTTCGGTTTCGGCAAATATGCTCAGTGATTGCTTCTAATTAATAAGCCTCCCTTTGGGGAGTAATGCCTTTCATGTTATTTGCCACAGGGTGCCTATGAGCAAAACCGAATCCGCAAAAAATAATAAAACAAAAATTACAGCAGAATCTGGAAAGCAGGAACCAGTGATAATCCGAGATTTTGACGCACCCCGTGAGCTCATGTTTAAGGCATATGCCGATCCAGATCTTTACATATAATGGCTTGGACCACGAAAGCTAAAGATGAAGTTTGAAAAGTTAGAGCTTACAAATGGCAGTTCTTGGAGATATGTCCATCGTGATGAAGACGGAAATGAATATGTATTTCATGGAGTGCATCACGAAGTTACTCGCCCAGAGAGGATTATCAGCACGTTTGAGATTGAAGGTTTACCAGAACCTGAACATGTAAGCCTTGAAACGGCTACATTTGAAGAACTGCCTAGTGGCAAGACAAAGGTAACAGCTAAAGCTGTATTTCAATCAGTAGCGGATCGTGATGGTATGCTCCAGAGTGATATGAAAGAAGGAGTTAATGATTCACATGATCGGCTCGATGAGCTTTTGGCAAAAATGCAGAAATGATAATTAATCGCTTCTTCAGGCTCTTCTGGCAGGTTAACCACGGAAAACGGAGATATAGACACCGAAGTACGACGCTAAGTACTATGTGCGGCCATACACATGCTATGAATGCAGAAAACGAAATCCATCAAATATGAATGGGGGATGTCAACACCGTTGTGTAGTAGTGTTAAACTTAAACAAAAGCAGCAACAGGGATCTGGAACAGGTTCAATATTGCTTCACTGAACTAAACTAAGTTCACTTGTTTTCTACTTTTTAGTTCTAGGAGAAGATCAGTTTGGGGTACTTGCAAATTAAAAGCACCCTTCGATTTCTCATTCGCATGCTCTTCAGGAAGGGGTATACGAATATTCAGCCTTTCCGCGCATTCTCTATGATAATATTTCTTCTTTTTGCCATTACTTACAATTTGTTCGTCCGGGCTAAAGTTCTTCTCACAATATCTGCACTTTCCGCTCTGTTTTAAGTGGATGGTCTGGCTGACGCGTCCCGGTCCTTTGCTAATATAAAATAGTCTTGAGGGCATATAATCGATCACAGATAAGGATTCCACGATATTAAAGGCTGAGTGATGAGGCTTTATAAGCGAACCAAACTATTGAAAGAAGATGGCAACCATATGTCTTCTTATTCTTGAGAAGGAGAGATGTAGAATTAATTGCCTTGAGTAGAAATTATGAATGGTTTGTGTATGGGGATGGTGAATAGTGGCTGGAAATTTCGGCTAACATGATGATATTAATTACTAGATACTATAGATGCATAGGCAAAAAACATAGAGATGGAGAGGGGTCATGTATGTAATCCTCGGTGCTGCAGTAGAACCGGCTACAAGAACACGATTGATTTATGCAATCTTCCTCTTAATAGTGTGTTAAGGCAACATACCACTTTAGTACTAGAAACACAGAATGCTCGAAGTGGACCAGATAACTAAAACAAGATTCAAAGTTATAAAGAAAGCAAGAAAGTTTCTTAGACTTTATGCGAGTATTATGGGAATAACGAGGGTTAACTTAACAACAATCTATCAGGTGTTACTGCCCATAGGAGTAATATGTCATCTCATCAAAGTCTCTAAAATCAATAGAATCCGATTATATGCAAGGACCTAATCCGGACGGGCCCATTGTTTTTGACAATGACGCTCTAAAGATGGCCCAGCTCATGCTAGTTTGGTAATACGAAGATACGATATTATTATTGTATCAATCAGGATCGACATCATAGACCAATAGAAACTATAGACTTATGTTCGATATCTAGAACAAAACATCTTTTCTTCTTCATCGGAAGATTCCTCCTGCTCTGCACTATAACTAATTGTTCTTTATAATCGTGATTTCAATTTAAAAACCAATTCTGGGGTAATATCGTCCTGTAATACTTATGCCACTTTCTTTGTTCTTTCTCTACAGTGACAGATCCTGACAGCATCATGATAGCTTGCTATGTCTATGTCAAAGGCGGATGGATAATAAGCAGAATTCTACCAACAAATGGAACTGATAGTTCGGGAATATAACGAACTATATCTTGGGGCCAAATATCGCAGTTGGTAAAGATAACAACACATAGCTTCATCACTGGTGGAGATGCTGCCTACTGCTGTAGCTATTTGGCCAGAACTGCTCTGCACTATAATGTTCGCATTAAAACCTCTTATATTCAGATATCTTGAGCGCTACATAATAGGACGCGCTTACCTTTATATTATGCTTCTATCCCTAATCATTAGGGCCCTAATTATGCGTAAGTATGATTATCAAGATACTGTTGGATTCATAGTCAGAAGTACTACTAAAGTCCTTGAAAGTACATTTGATGAGCAGGTGCGAAAAAAGGCTGATATAACAGGCGCTCAGTCTAGGGTAATTGCAGCGCTGGCGCTTGTAAAGGATGGAATGACTCAAAAAGAAATTGCAAATAGAATCGGAATTGAAGCTCCCACAATTGTTCCAATAATAGACAAGCTTGAAGAACAGGGAATTGTGATAAGAAGGCCTGATCTTAATGACCGCAGGAACAACCTGATATTTCTAACTGGCGAATCGGAAGCAAAATGGGAATTGATAATAGAGTGCGCTATTGAACTGGAAAAGGCCTCCCGTCAAGGATTATCAAAGGAAGAGCTTGAGATTACTAAAAGAACTCTTTGGAAAATCGCTCAAAATGTTGCAGGTCTTTATCTAAAATCATCAGACCGGATTGAAAGCAGACGAGAAAATAGCAATAACACAATTCAAGTCAGAAAGCAGGATCTTTTGCATCAGGGAAAATAAGGCAGGTCTGATAGATTTTTTACACAAAAAGGTGAGAAAAATTGGAAGAAGTAAGAAGAAATAACAAGATATCTGATTCAATCAGCCCAACAGAAAATTCATCATCAACCACCAAGAATGCCGACAAAATACCTAGTTCTGCATGGAAAACCTTGGCCATTTTGAGCTCGATAGCGACACTAGTCATGTACACGGAAACCATGCTAGTGCCATCTCTTCCAAATATCATAAGCGAGTTTAACCTTCCATACAGCATTTCGCCTTGGATACTTACAACTTATCTGATAGTCGGAGCAGTAATGACACCAGTTACGAGTAGCCTGGCAGAGATGTATGGAAAAAGGAAAATACTTCTCGTAGTCATGGGAGTGTATGCCGTCGGGGTTGCCGTAGGGGGATTGACAACAGACCTCTATAGCTTTATCATTGCAAGAGGCTTGCAGGGAGTAGGTATCTCAATGTTCCCAATTGCATTCAGTGTCATTAGAGAGCAGTTCCCAAAAAGTCGCCTTGCCATAGGTCAAGGTGTAATAACTTCGATGTTTGCTAGCGGTTCAATCATGGGATTGCTGATTGGCGCCACTATTGCAGAATATTCAGGATGGAGAACAACATTCCTGTCAATTTTACCAGTTGCCATCTTGCTTCCAATAGTAGTTTGGAAATTTGCAAGGATAGGAGAAACGCATTCTGATTGGATGACGACGGCGACGGCGACAACATTACCATCACCACAACAACACAAGGGATCTACCGACAAAAAGAAATCACTGGACCTATTAGGAGTCGCTACACTTGCAGCAACCATTACCCTTTTCCTGCTATCTCTGACATTCATCGAAACGAGAACGACAGGAAGTAACAGCACACTGTCAATTGCACAATTAGCAACTTTGTCCGCAGGTTGTATAGGAGCTTTTGTAGCATTTCTGATTGCTGAAAGAAGAGCCATTCACCCGCTAATCGATCTAAAATTGCTGCAAAACAAGATCTTACTATTCACCAATATCATGATGATAATCCTCGGTTTTTCTATGTTCATGGTCTTTCAAACAATACCGATACTTGCAGAAAGCCCCCCTCCGGCTGGCTTTGGCGATAGCATAACAGGAGCTGCCGCGATCCAGCTGCCTTTCTCGATAATCTTGCTAATATTTGGTCCAACATCTGGATACATAGTATCAAAACTAGGTTCAATCCGGCCTGCCATAATGGGATACGCAATAAACGCATTTGGGTTTTTTATGCTTGCAACATTTCACTCGCAACCATGGATGGTATCTGTTGGCCTTGCAATTATTTCGACTGGATTATCGCTTGGTAGTGTGGGGTTGATGAATATCGTGCTTCTTGCCACTCCCTACAAAAATATGATCACTTCGATTGGAATGACGTCCTTATTGAGAATAATTGGTAGTTCCGTAGGGCCTGCTGTAGCAGGGGTTCTGATGCAAGGGTGGCAGATAAATATACAAGGACATACAGGCAGTTTTCCTGCTCCAGAATCTTATACTTTGATCTTTCTTATGGCTGCCATCATGTCCATAGTATCCGTAATAATGGCTCTAAAAATAAGACAGTTGCTGCTTGAGAATCAGAAGAAGGATGCTTAAGATTAGAGCAATAACTTCCCAGAATGCGAGGGCCAATTATTCGATATGTGTTCTATTTGTTCCATGGAGAATATGCAAGGAAATAAAAAGCAGGATGAATCGATAGGCCCATAACTTTCTCTGGTTTAATCTTTAGAATAATTCGCCTTTGCTTTGGTTTCCTATAATAATATTTGCCAAGACCAAGATATCTTTTCGCAAGTTTCTTTAAATGCTCATCAGCTCCTTCAGTTGTTTGCTCAATAACTCTGCCCTTGATAGAGACCATATTGTATGGATTATTATTCTCGACTACAGATAGGGCTATTCTAGGATCTCTTGCTATATTCCTATTTTTTGCAGAAGTTTCAAAAGTATTTATCAAGATTAGATCATCTTCTATATCTGCCCATACGGGTGTGATATGTGGCGATCCATCTTTTGATAAAGTAGAGATAAAAGCCAAATTTCTACCTTGAAATAGGCGGTGCACATCTTTTTTGTCAAGCTCAGTTGCTCCAGATGAAACATCTATTTTGTCAAATACCTCATCATTTTTTACAGGAGGGTCATTGACTATTTCGACAGAATGTACTCTATTATCATCTCTTTGCATTACTTATCAATCGCAAACCCAGATATTAATTATTTATCGACAATTCGATAGTATACAGTTCTAATTGCAGCCATAAGCATAAAAATACTTAGCCGAGATCGTTATCACAGAAAATATGATAATAATATTCAGAGATTGGTAAAATCATTTGTTATAACCAAACTACATAACGATTGTACTACTTCTATCTCTGTGTCGTCAGCTCCATAGGGCAGACAACTATCTTCTTTCTTGTCTTTATCAACGTACTTATCGCATATAGTGCATGGTATAACTGAATATAGAGTTATGAGCGAGTATGACAAGATGCGAACTGCGGATATTATAGCAGAAGCATTATTGGATTGGAACGTAGATGTCATCTTTGGTTTACCTGGCGACGGTATTAATGGATTTATGGAAGCCTTGAGGACAAGGCAAGATAAAATCAGGTTTATACTTGTAAGACATGAAGAGTCTGCGGCATTTATGGCTTGTGCGTATGCAAAGTATACGGGTAAGCTAGGAGCTTGTGTTGCCACTTCAGGTCCTGGTGCAATACATCTCTTAAATGGATTATATGATGCCAAATTAGATAGTACCCCTGTAATTGCAATAACGGGAAGCACCTACTCAGACTTGATGGGCTCGTCTTATCAGCAGGATGTAAATTTATTGCAGCTATTTTCAGATGTTTCTGTTTATAATAATATAATAACTGCACCAGAACAAGCAGAGATGGCTGTTGACATAGCATGTAGAACAGCGTTTGCACAGAGAGGAGTTAGCCATTTGACTATTCCAATAGATGTCCAAGAAAGAAAACTACAAGGTACGTATTCAAGGCACAAAGTGCCAGGTCATACGTCTGATACTTTTGTTGCTGCAGGTGATGTTTTGCCAGACCGATACTTATTAGAGCATGCGAGCAGATGTTATTAACTCAGGCAATAAGATAGTCATTCTTGTTGGCCAAGGAGCATTAAATGCAGGCCAAGAAGTACTATCTATAGCAGAGAGGGTCGGGGCTCCAGTTGTCAAAGCCCTTTTAGGCAAAGCTGTAATTCCTGACAACCATCCCAATAGCATAGGAGGAATTGGTATGTTAGGAACTGAACCTGCCACCGATGCTATGAGTGAAGCTGACACATTACTAATGATTGGAACCTCATTCCCATATATCGAGTATCTTCCTAAACCAGGACAAGCAAGAGGTGTTCAGATTGACATTAAGGCTGAAAAAATAGGATTACGCTACCCAATTGAAGTGGGTTTGATAGGTGATTCAAAAAAAGTATTGTCTGCTTTGCAACCTTTACTTCTGGACAGAAGAAGAACAAATGGCAGCAGCAATGATAATAGTAGTCATCAGCAATACCGGGAGGTAGAACAACAGGAATTTCTAAGATCAAAACAACAATCCATGAAAAGATGGATTGAATTACTCGACATACAAAGTAAGCAGGCAGATAAAAAAAAGCCAATCAAACCACAGGCTATAGCTAGTGCAGTTTCTGAAGAATTACAGGATAATGCCATAATTTCGGTCGATAGCGGTACTAACACTATCTGGGCTGCGCGTTTTCTAAATATTAGAAAGGGGATGAAATTTTCTTTATCTGGAACTTTGGCGTCTATGGCATGTGGCTTGCCTTATGCAATAGGCAGCTCAACTTGCATATCCGGAAAGACAATGCGTAGCGTTTGTAGGTGATGGAGGGTTTGCAATGTTAATGGGTGAATTTGCTACAGCAGTACAATATAACTTGCCAATCAAAGTTGTCATCTTAAAAAATAACACACTAGGGATGATTAGATGGGAACAAATGGCCTTTCTTGGAAATCCAGAATTTGGAGTTGAATTTAGTCCAATAGGTTTTGCCAAAATAGCTGAAGCGTGTGGTGGGATAGGTTATACGATAAAAGAGTATGAGGATATAAAGCCAATCATGAAAAAGGCCATGAGTGATAAAACAACTAGAAAACCCACCATTATAGAAGCATATGTTGATCCTTTTGAGCCTCCAATGCCGCCTAAAATAGAACCAGAATTTGTTCAGAATATGGCCGAATCATTTGCCAAAGGACAACCTTATGCCAAAAGAATTGGTTTGACATTATATAGAAACCAGATGAGCTCTACGATGAAAACTATTCAAAATAAGTTAGGCGAAAAAATCAATAATTTAATCTCTGATGACAGTAAATAGAGGGTTATTCAATGAAAATAAGCAGTTTTAAGCATAATGGAGATAAAGAATAGTGTATCTTTAAGTAATAGAAAATAAAAAATGACAAGAGTCGAACAAAACAGTATGTCTATATCTCTTCATTACGCTCTAACGGACTCTCAATGTAGCATATGTGGTGGACAATTAGAGTGGCAAGCTGATTTTGACAATATTAATCAACCAAAATACACATCTCAGCATTGTAATCAAAATTATGCTATTCACATAGATACTGTAAAAGTAGAGATATTAGGAAAAGCCTCAAAAGGCAAGCAAGAACATGAACAGGAAGAAAGTTTCATGTCTACAAAGGAAGATGAGGAACCCAAAGCACTACAGATGGCAGAAGCAATGAAAAGGCAACAGCAACAAGAAGAAAAGGATAAGAGCAAATGAGACCTTTGACCTGTTATGCTCAATGGTATAACAAGGTGCTGGTAACTTGGCCGTAAAAAAACACTAATGTCGATGAACTAATTTGAAATTTATCTTCCCTTAACTTGCTACAATCGTGATTATTCATAGATGACTATTTCTAGAGTAATTATACTACAAAATCTAAGTCCGATGTTAGAAGCCACTTCATTGATGGTCCTAATTTCATTGAAGAATCGATACCCTGAAAACATAAGCTTAAAATTTTAGCCGGGGAATTCGAGTCAATTTTTTATCCAAATCCAGACGCGCCTGTTATGAAGGCTAGAGACAATCATCGAGGTGTCAGAGAACAACTTCTCGCTCAAATATCGCTAGCGATAATTTATAAGTGATATTGTGCATAGTAAAACGTGAAATTGATTAGCCAAAAGAAATCAAATCAGTCAGACCTGCCTTTTGGAGTTAGGGCGACTGCTGCTTTAGGTATTTCAATAGTTGCAGACACACTCGACTACATTGGCGCTCCCATCTTCGCGCTCCCTATTGTTGGCGACATTGTTGATGCAATAGTGATGACTATATTATATCGTCTAACCGGTAGCAAGACTTCTACAGCTATCAACTCATTAGAGTTCATACCACTTATCGGCGATATGATACCGGCATACACACTATCAACACTCTTGTGGATTCTAAGAACATCATACAAAACAAAAGACAATGACAGTCTTGCGATGAATCAGTCAAATCGCACAGGTTCGATCAGAAGAACTAATGATCATATTGACTATAGAACCATCGTTGACCGAGATAGCATCGCATAGGAGAGCCTTAGAACAAAGGCAAGCCGACTTTATGTTACATTCAGAAGCAGAGCGCGCTGAAAGCAATCGCAGCACCTATTCGGGGATCAATATCAGCTATCGCACCATTTTGTCAACACGGTTACAAAAGATTTTAAGCGCGCTATCCATATAGTCATGGGAAGGATCAACCCACGCACAAAGACTAGGGATTTAAATTCCGCTCCATTTGTTAGTTAGACGTTTTAGCCCTTACATTCTATACTAGCGGTAGAATCTTATTCTAAAAGCGACATTACTTCGCAGCCCTTCGGGCCCATGCTTTTACTTAAGATAGATGGGAGTCTAGTTGAAGCATTATGATAAATGATTCAATTTTAAGGGCCCCAAGAGGGGAATTGGGTACGTACAAAGCCGGGGATTTTTCAAGATTAACGTCAACTGCTTCTGGTAATCTTTGGTTTCATAGTCTCTCTGTTTTATTGACCATAGCTCATTTTTTTCTCACATCAGGCCGAATCCCTTTACATCTGTTGGCTTAGCTTTTTTATAGATTCATTTATGAATACCTTTATTCGGGAGTATGTGCTACACTGTGTGTATATGTTCCAATTTTCTTCTTATTTATCCACGATATCTAGTTGAGCGACAATATGCAGCAACAACATCCCAAAGTTGTCACCTCAACGGCTCCCTATGTAACTATCGCCAATGCGCTGCAGGCTATTCAGCTAGCGCATGAAGATGGATTTTCTGGAATAGAACTCAACGAAGACCATCTTCATTGCCTTATACAAGTCAAGCCAAACTGCCTGAACCTGATACGCGAATACAGTACAAACAAGCGCATGGTTAATTCCCTTCACAGGACGCTTTTCAGGCCAAGCATTGATTCAGAAAACCAAACACAAAGAAAACGCGCAGTAGAATACACATGGAAAACGCTGGACTATATGGAAGCTGCCGGAATTTTAAGAATGGTTCTGCACAGTTTCAGTGATTTGCCTGCTTTCTTTAATTCTAAATCAGAACGTGCTAATAAGGTGGGATATTTTCTAGGCTGCAGGGTAGTAAAAAGCTATGGAATCTTAGCTCCTGCCCTGAAGGCTTACCGGCAAATGAGAAAAGAAGAGATAGAGGCATGCTTTATGCGGTCGCTTGCTGAAATTGCAAAGTATGCTCCAGATAAGAAAGTTGATGGTAAACCCATTGAGATTGTATTTGAAGAACACTATTCAGATGCTATAGATTATGACAATATTTCATACGGAAAAGGGAATTTTGCTAATGTGATCCGAGGCATCGATACGGCGCATCAGCTAATAAGAACTGGACATAATACAGACCTATCCAAGATATCTGAGTCAATCCACTTCCACGCGGTCGATACAAATGGTATAATAGATGATCATAGGACATTGGGCAAGGGCAAGGTAAAGTTTGAAAATAGCATATCGGACATCATCGAAAGAAAATTAACACACACTATCATAATAGAAGATAGTACAAGGAATAGTGCACTAAAGTCCAAGGAAATGCTGACATCCATGATAAAAAAACTACTAAGCGTGGTTAGTTCATAATATATGAAAGATGATTCTCAATTGAGAGAATCAATCTTGCTTGCTTGTTTCAGCACTTTACGGTTCAGGTTACATGCTTTTTTTAATACAAACTGAGGAACCTCTGTTTCCCTTCCTCTCATTCATCAATTTCCTTTTTCTTCAATAACTTTAGCCCCCCGTCAGTTTTGCCATAGACAATCCAAGGACGTGGGCTTTTAGATTCAAATAGTTTTTTATTTAAATCCCGACGAGCGCACTGCCAACTACATCCCGTCTTAATTCTGAAGGTTTTATGTTGCATCCCCTGCGCTCCAAGGTACATCCATACTGCTTAAAACTACATACCAGCAGGCTTGTATCTTGTTGCTAGTGCCTGAGACTCCCCTGTGTGTTTTGGCTAACAATAATAGATATAATCGTCTGGATGAGTCTTCGACGACAGATACATTTACACTTGCTGTAGGATGATTCCGGTTTGTTGAATTGCATCAACATCTGCCTGTGGAGGAGTCTTAGTAGGATTCTTTATTTCTTGTTATGCAGATTTTTCTGTTCTCTGCTCTCAACCTTCTTCTTATGCTCTTCTCTGACGTGATGTAGTCTATCTTTTTCATGAATGAATTCCTTGCCGCATTCATGGCATTTTACAATTGGATGATGATGAGTGTGTCTTGCATGACTAATTAGTTCTTCATGGTTTGCGAATTTTTCGCCACATTGGTCACATACATTTTCTTTTTCTTTATTATGATGAAGGATGTCCAAACTGCTTCTTCTGTATAACCTGAAGTCTATAGCTATTAAAAGATTTTTCATTCCCTACAACTCCCGCATCCTGTGTGCATCCAAAGTGCTTTATGGCGTACGACCATTGGATAATATATGTAGCATAACAGATGATATGGGCGACAGATAAGTTGGCGTCGAGTTGAAGGGTTGCAACTGTACGTTGCTCGTCCATGGAATGTATCGGCGCATGGAGAGATGCTGGAGATAGTGATGCTATCAAAATCTTTATTTATCAAACATAGCGTGGGAACAAAAAAGAAAACGGATAAGCTAAAGAATGATGATGTATAAATAGCAGTACATATGAGCGAGCAGAAGGACAAAACTCCTGAGCAGGTATCAGATGAAGATTACAAGGTAGCTCCAACAAGTGCAGATGAAGAAAGACTGAAGAAACACCAGGCTGGTACCTATAACAAAGAACAACAACAACAACATGCAACTGGCGAAGACTATCAGCTTCCCACGGATACAAAGGTGAAAGAGGAGCTAAGAGAAGGAGTAGAATAGAGCGCTTAGCGTCGCCCTATAAAGCATATTCAGAATAATAATAATCATCACTTCCGAAAGAACACACATCAGTTATCAAAGAAGGTTAGAGATAGAGAGAGAAAATTCTAGATTATATGCTCCATGAGGTCCAGAAGTTTGTGGTGTTTCAATGAGATCTTTTCTAAAAAGGTATCTTGAGCGATAGGCACGGCGTGAACACTGGGGTTCCTCCCAGTGTTGATTATTATTGAATATTGAATGCCAAGGTCACTGAAAAGATTTAGACATAGTAGTTAACGGGCAGCCCCTCCCGTCGGGGTCCTTCTTTACTAATATATCCTTAATGTTCAAGAGTTGCTTCCATGACAACAAAAGGATGCAAGCAAAAGCAGCAAGAGATCTTGGTTATCTCTGCCCTAGATTTGCTTTCCCTCAATCACACAATAGGCAAGGAACCAGATATTTCAGATCATAAAAACGTAGATGAGCTAGAGAATGCTAGCAGCCATCCTGCAATTTTGAACCTCAGGTTCCCGTTTGACTTAAAGCCTGACCAAGTAAGCGCAGTGGAGGCTTGGCTTACCAATCAATACAGGGGGTCAATCATTTATGGCAGTGGCACTGGCAAGACAGAGATTGCATTTGAATGTGCCAGAATGGCAGCTATCATGAAATGTACCTAAGAGGTTCAATATCCTAATGCTAGTGCCACGAATTGTTTTGATCGAACAAAACTACAGGCGGCTTACCGCATATGGGGTACAACCGGAAAAAATAGGCAGATATTTTGGGGAGCAAAAGGAGATTCGGGAGATAACAATCAGTACCTATCATAGCGCCGTCGCCAACCTTGACATTGTAAAAAGAGCAGATATGGTGATTCTTGACGAAGTCCACCTTGCAAGCGCAACAGCGCAATCATTTAGCAGGATATTTGATATTATCTTGGAAGGCGAGCAAGGCACTTTTGGGACTAACGGCAACTATTGATGAATTTGATCCGAGAAACCAAAAAATCATGAGAATAATTCCGCCAGCTAGAAAATACCTCATCAAAGATGCAGTCTCAGACGGACGCTTGGCAAGGCCGATTATCAACCCAGTAAAAGTGAGTCTGACAGAGCAGGAGCGAAAAACATATGATGAATATACCAGGAAAATAAGGACTATCTCTGCCCGGTTCAAAAGATATGATGCTAAGGCAATGATGGAGCTAGCAAAACAAGGAGGCTTTCCAAGTTGGCAAGCAAAGGCTTGGTTCCTAAATGTCAGGAAAAGAAAAGCGCTACTTGCTTCAGCAGAGAATAAGCTGGCAACGGCGATAGAACTGATAAAGACGAAGCATCCCAACCAAAAGGTGATGGTTTTTAGCGAAACGCTTGAATCTATCCGCAAACTAAAGCAGCACGACTCAAATCTGGAGGCATAGATTCAATGTTAATCGACAGCAGGATGCCGTCACTTAGTAGGCAAAAGGTCACTATCAAAATGGGGAAAAAGGTTCTATCCTCTGCTTTCCGTCCATACGCTTGAAATTGGCTTTGACGTTCCCGAAGTCGGAATAGAGATAATTCTGGCATCCACTTCTAACATGAACCAGATAGTCCAGAGAGTAGGGAGAGTGCTACGAAAAGTTGAGGGCAAAGAGACAGCACTGGTGTATGTCATATATGTGTCAGGTAGTAAGGATGATAACATCTTGGAGTGTGTGAAAAGTGCTATAGATACAGCAGCAATAGGCGAAACTGCGACACTAAAAAATAACGCCAGCGCAGTTTAGAACTATACAGTCAAAGCTAGGTTAACATGCTTGCCCGATGTCATACATCTCGATGCATATCTCTTCGTGCTAGTAGCGCACGCAATAGTAGTAGCCTGTTACCTGAAATATCTCTGCTTTCTTCTGAGAGCAGAGCACTCCAATTTAGTGCTCTTGTTCTTCTAGCCCGATGCCTTGCTTTTGGTTCATCCCGTCTTGTCACCCCAGCGCGTCAACCTATTGTAGATAAATGTCAGGTACTGCGAGCGCTACAACAGAGATAGTTATCAGAATGGTTCCTATTACTATATGACCATTATGCGGAAGCCCTAGGCCAATGCCTGAAGCTATATGGATCTCATGTGGTGCTGACTTGTAAAAAAGACCTACTCCAATTACTGCTCCTGCTACAAGCAAGTACTTCATTGGAACACTGGCTCTGGCCGCGACAGCAACCACGATGACAAGACCAAGGCCGTACAGCAGGTCTGCAAAAGGAGTCAGCACTGCGAGCCCAGATTCCATATCGATGACTCCGCTTAATACTAGCCCGATGCTGATGAATCCGAGCGCAAACCCGACCAAGTGGAAAGTCAGGCCAGTTATCCCGTACTTGCGTACATTTACTGCAACACTACTGAACTGCTCTGGCAAATCTATCGAACCTCTACATATTCTAGATAAAAAAAGAGAAATAGCCTAGCTAGTGCCACATTCCCCCACCGAATCTGTGTGGGTTGCCTAGTCCATGCCATTCTCCAAACCCTCCGTGTCCGCCCCAGGCCCCAAACGTCATCGGATTGCCAAAGGAGCCCAATGGCTGACCTTCAGACGTGTAGAGCACATCGCCATTTCCAGCGTCGACTACTACCAAGTGTCCCGTCTGGTTCGCTGCATCTGCTGCAAAGAACGTGTATACAAGGTACCCCTGCACTATGCCAATATGTCCGCCTAGCACAGTCCCATTTGTTACCTGTCCCTGTGCAGTTTGTGCAGCTGCTACAAACGACACCTTTACATTTTCATTGATAAAATTACTTGCCTCATTTGCAAGGCTCACCGAGCCATTTATTTGGGGCAACCCTTGACCTGACCAACTCATCATCATTCTCTGCTGCTCGCTCTTGTTGTGCAGTTGCCTGTGCTAAAGAAGACGCCACTAAAACTACAGATAGTGCGCCTACAGCCAGAACTGCCACCACTATTATTACTTTCTTGCTGAGAAAGTTTTTTGTTGTTGACATGCCTAAACTTTGTGAAGAATTATTTTAACCATTGTTCACCCATGACACGTAACATAGTTACGTGAAGACTAACAAGCCCTGAGTTCACAATCTAATCGTTGAATCCTGGTTTTTGCTCTTTAATCTCTCCTGGCCCTACGGCGGAGAAGTCTTTTTTGCTCCCTGTACACTTAAAGACCAGCAAGGAATCCGTTTGTTGAAGTGAAATCACTCAGCCAATCGCTGCGCCTCTGTAAAGAACAAAGAGACTAATCCAATTTAATACAAAATATTCCTCATTTCACAAGTAGGACAGGAACACTTGAATGATGCAAGACTGAATTGGGTACACTTCCGATAAAAAATTGCTTGGCTCCGCTAAATCCTCTGCTTCCGACAACGATTAGGTCTGCACCTTTTGCGTCTGCCTCTCTAATGATGGCATCTGGTGGATAACCTTGCACCAAAGTGGTTTCAACAGCAATTTTGTATTCATTTATTGATTTTTCAGAATAATTCTCTAGAAGCCTTCTTCCAGATTCTTCCAAATCAATTCGTAACTTGTCAATGCTAGAAGCATCAGTGTAAAACAGGCCGCCACCGACTGGCAAAGGTGGCATCACGACATGAACTATAATTAATTTGCCATTAGAAAGTTTGGCAAGTTGTGCAGCTACATCGTAAACTTTGTTAGAGCTCTCAGAACCGTCTACCGCAACAACTATCTTTGAGAAGAGCATCAATTGGATAATTCTCCTCCTAACACTTCAAGCTATCTAAAGTAATTACACGATAGATCGGATTGTCCATTCAGGCCCAACCTTTAATTACATTTCATTGCATCAGTCGTAACTATATGGATCATATTCTGGCAAGAATTAGAGGAGTTAAAGTGGAGGACATAAAAAGCATGTTAAAAGCAGACACGTCTAAGCATGCCGAGCAAGGGTTAATTCTAAGGCACATATGGCGCAATACAGATGATCCAGATGAGATCTTGTTTATTTTTACTACGGCAGATCTAAACCGTGCAAGAAAGTTCATTGAAACGGTGCATGCAGAAGCACTCAAAGAAAACCCGAATGTAAATTTACCTAAAATGCTTTTTTTGAAAGGTGAATGAGAGATTGCTGTAACTTGCGAGGATCTCAGAAATACACACTGTTGCAGATAATAGACAATTCAGCAAGTCACGTGGACAGTAAAGTCTAAAATGTCAAGGGTTTCTTCTCGCATTCCTCTGGACCCACTATGGATTCTATAAACTGATGTCAAATAAGAGAATCCAACCATTAATACGTGTGGACCAGGCATAGAATGGAATGTTTCACTATTCTCTTGTTTCGTAACTATTAAAAACTTAGGCTGGCCTAATTAGGCGAACCTAATTATGGAGAAAAACAAACAAACAAACCTTCGATCACCGTACGTTAGGATCGTTGGAGCTATTGCCTTGCTTGCCGTATTATCTTCGTCAGGGCCATATGCTCTTTCGTTTGGAGTGCAATATCAACCACAACAATCCGCTACAATAATAGTAGCAAGTAGTAATGAAAATATGACAACTACATCACCTAGCGCAAATGCTAGTAGTAGCATAGCCAATGAAACAACAACACTGGCTAGTATACCAAATGCTACCTTGGTTGAATTTGTTTCAAACATGGAGCAGATAAGGGGGCATCTTGACCAAGCGCTTATCAACAAAGAATCTGGAAACAATACCTTGGCACAGACTCATACACTGCATCCAATCGAAGAAGTATATTCAAGTATTGAAGATCAGCTGGCAAATCAAAACAGCACACTAAACCAAACCTTGTCAGCGGCTTTGCAGAACCTACCTTCTAGTGCTACAAATGCTACGCTACAAGAGTTTGAAAGCCAGATAGATGATGTCAACACGCTATTGAACGATAGCATGCAGGCAGTGATACCGAATGCAGAATTTAGCAACAACCCCGCATTTAATGCAAGTGTAGTAGGACGGCTGTTGCATGTTGCAGGACATGAATATGAAGAAGCTGTCGAAAATGGCACTGTAAAAGCAATTGTGGAATACCAGGATGCGCAAGCATTCATCTACAGAGCTCATATTGTATTCAATTCATCAGCAAGTAATATCAACCAGAGTATGGCTCACGAAGTGGAAGAAGTAAATGAGTTCTTTTCCAACTTGAATGGCGTAGTCAACAATAAAGAAGATCCTGCGACTGTTGAAACAACAATAAATGGGATAATACATAAGCTAGCAGAAATTACAAGTCTATCTGAGAGCCAACTAATTGGCGAAGAAGTTAGTGCAGAAGAGCAGGATCCTATTGCAATAATAAACAACATCAAATCTATTTTGACCCAACTGATAGCTGCATATGGATCACAGGATTATCAAGGAGCAGAGAGCATTGCAATTGAGGCATACTTGGAGAACTATGAATTTATAGAGGCTCCCATTGCCCAACGTGATCAACAATTGATGGAACAAACAGAGGTAATGTTAAGAGAAGTGCTTAGGCAGATGATAATGGATAGAGTTCCAATAGAACAAGTAGAACAACATATTGCTATGATAAATGCGAATCTAGATAGAGCCACGGAGTTGCTTCAATAGCAGCAGGAATAACAACAAGAGATAGCCCAAAATTTTTTCCCTCTTTCTTTCCTTTCTAAGATTTTCTTACTTCCAACATTTCTCGTTTCGTTTGAGTTGTGTTCTGATCAATAAGATTATAGTATTATTGATATGTTTTTTTTACATTTATTTGGACGCTGCAATGAATCTAACTTGATCACCAGCATTCCATATTGCTTTATTGCATCCATAGCAATTTCTAGTTTTATTGAAATGCTACTTTTACTTGAAGCATGCCTCTGCTTGCCTATACATAGGCGTTGCTAAAAGCTCTTGCCTTCTTCCCTACTCTTATCTTGTCTAACCAAATCTTCTCTAGATTTGCGTGCAGTTTCTATGAGTCTCTGTCGTCTTGGCTGGATTATCAATATGTACAATGAGCCTACTACATATACGGCAAGAAGTATAATTTGGGCGATGATCGTTTCGAGCGTTGGATGGATGCCAGTCATCGTTGACAAGTTGATGTCAAGCCTGGGTACTGTTCCGATAAGATGTGTTGTGGATATATAGCCTAATTCTTGAAATTCGCGTATTGCGTTGCCCATAAACGCTATTGACATGTAGGCGCCAATCCCCATCGTCAGTGCAAATAAGACCTTTAGAGGGAGTCTTCTTCCAAGCTTTCTTACTACAATTGCGGTTGCAACTATTACACCCAAGCCTAGAACAAGCCCTGCAACAACTGTACCATTCCATATATTTGGCAAAGGAGAGCATTGCTTGATAAAATAATACAGTCTCAAAACCCTCTCTATATACTGTAAAGAAGGAAAGCAACACAAAAACCATTATGCTGCCTGTGGCTGTTGCTTTCCAGACTTTGGCCTTTACGAATTCTATCCAACGCTTTGTTTCGATCTTGTTCAATACCCAAAAGCTTACCCAAAAGAGAACCGCGACTGCAGAAACACTTGCAATGGCTTCTATAAGCTCACGGTTTGCCCCAGAGATATCTATGATGAATTCAGCTATAAACCAAGTAACAGCAGTTGCTCCGATTGCTATCACTATCCCGTAGTACACATGTTTTTTGAATCTGTTATTTCTTGATGCCTCCAAGTATGTCAAGATAGCACCTATTATTAGTGCAGATTCTAGACCTTCTCGGAATATTATGGAAAAGGATGTGGAGAAGGCTATCGTCGGCGCTACAATGCCAGTACCAGAAACTAATCTTTCTGATTCATCAAGCCCTCTTCTAATTTCAACAATTTTTGCTTCGACCTGTTCATACGGTGCATGAGCTTGAATCAGATTTCTAAGTTCTGCGAACTTGATTTCCATGTCAAGGGTAAAATCCGGATCTATCGGACGCAAGGGAATCTCTATACTCTCATAGCTATCCAAGTATGCAGACCTGGATGTAACAAGAGCGCCATCATAATTTCCCTCCTTATGTAGCCGGAGTGTCTCATCAAGCTGCATCCTTATCGCATCAATATTGCTGCGAACATCGGCTTTGGCAGGGTCTTCGGCCTCCCCAATTCCCCTACGCTCACCTGTATAGGTACCGACTCCGGCCTTTAGTCCTTCAATGTCTGCAAAAATGCCAGAAGAAGAGGTTGGCGCTGATGTACCTTGGCTAAATGATGCATCATTTTTCAACAACTCCTCTGCCTCGTCAAGTTTTACGAAGATGCCATTGACAAAAGCTTCTATAGATTCTACGGATTCTCTTGCTTGTATCATCCTGCGCAGCTCTTCTCTCATTTCCTCTTCAATGCTTACCATTAGATTGGGATCATGCTTTTCGATCGGTGCTTCCAAATATTCATAATTATCCAAGTATGCAGAGATAGCATATTGGTCTGCCTGCTCATAATTGCCATTGTTTACTTCTGAAATAACATTTGACAAAAGCGTTCTTATTGTAGCGAAATACTGCTGATGTTCACTTGTGCTCTCGCTTCCCTCACTTACTGATAGTTCTTCTGCCAAGTCTCTTTCAATTGCAGTGGTAAGGCGAAGAATTGACTCGTTATCTATCTTTTGAGCTAGAGAGCTTTCAAGTTCATTGAAGAACGACTCAATTTCAATTCTTCTTCTACTATCTTCTATCAAAGAAGACAAAGTTTTTTGATAATTTTGGTGAGCTATCTGGACAAGTCCAACTGCATTCTCGTAATCAATAGCCTGTTGTAGGTTAGCACTGTCAGACCTGTTTGATGCATTAGAAATTGTTGTTGTTGCATATGACTGTACTGCATCCCGCAAGAGAAATACAACAGCTTGGGAAACCATCCCTTTGTCAGAAAGAAATTCCGGGCCTACAGATTGTTGAGAGATTTGGTCCAGCAGTATGCGTATTTGCCCTATACTTTCCCTTGCTTTTTCTTCTGAATATTCTCCAGTTCTGATTCTTAGAGGAAGGTCGGTAAGCAAAGATTCAAGCTGCTTGGTGGATTGTTCTCCAGCAGTCTGTCCTAGCTGGTTCTTTATAGCAGGAAATGTCGTGCTGTGTGGGATGAAAGCATGTGCAAATGCCATTTCAAGATTGCCTTTATCTAGGCTTTGTTCAGTCAACCAAAGCTGCGTCCGTATCCTCTCAATGTTGACCAAAACAATAAGTGCATCTTTATCGCTAAGTACTTGACCATATACAGAAAAGGAATTTGAGGCAAATAGTTGAGTGATTACCACTATTGTCACAAAAGAGAAGAACATCAGTTTTGTATTTGGTTTGACTGAGGAAGGACCAATAATTTTTTTTTGGTTCAATTTATTTTGATCACCAGTTTCAATATTTCTTTTATATATAGATGACAATGAGGTTGTTTTCCAAGGCTAACGTTTGGGCTGTCCTTGCACTGTCAGCTGCTGATAATACTATTCCAGGAGAAACAGTGTCTGCAATCAGTTGCAAACGTGGGATCACTTCTTTGTATTCAAACGACAAAGTGCTGCCCATTAATTAGGTCGACCTAATTAGTTTGGCCTAATATTTAAACTGTCTTTTATAGGGTTCTGCTGTGTCAGGGTTTGATTTGTAGGCGTTGCATAGTGGTTGATGAACAAACGAGAGGATATAAATTGCTCTTTAATGAGCCTAGGGGTTATTACAACATCTTCCCTTTGGAATATTATGGCCATGAGGGCATTTTCTAGGATGCTTAAGAAGGGTGCAAAGAGCATCTGTAAAGATGTTTTTCATATGATGTTCTATTCCGCAAGCCATTTCTTCATCTACCTCTATCTTTAGCGTGTCATTCATCATGACTTCAAGTAGCCTGGTATTTCTAACCATCTGCCGTCCAATTCTCCTTCCATCTTCGGTAAGTGTCACCTTGGTTTGGCTGTATTCCACAAGGTTTGAATTGTGTAGTTTGTGTAACATTTGTACAACAGAAGGTTGTGTAACATTGAGCAACTTTGCTATTGAGCTAACTTTAGCATCTTGACCTTTTTCATGGAAGTACCAAATAGCTTTAAGATACATCTCTGTATGTTCTGACTCAGCAGTACCCTATGAAAAGCTCTTCTCTGTTTTGATTGATGCGGGTTCTACTATTTGATATATAGTCAGATATATTATGGGTAACCCCCGATAGATATATGTCATTTTCGGTAACAATATGTCATTGTTCGTGTTAATTCATGAGTGGATTAGACATAAGATTCATGATTGTCGATTGTTCCAGTTTGTGCTTCAACTCCCAGATAGATAAACATGACACCCCTGAACACGACAGAACCATTATTATTATTATTAGTCTATAGATTCAATCTAATTCTAGATGAGGTAAAGGCGGACGCTGAAAAAGACGAAATCGTCCAGGAAGAACCCAGCAATTATTTCTGGCGCAACCATGCTCTCTAATAATATAGGTAAGGACTTCCATTGAATCTGTTATAGACAGACGATCAATGGAGTTCCCACAGCTGATTGTTTTACTTTTGAACATGAATCCATGTCTTTGCAATAATTTCTTCCTTCGTTTTTAATGAAGAGGGTGCACCTTTTACCATCTGTCCTCTGCTTGTTGGAAAAAATATCTATCTCTTTTTCTCCTCTAGCTAAATCCTTACTATTGCGGCAACGTTTTTCATAGGTGCCTTTTTCAGCTCATCGCGCACTGCCTTTGAGATATGCTCTTGGGCTGTAAGGCTTGAAAAGTCCATCAATTTTATGCCATCGAGGATGTGGATCTGAGGAGCAAGATCTTTACCGCTGTCAGCGTGCTGCCTGAGAAGGCTTTCGATCCTATCCGCCACTTGCTCTGGAGAGCCGGTGAAAATTGCTGCGTTTTCGACGGAAAGCCTGACCCTGCCATACTTGTCAAGCACCAGCACTGGCTGCTTTTTCGATTTCAAAAAGAGCATCTTCTTGTTCATTTCGCAGGCAAATATATGGTAATTATTCGTGTCGAAAACGCACTTCACTCCCTCATGCATACCGAAAAGCTCGCAGGCAAGGATACGGGCTTCTTCTTTCTCTATCTCCTGAGCATTTGTAGTACCTATGTCCAGTGAAACATTTCCCATCGCAGTCACTCGCATAACCGATCGCTCGCTGATGTATTCTGACTGGATTGTTATTGATTCAGGCAAGGCGCCACGCTGTAGAGCCACTATTTTCACCTGCTCTGCTAGTATGGAAATATCCTCCAGTCGGGGATTGGTGACAGTTTTCTCTGCTTCTTCATGAATCATTGCCGCCGCAACACCGATGGATGAGATCACTTCGGCATGCTCTGCAATCTTGTACTGCAGCTGTTGCTTGAGTGCAATATAGGGCACGAGCACGGATGCCCCTCCGCCTCCACCGACGAGCACCACTCGCTCTTTTTTAAGCTTGTATTCTTTAATCACATGCTCAACTATATCAAGCACCTTTTTGGCAGAAATGTCAAGGATCATAGTCGCTCGCCTTCTCCATTGTGGTGCCTAGTCTGTTAGCAAGTATTGAAAGTGATATCTTCGCAGAAGTTTGGTTTGCATTTGCGTAATCGCCTTCCGGCACAAGACCCAGCGCATTTGCAGCGCACGTGTTTGTTATCGCAAAGCGCTTGCCTCCGGCGGACTCGATCGCCATGTAATCAATGGGATCACCTTCTTTTGGTTTGAAGGTGATAATCTGGCCACCCTCAAGCTCCTCCGGTGATGCAAAGCACGAGTAGGGAAGACCGGCGATATGCGCAGACCTAGGACCTACATCTGTTATCTTTCTGCCGGACCAGCGCACAAGTGAGCCGCCCCCCACCCCTGCAACTTTGACATCAAGCGATCGAATGCAGGTGGGATGCTGCATTATTGTGACGTAGCGCATCTCCGGCTTGCCATCCTTTATCGCACAGACATTGGTGGATGTGCCGCCAACTTCTATAAATATGCCGTCAATGACACGGAGGTGGAGGAGAGCCCCGGCAACGCTTGCTGCCGGGCCAGACAGGACAGTAACAATGGGCTTGCTCCGAAAAGTGCTCATATCTGTGACCCCACCATCACCCTTCATTATCAGGACAGGAGCAGTGATTTTTTCATTGCGCACAGCAGACTCAACAAACTTTGCCGTGCTTGTTGACTTAGGCAGGATGCCTCCGTTGATTGTCTGCTGTAAGCGTCCTTATTTCAAGTCCATAGATGCCGGTCAGCTCGTGACCTGCGGTAGCAGGAATGTCTGATCTTTCCATCACGAACCGCTCGTTGCTTGGGTCGTCAACGCTGTACGCCTCACTAACCACTATAACTTCAGCACCTTCTTTTTTTAGTTCAGTTATCGCCTGCTCGATTTCCTTATCCTCAAGGTATTTTGAAGTGTCAAGGAAACGGTAGCAGGTATGTAAATACTTGTTTGGTGCAAGTTTGACATCTTTGATGTTTGTGCGCTTGATCACATTTGATTTTTCCAAGCCGACACCCATGCCTATAATTCCAACCTTGGCAGTATCGCCTTCAAGGAGTGCGTTGACTGCCTGTGTGGTGCTGTGGGATATCAACTCGATCTCGGAGTTTTGAATCGAATATCTTTGTATTAAGGTCTCAAGTGTTTCAACTATGCCGGTCGAAACACCATTAGATGAAGAGTGTGTTGTGGGGACAGTGACCTTGCCTATTATCTGGCCTGTCACCATCTCAATGGCGACGGCCTTGGTAAATGTACCGCCTACATCGATGCCGACTCTTATTCTCCTAGTTTCCAAAGGCGTTAGGCTAGCCTAATTGACCAATGTAATTTATATTTTCGTATGCATCTATAGGCTCTCATAGATTATATTTTTAGATCATAGCAGAAAGGGTTATTATCATAGCTACGTAAATGCCAAATATTTCATTGATCTCATTACCATATCTTGGGACTTCAAGCACATCGTTCATGTTAATTTAAGAAATATCTGGGCCATATCCTCTACCTCAACTGTTTTTTGAATGTCAAGAGTGTACTCTTTTAGTGGTGGAGATACCTTCTCGCTGGTGCAGATTTGTGTCTCTGCCATCGTCTGATGTTACCTCATGTAGCCTTTACCATGATTTTGAGTTGTATTTTTGCCTGGTATAGGCAGCTGAGGCTGTGGAGCTTTTTTTCAATATTATATTGTTGTTGTTATATTCAAAATAATGTAATGCAACTTTACTAATGAAATCAAGAAAATTATACAACCACCTGAAGTAAAGTAATGGAACAAATTTGAATATTTCTGGAGCCAAGAAGATTATCTTTTCATTGAAAAGATAATACAAGCTTATATCTTTCAGGACTCTAAACTATGTGTATAAATACAGAAAGCATATGTCAAATTCATTACATCCACGTGATCTAGGAGTTATTGTGAGAAATACACGACCAGAGGACATTACTCGAATAGTAGATTTACAAAAGGAATCATTTCCATATCTTTCTCGTTATGGAAATATATGGCATCCAGAAGAGCTTGAAAGTCATCTTCGTATTTTTCCACAAGGACAATTTGTTGCTGTCGAGCCAGATGGTATGGTAGTCGGTTCTGCCAGTACTCTTATAGTCTTACTTAAACTAGAGTATGCAGAACACACATGGAAAGAGATCACTGGAGACGGTATGTTCACAAATCATGATTCTAACGGAGATAGTCTGTATGGTGCAGATATATCGACGCATCCAAAACACAGACATGAAGGTATAGGAGGCATGCTCTATGAGGCTAGAAAAGAATTAGTTGCTAAGTTGAATCTAAGAAGAATGATAGCAGGCGGAAGATTATTCAATTACACTGAATATGCAGACAGAATGTCTCCATATGAATATGCTGACAAAGTGATGAAAGGGGAACTAAAAGATCCTGTCTTGTCGTTTGAATTAGATAATGGGTTTAGATTTGTCAAAATACTCCCAAATTACTTGGAGGATGTTCGTTCTCTGAATTATGCTAGTTTTATAGAATGGTCAAATCCTAGATACCAGCAAAATCGCTAACCAGGGATTATCGAGTCTTCTGCGGTTTACTTAAATCTCAAAGATTAGAGAGGCTTTTGACTTTTGAACTCTTTGTATAAGGTTTTTCCTGTATTTCTTAATAAGGTAAAAGTCAATAGGACAAAGAGTTGAGGAGACTATAATAATATCTGGCTACTTTAAGCTCATAATTGCCTCCAAGCTGCATGTGTGTGATTTTCTTCTGAATAAACAACACCATCTTCATTTTATCTCGGATTTCAATTTTGATCTCCAGGTTACCATCGGATGGCCAGTAATGAAAAAAATCTTTCAAATCTTGAAGAGTGCTTGCGCATTTCTGAACATTAAAAGTTCACGCGAGTGTTGAGTGAGCTTGAGTTTGGCAGCAAGATTAAGATATGACTCCATGCTGGATATAGGCCAATCACTCCCATACAAAAGATATAGCGGCTCACCAACATAGTTCAAAAATTCAGTTACTTTGTCAACCATAAAATCTTCAAAATAATCAGAAAACTCACCTAGCACCAAACCCGAGATGTCTGCATAGACATTCTTGTTCTTGTAAATCACCTCTTCGCAATCCCGAATCCAGGGGTTTCCTAAATGGCATATTATTATCTTCAGCTCTGGATTATCTACTGCAACTTCGTCAATGTTCAGTGGATGAGAGAAGCGAAGCTTCCCTTTGCTTGAAAATGTGTCTCCTGTGTGTATCATGACCGGCATACCAAATTCTACGCACAGATCATAGACTCGCTGATATCTTTTGTCATATGGGTAGTAATGCTCATAGCCGCAGTAAAGTTTCATACCTCTTATCAGGCCTTCTTTAAACCACTTTCTACAATTTTGAAAGTCGTCATCATTGTGGCTGTCAATTGAAAAACCTGCCACAATAGAGAGGATGTCGTCGTATTTCCTTGTCGCTTCTATCAGCTGCTCGGTGGATGGCCTATCTTCATTTACCTTATAAGACGAAAGGATGATCGAATGGTCAACGTTGTCGGCTTCCATTGTGTGAACCAACAGTTTTATTCGCTCTTCTAGTGGCACATATTTAGTTCCCTCATAGCGATTGAGATGCACATGGCAGTCTATTACTCTCGTCATTTGAGCATCAACTCACTTTTGAGGCACATATTTAGGGTTTATCCATTCTATAAAACTAGCATAATTCAAGGAACGACTGTCTTTCATATAGTTTGGCAGGATTTTGATAAACCTGAAGCCATTATTTAATTGAAATGATAAGACAAGATCCTTTAATTCTCCCTTGACAACCTTTTCAGCATATTCTTGAGCTGACATCTTTTCTGCATATTCACTGTAGTTGAATAATCTTCCGCCTGCTATCATTCTTCTTAGATTCAATTTAACAGCCAAATCCTTCCTGGCATCATACAGCATAGTCGCAATACCTAGCCCTCGGGAGTCAGGGTGTGTTGATATATCTGCACCGTAAAGGCTATCACCTTTGAGGGTATGGTTTGTAAACATCCCATAAGCAGTAGCCTGTTTCCAAGTATGTTCTTGGTAATCTGGCTTGAGTGAAGTTACAAGGCTGCTTGAAGAGGCTATTATTTTTCCATCTAACTCTGCGTAAAACTGTCCCTCTGGAAATATTTTGATATGACTTTCAAGATGATGTTCATCCCAAATTACTCCATCTTTAGCCATGATGGGAAAAGATTGTTTTTGCAGTTCTACAATATGAGGAATATCCTCTGAAGTGACATTTCTAATAATGATGTTATTATTATCACGGGTCGCCAATTAAATCAGCTCCATCATGCTGGAGTCTTATCAAAGATTAGTGTGTATGCCTGCTAGAATTTCGTTCGCCTGGCCACAATCTTATAACAATAGACTAGTCACCAATATTTTGTCATAAAATAAATGTGATTTCCTGCTTCCATATTGACATATCTTGTTTCAATATTTCTTGCACAAGCCAAAATGAGCATAGCGATGCCGAAAATAATATTATCGCTTGGCCACGCATCGGTGTCTCGGTAAAGAATATGCAGAGCCTTAGTGCGAAGAATTTGCAGCATAGAAGAATGTCACTAGGCTTAACATAGAGAAATTCGATGCTGCTTTTCGCTCTTTTCCTATCTATAGAACAGCCTTTTGTACATAGTTTACGCCTTTAGAGGTTTTAATGTCATTACTTGCACATCATTTTATCCTTTATCCTTTCCTTTGAAATGATTTATTTAAAAAGGACCGATTTCGGAGCGGGTCCTGTGGAATAGGTCCCTGCATGTTAAACGGGTTTGATTCTTTGAGCTTTAAAGGTCACGTATCGCACGTTAGAGGGGGCGTGTGGCATTACTATAGACATATAGTCGTTTGAGGATTTGACAGGGTACTCGCAACCATCCTAGTCATGTACTACAGCCATTTGCACTCTGTAGATGTTTTGCTAGGTGTGTATGTGCGTGTGTGTATGTGTGTGTATGTGTGTGTATGTGTGTGTATGTGTGTGTATGTGGGTGGTGGGTGTGTATCTGCATTGGTTGGTTTACCTTTTTTATTATTATTATTATCTTCTGTGGCGTACATGTGTGCATCTACATACTGTGAGGGAGCTACTACTACTACTACTACTACTACTACTACTACTGTCACCCATCAAGAGCTCATGGGGGTTTCTGTCACTACTGCAGCTTGATTATCTCATCCCATGTCCCAGTCAATGAGAACATGAAATACTTGTCTTGACTGTCAGATTCAAACTGTAGTATATCTCCAGCTGCTATTTGGGTTCTGAACAATTTGTTCAGATACTGTATGAAGGTGGGTCCAGCAACTATGCTCTTTGCTTCATGCTCAACAGGCTCGCTATAGTATTTTTTTAAAGTATCAGGCAATCCAACGTTGCTAAGCTCTTCTACTAAAATAGGCAATTCCACAAAAGTTGAGCTTCTCTTGTAAAGTCTAATCGTCGCCAATGAAAATATATCTCTACTCCTACTCTCTTTATCATGTCCGTACGGTCATATAAACAGCCATGCCTATTTCTTTCCCACTTTCTCCTCTCTCTCTCTTCTCCGAGGAGCAGGCAGCAGTAGCAGTACACGATGTAAAGAACCTTAAGTCTGATTGCTCAAGTAATATTGTAATAGGAAGAAGAAGAAGAAGAAGAGGAATAAGAAGGAAAAATATGATATGATAAAAGTATGCAAATCATGTGGCAAAGAGTTTCAAAACCTTAGCGAGGGTGTATTATATTCAAGCTTTGCCAGGGGCGTTTTGGAGTTTTGCTCAGATGATTGTTCAAAGAATTACCTTAATTCACAGTTATAAAATGAAGAATACATGCGGAAGAGAACTAAGAGTATGTGATGGCGTTGTTGTCTCTTAACAGACTCAAGGCTTTACTTGCCAAACAGACTGCAAAGGAGACAGTCGCTACTTCTTTAGCCTCTTCACATAATGGCTCTTTGAATCTATGACGGCAATTTGCTCCTAAAGCGAGCTTCCCATAACCTGTCAGCAATTTGCCTGTTCCTATACGATTAATGCCTTATTCCTGTCAGGATATCCTCGAAAGTTCTGGTCAAGCCCTCAACATTCGGCCCCTGTGTGGCACTATCTATCACGTCGCGGGGCATGGACTTTTTTCTTCCAACTACTCCGCAATCTGGCACCATATTACGTCTTTGACACTTGGTATGGCCTTTACTTCTTCAAGCAAATCAAGCAGCTTGAAATTATGTTTGATAATTATCTCCGGTCGATTCATATCACAAGTGAGTTGCTCGTTATCAGGACGATCAGATCTCCTTGAACGATGGCGACGCCCCAACAAATTTGGCAATCTTGTGTCTAAGAAAAACCTCATGTTCTTTTCCACAGTCATTGCATCGAAGTCGGAGATTGCCAGAAATGCTCCTATATTTTGGCTTTACCACTTCATCTTCCTCGATGAGTTCCATCACATTTCCACAATCACATGAGATCAGGTGTTTTGGCATTGAACACGATTACACAGAAGAAGAATTAAAGTGTGTGAAGTAGAAGGTGTCCATGCTTTTACTTTTGTAGAACGGTAAACAAAACAAACCCTGTATAATCGCGTAGTGCATATAAGGTTAAAGTCTTGGAATAGGTAATCGGTACTATCACACATTCGGCTGCCTCTTCAAAAAAAGGAAACAATACAACAGCATCTGATGGTTCTCTTATAATAGTATATGAGAGGATAATGTTCCCTATAGGCTGGATAAAGCTGAAGTAGCGGTAAGGAAGCAATGCACTGTAGATACATTTGAGCAGATTTGCTTTCTTACTAAAATAGATCCCACCATATCATCTCTTGTTGAACCCAATATGGGCGTTCCAATTGTGCAATAGATGCATAAGCATACTCGTTATTTCTGTTTGCAGTACTCTGTTAACTGCCCAAAGTCAGAGTTTACCATTACCAGATGATTTTCGGAATGCATATGCTTTACTATCTCATAATGATGGAGAAAACTACGATTGCATCCTAGGCAAAACCATGTCTTTTTCAGATCACCCATTAATGTAACATATGCTTCTTCCTTTCCAGACTGCACAGGTTCAATGCTCTTTTGCATGATTTGCTTTTCGCTTGGCATTAATTACTATATATACATTCCAAATATTTACGTCTATTATCACATCATTATCCTTGACTAACTGCATTTTTGCCGCTTAACAGGTTTCATGCTTGCTTTTACATAAGTATCTGGCGCTTTGAGCTGTTGCCTTTAACATATCGAGGCGAATAGCCTATTGTTGCCTCCAGATAGCGCATAAGAATTTAGATTGATGGCTGCTATATCTGCTCAGCGCATTCATAACAATAACCTGAACAATGTACGTCTATTGGTTAAGTGCCATGGTTGTGTAGATATGGCATGACACAACTAACATACAACAACGCCAATGCTGAAGAAAGGACTAAACAATTACGCAATGCAAAAGTCGAAGAATCAAGGATTCAAGAGCTGTCAAGAGCACAATTTGAAAACCTTCCACAACCAGTTCAGGAAAAGCTAAACGCGTCGGCATAGAGCCGGCTACTTTTGCCTTTATGATTTCCTCGAAGTCACACGATAGGTATTATATCTTCCTTGTATTATCTTCCCTGTATGTAAAGCTGCATTATTTCAATTGTAGCTGTTACTCTTTCTGGTTAATTACCCCAAACATCTTTTGTACCATCTGGTAGTTGCTGTTATGACATTGACAAGCACACATGTGGGTGTTGTCTGAGCCATCTGTTACGGTCTTGACGGTACCGTCGCAGGAATCATGCTCATTTTGAATGCATTTATTAGAAGTGGTAATAATGTCAAGTAGTATCAACCAGTTAAGTATGTTGTTATTATGCTCAAGTGCTGTCAATATGTGTCAGCGTTGCATTCGATTCTTTACTTACCGCCTCCTATAGGTTGTAGCGAGGAAATTTAAGAGAGACATCTCTTGGTTTATTACTTCCAGTTTGCTTCCAGTGGGAATACATTACCTTCAAAATCGCTGCTACGAATAATGCCGTGCACGAGGTTGGACTGTATTTATTGGATCTGAAAAGAGGATTATCAGCATAGTCTAAGGCAGCATCTATGCAGAGTTCTAATCTCTAACAGCTAGCTCCCACCAGAGAACCTCAAATTGTGATGTGAAAGAACCATCTGACTTCCATCATCGTTAACGTCAACATCAGCAGATGCAAGAGCAGAGGGTTCATTCATCACTCTCAGGAATTTCAAGATAAGGTGAGATATGTCTAAAATGTCAGGCATGACTCCTGAGAATGATTGAATGTGTGAAAATTGAGTTGTTCTTATCAAAAATACAGGAAACTTCGATAATTCACGAGGCATTTTATATCAGTTTAAGATAGATCATGTTTTATTGTAAGACCAAAAAAGGCTAGAATTCATTGCTCTGCTTGTAACAACCTTGGGAGCTAGATAGCCAAATTATGAATTCAGCGGTGAGAATGATAAACCAAAAAAATTTTTAGCTAGTGGCACCTAGAACCCAATCTAACAACAACAAAAGTCCAAAACTCGGACTCCCAAAAATTGGGAACGATGATAATAACGACACAAATGAAGGAGCAAAAGAGAAGAAGATAGCCTACTGCGGCAAGCTTAAACTATACGTTCAAAATGTATCCACCATTTTATCTTATCTCTGAATCGTGACGTACAGTTCAGAAAAAGTCTCCACAATAAATAAAAAATATCTGGCTATGCAAACCGTTCGATGCGATCAAGAACATGCAATCTACACTTCTCTAAGAACCTACTTCTGGCAGGAATGGTAGCAATGTTAATTTTCTCATGGTTACCGATGGTGACAAATGAAGTGTTTGCAGCTCCAGACAGATTTGCAATGTCATATTTCTCATGGCTCGCCTAGGGTGACAAATGAAGTGTTTGCAGCTCCAGATAAATTCGGAATAGATGAACTTTATCCTACACCAGATAATGGTCCTGTTTGGTTCCTAAACAACGAACAGCCAGAAGATGACGACGATTTTTTGATGACATCAGCTGAACAAATAGACTTACAAGAAGAAAGTTCGGATATATTTGAACTGGATGCAGAAACGGGCTCACAAAAACACGGAGTAAGGCTTCATGCAGATTCTCCAGACGGCAAGTGGAAGAATGTGGAAATGACAGGCTACTTTAAGCTACATGAGGGAAATGACCAATTTACCTTGATAGCAAGACAAGGTCCAACTTACAACGATGACGGTGGATGCGGTGCTTATGGCTACTACGGCATGCTTGATGCAAATGGCGACGCTTATTTTAAGAAAAAGCTATTCCATCATGGTGGCTATACAGACAGGACTGCAGTAGAAGAAAACGTGGTAGACGATCTGGACGATAGATGGGTAGGCATCAAGCTGGTAACGTATGATTTGGATGGCGGTGACGAGGTTAAATTAGAGCTATGGGTTGATGATGGAGATGAGAGAAACAATTGGAAGAAAGTTACAGAATATGTAGACGATGGTGATTGGGAGACCCATGGTAGCGACTGCGATAGAGACTCAGACGATATAATAGATGACGGGACTCGAGGCGGTTTCAGAGTAGACGATTCGGAATTTGAATTCAAAGATTTATCGATAAGAGAGATAGAACTACGACAGCCAACAAACCAAACATTCCTGCCATATTCAATTCAGACAGTCTCTCAGAACAGATAACCTCACATTCAGAGAGCAGACAGGCACAGTCACCATATCTTATTTCCACACCATGAACAAGAACTCTCCAAACCGATCTTGCCTTCGTGGTACGCGCCACCACTCATGCAATAGCAAGATCCATGTATGAATAGCTGGGTGCGTTGAGGTTGTTCATCTAATTAAATACAAGAATCACATCAGAAGACAAACAAAGGTCGAGAGGCAAAAACAAGTTCAAATAACACAAAGAACGTGGGTAGAAGTTTTATTATTCTACTCTAGACGTTCTCGCAATGTGCAATGTACGACTCAAGGGGTGGTAGCTTTACGCAATGAATGTTTCTTGATAGCGGGGCAGACTCTAGGAATGAGTTGTAGTCCCAAAATAATAGTAATAAGATCCAAACAAAATTAGATATTAGTATGAGTTTTCATCTGCCAATACTCAAGGCAAAATGCGTGTCATTCTTTGCAACTGTATGATCTTCTCTAGCTCGCTCTTTATTTTTATCTCATAGGGTATATCGGACACGCTCTAGTTTGGAGCAATTTATGATACTGGTAGTTCAACCTAAGGGCATCAAGATCATATTTAGGGCTCTTGGATGAGTAGGAATAATTTATAGAGAAGCTTCTGTACCAGGCTAAAGTCATGCCGTAATAGTTTTTGTGTCACATCGTTGCAGATGTGCCAGCTGCTGGATTGAACTAGCATTGTTGGGCCTGGCAATGTATGTCCTAATTGTTGTGCAAAATTATTGATAATGGCAGATACGGCTTTTGTATTGAATTTTCTGGCGTAGCATAAAAACAGATACAAGTTGTAGAGAATCAGGACAGCGCTATTGGCTTACATTGATTATCATCGCTTAGTATAATTCTCAACTCTTTCTAATATGGGCACACAGTGATTTTCGTCCAGCATGGGTCCTGAGAAGGAAGCCCATTAATAACAGCGAACGGCAAACTACCGCTATGAGTGATCCACGCAGAGGACTTCCACTAAAGAGCTCTCTGTTGGAGCAGATATTTCCGACCTTAACTCCTGCGCAGATTCGTCGCATCGCACCTCATGGACATATCCGTGCAATGCAGCGTGGCGGGGTGCTCGTCGAGCAGGGTGATAGAGAGGTTCCATTCTTTGTGGTGGTCTCCGGCGAGGTCGAAATTGTGCGTCCCTCCGGGGGTGTTGAAACCCTTATCACGGTCCATGGCCCAGGTCAGTTCACTGGTGAGGCCAACATGCTCTCTGGCCGCCCTGCTGTCTTTCGGATGCGTGCCACCAAGCCGGGTGAGCTGATCGAACTGAATCGCCAACACATGCTGGCTTTGATGCAGACCAATGTGGAGCTAGGCGAGATCCTGATGCGGGCTTTCCTTCTCCGCAGAGTCGAGTTGGTGGCGGCCGGCGTGGGAGATGTAGTGCTCATCGGATCAATGCACTCCGCCGGTACGCTTCGGATCAAAGAGTTCTTGATGCGCAACGGACACCCATACTCCTACATAGACCTCGAACGCGACCCTGATGTACAGAACCTACTGGATGGTTTCCATCTCGCAGCCAGCGAGATACCCGTAGTGATCTGTCGCGGTGAGATTGTGCTTCGGAACCCCGCGAACCAGCAAGTTGCGGACTGCCTTGGTTTTAACGAGACCGTTGACCAAACTCATATGCGCGATCTCGTCATTATAGGCGCTGGCCCCTCCGGACTGGCGGCAGCCGTGTATGGCGCATCAGAAGGGCTTGACGTTCTAGTGCTTGAAACGAGCTCGCCAGGTGGTCAGGCAGGTTCAAGCTCAAGAATCGAAAATTACTTAGGATTTCCCATGGGTATCTCGGGCCAGGAACTCGCAGCCCGGGCATACAACCAGGCGCAAAAGTTTGGCGCGCAGATGCTTATCGCCAGGGGCACGCGACTCGCCTGTGACAGCAAACCGTACGTCGTAGAAGTGGAGAATGGGGCTCGAATTCAGACACGCAGTATCGTGATTGCGACCGGGGCGCAGTATCGAAGGCTACCATTCAATAACTTGCCTCGCTTTGAAGGCACGGGAGTCTATTACGGTGCAACCTTTGTGGAAGCGCAGTCGTGTAGCGGAGAGGAAGTGATTGTGGTTGGCGGAGGAAACTCGGCCGGCCAAGCTGCTGTGTTTCTGGCGGAGACGACAAAGTGCGTGCACATGCTAATAAGGTCGGCCGGTTTGGCCGAGAGTATGTCCCGCTATCTTATTCGCCGGATCGAACAGACCCCTACGATCGTATTGCACACGCACACCGAGATAGTAGAGCTCGCAGGAGGCGATCACCTCGAATCTGTTCGTTGGCTAAACAATCAGACGGGGCAAGTGGAGGAGCACAACATCCGCCACATATTCGTCATGACAGGCGCGGATCCGAACACCCATTGGCTCGATGGCTGCGTCGCACTTGATGCTAAAGGCTTCATTAAGACGGGTCCCGATCTGTTGCCAGAAGATTTGAACGCTGCACGCTGGCCCCTTGCTCGTCCGCCTTACTTGCTCGAAACCACTTTGCCGGGAGTCTTTGCGATTGGCGACGTGCGTGGCGGCAGCATCAAGCGTGTCGCGTCCGCGGTTGGCGAAGGGTCGATTGCAATTTCATTTGTTCATCAAGTACTCCAGGAATAGGAAGCAGATCGAACCGTACAAGATCGGATGAATGACTATGAACTAGGAACAAAATCTGTTTTGAAGTAGGCAAAATCAGGCGATTATGTAAAAAGAAAGCTTTGATGCTAGACCTCCTAGATTGAGATAATACCAAAGAGGATAAAGCATCTGTTCTACGAGATTATGCGTTTGCCACCTCTTGCAGACAATAACATAAATTACATTACCTGAATTGTTGAGCCATACATAGACAAAGCGTGTCCATTCATTAAAAAAATTCAAGATATACTGATAAACACCTTTTGAACTAGCTTACAAAATCCCCTTCCATTGGGTATCCTGCTTGCTCCCAGTCAACTATTCCGCCGGCATAACGCCTGACTTTAGAATATCCCATATTAGTCAAAAGCTGATACCCGATTATACTTGCAATACATGATGGATTAGAACAGTATATGACAATATCATCATTAGGATCAAGAATTTTCCTCGCATCCTCTATTTTGCTAATGTTGATAGAATTAGGTATGTGTTTAGCATTAAATGCCCATTCTCCCAAAGCGTTTACTAGCTTAAACTTATCTCTACGATCTAATTTCTCTTTTAATTCTTCCTTGCTGATAAGGTTCATTGATAGTTTGGAATTGTTCATTTAATGTTAAGGCAACTAGTAAGATAGATATTAAACATTTTTAATTTCGAGCGGTTAGACTGTAGGCTATCTTTGCATTTTGCAAGAACTTAACAATCAGCCAACCAGCTAACAAAAAATTTCTCCCAAGAAAGGAGGAGACAAAGTCAATCTCTAAATTTCCAAAGACCATATCAGTAGGAGCCGATTCAGTTCGCGATACCGTCTTTGAGGGTGACAAAGGGTCTAAATGATGGTCCAAAAAATGTCTACTACTGTCATTAGATGGTAATAAATACCAATAATTACCAACACTTATATAGGTAGGCCGATATATAATATGTATGTCAGATAAAAGAACAACAACAAGAGACAACGAAGGAATAACAGTAACAACAACTACAGCTAGAGCAAACGAAGTAAGTGATACTATAAGAGACAATACTTTACGTATAGTTGACGAGGTAGCAAAGGTTCAGCCTCAATTTGCTCAGGCGATATCCAACCTACAGCTAGACTACATCCAGGCCGTAAAAAGCATAGTTCAAACTGCATTTGCCAATCAAAAACAGGTTGCTGCGCATGCCATGAACATCCCTCAAACACTGCAAGTATCAGAAGAGGTTGCAAAGCAGTCTACAGAGGTAACAAACAGCATAATTCGTTCAGTCGGTATTTTCAACCAACTTGAAGTAACTGCATTGGACTCAGCAAGAGAGAATTTAAAGATCTACGGTAGAACATTAGATGCACTTACAGACTTCAACAACAACATAGTGAAGGCTTGGACATCGTACTGGTCTTCACCACAGCACCAACTACCACAATTTAACAGGGCATAGCCCTGTTATTTTTTTCTTATACATTCAGGCCTAAGTGGCATAACCGTAGCTTGAATGCAACGATATAGCAGAATTTCATTATCTTAATTCACTTTGAGATTAACTCAAAAGTACAAGAGGGTTTCCTTTTTCAAGCCAGGCGTGTAGCGAATGTATTGCTATAATATCGCTCAATACTTTCGATCCTGCAACCACAAATGCTAGTGCACCGCATAGTCCACAATCTGATGCCCAGTAAAGGAAAGACTTTTAATCATTAAATTTAATTCCCCATAAGTCCTCTCTAAAATAAGAGATTTAGTTTGAGTATTGAGGGACGTCTCATAACTGGTTGGTTACCATTTATATTTGCAAAATTTATTTGTGACCAACTTCAAGTTGTTAGAGATATTCTCTTAGTTGTAGACACGGGAACGGCTACTACTACAATAAATGAATTTGATGCTCGACAAATGAAGGTAGATTACTCTAAATTGACAAAATATCAAAATTCGCTAGGTATTGGTGGTTCAGCTGAATCATACCTGGCAGATTCATGCCATTTGTATTTCGGGGAGGGAATAGAATCAGTCGATGTCAAGCCTGTCAAGTTTCTCCGGCAAAGTGATGCTGTGAAAGTTGACCAGGAGCGTTATCCCAGTCTTTTGGGTATGGACGTACTGCGAAATTACAAAATAAGCTTTAGCGAATCTAAAGTGATCTTAGAAAGAGATAGTAGATCTTGATTTGAATAATAGACGATATTATGCTAGGTATTCTACATTGCGATGCCGCAAGGTAGCTATTGTAGTAGCAATCACGGGATGCTTTGGTATGAAGTTCAATTCTTCTGGCTAAGAACTAACAGTTCTCAATCTTTTTTTGTTGTGTATAGTTGGAATGGGAGGTCTGGTAATCAAGTATAAACCTGCATGATATGAAGATGACTAGATATATGTATATGCTGTAGTTGACTTTGTAAAGCTCTCCACATGCGATCGAAATAAGTTAAAGGTTCTTGAATTACGGTATTGTCATTACTTTATGTCCCCAAATAAATTCTAAGATCGGATTGTTGCAGGCTAGTTAGTGAACGGGTTAAGTTTGAGAAAGCAGAAATAAGGAGATAGCGCGCGGAAGGATTGTATGTTACTATGATGAACTACAATAGAATAAAAAATTGTTACTAGAGCACAGGTTAATCGTATTATAAGGAGAAGATCATTAGGTAAAATGTGGGTTATTTACAAAATTCAATTTATCCCACAAAGTTACAGAACCTGATATACTCAACATATATCAACTTTGTTTTCCAAAATTCTCTTCATATGGCTAATACTAGAAAGACATCATCACGAACCTCCAAGAAGAAAAAAGGCAAGGTAGATTCTACAATTCGCAGTAGATCTGGAAAAGTAAATGCACAGAAAAGAAGAAGAAGAACAACAACAATAAAACAATCATCCAAAGCAACCAGCAGAACTCGAAGGAATAGGAGGGCTAAGACGTCTGACATTATTATCAAGAGAACAAGCGGAAGAAAGGAAAAGTTTGAAACCAACAAGATGGCTCAAACTGTAAGTAGGTCAGGTACTCCATTCCTGCTAGCAAGAGATGTTGCAAAGACAGTTTCTGAGAAAGTAATGCGGAAGGATAATGATGCCCAAGCTGGGCAAGGGGAAGAGGGAATGAAAGGCTCGTCACATTCCACTATCGAGGTAGACGGAGGAGAGGTAAGAAGGATGGTTGCAGAGGAGCTTAGGGAAAGAAACCGACCCGATATTGCATCCTCTTATTCGGGGGAACAGCCAGAAAATACTCGGCAAGGAAGGCACGAATTAATGAAGGAGAATCAACCACTGCATGATGCAGATTCAGCAAACCGGAGCAAGTTACTCTTTGATTCAAGCACAAACATGGCAAAAAGTACACGGCCGTCCTCAATGAAGCGCTAGGAAATAGAAAAGCTGTTAGATTTGAGATATTCACTAGTGCCATTATTGTTTTTTGCTGACAAAAGACGAGAAGCAAAAAGGGCATAGCCCGACTTTGCTTTTTTTCTTCTTGTTTTCTACTAAGATAACAGCCACCAATTGGTCCGAGGAAGGACATCAGGAGACCTCAAAGCTCTGACTTTGTTGAACGCCCATTATCCACAATGGTCAACTTCTACTGATCCATATTCTAAAATCTTTTTGGCTCGCTATCTACTCACTGGCCTCAGCAATGAAGGCGCTTTTTAAGGGTTATCACTTGTGTCGAACCGAAGGAATTGTCGTATTGATAAACATAAGCGCACACACACACACACACACACACACACACACACACACACACGCTGTGTGTTTCTCTTTTGTTTCGATAAAGATGAGAAGCAATCAATGCTTAAGAACTACTTCAACATTTACATCTCTGGTGTCTCTATATGCCTAACATCAAATACTCCAAACACAACAGAGTTCACTTCAGATCTTTGGAAGAGAAAGAGGCAGGTACAACGATGTTCACTGAGTTTTTTGGTAGCATAAGAAAAGAAGAGTTAGGAAAAAAAATGAGAGGTCACATTATACTTGATAGTACAAGTGGCTTTCAAGAATCAATCGTTCTGACCTTTTGGGAGACAAGAGAGGATATGGACAAGTTTTACTCTACGCAGAACAAAGCCCTAGCCAATTTGGTAGAAAGAGCAAAGCCATTATTTGAAAAAATGCCTGAAAGAACGGATTATGCTGTGTCAGAATTATCATTCGCTGTATCTTGATCCTTGTCAAGAATTGATAGCAAGAGTTTCTGTTTTTGATCTATAGTTGCTTCTTCTTCTTCAGCAAAAGGAGCCACCATTCTTTGGCTGCTTGAATGTCATCTTGTATTAGCTCGTGGCCGCTGTCTTGCCATTGCAGATCCACAACAGCGCCAGCTTGTTTGAGCAAACCAGAAAGCTTCTCTGCTTCTTGTCTTGTAGCTATTGGATCCCTCAATCCCGATGACATGAATATGTGCTTGTCCGACAGGTCAGGAAGATTGTCCGGAACAAGAGGAACCATTGCCCGGAAGAGTATTGCGCCTGACAATGTTTGCGGCGTGAGTAAGAGCATGCTAGTCTGCTATGTTTGCACCGTTGGAATAGCCCACTGCTATGACCTTGCGTGCATCAAATCCATAGACACTTGAAGCCTTCTCAACAAAGCCGGCAAGCTCCTGAGTGCGAAACTTAAGATCCTCGATGTCAAAGATGCCTTCAGCAAGCCTGCGAAAGAAACGCGGTATTCTGCCTGCTTCCATTATTTTGCCACGGGGACTTATCAATCCAGCGTTGAGGTCAAGCTCACGCCCTAGCGGCAGAAGGTCATCCTCGTTTCCGCCAGTGCCATGCAATAGAAGCAGAGTTAATCCAGATTTATCATTTCCGTCTCGAGACGGAATAAAGCGGTGTGTAAATCCTAGTTGGTCTGATTTGTTAGATGATGATGATGATGATGATGATGTCGACACTCAATAAGCCCTCCTATTGTCCCTCTATTGCCTTTCTAAGGAGGTTTTTACTGGAGGCAACAGTTGCTCCAGCTTTCCACGCATAGGCTCAAGCCACTCAGGTAACTTTAATTGCTTTCCGAGATCTTCCGGCCTTTCATCTATAGCAAATCCAGGTGGATCCGTGGCAATTTCGAATAGTATTCCACCAGGCTCTCGAAAATAGACAGAACGAAAGTAGGTGCGGTCAATTACAGGAGTCGGATTAAGCTTTGCTTCCTGAATAATTCTCTTACGCAAATCTATCTGATGTCTATCGTTGGCGGCGCGCCACGCGATATGGTGGACCGTGCCTATTCCTATATAGCCTCTAGATATTTCAGGTTGGCATACAACGTCGACAATTGAGCCTATTGATGAGGATGATGATGTGGAGGCGCCTTCTTGATTGCTATTGTTTTTTTCCACTATTCCAAAGCGGAATCTATCTTCCTTGTTGTCTTTGGCTATAAATTTAAATCCCATAGTATCAGCCAGAAGTGTAGCAGTGTGCTCATATCCTTCTTCAGATAGGGTGGCTGAGTGGAATCCTCTGATGGCATGATCTTTACTAACGGGACTTCCTTTCCATATGTTGTTGTCTGTCTGCTGCTGTTGTAGTTGTTGTCCTTGAGAAGCATTAGGAGAAATAAGCTCAAGCATCAACCCATCGGGATCGTGGAACGAAACAAATTCATCGCTAAAGCGTTTTGAGGGACCAACAAATGAAATGCCATTGTGCTTGAGCCTATCAGTCCAGTAGCTCATAGACCCACTGGGAATCAGAAAGGATATGGCTATAACCTGTCGTGTTCCGCGATGTCCTATAGGTGCCTCAGACCAAGGGAAGAATGTTAAAATGGTTCCAGGATGTCCGAGGGAATCGCCGTAGTAAAGGTGGTATGTTGTCGGGTCATCAAAATTAACTGTTAATTTTACTAACCTCAGCCCCATCAACCCTGAGTAAAAGTCAATATTCCGTTGTGGATTTCTAGCTATAGCAGTGATGTGATGAATGCCAAGGACTCCTCCTTCTGATTTTTGGTTACCTCCTTCTACTGTCATAATCTTCCGCCTTCTGTCCTTATCCTTATACTCCAAGTGCATTTCAATATTTAAAAAGATTGTATCAATACTACTATATTCTGCGACCAAAGGTGATACACTAAGAAAAATGGCGCCTTGCAACTTTGATACCGACAAGTGGTTTCTCAACTAAATCGAATGTTCCTGCCACGACGACGAAGAAGAAAAAACCTCAGGCGCCTTGCTCACCTGACTGCGAGCCGCCTAAGATTAGGACTGTTCAGTGGAGCACCAAATAAAAAGCATGACGAGTGACAAAGTGGCTGCATCGGCTATGAGGATTATGTTCAGTTGGACTTTTCAGCATTCCAGAAGAAAAATCAAGGATATTACCAAACTATACATATTGTGTGTATTGGCAAAAAATTTGGATGAGAGTAAAAAAACAGAGGCTCCCGGTCTTCACTTGCTATTGCTAGGCGGTATTGGGTTGCGTTTGTAGTTTTCAAAGTCTTGAAGGTATTCTAGCGGAGCACCGCGCTATCACTAACCTTCTGCTTCTCCTTCATCTTCGCCGTCTTCATCTTCGCCGTCTTCGCTGGTAGTTGTGTTACCTCCTAAAGCATTCAGGGCTAAATTCAGGTTCATGAGTACACCCTGAGTGTCGTTATTTAACGCTGCCATACATGCTTGTTCTATAAGCTGAGTTGGAGATGATGTCGTTTGGTTTCCTCCTCCAGCTGTGGTAGCATTTGCGGTCATAGGAGCAGTTGTGGCAGTAGTAGTATTGCCTGTCGTAGCATTAGCACTGCTACCACCTGTTGTTGTTGCTGTTGCATTAGTAGTGGCGTTCTGGCCTCCACCTTCTCCTGTTTGTGTTGGAGCACAAGCAGACTGCGCACTGGTGCCGCCGCCTGTTGTTGATGGAGTAGTAGCGTTGCCGGTCATATTCTGGGCTATGGCTGGCTGGTAGTTGTTAATGAGAGATAGTCCTGTTAGAAATACTGCAGCGACTACTATACCTGCCAAAGGTATAGCACCTATTGATTTGGCTGTCCTCTTGTTGTTGTCTTTCTTGTTATCATTTTTTTCACTATGTCTGTTCATTAACCCCCGGTTTAAGCGGTATAGCACTTAATGATTTCATATATATTCTAGCAAACTAGAAGATGAATGAAAGAAACTGTATTAGATTCGGTTCAAAGGCAGTAACAGCGATGATCATGATATCGTGCATGCGATCCCAGGGCATATGGTGGAAATACTTTGCTTTCTGCTTCTGTCCTCAGGCCAGTCAATTTATTGCTATCATTACTGTCAGTTACCACTACTTTATTCAACATCATATAAAATAAAGAAAAAGAGAAAGGGGGTTTTTTATTGCCCCCAACTCGGCCGCTCGCGGCAACCAGGTCAAGATTGTATGTTTATGTATCGCGTTGTCTCTGTCTAGTTCATTTTATGTTCCTGTTGTTGTCTCATTTGCTGACGGTGTAGTTGTCTCCTATTCTTCACCCTCCACGTTTGCGGTCTGATCAGCGTCTTGGCCTAAGAACTGATCAAGAACATTGCCGCCGCCGCCTGTGACGTTTGCGGTCTGGCTGGCACCCTGATCTATACCTTGATCAACAGTGTTATTGCCGCCGCCTGTGACGTTTGCGGTCTGGCTGGCACCCTGATCTATACCTTGATCAACAGTGTTATTGCCGCCGCCTGTGACGTTTGCGGTCTGATCAGCGTCTTGGCCTAAGAACTGATCAAGAACATTGCCGCCGCCTGTGACGTTTGCGGTCTGGCTGGCACCCTGATCTATACCTTGATCAACAGTGTTACTGCCGCCGCCTGTGACGTTTGCTGCCTGCTCAGCGTTTTGGTCTATAGTCTGGTTGAGAACGTTACTTCCGCCTGTTATCACTCCTTGCTGCTCGGCTTCCTGGTTGATTATCTGATTAATCTGTGCTGGAGCGGTCGCGTTTGCATTGACTATTTGTTCCGATGCCTGGCTTAACACCTGGTTTACGGTGTTATTGTTGCCCGTGATACTCGCGATCTGTACTGCGTAGTTAGTTATCTGTTGATACACGTTGACAATGTTTTTGAGGTTAACAATCTGGTTGTTCTGCACGTTGATGATATTCTTGACGGTGTTCTGGATTATTGTCTTGGTGGTGATGTCGAGATTGTCGCGTCCTCCGCCTCCGCCGCCGTCGTTCTCATCTGCACAGATAACGCCAATTGAAGCAGACCCCTGCGTTATTGGTGTCAGTATTCTTGACAACTGCTAACCACAGCATGCTGTTGTCAGGTAATGCTACTGGGAACGACTGATATGGAATGATGTCAGGTGTCTGGAAAATGTACATCAAGGATACCGCAAACTCGTCTTCAAGGCAGGCAGCGAATAATGGCTCTACTTGGTTGGGTTGTATTGTAGACACAGCTCCCCACCTAGGTATGAATTCAATGCCGTTTACATCTCTATCTGATTCGCTCAGCTGTTCTATTGCAGAGTTTTGAAGGTTGATAATCTGTTGTACTTCTGTTGTTGTTGTTGTTGTCGTCGTCGCTGTTGCTGTTGTAATCGGCCCTGCAAACAAAATGGCTGCTGTAACAAAGATCACTGATACGTACGGGAGTGGCGGTTCTTGTCAATGATGATAATAGTTTATCGTGTGTCATTTGTTCTTAGCTCCTCCTTTTGTTGGTATTGCTTGTTGTTGTTGCTGTGCGCTTGCTGTCACTACGTTGCTGGTGTTTTCTGTAAATTCCTCTGTTGTTGTCGACATCAAAGACGCCATATTCATAATGGCTGTTGATATCGTCGTCGCCTTCATGGCGATAGAATATGATAACATACATAGAGTGACTTGTGCTTGTAAATAAGCCATTCTACATATGGCTCTAGAACTTTTAGATTGCACTCAGGCGTCTCAGCGTATAACAATCTAGTCCGTGTGGCAAGCTCTGTAGGCTTTCTATGTGTTGTCGTCTCAGATATGGAACAAAATACGTTTTAAATGAATCCTCCACAAAACCACATATTGTATAGGGTACATACCAAGATCATACCACGTCTAAACTCTTGCCCTTCCGTTTCTGTCCTGGGATCAGTCACAATTTATTATTATTACTTTTCACTTACTACTACTTTATTCATTCTAATAGAAAATAAAGAAAAGGAGAAGGGGGTTTTATCGGCCCCCAACTCAAAGTCGCTCAAGGCGACCAACTGGTTGTGATCGTTTGCTTGCTTGTCGCGTTTTCTGCATAGTTTACTTATGCTTATGTTCCGCCGCCTTCAGTAACAGCCGCCTTCAGTCAGCAGCCGCCTTCAGTAGAGCCGCCTTCAGTAGAGCCGCCTTCAGTCAGAGCCGCCTTCAGTAGATCCACCACCACCGCCGCCTTCAGTAGATCCACCACCACCGCCGCCTTCAGTAGTCCACCAGCCCCGCCGCCTTCAGTAGATCCACCACCGCCGCCGCCTTCGGTAGATCCAGCCACTCAGTCAGAGCCGCCTTCAGTAGAGCCGCCTTCAGTAGAGCCGCCGCCTGTTGTGGCATTAGTGCCGCCGCCTGTTGGTGGTACTGCTCCTGTTCCATCTTCACCGTCTTCACCTAAATCTCCTGCGAATGCGCTCACGTTAGCGTTCTGGTTCACAATCGCTGTATTGCTCTGAGTTACGTTGGTGCTGTTTATAGCATTATTGATCTGAGTGATTATGGTGTTTTGAATCACATTTGCAATGTTAATATTCTCTATGGTGAATTGCTGGATTATGTTGTTTATCCGCTGATGTAAGTCTTGATTTAAGATGATTGTACTCTGTGTATTTTGCGCCGCTATACCTTCGTCTGATGCACAGATCACACCTGCTGCACCTGGGACTCTGACTTCAGAGTTCTGATTTTCTACAATCACGACCCATATCATAAGGTTCTGGGGCAAAGCTACCGAGTAAGATTCCCTGACTACCAGATCAGTACTACCAAGGATCATTTGTCCAGAGACTGCAAACTCGCCAGGTAAACATTGTGCAAAGAGTACACCTAATTTCTCAGGTTCTACCCAGGTAACACCCGACCATCTTGGCGTGAAAATAACGTCACCTATCTGTTTCTGTCCTTGGTTCAAGAATTGGGTTATGACGTTTGTCGTATCTTGTATCTTGTTTTGATCCTCTTGCTCCTCTGCTGTTAGTGGGGGCGTTATCTGTTGAGCCACTGCTAACGGCCCTGCAACCAAAATGGTCGCAACAAGCAGTAGAGGGAGCACAAGGGTTGTTCTTGTTAATGATGATGATGATAATAGTTTATTGGATGTCATTTGTTCTTAGATCCTCCTGTTCTACTTGTTGTGTCTAGTATTGTTACTATGTCGCTGGTGTTTTCTATGAGTGTCGTCGCTGTTGTTGTTGTTAAAGATGCCATCTTCATGATGGCTGTTGTTATCGCCGCCGTCATGGCGATCGAATATGATAACATAGACCGAGTGACTTGTGCTGGTAAATAAGCCGTTCTACATATGGCTCTAGAACTTTTCTTGGTTCATGCTCTGCCCTCCAGCACATAATAAATTGTAAACGATACCTTCTCAGACATAGATTTTTCTATAATAACTCGCTTAGCTTCATCTCACTGTCGTTAATAATAATCAGCTATTGTAGAGGCAATATCAATAATATTGGGAACTCAGTACAATAATATTAATAATAATCATATATACATATACGCATAAACAAAAAGTTAACCGTCGCTAGCCACACATTGAGGTAGTCATGGAAATTTGCAAATTTCGCATTTTGAATATGTCTCTCCGTCTAGGTGATTGAAATGCGTGCCGCATAACTTGCACGTGTGGTGAACATCGTCATAGCCGTCCTGCCCGACAAATTGGTAGCTCTTAAGCTGCCTGCCCCTTACATTCTATGCATCTACAGCCACACGATATCATACCGGTATCCATAGAGATCTGTCTCTTCGTCACTCTCTCTTCTACTACTACTGCTCTGCTGCCATGTTGGTTATAATAATATAACCTAGTCGATGGCAGGTATGGTCAGCTTGATGTCAGGAGCCGAGTCAGGTTCATCCCAATCAAGTACATCAGGAATGATGTCTCCCAATGGGTCGTAGCTATCAAACCGTGTCTTTTGCGGAGCGGATGCAACAAGGTGGACGCGTACGCCATTAGAAGACGATGTCGAAGATACCATTCCAACTTCTATTGCCCCGTCCTCTTTGAATATTCCCCGCACGCAGCCTACCAGCTTGTTCAGCTCACCGATAGCGACCCTTTTACCTCCCATTACATATACCATCGCTCTTTTGACAGTGCTTGTATTTGGCACGGCATCATATAGCATTGCAAGGGAGTCGCGGAGTGAGGATTCCGAGCTAGGGCTTGACCGGCTTGTGCATAGCACGTTCATCGCCGGTTTTATCATGCCCCCAGAGATTGAGGCAATGACCTCAACTATTGCATTATTTGTTATTGCAAAGCAATCTTGTTGAGATAGGTCTGGGTTATTATCCAAGAATGAGTCGTTGTCCATCACTATAGTTGAATCTGAAACTTCGCGCACTCTTCTAAGAGCTGTCCCAGCACTGAAAATGCGATCTGTTTCGTACTTGAAGGGCATAATTGTTATAGAGATTACGGCAGTATTGGAATCTTTTGCCATCCTGCATACAAGCGGCGCTATTGCGGTGCCGGCTCGCCCTGCTAAGTTTGAGACAACAATGACTGTCGAGTAGCCGCTCATTGCCCCGTGGCAATCTCATTGCGATGACCCTCAACAAAGGAGCGTAATTTGTAACTAGAAGGGTTGATCCATTCTCCGGAGCGAACAAAAATAGCAGTGCACCTATCGTTGTAGACCAAATCCTTCTTATCGTTGCTTATCAATAGGCATTTGCATTCAAGAGCCGCACTTGTTGCAGCTGCGATTTCACTTCCTATGCCGCCGATGCCCACCAGCAGCATAGGATTTTTGATCGATAGATCCTCGTTCAAGTTATCCCCGAGCTCCCCCGCACAGAGATACATATGTCAAGTTAAAAAGTTTTGGTGATTAATCAAAAGCTAATCATAGCGTAACAAAGTTTAGCTGGCCTACAAAATTATCTTTGCTTTCAATGAAAAGTTGGAAAAATCATAAATTTTGACATGCACTTTGTCACCAAGTGAAATTTGACGATCAGCAGCAGTAGTAGTAGTTGGTGCAGTTGTTGTTGTTGTTGATGACGACGATGGGGGTGGTGGAGGTGGAGGTGATGATGATGTTGTTGTTGTTGTTGATGATGATATGACTACTGGCTTGTATGCATAGTTTCTTCCCTGCCTCACTTTTCCAATCTCATCAATTACTATTTCGCCTTGCCAGTCCTGCCAGAGAGAGTTGCGCTTCTTAGCGATTCTCCTCGTAAGAGTGTGCAGGCACTCTGACCTTTTCTTAGATACTTGAGAGTTAACTCTTATGCCTTTCCATCTATATGCTTCCGTTCCAGGCCTAGGCAGCATAGCGAGAAATATTAACAATGTCTGGCTGAGATCTTTCAAGCAAGTCAATAGTTTCTTGGAAATCATCCTCCGTTTCTGATGGAAATCCTGCAATGATATCAGTTGAGATCGTCATCTCAGGGATCTTGCCTCTAAATGCATGCGCTGCGTCCATGAATGTCTTGGAGGAGTGACCACGCTTCATCTTTTTCAATACCCTGTCGCTTCCACTCTGTACAGGGATGTGTAGAAATTTGAAGAGTTTATCATTTTCACAAAACAAATTAACCATTCCATCCAGTATCGCAGGCAGATACATAGGGTTCATCATACCTACTCTTATCTTGAAGCTGCCTTCGATGGAGCGAGCATTCCTTCAGAAGTTCTACAAGGTTGGTGTCTATGTCTCTTCCATAGCATCCATTGTCAGTGGAGGAAAGCCAGACTTCTTTGCAGCCACTTCTGATGTCTGATTTGATCTGCCTCACGATGTCGCCAATGCGATAGCTCCGAAGCCACCCCTTGGCAATCTTTGTCTGGCAAAAGGTGCACTCGCTCATGCATCCGCTTGCTATCTCCACTATGCTGACTACGGAGTTGAGCCTGACCCTCGGAATGTTGACTTTATCAATCGTAGAATCTTTGAGCGCTACCAACCTGCCTCCGGTAAGGGCTAACCTTGCAGCATCAGGAGCCTTGTCTATGCAATTGGGTCCAAGAAGACTTGCAGAGGAACTCAGTGATTCTACTTTTGCCCTGTCTGCCTTTGGCAGGCAACCTGCGACGATGAGCGGCTTGCCCGACTTTGTCATTGTCCTGATTCTGCTCACCATCCGATGCTCGGTTGTATCTTTGACAGAGCATGTGACAATGAGGTTGAGGGTACTTTCACTTTGCTTGGTTGCAATTTCATAGCCGGCCTCTTTTAATAGGCCAGTTATCATTTCAGAATCGGCCATACTTGCCGAGCAGCCATATGCTTCCATCCATACCTTGGGCTTAGACCTTCTCAGAAGTGGGATTGTTTCTATGATTGATGGCTTAAGGGATGAGCTGAACATAGTAGGGGAGAATAAACCAGATTACCTTAAAAATCATATGCACTTCCTCTGGACCCATCAGCCTGAAGAGATTCTCAAATTCACGCCGCCTAAGGGAGGAGGGATTGTACAAGCAATGCGCCATTTTGGCAATCTACTTTCCTTGCCGTTGTCGCCTATCTTTTCTAAGAGATGACAATTCTGGCTATTATTGTAAATGAGACAGAACCTAATTAATCAATTAATCATCTAAAAGCTCTCTCAAATGCTGTTCACCTTCAGATGTGATATAATCCATCGTCATATGAGACTTCCACCACGACCTTTCTTATCCTATATTTTAATGAGTATTCTTTTAACATATGCCCTTTTCCTAGCTCGTTCAATAACTATCTGACCGGGTCCAACTAACTCAAACCTTTTCAAGAGCTTTCTGGTAGTTAAGCGGCCTTGTTAACTTAAGGCGATACAGCTTCAGCTGTGAGAATGTCTCTCTTCGATTGTATATGTTAGCCCTCCATGGAAGATAACATCCGCTGGACTAATCATTTATGCGCTGTACCTATAGACACACTTTCTAGGACTGAGTTTCAGAAGTACAGCAAATGCATTGGATCCATATGTGGAAAAGAGAAGTCATGTTTCTGTACAAACAGGTATCTTCAGCTTCTTTCTCTATCCTCAGTGGTCTTGGCACATAGTGATAGTTGGGTACTTACCGTGACAGGAACGAAGCTCTTCTAATACGGTAACTGCCCTACCCAGTTGCCCATCGGGAAGAAGCGGCACACCAGAAAGTCAAAGACCTGGCCGTACTCATTTTGTATGGAGCCGGTCGCCATACCGCAACTGATCTGGGTCGTGGCCCTCCAGACCAACTGAGTGTAATGAGAGAACCCGCCCCCATCCGCCGGGAACGGGCCGCCGTCATAAAGGTTCTTTTCGTTGATCCAGAAGTTGAGCATCGGCATCAACGTCGCGTTCACATCTATGGGGTTATGGGGTCCCGACTCAGCAATGGTCTCGGCATAATCTCTGAAGTTTCCAGGCCCGTGGAACGAGCGGTTGAGCGATGCCTCATAGTCGGCCCAAGCCTTGGCGTCGGCGGCTAGCGTGTCGTTCCACACGAGGGGCGGAACGCCAACGGCAGCGCGCTCGCGGTTAACGATCTCCAGGATGACGAAATTAGTATTGTTACTTCCCTGTGACGCACCAGCTGGAGGAGCTGCAGGCGGAGGTGTCTCAGTGGCTGGAGGAGCTTCTGCAAATTCGTCACCAGTTACGGCTTGGTCAGCAGGTGGAGCTAGTGCACTTTCTTCTTCAGCTACGGCTGCTGCACCTTAATACGGAGCCTGCCCAGGATAGTTGCCCGCCTGGAGGTAGCGGCATACCAGATAGTCCGGATTAGCATCACTGCCGATCGCGCAACCGATCTGGGTCGTGCTCCTCCAGACCATCTGTGTGTGTAATGACCATACACACTGTCCGGCGCTCCGAGAGTCCGCGTCACCGGGGAGCCTGGGACATAATTCGACTTTTCGTTGGCCCAGCCCTGGGCAAGAGTGGCAATGATAATAATAAAAATAAAGGGATAGGAAAACCCCCATCACAGAGATGCAAAAATCTTGCTTGATTTTTATAATTGCAATAGTCACCCTGACATTTTTCCCTTATGCTCCTACTGGCGATTGTGAATCCAAATCTCCGTTAATACAGTAACATAGGTATTGACCAGTGCTCCAGACTCCATGTTGTCCCGATTTTTTTCTAGATCATTTCCAAGCGCCATCATAAAAGACTTGGGCACCTTTAGGGTACTCGCTCATGTAAATAAGTAGCGAGTAATACATGAGCTTCATTATCTCCGTGCTATCAGCACCCTCATCAATTTTCATACTCGACATCATGTTTGAAACTACAAGTGATAACTGAGGTGACAACAGTGCGCGGTCTACCTTGTCGGCTAGCCTGATTGCTCCCATGTAAATTAAATCTTCTATTGCGGAGGCGGTCTGCTCCAGGCGCTGGTGATCTTCTGACATTATTGTTGATTGTTCTTGGTCGGCAAGCCTATTTTACATTGCCTACCACTGAACGGTAGGTCGCAACAGAATCCCGATCTACTATCCCCTGCAATGTGTATGGCGTACCGTCTGAGAGCCTAATATCCATTGCAACAGCACTATATGGTATATCGAATTGATCGATCTCGCCTTGCTTAGTGGTATCAAAGAACTTTGTACATTCGCCGCTTTCATAGCATGAAAAGCCATAGATCCTCTCAACTCTTCTGTGTCCAAATCCAGCTGCTCTTCCACCTGCAGAACCAACCGATTCTTCCACCATTAAAATGAAAATATCGTTTCTTATTTTCTTGTCCAAGAAAACATCATTCTCAGCTACAATGATTTTGCGTTGTGGAAGCTGTAAGATGTAATCAATTGAATCTGACATTTGTGTACCAGGGTAGAGGAGGTAGTAAATAATAATTATCTGTTCAAGCTCATCTCTGCTCTATTCAACTTTTTTTGATTATTGAAGCAAATATAGAAATAACTGCAATTGATACCATACATGCTAGAAACAGAACTTACACGATGAGATTGACATTGTTGCTATTTCTGCATGCAGTGGCCCAAATAGTCCACAGCATTATTATTTTTATTATTATTATTATTATTATTATTATTGAAGATGACATTTTGGCATATGAATTGTTTTGTGATAAATATATAATACTACAAATTGCATGATTTAGCATGGTCAAGACTGCTTCATCACCCCAAGTTCTCAAGACAGGTAGCAAGGCGCCAGATTTTACGCTAAAAGGTGTGGATAACATGATGCACTCGTTACGAGATTACAAAAGCAAGACAACACTTGTTGTGTTCATTTGCAATCACTGCCCCTACGTCAAGGCAAGGATTGGTGACATAGTAGATTTGCAAAATAGATTCAATGCATCTGACCTTCAGGTTATTGGCATCAATAGTAATGATCCGAACTACAAAGACGAGGGCTTTGACAATATGGTCATATTTGCCAATGAGTACAAGCTGAATTTTCCATATCTTATAGATGAAAGCCAAGATGTTGCAATGGCATACGGTGCGGTATGCACTCCAGACCCTTTCCTGTTTGATGCCGACCGTAAGCTAGTATTCCACGGTAAGATAAATGACGCACTAGAGCCAGAAGCTAGACCTACAGTACCAGTTATGGAGAACAACGTTAGCAAGCTCCTAAGAGGAGAAAAGATAGAGAAGGACTTTGAGCCTTCTATTGGCTGCTCAATAAAATGGAAGAACCCCATCTAGCCGCTAGCTTAGCCGTACTGGTAGACTATGCCTTTTTCTCCCCTTGGATGGCGCCACTCTGTTTCCTCGGCACAAGTGCCACACTCGATGCATGCTTCATGCTGGAGAGTCACGTCACCTGCTTCCATACTGTAGCAGTTTGTAGGACAAAGTGTCACCATCTTTTTCATGAATTCTGACTTTGAATTGAGCACCTTTATGTGTGAGATCCTATCATCATCATACTTTAGCCGTGCGATGCGCTGGGCTATGGTAGGTATTCTAGGTTCATACGTTGCCTGAACCTGTCTCCCGGTCTTTTCTGCAAGTTCTACTGGCACCTGGACATAAGTGTCAACGGATTCGACTAGTGGTAACAGCTTGTCATAACCAAGGATGTTTGCGAAGCCTACAGCGAGCCCTCTTAGCGTGCCGCTTGACATTAGCCTGAACACCATGCCGTAGCGTTGTCCGATGATATCCTTTGGTACATCCTTTGCAGCATCAAGGAATATCTTGAGATAGTCCTTGTCAATCTCCTTCATATCTCGAGTGTATGGGCTCTCTTCTATTGACTGACTGTAGGATTCGCCCATGTACTGGGTAGAAAAGTTGTTTCTATCAATAGCTCTTGCGACTGCGTTTGCCGCCCTTACTGCATCGTCAATGCCGACGTTGAGTCCTTCTATTCTGGGTCCGATAAAGACTCCTCTTCCGGCCGCATCGCCTACAAACAGGATATTCTTGTAGTATGGCTTTTTCATTGCGCAGCGTTTGCCATCAGGCACCAGCTTGGCACCATATTCAAGCTCAACATAATCAGTGACAAATTTTGTCTTGTATTTTGTGACAAGGTCATTCTGCACAGAATCAAGCCTCGCCTTGATTTCCTCTTCTGATTTGTACTTACCGCTTTCAACCAGCTTTTCCCTTACAGCACGCGAGTAGTAGATATCACGAAGCTCATTCCATGTCTTTATCAATTTGCTTACTGCAAATCGTGTCCTAAGCTGCTCCTCCTTTGGCAGATCTTTGTCTATTTCCTCTTTGACTGCCATTTGATCTTTGATAAATTCTGCAATCAAAGGATTCTTTATCAGAGCATTTATCAGGGTGTAAGGTTCTGAGGGTCTCTCCATAAGAGAGTCGTAATGGTAGACTGCACCTACAGAAAGAGTATCCAGATTCGTATACAAAAATCCGCCCCCGATGTGGTTGAGCGTGACATCCCCGGCAAATAGATGAGCAGCCCCTTCATCGGGACCAATTCCAAACCGCTGTTCAATTATCTCTTCTGGCAGTTTGACTATGACCTTTACACCTTGGTACAGTTGCTCTGGCGTGAATTTTGCCCTAGCACCAGTGATTTCTGCAACTTCCGAGTTGACGCCGTCTGCGGCAATTACCGCCTTTGCTTCAAAGGGCTCTATCTCATCAGTTTCAATTACTGTTTTATCATCCTGCCAGTTCAGCGAGCGAACGTGCACGCCTGACACTATGCCACCACCCTGCCGCTCTGCACTTTCGCTGGCCTGCTTTGCAAACCATCCATTCAGCTTATTGAGGAGAACAGAATAGCCAAAGTTTGCTTGATATTCATGTGCTGCAGTCAGGTTCATTGTGAACACCTTATCGCGAGAGGTCGCATGCAGCATATACTGAGTTATCCTGCGCTCAACAGGGGCATCCTGCAGAAATTCTGGATAAACATCTTCAACGTTATACGTCTTGCCATGTTTGGGCCTTTTGGAATACAGTATGCCACCGGAAATGTTCTTGCTGCCGGTCTTCTTGCCTGCCTCAATCAATATTGCTGGTTTGTTCAAGTTTGACAGCTGTTTTAGCGCTGCAAGGCCAGCAGATCCGCCGCCAATTATTGCAACATCATAGTGCTCCATATCATTTCTTTACCTCTATTGTAGGCCTCTGCTTTCTAAGTTCTTCAAGCAAGAGCGGTATCACATCCTCCATTCTTCCCCTGATAAACATGTCGCACTCGTCCTTTATCGGCGAGTTTTCATCTGGATTGATTGCCACTATAAACCCGGACTCTTTCATGCCTGCAATATGTTGCATGGCGCCGCTTATTCCCACTGCAATATAGACAAGAGGTGCCACCTTGCGGCCGCTCGTTCCTATGACTCTATCAGGTATCATGTAGGTCGAGTTTATTCCTTCGCTCACAGGAAAAGGCTTTTTAGATATTGGAAGCGAAATGCCAACTTCAGCTTCAATCTCCTTTGCAAGCAGGGCTAACAGCTTGATGTTCTGCTCTGGCGAATCCTTGACTCCCTTTCCAAAACTTATTACAGCCTTATGGCTATCAAAGTCGACTGCACTTTTCACTATTTTTCTATCAAGTATCCTTACCTGAAGGTCGCGCTCGTCAAATTCCGGGACATAGTCTACTATTAGGCCACGTCTTGATTTGTCGGGCTCAATTGGGACAAACACGCCGGGAATTATGCTGCATCCCTGCGGGTGGTATTCACGCTCAATAGATGGATTGCGGTTATCAAGGCAAAGAATAGTGGTCCAGAGGAAGCCGGAAAAGTCGGGCCTGTACATTTCAAGCGTTTTTTCATACTTTATAGCTTGTCCCTTTGTCTTATGTTCATGTTTTATTTCCAAGTCCTCGATAACAAGTTTGTTAATGTCCGACGCAAGTCCTGATTCAAGCTCTGCCAGAACTGTAGACGATAAGTGCCTCCCTATGCTGTCTGCGCCAAAAAACATGTAGCGTGGCTTTACAAATTCAAGAGTACCAGAGAATTTTACCGCCATCTCTCTGCTCCTCGCTATCTGGCTTATCACCTTGGTGTCGATAAGGTTCCTTCTATACCTAAGTTGGGGGCTGTCTGCGTAGATCACTGCATCAGCGCCATAAAAAATAAGTTCTTCACATAGCTTGCGTACATTGTGTCCAAGGACGACTGCGACCACTTTCTCGTCAGAGGAATATTTTTTATTAAAGCCATCCATGAGCCGCCTTGCCTCACCCAGCATCTCAAGGCTGACAGGCACTGGCACGCCGTCTTCATGTTCTATGACAACGTAGAGATGTTGGTACTTTGACATATTCATTTTATCACCATGCCTCCAAGCGCCTCATACATATTGGCTGCCACTCTTGCAAGCTGATCAGAGTTTGCACCATCGATAACTTCGGCTTTTCTGCTAGCCTTAGCCTTTGGTATGCGCTCTACTTTGTAGACAATCGTTGGTGAGCCGGGCAACCCAACTAATTTTGGATCGATACCCAACTGCTGCGTGTTTAAAACCTTCAGGAATTGCTTGTAGTTTTCTGCCCTGGATTTTGCTTCTTTCTGGTATTTCTCAAACGCGAGCCGCTGTGACACAGTGTTAAATAATGCCTTGTATGAGGGGTCGATAGATATGAAAACCGGAAGGGGTGCTTCAACCTCTTCGATGATATCATAAAATCCCTGAAGTGCGATCAGACGCTTTGCCCTCACAAATCTGCTCTGCAGATCAACATTATAATCTATGACATTGCCAAGGAAGGTGTAGCCCAGCTTCCAAGCAGTCTGGGGTCCTGTTTGGCCAGTCTCGCCGTCAGACGCCCTGTGACCGGAAAACACGATATCGACTTTACCATTGCCTTCCACCTTAGAGATGCCGGCCTTGAGCACTTCGGCGGTAGCAAGTGTATCGGCACCAGCAAAGATCCTATCGCTATACAAATGAAGTTCGTCTGCATCGCAGAGCAGTCTGCGCTTGCTGTAGTGCGCCCTCTGCAATAGGAGGACCCATTGTTCCAACTGAAACGCGGGCGCCATATTTGACCTTAGCATAAAATGCTGCGTTTGACGCTATAGCACTATGAGGTCCAAGGATACTCTTTGTTTCTGCTCGATTGAGTGTGCCGTCGGCATTGTAGCTTACATTTCCTTCGGAAAAATCAGGCTCTAATTTCACAATAACTGCAACATTGAGGTCTTTTGTTTTTGTTGTCGTCGTCAACACCTATCACATCCTTTTTATCTCCATAAATTACTATCATTAAATTGTTTGTAAAGAAAGAAGTTATGCGGCGACCAGCTTTTGTGTCGATAATACCCTCAGCTTTTCGTAATCGGATCTCATACTTTGATAGAAGTGAGGCATTTTGGGCGGCAGCATAGTGTATGCAATGTAAAAGTCCTCTGCTTCCCGCATGTAGCGCCTTACCTTGTCATGTCCTGGAACGTGCCTGATAAATGACATGTTGTTAAGCCTGTCTGCCAGCTTGATTACCTTGACGTCGTATTCAGCTTCGCGAAGGATGTCACAGTATGCCAAAAAGCGCTGCAGCTGGCGCTCTATATCGTTTGCCCCGGGATAGTTTTCAAGGGGCTTGATTTTCAGTTCGCTTGCAATGTCCCCGATCCTGCTCCCAAACCGGTATGCAAGATATGCTTCAAATCCGTATGACTTGGATTCATATAGATTCAAGATTCTCTCATCGTCTTCCATGACGTCATGTAGAATTGCGGTTGCAATTTCTACGCTTGTAATGTTGCGATTGACTGAGCGATAATGCCTTACGACATCCATAGTGACTGGCCACGTGTGGGTTTCAAGGAACGGCGAGGTGCCGTCTTCCCGGATTTGGTCAGAATGGACTTCTTCGGCGACATCAACTGCCCCCTCAATGTAATCGTCTAGTCGCACTTTACTCTCATCTTGTAGAAAATCCAAGAATTTACGCTTGTCTACTCGAGGAATGTCGAGACCGCTCGCCCATACCCCTACATAACACTATAGTTGAACAAAAGTTCTTCGGTAGATGAATAGAATAAAAAATTTTTATAGCATTAGTTTTATTCAATGCTGATTCTATCCAGAATTATCGTTTGCGACAAAGATGTCTACCTGCTTCGATTCGTTACGAAAGGAATCGAATATGTATCCGTCGACATTTACTCTGCAGCGTCTTGGAAAGTGACGGTCTAGAATGTCGGCAGTGTAGCCTCCCTTTTCCCTACTGCGTCGGGGTTGTTCTGAAAAAAGCCTGCTTTAGTTCCTTTAACTTCAAGTTCGTCAGCGCAGCCTTAATAGTACAGCGAGCAGTTTGTCTATCGGATGCGCAGATCCTGCCATAGCATAGATTAGGTTACTGAGTGTATCTTTAAGCTATTGCCAAAAAGGGGCGGCTCTTTATTCAAAGATCTGACGTCTCGCTACATAGGCGAATGTTAAACTGCTCTTGTGCAAGACGGAATTTGTCAGAAAAAATAGCAGGCTGACAGATATTACCAAATGCGCCAACAGAGCCGGAGCACACGGATAATGAGGTTGAGGCATTAGCCATATAAGCGCGTTAGGAAAATAGGTGTTCTAGCACTTTGCTTACCAGCTCTACAGCCTTTACTCTGGCAAAAGATGCCTTTCCACCTAGCGGAGACCAACCTGAAGCAATAGAGCAGCTTGTCACAGGTGTGCGGAAGGGTGGACGTCAGACCCTACTCGGCGTGACTGGTAGTGGCAAGACGTTTACAATTGCAAATGTCATTGCAAGTGCAAACAAGAATACACTTGTGATTTCTCATAACAAGACCCTTGCAGCGCAACTATATGCGGAATTCAAAGAATTCTTTCCAAAAAATAATGTCGGCTATTTCGTAAGCTTTTATGACTATTATCAGCCTGAAAGTTACATCCCTCAGACAGACACCTATATCGAAAAGGACACTGAGGTAAATGAAAAGATAGAGAAGATGAGGCTGGAAGCGACTGCTATGTTGATGTCTGGCGAGCCCACAATAATTGTGTCGACGGTATCATGCATATATTCCCTTGGCTCGCCAGGAGAATGGGAGAAAAGCGCAATTTCAGTAACAAAAGGAATGACAATCGACCGCAAATTGCTAATCCACAATTTTATTGAAGCGCGCTATGAGCGAAATGATGTGTCGCTTGTGCCCGGCAACCTTCGGGTCAAGGGTGACACGATTGATATCATCCCGGGATATTCTGATGACATTATCCGGATCTCGATGTTTGGTGACGAGATTGAGCACATAAGCATCCATGACCATGTCACTATGAAAAAATTGCCGCGACGTAAATGCAGTCAAGATATTTCCAGCCAAACACTACATTACTGACGACAATTCACGCAACAGAGCTATTGCATCAATCAAGCGCGAGCTGGAGAACTGGCTTCCAAACCTGCCATCAGAACTTGAAAGGCAGAGGCTTATACAGCGCACAAAATACGATCTGGAGATGATAGAGGAGTTTGGCTATTGCTCGGGAATTGAGAATTATTCACGTCATTTGGACGGCAGGACGCCTGGACAGCCGCCTTACTGTCTGCTGGACTTTTTTGGTGACGACTTTTTGCTGGTAATTGACGAATCGCATGTTACATTACCGCAATTACATGGCATGTACAATGGCGACTATACGCGCAAAAAGATGTTAATTGATTATGGTTTCCGTCTCCCAAGTGCGTACGACAACCGTCCGCTCAAGTTTGAAGAGTTTGAGAAGAAGTACCTCAAGAATGTGATCTTTGTATCGGCTACACCGAGTGCCTATGAATTAAAGAGTAGCTTGCAGGTCATCGAGCAGTTGGTTCGCCCTACCGGGCTTGTAGACCCCAAGGTCGAGATCCGCTACACTAAGAACCAGATGGAAGATTTGATAAAAGAGATAAAGAACAGGGCAAATAAGAACCAGCGGACGCTTATCACGACGATGACAAAGAGGATGGCAGAAGACTTAGCAGAATTTCTTGCGAAAAACAACGTGCGTGTGCGTTACCTCCATTCTGAGATTGAGGGTCTTGAGCGCACGGAACTCATAAGGCAGCTGCGTCTTGGCGAGTTTGATTCCCTAGTAGGCATCAACCTGCTAAGAGAAGGCCTTGACATCCCCGAAGTTTCCCTTGTTGCAATACTTGATGCAGACAAGGAGGGATTCTTGCGCAACACAACCAGCCTCATTCAAACAATTGGTCGAGCAGCAAGAAACCTTGATGGCACTGTCATAATGTATTCAGATCATATTACCCAGTCGATGAGGCAAGCTCTCGAAGAAACCGAACGCAGGCGCAAAAAGCAATTGGAATACAACAAGAGAAACAAGATAACTCCTAAGACAATAGTTAAGGCAATACCGGAAAGTGTTAAGGAAATTGCCGATGTTGAAGTAGAGACAAAGTCCATGGCAAAAGAGGACCTGTTCAAACTCGCGGTAGAGACAGAGGCTACCATGAAGAGGTTTGCTGAAGAGTTAGAGTTTGAAAAGGCAATAATGTTTCGCGAAAAGCTGGATAAGATAAGAAAGGCTCTTGGCGAGCCGGCGTTCTCAAGGGTGTCATAATGCACAACAAGATAATAATCAAGGGAGCAAGACAGCATAATCTCAAGAATATCAATGTCGAAATACCAAAGAACAAGCTGGTAGTCATCACAGGCCTGTCTGGCTCTGGGAAATCGACGCTTGCATTTGATACAATATATGCAGAAGGTCAGAGGCGTTATGTGGAATCACTATCAGCTTATGCAAGACAATTTTTGGAATTGATGGATAAACCCGACGTTGATTCGATTGATGGTTTGTCGCCAGCGATATCTATACAGCAAAAGACGACAAGCAAGAACCCACGCTCGACTGTTGGCACGGTAACAGAAATTTACGATTATCTCCGTCTGCTGTTTGCAAGGATAGGCGTACCTCATTGTCCCAAGTGTGGCAGCAAAATAGCCAGCCAATCAGTTGACTCGATCACTGAAACTATAATGAAAACGGCGGGAGGTAAGAATGTTATAATTTTGGGCCCAATCATACAATCCAAGAAAGGAACATATGAAAAATTATTCGATCAGCTCAAGCAAGATGGCTTCTCTCGCATCAGACTGGATGGAGAGATAACAAGGCTCGATGAGGAGGAAGTGGAAGAGGAAGAAAGAGAAAAACCCCATTATCCAAGGCTCGACAGGCAGAAAAAGCACACCATTGAAGTGATCGTAGACAGACTCAAGCCCTCACCACAAGAAAAGAGCAGACTCTTTGACTCGATACAATCTGCGCTGAAGGTAGGCGAAGGAGTTGTTGTTGTTTCAGTTGACAACAAGGACACGATGTATTCACAGAGAAATGCCTGTCCTCACTGCGGTATTTCGCTTGGAGACTTGGAGCCCCGAACCTTTTCATTCAACTCGCCATTTGGAGCATGCAGGGAATGCAATGGACTTGGCATCAAAATTGAATTTGATCCAGATTTGATAATACCAGACAAGTCAAAGAGCATAGTAGAAGGCGCAATAAAGCCGTGGACTGGACACTTTGCAACTTTTAGGTCTGCGATGCTCCGCGACGTAGGCAGAAAGTTTGGTTTTGACCTTGCGACTCCAATACTCAAGATGAATGCAGAACAAGTTAAGATAATACTGTATGGCAGCGATGAGAGAATCCACTACAAGTACCAATCGCGCTATTCTGACAGCCGTTGGGAATATCAGGGGTCATTTGAAGGCGTCATACCAAACCTTGAGCGCATTTATCGCGAAACCGAATCAGAGTCAAAGCGCGAAGACCTAATGCAATTCATGCGGGAGCGCCCTTGCGAATTGTGCAATGGTAGACGCCTGCGGGACGAAGCCTTGGCAGTCAGGATACAGAACAAGTCGATAATGGATGTGTGTGACATGTCAATAGATGAGTGCTATCGCTTCTTCCAAGCGCTAGAGCTTACAGAAACTGAGCGCTACATCGCGAGGACTATACTAAAGGAAATCATGTCAAGGCTTGAATTTCTACTAAATGTGGGGCTCAACTATCTGACACTCAATAGAATGACTGCCACGCTTTCAGGTGGAGAGTCGCAAAGAATTAGGCTCGCGACCCAGATTGGGTCAAACCTGACAGGTGTCCTGTACGTACTAGACGAGCCAACGATCGGCCTGCACCAGCGCGACAACATGCGGCTAATAGAAACTCTCAAAAAACTTCGCGACCTTGACAACACGCTCATTGTTGTAGAACATGATGAGGAAGTTATACGAAGCGCTGACTGGATAATAGATATAGGCCAAGGCGCCGGTAGCCACGGAGGAGCTATTGTTGCAAGCGGCCCCCCTGAAGACATTGTAAATAACTCTAATTCTATTACAGGAGCTTTTCTCAGAGGCGATCAACTGGTTGCACACCGGCATGAACGGCGAAAGCCAAGCAAGTGGCTGACTGTTCATAATGCATGTGAAAACAACCTAAAGTCTATTGATGTCCAGTTTCCTCTTGGCTGCATGACAGCTGTCACTGGCGTTTCAGGCTCAGGCAAGTCGACACTCATAAACGATATATTGTTCAGGGCACTTGCCGCACACTTTTACGGTGCAAAGGAAAGAGCCGGTAGGCATGATAGGATATCTGGCCTTGAGCACATAGACAAGGTGATAGGCATCGATCAGTCTCCAATTGGCAGAACCCCAAGATCAAATGCTGCAACTTATGTCAATGCCTTTACGCCGATACGTGAGCTATTTGCCAAGACATCTCAGGCAAGAGAGATGGGATACAAAGCTGGCAGGTTCTCATTCAATGTCTCAGAGGGGAGATGCGACTCATGTGAAGGGGGCGGCGCAAAAAAGATAGAGATGCAATTCTTGCCCGATATCTACGTCACATGTGACGAGTGCAAGGGTAGGCGCTATAATTCGGAAACACTTGCAATTAAGTACAAGGGTAAAACCATTTCAGACGTGCTTGACATGACTGTCGAAGAAGCACTAAAATTCTTCTACGCGATACCGACTATTACCAAAAAACTTCAGACTCTAAGCGATGTGGGTCTTGGCTACCTGAGGCTGGGGCAGCCTGCAACCACACTCTCAGGAGGTGAAGCTCAGAGGATCAAGCTCGCTGCAGAGCTGTCAAGGCGCGACACTGGCAAGACGGTCTACATTTTAGACGAGCCGACTACTGGCCTCCACTTTGCAGACGTAAGCAAGCTGCTAAACGTGCTAAAAAGGCTGGTTGACCTGGGCAACACAGTCATAATCATTGAGCACAACCTTGATGTCATTACCTCAGCAGACTGGATAATAGACCTTGGACCGGAGGGCGGCGCAGCAGGTGGGCGAATTGTTGTAGCAGGTACGCCAGAGGATGTAAGCGAAAACATGAACAGTTATACCGGCAACTATCTGAAGCCAAAGCTGTCAGTTGACCATATGATATTGCAGAGGGCAAATCAATGACTTTCACAACTACCATTCTAAAAGAAAAGCGCATTCCGGAAGAACCTGGGGTCTACCTAATGAAGGATAGTGAAGGTGGGATAATCTACATCGGCAAGGCCAAGAACCTGCGAAAACGTGTCACCTCATATTTCAGTAGGCACGACCCCAAGATAGGATGGAAAACTAGCAGGCTAGTTGACAGGATAGCAGACATAGATTTTGTTGTTACGGACAATGAGATTGAGGCATTCCTTCTTGAGTCAAATCTCATCAAGCGTTACAGGCCAGTCTTCAATATTGAGTTGAAGGATCAGCAACGCTATACTTATCTGAAAATAACAGAGGAAGCATTTCCCCGTCTCCTTGTCGCCCGACGCAACAGGACAGGAGAATTTACCGGACCAAAAGGCAGAATCTATGGACCGTTTGTACGCGGCAGTTCTAAATACTTGACAGTTGGACTCTTGCGAAAATTATTCAAAATAAGAGTGTGCAATAGGCTTCCCAAGACCCCCTGTCTTCAGTACTTTATCAAAAATTGCGAAGCGCCATGTATAGCTAATGTAATGCGGGAGCAATATATGAGGAATATCTTGGCATTGCAAGACATACTTGAAGGTAAGAGCAGTATAGACAAGTTTTCTGACGAAATGCATTTGGAGATGAAGCGTGTATCAGAGCTAGGCGACTACGAAAGGGCAAAAGAGATCCGTGATACTCTGTACAGGCTCAACAATCTGCGCATTAAGCAAAAGATGGAAAAGGCTGTCAACCGCAACCATGACGAGGAGTACGTTAGTATTTTAAAGGATACCAAAAAGGGAGTGGCCCATGTGATGGCACTCCGCAGGACACGTGGTGTCATAAGCGATCGAAAAAAGTTCGAATTCGACCTTGTAGGGGATAACTCACTTTCCTCATTTCTCCTACAGTATTACTCTTCAGTCCCGGTAATCCCAAGGTTCGTCTATGTCAACGAAGACCTTGAGGACAGGCAGGTGTTAGAGATGTCACTTGAAAAAATAGCAGGGCACAAGGTGAGCATCTTTAATATCGAAAGGACGCTGACAAAGGATAAGAGGCAGCTTATGGACCTCATGCTGCGCAACCTTTCAATATACATTGAAAGGGGCTATGATCCAGCAGTAGTAGAGCTTAAAAACGCATTAAAGCTTACTTCCATGCCTGAAGTCATTGATTGCTTTGACGTGTCAAACCTTGGAATCTCAATTGCTGTTGGATCATGCGTTCGATTTATCAACGGCAAGCCGAGCAAGAGCTACTATAGGAGATTCAACATCACAACAGTAACAGGGCAGAATGACTTTGCGATGATAGGCGAGCTTGTTCGCCGGCGCTATTCATCTACCAGCGAAAAGATTCCCGATCTTATATTGATAGATGGCGGGCGCGGCCAGCTTGGAGCCGCTATCATGTCACTTCGAAGCTTGGGCATCTCAGATGTCGCTTGCATCAGTCTTGCTAAGGAAAATGAAGAGATCTATATGCCAGGCTCTAAAGACCCGGTCGCGCTACCGAAGAGTAATGTAGGTCTCAAAATACTGCAGCATGCTCGAGACGAAGCTCACAGATTCAGCCTTGCATATAATATCAAGCTGAGAAAGTTGCGCTAACCATTTCCTTATAATGTACTGTAGTATCTCTGGGATAGCTTCACATTTATTGACATAAAGAAAAAGGAAGAATAGTTAATTTTTTTGTGTAGGTTTTTATTGTCTTAACTGACTGTCGTCAGCGGTCTCTCTTCTTTCTTTTCAAAAGTCTCTATGTCTTTCGCCTTGGCTTTTGCGCTGACTGTCTCCTTTTCTTTTATTTCTTCATGCGTCCAGTCACACATAGTACTCGCATTACGCGCATTATGATAGATAAGAATAGCATGCTATAGGCAGTGGTTATTGGGAAAAATCTTCTATAAGTTAGGTTTAAATAATTTACTATATTTTGTTATATTGGTTCACTGAAAAGACCCCTTACATTTTACCACGCTAGATATTCTATTGTCTATTAGTTCAAGGTGATATGCCTCTGCATTTTATAGCAACTTCTATAAAAAATCTTCTGGATCTTTTTAAATTAATGTTTTATTTAGATAAATGATAAGAAAATTCCTTGCAATTTCATTAGCACTTATAGCTAGGAGGCGTAAATCAAGGAGAAATACGACTCAAAAATGTCAAAGAAAAGCAAGCTAAAAATGCTAATTTTCAATTTTTCGTATAAGGGCTCAATTCCATCTGATTCATACCCAACTTTTTTTCGCTGCCTTTTTAAGGCAAATGTACGGATATATACCACTAAGTACTCTCTCAATTGCTTCTTGCGACATAAGATAGATCAATTACAATTTGTAACTAAAATCTTACGTGATCTCCCATCAAGTTATTACTAGTACTTCAGATAGAAAAATTTTTTAGGTTGATATAACACATGACAACATGGCCGAAAACAGGAAGAAAGTTTTTCTTAACTTCGAGCTTAAATGCAGCGATCAAGGGCAGAAGCGTATCATTAAGGCCATGGCAGATTTCAACCCGGAGATTCCAAATAGTCTGGTTACTAATTACTCAGCGGAGTACGATGAAAGCGAGTCTGTAAATGTAATACAGCAACTGTCTGATGGCGGGATTCAGGTGGCAAAGACAGGCAAAGCCTTTGAATTGCGACTGGAAGCGAACAATTTCGAATTTACCTTGAATATTAAACCGAAGTACCAACGACATTGGGGCCAATCCTTTGTTGAAAAAATGGACAGTGCAAGGAAAAAGATGGGGTATGGAATTGCAACTGGAAGCGATGTCGGCTAGATTATAGCATAGCTAAAGGACTTTTATGATCGCTTGCAATTTGAGCATCACACCAAGCAACAAGGCATATAGAATAATGAGGTTTTAGACGTTTAATGCTTAGCCATTTCTGACAGCGCTAGGCTTTCCAAGTATATGAGATATATGTGTGTGTGTATGCACTCCACTGCTTTCTGAGCTAATTATAGATACTTTCTTGCATTCGAGAAATACTAAACTGCCATCAGCTTAAAACACTTAAATTTGCTGTTAGAAACAGCAAACTGGCGGCAAACACAGCTAGTAGTCTAGATCAACTTTGAAGGCCATTTTATTATATCAAGATTTTAATTGAATTTTATCAAGATGTAATTTTTGCATAAAAGGCTTTCAGGTGTCTTTCTCAGAAAGCAGAAACTAAATAAAAAATAGAAGGCGGAAAAAAACCGCCTAATTTACTTTTTGCATACTACTGGAAGCCAGAGCTCACCGCACCGTACAGTGTGTCAAGCCTGTTAGCTGCAGAGTAGCGTTCGTCACCTCGGAAGTCGATTTCAATGTTGGTTGGAGTCAGCTCCTCACCTCCTCTCACTATTACATTTACCCTTTCATCGTTAGAATACATGTGGCCATTGAGCAACAGGTCGGCAGTTCCTGAAACTAGATAGCTGTTGAGTCCTATGGGCCTTGCCACCCTTGGCTTGAGATCCACTATCTGAAATGTATCATGGTCTCTGCTCCTCTGGGACGCTAGATCTACGTTTTCATTTGAGTCTTCCCTTGCTGACATGAAGTAAGCAGAGAGAGTCGCGCTAACAGGCTCTTCGTCGCTCACCCGGAGTGTGAATGATCCAGACATCACAAATGGTCCTTCGGGGCGCGTCTGGTTCGATGTTATAGTGAATATGTCTCCGTCGAGATCTAGCGGCGCTTGTATGTTGAACTGCTCTTCAACTCCGGTAGTTCTATTGTACTCTGCTGTCACTACAATGTTATGGTCTTCTCCGTCGTCAGGTATGGTCACAACACCCACTCCACCAAACGGAGTTTGGATCCACGTACCAGGAGAGGCTCTCAGGAACTCAAGATGTTCAAAGTTTGCGTAGAATATAGGATATGTGCCGGGCGGCAAATCATCTACTCTAAGTTCTGTGAAGCCTTGCTCTATCTTTTCTGCGGCTTCTGCATTGTAGATCGTTACAAACATGTCCGGTATCAGGTTCCCTTGGGTGTCTTGTGCACGAAGCGTGAGCGAATTGTCTGTCACCCTTGGAGGCGGAGGAGGCGTCGGTCGTTCGCTATATAGTGCAGTCACCGTTGTGTTCCTGCCCTCCCTGATCGTTATCAACCCAGTGCCACCGTCAGGTGTATCTATCCATCTTCCTGGCTCGGCTGACTGAAATTCAAAACGTCCAAAGTCAGAGTAGAAGATAGAGTAGGTACCTTCTTGAAGCTCTATATCCATAGGAGTCTTGCCCTTTTCTATCACTTGCCCGCTGCTTGTATCAAATATAGTAACTGGTGCATTACGTAGAGCCTCCCCATTGTCTGTTGCAGAGACTGCAGTTAAGCGAAGGGTTGAGGGTCCTTCAGTCGTACTGTCCACTCCTATTATGTTGACGGTTTGGATGATATTGGTCTGCTGGGTTCTGACGACCACTTGGGCACTGCCTGCGACCACCGTAGTAGGCACTATAACTACTGTGTTAAATGACCCTTCTACATTTGTTATTACATTTGTTATTGGGACATTGTTTATGAATATCTGGACTGGTGTGTCTGGCTGGAAGCCCTCACCGCTGATTGGAAGCGGCGAGCCGGGTTCTACGGTTGTTTCGTCTAGCTGAACTGTTGGCTCTTCTACGCCTGTGTCAGTCTGATTGTTTTGTGTCTGGTTCTGTAACGTAGTTGTTGCTGCTTCTCCTCCTCCTTCTTCTGCGGGTTCTTCAACATTGATTTCTATACTTTCAGATGCATTTTGATTGTCAGTGTCTGTGGGAGCAACAGTGACGTTATATGTGCCAGCTTCCTCAAATGTGTGCAAAACAGTTTGATCGTTACTTTCTTCGCTGTCATCATCAAAGTTCCAGCTATAAGTGTAAGGCACAGTACCGCCTGTTAGATTTGCTTGAAATTCAAAAGTGGCTGGTGCAACACCTTGTGTTCTATTTGAAATGATTTCAGCTGTCAGAAGTTCAGTAGATTCCTCTTCCGCTGCTTCTTCTTCAGGAGCTTGAGTAATAGTCTCATTCCTGATGTCTTCTGTTGCATTAAGGCAGCAGAAGTTGCATTAGCAGCAGAAGTTGCATTAGAGCAGAAGTTGCATTAGCAGCAGAAGTTGCATTAGCAGAGTTCATAGGCAGAAGTTGCATTAGCAGCAGAAGTTGCATTAGCAGCAGAAGTTGCATTAGCAGCAGAAGTTGCATTAGCGAGCAGAAGTTGCATTAGCAGCAGAAGTTGCATTAGCAGCAGAAGTTACAGATTCTGCTACAGTCACGGATAATGCAGAAGCGGCCGCTCTTGTGTCATCTGCGACAGCAAGGATCGCGTATTCACCTTCTTCAACATCGGGCACTGTTACTGATGAGACAAATGCCCCTTCTTCGTCGGCAGTTTCAGAAGTAACTAGGCTATTTTGATAGTCGTCTTCAGAAGCAACTATCAAGTCATCAATATCTCCAGTGTTTATAATGTCACCGTCTGAGATAGAGATTGAGCATTCATTGTATGTACCAGGACTTGCTGCAAAGGTGCCAATGGTGCCATTTATGCGACCTTCAGCAATTGTCGCATCTTCACATTCAAGGCTCATAGTGCCATTCATCGGCCCACCTTCTTCAAGTGCAACAACCAGATTTTGCTCAGAAATGATTGTAGCATTAGTGGTGATGGTAGTATCATTGCCATCTTGGTTAGTGCGCAATTCAAGCAGATCTTCTAATGTAGGTGCTGCATCATCAGCACCAAGAAACGTGCCATTACCTTCTGGTTCAGTCGTTGTACCCTGGTTTGCATCGATCCCTTGAAGAATAAATGCGCTTCCATCTGTCAAGTCGGCCTGCCTAGCCAACATGAAATAAATCGAAACTTGAGAATTAGCACCAAAATTGCTGCCCTCTACTTCAACTACCGAACCGGGCGAGGCTTCACTTTCGCTGAGCGAAAGCTCTGCTGGCTCTGTTGTTATCTGGCCTTGAGAGCTCACAAAATAAAATGGTCCGACAGTCCCAGAAGCACTAAAAAGTATGGCTGCTGCCAGAATTGCAGTAATAAGCTTTGATAGCATTCAGCCAAGCTGCGTAAGTATCAGATAAAAAGAGAGACCATTTTGCCTCTATAAGAAGATCTAACTGCATTTAGTCAAGGTGGGGCCCTGAGACTATTCGTTGCTGCTAGCATCATTGCTCAAATGGAAAATTATGCCACATAGATCATAAAAGCCTCACGAATTGTAGCATTTTTCTTATCATAATCTATTTATCTGTGAATTTGGACATTTATTTTAATGGGCAGATTGTTTGGAAGGGATAGCAAGAGAAAGGACCATGTCCCCTCCGAAGAGAGACTAGAATCCGATGATAGTGAGAGCGATTTTCAAAAGCGAGAACTCTACAACAAAGGAGTCAACGATATGTCTAATGAAAAGTTCCTTGAAGCAATAAGGAGCTTTGACCTCGCACTAAGGATTGATCCGCATTACGTTGATGCATGGATTAAAAGAGGATATGCCCATTTTCACTTAGGTGAATACACCGTTGCCATCGCTTCTTACGACAGGGCGCTTGAGGTCGATGTCAACAACGCAGAAGCGTGGAACCTCAAGGGACTTGCTTACTATGAGATGAAAAACTACGACAAAGCCATTGAATGCTGCGAAAAGTCAGTAGACATTAACCCAAATGAGGGTATGTCGTGGTACAACAAGGCTTGCTACCTTACCTTGAGTGGCAGAGTCGACGAGGGCCTTGACGCGCTCAAGAGATCTATAGAGATAGATATTCAGAACGCCCGCAAGGCTGTGCGTGATAGGGACTTTGAAACTGCACGTGCAGAAGAGGGTTTCAGGAGGATAGTGGAAGTAGTCGTGCTCGAGTCGATAAGACAAGGTTATGACCATGTGGGCAAGATAGTATGGGTCACTGCAATGGACAGGGTGGAAGTTGAGGATGCGCTCATGCGTCTTGCCATGAAAGGTCTTGTAATCAAACACGAAAGGAGGAACTTTACAGGCAAGGAAGAATATTATGAACTTCCCACAGAGATTGCAAACAAGATAGGAGTGACAAAGAAAGGTGGCTTTTTTGGCTCCAAGGAGGTTTCAGCTCCTGTCCAACAGCTAAAGGATATAAAAGAAGTCCTCACCAAGGCTAAGGACTCAGTTGAAAAAGGCGATTTGGCTAGCACGCTGGAATCCTTTGACGAGCTTGTGAGCCCGATGAAGCATGGAAATGCCATGATGGAGCAGTTCTTTGAAGCACACAGGGATCTTAGGCTTTACAAGATAAGGCTTCAGGACAGGGGACAGGAATACCTTAACGCGCACAAGCCTGATCTTATTGATCTGATAGCAAAGATAGACCACACACTCGGAACTGGTGTGACGAGCAAACCGCCTGCAAAAGATTAACACTTTAGGCTGTACTATACTATGTAAACATCCTAGGAGGGATGTACACTTGTTATTTTCTTCTAAGCAGGATATGACTCGGGCCCCGGTACTAGGATGATTATCGCAAGTGCAAGCATACGAACAGGAATTTGTTATTTCACAGTGTGCTATTTCTATGCATCTTCTGAGACAGTGGAAAAACCTATAGAGACTGCAATGTTTCTATAAAATACGCTAGGATAACGCATGATGAGGATGATGAAGCGAAGGCGTACAGCTGCACAAGATATCCCATCAAGTATGTAGTCTATGTTAAAAGATAACCTCTAAGGTATCAGAAGCAATAAGTGCATTTACGACTTCAAGAGCTAGACCGGATAGTTAAGGCCTCGGAGGCACGCATGTGTGCCGATTCTGTCAGGACAGTTGGCCAGCTGATAATCTATTAATAACCATCAGAGGCGGATTATATCTCATATGGCAAAGATATTTGCCGACGTAAGTGAGAAAGAAATCACCAGAACTATTGCAGAAATGTTCAATGAAACAATGATGGAGTATACGGATTCTGACGTTATAATCATCGGTGCTGGTCCGGCCGGCCTTACTGCTGGCAGGGATCTGGCAAAGGCTGGCGTTAGGACACTTATCATAGAGCAGAACAATTACCTCGGGGGCGGATATTGGGTAGGAGGCTATATGATGAATCCAGTCACCGTGAGGGCACCAGCACAAAAGGTATGGGACGAGCTTGGAGTGCCATATAGAAAGATAAATGAAGGACTGTACGCCACATGGGGTCCGCATGCATGCAGCAAGCTGATAAGCGCAGCATGTGATGCAGGCGTGCGCTTTTTGCAGTTGACCAAATTTGATGACCTCGTGCTCAAGAACAAGCGAGTAGGTGGTGTGGTAGTCAACTGGATGCCAGTCTCTGCTCTGCCAAGAAACATCACATGTGTTGACCCAGTCGCACTTGAAAGCAAGATCGTAATCGATGCTTCAGGACACGACTCGGTTGCTGTTAGGCGCCTGATGGATCGCGGATACGTCAAATGGAAGGGCATGGATCCAATGTGGGTTGAAGGAAGTGAGGATGCCGTAGTCAACTATACAGATGAAATATTTCCCGGGCTAATTGCAACGGGCATGTCTGCTACCGAAACACACGGTCTTCCAAGGATGGGGCCGACATTTGGTGGGATGCTCCTCTCAGGCAAGAAAGCAGCCGAGGTTGCATTGGGCAAGCTAAAAGAGATACCAAGTCCGCCCATACCTGGGACGGTATAGACCTGAGTTGTATCTCGATATAAATACGCCTGTGGGCGCCTTTCAGGCGCCCCAAGTTAGTATCCTGATATAGTAGCTAATGTGTAGGATATCATCATAATCAAAAATTCTTATCTTAGGGAAAGCATAAATACTGCAGTAGTAGCTTGGCAATTGAAACCACCGACTGGATAGCAATAGGCATAAGCGTGGTGAGTTTGGGTTTTGCGGTTATTGCATTCATTTATTCAAAGAGGAATGAGGAGAAAGTCCGGCTCTGAAGATAAGTTTGATTTTTCGAGGGTGCTTCATGCTGACGATTTCGTCACGCTTCGACATGAATTATACGACATTTATTGTTCAAAGAATGGTGATCCTCAAGCACTCAATAATGATCTCCAATATAATCAAAAAGTAAGTCGTCTTGGAGAACGTTATTTGCACATCCTTTACCTGTTGGAAAAACACCCGGAAAAGAAGACGAAAATATATTCGATCCGGGAGATTGGAAAGCAATAATAAAATGCAACAAGGCATTCCCTGAGGATTATCGTAAGGCGGACGGCGCTCAAAAATTGGTAAAATATGCAAAAGATCATCTGAAAAATGTGAGTATAGACGATATAGACCCGTGTAAAAGATAAGCCTCATGTAAGTTGCATGCCAATTAACCTAACAGGACCATACCTTCGACATACCAGTATTTGACCCAATCACAGGCGAAATTGTAGGATACGAGGGCAGCGTATTAACTGACTGTTCGTCAACTTCAAGGGAAGCCTGCCAAGCAAAAAAAGGAGCTATTGAAGAATAGTAAAGATGTGCATGAGTCTGAGAGGTTGTTTGCTAAGCTTGATGGTTTAGAATGGCTGCAGCGACAGATAGTAAGATATTCTTGACAATAAATAATAAACCGCTTAATCAACAGCGGCAGAAGATTAATCATTGTAGTTTATGTGGCAAGCATCTAAAGTTTGATAGGATAACCGAAAACCCATTGACCTGCTGGAACTGTATGGGAGTAAATGCAGATTAGAAAAGAGGGTAGCTGTTGTCGATATATCTCTTGACGGTAGAAGAGAATGAGAGGGCGCACACACGTACGTGTGTACGTATATGCCTGTCCATTCGCTAGAATAGCTTTTGTGTCTTTACCATCAAGTTTGCTGTAACGGTAGAGACTACCCCTGCCAGAAGAGTTGAAAGCATTGCAACTTGATACGGTGGGGCTACATTTGATTGTAATAATAGGAAGATAGATGTGAATTTACCTATCATGTATACCACTTCAGATACTCCTAAAGCGGTCACTATTTTCTTTGCATCTTGTCTAAACATGTTTGAATCTCTCATACCTGTAACTACGTCGACATACTTCTTTCTATTATCAATATAAAAAAGACCTACAAAAGCAATAATATATACTCCTATATCTGTAATTATAGAGAAAATAGAAACAAGAACGTTATTAGTAATACTTTGTGCAGCATACTGAACAACTATCGCATCTGTAATAATTGCAGCTACAGCTGCTACAATGATATTTTTGTTGAAGAAGATAAGTTCTCGATATCTGGTGTAGAATTGTTTGAACGAATGTTGCAGTCGTCTATTCTTTTGTGTGGTACGGGGACGGTTTGATAAGTATTCCACCATCATATCGTTTGTAAAACCATTAATATTAATCTAGCTTAGAGCCAAGTTTGACAATTTCGCTTACAAATTGAAGAGGCCAACCATCTTCTGCTCCTTTTTCTATAGTGTTCTTCCTAACTCGTCATCCGTTATCTGGTTTCGAACTGGCTTTAATGAGTGGTTGTAACGTGCTTTCTTTTTGGGCGTATTCTGCTTCTTTCCTCTTTTTTACCTCCTCATTATCCTCTGTAGTCAAACCTACTACCTACATTTTTTCCATAGCCAGACAAGTTATTGAACATTGGCAACTTCTTCAGCAATGTCGGGCGCCGGCAATGGCGGGGACGACGAATCAATGATGTCTCACCCATGAAAACCTGAAGCGGAAGAAAAAAGATACAGTATGAAAGTCCCCAGCTTTAAAATAGGATTGAGACCAAAGATAAAACTAACTTAGGCTATAAGAGGTTCTGCCTTCTTTCAAACTAAAAATTATAACATATTTCTGTACTATAACTATAGACTTCTATACTAGAACTGCTTATATATGATAAGTAAATGCAAAGAATCTCAGACAGAGAGAAATCAAAGAACTGGTGCATAACAATGCCGCCAGATATTATAGAAGCTATAGACAGGGGGTCTTAATAAAGGGACAGGACTGTCCCAAATACGCCCAAACTGAGGGCGAAGTAATCTTTTATATTCTCACTTTTTCAAATTTTTCCTTAATTGGATTTTCTTCGCTTTATTCACATCAATCAGACTGCTTCGGGGCCAGCGGTTGATTCCGAGGTAGTAGCAGAGGAAATCAACAAGATTTTTCCAGGATGTAGGATAGACATCAGACCACCGTTTAGGTATAAGGAGAAATTGATAGAGCAAGCAATGATAGCGGACATCAAGCAGCCCTTTGAAAAGCAGCCAGAGCGAGCCAAATCAAGAACAAGACAGAAGGATGAATGGGATGATTTCGCTGTACGACGGATTTGTTATGCAAAAGATGTTTGCGGAAATGACACCTACTGCAGAAATGAGTCTGGCTCATATCCACATCATATTCACCAGTCTTTTGACGTGCACCTTTAGTGAAGATGATTGGCGCTATCATGGCCGTGCTATTATATGCGGTACACCTTCCATCATTTCTACAACAGGCATAGTGGAATCTTTAGCAAAACCCCGAGAATTCTACCTTGCTCAGCTTGGAGGCATGGCTGGCAGCAGACAATGACAGTCTGAAGAAAAAGTTCACAGGAAGGTTCATTGATTACGATAATGAGGATAAGATTACTACAGCTTCTGTAAATTATGCCCTGCAGGCAATATTCTTCTTTATCACCGGCGGTGAGCCTTTCTGCAATAACAAAGATTGTAGACTCTTCAACGCGCACTGGCAGGAGGATCTAATACACACAATTGAAAAAAGAACATTATGCGGTCTTCACAGGAATTTGGCAAAAAACTATCAATAAGTCAGCCAAGGGCTTGAAGATTTTAGATATACAGCTCATTACAGTTTAAGTTTTAGCTATGGATGATCTCCCTTATGCAATGATATTCTCATAGTTTGGGTCCTTCCGAACGAATTATTAAGAGGTGTAGAAATTGTCACTTTGTACTTTGTCCGACAGCCAACCAGGCAGTTTTAGGGATCAGAAGCACTACGACGTAATAATAATTGGCTCTGGACCCGCCGGATATACAGCTGGTACTTATACTGCCCGAGCTAATCTAGGCACACTGATTATATCAGGCACCCTGCCCGGTGGCCAGCTTATGACTACGAGTGAAGTAGAAAATTATCCTGGCTTTCCAAACGGCATATTTGGACCCGAGTTGATGATGAACATGCGTCAACAGGCAGAAAGATTTGGCGCAGTAATTGTTGATGACGAGGTCCTCAAGGTTGATTTCAAGAACAGGCCTTTTACAATCGCAACCCATGCCGAGACCTATACTGCAGAAGCGACATTAGTATGCACAGGCGCGTCTCCTCGAAAGCTTGGTATTCCTGCAGAGCAGCAATTTAGCGGCAGAGGAGTCTCATATTGCGCCACTTGTGATGGACCATTTTTCAAAGGCGAAGACATTGTTGTAGTGGGTGGCGGCGATACTGCAATGGAAGAAGCGACATTTCTGACAAAGTTTGGTAAATCAGTCAGAGTAGTTCACAGACGCGATTCTTTGCGCGCTAGCAAGATCCTTCAGCAGAAGGCGCTTGAAAACCCCAAGATCGAGTTCATTTGGAATAACGTTGTAGCAGATATCAAGGGCAACAACAAAATTTCAACTGTCCTAGTCAAGGACATCAACACTGGCAAAGAAAGAACTATCGATACAGGCGGCCTCTTTGTGGCAATCGGTCACGAGCCCAATACTGCAATTTTCAACGGACAACTCGAGCTTGACGATAAAGGCTATGTAGTCCTTAAGCAACACACGAGGACCAGCGTTGAAGGCGTGTTTGCCGCGGGAGATGTTCATGATCATAGATACAGACAGGCTGTAACAGCCGCAGGCTTTGGCTGCATGGCAGCAATTGATGTAGAAAAATGGCTTTCTGAAAGAAAGCATAGCTAAAAAAATAATAATAATAATAATAATAATCCTGCATGTGTCTCAATAGAGCGCAAAATTAAGCCAGAGGGCTGATGGCCCAAGTAGCACCTTTTGCCTGTTGCAGTTGCCTGTGCAGTTTTACATGAGACCCAGATTAGTAGACAGGAGAAAGAGTTTGCATAACAAATTTGAGATGCTTATATGCATATTGAAAACCATTATCAGGATTATCATTTTGGAGAGGCCATTGCTAGCCAGTAAGAACATAAAGGATGACTTGATTGCAAGCTCCTCAGTGTTATAATCTTGCTGTGCCCAAAGAGGACACTTTCTTTGTATTACTTCATTCTTAGAGGTTTTTTATAGCACTCTAGTAGCATTGTATGTTCAGATGATAGGACCTTCAATTCATCAGTAAGCCACTTTGGACATATGTTTTGCACTATTAAGAGCCCTGTCATATTCCTGCTCGGTTAGGACTTTTTCTCTGGTGTAGAGACTCCTGAATTTTCTGCCATCGTCTGCAAAAATGCCAACAATGATACCATGATCAAGGTTATGCGCCACCCTCAACATGGAGGTCATAACAGATCCTGATGAAGGGCCAACAAGCATAGTCTCCTTTTCAACTAGCTGCCTTACTGCCTCGAATGAGTCCTTGTTAGTTGCAGTCATCCACTCGTCGACGACACTGAGGCGCCGCTTGAAAAGCTCTGGAATTGCCGATTCTTCAAAGTTTCGCAATCCCTGCAGGAGATGGTTCTTTTGCGCCTGTATTGCAATGGCATGGACGTTCTTATTCTTTTCCTTCAGAAACGTCGCAGTGCCAGTTATTGTACCTCCTGTTCCGCAGCCCGTAAGAAAGTGAGTGAGGGTCCCGCCTGTCTGATTCCAGATCTCAGGGCCGGTGCTCTCATAGTGCGACAAGAAATTAGCGTCGTTATCATACTGGTTTGGCATATAGTAAATGTCAGGCCTCGGCTTCGAAATGGCCTTTGCAAGCGCAATGCTCTGGTCTGTGCCAGTGCCTACTCGGGGGCACAAATCGTCAGATGTTTCATGCAGGGTCGCTCCCAGACCGCGTAGGATATTCTTTGTTTCCTCACTAACCTTTTCAGGTATGACGATTTCTACTTTGTAACCAAGTGCAGCTGCGATGCCAGTAAGCGCGATACCTGTGTTGCCAGATGAAGGCTCAATAATGATGCTTTTATCCTTCTTCAAGATTCCCTTCCTTTCTGCATGCTTTATCATCCAGTATGCGGCCCTGTCCTTCACAGAGCCAAAGGGGTTGTGCCACTCTAGTTTGGCGTATAGCTTAACGTTCTCGGTAGAAAATGACCCGAGCTCAACCAGCGGTGTCTGTCCTATTTGTTCCACAACATCAGGTCTTGCAACTGCTGTCATTTTCTCCTATTTCGCCTTCTTTATCACGAATTCAAGATCTTTATCATTTTTATTTAACGAGACTAGCTGGTGTCCGTTGCGATTGACCCACCTTGAGATGTCCTCCTCAGACTCAGGATCATCTGCAACTATCTTCAGTATATCACCTATCTTGAGGCGCTCGACCTCCATCTTTGTGCGGAAGACTGGCTCAGGACAGTAAAGCCCCCTTACGTCAATTGACTTTGTAGGTGAAGCATCCATACTAACGGATCAGCTAAAGTTATAGCACCATTATATTAAATGTTACAGTTACTACCGGAAAAGGTCTCTTTCCTTAGCCCTCAGTAGCGACTTAACTGACGATCTTGAGGCTCTTTCAAAGTTATAGCCTCGGACTATAGCTACTGGCGTGCCTTCGGCCTTGCCCATCACAAGCTCGGCTGCAGAAGCTATCTCGTCTGCTACCGCAATCTCGGTTACTCTCAATTTTCGACCATACATGTCATACGTTCCAATGTAACTCTTAATCGGATTTATTCCAGCAATGCCTATTGCGACATTTGTCTGGCCGTTTCTAAACGTCCGGCCAAAGGTATCGGTTATTACTACTGCTATTTCCTTACCGACCTTTTTCTTCACGGCGTCCTGTAGCCTGCTTGCAGACTCGTCCGGGGCAACTGGCAACAGTACGGCAGTATCACCTTCCACATTGCTTTGGTCGACGCCAGCATTTGCACATACAAAGCCGTGTTTTGTTTCTGATATAATTATGCCATCTTTTGCGCGCAAAATTTGTGTTGATTCATTTAATATCAGCTCCATTACGCGAGAATCCTTATCATGCTCCTCTGCCATTCTAATTGCCTTTGTCGAAGGCTTAATGCTGGCAAGGTCTATGACGCGTCCTTCTGCTTTTGATATGATCTTGTGTGTGACGACAAGGATATCGTCATTCTGGATTTCTATTTGGTTATGACTTATTGCTGCAAGGATCATTGCATTAAGATCGTTGTACAGCCTAATGTCATCGGAAACTCTAATAGAGGTTATCTGTATCAACTGCAGTGATTGAAAGAGAGGAGTTAAAAAATGAGTTGGTTGCTAATGCTTCCTGCTTGCTCCATTTATTAACACGGCCTCACCAAAATTTTTTTTTAACAAGTTCAACAGTAGGCTCAAGTCGCGCTTGTCAATGGAAACATCGGCCTTTTCTCTTACCATGTCTACGGGGCAGAACCCTACAGTGTAGCCGGCCAGAGCAAATAGCTTCAAGTCATTGGCACCGTCTACCACTACAACAGTATCCTCCTTCCGGATGTCCCATTGTCTTATAGTGGGCCTGATTGCAGCTGCCCTTGTCGGATGTGACGTTCATTATGACATCCTCCAATTTGCCATTGTTGAACACCAATTCATTAGAGAAGATCCTATCGATGCCAAGCTCGTCTTTTAGCCTATCTGTGATTATTGTAAAGCCACCTGATACAGCAATCATTTTCCACTCCGCCTTCTTTAGCGCGGAGCAAAGCTCTTTTGCGCCCGGCATTATTGGCAGGCTTTCGCCTATCTTCTTAGCGTCTTCGTAGCTAATCCCCCTCAGTGCTCGCACTCTGCGCCTGAGCCCCTCTTCCCAGTTGATCTCGCCTCTGATGCCTGCATTGGTAATGTCCCAAATTTCTTTCTCTTTTCTTGGGCCCATGACCTGAGCTAAAACTGGAAGGTACTCCGCGTTAAGCAGAACACCCTCCACGTCAAAGATAATCAGCATAGTATTTGCTTATGCAAAACAAATTCCCGTCAATATATTAAGCTTCTCCACGTATTTTTTCTATTATTATTACTACTACTAATGCGACCTTATCGTCTTCTGCCTCTTGTTGTTAAGGTAGTCTGTCAACAGGACCTTGTCAATGTCCGCAGGGTTAATGTAGTATGATCGCCCCTTGACATACTTTTCCATTTCATTGACATACCCAAGCAAAGAATCATCTTCGCTGATCATTATAGTATCAATGTCAATGTTTTTTGAGTGAACTTTTTTTGCCTCGACAATGGTGCGTTCGCCAATATACTGGTCAACTTGTCTGTAGCGGTAGCAAAGATATACAAGCTCCCCCGATGCAATGTCAAGATTCATACTATGATCCTGTTTGACAATGTCAAGGGTCTGCAGGTCTGGAGTGTAAAAGTGAGAATAAGGTCTCTGTGACACTATCTTATCTTGCTCGCTTTTGTCATCTATAAAGCATGCACTGGGATGACCATCCGTCACAAGTACCAGGCGCTTGTTAATCGCACCATCCTTTTGTAATATCTTGTTTGCCAGCCTGAACGCGGCCTGGTAGTTAGTATAGTGCAAAAAGTCAGATCCAGGCTCAAATGTCTTTAGATAAGGTATGTCCTGCGGCGCCACCTTGGACGCAAGCGCGCCAAACCCGACAATGTAGACTGAATCTGAGGGAAAGAAATTACGATTCAGCAAATAAAGGCTCCATAGTGCACGCTTCGCGGCCTCAATTCTGCTCATGTCTCCATACATTGATGAATACCGCATGGTGGAGCTGAGGTCGATACAGTACACTACTGCGACACGGACATCCTGCATTGTCTCGTATTCTTCAAAGTCATCCACATCAATTTGGAGCGGCAGCTTTAGATTGCCACCATCCTTTACTGTGCGCTGGATTGTGTTCAGGAGCGACTTTGGAACATTAAGCAACCTAATATCATCTCCAGATTCATACTTTTTAGTAGCATCTAGCACAAGTGATCCCGATCCAAGGTTCTGTGATTCGTGCATGCCGTATTCGCCGGTCTTGAGAGCTTTCATTACATCGCTGAGTATCTTACCGCCTATTGCAGTAAAGCCCTTAGCGCTAAGCCACTTGGGAGAATCCTTTAGATAGCCCTTTTGCATCAGGTACGCAATGAAGGGCATGCCAGAATCGTCTTCGCTCTCGTTCCTTGAATCGGCCAACGATCCTGACCTCTCCTGTTGTCGGCTGCCTTCCTGCTGCTTTGAAAGCGATGACATCACACCCTGAAGCGTCTGCTCAAGCTCCTGCAGGCTGGGCGTCTTTTCCTTTAGTGCCTCTCTCCCTATTGCCTGGAGCAGTTTGTCTAGCATATTGCGAGTGAGCTCACGCTCGGCTTGGCTGTTTTGCCTTTGCTCCTGGTCCTCTTTATCGAGTGGAAAGTATATGAATTTCTTGCTCGCCGAGGGCACCATTATGCGAGGTCATAGATGTTGTTATCCTTTTTGTCCAAGAGTGGAGGCTGGGTGTGCCGCAGACCTTCAAGTATAACTTCAGTTACAGATGCCAGAAACTCCCCGTTGAGATCCTGGCTTAGGGAAATATAATCTGCTCTTATTCCAAGCTGCATTGCGTGCTCGACTAACTGTTTTTGCTCTTCCTCTAATATAGCAATTGTTTCGTTCACCAACTCCTTGAGCGCAGTGAACTTAGAGAGTTGTGACTCATAGTCTGAGTCATCTCTCTTTCCGCCGCCGCCACCAACTATTGTTTGCGAAACCTTGAATGTCTTGTTCTTTGCAAAATCATTCTTGACTTTTGTTAACTGTTCTGGCGTGAGCTTCTGGAGGTATTCAAGCGACACTTCCTTCAGCGCGCTCTCTATTATAGAATCAAGCACATTCTTTCTGTTCTGGCGGGTGTCTTCCATTTCCGCAAGCTCAAATTTGGATGACTGGTGGATGCAGTGGATATCACAAAATCGCGGGATCGCCTTAACGTCATATGCAATGGATCGTGTACGTTCCGCTTCTCCCACCACCATCTCCATCGAATGCACCGACATTCTAACGCTTACTCCCTTATCGTGATTCACATCGTGGTGCGCACGCGTCATCTGCGTTATCTTTGCTATCGCCTTTATCATAAATACAGGGAAAATAACGTTCTTGGCATCTGCAATCTTTGCTTCCTGAACAATGATCAACATCTCGTCTTCTACTGTATGAGGATAGTGGGTGTCGATATGGCTTCTCAACCTGTCAAATAACGGCTCGATTATCTTGCCTGAGTGTGTATAGTCTATGGGGTTTGCAGTTGCTATTATTCTGACATCAGGCTTGAAGACGATCGGATATGCCCCTGTAGTAAACTTGCCCTCTTGAAGAACGCTGAGCAAGGACACCTGCTTGCGTGGATCGAGTACTGGCAATTCGTCAATGCACAATATGCCGTGCCTTGCCTGCAACAGCTGACCTGCAGAATATGACTCGATATTGTAAAGCTCGACTCCCTTTTTAGCTATCTTGATTGCATCTATCTGCCCAACCAGATCCTTGACTGAAATATCCGGCGTTGACAATATGTACTTGTACCTGTCTGTGCCGCTCATCCAATCTATCTTAGTCTCAAGCTTGTTCGCTCTAAGGATATCCTCGCATTCTGGCGAAACTACGAATTCTGGCTTCGTTCTAGAGACTTCAGCGTCGGTCAGGAGTGAGATCAATTCATCTTCTGGAATTAATATAGGAATATCGCTTGTTATTGTACCCCTTACTATAGGGATTGGCGACAGGAGGTTCTGCGCTATTGCCTCTGCAATCTTGGTCTTGGCTTGCCCTATCTGACCAACGAGCAGCATATCGTGACCCGACAGGATTGCTCTATTGATGGCAGGAACAACATCGTCATCGTAGCCGATGATGCCAGGGAATGGGTGTTCCCCTTTTTTCAGCTTGGCAATCAGGTTGCTTCGCATCTGCTCTTGAACAGGGACATATTTGTAGCATATGTTGAGAAGATCTCCGAGCGTACTAATTTGCTTGTAATCCTCGGGAACACCTGACATTATTTCACTATACTTTGGCTTTGAAGTGTAACAGTGATGAACTGTTTCCTGTATTCTGTGGCTCATATTGTAGGATTGAGATTTCTTGGTCGACGTAAATTTAAAGATTGTTAGAACTTCACGGGGGACTTTGATGGCTATTGTAAATATTACAAACTTTGGGTCTGTTGGATCCAGCAGGGTTTTTATTGCGGAATATCGTTTCGTGATTTTAGTTTGTCTGCATCCGAGTATAAATACATCCTCAGAATCGCCGGCAAGGACATTGAGGGCACCAAGAAATTGATAGTTGCCCTTAGTGAAATTAAGGGTATAGGCTATAATTTTGCTCAAGTGTTGACTCAGTCGCTCACCATCAATCCTAACATGCGCGTTGGTTTTTTGACTGAAAACGATATTCGCGAGATAGAGCAGGCAATCTCCAACCCTGCTGGGGCAGGGATCCCACAATGGTATCTCAACCGGAGGAAGAACATGGATGACGGCTCGAACTACCACAGGATAACTTCAGATCTTGATTTTGCTGCCTTCAAATGACATTGAGCGCGAAAAGCATGTAATGAGTTGGCGTGGATATCGACATATGTTTGGATTAAGAGTAAGAGGGCAGTGTACTAGAACCACTGGCCGAAAGGGCGGAGCAGTGGGGGTCAAGAAAGTCAAGGTGATGCCTGGAGCAGCACCAGGAGCGCCCGCGAGCACCAGGAGCGCCCGCAGCAGCGAGCACCAGCAGCCGCAGCTCCCGCTGGTGGAACAACTAGTCCGGCCCCACCGCCAAAGGAGCCAGCCAAGAAATAGATAGTGGTGTTAAATGGGAGATCCTCGTAAAGCAAAGAAAACATTCCACAGGCCCAGAATGATCTGGACCACAGACCAGCTGAACGCCGAACTCTATATTATGGGATCTTATGGCCTTAGGAACAAACGTGAGCTTTGGAAGGCTGAGACAGAGGTCGCAAGGATCAGGAACCAGGCACGAGCTCTTTTGGCACTTTCAGCCGAACTGAGGACAGAAAAGGAAAAGAGGCTGTTGAACTTTTTGAACAGGCTTGGACTCGCAAGAGAGGACGCGACGCTTGATGATATATTGAACCTAAAAGTTGAAGACCTGCTAGAGCGGCGCCTGCAGACATTGGTTATGAAAAAGATTGGCACCAGTTCACCATATCAAGCAAGACAGATAGTGAGCCATGGCCATGTTTCTATAGGCAACCGTAAGGTGAACATCCCTGGCTATGTGGTGAAGACAGAAGAGGAAAACCTGATAATGATCCATATTGAAGTCCCCGGCGCTGCTGCCAGTGCAGCCCGCGTCAGCATCATAGACTGCCAACAATATATATCATATTATAAGTATAATCAAGGTGTTGTCCAAATTGCATCTGACATGCCGCACTCTCGTCTTAATATGATAAACCCACACAATACCATGTTTAATGACCGATGTCTATGTGTATGAGAAAAATGCAAGGAGCCACAGTCGCTGGCATTTTGTCCTATGAGGACAATATATCTCCATCACTACTGCAATCCAGAGAGACCTTACCTGAAGGAATAAATGTACTACTATCCGACAGTTGAAGTCATTCAGTTGGTAAATATGGGTTATCAGATGGCGCTTGTCAAGCATATTCAAACACACTAACCGGGCAATCGGGTCAAGTCTACAACTGTAAGGCATCAACAGATATCTGCAAAAAATTACAGGAAAGATCTGACCGATCTGCATAGTATTCCCATATTTCTATCAAACCGGCAACTGCGAGTGCCCTCGAGAAAAGAACACAGTGTTGCAATTATATGATTCAGCCAGTAGCGGACGAAGAGGCATATACAACCTGGGGCGAGGTTACCAAGAATGTAGCGAAAACAATACAAAAAAAGAGTCTGAAAGTCAAAAGCAAATTGACGATATTCATGTCACAATGCAGTGCACTTCGCAAAACTAGCTATTACAAGAGACAAAGATTTAATGGATTTCGAAATGGGAGATTTAAAGAAAAAGAAAAAATAGGCGACTTCTTATTGTGGATGCTCGCCTGCGGATGTCCGGATGTTGCTGCTTGAGTATGATCCAATTGGGACGTCGGGGAAGCTCTCGCTCATCCTTTGCTCTGCCACTGCGCCTGCTTCTGCAAGTATTCTGTCCACTTCTTCACCGCTTGCGTCGAAGGCGAATGAGGTGTGACCCAGAGATCCCGCACTCATCATGATGTCGCTGAACACACCGTTGATTTCTCCAAGTTCTCTGTCTACTTCAGGCATTACGCCTCCAATCCCTGACCTCACTTTTGTCAGTGCGCCCATTGCTGGACCGATTGCCACCATAACATCTCCAAGATCGATAGTGGATTCCAACCTGAGCTGTATCTGTTCCAACGCAATCTTGAGCTGTGAGATCATCTTGGTTGTCCTTCTCACTTGGGCGATCTCGTTTGAGATCATCTTGCCCTGCGGGGTGTCATGTTTCTGAAGAGCATAAACAGTTTGGTTGAAGAGAGATCTTTCTTTGCCTCGTAGTTTCTCCAGAATCGTCTCTAGCTTTTGGTTCTGTCCCTGAATCTTCTTCTTGGCAAGCTCGATTCTCGGTTTCAGTGGTTGCGCTTGGCCGACGTTCTGCTTTACCTTCTCAGACATTGTCGGTTTATTGTCCTTCATCCAGTTGCTGCTGAAGCTTGTCACAGCAATTAGCCAGAGACAATAGCGTTAAGTAGAAATGTCATAATTGAATAACCATCTGGTTATATTTTGTAGACATGCTTAGGTGCTTGCGCAACTGGATTGGAAAAGCTATTAAATGCAATGATACACGCTAGACTAACATATATGGGAAGGACAAAAGTGACAAAGAGCGAGGATAGCTCTCAGGAAGAGGCACTTCCCAAATGGGCAGAAGATGAGATAAGGTCCGCCCAGTTTGGCCAGCCCGAAGTAATAACAAGGACCGGCTACTTTCTTGACATTTACGAAAGTGACTACAAAGTCGATATCCAAGTCTATGAACAAATGCCGGATGGCAGAACAATCGTTGAGGGACTCGATGTGCCCAATTCGATGAAAATATCTGATTTTATGAAGGGCTTTGTATATGAGTACAAGATCAAAGTGTTCATGGCTAGCTTGACCGCCAAAGTAGTCGAGCTCCTTAAGACTAAGTTTGGACTTGACATGAAGGCAATATATCGTTTTGAGTTGCAGGAGCTGCAACTGATGGATGTCGAATCTGACTTGCCCGCTGCGTCTTCATCATCATCATCTCATGGAGAAGGAGACGATGATGATGAATAATCATTTCAGCCGCTGGCACTATCTATTGATCCCACTTTTCCACTACCCACAGTAGCCTTTACTTAAACTACACACCATCGACTCTTTGGAAGAAGAATACTATTTCTAAGCGGGACTAGTTTTGCTATAGCAAGTATCGATCTTAATATTGTATTTGGGTCAAGCACAAAGGCAGTCTAGTTTTTAGCATTTCGCCACCTCCAAGCATTCAGGGCTGAATAATTTTTCTTGACTATAAAATATGGCTTAGGACGGTGAACTTACACTGTTGTCGCCCCCCGTCCCAAGGGACTCAGGTAGAGGGACTGTGATAAGCTAAACGCTGTTCTAATTCCTTGCGAAGTCTGATGCAGAACTGGCGACTTTGTTGCCGGGATTGACCTGGCATTTAATGAGTGAATCGAATTGCTTGCCGGCGTCGGGCAAGGAAAGGTCCACATGCGAGCAGACTTGCCAATTTAGTTTGTCGTCGTCATCATAATTGACTCAATTTCCTCGATGAGGAGCTTGTTGATGCTCTTGAAGAAGAGATACATTATAAACATATGCAATTGCGCTGCATGCCTATGTTGCATGCTTCAATTTGTTTGCGAGGTAGGATAATTTCTTACTACATATGCCTTTGATACCAGAATGAATAAAATTATGAGAGCCTTGTTATGTAAAATCTAAAGCAACTTGCATCATAGTGCCGTAGGAAGCGGCTGTGATAACTGTTGCCTTGCAAGGAAACCTCATGTGTTCTTTATGGCGGGCCCGCCCTATTTTGCGACGCTGCTACTTTCATTCCCCGGCTTTTTGTCTTCATTTCCTCTGATTGGCTGCCGAATATCCGGAGCCGAGACCCTATATACAGTGATCTTCATGAGAGCGATCCATGTAAGGACGAGTGGCACATGATAAGTAGCTATCCTCCATGCGATTATCACATTCAATTGCGAGTCTTTGACCACGTCGTCAAGGTTTGGTATGCCACTCAAATTCACAAGGTATGCCCAAATACCAAGTTCGGCAAGCCCCGAGCCACCTATCGTTATTGGCAGGTTTGCAACCGCCGTTGACGCAGACGTGGCCATTAAGGACTCAAATAAGCCGATTCTGGGTTCGACTGCATTGGCAAGCACCATGAATGACAGGCCCTGAAAGACAAACGCAATGACGGTTATTGCTATTCCAACCGCAAATGTTCCAATCGATTTTTTGGAGTTGAAAATTTCCCGGCTCATATTACACAAGTCTGCAATAGCCGTGTTAGATGAATTGATCAGGTTCTCGGCCCTTTTTTTTGACAGGAACTTTTCCACTATCTTCTGAGAGAATGATGGGAGGCGAAGAGTACGTTTGGCAGAAAAGATGATAAGCCCCAACCAGACGGCTAAGGTTGGGATCGTTACTAGAATTACGACTAATCCAACCACGCTGCCACCCCGGTAAATGGCTAGCGCGCCAGCTATAAATGCCAGTACTGCGCCTACAAATACATCTGCAATTATCTCCATGGTCGTTACCCATGCGGCCTTGCCTGGCGGAACGCCATTTCTTGACAGCCATGCTATCCTGACAAATTCTCCCCCTACATAAGACGGTGTGGTCTGAGTAACGAATTCGCCGGCCAGCCTAGCAGCTACAGTCTTGCCTGTAGACGCAACGTCGTAACCAAGAAAATGCCTGATGAAATACTTGAATCTCAGTGCCTGCAGAAGCATTTTGATGATCGCCGCAGCTGCCGCGGGCTAGAAATGGTACAAGTCCTATAGCAAGAACATCCTGAGGCGAGACGTCAGTAGTCAGGATGAGGATAATGAACGGTACCAAGCTTGCAGGGATGGCAACAAGTCGCCAGTTCAATTACTATGACTCTGGCTCTGATACAACATAGGTACTATAATAAGGGATGTATAATCCTTAGCCTATTTGCGCACAATTTTAATACAAACCTGGTTTGTTAGGTCTATAAAGTGGATACATTGTGAGATGTAATGGATACATACCTACATACCCACATTACACCAAAATAGCAATCAGTCAGTCAATCCTTAGCAAAAGTAATCAGCAGCCATCATCATTTTTGCCATTATTCGTATTGTAATAGCATTCAATCAGTTTGGTAACGTATTATACTATGACAAGTGCTACTGCTATATTGTACTGACAGAGAGATAAGAACAAATAAGCCAAAAAAGAAAAAGAGATAGGCAAGCAAAAACCACTAATTGCCAGCTCCATTATCTTTGTTATTATTATTTCAGTAGCGATGCTGGCATTATAGTTGTTTGTTGTTGTTCTCCTTCTTCCTCAGATGCTGCTGTTGCATGGGTATCAGCAGTAGCATTTGTCGTTGTTGTTTTCATTAGAGGAGGTCCTCCAGTAATAATAGAGGGTAATGGTATCCCGCTTTGCCATTCCCACAAGGTGAGCATGCCGCTTCCATCTCGTATAATTCGTCAATGCCTGTCGGTATCATACCCTCAAGCGGTGCTAGCCTGCCAGTAGAATCTGTATGAATGTATACTTTTACTATAGCTCTACCCACGCTGTTTTTCATGTTAAATCGCAGTAATTGATAGACTTGTTGCGGTTGCATTCTTGCTTCCATCTTCTGTGGTCAAGATTTCTTTTCCAGCAAAAGCTCCCTCCACCATTGATACTATTCCAGTTTTAGTGTTAGTTATCTGATAGTGTCCGTATCATTTGGCAAAGTTAGTGTTCCATTTCTAGACACGATTACCTCAAAATGAGTCTGGTTTATAGGTCTCTGGCTTTCAAGTCCTTCCTGTTATTGATAGACCGGTTGCGACGATAGCTCTATCCCTGATGGTAATGATGTTGTCGTAGTGTTGTTGGTTGTTGTGGTCGCTGTTGTTGGAGTGCCATGTTTGATGTAATAACGAATGATGCTGCTGTTGTTGTTATTATCGCTGCCAACGCAATGCTGCTGCTAATGATGTTGAGGATGAGTATTTTTCTTCTTTGTTATCATCTGTTTTGTTCTCGTTCCACACCAACAGCAGCGAGATAAAGGTTTTGGAAAGAGAATTGAAGAATGATAGATTAGTTGTAGCCGTACTTATAGTTCCATTGGTACTAAACATCACTACAGGATCAAATGTCTGTCTATCTGTCCTGCATCAGTGGATACTCTTAGTACAGATTCACTTGATCCAATTTGGTGGAGGATACAAAACTCAAGCTGACACTACGTCTAAACACTTGCCTTTCTGTTTTGCGATCAGATCGTGGATTTATTATTACTTTTTCACTTACTCTGCCTTTTCATTCATTCTAATAGAAAATAAAGAAAAAGAGGGCTTTACCGCCCCCACTCCTAGTCGATTAGGCTTACTGTCCTAATGTGTCAATAGTTGTTGGTGGTTCAGCCCCTCCTCCTGTTGTTGGTGGTTCAGCCCCTCCTCCTGTTGTTGGTGGTTCAGCCCCTCCTCCTGTTGTTGGTGGTTCAGCCCCTCCTCCTGTTGTTGGTGGTTCAGCCCCTCCTCCTGTTGTTGGTGGTTCAGCCCCTCCTCCTGTTGTTGGTGGTTCAGCCCCTCCTCCTGTTGTTGGTGGTGTTGGTCCTCCAGTGTCATTAGTTGTTGGTGGTGTTGGTCCTCCAGTGTCATTAGTTGTTGGTGGTGTTGGTCCTCCAGTGTCATTAGTTGTTGGTGGTGTTGGTCCTCCAGTGTCATTAGTTGTTGGTGGTGTTGGTCCTCCAGTGTCATTACCTCCTGTGTCATTAGTTGGTGGTGTTCCTGTTCCGTTTGTTGTGACATTGTTTATGATGTTAATGACCTGCGTAATGTTGGTTATCTGCGTAGTCCGTATGGTGATAAACTGCTGGATTATGTTGTTTATCTCTGTCTCTTCCTGTGGACTTAAAACGCGCGTCTCAGCATCATTTAGGTCTGATGCGCAGATTACACCTACTGCAGCTGGGAGCCTGACATTTTCATCCTCATTTTCTACGACCATGAGCCATCCTGTAAGGTCATTGGTTACAGCTAATGAATAAGACTCCAAGACTTCCATTTCAGAGCCACCAAGGATCTCTTGTCCAGAGTCTGCAAACTCGCCAGGCAGACAGTATGCAAAGAGTATAGATAAGGAGTCAGGTTGCACCCAGAGAGGATTTGACCATCTTGGTGTATAGACAATTCCGTCTACCTCTTTCTGTCCCTGTTCTAAGTTTCGAGTTGTGGCCGCTATTGTATTTTGGAGCCTTTCTTGCTGCTGTTGCTCTTCTGGCGTTAATGGTGGTGTTGTTGTTGGTGCTGTTGTTGTTGTTGTTTGTTGAGCCATTGCTGAGGACGGCGCTGCAAACAAAATGCCTCCAACCATCATCAGCAGACAGCGTCAGTACTGATGCTTTTCCTGTTAACGATGATGATGATAGTCTATGGGATGTTGTCATTTCTTTTTAGGACCTCCTCTATCTCTTATTCCCCCGTTTGTTGCTTTTGTTGTTACTGATGTTACTATGGAATTATGCATCTTTCTATTGTAGTTGAGATTATTCATCATATCTCTCATTGAAGTTCGAATACAATGAATAAAAGAATTTCCATGATAGAGAGAAGAAGGTAGAAAGAAGAACGAAAAATTGGTTGCACAGGTGCAAATTATTATAAACTTTGAAGCGATTTTTAATAAAGTAATTATCTAAGTACTGCCAGATGGCATTATACACTCGCTCTCACTTTATAAAAAGTAGATATACATCACCACCATGTTTCCCTGATGGCAATGAAGGCGATATTTATCACAGGAACTGCAGGGTCTGGTAAATCGCTCCTTACCTCCAGACTACTTCAATGGTACAGGGATAATAGTGCTTACCCGGTTACGCTCAACCTTGACCCGGGAGCAATCAACCTCCCTTATGAGCCAGATGTTGATGTCCGCAATTATGTTGACATTGCCACTTTGATGGAGAGCTACGGACTTGGCCCTAATGGTTCACTTATAATGGCAAGTGACATGATTGCAACAAAATTGGAGGAGATCCAGAAGGAGGTGGATGAGCTGAACCCGGACTACCTGATAGTGGACACGCCTGGCCAGATAGAGCTATTTGCATTCCGAGCAAGTGGTCCATATTTTGCTGTAAACCTGCATGCAGACAACAAGGCGACGATATTTGCCTTCGATGGAATGTTAGTGTCATCCCCGATCAACTTTGTGTCTATATCACTCCTTGCGTTATCTGTCAAGCTGCGATTGAACATGGCTCAAATAAACGTGCTTACCAAGCGTGATCTTGTCATAGACAAATTAAAGGATATCATGGACTGGGCGGGCTCAAGCATGGCGCTTGAACATGTCCTCAACAGTGAAAAGGATGCAGAGTATTCTCTCTTAACCAAAGATCTGGCGCGGCAGCATAAGCAAAGGTGGCTTCGCGCAAAGTCTCATAGCTGTTTCTAGCATCACGATGAGTGGTATGGTCAACCTAGCTGCCGCCCTTGCCCGAACCCTTAACCAGGGGGAGGACATTTAGCGTGACTTGGAAATCACGTAGTGCCGCTGCCCCATGCTCAACTGCAAACCTTGGCCCAGGATACGACGTGTTTGGCCTTGCACTTGATGCGCTTGAGGACAAAGTCAAGGTAAGCAGGACATCGTCTGCTGGCGGCGGAAGAATAACTATCAAGAACAGCGATCAGGCGATTCCATCAATGCCTGAATCAAACTCGGCTGGCCTTGTAGTAAAAAAGATGATGCAGGATTTTGAAATCAGGGATAACACAGAGATCGAGGTTACAAAAGGTGTGCCGGCGGGCTATGGCGTTGGCAGCAGCGCTGCTTCAGCAGCAGCTGCTGCGATGGCATTCAACGCGCTTTATGGCTTGAAGATTGATAAGAACAGGCTTGTAGAATATGCCGCAGAAGGCGAGGTCGCAAGCGCCGGCACAAAGCACTATGATAACGTCTCAGCTTCTTTGCTGGGTGGCTTTGTGATATGCCGTATTGCCAGCGACAGGCCGCAGTTCATAAGGCTAGAGCCTCCTAAGGATCTCGTCCTTGTTGTTGCAGTTCCATGGCTTGAAGTGCCAAAGAAAAAGACAGAGCAAGCAAGGAGCGTCCTACCAAAAGTAGTGCCGCTCAAAGACGTTGTTTACAATATTTCTGGAGCAGCCACAATAGTTGCAGGCTTTGCGCTAAAGGATGTGGAAACAATAACAAGAGGAATAGACGATACCATTATCGAGTCAGCAAGAAAGCATTTGATACCCGGCTACGACAGTGTCAAGCAGAACGCTATTTCTGCAGGCGCGCTTGCAGTCACAATAAGCGGTGCTGGGCCTTCAATGATAGCATTTCTGAAAACAAACAAAAATGCAAAGAGAGTAGCTGCCGCCATGACCAAAGGATTTGAAGGGACAGACGTAAAGAGCACGACATTCATTTGTCGGGCTAGCAGTGGTGCCCGACTTTTGGCATAGTAGATATTACTTTTTGCTCTTGTTGAGGAAAGCGGACATCATCTTCTGTCTGTCTTCATGCGCAAAGCAAAGCGCCCAACCATAGATCTCAAGCCTAAGTCCTGTTTCGAGATCCGTGTCCATTCCTCTGTTTATCAGCTTCTTGCTAACCTTTACTGCTACAAAACTGTTCTTCGCTACCTCCTTTGCAAGTGAGATGCACTCGTCCATCAGCTTTTTATTTAGTATTTTGGCTATTTCAGTCGCCCGCTCCTTTTCCTTTACTGCGTCACCTTTGGGCGTTTCTGGCGGAAGTTTATCGTCAGGTCCTATGTTGATTACTTTGTTAACAAGCCCTATTTGGTAGGCCTCATCTGCCATTATCATCTTGCCTGTGAATATTAGCTCCTTTGCCTTCGCAGGACCTACGAGCCGCATCAGGCGCTGTGTTCCACCCCATCCGGGAGGTATGCCTATTGTCACCTCGGGCTGCCCCATCTTGGCGTTGCTTGAGGCAATCCTTATGTCGCAGGCCATTGCAAGCTCGCAGCCGCCGCCCAGTGCAAAGCCGTTTACAGCGGCGATGACTGGCTTTTCCAGACGGTCTATTCTGTTTATTACGTCTTGAGCAGAAGTGGCATACCTTTCTGCCTGCATTGGATCAATGTTGACCATGTAGGAAATGTCTGCGCCTGCACAGAATGAGCGCTCACCGGCGCCAGTAATCACTACTGCTTTAATGTTGTCATCAACTGCAACAATATCAATCATCTTTGAAAGCTCTGATATAACGTCCACATTCATGGCATTGAGGGCCTCTGGTCTATTTATCCTTAGAATTGCAATATCATCCTGTGGTTCAAGCTGAATGTATTTCATGGTAGACATATTGTGAGAGTAGGCAGCATTCCTTTTCAATAAAATCTTATTGGTCGTGACTAGCTTGCTATGGTTAAAAAATAAGGTTAGACATGATTGCCATAATGGTCAGGCTTCACCGTTCAAACGCGGACAGCATCAAAGACATAGACGTTGTTGTGATAGGTGTCCCTGATGAATCCGGTTCTCACGCCAAGCGTAAGGGAACGAGCAGGGCACCGGACGTCTTGAGAATAGCCTCAAACGAATCTGAATTTTTTGAACGTGGCGGAAAGCTGATCCCTACTTGCCCAATGCGTGGAACCTTTGATCGAAAGTACATATTTGATGCCGGCAACATACCAAACAAGCAGAAGCTGCGCCACATGGTGACTGACATTGCTTTGCGTGGCAAGCTGCCGATCATGATTGGTGGAGATCACTCTCTAACTACTGAAACAATACAGGCGGTGTCTAATGCAATAGGGAAAAAACTCTCACTTTTGTACTTTGATGCCCATCCTGACTTTGTTTCTTCTACTAAGAATTATTATGGCTCCGTGCTTACGGACTCAACAAAATCGCTGAACTTTAGAAAAAGCATGTTAGTAGGCACGAGGGCTGCTGAGCCGGAAGAGCTTGAAAATGCAAGAAGGGTAGACCTGAGGATCGTAAACCCGCTAGAGATCGCTGAGCTAGGAGTAAAAAGGGTGGCGCAAATGATAAAGGCGCGAACAAGCGGATCCAAAGTGTACATTTCAGTAGACCTCGACTGCGTAGACCCAGCATTTGCACCAGGTGTATCAGTTCCTTCTCCTGGAGGTTTGTCATCCACTGATCTCATCTACCTGCTTAACAAGGCAGTCAGTGCCGGGAATGTGGTAGCTATCGACATCGTGGAACTTGCTCCAGATTATGACATCAATGGCACCACTGCAATGCTTGCTGCCAGAATAATGTCAGAATGTATCGCATCAGTATAGCTTTTGCCACACTTTTTCAATTACGGGCTCCAGGCTCACTGGCTTGATTAGCCCATCAACTAGCGAAGTAGTTGTTGCCTTTAGTTCTTACATCTTTTCTCTCCGAGGTTGAATGCGTTCATGGGATGTTCTTCTTGCTCTCACCTGTCGTATTATAGATACAACATCATCGTCATTATCATTACTACCATTGCAGATACTGTCCAGCCAGTAATCAAAGCGAAAGAATTAAGCCCCTTTTACAGCACAGCGCATCTTGGGTGTTTTTCTGTGGATGAGGACTACGGCCTTGCAGGAATTGGCTGTCAGCACAATTTTACGTACCTTTTTCATTATAGAAACATAAGGATCCAGAAAAAGGGTCTGCTTCGTGTGGACCGATTATACTTTGAAAGAGAAATTTTACAATTAGTTACGCAATTTGATCGTAATCTCTTCTCCCATGCCGATTGGCACAGTGACTGACTGGATGTTGGGCTTGCTGTGCACATGGCGTGCATACTTTCTCATAGCGGGTCGGAAATGGTCAGGATAAAGCATGTTATCTGTCGCAATTATCCCTCCAATTCTTACCATTGGTAGTACAAGATCAAAATATCTTATGATATTCTCTTTGTCTGCATCGAGGAAGACAAAATCAAACTTGCCTTTAAGCTTGTGCAGTAGGTCAAGAGCGATGCCTTGTCTTATCTCTATCATCTTATCAACACCCGCCTCTTTGAAATTTTTCAATGCCTGTTCTACTTTTAGCGGGTTCATTTCGATCGTTATGATTCTTGCGCTGCGATTCTTGCCCAATGCGTCTGCGAACCACAGTGTGGAAAACCCCGCCGATGTACCCACTTCTAATATGCGCACTGCCTTGATTGCCTTGAGAAGTACTGAAAAGAATATGCCAGTATCGGCTGTGATGGCAAGCATCTCTTGATCAGGTGCAACTTCTACTCTGCCACTTCTTTCACGGTTTGATTGCCTATTAAGCCGAGATATTACACTGAGAACCTTGCTGTCCACGCCTGCAATAATGTATATACACAGGATATTTTTAGCTTCAACTGTTCTTTTGCTTCAAAAGTGATAAAAGGTTCACTTTTTCCGCCTTGTAATTTAACCTCGTTGCTGATTCTCGCTGTCTAAGCAGTTGGTCTTTGCGGGCCTTCCAGCCTTCAATCGCAACCTTATGGTCGTCGGATATTGGAGGACTCTCTGACAAGGTAAATTAATAACGCAATGGCCGGCTTTTAATCGTTGCAGGAATCAAACTGCTAACTTTTTTATTGTCTGCTGTCGAGAGAAAGTACAGTGGAATTTGTCGATCTTGAGGAACCTGACGTAAGCAAGCCAATAATGATTGCCGCTATGCAAGACATGGGAAATGTTGGCAGTATAGCCATCGATTTCATTAACAAGAGCCTCAATAGCCGGTTGTTTCGATATGTCTTGCCACCTTACCCAAATTACGTTGTTGACAAAGGAGGCCATATTGACTTTCATCAGGAAAGGTGGGAATACCGCTACGGAAAGAGCGTCATGGTTTTTGGAGGTGGTGAAGGGCAGCCTCAGACCAACCACGAGCTTTATGAATTGTGTCAAGATGTCATAAATATTGCCAAGTTGCACTCTGTGCAATTAATTTATACCCTAGGCGCATTCCACACAGACCGAAACTATGGCAAGGACCCTATGACACTTGTCACAACTACCTCGCAAGAGCTAACAGACCAAATAGTGAAAATAGGTTACAACACCACCCCTGGCTCGTCACTGATAACGGGTTTCAATGGTTTGATACTGGGTTATGCCAAAAGAAACAACATTCAAGGGATTGGATTGTTTGCAGAGATCAACGACCCACAGATGCTCCAATACAGATCGGCAAAGAGCTTGCTCGTTTCGCTTGAAAAGCTCACATATCAGAGGTTCAAAGGGATAGAAGAGCTTGACGAAATGGCTGGCGCAATTGAACGAGAGATCGATAGGATGAAAAGGATGGGCGGCGACTCTTTATACCGCCCTTAATTAGATGATCTTCTTAGTTTGGTGAAGCCTATTCAACTTCTACACATATTGTTAGAATAATATTAAGCAAGCCCGATCTGCAATGCTTCACTTCTCGCTAGCGTGCGGTGCATCAAGGTTCTTTATCTTCCTCCTCTACCTCCACCTTTACGCCTGATTGACCGACCACTTTCAACTGTCTTTTGTATGCAGCCACGATCTCGTCGATGGTAGTGGCGTCTTCTGGCTTTTTATCGTCTCTTATTTTGCCCGTGAATTTTGGAAAGCGTAGAGCAAGGCCATAGCCCGGCCTAATGGTGTTCTTGGCGGCCGTATGCGATGGGCTAAGCGTGATCTCCGAGGCAATGACTTCAATAACAATCTTAGGCTCAAACCAGATGTCCATTTCCATGCTGGAATCAACCCTTGCATGCCGCTGGCTTACTATGTGCTTCTCGAGCTCTTTGTAGAATTGCTCAATGTGCAAGTCGGTAAATCCAGTCCCCACCTTGGTCACACTGCGGAACATGTCAGTGTTATGATCATAAGCCGCTAACAGTAACGCTCCATATTTGCCTACGCGCCTTCCGCGGCCATGCAGTGCGCCAACAATGACAAGATCAAGTGTATCCACAAGACCGCTTGTGTATTCGCGTTTGAGCTTGACCCATGCATATTCTCTTGCACCCGCACGGTATGTGCTTGAGAGATGCTTTATCATGACGCCCTCGCAGCCATTCTCAATCGCAGCTGCCATGAACCTATCGATCTCATATGGCTCAGTTGCAATAGTCTGCTTGATCAAGCTTAATTTATTATTTTGAATCCTATCGATTATTTTCTTGAGCAGCTTTCTCCTTTCCATGTATGCCATTTCTGTCTTGCTCTTGCCGTCGAAGTAGAGTACATCAAAAAAGTTCATGACGACGGGATAATTCTCCATCGCCTCCTCTACACCATATTTGCGCCGCCGGTGCATCAGTTCCTGAAAGGGAAGAAATTCCTCTGTCTCTACGTTTACGGCTACCACCTCGCCCTCCAATATCACTTCCGCTTTTATGGCCCTTAGTGCGTTGGCAACATCTGGATAGTGGCTCGTAATCTTTTCAAGTCTTCTTGAAAACAATTCTACTTTGTCCTTGCCCTTGTGGACTTGTACGCGCTCACCATCCAATTTATATTCTACCGCTGCACTGCTTCCCATGCGCTCAAGTGCCTCTTCTGCTGTCCTAACGCGCTCTGCAAGCATCGGCCTGATAGGTTTGAAGAGGGCTATTTTGATCAAGCTGACTGCTTCGAGTCCCTTGGTTGCAAGCAACCTTGCCACTGTGCCAAGGTCGCTTGAGACATTATATGCATTTTCAAGCACCTGCCTGTTTGTCTTGTCACCAGTGAAGGCGATCGCAAGGGCATCAAGCACAGTGTAATCAGCAATGCCGAGTCGGAGCTGTCCCATGACGAACTTGATTATGTAGCACCCTTCTTTAGCCATTGCATCATTTAGCAAACTGCTTATTAGACGCAGTTTGATCTCCTGCGAGCCAGCGCCGGTCGTCCGTGCAACTTTGTCAAAGGTAGAATATACGCGCTCTACTGTCATAGGCTCTGAATACAGAGTTGACTGGCTCTTTGACTTCATGACTTCCAGTGTCGCCTCTCCAAGATCGCCTGTCTTTTGGTATATCCGTCCTATTTCCGATATGTCTTTTCCAGACGAGCTTGCAATTGCCCTGAGAACCATTTTTTCTGCGATGCCCATCTCTATTCCCTCATAGTCTGGGTAGAGTTTGCCTTGAATTAGATAAGTTACCTTGTCAATAATATTGGCGGGCGTCTTTTTGAGAAGCGCAACAAGGTGTCCGGTAAGGGCAATTCTGCTTGAGGTTTGTTCCATCTGCTCAAAAGTCTCTACCAAGGAATTAAAATTCAAAGGGCTCCAACTCTGTACGCTTTGAATGAATATTAATCTATGATATGTGATCAGCGATGATCCTGCAGAGCAGCAGATCAACCACACACAAGGTCTTGGCTGGACATCACACTTCAGTTCTGCAAGACGCAGACAGAACAGTGATAACTGCTGCTAAAGTTTACAAAAGAAGAAAAATAATTAAAGATTATCAAACAGCAGCCAGATACTCTACAACAAGGACTATAATCTTCTTCTGAAAAGCAAGAGGTTATCAGAACATATAGATGCCGTAGCAAGTGATGAAGAAGCAGCAGCTGCGACTGATTGAAAGCATATGCAATGAAAGCAGAAGTAGCCAAAATCATGCAATTATGGCAAGTCAAGCTAACGGTTATTAGAGGCACCAACCAAGTAAGTAAAATAATGGGAGGCAATAAGAAGAAGCCAGCTGGTGCTTCGGACAAGAATACGCAGTCAGGGCCAGGACAGGCCGAGTTCAAGTCTGCTGCGGAGAAGAAATCAGGCTCCAAGCCTCAGCAGAAGCAAAAACTTGCTGTGACGATTGACGAATCCCAGGGTATGAAGGCGATCCAAGGCATGAAGGCAATAACAATCCAAGGTGTGGCAAGGAACGTCGGTGTCAAAATTTCAATAGCAAATGCTTTCATCAAGTCACTGGAAGCAAAGGGTATCGTTAAGGCGGAAGGCGGCTACAGCGGCCATAAGGTCTACCAGATGATCAGACGCTAGATTCTTTAACTATCATTACTTCCCCGGGCCGACTTGACTCAATAACCTCAAGGTTAGATGTGACTATACCTATTGAATTCATTGGCTGGACTTTAGCATCCTGTACGAAGACACAAATGGAGCTAGTTGAAGTAAGGTAAGCGATATCACCCCGGTGAAATTGCGTTTTTTGTTTTTCTGCTCCGATCATAAGCCTAGTTTCAATATATACAAATTTGTCTGCATATCTGTGCACTCTGTCTTGCAGTGGAAGACTTTTTAGTACGGCTCCAGCAGTCTGAGGGGCAAGGTGACGCACAAGCTCAGCCAATGCAGAGCCTTTTTCTTCTATCTCGATTGCAATCTTTGATCTAGATACTGACCCAGCGCTTCCTGGCTGCATCATTATTACTGCCAATTGACTAGAATATAATGAAAATGTTTCGCATGTTATTACAAACAGATGATTGCTATCAATTGTCATATAAGGACAAAAGAAACACAGGGAGGGTAGAAAGCTGGCCAAGACAGCAAGAAAGAATAATGCGGGAGCAAATGGCAGGTTTAGGGGAAGAATCCTGACAGTACCAAAATATATAGTGAAAATATAAATATAAGATGCCTATCTTCTTAATCATATAATATAGCTCCAGTGTGAGTTTTCAAAAATTAAGGCAAAACATTTAATTAGATATCCATTATCCTTTGGATTATTCTTGGTAGTCAAACATTCTTCCAAAAGACATGCCGCACCAAAAAAGCCTACTACTGCTAAAACGGCCAAGAAGAAGACTAGCACTTCAAACAGAAAAGTTAAGCTAAATGAAAAGCAGGAAGGAGAACAAGAAGGCACCGCCAAGAAATCGTCGCGTAGGGCAGAAGAGGTGGTTATTTATGCAGAATTTGAATACGAGTTGAAAGAGATCGATGCTCAAGACAACAAGGTGCTGATTGGTCCTGCGTGGCTCACACGGTTTGAGAGAGCAAGGATAACGGGTGCGAGATCACTTCAGCTGTCACTTGGAGCACCTCCCCTTGTCAAGGTGCCTGAAAATGCTACTACCTCGATTGCGGTTGCAGTTGAGGAACTACAGCAGAAGGCGCTCCCAATTTCAATAAGACGCATACTCCCAAGTGGTACATACCAAGATATTTCTTTAGAGTGGCTAAAGTAGCCAGATCAGAATTTAAATTTCTTTTAGCCTGCTTTCGTCAAAGATATCAGAGCCGTACCACCGGTAGCGAAAGTAGTCAAGGCACCACTCGTGGAAGATGGAGTCTGGGCTGAAGAACATCATGTTCATGTCAGTCTCCCCCTTTTGTGTTGGGAAAAGTACTGAGGCCTGTTTTTCGTTCAGTATCACTGCAACCTGCACGCTTTCCACCATTCTTCTTTCTATTGCCCCTTTGCTCAAGAGTTCATTGTGACCAAGCTTCTTCAAAAGTTCCTTTCTCCCTCTTGGGATGATAACGTTCTTTGGAAATACATAGCTATATTTTACGGCCTTTTCCTTTACTCTAGTCACCACCGGCTCGATTAGGTCGATTGGTACCTGCGGCACAATTTCGTAGATGTATTGGTCAGCCTGTCGATAAATGTCCTTCCAACGCTCAAGTATTGCCACGATGCCCTTGAGGAACTCACATCTATCAAGCGCCCCCAATCTCATGATGAATTTGATTGGGAGCTCACCCAATACATGCTCGGAAAAATACTCTTTGTATTTTGAGAGGTAGTTAAACGTCGGGATCTGCTTGATTATAGTGTTGCCAAAAGTGGTAAGCGAAAATATACCCTCAGGGTCTTTTTCGATTAGGCCTGCATCCTGCAGGCGACTTACATTGCGATGGACCTCCTGCATGGTAATGCCGAGATCCTTGGCAAGTTGCGATATCTTGGCACTTTTGTTATTAAGCTGGAATACTATCGCTAGTCTCTGCTCACTTGCAAGCTCGAAGAAAGTCTTTTCTGTATTGGCAAATGTTGTCAGGACGTCGTCAGACGCATCAGGCATAGTATTGCATGAAACCGATCGATGTTTTAAACATTACATGTGCACACACTAGTAGCCATGGGTATGTCCTTCTTCTGAGGGGGGACGGTTTATCCTATACATGGTTATTATACCCAGCACAATGAAGCCCACGCCAATTGCCAAGATGACGTAGTCAGCCAAAAGTATGCTAGCCCAGACGGCGTTCATAGTCGCTGCCCAGATGAACAAAAGCGCCAAAATCACTAGAGCAATGCCTGCGATGGTTTCTCCGTTGATCCATTGTTTTCCTCCGCCTCCCGTCATATATCTATAATATAACACTCCGTAAGTATTATTAAATTCTTCAATCATGATTTAGGTAGAATAATGCTAAGGCTAATGTTCACGAACCAGCGTACCTCTGCACTGTTCGCAGATCTGCTCATCAATGTTTGACTCAATGCTGTGGTGAACGTCGCATATAATGAGTGTATACCTCATGTAGTTGCACAGACCCACGAATTTGGCAAGCGTACTTGGAGTGTAGGCTTTGTTTGTAGAGAGATCCTTAGCAATATCATCTATCATACGCATGACCTCTCTAACGGATTCAAGCTTTGAAATGAGCTCTATATCGCCTCTTGTTCCCCTCACATAGTTGCTGACTGCGGCCTGCGTAATGCCAAGATCCTTGGCAACATCTTCTTCCTTGAGGGAATATTCTCCGATAAGCTTCTTTGCAAGAATAGCCCTGACCGCGGGAATAAGCGACTTTGCTTCGATCTCTGAAGGGAGCAGCATTTAGCGATGCACATGAAATCTTTTTTTTATTATTTAAAGGTTTTTAACAGATTCTATTATATTTGGCAGAAATGGAGGATAAAAAGATGAAAGCAGTCTTTGTAAAGGGCACCAGCGCGGTTTCTGTCGATGATGTCAAGGTACCAGACCTGGCTAGCACTGGTGATGTTCTTGTCAAAATGCGCGGCATGTGGGCTGTGTGGGTCGGATCTGGAAAAGATCTATGGCGAATATAGTATGGCCTCTGGCAGGCTTGGTCACGAGCCTGCAGGTGAGGTCGTAGCAACCGGCAAATCTGTCAAAGGTTTTGTGCGTGGCGACCGTGTCTTTATCCATCACCATGTTGCATGCTACTCTTGTCATTACTGCCTTCATGGTGACTATACAATGTGCCCTGCGTACCAGTCGAGCAACATCAACCCGTGCGGGCTAGCAGAGCATTTCTTAGTGCCGGAGTGGAACGTGTCAAGAGGTGGCCTGATAAAACTGCCGGACAATGTAGCATTTGATGAAGCATCACTTATTGAACCGCTTGCATGCTGCATAAAGGCATGGAGGAGGTGGCAGCTTTCAAAAGGGAGACGATGTCGTGATACTTGGCGCGGGTCCAACTGGATTGATGCACGTACTCTTGGCTCTGGCGTTTGGGGCTGGCAAGATATTTGTCATTGATATCAATGATTTTCGTTTGAACTTTGCCAAGAAATATGGGGTGCAGGTGTTCAACTCTATTTCTGATCATGACTTTGCAAACAATATCAAGTTAGAAACGGGTGGAAGGGCTGCGGATATTTGCATTGTTGCGACAGGGAATATGAAGGCACTATTGCAGTCATTTGACCTCACTCGGAGAGGCGGTAAGATAATGCTCTTTGGCGTCCCATCCAAAGGCTCGCAGATCTCCTACGACATGAGTAAGATCTATTCACACGAGCACTCGCTCATCCCAAGCTATGGAGCGTCTGAAATTGAAACAAACCAAGCGCTGAAACTGATAGCAGAAGGTCGTGTCGATGTAGGATCCCTCATTACTCATAGGTTTCACATCAGCAAAGCTGCAGAGGCAGTAAAATGCGCTCACGAGGCCAATAATGCCATGAAGGTGATCATAACCACAGACTAATGAAACTATATATAATAAAAATCACATGTCTGAGCTGATCGACCATGAACTGGGGAATGCAAAACAGACTAGCTAAGATAATTCATCCCGAAGACGGCCGTTGCCTTATGCTTGCAGTTGACCACGGCTACTTTCTTGGGCCGACGGAGCGTCTTGAGGTCCCAAGCAGAGCTATAAAGCCACTCTTACCCTACGCGGACTCGCTCATGCTTACCAGAGGCATCCTGAGGACATCAGTTGACCCCAATTGCGACGTTCCAATAGTGCTCCGCGTTTCTGGCGCAACCAGCATCATTGGCGAAGACCTTTCAAAAGAAACAATTACGACTTCGATTGAAGAGGCGATCAGGCTCAATGTGTCATGCCTTGCACTATCAATATTTGTAGGCAGTAAGTATGAACACCAAACGCTCGCCAATCTAGCAAAGATGGTAGACGAAGGCGAAAAGTATGGAATACCTGTCCTTGCTGTTACTGCAGTCGGCAAGGATATGGGACGCGATGCACGTTACCTTGGACTTGCATGTAGAGTTGCTGCAGAACTGGGTGCACATATAGCGAAGACGTACTATTGCGACAATTTTGAGGAAGTAGTAGAAGGGTGTCCTGTTCCTCTTATAATTGCAGGTGGCAAAAAACTCCCCGAGCCAGAGGCGCTGAAGCTTGCGCACGATGCAATAACACACGGTGCTGCAGGCGTGGACATGGGAAGAAACATCTGGCAGTCAGACTGGCCTGTAGCAATGATAAAAGCGGTGCAGGCAATAGTCCACAAGAACGCCGACGCCAAAAAAGCATACGGCATATTTTTAGAGGAAAAGGAGAAGGACATGTCAAGCCAGAAGGAAGCGCAGAAGGTTATTAGGACGACGGTCAACCACTCGGTACCTTTTGACTAGCCTGCAAGTTTAGATAAATGCTGGTGAACCATCTTCCACTGGTCCTTTTTGTCTTTTTGCAGGACAATCGTTACCCTAGACTTGTTGTTGACCGATGCACCACGGAAGCTATAGTCGTCGATTATCATGCCAGTAACTTCAAGCAAAAAAGTAGCAAGTGCAACATCGCCCATTAGCTCAGTGTTCAAATTTTCAATCTTGAAATCATAGTCAGAGAGGCTGGCAAAATGTAATTGTTCAAGCATGAGTGCCCTTTCAAAGTCACGCCTATCGTAGGGTGGCGTATCGCCAAATTTTGTAAAGCGCGAATCAAGAAATTCCTCTATCTTTTGTATCTCCTTGCTCTGGGCGAGCTGAAAATATTTGTAAATAAAGTTTCTTACTTTAAGGGATTCTGTAGATGCCAATTATATTCATTAATAATAGGGATTAGAAATTCTTATAGCTTTACGATTTCCGTAATCTACAGGAGCCTGCTTATATTATAAGAGAATTAAATATTTTAGAAATGTTCTAAATGGAATACTCTTATGGAGATTTTTAATTTGTTACATTGCACACCACAACGCTCGAGATAGATTGATGATTATGGGGAATCATAATGCAAATGGTGCGGGAGGGGGAAATGAGCTATAGCCTCCATTTTTCCAGGATAATGACAAAGATGACAGATTTACACATGCTAGCTCAAGTACTATTGGACTTTCCAGATTATCCAATTACTGACGGCAATCATTATGTATTCAAGAATATAGAAAATCTGGCTGCAAGAGCTACTCCATAAGTAAAGTCAGGTCAATGCATGCTTGCTTGCACATGGCTTTAGAACAATGTCGGTTCTGAAAAGAAAAGACATACTATCACAAGAAAGTACAGATAATGAGTAAGTTTGGAATCATGCCCTATGGTGCAGAACCAACCAGCATTCGTATGGAAAGATATTCAAATGCTGCACTTATTATTATAGATAAACCTCTATTGTATAGTCTGTTTGCACATTATATGTTTCTATGTTAAGCTCTAGTTCTTGAATATGTGATCATAGAGCATAGATAATATAGAGTCTATTTTACATCAGGTATATGTGGATGTGCATGATTAATATGATCTTGTAATTCCTCTTTATTGCGAGCTGTCAAGCCACAAACATCGCACGTCTGTTGCCTTGGTGTTAGGTCGTATGGTTCTTTTCCACTTGTAAGGTCCAAGTACTGTTCATCAGGTCCTGCAGCCTTTATTTTGGTATGGTTGTTTTCCTTCTCTTGACCTGTATTTTTTCTCTCCGCCATATATGTTAGTATCAGCCATTATATCCTCTTACCATATCTTTATCTCTTACCTTTTTGCATCTTCCCTAAGTCTAAGGATACACTGGATAAGGGCTGTTTTTATCACATTCACAGAAGTTAGCGAGCTAAGGAATAATCACATCTATTATCATCCCCAGTTGACAAATGATTTTTAATTATAGTGCTATTCGAATTACTCTGCATAAGATCACAATCGGCTAATAAGCATCTTATTACTTTAGACCTAATCCATCGGATGAATGGGAGGCAAGGAGAGATTTACATGCACAATTTGACTTGGTAGAACTTGTTGCGAAGCACCAGCTGACTCCTGCTGCAAACATGTAAAAAGCAGGTTTGAAAAAAGTGGGCTTGTGGTGGTCATCAGCTGTAACAGATTCGGATCCACTTTCACATCCTCTTCTGGCATCATCAGTATTATACATACAACTTCTGAGCCGTCTTCTCCAAAGCTCGTAGCTAGTCTGAATGACATAGCATCAGATACATAGTTATACAGTGTCATTGATAATGGAATGCCAGTTATACTGTGCTACTATTTCAGATTCGTTGGTTGATATTTGGCTGATGTCGCCTTATTATCGTCTTTTCGCTCCTCACCAAGAGACTGCCACGTAATGTCTATTACTCATGAATTTTTGTCACACTGTTCGACATTGCCAAGCCTGACAAACAAAATGATTGTGCCAGATTGATTCAGGATGAAGCTCTGATCTTCACTGTATAGCTTACCTCAATTCTTAGAAATCACATTCTTTAAAGACATCTCATAGCCAGCATCTGTAATCACACATAATTTTTAGAGTATTTAGGAAGAAGTAGTCAAGAATTATGTATTCCACAAAACTCTAACTCTTTTACCCATTTTGCAGTGAGGCTCAGATGATTCAAATCTCGTTCCAAGGTGGCTGCAACAAAAAATTAACCATTTTGGGTGCTAACAATGAAAAATTGTCCGCTTTAAGCTTTTTACTTTAACAAGTTCCGAATTTTCAGACCATACTATTAAATATATTATGTACAGGGTCAATTCAAATGACCATAACAAAACTATACGTCACAGCGGTAATAACAGCAATAGTAATTTCAATAGCCACAACAACAGCATTTCCGAACGAGATGGTCTTTGCTACATTCCTTGCCCCCCCTGAGCAAGTTGGTAATAACACTGCGACGACGACCGATGCAACAACGTCGCCAGCGGGGCAACAATCTACTATTCACATAACCAAAGACGGCACAAACTCCTATGTCATATCTGGTGGCTAATCCAATGTCGGCAGCTTTGATACAACTTATAGAGTTGCAGGAGAAAGAAGTGCTATAAGGTCAGCAGAAAGTCTAATCATATCCACCATCACATCTGATTTCAATTCTTCTTCAACAATAGGATATGTAATGGTAGGCAATACCACTTCGACAAGTGGCGCAGAAGCCACTCTTCCGAACCCATTTGCAACCCCGGAGATGATAACTGAAAGGATCACAAACGAACTTAGGAGAGTCATTAGCGAAGCAGAGAATAATACATCACAAGGCCAGGACGTGGAAATAAAGTGCGACTTTGGTATGACGTTAGATGATATGCAATGTTACATTCCGTTACTTCAAGCGGGACAGGGATAACCAAGGGATAAGGAAGAGCAATACGAAGGATCCTTACTTTTTTATTTGTCTTACGTTCTTAGTCACTACTAGCTAGCTAATTGAGATTAAATGGTTTTTGATGACAACGATCTAATTCAAGCAAATGCAACAATGATTTCTGGTGTTCTTATTCTTCTTTCCCTTGCCTCTCTATCAAGAACTTCTTCGTTGCCGTTGCTAGATAGGACAATGATTGCATCAGCAATAATCCCTTTTATCGCTTCGACCATATTGTTACTCAATCTACGACTAGATGAGACCAGAAGAACTGATTATGCCAGAAAATTGGCAATATGGGGATTGATATATCCGCGGCAACTGTGGTGCTTTTGTTATGACTTGTATGAAAAGGAACAGTGGTATCTCTGCTAACTGTTATTTGAACGGAAGGATTTACAAACTGTCGCCTTAAGAAACCACTAACTTATGGGTACAGGTGTATATGTAAAGCTCTGCTTCACGAATAAAGCATATCGACACACATGGGAAACGGAACTAGGTAGTCGGTGATGAACCATCGACTGCACTTTACAATAATAATCATAAAAACAAAAGTGTTGAAGATGAGGTAAAAATTGCGTTTTCATTGTTTGAGATATATAATATCTCTTGAGTGGATATTATCATATATTTCCCATAAACTTTATAAATAATTTCCCTCCAATAAACAAAAAATGCCTCGAGCTGACGGCGGATATTGTTATGGACAAAACATTCATGTTCTGGTTCTGCTGAGGATTGCCTAGGGCAAACTCGTGCTTTAGCAAGCACGGCTTATGCAAATAATTCGGTGAGAGATAAAATTGGTTGAAATGACAGGCGCAAAAGCGTTGATCCAAGCCCTTGAGAAGGAGGGCGTAGACGTAGTCTTTGGACTTCCTGGAGGAGCAAACCTGCCAATATACGATGCCTTGGTAGATGCAAACTTTAGACACATCTTGGTAAGGCACGAACAATCGGCTGCTCATATGGCTGACGGCTACGCCAGAATAAAGAGAAAAGCAGGTGTCTGCTTTGCAACCTCAGGTCCGGGTGCCACAAATCTCATTACAGGCATTGCTACTGCGTATGCTGATTCTTCTCCGATTGTAGCCGTAACTGGTCAGGTCCCGCTTGCCATGATAGGCAAGGACGCCTTCCAAGAGACAGATATTATTGGAGTGGCAAACCCCTGCACAAAATACTCATTCCAACCACAGGCTCCCGTAGAAATTCCAGAGATGATCAAAAAGGCGGTCTACATTGCAGAGAGCGGCAGGCCCGGCCCAGTGCTTGTTGATATTCCTAAGGACGTACAACAGGCAACAGCCGATATGAAGTTTCCAGAGCTTATCAAGGTTAGAGGCTATAATCCAAATGTAGATGCAGACCTCTCAGAGATGGTCAGGGCAGTCGAGCTCTTACTTAACGCCGAGCGGCCGATAATAATGGCAGGTGGCGGCGTAATCCTCTCAGGAGCTTTTTCTGAACTCCAGGCTCTTGCAGAGCTTGTCAAGATACCGGTTGTGACTACGTTCAAGGGCAAGGGCGCATTCCCTGAGAACCATCCGCTTGCCATGGGACCGATAGGGATGCATGGCCACGCAGAAGCCAACAAGATAATCGTAGAGGCAGACTGCATCGTGGCTGTAGGTGCAAGATTTTCGGACAGATCTGTCGGCAAGTTTGACGAGTTTGGTAAGGGTATGAGCATAATCCACATGGATATTGACCCGGCAGAGATCGGAAAGAACAAGTCAGTAGACGTTGCGCTGGTAGGCGATGTGAAGTCCTCGCTCCGCACGCTTGTTAAGATGTTCTCAAAGAGAATGATTAAAAAAGACTCAGATAACCCGTGGCTAAAGCGTAGAAAAGAGCTTATACAGTATTACGCTGAAACCCTCAAGGACTACCCCAGGGAGATAACGGCGAGAAAATCGCTCAAGAAATTGCGCGAGTTGTTACCAGCCAATGCGATAGTCACCACAGAAGTGGGCCAGTGCCAGATGTGGGCATCTCTGCACTTCGATGTGATAGCACCTGGCACGTTCTTCAGCTCTACCGGCCTTGGGACAATGGGCTTTGGATTTCCAGCTTCAATAGGTGCCAAGGCTGCCAGACCGAACGTTCCTGTTGTCGATATCGCTGGTGACGGATCCTTTAACATGACTGAAAACTCACTTGCGGTGTCGGTGCTTGACAAGCTCCCAGTAATAGTATTCCTCATGAACAACTACATGCTTGGAATGGTGGCCCAGTGGCAGCGCACATTTTACAACAGACGCTACAGTGGAGTACATCAGCACAATTGCCCCGACTATGTCAAGATAGCCGACGCATATGGCGCTCAGGGCATAAGAGCGGAGTCGATGCACGAGCTTGAGAAAGCTATCAAAGCGGCGCTCAAATCTGATGTAGCAACGGTAATAGACATCCCCATTGATCCTGACGAAGACGTCTACCCATTTGTAGCACCCGGCACCGGCCTCAAAGACATGATTGTAGGAGCGTGATAGAAAATTGTTTGCAACTACCGTCCAGAAAGAATCATGGCACATTGTGTCTGCCCTTGTCGAAAACAAACCGGGTGTACTCTTCAGAGTCACCAACCTCTTCAGAGCGCGCAGTTTTAACATCGAAAGCATCACTGTGGGTTCGACTGAACAACAGGACCTTTCTAGAATGACTATAACCACTAACAGCGACGAAAAGACACTTGACCAGTTGGTAAAGCAATTGCGCAAGCTTATAGATGTGATAGAAGTAAAGGTGCTCGACACGGACAAGACTGTGTATCGCGAGCTTGCACTTATCAAGATCAAGGCAGTTGATCCAACAACAAGAAGTGAGATAGTCAACTATGCCACTATATTTCGAGGCAATATCTTAGACATCGGCAAGGAGACGATAACAGTCGAGATAACAGGCACACCTGATAAGATAGATGCATTTAAGAATCTAGTCGAACATTATGGAATTGCGCAGTTGTCAAGAACCGGAGTTTCAGCCCTTCCTAGAGGTGGTGTGGAGAGTTGAATACGTCTGAAAAAATATTGAATAACGCCGAAAGCGTCAAGATCTTTGATACTACTCTCAGGGACGGCGAGCAGACGCCTGGCGTGACGATAACACCAGACCAGAAGATCCAGATTGCGATCAGGCTGGAGGAACTTGGGGTCGATGCAATAGAGGCAGGATTTCCAATAGTCTCTCATGGTGAGATGCAGGCGATCAAGGCGATAGTAAAGCAAGGATTGAAGGCCGAAATTTTTGGCCTTACTCGCGCAAGCGAGATCGACATTAACAGTGCTATCAAATGTGACTTGAAGTACATTCACACTTTCATAGCGACTTCTGACATTCACATGAAGTATAAGTTGAAGATGACGCGTCAGCAGGTCTTAGAGAGAGCGATCAATGCAGTCGAGTACGCTAAAAAACACGGCTTGCAAGTAGAGTTTTCAGCTGAGGATGCAACAAGATCTGATAGGCAGTTCATGCTTAAGGTGTTCAAGGAGGTGGCAGATGCGGGCGCCGACAGAGTTGACATACCCGATACTGTAGGCTATGCAACTCCGCAGTACATTGCTGATCTTGTAAAAGAGGTCAAGCAAGCTACAAGGCTTCCAATAAGCGTCCACTGCCACGACGATTTTGGCTTTGCAGTTGCTAACTCGATAGCAGGTGTAAGCGCTGGCGCTGCATGCGCGCACGTCACAATAAACGGTCTTGGTGAGCGCGCCGGCAACGCATCGCTTGAAGAATTTGTAATGGCACTCCAGTGCTTGTATGGCAAAAAGCACAACATCAAGACGCAGTTGCTCTATGAAACTTCTAAGTTCGTCTCAAACACCATGGGCATAATCGTCCAGCCAAACAAGGCGATAATTGGTGAAAATGCTTTTGGCCACGAATCCGGAATTCACACTCACGGCATCATCAATAACCCACTCACCTACGAGCCGATAAGCCCCGAGCTTGTTGGCAGGAAAAGGTGGCTCCAAGCTGGCAAGCATGCTGGCGCACATGGCATCAAGGCAATGCTTGAAGAGTTCGGTATCAAGCCCACTGACGAGCAGCTTCACATCATAGTAGAGAAGCAAAAGAACATAGCAGACAATGGCAAGCCCATTACTACATCGGAACTATTGTCAATAGCTGGTGGGATAATGGATAACAACAAATTTGAAGAAAAGTTCAGGCTCTATGACTTTCATATCGTCACTGGAATGAACATCATACCGACCGCCGTGGTAAGGCTCAATGCCAACGGCAAGGATTTCATTGCATCAGACATTGGTGTTGGTCCGGTCGACGCAGCGCTAAAGGCGATACAAAAGATATCTGGTGAGATGGCAAATGTCAAGATAAGAGAATATAGGCTTGACTCGATAACAGGAGGCTCTGACGCACTTGCAGAAGTTACAGTCAAGGTCGAGGACAAGGATGGGAACGTCGTGTCTGCGCGCCAGTCGGGCGAAGACATCGTCGTCGCATCCGTGCAAGCAATGATGGACGCAATCAACAAAGTGCTGCTAAGAAGGGTCCTCTACTCCAAAAGCTAGATACTGCTCCTCCAACATGGGATATCCAATTGGCAAGATATGATATTTCCCTTATCAAGGGAGATGGCATTGGGCCAGAGCAGACAGCGACAGCAAAAAAGATCCTTGAAACAATAAACGACAATTCCCAAACAAGATTTGACATACATGAAGTCGAGTCCGGAGACGGTGCGCTTGCCAAGTTTGGCAAAGCATTGCCGGAATCAGCGATAGACACTATCAAGAAGTCGCAGGCGTGCCTGAAGGGTCCAGTTGGCGAGACTGCGGCCGATGTGATAATTGTTCTCCGTAGGATGTTTGACCTTTATGCAAATGTCAGGCCGGCCAAGTCGTACCCAAATATTCCAAGCATCTCAAGCAACGTCGACCTTGTCACAGTAAGGGAAAACACAGAGGACGTCTACCTTGGATGGGAGTTCAATACAGACGAAAACACAGTAGTGGCACTTAGAGTTACATCAGAGCAGGCCAGTAGGAGGATCGCAGAATATGCCTTCAAGATGGCTATGATGCGTAACAACAAGCTTAGAGTAGTCGCAGTGCACAAAGCCAATGTTCTACGCAAGGGTGATGGGTTGTTTTCTGCAGCATGCAGATCAGTTGCCAAGAACTACCCGAAGATACAGTACAGTGAATTATATGTCGACGCAGCATCAATGAACTTAATCCGCAACCCAGAGGAATTTGATGTTATCGTCACCACTAACTTGTTTGGCGACATACTTTCTGACGAAGCCGCTCAGGTGGTCGGAGGGCTAGGTATGGGGCCAGCTCGCCAACATTGGAGATCAGTTTGCACTCTTTGAGCCAGTGCATGGCGCTGCATTTGACATTGCAGGAAAGAATGCTGCCAAACCCATCATCTATCCTTCTATCTGCAAAGATGATGCTAGAATGGCTGTCCGATAAATATAGCGATAAAAATTTGATGGCAGAAGGTAGACGCATAGAAGATTCCATCATCAGCATGCTCAAGCAAGATAAAAAGACAAAAGATATCGGCGGCAAGCTCTCCACTACCGAATTTGCAGCACTTGTAGCAAAGGGGATGTATTAGCTAGCCTCTTGGCTTAGATCCCGATCGTCAAGAAGCTGATGCTAGAAGACAGACAGACAGGCAGATTCCCAATTGAAGCTAAAATAGTGTAAACGTCAGGTCAATACTTATCTAACAATGACTTCTTCAGTATGGATAACTGGACCAATAGGCATCACAGACAAAAGAATATCAATGTTTAGAATTGGTAATAATCATCGTCTTAAGCACCTTCTAGCATCTGTATGTACTCCGATGCAAATACCATCTTCGAGCAAGTTGGGCCTTCTTAGGCGCATAGGGAACATCCTCAATAGAGATTTCAGATTCATTTTTGAATACAGTAGAGTAGCCATTTAATCGATCCTAGAAGGTGTCACTTACGAGATGATAGATTTTTACTACTAGATTACCACCCTAACAGTTATAGTCACTCTCATAGACTGTTATTGACTCGCTAACTCTGGAAGAATCATTACAATTTTTTATCTTTTTAAGAGATACCGGATGGTGTATATTAAGAGCCTCTAGGCGCCCTTTTTTGCCAGGCCAGAAACATGAATATAAAGGGAATACTCATGACCGCAGTCGCTATCAGGACAGGCTGAAATGCACTTGGGCTGACGTCTATTCCAGCGAGTGCCAGAAACGGCAGAGGGAATACAGTGAAGAGCCAGAAAGTCACGATGATTGCTATGAGGTAGTAATTTCTCTTCAAGAGAGTCGTGAATCCAAGCCGGTCTATCTTTTTCCTGTCGCAGCTGATACATTTAGTAGTGTAGCCGGACATGTCTGTCGGTACAGTGCATGACGTACATACTTTGCTTTCACAAAAGTAGCATTTTTTCTCAGCAAACCGCGAACCGCAAATGGCGCAGCGCTCTTGTTGTTGTTGTTGGTCAGCCATTGTGCAACGATATATTACCATGAGATTCCCAACAATATTACTGTATCCTGTGTAAAGCAAAATTTAAATTTGCTAATCTTGACAGTTGGTAAGGGTTCAAAAAATTCCTACACTTCAACAGACCTATACAGGATATGCTGCCAAGCTGATGCTAGAAGACGGTACTGTTTTTGATGGCATAGGCTTTGGCTATCCATCAGAGATTGCTGGCGAAGTCGTGTTCAACACAGGCATGGTCGGCTACACTGAAACTCTGACTGACCCTTCCTACAAGGGTCAGATATTGTGTCTTACCTATCCGCTTGTTGGTAACTATGGCGTCCCAAGCTATGATATGAAGGATGAGTATGGTCTGCCCAAGTTCTTTGAGTCAGATAGAATTCAGGTCAAAGGACTGATTATTCATGACCTGTCTGACATTGCAAGCCACTGGAGCTGCATAAAGACACTAGATCAATGGCTTTACGAGGAAAAGGTACCGGGATCTATAACATCGACACGAGAGAGCTGACGAAAAAATTAAGAGTGCATGGAGTCATGATGGGGGCAATTATTGTGTCTGAAAATGCCATTAATGAATCTCTCTTGAAGAAGAAGCTTGCAAGTGCTAGATATGAGGGATTGAACTTTATGCCAGAGGTTTCGACAAAGGGGGCTCAAGAGTATGGCGATAAGAGCAAGGACTGTGTCGTGGTGCTGGACACTGGCGTAAAATATAGCATCATACGCAATATCATGCGCACGGGATATAGGGTCATCAGGCTGCCCTGGCATGCAACGTATGAGCAAACAATGTCATATAATCCAAAAGGGGTGGTGATAAGCAATGGACCTGGCGACCCCAAGGTGTGCAGTAGTACAATCAAGACTGCTTCAAAGCTGATCGACACCTCTACTCCGACTCTTGGCATCTGTCTTGGCAACCAAATCCTTGCGCTTGCAGGCGGCGCCAACACTTACAAGTTGAGATTCGGTCACAGGGGTCAGAATAAGCCTTGCGTTGATATGCGCAACAACCAAGTGTACGTGACTAGCCAGAACCACGGCTACGGGATCGACCCAAAGAGCCTTGCCAAGACAGGCTTTAAGGTTTGGTTCTCAAATGCCGACGATAATACAGTTGAAGGGTTTGAGCACAAGAGCAAACCCATAATTGCTGTCCAGTTTCATCCCGAAGCATCTCCGGGTCCTTATGATTGTATGTTTGTGTTTGACAGGTTTAGAGAAATTATCGCCAACGGTATGAGGGATGAAACAGATCCAGCAGCAGAAGCTGCACAGCTGCCAGTCTATGAAAAAGACAGCAAAGCCATTGAAAAAATTTGTAATAAATAAAAAAAATAGGAGGGAGAAAGATCGCCGAGAAATGAAACAATAAAGAAAGTTCTTGTCCTCGGCAGTGGGGCAATTAAGATTGGAGAGGCAGGCGAAAGCCAGCAATAACAACTGGCCGACAAATTCGACTACTCCGGTTCCCAATGCCTCAAGGCACTTGCCGAGGAGGAAATCAAGAGCATTTTAATAAATCCCAACATTGCGACTATCCAGACTGACACACGCTTTGCAGACAGAGTGTACCCTCTTCCGATAAATACGAGCTACGTGGAGAGGGTTATAGAGGCAGAGCGCCCAGATTCGATAATGTTGGGATTTGGAGGCCAGACAGCCCTCAACTGCGGTGTCTCACTGCACGAGCAGGGCATCCTCAAAAAATATGACATAATGGTTCTTGGCACGTCCGTCAGGGGCATCAAAATCACGGAAGACAGACAGCAGTTCAAGGAAGCCATGATAAAGAGCGACGTGCCAGTGTTACAGAGTCTTGCAGTCAATTCGCTAGAGGAAGCCTTCAGGGCAGCTAAAGATATCGGCTACCCGGTCATCATTAGAGTAGCATACACACTTGGGGGCAGGGGCGGGGGCGTCGCTCATAATGAATATGAACTGCAGGAAATTGTACAGCGTGGTCTTAATCTCAGCATGGTTCATCAAGTTTTGATAGAGCGTTATGTAGGGCACTGGAAGCAAATTGAGTACAAAGTTATGCGAGATTACAATGGCAACAGTGTGATCGTATGTAACATGGAAAATATTCTTGCAATGCGTGTCCACACCGGCGATAACATTGTCATCGCGCCATCCCAGACGCTCAACAACTACGAATACCACATGCTGCGCTCAGCTGCCATTAGGGCGACCAGTTACTGTAAGATTGTTGGGGAGTGCAACATCCAGTTTGCCCTTGATCCAGCGTCAGAACAGTTTGCCACGATCGAAATAAATGCAAGATTGTCTCGCTCGTCAGCGCTTGCAAGCAAGGCCACAGGGTACCCTCTTGCGTACATGGCAGCCAAGATCGGGCTTGGATATTCATTGCCGGAACTCATTAACAAGATCACAAAAGCAACGACTGCATGCTTTGAGCCATCGCTTGACTACGTTGTGCTAAAAATGCCACGGTGGGACTTCTCAAAGTTTGAGCTTGTTAAGCGCAAGCTTGGCAGCACAATGAAGTCGGTCGGCGAAGTGATGGCTATAGGAAGAATTTTTGAAGAAGTGGTGCAAAAGGCGATCAGGATGTGCGACATTGGCAAAGACGGCCTTGTCGCAAATGCAAATTTGTTGTCTCAGCCTAGGACTGAAGACATTGAAAGGATCGAGCTGGCGCTCATACATCCAACTGACGAGATAATATTTGCAGTCGTTGAGTCCATAAAGGCCGGCTTGACGATTGCGCGCATCAATCAATTGTCAGGAATCGATCCATGGTTTTTGCTCAAGATAAAGAATATAGTCGATATGGAAGATCATATTCGACATAAATCCAACAGCTTTGACGAGCAGCTGATAAGGAAGGCGAAAAAAATCGGATTTTCAGACAAGCAGCTGGCGCGATGCCTCAACCTTGAGGAAATGCAGGTTCGTAACCTGCGGCAGAAATTCAACATCAGACCGGTCGTAAAACAGATAGACACGCTGGCTGCAGAATGGCCAGCCAAGACTAACTATCTTTATCTGTCATACGGCGGCGAGACCGACGACGTCAAAGTGAAGGACTACAGCAACAACAACAAGAGCAGGATGATAGTGCTGGGCGCTGGCCCCTATAGGATCGGAAGCGAGCGTCGAATTTGACTGGGGAACTGTCAATACGGTGTGGGGCCTCAAGGAAAACGGGGTCAAGGAAATCTCAGTCATCAACTGCAACCCGGAAACAGTATCAACGGACTATGACATCTGCGACAGGCTCTACTTTGAAGAGTTGACGCTAGAGCGTGTGCTGGACATTTGTGAGAAAGAAAGGCCTACAGGAGTGGTCACCTGTGTCGGGGGCCAGACGGCAAATAACCTGACACCCAAGTTGGCAAAATCCGGCATCAACATTGTCGGCACGAGGAGCGAAAATGTTGACAGGGCAGAAGACAGGGCCAAGTTCGGACAGTTGCTCGACATACTCAAGATAAAGCAGCCGGCGTGGAGAAAATTCACCTCGCTTGTCGAAGCAAAGGAATTCGCGGACATTGTAGGATATCCTGTTCTTGTTAGGCCGTCCTACGTACTTTCAGGTGCAGCAATGAAGGTGGTATGGGGCGAACAGCAGCTAGAGGGCTTTTTGACGGACGCAACAAACATCAGCCCGGACCATCCAGTTGTCATTAGCAAGTTCCTCCAGGATGCCGCGGAGGCAGAGGTAGATGCAGTGTCAGACAGCAATGAAGTTATTATTGGCTCTATTATTGAACACATCGACAATGCGGGCGTACACTTCCGGCGACGCAATAATGAGTATACCTCCTTGGCGGCTCGACAGGAAGACTATCGACACCATCACAGACTACAGCGTCAGGATAGGCAAGGCGCTCAATGTCAAAGGTCCGTTTAACATCCAATACCTGATCAAAGATGAAGAAGTGCTGGTAATAGAGGCTAATGTTAGGGCATCGCGCTCGATGCCTTTTGTGTCCAAGTTTGTAGGTTATAACATCATAAACCTTGCTGCAAAGGCAATGACTGGCAAGCGGCTTCCGCCTACTGCTAGAGATCTGTGGCTCAAGACTACTGGCTTTGGGATCAAGGTGCCTCAGTTCTCGTTTATGCAGCTTGAAGGTTCAGATGTGGTGCTTGGGGTAGAGATGCAATCAACTGGCGAAGTTGCCTGCTTTGGCAATAGTTTCTATGATGCATTGTCCAAAGCATACATGGCTGCAGGCTATTCTCTGCCACTCTCGGGATCAGCACTAATAACTGTAGGTGGGCAGAAGAACAAAGAGAAATTGCTGCCTATAATATCGCTCATTACTTCCATGAACTACCGAATTATGGCTACGGAGCACACAGCAGAATTTATAGAGAATAATAACTTTAAGGATATACAGCTGGTATACAAGATAAGCGAGCCGGATCGCAAGCCCAATATCGCGGACCTGCTGTACGAACGCAAGATCAACTTTATCATAAACATTCCAGCCACGTCCACAATTGAAAAGTATGTGGGCATGCTCTATGACGAGTATCAGATAAGAAGAAAAGCAGTTGAAATGGGCATACCTGTTTTAACGACATTTGAAGCAGCAAGCTCGTTCATCAGGACTCTCCAGTGGCTGCGTGATAACACTCCCACTATTATGCCACTTAAGAGTTACATCAGGTTGGAATAGCCAAAAATTTTTTCGGTCATGACCTCACAGTAAGGAGCTTTGGTCAAATATTTTGTCGTGCTTGTCAGAGGCGTATCTAAGAAATGCTCTGCTTTAAGACATTCTAAATGATTTTTCCAAGGTCCAAGCAATATACTGTTGACAAAAAGGAGATTGCCTTCTACAAAGCAAAAAGGGCTTGTCATGCAGTGATGAATAAAAAATAATAATAGTTATTCTGTAATTCTATCGGAAATCTTCTGATGACTAACAAGCAGTAAGATTCAAGTCATGGATAACTCAAAAAAGATTAGATAGATTTATGCTATTGATCACGTACGAACAAATGAAATTCAAAAATGATTTTAGTCCCCCACGGAGTTTTAATTATATATATTTTCCACTTCTATAACATCCATGTCACTCGGCAACAATTGATTTGACTATTAATATCCGACGTGTTTCAGTTGAAACGCAGTTTATATATTTACAAGATGTGTGGAAGGAGGTCTGCGTCGCCGACAATCGAGCCGTCAAGGGTTACAACAATGCACTTCTTCACTCCATGTCGCATTACTCTTGTGATTATGGGCGAAATCGACTTATGATATAACTTTCCGCCAGTAGCATAAAGATATGGATTAAAGGTTGGCACCACCACAATGTCAAGTATTCCCTTCTCCGCGAGAACATCATCCTTTCTTGCTTGAATATATAGCCATACCCGCTCGCCGTTTATCACACTCCCCTTTTTCAAAAATACAGGATGTATATGTCCCATCACTATTTGCTTGACTCCCCCTCTAACATCAGAGGGCATGCTGTGACCGTGCAGCAAAAGCGTACCATCAAGCATCATCCCCTTGCTGGTTATCATGTTTACATTCATTGGAACCAGATGTCCAATGTTGCCATCATGATTGCCGGGCACAAGATAGACGTCCGCCTTGGCTGACAGCTGCTTCAAGAATACTGGCACAGTATCCCACTCCTGTCTGCTTATTGCTCCAACTGTATGCTTGATGTCCCCTAGCAGTATTATGCTATCCGCATGCTCTGACTGGACAAGATCTGATAGTTCAGCAACCATGTTAGAAACAAGGCTCGGACTGACTGTTATCCCCTTTGCCAACAGGTCCGCTTCAAGCCCTATGTGCAAATCGGATACTGTAATGTATTTTCTGCCTGCATCTTCTAGCAATATTGCGGCGTGAGGATGAATAGGTCGTATCTTCACACTTTTTATACCACCGATCAGGCAAATAAGTTAGTCGTGCAGTCAAGAGTGGACTACATAGTTAGGTCTGGTAGTGTCAAGCAGATGTTGTTTTTGCCGAGTGGCAAAAAGTTATGGGTTGTCATAGGTAGAGACAATGAATACTGGACGGATCCGGAACTTGGTTTTTGCTCCTGCAAGGACTTTTATTTTGCCACTCTGTCCGGCGGACAGGATTGCTACCATCTAGAGAGCGTCAGAAAAGCTGTACAGCAAAGCGAACTCACAGTTATCGAGTTTGCGGATAGTGATTATGCCCACCTTTTGCAGGCAATTGCAGATGATAACATGAGCGTCCTAGGCCGTAGTTGATACTTGAGTATTGGTAGTCGTTGATTGCGTAGTATCAGATGGCGGATGCTGCCTGCTGACCCGGCCGGACTTCAGGCTTTTCTAATGCTGTCCTTGCTTCGCCTCCCTTTCTCCCAATAGTGCTGTAGTACTCTGCACCTCGCTCCTGCTTGACTGTCTCACCACCCCGCTTGCCAATCTCGCTGTAAAATTCTGCGCCATAGCGCTCCTTAACAGCCCCGCCGCCCTTTTCTCCTATTTCCCGATAAAATTCTGCGCCATAGCGCTCCTTAACGACTTCGCCGCCTCGCCTTCCTGCCTCACTGAGGCCTTCTCTATCGTTTGCCCGCGCCTCTCCACCCGCCTTGGCGACCCTTAGTCTTGTCTCCGAGTTTGCCGCCGCCAAGCCCCTCTTCTGGTGTGGAGCAATACCTCCTTTGCGTGCTACTCGTTGCCTCGTCTCTTCGTTGGCAGATGCAAGGCCTCGTCGAGCGCGCCCTCTATCAGATGCAGCCTGCTCTGTGCTCATGCACAGTAGACACTCCTATTGCTTAAAAGGGGAAACGAAAAAAGTAAGAGAATCATAATCAAAAGTTTATTAGCCGATTGTTTTTTTGGCATCGTTGTGGCGTCTGACAATGTTCTTATCGTTGGTTCTGGGAGCAGAGAGCACGCCCTTGGTTGGAAGATCGCACAGAGCGGGCACGTAAGCAAGATCTATTTTGCTCCAGGGAATGGAGGCACATCTGAAAATATCGGCATCAAGCACAATGACATCGACAAATTGGTGTCATTTGCAAAGCGCCAGAGCAACCTGCTGACGATCGTGGGTCCTGAAGAGCCTCTATCACTTGGAATTGTTGATGCCTTTGAAAAAGAGGGATTGCGCATTTTCGGGCCTAGGAAAGAGCCGGCTAGGCTTGAATCCAGCAAGGCTTTTGCCAAGGAGTTCATGCATGATGCAGGTATCCAGACTGCTGAATTTGCAATATTTTCCGATCCACAAAAGGCCAAAGACTATGTCGTCGGGCAGAGCAGGCCGCTAGTAATCAAGGCCGACGGCCTTGCAGCAGGCAAAGGTGTAGTCGTATGTGACGGCGCCGACCAAGCTATTGCAGCGATTGATAGCATGATGATCAAAAAGGAGTTTGGCGCTGCAGGCACTAGAGTAGTCATTGAAGAGCGGCTTTCTGGTGAAGAGGTATCGTTCATTGTTATATGCGATGGCAAAACAATAATGCCTCTTGCTCCAAGCCAAGATCACAAGCGGATATTCGATGACGACAAAGGTCCCAACACTGGCGGCATGGGAGCATATTCTCCCGCACCAGTGATTGACAGCGGCCTTCAGGAAAAGCTAGTAAAAGACGTCATGCAGCCGGCTATAATTGCGATAAGAAAGCGTGGCAATCCATTCAAGGGCTTCCTTTATGCTGGCATAATGGTTGAAGAAAGTACAAAAAAACCCTACGTGCTTGAATTCAATGTGAGGATGGGCGATCCAGAGTGTCAGCCCATAATGATGAGGATGAAGCCCGGTCTCTATGAGTATATTAATGCAGTAGTAGACGAGCGACTCGAGTCAATGCCCCAGATCGAATGGAATAACCAGACCGCTGTCTGCGTAATAATGGCTGCAAGGGGGTACCCGGGCCCTTATGAAAAGGGCAAAGTTATAGAGGGTCTTAACTCTGAATTTGGTCCACATGTCATGGTTTTCCATGCTGGGACAGCAAGGAACTCACAGGGCAAGATCGTGACTAATGGTGGACGAGTATTAGGAGTAACTGCGCTTGGAGAGGATGTAAGGAATGCGATAGACAACGCCTACTCCGCTGTAAGGAAAATACGATGGGGAGAAAACGGCCACTATTACAGGACAGATATTGCAAGAAGGGCGATAGGCCGCTAGGCGTAATAGAGGGCATCTTCGCTAGCGATTGCGTCCAGCCTTTTGTCATACCTGTCATTTGGTAGATTCTCAAGCAGTTGAAACGAGTACGCCAGTCCAACAGAAAATGTTCGCTTATACGACAATAGCCTGTCATAGTAACCCTTACCATATCCAAGGCGATTGCCCTTTTTATCAAAAGCAATGCCAGGCACCACAAGTATATCGATCTCACTTATCTGTCTATATGGCGGAGGTTCCATGATACCGAACCTGCCGCCCCTGATTAAGGATTTCAACGATGACGGTTCATAAAATGTGATCTTTTCTTCTTCGACTCTTGGCAGCGCGATTTTTTTGCCTAGTGTTTTTGCTCGCGTGATTATCAATTCTGTAGTTACCTCAGAGCCAAATGCAAAGTATGCTCCAACAACCTTGGCCTGCAGGAACTCCTTGCTGTTTATTACAAATTCTTGTATGCTTTTGCTCCTTTTTGCGATCTCATAGGAGGTTAGCCTATTGCGCCTTTCAAGCATCTCTTGTCGTATTTCTTTTTTGCCTAACAGCAGCTACTTACTTATCTGTCGGGTAATAAAAGCGAGCAGCAGTCACGGTATTTTTCAAAAGCATCGCCCTGGTCATAAGGCCCACTCCGCCAGGAACCGGTGTTATCCAAGATGCTTTTTGCTTTACAGAGTCAAAGTCAAGGTCCCCGGTCAGCTTGCCATTGAGGCGGGCTATCCCAACATCAATAACGACCACGTCTTCCTTTACCATGTCTGCAGTGAGCGTAAAGCGCTGACGGTTGCCCACCGCAGTAACAACCAGATCGGCGCTTCGTAGCTTTTCGTTCAAGTTCTTTGTCTTTGAATGGCAGATTGTCACTGTGGCGTCCTTTTCCAGCAACAAAATCAAAAGCGGTTTCCCCACCAAGTTACTGCGGTTTACAATGACTACGTCCATCCCGGCTACGTCTATTTTGTAATAATCCAAAAGCTCCATGATGCCAGAAGGTGTACAGGGCTTAAGCGCTGCGATACCGCTCTGCAGCATGCCAACATTGTACGGCGTCAAGCCATCCACATCCTTCATCGGGCTCAGGGAGGCGATTATATCAAATTCGTCGATATGAGAGGGCAGAGGTAGTTGTACTAAAACGCCGTGGACTTCAGGATCGTTGTTTAGGAGTTGTACGAGCTCGCGCAGCTCCTTCTGCTTAAAGGCGGCGGCAAGCCTATGGTCTCTTGTGACAATACCCACCTCTTTTGCATCCTTATGCTTGCTCTCAATATAGGTTGCAGATGCAGGATCATCTCCGACCAGCACCGTTGCAAGGCACGGCTGGACGCCGATTGCCTTCAATTCTTCAACCGCCTTTGTTACTCTTGATTTTACGTCTGCCGACACGACCTTGCCATCGATTATCCGCGCTACCAAGTGAATTGGTGGGGATTTTCTATAGTATGTGCTTTTCCATATACAAGACCCCATACGGAATCTGGTATACCATATATCTATAATTTGCTCATGGAGCCAAATACAATAAACGATAAAAACAACTACAGAAGCATATGCCATGCCGCTTGCAATATATTTCAAGCCTTTCCAAAGGCGTCTATATGCCAACCTAATTAGTCCTTGTCTATCTCAACCTGCTCAAGATGCTGTAGCGCTTGAACTATCTCCTTTTGTAACTGCTCGATGCTTTTTTCGTCAGCCTTGAACATCTTTTGCTCTACAGGAGTAACAGACTGCACCTTCGATGTTTCGGCGACTATGTTATTTGCCTTCGCGTCAATAGCATCTTGAGAAGGTGGACTGGATTTAGAAAGCCCTAATAACTTTTTGTCAAGTACAGAAATCCTGTCCTCGAGAAATGACACAAGATTGTTGCGTAGTTCCCGGAGGTCCGAAAAGTCTGCCACAGGCTGCAGGTAAGCGACCTTTTGGTTGAGTGAATCGAGTTGCTGCTTGTATTTCAGCAACAGCTTGTCACGCTCTAACCTATCGATCCGACCATCCTGCGCTGCCTTCATATACCCGAGTAATTGCCTCAGCTGCAAGCTTCTTCTCAAACAGGAGTGATAAAAGTTCAGTCCGTATATCGGTGCTGGGTGACAATGACGAGCCTGTATGCTTTTTGTTGTTACTTCTGACGCGGAGAAGCTTGTCTATAAATGCTGCTGATATCGCGCCTGCGATAGAAGAACCTGCAATAACGGCAATTTCTGTCGACATTTACATGGTTTGCCAAGGCCCGCTAGAAGAAAAGCTTTCTGTTGTATCACATGACCTGCCGCTTAATCCAATCATACTTGCGAATCCTTGCCTCAGGGTATCCACATTTTGCGCATTTTTTTCCTCGCTTATGGTATGAGTTATGGCCACATCTTCTGCATCGTATATGGGTCTTTTTACGGGTGAACTTGCCCATCGATGTAGTGCCTTTTGTCATTTCTCCCTCAGCTTCTCCTTATTAGACTACTTTGGCGGCGGTGAGATAATGACTACATTGTCCCCTCTGACAACGATAGTGCCCAACTCGTTAGACTTGCCTTCTTCCAGAATTTCTACTGAATCTTCAAGCAACAGGTTCATATGCTGATCGAAACCGTGAAGGTTTCCTCTGATGACTTTGCCACCCTTAAGCTTGATAAGGACAACTTTTCCAAGACTCTCATCAAGAACTTTCACTGCCATATCTACGGACAATTACTATTCTACCGAGGGTAGAGCATGATATAGGCATATATTAAAATTTGTTTGGTGTATCTTCTGTTAACTTTGTATAAGCCAAGCCCAGTATTAGACAGCAATCAATAAAGAATAACATGGTGTGACACAGTGCATAGGTGCACAACTGTGTGTGCAATATATATCCAGCTTCTAGAATCAGGGTATGTTTACATTTTTAGTTCAAGAATAGGGGCTATTGCAACAATAAAACTCGTCTACTAATTTAAGACATAATTAGCATGAAGTCTACCCGCTGCCAATGGCAGCTTTTTCTAAACCATAGCAACCATCAGTAATTGGCTGGCTATTAGATGCAAGGATGATATTTGATTCTAATATTGTTGTTAGTGTCACTTGCATCAGGGCTTGGGAACGGCTTGTAATATTCTTCTTGAAGTTAGATGACTGCTTTTTTCGCATTATAATTCTATAGATTTTTTATTCAGTTCTTTATCACAAACTTAGAATATCGTCGTTCCACCTAATGAGGCAAAAGCATGATTTTGGTTTGGTTAGACGAAATGTCATACTTTATTTCTATACAGATCATATAGAACCTTCATATAAATATTCTCTATAACTATTAATAAAAGATCAATATGTTTCACCTCTCACGGGGTCACTTTGAAATTAAGCTGTATCACTAGGAAACTAGTAGGTAATTTTTATACAGCACATTAGGTTAATTTTACCAGAAAGGGAAATCCTAATGGTTAATAAGATAGTGTAGTGGGGTTCTTTGTAGTGAGAATAACTTATTTGCCAATGAGTAGTACGCTCTCTGTTACACTACTACTTACAGGCCTACTATTACTATCACCACAGGCTCTGACTTTTACAGTACCTCTGCCTGGAGCTGCAGCGCAAGAACTGCAAGAGCATATTTTGCACAATCGACCACCTGCATCAGCTGCCTGATGTAAACGATCCCAATCTCAGAGTAGAAACGGTCATCGAGGGCTTAGAGTTTCCCACCTCAATGGCCTTTTTAGGGGAGGATGACATCTTGGTTACTGAAAAAGATTCTGGCAGAGTGCAGAGAATTGTTGACGGCGAACTTCAAGAGGAGCCGGTAATCGACGTCCAAGTGGCAAACAATGACGAAAGAGGTTTGTTAGGGATTGACATTTCCAATCCGAATGGTACAAGTACTAGTAACAATGAGCAGTATGCTTTCCTATACTTCACAGAATCAGGTGGAGGTGAAGATGGTGATGATTGGAGCGGGGGCATATCACCTGCAGGCACCCGTCTATACAGATACAATATAGCATCAGAAATCGGAGAGGATGACGATGCTCAAGTGCAACTAGTAAACGAAACACTGCTTCTAGACCTCCCTGCTACACCAGGTCCTCGCTATCACGGAGGACCAGTCGCCATTGGTCCAGACAATAATGCCTATGTGGTCATTGGTACGGTAGATCACCATGAAACACAGGCTCAAAACTTTGAGGATGCTCCAGCCCCGGATGGCACTAGCGGAATATTTAGAACAACTCAAGACGGCGAGGTAGCAGATATTCCAGGTGTCATTAGCGATCAAGTCCCCCTCAACTTATACTATGCATATGGCATGAGGCAAAGTTTTGGCATGGAATTTGACCCTGTAACTGGTAACCTATGGGATACAGAAAATGGTCCTAACCAATATGATGAGCTCAATCTTGTCGAGCCTGGCTTTAATAGCGGGTGGAGAGATGTGTCAGGATTGGCGAGCACGTGCACCTGATTTAAACATAGAAGATGACTTGGTAGATTTTGACGGCAGAGGTAACTATAGCGATCCTGAATTCACTTGGCAACAAACGGTTGCTCCAACCGGTCTTGACTTCCTCAATTCAAGTGCACTCGGTGCTCAATATCAGAACGATCTGTTTGTAGGCGATTATAACAATGGTAATCTGTATCATTTTGACTTAAATGAAAACAGAACACAGCTTGTCCTTGGAGGAGGCTTGGCAGACCGTGCACTAGATCCAGGAGATGAAGTTGGTAACATACTATTTGGAACAGGATTTGGGGGCATAACAGACGTTAAAGTTGGACCTGATGGATACCTGTATGTGCTAACATTTCAGGACGAGGGCTCAATATTTAGGATAGTTCCTGAAGACATAGATACTGATGACACAGACGGGACAGAAGAAGAAGAAAGTGGTGCTACTGCTGCTACTACCACTACTGATGATGACACAGACGGGACAGAAGAAGAAACTACTACTACTGCTGCTACTACCACTACTGATGATGACACAGGTGCTCGTAGCCTGAGTCAAATACTAGCGGAAAGGATAACTAGAGACATCATAGATTGATAAAGCCAGTGATATAGAGACAATTAAAATTCATATATGTCATTTGACAAGAGTGACGAAAAAAGATGACAAGTAATAGCACGCATCTATATCACAGGGGCAATTCTACTACAGGACATAAGTACATACCAGTGATGACTCCTATGCCAAGTTCCAGGAATTAAAATTTTTCAATTATTCCTATAGACGCCTAGACCATTGTGACAGTTATTATTTATATCGGCACACAGACAGAGAGTTTTTTCCTCCAGCACATACGGCTCAAGATGCCACAATTGCCCCATCTGCCTTTATTAGAATCGCTACATCAGAAGAACTAAAGATGTGCTTTATAGTTTTTTCGTTATCGTTCTTCAACACCAAAGAATGTTTGTATCTAGATTTAGGTGCAGGAACCAATCAACTTTCAGGCTAGCATTTATCACTAGAAGTATTAATAACATTGATACCGCGGATCCTATACAGACCTACAATCCAGTCGTCAGTAAGGGTTCCAGATGACACTTCAAAGCAATGATGATGGCTACTAATATATAATAAATATTTTATATGATCATCCTATGAATAGACAATCCAGTACATTTAATCATATGATCTAATAAAGTAGTGATTGCTTAAAAAAAGCAACAACGATATGGTAAGAGGAAAATCAAAGAGTCCAGCAAAAACAAGATCCAAGAAAGCTGCAGCTGGAAGAAAAGGAGGCAAAAAAGGTGGTCGCACATCAGCGGCAACTAAAAAAAGGCGGGTCGGCAAGAGAGAAGCATCCACTAGTGCTACAGGATCTGATGCCGTGACCACAGGTGCTACAACATAGAAAAAGATAGTTAAAGGAAGAGAATTAGTGGAACCATAAATCCATTTTAACTATTTAAATTTTTTAGTAGTCGCACGTCTACTATGTGGTATAATTGCCTCCGAAATAGTCATGGTCGTTCAGGCTGTTTTGATGCATGGCGGAGGTCCTTGTGTATCGGCTTGATTATAACCCCGTTCTCTCTTCCACCATAAATCCTCAGAGAAATAATTTGAACAATCAATTGAAGGCGAGCTTTGATAATTCGATGAGGCATCAGGGGGAAGGCGTCAGGTGACCTGCTGCAATATGACCTTCATAAGCACTAGCATTATCAAATTTTACTCCACATATTTTGCATTTGAAAAGACCATCTTCCGTGATCTCTGTTATGTCTTGTACATCTTTGTTGTTATCATCTAGGTTACTTACTATACTAAATCACGATGTCACTTTTTTCTTCCTGTCATCGATTCAGATTTCGATCCGGTATAATATATGAGTCCAATATATGCATAGAGGGGTTATACAGTCGTAGCTTTTTCACCAGTAGGGCTAGTTTGCTCTTTACTTCTTCCAATCAATTCAGTTTCAATCCTTGGCTATCTCTTATCGAGCGTCATTGAGATATTTGTTTCAATCTATTTTGCCATCGATTCTTCTTCTTGATACTTTGTTTTAGCGCGGGAATTGCATTGCTAATGCCTAACCTTTTGCACAGCTGAATAAGTGCTCTGTAGGCAATAATTTCACCATGCTCAATAACATAGTCTTCTTTTGTGTGCATAAGTTCCAATTCTTCGGGCATAGGGGTTTGTATCTCTCCCAGATCCCCCTGTAATTGACTTGCCATATCAGTTAAGGTCTTTTTTGCCAGCATTCCTGTTGGCAATCTTAATGTTGGCAGGTCTGCTTTGGAATCAGTTGGACTGCCGCTAGATCAGTTATAATTTGTCTTAGCCTTTCTGGGTGTGTTCGAGTCTCATCTTGAGGGTGTTGCAATTGCTCCTTTTTCCTTCCTGCAAAAGGCATTCCTGTATCCTTGAATCAAGTCTATCAACTGCTGCATTTTCAGCAGACAGCATTTCATTAAGATGCTCCACAAGTTTGTCTTTAATTTCTGGCGCAATATTATTAGTTGCAGACATTGTCTAACAACAAATATACTGCTTTATACTGCTAAGAATACGATCGGCTATGCAAAGAATTCAAATCCTCTCTACTGCCGCTCACATCAGACAATGCTAAAGAATTATTACCGCTAATCCCATAATCAAACCTCTACTAACGTCGAATAAGGGAAGCAAAATACGGTAAAGACCATTTCTCTCAAAGGCATTATACTTATTACAACCCCTTATCCGGCCATGGTGCTTTCTTAAAAATATGTTTAAAATAGTGTCGACTCCAGCATATCGCTGTTGACTACTACTTATGGGCTTTTCATTGGCAGGTTCCAGCCATTCCATAAGGGGCACCTTGCCACGGTTAAATTTGCATTAGGCAGGGTCGACCAGCTGGTAATAGTAGTCGGCAGCGCACAAAAAAGCCACGAACCAAGAAACCCCTTCACTGCAGGTGAGCGGATAAGAATGATAAAAGAGTCGCTTGATGTTGATGGTGAAGCCGATATCAGGCGCATACTGATAATCCCCGTTCCGGATATTGAGGTGCACTCGCTTTGGACTCATCAGGTGGATATGCTTGTACCAAAATACGATGCCGTGTTTGCAAACGACCCATTTACACTTATGCTGTTTCACGAGCAAGGCATCAAGGCAATTGAAGCGCCTCTTTATAGGCGCGATGAAATGAAGGCTACCGAGATAAGAAAGAGGATGGCTGCGGAAGAAAATTGGGAAGATCTGGTTCCCATACCTGTCTCAAAAGTGATAAAGGAAATAAATGGTATTGAAAGGGTCAGGGCAATTTCCAGGAGGGATATGCCAGGCCACGTTCTCTGAGTAGAAAATAATATATTTCTAGCTGATTGACCATACAATGTCACCGAAGTTGTTTGGCAATAAGAATGAGAGCAAGGAAGAAGGACGGCCAGCTTCAAGCTTTGTTAACGAACCGTGGTATATCGACCTGCAAAAGCTAACAAATGAAGAATTGATGCGTATGTATACTATGATATCAGACGGCCAATACCGATTTGCCAAGAATGCTTGGTATATCCCTATCGAGAAAGACCACCGCTGTCCTATCATGGTAGCCAAAGGTTACAGGTCGCCGGATACGCTAGATAGGATGGCAGAGTTTCAGGATACGGCAAAGCTCCTGGAAAGTGACTTTCTCAATTTTATCGATGCATGGGACTTTGGCTACATCACTGAGCAGGACATCGAAAAGGCGATCCTGAGGATATTAGAATCAAGGAACATCGCAATAACTGAGCATAGCTAATAACAATGGGTCGCCAATACACAACGTGGATCACTTTTCTTCCACTTTTCTTACAGATCTCATTAGATCGACAATTGCGCTATTTGTAGTCATTGACCCAATTGGAAGCGTGCCGGTGTTCATTGCACTCACACAGAAGATGGAAAGAGCACAAAGGGCATCTGTCACAAAGACTGCAATCATCACTGCAGCAGGCTTGCTCTTCGTATTCGCGGTGGCCGGTACGCAAATTCTATCCATTTTTAGCATCACCATTTCCAGCTTCATGGTTGCCGGCGGCATCTTGCTTTTCATTGTGGCAATTGAGCTTCTCACTCATGGTGAGTGGAGATTTGCGGGCGCAGGGGTGCAGGGTGAATCAGGTGTTGTCCCGTTGGCATTTCCGCTGCTTGCTGGCCCTGGGGCAATAACAGCAGTGATGATCTCATTCCAGACTGCGGGTCTGATCGTCACGGCTTTATCGATTCTGATAGTGATAGGCATTACCTATATCGAATTAAAGTACGTTGATAGGATTTACAGAGTAATTGGAAGGCGGGGCTCAATTATTGTTACTAGGGTTTTTGCGGTGCTCATTGCCGCTATTGCTGTACAGTTTATAGTAGATGGAGCTCGGACACTCTTTAGCTAGGAAAGATTTGTTAATATATTTAGCAATTGGTTTTGAAACCATTGACAGAACACGACAATAGTGGCGGCTATAGAGAGGGGGGCCTCAAGATACTATCAAAACACAATATCTCAGTTGGCGACAGTATCAAGATAGCTACTGAGGATGGCGAGATAACAGGCCTATTGATGCCGCGCTATGAATCCGCCAGCGAAGAATACATTGTCATTAAATTAAAAAGCGGATATAATACAGGCATACATGTCGGAAAAATAAAATCGATAACAAAATTGTTAGACAAAGACCAAGCAACTTCCTCCATCACAACTGCTACATTTACTACTGCTAAGCAAGAGTTGCCAAGAGTTGCCTTGATAAGCACTGGTGGGACGATAGCAAGCAAGATCGATTACCGCACCGGCGGTGTGCACGCAGCCCTTTCTGCTGATGAATTGTATGCATCAGTGCCAGAGCTTGCCAATCATGCATCAATTGACCCTGAAGTATTGATGAGCGAGTATAGTGAGAACCTCAGGCCAGAGCACTGGACTTTGATAGCAGAAAAAGTCGCAGAAAAAATCAAGACAGGCATGTATATGGGCATTGTAGTGTCTCATGGGACTGATACTATGCATTATACTGCTGCCTGCCCTAAGCTTTGCACTCCAGAAGTTGCCTGTTCCAGTGGTGCTTGTCGGTGCGCAGCGGTCATCTGATAGACCTTCTTCTGACGCTGCTTTGAATTTGCTTGGTGCGACAATATTTGCAACAAAGTCAAAATACACAGGTGTATTTGTTGCGATGCATGCTGGCACTTCAGACGACACCATTGCATCCCATGTTGGGACAAGAGTAAGAAAGAACCACACAAGCAGGCGTGATGCTTTTGAGTCAATTGACATAACTCCTGTAGCGCTTGTAAGAAACAACGAAATAGAAATGCAGCAGAAACACAGGAATCGGCTGGTGAGGAGATCCAATGAGAACCCTATTGAAGTAAACACAAAATTTGAGGATAGAGTCATGTTGTTGAAATACTATCCTGGCTTTGACCCCACGCTCATCGAGCATGCGATTAATTCGGGCTACAGGGCTATAGTTCTTGAAGGAACAGGGCTAGGCCATGTAGGCAAGGAATGCTTTCCCGCTCTCAAAAAGGCGGTTGATGCAGGCCTCATGGTATGCATGACATCACAGTGTATCTGGGGGCGCGTGAGGATGACAGTCTATGACACTGGCAGAGACTTACTAGATATTGGCGTGATACCTCTATCTAATATGATATCTGAGACAGCGACAGTCAAAGCAATGTGGACACTAAAAAAAATCAAGGATATCGAAGCTGCCAAAAAAATAATGCAAGAAAACATTGCAAATGAAATTTCAGACATAATCCCGATATCATAATAAATATTGGTACATTATATCATTAAAGCGACTAGTGAATTGTATGTAGAACTGCAAAGCCGCAAGGATAGGACAACAATGTAGTAGAGACAGGCAGCCGTTGTAAAGATGCATCATAACAGACATTCTGCAGAAAAACATATCTTCGGTACACATCACAGGTCAGATATTTTCATGGGATGGCACGCAAATAATCCCCTGTTGAGTTACAACAAAGTACGTGCGGCATCTGATCATGGAATGTTCTCAGACTTTGAAATGGTTTTGAGCGTGGTTCATAGGACTAACTCGCTTTCTTGATAGAAACGGGACTCACATGCTACCTACAATACAAGAATGCAGTACCTCAACCACTAATCCTGAAAGGGATGAGAGCAAGTTGAGCTTTTGAAAGAATACTTGAGGGAACTGGCAAGACTTAATACATGTGTTAGGGGAATTTCTAGCCAGTGGCATCTTCTCTGGATCCTGCATCTTTGAATCTGAAGGTCGGCTTTGAAATACATCAGCAGCTAGCCACAAAGAGCAAGTTATTCTGCCGCTGCAGCTGCGAAGAAGCGAAAGAATATGATAGTCCATTTGTACGCGAGCTGCCGGCCAACCCGAAGTGAACTTGGAGCATATGACCCAGCGGCAATGTTCGAATTTTCCAAGATGCACACTGTTGAATATCAGCCAGCTTTTGGTTGTAGCTGCCTTGTAGAGGCTGACGAAGAACCTCCGCATGATGCCAGCAGAGAGGCACTTGAAAGTGCACTGATATTTTCACTTGCACTTCATTCTAAGGTCATGGATGAGATTCATGTCATGCGCAAAATAGTAATAGACGGCTCAAATACCACTGGTTTTCAGCGTACAATGCTTGTTGCATCTGGTGGCTATCTTGACATGCTGGACAAACAGGTTGGAGTTCAAAGCATCTGTCTTGAAGAAGACGCAGCTAAATTAATAGAGGATGAAAGGGGAGTACGCAAGTTTGGCCTTGACAGGCTGGGCGTCCCACTCGTGGAAATTGCGCTGGAGCCGGTGACGGGCAAACCTAGCGAAATCATGCAGGTTGCCCTCACATTGGGTAGACTCCTTCGGGCAACCAAGCGGGTTGCACGGGGGCTTGGCAGCATCAGACAGGACATTAACATTTCAGTGCGTAACGGTGCTGTAGTGGAGGTCAAGGGTGTGGCAGCAGCTCGATCAGTTGGTAAAAGTAATCGAGTATGAGATGGAGCGACAATACGGCTTGATTGTAATCGCGCAGAAATTGAAAGAAAAAAATGTAGATATCAAAAAAGTAGGCGATAGAACTGAAGATGTCTCTGACATTCTCGGCAACAAGGCGTCTTCAAGAATTATTAAAAAGATTCTTGAAGGTGGAGGGCGGATCATAGCGATAAAGGTGCCAGGGTTTGCAGGCATGATTGGCTTTGAGCCCTACAACGACATCAGACTGGGAAGAGAACTTGGCAAGCTAGTCAAGTTTTATGATATAGATGGTATCTTCCATTCAGACGAGCTTCCAAATTATGGAGTAACAGAGGAAGAAGTTGCAGCAGTAAAGCAAAGACTACAAATGAATGACAATGACGCTTTCGTTATCTTAGGAGGTCCAGATGACAAAGTCAAGTTCGCTTCTGACGCAATAATTCGACGCCTGAAAGCTGCAGTCGATGGTGTTCCTCCGGAAACCCGTGCAGCAACTCCTGAAGGCAAGACAGTGTTCTTAAGGCCAAGGCCTGGTGTAGCAAGGATGTACCCGGAGACAGATATACTGCCCATTGCGATCACGAAGCCGATGCTTCAATCGCTTGTAGAAAAAGTGCCAACACAGTGGGATGTAATTGTGGATTCGCTTGCCAAGAAATACAATCTCAATAAGGAGCTGGCAAGTCAGATCTTTGACTCCCATTACCTTAAAGTGTTTATAGAGATTGCAAGCGAGACCAAAAAAATACAACCGACATTTATCGCAGCCAAGTTGACAGGGGATCTCACCAGTTTGCAAAGGCAAGGATTAGATACTTCCGTCTTGGAAGATAAGGATATAAAAGATGTATTTAGGAAACTTGAGAATGGCTCCATACAAAAAGAATCAGTTGTCTTGAAATTTGAAGAGGCGATCAAGAAGAATAGTCGCCGCAAATGTGGAGTCTGCAAAAAAGGGAAAATGCAGCCGGAGGACGAAGGATTATCGGGCATGAAAGCATACAAGTGCGACAACTGCGGCAGTAGAGAACTAATAGCGATTGTCAGTGAACAAGTGAATATAAGCGAAGCCATTCAGGCTGCAGATTCGTCTTCAATAACTGACGAAGAGCTAAGCAAAGGACTTGACAGGATAATAAGCAACAACATATCAATAATCAAAGAAAAAGGTGTGAATGCGTTGAGCACACTCATGGGAAGGGCGATGGCAGAATACAGGGGCAAGGCCAACGGTCAAAAGGTAAATGCAATGCTGAGGGACAAGATGAGCAAGATGATCAACAAGTAATAATGTACAAACCCAAGTCTACGAGGGAAATTTACATCGAATCCCTTTCCATCAATTCTGCAAGCATAGAAAGGCAGCTCGCTGATCAGTCAATCCTGTCAGACGAGATTAGGAGCATACTAGATTCTGTTTCAAAGATGTATCGCGAAAATGTTGAGAGGATCGTCACAATGTGCGATAAGGACATGATGGCTCTAGAGTATGTGCCAAGCCCGCTCAAGCTGTTCGTTGATTGTCTTGCCCACGCGGCAAAAGTCACTTAGCCTTTCGTCACCTGCGAATAGGCTCATCCAACGGTATGCAGGCAGCATGGGAAGATTGGATGTAGTAGTAGCACTGGCCAGTCAGCCAGAAACTTCTTTAATGTAACGCTCATGTTATGCCCGTTGGCACGAAGATTTAGTGAAGAGAAGGCCGACTTTCATCCCAGGTCATGGCTGTCCAAATACAGGCGCACTTCATTAGGCTACCTCACAAAGATGTTGTTGTTTTACCACGGGATTGGGATCCTTATGCTTCTTGCAGTCACGCCCCTGATTGAACAGGTTCTTCCAGACTATGAACAGCCAAGCATCCCAAGGTCATTATTGTCAGTAATTGCGGCAGGACCATTGGAAGAGACTATATTCTTTGGCATCCCGTTCTACATATTTGGAAATGCCTATTCTGTCCTTGTCACCGGCGCTGTCTGGGTTGGGATACATCTTTTGAACACGGACACACTTTCCGTTAATAGCCTTGCGTTTGGCAACCTGCTCTTTGTGCTTCCATCCCTTTTCTTTAGCCTAAGGACATGGGTCAGCGGTAAGGGTTGGTTTTCAGTGATTGCACATTCTGCTTGGAACGGTATCTTCTTTGCTGCTGGCTGCTCCGTCGGCGAATTTACGTGCACTGCAATTGACATAGACATTAGCACTACTGCGATAAGCATTGCACTGTCGGGAGTATTGCTTGGAGTAACCTATATACTCTATAGGAGAAAGCAGAACAAGGAGCGCTAGCCGTTGCAGTCTAACGAATTCAATATATAGCCCGCCATTTGTGTTACAAGCGAAACAATAATGAGCCAAGCTGAAAATGACGTTAACGTCACCGTAACCATAGGCGACGTCAAGGTTGAGTTCAGCGGCTCTGTGGAGACCGTCACACCTTCTGTGATGAACTTTCTGCTTAAGCAGGTGCCTTCAATGGATCTTGCAAGAAAGATCCTGCTCAACTATGCAGCGCAGGAGCTCATCGAGACGTATTCCCCTCTCATCAAGATCACACCAGAGGGTCCTCGTGTGATCCTGGATACCGATGTCAAGCTGTCTGATAAGGATGTAGTAGCTCTGCAGCTTGTAGCTGCCAGAATCGCAAAAGATCTTGGCAGGGTGCAAGACAATTCAATGCAGGTATCTGATATTCATACTGCTACTGCGCTTAACCCAAAGTCCATAAGTTCTAGAATATCTGAAATGGTTAAGGCCGGCCACGTGGCGCGTGACGAAAAAGAGCCTAGTAAATACAGGATAACGACAGCAGGCATCCACTGGCTCAATTCTACTATAGCCAAGAAGATCAGGCCTGCGCAGTAGTGCTATTTGGTGGCCTTTTCTGGATGTAGCGGTAATTCCGCATTGTTCCAATTCTTGTCAAGATATTTTCTCGCACCATATCTGTGAGCGAATGCGAGACTGCAGTCCTGTCGTAATTGTAGCCTCTTCTTGATAACTCTTCATGGACTTCACCAAGCGATCTTTCACTGACAAAATGCCCCTCAAACCAAAGACTTTCCAATAGGCCCCTACATGTCATACCGCTCTTGGTCGGCACCTTCTGTTGCTGTTGCTGCTGATGGCCGCCCTCTGGCATGAGTTCAGTGATAGGCAGGGTCTTTAAGGAGTCTATTTCTCGCCTCAGCTCATCGAGCTGGTTCTGCACTTCCGGTCCCATCATCTTGGTAGTGTCAAGACTTGAGAGCACGCTTTCAACTACTTGCTTGACCTTGCTCTCAATGCAGACTACCTCTACTTCCCATTCACCATGCTTTAGCCTTATTTTGACTTCCTCAGCAGGACCGCCGCTCATCTTCACTTAAATATTCCCCTCAGGCTGCTATTGATAAATCTGTTGCTGACCATATTGATCATGTTGAGCAATATTAATATATTCGTGCCCGCTGATATTGTTGATCAACATGAACAACCAAAAGGCCCTTTTCTCGGACAACATCTTGAATCTAGGGGATCTTGACATAGTGGAATCAGTGAGCAGGTGTCTTGCTCCAAAGCTTGATGTGCTGAAGGGAAAGAAAATTGTGTTTTGCTATGACGACAAGAAAATGATACCAGTTGATGGATGGGGTATGAGATCTAAGCCTTACGATACAACGACCATAAATACCATCCGACCGATTAAAGATAATGCCCTTGTGGCGGCTATAGACTCTAGCAGTGTCAAGCTAGCCGAGACAGAAGATGGAAGTGTTTATGGCATTAAGTGTGGCATCTCTACAGCCTATGCTTGCCACACTCTGATGCATTTTAAGATAGGCCCGGTGCTGTTCTACCTAAGCGAAAAGACAATTCATGAATCAGAACTCGAAGAGCGGCTCTCAAGGCTAGTGATCTTGGATGATGACTTGGCGAAGCGTCTGATAAGAGTACGCGTGGAGAGAGCAGTCCAGAAAGAGATTGCAAGCCACTTTACAAATTCAATAATTCTAGTGGACGGCTCGCTCAAAGCATCAATGTTTGAAGAGAAAGAGCGTAGTATAAGCAAGATTTCAGAGAGTAGTGTTCTTCGCAAGAACATGCTTATAGGGATTAGCAAGAGCACTAAGCTCAAGGCACTTGATAGGGCAGCCGCCCCACTAACAAAAGTGCCAGGGCCAGCTTATATTGAAGTTGATGACATAATCAAGAGCCTGATCAGGAACACTGTTGGCAGCAACTTGATGGTCAAGCTGGAAAAAGGTAGCTGTCCTATTTTGCGAGCAGACATTGTAGGCGACAGGAGCCACTCACTGGGTATGCTCCTTGGAAATGACGTAATGGCAGGCGGCTATCCTGAAACCCTCAGGCTTGCACACCACATTTCCACGTTCACAAGTACAGAAATGACATGCCTCCGAAGCCACATACTGAACAACTATGACGTGACGGAGCTAGCGGCAGACGATATACGCAGAACTCTTTTGGGGTCGATATCGGTATGAAAATACTATCAAAGAATGGTAACGAACTGCTCTTACTTGCCATGAAGGAAGATTCAGCTGCCAAGGGAGATTACTTACTCATAGAGGACAGGAACAGGAGCATGGTTGTACAGGTCTATGATGAAGAGTATCTTTCATCTCAGGCTTTAATTGAGGACATTGTCAAAGAGGAGGTGGTCAACGCGTCAAGCACAGAGAACATACGCGACCCGCTTAACATCGGCAGCCTATCTCGGTTGGTGAGAGATGCCAGAGTATTTCGCGCTAAGATAAGAGCATCGGTCAATGATGGGAAATTATCAAGCGACGTAACGTGGCTTCCTTCAAGAGTTGAGTCCAAGATAAGGCGGATTGAGATGAAAGAGCTTGACTCTTTGCTTGGAAGGAGTGGTGTATTTCCGATTCCACTTGGCAGAACCAGCCACGAAGAAGAGTTTGAAATTTACGCAGAAGATCTGGACGGCAAACTGACTGTCATTACAGGCAAGAAGGAATCTGGAAAGTCGCATCTATCCAAGATGCTTATCAAGACACTGGTGCAATACGGTGCCTTTGTGGTCGTATTTGACCTGAACAACGAATATGGAGGCCTTGGATGGAGCCGCGCCGGTATCCCTTCTTCAATCCACAGGCAGATCAAGGTGCTTGAGCCGGGTAAGACACTGAGGTTTACTCTTGACTACTGTGGTAAGACAGCAGTAGCTGGAATGCTTAAAAATGCTCTTGACATGCCTGCCGCATCTTTGCGTGAATTTTTGCGGATATGGGACTCATGTGAAAACAAGCAGTCGCTTTCAATAGATGCGATAGGTAATGCTGTCAACACCTGGAATATCAACGAGCTTGTGCGAGATGCATTAGTATCTCGCTATCACGTCATTCAGTCCTCACGATTATTCATCAACGGTGAAGGAGGCCTGCAATTTGAGGATATAATTTCAGGCAAGAGCGGTGCAGCCATGGTAATCAACATGGCAGAAGTTTCTCCTACTGTACGAAGGATGGTCGTAGAGTTAGTATTGAGCAAGATTGTAGACCTACTGGAACATAAGCAAATTCCACCGATTTTCCTGTTTGCAGAGGAGGCACACATCTACATACGCGATACATATTGGGAGGACATCATTACTCGGATGAGGCACTTTGGCATTTATACCACCTTTATCACAAACCAGCCCGATGCAATAAGTGATGGTATCTATCGACAGGTGGACAATATTTTCCTGTTTAACTTTACAAACGACAACGATCTAGACAAAATATCCAAAGTGTCGCTGGCAGACAATGATACCATACGATCGATAGTGAGAACGCTTCCACAACGCCACTGTCTGGCTATAGGCAAAGCAGTTTGCGACCTGCCTATGGTGATCAAAGTAGCAAGGCAGCTGAGGTATTGATGCTTGGAGAAACTAAAAAATTCTTTGCTAAAAAATAGGCTATGATATAGCAGTCTGACCACGCTTTCTTGTCCCAATGTCAATTGCTTCAGTGACGGTGGAGACAAATATCTTACCATCGCCTGCAGAACCAGTGCTTGTGGTATCGAGGATGGCTCCGATCACCTTCTCAACTTCAGGGTCATCAACCACGGCTACAACATTAGCTCTAACTGAAAATTCAGCAGAGACCCTGCTGGTCCCCTTGCCACTCTGGACCTGCGGTTTTTCGCCCTTACCCCTTCCTTTCGCGTCAAGTATAGTCGCACCGCCCACGCCAGCGTTCCTTAGAGCTTCATTAACAGCACTAATCTTCTCCGCAGATATAATTGCCTCCACACGCTTCATGGCACGATGTAATTAAAGTTACCATATAAGGTTTTCAAATAATTAGATTGTCATCATTCAATATATCCACTAATAGCAAATGTAATGTAATTATCATAAAATTCGCATAAATAATATTAACCTGTAATATGATTACTGAACGTTTTACCGCAGCGTTCATAAACGTCTATCAAAGATACAGGTTACTTGCATTGCAGGAACATGATAAGATTAAGAACCGGAGCAAGCTTGACATAATATATGATATACTCGTATCTGCAACAGGCGGAGTCAAAAAAACGCATATTATGTCGCACGCAAACTTAAGCTCCGAGCAGATGAACTATTACTTCAATACACTACTATCACATAGCCTCTTGAATGCAGAAAAAGACTCAGACGACAATCTCGTTTACAAAACAACACACAAGGGCGTCAGGTTCCTTCACTGTTGCGCGCAAATAAAGTCACTTATCGCACCAGTAGCGAAGGTAAGAATGCGGAGCGATCTACTCTTCCTTTAGAAGCAATAGAATTATCTTCGTATACCGTTAAACGCAATATTACCCTACCTTTGAGCGATGTCTCATTATCCGACGCAGGAAGACGAGCTTCGGACAAGGGAAGCACAGGCGGACAGTATCAAACAAGCAGAAGAGGCCAAGTTCCTTTCTACGTTTCAAACAATCCCGGCAAGAAATGTCGGGAGGTTATCTGAGCTGGCAAACGCAATAGTGAGCAACTTTAACAGAATAATGGATGAGGCGCGTCAAGAGCCATACCAGCGACAGGAAGACATCATGGCAGGCATGAAAAAATTATTGGAGGAGCAGGTCAACGTAATTGAAGCGCGACGCTCCTATACTATAAAGATAAATCCATCGAGTGCCTTAAGAGAAGAAAAAAAGCCCTAGCAGCCGTGGTTTTTTACCCAAGGCTCATCAGCGAACTCGCTTGTTGCACACTGCTCCGTTTCAAGCTCAGCATAACCATTATCCAAAAGCTCGTTATTGAGGTTGCTTGATGAGCAGTATACTACGGCTAGGACCTCAAAGTTGGATGTAAGCAACATTCCGTCTGGATCTACTAGCACATTGCTCCCAAGGCAGAGGTCACGGGTAAAAGCCGTCGACTCCATGAACCCTTCTTCAGTCCTTGAAGGAGCGTTAATGAGGGCAAGATCAACCTTGTATATGGTGTTGTTTAACCTGACATACAGCGTATCTCCATCCACTATTCTGGTTACCACACCTTCGACGCAGCCTGCCGACCCAAGGCATCCTACGTCTGATCCAGAATATGCGTTATCAAGTAGTCTACTGAGTGTATCAGAATTATTAAGATTTCCTTGGATGTTTTCTATACTATCAACTGTTGTAGTAGGGTTGTCAGGATCATTGAGGTTGCCACGGGTATTTTCTACAAACTGCCACTCGTTATTACCATCAGGAATCCTCTGCCAAGTACCTCTCATCGTCGCCCTTATCTACAAGCGATGGTGTTCGGTCCTTGATATCGCCTGTTGCGTTTGCAAGGACAAGGCTTTCGGCAGTGTTTGACAGCATAGGCCTGTCAAGCTCAATCACATATGTTTCGCCTGCCTCAATTACAGCATCTGATGGCAGCTTGATCGTTGCAGATGTGAATAAGGGTCTTATCTCAAAGTTGCCGATATTGACATCGACGGCGGTTGGGTTGTATAGCTCGATCCACTCTTTGCCCATGTCGTTGCCTATAGGATTGAGCTCAACTTCGTTTACCAAGATGCTATCACCTGCTGTAACATATGAAGTGTCTGCATCATTGACAAATGGAATACTGCTTAGTCCTTCTATTGCTTCTAAAGGAAGAGGAGATTCATTTTCTGTGTCACTTTCTGTCACATTATTGTCTACAAGATCGATAATGTCATTAGCAGTAATATTGGATACTGCATTTTGGCCGACTACAGAGGGAATGCTGCCGCCACCTCCTCCTGTAAGAGGAGATTCATTTTCTGTGTCATTTTCTGTCACATTATTGTCTACAAGATCGATAATGTCATTAGCAGTAATATTGGATACTGCATTTTGGCCGACTACAGAGGGAATGCTGCCGCCACCTCCTACTAGGGAAAGCAGCAATAGCGCCAATGCAGTCTCCAGGTTTATTAACATTATATACTCTCTTAGCATAAAGAAACGCATTGGGAAATATTAACAGTTATGAAGGCTATCTCTAGAGTAGTATTTTACTGTTGGAGTTTTTTGTGTAGATAGATTCTCTTTAATCTGTCTAACGCGAGAACAAGCACAATTATCACTACTATAGCAATTGCTGCCTGTACTGCAGATATAGTCAACCTCTCGCCGTGGCCACCAAACATATACAACTCTATAGGTGCGACGAAAACGACCAAGAAGGCCACGACAGCAAGTATCATTGCCCACATCCCTGTCATAAAAAGAGCCAAAATTGTAAGTGCCATGTCAACTACTACCGGAGGACGATGATGTACTGGATCGCAATTGAGACAAATGCCAAAAGTGCAGTAAAGATTGCTAGCTTGAATATCTGGTAACCAATCTCTCTTTCACCAAGCGGCCTATCTACAACAATCAGCCTTACAAGTGTAGCCGGCGCAGTACTATCAGTTGATGCTGCTAGCTTGAAGTCATCTGTCAGGATCGTAGGCCTTGCCTTTACCTGCCTGTGCTCTACGATGCGCTTGACACTTGCAAGGAACAGGAATGAGTTCATGACTGCAGGCAAGAGCGCGATTACACCAATTATTTCAGAATTGCCTGCGATGGCTACCGCACCATACATCGCTCCAAGCAAAAGCGTGCCCGAGTCTCCAGGAAATATCCGACTTGGGAACTTGTGATACTTGTAAAATGCAATTGTGGCGAATAATATTGGAAGCGCAGCAAGGAATATTTCAGGGCTGCCAAAAATCGCGATGCTCGCCAAGAGTGGGATCGCTGCAATTATCAAAAAGCCACTTGCTACTCCGTTTAGTACGTCAATTGAGTTAATAGTGTTACCAGTGACAGGAATGATGACGAATATAAGCGGTATGTATAGTAAGGGTATGTACGCACGGCCAAAGATTAGGTTGAGAGACTCTCCATACACTTCCCCTATATGAAGAATGTCAAAAACAACCAATGGAACGGCAGCCGCCAGCAGTGCCACTGGCTTAAACCACCCAGGCATCATTCTGTTGTCATCGATGTAGCCTACTAGAAACGCGATCGATGTTGTAAGAAGTATTGCAAGGACTGCAATGTTCATTGTGAGGACAAAGAGCACAGTTTCCGCAGCAGCAATACTGATTATGATTATTGGACCTGCTGGTCGCGGAACTGGAGGCTTTTCCGGCTTGTGAGCGTCGGGAACCACCTTGCGCTTCGCAGTCAGCGACCTGATTGCTGCCGGCGTCATGAATAAAACGCCGAAGAATGATATGGCGGACACGGCTGCACCATATATTAGGAGGTTAACGCCGTCCAGCATTTGATATTACTGTCCCAGCCTCTTCTCTAACTGATGCTTTAACTTTTCTGCTACAGCTGGCCCTATCTTGGGCACGCTGGCAAGTTTGGCATGCGAGGCCTTGGCTATTTTAGCCACATCCATAAAGCCTGCGTTATAGAGCGCCCTAGCCTTGACTCTTCCAATGCCCTCAAGCACTACAAGCGGTAGCAGACTCCTCCCTCACTCCATACCTTATCCTAGTACGTAGGTTATAAAGTTCTGGCATAAGATCCTCGCGACGCAGACGAGCTTGGCTACTTCATAAAGCGAATAGGCAAGCCAGTTAGCCATCTCCACCATCCTGTGCATATCACCGGGCTCAACTCCTATCTTGTCGCTCAGTACCTTGTCGGTCGTCTCCTCTATCCACTGACACAAGGCCCAAAAGCTGCGAGAGCAGTCGTACTCGCTTATCGGGTATAACAGTTCATTGCCACGACGTTGTATCAGGGTGCTCAGCTGATCATAATCCGTTTTGCGTAGTGACAATTTTGGATAAAAGTCAGGGCTGTTTGCTATGACATGCAGAAAGCCAAGCGCATGTTTGGTGGCGGCGGCCGTGCACTCTACTCCTCGGAGTGCATCCCTAAATTTGACTGCAGTAACCGGATTGACGTAGAGAAGTGACGTCCGTCTTCCAAAATCTGTGGCGATATAGCGGTCGTTCCTTGACTTGATCAATTCTTCTTGCTCTAGGTATTCAAGGGCGGCCTCGACTTTGACTTCGACAGTTGCAGTCATATACTGGCGTGCAAAGAGTGTCCTTGCGAAGAGATCGTGGATCTCTGGTTTTTTCATCCCAGGTACAGTTGCAATGTTTGAGAGCAAATGAAACCTGATGGCATTGTCGCTTGACAACTGAGACCGAAGTGGCTCTGGGCTCCCAAGGACGTAATGGTCATAAAGATCTTCAGCGTCTGCACCGGACTCACTTACGACTATAGCCTCACCGTATGTATCGGTACTGCGGTCTGCCGGCCCTGCCGCACAGCTCGCTTATATTCCAGCACGCTGATAGGCAAATTTCTACCATACTCCGAGTCGTATCGCAAGATGCTTGCTATGACGACCCGCCTTGCTGGCAGGTTAACACCAGCAGCAAGAGTCGGCGTCGCAGTTAGCAATTTGATCACACCTTTCTTGAATGAGCTTTCCACAATCTCCCTGCTTGACGGTGCAAGCCCGGCGTGATGGAATGCTACCCCTTTTGATACGAGCTTCGCTAGCGTCTTTGTGATCTCAGTGTCGTCCCCTCTAGCTCGTATTTCAGATGATGTCTTGACTGCCAGTCCTCTCGCTGCCTTTGTCTAGCCCTTTGTAGACACCTTCTGCAGCTTTCGGCTGCAAGCGAAGAAGCGCGCTTTCTTGTTTCTGCAAATATGAGTGCCTGCCCACCTCCATTGATAGAATCAATAGCAATGTCTACTGCAGACTGAAATGCCTGAGCTGTTGATTCTGAAAGTATTGCCGCCTCTCATTCTGATCATGCCATGTTCATAGACTCCCTCTACTAGCTTTGTTGGTCGCCAGTTGCTTTCTACAAGTTCGCAGGCAAGCCAGTCGGCTATCTCGCCGGAATTGGCTACTGTAGCAGAAAGTGTCACTATCTGCGATTGAGGGTAGTGCTTGCGGATTTTCGTAAGCATCATCTCAAGTGTTGCCCCCCTTTCCCTATCGCCTATCAGGTGAACTTCATCAGATACAAAGAGCCCTATGTCATCCAGCCACTCTGCATTATGGCGGAAAAGCGTATCCATCTTTTCATTTGTAAGAACTATGACGTCTGCCGCCGCCAGTTCTTTTCCAGGTGAGTCGTAGTCTCCAGTTGCGGCCATCACCTTGATCTTTCTGCCAAAATCAAGATTCTCAAGGACCTTCATGTCGTTATACTTTTCGCTTGCAAGGGCGCGAAGCGGTGTCAGATATACTGCTTTCCTATTCTTTTCAAGCGCCTTGCGAATGGCCATCATTGCGATAAGTGTCTTGCCGCTGGCAGTTGGAGTAGTCATGAGCAGACTCTTTCCTTCCAATATGCCGCGCTTCAATGCCATCTCCTGAGGCGGATATAGAGAGGAATAGCCAAGATGCGAAAGAAGTGTTTTGATTGAACCGTCGGTTAAAGCCGCTGGCATTTTAGAACTATAAACAAGCCGGCTATTTTAAAAATGCATTTACGCCTTAGCCCAAAATCCAGGCCGTCTTTCAAATATCTGGCCTTCCCGATTAAACTTTTGGATGTATTTCCTTGCTTCTTCGTCAGAGAACTTACCGGTCTTCACCAGCTCGTCTACAAGCGCCTTGTCTTCCACATCATTGTTCTCAGCGCCGGTAAGTCCTCTGAATAGTTCCATAAAGGTTTTTTCCTTTGAAACTACGCTTTGAGGCTTCCCATACAGCACACCGAGGTCTGTCTTTCCTGTGTTGACGTCGACGCCAGCAGTCCTCATCATCTGGTCTACAAGGTAGATCGCACGCCGGGCATCCTCTGCGTCCACTACATCCTTCAATAGTAACCTCGCACGAGCAGAGGCAAGCCTAATCAGGCCTTCAAGCTGCCTTGGAGTCACTGTTATCATCCCTTCGGACTCGATCCTTCTCATATCCATATAATAACTGCGAACAATGTCAATTGCTTCGGGCGTTAGTGCTGGCTCGATCTGCTTTGCATATGACAGATACTTGCTGAAAAGGTCGATATCAATTGCAGGCCTAGCCGCTTTTTCCGTATCGCGGTGTATTTCCAAGATGTGGCTTGCGACAAGGTTGTCCTTTTCCTTGTCTGGACTATCTCTGACTATGAATATCAGGTCAAACCTTGTCAGTAGGGGCACTGGCAGGTTGACATTTTCTGTTATGTTCTTGTATGGATCATATTTGCCATATATCGGATTTGCTGCCAGACAGGATCGACGTTCTTGCATTCAATGTAGCTACAATGCCCCCCTTTGCCACCGAGCAAGTCTGCTGTTCCATCACTTCATGAAGCGCCGAGCGGTCTTCCGGCTTTATCTTGTCAAATTCGTCGATGCATACGATTCCCTGATCGCCCAATACGACGGCGCCTGCTTCTAGCATCATGATCCCTGACTTGTCACGAATAACAGCAGCTGTCAGTCCTGCGAGCGGTAGAACCCCTACCGGAAGTGTACAGTCCCCTCGGAGCAATCTTGGCGGTGAATTTTAACATCTCTGATTTGGCCGTACCGGGGTCACCTACTAAAAGCACGTTGATATCGCCTCTTCTTGTCGAGCCATCCTCAAGCCTCTTTGTCACTGAGCCTACAATAAGCAGCAGTATTGCTTCCTTGATCGGCTCATGACCATAAATATGGGGAGCAAATGAGGCAATCAGCTTCTCGTAAGCATCGGGCTTGCTAGCTATGATCCTTATTTGCCGCTCGTCCTCCGTGCTTATCATTATTCTCTCAACAGATCTTGTGTCCTTGCTTCCTGCCCTGCCACCAAGATACTCGATGTTGTTTCCTTCCATACGAAGCCGGAATAGGCTTGTTTTGGCCTGTGGAGCCAGCTGCTCCTGCTCTATTCTAATAATGCCCGTGAGTATGATTCTATCGCCAGGGCGGCACTGGTCCACAAGGTCACTCATGACAGTAACTTCGATGTAGTGTGGCAGTTGGCCTGCAGGTAGATCTTCGGGCAGCTCCTGTAGCCGCACCATCTGGAAGTCGATAAATAGGCTGCTCTCGGGATCCATTTCGAGTTCTTTTTCAGAGCACGCATGGCATTTAAGCGGTTTTTTCATCACGAGACCTTTGAGCTGCGCCTCTGTGACCGTGTTGCAGTTCGTGCATTTGTACGCAACCTTCTTGGCAAGGGGCTTGACTTCTGATGAGCGCACGACCATGCCGGAGATGCTCACAAGCTTATTTATCAAGTCGGCGTTTATTTCACGCAGGCCCTTTTGCACAGTATAGTTGCCTATTCTGACCCGGACCTTTTCACGGATCTCTTGCTCATAGTCAGGATGGATCTCGCGCAGGACCGATAGAGCTGCTTCGTTGAATGACTCAAGATATTCATCGGGCTTATGTGTTATCTCTTTGGCAAGGAGAGGGTTGTAAGAATCGAGATCAATATAGTCTACGATAAGCGACTGAACGCCTGACGCCATCATGTTATTTATCCTGTCAAAATACTTGTAATTGCTGTCGCGGTCTTTGAATGCTTTGAGGAACTTTTCCAGATCGTTTGCAAGCGCTGCCGTGGTTTGCTCCTCAGACAAACTTCTTTAGTACCTCTTTTTTGAATTTCGTTGAAGCATTGTTTATCATGATGTAAAGCTCCTTCTCTTCAGCAGCTAGCTTGGATTCAAGCTCAGGTGAAAGCGGTGAGGCGGCAGCCAGCTTGACTATTTTTTCAAGTCGAGAGGCTACAAATGTATTTAGGGAAACAGCTAGGTTTTCTCTTTCCCGCTCCTTGAGACCTTCAAGGTAGTCATTGACTCGGACGTAGAAATCAACATCGACACCAGAGAGGTCATGGGGCTTTGCAATGCGCTCGCGATTCATAGTCCGCGATATATACCCGGTGATGTCGCTTGACTGGATTTCCACTGCATCCTGCTGGACAAGAATCTTGGCTATCCAACGCGGAAGAGATGACATATCGCCTTCTTTTGCATCAATCACAAGGTTGCCCACGCTCATCTTAGAATCCTTTTTATATGTCACCCGGACCTCTTCCAGCATATAGCCTAGCTGGTAAATGCTTTGAATCGCTTCAATTCTTGGCTCTGAGCGTATGGTGGTGGCCATCTGGAAGCTGTTTAGAACGGAGTACCTATTATATATCATATCAGCACAGCTTTTGTAAAGCTAGTAGCTAGCTTCTACTGTTTTACCGGAAATTAGCAGCTTGTGATGCAAAATAGCAACCTATTAATGGTTTAACGACTTCAGTGAAAGCGCTCTATGTTGCAGTCGGCCAAAAAAACAGATCTGGCGAACCTTATGTGGTCTGAGAAATACAGGCCAAAAAAACTAAGCGAGGTAGTTGATCAGAAGGAGATAATCAAGGGCATAAGCAACATGATTAAGAGTCCGGACATACCTCATATGCTGTTCGCCGGGCCGGCAGGCGTTGGCAAGACCACTACTGCACTCTGCATTGCAATCGAGCTCTTAGGAGAAGAGTGGAGAAAGAACACGCTCGAACTAAATGCATCAGATGAGCGCGGCATTAAGATGGTGCGGGAGCGTGTAAAAGAGTTTGCAGCTTCGATTAAGCTGGCAGGTGACAAGGAGTTTGGAAAGCCCAAGATAATCATACTTGACGAAGCTGACGAGATGACCTCTGAGGCCCAGACTGCACTCAGGCGCATAATTGAAGATAGCGCAAGGACTACTCGATTTGTTATTATTTGTAATTATCTATCTCAGATAATTGAACCGATACAGAGCAGGTGTGTAGTGTTCAGATTTACACGCTTACCAAAAGAAGATGTTATCGGTCATTTGAAAATGATCTGCGAACAACAGAAGGTGAAATATGAAGAAAAGGCCCTTGCTCAGATATATGAGGCAACCGGGGGCGACTTACGCCACTCCATAAACATTATGCAAGCTGCATCAGGCATGGGCTTAGTGTCTGTGGCAAGTGTTACAGCAGCTATGGGACTTTCAGGTAGGTCAAGGGTGGGCGACGTGCTCGCGCCTTGCAATGTCTGGCAAGTTCAATGAATCCAGAGCAAAGCTTCTGGAGCTGACACAGGTCTATGGGATGTCTGAGGGCGACTTTATGAAGTATGCAAACCAGGAGGCATATGAAATGGAGATCGAAAAGCCAGAGGAGTTTGCAGCTATAATGGCGGAGGACCATTACAGGCTTACAGCTGGCGCGCATCCAGAAATTCAGCTTTCGGCACTATTGGCGCAGCTAGGCAGGCTGGCTAAGAAGTAGCTAGATCAGAACAGATAGATGCCTAATAGTGCAATAGAGAGCTCGTTTACTATGTCATCTTCATCGGGTCCTCGGTTTTTGTGGCTTTCTTTTCAACACAATGTATCGTATGACTCCACATATCTGCACTCAGCACTTCTACCGAGACTGGCTGATGGGAGCCATCTGGAACCGTCGCACCCAAATCAATGACATAGTTGTTCTTAGAATAAAAGACCAGATAAGGCTTAAGAGGAAGAGCTTTTACTCCATACACAGCTAGCTAGTATTCTTCTTCAAACTCTTCACCGCCCTCTTCTTCTTCTACCTCTTCAAAGTCCTCCTCTAGCTCTTCGCGTTCTTCGGCGCTCTTGTACGGAAGATCAGCTTCGCCAGGCACGCCGCACACAGGACACTTGAACTCTATCGTCTGACCCTCGAGGTCTAAGGGGAACTCTTTGGAAAAGACCTCGTCGCATTTTGAGCACACAAGTGTAGTCTGGATGTTGTCCTGGCTGAACTTGTGTGATTGCACTCTAAAGGTAGTATTTGCCAATATTTTCGTCCTACGTATAGGAAATCTCCTTTTTTATAAGCGTTCTTTGACATCTAGTAACATTTTCTAAGAACGATTCTACTCACTATTACAATACGAAACTTCTGCAATCATAAAGGGGATGTCTGTATCTCGACCGCCATGTCTCTGATGTTAAACGATTGACAGAAATATAGATCTCTAGCGAGCATAGATTCACATTTTTCTTTCCTGCTTCTTTCTTTGATAAGTGTGTGTCTCTCTCTCTGACGAATTTCTTGCCTCCTTATTCTTCATTTCTGTTGTGACTATATCGAGCAAATTTTTTCTTGCCATTTCTTGGTCACTTTGCTAGCCGATAGAGAGAGAAAAAGATTTTTAGTTGCAGTTGTTCATAGCCATTCAAATTGAACAGGACTGTATAGTTTCTTTCGTGCATCATCTAAGCTGCCTTCGTTCAATAATTAACCCTTGTGATTTAAGCTCTTCTACTGAACTTTGCACAGTCCTTCTTGGAAGGTTAGTCATATTCATGAGCTCAACCTGATCAATTGGATGCTTTGATTTCATTACAAAGTAAACAAATTTGGCTGCTGGACTTCCTTCAGGGTTCTTGCTAAGATTATACACACTAAATGCTGCTTTTGTTGGAAATCCTCTCCTTTGCGACTCCACAGCAGATGCAGCTTCAATTTGTACTTCAGCTAAGTTGACCCGTTGACCAAATTCTGCAATCAATGCAGACTGCTGCGATTCTAGAGGAGCTTCAAAAATGAACGTGCTTGGAGGAAACTTTGCAGTTAATGCGCCAATGAAATTCCATCTTATGGAGCCGTTTTCGTCATAAATTCCAACATTTGCGCCCTCGTTTGCTTCAAGCACGACTTTATCGGAACCCAGTTTAACTGCTTCTTCGATTTTGGCTAAAGTAACATCTAGTGGAAGCTGATGCCTTGGATCTTTTTTGCCAACCTTCCATTGAACATCAAGTTCTTTGGCGAGTATGCTTTCGGTAATCTTTTTCTTATGTTCAAAGTTCAGATTGGAACTATTTTCTCCTATTTCCATAATGTCAAAGCCTATCTTTGCAGCTTCTCCAACGAATTTTTCAAACGCGTTTTCTGCTATCATATACTCAGAAATGGTGCTCCCGGTAGAAACCTCAATGTTGAGAGCATGGTAGAATTTGATCTTCTTCTTCAGTGTCTCTTCGGAGACGAGAAGTGGCAGTATTCCATATATCTTCACAACATCAACAAATGGTGCAAGCACTTCAAGATTTTCCTTGTCCAGGCCTTCTAATTTATCAATGATATACGTTCTGCCTTCGTTTCTTGGTTTTTTCGCGTCTATTCTATTCTTAGCGTATTCTTCTAGCAAATCTCAGTATGTATATGCAGAACCTTCATCTATTTTGAACTTTTGTTCATTGCTAAAATAACGATTGAAGGTAAATTCAACTAGTATTCAACATAAGATTTAATTTTTATATAAAAAGAAGTATTATTCCTAATTTTCATGAATTAGTTTAAAAAATAATACAATCAAAAGTTGTCATCCTGAATACGATTGCCATTAGGGTTATCACACCTCATCTCTTCTATTGCCTTAGCTTATCTAATGCATTTGTGGAGTATACAAAAACATGTTTGATGAAAAAGTGTCGAATACTATAGAAAAATGCTGATTACTGGGCAACCGTGACTGGTTGACGATCTAACAAACATTCATTATATCAATGCAACTCCATTGCACGGCCAACTCTATCTGACAAGAAGGAATACTAGATTATGAAAAATATGGCAAAACAAGAAATATTTAGGCATAAGATATGGGGATATCAGACCAATTGGCATTATGATAGGTCATAAAATCTGCTCTATATACTAATAAAGTATAATTCATCTAAAAAAGAGATGGAATTCGGTTTTTGATGAAAGAGGGTGAGGTGGGAGCGCACCGAATTAGCTTCACCTTTCATTTGCATATTCTTTTTCTTTTTCTAGGCTTCTACTCCACTTGTCATCCTGTGTCGCTGCTGATTAATGCATCAGTGGCATTAGTTCCTGTTATATTAAGTCCTGAAACGGATGGTAGTCCTCTCTCTTGAAGCACTTGGTCTAGAATTGTCAGATCATAAATTCCAGACACATCAGGGTTCTGTGGAAGAAACCCTAGGTTGTATGCATCATTTGCATCCTGGAATAAAGATAGCCTTATGGGGTCATATGTAAAGTCGATTCTCGAAAGCGATGCATTCAACACATCTTCTGCTGTTGTTTTTTGAGTCAGTTTTTGAAGCTCGACGTTAAACGCCTCTATTGCAGCAGTTTTGTTACTATTTATCCAGTTTGTTTCATCAATGTGAGCCTCAAGTAGTTTCTTTATTACGTCGGGATTATTCTGCAAATAATCTGGCTTGACAATTATGTTTGATGTCACAAATTTTCCCTCTGGTGGCCATAAGTCTCTTTCATCTACCAATATCTTGCCTCCTCCTTCTTTTACTAGTGTTTCTCCCCATGGTTCTGGAACCCATGCACCATCAATTTGCTTCGTCAAGAATAGGGTCACTATGTCGGGGTTTTTGGCGGTTAATACGTCTACGTTTCCGCCCTTCTCTTTGGTATTGAGGCCATTGTCGAGCAGGTAATTCCTGAGCGCTATATCTTGCGTGTTGCCAAGCTCAGGCGTTGCAAATTTCTTATTGGCAAGGTCTTGAGGAGAGTTAATACCTGAGTCATTTCTTACAACGAACACTGCGCCGCCACTAGCAGCTCCAGAGATTATTCTTAGAGCTTCTCCACCAGATCTCACATATCCATTTATGGCGGGTCCCGGCCCGACGTATGTAACATCAATTTGATTCGCAAAAAGTGCCTCTATAGCAGCCGGACCTGCGTTGAATATTTGTGTTTTAACTTCTACATTGTCGCCTAAAGCTTTCTGAAAATCACCTCTACCAAGTCCTATGACTGCCTGCGCATGATTGATGTTTGGGAAATAACCGATTCTTAGAGTCTTGCTCTGCCCATTCTCTACCTGAGAGAATGCAGGCGTTGGAATTGAAGCTGTCACCAGAGTCATTGCAATGGCAACAGCTAAAATGACATAGATTGTCCTGCTGTTCATTATTTGACAACAATCAAGCCAGAAATAATATTTCTATCCTATATGCAAAAAAAGACAGGTATGCGCAATATGAGGAAGGTTAGTTTGGCTAAGCCAGTATTATGTTAACAAAGTCGACATACAGTGTACGTATGATGCAAGAATTGCATCAGTAATACAATTTCGTCATCTTTAAAGAAGATTAAATTCTACTTCAAGAGTATTAACAACTAATCTTTATGTAATGATTCTAGAAACAATTGCAATAATAAAAGAATTAGCGCAGACCAGATGCTGCTGCGCGACAGCAGACCATCATTGTTTAGGAGATATTTCGATTTGACTGAGCAGGCTTTAGATATCCTGAAACTTAGTCTAGTGGAAAACGACAAGGTTGCAGCGTTCAACGGGAATATACAAAAATATTTCTGAGTCTATCATTAATTTCTCCCCCATTGACTACTCTGCTATCTTGGATTCAATCTCTTATTCCTGCAATAGAATTTCTTATGGTGTAGACAATGCTAAATTTTTCGATTGCTAACCCAATCCTGTTATCATATGAAAATATCCATCAAACTGACAGAATCACGGTTTATGGCAGAAACAATGCCATAATGACGTATTGATTGAAAATATTGCACCTATGAACGCGATTATATTTGCAAGATAATATTTAGATCATATGACATATTTAATAACAACACAAACAAGTACGCAACCTCTGCAATCTAAGGCAGATCTCTGCAAATGTGATCATCTGGAGTTTCTTCATATAGATGAAGAGGGACATGGTGCCTGCAGGTATTGTAGTTGTGATCAATTTGATCCTCGATGGTCCTCTTTTTTATAGTATACAATCAGTACCACTACTACTATATGGAACCATCTAAAAGATAATAGAATCCTTATCAAGTCCCTCCAGCTTGTCAAGAATGGATTATGTCCGACCCTCTGTTCCATGGTTTCTGACATCCAGTCTGTTCTTGGCGCATCTTGGAAGCAATCTCCAACATGTCTATGGAGGACCCATAAATTTGGATTCATGACATATGCTGATATTGCACTAACTACGTATATGTTGCCACTTTCCTGCACAGATTCTGCATTTTCTGCGTCAAGAGATGCAGTATTATTTGTGCATGCCTTCCTGTGCCACTATTGAAGAATGCAATAAAATTTGGCATTTCTGCTGCAATTGCCATTGCAGTTATCGTATCATCTATTTCAACATCTACTTCTTCGCCAATTCTAGGTACGGGTCTTTTTGGTGGTAGCAACGATAGCGGTAACACCAATACACAGACAAGCGAACAAAAGACTCTAAGAATCGGTTATTTCCCAAACATCAATCATGCGCAGGCAGTCATAGGACTTGGTAGAGGTGATTTTCAGAAAGCTTTAGGCGACAATGTAGAAGTTAAAACACAAATATTCAACGCAGGTCCGGCTCCTATAGAGGCACTTTTTGCGAATCAAATTGATGTTACATACGTTGGTCCAAACCCTGCAATCAATGGATATGTACAATCAAATGGAGAAGCTCTAAGAATAATCTCTGGAGCTGCTAGTCGCGGCGCAGTGTTCGTTGTAAGAAATGACTCAGGTATTAACTCTCCTCAAGACCTTGCCAATAAGAAATTCTCATCTCCACAACTTGGAAATACACAGGATATAGCATTACGGAAGTATTTGCTTGACAATGGTTACAAGACCAAGGAGAATGGAGGCAATGTTGAAGTAATCCCTGCCAAGAATGCAGATATCGTATCATTGATGATAAAGAAGGATATTGATGGTGCATGGGTTCCAGAACCATGGGGCGCTAAGCTGATCAAAGAAGCAAATGCCAAAGTATTGGTAGATGAGCGTGACTTGTGGCCAGATGGAAAATTCGTCACTGCGCATATCATTGCTAGAACTGACTATATTGAAAAGAACCCCGACGTAATAAAGAAGCTATTGGCTGCTCACATAGATAGAACCATCTGGATAAACGATAACGTGGAAGAGGCAATTCAGATATTCAATGCGGAGCTTAACAAGCTGACTGGACAGATTATTCCAGAGGACGAATTTAGAGAAGGAATTTCAAGGATCGAGTTGACATATGATCCGATAAAAGAATCGCTGTTCAAGTCTGCTAATGATGCATTTGACATAGGATTCCTGGGAAAAACAAGGCCCGACCTATCAGAAATATATGATGCGAAGATTTTGAATGAGGTGCTCAAAGAAAGGGGGCTGCAAGAGATAGCATAACAATACTCATTTACTCTATGACTTGAGAAGAAAATTCTCTGTCTTGAGGTCTATTGTAAGGGCATGCCTTGCAGTTACCTTTTTGGTATCTTTTTCCTTGGATTATTCTTATTTGGGAAATTGTAATATTAGTTCTCTGATAATCAACTGTATCCAGTATATATCTTGGCAGATTTTGCATATCAAGAGGTTAAAACTGCATCAAAGGAGCAAATCTTGCATCTTTGAATTACATTATATCTCGTCAGCCGTGCACACTACTTTATATGGCATTAATTGAGACCTCACAGGCTAACATTACTCACAAAAGCTACAACAACGTGCAAGAACAGCAAGAACAACAGGAACAAGAGAACCTAGGTTTCATTCCAGTCGTTCATGTCGAGGATGTCTACAAATCATTTGATTACAAGAATAACAAGAACAATAGCAGTAGTATCGCTACCACCTCTGATCATCTTAGCGGACAGCAGAAGCAACAACAACAACAACTCAACTCTACGAGAAGTTTGAGGGCTTATTCTTCACATGAGGTTCTCAATGGAGTCGATCTAAAAATAAAAGAGGGTGAGTTTGTAACAATTGTAGGACCGTCTGGATGCGGGAAAAGCACGCTGCTCAATATAATTGCCGGACTCGATAGACCTGATTCTGGTAGTGTCCTTATTAGAGGACACGTCGCCAGTAGCGATAGATCGTCAACAAAAAGAATAATGATATTTCAAGAAGGAGCTTTATTTCCATGGCTTAATGTACAAGACAATGTTGAATTTGGACTAAAGATCGCAAAGATGCCGAAACAAATGAGCCGTCGGGTCGCTAACAAGTATATAGAAATGGTAGGATTGTCCAAGTTTTCAGAATCTTTTCCATACCAGCTATCGGGGGGAATGAAGCAGAGAGTGGCAATAGCTCGTGCCCTTGCCATGGAACCTGAAGTTCTACTTATGGATGAACCATTTGCCACGTTAGACATCCAGACGCAGAACTTGCTTCATGAAGAGCTGGTTGGTATTCACAAGACCACCGGCAAGACCATTCTATTTGTTACTCACAATATCAATGAAGCAATACTTCTTGGTGATAGAATAATAGTTCTATCCTCTGTACTAAAAGATATCAAGAAAGAATTTCTAATTGAAATACCACGACCTAGAGACCCCGAAAGCCCTGAGCTGTACAAATAAAAAAACAAATTCTGAGAGAATTCGAAGGGGATTTGCAGATTGCTAAAAGAAGATAAGAATGATAACACTCCAGCTACTGCTGCTATTACCTCTAGTATAGCTGCAGGAAAAAGCAGCACACGGAGGATTGGCGGCAGAAAGATATATCGGGCAGACATAACAGATATAGCCAATTTTACACTTTTCCTGGCAGTATTTGTAGGGTTGTGGCAGCTCGTGACTCTCCTGGAGCTGTGGCCAAAGACATTATTACCCTCTCCTATAGAAGTTGCAATTTCTATCGGTGAATTAATAGCAAATAACTCTCTTGCCATAGGGATTGGTACGACACTGTGGCGACTTGCAGCTGGATTTGCAATATCTATAGCATTGGGTGGCATAGTTGGTCTTGCAATGGTAAAATTTCAAGGCTTCGGCAAGACTATGGGCTCGTTTGCAGTAGGGCTTTTGACCTTCCCAAGTATTGCCTGGGTTCCCTTCGCTATACTACTCATTGGCTTTAATGACTTTGGCATATTGTTTGTAGTTATAATGGCATCAATGTTTTCAGTAATGATATCCACTTATAGTGCAGTCAGAAATGTACCCCCTATCTATATACGTGCATCAAAGAACATGGGTGCTCATGGCTTTGCCCTTTTTAGACATGTGATGCTTCCTGCAGCCACTCCTTCTCTGATAATGGGCATAAGACAAGCATGGTCATTTGCATGGCATGCACTAATCGGTGCCGAGATGCTGATAACGACTCTGTATGGACTGGGACATATACTTAGCGTAGGAAGGGAATTCAATGATATGAGCCAAATAATCGCTGTCATGATTACGATCTTTGTGATTGGTCTTTTATTTGATAGAATAATCTTCCTCAGGCTGGAAGAAAAAGTACGGTCCAGGTGGGGATTAAACCAACATATTGAATAGGGAAAAATGCCTGTGCGTTCCCTCATCTACCAGCTTGCCCTAAATGTATCAAATATTATAGCTTCTACAATGCTTTTTCTTGACGTAGAGAGAGCTTGTATCATACACATCTCCAAATAGAAACTAAAAATTGCATAGTTGTTGCAGTCATTTCATAGTCCAGTGGAATTTTTGCTATTATTTTAACAGATATAACTTCAGATAATAACCAGTTATTTTGAATGGAGACAGGGATTCTGTCTCTAGTTGTAGCGATTGCACATTAGTTAATTTCTGTCATGTCTTCATTATACACTATATATGCATATTATGTCAAAGCATCATATATCGTACAAGTACTGATTCTCTTTTTTTCCTGCCAAAGGTTATGCATATAGGATTATCAATCCTTAAGCTTCGGGAATTCTTCCACTGGGCAAAGATGCAGATATTGTCCCCGCATGAACATGAATTGAAGTATCGCCTTCTTTGTTACAGGTAAAACACTTCCATTGTACTGTCTCTTTACACATAGCACACGCCCTGACAGGGTCTAACTCTTGACCGCATGACTTGCACAGCATATGGATTATTATTGTCTACACGAGGAGCTTTTTTAATAATCTCATACTCTTCCCTCTAGGTATTTTAAAGAAACTAATTCTATGTTCATGAAATAGAAAATAATCACATAAATACTACCACAAATAGCAAAACATATCATATCTTATAATCTGCCCTTATGAATAACAAATTCAAGTCAAACTTTCGGAATGGAAAAAAATTTTTCCTTTATAATTAGTCAGCCTTTTATCTATCTAGGTCCAATGCATCATTACAAGATAGAACTTCTGTTTATTTATTCAGGTTATTGACAAAATGAATATTTTTTACTTCCGTAGATCACAATAGCACATGTGTATTTGAGCTATATGATATCAGCTATTTTTGCTGGAATGTTCAGATCCAATACTTGCTTTTACCTTCTGAATGAAATGTTTCCTATCAATAGGCTTTCTTATGACATCTACAGTCTTTACTCCATCCAATATGCTTACAAGCTCATCCGTCGCTTCAAGAGCAGACAAGAAGATTACCTTGACATATGGATCTACAGCTTTCAATCTCTGATACAACTGTAATCCATTTATTGTTGGCATTCTAATATCTAGAACTAGTAGGTCATAATGACGAGGTTCTGAATCTCGCAAAGGACTGTAATGCCATGTACGAGTCAGAAAAAGCTTCGACCCCGTAACCCTCAGAAGTCAAGTAGGATTTAAAGACTGTAAGTATATCTGGTTCATCGTCTACTAGCATAACAGCGGGATGACTTGTTTGTTTAGGATAAGAATCGAAGGCAATGTCATCTCTTGGTTGCAAAGCTTTTCGATGATAGATAGATAGCGTCTCTTCTCCGAACTTTGGTTTGGGGGTTTCCCTCTTGAAAACTTTCAACGCGCTATCCCTAGCTGGCACTTCATCCTTTCTTACCACTGAGTATACAGGATAGGAATATCTAAGTCCAACAGGATGTTTCTTTCCTACTTCTTTAAAAGAATATTCCTTAAAAGAAAAGCGTTTCATAATTTCATGTAAGTCTCCCCCTATTACTATCCCATTTGGTTCTGCCTGTGAATTTATCTTTGCACACATGCTAACCGTAGGACCAAACAAGTCTTCTGTACCAGATGTGACTGTTGTAGCAACTTCGACTCTTCCATAATCGACGCTAATTCTATAGCTGACAGGCGGTAGCACTTCTGCTTCCAGTCTCATATTGATAAATTCATGAGCCGCTATAATTGCAGAGCAACATTCAAGGACCTCTTTGAACGCAGTGATATTTTCAATTTGTTTTGTATCTGGGAAATAGAATATTAGCGCATCTCCTACATTTTTGATCACTTTAGCACCAAAGTTCTTTGCTAATGTAGCCATGGCATTAAGGAATATTTCATAGTAACTTTTTGATCTTGTTACCATCTGCAATTCTAGCTGTAACCTGGGTAGAATTTACCATATCTACAAAGCAGACGCAATAATATCCATTTGACTGATCTGCAAAATAAATTTCTTCGGTTCTAATATCGAATTCAAGAGAGCGTTCTTTGTCGGCTGAAGAAGCAGTATCATTGCCATGGTCTTGAGATGTATTCATTCTGTAATTATAAGGATGGTGCTGGAACAAGAATCCTGCTTCGTATTATCTCAAATAAATCATATTTTTAATAAAAAATAAGCATCGAGTTAAAGTATGCATAACTAATTATTATATGATAAGCTACAAAAAACTCTATATTTTAGATCTATCCTTCGATGCAACCATGATAGTAAAGAAGTCCCTCTCCATGAGGAACACGCCCAATCTCTAACTTATCTTGTAATGCTGCGGCAAGAGGCAAAAACGTCGATTTTATTATTCAAAGACTAAGACCTAATCTCTGTCTAACTATTATCATCATCCAACAGACCACATATACTTTCCACACAATCAGCGAACCAGTATAGATCTCTACACTCAACGGAGGCAGAGATCTCTCGTTTCATTGATATTCTATAAATACTCAATGGATACTGCGAGTTACATTGATCGCTGATGCGGAGGAAATGAGGTCAAAAGTGACGGAGGCTGTCAAAACAGTAGCTATTGACGTTGATTCCGTCCTTGCCGATGTAATGCTTGTATGGACTGACGAATACAACAAGCGAAACAAAGCACAAATCACAAAGAAAGAGATCGCCAATTGGGATATACCCACAGTACTGCCTATAACGCCTCCTCAGATCTACAGGTACTTCACTTATGTATGGAAGTACCGCTGGCGCGAAATACCACCTACAGAGCCCAAGATTGGCGAGGTGACAAAACGCATCCACCGCAAGGGCTACAGGATATCTATAATTACAAAGCGCGAGAGGCCCACAGCGCCCTACGTGTCCAAATGGCTTGATTTCTATCACATTTACACTGACGAGTTGTTGTTCATCTATGATGCAGTGCCAAAAGCCAACTACCCTTTTGATATATTGATAGACGATGCGCCAAAGAACCTAATAGACGTTATCTCTCCCAAGTCGGCAATACTATTCAACCAGCCATGGAATAAGAATTTCAATTGGCCAGTAAGGGTAAATTCCCTAAGCGAAGCAGAAAAGCTGCTCTAGGTCGTTTGATGGTCGCCGGTGCATATGACCAAACAAAAATGCAGTTGTAACTCCTCGTATTGGATATTTCATCAGGTCTCCACAAGCTGAATACACTGTATATTGGGAATTGATTAATTGTTGGCTATGACGTAGTTAGCATTGATTGTAGTAGTTGACATATTTTTATGCAAGAGTCATC
>CAWBAU010000002.1:0-205578 GCA_963786915.1 uncultured Nitrososphaeraceae archaeon
TGCAATGATATCTTTCATAGTGCTTATCGGGTTACGCATAGCACATAGGCCAGCAGACAGGAAATTCCCCTTTGGTTACCACAAGGTGGAAAGTTTTGCTGCGCTCATTGCAGCTATAGGTATGATTGGGATAGGTATATTCATCTTTTATCATTCATTTGAGTCGCTAATGGAGCCAAGAGAGATTAAGCAACCAATATTGACGATGATCGTGCTAGCTGCCGCGGGTGCTATTTCGCTTCATAGAGCATTTCAGATGAATTCAATAGCCAACAAATACAACCTCTTATCATTAAAGACAGATGCCAAAAATTCCATAAAAGATGGATCTGCATCCGTTATTGGTTTTTTCAGCGTGCTCGTCGCTTCGCAGTTTGGCTTTCTGCAGATGGATGCGATAGGTGGCATGATAATCGCAGGATACATATTTTCAGTATCATACATTTCTCTGAGGCAGTCGTCGCTCATTTTGGTGGACTCGTGGCAGAATCCCAAATTGACTGAGCTGGTGAAGCGAATAGTAGAAGAAAAGTTCAAGGAAGAAAATGTCAGAGTCAAATCAGTGCTGCCTGCGTCCAGCAGGAGCACTGGCACAAGCTGAAGTACATCTTGAAATCGACGGTAACAAGAGACTTGCCGACGTAGAACTATTGCTTGTTATGGTAGAAATGTCAATCCGCTCTCAAATCCCTGCAATAGCAAGAATATCTTCAATACCACATTCATACCCACAGCAAAAATCAGAAACCGCAAGAAAGTTTGGCGGGATTTTCGGTGATAGGAAAAACCATGCCGGATCCGTCGCCCATAAGTAATTCTATATCGGAAGTGGGTTCCATTTATGGCAGCTAGTTAGTTTCTGGGAATCAGGTCAAACTAAAAAAACCGATAATTTGTATTGTATGTATGATATCTGGAGTCGCGAGTTTTCTGTTTTTGCATCATGTCTTGTAAGGATAAAAACTAATTAATGCTATTTCTATTTCTGTTTGTCCCAAGGCTCCCGCTTTGAATCTGTGGTTTTCAGTAGCTGGAATACATCTATGCGCTGCATTTTGATTCGTTTATCATTAGCTTTTTATCTGTTGGAGGAAAACTTGGTGCCTAGTGGTTTGACTCTACATGGCTGCTCAATTCATCATCAGTCTTAAAGCTTGCATTGCATAGGTTACATAGGAAGACGCTCTCCTCGTGTTCGGAGGATTCTTGGGAGACAACAAACGGTCTTTCATCGAGAGCTCTCGGAGCGATTTAAGGCATATTGATCTGAAATCTGCGTACCACATTTGATGGATCAACTGTAGGTGCGCTGCTGTAGTGATGGTTGTAGGGGTCTGGTGCCACCTCTCTCTCATAATCAGTTTTTATCGCTACTTCTGCAGTTTTTAGCCATCCTACCTTGCCGTCCCAACCTTCAACCCTGTGAAGAGGGATATAGGACCTGATGGATGTTGACAAGCCCCTTTTTCACCACAATGAAATTGCGGCCCACTGCTTCAATATCTCCTATGTCTTGATCGTCGCTGGTATGTACTGACTCGCCGATAAGGTCGGTCCAACTTGAAGGTCACTGCGCACATTGAAGATATGCTCAAAAACTATTTAGCAATTTTATCATCGGCAAGATTGCATCTAACAAAAATTTTGTTTCACTTGCAAATGCGTTCGTTTTCTATATTTCAATAATTGTTACAATAAGCGAGTCGTTGCCTTCATCCTTATAACTGCATTATTACAATCTTTTGTATTGGTTCTTGTGAGAATTGTGTTGAAGTTTTGCCTTACACTCGATACACTTTGTGTGCGGATCAAAGGGAAGCAGTTGCAAGTCAATCGTTTGTGTGTCTTTTCAATTATACAGCTAGAACTCGTCGTGCCGACTTGCCACCAGCGGACACGAGCCTGTGTGTCCGGTGATATAATGCGCATTCCGAACATTAATAAATAAACAGCAGAACATTTTCTCGTTGTGAGTACCAATAGCAGCCCGAGCAACAACTTCATTCCACGAAAGGTTCTTGGCAAGTTCATGCACATTTCTGACCAGCCTCTCAAGCGACCGAGCGGCAAGACGCTGGTATTCTTCATGGGTGCGGGTTTTTGCCCCTTCTGCGCAAGTGAGCGTTGGGCTGTCGTAAGGGCACTTAGCAATTTTGGAAGCTGGCAAGGTCTTGTAGAGACTGCAAGTGCGGACCACGACGAAAAATACCTCAACATTCCAACTGTCAATTTTGCGAATGCAAAATACACAAGCAATCATATAGAGTTTGTCGGACGCGAAACTGCTGACAGGAACTTTGAGCCATTGCAAGAACTTGATGAAAGAGATTATGAAATTCTAGACGCCTTCAACCCAGACCAGATAATCCCATTTCTTCTGATCGACGGGCAATTTATGCAGGCGGGCTCTGGATACAGCCCGCAGTTGCTGGAAGGCATGGATCATGCAAAGGTCAAAGCAGAGCAAGCAAATCCTGCTTCATTAGCAGGCAGGGCTATAAGAATGGAATCAGACAACATTACTGCGCTTATCTGCAAGAGAATAAATGGTAACGTAAGTGTGTGCAATTCAGAAAACATAAAGACCTTGGCCGAAAGGACTTGATTTGATGTGATCTAATCCTCAGCTGTTGCCATCGCCTGTTCCTTTAGCGGCGTTATCCTCGTTATTGTTGGCCTGCCGATCTTACTTGCTGCCATCTTAAATCCATCCTGTGCAAGTTCCAGATTTGAAGCAGAAATATAAGCTTCATAGATGACTTGACCCGGTTTGATCCGTGCGGCAAGACCAGTTGACTTACCAAAAGCCCTTCTCATCCCCTCTTGAAGCCGGTCTGCTCCTGCAGTTGCAATCATTTTATTTTCTCTGAGGAGAACATGAGGATACACGCGCAACATGGAAAAGAAGCTCGTCTCACCTGCTTGTGCCATCCTCTTGTTAGCTGCAAGCCTGGCAGCTTCAAGGGCGTTGTGGCGTATCTGTAGCTTTTCCGTTGCTATAAGTTCGATCTTGTAATCATAATTGTCTCCTGCGAGCCCAGATGAAAACCTTGCTATTTTCAGCTGCGGCTTGCCAGCAATGTATTCTCGCCTTACATACGGCATACCACGGGTTTCTCGGTAGTTAACACCTTTCATATCTCAATGCACCAAATCTTGGCTAGAGATTAGTTACGATGTTTGCTCTGATTTAATCGTTATGTCATCCTAATATTAACCCCGGATTTAGCCGCTAGTTTAGTTAATTAATCACCTCTACATGATAGCATTGATGTCGTCTTCGCCGCCTGAGACCAGCGCACGACCGTTCTCAGAGATGTCAAATGAAGGAGTAGCAACAACAACAACAACATCAACGATATCGGGAGCAGAAGTGCAACCCTCAATAATAGAGGCGCGCATGGCTGGCACTGGCAAGATAGTGATTGTCGAAACTCGCTTCCAAGATGAATTGCATACCAAGGGTTTTGGAGAGAAAGAAGATGCTGAATACATCCTCAAGCCATACGAAGCATTATACCTATTTCACACAAAGCGCCTGAAGCTCAAGAATAAACCTGAGGCCGACTTCAATTCGCTCTTTGAACTATTACTAAAACACAACAGTAACATCATGAGCGAATTTCTTGTTTATCGCGACCTGCGAAGCAGGGGCTATGTTGCAAAGGAGGGATTTGGTTTTGGCAACGACTTTCGCGTCTATGAACGTGGTGAGTACGAGAAGAAGCCTGCTAAGTACGTCGTCTTTGGCATAAAAGAGGGGACTAACACTACAGCCAAAGAGTTTGCATCTATTGTCGGTCAAATACAAAAGATGGGCAAGGAGGCAGTCGTGGCGGTAATAGAGAGGAGAGGGGAAGTAATATACTACAAGGCAACCACGATACGCTTTACCGACAATATCATCAATAATTATGGCAGTCAAAGCCACCCATAAAATCCAATAAATATATAGACAATACATCTAACAATACCACCTTGATATTCAAGGAAATTTACTGCTCTGACTGCAAGATGGTCCTTGCCAGATATTCGACTAAGTACTTTACAGATGCGAACATAAATGTACTTGTACGACTGCATTTTTCCATGCACGTTAGGAAAGGCCATTCTATGAAAATGCGGCTTGTGGAGATGAAGAGACAGCAAGTATTATAATAATAATGATAATGATAATGATAACATTAACCTATAAGCGATTTATATTCCTGAGAACAATAACTATGCATGCAAGAGCTGAGTCTCTGCGACAGAATTATCAAGCTTGACCGCGGCATACGCTTTGTAGGCATCGTCAATAACAGGGGCGAAGTCATTGAAGGCGGATTCAAGCAGGGAGTCGAACCGCTCGCTCAATGGGACTGACGAGCAGCAGATGTACATCCACTCGCTTTCATATCTCATAATGCTCCAGTCGTACAGTGACAGACTTGGAATGGTGCGTTATAGTCTAACTGAGCATGAAAAAGTTACACTCATGACCTTTCCACATGTAGACGGGGTCCTCTGCATTTCTGCGAAGTCCAAGGCTAATATGAATAATATCCGCGACAAGGTAATGAAAGTGCTCAAGAGCAGAGGTAGCATTAATCACAGAAAAACTAAGACAGCAAAAAAAGGAAAAAAGCAGAAGAAAATAAAGCAAAATAAATGAAAATTCGAGTGCATCAGAAATAGAGATCACCAAGCAAACTATCTTGGTGACGAAGAGTCATTCTGTCGTTGATATTTTAATATTTACCGCTAGATTATCATGGCTACTCACTTTAAATTCGGGCGCGTTGGCTTTCAGCGGAAATGTAAGCTGGGCACGCAAGCGCCGGGTTTGAATATACTTGCAATTCAAGAGATAGGATTTTGTAGCTGCTCGCTATGGATATGGTAAGGCTGGCAGACTGATGATGACGACGTAACAGTCCCCCTATTATCTGCCAGAAGTGGTAGACAAAATGAAGAGATTAACCGGACTGCCGAGTCTCTGTAGCCTGAGCATAGGAAGAAGGAGTCCTTCCTCCTATGCTATCAAATTGCTATATATGTACAGATGTTGCATCTATAGAAAGTCATTTGCGGATAGACATTAAAAAAAGTTTATTACTTATTGATGGAGATTCCGTCAGCTTTCTAAAGCGAATCTGTCTCCCAGTGTTGGTTTGTTGATGGTACGGAGCAGTTCTGAGGAGAAAGAGCCTCTTCACCTGTTAGCAGTGGTCCGAGATGCAACTGGCAGCACAAACGTGAACGTTATTCCCTGACTACCCTTGTTATTTTTGCCCCATATCTTACCTCTGCGAGCTTCGCCAATGCTCTTTGAGATAAATAGCCCCAATCCCGTTCCTCAGTGCGACTTAGTAGCGAACTTTGAGAATAGCAGAGGTATCATATCGGCATCTATTCCTTTACCCGTATCCTTTATTTCAATAACAGCTTGATTGCCAATTTTTCACCAACAATAGAAATGGTCCCGTAGCCTTTTCTTTCGTAAATTTGACTGCGTTATATAAAAGATTCCATAATACCTCAGTTATTCTCGATTTGTCAGCATTTACGAAAAGAGATGCATTAGTTTCAGCGTCATTAGAACAGGATCTAAAATAGCCGAAGTAAGATGTTGCAATCTCTTTGCATTTCTCGTAATTATTTGAAGGTCTTCTTTAGTCATCTTTACTTCCTGACGATCTGAAGTCAACTTTGCTCCCAAAAGCTGTCAATAATTGTGACATATGACAAAACCGTCGGTCTGCTAGTACCATATACAGCAACGCCAACTGCACCCTCAGCAAAAGCAGCTTTAGAGTCATCCTTTAGTTCCACCACTAACGAGCTCTTTCTGTCAACTACTACAACTTTAATTTTAATCGGCTCTTGAGGAAAACGTACGGCTTTGATGTTGAGACCGTGTTCTGTCAAGTCTTTAATCTGACCGTGAACTTCTTCCTCTTCTCTTCCTTCAGTAGGCATCAAGACTCTTACCTTGACGCCTTTCCTTGTTGCTTCTTTCAATGATGGTATTCCCAGGTCGGTTTTTTCCTCTCTCTGAAAAGCTCCGGTAGGAAGCATCTCCATTATTTCCTCTTTCGCTGAGCTGATTATGTCAAGATAGATCTTATGTATCTGTCGAGGATTGTCAATAACATCAACTCTTCCTAGCTCTCTACCTTCTTCAATATCTCTTATTCTATCTACTGCGTTACACCCTTTATCCCATAATTCTTCAAATAATACATTATAATGCGTAATGTAATTAGGATCATTTGTTGCCAATGCCGTATGAACTCATCCGTGTTCTTTGACCTCCTGCACTCTTGCAATAAATTCTTTATCAGTGACTGCAAAGGCCATTGGAATGATATTTCTCACTTGACGCACTTCTACTCCCAAATTCAGAAAATGTTGTACCGCATCCATCTCTTCTTTTTCAAAATCAGTTATCCAACGAAACCCTTTATTATTCTCAGGACCCTTATTACCATTCTTTCTGATCCCGTCGGCAGCAGTCTGTACCCCCTTGTCAAAATAGTCTTGCATTAACTTCATAGCATCGACAGTAATACAAGCGGGGAACCAAGCCGCTTCTTTGATAGCTTTTTTTGATTCCACGAAAATTTCGTTTGGGTCTTCTATTAGTCGGGTTTATGTCAATTCGACACCTTCTTGAATTTCCCGTATCCTTTGTTCAGCTGGCATTGCTTTGTCCCATACGGTTTCGAAAAAGTACTGTTGTTGTACAACTTCAGGTGTCTTGCTATAGATAGCCTTGGGTTCAGGCCTTGCTTTGCGAAAAACTAAGGCAGTTGAAATTGTCTCAAATTCATTTACCGCAAATTTTCCTTTCAATTTATCTAAATGACGAAGCTCAACGAGTTCTGCCAGCTCTTTGCAGTAAGAAATATTCTCTTTAGAAATTTCTTACATATTGCAATCGAACTCCTCTCTTCTTTGCATATTGTAATGCCTCCATGAATTGTGGTACCCTTAATGCGAGCAGATACTACTATAGAATCGAGACAGCATTCAACGCACTCCTTAGCATTCTTCAAAAATCGAAGTGTGAGATCAATGGTTTTTTTCGCTGATTCTGCATCCAACATCTGCTAGTACTATCACTACTATCTTTTTGCTGTTGCCTTCTGGTGTTTTGAAGGACTGAAATTGATTTATCGCTTATTGCTAATCTTTGTACATAGTAGCGAGATGTCAACACACGAAGTCACACGACGAGAGACCTATTGTACTAATTGCAAACAAAATGTTCCTATTAAAGATGCAGCATATGTTAGACTCGCCAACGGAAGGGCTATCATCAAAGGGGAATGCCCTAAGTGTGGTTTAGGGTTGATCAAAGCAAGCATAATGCCAAAATCCTCTGCATTAAAATTATCTCTGAAAAAGAGGAAAAGAAGAGCAAAGAGAACTTTGCCGATTTCTTAATTTCAGTTACTCGTTTTCCCTTTTCTCCTTTGTTAAATATTTCCTTTTTTCTTACGCCGCTGCTCCGCTCCCCTCTCTTGCATCCTTTATTTCTAGTCTTGCTAAAATGTCTTCGATGGTTTGCTCGTCTTCAAGCTCGTCCGTTAGTAATTTGAGTGTAAGCTGATATGTTGCGTGATCCTTGTCTTTTGTTGCGTTTGCGAGATCGTTATAGAGCCCAATTCCAAACCTTTCGAACTCTAAAGCCCTTTCAAGCGCGCTCCTAAGTGAAAGATATTTCTTAGACTCCGTCTTACCTAATCCACTTTCCTTCTCCCACGAACCTGGGTCGTCCGTTGGGTTAGTTCCAAGTTCCATCAACCTGTCATTAATCTCAGCTGCATGCCCTTGCTCCTCTTTTGCTCGCTCTCCAAAAAAGTCTTCGAATAAGACTCCTAATCCCTCTATGTTGTTAGCTACATACTGAAAGTAGTGAGACGTCTGCATTTCAAATGCATAGGCCCTTTGTAGCGTTCCTATATTTTTGTCAACGTTAGGTCCGGCTATTTCTATGGATTTCTTTCCCATTGTACTATATCTCAGCATTGAAAAGTATTTTTATGTTAGCACAAAGATGGTTATAAGATCAAATCCTAAGGCTTCTTGCATGAAAATAGTTAAAAAAAGGTGCTCCGGACGGGATGTATCCCCGCTGGAAGATATGACCTCGCGAGCGGTTTGAACCCGTGATCTTCGCCTTGAGAGGGCGAGATGCTTAACCGGACTACACCACCGGAGCCCTGACAGTCTCAATAATGTACAGAATATAAATGAAACTTTAGAACCGACGCTGGACTTGGATTCTAAAAGGCGCAGATCCTTGAACTAACGTGTATATTTTAGGCATGAACTTAATTATGCTAGGTCCTGGACCGATGCTTACTCACGAGAGGGTCTGGCAATACTCGCTGGACGGTACGTCAGGAAAAAGACAATTTTTGACATGTGCAATGCGGTTGCTACTGTTCTAAGGAACAAAGTCTTTTTTCCTACACCTTCGCTTGACATGAGCCATGCACGGGATTGGTTTAGCTGACAAAATTTTTATCGCCATTAAGGCAATGATAATGTCCTTCAGCAATGGGCATCCCCGAAAAAATTAAGGAGATACAGGACCAGATACATAGGACCCAGATCAATAAGGCTACGGAATTCCACATAGGTCTGCTCAAGGCCAAGATAGCACGCCTCAAGCGGGAGATGCAGGAAAATGTACATGGGAAGACGATGCATACTGGCGGCGAAAATGTTGGCTTTGATGTCAGAAAGGCTGGTGATGCGACCGTGGTACTTATTGGCTTACCAAGCGTGGGCAAATCGACGCTTCTCAACAGTCTTACAAACGCCAAGTCACGTGTTGCATCCTATCAGTTTACAACCCTCACGGCCGTTCCAGGCATGCTCCACTATAGAGGAGCAAAGATACAGGTGCTTGACCTGCCAGGAATCATTGAGGGAGCCTCAGGCGGCAAGGGATTCGGCAAGCGTGTGCTATCGGTGGCTCGTGGCGCAGACCTTGTACTGATAGTGCTCGATGTCTTTCAACCGCACCATTTAGGTGTGCTAAAAAAAGAACTCGCTGAAGCCGGCGTCAGATTAGACGAGCAGCCTCCGAACATAGTAGTCGAAAAGACATCTATGGGTGGCATATCGATCAATGCCCAAGTTCCCATCAAGGCTTCTGAGAGGCTGATAAAAGAGATAATGAGACTTTACGGCTTACATAATGGGCGGCTTATAATAAGAGAACCAAACTTAACTGATGACCAGCTAATTGATGCGCTCAATGGTAATCGCATATACGTACCTTCGGTTGTTGTGCTGAACAAGATAGACCTCGTCAACCCCAGCTTTATCCAAGAGGTCAAGTCAAAGATAGGAAGTAACAAAAACAACTTTGTCCCTGTCTCGGCAGATTCAGGTGTTAACATCGATGTCCTAAAAGAGGTGATATACAAAAGGCTTGAATTCATAAGGATTTATATGCGGCCCAAAGGAGGCGAGACGGACTACAAAGAGCCCCTCATAATAAAGAACGATGCAACTGTACAGGATGTGTGCAACAAGATTCACCGAAACATGGCTAAGAACTTCCGTTACGGGCTTGTATGGGGCAGAAGTGCAAAATTTGCTGGGCAAAAGGTAGGTCTGGATCACAGGCTATACGATGAAGATGTAATCACGATAGTCAAGATTTCTGGGACATCTACCTAGAGGGACAAAGCGTTGAATTGTCCACATCCTGTCGATTATGATCGTTAATATTTTATGGTATAGAATGTTTAACCTGAGAACATGAAGGGAGCCTTGCAAGGCATTGAAACAAAATAATTATGGTTCAACTATTTTTCAAGCACGTTTAATGATCAAAGGAAATAGGGTGAACCAGTCTACATAGTAATCGCAGCTGATAATGGTTCGCTTGCAGCATATATTTTAATATGGCTCTTTGTAATTATTGCGCTATAATGTGTCCCCGCATCTCTGGGTGATAAGAACAGTAATATTCGTACGTGCCTGGTTTTGATGATACAATTGCTGTGAGAAAGTCCTGACCACCCCGTAGCGGAGCAGTATTTATGGGCGTTATTCCGCCAATTGAAGGAGCATCAACTTTCAGGTCATGGGTTACAGCATCACTATTTCGCACAACTAGCTTGGTTGGAGTATTTACAGCGACGTACACGTTAGGATTGGTATCGTTAAACGTGCTTCTCTGCGCTGTAAGGAGAATATCCCCCACAGGCAGGTTACCTTCTGGGTTAGGACTTACAAGGTTACCTATACCCCACATTGCGCCCACTGTCGCAAAGGAAATTGCGACAATGGCGATTATATTGTTGCGCATCGATGTTTGCATTTAACCTTTCGATGAAATAACCTAAATTTCTTTGGATTGGTTACCATTATATCACAGCGGCAGGCATGCTTTAGCGTGACAGAATATTCCAAGGTTGCTGCGATCCGCTATCGCCAATACATACGGCAGAAACAAAAAGAATCTTTGCTTCGTCAATTGGTGGTTCTTATATTGCGCATTTTGCATATACCGGTTAGAATCCTAGAGCTGGCGAGCATAAAGAAGCCTCGAAGAGTAGAAAAGATAAATGTTGAACAAGAAGAAAAATGATGATAAGAAAAAAACGTCACTGCGTACGTTTGTCAGAGCGCAGTAACTTAACTGGTTGATTCGGTTGATTCGTTTGGTGAAGCTGTCGAGCCATCGATGATTTCTGCCGTGGCGAACCTTGGTCCGATCTGGCTGATCCGGATCTTTGCGTTCTGACCTACCTTTCCCTCTTTCACAAAAATGACAAAGCCTTGTATCCTGGCAATCCCATCGCCTTTGCGGCTTATTTCGGTTATCTGTACATCGTATTCTTTACCTGTTTCCACAGGCTTTGGACCGAAGTCGTCGTTTCTTCCTCCGTAGCTCATGTTCGGGAATGCTCAACTCTAATCCCAATATAAACTAAGAAGGGAATTACTATTATGAGCCTATCCTTATGCTTTCGTCACATATCGAGCGAAGGCACTCTATTGCTGAAAGTATAGCGAGAAAACTGGTCTTGGGATTTCCAGGAGTTGTCACATTGTTGACGGTTATTTTGATATCACCAAAGCTACCTGTTGCCGTAATTTCGTGCTGGTTAGTAGTTGCCTGTGGATCTACTACTATCCTTACCTTGGTTTTGTCGGCACCAATGCCTGCAAGACTCAGGTACCTGCAGCAACATTGACATTTGCGGGGAACAGCTTGACAGCCTCTGCGGCTGAGCCCTCATAGATTGCCGTGATCTTCGTTACATTATCTAGGTTCACCTTGCTTTTCTCAAAGAACGGCGCCCCAGCAAGCGCCTTTGGACTTTTAGTGGTAGTAAGCGTAACGAAATCTAGAACATTCCTGACACTACGTATTGAGTCTATGCCTGCTATTGCTCCAGTTGGTACATAAATCCTGCTGTGGCCATTCGTTACAGCCGCCAAGTCCAGCAACTCCGCCAAGAAGGTCGGGTCCGCGAGGGCGCCCACGCTCATTATCATTAGGTCTTTGTTAGCTTCAATTATCGGCTTGCCAAATTCTCTGACGGCTTGCTGGGAGGCGGCCTCTATTATGAGGTTTGCAGGGGAGTTAATTAACGCGTCAAAATCAAGATAAAGCTCAGGCTTGGTATTTAGCTTTGACTTTAGGCTCTTTGCATTGCTATTAACAACATCAAAGAGTCCCGCAAGCGAAGCGTTAGCTATATTGCCAGATTCTATGGCAAGAGCCAGTTGCGTTCCGATAGTGCCGCAACCTACCAGCCCAACATCTTTCTTCGGCATCTATTATGACAAAAGATATGATGTGAAAGTAGTGATTTTTACCTTCTGCCTCCCCTGCGCTCCGGCTTCTTTTGGCCTGGAAGCCTCTTCTTTTCGAACCGCTTGATAAAATTGTCTTTGTTGCGAAGTCTAGCAATGGGCCTTAAACGCGGTTTACCTTGAATCTTAGGTGTCTGACCTCTTACCTTCCCTGCCTTTGTAAGTGATCCGTGTGTTGGCATTTATCTCCATAACATAATCAACTGTATAAATATTTATATTTGTAGTCATGAGGATGCCTATGCAATATCAAAGTAGTGTATTTTATAATCAAAATTATATTCAGAGGTGATGGTGGCAAGTATTGCCTTTAACTTCTATTTTGAGGGCAGCGTTCTCCTAGACTATACTACTTTAAATGTAGAGGCTCTATAATATCTCTGTTTACTACCAGAAATGACAATGTTAGAATTAGACTACAAACACCGTGTCCTTGAATTAAAGAAAGAGAAAAACGCGGTGGTCTTGGCACACAATTACCAGCTGTCAGAAGTCCAGGACATAGCTGACTTTATAGGTGATTCACTTGCATTATCGAAGAAAGCAGCTAGCACAGAATCAGACATCATTGTATTCTGCGGAGTCCACTTTATGGCGGAGACAGCCTCGATTTTATGTCCTGATAAAAAAGTCCTGATACCAGACATGGAGGCTGGATGCTCGCTTGCTTCTACAATTAATGCTCAGGAGTTACAATCTTGGAAGACAGAGCATCCTGATGCACTGGTCGTAAGCTATGTAAACACAACTGCAGAAGTAAAGGCATTGTCTGACTATTGCTGCACGTCATCAAATGCAGTCAAGGTAGTTAACAGCATCCCTAAGGACAGAGAGGTATTGTTTCTGCCAGACCTATTTTTGGGTTCTTACGTCGCAGAGACAACTAACCGAAAGAACATGTACATTTGGCCTGGTGAATGCCACGTGCATGCTGGTATCAAGGCAGAAGATATTAACAAGATGCTTACAAGTTTCAAAAACGCTGACTTTCTGATTCATCCAGAATGTAGTTGTACTTCTTCAGTGATATATCAGAGAGCAAAGGGCGACTTGGCGAAGAATGGTCACATACTTTCAACCGAAGGTATGATGAAACACGCAAGAGCATCCAGTACAAAGCAATTTCTAGTAGCTACGGAAACCGGAATTTTATATCGTATGCGGAAGGAGAACCCCGAGAAGGAGTTCATACCCGTCAAGTCCGATGCATTGTGCAAGTATATGAAAAAGATCACTCTGGAAAAAGTTTACGATTCGTTAAGGCAAGGTATCTATGAAGTAAAAGTGCCAAAACACACCGCAGATAAGGCACGGCTTGCAATTGACCGAATGCTAGCTATTTCATAATTTCAAGACTGAAATCAATTGCCTTGAACGAGTGCGTAATGTATCCGAGTGAAATAAAATCAGGTTTGGCCTTAGCGTAGTACCCTAATATTTTTTTGATTGATGCCCCCAGAAAGCTCTATGTGTACGTTTTTGCATAGGCCCATACTTCTTATCCTCTTTATTGTCTCTTGAGCCTGCCTCGGAGTAAAGTTATCCAGCATGACGGTATCAACTCCGGCTGCAACTGCTGCTATTGCTTCTTCCTCGCTCCTTGCTTCGCATTCAACCTTTATCGACGATCCGACGTTTTTCCTAGCCGTCCTAACGGATTTTTCAATATCAGATACAATGTTAAGGTGATTATCTTTTATCAGTACCATGTCATCAAGCCGCATCCTGTGGGTGCCCCCTCCGCCTAAAACGACTGCCTTTTTATCAAGATAACGGAGCCCGGGAGCTGTCTTTCTGGTTGCTAATATTGTAACGCCTTTTGCAAGGTCTACAATGCACCTAGTCTCGGTTGCTATGCCGCTCATCCTCATCATGATATTAAGCGCTGTCCTTTCCGCCTTGAGGATAGCTCTTGCGCATCCTGACACATTCATAACCGCTGTTCCTTTTCCTACTTTTGAACCCTCCTTAACGAGAATCTGGCTACTGCAGCCACATATATCAAAAACCATAGAGGCTTCTTCAAGGCCGCATACAATTGCAGACCGCGACTTGCAAGCGATTTCTGCCCGGGCCTCAAGGCCTGCAGGAATTATGCTATCGCTCGTAATATCGCCCGCACCAACATCTTCCTGCAAAAAATTGGCAAGCATTTGTCTGACGTTAAAAAATGTTCTCAGATCGTCCATCTATGTTACCTTAAGCGCATACTTGTTCGGGCTCACAATGTCAAGTGTCTTAGCAACCTGTGAATTTCCAGCATCAAATACTAATATTATGCCCGACCAGTCGGCGCTTAGGTCCGTGGACTTGCAGTTGGGACACACCTTTCCGGTTGTTATGACTTTGCACTTTCTGCATGCCTTCTCCTTTGCCACTATTTCTTGTCCCCCCCTTTTTTCTCCTTCACAGCAGCGGATTGCTGTTGTTCTGTGCCACCCTTGGCTTTCTTTATCTCTTCAGCAACCCATTCTACGGCACCAAGAAACGGCTGCCTGCACGTTATGCCTATCTTTCCCATGCCCGCTCCTTTGCCAAGGCTTACAGCCGTTATCCTTGCCCTAATTTTGGATCCGATCTTCAGCGACCGCGCAGTCTGATTTGCTACAATGACTCCCTGCTTGACGTCACTCTTAAGGTAGTCGTCAGTAATCTGAGAGAGGTGGAGAAGGGCATCAGTGGGTCCTATCCTTACAAACGCCCCAAAGTCTGTGATTTCGACTACTTCGCCTTCAATTATCTCTTGGAGCTTTGGATAAAACGCAAGTGCCCTAAAAGTCACTTTGTGATATGTGGCGCCGTCGCCAGCGACCAGCTTGCCAACTGAACTTGGGTCGGCATCTGTTATCATAATTACATATCCTACCTCGGGACTGATCATGCTTTCGTATTTTTCCTTGAGAATCTGGATAGCCGCATCATTTAGAGAGTGAGTAAGCCTGTTTGGAGGAATTCTAACAACATCGCTCATATGCACTATGGCAAACATAATCCACGCACTCTTGATGAAGAGGCCATTATGAACTTTTTGCCTGAGGAAACGCTCGTCATCTTCTTGCGGGGATTTGGCATTTGACTGACGAGTCAGTGACTTCAAAGATGGCGTCAATGTCAAGTGTATGCTTTAGGCCTCCCTGGAGATAGCCCTCAAGGAAGCGAGATCCATTCTTACCAAGCCTGTGACGCATCACTATGGCCATATCCCCTCCAGGCATCCTCCTCTCATCGTAAGTGCCAAGGTGGCCATATCTGCAAACCATCTTCTCGAGATATTCCATCACTATCTTTTCAGTAGTTTCCTTTTTCCAAAACATGATTGTGTCTGCTAGTACAGTTTGGCCCAGTTTGACTCCCATCTTATAAAGTTCTTCTTCTTCCAGATGGTCAAGAAGGGAAGTAAGCACCTCGCGGTTTATCACAATCATATCTATCTTGGATAGGTAACGTGTGAACTCAGCATACCTGCGCAGAATAATGCCTACAAGTGCATTTACGGATATTCCCATCCTCGTTGCCTCTTCATCAAGCACATTTAGCACGTCAGACTCAAACCTAAACGATCTAGTGATAGAGGACGAGCGTGCATCCTCTGCTTGCGCTGTCATATTGACTATAACAGAGAAGATTTACCGTTTAAATGAAGCGCCTCTGTGTTATAGTATTGTTTTATGTAGCCAGGTGCGCTACAGTGTAACTCAACTGTAGTCCCTGTACACATGGGACTTAAATTAAATCTGCTTCTATCCGTTTGCAACATGAGTTATAAACTTGCGTCCGAACCAGCAGAGGCTTGCTCTCTGTGCAAGAGCACTTCGATTGTTTTTGATTCTGAGACGAGTGAAGCCATCTGTTCTTCATGTGGAATGGTCGTTAAAGACAGTATTGAATCAATGGGTCCAGAATGGAGGTCTTATTCGGGGGAGGATATGGAGAGCAAGAGTAGGACAGGTATGCCGTCTTCACTTGCTTTTCATGACATGGGATTATCTACCTTCATCTCATATTCGAACGTAGATGCAAATGGTGTCGCCATAAGTGCTGAACAGAGAAGCAAGGTTCAGAGGATGCGTAGGTGGAACAAGATCTCAAGTAATAACCGGAGTTACCATCGTAACTTGAAAAATGCATTTGCTATACTTAGCACAATAAAGGACAAGCTTTCTCTCAGCGATACCTTGATCGAAAAAGCTGCATATAACTACCGGAAGGCACTGGACAAGAGGATAATCAAGGGACGATCAATTAGGGCGCTTATAGTGGCGGCTGTTTATGCTGCCTGCAGAGATCTTTCAGTACCAAGGACGCTTGAAGAAGTCTCCTCCGCCGCCAACACTGATCCTATATTTGCTGGCAAGTGCTACAGACTCCTTGTGCAAAACCTCGAACTTCAATTGCCAGTTATTGACTCCAATAAATACTTGGCAAAGATAGCGAATAAGGCAAAGGTGAGCGAGAAGACCTACAGGAGCGCACTTGAGATGCTATCAACGATCAAGAAAGATCCTGTCTCACATGGCAAGGATCCTAATGCACTCGCAGTAGCAGTGCTGTATGCTGCCTGTCTAAGAGAAGGAGAGAACGTAAGCCAAGCTCAGATAGCAGTATCTGGCGATATCAGTATCGTGACGCTGAGAAAAAGGTTTCAGGATGTTAGGAAAATCTTCTCCTCCTAATTTTTGTTGAGAATGATCTAATTTTTTTTCCTACTAAATTGCAGGTATATTTAAAGACCTAGACGACAGGAAAAAAACAGATTATACCCGCAAGATCTCTTATTTTACTCTGGTCATTCAAATGTACTTTTATCTCTATCAGAATGCGAAAGGCGGCAAAAAATATCACCCTTTGATAATGCATGTGCATTTCTTGTATGGCCAGACGAGATGAAATAGCCGACGATGTCTAAAACTCATAAAAGTTGAATAATATGAATTTAGAAGTGATTTATAAAAATTAATATGCTTTAGCACTACAACACGATGATTTAAATACTGTAAGAACAAATTTTTTACAATGGTAACTGTCGATCAGGTTCTAAACTCGCTCAAGAAAGTTGTAGATCCTGAGCTTCACAAAGATATTGTGTCAATGGGTATGATCAAGGACCTATCGATAAATGACGGAAAGGTTGGATTTACCCTCGAGCTAACAACACCCGCCTGCCCGTTCAATAGCGAAATAGAGGGCGATGTGCGATCGGCTATAGCATCACTAGGAGTCACTGACCTCAACATGAGGGTTACGGCCAAAGTGATGGAGGGCAGGTCGCTTTCAATGGATGAGCTTTTGCCAGGTGTCAAGAATATTATTGCTGTTGCAAGCGGCAAGGGAGGCGTTGGCAAGACTACTGTTTCTGTAAATCTTGCGCTCGCGCTTGCCAATACAGGTGCGAACGTTGGTCTGCTTGATGCTGACGTGTACGGGCCAAGCGTCCCTCTAATGCTTGGACTCAAGGCTTCTCCAGAGGTAGTCAATAACAAGATCCAGCCTCCAGAGGTCGGAGGCGTTAAGGTGATTTCCATGGGCTTTTTCTATGAGCAGTCGCAACAGGCCGGCATTTACAGGGGCCCGATTGTTTCTGGCATCGTCAAGCAATTCCTGACAGACGTGGCATGGGGTGAGCTTGATTATTTGATAATTGACCTGCCACCGGGTACAGGGGACGCTCCGCTGACAATCGCCCAGACGATACCCATCACTGGTATTCTCATCGTCACTACACCCCAAGACGTAGCAATGAATGTTGCAGTCAAGGCAGTCGGCATGTTCAACAAGCTCAACGTGCCAATTGTCGGCGTTGTTGAAAATATGAGCTACCTCCAGTGCCCACATTGCAAAGATCAGATCTATCTATTTGGAAAAGGCGGGGGCAAAAAGATAAGCGAAGACTTCGGAATCCCATTCATAGGTGAGGTCCCGCTCCATCCAGCTATCAGGGAAGGCAGCGATGCTGGCAGGCCGACTGTTGTCTCAGAGCCAGAATCTGAACAGGCCCAATCCTTTATAAAGGCTGCCAAAGTGGTTGCAGGAAGGATAAGCATCATTGCTGCGGAAATGAAAGCACAAGAGCAGTCAGAAAGTCAAGCAACCCAGCAGTCCAACGAAGAATAATGTCTGCGGGTCCGAGGGATAGGGATCTTTTAAAAAAGCCCTTTGGAACACTGGTGTCTGAAAAAGACATAACCAAACAAAAAATCTTATCCATGCTGGAAGGTGCCAAAAAGATAATCACAGTTGGCGATGCAACCACAGAACGCCTGATATCCTTTAACATCAAGCCGGATATTGCAGTCATTGACGGCGTGGAACGTAGGTCGCCGTGCAGCCGCTCGATTAATTATCGTGCCAAACAGATGCTATGCAAGAATCCCGCAGGCACAATTTCGAACGAAGCGGTTCATGTTTTGCAAAACGCGTTGGAAACTCCTTCTCCCGTTACGGTGAAAGTAGAAGGAGAAGAGGATATGCTTGCTCTGCCGTTATTTACTATGGCGCCTAAAGGCTCTGTCGTTCTCTATGGACAGCCGTTAGAAGGAATGGTTTTGGTCAATATAACTGAAGAAAAACAAAATGAAGCCAAAGAACTAATGAATAAAATCTCTAGTTGTGTTAAATGAATGTATCAAGTTGGTTAGGGTTCCATAACATCATGCAAACAATGAATGGAATGTTTCCTTGCTTATTGTGCTAAAGGAGGCGGAGTCGTGTGTAGTGATGATAGGAGCCCTTCATTTGTTAGAATTTTTTCAATTTATCGCGTTAGGCTCAAACAACAGCAAGAGGAAAGAGACGAATTATAAGTTACTCGTGCAAACTCACATTTAGCTTCTTCCTCACAGATCTGGATGTCTTGAGACGGAATGGATTCCATCTGGTTTCATCTCGTCTAGAGATCATTGCTCTGCTTACAATCAAAATTGGAGCAGTTTCTGGTTCAAAGGCAGCCATTAATATTTTACTACATGTCTGGTCTAACTCCTATTATCTTGTGAGCTAGTTCTGTCCCTGGCATTCCAGACATCCAAAGATATTAGTCAGCTATAGGAAATAGATTCAGGTTATCTCGTAATTCTTATAATGCCATTATTAGATGATCGAAGCCATCAAGCGCGCAACCCCGCATCTGTAAATAACTTTTGATTATGTCGAGCATATTTTTCTCGTCGTCCACGACCATGATTCTAGGTTTAGAACCAAGTTATGTATCTTTCAGCAGCTAGCGTTGTCATTGTAGCTGAACCTCGATTTGACTTGGTGTATAAGTAATACCAATAAGGGCTCGCTGGAGACCCGTGAGGTTTCTTAACCCAAGTATTAGACGATACAATTGAAATTATTATAGCGTCCAATATGGGGGCTCTAAACTTGCAGTTTTTTAATCTAGGTGTAAACTAGTGTTTGATACTGTTAACTGTGGGCTCATCTTGGCGCTTCGGGTTTTTGGTAACAGGGCGGTGGCAAAGCTTGAAATCTCATAATCCTCGATACTACTAATAAGATGTCATCTGAGGATGAAGTATTAGAATACCTCATAAAGATACTAGAAGAAACTGAGGCAGGCGTTGGTCTAACACTTTGTGTTAACGGACTGATTATAGCAGGGGATATGATAAGTTCCAAGAAGTACTTCGATAAAATTTCCACTTTTTACAATGACGATAAAATTGCTACTGATGACCCCTCCTTAATAGAAAAGGGATTTCCAATCGTGCAGCAGATGAAACAATTTCTTCAGCAGAAGGGGAAAAGTGGTGAAGAACAAAATAATCCAAAACACATACATCTTGATAATGTTATGATGTATCCGTCAGACCCTCAGCATCCATTTGGAGCTAACGTTTGGCGAGGAAAGCTATCTAGTGTAGATGGATTTTCTCTGGGTTACGGTTATTGGAAGGCTAGGGAAGTAGAGGATGTAAGTGATTAAGCTCAACATATTTCAATACTTTATCAACGCCTTTCCATCATAACTAACTACTATATTGTAACATCAACTTCTGACCAAGCCTTGTTATCTGATACCTTACGGGTATCTGCTTCTTTAGAACCGATAAATGAATAACTAGCTCTCACATCATCGTATGCGACAGGAATAACAACAGCTATAATAGAAAGCGTCTTAATCTTCAGATAAGAAAAAGCTAGAGCAGGTTTGGAGGAGACATCCGAGCAGACATTTAGGGTCGATAGACAAGTTCAAGATTTGGAAGAGCAAGTTAGGATAAAAGACGAGATTATAGCACGCTTAAGTAGAGCACTGGAGCAACAACAGTGATGCATAACATGATAATAACAGGTGTCATAAATGAGCACTGACGAACCACTTCCAGGTGGAAGAAAGATATTACAAGGTGTCAATGAGAGGATAGGCATCCAAGAGAATCCTGTTTTGAAGAAATTGTCTGGGAAAGACCCTACTCTAAGGGATTTCCCTCGAACGAGACAGCCAAATACAGAAAAGGATCAAGGACCGAGAAGCAGAAATAAATGAGAAATTCCAATTGTTGCAAGAGCGAACAAAAAAAAATTCTTCGAGAAACCCAGGTTTTTTTGGATTGGGTAATCAATCAAACGACAGTTTAGAGGGGTTCAAAGGATAAGTTTACAGAGCCAAGATGTGACATCTATATATCATATCAGGTACAGTTTCGAAATGTGGATGTAGGGCTGCTACTGCTGGCTGTGATGCGATAAGATGACTCTCGACATCAATAGTGATCACCAATTACAAAACTCCTGCTACAACGAGCATAATCTGATAATTTATGAGGATCTTTATACATTAAGAGAAATTTACTGCAGGTTTGCAAAGAAGGCCTTAGAAAATAACAATGAGATCATGCTCATCGTTACCACCTATGAAACCCCACGTACAGGTCCGAGACATGCTTAATGAATATGACATTAATGTGCAAAAGCATGAATCTAATGGCTCCCTTGTCATAATAGATTCAGTCCAAGGATACCAGGCTGCCAGTTTTTACGGCGTGTTAAGGCTCATAGAGTTGTTAGCAATCAGAGCGCAAAAGGAATCCAAAAGTGGTGTCTTTAGCATAGCAGACATGGGGTCTTTCTTTCTATTTGGCAGAGAAAAAGAGCTGGTTGATTATGAGCTATCTATACCAAAGAACATAGACATAGCATTAAAAGCATTTTGTTGCTATCACAAGAACGATTTTTCATTAAGGCTTACTGAGGACCAACAGAGACAGTTGGTGAATCAGCATTATAGGGCAGTAAGTGCTTCAACATTCTAATAGAACGAGTAGGGGCACCCAGACACGAGAAGTGAAGAAGTCTCAACCCATACTGAACCTTCAACAGAAGGTCGGACAGAAACTAATACTGGATAGCATATAATGTTGAGTATGACTCATGACCAGAATCAAGTCTACCTAGGCCCATTCAACGTCCCCCTAGAGAAAAACTAAAGCAGATAATGGGCAACACTAAGCCTCACCTGTCCTTTATTATTTATAATCCGCTTATCAACTAATTACGAAAAGTATCAAGACAAGAAACCAACATGAAAACGCAAAGCCCTAGCAGGTGCTAATACAACCCGACCTAGAAGGCTATATCATATTATCAAATCGTTCAAGACTTAAGGCATTGATGGTCCGGGTCGTGATGGCCCTCTCGTATTATTTTCGGAACCATGCTCTATTACCCCATAGATAGGAGTAGAGCCAAAATGATCATTGACGTTTGAAGGATCCGGGAAGATGCTTATTATCTCGCCTGATATCTTGATAGTAGTAGGCACATCAACAATTGGAGACTCTGGCATTCTGATGGTAGAACTACCAGTATATGTCATCGTGCCGTTTTCATCAGATGAAACGTCCGATAGCCTGAAATTGGTGATAACATGAGAGTGCGCTCCTGATCCATTGAGCATTATCATCCGGAGGTTTGCATTGAACACTGCGGCTGCTGCGCTTGAAGCATTCTCGTCGTTATTTTCGGTTGCTGTTTGATTGAATGAAAGCAAGTTGCCTCTCCAGTGTCCGACGATAAGCCATGCAGGTTGACCTGATTCATTACTCTGAATACTAGCGACAGGTCCAAAGGTAAAATTGCTTGCTTGACCAGACGGCGGCTGACCGAATGGGATAGGATAGTGTTGTGGAGGTGGGGGGATGTTATCGGGCGAAATTGAGGGAGGTTGCTCCGCATAGACAGAGGCGATATCCAAGGCAACAGGCGTCAATCCCGCGATGATGAAGGCAATAGAAACATTATAGAAGAACCGCTCTCTCATTGGTACGGAAGTGGTGCTAAACTGTATATTAACATTTGAAATAAAGTGTAGAATGGTTCTTTTTTGAGCCCAATGAGCTCTACTCTCTTTTACTAAACACTTCGATTCTGCCATTGCCCTCATCGGTCACATAGACTCTTCCATCAGCGGCTACACTTACCCCTACAGGATTATCAAATTGGCCATCAGCTGATCCACTTGAGCCCCACTTAGTCATAAAATTGCCATTGTTGTCAAAAACCTGAACACGATCATTGCCTCTATCGACTATGAAAACGTCATCAGAGGAATCTATTGCTATACCTGACGGAGAATCAAATTGTGCATCACCAGAACCAGCTGTTCCCCACTTTCCTAGGAAGTTCCCACTGTTATCAAACTTTTGAATACGGTTGTTCCCGCCGTCCACAACATAAATGGTGCCTTGTGAGTCTATGGCTATATCTGCAGGATTCATGAATTGACCATCATTTGAGCCTGGCGTACCCCACTTCACGATGAAATTACCATCACTGTCAAACTTTTGTATGCGATTATTCTCCCCAAAGTCGCCTACATAGACAGAGCCTTCAGAGTCTACTGCAATACCAGCAGGATTTACGAATTGGGCGTCACTTAATCCAGTAGAACCCCATAAGTCAAGAAAAGTGCCATCTGAAGTAAATTTCTGCACTGCCTGATCGGCATTTCCCCAATCTGTCACATACACCATGCCGTCAGGACCTATGGCGATAGAGAGCGGATTTGCAAAGCCTCCACCACCGGTTCCAAGAAAACCCCATGATAAAATGAATGTTCCGTTAGGAGAAAATTTCTGCACTTGATTTGCCAGACCTGTGAAATCAGTCACATAGATGTTGCCTGCCGAATCTGTGGCAATTTCCAGGGGTTGAGAGAATTTGCCGAATCCTGACCCGAAGCTGCCCCATTTTGTGACAAAGGAATAATCATTACTATTATTATTGATTTGTTGTTGCGCAAAGGAGGAGGAGGAAGAAGAAGCCAGAATAAACAAAGAAAAGAGCAATAGTGCTAGCATAGTACCTGGCTAGAGGAGAACGCTTTTTCATATTCGTCTATTAAGGCAGAATTTAATATATATATAGTTCTAGTAAGTTGGCTGGACATTTGGCAGGCTAGTAACTGAAGGGATATAGAAAGCTACAAGTCAGTCAAGCTCAATATTATGTAAAAGTATGGCATCACAGGATGAACTATTGGAACATCTCATGAAAAGATTAGAGGAAACAGAGGCAGGTGACGGCCTAACACCTTGTCTTAATGATTGATTATAGCAGGGGATATGATAAGTTCCAAGAGGTACTCGGATAAAATATCCACTTTTTTAAGGAGATTTCAATTACTATCGAGGACACCTCTTTAATAGAAAGGGAACTTCCATACATGCAATAGGTTAAACAATTTATGCGGCAGAAGGGGAAAAGTGGTGAAGAATGAAATAATCCAAAATACATATTCTCGAGAACATTGTGATCTACCCGTTAGACCCCTCGCATCCCTTGGGCGCTAATATTTGCCGAGGAAAGCTGTCTAGTGTGAATGGACTTTCTATAGCTCAAGGCTTTTTGAATGCTAGTGAAGTGTAGGATATAGGTGGCTACGCTTAACATCTTTCAATAATTTCTACAGACCTGATGTTCATTGTTCTTGGGCTTTTAAATGTGAGAAATTCTTTTTGATATGCTTCATCATATGAACGCAGACCACCTTCAAGTCTTAGGGCTGTTGTCTTTTATTGCTGTTCTCATTTTCGTTCTTACGTCAACATAATTGCCACTGCTGCCTACTTAAGGTACCAGAAAAGCAAAAGCAAAGCTCGCTCCGACCCAGCAACACTGAACGACAGTATATCCTGAGGATATCACCTTGGTATGCCTAGTATAGCAGCAGGATTCTCATAATTGGTTGTATCTTCGCGTTGCATGTCAAATCGGCCTGCTCTTGCTTCCTTGACAAACTCGAAGCTCTGCAATATTTGCTCTAATTCCGGCGGACTGCCAGATGGCAGTATTGCTGCATCGGCCTCATAAGAGAGGCTATATCCTGATACTATTCCAGCTTTTGATGTAGCATTCGTAGCTGCTAACAGGAAGTAACCTTTTGTGTCAACGGAATCAGCACTATTGTATCTCATTTCTATAAAATTGGCTGGCACTATTGCTATTGTATTATTTGTATCGGCACTGATAACATTGATCGTCATGTTTATGTTCTGTACAATACTGAAATCAGTGTAACCGAGTTTCTGGAGCTTCACCATATGATAACTGAGAAAATTCTCGTTTGTTGTGTTACTGTTGGCAATTGAGGCGAACTCAGGTTCATCGGCTAGGTTGGGATATCGTTGAATGTCTATCCTCTCGTCAGTTTCTTCGCAGTTATATGAGCCATCATTATCAGCAAGTGCTTGTTCCTGGGGGCAGACCCGTGCAAGCAGTCTGGATCCTTGCTGCATCTCTCCCAATAATGCATCAGTATCAGTATTATTGATGTCTTCAATTACCCAACCTTGCGGGTACCGTTATCCTAAAGCTATCACTTACGCTCTCAAACGTCCTATCTTGCTGATCCGGAATTAGGCCTTGGCTGGATACGACTTGAGCATTCCCTATCGTTATATTGCCAAAAAGATAAATAGCTATTGTTAAAGCTAAAGTAGGCTTCACAGTTGCTTGCGTCATCATCAAAAACATCTTCATGATGCCGAACCGCTCCTGAAAAGCAAGATAAGGATATGGGTTGATATCGGTTGATTATTCCATAAATAGGCTTTATATGACCGAGGAAATTGTATTTACGCAGATAGGGAGTCACGACACTGGTATGCCAGTATCCGGTTTTCTGCTATATGTTCCCTCTTATCACGCAACTATAATAGTTGCTTGTAATCCTTCTGTTAACTTAAATTTCTGCACTTGTGGTTTCATTGTATATTCCATTTTTAACAGCGAACAACAATTTTGTCACAAGCGGCACAACTCTAGAGAGTAGAAATGTAAGGTTCCATCTGCGCAGCAGGTCAGCGAAAAAAATAAAATGCGTTTTCATCAAAAGCGTAAGATATAATGGAAGGAATCAGTATTCATTAGAGCAGGGGATGAAGATGTGGTGGCTATATGATTAGATGATTATTAATACCAATTTCTGACCCCTTTTATTCTCTTATCTATCACAACCACACCCATCTCTGCCGAGATCATAAGACTTGATATTGTATTTTTCCATGCAGTTGAGACAAAAGCTCTCGCCAAACGCGATATTTGCATCGCAAAAAGCGCATGCCGCCGTTACTTTATCGCTATTGTTCTTTACTTCTAGCACCAACACAAAAGACATAGAAGAAGGAGCTATTAAGTTTACTTGCGTAGCCCTATCAGCATTTTGGGCTGTGCCCGGTATTATTAATTGCGACATTTCTTCAACAACTCGGTGAACCTGATTGATTAAACAGGGTTTTGCCCTAAAGCAGGCAGTCGTCAAGCTCTCTTGTGCTTTGATAAGTTACCTAGCCTTCCCGATTGCAAATAAATCAAGATAAACAACTTCTATCTAGGTTCTGCGAAGTAGAGGGAAAGATGATCGGCATTAGCTAACTGGCGCCTTCCTCAATAGGGGAATATAGCAAGATGTATATCAAGTGACTTCCTCAAGAAGAAATAAGAAAATAATAATTATTGTTATCTCTCATGTATCAGCACTAGGAAAATTTGTTATATCTGTCCCGCTAGGTTATGTCATGAACATAGCCCGTGACTTGCTTTGCATTGCAAAAGGTGAGATTCTTGAAGACAGCTGGAGCAGACTCATATACTCCGTAGATGCAAGCCACTATGAAATAGAGCCGGCTGCAGTAGTTTGCCCTGCAGACGAATATGATGTACAACGAATATGTGAATATAGTTCATGCCACAATATACCGATAACTGCAAGAGGGGCAGGCACAGGGCTTCTTGGACAGTCCTTGTCTAATGGAGTTATTCTTGATTTTTCGAAGCACATGGATAACATAGTTGAGATTGATAATGAGTACGTTACAGTGCAACCAGGCATCGTGAAAGGCATACTCGACAAAGAGCTAAAAAAGAATAACAAGTTCCTGCCACCTGATCCGGCCAGGCAGCAATTACTGCACCCTAGGAGGCATGATAGCGGACAATTCTAGCGGCATTCACTCCTTGGGCTATGGCGAGCACTATTTCCTTTCTTCAAGAAATTAAGGTGGTGTATGCAGACGGCAAGTTGGGTTTTGCAAGCGCAGCCAAATATGATGATAGGATGAAAAAACTTGGAGAATTACTTGCTTTACACGTCCGTGAAATTAAAAACCGCTATCCAAGCGTGACTAAGAATTCTTGTGGCTACAGACTGGACGCGGTTATTGATGATAAGTTTAATCCACAGAAGGTCTTCGCAGCCTCTGAAGGCACTCTTGGCGTCATAACTACTGCAAAGCTTCACATTCTAGATATCCCGGCCCATAGATCCTTGATGGTGCTGGGCTTTGAAGACCTCCTAAGTGCTGTTTCAGTAGTGCCTGAGATCTTGAAGTTTTCTCCCACCGCACTTGAAATGTTAGATCATACCATTGTGAGGTCTAACAATGACAGAGCTTCTGGAGCCGGCTGCCTACTATTTATTGAATTTGCAGGGAACGGCAGCAGTAAGAAAGTAGAAGCGTCTATGATGGCCTGCAAGCAAGAGCTTGCAGACAGATGCTCTGTAATTGAATACGCTTCTGATGAGCAGAGTATAATCAAGATGTGGATGGCAAGAAAAAGCGCACTCAACAGTATCATGAAGCTTACTGTGGGCAGTCGAAAGCCTATAGGGTTAATAGAGGATACGGTGGTTCATCCAGATTGCCTTGTAGACCATGCTGCCAATCTTCTGGAAACTTACAATGAAAATAAGCTAGAATATGTGATTTACGGTCATGTAGGTGATGGGAACATGCACACAAGGCCACTAATAGATACTGCCTCGACAAAGGAAGTTGAATTGATGCGCAATATCGCAAATAAAGTATTTGCACACGTGATAAAGAGAGGGGGCACGATAACAGGTGAACATGGCGATGGACTTGCTCGAACAAAATATATCGAAATGATGTATGGAAAGAGCATCACTTCTCTCTTTTCAATTGTCAAAAAGCTATTTGATCCTTCATTTACAATGAACCCATGCAAAAAGGTTCCCTGCAATGATTTATCAATGGCATAGGCAGGGCTGCATTACTTGAGGAAACGCTCAGCGGATTTTGCAAGACTCTGGCAATACTCAGTCGGCTTTTACGGCGTGTGGATAGCGCACATAGGGAGGCAAATGAAACTATTTAATCACATTGCTGCTGGCCCTGTGTCTATAGAAGAACTAATACTGAATACTAAATTGCATCCTACTGCAGTCAGGGCATGGTGTTCTGCTGCCACAGTCCTATCGACTTATCACCGCAAAGAATGACAAGCTCCAACTGAAGAAGCAGATGAAGAGGATACTTGTTGATAAAACAAGTCCTGACTATCTTGGCGGACAATTCTCATACCTTGCGCTCAGGAGCCTTGAGTATGGCGCGTTTGAAGAGCTGTTTAAGTCCGGCGAGACTCGAAAAAAGATGTCCACTTTGGGTGCAATAGAGCAGGCGACTGACTGGGATCACCATGCCTTTCTTGCTGCCGTGCGACGTCATAGAAAATTACATCAAATCCTTTCCAAAGGATGTAGGCTACTTGATGTTGGTTGCGGCACAGGCAGCATGCTTGCCAAGGTAAATAAGGAATACCCCAAGTCAAGTCTGGTAGGGATAGACCCTTCAGGTAGAGCAGTTGCAACCGCTCGTCAGATAGCCCATGGCAAGTCTATTTCGTTGATAAAATTGGCAGGCGAATCCATGAAATTTGCAAATGAATTTGAAATTGTATATCTGGGCGAATCTCTTTACGCTACCAAGGACAAAGAAAGGGTTCTATCAAACTGTTGGCGGGCTCTGAAAAAGGGCGGCACAATAGCAATAGTGGAGGGACTGCTGCCAAATTCAAACTTTCAGGATTGTTCTGGTCGCCTGATCATGGGGATGCAGCTTGATTTCGCGCTGCAGGGTCATAAGTTCATGAATAAGAAAGAGGTCACGCGGTTGCTCAACACGGGGTTTTCAAAAGCAGACTTTAAGCACCTTGGTGGCAACGTCTATTTAGTAAGCGCAATGAAGATATGAGAACAATAATAATAGCAGTCACCCACTATTCTGCACCTATAAGCCCGAATAAGTCAAAACCTTCTGACGACTTTTCTTTGATCTCGGCAATCGATATGAGGTGCCCGTCTGGGTCCTGAACTATCGCGTGCTTGCCAAAAGGCTCCTCTTTTGGTTTCTTAAAGAATTTCACTCTTTTTTGCTTCAGCTTTTCGATAGTCGAGTTCAAGTCACTCACTTCAAAACCTACTAGCGTGCCTGAACCTACCTTCAAAATGCGTTTTTTCTTCTTCGGAGCAGGGTGGAGGGCTAGCACAGTATCTTTATTGAAGAATTCTGTCCAATCCTTAGATTTAGTCTTGATCGGAAGCTCGAGTATCTCATTATAAAACTTGATGGATTTTTCCATATTTGAAACTAGCAGGATCACTGCCCCAACTTTTCTAAAAGACACAATAGCCCACCTATAATACCAGTGTTCTGCGTAGTAAATTATGAACGTATCGCTATGCGTGCCGATCATCCTGACGAAAACTATGTAGCATATTAGAAATTTTGAAAAGCGGACTCATAATGAAAATGCGGGTTAGTGTATGCAAGCAAGGGCGGCAGCCATGGCCAATTCTGAATAGCGAATGTGTATATTTTTGATAGTATTTCTTTTAAGGAAGGTAGATGATAAGTCTGTATGGTTACCCCTACTATTCCTTCGGATGAGAGTAACTCTGCTAATGCTAGCAGAGTTAGAGGGAACACTTCAACAACCGATACTACTGCACACATGACAGCATCAGTTGACGCACAACAGACAGCAGAAACAATTAAAAGCATTGCACGCAGAATAAGAGAAGAATCCATCAGAATGAGAGAGCTGGTAGTTGCTATACGCCAGAGCGGAGCAGTCGAGGAACTCGTTGATTCATTTAGGGAGGCATCTCTTGCAACACGTGATACTGCAAAAGAAATTAATGATGCTGCTCGCGCTCTAAGGGACCGCGGTGCGATCAGAGAGACTGCTGTCGCAATAGACGAGACAGCTAAGGCAGCACAGGAAACGGCTGAAACCGTGAGGGGTGCTGCGAGAGAAGTCGAAGAGGCTGCACCTATTACCTCAGAGAGCGTGAGAAAGACTGGAAGGAGGCTTCGAAGGTCGCCAAAGTCAACTAGTACCTACTGACACGACTGCAGGCCTAGAAGAAGGAACACTAGCAAGCTAATAGAATAAGCAAACCGATTGGCCATGATGATACCCCTCAATACATAAGGTTGTATGGAAATGGCAATGGTAAAGACAAAATTGACAAGCACATGGATAATCCCCCTTGCTTTTCTGCTACCATCCCTTCTCCTTACGTTGTCCCTGTGGCGGCGGATAAGCAAATACAGGCGGTACAAGAATCCTCAGTATTACAATCGCGAGACTATCCGAAAGCTGGTATGAAAGCATCAATACCGCAGCAGATATCGATTCTCTCCTTCTAATTTTTTGTCTATTTTTTTTACAATAAACAGAAGGATCATCTAGGCTATAAATTCAACCAAAAATAATGCATGTATAAGAAAACCTCCTGTTTTAGGAGGGCAGATTTTCTTGCAGGCGTCGATCTGTAATCGTAACGATTATCATTATGACATATGCCTGACCGGCTAAAAAAATTCAGCGTAAGTTGGCGCATATCATACATCTAGCCACCGGGGGCCTTCCTTTTGGACTGACCGAAATTTTGTGGATAATTCCAAGTTAACTCAATAAATAGGATGTAGCATCAATACCTCGATATATGGCAGCAAACCAAGATAAGGTGGAAGAAAAAGCGGCAAAGGAAATTCGAGACAAGATTAAAGTAGGCAAGAGTTCTTCAGAAATAGAAAAAGAGCTTAACAGTCAGGACGTGGGTTACAAGATAAAAAACGACACGGGGAAATAGCGAAAGTCCGTACGGTCTATAAGCTATGATGTGCAACTAGAATCGTTTCAATCTGTCTTGAAGAAGGGGCCGCTAATGCCCTTGCAATTTATAATGTCGAGGGTGCCGTTGACCAGCCGGTACTAATGCGCTTTGCAATGCTCTTTCGAGGCGATATCTCTATCAGATAGTGACTGGCATATACTGTATAGCATTACAAGGAACAAAGGTTCTACGCTGTTAAACAGGTCGGAGTTTGTCCGAATTGTAAGCGACTTGATACCAGCCTATAATATCTTGACTCTCGGGAGACACATATGCAATCAAAAAAGAAGCAGAAAACGGCATTATGCTACTTCTTTTCCGACTCATGTAGCCTTGCATCATTGCTTTTATTATATTCCTCAATATCTTAGGAACCCGCTAATCATTTAATCTAGACAAATGACTGCCAGGATGTGATTTCTGCCCAACAGTTATGACATATCTAGAAGTTCGGCAGGATTGCATATTATGAGTAAGAGAATCGTCGTCCTCTTTAGAAAATCTGCTCAATTCTATGGCTTCTAATTGTCCCTGTATGTGCCTGTCCTAATTCGCTACCGAGGTAGGAATGTGAAAATACCGTGGAAGCTTGACATAATCAGTATTTGGAATCAAAGTGATCGTCCTCCTTTGGCCTGTAATCTGTGTCTGATGCTATTTATCAATATAGCAAGATATATGTTAGAACTATGGATAATATACCAATCAATACAAAACCGATGCCTGCATAGAGAAAAACCTTCTTTTTCTGTCTGGGATGCATACTCGTGCTATGGGATACATAAAGAAGCAAATCAGTGTTGCTGCGTTATTACATTAAGATAGCACCGGACACATAAATGCAGACTCCATTATAACCCAGATATAGCACTTCTTGTCCTGCTTGAAGCAGGCCGATGAACGACTACCCCCAGCCAGGTGACCAAAGACAGGCATTGATGGAGAGGAGTGGCAAATATAAGCTAGCATCACAAAAATAAGCTGCCTGAATTAGCATTGAAGGCAGACAGGCTCTTCTTCATATATGTTGCAAAAGAAAAAGAATGGCAGCAGATGGAACTGGAGGACTGGGGGTATGTTTCTGCGATGGCACGCTTTTTCAAGTGGTGGGCACAGCGCCACTTTGATGTTTCACTTTCGGTGCATGCAGACATTTTACCAGTCGTGCCCGGCAAGCTCTTTGACAGGACATCGATCGCGTACTTGATAAGGGATCACTCTGAACGGGGACAGGACACGTTTCATTTTTATCTGGCATACTTCAAGCCTCTGTTTACTGACTGCAACACCGAAGGTTATACAGCACCCACTATTGGCATTGCATGGTGGCAGAGGCCTGCAGAAAACTTGTCAGAAATTGAGCGTTATGGTTTTTATGCAGACAACAATTGCCCACGTGTCTCGCATGTACTTGCACATGAACTCCTGAGGGTGAAAGGCAAGACTAAAAAGGACTTTTTTGGCAGCGTTCACGAGCTTTGGGACAGACACATTTACAACGTGGAGCCATTTCTATACTTTGACAACCACTTTAAACGCGTAAGCAGTGTAGACTCTTATAGATTTGTGACGCTAAACCCTGATAAACTCTAAAGGAAAAACCGTACCGTGACACAAAAGAATATCAAATGCTTTGTGTGAATAGAAGCCACTACATATGTCACTAGAGGCTGTGGCAAAGTCAGGAGCAGTAGTGTCGTCGGCTGGAGTGGCGCTCATGATCGTACTTATGGTTGCCTTACTTGCATTTCCCGTCATAAAAACTTGTGATGGAGGTCAGAGATGCTCTTACCGATCAACAGCGCCTGGAGAGCTCCAGTCCATAGTACAGCCTGGCTTTCTTGCGATTTGCCTTATGACTATTTCTGCGGGAGTGTTGATTATGAGATTTAGCAGACGGCTAGAGAGCAAAAAATCGGAAAAAAGGACTAAGCCCTAGGACATTTCAGGTTTTATTGCTCCACAAAATCGCAATCTGTGTTTATGCATCGGATTCCTTACTAGGAGTCAGGAACCCTTGCTCCAAACCCACATCGAGTCTAATCAGCGCCTCTCCTCCAAAGACCAATTTCACCTTTAACCTGATATTGCGTAAGGTAACACCAAAAATTACGGCACTAAAGAGCAGGTCTATATAAATAGCAGATATCCGCAATTCTCTCGTTGGCCATTATAACGTTTAGTCAGGCGGAAAGAGATTTTTTGAGCAGCAATGAAGCCTGTAGGATGGCAACATGTCATGATGGTATCCCTCATGTCGTCCCTGTATCGTACATACTTGAGGATGACTCGTTCTACATAGCAACCGATTACGGGACTAAGAAATATGATAACATCAAGCACAACAAAAGAGTGGCACTTGTAGTAGACATCTACAGCTCGGTAGGCAACAGCGCGGTCTGTGTGCAGGGTACAGCTGAAATCTTCGAAAAGGGCGAAGAGTTCGCAAGGCTGTACAAGATCTTCCACGATCGCTTTGAGTGGGTGCGGCTTGACCCTTGGGAGGAAGGTGAAGCGCCCTTTCTCAAAGTCACTCCGATCAATAAAGTAAGCTGGGGCTTGTGATAAACTATTATGAAAAGACTAGATAATGCTGCGGGCCGGCTATGCAAGGTGCTGCTGCCAATCAGGCACGAATACTACCTTGGGGCAGGAAAAGCTGTAGCAATATGTACATTGTCAAGCATTGACCTGCTACAGACTATAGGTAAATCGGATCTCATAAATAGGATACTCATAGCTGGCAGGCTTCTCTCCGAAAACAAGGGCATTGATGCAATAATCGATTTTACCGTGAAGCATCCAAATCTTAAGCGCATGATAGTCTGCGGCAAAGAAGTGAGAGGACATAGAGCAGGACAGGCACTGCTGGCACTTGCAAGCAATGGCATGGACTCATCTGGTAGGATAATTGGAGCAGTTGGACCTAATGCAATAGTGACCTTGCCCCAACAGGATGTCGATATATTTAGGCATCAGGTAAAAATCAACGACATGATAGGCACCGTGGACATTGGCAAGATTGCCCAGGCACTAGTAACCTGATGCTTGCCTGTTACGGTTCAGCTTGTTCTTTTTCCGGTATTCATTGACTACGTCAGATGGAGTCATCCCAAGCTCTATGGATGCCTGGATAACGAAATGCCAAATGTCAATAAGTTCTTCTTTTGCCGCCTCCCTATCAAAGGGTGTCGGCTTTTTCCACCACTTCCAGTTTGTCAACCTTTGGAGTTCTACAGCCTCATGGATTATTGCTGTCGAAAGTGCAGACACCCTTCCATCCATAGAAGGAGGGTACCGAGAAAGATCCATCATCGAGGTGAGTTCCTTTTGAATTGAGAAAATAATATCAAGCTTGTCCATCAAATTAGTGTGCGGGTTAGTTGTGTAAAAAGGCTTGGTTGCTTCATTTTTGTTATTCGGCCGGATAACTACTAAGATAAAGGCGACTAATCCGAAATTCAGCTATAGATGGAGAGAAGGTATCACAGAATTCAATGCAAGATTCAAAGGCCAGTCTCAAGACCAAATAGCAGGAAATATTATGAGGAGAGTCAGGTGGCACCGTGCTCAGTATTTTTCACTAGATTCCAATTTGTTTTATATGCACTCAACAAATGCTCAACCTATTGGTAGAATTGCGGAATTGCGTAGTACCTGAGCTGGAACCAACAAATCTGGAAATCAGGTTTCATGACACGAAGTTTTTCCTCATATATCATGGAACCTACAATCAGTAATAATCTACTGAGACATGTTATTCCTCTGGCTGGACATTGAACAGATATTTTTCTGTTTGTCCAATAATTGTAGTAAATATTTGTCAAGATGCACAAACAATATCGTGCCGGTAAAGGAGCGATCTAGCTCCAGATTTTTTCCTTGAATGTCCACTTTTTATTGAGCAAGAAATTTCCTACAGAGGCTGGAGCAACTGCCAAGATAAGTGCTAGTGGATAGTCCATATTGTAATTCTCTACAAGCGCGTACACTATAAGAAGCTGGACAATGGCTCCAAGCGAGCTAAAGCCAATAAACATGCCATATTGTATTCCAGTTTCTTTCAGACGGAATTTCCTGTCTTCAAAAGTCCACAGTTTGTTGAGAAAGAAGTTCGATGTCATCGAAATGAGTATGCCAATGACTGTGGAGTATAGATACCATACGCTGGGAGTCAGCGTGTTAAAAAATAGTGAGGCAATGTAGTTGACAAACAAACCAGAAGCACCGACAGTGTAGAACCTTCCTGCCTTTGAGAGGAAGTGGACAGACGTACGTCTTTCCTTTTGCTTCATCGATTTGCCGTAGCGATACAGGCGCATGACAGCTCTAATATAATCAAACATCACGGAAGCGTCAAGCTTGCTTGTTCCTATCCTTCTGTTGATGAAGGTATAGGGTACCTCTTTTACACGTGCACCCTTTGTTTTAACCAAAATTTCGAGGAGCATCTTGTAGCCTATTGCATCGAACTTGATGCCACGTATAATGTGTCTCCTGAATGCAAAGAACCCTGACACAGGATCCTTTACTTCAATACCAAGCCCGTACTGCGCTATCTTAGTCGCGCCCTTGCTCATAAGCCTACGCTTAAATGGCCAGCCGATTATGGATCCCCCCTTGACATACCGAGATGCAACCACAATATCGTAGCTTGAGTCTTGTAATGCATCAATTATGGATGGAATTACCTGAGGGGGATGAGAAAAATCGCCATCCATGACGACTAACATATCTCCCGTGGCAGACTGCAGGCCGGCAACTATGGCTGAGCTGAGACCAAACTTGCCTTCTCGCCGAATAACCTGCACATGCAATTTCTTGTTATTGGAAATGTTCTTTGCATATATGCTAGCAATCTCTGCCGTGCCATCAGGGGAGTTATCGTCAACGACTATTATTTCTGCTCCCGCCGCAGAGTATGGAGAAAGCGTTTGGACTATTGAATCAAGCATCTTGATTATGTTTTGCGATTCATTGTAAGTTGGAAGAACTATTGACAGTTTGGCTTTGGTCACCTTGACCATTTCTTCCTGCCTTGGGAGATCCACGAGCCTCTCTTAAGGGAGAGAGATATAAATTACTTCTAGTTAACTCTGTGATCCAAGTTAACCAAAGCTCTACCATAACACCCAAGAGGAGCCAGAAATCAAAAAAAAGACCAATTGTTCCCAAAAAAATGGATGGTATTGGTTGTTCCGGTTTCCAAACTAATTATGTTGTATATGCATACACCTGAGTTGGCGCTGTAAATACGCTCATCGCCGCCAAGTCTTGATATATGGCCATTCCGTTGCACTGCTGTAGGGACGTCTTATTTCGGGTCTGAAATTCCTTGTAGTGTTATTGCAAAAGGTACCTGTCCTTTGCCTGCTGGTTGCACGAGTACACGGCTTGAAATGAGGATCTGGCACTGTCAACTATCTCAAGCTTCATCTTCATATGAGAATAGATTGATACTGAGCTGCCTAGGTATTCGCGTTGCTGCCATGGAACGATTGCCTGTCCGATATTCCGTCCGGCCTGGTCCATCACAGCTATCGGCGGCGCAGTTCTGACCATGTTGGTAACCACAATAGCACAGCGTGAATTTATCGCCAGGAGCGCAAGCTCATGCAGATATTTCATTAGTGCCCGGTGACGTTCAGGTCCAGAACATTCTATGGAGAATAGCGAGGTGAGGCTATCAACAATAACAAGTGTCGGTCGTACCTCTAAAATTTTCTTTGTTGCATTTGTCTGATCGATTGTTGTAAAGGCTCTTATGGAAGTAATTTTTTCAAGCGCTAATTGCGAACCAGCGATCTCCATTATTCGCTCAGGCCGAAATGTTCCTGCGGTATCAATAAACAAAGTGCTGGTGGCTTCTTTTGCACAGTTTGCGCAAAGAGTAAAGCAGAGCTGGGACTTTCCAGAACCGCTTTCACCGTAAATATCAGTAATCATGCCTGTATGTATTCCGCCTCCAAGTAGCGCGTCCAAGGCCTTTGAACCTGTCGAGATAGTCACTGTCATTTGTATGCAGCTGGTTGTTTTGTTGCAATCCCTGCTTATGAATTTGTGTGCAAAGGAACCTTTTTATTCGAGCCACGATTTTTTCACTGTAAAGTGATTAGCTAGATTGTCGTCTTCTTCTTCTTCACCGTCATCGCAACAGCAACCAAAACGCCCCCTGACTACATTGGCAGCGGGCCATTAACAGAAAAGTTGCCGTTAGACTCAAGAGCGAGATAGAGTACAAGGGCAGGATGAACAATGTTGATTCTTATATGAACCTCATACTTACTGATGCCGAAGAGTTCAACGGGTCTGATGTGCTTGCAAACTATGGCAAAGTTGTGATAAGGGGCAACAATGTCCTTTTCATCAAACTAGAAAAAGAATTCTAGCGATGGCAAATTACTGCAGGTGTGGTGGCAGTTAGCAAATGGCAAAAAGATGGCTGTTCTCATCTGAAAGTGTAACCGAGGGCCACCCCGACAAAGTGTGTGACCAGATATCGGACGCCATTCTTGATGAATTTTTGCGCCAGGATGCTGACTCACGCGTTGCTGTAGAGTCAATGATAACAAGTGGAATAGTGTTTGTTGCAGGAGAAATCACTTCAAAAGGAAAGACTGATGTCCAGAAAATTGTCCGTGAGACCATCAGATCAATAGGGTATGATAAGCCAGATTACGGTTTTGATTGCGATTCATGTTCAGTCCTCTGCTCGCTTCACGAGCAGAGTCCGGACATTTCTATGGGCGTGAGCGCAAGCACATACAAGGAGCAAGGAGCAGGAGACCAAGGACTTATGTTTGGATTTGCAACAAGCGAAACACCACAATTGATGCCTCTGCCAATCACAATCGCGCATCAGCTGTCAATGAGGCTCGCACAAGTAAGAAAGAAAAAAGAGCTCGATTGGGTCCGGCCAGACGGCAAGTCCCAGGTGTCTGTTGTCTATGAAGATGGAGTGCCAAAGCGGATCGACTCTGTGGTCATTTCTACGCAGCACTCTCCGGACATCAGTATGAACCAGTTACGTGAAGAAGTCATCAACAAGGTTATAAAACCAGTCTGCGACAGCTGGATGGATAGCCAGACGAAATTTCTTGTAAACCCTACAGGTAGATTCGTAATAGGCGGACCTCCAGGCGACACGGGCCTTACCGGAAGAAAAATAATTGCTGACACATATGGTGGCATGGGGAGGCATGGAGGGGGCGCATTCTCTGGCAAAGACCCTTCAAAAGTAGACAGGTCGGCGTGCTACATGGCAAGATATGTCGCCAAAAATATAGTGGCGTCAGGGCTAGCAAAAAAGTGCGAAGTGCAAGTTGCCTACGCAATAGGCGTGGCAGAACCAATCTCTGTCATGATAGAAACGTTTGGAACAGGCAAGATGCCCGAGGAAGACATTGAGGCCACGGTTAGGAAGAACTTTGACATGAGGCCGGCAGGAATAATAAAGACACTCGATCTCAAACGTCCTATATACCACCAAACTGCAGCTTACGGCCACTTTGGAAGAGACAATCCAAGCTTTACGTGGGAAAATACGCACAAACGCCTCTTCTGAGCTAATGCCAAAATTACAGTCTGAGCAAGAAGACTAAAGGTATTTTTGTCTCTATATCATACTGATCCTCTACCCACTTAGCAAGAGACCTCTTACAATAATAATGCCTTGCCTTTTTTGTTTTATTTATGAGAGATGCATACAGCAATATACCAAGGGTCAATGAAAGCAAAGGTGTACTTTTGCACAGAGTCTGATAGCATAGACGTTATTCTAAGAGCTCAGAAAATTAGTAGGCAGGCATTAGATACCATCTATGAGTTAGTGTGGGAATGTGAGTTTAAAAATATTTTAAATGCAGGTAGGATTTGGCTAAAATTTAGAGAGGAAGAAAGGCCATTTGGAATTGAGTTACGACAGAGACGAAATCATAGAAGAATTTCTCCGGGAGATATCATCCAATTAGCTAATGATTTCTATATCGTCGGCCAAGTTGGTGCAAGACAAATAGATTTTATCGATTAAGCTATTCAAAGATTGAACTACGATATCAAAAAGCCGATTGAAATAGCAATGCTAGCCGCAGTTAACGCTGTTACAAACCCAAATGACTGAAATGCTTCAGTTCTACATGCTGTAAAAAGAGTGTGTGATTCCATTAGAAAAACGATCAACTCCCGTCCCGTCATTATAGAATCTGCACAGATCTGAGGACTTATTTAGTAAGTTCCATGTAATAAAATTGAAAAGACTAATTAGTAGTTGCGTGCCAGTACAAGGTAGGCAAATTTATGAGCCAGAATAATAATATTGTATCACTAAAGGTTCTTGAAGCCTATACTCGAGATGTCGGCAGGGGCACTGCAAGAATAGACTATGACACTATGGGATCTTTAGGAGTGAGTACAGGGGACATTATAGAAATAAAGGGCAAACGGAGGACAGTTGTCAAATGCTTACCACTTTACCCTTCAGATGAAGGAAAGGGGATCGTCAGGCTAGATGGATTGGTAAGAAATAACGCAGGCATAGGGATAGGGGATGCAATAAATGCAAGGAAGATTAAGGCTGTTCCGGCCGAGAAAGTCGTTATATCTCCACTCGAGGCAATACCGCCAATTGACGAGCGCTATCTCGCGGATGCTCTGGAAAGCGTGCCCTTGATCAAGGGCGACAACGTGATGGTTCCTTATTTCGGCGGCAGACTGACATTTCAGATAATAGGAATAACACCACCACCTGCTGTTGATACTGCTGCAATTGTTACCAGTAAGACAACATTCACCATAACCGAAAAGGATGAAGCTCTACGAGGAATGCCCCAGGTATCTTATGAGGATATAGGCGGGCTAAGAGATGAAATGCAAAAGGTGAGAGAAATGATAGAGCTGCCCCTAAGACACCCCGAGATTTTTGAAAAACTTGGGATAGAAGCCCCCAAAGGCGTACTGCTTTTCGGTCCTCCAGGCACAGGGAAGACATTGTTAGCCAAGGCGGTTGCAAGCGAGAGCAACTCTCATTTTATCAGCATATCAGGGCCTGAAATCATGAGCAAATTCTATGGCGAATCCGAGGCTCGCTTGAGAGAGATATTCAAGGAGGCAAGAGAGAAAGCTCCAACCATCATTTTCATCGACGAGATCGATTCTATTGCTCCAAAAAGAGAAGAGGTAATGGGAGAAGTTGAGAGAAGAGTGGTGTCGCAAATGCTGTCACTTATGGATGGCCTTGAGGGCAGAGGTAAAGTAATTGTTATTGCTGCTACCAATAGGCAAAATGCCCTTGACCCTGCTTTGAGGAGACCTGGAAGATTCGATAGAGAAATCGAGATTAAAGTACCAGACAAGAATGGACGCTTGGAAATTCTTCAGATTCATAGTCGTAACATGCCCCTCGACACAGACGTGGACCAGAAGAGGATTGCCGCCATTACACATGGTTTTGTAGGCGCAGATTTGGAATATCTTTGTAAAGAAGCAGCCATGAAATGTCTGCGGAGATTGTTGCCAGACCTCAATCTAGAAGACGAGAAATTGCCCCCGGAAACACTAGACAAGCTGATTATAACGCAAAATGATTTTAATCAGGCAATAAAGGATGTCATGCCTTCAGCCATGAGAGAGGTCTTCTTGGAATCCCCCGACGTAAAATGGGAAGATATTGGAGGGCTTGAAGGAGTAAAAAGAGAATTACAGGAAGCAGTGGAGTGGCCGCTCAGGTATCCGGACCTATACGCAAAGATAGGTCACACGGTTCCAAAAGGTATTTTGTTGCATGGCCCATCTGGGACTGGCAAGACTATGCTGGCAAAGGCTGTTGCAACGGAATCTGAAGCCAATTTCATTTCAGTAAAAGGACCCGAACTTTTGAGCAAGTGGGTTGGCGAATCTGAACGCGGCATACGCGAGATTTTTCGTAGAGCAAGGCAGGCAGCTCCATGCGTTGTGTTCTTTGACGAGATCGATTCGATTGCGATGGCTAGAGGCGGGGGCATGGGAGGAGAAATGGGTGGTGGTAGCATAGGAACGAATGATAGGGTAATCTCGCAGATACTGACGGAGCTGGATGGAATTAGCGAACTACACGGAGTAGTGGTACTTGCAGCTACCAACAGGCCAGATATGATTGACACTGCGTTATTGAGGCCTGGAAGGTTTGATAGGATTGTATTTGTACCAAACCCAGACAGAAGAACAAGAAAGAGAATACTTGAACTCTATGCTACGGATAAACCGATAGCGGCGGATGTAGACCTTGAGAAAATAGCAGATATAACAGACGGTTTTAGTGGAGCCGATGCCGCTGCCATTGTGAATACAGCTGTATCCCTCGTGCTACACGAATATCTGGCGAAGTACCCGACACCCGAAGAGGCAGCAAAGCATGCATCAGAAGCATATGTGATGATGCGTCACTTTGAAGAGTCTGTCAAGAAGATAAGAACTCAAAGAGAGAGGAAGCCCGAAGAAACGAGAGCGCTGTCATATTACCGGTAGTGAGCCAAAAGGGAAGTCCAGCCTCTCTCGGTTATGCAAGCGTACTTATCTTCTAGAGATCAATAACCCTCTGTGCATCCGCTCACATGGAGAGAAGAAAATCATGAGCTGCTCGGCTTCTCTCCGCAACTAATCTTGCGCTCTACACATAGCATGGCGACGTCGTCCTCAGAATAATACTGATTGCGAATGCAAAACGAAGAATGAATGCTCAATATTGCAGGTTGGTGCTGCCATTACTGGAATGGCTTTCTTGGAGTTCTTGATTATCCATCAAAACATAGTCACCTTACAGAATCTTTAAAGGATAGAAAAAAAGGGAAATGGCCCACTACGTGCGCCTATGCATTGTATTTCCCTAACGGTCCCTGATTCTATTTGTTCATTCTGAGCACATCTACTTGGCCACTGTGTAGCCAATCCTTCAGCTCATCATGCGTTGGCTTGGCGTCATGCTTGCCTGCCAAATGAAGATGCAGAAGAACATAGTTAATTTGGTTAAGCAGGGGCTTGTTTGATTCGTCACCTTTGCGAGCTTTTTGCTTCAAGTCAGCTGGAACAGTATTCCACCATTCTTCAAACTTGCGTGCCATATATCTCATGTACATCGATCTTAGGAGTACTTTAATCTTTCATTTTTGATCCCACTTTCAGCCAGCCAAAATGCTTTAGTTCTGCCATGAAAAACAAGAAAGATATGATACATGAGAGAGAAAGTTATCTTTGTAGAACAGGATTATACTATCCATTCCAGGTGAATCTAATATGACAGAAGAAATAAGAGGACAAGGAGAATCATACGCAATCACAATCCAATACAAAAATAATCTGCCCCTAGTGTGCGTCGGAATCATTGATGCAGGCAGCAATAAGAAAATCGTTGTAGATGCTCACCTGGATTTTGCTTCATCAAAGACAATTATTCCTACATATATTGCAAACGAGATGAATCTTTCATTTGCAGGAAGTGACGAAACAGCAACGGGAGCAGGAATAATATACATTCCTTATTATGAGGTATCAATCGAGATTTTTGGAAAAATCTATGATAACTTACATGTTGGATGCCTTGATTTGCCCGAACAAACTCCAGCCAAGGCATTGGTGGGTCGAGATATCCTGGACAACTATAGGATATGCCTAGATGGAATAAAAAAGGAAATTAGAGTGTGCTAAAGATCTTTCTTCTTAGGCGTGGGTTGAAAAGGCCATAAAGTCAACCATTTGGATAGATCATTTAAGGATGTTCAATGCAGTTTCCTTTTATAGGTCTGCAGTGGGATTTGATAAAATTTTTGATCGTTTTTGTGTTAACCCCTCCGACGCCTTTTCGGTATCTACTACTTCCATAAATTTTCCAACCTTACGGCTTACATGGAACTTATTATTATCTTCTTTTTTTCATAATAGTTTCAAGTGTCTCTTGTATCCCATGTTTGATCATATTTGAAATAGTAATACACGAGTAATCGCACCATTTGTACGACATGTCATTCGGGTCATACTGGTGCTCAATACGTACGACTTTGATTATTTCTACCTTATTTTGCAAAAGCTCTTGATATGAGAGGTTCTATATGTATTCAGGGTTCTATCACAGGATCTGGCCTAGGTACTTGTTGAATCCTGCTATTCTGATAAATAGATGCTGTCTTACTTTAGCGGCCTGCTATATATTTCCTTGTTGCAGGGTCGAAGATCAACATAGGACAGCAAGATTATGCCTCGTCATATAGACACAAACTGTTAAAATATTAGTGCGAGTCTTTTTTATAGCTCCTACTTTGTAGTATACATTCTGGAAGAAGATAGGAGGATAACAAGAAGAGGAAAGGTTATCAATATAAATTCATTTTGTTAGATCTATAACTCCATTGCATTCTTTGACACGTGGTTTCTGCTTCCTAGAGGTAAAAGATTCTATATATACACAAGTTTCTTAGGGAGGCAGATATTGTATTGGTATATTGATAGTAATATTTCCTCTCTTCTTCTTATCTGTCTTTCCCACGCGGCGAGCCCATCCATCTAGCTCCCTCATCCATGCAGGGAGTCCCGCAGGATAATCAATGCGCGGGATCTCTGGTTTTTCACCATCACTAAAACTTTCACCGTACAAGACGAGAGGTTTATCCTCATCTGGATGTGTTATAGCCTCATCCAATATTTCAAGACCTTTGTTCCAATTATCAAGCAATTGCTTTGTCTTCTCAATCAGCTTTGTGCGATCACCTTTGGAGAAACTCTCAGGATAAGTAGGATGCATAATTGTACAAAAGGCAATATCAATGTCTTTTCCGTTCGGACTATCTTTCCACATTTGCCATGCTTCAATCGCATTTTTGCCTAATGCAACAACGCCCTCAATCTGGCTGTTTAGAATCAACGCATCCAACCATCTATTTCGATATCCAACAAGTTGTACATTGCGCCGATTCTCTACTCTGACACTTCCATAAACACTATAAAGAAATGTGTTGATCATCACATAGCTTTTTGTAATTCCAAGTTTGCTGAGGAAACCCTGAACTCGCCGTCCTGCTTCTCCCACCAAAATGCGTCTGACTATTGCCTCATGCTGTGCGGGATCTTGGCCAATAACTAAGATTCTTGCAGAACCGTCCAAGCGACCCCTGTGAAAAATGGGCCCCCATTCAACTCGGAACCGTGACTGGGGGTATCCCTCAGAGCTGGGAAACTCAGAGCACAAGGTGCGGAAAGGCTCAACACAGTAGCAGGGATCAAAAGGATACGACATCTATTTTTCCCTTTTTTTGTTCATGCAGAAGAAGCTTGGAAGATAGGCATAAGAATAATGAACATTCAATGTACGTCTATCACAACTTTTTCGAGAAAGCAAAATTATCAGGTTGTGATGCAATGGGAGTTGAAAAGGTCGCCTTGTATTTCAATTTTTAGGGCGATAGTGGAGGTATTAAAGACAACAATGATAAGAAATTATAGAGTTGGGAAAGATATGAAATAGCAAATTAGGTTCCCCTTCTTCAACTTTAAAAGTCAGAGCCTATTAAGGCGTCTTGTGAAATATATCCTGCGTGGCACAGTTGTGACCTTAGATGCCAAGAAAAGGGTGCTGGATGATGGATATGTGGGCATAGATGAAAAGATGATATCCTTCGTAATACCAGCTCGACAAAGGATCCCAAGCGAATTTCAAAATGTTCCAATTGTGAATGTAGATGGATATATTTATCCTGGTCTCATAGACTTACATAATCACATAGCATACAACTTTCTTGGGCTTTGGAAAATTGATAAAAAATTTAAAGATCGATACCAATGGAGTCGAACAGCCAGGTACAAAAGAGAAATAACGCTACCTACAAGACTTCTTACCAGCTTAAATCCTGTTGAACTTGTAAAGTATTCTGAGGTAAAGGAGCTATTAGGAGGAGTGACTACAATTGGAGGTTTTGCAAAATTTAACAAGTCCTATGCGGCATGGTTGTTACGCAATATCGAAGTTGAAAGATTCGGCAAACAAGAGGCTAGTATCTATACCAGCGTCTTGAAATTAAGGGATGAGAAACAATTTCTTGATACAAAGCGGAAGATTAGGGATGGTAATGCTTTTCTATATCATCTTGCAGAAGGCACTACTTCAGAGATTCTTGAAGAATACAGCGAGCTTGACAGGTATGATATAATTTCTAAAAAGTTAGTAGCGATTCATTGTACGGCATTAAATCAAGACCACCTAAAGGTATTAGGAAGGAAAAAATCAAAAATTGTTTGGTCTCCATTGAGCAACCTGCTCCTATATGGTCAAACCACGGATGTTACAGCCGCTAAAAAGCATAGAGTACTGATTTGTCTGGGTTCTGATTGGTCTCCGAGTGGAAGCAAGAATTTGCTATGGGAGCTCAAGGTTGCAGATTTAGTAAATCAAGAATCGTTGCAGAATCTCTTTTCAAATAGGGATCTTGTAGAAATGGTTACGATCAATCCTGCTAAAGCAATTGGATGGGATGACAGGATAGGTAGCATTGCTCAGGGGTATTTTGCAGACGTCGTGGTATTTGAGAGAATAAATAGTGTAAATGATAATGCCCATGACGATCCTTATCTCAATTTGATAAAGTCAACCGAAGGAGACCTGAAGCTCTTGATAATTGGAGGCAGACCAAGATATGGTGACCCAGAGATTTTGCATGGTCTTGGAAATCAGAGTTTCCCAGAAAAAATCAAGGTGGAAAAGAAAGAAAAAATGATAGACATACTCGAGCCTGGCGTAGAATATGGTAGCCTAAAGTTAAGCAAAGTTAGGTCTAACCTAACCCGTTCTTTGCGCAACCCGACAGGCTCAATAAATAAGCTATTCAAGAGTGTTCAGAAATTGAAGGCTGGAGCGGTACCATTGAGGTTAATTCCACTGGAGGAAGAAGAAGAGGACGAGATAAATAAGCCACTTCTCTTGACTAAGAAAATAGATACTTTTCGTACAAAGAATTTCTTCATGTCCAAAAAAGACATAAGTGCTGCAAGTGCCAAAGCAGACTAGATTGGATCCACTGACTATGGATAAAGATAGAGACTTTTTTAGACGACTCAAAGAAAATCCAAATCTACCAGCGTATATGTCAAAACTGAAAGACTATGGAAGACATTAAGAGAATTGAATACTTCACATCTACAGCAATCTTACTTCCCCATATTGTCGAGTAACGAGACTGATCACGCGCCCTTCGGTAATTGAGGCAATTTCTTACCAGTATAAGCGTTGTACTACCTACTCTTTTTGATGAATAATTGGCATTAGCTCTACGAATGTCTCATTCAGGACGCGAGATACCCACAATCCTAGGAACAGATTCCTTATATAATATTATTATGAAACGATATACTGAATGAGTCACACAAAAGTGAATGGGAAAGGAACTGGATGGATTCCTGATTATCCCAGCATAAGTGACTATACTCTATCAAGCAAGCAAGTCGAGGCGTTGTTTTCTAAGGTAGGCGTAACTACCACGCAATCAACAATCAAGACCAAGGGCTTATCTCTTCCTACAAAATTGGACAAAATAAGAGAGTATTGTTCGCCAGTTGAAGATCAAGGCACGTTAGGTTCCTGTACAGCAAATGCAGGAGTTGGAATGGTGGAATATTTTGAAAAAAAAGCTTTTGGAAGACATATCGACGCGTCAAGGCTATTTCTTTATAAAGTAACAAGAAATCTCTTGCACCTCCGAGGCGATACTGGAGCATATCTAAGAAGTACCATGGGGGCTATGAGGTTATTTGGCGTACCCCCAGAGGAATATTGGGAATATGATATATCTCGGTTTGACAAAGAACCACCTGCCTTTTGTTATGCTTTTGCTAGCAACTATCAGGCGATTAAGTACGTTCGCCTTGACAAGTCCAGTATTACCAAGCAGGCTCTTGTAGATTCAATAAAGGAAAATCTTTCAAAAGGAATTCCTTCAATGTTTGGCTTTACTGTATATGAATCAATTGAGCAGGCTTCTGCAGATGGCAAGATCCCATTCCCCTGCAACACAGAAAAAGTTCTTGGAGGACATGCGATAATGGCTGTAGGATACGATAATAACCTGAAGATAAAGAATAATGGTTGCGGCGAAGTAGAGTACAGGTGCATTTCTTATACGTAATTCTTGGGGCACAGGCTGGGGAGAACAGGGCTATGGCTATTTGCCTTACGAGTATGTGCTACAGGATCTGGCGGTAGATTGGTGGACAATAATCAAAGCCGAATGGGTAGAAACTGGTCAGTTTGGTGAATAGCTACATAACTAAAGAAAGCCGTTAGCGTTTTACTCTTTATTTTACTATGCATAACTAGAGGGACGCACACAGACATAGACATACAACATGTCTCATATAACATTAACAAGAAATTCATTTGATTTCATTGTTTCTCTATCCCAGGATCTTTTGTAAATTAACTTTATGTTTGTCGTGCCTTCCTTTGCTGCCTCAAAAATAAATCGTTGTATTCCTGCAGTACCAATCTGTTTTGTGGGCCTTGCGAAATCAGAGGATATGAGCTTCAAGATGCTTTTGTTAAAATATAGTATATGCCACATATAACCAGTAGAAGGGTTTGATTCAAGCTCGATTGTGAATTTCACTCCACGACTTATTGTACGAGGATGTTTTTCTTCTCTTTCAGACATCAGTATTACTTTATTTTACATGTGCATGATGACTCTAAAAGATTTGGTCATCAAGTGTGTGCATCAGTGAAGGCTTTGAAAGACTGAACCGTGCTACCTTTCTGACGTATTAGCATGACACGATCATTTTGCAATGGAGGCTTGCCAGGTGCCCTATCAGAAAACCCACTGTTCACAGAAGTTACAAATCCCGTAGCATTCGCGGCCAAAATCAGCGGTTTGTATGAAGTTCTAGGGACAATTTCACCAGAGGGTACTGGCTGGACAGCAATACAGCTTGAAACATTACTATCAGGAGGAATCAGCGGAGGTCCGGCATGGGATAGTTTAGGCAATATGGTAGGCATTGCGACGTTTGGTATTGTCGATCCTGAATCTGGGGGAACTATACAGGGATTGCATTTCTGGCACCCACAGACGTAATACAGGAATTTCTTGTAAGTGTCAACACTCAGCCACAAGAGAGCGATTTAGAGGAATGTATAGAAATGCCCTTATAGAGTTCCATTCTAGCAATTACACAGAAGCGCAGAATATCTTTCAAGACTCGCATGGAATTTCCCTAACAACCAAGACATAAGCAATTACTTAAGCAGAACCCCGACTGCAGGTTAACGTTAAAAATAGCTCGGTGTCATAAATTGGCAGTTGTTAAGAGACAAGGTTGCAATAGTCAGCGGTGCTAACAGGACTGTCGGCTTTGAGATAGCAAAAGATTTTACTGCAAGGAATGCTCGAATCTTTGTCTGCTCAAGTAGTATGACAAGCGCACATACGTCTTTAAGCATAATCTCCAACGAAGCTTACGCCGAAAGACTAGACGTGACTGATGTGCATGGTATGTCACAGTTTGTACTCTACATGGCAGAAAGACACAAGTATATTGATATTTTGATCAATAATGCAGGCTATCCTTTTGAACGGATGAAGGGGAAGAAAAGGTTCCACGAAGTCGCTCAAGAAGATTTCGAGCGAGTAATCAAGGTAGATGACAAGGGAGCCTTTAGCCTGTCGCAAGCTCCAATTCAGGCTATGACAAAAAACAACGATAGCAGCGGAAGAACAATGCGGGGGCGGATAAGTGATAATTAACATGGGTTTAACACCCGCAATTGCAGGCCACTCGGCAGGGGCTCCCCACAGCATTGCCAAGGCAGGATTAATTGCAATGACAAAGCACATTGCATTAGAGTGACCGGGCAAGAATATCCGGGCAAATACACTCGCGCTTGGCAAGATCTCCACTGAAGCTACCCTTCACTGTATGACCGTCAGTGAAAGGAAAAACGCGGTAATGGAGAACTTGATGAGAAGGTGGGGCGATCCAAGACAAGTAGAAGTAGCTAGGATTGCTGCAATTGTGGCTAGTCAGCAATTTGCAATTGCAACAGGCAATACGATAGTTTTCAACGACGGGACGGTGACACTATAATGTTTTACGCTAAAGACAAAGACAAACAAGATCTGGAAGAATTAGCAGAGCAGGAACAGAGGCTCCCACTGGAAATAGAGGAAAAGAAGCGAAAAGGGGCTCTTCGTACGGGTTATACCACCGGTACCACCGCAAGCGCTGCGACAAAGGGAGCACTTTATGCTCTTATCGCCGGTAAGGCAATAGAGCAGGTGAACGTGTCATTGCCAAAGAGCAGAACAGCTACACTCAGGATTGCGTGGACAAAGAATGAAAATAATGGAAAGGTTACTTGCGCGGCTATAAAAGACGGAGGCGATGACCCCGATGCTACGCATGGCGCGGAGATATGCTCGACTGTCTCCTTCAGCAAGAATTCTGGCCAGATCAAGATCGATGGAGGTGAGGGAGTGGGCAGGGTAACAAAACCAGGTCTCGGTCTCGAGATCGGCAAGGCTGGCAATCAACCCCACGCCCCTGAAGATGCTGGAGCAGGCAGTTCGCGAAGTTGCTAGCCGTCAGCTGCAAAACCAAGGAGTCGACGTAGTAATTTCTGTTCCAAATGGAGAAGACATTGCCAAAAAGACAGACAATCCGCGCTTGGGAATCATAGGCGGTATCTCTATACTTGGCACTACCGGCCTAGTCCTACCATACTCTACTGCATCGTTTGCTGCCTCAATCAGGCAAGGCCTTGATGTTGCAACTGCTACGGGTGCTGCTATGGTAGTTCTTACGACAGGAGGCAGGAGTGAGGACTTTGCCAAGGCCCTGTATAAGCTCCCAGAGCACTGCTTCATTCAGATGGGCGACTTTGCCGGATACTCGATAAAACAATGTGCTAATAAAGCAACCATAAGACAGGTGGTCATTGCCGGTTTTATTGGCAAGCTCACGAAAATGGCGATGGGTATCAAACAGACTCATGTCGCTGGCTCACACGTCGACATGGAGTTCATGGCACGACTTGCAGCGGAATGTGAAGCCGCACCAAATATCGTCGAGGAGATCGGTAGTGCAAATACTGCGAGACACGTTTCAGAAATAATTAAGAAAAACAAGATTGTTAGCTACTATGACCATGTATGCAAAAAGGTGTATGAGCGGATGCATGAGCATGCAAAGGGACAGCTTCAAATTGAAGTTATACTCTTTGAATTTGATGGGACGGTAATTGGCAGGCATCCAAAAAAATGAAGGTTATAATTATTGATTTTTGGGGGCTCCTTTCGTTTCTGTATAGGAAGAAGATGATTTGCAGAGATACAGCAAAAGGATGGGTGGAGATAAGCGAATTTACGTCTTGGGCTTGTCTTGATATGTTCTCAACAACAGGCACAAATGCCTCTGCCCATGTAGCTTTCTGGATTCAGATGGCGCAAAAAGTCGTCTTTTCTTTTGCTTTTTCATGTCTCGTAGAGAGATATTACTAAAATCGTTTTTACTCTATTTGCCTGTTTACATCCGTTTAGTTAATCACTTATTTGAGCAAAACTAAGCCAGCCGAAGTTTACTATCCACTACAGGTGCGGATGTTTTTTCTTAATTTGGCCATGGATTGCTTCTTGACACATTCCGCGAATTTTCCTGAAATATCTTTTTTAGACATTCTTGCATATGTGAATATATGAGGTGCAGACAATGTCTGTTTATTTGCTCTACCTATTTGTCCTGGAGCCATGATCACAACTGAAGCGCATTTATCAATACGCTCTCATAACCATCCCTGCAACCTTATGTTGCAACCTGTGTTATGGTCTTTTTCTTTGATGCGAATGATATCCCAAGCGCAATTAGGTAAATCGAGATTCCCAGGACCATTGCTAGGGACGAACCGTACATAATTCCAAGTGCTATGGCAAGCACTGCGCCCAAGACAGAGAATGCTCCGTTAATCGCCCACATCCATGGTATGTAATCTGGTCTATGCACCTTTAGCAAACGCATACCTGTAGGAAGTGGCATTCCCATCAGAAATCCAATTGGCGCTAGGATAGCAATACTTACTGCAGCTTTTACCTCGATAGGTTCTGCAATAGTTGAATAGATTATGGACGGGAGGAAAAAGGCGTACAATATCCCAATTCCAGCGATGCCTCCTATTACAAACACAAGGTTTCTCATAGTGTTCTTTGCAATTCTTGTGCTAAGCAGGCTACCTGCCCCGCTTGATAAAAGCAGAGTAAACAACAATAGCGCAAAAGTCATTGTAGGATTGCCCATCAAAAGAATGAGTTTTTGCAGGAGTGCCAACTCTATCAAGATAAAGCCTACGCCTAGGGCTGCAAAATAGGGAATCACAGCCGCAATTCTAAGCTCACTTTTTTCTGAATTGATCTCTGTTTGTCCTCCACCTCCTCCTCGTGCTATCCCTCTCCCTCGTCTAATCCACGAAAAAGGTACCAGCAAAAATATCGCTACAATCCCGATGCTGCCATACAGTATTATTTCTACCGCACTAGGCAGTGGCTTTTCAAACGATAGAAAATACGGGTTATCATCAGTTACTGGATATACCTTTGTTTTGAACATATCGTAAAACTGGTCGAGGTTGATTTCTCCGTTAAGCAATGCAGAATAAGGCTCTCGCATTACTTGTCCTGGGAGCAGGATAGGCTTGTAGTCATATTGGGAAAAGGATTGTGAGAGGAATTTGATTTCATCGTCAGTAAATGGCGCCTTTGAAAAGATGACCATTGTCACACTTGGGTCTTGTGTATATGAATCCGAAGTTACCATGATTAGATGCCTGTATAGTTCATCCCGTGGTATACCATTTTGTTCGAGCAATTTAGCATAAGTACTGACAAATCGGGGAGCATCAATTAACCACCTGACGGTAACAATTTTGCCCTTGTCAGTTAGATGATCGTAATATTGCTGGAATCCTTCCAATGTATATAGGAAGTTCTCTGATACACTTAAGCCGCCTGAGGAAACGGAGGCCCAAGTATCTACAAAGGGCACATAAATAATATCATACTTGTCAGAAGAACGAGTTATGAAGACTTCGCCCCTCATCTACATATGATTTTGCAAATTCATGAGAATATACGTTTCCGGCTCTCTCACCATAGCTTTTAACAGTCTCATAGATTATTGGGTTTATTTCCACAGATGTGACATCTTTGCTCCCGCTTACCAAAGACGCAACCACATCTCTGCCGCCACCAGATCCAATCACAAGAACTTTTGGCTCTTGCATCATTTTGAAAGGCAGATACTGCATCCAAGTAGAAAGTTCTTGTCTGCTTTCAATCTTGCCATCCCATGATATTATATTGGTTCCAGCACCGCCGTCGATAAAGACCTTTGCTACAAGCCCCTCACCCCCTGTACCTCCTTCAACTACGTCTATTCTAGAAAATGAGTTCCATTCTGTCTTGACTATTTTTGATCCCGGATGCTCGCGCAAATAAATTGGCAGGTCCTTCTGTGCTGTGGGGTCTGTTGGTATTGCAAAAATCTGCGTAGCATAATTGAGGAAAATAAGCGACATAGCAAATGCTACAAACATAAGGCTTACAACAATTTTCTTGGTATTCTTCGCAATCCTTGAAAATATAGTTGCACCTATGGCTGCCTATTAACCCAACTATAAGAGTCGCGCCTTCACCACCTGTAAGAACCAAAAACAAGACTACCAAAAGGGCGCCAGCTGATGCACCAATTAAATCTGCAGCATATAGTCTTCCAGCCACAGATGCAAATGCATTAAATGCCGCAGATATTATAATTCCGACTAAAAAGAAAGGCACAGAAAAAAGGATCATAAACAATGGAAGATACATAACTTGCGAAGCGAGCACATGCATAACAAAAAGAGTTATCGGGATAAAGATAGTTATGCCCCATGCGGACAATATCGTTAGGTTCTCCGCCCACTTACCCTTTAGCTTCTTTACATGATACTGTACAACTAGGCCTGAAGCTCCAAGACCGACAAGAGCAACAGATACAGCGACAAAAGCAAAATGGTACCATATTGCTCGCAGAAAATATTCTTGTAATTGATACTTCAAGTACTATGCCAGACAGAGCTATAAGGAATATTCCAGCAAACAACAGCCGGCGGTTTACCAGAACTGGAATGGATTGCCAACTTGCCATGCCTTTTGTTACTTAGCTGATGTGTGTTTTATCTGAGTTTTAAAAACCTTATGAATTCGAATTATTCACTCTTATTTTGACTTCACTCCCTTCATAGTTCTCTACCATGCTGGTATAAGGGAAAAGGCCCAAATCAAAGTTAGTCACCTTGCCTTTGAATGTTGCAATTGTGCTGGTATTGCTATAAAGCTCATGGAGTAGTTGGTTGTCCTCATTTCCGATATCGAGCATGAATCTTGGATTATCTATTAGAAGAACTTTACTTTTAGCAGTGTCCACAGGGAAGTAAAGCATATCTCGATAATCTGATAATACAGGGTCCTTGTCGAATACATATTTGAGTATCCATGAATAAATGGGATTTGAAATAACGACAGTTGGATTATTATTTTTTTCAGTGTCCTCAGCTCCCGTTCCTTCTTCTAAATAGCCAGCAACGTAAGCAGCCGATTCAAATTGAGCCGATGTAACATTCGTAACAATGAGGAGCGTGCTACTTGTTACCCCATAAATAATAATCGATAAAAGTATGGCAACTCTAAGCACCTTTTGACTAATTTTTTTGCTCTTTTGCAAGATATCAAACAAGAGTTTACCAGCTCCTATACATAGTGCTGGCAATATGGGGATCCAATAAAAGAAGTTAGCATATCCCATAGCAGCAAGAAATGCTATGAACGGGAGGATCCATAAAAGAATAAGATAATCTCTTCTTATGAAAGAATAAGCAATGCTAGCAAATCCCACTACAAAAATTAGCGGATCAGTAATCGCTAAAAGGAATACGATCCAAGGCAGTCCTGCATTTTCTCTGTTTATTTGCCATAGCACATCATTTGTCCAAGAGTTAAAAGCACCAACTACTATACTCTGAGCAGGCCAGAGTAGAGGGATCAATATCACAGGGACAAACCATAGACCCAGAGTTTTTAGGCTTCTCTTGTTATTCTGATAAATGAGGAAAGCAACCAATGGGATCATGGTAAATGCAGGAATCTTTGTAAAAATGGCTAGGCCGAGAAATATTCCTGAGAATACAATCAGAATATTATTATTATTATTGATATTATTGATTTTTTCAGATTTTGATTTTGAAGTATAAACCGCCAGCAGTATTGAAAGGAGAAGGAATGGCAAAAGAATAGAATCTAATAAAATCATTCTAGTGAACCATGTTGCTGGCATTACCGCGAATATAACTGAGGCAAAGAGGGCAACATTTCTGTTATACATACGCTCGGCGATTTTGTAGATGAGAAAAGTATCAATTACTGCCAGTATTCCCATCAAGACTCTGGGAACTTGATAGAGCGATTCAATTGAATGCAGGTCTGCAGAAGGATTCAATGATTCTGGATATCCAATAATCTTTAGTACAGTGCCCAGAAAGATTTGTCCAAAAAATGGGTGATCATAATAATAGGCCTCTTGGGGCCCAAGACCTTCCATGACATGCATAGCTCTTCGCATGTAGACCCCTTCATCATAGAAAATGTTAGGAAAGCCTGCAGGGTTCCATAAGTGAGTGTAAGCAGATAATGCTAAAGGTATCAAGACAAGTAACACTGACATAGAGTATACCTGCCTAGAGAGAAGACCCAAACTCTATCTACTCAACAAAACATGAGACTATAATCGTTTGCCGGCATGCAAAAGGTTATTTCCCCTTTTAATATCTGCTATTATTGCCTTATGGTTACAAAAATGGCCGTTCTTGCCATCACGAGGCACGGGATCGAAATAGCACGTAAGATAAAACAAAAGATGCCAGAAGTGGAAATCTATGTGCCAGCAAAGCATAATGATGGCGGCGATGACGTTATCTGGTTTTCGGAGCAAAGCACACAGCTTGTTGGCAATCTTTTCAAAACTTATGATGCGCTGATCTGCATATTTTCTCTTGGAGCGGTCATCAGAATGGTGGCGCCTCATCTTATTGATAAAAAGAGCGACCCTGCAGTCCTAGTCATCGATGACGGGGCAAATAATGTCATAAGCGCACTGTCAGGACATCTCGGGGGAGCAAACGCACTTGCAAGGTTAGTCGCTTCTTTTCTTGATGCACAGCCGATAATCACAACTGCGGCAGATGTCAATGAGACCATTGCAGTCGACCTTGTAGGAAGAGAGTTTGGTTGGACAATTGAAAATTTTGAGAACGTGACCAAGGTAAGTGCATTCATGGTGAATGAAGAAAACATTGCCATATATCAAGATGCAGGTGAAAAGAACTGGTGGCCTGGACCACTTCCAAAAAACGTTACGCTTGTGGACAGTATTGATCAAATCAATTCGCACGAATTCAAGGCGGGGCTTATAATTTCTGATCGACTAATTACAGACCAAACTATCAAAAGCAAGTCGGTTATTTACCAGCCAAAGTCGCTGGTGGTTGGAATAGGCTTGCACTGGGACACGAGCAAAGAAACAATAGACTCGGGCATCAATAGAGTATTGGAAGAAAAAGGACTTTCCTTTCAAAGCATTAGGAATATCGCGTCTATAGATCGGAAAGCAAAGGTAAAGGGTCTTGAAGAGTTCTCTATGCAGTATAGTATACCCATAGAAATCTATGAGAAAGATAGACTTGCATCGGTAGATGTGCCAAATCCATCCGCAACTGTTCAAAAGTTCGAAGGAACCTCCAGCGTATCTGAGGCCTCATCGCTTCTCAGTTCTAAGGGCGACCTCATAGTTCCAAAGCAAAAGCTTCCCCCTAACCTTACAATTGCAGTTTCACGTGTGTCCAATTAGCCGTAACAATGCAACTTTGCAGCGTCCTCGTATCGTTTGTGAATAAATACAGAACGTGACTGGCAATAGATAGATTTCTTATGCATGCTTTATTAGAATTTACAGACGCTATCCGAAAGGCGATGCTGAAAGCTATTTAGCCCGCCAAATTATCTGTGCACACATACAGAGTTGAAAAAAGCGCTTTTGATAGTGGACAGGGGAAGCAGAGAGCCCGACGTTAGATACGAACTTGAACAGATCTGCTTGTTGGCAAAGCTACGGTCAGGCTACGACTATGTCAATTATTCATTCCTCGAAGTATTGCCGCCATTCATTGCTGAAGGAATCGGTCAGTGCATGGCAGTTGGAGCCAGCTTTATCACTGTGATGCCATATTTTTTGTATCCCGGGATGAAGCTAAAAGACACTGTCAAGCAGAGTGCCATGATAGGCAGTGAGAAGCACCTCAAGCTCGTCATAACAAAGCCACTCTCTTATCATCCGAAAATGGTGCAACTGATCTTTGATAGGATAAATGCGCTGAAAAAAAATAGCTACATTAGCCAACCTGACAAAGAATGCGATGTGGTATTGATAGGTCATGGAAGCAGCGACAGGAATGCCCATGACGCGTTTGTTTATGCTGCAAATGCCATCAGGCCGTACTATCGCAATGTGGAATTTTGCTTTCTGGAGCTCGATCGCCCAGATATTGAAGAGGGCATAAGGAGAGCGGTTGAAGGGAACCCACAGGTAATACTGATTGTGCCGTACTTTTTGCACAAGGGTGCACACATCAAAAGAGATGTTATTAAGGACCTAAGCGCCGCCTTTCAAAAATACAAATTCAAGGACGCTTTTATGGGCCAGCACCTCGGCGTTGACGCAAAATTGGTTGACATCGTGATAGAAAGAGCAAGAGAGGTGGAGAAGCGGATTGGCATCTAAGGACGACGCTGAACATTCCTACCACAACCAATACAGTGGAACTGCTTCCGGCAGAGCCATGTCAGAAAAGGCTTTCGACATCGAAAAAAGAAGTTTTGAGATTATAGAATCTGAGGTAGGAAGTAGTCATCAGTACAATGAAAAAGAGTGGGTCATTGTAAGACGAGTGATACATGCAACAGCAGATTTTGACTTTGCAGGAATTGGTAAAATCCTCTTCCATACAGACGCCATCGAATCGGCTTTCAGTGCCCTCAGAAAAAAATGCACGATTGTTACAGATGTTGATATGGTGCTGGCCGCAATAAGCAAGAAATCAATCAGCGACCTTGGGCTAAAGGCAGTGTGTTATATTTCTGACTCTGGGGTGGCAGAGCAGGCACGTATGCTGGGCAAGACAAGGTCAGAGACTGCTATGCGGCGGGCCGCCAAGGATATGGACGGCGGAATTATCGTAATAGGAAATGCTCCTACGGCACTATACGAGGTGATCAATATGGCAAGAGAAGGCATTACAAAACCTGCACTTGTCATCGGGATGCCAGTAGGCTTTGTCTCTGCGGTGGAATCAAAGGAAGAACTTGCCAAAATGAATAACTTGCCCTTCATTACAAACGTCGGAAGAAAAGGTGGCAGCTCAGCAGTATCCTCCATAATGAATGCTATAATGCTCGCTGTACCAGAGCAGAAAGTCATCGGCGTGAATATCTAGCACAAGAGAGGACCATCCGTTCGGGCAACTTCCTGTTTGCAAAATGCAAGTGCATGTAGGCTGCTAGACCATTATCGTTTATGATAAAGCCATCGTGATTGCCTGTGACCCCCTTGCCTTTCTTCATATAGTAGGCAAATCGCGAATCTCGAGCAATGTTTTCTATAGAAGAATAATGGAATTCGTGCCCTCGAAGATGCATCTTGCCAAACACCGGGCCCTCGCACTCTGCATCAGTATAGTTCAAGGTCAGCCTCCCTGTCATCAAAGTATCTGCTTCTACAATGCCAGCCATCTTCCTTGCTTTTTTCTCACCATTGTAGCCACTTATTGACCGAGTTAGATACATAAGCCCGCCACATTCCCCATAAACTGGCATACCTTCCTCTACTACCGCCTTCCTAATCGACCTCAGCATGGATCTATTATTCTCAAGCCTGTCTGCAAGCACCTCGGGGAATCCTCCTCCAAGCATTATCCCGCTCACCCTATCCGGCAGCTTTTGCTCTCTTACTGGGCTAAAAAAGACAAGCTGCGCTCCGCTCTTTTTCAGCGCAATAAGGTTATCTGTATAGTAAAAGTTGAACGATTCGTCAAGGGCAACAGCAATCCTTGCTCTAGCTGGCCGCTTTGAGTGGTCAGGAGCATCAGGAAGCGGGCCTGCGCTACACAGGCTCAATATCCTATCGACGTCGATGGATTCTGCCATATGTTTTGCTGTTCGAAGTATTACCTGTCTTTTAGTTTCTCCCAGTTCTAATGCAGGCACCAGCCCAAGGTGTCGCTCTTCCATCTTGATGCTCCTATTGCGAGAAAGTATTCCTGCCACTGGGATCTTGACTATCCCTGTAAGGGCCTCCTTGATGTAGTTGGCATGCCTCTCTCCTGCAACATTGTTTAGTATGACGCCTGCTATCCGTAGTTTTCTATCAAAGTGCAAAAAGCCAAGTATGATTGCAGCTATAGAATCGTGCGCCCTTACTTGCATCGACTACTAGGACTATAGGTGCATCTAGAATTTTGGCTACATGCGCTGTGCTAGCAAAGTCCGTCTTGCCTGACATTCCGTCAAATAATCCCATTACACCTTCGATTACTGCAACATCTGCGTTTTCGGACGCTGAGGCAAAGCAGTCGAGAACTCCCTGCCTTCCCATCATCCACACGTCAAGGTTGCGCGAGTTCCTCTTTGTTACAAGCGTGTGATAAGAAGGGTCAATAAAGTCTGGCCCAACCTTGAAGGGTTGGACCCGCAAGCCTCTTTTGCGTAGGGCGTGCATGATACCGACTGCAACCGTGGTCTTCCCAACCCCACTTGTAACCCCTGCGATCACGACCCGGGATATTTGCATTGAAGAATGGTTGATTTGATTTTATTTTTAATTTTTGCTATTGAAATCGCTCGGATTGCCTTACTATTACATGTTGTAGTTTTCGCCAATAAGGTGTCTCAGTGGACCATTTTGACCATTGCAAATCAATCAAAATCACGCAGAACGAAGTGGGCCAAAGACTTGACATTTGGAAAAGGACTGGAGTTTACCACGGTGCGCCCCCCCGCCGCAAGTCTTATTTTTTCATACTAATCGATATAAGAGGTTCCCGAGCAAAGCAATTGAGAGATTTAGATAAAGAACAGATAAAAAATAGGAGCTCGTTCACTGATTCCCTTCTCATGGAAAATGCAAAGTATGACTAATGATGGCGCTAGATTGATTTTTATCTTCACACTCTTTTATCATCTGCTTACAGATGCTAGAAAAAGGCCTTGTGATTGTCTACACTGGAAAGGGCAAAGGTAAGACTACTGCAGCGCTTGGGATTGTATTACGTGCGATAGGCCACGGATACAAGGTCGGCATGATCCAGTTCATTAAGGGTGAGTGGTACTATGGCGAGCTTACAAGCTCAAAGAGACTCGAGCCGGAGTTTGAAATGATAGCAGACCGGCAGAGGATTTGTTGGCATAATTGACGACGACCATCCGATAGAAGACCACAAGAGGGCTGCAAAGGAGGCAATTGCTCTTGCAAAGGAAAAAATCGCTTCGGGCATATACGATGTCATGATACTGGATGAAGTAAATTATGCCGCAAAGCTCAACCTGATATCGCAGCAGGACATTTTAGATATCATTGCTGCTAAGCCGGAAAAGACTAGCCTCGTCCTAACAGGCAACTATGTTACGGAATCTGTCGTTGCTGCAGCGGATTTGGTCACCGAAATGAAAGAGATCAAACACCCTTATCAAAAGGGGATAAAGGCGAAGAAGGGAATTGACTATTAGCAACTTATGGCCTTCTATCGTACACAATAGATAATGAGAAGAGGAGAACCTCGAGCGACAAAGGCATTCAAAGAATTTTACATAATTGCAGTCATATACTTCATGCTTTGGAAGAGATACGGGGCAAGTTATTGGCTCCGACTCAACGATTGTTTATCGAGAGAATTGAATTTGATTTTGCTCTTCTAGCATACATCGCACAGTTAAAACAAAATCTTAAAGTATGCCATCTGCTCCGTGTTTATCTCATTATAAGATGACTGCTACTGACGAGATCCAGAGGCTCCCGGAGGAGAGAGAAATCTTAATCGCAACTATCAAGCAGAGACCGTACATCGAGTTTATGTCACGTTAGACGAATACAATAACATGACCGGCTTTCTCCACATCTCCGAGATTGCAACTGGCTGGATTAGAAATATAGAGCGCTACGTCCGGCCAAAGCAAAAAGCGGTTCTCAAGGTAATCAGAGGCAATAAGGTTAGAGGAGAGGTTGACACTTCGCTGAAACAGGTGTCTGGCGAAGAACGCAAGTCCAAGCTTATAGAGGTGAAGAAGAGTGATAAGGCGAATATTTTCTTGGATTTTATTAAGTCAAAGCTCAATCTGTCAGATCAACATGTTCAAGAAATAGAGGAAGGGATACTCCAAAAGTATGATTATGTATACGATGCTTTTGAAGCTGTATCAAGGAAGGGCTTGGACGCCAATCAAAATATTGAACTGTCACCCGAGATAAAGAATGTTATAGAGGACGCAAGCAAAAGGATTCCTATTCCTGTTCTAGAAATAAGCGGAATAATGGAGATAACATCCAAAAAGCCAGAGGGGATTGAGATAATCAAGAACACGCTTGCGAATGCTGAGGGCAATAAGGGCGGTGCAAGCACCATCATAACTTACATTGGCGCTCATCGCTACCGGTTTGTGGTGAATGCCGAGAACTTCAAAGTTGCCGAAAGATTGAAGAATAATACTATTGAAAAGACGCGGGCTAACATCGAAAAGCAGCATGGTACATTTAATTTTGTGCATCAACACTCAAAAAGGTCTCACACTCTTCAGCAGGTATAGACTAAGAGATGAAGCACCTTGTAAGAAAGTGTCCCTCCTGCAGCACTTATACCCTCAAGCACCAGTGTCCAAAATGCAATTTTACGACGATAGATCCCCGCCCACCGAAGTACTCTCCAGATGATAAGTATATTCGCTATCGGATAGCGGACAGGTATAATGCACGATAATTCTGAACGATTATAAGTAAACTCGAAACAATCCACTCTAGATGAACTTTGCGATAGCGGGTGCCGGAGTCGCCGGGAGTTATCTTGGCAACATGCTTCACAAGCGCGGCCACCATGTCAATATCTTCGAGGCCTCCAAAAAAGATCACCACTGGCCCGTCTGCGCTTGGGGTGCATCTAAGCACATGCTTGAGAGGTTCTCTAACCAAGCAGGCCTCGATTTTAGCAAGTACATCTTTCACGTGGGAAAGAAGCTCAAAATGGAGCTGCCAAACAACAATGAAGAATCCCTCGAGCTCAAAGGCCTTGTGACATACAACAAGTATGGCTGGGAGACCGATCTGCTGAAAAATGTTAATGTCACCTATGGCGTGAAGGTTACTAGAGAATCGTTTGCCTTTGACAAATACGATTACATAATTGATTGCACCGGCCTACATCGCTCGCTTCTACCTAAGTCAGGTCAAGACTTCTTGATTCCTGCGTATGAATACCTTCTTGAAAATGTGCAAGGAGCAGAAGATTTTTACGTCATCGGCTACAAGGGTGCAAAAGGATATTTCTGGTATTTTCCCCTAGATGATGGCAGGGGTTACATGGGAGCAGGCGACATTGAGAAAAAATATTATGGTATTGATAATTTTTTCAAACGGCATCCAGAAGCTAGGGTCGTCAAAAAGATAGGCAGGCCGATTAGGCTAGCACCATCAAAGCGTATGGAGCCATTCTATGACGGTAACATCATAGGCGTAGGAGAGTCGATTGGGTGCGTTTTTCCAATGCTTGGTGAAGGAATAATTCCATCACTTATCTGCTGCGATTTGTTTTTAGATGTCCTAGACCGAAGCGATGGCAAATTTGATTTGAAGCGTTATCGAAAGAAGGTACTTCATACTTTCAGCTACTACGATGACGTCTATAAGATTGTAAGACTTAAAATGGATGGCAAGCTAAGCACTGTTCGGCACATTAATCTAATGATGAGCATGTATCGGAATATGAAGAAAGAGGAAAAGCGCTTTGGGTTTGAGGTCAGCCTGGAAAAGATGAAGCGTCTTGTAAACGCTTTATAGCAAAGTAGTTCGGATAAGACAACAACTTGCATGCTTAAGATCGAACGGACATTTTTCACCACTATTACTCTCAAAACATGTTCTCGCTCGCTCACTAACTCAATCAGCGACACAATGATTCTTGCTTATCGTTTGCAATATTTGTAATAGGCCAAGATAATGCTCTGCTGCCTGAACCTCTTGCGCGAGATTCACACATAAAAATATATACTTCACCTCATAAATGGCCGATTCCAAAGCAGTTCCTTTTCGGGACATACGCATAATAACTAAGAAAAGTCTTGTTGACGTCTTACATTTTGATTGTGCATACATTTTCCCTTTTCAAATTTAGGTTTCTTGCAAGTGAAATGCAAGCGGTAGTAATCGTCTTTTTATTATGCATAACAATAAGGATCATACCAGAGCTTGCGGCTTACCCTCATCCGATAGGATACGATGTTGTAAACTACTACATTCCAAAAGTCGTGAATTTTGAGGAACAGTGGAGTACAATATCAAAGCAATTTCCGTTATATGTTACCTTTCTTTATTCTTTGAGCAGCGTAACTGGAGTTCCTCCACCATTCGTAGTTGTATTCGTGGCCGTGGCAATGGCTGGCATATTCGGTGTGTCCCTATTTTACGTAGGAAGGAATCTGCTTAACCTTCGAATAATCCAAAGTGTCTTTCTGGCTACTTTCACCGTCTTTCAAATGGCAGTGCTCCGAACTTTTTGGGATCTCCACCGAGATGTTTTGGCACTTACCATTACGCTGTTTATCTTTTGCCTTCTTAGCAGAAAGCACGCAGGCTGGAAGGTACTTTCAATAACGCTTGCATTGACTGCAGTCACTGTCGCAACAGACAGAATGATAGGAGTACTTTTGTGTGTGTCGCTCGCAGCTTATTTAATCATAACGAGACGCAGAGATGTAGCTTTGAGTGCTATTCTTGCCATAGGCCTGTTCTCTGCATTAATGGTTGCAAGTTATCAAAATAATAACGCTAACACAACAGCGGTGGAGACATCCGGGAGCAGCACACCAAAATTTTACAATCAAGGAAACCTCCTTATCTTTTTTCTTGTAGTAAACTGCTTAGTCGCTGCCCCAGCAACAATTGGCTTTTTACGGATTCAAAACAGCCTGCTAAAAATACCATTGCTCGTTTCTCTTGCAGGATCATTCTCTTGGCTAATTTTTCCAGACAATAACTTGCTTGTTGCGGATAGATGGATAGTCTTATCAGGTATTTTTCTCTCCATCTTTGCCGGCTATGGCATCTTGCATCTTGTCAGCAAGCTAAAGTCTAATCTTTCTGCGATAGTTGCCTGCTCGATACTTGCTATTTTTGCTGTAATAGGACTGTCATATGCTTTAATGCCCTACGATAGCCCATTTATCCTCTATGGCATTGTACAAAATTATATCAGATACTTTGCACCTGCGACGATGCAGTTTAATTCGGTTGATATACGAGATAACGACAACCTACTATCGGCTATTTCCTATATAAACAAAAATACTGAGCGTAACGCCATTATTGTAGGTGAACCGCATTGGCGAGGATTCATGGAATTGTATCTAAAAGATGATAGGATATATCACTTCTCAAACGACCCACTTGCCCTTGCTACGACTCTGGAGCAACAAGACCAGCCGGCATATTTCATTAAGGTTGAAGGAAATACTCAAACAAAATTTGTAGTAGAAAATATTCATAAAAGATGAGGCGTTTTGGATATTATACAGAAAAGAGTTATAGCCTCTTCAACGGGAGAGAATGTTGCTGCCTGCAATTTTTTAATAACATTAGAAACTTTTAGATCGGCGAGCGTTGTCTGAATTTCTCCAAAGCCCATGGACTACATTATTTTAATAATAATAATAAGAATATATAATAGAAGATTTGCTAACTTTATCGACATCTGGAATTCTGCAATTTTAGGGGGATACCTGTGCTATGATCATTCCATATCAACTCTGGAATTTATTGAACTGCAATTTATCTCACTCAAGATGCTCTGCTCTCCTCCTAATAATTAAAAAAAGGCCACATAAACAGGAGGACCTACAGAGAGAGGTTAAGCAAGAACCAATGTTCAACTAAAATGTGGGGCAGATAAGGTTAACTATTAAGCATACCTTTTTTCGAGGTCTACAAAGTGATCCAGCTCCATAAACCGGTTAAAGTCCTTGAAGGTAACCATCATGTTGCGAGCATCTTTTGTTGTGCCTGTATTTTTCAACTCTGTTAGCACCTGTCTCATTGCAAATGTCGCACTGTAGATTGCTGACAACGGAAAGACCGCGATTTGATAACCGAGTCTTAGAAGCTCGCCTGCAGGGAGATTAGGCGTTACTCCATCTTCTATCATATTTGCAACAAGTGGGGCGTCTATTTCATTGGCCACCTTTTTCAACTCCTCAAGTGAGCGTGGTGCTTCGACAAATATGACATCAGCGCCAGCCTTTCTGTAGGCTTTTCCTCGCTCAATTGCTTCGTCAAGTCCTATTGGAGCACGGGCGTCAGTCCTTGCAACAATGATAAAGTCCTTAGTCTTTCGGGCTTCTAGAGCTGCCTTGAGCTTAGGGATATACTCATCTTTTGATATGACATCTTTGCCCACCATATGGCCGCATCTCTTTGGCCAGACTTGATCCTCAAGAAAGATGCCTGCAGCACCTAGGCTTTCAAGGTCTCTAACAAGCCGCCAGACGTTAAGAGGATTGCCATACCCAGTATCGGCATCAACGAGAACAGGGACCCTTACTGCTCTGATTATCCTCATAGCATTATCAACTGTTTCGCCGGAGTTTAGCAATCCAAAGTCAGGCATTCCCAGCAGAGCTGCCAGACGATCCGTACCCTGTCTGGAACATCGCTTCAAAGCCCACGTGCTCTGCTATTTTGGCGCTGAGCGCATCAAAAACGCCTGGCAGCACAATCATCTTATTCTGGTCTTCAAGCTGCTCCCTCAAAGACTGTCGCGGTTTTTCATGCATGGATTACAACTGCAAGGGACAGAATATTATATTAGCTTTCCACCGGCCACCCGCCCGATGTTATCAATTCCACAAGGTTACCTGCTGGATCCCGGAAGTAAAGAGACTTAGTCTTGCCATCCCAGTTCACTTCTTTTTGTATTGCAACACCATTCCCTCCCAGGTGCTCCTTGCACGGCTGATATTCTTGCTCTTCAATCTCCATAGCAAAGTGGATGCTTGATGGTGGAGTCATTGCGCCGTGTATCGGTAAGCCATCATTATTGACGCTAGTTCGTGAGGGGTCAAATATCAACAGCATGCTCTTGCCAGCCTTTAAGAAAATCAGCTTATCTGCTTCTTCTTGAATAACTGACAGGCCGAGAATTTCTACGTAAAACTTTTTCATGCTTTCAAGATTGGAAGAATAAATGCATGTCTCAATTACCTTGTTTATTTTCATTATTGCTGCTGCATCTCTGGCTTAGTAGGTATCACCTCGTAATTGCCATCTTGATACTTGACAACAAATAATTTGCATCCTCTGCATTCGTATTGCTTGACAGGAGGGTCATGCAATACAGAGCCGTTAAGCCATACCATGATTGCACCGCAGTTAGGACAGTTCATCATATAGGTGTGGGTTTAAATTAAGAGCTTAGAGTTAATATGTCTTGTTGCTAACGAACCCAGTCATGTCCTGGAAAGCATAATCCTGTAAATGTATTATTATTCATTACTAAGAATGTCTGGCAACTTTGAATTTGTTCCTTTTTTACTCACGCCTTCCGGTCCTCAAAAATGGGCTATCGTCTAAACTAAAATGAACAGATATGATAAATAGGGAAAGAAGAGTCACATCTCCTATATGCAAGCCTAACATTTCATTATTTGCAGGTTGTCCCTGAAACCTCCTTGATCCTAATCTTTGAATTGTGTTTTCCGCAATAACAAATACACAAGATGTCCTATTCAGAACCTTATTGAAAAAAGATATTGCAGCAGGGCGAGCTGTCTGCCCTTTATGTTGCATACCACCTTCTCTGACATCCAAGTACGGTCAGGGAAAATTTTCATCGTGGAAGTCTTACTGCATGAGCATCCTCAGATCATCATCTTTTGCATCCGATAACAGGGAACAAAATATACACTTTGAGAGGCTGTGGATTTTTTAGTCCGTCTAGGGTAAATAATGCAGAATTGATAACGGTTATCGAAGGCACTGAACTCGTCACTCTTGCAAGAACAGCGGTTGAAAAATATTTGTTAGAATCAGTCATAATCAGATCAGAAAAGGAGATGCAGGAAAATGCAGGAATCTTTGTAACGCTCAATTATGTAACTACAAGCAAAAAGGAATACTTGCGCGGATGTATTGGGTTTCCGCTTCCAGAAAAGCCAGTGTACCAAGGCGTGATAGAGGCAGCAATTGGAGCAGCAACAGAGGATCCTCGCTTTCCGCCCCTAGATAAACACGAGATGGACAACATCATTTTCGAGGTAAGCGTTCTTACCCCACCAGAGGAAATCAAAGCAAATCCGGCCGACTATGGAAAAGAGATCCAAATAGGCAGGGATGGCCTTATACTGCACTGGCGTTTTGGCTCGGGTCTCCTCCTGCCACAGGTGGCAGTCGAGTTAAAGTGGGATGTCGAGGAATATCTTTCAAATATTTGCTACAAAGCAGGTGCGCCGCCGGACGTATGGCTTGACCCGAGTTCAAAACTATACAAGTTTCAAGCGGTAGTCTTCAAGGAAGTCGAACCAAGTGGTAAGGTCATAGGAGTTGGGCTATAACAATAATATATAATCAATGCTGCTAATTTCAGCCCCTTGTCAGCAGTAGCATACTTTACCCCGTATGGCGTAGGGCTCGGGCACGCAAGCCGGTTGCTTATGGTGGCAGATCACCTCAAGCAAGAGGGAATAAATGTTCAATTTTCGTCATATGGAGAGGCGGCAAGCTACGTTTCGCTGAGGGGCTACAAGTGCTCGACTGTTTCGCCAGTCGAGTTTGCCTGGAGCATGGAAGGAGGTTTTTCTGTCAAGGACAGCATAGCTAATGTCCCTCTATGGTTTACCAACTTTTCAAGACAGGTTAACCAAGAAACACGCAACATACTGCGGTGCGCCCCAGATATTGTCGTCTCAGATAGCAGGTTGTCACCGCTTATCTCAGCCAGACTGCTTAAGGTGCCTTCAGTTGTAGTGTTAAATCAGATTAAGCTATTGCTCTCGCCTCGTCTCCACGATCTAACGGCGCCGCGCATCTTTGAAAATATCGTAGGTGAATTCCTAGGCTCAATGTGGGCGATGGCGGATAGAGTCTTGGTGCCAGATCTTCCACCACCGTACACGCTTTCTGCTCACAACGTTTGGGACATAGGCTCAGCATCACGAAAGGTAGAATACATCGGATTTGCTTCACCAAGACCTCAGATAAACGAAGAGCGCGTGATCAAAGTAGTTAATATGCTGGGCCTTGACAAGAGCCTGCTGCTCGTATTTGTACACGTAAGCGGCCCCATCCAGACGCGCCCTGCCCTTACCAAGGTTGCAGTTGAAACAGCTAAAAGATTGGATCCCAAAATCCAGTTTGTCATCTCGGAAGGGAACCCAAGGGGTAAAAGCCACCCAAGCAGGATTGGAAAATCAAGCTGGTATTATGAATGGTGCCCAATACGGGACGAGATATTTGCCTCAAGCGACCTTCTCGTGTTAAGAGGTGGACATGTTGTGCTGTCACAGGCAATCCAGTTTGGAAAGCCAGTTGTTACTGTGCCTATAGAAAATCACGGAGAACAATTGGGCAATTGCACCAAGGTTGCGGAGCTAGGAGCAGGAGTGATGGTGCATCCAAAAGGATTAAGACCAGAGCAACTTGGCAACGCGATCGAGAAGGTATTAGCCGATCCAGAATACAAAAAGAAAGCCGCTGGACTTCAGAAGTTAGCCGAAAAGCTAAATGGAATCGATAATGTCGTGCAAATAGTTAGGTCCTACCTTTAACTCTAGCCTCTTTGTATGCTTTATTGCTGACTCTGATTCAAAGTCAACAGCCTTGCCGTATTTTTGAAGTCTGCCTTTTGTAATCTGCGGTGCTGAAATATTCAACTCTAATCCTGCCTGTTGTGCATACGTGACAAGCTCACTTGATTGGAATAGCAGAGGCGCAAAAGGTATTTTTCCTGTAGCCAGAGTTTCGTTAAAGATAGTTTCTATGAACCAAATTGGATGAAACGTAGCGGTGAACGGAAAAACGATCCTGCTGTCATGGTATCGAATTAGAATTTTTGATATGATCTGCTCCTTCAGCAAGAGTGATACTGCACCCTTTCCAGGGACATTGATTGGCATTGCCAAGATTGTTTGTTTTTTTCTTCCTGTTTTTGCAGCAAAATGCTGGATAAGCTTGGCGCTGGTTTCAAGCTCACTTTTGTCATGATATGGCAGCACGATACTACGGCATTCAAATCCTGCCTTAGCCGCCATCATGCATGAGAGAAACGTTAATGCGTCATGGATGCTACTCAGAACTGCACCGTTTGAGCCGGCGATAAGCCCGCCAGGAGCAGTCATTACTTGGAGGCAGACGTATGCTGAACCTCTGCCTATGACGGTCAAAACCTGACGGCTGGCATCTTTCTCAGTTCTTGCGGGCCTGGCGTTTATTGACGCCAACCTTACTGCAAGTGTGCCAGAGGCAGCAAACTCAATATCTCTGCTCACGTAGTCACATTTCGCGGTAGGTTGTAACATGACTTTTACATGAAACCTATCCCCAGGAACTATGACGCTAGTACCAACTTCAACTATTGCAGCCGAAAGATCAGAAAAGTTGCTTGACACCTTTTTAGCTATTGCAACGCTCTCAACTCCAAACATGCTTACGAGCTGGCAGGCAAGTTCAACTATGTCGCTAGACTCACATATTATGCAATCGTGTTCAACAGCCACACTTCTTATGGTTCCTCTTGCGGCATTTTGTATTGCCCGAACAAGGACCCGCTTATGGGAAAAAGCTGATGGAAATGCGATAACCACGTTCAAGTGTGCATAATAACAATATGCACGGGATAATTATAGTATAAGAAATAAATAATATAATGGGGGAAATTCCCCGACCTTCTTTTTTTACCAGTGATGCTTTTCGTCGGGAATCAAGCCGATCTGCTCGCGCTCAAAGTACCTCTCCAGCTCCTGTGCCCACTTTTCTTTTGCTGCGCCACCGCCAAGTCCTTTTCTCCTAAGCCAGAAGGCGATGACTCCTAACAGGAACACTGCGAACAGCATGGTCCCGAATATGTATACCATGACGTCGTAGAACAGCGGGTCGTATGCTGGACCTATCTGCCCAAATAGTTGTGCGATCAACATTATCTTTATGCAAAAAAATCCGAATATATATATTTGTCGGTCTGTCGCTCGAGAACGCTGAATTTAAAAAAGTTTATTGCCCGTTTTGAGTTAATAAGACACACAGACTCGTAGTTCGGATGGGTGGGACCTTTTAAGTATACAACTAATCAACGTACGAATATTTCAAAAATAAAACAAAAGGGAGGAGGTTTAAGTTTTTACCGGCCGTGCGCCTCTGCCCTTGATGAAGAACATTGCGGCTACTCCACCAAAGATGGCAGCCAGAACTCCAATAAATATGATCATTTGGCCTGATTCAGTTGCAAACATTGGTGTCCCAGAACCAGTAGATGGGTTGTCCTGTGCCGCTGTAAGTCTCCTTTTAGCCAGAATGGTTACATCACTGCAGTTCTCGCGTAGTATACCCATCCCTTCGCATTCTTGAAGTTGCTCCCGGGGAGGCGGTTCCTGTGGTACCGCCGGTGCCTCCGTATTGTGCAAACGCTAGGCCCGTCGTAGAAGATAACACTGCCAAGGCAGCTGAGAGCCGCTATGATCGGCTTATTCATACTACGTAAGCTCTTCGAATTCAAATATATAAGCTTTTATGTAAACTTCAAACTTGTTTCCTTTTGACTCGTAAGACTATCTTCATGCCACTAACAGGAAACGTCAAAGGAGCACATAAGTTAACTGTACATAAGACGCGGTGGCCACATACGAATTCATCGATATAGGCCTGATAATTCTATCATGTTTTGGAAACAAGTAGAGGAAGTCCAGATATTCTCTGCACACAACCACTGTCAAGGTTCGAGCAAGAATTTCAGCTTCAGCAATCAGGGGCATTTAGGTTACTTCATTCTCCTGCACTCAGGACCATATTGCAGAGAGATACTTTTACAGGTAGAAGGCTTTCACGATTTACAGCTGACCGCACTTTTGACTTTCATAATGCCAGAGAAGTTGATAATGAGCATGCCAAAACTACATAAATTGCTGCAATAGCCAACTCATATCGCTGGTCACTCATCAAATCAGCATGCTCGTATTTTTGAATAATAAAACCTCAGAATGCAGTGCATCTCAAAATTCCATAGTATTACAATGCAGTCGCTCTAAAGCAAACCCATGTGGTATCTATCAAGAGTGATTGGTTGAATTGCGTGGACCAAGTAGTTTTAAATCAGATTCCACCGAGGTCATTGTTGTTATTATTGTCGTTAACGGAGAAGTATTAGAGTAGAACGACTTATAAAAGGAGTTGGTTCATACTGGTTTAAAATGGCTAGAATTCATGTTCACACTCATGGTAAGTCTCATTCGATCCGTCCTACTTCAAAGGAACCTGCACCTTGGATAAGCCAGAGTAGTGATCAGGTCTCTGCTCTCATTGTCGAGCTTGCAAAGGAAGGTTTGAGCCCAAGCGAAATAGGACTGAGGCTAAGGGATGAACACAGCATACCGCTCGCCAAGCCAGTCCTGGGCAAAAGTCTCACTAAAGTTTTGATTGAGAACAATATAATGTCAGAGATGCCAGAAGATTTGGACAAGCTAGTTAAAAAGGCTCTTGGCCTTCAGAAACACCTTAGAGTTCACAATAGCGACCATCGGAATGTGCGGTCGCTCGAGTTGGTAGAGTCCAAGATCCACAGGATGTCTGGGTACTACAAGCGAGAGGGCAAGATTCCAAAGAATTGGAAATATGCAGCAGTCATTGCCCAGCTACAGTAAGATTAAAGGTACTACGGTAGATGAGCGACAGGCTTACTGATGCAGTTAAACATCTTTCTGAAAAATTGAGATCGAGTGTAGAAGGTGGCAATGAAGTTGCCATCATCACACACCTTGACGCAGACGGAATCGCATCAGGTAGCATAATGGCAAAGGCACTGAGGCGTATGGGGGGGCGCTATTCTGTGAGGGCCATCTCTGACTTGAATTCCTCTGTTATTGAGAAGATGAGGGCTGAAAGCCGCGATTTTTATGTTATAACTGACCTAGGAGGCGGTTGGGGTTCGTATCTGAGAAAGGCATTTGGGAACAAGTGGCTCATAATCGACCATCATGAGATTACTGAGGAAGAGATATTAACAGACGATGACGGTCAGATACTGAACCCGTGGAAATTCGGCATTGATGGAGGAAGGGAAGTGCCTGCAGGGGGAATGGCGTACATGGTTGCGAGCACTCTTGACTTGAAGAATCGCGACTTGTCAGCCATAGCAGTTGTTTCAGCAGTGGGCGATATGCAAGACCAAGGGGACAAAAGGTCATTTTCTGGCCTAAATTCTGAAATACTAAAGAGCGCCCAGTCACTTGGGCTTGTAAGCGTCGATCTCGATATAACACTCACTGGACGTGAGACGCGTCCTCTGCATGAAGCGCTTGCATACACACCCTTTCATTACATCGACGGGCTCACTTGGAACAGGGAGGCGTGTTACTTCTTGCTCAAGAACGCAGGAGTACAACTCAAAGATAATGACGGTGGTCGCTGGCGTGTACTGGCCGAGTTTTCGCAGGAGGAGAAAAGCGCGATTGTTGAAGCAATAACCAAGTTTGTGGCTACTTCTGATGAAAGGATATCCGATATATTGCGGGACGACCTTATCGGCTACGTCTATACGCTTACAAGAGAGGACAGGCGCAGCCAGTTAAGAGACGCAAGAGAATTTTCAACCATGCTCAATGCATGCGGTAGGACAGGAAGGGCAGGCGTAGGCATTACAATATGTATGGGAGATAGAAACAACGCATTAAACGCAGGAGAAGAAATACTGAACAAGTATAGGAGGACTCTGCGCAATTATATTTCCACGGTCTTTAGCGAAAAATGGAGGCTTGCCGACGACGGCAAGATTGCCTTTGTCAATGGTGACGGCATCTTAGAGGAAGACATGTTAGGAGCGGTCTCATCGCTGCTCAGCGGATCACCTTCCCTTCGGGGCAGGCTACTATTTGTCAGGACCCTCAAAAAGGAAGGGACCTCCTACAAGTTCTCCGCAAGGAAGTGCCTTGATTGCAACTCACGTGCAAACCTTGGCGTGATAATGGGGAGGTGCTCCAAGGCATTAAATGGCACAGGGGGCGGACATTCAGCAGCTGCAGGCTGTAGCATCCCAACTTCAGGTCTTGAGGATTTTATTGCAAGCATAAAGGTGGAGACAACAAATGATCCAGAATCTGCCAAGGAGACATCTTGATGTTGCAGTTTCAGTTGAGATCTGCTTTTCGAGCAGCGCCGAAGCAAAGGCGACAGTGAAGGCATTAATACCAGATAATGTTAACTTTCCAAAGGGTCTGTCGATGAAGGTATTTTCAAAAGACTCTATGCTTGCAATTGAGTTGACAGGCAGAAATATCCCAACTGCAACGATATTGAGCACCCTTGATGAACTTCTTGAGCACATATCGCTAGCAAAGAAAGTGATGGCTGGCTAATGCTAGACCCCAGAATTTTAAAAGAAAATCCTGAGTCCGTTCGAGATATGCTGAAAAAGCGTAACATGACAGATTTCCCACTAGACGACCTGATAATGCTACACAAGCGCCGCGGTGAGCTTATCATCAAAACTCAGGAGCTTCGGCGGAAAAAGAACCTGCTCTCTGAAACTGTTGCAAGCAAGAAGAAGTCCAAACAAGATGCGTCTTTTGAACTTGCAGAGATGAAGCAGGTGAGCATAGAAATTGACCAGACGGAATCTGAAGCAATTCAAATTGAAGAGAAGTTCAATCAGCTGATTATGGCTTTGCCCAACTTGTTAAACGAGGGGGTTCCGGTGGGCAAAGACGAAGAGGAGAATGTGGTTGTTCGACAAAATGGTAGAACCATAATGCCGAATTTTAGTCCAAAGGATCACATTGACCTTGCCACATCACTTGATCTTATCGACTTGGGCCACACCACTAAAGTATCAGGCTCAAGGTTCTACTTCCTAAGAAATGAGCTTGTAAAGATGAACCAGGCATTGGCTAACTTTGCAATTGATTTTTTATCAGACCATAACTATACTCTAATCCAACCACCATACATGATTAGAAGAGAACCGATGGTCGGCTCCGTTATACTGAATGACTTTGAGGACGTGATTTACAAGATAGAAGGGGAGGACCTTTACATGATAGGGACATCTGAGCATGCAATAGCAAGTATGCATATGGACGAAATCCTTGAAGGAATAAAGCTTCCAATAAGATATGCTGGTTTTAGCTCGTGCTTTCGTAAAGAGGCCGGTGCACACGGCAGGGACATGAAGGGGATATTTCGTGTTCACCAGTTTGAAAAGGTGGAGCAATTTATCTTCTGCCGACCAGAAGAGTCGTGGAGGGAACACGAAAGGATGCTTGTACTATCTGAGGAATTTTTCAAGCAACTTGGCATTCCTTACCGTGTAATGTTGCTATGCTCCGGCGACACCGGTAAGATTTCAGCCAAGACGTACGATATGGAGGCTTGGATGGCTGGCCAAAATGCCTACAGGGAAGTTGTTTCGTGCTCAAACTGCCTAGACTACCAGGCTAGAAGACTTCGCATACGATTCCGTGACAAGACCAACGAGGAAACGCGTATTGTGCATACACTCAACAGCACGCTTGTTGCAACAGAGCGCACGATGGTCGCGATACTTGAAAACTTTCAGACTCCAAGGGGAACGGTAGAGGTGCCAAAGGTACTGCAAAAATACATGGGCGGTTTGGAGGAGATTCGAGCTAAGGCTTGACGCATCGTATATATATTATAAATATTAGTCAAAGGATGGGAAGAAGAAGAATTTATGGCGAAAGGAGCGAGAAAAGGAGGCAGAGTACGCGACAAGTGGCGTGACAAGCAATGGGTAATTGTAAATAAACCCCCAGGGTTCGAGCCGCAGGTGCCTATTAATTTTATACCGGTTACGGACGCAAATCAATCAAAGGGACGTACGATTGAAAATACCCTCCACGACATGATGAAAGGTAACCCCGACCAAAGCATGGATCAACACCAAATTAAGGTCTTTGTCCAGATAGACAACATAACCGATGGTGTCGCAACCACTATTTTTAAGGGACACGAATATGCCAAAGAGTTTCTCAGGAGTCTTATCCGGAGAGGTAGTTCTATGATCACATTGATCGGCGACTATACCACAATAGATGGCCATACTTTCAGAGTTGCAATGATTGCATTCACCCATCGCAGAGTTAATTCATCGAAAAAGCATGAGATAAGGCTAATAGGCCAGAAGATACTATCTGAGAGGATCCCCCAGATGACAGTTGATCAATTCATACAAGAAATTACAGGCAGCAAGAGTGAAGATATTCCAAGGGAAACGAACAGTAAGCTTGGAGCTAATGTAATTGATGAAGCGAAAAAGATAACGGCAATCCGCCACCTGGGCATAAAGAAGACCAAGCTTATATCAACAGCAGAATCACGTGCTGTTTATGAAGCCAAAACAATCGAGTCCACTCCGCCGGCTCAGTGAGATCGCATAGCCTTTTACCCAGTTTTTGTCCTTTCTTTCCAATGTCTGAGGAAAGCAACAGCAGCAACCTCAAATTTTCCGCCGACGGAGATTAACCTTGTGCTGCACGCCACAGAGGATGTCAGCAAGGTGCTTGAGGCGATAAAAGATGCACTCCTAGTCCCGACTAATCGCTTTACAAGCTCATCTTTAGAGGGGCATTACAAGAATAAGATCGTCTTGCAGAAGGCAATACTTTCGAGCCAAGAGGCAGGCTCGCTGGCTAAGAGGGTCATTTCGCTCTTGAACAGTTCTGACAGGGATCATCTGTCACGGTTACTCCATGAGTATTCCGACGAAAAGGGGAATCTCTACATACGCCTTGACAAGCAGAGAATGTGCCAAGGAAGGGCCTCGCTTTCAGAAACCGATGCAATTAGGATAAAGTTCAAGCCAGTGAAACGCTACAAACGTTCCGGCACCGCCCAGGGTTATATAGATCTATTTCAGTCAAATTTGAACGGATAACTTCTTGCTAATAATACTTCTCAAATCGGAAAAACATATAGGTGATGCATTATATCTGCAAAATTGCATATCGTGCAGAGGAGAAGGAGGCGCTTCTTTTCAATCGGATAGATCTTTACATCAGCGGCGATATTGATATTGCATCAAAGGTCAAGACACTTTCAATAAGCAGATTTGGCGTCCCCTTTGAGGGTAATGTGCGCGAAGCAGTAATTTACAGGTTGAAGACGGCACCGTCTGGAGTTGTCAATTATCCCTACTTGATAGTATCGGAGAATATCACTCAGCCGGCCGACGTTCTCATGATCAGAGACTTTAACAAAGTTAAGGAACAGCTGAAAAAGAAGATTAAGAAAGGAACCGGGCTTGAGATGACAGTTAATCCTGCAAGAAAGATGGACGGTCGTTCTGTCGGGAAGTGGTTCAATAACCTCAGTGATTTGTATGCATACTGCCATTCATCAAGCTGCCAATTCATCCTTTCAAGCGGTGCAAGATCGGAATATGAAATGATTTCAGGCCCTTGCCTTGATGCAATCTTGAAGACCGGAGGTATCGATCCGCAAAGCCATTGGCGAAACATGGGAGAATGGGTAGAGGAAAGGCTGTTAAGGAATGTGTCTTATGCTTAAGAGAAGATCTAAACGACGTTACCTTTCCATTAAACATGCTGCTCAATCCAGCGATTCAGTTAATGCGATCATAAAGCGTTGCTCTGAGCTTTTTGGATCAATCGCTGCAGAAAGGGCAGCTATAAGGCTGGTGCAACAGGGGGAAAACGAGTCTATAATAAAGTGCAGACTAGAGCACATAGAAAATGTCCTCGTGGCCATTACTTTAATCGACCCGCCAGTAGTCACAACCGGTATGTCAGGCACTATAAAGCAATTAAGAAGTCGAGGTAGTAATGTTGTAGCCGCGAAGTGAACTCAGTTGCTTCAGAATGTCACGACAGAACAGATCTCAATTGATCTAGCGCTTGCCAAATGCCATGACGCGGGTGTTTGAGGATGAGAAAAATAATCATTATCATTATCATCATCATGGAATCTTTATGCAGCGGATGAATATTAGCAAGGTGAGAGAAAAGAATTCGCAACTCTATCTTAGCCTGAGCTTAAACAAGATGCAGAATGAAATTGAGGGGGGGATGATATATTACTGCGAAAACAAAAAATCTTTTGTCTTGCCTTAATGTACCATTCCTAAAGCAGTGGTTACATCTGATACGTTTTTGTATTCTCTTTCTTCTAGATTTTGTAGGACTGAAAATATCTCTTCTCTATTTTCTATCTCCTTATTATCTGCTGCAGAACTTTTCTGTTGTCTTGCAAAGGAAATTATCTTATTCTTGTTAGCCGGGAAATCCATATCTTTTAAGATTTGTCCTACAGCTGCAACCTTTGAATAGCTTTCCACGTTTACTTCCTTTCTTTGGCCTTGAACTCCAGCTTGTTCACTTACGACTCTGCCTGTCTTTCCCTGTGTTATCATCTCGGGGTATTTGCTCAGGATTCTCTCGTTTGCTTGTAGTACCTTTCATCCATGCATGAAGGTGGACAACATGATAATTAAAAATCTCGGCATATGCAGATGACATCTATCGCAGGAAAGGGATGTTCTTTACAGAAGCAAATATTATAGAAGAGAGTGAACCAAAGCAAGATCAAGCTTTAAGTCAATCCTGCTACTGAAATGCTTCTCTCTAATTCCTGTATATAAAATTGTATCATTCAATATGCCAAAGAAACACTCACTCATCGAACAAAGACTCAGAAGGAGACAAGTTGCACTGTATACATTAGCCTGGCAGTATTTTGCGCCTGCGAGTTGCCATTCAAACAATGTTCGATAGCCTCAGCTTTGCGATACAGGCGTTTGACTTTGAATTGTATTACATTTGCTGAACTTCTTGGCTCTTGCAATTAGGAAGACTAAAGAAGGAAGCCACAATAGGATAATAGTTTATGAATCAACGCCATATTTATCAATATAATAAGAGAAGAGTATGATCAAAATAGATGGAAAAACGAAAAAAAGAGGCTTTAGTAATATATCGATTAAAGTTTAAATCCGAACAGGATTTTGAAAAAGCCGTACAAACTTTTAGATTTGGACAAAACATGGGAAAATATCTAGAGTCATTGCAGGGATCCTTTGGTCTACAACGACCTCAACCAAATTATACTATGATAACCCCTCCGGAGATAAATTTCTGCAAAGATGATCTTGTCATTTATGTATGTTCGTATGAGTTAGAACAGTCTACGAAAGGGTCACTAAATAGAGATATCGTCTTTGAAGGAATCGCAGAGAGGATGCCACGATTTCCGCATTATTATGAGTTGTTTTTGAAGGGCACATTTGGATCAGTTGCAGACGTATCGATTGCAACAGGCGAACCTGTTTAGTGCACTAGATGATGAGTTTCCTGCAAATGACCCTATTAGTTGATGCATAAGATGTAATGCACAAAAATGAGGAAAATTATGATATTATGAATCTCCGCTCCCCAAGATTATTAAAATCATCTTTAAAGGCATTTCCACCAAATTTATCTCTTATTCGTTATCCTTAATAATATACAAAAGGAAAAAAGAATGTTTAGAGAATAGAGGCTTTACCCCTCTCTGCAATAAACACTTTGCCATTTGATACTTCAAGAGGGCCATTATGCGCCTGACAACTATTTTGGTTCATTAGAGCAAGCTCAAGCCGATATGTAGTCTTTGCTTCGCTGTTAGAAGTGCTATGCCCTGATGCGGACCCAGCCTTTTTGAGTATAATAATTTTCCACGTGGTGGCACGTCCTCGTAGAAAGGAATTGACTTGATAGGGCAACTACAGCTGTTGCAAGGTTGCTCCTAGTTGTTCTTCCTCGCCTCCTTCTCCTTTTCACGAGATATCTTAACGATCAGTAGAGCCTTCAGTGACTATGTAAAAGACGACGTTTACTGTTGTTGAGACTTCTTGCTGCCCCGGCAGAATCTGTGTAGGAGCTGAGACGCTGTCTGCTGCTCCTGCTGCTGAACCCTCTCGAAGCCCGACACTGAATACTGGAAAATCTATGGGATTTAGGGTCGCGCTCTCAACTCCGGATACTGTCATTCCAAGCGCTTCGGCTGCAATGTTTGCCCTCTGGCGTGCATTGGCTATTGCGTCGCTAATTAGCGTGTCCCGTATTTCCTGTTGCCTAGCCTGCGATATGAAGAAGACTACAGCGTCGACACGGTTTGCACCCGCTCCAATTGGCAGCGTCTATTACTTGCCCAGCATTCAGGTCTGGAGTAGGCTGGGTCAGCATCCGTAGAAAAGGTACGTCAAGCGTTGCCGTCACGGTATTAGTAGCACGGTAGCCGATAATTTCTTGCCTTGTTTCGCATTCAGGAGGAGGAGGATAGATTTCTAAGCACGGTTGCAAAGGTTGCCTAGGTTCATAGATGGGCGATACGCTAAAGCTGCTCGTTTCTATTCGGTTTTCGTTAATACCTAGCCCTCTAACTGCTGTTATTACCTGGGCTGTCAGGTTGGCGTTCTGCGAGACTGCTTCCTGTGCAGTTGTGCCATTGGTCTCGACGCCGACAGTGACTGAGACTTGGTCTGGCCTGACTTCTGTCGTCGACATGCCCGAGCTTGAGATGGTAGATGGATTGGCTGACAAGTAATCGTTTTGCTGACCGAAATTATCATTATTGTGATTTGTCTCATTTGTCAGAGTTACATTGGTGCTAGCGGTCGTTTCCTGAGCGTCTGGGCTATTTTCTCCACTAGTTTGTGCCTGCACAGCCCGGATCGTGCTATCTGGAAGAGGCGTAGCAATCAACGCGACTAATGCAAGCAAACATGCAAGAAAGCAGTTCACGCTTTTGATCCTTCTACTCGGTACGTCGAGGGGAAATTTTAATGTCGACATGTACCCTCATACTAGAGCATCCCATGCTTATTAGTAAAACTACATCTGTTTCGAGAGACAAAATATATTGGATTTTTCATATGACCTACGCAACAACCCGCAGCGATAAAAATTCGCTGAGATTCGAACATACAAGGGGGGGTGACGCCAACTCTAAACCGATGAATCTGATTGGATGAAACAAACAGCTACGTCGACTTTATCCAAGCATATGAATCTTAAAGAAAATTGCCATGTATCAACCTAGTTATACTCCCTGCTGCAGAAACTATGCTCTTACTCGTGAATTCAAAAACAGAAAAAGGAGATGGCTCACACTGGAGCTGAGCCATGCTACTCTGATTACTCAAAGATCGGGTTTGGTGCCTCTACCACATTCTGTCCTAGAGTTTCAGTCTGATTCTGTCCTAGAGTTTCAGTCTGAGTGTCCCCTCGTACTATCACTTGACCGCTCATCCATGGATGGATTGCACAGAAGTACGGATACGTACCAGGCTCTTGAAATGATACGGTAAAGGAGGCGACTGCCGGGAATGGTGGACCCATTATTTGTTCTGCTCCTGTCGTGTCTGTTTCAGTGCTGTTCGGCGGAGCTCCACCCGTAGACGGCATTGCGGGAACTATGATGCCAGAATTTACCGCCTTTAAGGTGCTATTTAGTGTAACTTCTATATCTGTTCCATTAAAGTAGGTCGTCTGATTGTTTACACCAACTATAGCAGGATACCATGCATTTTTGTTGAGTGCTACAATTGCTTCTCTGCCATCTGGGGCCGGTACAACGAGGGCCTCACCTTGGTTAAATGGTGGCAGTAGCTCAAAATCTGTTGCGCCGCTTGGGACAGCAAATGGCAATATTATGTCAGTTATGATGGTCGGGTCACCAACAAATGTTACCGTATGGATATCTGATATTTCAGAAGGACTGTACCAAGTAACGCTATCTCCTGCATTTATTTCAACTGTCTGAGGTGTGTATGCATAGTCTTGAATTGTTCCATTACTGCCTTCACCAATTGCTACCGTTGTTATTCCCTCCCCTGAGACCTCTGATTGATCTGTTGTCTGTGGGAGTTGGGTTGATTCAGTGATTGTTGCGAAAGTAGATGGTCCACTTGCTACTAAAACTAAAAGGATCGCAGCTAGTAAGCCAGCGTAGTACATATTAGCTTTCATCAAAATGTATGACAACATTTCGCATTTAAGGGGTTTCCTTGATAGGTTCGTTATCTTAATTCACAAATCTTAGATGTCTACTTTTCCACCAAGAAGAGAAGGAAAGGCAAATGCATCTGTATGTCTTGTCGAATTTGGCAATTTGTAATTTTCGAGTCCTGGTTGATGAAACAAAGAACAAGAAATACACTTAGCGAATAGGCAGCGTCAGCATCAACAGCATTTGTTCGACACTCGACATCCAAGTTGACTCAGATAGCCTTTCTGATTAAGCGATCTAACTGCCCCCTCTGGAGGGATTTGATCAATAACATATATGAATTTTCACAGCAGGTAGAGTAAAATACAGAGAATATTATCGAGATATTGAAGTGAACTAAAACAATGGTGTGGTGAAGTAAGGTTGTAGACCGTTGTCCTGACAGCTATGACTCCCTTCCGCTGAAGGTACATGTGCATTCTGATGGTGTTTAAAATGCAGTTACTCCTTTTTTAACGGACTATAGTATTGCTTCAGCAAAAATGCTGTTCAGTGCTAAGATTTAAGTGAGTACAGCACCTTAGGACAAAAGGGGATGAAGTGAGTTTGCTGCTCCAGGCTGAGCAAAAGCGATGAAGATCTCGCGACGAACTGACCCAAACTTGTATTTCATCATTCCCATAAATGTAATGCAAGATAGCATTACTTTGCCCAGTTTTTTTGACGCGTTAATGCTCCACATCTCGCAAATCTTGCTCTTTCATGCTTGTTTTTGAAATGGTATTTTTGACCCTTGAAAATGAGTCTGCGACACAGACATGCTATATAACACAAAAACATAGCTAGGGCTTACCCTGGGAAGAGCTCGTGGCATAAAACAGTTATTAGTGAATATCTCTCTCTATACCCTGCTACAATTATGGAGATAGTGTACGATTACCCTCTTTATCGCCCCCCATCTGAGGCCGACTCTACGATATTCCAGGTGACACTGGGTTGCTCCTTTAACAAGTGTTCATTTTGCAATATGTACAGGACCAAAGAATATGTCGAGCGACCTTGGGAAGAAATTAAAGCCGAGATCGATATGGCTGGCAAGTTCTATCCCGATACGCGCAGGATCTTTTTAGCAGACGGTGACGCGCTCAACCTGCCAAAGGACAGGATGATAGAGATTCTAGAGTACCTCCGGGCAAAGTTTCCGCGACTAGAAAGGATTTCATGTTATGCTATGCCAAGGAACATTCTACAGAAGAAGGACAATGAGCTCGGAGAGCTAAGGGCTGCTGGACTTCATATGGTGTATGTAGGAATTGAAAGCGGAAACGACATCGTGCTCAAGAAGGTAACAAAAGGTGCGACCTACAAAACCATTGTTCAGGCATGCCAAAGAATCAAGCATCACGGCTACATCCTGTCCTGTATGGTAATCATAGGGCTAGGAGGCAAGACCTATACAAAAGAGCATATTGCAGACACTGCCCGCGTACTGAGCGAAACCTCACCTGACTACGTGGGAGCGCTAACGCTTCAGCTAGAAGAGGGAGTACATGATGAATTCATGAACAAATTTGGCGAGCCATTTGTACCACTGGATGATTTGGACATTTTGGATGAGCTAGAAAGGCTCATCTCCCATTTCAAGCCCATTCGTCCTGTGACCTTCCGTGCAAATCATGCTTCAAACGTTTATTCAATTGGTGGCACAATATCGGAAGATAGAGAAAGAATGCTTGCTTTGATTAAGAGCTTGAAATCGCGCCCCGACATGCTCAAGCCCAAGGCTCTCAGGCGCTTCTAATCACTGCATGCCAGAAACAACCTTTTGGTTTCCTTCCTGCCTTGCTGCGACGTCTGTTTAGATACAATGTCCTCTCGGTAATTTCACAATTTTTTATGTCCATCCTGAATTCTGCTCATAGTCGCACACATTACATTGTACCTCTTTTTGTTTGATCTCAGTAATTGAATGAAGATATACTTTAATTGGCCAAGTATGAAATTTAGCCTGTACAAGGCCCTACAACACTTTGTCCGTCACCTAACAACTACAGAAATGTACGACTTTTACTCACGTCTTCTTTAGCCCTCTGTCATTAACTAACTTTCAATAGACAAAAGTCCAATATCTTGGAGTTGTTGTTGTTGTTGCTTAGGTCACATCAAGAGAAACAACAAGGCGGTATTATGTCCCCCTTACGAGATTTTGCCATTGACAGAACAGCACCGCGGGTCTTACGCTTGTACTTGTGCTTTGCAGCGATAGAATTATTAGCCCGACGGGATATCTCGAGTATATTGTACCGCGGGGAACTGGAGGTTCAGGCCAAAAGAAAGGCGCTGGCGGTTTTGCAGGATGAAATCACAAAAATTTTAAACTCTTCAAGGGATTTGTCAACTCTGACGACTTTGCTCATTAAAGGCGACGAAACGAATATTCACCAAGTTCTTGACCGCATGAAAAAGACAGAGGAAGAGGTCGAGAATCTCTGCAGGAAGATAACCCGCGATGTTGCCGATATAGGCAGCCTCATGGCAAACAGGGAGGATATCTTAAGGACGGCCTATATCATCGATGACATTGCCGGCTACATCAGCGGCGTTGCCTTCAGACTTGCCAACATGAAACCAATGATCTTAAAAAAGGCCTCCATTGACGACGACCTAAACCAGCTCGTCGGTATGGTTGTAGATACTATTTTCAAGTTGAATGAAATGGGCCGGGCACTTTCAATTAACCCCCCCAATGCAATTGACATTGCTCGAGATGTTCAAACTCTTGAGCGTCAGGTAGATGCAAAGCATAGGGCTGTGATTGTCAAGGTGCTCAACGAAATTTCTACTACCAAGGATTTGCTGTTGCTCAAAGATGCAATTGAAGGCATCGAGGGCATGGTGGACAAGTGTCAGGAGGCATCTGACTCTTTCACGATTCTGGCGCTTAGCATGTAAGAAATGATAAGCGGTAGGCTGGTTGAAAACCGGATCGTAATCTGGGATGTTTCTCACTCAAAGACGCTTTTTGGCAGTGGCTATTTTGGTAAGCCCCTTGGAATACAGAAGCCGAAGGGCACCGAATTTGATGCACCGCTGGTGCTTGACCTTATTGAAGGATGTTACCTCGTTGAGAAGAACAAGTTAAAAATATTTAATATCGATGGAAAAGCTGTTCCTTTTGCTAGAATAAAGAAGATATGCAAAGAGCAGTACGTCGACTTTGAAGCTAACTATCTGGTTTATCAGAACCTGCGTGAAAAAGGCTACATTGTCACTCCGGGGATCAAATTTGGATGCGACTTTGCAGTGTATGAACAGGGACCAGGGATTGATCACGCGCCCTACCTAGTGCAGGTCTTCAGAGCCACAGACGACCTTGCTGCGACCGGCATTGTTCTTGCGGGCAGGCTTGCAACTACAGTAAAAAAGCAATTCATTTTAGCCATCCCAAAAGTAAAGCAGAAAAAGGTAGATTACGTCGGATTTGATTGGTGGCGTGCATAGTTGTTATTAGCGGCCGTTAGATGTTGTTGTTGCTCCATCTTTCCGTTTTGGATTGGCAGATCAAATTTTACAAAGTTTTCTCCGGAGATGGTAAGTAGTGCAGTATACTTTTCAGATCCTTGGTCAAGCCACCCCTTGTATCGGATCGAGTTCTTTACAATGTCAGCTATACTGGGCTTCTTCTCGTTTACTTCATCATAGCACGATAGAATCTCGCCGAACCTGACTTCTTGCTGGTTATTGAACTTTGTCAGGTAATAAACAAACGCAGCTGTTTTTTCATAGTGGTTGGCCGGTTTTTTTTCTGCATAGAACTCGCGTAAGCCAATCTTGCTTTCATTTGCCTTTAGGTCAACGGGTATTGGGTGTATTGTTATTGCGGATCTGGCGCCGTGTTTTGCGCCGCCGTTGTTTGACTTATGGGTCTGTGGAAGAGATTGCTCTATCGGAACGGACGTCTCCTTGTGTTCTGCTAGTTCCGCCGGCAGTGCAGCCTGGGCAGATTGCTCTTTCAGTTGAAGGCGTTGCTCAAATCCATGGCTTATTGCTTCCTTTACTGCCACCTTGAAAATTTCTTCAAATTTTTCAAGGTGCTTGTCCACAAAGCTCTCTTTGCCTTCAAGTTCAACCACTCCCTCCCTGACATTAATCGTAAACCTGGCTTCTGAATTTGTCAAGTCGTCCTATAACATTTGGAGGTTTTTAATTAAGCTGTTGGTGCCGTGAATCAGACTAGCAGTAATGGATAGGTGACAGGCATACCCATTGCAGCACAAACCGCTGTCTTAAATATGTGCCTCGTGTAGGAGCATAGGTAACACCATGTTTGTAGTCAAAAAGCTTGGCAGAAATGGGCTATGGAGCGCCGTGAGCCTCATAGATAAGAATGGCTCGTTCAGGGGCGAGGCCAAGTTTGAGACGCTGAAAGAAGCTGAGGACTACTTGGCAGAATATCTTAAGAGGATGAAAGACCGTTTAGTGATAACCCCCGAAGGAGCAGGCCAGCTTAAGATATTTAAAGAAAAGTAAACTGAACCAGAAGGACTGGTGAGGTGTATACACATTCCTTTTTGTCTATGATATACTGCGAGACACTTTTCTATATCATTTCAACAATTCCTTTGCTTTCTGTAAGCCGTGTCTTGCTTCTCTATTATTCGATCAATTATTGCGCCTGCTGGCAAGATATCATCAATAACCCCCACAAATTGACGTGTGAAAAGAATGACGTCGTGATCTCTTCTTTATCTTATGGCAATTACTACTAGCGTGTTCCTCAGTTATTGCGCTTGCTGCCTGACTTCATTTCTAGCTCGTCGATTAAACTTCTCAAGAATATAATCTCATATAAGAATCTAATATAACTCTCATTTGTGAACCAAAAAAGCTTTATGTTAGGTATACCATAATGTAATAACGTGAGATAAGCGGTATGTTTGTCTGCCAGACCTGCAAGGGAACGGCGTTGATATTGGCGGTAGAAAGCGACGGTAGGCTCTGCTTTGAAGAATGCCCTGACTGTAATGCTCATCCTGAATCCCGTATGCCAATTTTTGAAGACACTTAAGGAAGACATAAGTCACTCAAACACTGGCTTTAATTCTGTTCGATGAAAAAAACGACGACAAATTTTTGGGGATAGGTGAAAGGGCAATAAATAATCCCAATTGACAGTCGATCTCTTGATGATGCTCTATTTACTAGGGTCACACCCTTTAATAAGGGCTTTATCGTTTTTTGTATTTCCGCAAAAGGGCGTCGGCTTCAGGAATGTTTAGTCTTTAACCAGGTTAACGTCTTACCGGCCTTTTGGGAGAGAAATTATATTTTTAGTTTGAGACATCGCGTGATATACTTCTGAAAAGGTTGAGGAAAAAATCATCTTTTGTCTGCTTTTCAGTTTGAGATATTATGAATCTTTTCTTCTTTTGCTACTATTTGTTGCTACTGTACTATCAATTTGCTTAGATCTTCATACCTCTGCATGAACTGGAATCCCTTATCGGTGGTGGTAAACCTTTGACTCGGCTTATCATACCCAATAAGGTCATTCGCTGATAGCATCAGCAAGTATTCTTTTAGCTGCTCGTATGAAAGCATTACCTTATACATCATCTTAGTCTTGGTTGTAGGACTACTTGCTGCATCTAGCAATTGAGCAATTATGTCTATTCTATTTCTATATCTATGGATATATTTTGACGTCATACTCGATATAAAATAATGTGCAGATTGAGTATATAGAACATTGGCATAATCTTAGTCTAAGATAGTGAGCACATTAACTGCCAGATATTTTTTGGTAGTTATTGTACTTATATTCGAAAAGATTGGGAAACTGTGTCAGAGAAGTATTAAACTAAAAAAGTATCTTAGAACATATTCTTATAGAGTCTTGTGAATATTCTGATTTAATGGTGGATCTTACTAGCTCTGCTTGCTTAATAGTTACACAGCATATTCTTTTACCTTGTCATTGTTCTGCAAATATTTTTGGAGGAGGATGTGGAGGTATGTCACTTCTTGCGTGCATCAATTTCATAAGCAGCAATTTCAGGAACCGCATAGGATATCAATCCAACCTTGGCCGTCCAGGAGGAAATGCTTTAGCCTTACCACAATAATAAAAGGATAACAGCAATAATAGATATGGTAGCTTTGCTCTTCACCACTAACTAACAAACAGGTATATCCTCCGGAGTAACAAACAATGGAGCTTGTTGCACTCGATTTTCCTAAATAATTAAGTCTCAGGGGTCGTCCTAGCCCCAGCAGATACCTCAATCTGTGCCCAGAGCTTCCTCAGCATGTTCGACGTATTTGCAATTATCCAATTTGCCATTTGCTCGTCTTCTTTCAGATTCTGGTCAATAACGGGGACAGCATCCAAAGCACCCACCTTTTTAGCTATTTCCATCAACATCTTGTATTTTACGATCTCTGCATATTCTATTATGGCATCCCGCTCCGTCTGAATAAGTTCCTTTTCAGCAGCTAGTCTTATATTGTCAGTTTCTTTTATTATCGATTTTACTGAAGGATTGCCTTGCGAGTCGGGTGATCCTGCATTGTTAGCTGACTGGTCAGTTGACGAAGATCTCAGGTCGTCTCTAACTAGATCTATAGTATTTGGAATGAGAATTGGCAAGTCCGCTTTGGCATCTGTAGGTTCACCGCCATGACTCGTAATAATCTGCTTTAATCTATCCTTTTGGCTTCGCGTCTCCTCAAGATGATCTTGTAATTGTATCCTTGTATCATCTACTATCGTCTCTTGTAGCCTTGACTGTATTCGGTCTTCAGTTGCATTTTCCATTGCTAAGGCATCATTCAAATATTGAACAATTTTTTGATTAGCGTTTGGCGTAAGATCTGCTGCTGAAGAAGACATCTTTTTGTCAGATCTCCTCCTTTACCTTTATTTGCCAAGTACGTATCTCGTTTCCTTCTGTTATTTCTACTTCTTTTTCTTGTGCTCGCTCTATGTGCCTGGCACTATCGGAGGAAGAGTGTACGCCTGCCTTGTCGTCAATCTTTGAGACATCTATGTCGCCGACTTTAGGGGGCTTATTCTTGGTATTATCATTTTGCGGTTCGGACATGCTTTAGACTGTCGACCATAGTATAAAATAATAATCTAGATTATCAACAGGTTCTTGTTTCTTAGAATGCGAGAGAAGAATGCTTTGACCTCAAATCCAGGAGATGTACAGCGCAAAAAGAATTATGAGACTAGAATTAGCCTGTAATCAGCATCGTCATCATCGTCACCTCCCTCATCGACAATCTCTAGAATTTGGGTGATTATTTTGGTCCTGCTTCCATTCCGCATCCTATCATTACTGCGATGGACCATGACGTTAGATGGGATTATGAACCATGTTAATGTTGTTAGAAGAAGAAGGAGAAGAAGGAGAAGAACTAATAGTACAACATCTGATGACCTCTGTCTAGCGTATAAATAGCTGAGCTGCTCTAACAGTTATTTTGCTTTTTTCCATATTAGGGATTAACTCTTGTATTCGCGCTTTGGAATGAGATGACGCATCTCAATAAGATCAAAGAGAATAAGGCCGTAGCAACAGCAGCAACGCTGTTCACACTAGCAACAATCGCATAGTTGCTATTCCTGCTAGAGTAATAAAAATACGAGGGCGAGCAAAAACAAACTGGGTTGGTTTTGTTGAGTTTTACTGTTTAAGCAATCGCTTTTTCAGTTTATGTACCTCACTAAATATTCACAGGTGCCTTATGGCTTTCACCACGATGCCTTTGTAGTTCCTCAGACTTGTCGAACTTCGCAGGACACATATCACAGCTATAATAACTAGTGGCGCCATCCTCACCGGTCTTCAAGACTGCCTCATGTTGCTTGGTCAAAGGTGGAGAAGATACACCAATCTCGTTAGCCTCTTCTGTCGGTACAACAGGCTCAAAACGTATTACTTGCTTTTGCAGACTAATCTTCGGTTCTGACTCTTGCTTTCCGTGCATAAATTCTGAATTGGGCTCTGCTTGCACAAACTCAAAGCCGTGTTTTAGTGACTCCTCACTCATGTTGAGCCTGATGGGCTCATTGTCCGCAGAACCACCTTTTCTGGCTAAGATTGCAGTGACAGGAACACGAATTTCTTCATCTGTTAGCAGTCCCTTTTTAGAGACAATAAAATAGTCTTCATTTTCTATCCTTTTTATCTTGCCGATCTTCTTGCCGTCAGAAGTAATAACTTCAGTGTTTTCTTCAAGTGATATAGACATCAGCTTTCAAGTTTCCTATGTGTTATTATTGGTCTTAACTGTTGACAGGAGCATTTGTATGTCTTAAGGAGCATTATGGGAAAAACCAGTCCTGCGGAGGAATGCTTTCCTTATATTCTTATTGTCAACAATGACAACGGTAATGGCAATCGCAATAGTAGAATGCTCTGATTCCTAGGACAATAGACAAAAAAAAATTTATAGAATGTTAACCATAGCAATAATCAAAATATTCTACACTCCCGGGCCCACCGCTGGATCCCAGTCAGGTGAACCATCGCCGTCCATATCTTCCGAGCCTGTATTCGTTACTACCTAACGGTTCTACTTAAGAACTACATTTCTAGGTCATAGGATGTCGAAGTTAAAGTATAGCGAGAAAGAGTACAGGTGACCTTTAGTACCCTTCAACTCTAGAATGGAGACACCGGTAATGGCCCCTATTATTTAATGACAGCTAATGAACTATGAAAAATTACTGGCCATTTATGATAGACTTCAGATTGTTAAGGGTGAAGTAAATATTGCACGGTCTACACACCAAAGTTGGAGTACCTTCCTCCTCGTTAAAAACAAAACCAAATTTTTTACCTTCACTTCCTCGTTGGTCGTCGTTTATCAGCTGATCGCCTCAAATTGGACAGCTCCACGTCAAGGTAAAACGCTCATATCTCCTAGTGATATTGAGTCAACATCAATAAGGCTATCACGATCAGCCCTGCAGCAATTAAGGAAGATTTTATTATCTTGCTATTGGTTAAACTAGCGCCGTCATATTCCCGTTTCACTATACGTGTCTGTCCCTCCATTAAATTTGCACTACAGATGATAAAAGACTCTACAAAGCAGATTAGAGCTTTTGATATCATAATAAAATGATGAAGACTCTCTTTTAATTCATCCATACAATTTATCTTTCAAACTATAAGGCACAGAGCGCAGAACTTGGGGGTGGACCCTTCATTTGAAAAGCCGACAGGACTTATCTAATAGGTATCAGAGAAATACGATATTATTCAATAATAGTGGTTATACTTACATGCAAACAGATAACGTGCGTAATGAAGAATCCCGGAGGGTTGCAGTGATTACAGGCTCTAGCAAGGGAATAAGAAAGGCCATCGCTATGGAATTTGCCAAAAAAGGATATCAAACAGTTCTGAATGCAAGGGATGAAGAGGAACTATCCGAAGCGGTAAACGAGGTAAAGAAAACCATCGGAGGGAATGAAGAACGGGTAACTTACTTTGCAGCCGACATATCTGAGGAAAAGACGTGTTCATCGTTAATAGAACACGCACTCAAGATGTTCGGCAGAATCGATGTGCTTGTCAATAATGCAGGTATTGGTGGTGCCCAGAAAAGTGTACAAGAGCTTACATCTGATGAGTGGGATTACGTTATCAATGTCAACCTCAAGGGAGCATTCTTGTGTACGCGAGAAGCAATAAAGAGAATGACTCAAGACGGCAAGAGTAGCAGGGAGACATATTCAATTATCAATATCTCATCGGTCCATGAATCGATTCCACAACCTCAGTCGGCACACTACGCTGCCTCAAAGGGAGGCATGGAAATGCTAACAAAGACTGTTGCTGTCGAGCTGGCAGATAATGGAATCAGGGTCAATGGCATTGCTCCGGGGGCAATAGCTACCGATATGAATAAAGACATACTGGAAGATGAACAAAAAAAGAAAGAGGAGGAGAAGAGGATTCCCATGCACAGAATTGGTCAACCGGAAGAAATAGCCAAGGTTGCAGTATTTTTGGCCTCAGATGTTGCCAGCTATATGACAGGAACAACCGTATACGTGGACGGCGGTCTGACATTGTCATCCTAAGCATTATAGGTCACTAAAATCTCCAATAAGTCCTAGGTATGTCGGACAAACAGCAATTCTCACCTTCGCAGGCTTTGAGCACGGAACAAGAAGAAGGAGAGGGAGAAGAAGTAGAAGATGGTGCCCAGCAGAAAGATTTCGAAAGGCGGCAGCTACAATCACAAGAAGCGTGCCCAGCTTAAATCTTTAGTCAAAAGAAATACGTCATGTCATCATTTGCAAATATACACTCAAGCAAATGTCATATGCAGAAGAATATCTCAGTCTTACGAGGAAGGAAAGATTTCAGAAAAACAAGCTATGGAGTTAATGTTTGAAGCCCACGAACAGATGAGCCATAGAGGATTGCCTAGGGAGGTCGTAGCGACTGAAATGCACAAACGCCTAGACAAACTGGAAGGAAATGACAAGACATCTTTTGCTATAATTATGGCAAATACAAACAGCTCAGTGCATATAAGAGAATCCAACAATAAAACCGATATGAAAAATACAGATACGTGGGACGACAGGCAGCGGAGATAAATATTCTGAAAGCTACTGGGCTGAAATAATGTAAAGTCGCAGAAATTCATGATACTCAAAATGATATCAACAAATATTTTTGGTTGCGCCTGTTGTATGCTTGCGCTATTTTTGTAATTGCATTGTTTTGTTTGCAGTTTTGTCCCATCAGTAGCCGTATTTCTTTGGATTAGCATCGAACTGCGACTTACAAGCGGCTGAGCAGAGATAGACTTTGTTTCCCCCCGGTTCTGATATGTGCTTGGCAGTACTCTCATCAACCATCATTTTGCATACAGGGTCTTTGAACATTGCCAAATAGTAGTGAATATGGTAAATAAAGAAACACAATATATTACAGCCTACAAGGAGGACTCATCAGCCATTTTATTGGGCTGGCAGGTATCTGAAGCCTGTGGAACTTCAAAAGGCACTCTTCAGAGTCGTTGGCATGTACTGGAGCACATGCAAACCTATCGTTGAAAAGCAGCTGAAAGGAGAGCATGCAATCAAGAAGATAGACATTGATTTTATGACAGATTCTGTCATAATAGAATATGATTCAAAGCTAATAACAAAAGAGAAAATAAGAGAAAAGCTTGAGCACTCTGGCTACAAGTTCGTAAGGGTAGCTACTTAGGTTGTGCTGCATAAATCTTTTCTCCCTTTTGCTCTTCCTCTAACCGCTTTTGCGGGGATATGCTCTCTTTTCCTCTTTGGGCTAATGAAGGAAGCTCTGGTTTGTATCTCCCAAGCAACAGCGAGTTTCCTACCACCGACACAGAGCTCATAGCCATAGCGAGCTGCTGCCTAGAAATGGGAGCCAAGCATACATCTCTGCCCCAAAGATCGGAACAAGAGCTCCTGCTGCAACAGGTATGAGGCCGGTATTATATGCAAACGCCCAAAAAAGATTCTGCTTTATCTTTGATACGGTTTTTCTACCAAGCTGCAATGCTGTCACGACATCCCTAACATCACCCTTTATCAATATTATCCCGCCTGTCTCTTTTGCAACATCTGTTCCGGAACCTATGGCGATTCCTAAATCCGCTCTTGCAAGAGCTGGAGCGTCATTTATGCCGTCTCCAACCATAGCGACGATCTTGCCTTCTGATTGCAGCTTTACAATGACTTCTTCCTTCTGATCTGGAAGCACTTGGGGTATAACTTTGTCTATTCCCAATTTCGAAGCTATCGCCTTTGAAGTTCTTTCGTTATCACCAGTGAGCATAATCACCTCTATGCCTAAATTCTTGAGAGAAACGATTGCTTCATAGGCATGCTCTTTTACGGTATCGGCCATAGCGATGATGCCGGAGAGCTTTTCATCGATTGATACAAACGTGGCTGTCTTGCCTTCTTTTTGAAGCTCAGTCATCATAGAGTCTGTGAACTGTTCGATAAGACCTATTCTATTATCAGCCATCAGTTTTGTGTTTCCAATCAGTATGGTGTGGCCAGCATATCTTGCCTTCAATCCATGACCCGGAATTGCTTCAAACGATTCAGGATTGCTTACGATAAGACCTCGATCCTTAGCCTTTTTTATTACTGCCTGGCCAAGATGATGCTCAGAGCCTGCCTCGGCTATTGCAGCCAACCTCAGTAGTTCTTGCTCGCCGATGTCTGATGAGAGTGCTATTATGTCTGTCACTTCTGGCCGGCCATTTGTCAGCGTTCCTGTCTTATCAAAGACCACTGTTCTAACCTTTTTTGCTACCTCTAGGTATTCTCCACCCTTGAATAATATACCATTTTCCGCTCCCTTGCCTGTTCCTATCATCAACGCTGCAGGCGTTGCTATTCCAAGAGCACAAGGGCATGCTATGATTATGACAGATACAAATGCAAGCAGTGAAAATGTCAAACCTATGCCGCCAATGAAATACCATCCAGTCGGCAGATGCTATAGCTACTATCACAACGGCTGGAACAAAGTATTTGGCGATCTGATCAGCCATTCTTTGCATTGGTGCCTTGCCTGTTCTTGCCTCCTGAACTAGCGCAATTATTTGCGATAGTACTGTATCTTGACCTACCTTGGTTGCCTTTACTTTCAACAGGCCACTCCTGTTTATCGTCGCTCCTATGATCTCTGAACCGGCTGACTTTTCAACGGGTATGGATTCCCCTGTTATTGCGGATTCGTCAACAGAAGAAGAGCCTTCGGTTACTATGCCATCAGTAGCCATGCTTTCTCCAGGTCTGATTACAAATATGTCGCCCTCTTGGACTTGCTCTATGGGAACTTCTTCCTCTCTTTCCTCCTCCTTCCTATTTCTTCTTATGATGCGAGCCATTCTAGGTTGGAGGTCGAGGAGCTTCCTTACAGCACTAGATGCCTTTTCCTTTGTTCTAGTTTCAAGCAACCTGCCTATCAGTATCAAAGTGATGATTATTGCTGCAGTTTCAAAATACACCGCTTCAAATGGAAATAGGTTGGGAAGTATTGTCACAACCGCGCTATACAAGAAGGCTGTAGTTGTTCCAATTGCTATCAGGGTATCCATATTTGACGCTCTTGCCTTGATTGCATCCCATGTTCCCTTGTAGAACCTCCAGCCAGTCCAGAACTGGACTGGGATAGCTAGTACAAGCAAAACATAGTTGTTAATTTCCTTTGGAAGAAGCATCACATATGTGAATATGGCTATTGGTATGGTAAGAGCTATGCTAACTATTGTGAGGATTTTTAACTTCTTGAGCTCAACCTCAGGCGCAGTGAACTCGTTTAAGCACTGAGTTGAGCAAAAGAAATACTCCTTGCCTTCCACTGTATGCCTTATGGCATCACGTTTTTCCTCTACAAACATTCCGCATACGGGGTCTTTTGCCATGCTCTGCTAGTATCCCTTCGCCTTACTGATATATAGGATCATGAGTTTACAACCGTAAAATGGGTGAATAATCTCGAGACAGAAACGCCCGATTTTCAATGACCATGTAAAGATCTGTAACATTAATGCAAGACAAAAAAGAAAGGAGTAATAGTCCTTACGTCTGGGCCTTTTGTTTATACAGGATAGACCAGGCTAGCTGCCCTGTGGCTTTTTACCTGTGTGTTTTTCTGCAACCCGCCCTATCCATATAGTTACAACTACTGCTATTATTGTGACTACAACTGCATAGAAAATCATTGCCAATACGCCACTTTGCTCTCCGAAGATTATCCGGAATATTTCCTGTATGGCGGTGTTCCACGCAAGAGCGGCTATCAGACCAAAAGCAGCCGTTATAAGGGCTGCTACCTTTTCAATTACTTCTTTTTGCATATATGAGGTATTCTCCGAATTATCAGAGACTATAAGGGAAAAAAAAGTTCTGGTAATAATTCACTGTGTTTAAGATAGAGATTTCACAAGTAATATTATACGATATTTGAAAGAATTAGAAATTAACTAGCTACGGGTTGATCCTTATCAGCTCTTTAGCACTTTCATACATCGTAGAGAGTATTAGCCTTTTTAGACGCTCTAACCTGAAGCGAGCTATCAACAATAGCAAATAAATGAGGAAGGTTTAGAAAGAGACCAGCTGAACATAAAAAATTACTGTTCAAAATGCAGGAACGATTTCTAAATTTGCAATATAATGGAAATGAAATGAAGATAAGGTATTTAGAATCAGAGAATGATAATGCGGAGAAGCAGCAACAACGTCTCTTATTTATTCATGGCCTAGGGTCCTCTGCTGACAGATGGCTCGATATCCCTGACGCACTATCATTATATTTTCATACCATTGCTATAGATTTGCCGGGTTTTGGTGGAAGTGATAAACCCTCTGATATGGACTACACAATTGAGGCATTTTCTAAAATAGTTAGAGACTTTATGGAAAGGATCAGAGTTACTAAAGATGACCGTAGCAACAACAACAACAAGACTAGTACAACCCTAGTGGGCCATTCCTTAGGAGGCTATATCGCATCAAGAATAGCCGCAGACGATACTGGCAATTTTTTGGACAAATTGGTTTTAGTAGACTCCTCAGGTAATCTAGAAAAACCAACCCCCCTCCTAGATGAATATCTTGATGCTGCGATGAACCCCTCGAAGGAAAAGGTTAGAAAGGTATTTGAACAAATGGTGGCAAATCCGCTACTTATTGGCGATGCATTAGTTCAAGGATTTATTGATAGAATAAACAACCCAAATTCGAAACATGCTTTTGAATCCTCGCTGAGGAATAGCGCCAATACGCAGATTGGAATTAAAAACCTAAATAAAATTGGAGAAAAAGGGATTCCAACTTTGATAATATGGGGGATGCATGACAAAGTGATACCAACTGAGCATTCACAAATTTTCAAAGAAGCAATAAGGGATTCGTACGTCACAATAATACCGAGAACAGGTCATGCACCATTTACAGAAAAACCGGCCTTGGTATGCGAACATTTGCACAAGTTCCTTGCTTACAAATAGAAAGATCGTTTTCTTTGTAACTATACCTACTATTGGATTTAAATTTTCACCGGTGCATTGGGTGTAACCATGGCATGATATAATTACCAGATGACTGGCAACAGACTAGCGCCTACACGAAAATGGGGGGTCAAATGATAACAGGTACAGAGTCAATCCGATGGTATACTTTGGCAGTGTTCTTTCAAGAACGAGCTCGCTGAGCTTGTATTTGGAAAAATTGATTCGTGGGCAATCAAACCATCAAAGTCTGATATCTTAAGTGGTGTATTGTTAAGAGTAACTATACATCTGATTCCAGCGTTGTTTGCTGCCTTTACTCCAAGTGGTGCATTTTCAACAACTATGGCCTCACTCTCCGTTAAGCCCATCTTCATAAGAGCAGTTCGAAACGGATCGGGGCTTGGCTTCCCTTCTTCTAAGTCTTCCCCTGTTACGATTAAATCGAAAGCATCTTTTCCAAAGTACTTGTTGATGATAGAATGAACCTCCTGCCTAGCAGCACCAGATACCAATGCTTTCTTGCATCGTAGACTGGAGACCAATTCCTTGGCACCATCGATGGGAGCTGAGGCATTAATCTGCTTAAAAATTGTTTTCTTCCTCTCATGTATCAGATGCGCAATAGAGTCTAATTTTTCAAAGTTGTCATCAGATACTTCTTCTATATTGCCAGTGTATCTCTTCTCTTTGAGCAACTGCTTGACCATGTCTTCTCCGGGCATTCCTTCAAGGAGGTACACGTCCCTCTGTTCAACATCAATATTTTCCTCTTGCCTTGCTGCGGTTTTAATTGCTTCACAGTGAAACGGCATTGCGTCTACTAATACTCCATCCATGTCAAAAATAATTCCTCTTTTTCCTTCCATGTTATCTTGCTTCTTCAATAGACATTGTAGAATCACACACATATGTTCTATATACCGCTCTGCAATTCGCAGATATGAGGGACTGCGCATGAAAAAGTAAGGCTATAGACTTGGATTAGATATCATGATAACAAATATTTCTGTTGCTATGATCATTATTCTATTATTACAATTTAATTCCCTTTTTATTCTGGTATAGTATTAGAATTCCCTGCGCCTTCCACGCTGGTACTGCTACTAGTAGTAGAATTTGAAACAATCTTTTGCGCGATGGGGCTCTCTCTCCAGATGTCAGGGGCAACAATATTTCCGACATTTACTGTCCCTATGAATATCATGAAGAGTACTATAGCCACAAATCCTGCCTTCGCAAATTTTCTTGCGTAGGAAATTTTATCTCCCAATGCAAAAAAAGATGAAATTGCAAACAGACCTACAATAGGAACAGCCGCCGATACAAAGACTGATCTGTTTGGAAACTCAAAGGGAGAAAAAGATGATATTGTTAAGAGTATTAAAATGCCTGAAATTACGGTTGCATCTACCATGGCAATGTCTTTTGCGCTTAGATTAGCAGATGGGCCGGAAGAAGATGGAGAGGACATTTTTTGTGGAGGACCTTATTCTTGTATTATTAGTCGACTATATGATTATATTTCGGATATCTCTCATTCCGTTGCTTTGACTTGCTTAACCATCTATTTGTTCCTTTTTCGTTGACCAAAAGGTAAGACAACTACTATTATCAACTGAAGCCCGAGATGACTTCAACCATTTCTTATAGTCATGGAGGATCTTCGAATGGTCAAATGCGATTCGCTTTGACCCTATCAAACTATCAAGTTCATCTTCAATCTTTACCCATTGGAGGGCTGCTCGCATCATCACGTGCATCTTCGTTGCCTTCAACTATCCTTGTAATGAAAGTAACTGATAGGGTGTGCATTCTAGGATCTCTCCGAGGATCAGAGTATACACCTAATATCGCAATTGGTTCTACAACCAGAGAAGTTTCTTCTTTAGCCTCTCTCCTCATAGCGTCTTCTGCTGTTTCTCCCTCGTTTATGAACCCACCAGGAATTGATAGCATCCCCTTAAATGGATTGTTCTTTCGCCTCACAAGGAGTATCTTTGAGTTATCATCATCTTTTATGATAATGAAATCAACTGCTGGGATGGGGTTCTTGTGCTTATCTTGTGCTTCTTCTCTAGCCATATACTGTAGTTCATACTTTCATGGAAAAACACACTTTTAATACTGTGTGCATAATCCTCCGGTTTCTTACGGTTTGCCAAAAGTTCTTTTTAGTCTTTGAACACTCAGCTAGAGTTTTTCTGCGAAAGCAATCAGGAAACATTGACGCTTCAATTCTCACTAAGAGAATAGTTAATTATGGTTCTTTGTATCAAGTATTACTGTCATTTTGAAGCCGGGGCAATTCAAAGACCTGTTTTCCAGCAGGTCCAAAGATTATGCAAGTTCGAGACCTAAATATCCTAAGTCACTGTTTGAGTTCCTTGTAGGACTCGTACCACATAGAAATCTGGCTTGGGATTGTGCAACTGGCAATGGCCAGGCGGCTGTGTGCCTTTCTGAATACTTTGAGCAAATAATAGCCAGCGACGCAAGTAATGAGCAAATTGCAAATGCACAGCACAGAAACAATATTCGTTATGAGGTATTTCCCGCAGAAAGGGCTAGGCTGGAAGATAATAGCGTCGATCTTATAACTATTGCTCAGGCACTGCATTGGTTTGATTTAGATGATTTCTACAAAGAGGCAAGAAGGGTACTTGGGAAGGATGATAATGGAAGTGGTCGTGGTGTTAGTGGTGGCATTTTAGCAGCATGGGCTTATGGTCTACATTCAGTCTCCGCGGAAATTGATACTATAGTGCATTTTTTATACGAAGACATTGTAGGTCCCTACTGGCCAAAGGAAAGAAAAGTTGTTGAAAATAGATATGAAAATATAGCCTTTCCATTTCAGGAGATAGACACGCCGGCGTTTCGTATAGAACTGAATTGGAATTTGTCAGAACTTATTGGCTATCTGTATACTTGGTCAAGTGTTCAAAAGTTTATTGAAAAGAATAACTCTGATCCTATTAAACAAATCTATGATGATCTTGCCGCGGCATGGGGCGAGAACCAGATTTGGCACAAAAGAAGAGTGGTTTGGCCGATTTATATGAAGGTTGGCAGATCTTAACATAAGAAGACCAGCAATCCCAACCATATGGTGAACAGCAGAGATCTATATCGAATTGAACGGTAAAACTCTGTAATCAAGTCCCGGAAAGGCGGTAAGATCTTCTAACTTTGGTTTGGGTTTATCGTCTACCCTCACGTCCATAGGTCCATGTTAAACTAGTCCCTTCATGTCTCCCTTCATAGCAACATCCTATAAGGTAGTTGGTGACGAGATATCTGCATTGTCAATTGCTTTACAATATGTCGTATCATCTTCGTATGGATGAACATCAATAATTGTTCACTGCATTTCACAATTGCATTCGAATAATTTTACTTTTACAATGCGGGTATACAGTTTTCCCAATTGACGTTTCCTCCTTAAATCATTTCAAGACGCTTATTGGAGCTTGACAAAAGGAAAGTGCTGTCAATAGCAGCAATATCCCCACCAGTGAGTCTCCAGTTTCCTACTGCACCGCTGATCTCCCTTATGTGGTCTGGGTTGCCAGCCTTTGGAATTGTAAAGAGAGCTGGATGACGGGCAAGAAAGTTGAGTGCTACTTGGCGAACAGTACCGGCTGTGCCTCTTGGCGATTTCAGCTAGCACCTTTCCGCCTTTACTCTGGGGGGGCGGAAAATTTCCATGACCGAACGGAGAGTACCCTACTATGGCGATCTCACTTTCAGTGCAGTAGGGTAGCAAGTCTCGTTCAATATCACGATAAGCAAGATGATAGAGCACCTGGTTGCAAGCGATTCTGTGCTTCTTTAGCGCCTTTTGGGCCTCCCGTAGTTGATCCAGATCAAAATTGCTGACTCCAATAAACTTTATCATCCCTTCATCTACGAGCTTTTCCATAGCGCGCATGGTCTCTTTTATGGGATACTTGCTGCTTGGCCAGTGGATCAAGTATAGGTCAAGGAACTCAGTCTTAAGCCTTTTGAGGCTGCGTTCACATGCTTTCAAAGTTCCTTCATAGGAAGCATTAGAAGGCAGAACCTTACTGACTAGAAAAACTTGCTCTCGTCTCCCGGTGACAGCTTCAGCTACCAATTCCTCTGCCCGACCGTTACCATACATTTCTGCAGAATCAATGTGATTCATCCCAAGATCCAAACCCAGTCGCAGCGCTTCTATACCCCGTCGCTCGGCGTCTCTGCTCCTGCCTTCGATCATCCAGGTGCCCATTCCAATCACTGGCACAACCAAACTGGTCCATCCAAACCTACGCCTGAGCAATTTATTCATGTCTCTTTATTTCTGTGCCGTATATTAGCGGTGACTAACACAGTTCCTTCTTATTAGTAATCCATAGACGCAATAATTACAGCCTTTAGAAGAATCAAGATACTTTCTAGTTACAGGTTAAGAGCGTTTAACCCCCAACCCCTTTCAGCCTACCATCTGTACATCTTGATTTCATCTGAGCAGTTATGATGTCGTTTATTCGTTGAGCTCGAACTGAATCCGAGTTCCTTGTACAACATCATGCTTTTCTGCAAATCCACCTACGGTCTCCAGCACATAAAGTGAATCCTGACCAGGCTTGTATGTTGGACATAAGAGACCGTAACCACAGGGTTGCAGATTATGCTCTATATGGACTACAGTCTTGTTACCATTTATCCAGATTATATCGATTGGAAATTTCATATCTTTCATCCAAAAAGTGTGCTCGTCTTCGTTATCAAACACAAATAACATCGCTTCATTTTCAGCAATGGCGTCTTTGACAGACAAGCCTTTTGTTCTTTGTTCGTTGCTTGCAGAGATATCAGCGGCCAGCATCAGGCCGTTTACTGTGACGTTTGTCTGCCGATAGCCCTTGCTGCTAGAAGTCGCCTCATTACCTATGATGAGTTCTTGCTCTCCGTCTTCTTTCTCACCAAGCATGCTGTTAATGGCAGGATAAAAATACAGGATGGCAGCAGCAGCAAGACCTACAGCCATCCCAACCGCAAGAATAACAATTAATGCAGTCATATGGAGAGATTCTATAATTAGTAGACTTGATAGTTATTTATCCCATACAACAGGTTTTGACAGCCAAAGGTGCATTAGCTGCATGCTCTTGCCCTGCTGTTGCTGCTGTTGTTGTTGCATTATGCGGGGCTCGTTGCCAGCACATTTAAAGTAGGATGCCAATACGAGCGCCCAGGGCAGGATCTGCTTGCTGTCTAGTTTCGATTGTAGGCTCACTATGTTGTTATTTCTATCGTGCTTCAATCCACCCAGACAGCTTATCTTGAGCGCAGAGTCAACCAGATCCATTATTTCGTTTGCGCCCATGCCAGATATCTTTAGTCCATATTTTTCATCAATCACTTCGACTAATTCGGTGGACATATCTATCCGACTAATCGCATATTCCAACATCTTTGTCGCTAGACCGTTCTCTACTATCCTTATTAGCTCCACTGCCTTTGCAGCCACCTCTGGCTCGCATATCAAGCATGTATTTCATGTCCCTTGCGCTTCCCCATGTCTCTTCAAAGTTCTTTGCCTGCAGCATGCTAAATGAGTCCATCGTGGCAAAAACTGCGGCCTTTCCATTACTGCTGTCGATCGAGACCAAGTGGCTCGAGTCAATAATTATCAGGTTGGACAATACCTCGGCTGTACGAAGCTCAATACCATCTGGTAATTGAAAGATAGTTTCGTTGCCGATACACTGAGTTCCCAGAATCATACGCAGTCGGACGCCGGCACTCAAAGCTCTAAGAACAGAGGGCTTGCACTGCGAGATCAACCTTAATCCCCAGGGGTCAAGAGTTGCTGTAACCGATGAACGCGAGTCTGCTATCAGACTACTTATCTTTTCAAGTGTTGAATTTGCATCCAGTATGAAATATCTTCTTTCCTCGGAGCCCTTGGGCCGCTGGCTTTCGTCGTTTATCTTTTGCAATGAATCAACTATCTTTTTCATGTTCCTTACTCTACGATCATGGGAATCGACCATCTCAGCAAAAGCCTCCTCGGGTGGGATAGCACTGCAGATAAGGGGTTTTTGCTTCGAGATGACTGCGAGCTTCTTCTTCTCTAGTTTTTTTACGATTTGATAAACTTTGGTTCGTGGCAGATTGGCATAATAAGCTATCTCGCTTACTGCAAGGGAGCCTTTGCCTATCATTGTAAAGTAAGCGCGAGCCTCATATTTTGACAGGCCAAATTCTTCAAGGCTGCCTGAAAGATCACTAATAATGTCAGTCATCATATCCTTAACAAATGAAAACTAAAGGTAAGGCGGTGGGTCAAATAGATTGTGTCAAAGTTCAAAAAAATGTAAAGCTGTTACTGTAGGCTCTTGTTACCGTAGTAACAAAAAGTTACGATACACAGTATGTATTATTTTAAATATTATAAGCCAAATCAGTATGAATTCAAGGTGGGTAAAATCTGAATCGATAGTCGACAGCAACGAGAGTAATAGTAATAATAATAATTTTCAAACGGCTTCCCTGCCTAAGCCTGGAGGGCCACTAAAGCCGAGACTGGATGCGGTGGCAAAAAAGATACAAGTACAGATCGATAGGCTGGAGGAACTTCACAGCATATACAGGCTAAAAGACAATGAGATTTTCAGTAAGTTAACGGTTTCTATGAAACAGAATAATGTAGAGCATTCGACTCTACTCTCGTCAGAGCTCGCAAGAGCAAGACAGCTCTCAAGGGTCCTGCTCCTGTCATGCGTTGGGCTGGAAAAGATCTTATCAAAGCTGTCATCAGCTTCTGATTTCGGCAACCTAGTGATTGTGTTGAGTCCTGCGATGGCTGTTGTAAAAAATCTGAGATTATCTATCTCGCCCCATATCCCGGAGATGGAGGGAGAACTCGGCCTGATCTCCGAACTCTTGAGTGGCATACTTGTAGATGCGGGCCAGGTAGGTGGCTTTACTATAAATTTTGAGACCGCTAATGAAGAAGCTGCGCGCTTCATAGGAGAGGTCTCCCAGGTAGTAGACCATAAGATGAAAGAAGAGTTCTCCAAAATGCCTGAGCTGCCAGTAATACCGGTGAGATTCTCCTAGACCGGATGGTAAGCTTTGGCCTGTTGGACAAGCTACGATAGGCAAACTACACAACAATTTTTGACAGTGTTCCTTTTCGTTATTTTTCCCCAACTCTTATGGCAAAGGTATTTGCTATCCACCAATAAGGAGACCACATCGGTAAAGGTGAGAGCTAACTCTGCGCTAGCCATGCTCCAACAAAATGCCCGTGCGATGAACATTCTTCTTTCAAGCCTTGAATCACGTATGAACCTTATTATCAGTAACAAAGGGAGCACGGTGGATTACGAGGAGCTTGCTCGGGTGCTGGATCTGATGAAAAAAGGTGAGCTCGTCCTAAATGCTATCTCATACAGGAAAGAGCCGGCCCAATACCTTGAGGAATTTATAACGATAATTAATAATGCAGCAGCATTGTCTATGGGCGAGGTCAGAAACGACATTGACGATACGATAGCTGTAGCCGGGGCCTTACTTTCACAGTTGCACGAAGCAATATCCAAGGTGCCAACAGGAGCGTTGCCAGATTCGAGGGACGAGATGGAACCCTCACTCTTTGCTGAGCTTTCTACCATACTGGCGGCAGGTAATAGCAAATGCTCCAAAAGAATCAACCGTTACGTGGGCATTGGAGAAGAAAGAAGGTGCAGAGGAAGAAGGGCAGGAGCAGGCTAAAGGCGTTATGGCCTAGGTGCAATTTATTTTGTTAGCTAGGCAACATAGATTTACACATAAGTAATTCAAAGCAAGAACCCAATCTGGCTTGAACTGTATTGAGTCTCGCACCACAGGAATTAGAAAATAGCGCTAGCAAGTATGCAGCTGAGGCAATCAGGCTGGACTCTCAGGGCTCACGAGGAATGGCAATCAATTCATACCAGCGGGCTATAGAGGCACTGGTCAAGCTCGTTCAGATATATCCTGATTATAAGCTAAACAAAGTGTACATGGAGAGAGCTAACGCCTATCAGAATAGGATTAAGGCTCTTCAGATGTCTCACGGTCTAGAAGAAGAGAAGCTGCCACCAACCCAAATTGATAATGTTAAACTAGATCCTCCAAATGGGCATGGAAGCAAGCCTTCTGCTGCGTCTTCTTATTCTTCTTCTGCTGCTACTTCAGCGAAGTCTAGAGGAAACGTAGAAACACTCAAGGCCGACTTTGACGACTTAGTGATGAAGGAAAAGCCCAAGGTGGGCTGGAAAGAAGTCATTGGTCTTGAAGATGCCAAGAGGGCAATTCGTGAATCTATCGTTTACCCGACAAAGAGAGCGGACTTGTTCCCGCTTGGCTGGCCGCGGGGCATATTACTTTACGGCCCCCCTGGCTGTGGCAAGACGCTCGCTTGCAGCTGCAGCTGCTGCAGAGATTGACGGCTACTTCATCAATGTCGACGCTGCATCAATGATGAGCAAGTGGCTAGGCGAGGCTGAAAAGAACATCTCGAAATTATTCAATATGGCTCGTAACCTGACCGAAAGCGAGGGAGTACCAGTTCTGTTGTTTATTGACGAGATCGATTCGCTCATCGGCACGCGAAACAGTGAGGTAGGGGGAGAGGTTAGAGTCAAGAACCAGTTTCTGACCGAGATGGATGGTATCAATGGTAAGGGAAAAGAATCCCAATTGTATGTTATAGGCGCAACCAATAAGCCCTGGAGCCTGGAGGTGGGATTCCTCCGCAGGTTCCAAAAGAGGATCTACGTGACGCTGCCAGGAAACGCATCAAGGACAAATCTTTTCGTTCAATATACAAGTCCGCTGAATGTTGACGGGACGCTGAGGGTTGACGAGCTCGCCAAAATAAGTGAAGGCTACAGTGCAAGCGACATCAAGGACATTTGCCAATCTGTTCAATTACACGTGGTAAACGAATTATTTGAAAGCGGCAGGGCGATGGAGGACGGCACCAGTACAAGACCCATAAATATGACCGATTTCAGAGATATATTGCGGATCCGTAAGCCAAGTGTTAGCGTCGAGATGATAAGGGCATACATGCGGTGGAGTGACCAATTCAAGGCGCTTTAGCCAAAATTTTTTATTCTTCTGTCTGAGCCTTTTAGCCAATTTTGAATTTTTCTTTTTTGCCACTTGCTAGCATTTTCTGCCCTTGAGCTAGGCTTACTTGCGCCTTTCTGCCTTGTTGCCGTACCAAGAAAGTGGATCCTATGGTCTCGACAATAGAAGTGGTCGTCTTTTACTCAGAGTATCTGCGCTCAATATCAGGCATCATGTGTGCTAATATGTGGTAGGGATGGATTCCTTTTTAGCCTCCATAGGTGTAAGGTCCAGAAGCAAACGCAATCATGAGACACCCAGGAAAGAACCAATCTACACACACACACACACACACACACACACACACACACACACACACACACACATACACATACAAGACGTGCATTGCTTTTGCGTCGTCTTCGAGTGCATAAGACCTTACCGCTTGTATATGTAGTAGGGCAGGAGAGTGAAAGAAATACTCAGACAATGGGAGTCGTCTTTGAATTTCCCTCTCCATTTTTAAGGCTCGGGACCGCAGAGCAGGTCATAAATTCATGAGTGACAAATCTAATTATGACATAAAATCCGAATATTACATGCAATATACGTTATATTGTTCAAGATAAGCCTGCTGCAATAGAAATATGCTTGGTTGATAACCTCCTTCTAGTTGTTGCTTGGTTGCCCGTAACCCTTTATATAACGAGTCCAATGGAAAAAAACCGCAAATGGTTTTTGAAGATATGCTGCCCATCGGGGCCTCAATTGCGTCAATGGGAGCTGCTGCGGGGCTTGCTGTATGGGTTGGAAGGCAGCAAAGTGGAACTGAAGCCATGATGAAGATTTCATCGGCTGTCAGGGCCGGCGCAATGGCCTTCCTAAGAAGGGAATTCAAGATTGTAATACCAGTGGCGGTTGCACTTGCAATAATCATTGCTTTTGCTTCGAGCTTCTCAAATGGAGTGGCGTTTGCAGTTGGCGCTTCGCTCTCTGCGATCGCTGGTCTGATTTCGCTCAGGATCACGGTAAAGGCAGCTGCGAGAGCTGCCCAGGCAACTGGAAAAGGGCTAGGCCCCGCATTTGCCACTGCGTTTAGGGGTGGCGCAACCGTCGGCCTGTCAGTGCCGGCAATGGCATTGATAGCAATCACTGTGCTCTTCTTTGTATATCCTGACCCGCTAACGATTGCAGGAGTTGGTATCGGCGCAAGCCTCATCGCGTTGTTCATCAGAGCTGGTGGAGGCATATTTACAAAGGCTGCAGACTTGGGAGCCGACCTTGTGGGCAAGGTTGAAGCAGGCATTCCAGAGGATGATCCGAGGAACCCAGCTACAATCGCAGATAATGTTGGAGATAACGTAGGTGATGCTGCCGGGATGGGCTCTGATGTCTACGAATCATACATTGTCACGATACTAGCCGCCATGCTTCTTGGTGCACTCGTTGCGCCTGGAAGCCTAGAAGCAATAGGCGGCGACAGATTCGGGTCTACGCTGCTTCCGGTGGTCGGGATCGAGGTTAACCCACTGGTGATCTATCCAATGTTGATAGGGGCTTCAGGGCTGATAGCTTCAATAGTTGGTGCCATGACGATAACTTCAAGAAAAATATCTGACCCCATGAACCCACTCAATATTGCATTCATAGTGAGCGCCGCGATAGCCATTGTCCTTAACTTTCTTTTCACTACCGCTTTTCTAGGCTACAACTTGCTATCATATTCACTATTTGCAACTACGGTCGTGGGGGTGATACTTGTTCCAGTAATACAGAGAATTACCGACTATTACACTAACTCCAAGTACAAGCCAGTGCAGGAGATTGCAGACTCGACAAAGTGGGGGTACGCCTCAAACACGCTCACAGGCATTGTCATGGGCATGCGCTCAACCGGACCGTTCATGCTTGCTATAGTTATTGTACTTGGAGTTTCATATGGCATTACTTACGGAGTGACACAGGACCCAATCATGGGAATATACGGCACAGCAATGGCTGCAATGGCCATGCTCAGCCTTGCAGGGATAGTTCTATGTATTGACGCATTTGGACCCATTAGCGACAACGCTGGGGGCATTGTTGAAATGACTGGCATGGGTGAAGACAATCGAACAATAACTGACAAGATAGACTCTGCTGGCAACACTACGAAGGCTATAACAAAAGGGTTTGCAATTGCAAGCGCGGGCCTTGCTGCGCTTGCCATGATACAGGCATTTCAGCACGAGGCTGACAGAATATTTCCAGCAGCGACATTTGAATACTCGCTTTCAGATGTAGGGCTGATAATTGGGCTCTTAGTAGGTGGCCTTATCCCATTCTTTGTAACAAGCCTGCTCATAGCAGGAGTGAGTAGATCAGCTTCAAAAATGGTTGACGAAGTCAGGCGGCAGTTTAAGGAAAGGCCAGGCATAATGGACGGCAGTGAAACCCCCGACTATGCCAAGTGCGTTGACATTGCAACGACTGCAAGCCTAAGGGAGCTATGGAAGCCCGCGCTCGTCACAATTGCGGCGCCAATCGTAATAGGCGTGCTGTTAGGTCCAACTGCCGTGGCTGGTGTGCTCATGGGAGCAGTTGTGAGCGGCCTATTCCTTGCGTACCATCTAGCAAACAGCGGAGGCGCATGGGACAACGCCAAGAAATACATCGAGATGCAAGGTAAGAAAAAGACGGAGGCTCACGCAATCGCAGTCGTAGGCGACTTGATTGGTGATCCATATAAGGACACAGCCGGCCCTGCACTTAACACAGTAATCAAGCTGCTCAACACAATAGCAATAGTGTTTGTCCCAGTGTTCATCGCAATATTGGCTCTGTAAGCGGGGTTCAAAATATACGCCTGGTCCTCTCCTGCTAAGCGAAGGAGGGCAATAGTAGGTACATCTTGAGAGGACATAAGCGCGCATTATCACTAGACTATAATACTTCTCATGACTGTATAGGCAAAACTGGCATAGATAAACCGCACAAAAATGATCAGGCAAAAACACAAATGATGAAAAAGAGACGCGCTAAGAGCGCTAATACTTTTTGCATGAATTGTGTAGATAAATAAATAGAATCAAGATAAATGAAAGTATGCTCTATCTTGTATAGCCAAAAACATAAACACAGGCTGCGCCATCCGGATTCGCGCACAGATGTACTTTACTGTCAATTTTAACGCCAAGTCAATCGAAAACAATGTTCGAGATTATCTAGATAATCTAGATCTAACCGCTTTCCTAGAAACAGAGCTGGCAGGAAAAGAGCCTGTTGGCTATATTGAGGGACCTCCTACAATGAATGGCGAGCCTCACGCAGGCCACCTCCGTGGTAGAATTATCAAAGATCTCTGGTACAGATTTAACACTTTGCAAAAAAAAAGAGTTGTCTTCCGTGCAGGCTGGGATACACAAGGCTTGCCAGTAGAACTGCAGGCAGAAAAGGAGCTTGGACTGACAGGCAGCAAGGCAGAAAACGTCACCAAGGTTGGAGTGGAAAAAATTGTTGAGACCTGCAAGAAGATAGTCCACTCGTATAACGAAAAGTGGGTTTCAGTCGACAAGCTACTTGGCATGTCGTTTAACTACGAAAAGGCATATTGGACTTTCTACAATCAATACATAGAGCGAGAATGGCAGTACTTGAAGAAGGCATGGGAAAGCGGAGTAATGAGGGAATGGTTCAGGGTAGTGGCCTACTGTCCATCATGTCAAACATCTCTTAGCAATGCAGAAGTGAATCAAGGGTATGAAACTGTTGAAGATCCTTCATTCTACTATAAAGTCAAGCTGAGAGATGAAGAAGATGTCTACATGATATTGTGGACTACAATGCCCTTTACCATCGTTACAGATGAAATGGTTGGAGCAAACCCCAAGGCTGATTATAATTACGTGCGCATTAGCCGCGATAACGAGCTGTGGATTGTCGGTGCCGACAGAATGAATGACCTTATGAAGGAATTGCGTATTGAAGGCTTCACAGTTGAAAAGACGATCAAGGGGAGCGAGCTTGATGGTCGATATTACATCCACCCGTTACTCGATATGATACCAAGCCTAGCAGAGCTGGCAGCCAAGGACTCGATCCACTTTGTGATCACGGATGACTTTGTTGACACAGCCACGGGCAGTGGCCTTGTACATCTGTCACCAGCAAATGGAGAACAAGATTTTGAGATAGCATCGAAGAGAAATATTCCTATTTTTGTGCCAATAGATGACCGAGTAATCTTTACAGAAAAAGCCGGGGCGTTTAAGGATCTTTTTGTCAGGGATGCCGATATCAAAGTTGTGGAGGCAATGAAAGAAGCTAAGGCATCTGTCAAGACAGGGAAGATAAGGCACCAATATCCCACATGCTGGCGTTCGCATCACAAAGTGGTGTGGCTGGCCCGAAGGGAATACTTCTATATTATTGAAAAGTTGGAGGACAAACCACTACAGGCTGCGCAGAATGCAGAGTACTTTTTTAAGCCGCCAAAGAACCGATTCATAGAAATCATTAAAGAGCAGCACCCTTGGTGCATATCGAGGGAGCGGATCTGGGGCACTCCCCTTCCCGTATGGTTGTGAGCAAATGTTCTCACAAAGACTTCCTCTTCTCACGAAGAGAGATCATAAGCAAGGCACTTGATTTACCTGACGGGCCTGACTTTGAACTTCATCGCCCCTGGATTGATAGGGTTAAAATAAAATGCGAAAAATGTGGAGCAATGATGCAGCGCGAGCCATTTGTACTTGACACATGGCACAATAGCGGTGCTGCGCCCTATGCGTCGCTTACCGATCAGGAATACACAGATTTGATCCCTGCTACCTTTCTGACAGAGGGCATCGACCAGACAAGAGGATGGGCCTACACTCTCCTGATGGAAAATGTCATCATGAACCACTCAGGTGTCGCACCGTTCAGATCATTTCTTTTTCAGGGGCATGTCCTTGACGAAAAGGGTAACAAGATGAGCAAGAGCCTTGGTAACATTATTGAGGCTGACGCCCTTTTGACTGAAAATCCTGTAGACCTAATAAGGTTGTACTTTATGTGGAAGTCATCCCCAATCGAGTCGCTAAATTTTAGCATTGATGAAATGAAAACTAGGCCCTACCAGATACTGAGCACACTTCATAACCTACACGTATATTTCAAGCAAAACAGTGAATTTGACCGGTTCGATCACACAAAGCATACGCTAAACTGGATAATGGAAAATAACCTTCTTGAGTTAACTGAAGTCTGGCTCCTGTCAAAGCTGCAGAGGTTAGTGGTAGAAGTGACTGAGGCATTGGATCATTGCCGGTTCCACGAGGCTGCCAAAGCGATGGATGCCTTTGTCATTAATCATCTGAGTCAAACCTATGTTCCAATAACAAGAAACATAATCTGGGATGACAGCCCTCAGAACCTTGAAAGGAGACTTGCTGTATACTCAGTGATAGGCCATGTATTGATGCAGCTGAACATAATGCTTCATCCTCTGTCTCCATTCATAACTGATTACCTCTACATCACTTGTTTCAATAGAAAAAAAAGTGTCTTGCTTGAAAGCTGGCCGAGGCTTGATGAGAAATTAGTAAACTCCAAGGTCGAATCGGCTTTTGACAGGATAAAAGAGATAGTCTCGCTTGCAAACGCAGCAAGGAACCTTGCTGGCCTTAAGAGACGCTGGCCTGTAAAGGATGTTATTATCTGTGGTCAGAATTTGAAGTCCCTTGAGACGGAAGCAATCTCTGATGTGTTCAAGAACCAACTCAACGCAAGCCAGTACACGCTAGTAGAGATAGCAACCGGCTCTCAACTTGAAAAGGTATCTAACCTTCTTGATAGAAGTATGCCAATCTCTGTCTGCGTGTCACTTGTTAGGAGGAGTATTGCGCCTAAGGTTAAGGCAGAGATCGACATAGTTGTCGAAGCATTTGAGAGAGTTGATAAGGTCGAGATTGTCCACACTTTGCAAAAATCCGAGGGCTACTTGCTTACATACAACAACGGCAAGACAATCAAGATCTCACCTTCCGATGTAGAGATTACATATAGGCCGTTAGATGGATACTCATGCTCTGAAAGAGATGGCCTTGTGGTATTCGTTTCTAGCGTCCGCGATAAGGGCTTGATTGCTAAAGGGTTATTGAGGGACCTTGCAAGACAGCTCCAACAGCTGCGTAAAGAGCGGAAATACAATCCAACTGACACAGTTGATGCCGCCTACGTTGCTGGACTGGCAGGAGACGAAATCACAACTCTGTCGGCAATGAAGGATGAACTTATATATCTTGTACGGGTGAAGACTGCGGTTTTATCAGAAGAGGGTGTTTCGAACGTAACCTACAAGGGCGTCGAGATTGATGGCAGAGAATTCAAAATATCTGTTGAATAAATTCGACGAGTGGGATCTGAATAATAAAACCATGATTGATTCATACTGTCAAGCTTTCGAAAGTAGACAATATATATGTCCTTAGATTCGGGCAATTGCCAAGTTGGACAACAAAACGAGAGATGTACCATTGCTCCTTACGAATTGAAAACTAGATTGACGAGTAATATTAGCAGACTAATTAAATCTAAATAGATCTAATTATGCATTATAATTGAAATGGTCAAATTTGATGGTATAAAAGGACAGGAATTGCTCGACGTTGAGGAAAAGAAAGGTGAGCTTACCCTAATCTTCAAGGATAACCGATTCCTCTTTGTGAAGGTTCAGAATGGTCAGCTCATAGCAGACTCCGTACCAGAATAGCTATCTTTCATTCCCTTCTTAACCTTCAGATACTTTTCGTACATAGACAGCGCGGTTTCCTGTGTTATCGACTGGACAGAACCAGGCCTCAGAAGCCTTATCTTTTTTATCGCTTCCTCTGCAGTAAGATTCTCCTTTTTTATCATATATGCTGCAAGCACCGCACCTGTCCTCCCCTTCCCAGCAGCACAATGAACCAATACTGGCTTTCCGCTCCGAGTATTCTTATCGATGTAATTTACGGTTTCATCTAGAACTTCCATCGTTGGCGCACCATAGTCCTCCACCATTAGATGCAAATAATCGACGTTGCCACCGTCTAACCATTGGGAAGGAAGTGGAACTTCTCTTACGGTGACTATAGAGTTGATGCCTTTATCAAGAAGCCATTGGAACTCGTCCGGGGTAACCGGCAGCCCGGAGCCGGCCAGCTCGCCCTCTGTAACCCAGCTAAAGTTGGTGGGCCTATTCGATACCATCCCATGGAAACGCCTATAGGCATTGCCGATCTTTGTCAAACAGCAATCTAAAGGCAGCGACAGTTTATTAACGATCTCATCTTATGGAGACATTGCTTCTTTTGAGAACAGTTTTATAACTTCATTAAGCTTTTTAACGTTCCGCCTACTACAGGGATAAGAAAAATTGCATGAAGAACAACTACTGTTGCTGCCGCCTCTGCTGGCAGATGAATCTTGTTGGTGAATCTTTGATGCATCTTTTTGTAAACTAAACTGGTCCAGAATTGCATTCATTGTATGCTTTGCCATGTGTAATTTCTTACAACGCATGTTATGCCTAGATTCTATCCGTTAAATACAGCCGTCATATGCAAGTTGAGCAATTGATCCCTGAAAATAGGACATATGCTGGATCAATCTCAGCTTTAAATGCTGGAAATGCCAAAGGCAAAATATCAGATCCAATGTTAGGACAGACGACCTTCAAAGTGAAGATATGCCTTAATGTTATCTTTTTTCCAATTTAGGGTTCCTTGTCGAGCATTGTTTATTAATAATGCATACATACGTAATCCGACGTTACGGCAATGCTAGAAGCAAAATGCCCTGATTGCGCCAAGAAGGCAGAGGTCAATGATGAGATGACTGAAGTAAGATGCAGACATTGCGGTTTCTTCGCGTTATATGACGACTACATAGAGATAATGAAGGGCAAGGCAGTTGATATTTCAGACAACTTTCAGATGAATTGGGATAGGAATCCGTTTTGATTACCACGTTAAGCCTTTATCGCTACAGTCCAAATGTCCACCACAATTCGTACAGACCATATGGCAGGCTTGCATGTGCTTCATTTCAAACCCGCAGCGGGGGCAGTCAACAACTTCTTGCTCTTCTTCCAACAGTACCAATTCTCACCAATAACTTTTAACTGTTTTATCGATTTACGGGATGATTTGTTGTATATGTATGTATGATTAATTTCCTTTTGAAATGCTTCTGCTTCTGGTTTATGACCCAAACCTTGAAAGTTGACATTTCTAGCTTCTGCTGATTTGTAATTTCACTGGAAAAAGGCCTCCCTATTGTATATACAGCATGTAGGAGAAGATAACACTTTTGGCCAAAGATTAATTAAACCTTGAATATGCTTGATTTCTGGGTTTGGCTCAGTTCAAACTGATAGTCTCAGACAAAAAAGGGAGGAGCATTGCACAAGAGCTTAAAGATAGGACAGCCCAGCCACTTTTGGGGACAAAGGTAGGTAGCATCATCGATTCTTCTATTGTTGGAGTAGCTGGTGGTAAGTTAAAGATAACCGGCGGTAGCGACAGGGCTGGCACTCCAATGCGGCCCGATGTCCACGGGGGCGTCAAAAAATATGTCCTGCTTTCAACGGGTGTGGGTAACAGAAATGAAGATAGAGTTAGAAAACTCGTAAGAGGAAACATGGTGACAGAAGAAATTTATCAGCTCAACTCAATGCTAATTGAAGGCATGTTGCCAGAAAAACAAGAAGCCGTCGAAAGCAGCGGGACAAATGCAGAGCCAGCAAATGAAAAGACATAGTTCCGTACCTTAATATCTCCGGGAATTTTACGATACTAATTGTTGCATTGGAAAGAGACCCTGCCAGATTGGTACATCAATGAATATGGATATCAGCCATCCGTTAACATTGGCACTTCAGGCCACGTTGACCATGGCAAGACGACTCTTGTAGAAGCCATCACAGGAGTCTGGACCAGCGCTCATAGCGAAGAGCTTAGAAGAGGCATTACCATCAAGATTGGATATGCCGATGCTGCATTTTACAAATGTCCTCAATGCCCTGCACCTGTATGCTATAGCACTCAACCCCAATGCGCCAACTGCGGAGGAAAGAGTGAACTTCTCCGCGTAGTGAGTTTTGTCGACTCGCCTGGCCACGAAAGCTTAATGGCAAATATGCTCTCAGGTGCCGCTTTGATGGATGGGGCAATTTTGGTAATGGCGGCTAACGAAAAGGTGCCGCAGCCGCAAACAAGAGAACACCTACTTGCTCTCTCTGTCCTTGGCATACAGCAGATCGTTCTTGTACAAAACAAAGCAGATCTTACTGAATATCAAGAAGCACTTGACAATTATAGACAGATCAAAGACTTTGTCAATGGAAGCATTGCAGAAAAGGCGCCGATAATTCCAGTATCAGCTCAGCATAAGCTCAACATCGATGCACTTATCGAAGCCATCGAAAAAACTATCAAGACTCCAGCACGCATAAAGAACGCTGAACCGATAATGCATGTCTTGCGTTCATTTGATGTGAACAAGCCGGGAACCCCAATCAAGCACGTCAAAGGCGGCATCATTGGCGGCGCTCTAGTGCAGGGTCAGTTTAACATGGCAGATGAAATAGAGATCCGTCCGGGTGTTTTTGATGAAAAAAAGGGTAAGTATGATCCGATCGTTTCTCAGGTATCAACGCTTGGCACTGGTGCCGGTCTTGTCAAGTCTGTCAGGCCAGGCGGGCTTGTTGCGATAGGCACCAAGCTTGACCCGACATTTACAAAAAGCGACACCCTCATTGGCTCTGTAATTGGTAAGCCTGGGACGCTGCCAAAAGACGTAGAAGATATTATGATAGAAGCGGTCCTTTTCGATACTGCAGTTGGCACTGCGGAAATGGTCAAGGTTGAACCCCTTAAGGCAAAAGAGCCAATCAGACTCAACATCGGAACAGCCACGGCCAGTGGCTACGTTACAAACGTCAGGGACAGCAAGGTTGAAGTGAAGCTGAAAAAGCCGGTATGCCTGATGCCCAAGAGCAGAGTCGCTATCAGCAGGAGAATAGCTGAAAGATGGCGTCTAATTGGCTCAGGAATAGCCACGTAATATATGCAAGTTCTATGTGATACCAGCTTTCTGATGGTCCTTGTTTCAAAACCCATAAAGCGGGTTGAGAAGATCGAGTCACAACTGGGAAGACTTGAATTTTTAGTCCCTGACATCGCAGAGGCTGAGCTAGAGCGGCTAGCTAAAAAAGCGGGCCCCAAGAGGTCTCATCTTGCAAAAACAGCCCTTGAGCTCAGAAGAGCAAAGTTCACCAAAGTAACTGTTGCACGTGCAAAGCATGTCGATGACTCCATAATCGAGTATGCGATGGCAAAAAAATGTGCGGTGGCAACGATAGACACCAACCTTCGACGCAGGCTCATAGCCAATCAAGTTCTAGTACTGAGCCTCAGCAAGGATAATCTTATTATAGCAAATCCTAAAATCAATCCCAAGGATCATCTTTAAATAAAATTCGTGGTGCAAAAAATGGTAGAGGTAGTATGCTGGACTTTAATGGCGTAAAGTTTCAGTGGCTTGGCCATGACGGCTACAAGCTGACAGTGGAAGGCAAGATTATTTACATCGATCCTTACAAGATTTCGGCGTTCTATCATAACAAAAATGATGCTGACATTATTCTTATCTCTCACAATCATTTCGACCATCTGAGTATGGACGACATCAGACACATCATAGGCAATAATACCACGATCGTGGCCGCCAAAGAGTGTACTGATCAGCTAAAGAATGTCTTGGCGGCAGAGACGAAAGCAGTTGTTCCCGGCGAGAGAGTCATTGTTCAGGGTATCCCAATAGAGACTGTAGCAGCATACAATACCAACAAGCATTTCCATCCAAAAGCAGACGGAAAGGTTGGTTTTATCATGACTTTGAACATGATGCGTATATACCATAGTGGCGATACCGATGATATTCCGGAAATGAGTACCACACAACCCGACGTGGCTCTAGTACCCGGTATCGGGCACGTACGTCATGACTGCAGAAGAAGCAGCTAAAGCGGTAAACGAAAAGATAAAGCCAAAAAAACTAGCTATTCCGATGCATTATGGATCAATAGTAGGTAGCCATCAAGATGCAGTAAATTTTAAGCAACTTGTAACGGTCTGCCCTGTACAGATATTAGACAGAGATTAAAAATGCAGGGACAGTTTTTAGAGTTTAACTAGTCGCTCATTCCATATCTGGCAGAGGAAGGAAGAAGAAGAAAAAAGAATGGGAAAGATTTTCGCACATAGATTCAATTAATCAATCAATCCATTGCTAGTTTAGCTCAAGCATGAGAAAAATTTCATCTAATCTGCTATCATAAAAAGATCAGTATCCTAATAGCAAATATTTATCGTTATCGCACACTATGTTTCTAGTGTCTCTTTCTCTGAATGCGCTATACAGTCAGTGAACTTGATTATGTCCAAAGACCATTCTACTGTACATCCACATGTAAAGACCCTCTTGTCATTATTATTAGGTACTGTTATTCATTCAATGTCACCGGATAATGTTCATCTTGTACCTGATTGTTGGCTGTCGTATCATCACAGCGTGTTGTAAGCAACTTGTTAGTTTCTTTAAATAGCTCTAGAAATTGTTTGCCTCTGTTCGTTATAGCAAATTTCCTATTCGCCATCAGGTAGCTCAACAATCCTTCATCTGTCAAAAACCCAGCGTAATCAATTACCTGCTTGAAATTGAGAAGGGCTTGATACATGATCTTAGAGCGTGTAAGCGGCTGATGTTCGACAGACTGAAGAATCAAGCTAATTATCTCTGTGCTATCTCGGGTCTTCAATCTTTTCTACCACCTTTGCAATGTCCGGAAATAAGCTGTCCTCTTGAATTTTCTGAATAGTAGTTTGCACATTATTACGATGTTGAAAATACCTCAGCAAATGCAGCGCCTTTCTCAGAGCTGATTGTCTGCCCGGGATAGTAATGAAGACGTCATATGTATGCTGAGAAAACACCTTGGGATTTTGCTCATTGCTTGCCACCATTTTAGGGAATCGCATCATCTTTCTAAATGGGATGGTAGTTCGCCTCATAAATAAAGCTAGACATAACATCTACTAGAACGCATTCTTACTTTTTTTCATGAAAAAAGATCCTAGTTTAATTCCTGAAAAAGAAAACGAGCTGGTGCTCACTAGTATTCGTTTCCAGACCGGTTCAGATTTAACTATAACATTGGTGGATTAAATGCCTAATATAATTATACGTCTAATTGTTCAAATAAAGCAGGACCACACACTCACCTGCCTTCTTAATAGTTAATTATCTATCATTTACCCATTGAACGCGCTACCGTCTTCGCTATTCCATTTCTCTTATCGCGCATTATCTCGACAGTCTCTGCAAACTTGACATTCTCGACGCCGGACATAGAGTGAATGCCTTCCATCATCTCATGTATTTCATTAGTTGTTCTAAAGTAAACCAATACTGCCAAGATTATGGACCCATCAATCTTCATGCTGATAGAAAGAATGTGATTCGAGTATCTTGAAAAGATCCCTGTAGCAATTGCTCTACTTGCCCCATTTTCAGGAAATACAGTGAGTTCTCCAATCCGGAAACCTTGTTTCTTAAGATCAATTTCATAGCGTCTTGTCAAGAGGGTATCTTCCAAAAATTTCCTTCTTCTTTGAACTGTAGAAAGAGGAGCTTTATGCTTTTTTGATATATTCGTAGAAGAGACATAAGCATCATTCAGTAGTTCTTCGATGATCCGTACGTCCAGCGATGTTGGAACCCCTTTGTGCCCTTGTGTGGTCTTATTATTATTATTATTATTTCTGTTATTACCTGTGTTGTATTGCTTTTTTTTCAACTTGACAATTATCTCTCTCCCCTATTCATGCGCAACATCACAATTTAAATGGTTTACATTTGATTATCCAATCCTTTTACCATCTGTATACCCATCATGGGATAGAGTTGCATCTGTTCCTGTTCCTCCGTACATCAAAATCGTGTCGCGCCAGATCAAACAGTGGAACTATTGTCCTCTCTGCGTCATGCCTAGAAAAGAATGAACATGATTTCGAATAAGTCTAAAATGGTGAGAGGCCCAGGCAAAAAAGAATCATTAACCGACTGCATGCCAATCATGCTTTGTCACAATCTGAAAAGGCATAACCTTCAAAGATGACCTTTCTCTTGTTGCAAGACTCTAGTGGAATATGACATTTGGTGTAGCGGCAGGGTGTAATGAGGCTGCAGTTAATTAATCAAGGCCTTCTTTCTTGCGACGGATCTCTTTCTCATGGGCTATGTTTTCTGGTGAGGCATTTCCAAAGACTTGTGCCTCTTCCTTTTCTGTCTGAACTGGAACATTAAATTTTTCATTATGCTCAACTACTCTTTCCGCAGACTTTTTCGGATCGCCATTTGGTTTGTCACTCATTTGACTAAATCATCCACTCTATGGTAAAAATAGGTGTTAGCAATATTGTACCCTTAGAGAGGTATTATTATCTTCTAGATAATGGCAAAAGTGTATAGTTCTGCCTCGATACCGTTTGACGCCTCATTATAATTACAACTTTTTCACCTATGCAGGCTGCATTAAAATTCTAATATTTCTCTCTGTCTTATACTATATCTCGAACAATAGTTATCCGATTGACATGCCGTAGCCATATTTACTTCTTGTATGGCAGCTTTTGAATCAGTTATGCAGAGAATGGGAAGTTGAAGGTTTATAACGTTTACAAGCTGAAACTATCAGCATCTATACTGAATTTCTTGTTCTTCTCAGTATATTTTCGTATCTTAACTGTTGATCTGTATACTAGCTCCTTTCAAAGCCTAATCCAATAAACGAGCCATAACCTTTAGCAATATGTTTAACTTATTGACATTTAACAATACAAAGAATCCTATACATATTTCGTTAGACCAAATAACAAAGGCAGAAATGTCGTTACCCAGGCCATTTCCGTAGTGCCACAGTGTATCCTGTCAATTGTTTTTGTTTGCACTAAGTGACCGGGTATTCTGCAACAACCAGATATCCCACTGCATCTTCTAATTCGCGGTTTCTTTTGTCTTGTCCAGTCGTTCTATCAGCTATTTGTCCTACCAAAATATCTGTTCACATTCACAGCGGCCGCCAAATCTCGTAGTCCTCCCGCATTTTGGACATACGCTCGGATGTGGAATATTCTCTTCTTGCTCCTCTTGCATCTCTATCGTCAGTGGGCTTAGTGCTTCCATGAGTAATAGTACGTCATCTATAATATAGTATTACTGGCTGACATCTATTGCTTTATGAGAGCACAAAAAGGAAAAGAACCAAAACTATACTTTTATGTATATCATCGTGATTCGATTTTTAATTATACCTAATGGCCCCCTTAATTGTAACAGCTCTTTTCTTGAATGGTCATAAAAAATTGCATATCAATGAATATCCGAAGTCTACAATCAGAGTCACATTCTTGCACGTGATAGTTCGATGGCTTCTCGCTAACATCTATTTTTACATCCTTTATCGCTGGATAGAGTATGCATGGCTATCATTTGCCTAGATGTGTTTTTTGCAATGGCAGAAAAAACCCGAACCGACTATGATCAAGATGCGATCGAGTCATAAAAATACAGTCTCGATCTATGAAGCATGGAACCATATTTTCAAGATTAATTGCACCGACTAATTTCCAGCTGCTAACTATGGATGCCAAAAAAAACGCTAGTATAGATCGCCTTCATGTCAAATATGTAGAAAAAAAATGTGAGGGATCAAAAGAAAGAGAGAGGATCCCTGTCTCTTGATATTCTATTGTCCGCCGAATATACCTGCGAGTGGGTCGTCGCCGCCGCCTGCTGACTGGTTGCCGCCGCCTGTAGTGGCGTTAGTCATACCGCCCGTGCTGCTAGTCATGTTACTTTGTGTACCGCCACCTAATGCACTGATGGCCATATCCAAGTACATGCTGGCACTTTGGGTATCATTATTCTGTAATGCCATTTGTGCTTGTTCGATATTCATTCTTACGTCTGATGTCGACTGATTTGCTCCTCCCCCTGCGACCTCGCCTGCATCAGTAGCCATGGTAGCATTTCCGCCCGTTGTGCTGGTAGCGTTATCAGTAGTAGTAGCACCGCCTCCACCCGTCATGTTCTCCTGTGCTATTACTGGCTGGTAGCTAGTAATGAGGGATAGTCCTGACAGCAATAATGCCGCAGTAATTATGGCCCCCGCCATAGGTATGGCAGCTGTAGCATTGATTCTTCTAATGTTGTTATCCTTCGTTCCACTATGTGAATTCATTAGCTCGATTGTAAACGGTAAAGAACTTAACCGTTTCTGTACATTATTGCAAGATGAGGAGCTACTGAATCAGAAACGGATCAGAGGAATGTGTAGTCGCATTAGTTGATAACTCAACCGACTAAATCTTTGACATAAGATAATTTCATTACTCTTATATGATGATTCCTCTAAAAATCCTCAGGTGTCTGATTATATGTACAAATTGGAATGCCGACAAGTGGGATTTGATTGCTCGCACACTATGACAGGTAATACAGAGGAAGAGGTTCTTCAGAGAGCGAAAGAGCATGGCACACAGGAACACAATTTAAAAGAAAGCGAAATCCAGAGTCCGGACATGCAGAACAAGCTGCGGTCGCTTATTACCAAGACAGAATAGGCTTTCGACTACACGTATCTAGATCGATCGCATCTGATACCCAATCGTCATTATTTGCTTTCAGTATCGCGTATCAAAGAGCTGGCCTGATAGTGGCTAGACATATGAACTACAAAGAACGAACAACGATTGCAACGAGATTCTGGTAGAGGCATAAGTGAAAAAGTATCCAGCTAGATTGTATGTTAGCAGCCCATGAACCACTTCATGCAAGAATCCGCGAATCAAGAGATCAGAAAATTAAGAAACCAACTCAGGGGTACTTCGTGCTATACCTATCATTTTTGTCTTTCTTTATTCTTTGTTCTTTGTTCTTTCTTCAGGTGATCGCCGTTCCTATTGATCTAGGGTGAAGATGCTTATAGTGTTCAATGTACTCCTCTAACGTAAAAAATGGGTTGCCGCATTCCTCGCATATGTACCTGTTGACATTAGGGCTGCTGCCGTTCTTGGGTGAAAGATATTCATTCATCAGATATTGTTAGGTTTTCTATGAAATAACACTTTTCACAGACAGTCGAGGAGGAATTAGCTTTATTATTTGACAGCTGCCTGTGAAAAGCTGTCAAAATTATAGAAAACGAGCTTTTCCGATAGAATACTTGTCGGTATACCAACTTTGCCTCACTACTAAAGCCAATCACAGTATTGTAGATATGAAACTTTCTTACAGTCAGACAATCAATCAGGATTCCTGCTGTCGCTGATGTTACTCCTAACGTTTTACCAGGCACTTGATGCTATCCTTGTATTTATCGTCATGCACTTAGTTAAGGCATGAGAGGACTAAAATTATGGCGGTGTGAAGGTAAGGCATCTAGCTTACATTACCATCTACGTGCTATAACCCAATCAAAGAATTCGGCGACAACTATCTGCCTCTTTTTCTGTTGCAAATTTTTTGGGTTGTTCATGTGACTCTCGCATCAGTTTTTTCTTAATTGACCGTTCAATAGACAAAATGATATCATATCTCCCTACTTATCCTTTTAATCAAATCCTGTGCAGAGGAAGGTTTCTTAATAAAGCAGATGGATGAATATGTATCAGGAAAAAGCTCCTTCAAAGCTTCATAGTATACTTCGAAGGCTGTCATGAAACATATCTTGGTTTTCTTGCCATTCTTGCCCTGATCATTATCATCATCCCTACTCCTGCCGCCACCGCCGCCAGCAGCAGTAGTGTCAATCCTTTTTTGAATTTCTTGATATAGCTCAAAGCCGTCCATCTTTGGCATTTTGATATCAAGCAATATTAGGTCATATGCTGAAGGCAAGTTGTTCTTGTCGTCTTTGTTGTTGAAGCTAGAAAGCGCTAACAATGGATCGTTAAATGTAACAACCTCGAAACGACCAGAACCCTCCAGTGCTTCTTTTAAAAAGAAAGTGATATCTTCCTCATCATCTATAACGAGTATTCGCCCTCGACTGCTACGAGAAGGATCTTGACCTACTGCCTCCAGTTCCTTTTCTCTCTCCTTGTTTTCAGACAATATCAGAGAATATAAGTATACAAACAAATCTATAAAAGAATATTGGTTTAGTTTCTTCTAGATCTGGCGAGGGAGGAGCAGTAACAGTAACCTAATGAAATAGAATCAGAACAGATCTACAACGCCAGTAGCGGCAACTGCAGACCGTCATAAAAGCGGAAACAATAGGATCTTACCTGACAGCAGATCTGGTGCATCCAGAGATCTAATGTTCAATAGTCTTATGGATCAAGAGTACATACAGAGATATGGAAGAAAAAGACATTCGCAAAGAAACCTTGAAACCAATCACCAAAGTTTATTCCAAACTAGATTAGGAATTGCAGGAATGCGAAGTTGAGTCAACTAAGGCGGGGGAGAGCTTAATCAATAAGAAGTGCAGTAAAAATTTTTCTCATTGCAGCATAAAAGAGGTGGAATTATAAAGGTTGGTGCGACGTAGCTTCAAACGGGGTCAGGCCTCTAAGGGCACCCTAAAGGTGAACGTTGCACCTTTACTATCCTTATTGTTTTCAGCCCAAATTCTACCACCATGCGCTTCGATAATGCTTTTAGATATGAATAATCCAAGGCCAGTTCCTGTCTGGGATTTACTTGTGAACTTTGTAAAAAGCCTTGACATAATTTCGGGGTCAAGCCCAGCGCCGTTATCCTTAACCGAAACTATGGCTTGTCCATCTTTGATGTCAGCGGAAATGTAAACCATCCCTTGTTTTGTAAACTTGACAGCATTGCCTAAAAGGTTTGAGACAACTTGACTAATTCGCGTTCTGTCGGCTTCTACAACTATCTTTCTTGGAGTATATTGAAATTTGATACTGCCCTTATCGTCTACTCTTCTCTTAGTGTCCTCGATTGCAGAAGCAACCACTTCTGATATATCGAACTTTTCCTTATTAAGATCAAGTCTATGTCCTTCTATTCTTGTGACATCAAGGATATCGTGTGTTAGTCTTTCAAGGCGCTCTGCATTTCTAGCGATTGCCTTTATTGCTTCTTCCTTGCTTTCAGGTCTTAGGTAAAAGAGGTCTGAATAGCCTATGATAGCCTGCGTCGGCGTTCTCAATTCATGTGCTGCCACATTGATGAATTCACGCTGCATCCTGTCATGATCTTTGAGCTGTTCAAGAGCTTCTTGTAGTGACTTGTTTGCCTGCTCGAGCTCTGCTGTCTTTGATTTGACGATTCCAGACAACCTTCTATTCCAAATGAGAACAAGATATGCAATACCAACTGCAAAGGCCCCTATTGATCCTATTACAATCAAATTGAAATCCCTTTGCCGGTCGATTAAGGATCCTACAGCTCCTTGGATATTGTGAGGTGCCACAATGTAAACAACTGCAAAATTGTCTCCGCTAAATGAGACTGGCTCATATGCAATTGTGCTTGTAGTGCCTTGAAAAGTCAGGTCTCCTGACCCAGCACTTCCTTCAAGCGAATCTCGTAGAAAAGAATTGAATGTCTCTCTTATTTCTACTGGAATAACAGATTGAAACTCATCTCCAAAAACGTCCTTGCCTATATATGTAGCATTGCTAGAGTACAAAATCATACCATTTCTGTCCATCATTCCAAGGGTGCTTCCATACTTGGTAGATAGCTGGCTTTGTAAGACTTGACCAAATTCGTCAAGGTCAATCGCTGAAACTACAACTCCGTTGAAAATTCGGTTAGTGCTGTTGTTATCATTTTCGTTGGTGTTCAAAACTATAGGATGCGCAAGATACAGTCGTGGCACTCCGTCAACAGACTCTATTAGGCTGCTAAAGTATGTCCTCAGGGTATCTCGAGGTTCAGAAAAATAAGGTCTATAACTTCTATCGTCGCCTGCATACTGGTCATATATTGTTTGATTATCAAATGCATTGGCCCACAATAACTTACCATCTCTGTCAAGCCAGAAGTAGCTTGAAGTAGTATTACTAGTAGTTTCTTGCGCATCAGAGAATAACTTCTTTGAACTTTCCACATCTTGATTTTGTATGGTAGGGAGGCCAGAAAGCAGTAATAGATTATTGCGAACAGCATCTACCTTATTGTTTAAAATGTTTGCTATATCATGCGCTTCTATTTCTGCATTAGACCTCATATCCTGGGCACCGATTTTTCTTATCTCCTCTGCAGTAAAAGCAGAATACCGATATGATGCAATTGAAAGACCGATTGCTATTGCACCAATTAGTACAAGAAGTAAGATGCTTCTGGTGTTTCTTGAGAGTGTAACAGTCACAATGAAGGACTGAGAAGTAGTACGCGTAGATAAATTAAATCCTCAAAATGTTCTAGAAAAATACCGTATACAGTACCTTCTAATTTTGGACAGGATAACTTTTACTAGTAGCGCGATTACTTATGAGAGCGATTGTCCGAGCGTAAGACGGTGATGGTTTGTGATGATGAGATAGACCTGCTTTACCTTTTCAAATCTGCTCTGGAGCCCGCCTATGATGTTCTTGCCGTAGAATCGGGAAAGGGTTGTATAGAGAAATTCGTTGAAGAGAGGCACAAAGGAAAGAAAGTAGACGTACTTCTCCTTGACTATAAGCTTGGGGACATGTTAGGAGATATTGTAGCCTGTAAGATACACGAGCTAAATGGCGTAAAGACATTCCTCATCAGCGCTTACGAATTAGAACAAGAGGTAGTTAATCACCTCATGGAACGGCGATGCATTATAGGGGTCATGCGAAAACCTATACGCATGTCTGTAATGATTAAAGAACTAGAAAAAGCACTCGCCGACAGCTAATTTTTCGTTAGAAGGGCTGACTTTTTTTCGCTTCGTGCAAATATTAGAACTGTCAAGTCTAAAGATTGGCAAAGGCTATGCAGGTTTTGCTTATTCATGATATGACTTAGAGATAAGAGGTCACATCATGAAAATGTGGAAATTGTAGATGAATGCAAAGTCGATGTTTCTTTCTGTCTGCCATCGTGGACACATCAAGCCTTGTTAAAAGTTGCTACTAACTCACATGATCGTCTTCTCTCAAACCTAAAGATACCAGGCATGCGATCCTTCTGCAGCATTATCCCATATTTGACGCTGCGGAGCCTTGAATTCTTCAGAGTTAAAGATCTGTCCATCTTTGTTACTCATAGCAACGTATCTCCTCCTTTTTTGTAGCTCTGCGTCTGCTTCTCTAACATCTCCAGACGTGATTTGTCTATTTGAAAGCAAGTGGTTATAGCTGCCATGCTACACACTTACTATTAACTGAAAGATAAGCTAGAAAGTTGGCTATGTTTCCAATGCCTGAGATCGTTCTTCAAGCTGATCCTCCGGTAAAAAGGACTGCATAGAGTTATCATTATTAATGTCTGGCAAGCGGCAATGCGCCGGTGATAGCATTATCATCTATTGTTATCCTCTTTTCTATCTGAAAGCTCTGTCCTGACACTTCATCAGTGATGACATATGTTATGATATAGTCACCAACAGGAAATGGCTGCTCCTGGGAAAGTGTCAGCGTCAGGGGAAATTCCGTGTTCTGTCTGTGAGAAATTAAACTGGCTGCTGGCAAATCTTCAAGGGTCTGCAATTCAGATCCAGTTGAGTCAGATATGATGTAGTCTGCAGTCATGTTTATCGAGTAAAGCGACCTGGGAGTTGTATTGTTGCCTCCATCTTGACTACTAGTATCCGCAATTGGTTGATGACCAAATCCTACTGGCTCTACGTACAGCACCATTGTTTCGCCTGGTCTAAAGACATTGGCAGGAACATGCTCTCTGTATATACCGTAACCTGAGTTACTTCCTTCTGCTATGAAAACATCAAATTGGGAAGTAAAAGCACTGTTGTTCCATGCCGAGAGAAACTGTTGGCGAGCAGCATCAATTTGTGCAAGCGGATTCCCTATTTGTCCTTCTTGGTCTTGACTTAATGGGATCTCTGCGGTGGAAGAAGAAGATTGAGCAAATGATGTCTGTAGTACCGAAGAGAGCAGAAAACTTGCTGACATGCTGAGTAAAACCAAAGCGCAGAGGGTCGTTGTCAGAGATGTTCGGTAAATCATAATTGGTACCTTTTTTTTACAAGTTGTATTATAGATTTTCATCATTTGTTGAGATAAAATGTAGTATAAGAGATAAAAGCAGGATCTCACATACTTCAGTAGATTTCTCCTTTCTTATAGCATAGATCTCTCATAGCGATACCCTCACGGGATGGTCAGACCTACACTTAACAGACTCCTCCTTTAGATTGACTTCATTTTCTGGCTGTTGGTTTAATTGAGTTAGCTGCAGCTCATTCTAGTTAAGGATTTGAGAGTTGCTATATCATGTCGCTAGCTGATCGCATAGGGAGATCAGTGTTGATATAACCAAGATTAGTTTTTATAAGAAGTCCGACGTCGATACAAATTGATATGAGTTCAATAGCAGTCGAATACTATAATAGGAAATTTAGAGATGACAAGGCTTCTGCTTTTATCCATTTGGTAAGAGAAATTGGCGAAATAGCTTTTGCCATGGAAAAGAACAATATGGAACACGCAAAGCTTGAGCTCACAGAATCAACAGCATTACTTTACTATCTTGCTTCAAAATATGAACTGGACTTGGATGCGAATATAAAATCGTTGTATACAAAGAAGCTTGAGATGTTAAAAACAGCTACAAAGAGCCCATAAGTTCTCTTCATCTGAAATACCGCACAAGGTAGCAACTCTTGTTTGATCTCCGAGCAGCGGCGCGCCCGTGGCTAGTCTTCCATTTCTTACTTATCTGGTCAACAATAGTCACATGCGTTTCGTATGAATTGCATTCTTCTGAGACCTTTTCATTTGATTAGAACACACAATAGGGTACATAATCCGCTTATCGCTACACTCATACATGAAGCAAACAGTCAGTCTTGGTATCACTAATGATATGCAAGCATGAATCCTCTTTTGAGTCATCACCGGCACAATTTTAAAGTCAAAATAATTCACCCCTCTTCATATTTTTAGGGCAGTCGACAGGCAGATTATTTCAGAATTGAGAATTAATTATCAGTTGAGCATGTAAAAGAGAGGACGAACGCTCAATACAGAATCTAATTCGTTCATGGAGTTGAAACATTTGGATGATTGCTAGACATTTCAATCATGATCTCGCGGCACGGTAATCGTAGGTCAAGAAATGCAATGATGATAGATGTTTGGGCTTGATCATATATTCAGAAAGGTCTGCGCACCCATCTGTTATATCCAATGTCTTTGCTATTATATTGTTTGAGCGGACCGCCTCCTCCATTGTCATCACGGACACCTTTTGCAAGATCTCCCAAAAAAATGAATAAGCTCATGCTAATCTCCATAGTTGCATTGGCAGTAATTGCTGGTGCTGCTGTAATCCTAATAGCAATTTTTTATGCTCAACAAGAAAAACACAGGCAAAGCCAAGGAGCACCTGATGTGAAGTTCATAACATTCGAGGCTGAAAAAAAGGAAATAGCAGTGGGAGAAAGCGAGCACTGTCCTGATCAATGTGCGCAGTTCTGAAGATAAAGTAATAAATGACGCCAGGATAACAATCACGATTGAGCCGTCGGGTTATGAGCCATACCTATCAATAAGCAACAGCACTATACAATTGCCTACATTTTTGGGCAAAGTTGCAAGAACAGGTCAAGTCCACGTCTCAGTAACTGCCACGGGGTCTCCAGCAAAAGAAGCGTGTATCTGGTGAAGGGTAAGGTGTTAGTGGGCCAAAGCCTATCAGATCAAAGAGAATTTCCTCTTACTTTCCACAAGTAGGTGGGAAAAAATCTTTTGATTCTGTAACTGATGGTATGATCTCTGGCATTATGCTGCGCAATAAACCTCGCGACCCATAGTCACTAGTTAGTTAAACTTGCCAGCCCGCACAGTTAAACACAATCAAACACCAGCCTGCTGCCTTTCGCTTCGTTTCAGGTTGTACATTTTATTGGCTGCAAGGGGAATGGTTTCTATCTTGCTTCCTCTGCAGACGGGACACGGAAAGATCTCTCGATACTTTGACAAATGCAGCTTAAACACTGAAGCGCACCAGAAGCATGTAGTGCATATCATGAAGTAATATTTAGCGTCCTCATTCGTGGCGCCTGTCAGTATTGTCTGTTGCGTCTCGAGCATGACGGTGCCTCTGCATGGCCCCAATTAAAGATGGATTAACGTTGTTAATTGATGTAGTTAAGCAGGCTTTGAAGGGAACTGCAGAGTGTTACTAACATGGCTGGACTGTAAAGTTCCCTTGCCTGGAGCGCAACATGGATAAAACCTTAAAGAACTAGCAAGAGCATCATTAAGAATCCCTTAATTTTTTATCTTGTCTTATAAAATACAACTAACTTGCTAATTGGGATTAAATGGTTTTTGATGACAATGAACTAAGTCAATTCAATTCATATAAAAAACTCCCAGCAGCCATCTATCTTAAATAATAGTCTCTCGATGTAACGTAATATCATGACTTCAGGACAATATTTCAATAAAGGCGTCAAAGCGCTTGACTCGCCTCATGTAGGACATGTGGTAAGAGAAACGGATGACAAGATTGTAGTGTTTGGTGGTGGAGATGACAGGTACGACATACCAAAATCAGAAATCAGGTTCACAAGCGGTAACGTTTTGATAGACTTGCCAATGTATGATATCGCAAAGAGGTACAAAGTTAGCAGAGAAGAGCCGCTACCAACAGGCAAAGCAACGAAAGACCCTTGGACAAAAACTGAGAACATTGATTTGGCGACCTACGAGAGAGAGTATCCGAAGTCGCTGTTCAATAAAGGTGTAAGGACAGACAATGCAGACCATGTAGGACATGTGGTCAAGGAAACAGATGACAAGATTGTAGTGTTTGGACACTATGACTATCGGTTTGACATACCAAAATCTGAGATTGTAGGCAGCAGGCAGAAATGTCATAGTCGGAATAGACTTTCCTGAGCTATTGAAGTATAAGGTAGATAGGAATGCACCGCTACCAACAGGCGAGCCGATAGACAAGCTAGCAGAGGAACAACAGGGGCAGAAGTAAGTTCAAGGTGCGTAATTGGCCTTTGTTGTCAGCATCTGAAATTTGCAAACATCTAAGCCGACCTCCTTCGATAGCTTGATTTCGCATTTATGCTCTTTTTGGTTGAGCTTTTCTTCCTTTTCTTTATTTTTTCCATGATTGCATGCTAGCAGCGTCCCATTTTAGTGTGATGTATACCAATGTATCTTTCCCAATGTCTTTGGAACCTTTTCTTTTCGTGAAAGAATTGTAGTAATTCTTGCAACATTCACGTGAACAAAAGTCCAAAATACCTTTCGCAAAGCTTGACCGTAATAGTTACACGTCTGGCATTGCAGCCAAACGCTAAAGTAAATAATGTCCCAATGGACCCAGTAATAGGGTTTAGAATTGAAGGTAAGTTTGCTATGAGCATACTCTGGGTCTCAACGAGCATAATTCTCAGAGCATTACGGGATAAAACCAAAAACCAAACCAGTCGAAATAGCCAAGATCACTGCAGTTTAGCATGACTTCGTTGCTACTCTTTCCTTGGTCCCTATTTTTCTCTGATCCGTCCTTATCTGTATTCCAATCTTACCTGCGTAAATGTTTCTGGCGGCTTTCTTCAGATACTAGGTAACTGCCTTCATTACATGCGGCAGCGCTTCGCCGCTGCTGATGGCGGTGCATTCATGGTAGATAGGTGGGAGAATACTATGGTTTAGGATTGCGCTAGCAATGGGCCAAGCGGTGGAGTGCAAAGCATTCCACAATGCCTTGGATAAGTCAGACAGGGACTCACCATTGTATGCCGCTGTCTATATTCATGAACTCAATGCCAAGTTTTCATGTGTTCCGCATGTGTAGCTAAGTATGCTCCTGGCTTGAAATAATGGTCATAGAAGCTGAGATCTAGGTGGTGCGCCTGCAAATACATGAAGGCAAATATGCTTGGAACAGTTGCAGGAAACCTGCCATAAATATCATATATGTACTGAGCCTGCACTGCCACACATTCTTTGAAATCTTGCGATGCATGATAGTTACTGTCACGCATGTTGTTTTTTCACGCTTTAAATTAGCGCAAGATAGGGAGGGGTTGGGGCACTCAACAGGTACAAAGGCATCCCAATCGGTTCTTTCTAATAAGCATATACATTTTCTTCCGATCTGATTCATCCAAATTTTTAGCTGCACACACCAAAGTACGGGCTTGAATGGAAGTGTGTTGGCTTTGATACTATTTCTGAATTCTTTCTCCAATGAAGAGCACTATTCTTAATAGCACAGTCTTGGATCAATGGGGCGATCCTCAGAAAAATTAACACATGAGCGATAGCTTGGAAGATTATTTCACGCACACTTGGGCATAAAACTTTGCTACTAATTAATTAGACCTTTTAGTAATAATTAAATCCGATTTTGATACAGCTCTTCTTTCAGGAGATTCTGCAAATAACAAGATGCGGCTGAGCTTCATAAACTTTGCAATTATTAGTGAATAGGAGATCTTAATCTAGAGTTCAAACACGTGTTATTTCAGGCGCTGCTTTGACAGCTCATTTATACCCTGTCTAGATCTCTACTAATCCCTTTTCATCAAATGATCTCGCATTGTGCCAGACGTATCGATAATAGTCTAGACACCATTCATGAAAGTCAGGGTCCTCGCCATAAAACATCGAATTCATATCTATCTCTATCGTATTATTCCTCTGGATCCTAGGAAACATGACACATGCCTGTTCATCGTTTAGCACTACACCAATGAGAACATTATTCACCATCTTTCTCTCCACAGTCCCCTTCTTCAACAATTCATCAAATCCTAGTCCTTCAAGTAGCTGTTTTCGCCTTTTGGGAACCGTAGCATGAGTAGACAATATGTAACTAAATTTAAAATATTTATTCTCTACCTTCTTCAATCTTGCAACAATAGACTCTATTAGATCTATTGGCACTTCTGGGATCATGGCATAAACATATTCTTGCGACCTGTTGTAAATATCATTCAACCTCTCATCGACTGATACTAGTCCAGAAATAAGCTTGGAGTTGCTCAAAGAGCCTATCCTTCTTATGAACTTTAATGGAAGAGCGGAGAATGTATGATCTGAAAAATAATCCTTGTTACGAGAAAGAAAATCGAGTGTGGGAATCTGGCCCAAGACAGTCTTGCCAAAGGTAGTAAGAATGAATGTCCCATTAGATTCTCGATCTACAATCCCGCTACTAGTAAGTCTTATGATATTTCTACGTACCTCTGGCATGGTGCAGCCCAAATCCTTTGAAAGTCTGGCTAGGTTGCATTTTTCTTCTTCGATTCTGTATAGAATGGCTATTCGTTGAGCACTTCCCAATTCAAAGAAGGTCCTTGCCGTATTCTCGAAGGGGGAACAACTGTCATTGTCCTCAATGAAGGAAGCTGTATCGGTCTTATCGTACATCATTATTTATCTAGTGATAGATTCTTATAGCATTTCCTGTAGAGTTTGTGATATCATTTGCAGATTAGAACTCTTACTTTTGAATCATGACTCTGCGCCTATAGCAGTCTGCCCTTTGTATTTTAAGTGTCTGAACGATATGATATCAAAAGAAAAATATTACTAGAAACTAGGAGGATGATTATTATTAACATGAGTTCCAACAATTGTGTCCGTGTAAAACCTTACTAGTGAACCATATAGGCCACGGAACGATTTTGGAACGAAGATCCTAGGAACATGATAAAGAAAGAATAACCATACAGCAACAACCTCTTATACTTCTCTCAATCCTTTGCCTTAATGTAAGGCAATTCAGATTTGAATTCCTCTGGCGACGACCCCAAAATAAAACCAGATACTCCTCTCAATTCACATAGCGGCGGTGGAATGCGCAATGTAACTGCGCTTGGTCTAGTCATCTTCTTTACAGATTTTTCGACAGAGATGGTTTTGGGAGTTTTACCACTTTTTATAGTTTCTTCACTTGGGGCATCAAGGGCAATTCTTGGAGCAATTGAAGGCTCATCTGAGCTTACAAGTTATGCATTTAGGATGGTTTCTGGTCTTTATCTGATAAGATAGGAAGGAGAAATATTTTCGTTATTGCTGGCTATAGCCTATCTACTATAACAAAACCCTTCTTTGCAGCATCAAGCAGTTTTTGATTGATGCTTTTTTAGTTAGATTCGGCGACAGAGTGGGAAAGGGTCTGAGAACAGCTCCACGTGACGCTTTGATTGCTGATTCGGTTCAAGACTCAAGATCTGGTAAAGCATTTGGACTGCATAGGACAATTGACCAAATTGGTGCTATTATTGGCCCGGTTGTAGCCTTTTCACTGCTTCAATTCATCGATATAAGATCAATATTTCTAATTTCATTGATACCAGGCGGCATAGCACTCCTCATTCTAGTTTTTTTGTAAAAGAAGTGACAATAAAGAGATCCATAGGCAGCAAGGACAACTATCCTTTCAAATATTGACTGTGTTATAAGAGGCAACAGACCTTTTATTCTTCTATTAGTCATACAGGTATCTTTGGTATTGGAGCCTTTAATTTCTCCTTTATTTTGCTGCGAGCATCGGAATTGGGGATCGCTGATAGTCTAATCCCTCTGGTATATGCGACAATCAATGTAGCCCATACTGCTATCGGTATACCTTCAGGTATTTTGGCTGATAAAGTGGGGAAAGAAAAAGTGTTGATAGTAGGCTATTCGATCTTTGGCGTCTCAATTGCCCTTACGATATCAATCTCTGGCAACATACATTATGCCTACATGCTGGCAGCCATCTTTGGTCTATACATGGGCATTTCAGAGCCTACTCACCGTGCAGTTGTTCCAAGATATGTGGTATCGGAGTTGAGAGGAACGGCTTATGGTTTGTATAATGTCATAATAGGCATAACATTTTTTGCAGCTAATCTTGTCTTTGGATTTTTGTGGGACAATTTTGGTCTAGATTCTGCTGTATATTATAGCATGTTTGTAACAGTAACTGCGATCTGTGGTATGCTGATATTTATTAGAAGAAATTCTGATTCTCCAACCCAGAGGACTGCGGCATAATTCAAATCTTGTCAGAGGGAATGATATAAGCCCAGTATGCATTGCAATTAGTAATAGAATAGTTGGTACGCCGCGGCTAACGCAGAACGTGGAACTGTTCAAAAAGCTGTTCTCATTTTTTTCTATTATGTCATCCAGTTTCAATGTCAGAGTTACGCTGTAGATAAACGATCCTAGGAATGTAGATATCATGAAAGTTGATATGTCATTACATAGTTAGCTAGCAACATCTGTCGTAGTCAACTGATGTAAATGTATAAGAAAGCTTAAAGGTATTCAAGATCTCGATATCTGAGTATCAGCAATTTCGGTATTCAGCAATTCCGATAGTATGCGATGAAGGGACAGCACATAGTTTGAGTTAGAAAACTTAGTAGTAGAATCACTTAAGGCCTTTCTTTCTGAATTCCTTTCCTCAAATGCTAAAGCTATGAGGTCAGCAGCAAGACCAAGAGTATGAAAATGATATTTAGGCGGAACAAATTCGGTATGGCCGCCGATATCAGAAACGATTGGCACAAGCCCGGAGGCCATTGCTTCGACTATAGAAATACCAAAGTGTTCATCTATGCGAGGATGAAAATAGACTTTTGCCAGTTGCATTAGTTCAAGCAGTTTACTGAAACTGATATTCGTCTGAAGGCTCACAAAATCCGACAGACCATAGTCAGCAATCATTTTTTTCAGTTGCTGATAATAGCAATTATCATAGTCATGCAAATTTCCGGCAATCATCATGCCTTTTCCAATACCTCTGCGTCTAATTAGTCTTGCAACCTCAATTGCATTTTCAATCTGTTTATCGGGTGCTATTCTAGAGATAACGAGGATCATATCCTCTCTCTGATAATTGGACTTTGATGCTATCTTTTGAAAGGTCTCAACATCTACAGGAGGATAGAGGATTTTGGCGTCAATATAGAAGGCATTAGAGATGGCCTTACGCGTATATTCAGAGTTAGTAAGCACCAGAGTATTTTTCATCATATTGCAATATTTATTCCTGAGAAATTTGAAATATTTCTTGACCTTGTCTTCAGTCTCTACGTCGAAAATATTACCCTCATTATTTTTTGAACAGTCAATATCATGAATTTGGGTTAAGCCTGATATTTTCATATCTCGAAGATATTCAAGATTTTCTGAATCTATATGATACTTTGCTGAAGGAAAGTGGCAGTATGTAATGGCATTATTTTTCGACAATGAGCGATGATAATATGGAAGCGTATCCCCGTGTGTGTTTATGGTAATATCATAATCGCCTTTTTCAATGATTCTATTGATAACTGGTTCATCAAGGGATTCTAGGATGTTTACTTTTTCCAATTTGTTAACAATAGAAGCGATTTTGTTACCGTATGCATTTTCTAACTTGATCATGTTTGGTTTAACAGATGTAGTAAGATCAAAGTTCACACCTTTTTGACACAATGCGTACATAGTAAGAAGTGTTAACCTTTCAGCTCCTCCGCAGGGACTCAAATCAGTATAGATGACATTGGCCTTCAAATGGCAGGACAATACAGCTATAACATTACCGCATTCATTAGGTTTCAGATATATTGTTATGTCATAGATTGTTATAGCAAATTTTTTTTGCTGATCTTCTAAAAAGGACTCCTATTGAGAGGATAGATAATATTGCAAAGCAATACAAGAGACAGAACAATAAGGTTTAAGGCAAGCACATATTCCTGAATAACCCCCTAATTTCCCAGAATTGGGATTTCGTTATTATATTAATAAAGAGAGAGAAAATATTGGTTTTAAAAAAGAGAAGAAAATGTGAAACTGACAAACCCAAACATGCCTTTGGCAAGGCGCCAAAGCTTCTAGCGGTTTAATTTTGTCTTGCATAGAAGCCAGTAGCGGAGCTCCTGCAAAAAGAAAATGAGCCTGCAGAGCGACGCAAACCACCTTAGGATAGACATAAGTCTTTTGAAGAGCGACCAATCTTGCACGGCAAGCTATGTAAGAAAATAGAAGGCACCGCGGATACACTACAAAAATGCAACCATGGCAAGCCCTTAGTACCAAAAACTTTGGAGCTCACGCTTTACAGTCTATTCATGTTCTGAGTCCTAATCCGCAAAATCTGACCAGGAATCATACCTTTTGCCACATCCTATCGATATGAGAGGGAGAAAGAGGGACAGTGCAATCTCTGCACCCGGTAAAGAGATATAGAATATGATCCTTGGGTAAACTGGTATCTTTCTGATATCAAGTGCGATTGACTATCGTAACGTAGTATTGGCTCCCTAGGACAATTCTTCGAGTTCTTGGGGAAAAAACAACGACCAAGAAAAGCTTGAAGACAAAGCCTCCGCAATTGCTGTTAGGACAAAACTGACAGCAACTAGGCTGTTATGGCTCAATTAGATTCTTCCATTTCGTTATAAGCACAAACCTAAATAATTTAACATCTCTTCAAAGAAGGCTAGAGTCGAAAAGCCCGTTATTTGACACCGTTTTCGGCTATGAGGATACATCTTATCTGCCTCAAGTTTATAGTATTATATCAATGGAAGTATGCTATCGATGTGGGGCGGATAGCGACATTACATACTCCTGTGATCATACACAGGAAAGACCAATGTGTACAGAATGCTATCAGTTTATCCATTGGGCTATTAACAACAATAATGACAACTTTTCCAAGACACAATAGTATGGATTTGAAGAGGAGAGGCATCTTCTTAAGGTTGGCTAGGTTGCCAGGCGTGCACAAGAGAGAAAATGAGGAGAAAAAGTCATAGCGTTTTCAACCAAGCTAGAACCAACTGGAGCTAGTCGAGCTCCGATATAGGAATCTGATATCTATCCTCTGACTGGGAAATTAGGTCCCGACTGGATACATCCTACTTCTACCTCTCATATACTATCACTTTTAGATCCAGAGAAAAGAATGAAGCAAGCCGGCTATCATGATTATTATTACTGGTTTCTGTTAGCTTCTAGGGTAAAGATGCAGACCAATAGTAATAATAATGGCAAGCAGCTGCGATGTTCGCGTCCATGCATATAAAAATGGCAAGACCTGGGAACAATGTAAAGAAGAAGCCAGAAAAAATACAGAATTACTCTCGGAAGTGATTCTAAAGAAGGGCGAACTTTCGTGGGCAAGAATATTAGAAGCGGCAGACTATGATGAATTGGTTTACAAATTAACTTTAAAATATCTTCGGCAAAAAGGATACGACATAGGTTATAATAAAACTCCAAGAGTTAAAGCTTAATATCATATCCTCATCTCCTGATGTCGGATAGAAATAGATGTTTAATGACTAATGTCGAGTTACTATCCTGCAATATTTTGATGTGTTGCAATCCGTCAGTTACTAATTGAATTTTGGACAGACTAAAGGGCACAAGAAACCAGAAACTGTAGAAAAGGTTATGGAGTAAACAACTTCTCAGCCTACCCATCCTATGAGTGCAGAACCGCTTCCTGGCAGAAGGATCAAAAAGTATATTTCCGAAGGAAAAGCTGTCTATGAATAAACTCCAAAGCACGCTTGCGACTGTTTTTACTTCTCCTCCAACCGCGAGTGCGATAGCTTTTATCCTCTCAAACCAATCACCACAAGGCCTTGCGCTATTTTTACCTTACAGCTAATCTTCCTCTTTTTCTCTTGTCATGCTTCAAGGATGGTATTCATATTAGTCTGAATGTTTTGCCACATTGATGGTTCAATCTTGTAATAATGTTCAAAATGTTATTTAGCATCCAAAATTATGGTTCTTATTCCGTCGGGGGATAAAAGACCAGCCATGATTGGCCATTGCCATAGCATCTATGATACGAACAATCATCAATAGCCATTATTAGAAATACTACGTAATAGTAGTGAGGTATAGAAACATAACTGATAATAGGGCAAATGTGCAAATGGTGTATGTAGAAGAAAGCCAGAATGTCAGATGACAACAACAATGTGTATTATGAGGGTTCAGTTCGCGACGTGAATGACCCATTCTCTGATTGGTCTAAGCTCATACACAGACCCGTTTATTCACTAGACGGCAAAAAGATAGGGTTTATCAGAAAGTTAGTTTCAGACTATATGCTAGTCAAGAAAGGGCTTGTCACTCTAAATAAGTACTTTATTCCAAAGTCGTTGGCAGAATCTTTTGACAGAAAGAGAAGAATAAGGTTGAAAGTTGATGCCTACGAGGTTCGCACAAAATACTCCTATGCCAAGATGAAAGATTTGCTGATGGCTCTTGAAAGTGTACCGGAGCAAGATGTGAATCCCCATCCACTGTACCGATAGGCTGCAGACTTTTCGCTATGGTGCCACAAGGAACAGAGCGAGCAGCTCGCTATTGCATTTGTATCAGGCATCTTATTCTTATCTTCAGGTTACAAGGCAAATCTTGAGATTTACGATCTTATAACTAACCAAATTATTGCCATAGATGGTCTGAGAGATTTCTGGCAATATCTAGTAGCACCGATAGGTGTTCTGGCATTAATGAGTCAGCTTGGGGGAATTACCGTATTGTTTGGAGCTGCCTTTTTTGCTGCAAATAGAGTCAACATCGGCAAGTTTCTTGTAATTGTTGGAACAGGTCAAGGTTTGTTTACTATTGCGTTACGTATTGTCACAGAACTTTGGACAGGACAGATCTGGGCAATTGACAACTATGTTACGTGGCTGACATCTTCCGCTACAGGACTTGGAATCTTATTTGCGGTGCTGTCACAGTCAGTATCCAAGGGAAAGGGACAAAGTATTACTTCAAAAGCAGTCAGATTTGCATTGCGACGGCAAACTATTAAGAAGCAAAATAGTAGTGGATAATGAAAGGTCCACGGGTGTCTCCCACAATTTTATGATTTATGATGCCTAGGTAATCAACTAGTCCAGATATCGCTGAATTCCTTACAACTACTTTCTACCTTTTTACCACTTCCTCTAATGAATACCCCGCCTCCCTGAGTATATAGCTTCCTGGTAAACGGGATGGCGGGACTACAGAGAGTTACAGAATTTGCTTGCATACATATAATTTATTGATTGGTCTTTCTAATATGCAGACGTTCTAAGAATAACTTTCTTGATTTGCTTGCCGCCGATTCTAGTTATATCTTTATTACTATTAACCTTGCCAGTCGTTACATTAGTTGTCATCTTCTGCAAATCCTACATGTTCATGTTACCGTTATTCTTGCTAGCATCATATGCAGATCTTTCTTCAAAGGGCGATACTGGCACTGGATGCTCGTACATTTTGTGACGCTCTACTTCTGATCGGCTGACGAAAGCCTTACCACTTTTCTCACATCTTTCTATGCCCATCTTTTTTTACTTCTCTCTATGTTTTCCTCTGTCTTTGTGATTATAATTCTCCTAAGGGATACCTTTTGTCCCACCATTCTCTGCATTATCTTCTAGCTTCAGGTCATTGAGACTTTCCATAAATTTGAGCATACCCTGCTGTCCTAGCCATGCTCTTGGTATATCCATTTCGAGCACAGGAAGCCTAACGATTGGATCATGTTCAACTGGCGGAATACCCTTTATTGCTTGACGCATATAAGCAAATTCGTCAATATGCAAAACGGGAGAGCACCTGAAATTGATTATAGACGGATGATGCAGTCTGATAAAAGACTGCCATCCAATAAAGCCCAAAGCTAAAGCACTGCCAATTATTCCGTATATGCTATTTATTGTAAATGACCCCGACATTGAAATTAAAGCTGTCAGAGCGATGATGCCAAGTGCTGCTGTTACCGTGTCAGTAAATGTCTTTACATTGTGCTTTACATTTCTTGAAAGCCTAACGCCTGCTCGTCTATTGCATTTCTTATCTACCTTGTCTAAGATCTCTTGGTATTTATTCCACCTATCTACCTGTTGTTCGTAGTCTATATCGGCGACTTTTTGACTTGCTACAGACTTGAGTTGTCGAAAAATGTTTCCTCCAGAACTGCTACTGCTATCATTAATGGCGCTATCAAGAAAAAGATTGAGATGATATTCATCACTCTCTCTTTTTGTCATAGATAGATACCAAGAACACAATAATGTAGTTATGGATTAGGAAACAATTGACCCGAAAAAGAACCAAAAAACAGTCTCCTTTTGCTGCTAATGTGCAAATATTTAGGGTTTTAATCATAATATTGATTTTTATTGTTCCCTGATACCTGTAATTGTGATATTTTGGATCTGATAAAAACCTCAGCTATCGTCGCGCTCTATAACCCCAAAGCTAACTGTCGGTAAGTATATCAATATTTCTAACATTACCAGAGCGATTAATTTTAGTCATGTTCTGCAGACGAAGCTGAAAATTCAGGCGAATTCAAACGACAGAGATGTCTCGAGAAATTAGATGTAATAGAGGTAATTTATACTGCACTAATCTAGTAGTAATATCAGGATATTTATAAATTAAAGTAATCATAGAACTCACTACAATTGCGATTGCCCGCTGACCTCGAAATAACAGAGATATTACGAGGCGCCGAGGATACAACCTCTGCTGTAGTTTTATTCTTCACAAATGCAAACACCGTTAGTGCATGCGGAGATTCCTTAGCGCCCTCTGTTGCTATGGGAGTTGAGCCCATAAAGGAGTGTTACGAGGATCTCAAGAGGCGAAAGGCCAAGGTCAGATGGATAACAGAAATTACAAGGGATAATCTTTCTTACTGTAGAGAACTAATGCAGTATGCAGAGGTTCGTCATCTCGATGCAACCAGAGGAAATTTTGGAGTGAGTGATACTGCGTATATTGCCACTGCCACTGTCAATAAAGCACAACCAGTACTCGAGCTGATATATAGTAGCTTTGGAAGTGTCGTAGAACAGAACAAATATGTTTTTGACACTTTGTGGAGCAAGGCAGTCGTGGCAGAGGATAGGATAAGAGAACTTGAAGAGAGGATCATACGTCCCGAAACAAGGACCATAAAAAATCCAAAAGAGATTCTTGAAGAGACTTTGAGATTGATGCGCCGATCAATGCAGTTATCGGTCTGTTCTGTATCCGATAGACTGCTCCATGCTCACGATTATTCCTTTGATACCTTCAAGGAAATACTTGACCTGCATAGGGATGGCAAACACTCAGGCATCAGATGGGTTACAAACATCAGGGACAATCAAGATAGCAGGCTCTTTGAAGTAATCAAGCGCTTCATGAACCTCGGGATGGAGATAAGGCATGTCCCGATTATTCCGCCGATGAGCTTTGCTATGTCCGGAAAAGAAATGAATCTCACAATTGAGAGCATCAAAGGCGGATCGCTAAATGCAAGTTCAATATTCACTAGTGAACCTGCATTTGTTGAACAGTTTGCCGCCATCTTTGAAGAGCTTTGGAACAGAGGCATTATCGCTACAGATAGAATTAAGGAAATAGAAAGTGAAACAAAGACATTCATAGACATTATTCAAGATCCAGCCAAAATCCAAAAGAGATACCAAGCGTTGGTAGCATCAGCAAAAAAGCAGGTCCTTCTTTTTCTTCCTACGACTACTGCATACAGAAGAGAGGAAAAGATTGGGATTTTTGAATCACTAGAGGAGGCTGCCGCTCGAGGCGCAGACATCCGAATATTGTTGCCAACTGACAAAGAAATAGAAGAAAAAATACAACAGAAAATAAAATCGAAGAAAGGCTTCGAAGTCCGCAAGATAAAAACAACTATCCCCACCGAAGCCAGATCAAAGATAGTCATTATAGACAGAAGAGAATATCTTATGGTGGAGCTGAAGGACAATTCAAAGGAGACTTTCATAGAAGCGGTGGGTTCTGCGATTTTTTCAAACAGCAACTCCACGGTGTTGTCATATGTTACCATGTTCGATAGCCTATGGAAACAATCTGAACTCTATGAAAAGCTAGAAGCTCACGACAGGATGCAAAGAGAATTCATCAACATAGCGGCACACGAGCTGAGAACCCCTACTCAATCAATACTAGGTTACTCAGAACTGCTACAGGATGATCAGGGAGAACATTCTGCCGACATGCTAAAGGCTTTGACCAGGAATGCCTATCGTCTGCAGGCACTCATCACCGATATTCTCGACGTTGCAAGAATTGAAGGCGGCACCTTAATCCTAGAAAGGCAGAATGTAGACTTGACAGATATAATAACCACAGCAATAGCAGATGTCGAAAATCAACTCAAAGTAAGCGGCAAAAGGATCGAAATCTCCTATTCTCACAAACAGATACAACCGGCCCGAGAAAAGAAGGAGATAATTATTGATGCAGACAAAGACAGGATATTGCAAGTTCTCTCAAATCTTTTAAGTAACGCTCTTAAATTTACAAAGGAAGGAACGATTGAAATTACTACAGCAAAAGAAGACAATGAAGTTATCGTGAGGATTAGAGATTCAGGCAGTGGAATTGATAGTGAGATTTTTCCAAAGCTCTTTGAAAAGTTTGCGAGCAAATCTGAGAAGGGAACTGGACTTGGGCTTTTCTTATCAAAAAACATAACAGAAGCACACGGCGGCCGGATATGGGCTGAAAGTAATCCCGATGGAATAGGAGCGACATTTTCATTCAGTCTACCCCTTGCAGGCTGACAAGGAGAGAGATAGGAAGGGTTGCATTGTTATTTGACCCTACCATCTGATTTAATATGTTTTGGTGCTTGATTGATAAGGCAAAGATAAGGCCAATTAAACCTTCAGCCTTGATATGAAGACAAGCTGCAGCAGCATATGATGGCATTCAATGCTTTCGTAGGCGGTGACAGTCACACTACTTCAAGTAGCGAGAAAGGGATATGTTAGTGTTAGATCTAGAAATATTCTACGTCTATATTGATATAATCAGACGTCCCCCTTGAATTGGGAAAAGTGCATAACTATAGACTGATTCAGGAAAATTCACCAACAATTGGCGAAGATCTTTCAAAGATGAGATTCGGAGAGCATAACGCGCTCATTTACGGTGACATCAATTCTCTGCGCGAAATATATTGTTCGCATTCAAAAAAAAGCCTGCAATTGCGAAATAATACAATCATCGTCATATATCACTATGAGACTAAGCGTTCTATAAGGGACGCACTAAAGGAATTCGATATAGACGTTGACCGACATGAAGCAGACAGGTCCCTGATTATCAGGGATGCTAACGAGATTATTTTGAAGCCAACTTTAGATAGTTTTTTGCAATACCTCAAAACTCTCGAACGGCTTGCTATAAAGTGCGGCAATAGTGGAATAGACGTGATAGTTGACATGGGCTCCTTTCGGCACATTGGAAAAGAACAAGAATTGATAGAATGTGAAAACAGATTAAACATAATCTGCGCAGCTTCAAAGTGTTCGATTTTGTGCTGCTACCATAACAAGGATGTGAAGGCTCTTGATGGTAATAGAATAGAAGAGATCCTTAAACCCCATTTGAAAAACTACATTGTTAAAGAACAGGGATGACTTTTCACTTTCTTTATTAGGAAGTAGTGAGGACTTTTTATGCATGGTCAATTATGGTCGCAGAAAATGACTCGAAGAAAGATACGCTTCAGACTTCTGTGCAGACAAAAAAATACAGAGTCATGATCGTTGATGATGAACAAGACATCACAGCCATTTTCAAGATCGGACTCGAAAAGAACCAATTCATTGTAACGACGTTTAATGACCCACTTGAAGCACTTTCAAAATTCAGACCGCGGCTGTATGACCTACTGATTCTAGATATCAGAATGCCTGGAATGAATGGCTTTCAATTATATGAAAAAATCAGAGCCCTCGATGACCAAGTAAGGGTGTGTTTTCTGACTGCCTTCGAGGAATCCCGCGGAGAGTTCAGAAATTCATTTCCTTTTTTGGAGGAAGTAAACTGTTACCTCAAAAAGCCAATTACAGTCCAAGATTTGATAAAACGCCTTGCAGATGTAGCAAATTCATAAGAGCTAGTAGCAACATTTCTAACCTCTTTACTATCAGCATGCTGGGCATAGATGCTAACACCAACTAACATCTCACATAGCCAGTACTTTGAGAGACACGCACATACATCTCCTCTAAAGACCCTTTTAACTTTCTATTGCACTCTGCTATGAGTCTAACATTTCGTGATTTGACAACACCAGCTAGGACGCAAGAGCGCATACTTGCCGAAACCTATTTGGAATCCGTTATCGCCAACAACCAATAATCATCCAGTACTCGATATTTGAACTGTCAACAGATTGTTTGAGCTATATTCCACAGGTGCTGTTAACATGCGGGTTATCTATCTCAATCGACTAATAAATCAGAAAGTGAACTCTATCTCTTCAAAGGTGTAACTCTAAACAAGACAAAAAATAGTAATCAGCAAAGAGGCCAAGTCCCTTGGAATGTCCTGGGAGAAAGAGTATGGCTACTCTCAGGCGGTCAAAGTTGACAATACCATCTATGTCTCCGGGCAGGTGAGCCATGACGACAAGGGCAATATCGTCGGTCCGGGAAACATGGAGGTGCAGATGCGCCAAGCTTATACGAACATACAGAAGGTGCTTGCACAGTATGGCGCAACGATCGAAAACATTGTAGATGAACTGTTGTTCGTGACAGATATGGATGCAGCCTTTGCTGCAAGGGTTAAATGCAGACAGGAGGTCTTTTCTGGCAACCCCGTGTTGGCTAGTACCGTTGTGCAAATCCAGCGTCTAGCATTCCCCGAGCTTATGATCGAGATCAGATGTATTTGCAAAGTGTAAGAACCGTGGGGAGAATTCTAGAATTAGAGGTGGTTTCTCAGCCTGTCCTTCTTTATTATACTGTCCATGTCGAGCAACAACTCCACCGTAGTCTTTGCTGCCGCTTCAATAGCTGATGTAATGGTACCGATTAGGTATGGTATCTGAGAATATTTTGATTTTTGTACCTACTCGTTCTTTCGATACTGTATCGTATAAGAACCCCTGTAATCAGCGTCGTAGATGGGATGCAGCCGAAAATTGAGATGAATCCAAAAGAGTCCTAAATGTAGAACGGTTAGAATCGTGCGTTTACTATCAGTAAATGATCTATCGCCAAGATTGCGTTGTGCATTTGAATGGAAAGAGCGGCTTCTTCTAAGCGAGAGTCCTGAACTCTACAAATCCTGTTTCTTTTGTTCAAAAAAATTTTTGTTAGTGTCGCAAATGACTTAGATAGGACTATTAAGCGAATTTGTAGTAATACTTTACCAGTCAGCTAATCCGATAACCTTACAATCATCACACTATCAGAAAATTGATTGTACCTTTTGACAGGTCGCTTTTCCTTTCGAGTGGAGTGATTCACTACCTGATAATTTCGTTAGCCAACAGGTTTGATATTTCTGACTCGCCTGATCGTAGTGGAGCCTCTTTTTACTCAGCTTCGTCATTATCTGACCAGGGCATAAGCTTTTTTTTGGGTGAACTCAATGCAGCAAGCTCAGTTATTCCTTCCTTTGTCTTTGAAGCTGATATTCTGTGCTTCTTGTCTTTATGACGTTTTAACTCTATTTTTGAATCAAAAAATTTTCCACATATATTGCATCTTGAAATTTTGTTCGGCATCTATCTGCCCCCATTTCCCTTAATTGGTTATTATATCCGCTATTTAACTATAAATGGTAATCACTATGTGTTATTTAAGCAGAATAACTCGTATACAACATATTCATGGAAGATTTTGACTATTCTTGTCTCTTACTTTCCTCATCCAAACCAAACCTGAGGGTTTGGTTTTGCGTCTTTGGTTTTTCCTTCATCTGAGACTCTAGCACAAAATTGATTTAACCAGTCACGAAAATTTTGTTTCTGTGCCTGTCCCTCATGCTGTGTGATTGTATCGTTCCTAAGACATGAGTATGAATACACCGGTTTAGACCCACGCATGGGGTGGAATGTTATTGTTGTTAGGACAACTAAGTGTTTCCTCTTAGATCCTTTTTTGTTCTTCTACTTCTTCTTCCTTAAGTGAGGAGAGAGTGTCATCCAATTCTGCAATCTGTTCCCTAATACCCTTTCTTAATTCTCTGAGGAGTTCCTTGTCATATTCTGGATTTATTCTTAGAGTTTCATCAAATAAATACCAGCTGTAATATAGGCTGTTTGCCCCGAACTTATCAGCCAGACGAGAATTTTCAACTAGATCAATGATTTGGGTGAAGTCTAGAACTATCTTTTTTTCTAGCTCTCCTGTTTTTTTTCTTGACCGGTCAGCACTATATCTTACGATTTGCCAATCCTTGGGTGGAGGGTCATCGCTATATTTATCAATGAGGTTTTCTAATCTAACTAGATTTTTTGTGATTAGCGATGTATTAGAACTGATGCGGTTTAGATAGTGATACTTTTTTCTTCCATCTCTTTTCTTAAATTTAGTAAATAATCTGTGCATTCTTTTGCTTGGCTTATTTTGAGAATAGTAACCTATGACCAGACCGATTATTCCTATCGCAATTCCACCTATACTGAGGGTGATATGTGTACCGGAAATTCCCAGGGTTTGGTCATATTCTAGAATGGTCATGAGGGTTGCTGTTGTACCAACAGCCATTGCTATGCTCGCAGGTACGATCCAGAGGAGAGGATTTGGCCGCACGCGGGTCATCATCAGATCACTGGTAGAAAGCGGTATTAAAGTAAGATAATAGTTCAGTCTAACCAACCACCGACCATCCCTTCAACAATTTCTTTTTTCATCATATTTGTTGTCACTGTCGTTACTAAGAACTAGGGAGTTGGCCGCTTCGTCGCCATCATCCGTTGCAACTAGCTTTTGGTTATCAATGCCTATCTATAAGTCCTTGTCTACAAAATTCAAAAAATTCCGTCTATGCAAGTAATATTGCTTTTGAGCTCATTTCTTTGAAGTATTAGCGGCGTATTCCTTCATACCCGTAAAGTCCACAGCAACAAAAGGCTCATTTCCAACGACCCATGCATCATGACCTGGGGGAACATAAAGCGCTTCACCTGGACCACATTCTTGTTCAGTTCCATCATCCATCCTAACTCGAAGTCTTCCTGATATTACATATTGGGTATGGGGAAGTTGGCAGCTATTTGTATTGACTATGTGCTTGACATCATTGGACCACTTCCAACCTGGCTCAAGAGTTATCCTTCCAATTGTTGTGTCTCCTAGGTTCGCAAGCTCTACTTTGCCATTTGTGAATTTTCTCACATCGTCAGGGTTATTGTCAAGGTTTCGTGATCGCATCTCATGATGCATGGATTATGTATCCATAGACTTAGTATAATAGCTTTTTCATATTGCATGTGTCAAAAAGATAACGCAGGGGTTGGCAAAACCAACGCGGTGTGCTTTGTGTGTCTTTTGAATCGAGGGGGCATGTTTACTTCTCCCCCCAACCATCCTTCTTCTTGTTACTTCCATTTCTAAGCAAAAGAACCATGGCACTTTTTGCTGGTGCTCCAAGAGCAACTTTAACTGTAATGAAATCTGTCTTTATCATTAGCATGGCTCTTGAGTGCATTGTCATTTCTGTATCTGCTGCCTAACTCCTTTTGATGCGGAGGTACGGGAACCACCGAAATTTGCGACTTCGGAGGGATATTTGCCGAAAATCCAGATGAGTCTAAAGTCAAAGTGATGTTTCGAGAATAGATCTAATTATCAGATTGGGAAGAAGACAATTTTCCTTATCCGGCTATCGAATCATTTTGTCAGTTTTCCTTCAGCTCGACTCTTTGCTCTACACGAAAGATAGAGTGCAATTTTAAAGCGCTAGAACAGACTAGAACAGACAGCATAGAATCTTATGAATTTAGCTCTCAGAATAAGTTCGTACAATGATAATATCAAATGATGCATCATTGAGCCTACACACAAAAAATGGTCAACAAGAAATTTGTTATTGTAATTGCAATTATAGTTGTAGCAATTGCTAGTGGAGCAGCTGTTTTTACTTCATCGGCTAATCGTCCGGCCGAAACAAGTATTTCAGGTGGGAATCCATCATCTCCGGTATTGTTGGTGCACGGTCTAGGCGAAGACGCATCAATGTGGAAGAAATGGGAAGAGTTGTTAGCGAAAGATGGCATTCAATATCATACAATCACTTTCCAAGACTCTGATGACAAATGTGGTACAGCAATAGCACATGCAGTAGAGTTAGGAAAGCGGGTAGATGAAATATTAGGGGACTCTCAAAATTATCGTCAAGTCAACATCGTTGGGCATAGCAAAGGTGGAATTGACGCAAGAGTATACCTTGCTAATGGCACCCAATCAGTAGCAAATCTAATAATGATTGGAACTCCTAACTCAGGGACACCTATAGCTGAAAGAACCAGTCTATGCGCTCCAGCTGTATGGGATGTACTACCGGAAGCAACAGCCACCAAAGCAGGATTGAATCCAAATACTAAATACTATACCATTGCTGGAGACTGGGAGAAAAATATAGGCGGAAACCCAATGATCCCCGGGCCCGACGATGGTCTCGTCCCAGTTTCTAGTGCGGAATCAGACGGCTACTTTCAGAGTCTTGGCAGAACTGAGCATAATCATATAGAGTTGTTAGGAGAAGAGGAATACAACCTTGCACGTGATGTGCTAATAGGATGAAAATGGTAGTAATAAGAAGCAGGACATACCCATCTTTCTTGGGTTGTTAAAAACTAGATAGATCATTTGGTTCTACCATGTTTGATTCACGTGGGTACCGTGTTGCGGAATCATAGTCAAAAAAGCGTAAATCAGTGAGGGTCGATTATAAAGGAATTACACACATATGAGCAAAATCAGCAATAACAATAACTATCTAATAAGACACAAACCGACCGGTGTAACAATATTGGGAATCCTTTTTTAATAGCCGGAGCCTTTACGTTGCTAGGCGGGATAGCAACACTCTTAGCAGTTCCTTTCATCGCAAATGTCAATCCCGATGTCATATAGGTAATAATGAACTTCAGTTCAATGGACAACAGCCATTTACGCTTGGCAAGCAAACAGCACTTGCACAGGGAAGTGGGTCAATTTTAACGGTATTGGGAGCACTATTGATACCTCTTGGTATTGCATCACATGTTGTAGCATACCGTCTGTTTAAGGGAAAAAGCTGGTCTTGGACTGTTGCAGTTGTGCTGTCGGCCATAGGATTAGCTATTATTGTCATCTCATTAGTCACTTCAAATATGGGCGCAATAACTGGTGCAGTTGTTGGCATTGCCATCAATGCTGTAGTATTGTATTGCCTTTCTAGAAGAAATGTAAGGCAGTATTTTGAAAAAGTGGCAACTCCAAGAGAGTCGACATCAACCACTGCGGGCGTTTGACATAATCAGAGCCACTTGGCTCTGGTCTTTCTTTCCTGAGCCGTCAAATTTGTAGGAGTGTCTACTATGAATACAGCAACCAACATGGCGAGCTTCTATCATCACACAGCATGCGATAGCCTCAAAGGAATGGGGTACTCACTCTCTTTTTTACAATTTTTTGATGAATAGTATTAATCGCTGCCATCCCAAAAATTATGCTCCCACCACTGCTCCTCCTTTGACAGTGCTGCATGATAGTCTCAAAATCTTGTGAGTGGATTATTATTAGCTTGCTAGGATATCATTGAATCAATGACATATATCCCAGAGCCCTTAACTTTTCAACTGTTAGGTCTAAGGGCATATGCTACATATTCACTGGTTTTTTTTGACTCATTCCCTAAGGTGTACGTGCCCACTAAGCATGTGCACCTTACATTAGTGCGTTGTTGCTCTAAGAGCCTTTTTCATTTTAACCGCCTTATGTAGAATCAAAACAGATTGAGGAAAAGAAATGATCTCACTAGCTTGTTCATAATCCACCCATGTAAAGTCAATGTGCTCAGAAGAAAGCCTTACCCGTCTTGTATTTGACAAAGTAAGGTAGAATTTCACCTCCTTGCTGATGCGCTGACTGGCTTTGTTTAAGAATTTGTATTTTATTTTGCCAATGAATCCTAGAATCTTGAAACTTTCGATTCCTGTTTCTTCATAAACCTCTCTTCGCAATGTTTCTTCGTCGGATTCTCCATTTTCCCTATGCCCCTTCACAAAGTTCCAATTGCCCCTGCGGCTCTGCATTAGCAGAAAATGGTCCTCCTTTCTTTTTCGCTTGTCCGCCTGCTCTCCTGTTACACGCTCGTGGATCATAACGCAGCCTATGGACTCCTCGCTTTTCATAGATGTTTGAGAGTTTGCATATTCTTCTATGCTGCCTAGATTCGTTTTCGGAATTCAAGTCAAACATCTTAATATTGCCTGATCTGACATGATCTTTTTTTTCCCCTTTCCTACTTTAATTTCCTTCTCTTTGAGTTTGATATAAGCCTAAAAAAAAGCTCGCTAGTATGCCAGTATTTAAGATACACATAGTCATTCTTCAGGGCTCAAGGGCTTTCGGCAGACTTGAGGGGAGAGGTCTTATGCCCAGGTCTTTCTTTCTTGATTCTGACAGGCTGCAAATATTCTCGTGTTGGCATCGGGTGTTGTTGCCAGGAGGGTAAATGCTTCAATTGCGTGTACAGCCTATAATTGAGGCAATCTTTTCTTTCTGTTGCTCTAAACAGTCGCGAAATGGTACTGTATGTACAGCTGTTTATTAGAATCATAATGGATAAAGCTAAGCTAACCGGGTTAGATAAAAGGAAGTAAGAACAATAAGAACAAAGATACGGCTCAAACACCCTACAATAGGTTCCTGTATACATTATTGATTGTCTATAAAAACATGCAAGCCATGATGTCCCCGATGGCTACAATCTAGAGGGGGATCAGGAAAAACCGTCAGCTGCGACCGCAGCAATCATCAAAAGCAAAGTAAACTAACAACAATAAAAATGGAATTGGTTAGTGGTTAGTAGTTCCTAAGCTACATCGATCAAAACTTAAATAGACATATGATCAATTGCTGCTGTTTTCCCTTGCAAGCTGTGTGCAAAGCTGGAGATGTTGCTTTTCTTCGCCCAGAATGGATGCAACTTCAGAGGCAAATTTCTTATCTTTTACTTCCCTGGCTAGTTCGTCTAGGACCTCATAGTGTGTAACTTCTCCTCCTTCTGCCAAACATAGGAACTCAAGTGCGTCAAGTGTGTCAGGGTCTTCTCCAAGATATGTTTGCATCATTTCCGATGCTTTTTGTGATGTTTCTTTCGCCTGTTGTCTGATGCTTTGCTGATCCAGACCTTCTGACTCTGCTAGTTCTTGCATTACTTTTTCGATCCTTGTCTGGTGGTCCCCCGCCTCTTTCTTCATGTCCTGAAGTTTACTTTTCAGTCCTCCTCCTTTTTCCAAAAGCCCTTTTGTGGATAATTCCTCCACTGCTTTTTGAGCAGCCATCTCCAATCCCAAAACTTCACCTATCTGTTCTTGAAGCCTTTCTTTTTCTGCCATATCACTTCCAATGGCAAGATACAAGGCATAATAAAGAATGCAGAAAATCCTAGCTAATAAGAAATTGTAAGATCCTGCGGCTGTTAATGCTTCCTTAAAAGGGGCACTTGGCGAGCTTCTTCGGGCAAGATAAGGAGATGTATTTAAGCAATTGGATGCACCTCTGCGGGTTGTATTAAATTAGACTAAGAACGAAGGTAACCTCTAGGAGCATTAAATTTCTTCTCTTCAAAAAGTTAGGACGGATAGGGCTACAGGGTCGGTGAAAGGCAGACTCGAAATTCAAATCAAGTTGAATATGGGAGCCAGGCTGGCAAGTAAGGTGTAAATGTGAACGTTGTGCCTTACCCCTCTTTTAAAAGGCTTTACATGATTTCGTGCCTCATCGATATTGTCTTCAGAGAAGTATAATTTTCCTTGTCAGACACAAAGTTCCGTTGCAGAAAGCGAAATGCTTCAGGTGCGTTGCATTTGGTACGGAACACAGCGACAAGTGATATGTAGCCGTCAAAAGATACACTTATTTATATACATACATTAACAAAATGACTTATGTTTTCGTTATCACATTTTACCGCCATGCTGTTAGCTATGGATTTCATTATCACGAGCATGTCAGTATTTGCAACATCTGCGCCACCGCCGCAACAAGGAGAACAACCGATGACAGCGAGCAATAAATTCAACGACTTATACAGACGACACAGGTTTTACAGTTGAATTACCGCCGGGTTGGACGGCAGCAGATCAGGACAATACGAGTGAAGAGGCTAGAGAAATTGCCGCTAGTCAACTTAGGGAAACGCTTGTGGAGATTTGCCCGCTAGGACAAAGCGCGGTGAATACCAGTACCTGCCTTAGTTAGATGCAGGGATGATTTCGGCATCGTTCGAGTATCACGCTATGTAAACATGGACATAAACCCAGACTTTGCTCCTGGTGCTAGCAGTGCTGACCCGTCGACTGGTCTTATTATTATGAATCTAACCGGCCAAGATCTTGTGGATTTTCATGATAGGTTGTCTCCAAACATGATAGTAGTTCAAAGTAAGGATGTGTTTGTAAATGTCAGCAGTAGTGATAGTGGAGGAACGCATTGGCAAATACCTGGGAAATTGATTCTAGTCTGCAAATCAAATCAATCAATTAGGCTGGATTGAGTCTGCTGTTTGTCGATTGGACTAGCGGATATGAGGTGAGTTACATTGCACCAAAAGGACAGAGAGGTCCAAGCGAACCAATATCTATCTATGGCATAGGTATTGATCAACTTCCGCCACAGTTAGAGCCTGTTATGCAAATAATGACATCCATTAGTCTGCAACGACCACCAAGTGGGTAAATTGTGATGCAGTACACTTTAACCATTCGTTTGTGAAACATCCCCCGGTAACAAGCCCTTATAGTTATGTGGGGCTGTGTGTGTAACCATCGTCCTGTAATACAGATCTGTCAACAGCCTTACCCAAGCCCATTTTCGTTATTACTTGCATCTTCGATATATTGTCAGCCAGAACTTTTGTGCACAACCCCTATCAGAATCAATGCGGGTTATGTGAGATTAGTTCGCCCGCATGTAGAGGGGTTCAGTTATTTTCTTTATTTTGCATTTCCCTATCCTGGCGTGCTATAGGCTCAGCTGAGGGTGGGACGGATTTAACTTGGTTTTGCAACATGATTCATCGCCAATATCTATTAAGTATTATTACCAAGAACAGACATAAAATAACCAGGAATTAATAGTTGCCCAATGCACGAATGATAAGTCCTAGAACTTATTTTGCGAGGATGAATGAAAATAGAGGAGATACTAATTGGTTGACTGATGACCAACTATTAAGAGGAACAGAGCAATTCTTCAAATCAAATGATTATTTTAATGTAGAATATAACAGAATACTTGATAAAGGAGGGAGAACTTTTTCATCACCAATCGTAGCATCTAAAACAACAAAAAATAATGCTGAAGAAATGGATGAAACTATAGTAAGCATTTTCAGATCCAAGTTTGAAAAATATGATCTAAGTTTTCTTGGATACCTTGAATCATTTACATTTAGCATTTTGGATAATTATGAATTAACAAATCCGATGTTGGTAACTGACTCCTTATCTTATTTTCACATTATTAAGAATCAAGAAATTAGTGTTGCAATTGAAAATATGATGAGAGATGGACTGTTTATTTTATTTCTCAATCACCGGTTTGCCTATGCTTTATTTGATAAATTTGAAAACATGACCAAACCTATTCCTGTTTACGATTAAAATATATAGTCGGCAGGTTCTGCAGGGTCGGGAATGTATGTCACCCTAGGTCTTCATAATCACAATAAGACTACTACAATATGGTTTATTATAGTTGCACATTTTTTAGACTAAAATTAAATTCACTTTAGAAATGGAGTCATTGTAAAAAATGCCACAACATCTACTCTGACCGACAGTCAAGGCATGTGCAGAATTTTATATAATATCCATTGCCACAGACCAACAGTTCTTTTCAGTTCTGCTGCTTTGTCTTTTTCGTTTAATCTTTCAATTCATCCGCAGGTATTATCCTTTCTTCTTCTTCTTCTTCTTCTTCTTGTCTTATTTCTCGTTTAAAAAACACATTAAAAGTCTCAAAGCAAGGCTCACAAAATAGAATAAGTCCACTCCCACTGGTTGCAAAACAGCAGGTCGCCTTTTTTTTACAAATTTTCCACCTGACAAGTGGTTGAATCGGTCGCGGTATTGACCTCGCAGTTAATGATAACCGTATTAATTCTCTAGTCATATCGCTCCCTTACACGTATACCACTGTCAACGTTTTGTGCCTGCTATTACCATCTTTTCAAGTGGGTTTTTTATTTCTTGATTGTTGTTTTCCATTTTCAAATTAACGCATCCAACTCCTACTGATGTAAGGTGAGCGTAACTCCGCTTCCGGCTCTTGTGTTTGTTCTTCGAGAATCTCTATCGAGTGTGTGTAAAATAGCAGAAATTCTCCCCCCTTTTCTGTTGTCCTATATACTATTCCATCGGGAGAAACATCCTGTGCGATCAGCCTCTTTCCTATTAGCTCTCCGAGGTAAAGGTGTACTTGCTCGTAGCTGAGGTTTGCTCTGTACATTATGTGAGTCTTTTTTATCCAACCCGATCTACTCGCGCAGTAAAGCTGGGTGATTTACTTTATTATTTCATGATGCATAAATAGCAATCTGTTGCCATATAATATAATAATCTCCAGTAATGGGATGTTGATACAGCAAAATTCCAGAGATTCCTGGAAAATATATATAATTTGTTAATAACAATATGCTTGGTGATGTTGCACCACACAAATCAGCCTGAAAAAGGTGAATTGCGCAGCAACCAGGAAGAAACTAATATTGAAAGAACAGAGATGTTGATTGGAGCAGAAGTCACTACAAGGCAAGCTTGGGAATTCTTCTCAAATGTGTCGGGGAAAGTCGACGGTTGTGCTAGTTCAGCAGCGACACCCATTGTCATGACAGTATTTAGTGATGCCTATAAGAATATGAAAAGAAGAGGGATTAAGATAAGATCTGTTACTGACATCACTAAAGATAATCTAATGCATTGCAAAGAGCTAATGCAATATGCAGAGGTGCGCCATATCAATCACTTGATCGCAAACTTTGGAGTAAGTGAGACAGAGTACATAGGAGCTCCCACAATGAAGGAGGGACAGCCCCTACCAAAGCTAATCTACAGCAATTCAAAGGAAATGGTAGAACAACAACAGAATATTTTCGATATTTTTTGGAGCAAAGCGATACCTGCTGAACAAAGGATAAAGGAGATTGAGGAGGAGAGAGAAGAGGAATTTTTAGAGGTTATTAATAATCCAGAGAAAGCTACCGAGATTTATGTCAATTTGGCGAGATCGATCAAGAGTAGCGCGCTATTGTTACTGCCCAGCTCAAAGGCATTGATTATGGAATACGATTTAGGTATCATTGACTATTTAATGCAGGCTTCAAGAAATAAGGATGCCCGTGATATCAGAATCATATGCTCCATTAACGATAATAATGCCCAAATTGTAAAGCGATTGTACGAAGATGCGCCAAATATCAGTATTTTAAATACTACAACGAACCTTGCTACCAAAGTTTTCGTTGTAAATGATGATACTCTGTTTAGAGCGGAATTAAGTGACCCTGAAGCTGATACATATGCAAAAGCTCTCGGTTTTGCTATATACTCAAACAGCAAACCTACTGTTGGTGCTTTTAAATCATTCTTTGAGCTAGTTTGGCAATCGCATAAAATAAACGAGAAATTGCAGCAAGCAGATAAAGTGCAAAGAGAGTTTATCAACATAGCAGCTCACGAGCTACGAACACCAATAGTGCCAATCCTTAATCTTTCTGAATTGCTATATTCTAACGCAAAAGAGGGGCAACCTGAACTGCAACAAAAAGAAATGCTAGAAATGTTTGAAATTATTGTCCGAAACGCAAATAGATTACATCAACTTACAGAGGATATACTGGACGTTACAAGGATTGAAAGCCATACATTAAAGCTAAGAAAGGAGAGGTTCAATCTAAATGGTGCAATACTAAATATTATAGCTGATTATAGAAAGCAAATTGCAAATGGTAATGTAAAACTGATATACGAGCCGGGGGATAGTAGTAGTAGTATTACCTTGGTAGAAGCTGATAGACAGCGCCTTACTCAAGTCATTTCTAATCTGCTAGATAATGCCATCAAGTTCACAAAAGAAGGTACTGTGACTGTTACTACTTTAATAAAGAGAAGAATAGATGGCAAGAGTGATCGACCAACAGAAGCAGGTGAAGAAGTTGTCATAGCTGTAAAGGATACTGGTACTGGCATAGATCCTGATTTGATGCCAAGATTATTCACCAAGTTTGCCAGTAAATCATATCAGGGGACAGGACTTGGATTGTTCATATCAAAAAGTATAATCGAAGCTCATGATGGCAAGATGTGGGCCGAGAATAATAAATAATAATAACTCTAAGAACAGAAAAAATGATGGGGCTACATTTTACTTCACACTGCCAATTATGAATATGGATTGACAGGGAGCCGGAGAAGGAAGAGGTGAGACGAGTCAACGAGCGGCGATAACAATAAGAAGAACAAGAGAATCCTCTTGATTGATGATGAGCCTGACGTTATTTATACAACAAGAAAGGTTTTGGAGATTAATGGATTCATAGTAGAATCATATACCGACCCTATTTTGGCACTGTCTAATTTTAGACCTGGATTATACGATTTGTTACTCCTCGATATTAAGATGCCTAAGATAAATGGCTTTGATTTGTGTCAAAAGATGACTGAAATAGACAGCAATGTTAAGATCTGTTTCTTAACTGCTAGTGAATTGTTCTATGAAGAATATAGAAGACTTGATGCATATCCGAGGTTAGATAAGGAGAATTTTATTCAAAAGCCAATCAGAAGCGAAGAGCTGATACGTCAGCTAAATGAAATATCAGATTCTCAATAAGTAGAACGCAGGAATATAGGCAGCAATCAAACTAAACACAAAGCTTCTGTCTGTCTTTTAGATCACCCACTTAAGCTCTCAAAAGGAACAGGACTATTATTAAGCAATGAATTTATCTTACTGACAAAAGATTCTCGCTCTACTGGCTTTTTGATAATATGATTATATTTTATGTCAGGTAATATGCTTGTCAACTCCTCCGCTATATCAAGAGCAGAACAAAACATTATCTTGGTTTTCGCGCTTATTGCTTTTATCCTATAGAATAACTGAAGCCCATTTAATTTAGGCATCCTTTATGTTGGCAGTGCATGATAGTCAATGTGGATTCCTAAAAATGCTCGTCAATTGCTTCTAATACTTCCTCTTCTCCTCCTTTCATGAAAGCCACTTTTACAACTAACTATACTTTTGCTCCCTTAGCGGTATTTATTGTACTTACTATAGGTATGCTGCCATGGAAAAAACAATAGAATCCGCTAAGGAAATAGAAGAAGAGACTGGAAGTTATCTGCAGCTCAGCTTCAGTCGAGCACCGAAAAAGAATCAGGAGGCTCTAGCACAACTTGGAAAGCGATGGGTGCAATGGCTCAACAAACACGGAGTAAGCTCAAAGATTTACTATCTCAACAGCAGCAGCACAACAACAACAAGCGAGCAAGTTCCTCCTCCCCAGGGCATAGAAAGCATTGCAAAGATCCTTTCTGTTAGTGATGATGAGATGCTTGGCGTGTCGCTACAATTCTATAGAGACCAAGCTCACGCAGATGAAGTATATTCAAAGATGATGCAAGACGAAACCTGTGGCGCAATTGGCAAGGAGTTTGATGGTCTAGTCACCCAAGGAAAAGGCATGATCACAGATGGATTCAGCCGCCTTAGGATGTAGTAGGCATCATAGCAACTTGAGTTGGCGGCAGGATTGCTGATGATGTTGTCCCCCTACTTTTTCTTCTTTTTTCTCACTTATAGATTGCAAATCAGACAGAATGTTCTATAGAAAGTGGATGGTAATAAAGGGACAACCTTGATGCGGGTTCGGGTGAGGATGCGACTGAAGATGAGATTGATCCCAAGACGGCGAAAAGAAAAATATACGTTTCAATAACTATTATCCAACAGTTACAGTCGATTTCGCTTCTTCTATACGTGCGTCACCTTTATCACCATATGCTAGTTTATAATCCTGAAACATAGCCTGTTTGATATTGTCGGAAAGGTTTTGGAGTTCTTCTTTATCGTTAAGTTCTTTCTTTTCTTTTGGTCCTATTCCAAGCGAAAGAAGTTCATTCTGCCAATAGCCATTCTTGGCTTGCTGCTGTAGTTGTTCTTCTTTCTTGGAAAGTGTTAGCATGATATAGGCCTCACAATGGCTGGACCTTACACCAGATGCCATTTAATAAGTACTGAATAGAATACCGGCTTTGATGTTCTTTCTTGTTCTACGAATGCAAAAAAAAATGAATGAACCAATCTATTGAAGCTTGCTGGTTATTGTGGAATCCATCTGCTTTTATAAGATATTTTTTGAGGGAATTCACCAAAAGACTCGTGTCATAAGGGGTTCGGTGGAATCCAGGACAGATTTGACCTAATAAGCCCACCCGTAAGAACAGCTAATATACCGAGGGTTTGATAGGGCTATCTTTGAAGCTAATTAAGCTGCTTCTTAACGTATATCACAACTAACAGAAGAAAGTAAGAGACAAAGAACAAAGAAAAAAGAGATTATCACTCGGCGCTCAGGTCGCTGAGCGTCTAGCTGATCCCATTATGTGCTTATATACCGCATTGACTGTCTAATTTATTCTGTATTCCTGTTCCTGGAATTGATGGCGAATCTCTTTATTATTATTCATCTAGACCTCCACTCCTCATCCTGTGCTGTTACCATCTATGCCGTTACCATCTGCTGGTTCTTCTTCTTCTTCTACTTCCGTTGTTACTGTTGGTGGTGGTGGTGTTGCTCCTCCTGTCTCATTAGTTGTTGGTGGCTCACCTGCTGTTGGTGCTGGTTCAACAGGGATTTGCATACTGGCAGATGCAGTTTGACCTGTAGCGTCTGTGACAGTTACAGTAGCAGTATATGTGCCAGGATTCTCGTATTTGTGGCGAGGGTCTTCACCATTGCCCTCTTGGCCGTCACCAAAGTCCCAGTGCCAAGTGTAAGGCCTTATACCACCTGTTGCATCTGCTTCCAATCTATAAGTGGCTGGTATATCTGTGCTGTCCCAAAAGGCCTCAACTCTAAGAGGCTCTGGTTCTCCTCCTCCAGTGTCATTACCTCCAGTGTCATTAGTTGGTGGTGGTGGTGGTGGTGTTCCTGTTCCGTTTGTTGTGACATTGTTTATGATGTTAATGACCTGCGTAATGTTGGTTATCTGCGTAGTCCGTATGGTGATAAACTGCTGGATTATGTTGTTTATCTCTGTCTCTTCCTGTGGACTTAAAACGCGTGTCTCAGCATCATTTAGGTCTGATGCGCAGATTACACCTACTGCAGCTGGGAGCCTGACATTTTCATCCTCATTTTCTACGACCATGAGCCATCCTGTAAGGTCATTGGTTACAGCTAATGAATAAGACTCCAAGACTTCCATTTCAGAGCCACCAAGGATCTCTTGTCCAGAGTCTGCAAACTCGCCAGGCAGACAGTATGCAAAGAGTATAGATAAGGAGTCAGGTTGCACCCAGAGAGGATTTGACCATCTTGGTGTATAGACAATTCCGTCTACCTCTTTCTGTCCCTGTTCTAAGTTTCGAGTTGTGGCCGCTATTGTATTTTGGAGCCTTTCTTGCTGCTGTTGCTCTTCTGGCGTTAATGGTGGTGTTGTTGTTGGTGCTGTTGTTGTTGTTGTTTGTTGAGCCATTGCTGAGGACGGCGCTGCAAACAAAATGCCTCCAACCATCAGTAGCGATAGGGATAGTACTGACGCTTTTCCTGTTAACGATGATGATGATAGTCTATGGGATGTTGTCATTTCTTTTTAGATCCTCCTCTTCCTACGTTTGTTGCTTTTGTTGTTACTGCTGTTACTAGTGCAGTTGCTATTATAAGATTTGTTGTTTTTGCTTTATTATTTGCAATGTTTCTTGCCAATGCTACTTCTCTTCGCATAACAATGATAATACTATCTATTTCCTTAAAGATCATGCAAATAAACTCTATAGGGTTATAGGCTTATTCTCCTGCTGTAATACAAGTAGGCGAGAGGCTCATTATCAACCGGTTCTATAATCTACTTTCAGATCATAATCTGACCATGCCTCTATCATTTTTCTATTCTCTGTTGCTACTTTACCTCTTTCAACGTTGGGGTTCGGTAGGATGCGGCTGAGAAATCAGATGAATCTACGGAGGAAGTTAGGCAGCCGCGCTAGTTTAATATGAAAATTTTAGAAATCAAATAGTCTTTACTGTGACAGCCAGTCTCTTCCTACCATTTGTCAACTGATGAAATAAATGCTCATTTTCCATTTCCCATACGTGAAAGGGATATCCGATTTAGCTTTCACAATAGGAAGAAGAAAAAAACGTATATAGTTCTAAAAATAGGAATAGCTGTAAAAGTGTCTTTGATTGGGAAGTTTTTTCTTCTATTTTGAATAATCTGAAAGTTATAACTAAAAATTAGTAATAAAAGTATTTACATTGGCAAGATGTAATGACTAATGCCTAAAAAGAGAAAAGGGTGACAAATCCAAACAAACCAGTTGGACATCACTGGAAGAAAAAAACACACACAGGCAGAAGTCGTCGACGATAAGAACAACACGAATGCAGGGGTCATTGTAGCTAAGGGTTAATGGTGGACGGGGCGGTGATAACCGTGGGCAATGGCTCGAATTGCGTTACTACTACTCGTTCACCATCTCCCTTGCTTTTGCTGATGTTGTGTTATCCTCTTTCTTCTTATTTCTCTTCTATTATAGATGGCAAATATGGGGGCATATTATATAGAAATTATCTGCAATAAAGGGACTACTTTGACGCGGGTTCGGTTGAATCCAAGACGTATTTGACCTAATAAACCCACTCCGCAAAATAGCCAATATATTAACGGTTATCTTTCAAACTAATAGTCAACATGAACCTGCTTCAAAATCCATTAAATCCAATATTATGGGCGGCTAGGCGCAGCGAACACGACGTGATCAGTCTTTATAATTACCTATCAGGTCTAATGCGTATAATTACTAAGGATTATTTCCTCAACTTCGGATATTGGAAAGAAGGAGTCAATTCGCCAAGAGAGGCTCAACGCAGGTTATGTTCATTGATTGCGGATGTTAGTAATCTCAATTCAGCTACGACAGTACTTGACATAGGGAGTGGATTTTCTATCCCCGCAATTTATTGGAAGTCGTTGTTTAATTCTGTTAATATTGTTTGTGTGGATGTTAATTTGCGTCAATTGAAATTCGGTGTTTCTCTACGTGGAGGTCTTAAAGAGAACAAGACAATATTTCCATTACCAAAAGACAATACCAAAGAGTTTGAATCATCGTCGATACTGGAATTACCGCATTCTGAAGATGCAGAAAAATTATCCTTTGTAAACGCTACTTCTATTGCATTGCCTTTTGCGGATAACTCGGTAGATAGAATAATTGCTTTAGAATCCGCCCAACACTTTAGACCATTAAGCGAATTTTTTATGGAATCTAACAGGGTATTGAAGAAGAATGGAATATTTGTGGTCTGCAATGCCTGTTATTAATAATCAAGAATATCTTCATGGAAATAATATATTTTCAGAAGGGATGTCTTCAATATCTTCTTTTTTTAAACTTGGAGTCCTCTCGTTTACCTGGATGTCCGAACATTACGATTTAAACTATATCAGGTCGCAAATTGTGAATGCAGGTTTTCAATCAAAAGAAATAAAATTAATAGGGTCTCATGTTTATGAACCGCTAGCTAAGTATTACATCCAAAATAGAGAGATGCTCCATAACCCAATTCTAAAAGAATATCCATCTCATGTAGAGAAAATATTATATAAATCCATTTCAAAGATGAATGAACTTTCTGAGAAACGAATCATTGACTATGCAATTATAAGAGCTGATAAGTAAGTCAATCATAATGATTAATTAAGGTCGCAGATTGGAGTTCCTAAACCACAGTAGATAGAATAAATAGACGCAAAGAAGAGACTGGGATGATGATAAAAATTCAAGATGGTGTTTTAAATCGAGGAGTGGCAAAATCGTTGCCTCAAATCAATACAATATATAATATTGCATTCATCTGAGGGAGAACTATCAATATAGCACCGTTCCTTTTCATCTAATCGAAATGACTCCTCCAGCTTTAAAAAACTAACGGGCTCGCTTTCCTGAATTTTTTATTTGAAACTAAAATTGCTATGAACTCCACAATTACACACATGCAGCTCCTTAAAGAACCACAGTATCTACTTGGCGGTCAATCTTATGTAGACCCTCGTCCTAATTGACGCCTGTTCGGCGGGTCCAAGACAGATTTGACTTTATAATGCCTCCCGCAAGAATCGCCAAAATCCCAACGGTTTGATGGTCCCAGCCTTGAAACTGGCTTGCTTCATTTCTTGTATTACAATTAATAGAAAGTAAGAGGAAGGGAAGAAAAAGGAAGAGGAGGAGAGGGAGAAGAGCATTGAAATATTTTCTCTTGGCTGTGGAGGCAGTGGTGGAGACGTGGCACCGAGTCTACTTCTAGATCTTCAGGTTGTTGCTTATTGGAATGTGCTTTGTTCTCCTAGTTTGGGATACTGCTCATAGTCAGTAATGACTGTCCAGCATCTGTAGCCGCAGCCTATATAGCATTGCCTTCTGCTGTCTTCTTTTGTTGTCATTTCTGCTCTTCATACCACTGTTAACCTTTGCTACGAATAAGTCGATTGGATGGTTTATCATTCAAAGGAATTATTCGTAAATAGGAGAATGCGATTGAGTGCTATGACCTCCAGCTAGCATTGACTTGTCGCGTGCCTTCATGTCCTTCTTGGGATTGTTTCTCGGCTTGGATACATACTTTTTGTATTTTTTTGTAATTAGAACAAGAGGAAACGGAAGAAGACAGATTGCTAATATTTTCATTATCTATTTTTTTCAGCTCAGTGTTGTTATCTATGAATGTGTAATCTTCAGATTTCTTGTGATCTTCTTTCTTTATAACTTTAATTTATTCTTTTCCCATTTTTTATTTTCAAACTCCTTTGTGCCTCCGCATTCAACCATATAAGCCATTTATGGCAGTCTAGCTGTATTCTCGACAGCGAATGCATACAAGTCGGCGATTATGGCAACATGCTAAACCACAAGAACAAATGGTACATTCGGTCCTCACGCACTACAAACGCAAGATTATGTGGTGTAAACGAATGAAATAGACCTGCCCGTATTGTGCAGAGTGGAGGCGATTTAAGTTTTCGTTCTCCGTAAGGGAAACACTATTTTTTGGTGTGATTTTTTTGCATGAGTGTGTATTGATTTTTTAATATGTTATTTGCACGATCATTTTGAAATCATAATCTGAATGCTCAGGGGGGCATTGTATTTGATACCGAAAAATCGGAAGCGGCAGTAAAAGCTAGAGAAAAAGATAGATCTTCAGAGCTCTTTCATGACCTATGTCGGGTTCCCAAAAACTTGTTGTAGATTTTTATATCTCTAATAAGCTGACCATGTAATTTCAGGGATAATCGTTTTAAGGGCTTAATGCATGCATACAACTCAGAAACAAAAGAATAATGAGCGAGAGAGAACAAGAACCCCCACTTGAGCTTGAAGTACGGAGATGGGATGCAGACTCCTTTACCGTGGGAGGCATGAATCTTGAATTAGAAAACCTTAAGGGGAGAAGAATTCCTCGACTTATTTTAAGGCATAACGGTAAAATCATTGATAATCTCACAGGTGTCGTAATTACAAGAGTATACAGGCATCAGGATTATCGGCATAGACACGAAGAAACAGAATTTAGATATATTAAAGATGTCATGCGTGACTCTCGGTAACAAGTAAAATATTCGACATGTTACTGAGTAAACCTATAACAATATATCATAGCTAAATAGAACAAATATCTCTCCGTTTAGAGGATGTATTTTTCGTCGTCTTCTGCCGCAGCCTTATCCACTTGCTCCATATTGTTTCTAGATTCATGTTGTCTTCTTCCTCTCCTTTTTATCCTCAACAAATATGTGGTAAATTGCGGTTTTGTTAGCCTCCTTCCTGATCCTGGTTTCGAAGGTTCGGCAAGTTTTTCCCAGATTTTGTCCTTTATATGCTCCTGAATATAGGAACATATCATCATGGATTATTACCAAAATATTCGCCTACGTCCGCCTCCTCCTCTCCTATCATCAATTCTTGCTCTACGCGACATTCGATATCGTTTACAATTGGGTGATCTGTGCCTAGCGCCGCAGCTCTTTTTGCTATCTCTTGATCTTCTAGCTCTTCATCCTCCATTTTCGCCATTGTCTCAACTCCTATCACCCTAATGTTGCTATTTTCTCTTCATGAGCCTTTTCGTTCTTGATTTCCATCAAGTCAGGTTTATGCATACACATAACCTCATCCCATAATTTGCTTAAACTATGCAAGAGACATATCCAGGACTCCTTCTTGCGCAAGATAAGTGACTAATAATAATGCTATTCAATTTAAGAACTAAAACAGATTTCTTATTTCAGATCATTGTTATCGTCTGCTCGGCTTGCCTTAGAGAATAAAACCGAATCTCGGAGTTGACTAGTTTTTATCCTAGAAATTTCAATTGAATTATGAACTGTATTAATAGTATTAAAAAGCCTGTCCTTCGTTAGTGCATCAAAGAATACGACCTTGGATATCTCTAATGATTGTAATTCTCGCATGTTTTTATTGATTACAAAATAGACATTCATTTGAAGTAATGCAAGCTCAAGGTCAAAGTAAAACCTATTTTGCTCTAAAATTCCGTTCGTTTTAGCCGCCAATGATGCATACGATTTTTGGCTCTGGAGATCCAATATGATGATTTCTGAAATACTCAAACTATCGAGCCTATCAATTGGAAAAAGAATGTGAAAAGCCTTTCGCCTCTCTTTTTCGCTTTGCTCTGTTTTTTCTGCTTCATCTGATATAACTACTCCATAATAGCACGCATCTTTTCGTAGATGTGTTATTTCCTGTGGCTCAAGTCCTTCTTCTATTAACCAATCGACTACTTTCTTAATTGTATCCCGTTGGTTAGCAAGTTGCTTCTCTTTATCACGGTTCTTGCCGTTGTCTGGTTTCATATTCCTCCTTCAAACCAAGTACTATACAACTATTAGCAATTGTGTTTGCGTCTCTTCCATATCTGCTTAGATTCGTTTTTTTATTGCGCTCGATTGCAAAAGCGTTCTTAACTTCTTTAATCTGAAAGCGCATTTTGAAGTGCCTTGATTGGTTGAATCCAGAGAAGTTAGAAATCAAATAGTCTCAATTGTCGGTAGTATGCCTTTTCTAAACCTTCACCTTTAGTTCTCACCTCTTCGGCATGCGAAATGCATTCGGTAGGCTATTTGTAATGGTGAAACTATACAGCCATAAGTGTTGGACGTATTGCATAGAATTCTTACCACTTAATACCTGGTAAGTATTATCAAAAGATGTATGAGTGAGTCCAAAAACTCAGATCATGATAAGGAAATAACCTTAGCAAGATGGATACAAGGTTCTGGGCATGGCTTATTGACTTTATCATAGTAACTGTAGCAATTGAAATAATATTTGCAATAGCATATGCACCGCTTGCTTTCAATCAAGGTATGCAGGGAAATCCGGAGTTAGGAGCTGTGAGATTTGCTGTGGAAAGTCTGCTATTCTTTGCATATTGGACATACTTTGAATCTGCAAACAGAGGAGGGCAGTCTATAGGCAAGAAGCTCCTAAAGATAAAGACGACAGACTTAGCTGGCAATGTACCAGATATAAGAAACGTTGCAATACAGAGCTTTGGCAAAGCTTTCTTGCTACCAATAGATGTGTTCTTTGGCTGGATATTTACAAATGACAAGAGACAGAGGCTGTTGAATAGAGCAAGCGATACTATAGTGGTCAGAATATCAAATCGAAGACCTGGAGCTGAAAATGTCGGCTACCGGAAGGAAGAATAATAAAAAGAAGGCTTGGGGGATTTGGACACCCAGACTCTATCTTACCAAGGGGAGATATGGCTTGATGCGCTGGCTCGCGTGCTCTCAGCCTGCACCAAGGATCTGCTTCTCCTTCATCACTATCACTAAAAGAGATGAAATTGTTCTTGACAAGCAAAGGGACATCAAATTCAAACAAAATCTGAACTCATGTTCTTATGCTGCTCTTCATTGTGTACTCAAATGGCGACCTTGTCGCAGTCTTTCGTATTTCTTGCGAATTCTGTCTCTCGCTCTGTCGGTCGCCTCTTTGTCGACCTCTATGCGTTTAATCTGATCGTTTTCCATATGCAATTGCAGTCGCATTCCGGGTTTAGCATCTTTGACCAATTCGAGAGGTACATCGAACTTGTTGTGGGGGTGGTCGTCGTCGTCATGATCAGAGTAAACTACTGCAAAGTCTCCTTCAATGTGGTCAAAGCTTGCCCTAATTACTTTTTTCATGCAATACCTAGCTTTCTATATATGCAACAACGAAAATTAACGCTATTGTAGGGAGCAGCATACCATCTCAAATTTGGGAACATGAACAATCCTACCAGTGTTTTCAGTTACAAGTGAATATCCGCTACTGCCATTTGTAGTCAAGGTAATTGTGCCGTCTTCCTCCCTGAACACATCTTTACTCCCTGCAGCCAAAATCCTACCTAAAGCCTCCTGATGTGGATGACCGTAGCTATTTCCTGCACCTAATGAAATAATCACGACTTCCGGCGTTACCGCATTCAGGAAGACTGAGCCTGCTAGATGTACGACTGCCATGATGACCCGCCTTTAAGACCGCAGCATCAAGTGCTGTCGCATTTTCGGAGACCAGTCTTTGTTCATTTGTTTCCTGTATATCTCCAGGCAACAACGCTGAAAATTCACCATAAGTCAGCTTAAGAACAACAGAATTATCATTAAATTCTGCTTCATTGTAAGCACCATTCAGTAAATTGGCAGGCGGGTTTAGTACATCAATTTTAACTGCCGAATCAAGGCGTATAGAGTCACCTTCCCTGACTGATTTTAATGGAATTTGCTTCGTCTCAGTGGCGCCTAGAAAATCCTCGAAGGTCTGCGTTGTGTGCACTTGACCAGACTCTAACACCTGTCCAACATCTACATTTTTAATAACATCAATCAGCCCGCCGATATGATCTGCATGGGGATGTGTCGCTACTACGACATCGATACCGTTTAAGCCATACTCCTTCAGGATTGCAAGCACTTTGCCAGAACTTTCGTGCTCGCCTCCATCTATCAACAAACTCTATGTATTGGGAAGATTAACAAGGATTGAATCTCCTTGTCCTACGTCGATAAAGGCTATGGTTAGGTTTTGACTTAGCTGAGTTTTGGGCGTGACCTCAAAGCTTGAATTTGCCGTAGGTAATGGTTCTGTCTTTATTGGATTTTCAGGTGCAAGTGGCAAAGCTGACTCTGGATCGGAAACCAAAGTGACGGAGTTATTACCAGCGAGTGTATTGGTTGAGAAGACCCACTTGTCTTCTTCTCCATCCGGTGATCGCTGCCAAGTATTATCATCGTTGGCTCCATCAGAAAAGGGACCGACAGGATCTATCAGCATTCCTGAATCATTCCTTAACTCGATGACTTCACCAGTATTATCGAGCTATTGTTGTAAACTTCTTCCAACTATAAGATAGCCTTTGGGAGAAATGGTCGTTCCTTCGTTTATGACTACAGTGGGAGCTGCACCTGCAGTGGAGCTTATAGTCCAACCGCTAACATCAATAGTGCTATTTGATGGATTATAGAGTTCAACCTTTTCTGCACCGTTATCCGTGCCTGCAGGATTCAGGTCAACTTCGTTAATTAAAACTCCATTGGCTGCAGACGCAGGTACGCAATAGATAGCTGAAAATAGTGATGCTATCAAAATTAGGAACAGTCTTGGCAAGTGGTTATGGATTGCTTTAAATCGAATATAAGACATTTGTCAAAGTCAGGCATGAGTTAAGAATTTAGAGGAATTATAGGGAAATTTTTTGGTAGAAATGACTAAATGAAGTATTGATCGTTTAAGTAAGTTATAGATTTCCTCCTACCTCTTCTTCTCGACCGTTCACCATTATTATTATTTCTTTGAGTTGCTTTAACCATTTTTTTGCATGGATGCTTCTGTGGAGTCATGAATTAAATAGACCAATTCTATAGGGAACGATATCGATTCGTCTAATGGACTCTAGTTAATAGATATATCAAGTACAAGCTTTAAAGTTTTCTAAATTCTTTCTTACAAGGGAAGACCACATCAAACAACATTAGCAGCGTTAAGGAGTGTTCAGAGTCAAAAGCTCTCTATCTTTTCTATCTCGACATCTATCACACGCTTGCCGCCAAAACGATAAACTTTCTTTTCTTCATCATAACGCAGCATTTCGCCTGTATCAAGGAGAGTTGAGTGGAATTCTTTTCATAATCTGCCCAGATAGGTAGGTTATAAAATTTTTGTCTGGGTGTCCTTTACCTTCAAATCCTCATCCTCGCTCTCTTCTCCTATCATGTTCCTCTTGTTATCTCTTCGTCTAGAAGCGAGTAAGCCAATTCAGCTTCTCGGTAGCGTCGTTCAGCGTCTAGGCGGCACTGGACTATAGCTAGAGCTAACTTGAGAGACCAGTTCCGTTCAAGAGCCAATTTTCTAGCAAGATCTAGAATTTCATTGCGAGTAAGCAGTGGTTGTAGTGGCTCCGTCCTTGTTGTATTCGTCATGCAGTTCAACACTCCTACTCCTGTTCGTCAGATGCTGTTGTTGTTTCTGTTTCATTACTAGTACTAGTAGTTGTTGTTGCTATTGTCGGCATCGTAGCAGTGGGCAGACCAGATGCGGCATCTTCTTCAATAGACGGGAAATTTTCTACTGTCTCATCGCTAAGAGTAGAAAGTGTACCAATTGTAGGGTTATTTTCATTTAAGACAGAAACATCATATAAAAAATTCTCACAATCTGCCGTTTTAGTGTCTCCTCCTGCTGCATCGAAGTCAGTTATGATATCTGTTCCAGGACCACAATCAAAGGAATCTGCTCCATCACGACCAGTCAGCGTATCGTCTCCTTTACCTCCGAAAAGTTCGTCGTCATTAACATCAAATCCTCCTACCAATTTGTCATTTCCACTGCCGCCATGAAGTTCAACACGTCGTTCACCACCTCTTAGCTCATCATTTCCACCATCACCATAAGCTACTCCACCGCAATCAGCGAATGTGATAATGTCATTTCCAGAACCACCACTTGAGAACTCTGTTGGCGAATTGATCCTGTCATTTCCAGAACCACCAAACGCACGATGTATAGCACACTCGCTGGACCCGTCGATTCTATCATCTCCAGAACCACCCCAGACATCGAAATCCACATCACCGCCAGCTCATATTTCATCATTTCCACCGCCGCCATACATCCTGCCTTCAGAAGAACCACCACCCCCAGCAATAAGAGTATCATCATCAGGTCCTCCAAAAATCAATCTGAAACCGTATTCACCAAAGTTATGAATATTGTCCTTGCCTTTTCCACCATAGGCTTTGTCAACACCTTCCTGACCACCACTTTGCTCGCTAACTCCCGCCAACTCAATTCTGTCATTTCCACTTCCACCTCGTACAATGTCACTTCCAAGCCCATCATTAATTTTATCATTACCCGCATTTCCTTCAATGTAATCGTCTCCTCCCTCTCCACGTAGGTCATCGTTACCTTCCTTTCCAAGGATCTTGTCGTCATCGTCAGTACCATCTATTGTATCTGGTCCAGAAGTACCAAAGAAATTGTCAGCCCATACGTTTACAACACCCACTACTGGTGAGGATAGCAGTAGCAATGTAGTCACTGTTATTAGTAGTGCTATTGTTGTTGTTATAGTATTTTTCGTTTTCGTTCCATTTTTTGTTATTCTTGTTGCAAATGCGAAACCTTTTTGCATAACATTGCTAATACTACTTATTTTCTTAAAGATTATGCAGATAGACTCTGTAGGGCTATAGGCTAATCTCCTGCTCTAAGACAAGTAGGTTAGAGGCTCATTATCAATCGGTTCTATAATCTACTTTCAGACCATAGCTTGGCACATGGTCACGCATCGAGTTTGCAGTCAACATGATATAGCCAAAAGAAATCAGAAGCAAGGGAAGTTAACGAGATCAAAGCGGGTTCTGTGGGACGCAGCTGAAAATTGAGATGAGCCCACAAAGAAAGAGATCTAAACTGTATAAAAACGGCTGTTGTATCAGTTTCTTATTTCCCTTCTCACAATTGAAAGATGGATGACTTCCATTTGCTTTTAAATAGAAGAGCATACTAATAGTAGCCTCAAGTATCGGCATGGAAGAATGGGACCCAGCATCAAATGACTTTGTATTGCGTTGTAATAGTTGCTGGAGAACAAATGCGCATACTAAGATTATCCGTACTTCCCGTGAAAAGTATTATTGCTTAGATTGCTTAGATTGCTTAGCAACATTTGACTTGTGCCAAGGATAGATCAATCATTAAGCGATGTGAGCGGCGAGGCTATGTGTGACAAATCCATTGATCGTGTTTTGATCTATTCGGCGGACTTAAATTTGGGTCAAGCCAGATTAATTCTTAGTTCTACACTTGATTACATCGCTAATTAAGTAATTAGCAAGCCGATTTCAATAAATTAAATCTACAAAAAAACGCTCTTCTTAAATTAAAGGACCGCCTGTAGATGTAGAAATTGTTGCAAAGTTACCACTCATGAACTTCACTGTTTGGTTACCGGCGTTTGCAATTGCTATGTCGGTTACTTGCTGGTCTACAATTTGGGGTAATTGTACATGATATGTACATTTGCTATTTTCTGGGCGGGATAATCCAGATATATATTCGGGAATAGCAGGTTTTAGATCAGGTGCTATTCCTGCCATTATCTTGATATCGGAGGATGGTTCTAGATCGGCATCAGTAGTACTTGTTGTAATATTGTTACCTTCTGCTGCTGCCACTGCCTAGATGACATGGTACATTCATACTTACATGGGCTGATTCTATTGGAACCGGTGTCGAGTCTGCCAATATAATGAAATCACCTGGAGCTAATGAGAGATTTTCTAGTGGAACAGTCGAAGTAGTCAGCAATTCTTCAGGGGGTGGCAGAGGCGCTCCTCTACCTCCATGAATACTAGTAAAAATAATTCCAAAAATAAAAAATATTACTACTAGTGACGTCACAGGCTTAATATAACTAATGTCAGTTGATTTAAGTATTTCCTGAATAGTCAGGCGTTTAAAAGCAGGTTTTAACACTTGTAATCCTATGGTATAAGAACCCTGTAATTTGCGGGTTCGGTGGAATGCAAGACAGATTTGACTTAATAATTCCACCCGCAAGTTTTGCTAACATATCGAGGGTTTGACAGGGAGACTGAATGAGAATATTGCGCCAGCACCGCCACTACCGCCTCCTCTTCCTCCTCTTTTTCTCAGGCTTGCTCTGTTGTTTTTCGCCCATATTTCACCGCCATGCGCTTCTATGATGTTTTTGGAAATGAATAGACCTAGACCTATGCCTTTGTCTGATTTACTGGCAAACTTTGTGAATAATCTTGGCATTATCGATGTATCAATACCTGGACCTTCATCCTCTACGCTTACAATAACTTGATTATTGTCTGCTATTTTTTTGCTCTTTCTCTTCCTAAGCTGTACTAATATCTTTCCAGCTTTTGTAAACTTTATAGCATTAGTCAACAGATTGGACATAACCTGTATTATCCTATTCTTGTCTGCGATGACCCAGAGGTCTCCATCGCTTCTGTAATTTAGCTTTATTCTGGTGTCGTCCTTTAGATGGGTGCTGAAGTCCTGCAATACATGAAAAATGAGCTCATTTAGGTCAAAAGATTCCTTATAGATTTTCATGCTGCCGCTTTCAATTCTTGTCACATCAAGCATATCTCCTTGGAGCTGTTCCAATCGCCTTGCGTTCCTCAATATTACATCGAGGAATCGGATCTGTGCTGGATCGGATATCTGATCTTTTAAAACTTGTGCAAGACCTAGAATAGGCTGAATTGGAGTTCGTAGCTCATGTGCAGCAATATCCATAAATTCTTGTTTCATCTTGTCTTGTGACTTGAGCTGCTGATAAAGCTCCCTAGTATGTTCATACAGGTATGTTTGGTTCCAAAGACTTTCAAAAATGGAAGCATATGATAGGACGGTTGCCTTACTGTTTGAATACGTAGCCAATCCGATTGCCTCAAGCGAGGTCTCCTTTGAATCGCTTTTCAGTTCGGCAGAGAGCAATGACTTCCTGTCGACGATCAATACTGAGACTTTTGTCTGTAACGGCTCCTCGATATTTCTTATCTCTATTCTGATCTTACTCTCTCTTTTTATCTTCGCAATTATATTCGTAACATAATGATCGAATGGTGACAGTATTCTTATCTTTATATCCCTTGATTTGGCGGTCTTTATGAGTAGGTTAACAGCTCCTGCTTTTTCCTGACGTCTGAATACATTAGACGTGGAAAAAATGACAAGGATTTCCTCCTTTGCTGACCTGATCAATTCAAACACTCGTTCCTGAGTCGCCTTGGGTTCTCTAATTGTCTCAATTACTTCGGGCTCAATTCCTTCCTCTATCTCTCTAATTCTAATTTGAGCAGGTGTTGCTTTGTCCCACAGTGTCTGAAAAAAGTACTGCTGTTGTTCTATCATGCCTCTTGCGTTGCTATGGATTAATCGAGCAATAGGACGAGCTTGCTCTTGTATTGCTGTGGCTATATAGTCAGACTCACCAACAGCGAAATTACCTTTGACGCCCTCCAAGTGCCTGAGCTCATAGACTATCTTCATCAGTTCTTTGCAGTACTCGATATTTTTGTCTGTAATTTCGGTTATGAACCTACTCTTTATTCCTCTTCTCAGAAGTTCTCTATATGCATTCTTTATTGGCTCGGTCGTTACAATTACAGATGGTAATGTGAGATCGCCACAACTGTCATGTCTATCTTTAACTCTTGCGAAGCATTCAAGGGAAACTGAAATAGTATTCTCTATCCCATAGATAGTCTCAGTTTTTTCCTCATGCCCTGACACATTTTTCTATTAGATTTTCGTAATTATTAAAGTAATAGAGATCTAGGTATAAAGTTATTATACTTGCAAATTTGCTCGAGCGCAACCGATTAGAAAAATAGGAGCAGGTCCGTAGTACCAAAAAGTGTAAACTCAAATCGATATTGTTCCTTTTTAAAACATGCAGATAGATTTTTAGCTAAGCTCAGCCATAATTGAAAAACAAGGATTGCAGATGCAGATGTCAGAGCTCTTATCCATGGCAGGGGAATGTATCACCATGTTGATAAAACAGGTCAGCCAAATAGCCTATTCCCATTGCTTCATCTGGCATTTTTCTTTTCGTCTTTCCAAGCTGCATATCCGCCCTCCATAGTCACAGCAGTAAACCCTTTCTTGTTAAGTTCATCAGCACCAATATTGCCTCTGTATCCTCCACTACAGTAGGTACAAACAGTCTTTGCTTTCAGCTCATCTAATTTGCCCTGTCTGCCCTTTCTTATTAGCTGTCCAAGCGGGATGTTGACAGCTCCTTCAATAGTACCATCTTCCGCTATTTCATCTGCTTCCCTCACATCTATGAGCACAAAATCGTCCTTCTTTTCTGCGAGACCTCTTGCAGTTATTTTATCTGCCATGAGATATTCTGGTATCAAATAATGTGTTATAGTTATTTGAATCCTTTTGACACATCGGCTTGTGAGCATTTTCTGCTCAGAGTTGTTGCATCCTTGGCAATACAATTGCAGGTGGGTCAATAGCCTATGTCTGCTCTTCTAGTCCATCTTTCTTATGCACGCACATATCGTTCTCTTTTTATTAGCCAGTCATTATTTTTCCCCTTTTTTCAATTTGCGCTTTGCTTTTTCTGTTGTTTCTCTTACTGCTTCTTTGGTCTTTTCTGCTGCAACCCAAGCACGTTCCTTTGTTACTTTAGATGCCTTTGCAATTGCAGTGGATGTCTCAGGAGCCGCCTGTCTTGCCTCTTCAGATATCGCATTCACAGTCTGTGCCGTTTCTATTGCAGTCCTTGCAGTCTCGTCAACAGCAGTAGCAGTGTCCCTAATAACACCACGTTCTTTCAGCACTCTTGCCGTCTCGCTGATCTCTCTTGATGTATCACGTGTTGCCATGGCCGCCTCCATGACTGCATCTGTTAATTCATCTATGGCACCACTCTCGTGGATAACCTTCACAGTCTCCCTCATCCTAGCCGATTCTTCCCTTATCCTCCTGGCTATATCCTTGATATTTTGAGCGACCTGCTCTGCGCTCATTGTTGTTGCCTTCGTCCTATCGCCCGTTGAAGAGACACTTTCCATATATTAATGGTAACAAACTTTACTTAAAAAGATAATGATGGTCCTTACATTTTATTAATTTGGGCTCGTTAGATAGGAAAAGAGTTGATAGTGAATTAGGTTTGCCTTTTAATTTACAGATGCCGTTGAGTGCACCAATGTTTTTGGCAATATGTTTTACTGTTGTTCCAAGTCGAGAATGCTAATTCACGCAGTTGGAAGAGGGAGGAACTAACAGAGGTTATTGCTTCATAGTCATCTCACTGTAGTTAGCGGGTTGGGCTGAACCCAGAACGATACCGGTTCTTTAATTGGATTCTAGCGATTCTGAATGCAACTCCTTAGCTTTAAACTTTCCCCATATGTGTTTGAATCAACCACCTATCTAGACCGAACAAGGATAGTATTGAAAACACAGAAGCAGAGATAATTCACGCCGTCTTTCTACCCAATAAAAAAGAACAATCATCAGTTATCATACTATCCCAATAATTTATTCAGACGGCTCAACGTTGAAACCTAACAGACTCTGCAGAGGAATACTTTCCAGATGGAAAGCGAAAGATGGCGTATATACAATTAGAGACGGTCGGATATGAGAACACTTTTCAAAATAAGAGCGTCTAAACTTCTTCTTACCATCATTTTATTGCATTTTCGAATTTCGCAGTGTAGATGCATAAACCTACTATTGCGAGAAAAAAGGTGAGATTTGAAGAAGCAGTCTTGTCCTTACTTCTTCTCCTATCTCGACTTTCTTGCTGGCTTAGATGTACTACCAGTTACTCCGATATCTCCCAGCCGAACGACTGAACGGTTATTTTATCATGCACGGGTTCCATGACAGTGAATACATGTTCTCCAGGAGGAAGCCCCGAAAGAGTAACTGGACTACCACTGCAATAGGTGGGCAGTGAGTCAAGTGAACAACGCAGTTCTGTGCTATATCCGCTGTCCGAGTAACCTGTCATGGTCATCTCACCTGATCCAGTCAAACCGTTAGCCTCAATCGCTGTTCCTTTACCATCTGTTGCTGTGGCAGAAGCTGCCAGAGTAGTAGGCATGACTGCTCCGCCATCGCCCCTACTACCCCTATCATCAATACCGCCAGGGCTGTCAACATGATCATAAAAAGCCACAGGTGCAAGTAGAGTTACGCTAGTCAATGCAACTGCTCCTAATCCAACAGCCATTAAAAACAGCAGTAGACCCCCTTGTCTTTTCTTCTTCTCTTTCTTTTTCTCGACTACGATTGGTGATTCCGAATCAACGGTGCGGTTTGCGCTTAATTTTCCTAGCAGTATTTCATTACTCATAATATAATGTATGAGTGACTATTAGATTAGGCGCGCTTAGAACGTGGTATTTCAAAGAATAGGCTTTGCAAACTAAAAACTCGCGGTTCTTATGAATGATAATCGAGTAATAGTTATTACATTCAATTTATGAACAGCAGTGCAAAAAAAGGAGAGGTTATTTTATGTAGATATGAATTAGGAATTATGGTTTTCGCTGTGGTAATTTTGCCCGGATTAAAGAAAAAAATTATATCAATTAAAAAAAAGGAAGGGATTGTGATAAGTCAATACATGCTGTACTCCGCAACAAGCGGAAGTAAGCCAATAAGTCCTATCCCTATCACCATTCCGATGAGGCAGATGTTGAATTTCGTTACTTTGAACGACATACACTTTATTTTCATATAGCAACTATTACTACTATTCTCAGCATTCTCTTTTAGAAATTCAAAGGTTCTTCAACTTATCAGTAATAGAACTGATTAGTCATAATGGAATAATTTGCGATTGTTTAAAATTTTGGGATCTTTTACAAAGTGTAATTTTTCTGTCTATGCTGATATTACTTCTTTCAGTGTTAGGATATAAGAAGTAGTGTAATTTGTGGGTTCGGTGGGATGCGTCTGAATTTTCAGACGAATCCAAGAGAGGCTTTATGTTGATAATAACTTGATCTCAATTTTGTATTGCCCATTCTAGTCCTTGAAACAAGGATTAGATGCAAAACTATGGCTTCATTTTAAATATAATGAGTATCATCATGATATCTCAGATACCGGTATGGAAGAATGGGACCCAGCATCAAATGACTTTGTATTGCGTTGTAATAGTTGCTGGAGAACAAACGCAAGGACTAAGATTATTCGTACATCACGTGAAAAGTATTATTGTTTAGATTGCCTAGCGACGTTTGACTTGTGCCAAGGATAGATCAATTATTGTCAAGCCATGTGAGATGCGAGATTGTGATTAAGTTTAGTATTACATCAACCATTCGTTTAATCTGCTTCTTTCGAAATCAAGTTTCTTTTGATATAGCTCATCTGAGGGTGGATCAAGCCTAACAGTCGGACCTGCTTCATTGTAGAAGTCAGCATCAATATATCCTGCTCTTTTATTTCCCACTTCCATAAAGCAAAACCCTTTTCCATCGAACTTCGAAGCATGTGCCTTTTTACTATTATTACTATTGTTATTACTATTTTTAATTTCGTCAATAATTTGTTGGCTGACTACCTTCGCTTCACCCTCTGCAAATATTCCGGCTTTGGGGATGGTTATTCCACTGTCAAGTCTAATCTCCGTCACATCGCCTATTGCAAAGACATTCTTGTATTTTGTTCTAAGAGTAAATCTGTCAACGTTAATCCAACGTTGATCTCCATCTCTTAATAAATCAGAATTCTTGATGACTTGAGGAACTTGATGGGGAGGAATTACTATTAGTAGATCATAGCTTGTCTTATTGCCATTTTCAAATTCTACTGTTTTTTTGTCTAATACTCTTTTTAATTTATGTAGTGCGTGGAACTTAATATGGTTGTCTTTAAGCAAGTTGACAACATCTCGACTTATATTTGCTCCAGCTACAGGTAATGAAATCGGTGTTGGTCCATATATATTCAAATCAATGGAATTCCTTGTTCCATTTTTAACTAATATATCATTAATTAATAATGATACCTCATAAGGTGCGGGTGGGCATTTATATGGAATGTCCGCTATACATATCACTATACGACCACTTTTTAGAGAGAGTATTTTTTCTCGTAGATTTGGGACTTGATGAGCATCATATATGTTAAAACATCTTCCATTATCTTCAAATCCATTGATTAGTTTTGGCGCAAGTTCTGCGCCCAAAGCTACTATTAAATAATCGTATTCTAATTTATTATGCTTTGCTCTAGTAGTAATGCTATTTTCAGAGGGATCAATGTCCGTAATCTCATCATTCAAAAATCTGATCCCTTTATCTCCCAGTTTGCTCAAAGCGACTTGAGAGTCCTCCAATCTTCTGCTTCCACTCAATATCCATAAATTTACAATTCCCATCATAAAATACTGGTTTTTGTCAATTACCGTAATTTGACATCCTTCCCGTGGAAGGCTTTTTCGTAATAAGTTAGCTGATGCTAATCCTCCAAATCCTGCTCCTAAGATTAAGACTTGCTTTGCTGTTGTCAAATATTGATAATAATTGCAGGGTATACGCATTGATAAATTCTTTACTTAAAGAGATATTGTCAGATAATGTATTATTATCCATGGGCTCCTACTAGTTTCCCTGCTACTTTAACAGTCAATACAAAAATACGATTGGGAAGAAGCGACGTGAGCAGTAAATTTAGGTGGGACAAGTCGTTCTTTTTGAATCGCATTTTTCAAAAGCAGCATCCATTCAAAAACAATATCGATGTGGGTTCGGCGGCACCTAGAGCGATATCGGGTTATTGACAGAGTCACAGTAATTCTAAGTAAACCTATTGTTAGCTCACTGAAAGGAGAGTACGTGTGAATGGGTTACCTACTACTTTTATGACTTCTATACCACTATCAATTCTCAAGCTTCGTAGTTGGTTTTAGTCTCGACATTAATGCACGTATCGAAGTTTGATCCCTCGCCACTATAGTCAGTGTTTGCACCATCATCTTCAGCTATTTCATCTTTTTCTTTCAAATCTATTAGGTCAAAATCATCTTTCGATTCTGCGAGGTCTTTTGCTGTTATTTTGGATGGCGTCGTATCCAGTAGGTTCTATTTGCAAGTTGAGGATTTTGATATCACATTTGTATGAAGTTCTTGCACGATGTCCTGCTGGGATCACGACAAAAAATAACATACTTTTCTTTATTTGAATGAAATGTTAGATTTCTCTATTCTTCCTACACGTCTAGTCAGCATCTTAAATGAATCTAATGCATCTATTTCAATTACTCCTGGTAAGTGTTGTATACTTTGAATATAGTTGTTCAACACATAAAGATCCTTTATTCTTACTTCTATCTTGATGTCTTTGTCCTTTAGGTCATCAGATGATGATCTGTTTAAGATCTGTACAAGACCAGCCATTTGTTTTTCAGTATCTTGACCTAGAGGATATCTTCCAGAATGAATTGAATCTTCAATCATTTTGCATAATTCGGAAATTTTCATACATTCTAGTAAATCGTTAACTTATTTATTGTATTTGACAATACTTCCGCACAGCCGATACTATCCTCTTCGCATATTATTGAGTTAAATGGGAATCACATAAATCGTTGAGACAATTCTAAGGGGAATTTAGATATTAGGATAAAAATGCTATACGAAAGCAAAGGCAAAATCATAGGTCAACGAGTACTATCCATTGAAAATGGAGTACCCAAACGGGAGATGTCGATTTGGGGGGATCCAAGACAGATTTGACCTAATAAAGCCACGCAGCAAAATAGCCAACATCAACACGCTCGTAAAATAGGTACCTTGAACATATAGATTCAAACAAGTTATAATATAAAGGAGAATGTTACAACATTAGAACAAAAATTTGGAATCGAAGGATCAAAAAGTTGCAGTTGTTACCGGTAGTTCAACTGGCATTGGATTTGAGACTTGTCTGCTGCTTGCTCGTAATGGGATTCTGACTTATGCCACGATGAGAGATTTGACGAAGGCTGATTTAATTAAAAACTTTGCAGAAAAAGAAAAGCTCCCCCTAAAGGTCATCCAAATGAATGTAGATAAAGACGATTCCGTAGTAAGGGCATTCAAAGAAATATGCGAAGATCAGGAGAGAGGAATGGGAATTGATATTTTAGTAAATAACGCCGGCTTTGGACTATTTGGTGCCCTAGAAGATCAAGACATTGAGCACATCAAGAAGCAATTTGAAACAAATCTTTTCGGAACAATTAGAACTATACAGCAAGTACTTCCTATAATGAGAAATCAAAGAAGTGGGATTATCGTTAACATTTCCTCGATATCAGGTCAGATTGGATTTCCTGCATCATCAGTATATGTTAGTACAAAGTTTGCACTAGAAGGATTGAGTGAGTCTTTTGCTTATGAGGTAGAACCATATGGAATTAGCGTAGTACTCATCGAACCAGGCGTAATTAACACCAATTTTGTGGAAAACATTATGATACCAGATAATACGCAGCGTATTTCATCACATCTATTGTCACCTTCACCTTCATCTCCTTCTGCATCACCGACAGTAACTTATTCAGGCAGTCCCGAATCCAACAGAGAAATGACCGAGTACGCTAATGTGGTAGAAAGGTTTCTGTCCCATTACTATCCAGCCATGAGAAATGCACCACCTCCAAAAGAAGTTGCTAAAGTAATACTTGAAAGCATTAATGATTCAGTAGTTTCCACTAGGCAAGGAGATAATAATAATTTCTATAGATACCCTGTTGGTGAGGATGCAAAATTGTATGCAGATGTAAAAAGGAAAATGAGTGATTCTGAATTACATTCTTTTGTAGCTAAAAGGATACTGTCATAACAGGTAATAAAACGAACATTAGTTTAGCCTAGAATTTGTACAAGAATAATAATCATCATCTATTTAGCTTGCTTAATTGTCAGTTACACAGTTGTTCCAGTAGTGATAACACAGTGGGTCGGTGGAACCTGAAAGGATATCAGTTCTTTTGGAGGATTCTACTAATTCTGATTACAACCCGTTAGCTTTAAAGCTTTCTTCGAAATTTGGGGTCTTGCATTCACCTTGGCTTGACGAAAACCTCTGCCACTCGGACCGTAGATACATGAATGAATACGGCAGTTCTAGTAACTGGTGGGTCATAAAACACGCATGTACAACGAGAACAAGTTCTCTGTTTGCGTTTCGGCACGTGTATGCTACTCATCTCTCTTCTAGTGACCGAAGCAACGCCCTTTGCTTGCTTGCATTAACTGCAACAAGACTTACGTCATTTCGAATGAATTGATCATTTCTTCTATGATCGGCAAATATGTAGAATATCTGGTCTTTTCTGAAGAATATAAAATAGAATAAACTTTATCCTCTTTTATCGCTAAAATTTGCATGAAGTCTAAACCCTCTTGCGTGAGACTGGCCACAAGCTTATACGCTGGAATAGCATTATTAGTTAAATTAGTCGAAGATAACTCAATAAGTTCAAGATCTGGGTATAATTCTAGATAAGAAGCAAGAGCTGCACCCGTGAAATTACTCAAGCCTGTATTATTGGAGATGGTATTAATTACTAAACGGACGTTTTCACGAAAGCTATCGGTATCATTTTCCGGTGGAGAGTTAAATCTTAGGGATAACGAAGAATTTGAAGTATTTTGAATTATTATCTCCCACCCATCAGGATACTGTGTTCTAATTGCATAAACAGGGCTTTCGTATACAAGGCTACCGCTCCCAAGAGATTGAACTGAACTCTCTGTTGTGGTGGTATCGTTATCAATACTTTCTATGTCTAGGTTTCCTCTGAGAATGTCAGTTTCGGTTTCTTCAGGAGATAGTTGCTGCTGTGCTAATATCTGTTGATTATTGATACTATTGCTAATTAACAAAGAGAAAATTATACTGAGGAGTAGCGGCGTGATGACAATTTCTTTAGTTTTGATCGGTTTCACTGATATAGAACATTAAAGGGTTTCTTTTATACTTATTTGAATAAAAGAACATTTTACATTAACTTTAACAGAAACAGCATACACATACCATCATTACCTTAAAAGTTACTAGTAACTTCTATATTGCTAAATAATACAGACTACTGCTCTTAAGAAAATAATGTAATAGTTCGGTTTGGTTTTTTCTTCCTGTTCTTCTTCCTCTTCCTTTTCCATCAACCGTTCTTTTTTCTTGCTGTTGCTGCCTGCTGCTGCTGCCGCCCCTGCTAACCGCTATCCGATTAACTTCATAAACGCATTCCTTCAACTCTTTGTAATGATGGAACACAATCGATATGATGAGAGGATGAAGTAGCACCAACTATACTGAATTAGAACAAGCCTAGACGTACAATCTAGGAACATCCCAGATCTCATCAAACATCTTTCTCTCTGACTTGTCTAATGCATTGCGGAAGGGCTTCCATTCGTCCTTTCCTTTCCAAGTGCAAGCCTAGATGATGGCATGGTCCTACCCATGTACTTTGAAGGCGCCACTACTATTGCTGCAAGAGATTATCAAACTTTAACTCATACGTCACGTATGATAAGACATATACACAATGGATATGTCTTCTGTCTGCGGTGGATGTGGTAGGAAAACGCAAGACTATCCAATTTACTGTTACATGTGCGATGATTACTATTGTTCAGAAAATTGTCATCTTAAAGTGCATTCTAGACCATGGCAGAAGTTTTAGAGATCCCGCCTCGCCTCATACTGCTTGAAAAATACCTGCATATATTGTTGAAAAGTATAGGTTTGAATTCGCTATCTTTGAAGATTTCAGTAATACAGATTAATAATTCTGATTGACCTGTCTTTTAATTTTGATTGGGATTGGAAAAAATCATTCCGCTGCATAGACCTGTCATTATTATTTCACCACTTTGGCAAATAGCGACTTGTTTGTATGATTCTATTTCTTTTGATGTTCTGGTAAAAGAATCTCTATACCTGCGGGCTCGATGGGAAGAAGTTGATAACTGAGATTCATCTAAAACGGGCAAAAAGAAAATTATAGTTTTCTTAATAATCATCCAACAGCAACAGTCGATTCTGCCTCTTCTTTATGAGCATCGCCTTCTTCGCTATATGCTAGTTTATAATCCTGAAACATTGCCTGTTTGATAATGTCTGCTAGGTTTTCAAGTTCTTCTTTATTATCGTTAAGATCTTTTTTCTTTCGTTTTGGATCTATTATTCCTAGCGAGTGAAGTTCATTTTGCCAATAGCCATTCTTGGCTTGCTGTTTTTGTTGTTTTTCTTCCTCTTTCTTGGATAACGTTGCCACGATGTAGGTCTCACTATTCTGGTTACAGGCACCTCTATCTATTACGTATTAGTTAACGTGGTTCCGTCACTTTATTGGTTAATAAAGCGAAATAGAACATTCCTTCCGGTCTAAGTTTAATGACTAAACCTATCCAAGCCATATATGCATCGTACGACCAGCCAGAGCAGCCAACGTAGAGCTGGCATTAACTATAATGGTTACGAGCACCCTGTAAGGTCGTTGCAAGGGAAGAATATTCCTGTCTTCTTCAACTCACCAAATACAACAAACTTTGAGCATTTCGATCTCTCTGAACCGAGCCTTTGTGTATCTTCAATGTATGTCGCCTGCCTCTTTTTCCTTTCTTTCATTTTCAAAGGTCCTTCCAACTTCTTTGGTACTCTTCAAGGCTTATCGTGAAGAACCATTTTAATTGCTAAAACCAGACTTAGAACGATTTGCGGATTCGGTGGGATTAGGTTCCTGCATGTAGAGGGGTTCACACAAAGCAGTTTAAAGTTTACTTAATATGGTTCTGTAACGTCAAGGCTCATTTTCAAGGGGTAACAAGGCGGTTCTTGCTTCGTATTCTGCAATCCAAGGTTGATAAAACATACACTCACAGGAAACGGTACACGTTCTTATAGAACATAACCTGCACATAAGCTCGTGACTGAGGCACTCATCACCCCTAGTCTATTATTACTTGGGCTAATAGTGTCTGCGACAGCTGCAAACTCGATGATTTTTTTCGCTGGGACGGAGACTAGGATTGTGTATTCTGAGCTAATAATAATTGCTTCAGCGTCTATTGGAGCGCTTCTAGGTGTTCTATTAGCATACAGGCAGATTCTTCACAACCGTTCTCATTCCAAGATGTACATTTCCCTTGCAATAGGTCTTGTGCTTTGGCTCTGTGCTGATATAATTTGGGCCAGCTATGAGCTAGTTTTTCATGTAGGAGCACCTATCCCATCCTTATCAGACATCCTTTGGTTAGCAGGATATCCATTTTTTGCATATAATCTTATTGCTACATACAGTCAATTTCAAGCTAAATTCAACAAGAGAGTATTGCTTGTCAGCATAATAGGAAATGTCATCTTTGTAGCATACTTGATTTCACTTACCATCGGCATATCAGATTTTTCAAGCCAAGGGGGCGTGTCAATGTTTGCAGTCCTTATTGCCTATCCAATAATGAATGCCCTCCTCACAATTCCCGCTCTCTCAATCCTGCTCGGACTATGGAAGGAAAGACCCTGGTCCATACCTTGGACATTTAAATCACTGTCTTTATTCTGCATAGTGATAACAGACAGCTGGTTCGCATTCATAATACTCTCAGGCTTGTATGAACAGGTATGGTTATCATCTATGTTCTTTGGGGCGGAGTATCTTATATTGGCTGGAGGTCTTTTATGGTTTAACAAATTTCTTGCTATCTATAAAATCCAGGGCACGGCTTCTGCAAGTAATACTAGTCAAGACTATTTGAAAATAACAAATGGCCTTGGCAATAGAAATACTGCTAATAGGATTCGATATCTGCAAGTATTAGTAGCTGTAATTCTGGTCGGCGGAATACTAAGTTATGGCTTTCTGACTTCAGGTGCCACAGCGTCTACAAGATATTTTGGTCCTGTACAAGGCGCAAACACGATATTGATAGGAGCGCTACTGCCAATTACAGGTACACTTTCCTCCTTTGGGGAGTCTGGTGAAGCATCATTGAGGCTGGCAGTCGAAGATGTAAACAATCAATTGGCAAAATCTGGATCATCATCAAGGGTCGGACTCGTAATTGAAGATACAAAGACAGACCCTAATGTCGCGCGTGAAAAACTTATGGATCTTGCATCAAAAGGAATACGAATAGTTATTGGGCCATCGACAAGCGCCGCAGTCGCCGCTGTCAAAGATTATGCTGACGAAAACGGTATTCTGATAGTTAGTAGTAGCAGTACGGCTCCATCTTTGTCAATTCCCAATGACAACGTGTTGAGGTTCGTTCCTGACGATACTCATCAGGCCGAGGCACTGGCAAGACAGATGTGGAATGAGGGCACAAGAGTTGTTATTCCGATATGGCGAACTGATGTTTTTGGAAACAATCTTCAATCATTATTAAAAGAAAGCTTTGAAAAACTTGGTGGCAAGGTGCTTGAGGGTGTCGGATATGACCCTCCTGTCGGCAATTTTGCTGCAAGCCTTCACAGAATCAATTTTATTGTCTGGGAACAAGATTTGAGGGCTTTGACCTCGAAGGTAAATGACGCTGTCAAGCAATATGGTGATAATAAAGTGGGGGTATATATCATTGCTTTTGATGAAATTGTACCCATTATGATTCAAGCAAATAGACATCCAGAGCTACAATCAGTAAGTTGGTATGGAAGCGATGGTTCTGCTCAAAACGAGGGTCTGGCAAAAAATGTCGAGGCTGCAGAATTTGCAGTAAAGACTAATTTCTTAAATCCTATTTATAGAGTGAATGCGAGCGATAGCTTTAAGAAATTGGAAGCAAGGATAGTTGAAGAGATAGATTGGGTGCCTAGGTCGTACGCGGAAGTTGCTTATGATGAATTTTGGGTCGCAGCGCTCACCCTTAACAATTATACTGGAACACAGCAAGACGACATTGGCTCTTTAAGACAAACCTTTATCAATACTGCCAATATGTATGTTGGTGTAACTGGAAGAACTGAATTAAATGATGCAGGCGATAGAAAATATGCACCATATGACTTTTGGGCAGTACGGCCAGAACATAAGGACGATACGAACACGGGTTCATTTGAATGGACAAATGTTGCTCGCATACCCAAATAGCATGGACAACTGATTGCTATAGTTATTTTAAAAAACTTGGACCTACAGGGCTCCAGCAGAAAAAACTTCAAAATTGAGACTCGATGAACTAATGACATGAAATGAATTTGTGCATCCGTTTTTCAGGGTGCGATATGGTGGGCATGAGGAACCGCATTAATTGACATCAAATTTTCAATAGATTCAGTGGTATAGCGATTGACCCATCCTCAGCTCCATGAACGTGAAGTTCCATAGTATGCAAAAGGTTCATCCCCTGTCATTGCAGCAGGCTTGCCTTCAGTCTGTTAGTCCAATTATGGCAAAAAATATCGCAATCTTGTGGAAATTCTCTCTGGTTACAGGGCTGTTTAATGCATAAAGGAACTTGTTCCTGAAATTGATGATCTATCAAGTTCTGATTTCACTTTTTACTCTCGCGAGTCTATTTAGAGAACAATTATCAGTACGGGTTCGGTGGAATCCAAGACAGATTTGACTTAATAATTCCACCCGGCAAATAGCTGATATACCAATGGATTCGGTGGGATGGAGCTGAAAATTGAGATGAATCTTGAGTCAACAGATGATTGGAGAAACAAAGATGTAATAATAGACAGGATATAGGGGAAATTATCTCCTAAGCAATAAAACAAATTAGCAGTAATAGGGGATGGTGTACTTCATATGTATTTCTTCTCATACTTCAGCCCGTAAAACCGTATCCAATACTTGCGTTATACTATCACGGATCTGTAAAGTAGGTATATATGTACTCTCTTTCTCGCCCACAACTTCGAAATCCAGATCAGTGCAGAATCACCGTTGAACTAAACCACATATGGTTAGCTCCAAGCTGGCTTGGACGCAGTACTGCCGATTAGCCCGCTCCAGGGTTTACAAACAGTCCTTCTTCCTGCATTTCCCTTATTTGATTCATAAATTCTTGCTTTACATTTTCCGTTAGATTGTAAATTTCTTTACAATCGTTCAGCTCATCTAGGTGTTTGATAGAAATCCCAAGACTCTCCAGTTCATGTAATAGATCGGGTAGTACGCCATGCATCGTAATATTGTTGCATGTCATATTTATGATAGCAGACAATATCAAACCCGTAAGATAAAAGAATTACTCCGGCGGTAGGGTTATTACTATATATTTTTATTTTTTCTTCATTGTCTTATGTTTTCTTGCCCATTCTGGGTATTAACATATTATGTATTATTCTGATTGTTACATAAACTATCAATAAGTTGAACTATTCTCCATGCCCAAGAGGTTTAGATATTCATTGAATGCTTCTCCCATCCATTGAAAATAATCTTGGAGAGCCATGGCAGTTACCATATTTTAGATTATTCTTTTTTGGATAATCTTTAAGCATATATTCTGCTATTGCCTGTGACCAATAGTTTTTCCTTATGGCTACTTCTGTAGGATCGCGAGTGGGATAGGTCAAACTGATGTGAGTTCGGTGGAATCCACGATAGATTTGACACCTTCTGGTCTCCTGCATGCTGACCTACACTACGTGAGTGCTGGGCAAAAAATAAATTCACACCTCAAGCTACAGCTAGCTTGATGGATTTAGACGGATACCGCATTGTTGAAAACTTTCTCAAGAAACTAAATCAATCGGAGGAATATTACATAAATTCTAAAGCAAACGAGATTCCATACCAAGGTGGTTCTCTTGCCCAAAAATTGGTTGCTCGCATTGGATGCATATCAAAGAGAGAAGAGTACCTCTGCAACAGGCATACCTCAGTCTGATTATATTATTCAGCATACGGTCAGTTTGATTAACGCTGCTCGCATACATGGACTTGTCAATGACAGACAAGATTTAATGCAGAAACTCAAGGAGACAGAAGACAGACTTGGAGAGTGTGAAGATAGAAATACTCAGCTAAAAAAAACCAAAATGAGGAATTACAGAGAAAGTTAAGGGAGTCGAACCTGAAAAGAAAAGATACTTCAAAACAGACTACACTATAAAACTAAGCAAAATATAGACGCCGGTTCGGTGGGATTAGATTCCTGCATGTAAATGGTTCCGACTATTTGAGCTTTAAGTATTGTCACGGCATAAAATCAATCTCACACATCTTCAAATATCATCATTACTTACCTAATATAATCAAAAACAAAATAGAGATATATTCTTAACAGATCGTGTCTTCCATAATAGAATCAATGGGTGAGGAAGATATCTCTTTTATTAGCCTTGAGAAATTAATATCCGAATTAGATGCTACTACTGATGAATATTTCTTGAATGTTTTTAGAAGCAAAGGGTTGGATGTGGGAATACTTAGACTTAGAAAAGGAGAGACAGATACTCAAGAGCCGCATTCAGTTGACGAAGTATATTTTGTAATTGAAGGTACTGGACATATAGAAATAGAAGATAAAATGAAGCCAGTCAATCGCGCTGATTTTATCTTTGTTCCTGCTAATGTCAATCACAGATTTGTCGTAGGCGATAAAGATTTAATAGTGCTCTATTTCTTTGGTTGCTCTTAATACTAGATTTTGTTTCTTACTATACTTTGCAAATATTTTTTCATATGCTAAGAGTCTTTCATGGATAAGTGTGTTTGAACTATCATACATCCTGACAAAATTTACTCTCGGTACCAATTTCCCTTTTGAATTAAAGAATCTTATACTATAGCTATTTCTACCATTGGTTTTGTTCTCTATCACGAACCTTGCTTCCTTGGTTTCGAGAAGGTTAACATGTATATGCCAAGGTCTGGTTTCGTCACCTATTGTGACATATTATCGCTAACACGCAAGGGAGAATTCATTTCTGTATTTACTTCGCATACAGCCCCAGTGCTTTTTACGGACAACATGACATTATCTTGAAAAAGTATATCGTTTATGATATCCTCAAATGTGGTGCCTGATTCGTTATTATCTATAGTTAACGTCACATCATATATATCTGGTTGTGGTCTTCATTAAAAGCAGCCTGAATACACTATCCAATACCATAATTAATACAGTGCGGGCTCGGTGGGATGCAGCTGAAAATTGAGATGAATCTGAAAGAAAGAGAGGACCTAAATTGTAGAACAGCTCTGTCTCAATTTTACAGCGCTCTTCGCATAACTGAAAAAGAGCAACTGCATGACCCGAGCTGGCTTTCCAATAGAATGAAAATAAGCAAGAACTCGACTTTTCGCCTGGAAAAATAAGATCACGTAAAGTACCATTTTTTTAAGAATCTAATTCCTTCGAGGGAATTGCGCAAAGATCTCCCTTTAGGTTATTAGTGCCCCCTGCTACTGATGCTATGCTTTTTAATAGCAGCGTCATTATCGTTATTGTCGCTCTCGCTATTGTTATCTTTTTCTTTTTTCATCTGGATCTAGCATATCTATTACGCCGTGATCCTCTCTTACGAAGATCCACCCCCTCTTCCAGAAGATAAACAATGAAATCGCTGCTATTCGGCTAGTACACTTGCAACTACTGCAAAACCGCCGGGTATGTATGAGACATTTTCTAAATTAAAACCACTCATGCTAAATATTCCTGTTACAAATGAAAGGGGAAGCAATACTACTGAAAATACAGTTAGTATCCTCATACTATCACTCATTCTCAATGATATGCTCCCTGCAAAGACTTCTCGGGTGGAGTTCATTGTGTCTCGATGAGATTCGATCATATCAATCAGTTGCGTGACTTCATCATACACCATCTTTAAGTACATTATATCTTCATTATCTTTCTCGGCATAACTAAGAAAATTAATTGTGTTTCTTGCATGCCAGAAATGTCTTCTCAAAATGATGGCTTGCTTCGATAGCAGATCTAGCATTTGAAGGGTTTTCTTCGTTGGTCTATACTGGGACTGCTTTTCCAGTTCAAGCACTTTAAGCTCTACTGCAGTCAGGAGCTGCTCATATTTTTCAACTAGGGCAGACAAAAGGCTGTAAAACAGAGCATCGACTGAAGATTCCAGAATTCGTCGATTCTTTTTCAAAAAAGCCTTCTTACCCATGTCAACAAGATCTGTTTCTTTACCATGTATTGTTATCAGCCAGCCTCTGCCAAGGAAAAAGTATATTGCGTTAGTATCAAGGTCTCTTATGTTTCTGTATCCAAGGTTTAAAAAAATTGTAAATATATGCTCTTTCAGCATGCGAGCCTGCGGCTTTTTTGATCCATTTTCTACAGCTTTTATTGCATCCTCGTCTAGGGAAAAGGATCGCTGAAGGCGTTCAAGATCGGAACGAGAAGGGGTAGTGGCACTAGTAGTAACATCAATCCATAGGTTGTAACCTTCCTTTTTGACATAATCGGATAAATCAGATGACGACCATTTGGAGTCTTCCTTTATTTCCCGTTCATTATAGAAAATGACTGCTGTGGTACCCTCAGTGGCGTCATCTTTTTGCTGCGTTGCTCAAACCCCTCCATATGTTAGGTTGTGGATGATATGTGCTATAAACATGACAAGAAGAGGTGATGATAACTTTAAGAGATGTGATATATACCCCGCAGAATTAAGCAGGTCGTCCTCCAAGTCGTCTTCCCAGTTGATCTACGCGTGCGACTGCTCTGCTGGTACTATTATCATCATCACCACGACAATGACCGATAATGAGCTCAATTTAATGCCGTAGTTAACCTAGGTGATAAAATGGACCAGGTGGAACCTGAACCTATAGCGGTTTCCTTAGTAGATATTAATGACTACCATAGGAAACGGCTAGCTTTAAGGTTTTTTTACTTGAGTGAAGAAACCATGATTTTTAGATCGTTATTTGATAATCTCGAAATGAGTTTTTCCTGTTGGAATTGGAGCGTATTCTCTTCTGATGGATTTATAGACGCATAACCAGATAATTTGAGATGCTACTAAGAGTGTGACGATAATATTGGTTGTATATGAATATGAAAATCTCTTGAAATATTGTGCTACCATCTAATTGAGATATTTTTTGTTTATTTCAATAGAATAATCAGAGGTCTGCAATGAGTGGCTTTGTTACTATCTTCGTGTAGTATTATACTAATATCGCATATGTTACTTGTGTATTCAAATATACAATAATCAGGTTCTTTAGATTCTTTATCTTCTTTTCATAAAAATTATTATTTCTATTCTCCTTAAATTGATGCAATGAAATAAGATCTTATGTGACATCTTCATCTACTGCAGAATAAGTGATCTAATAATATTGTCTCTCTTCTATACTATGCTTTATACCCTATCAGCAAAGCCATCTCAAGCCATTTCCAATAGCAATCTACATCTACAAAAGCTATATCTCTAAGCCAACCTAGTTGTGTCTCCATAGGCAGTAGCCTATTAGCTTTATCCTCTTTCTTTGGTGTATAACCAATAGCATTTAGAAAGCGAACATGAAGTTCTACAGACGGCGATGCTACATGTTCAAGATTGCAAAAAACCCCTGTCGGATTAAGTATATCATATATTTCCTCATAAAGTGAACGCTTGCGCTCATGTTTTAAGTGATGGATGGCAAAACTTGATACAACAGCGTCAAAATAGTCTAGATCTGGTAATGGCAAGCTAAGATCGTGTTCTATAACCTTAACCTTTGAATCATTAGCAAAGTGATCTCTTGCAGCTTTTAGCATAGTTGGAGATACATCTAAGGCTACTGCTTCGATATCTGGTCTATTTGTCTTTATTAACTTGATTAGTCGTCCATCTCCTGTACCAAGGTCCAGTATTCGATTTGCCTCTTTAGGAATATGATCAATTAAAACGGCTTCACCTTCAGTACGATGTGGAAGATTATCAGCCACATTCAGATATGCCAAAGCATTCTGGGCATTAGACCATTCCTTCGCAGATTGACTCATTGCTATTATGTACAAATAACAATAACTTTATTTGTAGTTGAAATACTTTTCTTATTTCTTCAATTGTTGGTATTCTCTCATCAGCATACCAGGGGCGGCAGTCAAAGCAGAGGGTAGTCAAGAATAAAAAAGGTGTATAAGCCTAGCCTAGCCAGTAGTTCCCTGGTTTACAACTTTGAGGCATTCAGCGAATACCTGCACCATTGCAGGTGCATACTAGGCTTTTTTTCTTGCTCTTCACGCCTCCTTTCGCCTGAGGAACTCATACAATTAATTCTAAAATGAATTATTTGAAGGCTTTGATTCGGTGCACTTCAAAATGAGCTGAACACACATGTATGGGTGTGAATATACCATTTCTATGATTCTTCTTTGACCTTGCCATGGTTGAGGTTCTTTGATCAGGAATGGGCCCATTGGGATTTGGATAAATCCCATTAAAGTCATCACTGGGGAAGGGCGGGCTAATGGCAAGAATGTTTGTAATGATAGTTCTATTTATTTAAGAAATAGAATATCCGAGTCATGATAATACGAGCGGAGTTCGTGGGTTCAAATCAATTTCACCATCCAGTCCACCATATCCTCAAATAATAGCCATCACGGATACCTGACACACAGAGGAATGAAGGCTCGAGCAGACGTCCAAAAGGAGCTGAAGAGTATGGCAGACCCAGACAAAGCAGCGATACTGCAGCGGTTCTTCAAGACAGGACCGAGCCAGTACGGCGAGGGTGACATCTTCATAGGCGTCATGGTACCTCAGTCAAGGCAGGTAGCCCAAAAATTCAGCCAGCTCCCGCTTGGAGAGGTCAGGACGCTGCTTTACTCTCGCATTCATGAGGAGCGGCTTGTAGCGCTTTTGATTCTTGCGTTGCGGTACAGTAGCGCAGTAGGGAGCAGGGAAGAAAAAGAAGAGATCGTAAGGTTCTACCTAGACAACATAAACCAGGTGAACAACTGGGACCTTGTGGACCTGTCTGCGCCAAACATACTTGGACCACACATCGTTGATAGAAACAGAAGGAGGCTGCTGCACAGGCTTGCCGGATCGGAGAACGTATGGGAAAGGAGGATAGCGATCTTAGCCACGTATCACTTTATCAGGAACGGTGACTTTTCTGACACACTGAAGATTGCGGAAATGCTACTGCATGACAGACACGACCTTATACACAAGGCCGCCGGCTGGATGCTGCGCGAGGTGGGCAAGAGAGATGCTGCTGCGGAAGAAGCATTTCTTGAAAAGTACTGGAGTGTCATGCCCCGTACTATGCTCCGCTATGCGATTGAAAGGATGCCGGAGAGCAAGAGGCGGCGATACAAGAAAAAAAGCCGATCGGCAGGTCTAAAATAGGTTCGGAAAATATCTCCACTATCTCCTGTACCTCCACTCTTGTAATTTTGAGCGTACCTACTCGTTATACAGATTTCTTGTCCCGGCCTGTCACAGCGGGACTTCCACGGCGGCGTCAAATTTAGTATAATATTTTTTCACTTCCCCTTCACCATATCTGGAATTAAATTTCCTTACTACATCTGCAACTCGATTTTTGTCTGTTATTGGTTGGCCGTTGGCAGATAATATTTCTGTGCCATTTAGTGAAAGCTTTAACATAGGATTAACTAGCATGTTCTTGTACCAGTTTGTGTTAGAGCCCTGAACTGGAAGCAAATAAAGGGTGTTGCCTTCAAGTACAAACCACACATGCCTAGGGAGATCATTGCCGGATTTTCTACCCTTGACGGTAAGCTCTATTTCTCTTGCGCTATCCAGTCTTTGGTAGTGATCGTGCTAGAACTCATAGTATGAATTTCTCCATTTCAGTCAAGGTTGATTTACCCATTGTTAATCTCATTCAAATTGTGAATCAAATGATCATTTATTTGGATTATGGTAAGAAAAAGGATCTTGGAATGGTTCTATTTGCAGTTGATAGACCACGCGGGGAAATAATCGTCAAGCAAGCAGAAACAAGAAAAATCATGTTCTTGAACTGCTTTCTATAGAATGACGATTCAAAATTCTAGGAGCAATGGTAATGGTATCTATTATTAATGTTCCAGCGCTTTGGTTCATTGCGACCTTTATATCTAGTATTTCATTCGATACTGTCGTATAAGAACCCCTGTAATTAGCGGGTCCGGTGGAATGCAGGACAGATTTGATTCAATTTCTTCACCCGGTTTAAAAGCAAAGATATTAAGCTACTTGATATCCCAATGCTGGAAGTTAATCTACTCTTACACTAATTAGCATCCTTTCGCAGTGCTCATCTGTCCACACACCTATCCCTTCCAGATTACCTTGCCATTTTGCATCTATCTTGTCGGCGCATGATTTTGTAAGGGCGTTAAAGTATGCCTCGGTCATCGAGCTGCTCCCATTTACTCCTTGCGTGGCCTCTGTGAAATTGACTTCATTTAAGGCGGCCATGGCGTTTTCGCGCAGGTCGGCTACGTACTCTTGCTGTACTAAGATGTCTTGCTTTGTCCCTGTCTGGCCGTGTCCTCCCACGAAAACGTCAAAGTCCAAAGCCAGCGCCTGGTCAATCGATTCGATAAAGGCGGGCACGTCCGGAGTAACGGAAAGGAGTTTCCACGGCACGCCTCCGGGCACAACATGGTCTACTGCCATCAGAACCTTTTGTTCAGGGAGATAAACAAAGGTGTTACCCTGTTGGTGGTATGGCCCAGGGTACAGGAGCTGGAGAACTTGGTCGCCTACCTGTAAGTTCATCTCTCTAGTGAAATTCATGTCCGGCATCGGCCTATCCGGGTCGTTTCTTTCATTCAGAATTCTGGCGGTTTCGTTATGAGCGATTATTGTGACGTTTTCAAATAGGTTGGCTGCGCCTATATGGTCTTTGTGGGCATGACTGTAAATCAGGTGAGTGATAGGTCTATCAGTAACCTCTGACACTGCAGCAAATATCTTGTCACCTATCGCTGGCGGCGCGTCGACCACAACGACTCCCTCCTGGGTCACCAAGAACATCGAGTTGGACCCGCCTGCTGACACCACGTACACGCCGGGCTTGATTTCTTGCAGCTCGTAGTCTGTGCCCTGCGCGTATGCAAGGTTCGAGAAAAGAGCAGAAAAGAGGAAAGAAGCGGCAGCTACTGAAGAATACCGCGCCATGGTTGTGTACATGGAAGTATATTGGCCGCCAGTATTAATAAGAGTTGTAAGACCTAGTGCGGTGTATTGTTTGTGTCCCTAGGTAAAAAGTAAGAAACAATGTAAATTTTTACAGCGGAAGCCTCCCCCCGGCTCTTCATCAAGTATATTATCTCTTCAGTTGCTCAGCTGCGCATTTTTAACCGCTTGGGATATTGTCTTCTTGTTTAAGAAGACTTTAATGCATACCTGAATGAGTTTATTGGATCTAGTTTTCTGATTTCACAAATTTTTTTATTGCTTCATTTTTCTCTTGGGTTATCGATTGCAAAGCTGACAGCAAATATCTTATAGTGGGCGGGTGGTAATAAAGGGTCAACTTTGTAGCGGGTTCGGTGGGATGCAGCTGAAAAATTAAGGTGAATCTACCATCAAAGCGATGGTACAAGTACGTCCTTGTATTGGAATTATCCCTAAAGATAGGGCAATTTTATATCTTATTGGCAATTGATCCTCAATAGAATAATCATTATTACCCACGCTCTAACCAAGGATGTTGACGTCACAGCTCCTGTTAACTTACCAGTAAACTTTTACCGGTTTTCTCTCTCTTCCTCTCCTACGGAACCATTATCGCTAGATATTCCGAACTTTCCGCCGTTGCATTCACCGATGCTATTCTCTGTATTTCCGCTGTCCAGTTCCCATAATCGCCAACAAGCGTGACTATTGTAAAGTCCGCAGACTGACCAGCGGGTATTGTTGACGGAAATGTGACTGTAGCGTCAAAATCAACAAAATTGCCCACTGCGTCATAAAAAGTTGCTACCACATCAACAGAGTCAGCAGGAAGGTTACCAGTATTTGTAACATTGCCGGTTACCTGATACAATGGTAGTCCTATTCCGCTCTCCACCATACCATGCTTGTCTACGACAACCTTCAATGCCGCCGGCTTATCCTGAAGGAAGTCCGAGTCTAGCCCTGCACTCAGAGTATAGCTTGCTATGCTCTCAGATACAGCGAGCGTCGTTGATGTAGATCCCAAAGGGTCCCTTCTCTCCTGGTCGCAGCTCGCTGAGCTGCACAGGACCTTCAGCAAGATGGATGAGCCGCCCCGCAGAATCGTATAAATTAGCACTAACCTGCACCCAGCCTATTTTTTCAGGTGAATCGTTTCTCACCTCTCCGATGATGATGGTGATGCCGGACCCTGCGTCGATTAGTGAGTGGCTTACGATAGTGATAGCAGTATCATTATCGCTGCTTTGTTGTTGTTGTTGTTGAGCCATCGATGTTAGGGGTGACGATAGTAGTATCATGAGAGCTGTTGTCACCGTTACAGTTAGCGTTGTTGTCATATGTCTCTCTCTATCTACCCCTCTCCTCAATTAAAAAGGGTAGTCGAACCACAATTTGTAAATCATATCTAAGACGCATTTGTCAATTCTACAGCCGAACGTCGGGAGACATTGAATCCCAACAGGTCAATGATAAGATAAATTGAGTGTCCACTGTGGCGTTAGCAGGTGCCACACAAATCACTTTTCTTATTTTGAATTCATATTTTTATATCAAAAATAAAGATACGCCTATCCAAGTGTGATTTACGGGTTCGGTGGAATCCGAGACAGATTTGACTTTATAATACCACCCATGCAACCTTGTCTAAAAGCTTGTCTCTTCCAGTCTGTCATCAGAAGAAGATTCAATTATCACTAGATTTTCATTAATCAATTTATTAATTTATTAAAAAATAGAGAGGGTTCAAACCCCCTCGTGGGCGATGAGGGCTACTGTCCTCCTGTGTCGTTAGTTGGTGGTTCAGCTTCTCCTCCTGTGTCATCAGTTGTTGGTGGTTCAGCTTCTCCTCCTGTTCATCAGTTGTTGGTGGTTCAGCTTCTCCTTCTCAGTTGTTGGTGGTTCAGCTTCTCCTGCTGTTGGTGGTGGTATTACTCCTCCTGTGTCATTAGTTGGTGGTATTACTCCTCCTGTACCGTTACCTGTTGGTGGCGGGATAGCGATTCCTTCTATACTATCAGATGCAGTTTGACCTACTGAGTCTGTTACAGTAATAGTAGCAGTGTATGTTCCAGGATTCTCATAGATATGGGATTCGAAACATGCATCACTAGTTGTACCATCTCCAAGATCCCAGTGACAAGTGTAAGGGGGTGTACCACCATCTATGGATGCCTCAAAACCGACTACTGGGCTCGCATCTAGATCTATGTCAATCACGGCCTGAACTGTCAGAGGTTCAGTGGTATTTCCTCCTCCACCCGTGTTATTAGTTGGCGGTGGCCTTGTGACATTGTTTATGATGTTAATGATTTGGGTGACGTTGTTTATCACAGTATTCCGTACAGTAGTGAATTGCTGGATTATGTTGTTTATCTCTATCTGTTCCTGTGAGCTTAGAGTACGTGCCTCTGGGTCGTTTGCATCTGATGTACAGATTACACCTACTGCAGCTGGAAGCCTAGCATTTTCATTCTCATTTTCTACTACTATGAGCCATCCAGTAAGGTCATTAGTTACTGCTAATGCATAAGACTCTAAGACCTCAAGGTCAGAGCCACCTAGGACATGTTGTCCAGAATCTGCAAACTCGCCAGGCAGACAATATGCAAAGACTATAGACAGAGAGTCAGGTTCAACCCAGACAGGATTTGACCATCTTGGCGTATAGACAAGTCCATCTATTTGTTTCTGCCCTTGCACCAAGTTTCGAGTTGTCGCAGCCATTATACTTTGGAGTCTATCTTGCTGCCTGTTGCTCTTCTGGAGTTAGTGGTGGTGGTGTTGTTACTGTCGTTGTTACTGTCGTTGTTCCTGTGGTTGTTTGTTGCTGAGCCATAGATAATGACGGAGCTGCAAATATGATGCTTGCAACTAGCGCTATAGTCAGCAGCGTTACTGCTGACGCTTTCTTTGTTACCGATGGTGCTTTATTGGATGTTGTTGTCATATCTTAGAAATTCACCATCCGCTCTGTCTCCTCTGTTCCTATCTTCGGTTCTAGTGTTTTGATGACTGATTTTGCTGTTAGAAGATTATTTCTTGTTTTCCATAATTTATTTCGTATTTTTATTCCAAAAAGGAATGCTTTTGGCATAACAATGCTCATGCGACAGAGATTTTATTATTATTATGCACATAGGCTCTATAACGACCTAGTTTAATTCTGATGCTGTAAGAAAACCCGGACATGTGCTAACTATCATCTGATTCTATAATCCACCTTCAGGTTACACGGAGACACACACGCATCTATGTTTTCCCTATTGGTTGACATTTTTTTACTTCTTTCATTGGTGAAATATAAGCAGAAGTAAAATTTACAGGTTCGGTGGGATGGGAGACAGATTTGATTCATTGAACCCACCCAGCAAAATATCCAAAACATTAACCGGTTCGATGGGATGCAGTTGGAAATTATGAGGAATTTGCAAATGAGAAGTCAGGCAGCTGCTTCTTGTTTCTGTTTCTTATAGAGGTGTGTCTAACTGCATAAGTTTTCAAAATATTGAAACCTAAAACTAAACACAGTCGCATCGCTGTTAGAATAGGTAGCCCATCCTATAGCTTTTTCAGAACTTACTCTTGTATCATCATCCTTTCGTTTAATCCTCCACTTCATCCTCAAGTGTTGTGCCTTCATCTACTCTTTGTCTTATCTCACGTTTATACAACACATTCAAAGTCTCAAAGCAAGGTTCACAGAATAGGACAAATCCACCCACATTGCTGGTTGCAAAATATGAGGTCGCCTTTTTCTTACAAATTTTGCACCTGACAAGTGGCTGAATCAGTCGCGGTATTGACTTTGCTGTTAATGATAGGCTTATTTCTCTAGTCATATCTGCATCTCTCATATCCATCACGTACAAACTCCCTGTCTTCAATTGGGAATATCTTACAATACTGCAAAAAGCAGTCTTCGCACAAGAAGATAAGTTGTTTCGGTATTATGACTAAAGGTTTTGCTGCACCTGGACTCTTGCATTTTTGGCAGACGTACCAACTCAGGGCTGTCCTCTTTTGAAGTAAATCCTGGGTCATTATTTTAGCTTATTCTCCTCCTATCTCTGATTTGTTACTACTGACTTTGATTCTTGTTGCTCTTGCTCTTGTGGTAGTGGTTCTTCATCTGGTAGCACTTCCATTGTTTTTTGTATTTCGGCTGTTTCTGTTGGTTCTGTTGTTTCAGTTGGATTGTCACTACTACTAGTTGTTGCTGTTGTTGTACTAGGCAGGCTAGATGCACCTTCTTCAGTCGCTGGGGAATCTTCCCCTACTCCACTGCTAGGAGTGGAAGTAGTAGTAGCAGTATCTGTTGTATTGGCATTATTATCATTATTATCTAATACTGACACAGATTCCTCCGAAATGTTCTCACAATCTGCTGTTTTAGTGTCTCCTTCTGCTGCATCAAAGTTAGTTATAGTATCTTTTCCAGGACCACAATCAAAGTGGTCTACAAAGTCTCTGCCAGTCAATGTGTCATCTCCTTTATCTCCGAAAAGGTCATTTTCTCCGTCACCGCCTCGTAATATATCATTTCCACTGCCGCCATGAAGTTCGACAGGGGTATCTCCTCCTCTTATTTCATCATTTCCACTATCACCATAAGCTACTCCACTGCAATCATCGAATCTGATGAAATCATTTCCAGAACCACCCCTCGAGAAGTCATCTGCCCCTAAAATTCTGTCGTTTCCTGCTCCGCCAAATGCACGACCTAGACTTTCACCACATTCACTGGTCCCACTAATTTCATCATTTCCAGAACCACCCCAGATATCGGTAACCTTACAACATACAGCGCTGATTTGGTCATTCCCACTGCCTCCATACGCTCTACCATTACCAGTGTCACCGCCCACCCTAATAGTGTCGTCATGAGGTCCTCCAAAAATCAATATGAAACCTTCACCGCCGCTGTCTATATTGTCCTTGCCTTTTCCACCATAGGCTTTATCTACACCTTCCGCACCTTCTTCATCACTAACTCCTATCAACTCTATTCTATCGTCTCCGCTTCCGCCCCTTATCTTGTCACGTCCAGTCCCATCATTAATTCTGTCATCACCAGCATTTCCTGCAATGTAATCGTCTCCTCCTTCACCACGTAGATTATCATTACCTTTCTTTCCAAAGATTTTGTCATCATCGTCAGTGCCAACTATTGTGTCTGGTCCGGAAGTACCAACGAAATTGGCAGCCCATACGCTTACGACACCTAACGCTGGTAGCGATAACATAAGCAATGTTGTTACTGTTATTGCTAGCGCCGTTATTGTGGTTATAGGATTTTTTTTTGTTTTCTCTTTATTACTTGCAATTTTTGTTGCAACTAATGTTTCTCTTTCCATAACATTGCTAATCCTTTTTATTTTCTTAAAGATTATGCATATAGACTCTGTAGGGCCATAAACTAATCTCCTGCTCTACGACGACTAGGTTAGAGGCTCATTGTCAACCGGCTCTGTAGTGCCCTTTCATATCATCATTTGACAATAGTCACATATCGAGGTTGCAGCCAACGCGATAGAGCAAAAGGAAATCCAGAAGCAAAAGAGAAGACAAATAGCTCAATGTGGGTTCTGTGGAATCCGAGACAGATTTGCCTTGATAATGCCACCCAAACTTCCTTCCTTTTGTCCTCGAAAATAGGAGGAGTCAGGAGAAGTAAACAGAAATAGCGAGTTCAAGTTGGTACAAATAGTTATTTTCCAACAGTAATATCGAAGCAACATACACAGCATTCAGATATCGAGCGACAGACAAACCCATATCTTACTTATGCATCATATAACATGTGTCATGTCCAAAGCCGAACTTCTCCAGAGGCTGAATAGGGCATCTGAGATAAGACTCAGCGTTAAAGGTAGAAAATCTGGCAATGATCTCCCTAGGCATGTGTGGTTTGTACTTGAAGGCAACACCCTTTATTTGCTTCCAGTTCAGGGCTCTAACACAAACTGGTACAAGAACTTGCTAGTTGATTCAACGTTGAAGATTTCTGTAAATGGCGAGGAAGAAGTATCTGTTAGAGGTAAAGCAATAACAGACAGCAATAGGGTTAACGATATTTTTGGGAAATTCGACTCCAAATATGATGGAGTGAAAAGGTATTATCCGAAAGTTGATGTACTGTAGAAGTCCCGCTCTGACAAACCATCCATCCTAAAGCATACCCTGACATTAGCATTTGTTTATGGATTCGGCTCAAAATCGATGCGGGTTCGGTGGAATGCGAGACAGATTTGACTTAAGAATCCCACCCACAGGAATAGAGAATTGCTTAGAAGTCATCTACCCAGAGACGGATTTTGCTATACCTAGTCATTGTCCATGATAATTTTCTCGATGTTAATTAGTATTTTAAAATAGATTTAGGGTGTTCCTCCTTGTATGTTTAATCAAATTCACATAGCTATAGTACATCCAGCATTCGCTGTTAACATTACTGATTAGACCACATGGTCTCGAGTTGATTTGCAGAGGATTTGGCATCATTACTATTTGTAAAAACTTCTAAAGTAATAGTTCTATCATAATCAATGTCCTTTAGTGCCTTGATTGCTCTTTGATGATCTATAGAACCTTCGCCTATAGGCAGATGTTCATCTCTCTTTCCATGATTGTCATGCCAATGAATATGAACTATTTTATCTCTAAATGTGTTCATGTAATCAATTACTGACTCCATTCCTCCGGGAGGTAAAAGCATGAGGAACATCCAGGTGAACAAATAACATATCAACATTATCAACAATATATTTGAATTCATCAATATTGTGTACCCCGTTTGAAAACGGAGTATTTTCTAGGATTATATGTACGTTAAACTTCTTAGCATGGCTTATAATTTCTCTAAGACTTTTGATCAAATTATCTAAAACTATCTTCCTTTTTTCTCCGTAAAACAAGCCATTGACGTTAGCATGAAAATTTATTAGGTCTATGCCTAGTTTTCTTGCTATTATGATTTCCCTTATTGCTTTATCGATCCAAGCATGTCTGATATAATCATAATCTGAAGCCAAATCTATCCAATAGGCTTTTGTTTGAATCTCTGAAGGAGCTTTACTATTTCATCCTTCTTCTTATTGATTATGTCGGGATTACCTTCAGGTCCTTCTATGCCTATTTCAGCATATTCAAAATTTAGCTCATATATATTTTGTTTATCTCACTTATTATTTCATTTGAAGGATTGGTAAGTAATCCATACGACGGTATAGAATTATAGGCCAATGTACATTACATGTGTTTTATGTTTTAGCTTTGTTTCACACCGACGATTGGAAGAAATAAGGAGATACATTCGCACACGTTTGCATTTGATGAGCAATATTGAGGATCAGGTTGCACAAGTGGACGCAGCACTACAATTTCTTTTGATCCTGTGCTATAAGACTCCTGTAACTGGAGGGTTCGGTAGGATTCGGCTGTTTACAGTTTCAGAAACACTTTAAGTACAATGCAAATGTGTTTAGGGCTGTTGAGTTCTGACAACCGGATCGCCTCCTATAGAATGGAAGAAAAGCAAAGCAAGTATGTTCCAAGGAATTATAAGGTCTTCTTCTCAAACAAGGCTTGCCAGTAAGCATGAACCTATTGTATATTCTGGTGCGTGTATTAGCGGAGACCCAGAAGCAGTATATTACAGGATCGTCAACAAGGATAAACAGGAATTTTGCATACAGGTACTTCTATTATTGGAAGTATCAGCATTGTGTGCCATCGCACAGATATGATTATGAACCTATATTTGTATATCTGAAGAAGGACAGTCCTGATGTATATCTTATTGTCAATGGCGGTCTTGGTCAGCCTGATTGCAATTTCCATAAAAATGAAGTTCGTCCGTCTACAGGAACAAGAGACAGCAGAGTTCATCATATAACGGCAAATCTTTCGCGATATCCACAGTACCCATTTGGAAGGGAGGGTTCTGTGGAATACAGCGGATGCATTAAGACATATCCGCTCAGCGGGAATGACCTTCAGTTTGAAGATATGCATCCAGTATTTGGCATACGGGCATGCTCAAATGTTTTCAGTGGTGCTGAAGGTGATCTGCATGGTGACACATTTACGCCACCATTAAAGAGGCTAACGGATAGAATCCTTACTAGATGGTATCTTCATCATTATGAGAAAGATGATGATATGCCTTTTGGTCATGACATAGCTGATCCATTTTCATCTCCCTACATCAAGTTTCACAAGCCTACCAAGGCTGAGATAGAGGAGCTAAGAAGATGACGGAATTGAAGGCTAGCATGTTGTTGGTGGCGTGATTTATAGCAATCCTAAATGATTGTATATCCTCAATCTTTCTTGAGTAATTCTGGACATATCTCATATAGTTCCTTCTTGTCTTATCCCTTTTTTCTTCTTTTTTTCTCTGAGGTAGAGCAAACCTGACAGTATTATTATAGAAGGCGGGTAGCGATAAAGGAGAAGATTGACGAGGGTTCGGTGGAATCAAGGACAGATTTGACTCAATTACTCCACCCGTTACTTCATTCCTTGTATCTCCAGTCATAGAAGAAATTAAAAGAAGAAGAGAGAGCGACTTTAGTTTGTCCTTACTACCAATACACTTCTTCAGTTCATTTCATGAAATGAATAGCCGCATAAAACTACCTTTCAATGCAGTCATCAATTAGTTTATGGAATGCTTGCAAAATAAAAAAAGAGGTAGGTGGCTAGAGGTTTTGCATCCGAGCGCTTAGGTGCCATAGCTGTACATCGTTCATGCGTTGAACTTCCGCCTAGTTGCACAAGGTTGTGTTGTTACCTGTAGTGAGTTATGGATATCAGTTTAGCTGTTGCCATAAATGCAATTATTGAGTTTCCAAGGCTTTCGTCGTCTACGGAACCTGTTGCAGTAGCAGACCTGAAACTTTGTAGATCAGTATATTTAATTTTGAAGGCATCTGTTTTATCTTTGGTTTCATATGCAACATCAGAAATTTCTCCTTCACCAACCCAACTGGCTTGTACTTGTACAGTTTTCATTGGGTCAAAACACTCCTCTACACCTGTAGCTGCATTAAGATTGCATGCAAACCTTACCGGTACTTCTACGGTAGACAGGCTTGCGTGATCTAACTGGTTATCAATGGAGAAGACTTTTGAGTCTGTTGTTACCATATTGCCTTCTTCCCTGTAGCTGCTGCCATCAGGATAGAGGATCGCTTTCCCGTAAAAGACCTCTACGTTCTTATCGTGTAGACTCGAAACGATGGTGGTATAGACGTTTGTGCCGTCATCAAGATTTTCAACCCACTGAGCATATGCTGATTGTGAGTTGGTTCTAATAGTTTCCTTGGACTGGGTTGAAGAAGTTGCTTCTACAGGTTGTACAAAAGCTCCAATTACAACTGTCGTAGCCAAAGTTATGGCTAAAGTAACCGCCAACGTTAACATCCTTGCGTCTGGTTTTCGAGCATTGTTGTTGTTACTGTTATTGCTAGCGCTTTTGTTGCTGTTATAGGATTTTTGCTTTTCTCTTTATTATTTGCAATGTTTGTTGCAATTGTTAGTTCTCTTTCCATAACATTGCTAATCCTTTATATTTTCTTAAAGATTATGCAGATAGACTCTGTAGGGCCATAGACTAATCTCCTGCTCTAAGACGAGTAGGTTAGAGGCTCATTGTCAACCGTCTCTGTAGTGCACTTTCATATCATCATTTGACAATAGTCACATATCGAGGTTGAGCCAAACGCAATAGAGCAAAAAGAAATCCAGAAGCAAAAGAGAAGACAAATAGCTCAAAGTGGGTTCGGTGGAATCCAGAACGAAATCGGTTCTTTAGAAGGATTCTGTTGGTCATCAATAGTACTTGTTAGCTTTAAAGCTTCGCTGTTTCTGTCCTTGATATCCAGTTTTGACCAGATAGATTCTGTATTTCGTGATACACTTGGAAAATACAAGATCTATATTTTATCTGACTTGGACCGACCAATCTCGTTTATTGTGCTTTAAGCACCCTTCGTGCATCTTCTTTTCCTTTCTCTATTAGGCTCATAATAGTCTTGGAGGTAAAGTCTCCTCCCTTGCCAGAAACACTGTCAGTATAGCTTTCAGATTCTTCAGGTTCTATTCGTGTTACCTTAGTTAATTTAAATCGACCTTTGAGGAGATTTTTGTATTTTCTATGTTCAACAGTACCTCCCCTACTTTTTGCTTCTGTAGTCTTTATGAGATTCTCAAATTCGTTTTGAAATATAATATCGCTTCCGACTTTATTTTGAAATGGCTTCTTGCAAGCTCTTTCAATTTGTCGATTAAATCTGTGTAGTCTGTTACCAAGTCTGCTACCATTTCATCATAATAAGAATTTCTATCTGAGAAGGTTATATCATTCATTCTATCCCTAACTCCATCTAGGTCTGTTGGAACCTCATCATGCTTAGAAGGATGGACGTTTATTATGTTGTAGACCTCTGGATCTGGAATTTCATCCTTATCTTCGCCTACTATACCCTCTTCCAATAATCTCTATGAGCTTGCAAAAGTTCTCTGAAAGGTGTGTTGCTTAAACTACCGCCATCGCAAAATTTGCGTCCACCTTTCATCGGGATTTCTCGAAATTTATAGAATACTGGTAGTGTACCACTTGCCATAACATGATCTATAGTAATGCCATCATCTTCATATAGTGAATTTTCAGGATCTTCTGCTTTTTTTTGTGGTAACTATCAAATGCTACTGTTTTACCTTCAGCTACATCCACACTAATGACAAGTAGTCGAGGCTCTCTTTTATCCCAACTAGTAGCTATGCTCATTTTATTTTTGTTTTCATCTTTTGAATACCGTTCTATGGTATTTTGTAATGGACTGCTATCATGTACTAACCATGTGTTATCTGAATCTGCGAATTTGGAATCAGCTTCTGGTGGCAGAGGCGAAAATACATTTGGTGTTCCATACTTAAGGTATTCCTTCACTGAGTAATATCTCCTTGCAGTCTCTGACGAGGCAAGCCAGCCCCACATTAATCCGTGGAGATAAAGTTGCCCCTTTATACAGTCTAAAAATTGCCCTAAAGTACTGCTCGCTAGAATATAGGCATCAGGTCATAATTTTAGGCAGGGAAGTGATTATCAGCGCTCTACGAACGCCCACTATATGGCAGCTCATGCCATCAGCCGGCCAGCAAGATACACAATATATGTAGTAACTACCGCGGAAAAGTATTTCAAGACTACAACAGAGTCTGATATCGCATGGATGAAGCTCCTTCCCACTTAAAATGCTCAAGGGCCACAGCCTCGTCATTAGCAGTTCTATTTCAAAAATAGGGATAAGGGGTTAACCCTTACTACTGATTACCTAGCCTCTTCTGCCAGAAGGGTCCCATATCGCTACATCAAATATTACTTCAAGCTGTGATGTGATCCTTATCTTTGAAATGATTGTTAGGTGCATCAGATAGATTAACCAGCGCGCTAAATGTTCTTCCATTGTCGCTTTCTGTAGCAAGAACATTATATCTGTCCCGGAGTTGTATTCACTCTACTTGGACCGCCCTATCGTTGAAGGCAAGGTATATTTCACCAACTTTCAGGAGTGTAATCAACCTGAGGCTCCTTTGAATCCGTACGGGGAGTCTGGCTGACATTTCCACTGTTGCCAAAAGTATTGCCGCTATTGAGGCTTTCTCTAAATAATATCTCGCCTGCCCTCACTGTATTTCTGACAGGGTCCGCAGTCCATGTAACTGATACTTTGCTTCCCTGGGCAGCCATATCAGGGTCACGAGCTGCCTGAAATGACTGGCCGGATTCCGCGCTCAAATTGATTGTATTGCTAAAAGTGCCACCATTGTCGTTGCTTTTCCTAAAGTAGATGTCGCCGCCACTTCTAGTTGTGAGGTCTACCCAAACAACATACACATTAGACCCTTCTGCTAGTAGCTGATGATCATCAGAGCGTCCAGAGGTGTTGCTCAAGTTTATTGAGGTCTCGAAAGTATCTCCACGATTTGTGCTTCTTGCGTAGAATATATCACCATTGCCAGGAGTATCCTGCCATGTAACATGTACATATTGCCCGTTTGCAGATGTGGCAACTCTAGCATTTGTAGAGGCTCCTGGAGTATTGCTTACGTTGACTATCGCCCCCCAAGTCTCGCCACCATCATGGCTTGCAGCTAACATTATCTCTCCCTCTCTGTTCCCATACCACGTATACGTGGCTACCGTCATTAGATGACGCTATATCAGTGTTAGATGCAGTAGGGGCATCTCCTCCGCCAGTCGAAACAAAGGTCAGCTGTGGAGAAGAAGTAGTACCTGGCTGCAGATTGAACGAGGTAGGTTCGACGCCTGCGGTATCGTTGTCTTCTGCGCCTGCAGTCTCACCGTTGTCTTCTGCGCCTGCAGTATCAGCGGTGTCTTCTGCGCCTGCAGTCCTACTGGGGTGAGAACAGTCTTCATCGTTAGAGTCAGTCACTCTATCATTATCGTTGTCTAGGCCGTCAGAACATAAGCCGCGCTGAGTGCTCTCCTGCTCACTTGACCACTTGCAGTCTGTATCTGCTATATCTATCCTCCCATCAGCATCATTGTCAAGGTTATCCGTGCATGAGCCCGTACCACCTTCGCCTTCTATTTCATCAGATGGTTCTGTATCTGGATTGCTTACAATTTTCGATGGTTCACAGTTATCATCATCATCTGCGCATTCTACAAAGGCAATCTCTCCCTGTTGACCTGCCACTACGTATACTTGCCCTCCAGGTGTTACATCTATAGCGGGGTCGGTTCCTCCCTCAATTATCAATCGAGGATCATCCTGTTCCGCTTCTCCTCGTCCACCTGGGCCAGATATGATTTTGCCAAGATTTACCCCATTAGCGCCGTACGCAATGAAGATATCTGTACCATCTGAATCTGAATCTTGGCTATCGCTTCTATTTGGAGGTCCTATATTTACGAATGGGCCTAGGTCAACCTGTCCGTAGACCTGGACGGTCGTAGAGGATTGAAAAATTAATGACACAA
>CAWBAU010000003.1:0-418403 GCA_963786915.1 uncultured Nitrososphaeraceae archaeon
CTCTGAGAGCAGGCTGATTCAGCCAGATGGGGTCAAAGGCCGGCGACATTTACTACTATGGACACACATGCAAGGAGGCTGGATTTAGTATTCCTGTTGAAACACAGTTCTGCCATACGCCAGTCTATTTGAAGTCTATGCAAGGCTGCGCGACCATACTCCTGTTATCAGGCTTGAAATCATGAGCAGCGCAAGTGAGCAGGAGGTAAAATCGATCTTGAATAAGTGCGGTATCACAGTGTAGCAGGCTATCCGTACTGCCTGAAGCTCGCACACAACACCTGCAAGATAGGTAATGAAGATATAGACAGGCTCGCAAGCATATTTGGCTTGCAGAACGAGCAAGGGGCAAGGGATGCTCTAAATGAGTGAGGACCTGGGCATCCTGATTGGTGTCACAAAGCCGGATCAAGTGACATTTGAATCAAAAAGGCCTGTCAGCATCGGCGAATATGTTATTCTCAACTACAACGGGGACAATGTGCTTGGGCTTGTTGAAAGGTCGTCCATTAGCAGCGATGCTTTAGGTAGCACATTCGCAACTACGAAGAGGCGTTTGAGAGCAAACAGGTTGCCGCCGAGAACCGTCGAGATAAAAGTTACAAGGGTCACGTGCGCATTCTTGGCTATGTGACTGAATTGAAAAAGTGCAAGGCAATACTACCTGCGCTCCACCAGAGCCTGGCACCGAAGTATATGAAGCGTCGGTTGAGGACCTTGCTGCCATTTTTGCACCCTCTGGACAGCAGTGGGTAACGATAGGAACACTTCTTCGCAATACTGCAGTTAGTGCTCGAGTGGACGTCGACAAAGTCGTTTCGCGTCATCTTGCGGTGCTTGCTATGACTGGCATGGGCAAGAGCAATCTAGTCTCGCTTTTGGCTAAAGAAATCGCCAGAATAAACGGTACAATGGTGATTTTTGACTACCACGACGACTATTCTACGCTTGATATGGGGTCTAACCAAATCAACCTGCTGGACGGAAGGATAAACCCGCGGCTTTTGTCTGCAGACAAGCTCGCAGAGGTCGTTGAGATTCAGGAGAATGCTTCTAACCAAATGCATGTACTTAGGATAGCGTTCACCGAAGAGGTCAAACAGCACAGGGGTGAGGACTTTTGGGATGCGCTCATGAACGCTGCATCAGAAGTTGGTGCCGACAAATCGTATCGAGAAGCAACCAGCCAAGGTAGTTGACAAGATCGACGATGCAAGGCGCAAGTTTCACAACATTCTGGATCCTGGTATGACAGATCCCTTGGCGCTTCTCAAGAATTACAAGATAAACGTTATCAATCTGGTAGAACTGACTGAGCGACAGGCTAACATTGCTGTGTCATTCTACCTTGAAGAGCTACTGAATGACAGGAAAAAGGCAACGCGGCAAAAGAAGAGCTCATCCAAATCGCAGACCGAGGTTTCCAGCTCCGGTGCTTGTGGCAATAGAGGAAGCACATGTATTTATACCAAAGGATGAAGACACAGATACGAAATATTTCGCTTCCAAGGTTGCGCGTGAAGGGAGGAAATTTGGGCTTGGGCTAGTCATAGTGTCACAGCGCCCAAGGGGAATCGATGCTAACATCTTGAGCCAAATGGGCTCGCTTGCAGTAATGCGAATGATCCAGCAGGACGACCAGATGCATGTTTCTGCAGCAAGCGAAGCACTCAGCCGGGATCTTATTGATCAGCTGACCTCGTTAAACCCCGGCGAGGCGATATTTGCCGGTCAGTGGGTCAACCTACCGACCTTTGTAAAGGTAGACGAAGTCAAGGAGCGAAAGATAGGCGGCGACCAGAAGGCGGTAGAACAATGGAGGCAACTAGGCAGCAGTAAAGCAGCAGATCGCCAAAGAATCATCTGAGTCATACATTCCATCCGGCTATATACAGGATTAGTAGTTGATGTTCCTACAGAACACAAAATGTTAATCTCCCACATCTCTGACCTCCACCTGGGATATTCGCAATTCAGCCTAGAGGAAAGGGAGGAAGATGTGTACCAGGCTTTTCATGAGGCAATAGATGTATCAATAAAGGAGAGAGTCCGGCTGGTCATTTTAGCTGGCGATCTATTTCACAATCCTCGGCCCTGCGGCAAGGCGATAATCACGCTTGGCAACATACTGAAAAAGCTGAAGGAAAAGCAGATCTCGGCGGTCTTTGTGCTGGGCGAGCATGACATAAGCCGGCTTCGCGATGTGCCATTTGTCCATATATACAGCAACCTTGGGCTTGCAAAGAAGCTCCGATGTGACGAACCTTTCAAAATTGAAAATTGTGTGTTGTTTGGAGCAGATAAGGAGCGGGCAGGTAGCATCGATTCACTGATCGAAAATATGCGTCATGCAGAGCAACTTGCAAAACAACACGGTGGCAAGAGGGTGCTTGTGCTGCATCAGGGGTTGGCTGACTTTAACAAGTTTGCAGGCGAGCTCAATTCTACCGATCTGCCTGCAGGGTTTAACTACTACGCGCTGGGCCACTATCATGATCACCATGAAAAGAGGTTTGATTTTCTTGGAGGACCACTTGCTTACCCTGGCTCACTCGACCTGACTCCAAGTGAAGGGATCAAGGAGGCGGACAAGGGCTTTATCATAACCGACATGTCTGGCGAGGAGCCATCAACGCAATGGGTACGGCTTGAGAGCAGGCGTCAGCAATTCTCCGCCAGAATTGACTACAACGACATTGTACATGAGGTCGATCAGATAATCAAGAAAGCAACAGCCTATGGCAAGAAACCCATTGCAAAGATCGAAGTAGCCGGGAGCAACATTGACTCTAAGGTGATAGCTGAACACTTGAAAAAGCTCAATGACTGCTGTCTTCACTACATTTGGCAGCCGCTACAAGAGCATCTTGCTAATACTGTATATGATTCCAAGCCTGCAGACATTGATGGTGAGCTCTATCGGTTGTCTGCACAAGCTCTTGGGTCCGACGAGCTAGCCAAGTTTACAGTAGGCGAAGTATTGCCATTGGCAGCTGACAAGGATGCCAAGTCGGTTCTGGAAATACTGTGGCAGGCGTACAAGTTAAACAGATTTGGAGGTCATGATGTTAAATGATAAAAGACATCCAGCTGAAGAACTTTATTGCACACAAGGACACCAAGCTAGAATTTTGCAAGGGTATAACGATCTTTCTAGGGCATAACGGCTCTGGGAAGTCCTCAATTATCGACGCAGTGACGTTTTCGCTCTTTGGCAAGCATACACGAAAGTCTAACAAGAACCTTGTAAGAAGAGGCGCCAACCATGCTATAGCGCAGACGCGCTTTGCTGTCCAGTCTAAAGAGTTTCAGGCGATAAGAGCGCTCAATGGCTCCGGCCTCCAGTCATTTTCCCAGCTTGTACTTGTGTCAGATGGCGATAAGATAGTAAACAAGCCTATTGTCGGCGGCGAGCGCAGACAGTTTGGCGAGTCAATGAGTGTAGAAATAGCACGGGTACTTGGGCTTAACTATGAAAAGCTGCGTGTTGCTGGGGTAGTGCAGCAGGGAGAGCTGGTCAGGATAGTGGAAGCGCAACCAAAAGATTTTAAGGAATTGCTAAATGGTCTGATTGGCATTGACCGACTTGACTCAGCTTATGAAACTATGCGCAATGTCATCGTAGGCTTTCGCGAAAGGCTGCGTGATGAAATAGGCTACACTGATGAGGAAGTTCCAAAGGTGGAAAAACTGCTAGAGGAAAAGGAGAAGGATCTAAAGGAGGGATCATTGCTTTTGAAAGAGTATGAAGATGAAAGAAGGCTGCTTGAGAAAAAGATAGGTCAGCTTGAGAAGGAAATCGAGAGGTTGGAGCCTGTCATCCAAAAGACACAGGAGCTTCAGAACTGCGAAAAGCTCGCTCGTGCGCCATGTCATTGAAAGGCGCAGCCATCTTAGGTACAGAGGTAGAACGAATGGAAAGACTAGTCAAGGAAGCAAAGAGCTTGCTCGACGTGCTGAAAACCGAAGAAGAAGTGCAGATAAGGCTCAAGATGATAAAAGCTGAATCAGAGGAGATCCAATCAAAGCTGGAGGAAAATGAGGGCATGATGGGCAAGCTAGTTGGCTTTCTAGAGTGTGCCGGCAGGCTGCATATAGCGGATGGCAATTGCCCTGTTTGCAACTCTCCTGTTACAAAGGTTAATGAAATGTTTAACGTAGACCATATTCAGCTAGAGATCAGGCGCAGATCAGAAGAAAAATACAAACTGCAAGTAGCGAAGGTTGAGCTCAAGAAAGAAGAGCAACAGCTAGCAGAGCAGGACAAAAAGATAGTGACAGCAGAAAAGTTCCTATCAAACAATTCTATCAGCTCTGAAAACGACTTGGTCGAGGTTGAAGACGAACTCAATGGCAAGAAAAAACATCTGGCCAAACTTCCGCTGCAAATAGCGTATGTGGGAGATGATCCTTTCAAGCTGGTGATAGATGGTGTCTCAAAGACACTTGCTGAAGAAATTACTGCATTGCGGGGGCAGATGAGTGGCTTGAGCCACCAGCAATACACAGATGCGAAGCTAGAGAGGACAAGATTGATACAAGAATTGCAGACTGCAAGTGTCAAGATTGGTGAATATAGACGTGTAATGACTGACGCCCAGGCGAGCCATAGATTCTGCCAAGCATGCAATGGATCAGCTACTACATGCATCTGAATTCTCCAAAATGCTGGAAAGAATACGCTCGATGATATTTAATAGGGACGGGATGGTGGGCATCAGCCTTCGCTCATGGGCGCTAGGAGTTATATCGCAGAAAGCATCAGAATATGCCTCGCTCTTCAACATTGGCATTTCGAGGATCGAACTTACAGAAGGGGCACGGGAAATATCTATAATGTGTTATGGAAGGCAGGGTGAGATTGACATGGACTCACTTTCCGGAGGCGAAAAAGTGGCCGTAGCACTTGCACTTCGTCTTAGCATTGCCTATATGATGGGTTCAAACAAGCTTGATTTCATCATTCTAGATGAGCCGACGGCACATCTTGACGAAGACAGGAGGAGAGGGCTTGTCAGAATACTATCGGAGGCGTTCAGAGAGGGTGTTGGACCGCTAGCCCAGCTAATAATAATAACTCACGACTCAGAAATTTTTGAAAACTCGGAAGTTGATCAAATATTTAGGTTTGCCATGACAGCTGATGGTTCATGCGTCTCAAGAGAATGACAAAGTCATCTTTTGTAGTCATCTTCCAGCATCATGATATCTCTGCTTGCTCAAACTCACCATAGATTTTTTTCTAAAATACTAACATCAGTGACTATATCCATTCAGTTGATGAACTGCTTTTTAGATATAGTCATTAGTTTGCCAGTCTGCCGTATTTTTGTATCTCCTTGACACGCTGCCATCCTACTGCCCTTTTATCACATGGCAGAATCCACAAAGCGATTATTATGAGAATAATGATAACAAACGCCTATCGCCCTTCTTGTACTTTATGTAGTGGGCTTATATGCATCCTATAATTATACGATAATAGTGTCTTGCAAAAGCAAGAAGTCCGAGCCGTACTCATCACAAGATCGTGGATGATGTGAATGGATCGATATTTTAAAAGTGATTTTTGCTAGACACGCATTCTATAGAATATTTCTTCGCAGGCAATATAAGTTCGTATCTTGTTCTCAACTGTGGATTTAATGCCGTCATACCATTTCGCTAATAGTGGAGTCCATCGCATCAAAGCGAGGTGGCTATAGGCTGTCGTCTTCTGCTCATTCTATACTGGTAGTTGACGACGAGCTGGATATAGTGTTGATCTTCAAGCAGGCATTGGGCAGGAAGGGCTATACCGTCTTTGGCTTTACTGATCCTTTGCTGGCTCTTGAACATTTTAAGGTAAACTCTGCAGATTATGGCTTGGTAATAACAGATGTCAGGATGCCACGGATAAGCGGCTTTGAGCTTGCTGCAAACGTTAAAGCTATCAAGCCGGATGCAAAAGTAGTGCTCATGTCAGCATTTGAAGTAAGTGATCTTGAATTTTCCATGCCCAGAATCAAGATAAATGACTTCCTCAGAAAGCCGGTTGATGTCAAGACCCTTGTGCGAAGAGTCAAGGTCGCAATGGCAAACTAAGAATTATCTATTATAGATCATCTTTGCAACTGATTGCAAAAAGTGTGCCAACAGAAGTACAAAAACATAGATCAGTAACTTGAGAATCTAGAGGCATAAGGGACATGATCTGTTAATTCTACCGCGGAAAAAATTTGTATGAACGCAATGTCCAACCCACCGCCACGACTTGGCAGCATGGCTCGGCCGTATGCCCTCCAGATTATGTTAGACATGGTGATCTTCAAGAGCAGATCGAAAAGATGGAGTCTCGCTCTTGATTCATGCATAGCACATTGAAGTGACCTCGACGCTATACAATGTTGGCAAGATGTATAACTAGAACCACCTACTTGCAATCTCAGTAGCTACTCAACGCTGTATTTGTTTTCTGAAGCGCCAGGGTGCTTGTCTCTCAGGTCTGCATCAATGTCGCAACTTGGAAGAAACTTCTACACCCTTATCTCTGTTGTATATATAAAAGCGTCTGAGAATTCTATCCAAGCCAGCAACCCCATTTTGAGCACAGACCTCTATATTCTAGAATGGCTTTGCTACAAACAAACCGGTTCTCCAAGGTCGAGTTCGCCTGTATACTTGTGCTCATGATATGCCGGCGCTCTATAGACTACTACCACACAATCAAATTATACATCACGCTGCACTGAGCACAAAGCGAATTTGCGATAATCCAAAGGAAAATATGATGTGAGATTTATCTTAATGCCATGTCTCAAAACGAGATTATATATCTAAAATACCAGAACCTAGAAGACATGCTTAAGGTAATAATCTACTCCGCCCAGTCGATGCTTGGAGTTATTCCCATGCTCTATTATATTCACTACAACAGCAAGCATGTCCTTTTTATTCAGACAGGTACAGTTGGAGGCGTGACGGTCCACTATGTTGTTGAGAATGAAAAGCCGAACAAAAAGTTCATTCAGCTAAAAAGGCTTTCTGGAGAATTCACATTCGTAGATAGCCTAGGAACGGATGCACAGTCACTGTATGTTCCAATATTGGGGCTCGAAAAATCTACTCTTGCCTTTCCAACCCTATAGGGAGAAAAAGTTTTAGGGCAAGGTGAGACACACATTTTCTATCAAACCCCGAAAATCTCTCAGAAAGGCAAGACCTGCAAATGAAGTTTCAGAAGATGACATTAACGCTTTTTTGAAAGCGATCAGGAATTTTGACGGCTATCCTAAGCTTAGAGACCTTCGCAAGGTGCTCCCATCTCTAACACCAGTCCAGATAAACGTTATAGCACATTACTTGGAAAGGTCTGGGGCAATAGTTATTGACAGTGATGGATACATCACGTGGATGCGCAATGAAGAGCTGGGGCAGCTGACGCTTGGCGAGGTAGCCGATATAAGTAGTGACCTCAATGAACTGCTTAAGAAGCATATCTCGAATCGAGAGGATTTAACTTGATGTCTCAAGATCTTATGTTAAGTTTGCCTATCTGATTCCAATATCTTGACGAATACCAGTAGTATAGATATTGTTGATTGTTGCAATATTATTTGAGGAGGGTTCTTATCGAAGTCGTCCAAATTTTGTTAAATGGTTTTTATGTTTGTCTGAATAGACCGTCTTATGTGTTGTTGAAGCCAATTACTTCAGATCAGATGTATACTATAGAACAAAACGGCCATTCCATTTTTGGCATGCGACGTTTTCTCATGATGGAGAACGCTGGCCACGGAGTAGCGGATTTTGTTGTCCGAAAGTTCAAGAACTTGAAGACTAAAACAATAGTTGCAGTATGCGGCACAGGCAACAACGGGGGCGATGGGTTCGTGGCATCACGTCATCTGGCAGGGTATGGAGCCAAAGTGGTTGTTATTTTACTTGGGAGTCCGTCTGATTTGAGAAGCGAAGAGGCAAGGCTTAACTGGAGTATTATTGAAAAAATGGATTCAATTGAATTAATATTTGGCAAGGAGATAACCAACGAGATAAAGAGCCGAATCGCCGGCGCTAACATAATCCTGGATGGCATATTTGGCACAGGCATTAAGGACGAGATCAGGCAGCCCTATGCATCTGCAATAGATGCAGTAAACAAATCTAAGGCTTATGTCTTGGCAGTAGATGTTCCTTCTGGATTTGACCCAAACACCGGGCAGATTCATAAAAAGTGCATCATGGCAGATGCCACTATTACCTTTCATCGATTAAAGGTTGGACTTGCGGAAAAGAAAAGGGAGAAGAAAAAGAAATACACAGGTCCTGTTTATGTGGAATGGATAGGGATACCACCGGAGGCTGAAAAGGGCATAGTATGAAGCCAGCAATACTGCAGATCGCAGTAGGCCAGATGGCCAATTTTACCTACATAGTAGCTGATGAAGAAAATGGCGAAGCGGCAGTCATCGATCCTTCGTGGGACTTGGATAAAATATTTCAGGCGCTAAAAAAGAACAACTGGCGGACCAAGTATATTATCAATACTCATACTCACTTTGATCATGTGCTTGGGAATGAACAGATTGCAGAGGTAACTGGGGCCAAGATGGTACAGCATAAAAACTCGCAGCTGAGAAAAGACATTGCAGTATCTGACGAGGATGTAATCGAAATAGGAAGCATCAGGCTACGGGTTTTGTATACACCTGGTCACTCTAAGGACAGCATCTGCCTGCTACTCGATGATCAATTCATTCTAACTGGTGACATACTCTTTGTGGGCAACTGCGGCAGGGTGGATCTTCCGGGAAGTAACGCACAAGAGATGTACCATAGCCTTTTTGATAGGCTAGCAAAACTGGACGAAAAGCTCATCTTGTATCCCGGTCACAACTATGGTCCGACTGTTATATCCACTATAGGACATGAAAAGAAAACTAATTATGTACTCCAACCTCGGTCAAAACAAGAATTCTTGGATCTTATGAGCGCTGGTGAATAGATGCACGACATAACAGCGTCTGACAGGCTTGCAATCAAGAGATTTGCGACGAAAAATCCTGTTTTTGTATGTGTGATCTCACACACTGCTACAAGCGAGATTTCGGGGCTTACGGTAGCAGGGGCAAACGCCGAACTAGTAAAATATACATCGTCAGCAGATGCAGAATTTCTGTATTATGGACACTGCAGATGCATTGATGTTGTACCGGCAACACCTGATGGCAAGCCTACGCCGGCACTCATTACACGTACTGCGTTACAATTGGCAAGGATCCCCCTTCTGGTAGTTGATGCAGGGGCAAAAGTCAAGCCCTCAATACCATATGTATCGTTTGGAGTTGAGCCGGGCAGAAACATTATGAATGAAAATGCGATGGACATCTCAAATGTTATGCGTGCATTTGAGCACGGCGAGCTGCTTGGAAAACAACTCGCCATCATGTCAGATCTAACAGTAGTAGGTGAGAGCATTCCTGGTGGCACTACAACTGCACTTGCCGTGCTGAGCGCTCTTGGCATTGATGCAAGATTCAAGGTAAGCAGCAGTATGCCGGAAAATCCGCACAACCTGAGAAACAAGGTAGTAGATTCTGCACTAAAAAGAGTCAGCGCTGAGATTGGAAGTATAAACTCGCCCTTTGAAGCTATATCTACTCTTGGAGATCCGATGATGCCTTCTGTAGCCGGCATCGCAAGCGGTGTGCTGTTTGAAGGCGGCAAGGTTATGCTTGCCGGAGGTACCCAGATGTCGGCAGTCGTTGCAATATTGAAGCGCCTCGGCAGGTCGCTAAACGGTCTTTGTATTGGCACTACAACATACGTCACAAAAGATCCCTCATCGGATCTGTCTGGCCTTGTAAGGGCGGCTTCAAAGCGAGTTCCAATTTTATCTTGCGATCTTCATCTAGGAGAATCGAGCAAACCCGGACTGCAGGCATTTGCAAAGGGGTTCGTAAAGGAGGGCGTTGGTGCAGGCGGCGCTTCAATTGTGGCTATCATGAAGTCAAGAGGCAAAATAAAGAGAAAAAAATTAATGAATGCAATTGAAAAAGAATATGAAGTCTCCATAGAAGCTGAGTGGCACTAGCATTAGCTGTATTCCAACTTTTCTGTAGAGGCCACAGCTACCGAGATTTAGGCAAGTTGTATTATATTTATTGCTAGAGCAGCTAGAGTTTGACTCTAAGCTTGCTGTCGTCCCTACAAGGTTACAGGCGCACATATTTTTTGGTTTTATATCAGTATGAAATCATTTAACAATAAAAAGCATTGATAGATCTCTATCCTATCGTCGCTAGTCATAATAATAATGATGATGGTGATGATTTGATCTGGAATTTCCGTGACACGAACGGACTCAATGGGTCGACAAAGCGCCACTCCTTGTCCATCGCACGAGTGATGCCTATCCTTGGCGTGGTGACAATACGCTTGGGCCTCTTACCAAGCTCAATATAAATCTCTGATTCAGAATTGGTCATATCAGTTCCATTGAGTGCTGATGTGATGTTGAGAGCCTGTGTAAGCTTACCTGGGCCAGAGGTGAGTGAAAAAATGTTGTCGACTGGCCGGAACTGCCTCATCAATTCTATGCCTTCTACTGGCTCAATCCCCCGAATCAAGACTGCGCCTGCCTCTACGTCGCTTCTTCTTGCAGAGACATTTAAGCAAAAGTGGTTGCCATAGGTGAAATACACATAGACCCTTCCAACGCTACCAAACATAACTTTGTTTCTGCCTGTTGAGCCTACACATGCATGGCTTGCTAGGTCGTCCCTATAGCCGTATGCCTCTGTCTCTACGATTATGCCAGCGAGCCGAAACTGCTTCTTGTTATTTCTTATGATACGTACAAGCTTCTTACCAACAAGATCTTTTGCCACAACTTCAGTAGGCCGCTGGTAAAACGAGCTGTTCTTGCAGCTCACAGGTAATCCTCCAATGATGCCTCCCTCTCTTTTCTTTATTGATTTCTGCAGCCAGCTTTTTCAGATCGGCTTCCAGTCCAGAAAGAAGGTTTTTGTTGTAAATAACAGCTGCTGGGTGGAAAGTCAAAAAGTACTTTTGGCCTGCCCTCTCGACTATCTTACCCCTATTTGCAGTTATCGAACTGCCGCCTAAAAGGGAAGAGTATGCAGTCCTGCCAAGTATACAGACCACTTTGGGCTTGATCAGTGCTATCTGCCTGTCCAGATATGGCCTGCAGGCGTTGAGTTCATCTTCTTTCGGCACCCTATTGTTTGGAGGCCTGCACTTGACTATATTTGTGATGAACACCTGTGACCTTTCGATGCCCGCTTTTTTCAGCAGGTCGTTAAGGATTCGACCGGCCGGCTCCTACAAATGGCCTCCCCTCTTCGTCTTCGCTACGACCTGGTGCCTCTCCTATGAACATTATCTTGGCAGAAACCTGACCTTCACCTGGCACAGCATTCTTCCTTGTCCTTGCCAGCTTGCACAGAGGGCAACCTCTTACATCAGCAGCAATCTTCTCAAGTGAGTCGTCATGCTTTTGAGCCGCCATGAGATGTCATACTCATATCCAACAACATATATCTTAAAAAGCATGCATACCCTTCCTCTTTTTTACTAGCCCTATTACTATAAGCGTAATTCCGACAATAACACCGTAAACAGAATAGACATAGGAATTGGTAATGATCGAGCAGTTCTCTTCCATCTCTTCGAGGTGCTCTAGAGTAATAGCAGATCTGTCAACTTGCGCAAGGTCTGACAGGCACTTGACAGCTTGGAAATTAAGGTAAATAGCAACCGCTCCACTTGCAGCGAGTGTTATTGCTCCGATGTATAAGTACCTTGCAGTCGTAGGCAAGTCTATTTTCTTCCAGATCTGATCTGGCGGATTATGTCAAGTACATCGTCAGCGTCCTCAGCCTCCGGATTGATCTCTAGATAAGTGTTCAGAACTTTTAATGCTTCTGAAGGATCACCCTTTTTAAGAAGTATGATTCCATTGTCCCTTACTGCGTCGGGGTTGTACCGATCAATTGCAAGCACCATTTCATTTGCAATATTGTACCTGTCCATGTCCTGTATTTCGTAGTAGCTTCCTTTTAGGTTGTTTAGCATCCTTATCACGACCTGAGCTCGCTGTTGCTTTCTCGACAAGTGCATGGGTAAGGGGAATATTCTGTTGTGGGTACGCCTGATCAATCAACACTTTGAGTGAATAGTCATCCATTATCCTACCACCATTAAATGGATCGACGATGATTTCACCGCTGTTGTCCTCGAGAATGTGCTTGATCAAAAAATGGCCTGGAAAGTTCACAGGGTACATCTTGAAGTTCACCGAACGGGCGACTCTGATGTAAAGTATGCAAAGTGTAATAGGGATCCCTCTTTTGCGTTCGACTACTATGTTGAGGTAGCTATTGAGTGGATTGTAATAGTCATCTGTATTTGGCTTGAATTTTTGCACGTTAAAGAGATGGTCATTTATCTTTTCTATTATCTGGGTTGGTCGCGGGGGCATATTAGCGCCCTTTTTAAGTATCCTGGCTACGTCCTGTCCCATTGCATCTACCGAGGACAAGAGCGCAGAGACATCGAGGTTAGGGTAAGCAAGTATCCTTGCTAGGTGCAGAGCATATTCGGCCAGCCTGTCGGTATCATCAGATGATGTGATGTAAGTGACGACGCTACTTTTCCAATCCTGAATCAAGGAATTGATATCGGCGGCCAATTATTGTCTTCTCAAGTGGCTGGCACATATTTATGTCAATCATGGAAGTCGTGATAGCAGATCTAATAAAAAGTACCTTATCATAAAATTTTCCTTTTGAGTTATTATTTTCCCTTTTATAATGAACCAAAATATATTTGAGTTAACAGAAATTAAGATAAATGCTTTTATTCAAACCTTCTAGCCTTCAATTCTGTGATGGACGGTAAAACTAAGAGTATTCTTGATAGAAAAATCAGTTTCCTGGGTCTAGGTGCTATAATAGCGGCGCTGGCGACCATTACTTTCTCTGGCACTGCAGTTGCCTATACAGAGGGCGACCCGGCAGTAGTGTATTCCTGCTTCGAGACAAATGAGGACGGAAGCTATGTGACACAAACAAATAATGATACTGGGCAAGCAGAGCTTGTTCCCTGTGAGATAGACCACGGAGACAACGCATGGATGTTGACATCCTCTGCACTGGTGCTTATGATGACCCCAGCAGGGTTGGCGATGTTCTATGGTGGTCTATCGAGACAAAAGAATGCTGTCAACACACTTCATATGGTGTTCATTACTACCGGGATTATTGCAGTGCAGTGGGCGCTCTGGGGATACAGTCTGGCCTTTGGACCTGATGCGGGAGGATATGGATTCATAGGAACCCTCGATTGGGCAGGCCTGCAGTACGTGCTTCACGATGTACCCTCAATTGCATACGGTGGTATAGACGGTACAACCATACCTCACCAGACATACATGATATTCCAGATGATGTTCGCTATCATTACACCTGCACTAATCGTAGCATCGGTGGCTGAGAGGATGAAATTCAGTGCATTCGTAATATTCATAGTCATCTGGGCAACATTCGTTTATGACTTTGCGGCACATTGGACATGGGAGATCACTGGACCTGATAACTATGGAATAAACCCTGGATATTGTGGCTTTGGATGGACAGGCTGTCTGGGATCACTTGACTTTGCAGGCGGAACGGTCATCCATATCACCTCTGGTTGGTCCGGTCTTGTGATCGCTCTCATGCTTGGACGCAGGTTGGGATATGGTAAGATCCCGATGGAGCCACACAACATATCACTTGTTGTATTAGGTGCCAGCTCTTCTGTGGACAGGCTGGTTCGGTTTCAACGCAGGTTCTGCAGGAGCGGCAGCCACAAACGCTACAAGTGCATTCGTTGCAACGCAAATTGCTACAGGCATGGCGGCAGTAACTTGGGCTCTGATATCATGGGCACACACCGGAAGGCCTTCGACAGTTGGTGCAGCTTCTGGTGCAGTAGCTGGGCTTGTAGCCATCACGCCGGCGTCTGGCTTTGTGTCACCAATGTCCTCAATAATCATAGGCATCGTGGCGTCAATTGCCTGCTACGCGGCAGTTGCGTTCAAGAATAGGAGGAAATGGGATGATGCACTTGACACATGGGGCGTACATGGCATTGGTGGTCTTGCAGGCGCTCTGATGACAGGCATCTTTGCAGAAGTGCGGTTCACACCCTGGGGAGACAATGGCCTTGCCTTTGGCAACCCTGCTCAATTGTACGAAAATGCGGTAGGCGCATTTGCTGCACTTGCATGGGCGATGGGAATCACTGCAGTCATTATCAAGGTAATGGATCTAGTATGGCCCGGTGGCATAAGGGTCACTCCAAAGGAAGAAGAGGTCGGTCTGGACCTTGGTACAGCATGGCGAAAGGGCATATGTAACTGGATAGGACACAGGTATTCCTATCTTTTCTTCTTCTTTTTTTCCTACTCGCCCTCTCTATAGTTGCAAAAACGTGTTGAATTCGCCAATGAAGGCTTTTGCTGTCAGAACATATAGCGAACCGCATTAGTAAAATAATGTTCATAATTATTGATATTAGTAATTACTTTCAGTATGAGTGCTCCTGCTAGATTTCTATCGACGAGGTGGAGCTTTGAAAAGGCTACGGGATCCCGCTTGTAGAACTACATGTCTAAAATGACAGAAATGTAAGAAATCGCAGGCTCTATAACTCATACACGGAATCACGCAATCTTAGATCCCATCTCCTTGAGGTTGGTGCCCGAAATACTCCGCCGTTCTACTCCTCGATGATTCAGCTCCCTGCTTGACTAGCGCGAGCCCTATCATGGGTATTAAAGAAACATACATCCCTCTTATTAAAGATGGTATGCTGCTTATGATGTCAAGGTTCCGACTATGCTTCTAGTACAATAAATGAAAACTCGTCCAGTGCCGCTCCGATCAATATCTATGGCAAGTGACCCGTCAAGCCTAAGAGGCTAATGGCCTGCATACGTGTAACTGATCTTACAACAGTTGCAGGCGTGATTGTTCCTGTTGGCCGCCGCCCAGTACTCCCATCATGTGCATATGGCTCAAGTCATGATTCCTATACTTTCTCTTTCATCTAAGTTATATAGGAATCATGCATTAAGATTATATACAAGCTTTCGGTTTGCTGCTGATACCCTTGGAGTCTCAACAGCAAAAGGAAGCTGAGATTATAAGCGAGGTTCTGCTCAAGGCAGCCAGCGAGCCAGAATTCAGAAACGAACTGATCAAGGACCCGGAGATAATTTTGGAGCAGTATGACGTTTCACCGGGAGCCAAACTGATCATCCGAAGAAGCATTACAGATCTAACGCAGTAGCTCAAAATTTTGAAATCCGCCCCTTGGTACCGATAATACTTACTAGATGTGTGCCTTATTCCTGTATTGATAGGTAAAATTATTTAGATTCATTTGTGTACGTTCCTTGCAGTGAAGAAGCACCTGTAGCAGTTCAGCTAGTGCTGGTTTTTTTGGACTTTTCAGCACCTGCATTTGGTCTTGTACCAACAATCGCCTAGAATGCTATAACAACAATTGGTGCAGACAATACCACCACTGGAACAAGGGATATGTGGTAAAAGAAGGGGACAACATCTTTTGAAGCATTCTATTGCTACTACTTTTTGATCTTTGACACTGGAAAAACAACAACAACGACCAACCAAATGAGAATGACCAAACAAGTATATGGCTGGGAATATGAGGAGAAACAATATAACACTACACAACCGCCAATACGACAATACCTGAAAATATAGCATCAATGGACAATGCAAGAAAAACATAACCATACTCCAAACATACAGATGATACACATCGATGTTGCAGAAGGTTCCAATCGAGCGGGTAACTTCGTTAGTCAAAGAACTAGATGGTGTAACTTTCAGATCCTAGAACTGCGTTCATCCATTCTACTTTGAATGTCTCTAGGAATGATACGGACAGACATACACACTTACTGCGTGGACATTATAATGTATTGATCATGATCAAGAAATAGAGGTGTGTGGTGGTAAGCATCTCGCTTGCAACAGAATTCACTTAACATCAATTCACGGGACAGCTAGATATAAGCCAGGCTGGCAAACAGTAAAGGAAAATAGATAGATTGGCTAACCCGTCCTGACAAGCCTTCTACCTGTGTACCACCTATAGATAAAGTATCCAGCGGCAATTATTGCTATTGCTACTACAAGCGGCCAAAGCACGTATATTAGTATAGCAGCCACTATCACAAGGACTGCAATAACCACCCAATCAAGCATTCTTAGCGGTCTTGCCATAATAAGAGTCTGATGAGCCAACATTGCTATTCAGCATTTGTAACGATAGTTATCAAGTATTTATCACCACTTTTTACCTGCAACCTGTCTTGTGTGATAGTAAAGATACTGCTGAGCATATCCTGCATATTTGCCAAAATACTTTCTTGCACCATCCGACAGCTGCTCATACTGATTAGGAGCAATCTTATCCTGGAATTTGATTTTGTGAAGCCAACTATAATGGCTGGCAAGCGCTCTTGCAATCCACACATCGATTGGGAATGCGTCAAGCTTTTCAAGTGAAAACAAAAGCACACAGTCAGCTATCTTGTTTCCGATTCCATAGACCTGCAGCAATTCTTTTTTTGATTCGTAATAGCTTGCTTTTTTTAATGAATCAAAGTCGAGTTGTCCACTTGCTATGGCTTCAGCTTCCGCCTTTATCGCCTTTGTCCTGTATCCAAGGCCGCAGCCCCGTAGCTCATCTACAGTTGCCTTGTTGATTTCTGCAGCGGAAGGGAATGTAAAGAAGTCTATTCCATCAACTTTGGTGCGCCTACCAAACTTTCTTGCCATATTATAGAGCATCTTTCGAATCATAGGTATGTTGGTATTGCTTGCACAAACAAATGAGAATAGACACTGGTGAGGCTCCTGCCTTATGAGGCGGAGGCCAGGATATGCCTTGGCGAGTCTACCTATAAGTGGATCATGTGATATTTGTTCAAATATCTCCTTGATATCGTCGTCCAACCTGAATATTTTTTGGTCGCAGGATTTATCTTCCGGGAAGGAAGTAAACTCAATACACTCATCAGACTGTGTGAACCTGATAACTTGATCGCCGTGTATGCCATACCATGAATTCTTATGTTTTTCCCAAAGAAAGACTTGTCCACTGTTTATGCTGATGACAGGATTAAAGCTAGAGAAGAGCGTCTGCAATTCTAATATATAAGCTCGATGTTCTTATTGAACTTTTTCAAGTAGAACATGATTTTAATGTTGGCCAAAAATGGCTCAACAGTATAAATTGCTCAATCATGGTATTATCTCTGCACTGTTCTCTCTGGATTTTGTAGCTATCAGCACAAGCAATTTTGTTTTACGGGGGATAAGCCGCCTAGGTAACGTTAAATAAATGATACGTGTGTTTTTCTAATGCGCATGAGTTCTAGCGATTCCTCGGATCCTATGGAAGCTTTCAAAAAAGCGATTACAAAGGGAAGTGATGCACAGAAGGACTTTATCAGGCAGTTTTCTAACATTCAGCAAGATGCTATGCAGAACTACTTTGCAGTTCTCCAAAATTTGACATTCCATAACGCAATGTTCAAGACTACCGTACAGAGCGGCGGCAGGATTTCTATTCCCGAGGCGGAAAGGCAGGCACTCAACATCGAAGATGGAGATCTTGTGCAGGTGATCGTGGTGCCGATAGAGCGGCGACGCAAAGGATCCGTGCAAAAGGAAACCTGATTATTGCTCGCTGCCCACAAGGAACTTCAAGACGATTTTCTTAAAGGCTATAGGCTTTTCGACATATGGAGCGTGACCGCAGTTACTTATTACTACAAGCTCGCTTTTAGGAATTTCCTCATATTCTCTGGCGTACTGTAATGGTATCATCCTATCCTGTTCCCCCCACACAAGAAGAGTTGGAGCAATTATGTTGGAAAGCCTGCCGTTGAGCTTGGGCGCATATCTTATGCCAAGCACAGTCGACATAAAGGCATACTTTGCATTAGTGAGCCTCATTCTATTCACAAAGTCCATCACTATCTCTTCGTTGACGGCATCAGAGTCGTAGGCCATTTCCCTGAAGGCCTCGTAGACATGCTCGTACACCGGGTATAGGGCAGCCATGATATATCTGTCGAGGGTCGGAGTCGATGTCTTCATCATGCCTGCCGGCGACACCAGGACTAACTTTTCGACCATGCGGTTGAACCTGATGGCAAATTCGGTGGCGATGTGACCGCCAAACGACGATGCGATGATATTTGCCTTGGATATGCTAAGGTTGTCAAGGAATACTTTGAAAAAGTCAACGAAGAAATCTATCGTGTACTCCAAGGCGGGTTTGTCGCTGTAGCCAAAACCAATAATATCAGGAATTATTACGTGAAAGTACTTTGACAGAGCCGGAGTTACGCGAGACCACCTTTCGGCAGACGCACCAATGCCATGCAAAAGAATCAGAATCTTGCCATCAGGCGGCCCATAGTCGAGATACCTTATGGTATGGCCATCGACATTGGTGAACTTTTGTGGCGTCAACTGCTCGCCCAATCCGTTCCATATATGGAACTCATGTAATATAGTTATGCAGTTATCAGGCGATACTGCATGAAATCCAGTTGTAGTAGTAGTGTATATAATATTGATAATCAAGAACTTTTCTTCCTCTATTCTCTTCTTCTGCTCAAGCAGCAAGCCTGCAATGTTAATTCTCATGCCTGGGTGTTGAAGATTGTTATCATGTAAGACATCTTTTTCTAAGAGCTTTTTATTGCCGTGTAATCCCCTGCAGTAGAACATTTCTCATTCAATATTCTGCATAACTGCTCGAACCTTGTCTTAGAGTCACTTCTGATATTTACGCTAATCTTCTTTCTTTGCTAACCCGATAGTAAGTAATTGTCTATAATGAATAGTTGTTATTTCTGCAAAGATATGCGTGTATCTTTTGCGGCGTAAAGTCACATTTTCAAGCTAGTTACATTGGTTCTATCAGCCTGTTGGAGGTTGTTCTTCGGGTTTAATCTCTTCTCCTTCTGAGCTTGAGTAGTCCTGTAGTTTCGGCTTTTCTTCCTCGCTGAGTGGAGGACTAACAATACCATCATTCGGTTCGTTTTTAGTGTTGTCATTAACCAGTGTTATAGGAGGGACTTTATCTTTTGATTGCTCGGTTGGTTGGTGTTCTGCCTGCTGGGGTTCCGTCACAGGATCTGGTTTAGGTGGCTGTTGCTCTCCGCCATCAATAGTTTCAGCTGTTGCAAATCTATCGCCTACGTGCGTCACCCTCACTCTAGTTTTCTGCCCTACCCTTCCACCTTTCACAAAAATAATAAATCCTTGAATTCTAGCAACTCCATCGCCTTTTCGACTGATCTCGGTAACTTGAACATCGTATTCCTTGCCACTTTCAACTGGCTTTGGACCGCCGAAGCGGCTACCTCCTCCAAAACTTCCTCCTCTGTACGACATTCATCTTGGTAGTGGACAGCATGGCAATTAAACAGAGGTGATGTAATCATCCTTCAAATTGTTACAGGTCATTTCTTTATCAATAGTTCATATTAAATATCTTCTAGCAGTAAGTCGATATTGTCTGTGTCTTTGAGCCTATAGCCTTGGTTGCTTCCATGTGAGGTCATATATGTGCCTAGTGTTTGTAACTTTCAATTTCTAACCATTGGCTGTTGTACTAGCAGGTACTCACTAAGACAGAATCATGCAAACTTCTATGAGATAAGTTATAAAAGAGTGGCCTAGTACAATCATCCGTGCTAGTTAAATTCTCGTTATAACAATAAACGTCAGACCCATACTAATTGGCTACGAACTCAACTGATGAACCCTTGCCTTCTTGGCAGTCTGATGATAGGCAGAAATATCATCATTTGGAATATGATGACGCAACTATTGAAGGTTTGATGCATTACTTCAAATTTCAAACATACTCTGAACTACGCTGGTTCCTGCGCTGCATAAGAAAAAACTAACCCTATGTTAAGCTAGATTGTCGTGAATGATTCTGTTCCCTTTTATATACTTCAATAAAGCATCAGAGTCATGTTCTACCTTAAAATATTGCTTCATGCTTTCAATTGTCTTGTCATCATACACATGATGATGACGCTTTCTATCAATCTCTTGCTTTTCTCCAAAAATCTCTGATGTCATAGTAGAAGTTGGTGTTTCTGATAAATAAAGAGTATCATTTAGACACTCATAATTCAACTAGCTGATCAACGTTCTAGGATAGCATATGTTCGTATCTATCTAAAAACGGGAAAAGAATGGCTCTGCATTCATAAAATATCCAGATAAGATTTTATTATGTAATTTCTGGTCCACTTCGACCATTTGTCGACCGTGAATGGCAATAACAATATTGTGTTGTTGTAGTTCTCTGAAATTTCTTACGTTGGAACAATTGTTCAAGATATGTATTAATGAATAAGAATAGCGAGACCGCCTCTGTCCCGAAATATAGAAGAAAAGAGAGGAGGTGGGTGAATCCTTATGAAATTGTGGGCTAATATGTGTGCACCTACCTTTTCAGTTGTTGCAATACCAATACCAATAAAGCGACTTACAGCGGTGCTGTCGATGAATGGAATGGTCCAACAACAACCTCCTCTACGTTCATGTTGTAATATTATCATGACACCCAAATAGCAGGTTCACGCTTTTCTACTAGAGCAATCAGCGCATATCTGCATTCTATGTTATGTTCTAAATAGATGATGTGGCACATGCATGCGCGCACTACATTTCAGCTTGATCCTATCTAAGGGTCTTGGGTGAATATGGGTAGAAATTAATGGCTGAAACATATAATAATGACATCTTCGAACCGCTAACCAAACTCGCCAGCTGACCTCAATGAGACCAGCTGGCAAGGATGCGATCAACGTGAGTCTCTTTGAGCTTTGAGGCTCACGTATCCTTTCAAAGGAACATTCCCTTATCTTAAGCTTTTAGTGTGATTTTTCCATGGCTTCGATATAGAGACGCGTTTCTTGCATCATGAATAACACTATCAGTTTATATGCTTTAACTGCAATCACATGGCATGTCTAGACGAGAGGAACGCGAAACGTACAGAATTTTCACAAAGACAACAACAGGATGCGATCAACAGGTCAATTGATGAAACAAAAGATAACATTCGCAGGGCAATAGAGGAAGTAAGGAAAGAGACTCCAAGATATTCCCAGACCGTTGCAGATTTCCAGAATGAAACAGCTGATGCAACACGCGAGATTGCAGATAACTTTTTGGAGTCACAGAAAGAGGTAATAAGTTCGATGCAGTCGGCATGGACTCCACTTGCTGAGAGGACCGGCGGCAGCAACAATAACAACTGGATGATGATGGGTATGATGCAGCCTTGGTGGTCTTGGATGGGAATGTCGCCTAGGAACATGGCAGACATCTATGCAAGAAGCATAAGTGCAATGACTGACTTCGTAGCAGCATGCACACGCATGGCAACTAACATGATGTTTGCAGGAATTGAAGCGACTAGAGCAACTACAAACTATGCAAGGCACAATTCTAAGGAAGTTTCGAGGATAACATCAAATACTGCAAGAATCTTCGGGCAGAACACAAGGGAGACGGTTGGCAAGATGCAAGAGGGCAGCTATGGCGGTACTACAACAACAGGAACAGGCAGCAACGATTACAGGCAGGACCGCAGGCACTACTGAAGAGGGCGGAACAGATACAACAAGGAGAAAATAGATAGCAGAGGAAAAAGGCATTAGCGAAGCTAATCCATTATTTTTATAACCATAAAATTAGGTATTAAGAAAACTAAATAAAAGGAAAATAGTTCGTTAGCTTTGATTATTCAAAAATTGCTTTTTACTTATTGCATCTGCGGTTAAGTGATCTATGTGCATCTTGCCAAAGAAAGATGTCTCCAAGCCTACAAAAAGTCATCATGAGCCTTGCAAGCGGCTCTGACAGATACAACCCTTTATTGTCTCCTATATCAACAATTTCCCAGCAAAATGATCCAAAATGCCTGTCACAGTCTTTTTGGCGTATTCATCGTTTGTGCAGATAAACATGGTCGCCTGGCCGCCAGGAAAATCTAGCCAGAGCATGTGATAATTACCAATTATGTTAAAGGCCTTGGCTGCTCATGCGTTGCGCATCATGAGATGCACAGTTCGCGACCGGAATCTGTATGAGCGATGACCGGCGTTAACGGCATTCCCTTCCAAAAGTCCATGGGTTTGTAACATCAATAACGACCTTCCTGCAAAATTCTTTCGCCCTGCCATCATGATTGCTCCTATAGTCCCCCTCCTTGGAGTTGCAATTACGATAATTTCTCCAAATGCAGCTGCGTCTGCAAAATCCTTTACAGCATCTTTCTCGACATGTTTTGCAGTTATGACTCAACTTTTTCCTGGCTTCTAGAGCCTATCTTGACAATGCTGTGTCCAGTTGCAATAAAGCTGTCAACAAGCCGTCGTCGTCCTATGTCTCTGGATCTTATGATATCCATCTTCGTAGCATTGTAATGCGGCTGTGTTCTAATAAAGTTGAGGACTTTTACCAGTATTTTGCCTTTATCTTTTCAATGGCATGCTCATGCTCTGAGCCCTGTTTCCTTGCAAATCTCTCCATCGCAGAGAGCGGCACGCCTCCAAGAGTTGAGGCCAACTGTGTGAAGAACCAGTCCTTTATCAGGTTGTTGCGCCCCACCTTGCCCATGAACTTTTGGATGCCATACTTGAAGTTGTGCTGCCAAGTCTTGTACATGACGCCCAGCTTCCCCGGGTCCATCGTATTGCCAATGTCAAAAAATTCTGATTTCTCAAGAAGACCAATAGGCACAAAGGTAAGCGGCGTAGTGGTGAACATGCTATCTGGCTGCTGAGTCTCGAGCTCGTGTAAGAGCCTGATCGTCTCCCAGCTGTCCTCCTGTGTCTCGTCATTGTCAAGACCCATGATGAGCGTAAACGCAGGGACCCAATAGTTCTCGTTGAGTGTCTTAACGGCTGTCTTGACCACCCAGTGCCACTCTTCCGGCTTGTATGGGGCGAGTTTGCGATCTGCGTACTTGCCAATGAGCCTTATGCTGCCCGTTTCGAAGCCGCATTGGATGCCAATGTGGTTGTCGGGGCTGGCTCTAATTATCTCAGATATATTCGGAATGAGTCTCTCATCTGCGATTGCACCAGCAAGTGTCCCGTGGGTTGGGTTTGTATGCTCTATCCCTGTTGACATGATACCCTTGAACAGCTCTTCTAAGGCTTCTCTATTTGGCTGCATGTTCTTTGTTGTCCTTGGGTTGAGGCCATAGACGAAAATGTCGTCGCTTTGCACCCAGGCATTCTTTAAACCGCCATACTTCATGTTCACCTCTATTTCCTTTTGTACTTTTTCAACCGGGTAATACCTGAGTGGTCTTAGTGTTACATCACAGAATTTGCAGCTGCGCCCGCAGCCACGCATAACCTCAACCATGCCATGCATGCTGGGGTTGACAATCGTCGGAATCTCACTGACCGATGGCTCATTCCAGTAGTGAATGAACCTGCCGTGGAACGTTCTGTCGTTTCTGACAAACTCTTTAATCTCAACTTTGAACTGGCTCTTCTTGAAAGGGTTTGCCATGTCACACTCACCTGCAATAAGGGCATCAAAGAACCTACCTCCCGCTCCGTCGATTTCAGGGCCGATACCTCCTAGATCGCCCTCGACAATGCCATAGAGGCCATACTCTTCTATCTTGGATGGGTCATAGTTATACTGCCACGTGCCAGAAGCGCCAGCAATCACCTTGGCCTTGCTTCCTGTCTTTGCCTTGGCGGCATTGATCCTCATGTGAAGCTCGCGGTTGTAAAATTCATCATAGGACATCTGTTTGCGGCCGTAGGTGAATGTCATGGTGACTGGGCCCATGCCAAGCGGATCCATTTCATAGGTCCCGACCACTTCTGTTTCAGGTCCAATGAATTTCTCGATGTGATCTGGGTGAGAAACCACGACGTCTTCCGGCTTGTAGCCGTCCCTCAAGAGTGCAGCTTCAACCTTTCTTAGGCCATAAGGAGCGTAATTGGCGACGCCATTTGTGTGGTCAATAGGATTGCAGATAAAATCAAAAAGAACTCTTGGCGTGACCTGATTGCGCATGACATAGTAGCAAAAACGAATTGTGATCTCTGTTAAAGTCCAGTGCCGGAGCACATCCAAAGAATGACGCAAGTGAGATTCCTCTATAAGGAGACATCAATGTGCGGTCTGCGAGCAAGAACTACTTTAGGATATCTTCCCAACGCTCCAAATCCCTATTCCTTTCAGGGGAAAGTGATTACAGGTGCATTAAAAGGTTTCCAATACTTTGCAATGGTATGTGTTAGTATTTATCGCATACGCCCGTCTCGCTTTTCTATGAAATCCTGCAGCGTTTCGCTGCCTAGCTTTCTTTTCAGAGCTTCGTGTATATCCCTTACAACACCAAAGCCATAGAAGGTAAGAGCAGTATATAGCGAGAGCAGAGTCGCACCCTTTTCGTATGCCTTCCAAGCGTCTTCTCCTGAGAAAATGCCACCGCAGGCAATTATCGTCATATCCGGAAATGCTCTGTGCACATCCTCTATCATCTTCAACATGTACGGAAAAAGCGGCTTACCACTTTCGCCGGCAACTCCTCTTGGAAAATTTTGACCAAGCCTAGTAGACTTGGTATCCACCGGCCTTGTGTTGCCTAGTGTAACCATCTGCCCGCCATTTTCATAAAACACCTTGATCAACTTGAGCTTAGATTTCTTTTCCTCATCCGATGGTGGCAGCTTGCTATATGGTGATATCTTGGACGCCTTAACCTTGCCTGGCACATGTGTGTTCATAAGGTCGATTACTTTTTTTGTAAACTCAGGCGTCTGTAGCACCTTATTGAAATCAGTGTTTGGCGAAGTCCTATTTTCTTCAAACCCAAAGTCTACATAGGGTGCAGATCGAACTAGAATTTCTTTGCATGAATCAAGCACCGCATCTTCCGTATGGATGTCAGTAATGCCGGAAAAGTTGAGCAGGATCTGGGCATTGCCTCTTGAACCTTCAATGAATTTTCTTAAATTCGCAATTGTATAAACAAGCCCTTTGTGGGGGTACCCTTGTGCATTGATTATTGCCTTCCTTTCATCGTCAACTACGATCCTGACAATGCCCTCGCTCTTAGGCCGTTGGGGGTTTCCAGTATTGGGGTTTTTCAGCACGCTGCCGGGGTTCAGAAAGCCAAAGACGTACGATGTCGGGCTAAGCACGTCGCAGTTCTTATCAAACCCGGCGGCGATCCCAACTGGGCTTTTCAATCCGTGATCTTCGATTTCAACTGCCAGCTGTTCACCGGGATCAAAATATATCATGTTTTGCCTAAACTTGTCTGTCATCTTGAGTAGACGTTCTTTTGCCTTCTCATGCACTACTTCTGGCTGTGCAAGCTCGTCGGTTGCTTTGTATCTTGAATAAAGGTATCTGCGGTAAAGCCTGAAGAGATGTGGATCTAGACTCGCCTTGAAGGTGTCTACAAGCCGCATTTATGACCTGCCCGCCCGCCCTTTCAACTTCAAACCTTCCTATTCGTGGTCAGTGCTAGCTGTTGGTGGCTAACTGCCAGAGGTCTCCCCGCCGATTATTAAAGTAGTAGCATCATAGATTTTCATACCTCCTCGAGCTGCCAGTAGTCTTTCCTGATCTCGAGCATAAGCACGCTGCCTTTAGAGATATCATCATGCTCTTTTTCGCTAAAAGTATATGTATAGCCTTCGCTCTCTTTAGCTTCATATTTTAAACTCTACTGTGGACGAAGGTTATGTCACTATTTAGATGCATATCATCTCAGGCAGCCGCTACTCTGGGCTTTGGCATAGTGGTGGTCCTCTGGTAGTCATCCTCTAACCTGACGATATCGTTTTCATCAAACCTGCCGTATGCAATCTCAAGTATTATGCAATCGCTGTCAAGCGCGAGTACTCTATGTCTTGCATGTCTTGGGATCGTGATCGTCTCACCCTCTCCGAGGATAATTGTTTTTCCATCAATCTCGACCCTAGCATTGCCCTTAATCACCTTCCAGAATTCCGACCGCTTCTTGTGGTCCTGCAGACTGAGCCGGGAATTTGCATTGACATAAATCAATTTGACGGTACAGGACCTGTTTTCGTGGAACTTCTCAAATCTGCCCCACGGCCTGCTTTCAGAATAAATCTTCATGTAAGGAAAGGGAAGAAAATCGATTTAACTATTTCCATTCATTATAAATACAGTATACGAAGGAAAATATCTGTGGTCAAATCAGACGACTGCATCAAAAATGATCATGGGTTGTGCAAGGGTATCATTAAAGAAATAGTCAACTCATTTACTATAACCAAGATGTGTGCATGTCCATGCCACGATAGTATGTACCATCTCATCAGAAATACCCTGGCAGTCGTGAACCAGAACCAGAGGAACAACCCATACCAGTTCACTCATGACAACGACAACAACGCCTAGGCCACGTGCCTAGTTTTTTCTAAAGTTCAGGTACAACAGTTTGAAGTAGGGGTGATCTAAGAATCGAATATTAAAAAAGAAAGAAGAAATCTCTAGAGGCCCCATAAACTAGACTAACCTTTACTATCTATTGACTCAACAAATTTTTGATAAAAAGTTAAATTGAGTTAGCGAACAGTCTGACTGTCTTTGAACCCAAAGGCTACTGTAGAGGTTGCAGCTACACAGTCAAAGCCAGCAGTCCCTAAAGGAAAGGTGAGGTACGATAAAAAAGCCGAGTCGGAGTTCTTTGTAGACAATTCGGCTCTGGCAGGCTTTACCACGGAGCGTATTCTATACATGGCTGTAAGGGAACTTATCGAAAACTCACTAGACTCATGCGAGACAGGCCATATCCTGCCCAGGATATCACTGTCGCTCAAGCTGCTTGACGTATCAAATGACCTATGGATGATTACATGCCAGGACAATGGTATCGGGATACCGTCGGACAAGGTGCCCATTGCAGTATGCTCATTCCTGACATCTGGCAAGTACGTTGAAAAACAGCAGACGCGGCCTGTTCGGTGTGGGCCTCAAAATGATAGCCGCATTTTCCACTAAAGATACCATCCATCCACTCAAGGTCTGGTCAAAATCCCTTGAAGACGGTTTGGAATATTATTTCGCGCTTAGGACAGATATCAGCACAAATAAGCCAATAGTCCTTGCAAAAAAGCTAATCAAGAGCGAAGAGAGCGAAGAGAGCGAAATAGAAGCAGACTCAGGCTTTAAAGTCGAGGCTGTGCTCCATGCAAAACTTTCTCCAATTACAAGGAATAATATGAAGAACAAGATTAACGAATACATCAGCCAGACAAGCATTGTCAACCCTTATGCTATTATTGAATATGAAACCGATGAAGGTAAGGTCAGGTTTGAAAGAAGGACAGAAGTCATGCCACAGCCTGCCAAAGAAGTCCTGCCCCACCCAGCAGACATGGACCTCCAGACGCTCAAGAAGGCGATAATGAATTTTATGAATCAAAAGACCACACTTCAAGGGATCTTGTCGACTTCATTTCAAAAGATGTCAGGCGAAAAGGCAAAAGAGATTATTGCTAAAGCAGGAGTGGAGAATAAACCCGCTGACAAGTACAATGAAAACGAGCTCATCGAAATTGTCAAGGTGTGTAAATACATCAATTTCCAGCAGGCAAACACGGATCACCTGAGCCCTATTGGTGAACAGATCTTGACAACTGGGATGACTTCTGAATATACAATTATCACCACCAAAGAAACCGTCCCCAAACAAGCATCTACCACAGAAATCCAACGGCCTCAGATCACAGCCAAGATATTGAAGCCTGCACTCGTTGCCTATGCATCCCGCACGTGTGTCATCAACAACAGGCCCACCATTGTCGAGTGCGGAATAGCATATGGAGGCGACATACCCTCGTTCAAACTCTATAGATTTGCAAACAAGATTCCTCTCCTGTACGATGAAGGATCCGATGTAGCAAGGGAAGTAGTCTCTGAAGTTGAGATAAATAAAATGGGGATCACCAAGAAAGAGGCAAAGGCACAATTTTCAAATGGCGAGATAAAATCGGACAGAGCCGTAGAACTTTTACCAATCCACACCTTTTTCCATATTTGCTCTACCAAGATCCCATACAAGACTGCTGGCAAGGAAAGCATAGCCTCAGAAGGTGAGCTGAAAAAACACATGAAGTATTGCCTGTCTGAGCTCTATCGCAAGGTGAGCGCGCAGATAAGAAAGGAGCTACGCATGAAGGAGGCCCAAGGCAGGCTTAACCTCTACAAATATTACATTCCTTTGGTTGTAAGCGCGATTTCTGAGTCGATCAGACTTGATGCTGCTAAGCTCGAGCACGCGTTCAGCGAGCTTGCAGAAAAGCACGTCAAGGGCGAAATCACAGGTGGACGGGTGGAGGAAAAAGAGGACAGGATAACTGGTGAGCGCCTTGAAGAAGAAGCAGAAGAGTCATTAGAGGTCAACGGCGAAGTAGTCAAGCCAGAAAAGGAGCAGGTCGCAATCAATGCTGCCAAGGAGAAAGGGCAAGCTGACAAAGCCTAGGACCAAGGAGGAAAAGAAGATACCGGAAACTCTGAGGAAAGATAAGAAGCATGACGAAGCGCAGACGACACTTGACAAGGTAGCTGAGTATGCTAAGCCAAAGGGGAGGAAGACCAAGTAAATGCCAGCCGATAAGCGTCACCTAGAAGTCATCAAAAAGATTAAGCTGATAATGAAGGATGTCAGCACTGACCTTATGGTGCAAAAGACCATGCCTGTCCTGAATGTCCCCAAGGTAGGCTATGACAACACAATCTGGTCTGGCGAAGAAAGGATGCTAACGATTGGCGACAAGACGGTCAGTATAAGCCCAGACAGCACTAAGAAAATACCTACATTTGCCCAATATCTAGTGATGGCTAATGCCGTCCGTAAGCTGCTCAATGAGGAAATGGAGAGTACGATACGGGGGATGTACTACGCCACACTGAGCACAGTGGGCGACGAGAAGAACAAGCAAAAGTTCTGGAACAGCCAAGACGACTCGGATGATGCAATCAAGGCGATCGAGCTCTTGACAGGTGTTCCTAGAGAAGAGTTCTCTGTAACCTCGAAGCCAAAGGGCATGATCTCGGGCCCGATCACGCTCAGAGTTGGAGGCGATATCATTAATTGCAATCTTGGCAGCAGAGCTACATCACAGCTGATACCGACCAACATACGGGATGTTGAAATAGTAGACGTCAAGGCCGACTTTGTAATGGTAGTGGAAAAAGATACTGTGCTAAACAATATCCGCAAGTCCGGCTTTATACAGAAGCACAATGTAATCCTGATGACCGGTTCAGGCGAGCCAGATAGGGCAACCAGAATGATGGTTAAGGCACTTAACGAAGAGTGGAAAAAGCCCGTGGTGGTTTTTGCAGATGCCGACCCGTGGGGCCTTGGTATTGCGCTTCGCTACAAAATCGGCAGCGAATCACTCAGCTACGACAGTCATAGGCTCGTCACCCCCGACGTCAAGATACTTGGCATGCTGTTCTCTGACATTTACGAGTACAACATACCCGAGGTTGCAAGGCTTGCAGCATCAGAAGAAGATATCAACAGGGCAAATGATATGAAGAAAAAACCTTGGTTCCAAGACAAAAAGTGGCAGAAGGAGCTTGACATATTCCTGAAGAATAAGGAAAAGTGTGAGCTTGATGCATTCTTCAAACACGGCTTCAAGTACCTCTCAGAGACCTATCTGCCGCAAAAGCTTCGCGAAGCAGGCGTAATTTAGTATTATAAAATATCATGATGTTTTGTTATATTGTCACAAGTAGTAAATGTAATAATTTATGAAATGCTTGTTGAAGCCTCTTTCTTTATGCCTCTTGCTGCTTGCTACAGCAAAGATATGTATATGCAGTGCTGTCACTTGGCGAGGCAAATGTTATGATTCTAATGCTCTACTATTCATCGGCTGTCTACGGTGAATGTCACTATACACTGTGGATATGTACATGCTAATTAAGCTCTAGCACCAGCCTTGACACGGCGCTTGGAAACGAGCTATCAACCTTATACCAAAAGCCTATTGAAGCTGTTTTACAAAAATAGGAAAGAGCAACATCATACATTCCCTTCTACCTTGCAATTCTGAAAGAAATGATTAAAAGAATTATTATTACAAGGAAAAGTAAGTCAGGTGTAGTTGGCCTGCAGGGCAGATTGCATAAAAATTTATTCTATAGCTGAGCATCATTTGTAGAAAGACCGTGAGGAATTGTATCTCTTTTCTTACATAAAATTCTTTAACAACTGTCAAAGCTAAATTTGTGGATTGTCTCTGTCACTTGTTTTTACTGATGACTTGACCATTAGAATTGATATCTGGCCAAATAAGAGGACAAAGAGGTTGCGGCTCGTATCTGGCATCAATGGCATGCGGGCAATGGTACCACTGAACTACAATGCCAAAGAGCTTGAGAGCTTTGTTGCTTCAAAACACAACTGGATACTCAAGACCTCTCAACATTATAGCAAATTAAAGGAGCGCTGTGGAGGGCTCGAGCCGCATACCATCTATTTTCTCGGCAGCAAGTATCGATTCCATGTAGTAAAGGACAGGCAGCCGTCAACAGTGATCAGTGACACCATTAAACTGATAACCTTCCATGTTACTGATATGCGCAGACACAAGCAGCATATGCACGAATGGTACAAGCAGCAGACCGCCAGAATAGTTGCAGACCGCCTTCCACTGCTTGCCCGTAGATTTGACGTCGAGTATAACAAAGTATCGATAAAGAGCCAAAAGTCGAGGTGGGCCAGCTGCTCAAAAAAGGGGAACCTGCATTTCAACCTTCTGCTAGCAGCAGCCCCACCCGACGTCATTGACTATGTTATAATCCACGAGCTTGTACACCTGATAGAGTTTGACCATTCGCGCCAATTCTGGCAGCTAGTAAAGGAAGCTGATCCTGATTACAAGAAGCACAGAGAGTGGCTTGGCAATTACGCGTCAGTAACAAAAGTAGTGTAAAAGATAGAACACGCGTCAGGTATGCTCTCTATCTTTTTTCCGTACTGTCTTGCTCTAGGTCTATTTCAGTTTCTACCGTGATTGTATCGGTTTCTTCTTTTTGCTGCATCTGCGGCTCGCCCCTTCTATAACGCGGGGCTTCTATTGCCATCGCCCGAAGCTCCTCCACTGGAGGCTCAGTCTCCCTCTCAAACTTGGATCTGACAAGGCCGCTGGGCGCATCTATCCATAGCTGGCTTCCATCGTAATCGCGGATATATGTCTTGGGAATATAATAGATATGGACGTTTGATACACCCTCTCTTACCACAACGAACTCATTACCGATCCTTTCAACGTATCCTATCTCTACGCTATCAGTCGTCCTAGCATGCTTGTGGATCAGCTGATCCCATGGGATGTTGTATGTTGTCCCAGAGTAGTCAACTGAGATTTCAGTTGAGGGTTCTTTTGCCATAAAGGGCACACCGTGAACAAATTGCGGATGCGCAGATTCTACTTGGCGTACCCACTCTTGGTATTCTGGAGTTTGTGACTCTGAAGGCGATGGTGGACTATCGCGCTCAAAGCGATCTTTGATCTCCTCCTTTGTAAGCGAGGTGTACAAGTTGTCGCCGTCAAAGCCTTGAATGTAGTACTTGGGGATGTAGTAGTGTTTTTTGCTCACCATTCCCTCCTTGACTTCGATATACTCGGTTGCAACGCTTTCTACGTCGCCGAGATCTTTCTTATCACTTGATCTCACCTTCTTGCCGATGATCTTATCCCATGACAGCTGAACCATGTCTGAAGGAGGCTTGTATGCTGGGATGTTTGCGGCAAAATCTGGGTGCTGTTGTGTAATAGTTGACCTGCGCTCTGTATATTCTTGCGTCTCCCATTCGGATGGCTCTGGCGCGCTTTCTCTTTCAAACTTTGCCTTTACTTCATCCTTTGTAAGCGAAACCCACAGTTTATCGCCATCGTACCCGCTCAGATGATATTTTGGGATAAAGTAATATGTCTTTGATACCATGCCCTCCTTTGTTTGAATGTAATCGAGGGTTATACTTTCAACCTTGCCAAGGTCTTTGTCGTCACTTGATCTCACCTTCTTGCCAATTGCCTTGTCCCATGAAATAATATCGCTCATACACAAAGAACTGGGAACATGCAATTTTTATCCATTTCAGATTAATGTTATATAAACCGCTGCCTGCGTCCCTGAACCGCAATGGTGACTATGATAATCCCAATAGCAAGCAGGTACTGTTGCAATCGGAAATTCAGGTACTATTGTAACACTAAATGTTACTGAGTCCGCCATGTCAGTCGCTGTAGAGGTTTCGTTCCCACCCTCGCCTGGCCTGATATCGCTTATATCTATAGTGACTGGTCCTGTGTAGTTACTATCAAGATCGATCCTCTGCGTTCCTCTCCCTCCTTGCCCCGGCTGGTCAATCTTCTCCCATAATTTTCTGCCATCGGGGGTATAAATTGTCATATCGTAGCTTTCTACCTGCATAGGCTCACCTCCAATTGTCCCCGGAACAGTCTGAGCATCTTCAATACCTGAATCCGTAAAGTTGTCCTCTCTTTGAGGTATTGTATTGCTAGTAGGCATTGGAGCACTGGCGTTATTGAATACTATCTCTACCTGCAAGGCATCCTCAGCGTCAGCAACGACCAGAGGCCATTTTAGCTCTACCAAGTAGATGCCTTTCTCAGATACTTGTTGAAGCACAGGGGCGTCGGTGCTTGTGATGTTCAGCTGTGGAGAGCTGTCTTGCTGAGCAAACGATGATGGCACTAAACTAGCAGCTGTAATAAAGGCCAGGTACCACAACGCCAAGCAGGTAATAATATTTTGCCACGTCTACTATCAACCAAAATAGAATATAAAGGGGGTTGAGGATTTTTCGAGAACGCAGAAGTAGCAAATGAATTTTTTGCATCTATTGCAAGACGCCCACTTGTGCGCTTCTGTACTGCACGCTGCAACTTATTCCGTACACAAGAGGCAAGCAGCAGTACCAACCAACTTGTCCTGTTTGTACTGTTTGGATAGCGATTTTATCTACCTTTTTGTTTATTTGGATTGGTGAACCTTCTTAGAACGTTATCACTACTAGCATTTATGCCCCGGTATAAGGTTTATAGAAGCGTGTCAGTCGCATTTCTCTTACAACAATGGATGTCGATGATCGACTGGCATTCATAATGCGTGAGCCGACAGAGGAGGTTGTCACAGCAGACGAGCTGCAAGCACTGATTGAAACTAAGACCCACCCAAGGCACTACATCGGCTTGGAAATATCGGGCATGCTACACATCGGTAGCCTTGTCATGACTGGATTCAAGATAAACGACTTTATGAAGGCCGGCATTAACACTACCGTCTTTCTAGCTGACTGGCACACGTACATCAATGATAAGATGGGCGGTGACTGGGACAGGATAAAGAAAGTCTCGCAATACTACACCGAGGCATTCAAATTCTTCTGTCCTGGCGTCAACATCGTGCTTGGAAGCGACCTCTACAAGAAAACTCAAGATTACTGGGAGAACTTTGTTCGCTTCTCAAAACACATGACACTTGCAAGGACCATGAGATCTCTTACTATAATGGGTAGAAGCGAGGCTGAAAAGAATCTTGACTTGTCGCAACTGCTGTATCCTCCAATGCAGTCAGTCGACATAAAGGCACTTGACCTTGACATTGTGCACGCCGGCATGGACCAGCGAAAGATCCATATGCTCGTCAGGGAGATCTTTCCCAAGCTTGGCTGGAAGGTTCCAGTACCTCGTGCATCATCATTTATTGCCCGGTCTGTCAGAGCCTTTGAGAATCAGCCCGTTTAAGGAACGGCCCGGCATTGTGACTCCTGAAAATGCTGAAGACACAAGGATGGCGAGCAAAATGAGCAAGAGCAATCCGGCAAGTGGGCTCCTTATCCACGATGATGAAAAGGTGATCCGTAACAAAATAGGCAAGGCATTTTGCCCTGTAGGAGTTGCAGCAGATAACCCAATTCTAGAGCTGGTGCACTATATAGTGTTCCATGAGTTTGACGAATTTGTAATTGAGCGGCCTACTAAATATGGTGGCAGCATCACATATACAAGCTACAAGGATTTAGAGCGTGATTTTGTCACAAAAAAGATCCACCCGATGGATTTGAAGAACTCGACTGCAACTTATGTCAATAAGATAATTGAACCTATCAGGAAGCACTTCGAGGGAAGAGAGCCTCAACTAAGTTAAGTCTAGAAAAAGTAAGGTATTAGTCTACTGGCATTACCTTGCTTATCTACAGGCAATAGACGTCGCCAGGTTTGTCAAGTCCTTCATCAAAAGGTGTTCTTCTTGTTCACGCAGCATGGACGACCGTCGCATGCTTTTATCAAAATTCTGCTATCTTTATACTCGAGAGGTTTAGAATCTAAGATTAAGGCAGGTTAACAATACTACTAGTATTTCTCTGCTCGAGCTGCGGTAGCATGCATGTATGTGTATGTATGGGGTAGTGTTATGCCTTTGAATTATTATATTGTATCTGTCAGTTGCTGGATTGTTAGATGTCCGTTAATTATATGATAAACTTATTGTACTCTGTGTCTATGTGACAAATCACGGTAGCAGGAATAAAGAGCTGTATATATTTCTGCCATAGGATGCTAGCAATAAGCAAGCCAAAGACCTTCAAAGTCTTTTGATCAAAAACAGCCACACCTAACACACTGAATACTAATAAGTGTATAAGTGATCTACAGACTAGTTTTATTCATCGCTGGCATCATTGGTCAAATAATATACGAATATATTTATTGAGCGTATAATGATCTTACTGTCGAATGGCGGGAGAAGTAATTGCAAACTTTGACTCGTACGTCATAGTTGCCGTAGGGCTATTCATTGTCGGCCTATTCGCGGTGATGGTTTATGAAAGATCAAGCGCAAAAGCAAAACGAGAACAACAACAGCAGCGCACCGGAACAGCTGCAGACACTGAAAAGTGATAACCACTACCATCCTGCAGAACATACAGAACATATTGTTATAGATAAATTCAAAAAAGAGGGATTTTCCTCTCTAACTACAATACAGCGCAAGGTACTGCCGGTCATTTCAAGGAAGATAAACTGCCTGCTGGTCGCTCCTACTGGCTCTGGCAAGACTGAAGCAGCCGTCTTGCCCGTGTTTACTATGCTTGCCCACCAAGAGCACAGCATCGGCACAATAAGGGCAATATACATCACACCCTTGCGCGCGCTCAATAATGATGTCCTTCGGCGTATCATGCGGTATGCGCAGTCAGAAGGTCTAAGGATTGAAATCCGGCACGGCGACACTACCGCTTTGGCAAGGAAAAAGATAGTTGAAAACCCTCCTGATGTACTAATAACAACACCCGAGTCTCTTGGAATAGTTCTGACAAGTGATAAGATGTTGACAGCTCTAAAGGGCCTACAGTGGGCAATCATAGACGAAGTACACGAGCTGGTGGCCAATGAGCGCGGCGCTCACCTTTCAATAAGTCTTGAGCGGCTACAGGCCATATCTTCGCAGCCCGTCACGAGGATAGGGCTTTCTGCCACAGTAGGAAATCTAAAACAGGCGGCCCAGTTTATTTCGGCTCTAGCAGGCGCGGTGCGGTGCTCGTTGATACTGCAAGTCGCGGCTATGACATTGACGTCAGGTTTGTAAAGGGATCACTCAACAATGTTGCCCACTTTGTTACGGAATATGTCAAGACCAACAACATCGAAGGCACGATCCTATTTTTTACAAATACAAGGGATGAGGCGGAATACCTCGGCACAATCCTGAAGAACCAGAGTGATATCAAAGTGGATGTCCACCACGGCTCGCTTTCAAAGGAAATGCGCGAAGAAACAGAGCACACACTTAGGTCTGGCATGGCAGGCATTGTTGTATGCACAAGCTCGCTTGAGCTGGGTCTTGACATTGGTTCAGTCGATCTTGTTATTCACTATGGATCGCCTCGGCAAGTTTCAAAATTGATGCAAAGGATCGGCAGGAGCAGGCACAACCAAAGAAGCTTTGCAAAGGGCTTGATTGTGACTAACAACCCTGACGATGAGATAGAGTCACTTGCAATAATCCGCCGCATGAAAAAAGGCTCAATTGAAGAGCAAAAGATACATGAAGGAGCGCTCGATGTGATGGCGCACCATCTAGTTGGACTTGCAATGCAGAGTCGCGAACCCGTTAATGTGGATGATGCATACGACATCATAACGCGGGCTTATCCGTTCAGAAACATCAGCCTCTTTGATGTTGAAAGCTCGCCTTGACATACTGGCCGGCCATCACGTTATCAAGTACCAGCGCGAAGCCCGTACCTATATTCGCAAGATAAAGGCGTACAGGTACTACTTCGAGAATGTCTCTATGATACCTTATGTTCTGAAGTTTGAAGTCATTGATTCGATAAGCAAGCGCAGGATAGGCACGCTTGACCAGCAGTTTGTTGGCGATTATGGGGAAAAAGGTAATGTCTTTGTACTCAAAGGGTCGCAGTGGCGAATACTGTCTGTCGATGAAGCGCGGCTAGTAGTAAATGTTGAGCCTCTGCGCGGGGCGGCGATTAACATTCCTTACTGGATCGGCGAAATGATCCCAGTTGATTTCAAGACTGCAGAAGAGGTGGGAGTCGTACGCAACCAAGCGGTAACTGGTCGGATCAAGACTGTCCACACCCATAATGGACAGCACACTGAAGGTGCTTAAGGTGATACCGGATTCAAAGAACATTGTGGTTGAAAGCTATGCTTCGCGCAACATGCTTGTAATGCATTGCGCGCTCGGGTCAAAGGTGAACAACACTCTTGCATCCCTTTTATCTACAATATTGTCATCGCAGATTGGATACATTGTGGAGTCAAGGTCGGATGCCTATAGGATCATGCTGACCTCAAGTGCAAGAATAGCACAAGGCAGAATTGAATCAGTTTTAAGGGACATCTACGACCTCGAGCCTGTTATCATTGCCGCGCTGACAGGCACGCATAACATCAACTGGAAGGTATGGATGGTCGCCAAAAGGTTTGGCATGATAAGTAAGGAAGCGGTGTATGACAAAAAGGTAGCACGCATGATCTATGACAGATATTCAAAGACCCCGGTGAGTGCCGAATCTATACGAGAACTGATACACGATAAATATGATATACCGCAGACCCAGCAGGTGCTTGACTGCATAAAGCAAGGCAAGATCACGATCCACTGGCTTGAAGTGAATGAATTTTCAGATCTTGCAAAGCCGATAATAGAACATTCAGCAAAGATGGCTGGGGCCATGCCTCTGAGCATTGAGAAGGGAGTTATCGAGCTTGTCAAAGAACGGCTCGAAAAGACAAAGCATCGTCTTGTCTGCATACGCTGTGGTAAGTGGGAGCGCATAATGGAAACCAAGGATGTGCCTGAAGAAATATCATGCCCCAAGTGCCGATCGCGCCTTGTCAGTGCTACATTCTGGTCAGATGACGAGATGTCAAGGATAATTCAGAATCGTCTTGCAGGTGGTAAGCTGACGCCTGAGCAGAACCACAAGTTTGAACGTGCATGGAAAGTAGCGTCACTCGTTAACAACTTTGGTAGGACAGCATTAATAGTGTTATCCGGCCACGGAGTTGGTGCTGACACTGCAGCAAGGATCCTGCGCAACTATGTCGACGACGAACACGTATATCGGAATATCTATGAAGCAGAAAAGCAATACGTCATTACGCGGGGCTTTTGGAGCGATTAGCCAAATGAATGCTAAAGATTATGATGAGGATGCTGGCATCAATCAATCATTTATATTCTTGAATATAATCCACCATCCCTATACAAGCGACCACTAGGAAATAGGCTGGTTGTTCTTTGTCCTTTCCCAGATGTCTGAGATTACCTCCGGTAAGGTTTGCTCTATAGAGCCATTGAATCTAGTCTGCCATAATCTGGCAACGTATTCGCCAGCAGTAGTTTTGTTCTCAAGCCGCTTTTCGAGTATGTTCAGAAAATCCGGTTTAATTCCAAGGTCGGAAATGCCCTTCCGTGCGTATGCAAGCTGGCTTCTGACTGTTTCGATGATGTTAAAATGTGTCTTAGCATTAAAGCCTGATCTTACAACAGCCTGCCGCTCCTCTCTGGCAGCTGGCAAGGGGCGCAGCTCTCCGTTCTTCGTGGATAGCCCTGTGCAGATAGCCGGCGAAAAACTCTATCATTGCCATCATCGCTTTTGGGGTCGGTTGTACAGACATAACTCTTGTCTCAACTCTATACAAGCCAGCGTTGATCCGAATCCGGGCGTCGTCATGACGTTCTTTTACCAGCTCAAAGTAGTCCTTTGCAACCACAGGCTTTCTTGAAATAATGTAGTCAATGTAATCTTCTACACCGCCGAGGTACCGGGATATGCTTGGGAATCCTGAGTTTTGCTGCTCAGACTGATCGTAGAGGTGAATTCTTGGCTCGTGGAGCGAAAACACCCTCCCAGCGAAAAGTCTGCTATTTGCTCCAAGCAATATCACCGACGGGATTAAATTCAGAATGTGGTTAAACATTTGCGCGGTAAAATTGGGGTTTTTCCCCTGCAAATGGAGATGGAAGCCCTGAATGGCAAGCTGCGACATGGAGTGCTTTGAACTTTTGACCGTCAATTTCTACGTCAGGGATTCTATTCTGCCATCTTGCAAGCCGTAGGTAACGCGGTTTCTTTGTAATAAGACCGTCCTTTAAAATATGAGGCGACGGGTTCGATCCCAAAAATACAGGGAATACATCGTTTTTGTAGACTTTGTTGACGATTAGGTCAAGGTGCTCTATGAATTCTTCAAACTGAAGATTCAGTTGTGCAAGGCGTTCAAAGGAAACCGGCTCCGTCCTGTATTCAAGCTGGCATATGCCATATTCAAAGTCAATATCATGATATTGTCGTAGGAGCTCGATAACGGGTTTTGCGTCAACCGGCGTCCCCTTGCCATCGATAAGGCATATCTCGATCTCTACTCCTACCTTGAAGTTCTCGTCAAATCTTGAAGCATGGTTACGAACTCGAGCTTTGAGCTCCTCTGCCTGCTTTATGATGCTGTTACTGGCTGCATCTGATGTAATAAGCACCATGACAGAAGTTACCTAATTGCTTAATTTGGCTTTCTAGCTCAGCCTTGTGATAGAAGAATAGGACCGCAGAGTTAGCTCTGTCTTGCCTTCGCGCCCTGCTCCTGCAGTGACACCTGCTAGCCTTATCCTGTCGCCTACATTCAGCTTGTTGACGCCAGCGCTCTGGTTACGCCACCCGACTAGCCTGATCTCGCCTGTGTCATCGCCAAGCAGAGTAGACGTCACAGGTACGGTCTCGCCTGACTTGGTGTTCACTTCTGCAGTCTCAGGCGCCTGAAGGACAATTGCTTCAATGATGTAAGGATCCTGTGAAATCTGCAAGTCCTGTATCTTTCTCTCAAATTTTGATTGTTTTGGAAATGACGTGTCATCGCCCTCGTCTGTCAATCTGACATACGAATCGTCCTTTGATAGAGTGATTGAATTGCCAAATATCCTCGAAGGCACACACTCGATCATTACACCTTCATTCAGCTGTTTGGAGCTGATAAGCGAATTATCAACTGTAAGTATAAGAGGGCTACCTGCCCTATCGATTGCAAGACACATGAAGCTACCTCTCCCGGTTTCTTCGCCGATAGAGATGATTCGAAACGGCATTACCTCCACATCTTCTTGAGAACTTGAGAACTGCAATACTGTGCCTTCATCGCCATGGATCTCAAAGTCGCCGCTGCCATACTGTGGATTGCCCTGCTTTACCCGAACACCAATGAGGCGCACCTTAGAACCAGTCTTGAAGACCTTGGGAACTCTTGATTCGTCAACATTCCAGATGACTGCTCGAATTGAGTGAGTGCCTGCTTCATTTGAGAGTTGTAGCTGGAGAGACTTGCTTACCTCACCTCTTGCATTGACAAAATCAGTTACCCGCGGGTTAGAGTTGACGATACCAGAAATGACGGTATTGTCCTGTAGAGAATTTATAGCATCAACTGTAATAGTCAGCGAATCAATTGAAGGGATAGACGAATCATCAGGCACAGTCTCGATTGTACTATAGTTCCCAAGGTTGACCACTGGCTTGCCGTCAAGCCCTGCCCTCACATACCCCTTCACTATCTTAATCACGTCGCCGGCCTGCAGGCCCATTTCGTCCGGTATCGCCGTGTGTTTGTCCCACAGCTTAACCTTGACCTTTGCATCCTTGTCGTATATCACAAGCGTACAGGGTAGCAGCCTGCTCGTTGGTATCCCTTTTGGTGAACCTGTGAATAGGGTAAATGTTCATGATCCTGCCTACGACTGTGGCCTCTTTTGCCCCTATGTAAATGTCCTTGAGGCCTGTTTGCATCTTGGAGACGTTGTCAAATGATACCCCAAGGTCGGCTGCAACAAGAAAGAGGGCACCTTGGTCAGTAAGATAGCCGGCGCCCACCTTGCGCTTTTTTTCGTCAATCAAGTCTCTTACCTGCTCAGGGTTCAGCTCAGGGCGCTGTCCGAGAAGGATCTCTAGCATTCCCTTAAAATCGTGGGACGACGACAAGCTTGCAATGAACCTCCAGTATGAAAGAATCATTGCTATTCACTTGCCTATATATTTTGAGAGAAGAGACTGAGAGAGAACCAGTTTATCCCGAAATATTCTTTCCATGACGGTTTATGCAGGAAGTCGAGCCGATAGAATAGCGATGCGCTTGGACACCTGCAGTCACAGTATCACAAAAACAGTGCACATCCCTACCTGTGCTTTCTGAAACGGCTGCTCGAGCTGTCTTTGGATAAAGGCAGAAATTAGACTTTTTGCACACTATCTGCGAATGGAACTATGCGTCCACGTTTCTGACCTGCGCAAAAGCTATGGACATGTGCATGCAGTAGATGGAATATCATTTGATGTGGAATATGGTAAGGTATTTGGCTTTCTTGGTCCAAACGGCGCAGGCAAGACTACGACTATAAGAGTGCTCACTACTCTTGTCAGTCCAACTTCGGGGCTGGTGAAGATCTTTGGCCAGGATGTTGTGAAGCACTCCCGTGAAATTAGAAAGCGGATGGGAGTCGTGCTGCAGGAGCCCAGCTTTGAGGCTAACCTGAGAGTAGCCCGTGCACTTGAGCTATATGGCCTCATGTGGGGCATGCCAGGCGAAAAAAGGCGCGACAGGGCAAGGGAGCTCTTGGAAAAATTCGAGCTTGTATCATTCAGCAATGTGAAAAATGACGAGTTGTCCATAGGCCAGCGTAGACGCGTGCAGGTTGCAAGGGAGTTCATGCATGACATGGATCTACTATTCCTAGACGAGCCAACTGTAGGTCTTGATCCATCTGCAAGACGAACATTACTTGATTACGTCAAAAAGCATGTTCAAGGTGGGCTTACTGTGTTTTTCACAACCCACATCATGGAAGAAGCAGAATATTTGTGCGATGAAATAGCGATAATTAATAAAGGTAAGATAATCGCCACTGACACGCCTGCCGGCTTGAAGCAAAAGTATGGCGGTGTCAAGGCAGTAGAGATCAAGCTAAAGGAAGATTCGACGGCGCATTCAGTCATGCAGATGATAGGACAGATAGCTGACGGAGGTTCTGTAATTGAAATGACAGCACAAGACACAATAAGGATAAGCTCGGCAGAGGCCCAGGAGATGCTAGTCAAGATAATTGAGTCACTTTCAAAAAATGCAATCCAGATAGAAAGTGTCTCTATGAACCCGCCTACGCTTGAAGAAGTGTTTCTCACTGTTATTGGAAATGGAAACGGAAACAGGACCTAGATCTTCATCCTCATCATCGAAAGTGTAGCGAGGAAGAATACGACTGCAGTCGGCAGCTGCAATGATGCCAACTTCAATATTTGTAAATAGATCTATGTTGTTAAAGATGCCTGCCCTTGTAATATCAACGATGTAGGTCAGAGGGTTGACATAAAATGCAGCGCTCAGTGGTTCCGGCACTCCCTGCGTTGGATAAAACGCAGTGCTGACAAATGAAAAGAATAGGAACACACTGTTGACTATCACATTGAAACCCTCGCTGCTCTTCAATCGTGTCGATATAATTATTGCGATAGAGCCAAAGAATATCGCGCCCGTTATAAGGGCATAGAGCACGTATAGCGATCCGACAAGAGTAGGCTCGCGCTTCCAACAAGCGTGGGTGCGCCCGCTATGAGGATAAGGCCCGCGCTTGCAAGACCCATCAGCATGATGGTGATGATGGCGCCGGCGATATACTCCATCCTTGCAAAGGGCATCACGAGTATCTGTTGGAACATACCGTTTCGCTTGTCATTCCATATAATGCTGCCGGCAATTGTGCTGCTGTTCATCATGTTAAAGCCGATCATGCCTGCAGCCAAGTATGCTGGATATGGTACAGTTGTATTGCCCATTGGGACGCCCTGATTTCCAATGAGTGCTGAATACGAATAACCCACGATAAAGATGTAGACTAGGGGAAATACTACTTGCCATACAAGGAAGACTTTGTCAATTGAAGCCACAATATTCCGGTACAGCAGTATTGCAACGGCATTCACTAGCAGTCGCTAGCTCTTTTGACGATTGCAATATATTAACGATGATGAGTTGAAGGGGTTCAGTCAAACCGGCGTCGGACGCTGTTGCTTCAGTCATAGTATTTTTGTTTAAAATAGTCTTAACTTCTATCACCATGTAGACAACATCAACAGGGAAAAGCACCATTGCGCCTTGAGTAAATAGTTCGGGCTGAAATAGGAATCATATACAATTGACAAATTCTGATAGTTTAAGCAAGGCATCATTTACTTACTAATTGAGCACTCTCAATCCATAGAATTTGACAGGAACCAGGGTTGTCCGAGCCCTACTCCGATTTGTTGAAGCGTAGTTCATATCTATGAGAAATCGGTCTTTAGTACAGTATTGGCGAATCAAAAATGATAGCTAATATTGACAGATTTAAATAACTTGCAACCGAAGCCTATGCACATAAACATACCATGATTGCTGAAGACATGACTGAAAAGAAGCTGCACGGCTCTGGAGGTTACGCTATTGCAAGAATAACAGACGAAGAACAAAAGAAGGGAAACCTTGGAGGTCCAGAGCTGTTCTTGGCTGGCATTGGCAGGCTTGGTGAGGACAGATTTGTGAAACACTATTGCAACAAATGTGAAAAAGCGTACGAAGGCTCGCCAGCATTGGTATTTGAAAACCCAAATGAAGAGCTTGGAGAAGGCGTCACACTTATTGAGAAGGGTGAATACAAGTGCAAGACATGTAATGCCACTATTGCACAATATCGCAAATTCGACGCTCCTGCCCCGACACCGCCACCGCAGCAAGAGGCATCAGCTTCAAGAGTGGAAGAAGAGGAGAGCCCAGCTTCTTCTTTACCCCCTGACCTTGTCGTTGCTACAACAACAGCAACAACTACAACTACAATTACAAGTAATGGCTTTTTTCCAATGCAATCTCTTGTTGGTATGTCTGCCTACGATAGCGAGGCAATGCTGATTGGAAAGGTTGAGCAAATAGGTCTGCGCAAGGTTGGTGGAGGAGGAAACGCGCATATAACGATTAAGATAGGTGAAAAAGAAGTACCCTGGGATGGCATCTCAAAAATAGGAGATATTATTCTACTCAAAACTGCTGAAGCCAATGCTGTTCCAGACACTGGAGGAAAGTGCTCCGCTTGCGGCTATCAAAACGAATCTGATGCTGCATTTTGTGCAGAGTGCGGCACCAAACTATAGCTGCTACTATTAGTTGAGGATTATTCTAGCATCGACCACTCTAGCCCCTTTTCCTACTTCGAGCACCAAAAGCGGGTTGATGTCAAATTCCTTTATCTCTGGAAAGTCGACGACGAGCTGCGAGAGTCGCTGGAGCGAATCAGAGATTGCTCTCAAATCGGACGATTTTTCTCCTCTTACACCCTTTAGCAGTTTTATAGTCTTGATGGACTCGACCATGTTAATCGCTTCTTGCTCGTCAATGGGCACGATTCTAAATACAACGTCTTTGAGCACTTCGACATAGATGCCACCGAGGCCAAACATGATGACTGGCCCAAATGTTGGATCTTGGCTTGCTCCAAGTATGGTTTCCTTGGCAGACTTGACCATTTCCTGAACAAGCACACCCTTTATCTTGGCGTCTGACTTGTACTTTAGCGCATTCTCTGTTATTGTCCTAAACGAATTCTTTAATTCATCATCGGTCTTGATTCCCACCTTGACGCCGCCTGCGTCCGACTTGTGGATGATATCGGGAGAAACTATCTTCATGACCAGTGGATAGCCTATCCGGTTTGCAGCATTCATACACTCTTGCTCAGTAGTGCACAGGATGCTCTTTGGAGTTGGAAAGCCATAGGCCTCAAGCACTTCATAGCCTTCCTCTTCGAGTAGGTTGCTCCTTCCATTCTTGCGGACACCTTCAAAGATTGACTTTATCTTATCTGTATCCTTTGCAAATTGCAGGGTAGCTCTCTTGGCTGAAGCTTCATCAACCGATTTCTTGAAATCATACATTGCCTTGAGCGTCCTTATCGCCGGCTCTGAGTATAGGTAGTAGGGTATGCCACCTTCTGACATGATCCTCCTGTTTTCCATCCCTTCGGCAAGACCCATCAGCGACGCAAGTATTGTCTTGTTCGGGAATTGTTGCGACATCTTGACAAGAACCCTTGCAAGGTCGTCGTAGTTGAGCGTGGCTGAAGGGGTGCACATTGTCACGACAGAGCCGACGTTTGGATGCGCCAATGTCAGAAGCAATACTTTTTCAAACCTCATGTAATCGGCGTCGCCAACAATATCGACAGGGTTCCTTGGCGAACCGTATGCAGGTATGACCCCCACTATCTCATCTCTTATGGATGAGATATCTGCCATCTTCAATCCGTACCTAGAGCAGGCATCCGTTGAAATAATAGCCGGGCCACCGGCGTTCGATACAATAACAACATTGCCATCTGGTAGAGGTTGCTTTGAAAAGGCAGTGGCGAGATCGAACAGCTCTCCCATTGTGTCAACTCTAATTACCCCACACTGAGCAAAAGCTGCTTCATAGTTTGCATCAGAACCACCTAGCGCGCCAGTATGTGAAGCCGCCGCCTTAGCACCTTCTGCAGTCCTGCCAGCCTTGAGCACAATTATTGGCTTTTTATTTTCAGTGGTTATCTTCCTTGCGATTTCCATGAACCGCCTTGCATTGCGGATATCTTCAAGGTACATCACAATGACTCTAGTGTCTTCATCTTCTGCCAAGAGCTCAAGGACATCACTTTCGTCCATATCCACCTTATTACCCATGCTTATGACTTTTGAAAAGCCGATGCTCTGAGCTTCTGCGTCCTCTACAGTTGCTGCGCAGATGGCCCCACTCTGTGATACAAGTGCAATATTACCATATTTTGGAGTGATCTTTAGAAACGTAGAGTTCATTATGTTATCCTTTGAAAAGCTCATTATTCCAAGGCAGTTTGGACCAATGACCTTGATGTTATACTTCTTGGCAATTTCGCCAACCTCTCTTTCCAGCTTGGCACCAGCTTCATCCACCTCCTTGAAACCTGCGGAAACAATGATTGCACCCTTGATCCCCTTCTTGCCCACCTCTTCCATGACATCGGGGGTAAATTTGCTGGGTGCAGCCACAACTGCAAGGTCTATCGAATCTGGAATATCAAGCACATTCTTGTACGCTGTCAGGCCGCCTACTGTAGGGTTTGAGGGGGTGACTGGGTAAATCTTGCCCTTGAAATGCTTGGCAATATTGTAAAAGATCGTCTTGCCCACTCCCGGCTTTTCAGAAGCTCCAATTATAGCGATCGACTTGGGAGAAAAGAAGATCGAGTTTAACATGAAGTGAAAGGCGTCTGAGGCTGGTTATAAATGATTCATATGGATAGCTTTTTTACTGCCAGAAGCAGAATAATATGTGCTATCAATGGCAAGCGGTATCTTAATGCTGCTAGTAATACCGGCAATCATTGCATTTGTATTTGGAATATGGGTATTTTATAGTGTGTTAATCGATGTGCCAAAAAGGGAATCATCGCAATTTACTGTAGTAGGACCTGACACGATCAGGATGAGAATCGACCCCGCAGAGTAAAAGCAGATCTTAATTTAACGGTTGAAAATCAGAATTTAGATGCAGGATCATTAAATCAAAAACAAGTAGCCAAAGATTCAAAAAGCAACCTTTATTTTCAATTGCAAAATCTCTACACACTGTATTGAGTGCGATAAACGAAGTAGTAGATGCTGAAATGGAGGGTCTACTTGCAGACCTCCAGACTCTGATAAGGCAGCCAAGCGTTTCTGCAAAAAAGCAGGGCCTAGTCGAGTGCGCCAATCTAGTTGCAAAAATAATGCGCAAGGCAGGCATCAACGCTGAAGTTCTTTACTTGGACGACAAGAATATTCCGCCCATCATCTATGGCGAAGTGAAATCAAAGTCAAATCCGAACAAGACTATTTTGTTTTACAACCATTATGACGTACAGCCGGAAGAACCACTCGAACTATGGGAGAACGACCCTTTTAGTGGAAAGGTAGAGGGTAACTATGTGTTTGGCAGAGGCTCGGCTGACGATAAGGGGGAATTGATTACGCGCGTCAAGGCAGTTGAATATTGCCTGAAAAAGACAGGCGACGTGCCTTGCAATGTCAAGTTCATGGTAGAAGGCGAGGAGGAGATCGGAAGCGTGCATGTCGAGGAATACTTCAATAGGTACAGCAATAGGCTCTCATGCGACGGCGTAATATGGGAGTTTGGATATGTAGATGCTAATGATAGGCCAATAATCAGTCTCGGCATGAAGGGGCTGTTATATGTTGAATTGATAGCAAAAGGGCCAGTGCGTGACGCCCATTCGAGTCTTGCAGTGCTTATTGAAAACCCCTCATGGCGTCTTACCTATGCCCTCAACACAATGCGCGATCAGACCGGCAAGATACTAATCAAAGATTGGTACAAGGAAGTGAGGCCATTTATGGAGCAAGAACTATCAGTCATTGCAAGTGAGCCCTTTGACGTGGAAGAGTTCAAGAAAGAGTATGGCGTCAGCAAGTTTGTCGCCGATGCAAAGGGCATTGATATAAGAAAGGCGCTCGTCGGAAAGCCTACCTGCAACATTGCTGGCTTTAACTCCGGCTACATAAGCGAAGGTGCAAAAACGGTATTGCCGTCTCAGGCAGTGGTCAAGATAGACTTTCGGCTTGTGCCGGACATGATGCCGGAAAAGCAGCTCGAGCGGCTCAAGAATCACTTGAAGGAGCGCGGCTTTTCAGACATAGAGGTGAAGCTCATACACGGCGAGGCTGCGAGCAAGGACGCCGCTTGGCGACCCGTTTGTCAGGCAGGTGGAACAGGCTGCAAAAGAGACTTTTGGTTCAGCGATAATAAGCGTCTCTTCTGCAGGCACGGGTCCGATGTACTTGTTTGCAAAAGTGCTCAAGGCACCCTGTATCTCGATCGGTAGCACTTACATGTATGCCCGCATGCATTCTCCAAACGAGTTTGCAAGGATTGATCTGTTGAACAAGACGACCAAGTGTATTGGAAGAATAATGGAAAGGTTTGCCGCCTAGAGGATAGTAGCCTGCTAAATTAATAATATCAAGCGAGCATATCTCTCTATTCATGTTTTGAATCGTGGGCATCATTTTTTGGGCGTCTCTTGTATGCATCTCCAGGAAAGATACAGAGCAGTAAATAATGGATGGGGAGAGATTTGAACTCTCGACCACCTGTGTGTAAGACAGGTATCCTAACCAGGCTAGACTACCCATCCGGCAAAAGTGCTCGTCAGTTGAGCAGATCGATATTAATAGTATTTGGAGTTGCATGCTCGCGAAAATAACTAATATATATAATCTGCTACAATCTTGATTTCTGAAAAATTGCCTCAAATTGAGAGTACAAAAATTTCCCTGTCTTGTTATGACAGTTGTTGCATTTTTTGCTGTTATGATTCTTTTCATTCGTGCTTTCCCAATGCGTTGCCCATGGCAGACACCCTGCAGTCTGCAGTCGATCTTACAGGCAAGAAGGTTAGCCTCTTTGTCAAGCTCGACCCGCCATTAGTGACGGATATCCGCCAGCCTATCTTCATTAGTGGAAGGTTCTTTGATGAAAACATAAATCAAATTTTGAAGAAGTGCCGTATAGGATCTTTTTTCAAAAGAATGGCACTGAAATCCCAGTTGTAACGGAGTGCGGACAATTTGCGGGCAGCGATTCTTCTATGACCCTGAAAGCGACTTGCAAATACAGCTAGTTCCTAGGGACACGAGACAGTAGCAGCTAGAGGCCAGGCAGAGCCCCAGTTTGGCGGGATCTGGAACAGGGGAAGACTCATTGTGGTACAGGGGTCTATTTTCATAGAGCTTGGCCTCTACAACCTGTTTGTTGAGGTACATACTGTTGGCACTACCAGAGCCCTGGTAGATCCTGTGCTCAAGTATGATGTGTGGGGGAAACACAGTCGAGAAGAAAGCGTCAACATCTCAGAAGGCTGCCAGACTCAGCAGATCAAGATCAGGAACGGCACCTTTGAAAACTCTTGACTATGATCCAGGGAGGTAATGCGAGATAGAGTGCAGCCAATGTTATTGAGACGCTGAAAGAAAAGAATCTAGAGTTATATGAAATTGTTAAGAGTTGAGAAGGCGCTTAAGGAAAATGACGTTCACGAGAGAGGTTTGGAGGAAGAGAAATATCAGTAACTAAGTCCTACACCATCCAAGGAATACTCTTATAACCAAATCAGTGACAACAACTTTTAGCGATACGAGTTGAGTGAGGGAAAAGAGGAAATAATTTCTGCAATGGAACAGTTTGAAAAAGTTCATGAAAAGTATCTGCCAAAGGTTGACCGCAGATTGGTAATCGATTTATTTTTGCGTCTGCGAGAAAATCCAAATGACAAACCAATGTATACTGTTGAAACTTTCACAGAAGAAGGGACCAACCATGAAGAGATTAGAAATGACATAATACGAAGGACAGGAATGGCTCCTCAATTCTTTGATAAGGGAACTCACATAGTTGTACATCATGCACTGGATTACGATTTGCTAAAGTACATCAATGACCATCCGAAGGTCATAGAGATTAGAGGAACATCCCTGGGTAGCATGGCGTCAATAGGCGCTTCTTATGAATCGTCTGCAGACATACGCAAAGGAGAAAGTTAGTAGTAGTAGTAAGTAACCCTAATTGACACATTCCAGAACAAGAATTCGGTAGGTCAAAATTGTCGGATTTATTGCATATATGCAATTCAATCATACAAGCAGTCAAAAATGACTGTCTATTGAGGGTAAAACACGAAAGATAGTTGATATTTTATGAGTAATTCATGAAGCGTAGTTACCTCCTTTTTTTATCCTCACGGAGGAAGCACCGCTTCCTACATACAAAAAACAATATAATAAAAAAATACGTATGGAAATCGGTCAAGCTAATATCCCATTTGTTGTGAGGGTCGCTTTCTAAAAGTGACTGTTGGAACTAGATATACCTGTCATTCTATTTTGTCTCGAATTATGAGCCTCCTTTTCCATTGCAAGTGCTATTGTAAATAAGGTATTGTTCGACCAATATTGAGGAGAGTATCGAAGACAAAATTAAACTGAGTTGCAAGAAAGAAAGATAAGGAAAGAAAAAAAGAGGGAGAGAGGGAGAGGACCTTTTTTCTAACAGCTGCTAGAAGAATAACAAGAAGAAAGGACGAGTCTATATTCTCTCGATTATGGGCAGGGTGGACAGACTGGGCCGTCCGTATCTAGGCCATATAATTCAAGCAAGTCACCAATTTCAGATGCTGTTGAATTTTCAATGTCCACCTCAGGAGCTACTGTGTGCAGTAGTGCGAGCTTTCTTGCAATTACGTCGACAGAGTCATTGTATTCTGGTGTATTGACTTGATTTACAGTGGAATTCTGCTCGTTATTTGGAACTATAGGTAGGTGACCATTTTTTTGTAGTGCATCATTGTCTGCAGCTGTTTCTTGAGCGATTGCTGCTAACGGGCCACCTGCACCCACTAAGGACATGGCCATTATCAAGGCAGTTAATCTTGGCGTCATTGTAAGTTAATAATAGCTTCCACCTATCCATATTTTATAAGAACTTGTCTAGATTTTTATAAGTTATTAAAACAAGACTTTCTTTGCTAATGCTGTAATAGTATAATAATTCTCTTATTTCTGTTCACCAGCTATTGTATAACTTTCAGTACCTCAATTCTGTAGGTAAATCATATTATTGCAAATATCGAAGAGAAAAACAACCAACCAACCAAAAACTTCCCCTTCTTTTTCTTACTGATAACAAGAACAACCACGGAATCCCAACATCTGATTTAAACGCCTGAAGAACCAACAGAATCATAATAATAACCATAATCGCTTGACACTCGTGCACTGTTACCGAGACATCTGCAGAGGCATAAGCAAAAAGCAATAGCTGAAAGCGTAGACTAGGGTCAATATCGTAGCTTACACTAGTGGACAAAGATGGCAAAGAAGTAACACGCTCCGGAGGAGTCACGACTCCAGAAGTATATCCTTCCAGGATGTGACATTTACATCGACGGTGTCATTCAACATGCGGTAGAAAACATAAAAGACACGAACGAATCGGTGCAATCCGCCTCCATGTGGTGCCTGATTTCCCCGTAGGGATCGCTTCTATAGCGGCCACACTTGCAATAGCTGCAATAATAATAGCTGCCAAGAGGATGTCGTTCTTTCCTATGGGCAAGATGTATTAGATACATCGCCCCACTTAATTTTATGTCAGAAGACGAATATCGCAAATTATCGCAGAGTGAGATAGAGCATGAGGTAGGCAAGCTCGATAACTGGAAGGTTGTCAACGGCAAGATAAACAAGACATTCGAATTTGACGACTTTGTGCAGGCATTTGGATTTATGACGAAAGTTGCAATGAATGCAGAAAAGATGAACCACCATCCAGAATGGTTTAACGTTTACAATCGCGTTAGGATCGACCTTGTGACTCACGATGTCAATGGCATAAGCAACTATGATATCGAGCTTGCGAGGATCATCGACACTATTGCCAAAGTCTGAATGTCTGCTTTACGCAATACCAAATTAACGCCTACAGCGCGCTATTGCCTATGCTGAAACAAAACCAAAATCCCGAATTCCTTCGGTCAAGACAGCAGTCAATGAGAGGCTAGATGGATCTGTTGTGAAAAAATGGAGCTACACAACAGACAAGCCTGTCAATCCGCAGCTTATTGCTGGGGCTGGGTCTGAAGAATTGGAGGATAACGCGATAATTTCCGTCGATAGTGTGGCACCAACATGGTATGGATTGCACGATATCATTCAATAATTATTCTTGTCCCTCACGGGATTATTATATTGTAAGAGTAATAGATCTGTGCATGAGTGAGGTAAAGGAATATGGTATCTTTTCCATTTGTTGAACGGGCAGATAAGAAAGGCTATTGGATAAATGAATTAGAATCGCTTGGCATATCGCCAAAACAGATTGAGAGGGATTATGAAATTGAATCTGACTGTATCAAAGAACTTGCCGATCATGTGGAAAATATCAAACAGGCATTATACCAAGAATACAAAACTTCCTATAGTGAAAGAATGATACAGCTAGAAGCAGAAGAAGAAAACGCTATAGTTGTTTAGCAGAAAACAAATGTCAATAAACTCGGAAAAGATAAGACTACCCTTATGGCCTGATATAAGCGATAATACCTATATGACAGAGACAAGCATAACCTGAGGTAGTCGTAGATTATCACATCAGAAACCTCAAGATGCAGGGCAATCTTTGTCGCCGTTGGAATTGTGGTAGCAAGATCATGCCAGCTATGCCAAAGACCAATAGCTCAAGATAGGACAATAGTAAGCAGGTGTTCAAATAAGAAAGATAAATAATCTGTTTGATCCATTAATTTAGTTCGTTATCATGTTATCGGAATAACGCCTACCCTTGAAATAGGAATCCTCAATGTAACAACTCCATCAGAATATGTTGCTGTTCCAGTCACTTTTTCTCCCTCTTTGATAGGGATAGGCAACGATATTCTTTTATCTATTTGAATAGGTCTCTGTTTATAGAGTATGGTGCCAAGACTTTCATCCTGTGGTTCCATTCTTTTCGCTCTTATTGACAGAATATCTTCTTCAATACTAATCTTGATTTCCTCTCTCTTGAAACCTGGTAAGTCAATTTTAACAATCAGACCCTTTTCATCTTCATACATATCAATTGCTGGCATTACAAATTCGTAAAACTCACGTGATCTTTTGCCTATTTCCCGAGATAATTCTCGAGCTGCATAATGGATTAAGGTCATGCAACATTAGATTTGTGTTCATTGCATAAATATTTTCTACCAGCATTTACCTTGGAGGCTATTCCTTGGCGACCTCAAGCAACAGGAAATCGTTACAATAAGGATAAGGTCCTGAGTCTTAGTGCAATACCCTTCATCAACTGGAAGCATCTCTCTCTCTATATTCCCATTGTGATACTTCGGTTGTCTCTGTTTATGTTTTCAGGGTCTTTGAATACTCATAACGTATACGATTATAAGGTTTAGCGCTTATTCCTATGTTATTTACTATGTTCAACTAGCAACAACGAGGCCGTATGACGCCAACAGAAAGTGAAGCAAGCCCTGTAGCAGAAATTGTTGATTCTGTCACGTGACTTTATTGAGCAAAGACAAAAGGTGGCGCATACATTCCCTGATAAGTTAAATTTCAACTGCATAGCACCGAATTCGCTTGGATTTCATCTCTGCAAAACTAACAAGTATTCTACTATCTTGTTAACAATTTGTACTTCCAGTTACCTTTAGATGGAATGACACTATTTCGTGCTAGTATTCGCTCTTTTTTTGACAAGTAACGATCAACTAATTTCCGTTTGCTGTAAAGCCATCTATACGCTTGCTCATCGAATGAATTTAGACAAATATATTCCGGTAGTCCGGTGGCATCGGCGGCAAAAGACAGGGCGAGCTTATCGTAATGTGCCACATGGTAGGGAGGACTGTGCAAGTAGCAATCGACAACTTGACCGTCAGGGTTTGGTGATTGAAAGGAATAGTCTAGATCACATAATCAAAAAAGGTATAATTGCCGATTCAGTTGGACTGACTGTAATATGCTAGCAATGCAGCAATGGTCTTTGCGTCCTCAATATTTCCATTGAGGCATTTCTTAATTGCTGCACTCAATCTCATCTTCCTTATCTCAATATTCTCGTCATTATCTAGAAGGCCTCTTGTTATTTCTCTCAGGTTCGTAGCAACAAATATGTGCATCAACTCAGTAGAGTAGCCGGGTGCAAGATACCATTTCAACAGCAGTCTGAGAGTGCCTGAGCAGCCGATCTCTTCCGCCATTTCTCGAACTGCCGCCTGCCTCGGCGTCTCATCCTTTTCTATCTTTCCTGCCGGGATCTCTAGCAGCATCTTGTTTGCCGCATGGCGGTACTGGGTAATGAGAATAACGCTCGCTACCTCTGACGGCTACTATCCCAACAGAGTCTTGATGTCCGACAATTTCCTTATCAACAACCTTGCCGTTTAGTGAGAATTTGTCTTTCCTGAGATTAATGTCGCCGAAGTAGATCATGCTGCTTTGAATGACTTTAACGTTTCTCATCGTCTTACATATGTTAGGCAAGGATTAAACCTATTCGTTAATTTTATATCCAATTGGCATCTTTTTTGAGACGTGGAGTTCATTGACGGCGATGGCAACATTATTGTACCTAAGGCCGTCAGGCCTATAATTGACTTCAAGGAGACTCCTCTGGGCAACAAGAAGGGAGCCAACAAGCAGTACCACTGGGGCAGCTTTCACATCAGAGATTATGATACTCACTACAGTGTCCACATGGACACAGTGGATCCATTAAATAACCCACTTGGATATCTGCTTGTGGATGCGCCGGAGTACTTGGCAGGAGCAACAGCTGCATACATAGTCGGCAGGCGATTAGGCACAACGGTCTACAATATATGCAAAAAGGAGGGCAAGAGCACAAAGGACGCTGCCATCGGCGCGGTTCTGGCTGGATACATCGCCGGCTCTGCGGCAGGCAACCTTGTTTTCAACATGGCCAGCTCGCTTAAAAAGAAAAGGAGTGAGTAAGCTCAGTGGAGAGCCCCGCCCAGATCAGAAAAGAGGACACGACTTTTGTCGAAGAAGCATCAGTCTTTCCGCACCCTTCGAAATTGCACGTCGCTAAGGTGGTGCTCAAGCTTTTGCCCCTCGTAATAAATTTGCGGCGCGACAGGCGCGAATGGGTCAAGCATGAGGGCAAGAATGTCGATGAAGAAAAGTATCGCAGGCATGCTCGTAAGGTGCTCAAAACGTTCATTGATCTTGGGCCATCATACATCAAACTTGGTCAGTGGCTTTCAACCCGGGTAGACATTTTGCCACAACCCTACCTTGAAGTGCTCTCAAAATTGCAGGACGATGTTCCACCTGCTCTGTTCTCACAGGTAAAGCCTGTAATTGAAAATGAGCTAGGCAGGATAGAGGAGGCATTTGAAGAGTTTGATACTGCTCCTCTGTCTGGAGCAAGCCTTGGACAGGTCTACTTGGCAAAGTATGATGGTAAGCAGGTTATAGTCAAGGTGTCCAGGCCAAATATTGAAAGAGTAATTGAAGACGACATTTACGTTATGAAAAAGATATTGCCCCTTGCAACACGGTTTATCGATCCGAATTTGAGATTCTCGGCAGAAGGCATGATGACACAGTTCATCGAGACGGTACACGAAGAGATGGACTACCGCATAGAGGCAGAGAACCTGCTTGCGATCGAGCGCAATCTGGCAGGCGATCTATCAGTCATAATACCGGACGTATTCTTGGAGAGGACTACCAAACATGTGCTTACAATGAAATATGTTCCAGGCGTCAAGATAACTGACATTCCAAGGCTGGATGAAAAAGGGATCGACAGAGAAAAGCTTGTAGTGCACGTGCATAGACTGTTCTTCAAGATGCTTCTGCACCATAACATCTTTCATGCAGATCCGCATCCCGGCAACATTTCAGTTGCAGACGACGGCCGCCTGATACTGTACGACTTTGGAATGGTGGGAAGGCTTGACAGCGAGACCCGCATCCGGCTCATCCGGCTCTACCTTGGCCTGATAGATAAGGACCCTGAGAGGACTGTCAATGTGCTGATAGAGCTTGGGACGCTTGAGCCCACAGTAAATCGTTACATAGTTGAGCGAGGCATTGCACTCAGCATCCAATCCATGCATGGTCGGCAGGTCGACAGGATGGAGGTAAAAGCTCTGGTAGACCTTGCAAACAAGACGATGAGCCGATTTCCTTTCCGACTGCCAAAGAACCTTGCGCTCTATATGCGCATGTCTTCTATTCTTGAGGGCATCTACTACCAACATAAGGTGTCATTCCAATTCGTCAGGGTACTTGCAAATCTGCTTGAAGAAGAGGGACTTTTACGTGATGCCTATATTGAGGAAGTAAAAATATCTGCAAAGAGGTTTGCAAAGGGAATTCAGGATTCGGTGAGTGTTGCGCCTCTGTTAAAGACATATCTTGAATCAATAGGACCTTATGGCAGGCAGGAGAAAAATAATAGCGCTCTTGCCGCAAGCATACTTGCTTCTGCATTGTTTATTGGGTCCGCCTTAATGTTGCCATACAACTTTTATCTTGCGTATGGCGGCTTTGTCGCATCTGCTGCAGCAGTTGCAGTGGCATTGAAAAAGAAAATTTAGACCATCTGTTTACTTAGAGGTTAATATCCTTCTTGGCAAAGATGGGAGATCGATAGTGACTTCTAGATTGTTGTTCTCTTCTATTATGTCAATTACTGGCATAACACAATGTAAATTCTCTAGATCATCAATCTGGCATCTTGGCCAGCTTCCTTGCCAAATATCTTCCAATGCCCATGGCATAAAACTTACAAGATGACATAAAGCCCTTTTTTTAGCCTTGAATCCAACAAAGTAAAAATACTCCCGCGAGGATATGCACCCAAGTCAATGTATGCAGGTTCTTATGAGATGCCAAACTGCAATGCCTGTGGTAGACAAGTGCGGCCTGGGGAGCTGTCAGAGAGTTTCAGCTGTCCAAAATGCAGGGACGCAACAATATGGCGTTGCGAGGGTTGCAAGGGCAAGCAGAAAAAGTACCAATGTACTGCCTGCGGGCACAAAGGCCGCTAAGTGAGCACTTTGAAAAAGCTTGTAACAAGCTCTCTTTGATCTTGCTGCATCGTCATAACAGCTTCTACTAGCTCTTTTTCGACTGATATCTGCTTAACGATGACTGATCTCATCTTTTTGATGTCAAGTGGCGCAATGCTATCAATTTCGCCTGTGCTGTAGGCATAAATGTATTCGTTGATTATCTTTGAAACAAATGACGGCGCCACCAATATCAGAAATAGCATACTCTCTTTCATTACCTTGGAATCAGAGTCGCTTGCTGACAGTGATGATATGTATGAGCGCAGCAGCTTCATACGATTATCACTCAGCTCCTCAATTGATGACGCTACCAAAATGCCAGTGTCTGTCAGTTCGTAGAATGGCACTCCTTCTAGCTGGAGTGCCTTTGGTCCCCTCCTCAAGGGTAGCCTTCCGCCTTCCCTTACCACACCTGCTGGAATGAGAACTTCGTCAAGGTCGCGGAATATACCGGAGTAGATATTTTGCCACAAGATACCGTGCTCGCTTAGCAATGGCGTGTGCTATCGACGTTCTAGTGCGAAGATCTGGGTTCTGCTCTGTGGCCAAATGTGCAATGATGCCCCGCTGCCTCTTTGCCTCGCCGGTGAACTTGTTCTTACGGGTCTTAAAAGTATCAAATATCGCAATAGTTGACTTTTTCACTAGCAAGCAGGCACCATCCGCAAGGTTATTTTTACAACAGTCTGTTAATATTTTAATTTGTTGTTTTTCTGGATTAAATTTCGGCAAACACGCCATATAATATAGATAAACATATGCCGACTTCCCAATAAACTCAACATATTTTCTCTGTATAATTATCATAACGTTTAACCAATTTTGTATCTTAAGTTATAAATTTTTATATTGAAGATAAGGATCTTTGAATCTTTTTATTGATGCATATCGGACCTTAGGCAGTGGCAACTAGGGGCAAGATAATCGTAATAGAAGGTACCGACAAGGCTGGTAAGAGTAGCCAATCTCGCATGCTTGCAGAGGCCCTGAAGGTTTCAGGCAAGGTTTGTGTCATTTTGGACTTCCCTGACTACACTACACCAATTGGGATGGAAATAAAGGCATTCCTTGAGGGTAAGCGTGATTACCTCTCGGAGGTCAAGCACCTGCTGTTCTCTGCAAACAGGTGGGAGAAAAAGAAAGAGATCGAAAGCATGCTCGAAAACGGTACAATTATAGTCATGAATCGTTACTGGCAGTCAAACCTTGTCTACGGAGAGGCAAACGGCATGGACATCAATTGGCTTCTTCGACTTGACAAGGGCCTGCCAAAAGAAGATATTACGCTTGTGATTTTGGTCAACCCCAGCATATCTGCCAAGCGCGCAAAGATGCAGGACGCGTTCGAGTCCGATACTCAATTGGCGGCAAGTGCCTATAAGAACTACCTAAAGTTTGCAAAGCAATACAGATGGAAGGTCATTGATGGCTCGAAAAGCAAAGAGCAGGTTCACCAAGAAATAATGAAGATAATAAGGAAAGAGCTTAAAGTTTAAGTCCTGTTATCTTGTGATACAAACAAGCAATCAATATGGACTTCGCAGGCGAGATAACAGACCCTGTCCATAAGTATATTAGATTCTCGCAGGTTGAAAAACAACTGATCGACAGCCCTGCTTTTCAGCGCTTGCGAAGGATAAGACAGCTGGCCGGCGCACATCTAGTGTACCCGAGCGCACAGCACTCGCGCTTTGAGCACTCACTTGGCGCAATGCATATCGCCGGCCTTGCTGGTGAAACGTTACTTGGCAAAAGATACATCGATCACACAGAAGTGGTACAGGATCTCAGGCTTGCTGCGCTGTTACACGACATTGGGCATGGGCCTTTTTCACACCTGTTCGAAGAGGTGCTTGAGTATCGTTGTAATACTAGCCACGAGGAGCTTGGAAAAAAGATTATTATGCAAAGCGAGATAACTGACATTCTGGGAAGCTACGGCTATAGCCCGCATCATATATGCCGGCTTTCATTTGGCCAATCAAAGGTAAATTTTATGAATGAGATTATTTCTGGTGGATTGTCAGCAGACATCATGGACTATTTGCCACGCGATGGGCTTTTCACTGGAGCAGAATATGCTAAGCTTGATTATCACAGACTTGTGAGTTCTCTTGAAGTTTCAAAGAACCGGCTTGCGATAAATAGGTCTGCCCTCAACTCTCTTGAATCGATGCTGATCTCACGTTATGAAATGTTCAAGGCGGTCTATTTCCATAAGACGGTAAGAGCTGCTGAAGTAATGCTCCTACGCTCAATGATTTCGGCAGACGAAGCGCTTGGACTGACAAATCCTTCCCTCCGCAACTATCTTGCCCTAACGGATGAGGCCACGCTCGAGCGACTCTGTGCGCTCTCGGGCAGATATGCATTTTCGGGCAAGATGGCGAGAGATTATCGCGACAGGAGGCTGCTCAAGTGCGTTTACGAAAAATTCTTGCATAAGCGTGATGGGCAAAGGATGGACAGAAAAGCACTGGAGGCACTTGCTCCCCATATTGCAGATGTGGCAGATGTCGATAGCAACTATGTCTTTGTAGACGTCTCCCGCGCCCCATCGATGCCACTGACTCCAAGCAAGGAAGAGATGTATTCCGTATTGATTGTCGATAAGGATCGAGTGTATGAGATGCCGGTATCTGAGATTCCACTTGTAGAATCGATCTCGGGATTCTTCGATATGCTGCGCATCTATACTACTGCAGAGAACCGAGAGAAAGTGGAGCGAGCTATTAAAAAGGTATTGGGTGATCAAGGGATACTGAATAGGGGGGCGGGCAAGATTCACGCAGGCTAGGCAGCGGATTGTGATCAAATTATCTGGAAAAGTGTTTGGCTATGAAACAGCATATGATCTGAAGAGGTATGCTAGGATGCTGAGCAAAATAAGCGAGAAAGTGCAGCCAGTGGTGGTGGCTGGCGGGGGCAATGTTGCGCGCCACTATATCTCTACCGCAAGAAGCTTTGGCTCGGATGAAGCATCTTTGGACATGCTAGGTATCGAGGTTTCAAGACTGAATGCAAGGCTCTTGATTCTTGCGCTTGGAGATCAGGCTTATCCTGCAGTCCCAGAAGACTTGGAGCAGGTAAGCAAGGCTGTGATGGCCAGTAGAATAGTTGTGACAGGCGGCCTACATCCGGGGCAGAGCACAAATGCAACAGCTGCACTTATTGCTGAAAAGGTCAAAGCGTCTAAGTTCCTCAACGCAACAGATGTCAACGGCATTTACGATTCCGATCCCAACAAGAACAAGGGCGCCAAACTGTTCGACGAAATTAGCGTCAAAAAGTGCATAGATCTATTGGGATCTGAAGATTCAGCGGCAGGTGGCTATGACTTGATGGACATTGTGGCGCTTAAGGTGATAGAGCGAAGCAAGATCCCTACAGTAGTGCTCAAGTCAGATCCCATCCTAATCCAGAATGCAATTTCCCGTAGCGCTGTAGGGACACGCATTGTAGTATAGGCAATGTCAAGTCAAATCATGTATTCTGCTTTGACATACTACTACTACTCGCAAGGCGCCAGAAGAAGAATAATAACAATAATTATATTTGCTTCAATTTGCATCGTCCGATTTTGGATATAGATCGGCTTTGAGCTACCTTTCAAGTCCGTCTTGATGATGATCTTTACATTATTGCAATTGGAATAGACTATTTTCTAATCATCATGATCCTTCTAGCAATGCCGATTAACCTCCACAATACGCGCATATCTATCATTTCACTTGCAATAATTTTTGGGCAGTGCTCCCATGCGGCGAATTAGCTATTTGTGCTACTTTCTACCTTTTTTCTCGACCGTTCAAATTAGCACATTATAGCCCCTATGACACTGTCTTGATTTCGCCATTGAACTCTTGCATACCATCTGCAAGCATCCTTTTGAAAACTTCTTCTCCTTGTTCCGTTCGCATGGGCCTTGACTGAGCCTTTGCATAGCCATCATTATCGCAAATAAAAAGCATCACCTCATTACCACTCGTCATCTTACCAACCATCTCTTCTTCACCCACAGGCTCAAACCCTGCTATGCCCTGCTTGATGGTGTATGTCAGCATGGCAAAGCCGGTGTAGTCAAACAGTCGCATCTGGGCTTTCTGAGCTCTTTCTCGTCCAATATTCGCCGCCTTGTGGTATTGCAACCGGCCGCAATTTTTGTAATGGCTAGTATAAGCATTTGGATTAAACGACAGCTTTAAAGCGTGGACGAACGCGAAAAAGGCAATTGTGAATAGAAAGGCCATTTATGCAGTAGCTGGCGGCATTGCCGCAGCTGCTATAACTATATTTTTTATTATGGGAATGGAAAGCTTCAGGCCTCCTGGCAATGGCGAGGCTCCAGGCACGGCTCAGACCCCTGTAGCCGACCTCCAACTGGGACTCAAGGACATCATAGTTGAGAAAACGAATGAAGACAACGCAAATGTACAGGTAGTCTTTGACATGCGCAACCCTAACACTAGCACTGCTATTCTTGAAACGATCCACTATACACTTCATGTGGGCCAGTATCAGATGACAAGCGGGGACATTGGAGCGAGTCCTGAGGGTTTTGTTTCTGGTCAAGAGAACATCTTTCCGATAGTTAGCAACAGCATGGTCACCCTCAAAGACACACAGGTTGCGATGCGCAATAATCTTACTGCCAGCAGCTGGGACAGCATGGTAGATGGCACTGGCCAGTACCGCGTTGAGGGAATCTATTCATACAGGCTGACTGGCTCAAACTTCCAAACAAGCTACTATGAAAAAGGGTTTACATTGACATTCCCTTGACATTTTATGATATTATCATAGCACGTCATGATACAATCCATAAAGGTATTAAGTTTCAGGCAGGCCCTCGGTAATATGGCTGAAGAAACATTCATGTATGCTGTGACGGCAGGGATATTTGTATTCCTAGTTGCTGTGCTGTTTGGCTCAAGGGCAAGAAGGTATAGTCAAGGATACACGCCGTCTGAAGGTCATAGCGAGCACGCCTGACGGCACCTTTCTATGTTTTCATAATTTATTATTATTTTTTCTTGGGTTTAAAAATTTCTTCTAGTATGAAGCCTGAACTTTCGTCCTTTACCTTCTTTCTTGCATAACACCTCTCAAAGTATTTGCAACTTGTGCACAAGTTGGATGGCTCAACTATTGGAACTCTGTTTTCTTTTAGCAATGTGCTGAGCACTCTTGCCCTCCTGATGAGTTCTTCAAACATTCTGTTATTCTTAGTCACAGAGAACTCTACCATCTTACCCTCTTCTGTCATGTAGATCAAAAAACCCTCGTCCTTGTTGAATGCAAAGAGACATGCATTAAGGTACAGCATGTGCTGTGGATGCGGAACCTCTGGCAGAGTAGGCACAATTTCAAATCTTACGATAAACTCGTTGGCCATTATCATGTCGACATTAACTTCGAGCGCAAGAGTGTCGATCTTATATTCGCCACGTGTGTTGCTCAGTGAGTGGCGCACACCATTTCCCAGCAGGCTTGAGACCTTGGCCGCATTATCTGAAGGCAATGGATCTTTGCGTTCATAGTATGCAAACCTTGTACAGCCTGATGCTTCTATTGCATGGATCCTATCAGAGTTTGTTTTGTCTATTTTGACGCTCAGGTGCTCGTATATGTCGTCAATGGCATTTTCTATCATTTCATGCAGGTTCTTGCCCCCGAGCATATGAATATCATGTAACACGCTGCCGTGCTATATATTATATTGAGCGCCTTTATTGATTTACAGTTTTGTATCCGAAAGAGTATTTTGTGTTGAAAACAAAGGCAGAATGTATATCACTTCCTGCAAAAGATTGCTATTAGCAAAAGGGGAATATTAATAGCTATAGTTGAAATTGCCTCTATATTGTCTGGTATCCTGCTTTCGATTCTAACTTCTCCTTTATGTTACTGAAAAGAGCCCGTTAGTGTAGAACAAGTGAAGGCTTGAAAAGCTGATACAAAGCTGTAGAACCAATCCGCTTTATTGTCTTGATTGAAGGTTAGAGAAATGCAGCGTTCAGCTAACTTGATTTTCATCTCTATCAATAAAATCTGTGACGGAATAGTCTAATCAAAGATAGTAAGAAGGTTTTTGCCACAGCTCCTCCATGCACCCGCCCTATCTATAATTAACAATTAGCACACATTGGCAATGGGCAATATCTACAACTGTAGATGATCATAATAATACAATACTGAACAGCAGTGCTAATAATCTGAAGCGAATGCAAATAATCACAAAAAGTGAAAGGAAATATGTTGCTTACTAGCAGGCAACAATGCTCGTGGTGACATCATCATTAAATGGAGGAAATTTTACTGTCATCGTAACATGATTCGATCCGCTAAAATCCGCTCCTGATTGGATCATCTGGCTTGATTACTTCGCGCAAAAGCGTGGTCGCATATGATCCCTTGGGCAGCTTGAAAGATACCGTCAATGGGTCTCGTTTATACAAAAAATCCATGCACCAGAGTGGAGCCTGCCTAAAGCCTCCTTGGTGGCTGAGCTCCTGCATCTCCTTTATGTAGAACTCCTTTGCAGCCACTTCCTCCTCTTGCAGTATAGTTCTTGTAATATTTTCAAACCTACCCCTGCCGGGTTGAAAGGTATATCCTGCCATCCTTATTGCTGGAACCAACTTCGTCATTGAGTTGGGATCATATTTGATTATCCTACCAAATGTCGCAGGCCCCTCCATTTCAAAGCAAAGGTCTTCGGTTTTCGGCTGTAGTAGATCCTCGCCTCCCATGATGGCTCTGCTGAGGGATATATTGAAGATATATGCTTGATATGCCTGGACGAATAGTCTCCGAATAGTGATTGGTATTGCACGCAGTGCTCCGAATGGTACCCCTGCCAGCCACTAGCGCTGACAGCACCTGCCGTTCAATGTCCATACCTCTTGGTAACATCTTGAGTACTTGCTGATAGTTGCTTGGGTCGGCACACCTGCTTCTGATCTCCCTGCTGATCTGAGTATCAAATTCAGTAGTATGACAGAGCAGCAGCTCAACTGCCTGCATAAAGTTGTGCTTGACAATTTCCCTACCAACAAGATGGGTCACCAACCTTTCACTGCCAAATCTCTGGAGGCCGTAAAAGTTGCCCACCATGCCAATTTGTGGAACAAAGCTGGAGAGATCTGAAGAGCGGAAATTATAGATCGTTATCTCAAACTTGTTGCCTGCAAGGAACTTCTTCCCAATCGGCTGCTTGGTGAAACCTATAAGTCTGAGCCGTGTGTGTCTGCTTTTTAACTCTGCCGGCGGATTCCTTGTTACTCGCTCCATGCCAGCGTACTGCATTGTCGCAGCCTTGGAGTCCTTTATCCCCATTATCCTAAGTCTCATGTGCATCTCATGCTCGATTTCAAATAGGGCATGGTTTGAGTCAATGTCCTGCTTTTCAAGGACATAGAGCGGATAGCGGTGACTCTCATCGTACGACAGAGATATGTCGAGTGATTCATCTGCAAGCTCGAATACTCTAAACCCTTCGCTCCTCTGTTTTATCGACCCTCTTGTCCCGGCAAAGCTCGTACAGTAGCACTTTATACCTGCCAGTGAGTCGATCCGGGGGACAGAAAACATTTGCGAGTTCTAATCCTTCTTCTCTACTTTCTTTTTCTGCTACCGCACGTGCTTCCTTTCTGGCTTATTGTTGTTCTGCTGGTTTTTCTCTGATTCTAGACTCAATCGCTTTCTGGATTGGCTTTAGCTGTTCGACATTTTCAGGATATTTTGTCTGTCTCCAGACATCGACTGGCACCCCGTTCTTCCTTGCCACTCTTGGGCTAAGGCTTACCTCCTGTAGCTCTTGTAGAGAATACCCTCGACCCTTTCTGGCAATGTATCCTTTTTTGACTATTGGCTTGGACTCTTGCATGTAGGTATATGCTGATATGCTTCAGGCTATAATAAAATCATGCCACGTGCGAAATCCTCTAGTCACCATCATGGTGGGAACCTAAGTTGCAATAGATAATGTTTGTCTTCAATTAAGTCTAGTCCCCCACCAATGATAGGTAGAGTACAAAGTTGATCAACAAATCAATTAATGACGGGAAGCAACAAAGCTGTGGCAAGTAAATAATGAAAATAATAGCAAATGTGTGCATCTGACTGTGGAATGGTCTTAATTTTTCATCCAAATTAAATTTCATTCAATTGAACTATTGAAGTATCTGATTCAGTAGGAACTATCAAAATCTACTAAAAAATATCGTGCAGCGATAAGCCATATCAAGAAATTTCAGAAACAACTGGAACTATCAATTACTCATTAATGTAAAGACAAGCCGAAATATCAACAACCATCACAACAATACAACAACAACCATTGTCAAAAGGGAATAGTAGCAGTGGTAATAACAACAGCATAGAAAGAAGATCTCACAAATTAAAGCCGAATTATGAGTCAATAATAGTAACTTCATTAGATACTCTAAAAAGAAAGAATGCATAAAGCTGGTCTTGCAGGCAGCCAACATAACAATGCCCAGCATCGAGATTATAGACATACTACGTGTTGTTGCAATATGTGCATTTGCAGGCGGCACCTCATTTGCAGGTGGGCTCATAGCAAGGTACATCAACTTCAGCGATAGACAAGTATTATTTTTTACTGCTTTTGGTGCAGGCATCCTAATCTCTGCTGCCATTTTTGGAATGGTAATTGAAGCAGAAAAAAACTTGGGAATTATCATGACTTTGAGCGCCTTTGTTGCTGGTTCGATAATCTTTACACTTGCAGATGTAATAGCGGAGCGCAAGGGTGGAGGGGCTGGCATTCTACTCGGCATAGGTCTTGATTCTATTCCAGAATCGCTTGCCATAGGAGCTTCGATAGCTGGCGGGACTGGGCTTGTGCTTGCATTGCTTATTGGAATACAAAATGTCCCAGAAGGAATTGCTTCTTATCGTGAAATGATTTCTGGCAAGACAACGGCTTTTGGAGGTAGCAAAAGAAAAGGTTTGATTGCTATCGGGTTTGTATCAGTGCTTCCAATTGTTCTTGGATTAGTAGGTTTATTCTTTGTCCAAGGTATGCAATTTGTTATTGCGCTGACCCTTGCCATCTCAGCGGGCGGCATTTTCTATATGCTGTTTTACGACATGATACCAAAAGCTCACAAAGAAAGAAAATGGCTGCCGACATTTGGAGCTGTCCTTGGATTTATTATAGGATTTGCTTTGTTAGGTTAATTGTCTAGACGACAACAACAACAACAAAAGAAAACTAAAAGGGTTCTTTTGAAAAAGGAAAGAAAAAAGAAATAGTTGATGCTAGCTACAGTAATGTCTTTATTTCCTTTTACTATTGTATCCTCTTTGTTAATTGAAGTATAAAAGAGTCTGATTGATTGAAAATATTTGTCTTTTTACATGTTTTCCCATAATATACACACGCTACAACTAGCAACTGGTACTAACGGCGCCTGATTGTTATGATACATATGACCTGGATTTTACCAATCTATATATCTATTCTCCCTGTATACCAAATTATGGAAGAATATTGTGTGTATATGCCAATAAAGAGAAAAGACAATTTCAGTCCAGTGCTCGCCTTCTTGTCCAACATGCAGGGCTACATTGGACTTAAAACTTCTCAAGTCTTTTGGAAGCAGGCGTATTAGCAATGATGGTAAATTATATTATTGTAATAATCCGATGTGCGCTCCAGATGAGGAGGAACAAAAGCACAGATTGTTGCCCTTTTGATGAAATAGCCCGCTACAACCTTGTAGCATGGTAACAGAAAGACAAGTAATAGGCTAAAACTGCAACTCTGCATCAGACTTCAAAGCCAAGTCTATCAACAGAGCTTGATTTGTGGATATAGTCAACATCCTTGAATTTAGTCTTTGGTACTGCTTGGATTCCATCCATCCTTCCAGCCTTTAAAAGGGTATGATAATATCAAGAACGAATCCTATAGAACAAATTTTAACCAGATGAGACCATTAACAAAAAGATAAAGAATGCCTTTATGATGTGATTGAATACGGCTAGTCGTTTTGGTGACTGCAATAGATTTCTATTTTCTAATTATCAGTTTGTCGTCCGCGGCCGTTTAATAATTAAAAGCAAGACAATGAATCCTATCAGAAAATAATACAAGCAACGAGGTTTGGCCTCTCTGTAGATGATGAAACAAAAGAGAATGGTGGCAAGTTCAGGGCTTACATCTGAGGATGAATATATGGATGTCAGGCTGCTGAGTAGAGGAGATAATTTCAAAGCAAGAGCATAAATCTCTTGAGGAGATGAAAGAAAGAGTGGAAAGTCCTCCTCTTTGGGTCTGGGCGGTTATCGTGGGTGGAATAATAGTTGCCAAATTTACTTTACGATGGTCAAGACTAAAGCAGATTGCAAGAGAGCTAAGAAAAAGGTAATAGGACAGGATCATAGTCGGAAATATTAAACTCATTTTATACTATGCCGCAACGATATTGCCATGGCGAGCCAGATTATATCTACTGACAAGCAATACCCAAAGCTCTCCAAGGCAGTTTCAGGGTATCTGGAGATAGATCACTTCAAAAACGCCGACCTTCATACGGGCTATTTCTGCTACAATTGCATATACTTCATTAAGGACAATCATTGCGCTATAGTGGAAGACACTGGACCTGATGTCAACGGGCGAGAGTCAGGCATAATAGCACCACATGGCCTATGCACATTGTGGGATCCAAACGAGGAGGAGGCGCGATAAGATGACAGAAATTGGAAAGAAGATTAAAGAAGCTGCTGGGGCAGTCGACAATCTCACTAAGTTCAAGAAAAGGAGCAAGCTACAGGCATCATACATTGAATATGACAAGTTTGCCGACTCGAACTTGCATGAAGGATACTTCTGTTACAACTGTATCTACTGGATGAGCGCTAGCGGCGGTAAATGTATGCTGGTAGAAGATAAAGGACCAGATGTGATGGGCAAGGTGTCAGATGTAATTGCACCGCATGGGTGCTGTATGGCATATGAAGCTAACTATGACAAACTGCACGACACACGGAGCCCAACTGAAGGTGTCGCAATAGATACAGAAAAGAATAAGAAAAAAGTCACGACGGCAGATGTCGTGTAACTTTTTGTTCTAGAGCAGAGCTATTACGAATTAAATAAGGACAGTATGGCAAGGCTGCCGAAAAGGTAAGAGCAAGTTATAGAACTTAGATACCGGAAACTTTTACCGCTTTACAATTAAAGCTGAAAGCATTATAATTTTAAATGGCAGAAAAGCTCAAAGACATAAAAGAGACGGCGTCTGATGCGGTTGAGATAATAAGGGAACTTGGATCGCCAGACGTACAGAAGTCGCTTGAGAAGATGCGCGACACTGCCAAGGTTGGCAGCGAGATAATTAAATCGCTTAAAGAGCCGGCCATGGTGACAAACATTGAAAACATTCGTAAGACTACCGAGTCATTTGAAAAAACCAGTGCAAGGATTGAAAGGGTCACAATGGATCTGAAGAATTCAGGTGTACTTGACGAGACAAGAGAGACGATCAAGTCCGCCAAAAACACCATCAGCTATGTAGGCGACAGCAAGAGCATGGGTGAAACAATGGATGCCATAAAGGAGATGCTGCCGCTCTATTTCTGCGCTTGTAGATGAACTAAAACTCACTATAATCGAATCAAAAGAGTCAGGAACAATTCACAATATAGAAGGGGCAATACGAGAGACGAGGAGTGCATTTACGGAACACAATAGATGATGAATATATAACTCCTGAGTAATCGTCAAGTCGATCAAGAACGTAGATAGAAGAAATATGTATAAGATGATTCTGACCGCGATGCTCGAAATGGTCATCAGACAGAGTGGGAGGCCATTCCTAGGCCTCGGCGGCTCAAGACAGTGCAAGAAACCCGTGCTCGCTGTACGTTTGGACTGTGTAGGCTATCAGGGAACAACATCAAGTCATCTGCAGGAAGAAGAGCCATGAAGACAACAGAAAACAAAGGCGACACTGAGATGGGCTACCCTTCTATCTTAAAGTCTTCTACAATAAAACTTCGAGATGCTTTTATAGACGTTAATACCTAGGATAGCCATGAAATATAGAAGCAGAACTGATATAACTGCTCAAATTCTAGAAGCTGCAAATGGTGGTGTCACTAAAACTAAGATTATGTACAAGGCCTTTCTATCATACGCCCAGCTGAAGGAATACCTGACAGTGCTGATAGAAAACGGACTGCTAGAATATATCGAAGGAGAGCAGATCTACCGGACAACCGAGAAGGGTAACCGCTTTCTAAAGATATACAACCAGATTGGTGAGTATGTTACAGCAGACATGTCTGAAAAGAAGTAGTCAAGTAATCTATTTTAAATAACCAAGATCACTGAATCAGAATCGTGTCTTGGAAGCGGCGAAGAGCCATCCGGCGGATGATAATCCTGACCGCCGTATTCGCAACATTGGGTATTGGAGTGAGCGTTGCACTTATTGCCGACGGCGGGGGCTTTCAAAGTTCTAGACCCGACATCTTTAACCCGCCCACGGAGGCAGATATCTGGAAAGTTGGCGATCACATACAGGACGGAATGGCTCTGGAATATATCCTGACTTCCAGGGGCGAGCTAAACTCACTTGAATCTGCGCAGGTATCGATGAACTTTGATCAGGCTGGTGAAAATTGGAACGTCCGGATCACGATCGCGAATGGCACTGGCCGACCTCTGGTAAACCATACGTTGATAATATCAAAAGAGCTTACACGGGAGGGTCCGCTTGACGAGTCGTTCAGGCCTTACTTTGAGCATATACTGGCATCGATTTTTGCAGTCCGTGACATGGAATACGGCGAAAGCCCCAAGTATCTCGTAGTGGGCGCGCCATGGGATACGATATTTGTTGGCTCGTCTTCAGTGACAGTTAGGGTGACAAACGAGGAGCGTGTGGATACACCGGCCGGGACTTTTGACTCATTTGTGCTCAGTTACAAGCTCGCAGAAGTGACGAGCAAAATCTGGGTTGTTCGCGACATGCCGCTACCAGTCAAGGCAGAGGTATATGACGCAGAGGACAAGCTACTGTACCAGTACGAGCTTGTGCAGCGCGTCTGGGTACCGTCAGTATCTATCGGCAGCTCGCTGTAAGCAACTTAAGAATTCTTTGGAAAGTAAACATTTTCCATCATCCAGTCGCCGTACGACCTGATCCTTGTATCAATCTTGCACCAAAAATGCATTGAGCCGGGTAGAACTTCTATACTGCCTATGGGCATGAGTGTTACCTTGGCGCCCTCTTTGCCTTCATAGGTGTAGGCATCCTTCGGATTAGCGTTATTGCCTATGAGTTCGACTGCCTTTTGTTTCACCGTCTCTCTTGGCACTGGGAAAACCTTGCGAAATTTGTCAACCACAAAGCTGATGTTTTCAGTACCATATGAGTCAAGATCAGAGATCTTACCTGGTATTGGAAAGTGCAGTTGAAGATTGATGCTATAGTGCGATCCGACAAATTGTGCAAGCTCATTTACCTTCTGGTACGCCATGTTGGGGCTCTTCTTTAATGCTGCCGCGAGGGTGTCGTGGTTGCGTTTTATATTAAGATGCAGATCGTCCATAACGCTGGAAAATGTCACCAATGTAGTTTTTCTTACAATTTGCGGTTAATTAGCATTACAATTATTATAGCTCTTGGTAGAGATCTATATACTATGAAGTCTGAACAGCTCTTTGCCAAGGCAAAAAAAATCATGCCCGGCGGGGTTAACAGTCCGGTTCGCTTTTACGAGCCTTATCCTTTCTTTGCTACCTCCGCGCGGAAGCAAGCTTACTACTGCCGATCATCAGATCTACCTTGACTACTGTATGGGCTATGGAGCAATGCTTCTTGGGCATGGCTATCATTCGGTAATTGAAGCTGTCAGGTCCCAGCTTGATAATGGGACACTCTATTGCGTGCCTACAGAGTGCGAGATCAAGCTGGCGGAAATGATATGCCAGGTCGTGCCGTGCGGAGAAATGGCGCGTCTTGTCAATACCGGCTCTGAAGCCACAATGCATGCCATCCGGCTTGCGCGCGCTTTTACAAAGAGAAAAGAGGTGATTAAATTTGAAGGTGGATATCATGGTGCTCATGATTATGTTCTTGTCAAGGCGGGATCAGGCATGGCTAGCATGCCTGCATCAGAAGGAATACTTGAAGAGGCATCCGCTTACACTAAAAGTTGTACCTGTACAACAAGCCAGCTGAGCTTGAGCGCGCAATTGAAAAGAACCGTAACACTGCCTGTGTCATAATGGAGCCAGTGCTTGCAAACATTGGGCTTGTGCTGCCAGAAAAGGGATACCTTAACGAAGTGAGAAAAATAACCGAGCAGAACGATATTATCTTGATATTTGATGAAGTAGTCACTGGCTTCCGTCTTGCGCTTGGCGGCGCTAGTGAGTTCTTTGGGCTCAAGCCAGACCTCGTCACATTTGCAAAAGCTCTTGGCAACGGCCTACCAATAGCTGCAATCGCAGGTAAGAAAGAGATCATGGGCAAGATTGCACCTGCAGGCACCGTCTATCAGGCAAGTACGTTTGCTGGTAATCCTGTGTCTGTAGCGGCAGGCATTGCTACATTGGAAACATTGATCGATGCCAAAAATGCGATATATCCTAAGATCGCCAAAACATGTGATAGTATTGTCGGCGGCATCAAAGATATGCTGACTAGAGCGCAGCTTGACTGCACTGTTAATTCAATAGGTTCAATGTTTCAGCTATTTTTTACTAGCGAGAGGGTAAAGGATGAAGCTGGTGCCAAGAAGGCAAACGCAAGAATGTTCCGCAAATTGTTTGATGAGCTGCTAAAGCAGGATGTCTTCATTCCTCCTTCACAGTTTGAAACCTGCTTTGTATCGTACGCACATACTGAAGACGACACTGACAAGACAGTAGAGGCATACGGCGAGGCATTTCATGAGATAAAGAAATGATGAAGACGATACGAGTCGGAACCAGAGGCAGTAGACTTGCAATAGCGCAGACAGAGATAGCACTTGCCGCCTTACGCAAGGCTCATCCTCAAATACGCTTTGAAGTAACCCCGATAAGCACCAAGGGCGATGTTGACAAGAGGCCGCTCTTTACCATGGACGAAAAGGGAATCTTTGAAAAAGAAGTGAACGAAGCAGTCAAGCAAGGAGAGGTTGACTTTGCAGTACATAGCCTCAAGGATATCCCACCCGACTTGTCAGATGATCTTTCAGTGGCATGCATTCCCAAGAGGGGGAGCCCAAACGACGTTCTTGTCACCGACAATGGACAAAAACTGAAAGATCTATTACCTGGCTCAGTCATTGGTACAAGCAGCCTCCGGCGGGCTGTGCAGCTGACAAGAACCAGGCCAGATCTTAATGTCAGGCCGATAAGGGGTAATGTCGAAACAAGAGTGAAAAAGGTGATAAGTGGCGAGTACGACGCAGTGGTTTTGGCAGAGGCTGGCCTTGCAAGAATAGGCATGAAGGATGTTATTGTCGAGCGTTTTAGCATAAGAGACTTTGTACCCGCGCCAGGCCAGGGAGCCATAGCGATCGTGTGCAGAAGTGATCAGCCTACGCTTGCTGGCATGCTTCGGCAGGTGGAGGATCGCCGCTCGCGCATAGCAGTGCTTGCAGAAAGAGCACTTATAAAAAGGGTGGAGGGAGGCTGCAGGTTCCCACTCGGAGCCGTGGCAATAACCAACGATGACAAGATAACGTTTTATTCAAGCGTGTTTTCTGCAGACGGCAAGCAGAGCATTCACGTCAAAAAGGTAGGCAGAGCAAGCAAGCCAGAAGAGCTGGGCTCCACGGTAGCAGACATGCTAGTAAAGCAGGGAGCCATGAACCTTGCCGAAGGTTGGCGCAGAGCAGTAGACGAGTGGAACAAGAAACTATGAAAAAGGGTAAGGTGTTTATCTGCGGAGCCGGTCCAGGCGATCCCAAGCTGATGACTCTGCGGGCAATGGAACTTTTGAAGACCTGCAATATTGTGCTATATGACCGGCTGGTGGGCAAGGAGATAATCGACCAGATACCTACAGGATCTGAGAAAGCCTATGTTGGCAGAATGGTTGGCGACGCCACCACACATCAAGACAGAACAAATAATCTTATGGTGAAATACACGAAAAAGGGTAAGACCGTGCTGCGGCTCAAGGGCGGAGACCCCTTCATCTTTGGGCGGGGAGCAGAGGAGGCTGAATATCTCACCAAGCACGGAATCGAGTTTGAAATAGTGCCTGGCATTACTTCATCCATTGCCTCGCCCGCATACGCTGGTATTCCGCTTACCCATCGTCTGTACTCCTCCTCAGTTGCCATAGTCACCGGGCACGAAGATGCGAGAAAAGACAACCTGGTGGTCAGATGGGACAAGCTTGCCGGCGCAGTCGATACTATAGTAGTATTGATGGGCATTGGAGAGCTGGATCAGATTTCGCGGAATTTGATAAAGGCTGGAATGAAAAAGAGCATCAAGGTTGCAATTGTTGCAAGTGGCACAACTGACAAGCAGAGGATTGTCAAGGGTACGCTTGGTACCATTGCAAAACTTACAAAAAAAGCGGATGTCCAGCCTCCTGCAGTAATCGTGATAGGAAGAGTCGCCGGACTGAGCGATAAGCTTGACTGGTTCAAGAGAAAGTGACAGAAATGCCTGGATTAAAGAATAAAATCCTGGCAATAACTCGAAGCGAACACGACGCAGAAGAATTTTTGCAGCTGGTAAGGGAGCAAGGGGGCAGGGCTATAGCGCTTCCCGCAATAGAGATAGTACCGCAGGGTCCAGAAGTGGCAGAGGAGTTCGTTGACAAACTGCGCAAGAAAAAGCACTATTATTGTGCGTTCATGAGCCAGCAGGCAGTGAACATCCTCTTTGACCTTGCCCGCGATAAGATAGCACCAGTTCTGAAATCTACTACAGTAATTGCAGTAGGCCCAAAGACAAAGCAGAGCCTTGAAGAGCACGGCATAGATGTCAGGCTGGTACTAGAAAAATTCTCTTCATGTGGACTAGTCAATCTCTTATCGGGGATAGAACCGGCTGGAAAAAAGATAATCATCCCCCGAAGCGGTGCTGCAAACAATTTTGCCACCGAGGCCCTAACCCGCCTTGGGATGGAAGTTGACGAAATTCTCCTCTACACCGTGCGCACAAGGTCCATCGAGCCCATATGGAAGGAATTTTATGATCTCTTGTTACAAAAAAGGATGGATGCGATTATTTTTACTAGCGCCTCAAACGTTAACTCATTCTTTGAAATAATGGACAAGGTGTCCAAAGATGAGTTGCGGCTGGATAGCATTACCAAGGTGATTTCGATTGGCCCGTTTACTAGTAGGGTGCTGAAGGATCGAGGCATCGAATGCTTTGAAGCTGAGGAGCATACTGTGAGAGGTGCACTGCAAATTGCAAAGCAAATTCTGTAAATCTTTTTAGTCTTTATGGAGCATATTGGACAGATGATAGAAGGAACTTCAACAAAGAAGCTGCCTTACTTGAAGATTCGATATTCAATGTGATAACTTAAATTGAAAAGAAGGCCGATTTTCTGTATTCATCTGTTGAAAAAAACATTCGCGACGAAGAGAAAGACAAGAAGCCTGAGCTTGTCAAGCTGTGAAGTACTATGAAGGAAGGCGAACAAAAGCACCTAAAAATGCTGCGCGAACAGCTAGTAAAGGAAGTAAGAGAAAACAAATTACAGTAGACAAAGTTCAAGGCTATGCTGTGAGTCAGGTCTCTGTGGTTATTTCCACTTAACTTGCTTTTGTCTTCACAGACTGGACTTTTTCGTCCAAAGTGTTTGGCTTATCCACCCTTTCGTCGATCCTTATTGTCGAGATCACGCGCTTGGCTCCAACTGATTTGGCAGAATTATGAGCGACATGTATTGCCTGAAAGATATCGTCTAGATTGTCTGATTCCACCTGGGTGCTCATTGGAGTAAGAGTTACTTTTTTGAGATTCTTTATGTTGCGAATTGCATCGTATGCAGCTGCTATCTCCTTGCCCATGCTTGTATCTGAAGTACCAATTGGCGCAATGCTAATTTCTGCATTTACAGTTGGGAAGTTACTCATCCATTCAATATTAGCAAGTTTTACTAATTAACAGTTTATTTGGCCTAAATGGTGCCACCACTTAAAACTGAACTTCTACGGGCGTTGACCCTTGTGATTCTAAGCTCTTTGTCCGCCTATAAAGAAAAAGAATACGTAAGACGCGGTAATGGCTTTCAGAAATTTTGTTTCTGTTGCCCTGCGTCTAGTTTTACTTTTGTTCGCCTTTCTTGTCAATCTCTGACATATGCTCTTTGTCTTGAGAAACTGTCTCTCCGCCCTTGTGCCCTGCTTCTGACAGCCCCTCTTTATCCTGCGCTCTTGCCTATCCGCCAGCTTTTGCGACTCTTTCTTTTATCTATTCGTCTGTTGATGCCAAACCTCTGTTGTCTGATAACATGACCCGGAGAGCATATCAAATTATTAATAAGATTTTTACAGTTCTTCAGGATGTTTAATTCTTAAATGCTTTTTATATTTGAAAAACGAATTTAGTTCTTATAGATGATTTTTGTATACTTCTATACAGTCATCTTCATTTAACATACATAAAAACAAAAGGTAGATTCCATAGTAGCCGGTTAACTGTATATTCCGGTCCCTCCACCCGACTGCGTTTGTTGCTGCTGATCTTGTTGTTGCCTTTTTACAGAATTGATCAGCTCCTGCAGCTGACGCTTGAGCGCTTCTGCTTCACTCCTTAGCTGACGCACATCTATTCTAAACGGATTGTTGGCAAGCTCATTTGTTTTTTCAATCAGAATGGTCGCTCCCTCTGGATCTGGAATTCCCGCAATTGACGGTATCAAGAGTGCCGTGCAAGGAATTCTGTTTGAAAGGCATGTCTGCCAAGAGGCCGCCAGATACCCCGGAAATAAATGCAGGCGGGCCTGCTTCTGCCTTCTTGTCTTTGATGCGGCTTAGGTAGCTGTGATCATCCGATTGCCCGTCGTTTGACAGAACCCAAGGCTTTCTGCCCATTTCTGAGATGCCAGGGGTTGCCATGCCTTCTAAAACCATGATCTCTCTAACACCGTTATATTTGGCCCATATAACTACTGCATTTAGCACAGAGCGGATGCCAGATAGAATTACTGGGGCATCACACACAAGAACGCACGCGGTGCGTTCATCATTTGCGTAGATACGAAATGGATGCCTTAACTTTCCCCCTATGTAGATGACGCCGGGAACTATAAAGTCTGAATCGACATATCCTATCTGGTGCATCTTCTGCTGTTCTATGATGTAGCTCACGCTCATAGAGCCAACGAGCCCTGGTCCGGGAAAACCTGCGACCATAATTGCATCATTTAATTTTATCGTCTGATTTGCTGAGATGAGCTTGATGGTTGTTCTTCTTTCAACGTTGTTGCTGTTGTCAGTTTCTCTGTCCGCCATAATCTCGCTCCCTTTCTTTTTCTTCATTTGGGTTGGAAATTGACCTTAGCATAGTTTCCTTGGTGGTTTCATTATCCCTGATGTCGCTTCCAACTAACGATCCAAGCGACTTTATGTTCTCTCTATCTCCACTCAATACAAGTGCAATGGCATAAAATAGCATTAATGGATTATACAAGAAGGTTCTACCGAGGAAGTAGATATCTCCCGAAGTACAGAATACCTGGGTATGGTTAAAAAAGCATGCAATGCATCGAAGAGCGCGCTTTGGCTAAATGATGATTTAATTCCAAAAAGGAAACCACGTAGAAGGCAAGAGATTTAATGTTCAGCAAGCAAAGCTAGCTTTTTCTGACATAGAGATCTGGGGCTTCACGCTGAAGACAAGACCAGGAAAAGGCATCATAGCCTATGCAAAAACTGTGCTAAGCTGTTTGTTAAAGTTCTATGTTGATCTCAACAATGAGAGCCGAAGTCAGGTAAGGTTCCTTGAGCAAATAAACATCATCAGAATCAAATGTAATAGGAGTAAGAATCTGTGTACATGTCTACGGTGATACCAAGAGGGTATAGTTAAACAAGATGTGTAGAGAGATAATGAAATAGGTAGATCCAGCTAGGATACTGCTTATATTAATAGAACACGAAGTAAGTATCAAACTACTACACTTTTAACAGCAGAACCTCTCGGAAGCTGGTGAGGATCTTATTTCAGAAATTTGTACATATACGTCAGTACAATGGCTAATAATGAATATGTTTCATACACAAAAAAGAAGGGTCAAATACTTGTACTGGCCAGAACATGAATAATAACAATATATCTTATAGAGGATACTATGTCATTCGCTTGGTAGATTCAGTCTGGGTTCCATCTACATGCTCATTCCTTACATGTTCAGCAACTTGCTCGGCAGTGGGCAAGGAATGATCGCATTTTGGACATGTAAAGCCTGTATCGGACATCACGTTTGATTGGACAGTATTAAATAAAAACATGCATCAGGCTGCCATAGTTTTGCACAAGTGCACCCTCTGCACGTGCTTGCCTTTTTTCTCTGTGTATACTTACCAGAACAAATTTTGTCGGCACAGGGCTGGCCATAATGGTAAATGGTAATGCGTACTCTAAAAAATTATGGCTTGAGTCAATGCCAAGCTTGCTGTGCATGGCAACACTGTATGCCTGAAACCCAGCTAGCCACACCGCCAAACCCTTTCCTATCAGTACAGTCTCAACTAGTGCTATGATCTTTTTTGTTTTTGGTCCAGACAGCGAACCCCCTTCCAACACAACCTAAGATAGAGTCTCTCTGCGCAAAGCGTTAAACATTAAGAAATAGCGATGGTTACAATCTCAAAGTCATCCACCAGCTAACCAAAAGCCCTTGCTGACTTCTGATCGTCTAGAATTATATTGGTAGCTGTTCTTTCCTTAAAGCTCGATCCATTCCAGCATTATGAATCAGACTTGCCCACATTCTTGGTCGATTCTCTAAGCCGGTGGGAAGTTTGATTCAAGAACGTTGTCCCGCACTTATTTTTTCCCTTTGTAGATCCCTCGATGCATTCTTCAGTCCTCGAGCCGTTGTGAACTTTATTTCGACTGTGGGTGATCCTGCCGACAGTGTTTTGTTAGATCTTCCATCGCTGCAAAGGAAGCTCCGCATTCATTGCATGTGTAATTGTATCCTGCTGGAGTTGTTGATTCTGCCATATAATATTATATACACAAACAGTGATAACACTTTTCCTATTGCCGCTCGGACTAATAAAATATTAGATTAGAACCATAATTGCGAAATTCAAAAGCTATTACTACACACACACAAAAATGCAATCAAAAAATTAAGAAATTGAACTTTATTAGCGCTAGAGGCTGCCTGAAAAGCATAACATGCGATTAGGAAGGCGATCCCTGCAGGAATCTAATTAATCCGAAGTTAATGCCAGACTAAAATGCAGGAAAAATTATGATGCATCTAGACTCTCGTCCATCATCTTCTTATTCTAGTAGAGAAACTTTCTCTTGTGCAAAGGACACGACACTGTGTAACCCTAATTAGTCATCTACAGGGCCAGCTGGATCTGATGTGACAATATTGACTTCTGGCGATAAATTCACTATAAAGGATCAAACGTCTGCCGTCAGAGCACTGAGCTGCCAGCTAAGGGCTTAATGTCAGTAACAAATACTTTGCCTTACTTAACTATTAGTTACCAGCGTTTATAGTGCACAAGCTGTTCGTTCTCAATACGTTTCATCTTGGCAGGACTTTCGTCAGCATAGTCTAGCGCAATTATACCGACAGGCTTTACATATTCTGACAGGTCCAATATCCTTGCTATCTTGACTTCTTCAAATGCGCCCACAAATCTGCCCTTATTCCCTCATTTACTGCATTTGGGGATAACAAATATTAAGAAAATTGAGAACTTAATAATAGTTGGAACTATAGAAGTTGCACTCCAAAAACCTATTTAACATGAGAATCGATTGAAGGCAGCAGAGATGCTAAAAGACATGACCGTCAGAAGCACGACTGAGATAGTCTTTGACATTCTAGAGATGGCGGACAGAGCAAGCTTTGAAGGCCACTATGATGATGGTCACACGGATGGTGTCATACAAACTGAGACTATGTATAGAGGACTTCTTGGCTATAAGCAACTGAAAGAATATCTAAAAGTTCTAACTGAAAACGACTTGCTAAGCATTGATTCAGCAACCCGTAAATTCAAAATTACTCAAAAAGGTCGTAGGTTTGTTCAAATCTACAATAAAATGAGTGATTTAGTGAAGGAAGGACAGGAACAACAAATCTAAAGAATAATGGTTATTATCTCACTGTCTCCTATGCGGGAATTAATTTTACCGGTAAGATTCAAAAGGATAATTATGATCGTGTCGATGCTAGTAGAATGGAGAAATACTATCTTATCCTTCCATATAAGAGGACTGGCAAATTAGGGTCAAAATTGTCTGTCATATACTGCAGTGAGCAAAATGGTATTGATGCAAATGCACCGTCAATAATACTATAGAAATCTCTCCCGCGCTGGCCATAGCGGTCTACTGAGCGAGAAGTGTTTGAGCAGACTATCCACCATTGTTGTCATTTGTCATAAACAATTAGATGTCTCGTGCTTTTCATGCTAAAACCGCAAACTGCCAACAGTTGCTGGTGTGCTGACCGGAGGTATGAAAGCTAACTGATAACTGATAATTACAATGTGTTACAAACTATATGCACTATATGTCAAGCAAAGACATGAAAAGGAATCCTGAAACAAAAGGCGGAGCAGGCCCTGCAACAAATGCATCATTTGACCCCGAGCGAGGCTACGGCACCAGTGAGCAGAAAGAAAGAATCAAACAACAAGCAAGCAAATAACAATACATTCTGACCTTCCGCTATAGGCTTTTTTAAGTGAAAGATCAATCAATACTTTTCTTAAATTATGGTGGCTGAGATTCTGGTTTTTCACTCATAACACACAAGAATGATTTGAGGCTGAAAATAAAGATAAGAGGCTTCACTCAGCGCCGGAGCCACACATTTTTCTTTTCAAGGAACCTGGCAAACTTGAAGAGGTGGATGCCTTTCTCGTGATTAGTTTGAGCGTTATCTGCTTACTTGACCCCTGCAGGACCCTTGCTTTCTTTGTGTTCTAACTTCATGTGTTGCTCCTTGTCTTGAACCGTTGTAAATGTGATTCCACACTCGTTGCATTTGAGCTCGTTGTTGCCTGCTGTTGCAGATGACATGAAACATTATGAGGTAGCTTTCATAGAATAAGTGTGTTTTTGTAAATTTTCTCTATGTTCTTGGATGATGCAATCCATAATAGATATTTCGTCCGGACCTGTTCATGGTAAGATTTGGTATTCAAGCGCCACATGAGCAGATCAATCCTACTGATCTTTGAACGATGTTATCATGATGGAGCGATATGGCATCGAGAAGTGCTGGTCAAGTGATCATTATATGCCTTGGTGGCATACCGGGCTGCAGGCTGTGGAGCTTGGCCTTGGCTTGGGCAGCATTTGCCAAAACAGATAGAATAGTAGTGGGTACTGGGGTTACTGCGCCAATTTTGCGTCACAAACCTGCAGTCGTAGTCCAGGTCTTTGCTACGCTTGGGTACATGTTCCCTGGCAGGATCTTTCTCGGGCTTGGAAGAAGCGAATCGCTAAACGAGGTGCCAGCGGGAACTATCTAGCCCTCCAATCAAGAGAGGTTCGAAAGATTCAAGGAAGCAATCAAGCTTATAAAACTTCTATGGATGGAGGACTGGGTAACCTTCCGGGGTAAGTACTATCAGGTCAAGGACTCAAACCTCTATACCACACCGTTCAGCCAATTCCAGTATTCGTAGCAGGGATCGGCCCCCCGTCTGCAAGGCTGGCCGGCCAAGAAGCAGCCGGCTTCGTAACAAATGAGGTTAATCCTGAGCTGATAGAAAGCAAGCTTTTGCCTGAGTTCAGAGACGCAGCAAGAAATGCCGGCAGAAATCCTGAAGCTCTTGACAAGATACTGTTCCTGCCTGCCTCCTATGACCCTGATAAGCAAAAGGCGCTTGAATCTATAGCATATTGGCGTGGGGCGATGGTGAAGGCATTTTTTGAGGTGAACTTTCCCGACCCAGGCAAAATAGAGGAAAGTGCACAGGTGGTGGGGATGGACACGATGGAAAAGATGACTCTAATAGTGTCTAGCGCGGAAGAGGCGATAAAAAACTGGACAAATATGTTCGATTAGGTTTCACCGAAATTGTGCTCATAAATTCCAGCCCAAACAGAGAGATCTTTATCAGGCTACTGTCCCCGGAAATAGTACCTACATTCAGAGACCAAAACAAACCTCCTCCCGCAAAGGCAGAAACCCCTACCTAGCTTCTGCCCCTCTTGAAATACCAAACTGCCGCACCTATGGCTACTGCAATAACCCCACCGATTCCGGCAAGCATGGCCACTCCTGGTATGCTAGTCGGCTCAGCTGCTGCGCCAGTAGTATCTACAGTCGTACTCTGGTTTTCCTGCTGAACATTAAGGTTACTTATAGGTGCCTGAGGTGTAGGGTTGGCCTCTTGGTTTGGTATTCCCTCTGTCTGCTTCCCTGCTTCTTCAAAACCGCTGTACTCCCCTCCTTGTTTTTCTTCTGTGGGTTTTTGCTCCTGGGTACCTTTTACATCTTGTGCGTAAGCATCAGCAATACTAGTACTAGCTATCAGAACAACAATTGCAAGCAATTGTAACATTGCTTCTTATTGCTCAACAAATAATTTATGCATGTTTAATGCCTGATCAACTAAAGCCTTAAAGCTCACCTCTGTATAGGAAAGGTGGAGACGTGAAACAACCATCACTACAACAACAACTATGACTACCACCACAAATAACCAAAGAATTAGAAGCCCATCTCTCGCTAAGTATATCAAAATTGTTCAGCAAGCAAACGGGAGGACTGCTGAACAATATGAATACAGGTTATGCAAATTTGAAAAATACTTAGTGACGGTATCCGAAGAAGAACCACAACAGCAACAAAACCAAGAGCTAACAGTCACTTGACCAGGTTATTGACAAGTTAAAGAGCGGCAATAATAACAAAATCAATTCTTACGATCTTTTGTCTGGCTTTGTGGCTTACCTTCAAGAAGTGGAAGGTGTAGAGAATCCAAACACCTTAAGATACTTTGTCACAGCTGCCAGAAATTTCCTTGAATATAACGACGTAGAGATCAGCCCTCGTAAATTCAAGCTCAAAGTAAGGCTGCCTAAGGCTATCATAAGACACAAGGAAGCCATAGGTAAAGATGAGATACGTGAGATCTTGCTCAAATGCTCTAATATCAAGCTCAAGACCTACCTTATGCTACTTGCATCTACAGGTATGAGAGCCACTGAAGCCTTGGCATTAAGGCACAAGGATTTTGATTTTGATGGTGAGAACAACAACAAGAATAATTATCCTCAAGCCTTTGTAAGGATACGAGGCGAGTTCACTAAGACACGTACAGACCGCTATGTCTTTTTGACAAGAGAGATGGTAGAACAGTGCAAGGCTTGGACTGATTTCAAATACAGACGACGCAGAATAACAAGAGGGGTCAATAGTGTTACTACTAGTAGTAGCAGTAATAATGTTAGTGGTGCTAAAGCAGTATCATATTGGGTGGAACCTGAACCTATCCCTGATGACTTGTTCTTCGCTACACCACGCAAAAGAAAAAGATCAAGCCTCAGAGGTCTCTACGTTTACATGAACGAAGAATTTGCCAAGACACTTGATCGAATAGGCTTTGGGAATAGAGAGGATGGCAACAGGAGGAGACGAGAAATAACATTCCATTCCTTTAGGCGTTTCGTAAAGACCACAATAAGTGATTTGGGATATCAAGATTTTTCAGAGTGGTTTATTGGTCACGCAGGCAGCACCTACTGGCGTAAAAAAGATAGTGAAAAGGCTGACCTATTTAGAAAGATTGAGCCATATCTTACTTTTCTCGACATAACGGGATTAGAATCCAAAGGTGCAGATATGGAATCAAAGACTGAGCATGTGATGGCTGAGAACCTATCACTAAAGCAGCAAGTTGACGAGTTATACAGGGTACTATATGCTCAAGGGATAATTAAGAAGGAGGCTTAGAAGGAGGCGGAGGATATTCCTTTACATTCCGTCTTGCAATCAAAAGTGATTTTTCAGGTATCATCTGCCAACCCCTCCTTTTGATATACTCCGACAACCATGGTTTAGGCTTTATTGTAAGACTCGTTACCCCCCTCATCTTTTTGTCTTCTCCAAATGTTTCAAAATATCGACTGAGATTGACCATCTTTTCGTCGATAGTAATTTCGAATAGTGGTCGAACTGTGAAACTGTGCCAGTTCTTACCGTAAGGTCGTTTGATGTTGCGAATTCTAGGCGGTTCCATGGCTTCTTTTCGGGATGCATAATAATTCTTGTTATAATGTCCAATTCTACAAATCACTGCTTGCCTACTGCTCACGTTTTCGTGGTTGAAAATGACATATTGGTAGGTTCCACCTGTCCGTCCGCAAAGGGGGCAAGGTTGAGGTAAGACAGCCTGTTTTCTTGCCAATGATAGGTACAGTTCATAGTTCTCAAGTATTTAAAGAGCGTAACCACTGGCATGGCCGTAAAGACATTAAAACACATTACCGTTGATGAGCGGAATTACCTCACACTAAAGCGAATGGGAAATGCAGGGGACAGTTTCAATGATGTCGTTTCACGCCTTCTGAAGAAGTCCATTACTCTGGAACCTGAGGAGAAGAAGGGCACGGAATGAGCGAGATAGTCACAGAAATAATCCATAAATGCCTAACATTATGTCCAGATTGCACTGGTCGTTATGTTAGCAATCTCTTGAGAAAGCGATTCATCTGTAAATGCCCTTGTCATCATCCCGACAAGCTGAAGAGCAATTCTGCTGCCAATTAAGTCCGAGCGCAATTGTGGGAGGAAGTGAGTAGCAGCTATGCGGAAAAGAGAAAAGGACAGGGATTCAAACACAAAGTCAGCCTGTACTCTCTGATCATCGGTGCCTAAGAGATTGCATGGTAATAACCAAGTCAAGGAAAGATCAGAAAACCCTGCAATACATTTCAAGGTTCAACCAAATCCTACCACCAGAAGCACGTAGGGTTCAATTTGCATGGAGGAGGCTTTATGAATAGTACTAGAGTCACCTCTTCAAATTTTACATCTGACTCTTATCATGTCTGCGTCTTGCACCAAGGATCCTGATGACATCTATGTAAACCAACAACAGTTGATTAATTTTCTAGATTCAAACAGTACTCACTTTGAGCAAAAAAATAATCACTTTGAAGAAAAGGCTCAGGGGTATCAAGAGAAGAAGAAGCAACAACAACGACGCCACTATCTCAATTGGACAGACGTTGAAGCCGGCAGCTGATAGTAAGTATAGAAATTATGGAGAGGGAATAACATACAAAGATATCCTAAAGCGATTTCCTGGACTAGTTAAGACCATTGGACAGGCACAAGATATCCTCCGCAATCACAAGAATAAAGCGAAACTATACACTTGCCACAGAACAAAGCCGCAACAATACTTTCTAAGCAGGGAACAAGCCGAGTTGGCAGCATTAAGTTACAAGAAAAATACGCACTCTAACCTCATAGAGGGTACCACCTGCAAGACCAAACAAAAACCACATTTACCCCTATATTCAGACAAATATGCTTCATGTTATAATGCAAATGCTTGGGAGGTAATACCTGAGGGATTAGAAAAGGAACAAGAGCTGATAGCACAGAACACCTTACAAGCCATACAACTAGCATCTTCGGGTCGTATTCCTACAGGTTTGCACAATATGCTTATCCACCTTACTCTATTCCCTGGTACTGAACAAGAAGCCTATGACACACGCCTAGCAGACCTTCAGCCATCCGAAAAGCACACCAAAGCTAAATGCCTTGAAACCAAAATAGATGGTTACCTAATCAGATATCGAGTATACCCACATGGCAAAGTAATAATACACATTCCTTCCACAAGAAAACCCTTCATTATCTTAGACGATTACGCCACTTCGCAACTAATATCTTCTGCCTACACCTTATTTCCTGACTACTTTCTTCCCTTCATAGCACAGATAAGAGACTACCTTCAGCGCAGACTCTCTGATAACATTCAGTGTAAGATTGTTCCCCCGCTTCAGGGCCCCACCTCTACTTGGGTTCTGAAGCATGCGGATCTTAATTGGGATGTTCCAACCCCTCCCCTAAACTACAAAGTTTTTCCATCACCGATCCAGATACCGCAACTAAATGGCATATTCCTTAGAGTGTATAGAAAGATGTCGCTGCAACACAAAACCTGCCTTCGAGTAGAGGATGGAGTCCACAAGTTCAACTTTCCATTTACCGATGCCTCTTGCTATTTGGGCCCCACAATCAAATCAGCCGCAAAAGATGTAATGCGAAAGCTATCCGTAATTTCAAGGGAAGGCGGAGGTGCAACTGAAGGAGCCTGCTAATGAGAATGGCTATACAATACCACTTTCACTACCGCTGTCCCTGAATTATTCCTCAGTTGCTTGATTGTTTCTGCTGCCTGTTATTTCCTTCTCCTTTCCAGCAAGTCAGCTAGTTGCTGTCTATCGTGTTCACCAAACAATTCCGAAAGGCTGCTAGGAAAAGGAAGTCCGTCATTGTTAGTAATGTATTCATCATAATCGTTCTCTTGCTGTTGTTGTTGTTCCTCTCGCTGATTCTCTTTATAGGCTCTATATACTTGCAGTAGCCTGGAAAGTATGTCGTTAAACGAGTCTCCTGTATATCCTAGCTCTTTGAGTGCCAGATAGTTATGTTCCGAAATAACTATACGCTTTAACTTTAACCTCTTTCTTTTTTCTGATGCTGTTAATACGGTTGCCATTCTTATTTCCCAAGGTAATGGTTGTACGCTCGCATATAAAAGGAAATTGATGGACTATGTACACCTCAGGGGTATGATTAGAAAGTATTCGCATTTTGTCTCATTTTCTGCGGGATAGTTCTTATATACTAAAGGAGGGAGTCTTAGATCCCTTTTGTATGGGAGAACCTGCTCACCATTTCAGGTCTGACTTACGACCTAGTTCTCTCGAAGAAGAAACGACTTTTGTCAAATACTATCTACATTTGATGAGTATATCATTACTGACAAAACAAATACAGCGATATCTATAAGCCTGGTTATACATGGCAAGCAAAAGTGTCTATCCCTCCGACAGTCTTATACTTACTCAATAGTAACCATTAGCAAGTCATCAGTCGCCTTGTTATACCATCATGCATGATTTGGTTCCAATAGTCTCAAAAACGCCCTGATAGTTCGCAAATAGAATAGAAGAATTCTCTAACCAATACTAAGAAACCAATATAGTTCTGGGTTCCGATGAACGTGCTATTACACACTTGCTGACCTTGATATACTTGAGCAACTTATTGGCTACGATTAGTTGCTACAGCTGACCATTTTCTCATCCATTGCAGCAAATCTATTACCGACTCTACCAGTTCCTGACCTTTTGGAGTGAGGTTATATTCAACTCGAGGAGGGATTTCGTTGTATGAATGCCTCTCCAATATGCTCCCTTTCTCCAGCTCCTGCAGTCTATAAGCAAGAGTCTTGCTGCCTTATTCCCTTCAAAGTCTCTCGAAACTTTTTGTATCTTACGGGCTTAGTAGAACAACAAAGCGGTATTAGAATCTCAAGGGTTCCTCTCTTTGTAATCAAGTTTCTAAGCTTTGCAGTTTCAGCCATCAATGAAGAAGCATCATATCCTTCAAAATTGCAGCTACTTTCTTTGTAAATGGGAAGTTCTCGTTTTAGGACACCGCTGTTCCTATTATTGCGATTATTCTTCCTTTTAGTTTCCATCTTTACACTAACTGTCATTGTTTATCCTTGACAACTTAAATAGTTTCCATTGTAAAGCATAACGATGGAAAAGAAACATCATCAACAACAAGATATCAAGAAAACAATACGCAAAACATATGGCAAGATAGCACTGCAAGAAAATAACAGTGACTCTGGTTCCTCTTCCTCCTCCTGTTGCGCTCCTGGATGCTGCTCAGGAGGGGGAGAGGTAGCAGATTCTCCAGCTCAAGTTCGGCGGTAGTAGGTTATGAGACAAGTGAGCTTGAATCTGTGCCACAGGCCTCAATTCTTGGAGTAGGCTGCGGAGCTCCCGTGAAATTTGCCGATTTACAGAAGGGCGAAACAGTTGTAGACCTCGGTTCAGGAGGCGGTATCGATGTATTCTTGTCAGCAAACAAAGTTAGCGATACAGGTAAGGTTATTGGAATTGATATGACTGACGAAATGTTAGAGCGAGCCAGAAGAAATGCAAAGGTAGGCGGCTACATCAATGTGGACTTTAGAAAAGGAGACATAGAAAAAAGAATTCCAGTTGATGAGAATTCAATTGATGTCGTAATCAGCAACTGTGTCATCAATCTGACTGTGAACAAGGTAAATACATTCAAAGAAATTCATAGGATTCTTAAGCAAGGTGGCAGCGGAAGGATGGTCATTTCAGACTTGATTACCGACACAGAGATTGCTCCAGCCGATGCAGACGCAGAGAGATGGTGTGGCTGCATAGACGGTGCGCTCACAAAGGAACATTACCTCGACAGTATTAGACAGGCAGGTTTTCAAAATGTCGAAGTTCTAAGCGAACAGCTTTACATAGACGACGATAACAATCAAAGGAATGGCGAGAATAAGAATAGAATTAGTAGTGTCGTAATAAAGGCGGTAAAGCAATAGCGAGAAAAAATGAAGCCTGCAAACCTTTTTTCTGTTACAAGGCAAGATTACCGTGGTCTTTCTTGACAAACTACAGCGCAAGGACTCCTCATTTGCCAACAAATCTCATAAGAGCGCTTTTAACTTTGTTTATACCTGGGATTGTAAAGTCCCTCATAATTATCACTGGACAATTCAGACGTTCTATCAATCGCACATATTGCGGATTATCAAACATGTTGAATTTTTTTATGCTGGCTCCTGTTACTACAATGTCGGGCTGTAATGCATTAATTGCTCCCAAAATAAGGCGGGAGGACTGCTCTGGATCCCTCTCACTATCATCCGTAAGAATTACTCTATCAAACTTTAGCCCTAAATTGGAAAGGAATTCTTCTTTTTCTAACTCCTTTACAACAGACTTCTGCTCATCATTGTTGTCATGATGATGATCCTTTTCCCGACTTTCTCTATTAGAAAGGTAGTCTTCTTGCTTCAGAAACGTGTCTTTATCTGTTACGGACAAAACATTTACCTTGAATAGACCTGAATGTTCAAGCCAACTTGTGGCTTTCAATACTAGGTCTGAATGATCTCCACCATCATATACTGCAACCAAATTCTTTTTTTCTTGAATCTTACCAACGGTTGAAGAAGCCCGAGAACGATCTGATAGCATAGTATCGTCTATTTCACCTCCAGATGTATCGATTGCCATTATATCACAAGTAACCAAAGTCTGAAGCTTCTTATTGGTTCTGAGCGTTTCAAAATCTGTCACAAGAAGGTCAATCCTTTGTTCTTCAATTGTAGCGAGAACTGCCTCGGTTGGATCATGCGAAACCCTGACAAAGTAGTGATTCAATACATCCTCCTTGTCCAGAATTTGGTCAAGCGATGTAAATGCTCTCTTTGCACTCTCTACAAAAGCTGCTCCAGCTGAAAGTGGAGTTTGCAGGGGAACGGTGATTACTCTTAGGACGCTGATTTCACCATCATTTTCCTTTGCAACTCTTATAGCATATCTTAGCAGTCTATCGGGATTTTCAGGCGTGTACGGCATTAAAATCCGAAATTCTTTCCGTGCTAGATCACCTTCTGATGTTATAACAGGTGCATAGTGTTCAACTTCTTGCTTGAAGGTATACATTCGATATAGGATAAAGCCAACTAGAACCCATAATGCAGCAATACCCCAGCTAAGCGGTTGTGTGACAAGCAGGTAAAATGCGAGACCTATTTTCAAAAATATCCCTATGATTGGAATTGCAGGAAATAGAGGTGTCTTAAATCCGTAGTCAAGTCTGTTACCATGCATCTTGCGTATTGTAATTACTGAGATGTTTACTTGAGTAAACAGCAGCAAAAAGATAACACCAGCTGCAACCGCAAGCTGGTCTAGTGGAAGTGCGTAAGCCATTACAGCCATAATAACGCCCGATACTGCTATAGCAACATGCGGTGTTTTGTTTTTTGAGTGAATGGAGCTGAGTATGTGCGGCAAGTTGTAATGTCTGCCCATTGCAAATGCAACTCTGGCTGATGAAAAAGTGGTAGCATTCAGTCCTGCGAGGCTAGAAACTATGCCTCCTGCAAGTACTATAAAAGCACCAAATGGGAGAAGTAATTCCGCTGCCTTCATAACTCCAAGCTCTTGGTTTTCTCCTACAAACTGCCAGGCTGGTTTACCCTCAGGAAATATTCCAGCTATGGAAACAAATGCTACAAGACAGTAGAGGGTAACTACAAGTCCAAGGGATATGAAAATTGCTCTTGGTATGTTTTTCTTTGGATTCTTTACCTCTTCTCCAGTTTGAACTATGACTTCATATCCTTCAAATGCAATAAAGGTGAGACCCATTGCAGCCACAATTCCCGCAATGCCATGCGGCATGAAGTCAGTGAAGTTGCTGGTCCAGTCAGGATGGAGATACATGCTCCAGAAGCCAGCAACTATTAATGCAGCTATAGTTCCAAGCTGTATGAAAGTTACAATATTGCCAGTTTTGCCAGTTTCTGAAGTGCCCTTTATGTTGATATAAGTAAATGCTGCAACACATGCCACTGCCATTATCTTGTCGATTGGAACTATACCAAAAAGTGGCTCAGTGACACCAAGACCGAGAGATTCAAGCAAGCTGCCCAAGAATGAAGCAAATCCAACCGCATAAAGGCTCCCAGCAATAGAATGAGCAAGCCAAGCCATCCAGCCGCTAATAAACGCATTAGGTCGTGGCAATCCTTCTCGCACCCAGAGATATCCGCCACCAGCTTCTGGCATTGCAGAGCCTAATTCTGCATATGCCATAGCGGTAAAGAGCGTAATTACTCCATTGATGATGAAAGCAATGAGAACTGCACCGCCTGCTAAGTTTATTGCAGGACCAATGAGAATAAAGATGGCTCCAGCTATCATAGCTGCGATTCCAACCATGATGATATCTAGGAGCCCAAGCGAGCGCACCAGTTGATGTTGGTGAGGATGTTCAGGAGAACTTGGAGGTGTTATATCTGATGGTGGTGCCAAAGGCAACTCCTAGAATAGTCTAGCTGCGTTTGACGTTACTGGGAGATATTTGACTTTCTGCTGAATTTTCTGAATCCATTGTGAACAATGTTAATGTAGGATGACTAGCAGCCAGGCTTTAGTTTATAATCTCTGAAGAAAGTCAAATCATGAATAGTTTTTTCTCAACGCCATGCTATATTTAAGCCATTTATAAATCAAGGTATAATCGCTGACGCCAATATATCGGCGAGCGGCTTCTACTGTGTCGTCAATCAATAAGTGGCAGTCTTGATTTTTCAATAGTTGTGTTCAGAAACAACTATGCGCTTTAATCTTAACCTCTTTCTTCTTTCTGCACATGATGATAAAGATGCTGTTGTCGTTGCTACCTTTGACACTATTCGATTATCAAGGTAATTGTTGTACGCTCGTGTATAAAAGGAATATGATGCACCTAGTGCACCTTAGGGGTAAGATTAGAAAGTTATCGCATTTTGTCTCAATTTTGGTCTGATAGTTCTTATATATTAGAAGAGCAGAGCTGACATTCTAATCAGAATAAGTAAAATCCCTCTGAAGCACCGATATTGTTTTGGGTTCCACCGAACCCGCCCTTATGATAAAACTTTGAAGCTAATGCCCCCATTCTGCTCTTTATATGAAAGGAGTAAAAACCCTCAGATGAAATCAAGGGTTCGAGTCCCTGTCCCTGAGCTGTATTTTGAGGGCACTAGCGATATTATAAAGCCGCCGAGAGCAAAAAATCATCCAAACTAGGACTTCAAAGCACAAACTTCAACAACCGATAATCACGAATACTTTTACCTAAAATCACCTAATAATTTAACACGAAAATGATGTGTTGTTGTCAAAATAGATATCTATCTGGGGTTACCCACGATAGTTTACTTAATCCTACTCCTACAAAGGGTCAATAATTCAAGTTTTAAGCAGAATAAACAAATAATTTATGCAGGTCAGCTACCGCCGCTCGCCTTTTACAATTGTCCTGTAAAAGAGGTCGGCAATGACTGGCAGCTCTAAGTAGTCAATCAGTATTGCTACCCATGCAGCGTAATATGGGATTTCTACCGCGCTAGATGATGACCCAAAAAAGCTGTCATAAACCACTTCGTCAGTAATCCAGAATATGTGAAATACCTGAATGGCCAACATTGACAGCAAAAGTGCATTCTTTGCAGAGCCTTTTTCATGCTTGTATATGCTAAGTGCATAGTAGGTGAGGCCAGCGACAAGTGCCGGGATCTCTACGTAATCTATGATTATGAAGAATATGAAAAGCGGGCTTCCATGGGGCACACCAAGCATGCTCTCTCCTGTTATCCGCTGGATGACCACGTCGGCGGTAAGCCAATAGAGGTGAATCAGCTGGAGGGAAATCAACACAAATGCTATCTTTAGGCTCAGATTCTCGTATTTGTGCCAGAACCCTACCAGCTTTTGCAAAGCAGAGGACATGAACAACTAGGCTTGATAATAGATAATTAATAGGATTGTAAAAACATTAGTATCTTTCTTCGATCTGTGTGTGACAGAAATTCCTATGTATACATATAATTAGTGCACGCAGAATATATGCTTGGAAGAGAACCATGTTCCCGAGCATATGAAAACCGATGCCTTGCCTTCGCTTAGCAGCCTGTCCAAATGTTCGATATAAAGTGGATTTGTCCTGCACCGGAGGTTCTTTGCATTCTTCGATTAAATCCATACGCTCATACTTTTTGTAATAGATTCTTACTCTTTTTCTATCTACGCTAGATGCGTGCCAGAGGCTACACAACTTCCGAACATTTTGCTTCCCAATCGCTATATGTTATTTCAAACTGGAAAATCTTCAAAAGCATTTCTGATCAACTTTTGGGAACAGCTTTGTATCGATGCTTTATGTAGGAAATCCTGTGGTACTTTGAACTGGTGGTGCAGCATTGGTCGCCAATTTACAGCAGATACATGCGCTTCACAGTTTCAAATATTTCCACTAAAGGTTGTTGTTGGCATTCATGACAAAAATTCAGTTACTGAGAGGGTATCAAAGTCTGTCCAGATGTTGTTGCCTGTGAGAATAAATACTTGGAAGTGAAGATGCGGCAGATATGTAAATCCTGTCATGCCAACACGGGAAATAACCTGTCCTCTCTTGATATGCTGCCCTGTCCTAACGGCTGCGCTCTTGTGCGCAAGGTGGTCATATCTAGAATATTCATCATTTGGATGCTGTATGACTATAAAGTTGCTGTTATGCCAGTATTCTATGCTTGGGCCGACCGCTATGCGAGTCATCTTTGACGAACGTAACAACGCCGTCTGCTCCGGCGAGCACAGGAGTATTCTCTGCAACTATGAAATCAATTGCATTTCTTAATATCCCAACATGCGCTGGCGAGGATGTTCTGTCGATTCTCTGCAACTCATTCTTTGGGACAGGCAGCGAATAATTGTTGATGGCATTCATGCAATTGCCCTTTCTTCGACGCCTAACCCCAAATTTATCTTGTTATGTTTAATCGTCATTTTCGACCAGAAATTCAGATATTCCTTAAGCAAGCAAGGAGCGTCCTGTATATCAGCTTGGTTATGGTAGTCTGGATGCCGTCATCGGGTATTGTATATAATATCGACTCCCTCACTATTACTATAATTCTACTGCAACATTTTTGTTGCCTTGACACCGAGACGGTCATGCGAGAGACCATTCAGTATTAGAATGTATATTGGAATTATTGCTACCTGATTTCTAGCATCTTTTATAGTATGTTGTTATAGAATTAGATTCATCGCAAATGTGCATAACCTGCTATATCCAAAGTTGACTAAGCCAGCAGTATGAGCCAAAATACAAATGAGCAGGGTACGATACAGCAAAGTGGTTCGCAGTGGGCAGAGGTAATCGCACAGCTTTTTGATAGGCTGACAGGCAAGGGTGCTTCTGTAACTTATGTTTTCGAGAACCTTGTCATAGACATGCCTAAAGCGCAGGGGCCTGGCGGGCGCGATATGGGAGCCGCAAAATGGACTATTAACGGCAGGATTATGATCACTGGAGAAGCTCATCAGACTTCTGAGGAGGCACGCCAGAGGGCATCAGTCTCAACCGTGACATAGAAGGATTGGTTAGCTGCCATGCTGGGCGATAGCCACCTGCATATTGATAAAAACGATCAAGTGAGCGACTTGCTGAGCAAAGCGCTCAGGTCTGCAAAAGAAGGTGCGCTTGCGATTAGCTTTGAAAATCAGCCTGCAGTGAAAATAGCGATCAGCAATGGCACACTGGCAGTCGATCTGCTAGAGCCGACTATCTTTAGAATATCAGAAGATGAGACTGGATTATTTGACAAGTTAAAAACCGCATCAGAATTTGCCCGCAAGTTATCAGACAACGGAGTAACGCTTTCCTTTCTTAGAAAAGGTAAGGAGGCTGTGCGCCTTGGCAAGGATGCCAAACCGACACTTTCAAAGATCGTGACAGGAAGCGATGACATCCAGCTCAATAGCGCAAGGGAATTTGCCAAATTAAAGGGAGATCTAAAAACTGACTAGTGGATCTTGCAGGCGAGCAAAGATTTCATTCCATACATACTTGAAGCGCTCTGATTACATATAGTTGGTGCGCCCAAACACTTATCGACTGCTTCTGCATCTTTGCAAAAGGACTTTTTTGACTGCTGGGACTATCTCTGACAGTATGAAGCGATGGTGGATATGATATCAGAGAGCGGCACTGGCGCTTTGATTCTATCATGAACATTTGTACCAACCACTATGTTTCGCCATTCTGACCGTCTAGGAAAGACATAAAGCATAGTGATATTACTTGAGCCGCAAAAAACAGAAAGCTGTTTGAACAGCGTAGGGACATAAAATACTTCAAAAAGTGAATTACACATCTTCGCCCTTTGGAGTATTGGGTGAGACATCTCTGGAGCTTGCGCTTGAGATTCTTTCGCGGCTACTGTATGGGTCCTGTCTTTCACTTTCTTCAACTCTTTCACGGTTGGCTCTGTTAAGCACGCTATCCCTAGCATACTGCTTTTCGCTTTCAGCCTTTTTTACAAGACCTGCTGCAACTTCCACATCATAAGTACTGCTATATTCTCTGCCGTCATCAAGGTTGTTTTCGATTGCTTCAAGTACGTCATTGATTCTGTTGCCCATACTCGGTGAACTTGCGTTAAGATGATTCCTTATTTTCTCTTTTGTCGCCGGAAATTCAAGACCTTCAAGCAGGTTTGCCAGCTTGGACGCCTTATTCCGATCCATAGCTTCATTGGTTGGAGGCTCGCCAGTAATAACTCCTACGCGCTCGGCTTTGGAGTCGATGCCTGATTGCTCAACATTCGTATAATTACGATCAGCTGCGGACATACAGTTCACGCTCCAGTGCCTAGTCTTTTGCTGCTACGCTCTCTCTCTGACTCGGCTCCTTTGCTCAGCTCGATGTCCATTCCATGTACGTCCTGGTTGTATGTTTTTTCCTGCTGCTGTGCATTGCTTTGCAGTCTTTCTCTCTTTTTCATTGTGTCAGAAGGATTGCTCATTACTTGAGAGTATACGCATAATCTATGATAAAGCCTGTAGAATAATCTTCAGATCGATTGCTGTTTCCCGCGAACGCTATTCTGGTGGCGATCAAAAGTCCGTCCTATTGGGAAAATGCATGGTCGCACAGGGCTCTACATTTGTATGAGACTCTTCGTGCAGGTCATCAAATTTTCCCTGCATCTCTCTTCATGAAGCGGTATACACATGAGTAAGCATTTCCAAGGTCTAGAATTCAGGAGTATCAGCATGCTTGTCCCTTTTCTTGTCTGATAGCTTGATCTGTTTTGACGAAAGTAGCTATATTTTTTTGCTGACTCTGTGTTTTGCCAAACTTCATAATGGCAAAACACGAGATAAAAACATGAAAATCCCTGTAGGCTCAGCAAGATCCCTGCACCCGCAGAAGCGGAACAGTTCCTCCTGCCTACCCTACGAGGGTTTGCCGCACACTACTTGTGGCATTTCATGGGTCTTACCCCACTTCGTTCCCTTTTCGTATACGGCAAGATCCTTATGATTTTCATGATATATTATAAGTCAGCAAAATAATTCTGGAGAGGGACTCAAGTCCTCTTGGGCTTTTGATTTCTATGCCTGTATATCTTTGATTCCATGATATCACTTTTTAAGTGGACGGCTTTATTCTCTTCCGCTCGCCCTTATCTATCATATTTTTCAAGCTTGGCTTCACGTTCGTATATAGTCCGCTTGCATAGATATTCCCTTTGTGGTATTCTCTTTTGGCTTGGGGGCTACCACCGACTGCTCTGCTCGGAGCAAGATCAAGAGAAATAGCATCCAAACTCAGCATACTGCCGTGCGATGTCATCCACTCGATCCGACTACCGATAGACTTTGCCATATTATCACTTTCTGATACAAGAAGAAGAAGAAGAATTCTGCGCTGCTCATACGCTGCATCTGAACAGTATGCCTCTTATGGTTATCCTGCATACTGCTTGGCTATTTCGCCATTGCTGTGAACATTTTTAGCATAAAAAAACCAGCATCTACATGAGCCATAAAAAAGAGATCAAGCAGCAGCTAGATGCTGAGCAAGCCAAGGAGCTAGAGTTGGAAGAAACACCCAAGCCCACTAGAAAGGTGAGCAACCCTTCAGTCCCTGTGTCTAACGATGCTGAGCCAAGCACCCATGACAGGATAAAGGGAAGACGGGTGATGAAGTAGTGTGTGTGTGTGTAGTACTTAATTACTTTACCACCATAACAGGGCAATTAGCATAAGTCACTACGCCTGATGCAACGCTGCCAAGTAGAAGTTTGGCCAAGCCTGACCGGCGCCGCCCCTTTGTGCCGGTTACTATGAGATCAACTTTATTTTTCTCGGCATAGTCTACTATTGCAGGTACTATAGAAGTGGGGCTAGCCACCATTTCCACCTTGACATCGACTCCTTGCGCCATAGCTTTTTTCTCGATCTCGTCAAACCACTTGCGAGCTTCTTGCTTTGACTTATCCAAAAGCTCGTTTATTGCATTTGGTGTGACAAGCCCGAAAGCGCCAGATGAATATGCATAGCCAAGCTGCGACACTACAACGTATAAGGAGATCAGTTGGGCGTCATGCTTCCTTGCCATCTCAATAGCATAATCGGCTGCTTTCATTGAAGACTCTGAACCGTCCACGCATACAAGTATTATTGCAAAAGCCAATGTCTAAAGTTGTGCATCATGAAAGATATAAGGATTGAAAAACGTATGCTTGACTTTCAAAAAATGACGTGCCGTAAAATCAAAGTGAGATTGGACAAATTTCATAAGACTTGCTGATACCTTTGCGGTCTGCTAGCAGGAAAAACATTTGCGATACATGCAATAAGAAAATTTAACAACATTGATGATAGGGAATTGCACATAGGAGATATTTCCTCCTACTAATTCAGTCATAAATTAGTCAGCATAGAAAAACTAGGTTAGCACCAGATTACACACTGTCTTGCTCCGTGCTCTAGACCGAAAGAAAAAATAGACACACTCTCAACCCAGCTACCGTGATATACGCGGCGGCGTACGGCCTTTGTAAAAGCAAGTTTAACTTGTGCGAGGAATAGAATTGTTCCATAATCCAGTCACAAGGCCAAGTCTTTGCTCAAAGTTAGGTCATTATCATTGCAATCATCATTTTTGGCTGTAGTGGCAGCTACTGCTTTTCCTCTAACTAATATGTCTCAACCACAAACGAACTTTCTTAAAAGTTACAACGTTATTATACATAAATAAACAAATTATTGATTAGTTTTATGATAACCATCAATGCAAGCCGGGAAATGTCTGCCCCGCTTGACAGGATATGGAACGTCGTTGCGGATGTTGACAATGAGCCCGAGTACTGGCGCGGCACCAAAACCGTGAAAAATATCAGCAAGGCCGGCAACAAGATCGAGCGCGAGGTTACTATCACGTTCAAAGACTCAAAATGCCGTCAGACAGTCGTGCTCAACCCAAAAAAATCAGTTGAAATAATGATAACAGAGGGCCCCATTAAGGGCACTAAAACAGTCGTGCTCAACCCTTCAGACAATCACAAGACAAGGATCGATGTAGTATGGAACATCAAACTGGCCGGATTCCTAGGTGTGTTCACAGGTATGGTGAAAAGACACATCGCGAAAGGAACTGATGAAGCACTTGCCCGCATTGCGAAAGCAGTCGAATAAATAGGCCTAGTTCTTGCTAGATAATGCAATGGAGTTTGCCCTTACAATAATTAACATGGTCTTGACCGCTATAATGGCCGGCATATTTGGCGTTTGGTTGTACTTCCTTGCATACATGACCAAGTCATTTCGGCAATCTCCCACGCTTGAATCGTTTGACCGGACAAGCGTAATCCGCCTTCCGAAAGTAAGCGTAATCCTGCCTGCCAGAAATGAAGGGCGTTATATTGCACGTTGCCTTGACAGCCTGCTCGGGCAGGATTATCCAAACTTTGAAATAATTGCAATCAACGATTCGTCAACGGACAGGACAAGTGAAATAATGAAGGCTTATGCAGCCAATGACTTGCGCGTCATGCACATCGATGCATCACCTAAACCGGAGGGGTGGACTGGCAAGAACTGGGCATGTTATCAAGGGTATCTGCGGGCTCGGGGCGAACTCTTGATGTTCACAGACGCCGATAGCAAACATGTGTCTTCTGCAATGTCACTTGCAGTTGGCCAGGTCGTATCACAGAACCTTGAGGCACTGACCGCTGTGCCTAGACTTATTTGCAACGACTTTTGGACGAAGATGACTCTGCCCGTTCTTGCAACATTTTTGCATACACGCTTTTCGCCAATCCGGGTAAACGATCCAAACACCAAGACCGGCTATTTCTTTGGCAGCTTTTTCCTTATCACGAGAAGTACCTATGAGGCCGTCGGTACCCATGAGGGAGTAAAGGAGGAGTTAGTGGAGGATGGAGCACTTGGCGGTAGGGTCAAGACCGGCAAATTCAGAATGAAGATGGTTAGAGGCGAGCATCAGATAGATGCAGTGTGGGCCCGGGACCTACCAACGCTTTGGCAAGGCCTTCGCCGCTTTATGATACCTGTTTACTATCAAGACAAAGTGGGTGCCTATATGATGGTCATGGCAGTATTTTTTATCCTCTTTGCACCATTTGTATCTCTGCCATACCTGCCAGTAGCCAGCTTTGCTGGGAATGCATCATTTCATATACTGTTTGGACTACAACTATCAGCCATTGCTTTGATAATTGTTACTACTGCCGTGCAGTGTCGACTGACCGTATTTGAAAGTCCTCTGTATGCATTTGCTGCTCCGTTGAGTGGGGCACTTATTTCATTCAGCTTTATGTCTGCAATTGTCGATGCAAAAAAGAAAGGCGCAGTTAGTTGGCGCGACAGAAAATATACTATAAGCAATAACCAAAATCCTATATTATAAGAATTAATAAGATAAATATCTTTTATAATTAGGTGGAATAGGAGCCTGAAACGACTGTTCCGCCATACACCTAATCTATCAAACAACCGAAAGAATAGGGAAATGATGTACGAACGCAAAAACAATAGAGGAAAGATTCAGATAATGGGCGACGTGCTAGCGCTTGCTACCTCTGGAATAAAAAAGACTCACATAATGTACAGAGCAAACCTCAGCTATGAGCAAGTACACCTTTACCTCGGAGAGCTGATCGGAAAGAGGCTGATCACACAGGATGTGTCTTCTTCAGATGGAGTAGTATACAGGATCACTACAAAGGGTAGGGAATTTCTGCTACACTACACACGCTTGGTGGAATTCCTTGAAGAAGAGCCGAAAGTTGAGTTAAGTGCACCATACGTCAGCAAACAGTAGTAGTAGTTGTAGGTGCACACGCCACAATTTTTCAATCGGGCAAAAGATTATTAGAATAATATGCCACAATTTTTTCTCAATATTGAACAAGGCTATTCTGGCCGTGTCAATCGTTGTGGCTGCTATTGCGATCTTGTTTGCATATTTGCAGTTCACAGATCTTGACTATTTAGGCGGCAACTTGCCATTTGTAGGTGATCTGATGCAAACGACTACAGATGGAAGGAGGGGTCTTAGCGACAACGCATTTCAGGTAGGTCAAGTGGGCATCGTCAAAGCTTCTGACACAGAGCTGACCTTGCCAGATCTTTTCCAGAATGTGGAAAAGTCGGTCGTTCAAATAACTGATAGCAACGAAATAGATCTCTTTGAGTCTCGGCTCGGATCGGGGTTTGTATATGACGATAATGGTCACATCATTACAAATCATCACGTTGTCAGCGGCGGAGGTGACAGGTTGGATGTGACGTTTCAAGATGGCAGTGTATATCGCGCCTCACTGATAGGTTCAGACCCGTCTGCAGATATTGCAGTGCTTTATGTAAAAGAGGTATCGAAGGAAAAACTCCTCCCCCTGTCGCTTGCTGACTCGTCTAAGGTCAGAGTAGGAGAGCGTGTGGCTGCAATTGGCAATCCCTTCGGGCTTTCCGGCTCTATGAGCACTGGCATCGTCAGTGGAGTAGGCAGGCAGATCCCTGCCCAGGAAGACGACGGTTTCACGATACCTGATATTATCCAAACTGATGCCCCTATCAATCCCGGCAACTCCGGCGGTCCGCTACTCAATATGAGGGGTGAGGTGATAGGCATTAATTCTGCTATCTTTTCTACGACAGGCCAGTTTGCCGGCGTTGGCTTTGCTATTCCGTCAAACACAATAGCACAGGTCGTGCCATCGCTTATCACGACAGGTTCGTATCAGCATCCATGGCTTGGGGTTGCAGGTATGGATATGACGCCCGGCATAGCCAGTCGCCTCGGTCTAGATGAGCCTCGTGGTTTTTTGGTCATGGATGTAGTATCCGGAAGCCCTGCTGAAAAGGCTGGTATTCAAAGAGGTGAAGAAGATGCAGTCATTGATGGTATATCAATGAAACTTGGGGGGGATGTGATACTTGCGATCGATAACAATACAGTAAGAAAGATCGACGATATCTTGGCCTATATAGAAATTGAAAAGTCAGTAGGTGATGATCTTAAACTAACGATCCTGCGTGGCGGGCAGACGATGGAAGTTATCGCAACTCTATCAGCAAGGCCTAGCCAGCAAGAGTCTCCTTAGCAGTATAATTGTTTATTAGATATAAAATACTAATTTACATTCTTCACATGAATTGTTTATTAGTGATGTACACTTTTCATTCTACTGCATTTGCTCATACATCCTGATGCCGTCTGCCGAGATGCTTGACCATCTCTTGGAGTCTGGAGTGACGAAAAGTGAAGCATATCAATTGATGGCAGAATGTCCAACCGACATGTTGCTTATGGCCGCAGCCAGGACAAGGGATATGTCAAAGCCTGGCGTAATCACGTATTCAAGAAAAGTGTTCATTAATCTAGTAAATCTCTGCCGTGACGCATGCACTTACTGCACCTACAAGAAGGAACCCAGCGACCAAATGCTTTCGATGCTGAACCCCACTCAGGTTCTTGCGATAGCAGAGGCCGGCAAAAAATTTCGCTGCACAGAAGCGTTGCTTGTAACTGGTGAACGGCCAGAGCAAAAATATGAGCAGGCAAAAACATGGCTTCGTTCCCTTGGCTATTCATCAACTGTTGAATACATCCGCTGCATAAGTGAACTTGTTCTTGAAAAAACGGGATTGCTTCCACACACTAATGCTGGCAGCCTGACCAAAAAGGAAATGTCGATGCTAAAAGACACCAACGTAAGCCTTGGACTTATGCTTGAAACATCAAGCGAGCGGCTGATGGAAAAGGGGATGCCTCACCAAGATGCACCCAGTAAGAACCCTAAGGTAAGGATAAAGACTCTTAAAAGTGCTGGCGAACTCGGGATCCCTATCACTACTGGTCTGCTAGTGGGCATAGGTGAAACACAAGAAGATCTCATTGATTCGCTTTTTGTGATAAGGCAACTGCACGAAGAGTATGGCCACATACAGGAAGTTATAATGCAGAACTTTGCCCCCAAGCGGGAGACCGGCATGGCGCTCTTTCCGCCAGCATCACAGGAGTATTTTCTTCGATCAGTTGCTATAGCAAGGATAGTGCTCCGCCGGGCATGAATATACAAGTGCCACCAAACCTCAGCCCTGATGTCTTTGGCCGCTACATACCCGCTGGCATAAATGACTGGGGTGGCATATCGCCAGTTACAATTGACCATGTTAACCCCGAGTTTTCTTGGCCTTCAATTGGACTAGTAAGAAAGGTAACTGAAAGCAAAGGCCTCAGGCTCAGAGCACGTCTTCCAATCTATCCTGAATTCCTCAAAGGTGGATTTATTACATCGGAGCGACTACAAAAGTATACAAGCTTGGTTGCTGACAGCTCGGGATTGGTAAAGGAGGATTATTATGTCAATGATTGATTCACTTCTTAAAAATGCTGACCCTGTGGTCGCGTCAGCACTTGATAAGGCACTAAGCGCTAAGGACATCTCTCTAGACGAGGCGGTCGAACTCTTTGATTCTACTGGCCTTGAACTGAACCTTTCAGTGATGGTTGCAGATGAGCTCCGCAAAAGGACTGTGGGTGATTATGCAACATATGTGGTCAACAGGAACATTAACTTTACAAACGTCTGCATCAAGCAGTGTGGCTTTTGCGCGTTCAGTAGAGACTTTCGCGAAGAGGAAGGCTACTTTCTTCCTGCAGAGGAGATTGTGAGAAGGGCGCAGGAAGCTGCAAGCCTTGGCGCCACAGAGGTGTGCATACAGGCCGGCCTGCCACCCAAGATGGATGGGCGTATCTACATCGACATCTGCAAGGCAGTTAAGAAACAACTACCAGACATACATATCCACGCGTTTTCACCAGAAGAAGTGATGTATGGAGCAGTAAGATCTGAAACGCCTGTGCCAGAATACCTCAAAATGCTAAAAGAGGCTGGCGTCGGGAGCCTGCCGGGTATCTGGAGCAGAGATTCTTGATCAGAGTCTCAGGGATATGATATCGCCGGGCAGGATTTCTGTAAAAGACTGGATAGCAGTCATCAAGCAAGCTCACGCTCTCGGAATACCTACTACTTCGACTATAATGTACGGCCACGTTGAAACATCGCGCCATAAGGCTGAGCACATTGACCTTTTACGTAACATCCAAAAGGAGACGCACGGCTTTACAGAATTTGTGCCCCTCAGCTTCGTACACACTGAAGCGCCAATGTACAACCACAAGACTGTTCACGGAATCAGACCAGGGGCAGATGGCAACGAGGTCGTCAAGATGCACGCTGTGGCAAGGATAATGTTAAACAATCACATATCTAACATACAGGTATCATGGGTTAAGGAAGGAGCGAGGATGTCACAGCTGTTGCTTGCAGCCGGCGTAAACGATTTTGGCGGCACTCTGATCAATGAGAGTATTTCTACAGCAGCGGGTGCACAGCATGGTCAGCTGATGAGACCAAAAGAGATCCGGCAACTAATAAGAGCCGCTGGCAGGATACCGGTACAGCGCTCTACTACCTATCGGACTCTGAAGGTGTTTGTTGATGAAAACGAGGATCCGGACTCATCGCTTGACAGCATTGACAGCTCGCAGTTTGGGTCGTATCATCAGTTGATTAAGCTAGACAAATTCAGGTACAAGGATGCCAAAAGCAATGGTAATATTTAAGGCCTGCCGGTAAACTTCGCTACTATCTATAAATCTTAAAACAATAAACCAATCATCGTGTCTAAATGTATGTTGATGTTTTGATGATTTGGCTGGTACTTTAGGGACCTATTACTGTCTGTCAATATGCTAGCTGGATGAGAAGATTATGACACTCTTTTGCACGTTTAAATGATCCGCTCTCTGCAACTTTAACACAGCAGAACAAGTGTGATACAACTGGAGGACATATTTGTACTGAAAAACTAAAGCTCACATCAGAGAGGAAGGAATATCCAGGGACTTTTTCAGGCACTCGACACGTGCCATACCTATCTGATTTGCCAATGTAGCGAATATGATGATAGCAGGGCATCCATCGAATTATCATACGGCTGCACAGGCGCCGCGCCAGTGAACTGGACGCCTGAAAATACAAACACCCCTGCAAGCAAGATTGTAAGCGCCGAAACTGAAAGCATCATGCCCCTGTATCTGATTGCAGGATAAGAATATCTTATCATCAAAAATGTTGCTGCAATTGTGGCTGCACTTGCTATCGAAGCGATGACGCCTGCATTTAGAAAGAAAGCCTGCCAGTCTGTAAGCAGACCTGCAGCAGCAAATGCAATGGCTGTTAGCACTACGCCTACAAATGCATATCGACGCACTCCCAAATGGCGTGGCGGCCTGATGGTTTCTTCTGATGTGACAGAATCTTCTTCTGGCTGCACCTGCTCTTCTGTTCCCTTAATCGGAGTAACGCCTGCATATTTGGGATCGACTTCACGCAAAAGTTGCAGACCCTCCTCTGTGATCATGTAGTACCTTTGAGCTCTTAGTGACATAGTTGCCCATCCGCTCAAGATGGTAGTAGATAGAGCCTGTAGAAAGTCCTGTAGAAAGCTTGATATCTGAAAAGCCAGCTACACCGTTTTTATCTGCTATGGCTTTGAGAATCTTTATTCTAGTCCTTCTTGCCCGTAGCTGGGTCTCTCCTGTCAACACCTACTGCTAGCCTGTAAGATCCTTTATCGATTTCGAAATGAGCTCATAGAAGATAATATTAGAATATTAATCTGAGTCAATTGTTAAATCCAATTATTGTGCAGGTAGATCCCTACTTGTTGATTCGTTATGGTTGGCTAACCTGTTGTGTGTTTGTTCTGGTGTTGCTGGCAAGCCCTCTAGTATCTGCCCAAGAGTCAAATACAGAATTTACAGAAGGACAGACAGCTGAACAGACAGTAGCATTTCTGCCGGGTGACTGGAATGTTTCTGAAAGCCCAGTAGATATAATAACACTCCCGTCTTCAGTACCCGCAGAGGATGTTACTGCTTCTAACTGGTGGGATGCAAAAAGTGCTCAATCTAGCACAGTTGCTTTCACCCTAGTTGAAAATATGGACAAGCTATCCAACTTCTTGATACATACAAACTCAAACAAGGATGCAATCTACAGTAGCGAGCTACCAATTTGCACTTAACAATACAAGCGACATTGGTAGAATAGAGTCGCAAGCACCAAAGGAGAGTCGCTTTGTTAAATGGGCAGACCCAAAAGAAAAAGCTGCAACTACATTCATCCCTGAAGGTTGGAGCGCAGATCTCCAGATAATCCGGCCATACAAATCCATGACTGGCTTTGTATTCTTTGCAAGAGGAGATGAAAACACGCTTGTATATGTCTTTCAGCCGTTCATGCCTTTGTACATTCTCCCTAGCACATCGCTTTGCGAAACAGATAGCATTTGTTTCAGTTCTATAATATCGGCGGAGAAGGTCAGGGAAATGTCCCTTGGAAACGCCCCAATAGCTGTTTCTAACTTTAAGACGCCGGAGCAGTATTTTGTAAGTGAAGTCTTGCCAACATTGACAAAAAACCTGAATGCATACACTGTCGACTCTGCAGAGTCGGTTTACGCGTTGATTTATGGCGATGGCAATTCTACTAATCTGGTCCCAGTCTATGACGTAGATTACAATTTCAATGTCGAAAATAAGAAAATTTCAGGAAAGGCGATGGTATTTACGCGTAATCATACTGCCCCCACCATTAATGACACCACCAGCATTTGGAACGGCTTTATAGTTGGAATCGAGTCCTCAGAAAATAATTTTGACAAAGCATTCCAGCAGGCGGCAGTGACTCTATTGAATTTACAATTTGAAGAAGAGTGGCTTAATACTGAAAGGAATGTACTGCTTGAAAATGCAAACACAAGTCAGGCGCTTGGCGCAATTCCGGAATTGATGGCAAATAGCACACTAGATGACTTTTACCTCATTGTTCCGACAGCGGCCCACCAGCTGGTAAGGTCTTATAACAACACTCTGATAGCAGACTACCTGGATAAAAATAGCGGCAAGGAATTGCATCTGCCGCTATTTCCTGAGTTGCAGCATTGGTACCTTCATGGCAATCAGCTTGTCGGCGGAGATCTCAGAAGGAACCTGATGAATGCAAGCTCGCTTGAGCCTCTGTTCTAGCAAGACTTATACAGACATCTTTATTCTATCCATAGCACGATGCTACTTAGTGGGGTCGTAGCGAAGCCAGGCATCGCAACGGGCTCCAGATCTAATAAAAGGGCTAAATTAACAGTAGAAAAGAAGAAGTAACCCGTGGGTCAAGGGTTCAATTGATAGTGGCAACAGCCGCATCAGGACAGATCCCTTCGACCCCACTAATTTGACCCCGACGGATCATGCTTTATTTTTATAGGCTGAATTGCATTTTTTTGGATGCAATCGATCAAGTAATAGAACCGGTCTCTGATACTTATCCGCGTCCTTGAGCTTCTGTAGTCAAAGGTTTCCACATAGCTTGGGTTCCCAATACTGTTGCCATCATAGTAATAACCAGCGTCTAACTAACAGTTATACGCCCAAATTCCCTTAAAAGAGACAGAACCCCTAGCATTCAGTATTGTTGGTGGTGCCAAATTTAGAACCCTCCATTTTGCACCATCTATCAGCAAAACTCATAGCGAACCTCCTATGATTCTTGTTGCTCTTACGTGCGATAGTATTTCAGCTCCTTTGATTATTGGGTAAGCTATCGATATATGAAAAGAACATATCATCAATAACCAGCATATGTGGTCTGATACTACCATAATTTCCTATCAAGTGATGATTCGTACACAGGAATCAGGATGTCTACTCTGACAAAATTCTTATCCATGGATATCAAAGGTTCTATCGACTGTGAGTCGATCGAGAAAACGGATCTCAACAGAAACACAAGGATATGGAGTTTCAAAAAGGGAAAGTCATGATTCTTCAAGCTTCTATAGCCGTAAACTTTACAGACAGAGCACAACAAACAATGGAGAAACTAATGGTGATGGTAAATATGAAGAGAATCATATAGAACCCCAAAACTTAAACAAACTGTTTTGTAAGAGCAGCGAAAAGATGGACGAGCTACCTGAATATAGCGTTCACCTTATGGTTACCTCTCCTCCATACAATGTTGGCAAGGATTACAATCAAGACTTGAGTGTAAAAGAATATCGAAGCTTGCTGAAGCAAGTTTTTAAAGAGACATTTCGTGTACTTGTGCACGGTGGGAGAGCATGCATCAATATTGCAAATTTAGGAAGAAAGCCGTACATTCCACTACATAGCTACATAATCGAAGATATGCATGAGTTAGGCTTTCTTATGCGTGGCGAGATAATTTGGAATAAGGCTGGCAAGCTCTGGAGTTTCGACTGCGTGGGGAAGTTGGCAATCTGCATCTAATCCGACATTGAGAGATGTCCATGAATATGTGCTAATCTTCTCTAAAGGAAGTTTTTCTCGCAGTTCGCATAACAAAGAAAATACTATAACAAGGGACGAATTTCTTACATTTACAAAGAGCACCTGGGATTTTCCTGCAGAATCTGCAACGCGTGTTGGTCATCCAGCTCCTTTTCCAATTGAGCTTCCATACCGTTGCATACAGCTTTATACATTCAAAGATGAAGTTGTGCTCGATCCATTTTGTGGTATAGGTTCCACATGTATTGCCGCTATAAAAAGTGGAAGGCAGTTTGTGGGATATGATGTAAACAAGCAATATGTTGAAATAGCAAATAGAAGAGTTAATCACTTGTTGTTTCATTAGGTCTGTCTTAATTCTAACTAATCTCCTAGTCAACTTTTTTTGTATATCTCATATCCTTCAGTTGACGGAGCAATGTATTCTTACTCTTAGAGAAATAAGACCAAAAATTTGACTCGACAGATCAAGTTATTGTAGTATAGAAGGGAAAGTGGCTTTATAGAGTTTGGCAGGGCAAGCACACGTCAAAAATGGCCAGTAACGGTCAATACCATTCGTACTATCTGCAATGCAGGAACCGATGTAGGATGACAACAAGAAGAATCTGATTGTCTTATACATCTCTGCGAGATAATAAGAACAGAAAGGTAGAAAAGAGCCTTCCTTTGAATTAAGAACAGTATAAATGCCAATCACGGATGGAGCAAAGAAACAGATTGCACAGCAGCGGAGGTTGTTCTTCAAGATATGCTTCAAGTGCGGATCCAAGAATCCCATCTCAACTACAAGGTGTAGGAAGTGCCACGGCAGCCAAATGAGGCTAAAGAATAGGACGCTGGGAGCCAAGAAGTAACTAAAACCTCAATGTCTTTTCGACTATCTCATAACATTCTACGAGTTCCACTTTTCGAATATAAGCAGTCTTAACAACGTAATAATCTCCTTTTTCTAGGAGGAATTGAGAAGAACCAATTATCTATCATCCACATTATTAGTTACACGAATGTTAATTGTTTGATGATCGATAATTTGTAAAGTTCAGAAAATCATTTTTGATGATTTCATGCTGGTCTGTCACATGTTATCGTTGCACATAGTCTGAATAGTTCTCTGATATAGAAAAAGTGGATGGGGAGAGATTTGAACTCTCGACCACCTGTGTGTGAGACAGGTATCCTGACCAGGCTAGACCACCCATCCGCCTTTTTGTGGTCTTGGCACGACGATAATTAATACTATGTCCCTTCATTGAAACCTTCAAGGTATACTTTTTGTGGAGATGTTAGCGAATCAATCTCGATGCTCATTGACTGCAGCTTGGCAAGTGCGATTTCCTGATCTTGGCTCCTGTCGATATCGTATACTAACGGCTTCATCGTATCTCCTTGCTGTGCTAGCTTGATTACTGATAAGAACTGGTTGGCAAAGCTCATATCCATGACCTCTGAGGGGTGGCCTTCTGCTGCAGCCAGGTTTACGAGCCGACCCTCTCCGAGCAGGTATATCCTACTGCCATTCTTTAGATTATACTGCATTATGTTTTCGCCGATCTTGCTTTGCTGTACTGCTTGTTTTTCAATCGCTGGTATAGAAATTTCAACATTAAAATGACCCGCATTTGCCAATATTGCACCGTCTTTCATCTTGGCAATGTCCTTGTCAATAATAACATCCTTGCAACCTGTTGTAGTGATGAAAATATCGCCTATTTCGGCTGCCTTTTCCATCCTGGCCACAGAATAGCCGTCCATCTTGGCTTTGAGGGCAGCTATTGGATCAACCTCTGTAACAATGACATTGGCACCAAGGCCCGCCGCACGCCGGGAAATGCCTTTGCCCACGTGGCCATAGCCAGCAACAACTACATTCTTACCGGCAATTAGAACGTTAGTTGCGCGTATTATACCATCCAAGGCTGACTGGCCAGTTCCATAAATGTTGTCAAAGTCGTGCTTTGTTTCAGCATCATTAACAGCAATAATTGGATACATTAGCTTGCCCGCCTTTTGCATAGCCCGCAACCTGATGACGCCGGTCGTCGTTTCTTCAGTGCCTCCTCTCATCGAGTTAGAATTTTTCTTGTGCATTTCAACAGTCAGATCTGCGCCATCGTCAATGGTGATGTTTGGTTCGATCATCATAGCAGAATGGATATCATCATAATATTCCTGCTGCGTCACGCCTCTGCTTGCAAATATCGAAATACCTTCATCCTGAGCTAGGGAGGCGAGCAACATCATCCTGTGTGCTCAATGGATTGCAGCCACACCATGACAGCTCGGCGCCGGCAGCCTTGAGAGTCCTAACAAGGACTCCAGTTTCCTTTGTAACATGTAGACAACCTGCAACCCTTATCCCTTTGAGAGGCTTAGTCTTTTCGTATTTCTGACGCAGTGCAACCAGTACAGGCATGTGAGCTTCTGCCCAGTCGATACGGTTCTTGCCTTCTTTGGCAAGTGTAGGGTCTTTGATGCGAAATTCCATTCAATTTTGAGAATATTCACGCCATATATTAGTTCTACAGCAGCAGTCCTCTTGAACGCATGATCTGGGTCACCTGATTGTCGGAGACCGGTCCAAACTCTTCATAAAACTGTCCAACTGATCCGAAATCGTGGGGCATGTGCAGTACAATAACAGAGTCGGACTCCTGTTCTAGCACCTCTACAGATTGAGAGGGGGCGACGGGAACCGCAATAGTAAGGCTTGATGGATGATGCTTTCTTGCCCACCTTGCAGACGCAATGACTGTAGCACCTGTGGCAATGCCATCATCAACTAGAATGACGTTTTTGCCTGCAATCTTATAATTAAGATCCGGCCTTCTATATGCTGTAGATCTGCGCCTGATTTCTGCGGCCTGGCGTATCCTTTCGCCTTCGATATAGTCCTGTGATATTCGCAGCGCATTTACGATATAACTATTAATGTATGAAGTGCCGTCCTCCATCACTGCCCCTATCGCAAGCTCTTCATTTTCCGGCGCACCTAGCTTTCTTGGTATCACAATGTCAAAGTCTGCGGCAAGCTTCTTGGCTACAATATCCGCTAGCATGACGCCTCCGCGCGGAATGCCAAGTACTATCGCAGGGGTATACCCATTCTCCGCCAGCCTTTCTGCAAGGAGATTGCCAGCATCAATCCTATCGCGGAACTTCATATCATGATTTCTCCTCTTACTGTTTTAAGTTTTGGTTGTTATAGGCACTGCAATAGCAGGAAATGGCAGGAACACTTCTAATATCTGGAGCCTTCGTCATATCAAAAACCTCTAAGCTCGTCTTCCTACTCCTCTGCTTGGCAAAGAATGCAAAAATAAAAAACTTCAATTTGTCTATTTGTCCTTAAGGCATACCTTCTAAGTTAATTAAACCTCTGCGAATATGGCCTCAAAAGGTTTTTACGGGTATATTTTGAAGTGCTGTATTGTTTTATCAATGAAGTTTGACATCACCAGCAACTTAGAGTGGAATCAGCAAAGTCGATTTGTCACAATCATTACCAGAGCAAGCAGAATATCGAGTATATAAGTGTAGATTTGGCACTCTTGTTTCACTTTTTGATTTAACCTTTTTTCTTATCTATGCCGTAAAACGACTAACTACGAAAACTATAATTCAGACGATGATTGCTCAGGCCTGTGCGCAAGCTACAGATTGCTGTGATTGGCTACAACAAGGACAGATGTACCAACATTGCAAGCAAGATGGCATATGAAGTCGGCAAGGAAATTGCACATGCTGGTGCAGTGCTGATCTGTGGAGGGCTTGGAGGTGTAATGGAATCTGCATGCATGGGAGCAAAAGACAACGGCGGCACTACAGTTGGTATAATACCGCAGGAGGAGTTCTTGTATGCAAATGAATATTGCGACATTGTAGTATGCACTGGCATAGGTTACGCAAGAGATTTTGTCGTTGCATCTTCAGCCGATGGGATAATCGCAGTGGGTGGCGGTGTAGGAACGCTTATTGAGCTAGGTGTAGGCTACATGACTAAGAAGACAATGGTAGCGATATCGGGAAGTGGAGGTGTAGCAGATATTTATGGCGGTAAGTTTTTGGATGAACGCAACAGGGTCTCAATAACTGTTGCAAAAGATGCAAAGACAGCAGTAGAAATGATACTTGCTACTACTGTGAAAGCAAGATCATAGAAACAAGAACTGATGCTTGAAGAGATATATACAGGCTATCAGATCATGATACGGTATGGATAGCATCCACTGGCTTGTTGCTGTAATAACAAAAGTATATCCCTATTGCTCATAGAAGTTAAGGAAGGAGAAATTTGCAAAAGTGATTTGTTAATGTCCCAAATGGAGCATTGCATTATTTCATGCAGTACTCTGCCAGAATACTCCTGCCATTGGCCTCAAGATGCAACAGCGGCTAGCGATTTAGGCTCATGGATCTAAATGATTAACCGTCTTGCATGTCTGTAATCTTCATGATCTATTCGCTGCGCCGTGTGTTCTCTGAGTCCTTCATCTGAATAATAGTAAGTCTTAGATGTATCGCAAGTAAAATTCAATGACCTCTGATTTTATCGTGTAACCGAATGTTCCTAAGATTGACTACTATCGAAAGAACTGCTAATCTGGATAGTTGACCAAATATGGATCAGGATCATAGAACGGCCCATATTTTGCAGCCAAGTCTTGCAGATTACGAACGATAGTCTTGACTCCAAATTCCTGTACTGTGGTGAACAGCTCCTTTTTCAACCCCATGCCAAGCTTGAGCGCCTTTTCCAAATCTTCTTTGCTACACACGCTGTTTGAAATAAGCCACGCGGCATTGTTGGCAGCCACTCCGATGAGCGTAATTGGATTGTACTTTCCAGCCTCTTGCTCTGTTAGGTTTATGCGCTCGTACTTGTCACCCTTGTATTCATAAAAGCCCTTGCCAGACTTTTGGCCCAGATTCTTTTCTTCAAACATCTGCTTTATCTTGGGATGGGGCCGGATGACTTTCTTGTCTCGAGAATGCATCTCGACAGTCGCTTTGTGTATTACGTCAAGGCCACTATAGTCGGCAAGCTCAAATATGCCCATCGGGAATAATATCTTGAACTTGACTGCCGAATCTATAGTAGTCATTGGAACATTGTCTCTTTCTTGGCAGTATACGGCTTCGTGAACAAGCGGTATAAAAATGCGGTTGACAATAAAGCCAGCCACGTCTTTTTTACAGAGCACTGGCTGCTTGCCAATCTTTTGCACAAGACCTGTTGCCATGTCAATCATACTGCGGTTCGTTTTGCCGCCCGGTATCACTTCGACTAAAGGCATCAGCTGCGGTGGGTTGAAAAAGTGAAGCCCGATAAAGCGGTCCGGCCTGCTTGTCAGTTCAGCCATTTCTGTGATTGGAAGAGTGCTTGTATTTGAAGCAAAAAGCGTCCTGCTCTCTGCAAAGTTGTCAACCTCTGCATACACCTTCCTCTTCAAGTTCATCTCCTCTGGTACTGCTTCAATAAGCAGGTCTGCACCCTTGAGTGCCTGCTCCAGGTCAACAACGGGTGTGATTCTAGCAAAGATCTCGTCAGCCTCTGTCTGAGACAGCCTGTGTTTTTCGACTAGCTTGTTGAGCGACCATTTTATTTTCTCCATTGCTTTGTCAAGAAAAGACTGCTCGATGTCGCGCAAGGCTATATTGTAGCCGGCCATTGCAGATACCTGAGCAATGCCGTGACCCATAATACCTGAGCCAAGGATTGTTATCTTATTGATTGTTGAGAGTGACATTATAATATATGCATGGCTTTTGGGGAATTTTTAATGTTGCGAATTGAGCATCATCACCTTTAAAACCATACTTGGCTATATTGTTGTGATAATTGGATATACAGCGCTTTGTTGCAGATGTGACATCACTCTCTAGCAGAATGTCAGCAGGTGAACCTGAAGAAATAGTGGAGAGAATGAACTTTGTAAAGAACAAACTGATTGAGCTTTACATGAGAAACCTTGTCAAGATAAATCATTCCGCGATGGAGCTTGTATGCGCCAAGCACTTGATCCGCTACGGCTATAAAGTCGACGTTGAGAAGCAGCTAACAGACATTTTGATCTGTGACCTGTATGCAGAAAAGGGGGACGGCGCAGCCATTGTTGAAATTGAGACGGGCTTTATTCCCCCAGAGCATGCACTCGATCCTCTCTCCTACTATGCTGCAAGGATTGCAAGCAAGATAGCACGCTATAGCAAGTATGCAAATCAGTTCGTCTTGGCCACTCCGCCTGTCAGCATCCTTCCGATACCGTCCCTATTCAGGCGTCCGCCTCGAGACAGAAGACCAAGTGAAATTAAAAAAGTCAAAGTACTGTGTGATAAGTATTACAAGAATCCACCTGTGACTGAAGATGAGATTCTAAATGGTCGGTTACACATAACATATATCATAAATATTGATGCAGGTAAGGTAGTCGAGATGGACATCGATTCATACTTTGAACATGTGGGCGGTATGTTGTCTACCTGCATGGACCTATGAGAATTTTGTGATAGTCTTTTGACCCTGCGTAGGCCTCTTACCCTTCGGGACGCGAATAGTCGCTGTTCTTTCATCTTCCTTTTCAACTGCCGCCCGGACCACCTTTAGCACATTGTCATCTTTGGTACCACTAACGTAGACTACATATACGAGCGCCTGATCCTTTCCATCCACTTTCCTTACTACCCGTCCAATCCTCTGCGCAACTTGGTTCATATTAGATGTGCTAGCAATAATTATTGCAATACCGACCTGCGGCACATCGTACCCAATTTCAAGCGTGTGGACCGACAGTAATGGAAAATAATCTTTACCCCAGCTTTCCAAGATCTGCTTCCTTTCCTTTGGTTTGATTCCGTTGTGTATTGTTTGGGCTGGTATTCCATTTGCTTCTAATATGGCCTTTAGTTGTTGAATTGAGTCGATAGTTTCGCTAAAGATCATGATGCGCTCGCCTATATGCCTCTTGACAAGCTCGGCTGCCTTGAGAAGCTTCTGTTTAGTGGCGCTGAGTAATTCTTTACGTTTTCGCACATGAGCAAACCATATTTTTGCCATTGATGCCCGCGACCCTCCCCGCATTAGTATCTTGGTCATCTTGACCGGATCATAGGCCTGAAGCTTTCTTGAGATGTCCTTTATTGCTGTACTTGCATTGTCATAGCTTTTTTGCTCCTCCGACGTAAAGCTGACTTCTACTGGCTTGACGATAGGTTTGGCGAGCCTGCCGTCTGTGACTGCATCTTTGATCATGTATTTCTTGACAGGCGGTACTACAGTCAAGATTGTTTGATATTTTGGGTCCTTTTCATTTATGGTCGCAGTGAGTCCTAGAATCGCCTTGCGCGAATCTTCTACAATAATATCAAAGATGCTGTCAAATGCAACTGCGCTTTCGCTAACAAGATGGACTTCATCAAGTATTACCATCTTGGCACTTCTTATTAGGTTGTGATTATTGATGGCGCTTTGGTACGTGCTGATGGTGATCTCTCTGATATCCTTGCGCTCACCATAGTAAATGCCGATGTGATCATCAGAAATGCCGTAACGCCGAAGACGCCTGACGTTTTGCTCTATCAGCACTATTCTTGGAACTAGAAACAATATCGTAAAGCGATCCTGTCCTGACAGCTTAGCTGCCCACCTTGCACATTCAAATGCAATCTCTGTCTTGCCGGTGCCTGTGCTGAAGATGACAGATCCACGGCAGCCTTTGTCAACCCATGCTTTGACAGCTTCTAGCTGATCTTTTTTTAGTTCGAATGGAAAATGGATTGTAGATATCGCCGGCGGCACGCAACAAGTGAAAGTCAAGTGAATAAAAACTTTAATGATCTTGGCTAAACATGATATAGCATGAAGCCGCTAATCTACATGCTCCACCAAGACGATCCGTTCAAGTGCACTGCAGCCAAGCTGGTCAGGTTCCGCTTAGCATCACCGGTCAAGTTTATCTCAAGGACAACTATTGTACTCAACCCGTTCTCAGAAGCTCCTATTTTGAAATATGACCAGACAGTAGCAGATTCTGTATGCGCTATTGACTGCTCATGGGAACGCGCAGACGAGGTGCTAAAGCATCAACGCCTTGCTGCTCAGGGAATAGCGAGAAGGCTCCCTGCGATGCTGGCCGCGAACCCCACCAACTATGCCAATCTGGGCAAGCTATCGAGCGTAGAGGCCCTTGCAGGTGCACTCTATATCTTGAATGAAAAGGAGCTTGCTGCAAAAATGATGGACAAGTTCAAGTGGGGTCACACATTTCTTGAGCTCAATGCAGATCTTCTAGATGACTATGCAGATGCAGAAACAGAAGAGCAAGTGGTTGAATTGGAAAAAGAGTATTTTCCTCAACTGGGAAACTTCTTTAAGAAGAAGACTACTAGGTAACGCCTAGGTTTTAATATCAATTCCGTCCATTGACACTATGTGCGAGCCAGTGGGTGGGTCACTCGAAAGAGAGGAAACTCCTCCCTCACTGCAGGCACCCGAATTAGCGATAATTAGCCGGAGACGGCTGGCAACGGAACAGAAAAGATATCCAGTCAGGTTGCTACGATGATGGTGAATAGCCTGAGGTCTCTGATACTGGAATGAAACTGCTGACCCGGGTGGAGCAAGGCCAAACAGAGCACAAGGTCCTGCACCTGCTCAGGTTGGCTGCTCAGCAGAATCCCACTTAGAACAGAAGGAGAGTTATTGCTGGCACGCACCATAATTTATGAAAGCTCTAATTACTCACTCCATTAGAATATAGATAGAAAATTGTGTCTTATGGTATCATGCAGCTGCAATCTGCTATCGAGATGATGATGTTCTAAACATCAGATTGGGACCATCAATTCTTGCAGGCAGTAAGGGATCAATTAATATTCTATTTGTCAAGATATATCTCAAAGCCTTTAGAAAAAAATGTTTTTGCTTGTAACAAAATAACAAAATTGCCATTAGGCTGCTGTATGCAGCGAGATGTGGTATTCTTCTAAAAGAACATTCAGCCTCTGGTATGCTGAAATAATTGATTTTTAATCTTGCTAATTCAATGACATCTCTGTCTGGACTAGCTAGGCGGCATGTAAGACGGCTAAAAGAACTCTTGCTCTATCTTTTCTAGATGTATCACTATTCTAGATTTCGGATATTCTTGTATTCATCGTCGGAGTTTATGCTTGTATTTGACCTTTTTTCTTCTGTCATACGTATGTTCTGCTCAAAATCCGGAAGCTGGACAGCCCTCTGTCCGTAAGGTGTCGCTTTGAATGCTTCAAAGTCGTGTGCATACTGCTCCCTAGCTGGCTCTGTCATGTATGAATACCCTTTTGAGAGATCGTCATTACTGATCACGAGCCAGAGAACTTTGCCGTCATAGGCATCGGCTAGATACTTTGGGATCCAGGACTTGTCTTTGTTAACCATTCCCTTTTCTAGGCGCATATAGTTTTGTGTCAGCTCTTTAATCTCACCAACATCATGACCATCGTTTGTCTTTACCTTCTTGCCCTTCAGCTGTTCCCACAATATTCTGGGTCCTTCGCTGCTTGCCATTGTAAAGCAATGCAACATGTCTGCTATAAAGATTGAAGAAAAGAGTTCTGCAAGGCTATGATCATGGTTGTGTGCCGAGCTCGCTGTAACCTTTTCTTTTGACCTTTGCCGCTACTAGCTCTAAGACCTGCCCTGTGCTGCTCAAACAAATACTGTTGCTCATCAACAGTTTGGTCGGTGAGTGGCTTAGGAGCATCTTGCACTTTTCTTATATGTGGACTCAGAAAAAGAAGATGAGTGTGCTTTCGATCTGATCCTTTTTTAAGACCTCTTGTCTTTTTCAATACCTATACTTGTGGTCGGAGGTAACTATCAGAGCTTGAGTAGGTCAAAGCAGTGCAACTGCTTTGCCGATGTATCTGATTCGAACCGTAGTATTATTATTTAGTACGATGGAGGAGTAGAAAGCCAAGTCAAAACTTAAATTCACTTCAAAAAGTATCTCTTTGTTGTTGCAAGAACTTACTCTTATCAAGCTGGGCGGCTCTGTTGTCACCTCTAAGGAAAGGCCGCTTGCAGCTAATATCGATGCAATAGATAGCATTTCGCGTGCTCTGACGCAATTAGGTGTTCCCATCATAATTGTCCACGGCGGCGGCTCATTTGGTCACTATTGGTCGGTAAAATATGACATGCATACCAAGTCAGCCAATTACGACATCCATGGAGTTTCCATAGTGCATGAGTCAATGATCGCACTCAACCAGATAATCGTCAATTCCATGATAAGGATGGGGCTTAATCCATACGGCATGCTACCGTCTGCTCTTACGACGGGCCACAAGCCAATTGTAGCAAATATAAAGCACATCTATACGATGGCCCAGTCAAAGGTAATACCGGTAACGTTTGGCGACGTAGTGCATGTTGAAGGTACCAAATATTCCATCCTATCCGGTGACGCACTCATGACGATCATGGCAAGAGTATTGCGACCCTTAAGGATCATTTTTGCAACCAATGTCGATGGAATATATAAAGACAGCGTTAGCAGAGAACTTGTAAGCGAGATACAGGTCACAGGCAAGAGAAAATCAATTGAGTTCTTCAAGGCATCAGCCACGGACGCAACGGGTGGAATGAAAAGAAAGGTTACAGAAGCATTTAAGATTGCATCACACGGAATGGATGTAATGATGATTAACGGACTTATACCTGAACGCATTATAGAGGCGAGCAGAAGGTACGCTGAAGGTCGGCACAGTAGTAAAGGGGAGAAAGATGTAGTTGCCAGACACTTTTGACACGCCCTCTGATGTTGAGGTGATCAAGAAGCGCAAAAAAGAAGGGATAGATATTCCGCTTCAGCAGAACGTACAAGCTAAAACTACTTCGACATACTTGGAATACGTCAGGCTAGTGCATAACGCGCTGCCTGAAATGAACTATGATGATATTGACACTTCTATGACTTTTCTTAGGAAAAGGTTCTCTGCACCAATTATAATCGATTCTATGACTGGCGGCACAGACGAGGCAACTGTCATCAACGGCAGGCTTGGTGAGCTCGCAGAAAAATATGGCTTTGGCATGGGGCTCGGAAGCCAGAGGGCAGGTCTCAAAAGTGAAGAGCTGAGCTGCCACTTATTCGATAGCAAGAAAGAATGCGCCAAATGCATTCCTAATAGCAAACATCGGTGGGGCACAACTTTCTAAGGGGTTCACGGTAGACGAAGCTAGAAGAATAGTGAAAATGATTGGGGCAAATGCGCTAGTGGTGCACCTGAACCCGCTGCAGGAGCTTGTACAGCCAGAGGGTGAGCCGCGCTATAAGGGAGTTCTCGCCCACATTTCAGAGCTTGCCAAGACCATAGATGTACCACTGATAGTCAAGGAGGTGGGTGCAGGGATTTCAAAGGAGGTTGCGATCAAACTGGAGATGGCCAATGTTTCCGCGATCAATATCGCCGGCGCTGGCGGCACTAGTTGGGCGGGTGTTGAAAAGTTGCGGGCAGAGTCACTCAAAGATGACCTCAAGAAGCACCTTGGTGAGGTGTTCTGGGACTGGGGTATTCCGACAGCGTCCAGCCTCTTAGAGGTTAGACACGCAGTGAAATTGCCGCTCATCGCATCCGGTGGACTGCGCAATGGGCTGGAAATTGCAAAGTGTGTAGCGCTTGGTGCCAGCATGGCCGCAATGGCATATCCATTCCTTCAAACAGTCTGCGCAGTCGCGCGAAAGCCTGTTTGCATTTGCCGATACAATTCTTGCAGAGCTTAAAAGCACCATGTTCCTTGTTGGAGCCAAAAACATCGCTGCACTTGCTAGCTCAAGATATATATTGACAGGAATGCTAGCACATGAGGTTAGTAGCCGTACATGAAGGCAGACAGCATCAAAAGCGAGCTGGAATCTTATGCTTCTACCGTGAACAACTTTATACTTGCCTTCATAGAAGGCAAGCCAAAAGAGCTTTACCAGGCTTCATCGCATTACATCCGCACAGGAGGTAAGCGCTTGCGGCCATTCATGGTACTTAAGTGCTGCGAAATGCTAGGTGGAAGCGCTGAGAGAGCCCTGCCCGCAGCAGCTGCAGTAGAGCTTGTTCATAATTTTACGCTGGTACATGACGACATCATGGACAATGATGAAATGCGGCACGGCACTGCAACTGTGCACAGATACTATGGCATGCCGCTTGCAATCCTATCTGGCGACATTCTATTCTCAAAAGCGTTTGAGCTGTTGACGTTTAACTGTAGAAAGGCAGGGATTTCAGACAAGTCGATAATTGACATGGTAGAACACATTTCATTTGCATGCACTGAGATATGCGAGGGACAGGCAATAGATGTAGAAGTGGCTTCAAGTGCAAAATTTCCAAGCGTACAGCAATATATCGACATGATTGGCAAAAAGACTGCTACGCTCTTTGAAGTATCGTGCGCACTTGGCGTGCTGTCATCTGCAAATCACACCACCGTTGATATCAGAAACCTCTCTTCTTTTGGCCGCAACATCGGTATTGCTTTCCAGTTGGTAGATGATCTAATAGGTGTGATAGGCGACCCTAAGCTGACAGGCAAGGCCGCCGGCAATGACATTCGAGAAGGTAAAAAGACATATCCAATATTGCTTGCGCTGAAAAATGCCAACAAAGAAGACTCCGAAAAGATCAAGAGGGTATTTGGTACCGGAGGGAGGGCCTTGAGCCAAGATATCCAGGAGGCTGTCAGGGTCATCTCTCGTATTGGCATAGAGCAGGACGTGAGGAACGAGGCAAGAAGATACTTGCATGAAGCAGTCAAGTCAATTGAAGGTTATAGTAACTCTGATGCCAGAAGATCTCTTCAGTTCTCAGCAGATTTTGTAGTGGGCAGGAGTCTGTAGTAATACGTGTCAATCGATGCGGATATTGAGAAACTCATCAAAATCATTGCACTGAAAAATTCAGTTGAGCATTGCGGCAAGGCACAATCTGACGCAGTAATCGCCAAGTTTGTCGGCTTGAAGCCAGAACTGCGTAGCCAGATAAAGTCGCTTATCTCCGAAATCAAGGCAATTGTGCAGCAAATAAATACACTTTCTCTTGCAGATCAAGAATCGCTTCTTGAAGAGCTTGCACCGAGGAAGGTAGATGCAAAAAAGCAGGTAGCAGAGCATCAACAACAACAACTGCCTCCGCTTGAAGGAGCCTTATATGGCAGGGTGGTTACTCGATTTCCGCCGGAGCCAAACGGTTACCCACATATTGGACATGCAAAGGCGGCTATAATTGACGAAGAGTATGCCCGAATGTACGGCGGCAAGCTGATTCTCCGCTTTGATGATACCAACCCCCTCCATGAAAAGGTGGAATATTATCTCGCCATAGCTGAGGGGCTGAAATGGCTTGGAGTCAAGCCTGATATTGTCAAGAATACTTCAGACGATATTGATCTTTTGCATAATTATGGAAGAAAGCTGATCGAGCTGGGCGGCGCTTACGTATGCGTGTGTAGCCAAGAGAAAATACATGACCTCCGCGCAAGAGGCGCGCCCTGCGAGTGTAGGAGAGACCCTGCAACTGCACTTGATAGAATTGGAAAATTGTTTGATGGCTCGTATGAGCAGAATGAAGCCATTGTGCGGTTCAAGGGCGAGATGGCGGACCCAAATACTGCTATGCGTGATCCTGCGCTTTTCAGGATAATAGAGTGTGATCATCCTAAGGTGGGCAACAGAGTGCGGGTCTGGCCGACCTATGATTTTGCGGCTCCAATTGAAGACAGCATCGATGGCGTAACGCACGCTCTGAGGACGAAAGAATATGAGCTTCGCAACGCGCTCTATTTTGTAATTCTTGACAGGCTCGGTTTGAGAAAGCCATACCTTATTGAATTTTCAAGGTTAGAGTTCGAAGGAATTCCAGTTTCAAAGCGAAAGATTAAGCCGCTTATAGAGAATGGCATAATTAGAAGCTGGGATGACCCCCGACTCCCAACACTTGCTGCGCTTCGAAGGAGGGGCTTTATGCCCGAGGCGATACGCAAATTTGTGCTATCGCTTGGTCTTACGCTTGCAGAAACCAAGCCTCCATTTGAAAGCCTTGAAGCTTTCAACAGGAAGACAATAGATCCAATATCTCTGAGACTGTTCTTTGTGAAAAACCCTGTCGAAATGCATGTCAGGGGGGGTCTGGAAATGGAGGTCATACTCAAGAACCATCCTACTGAAACCAACCTTGGGACAAGGAGGGTGAACGTTGGTGACCGGTTCTATATCTCTGAAGATGACGCAGCAAGGCTAAAGGTAGGGGACGAAATTCGGCTCATTGAATTGTATAACGTCAAGGTAGCAAGTATAGATTGGAAGAATGGCGCCCGCTTGGGAATAACCGCTGAGGTATATGGTGACGAGATCCGGCAATCCATGCCGAAAATACAGTGGATTGCAAAGAATGATATAATTGACTACAAGGTCATGATTCCCAAGGAACTCTACTTGAGCGATGAGCAGTACAATACTAACAGCCTTGAAATTTCGCAAGGTTTTGCAGAATCTTTTACGTCCCGCCTTGAGCCTGACGCACGGGTCCAGTTCGTGAGATTCGGGTTTTGTAGAATCGACGGTAATCAAATTGCAATAATGACGCACAGGTAAATGGACAATGAGGGTAGCAAGAATCCGAGATAGCAAGATAAAGGAAACATACAGCATCATATCCGACGATGGAAAAAGCATTGTCACAAGGTCGGAAATACAGCAGCAGACAGGCATACCTGTCCCCCTAAACATCAAGGACTTTGTGTTCAAGGGGTGGCTTGACGAGGTCAAGCACCACAAGGCTAAGCTCAAATTCAATCACAAAGTGAGCGATGTAGAGCTCTTGGTGCCGATCCCAAACCCTCCAAAGATAGTCTGCCTTGCCTTTAACTACTACGATCATGCACGTGACGCAGGGCTCACGCCTTCAGACGAGCCCGTGATATTCCTGAAGCCAAGAACAGCTCTTAACGAGCCGTTCAAAGACATCATCTGCCCGTCATTCGTAACTCGCCTTGACTATGAAGCCGAGATTGCAGTTATTATTGGCAAAGAGACAAAGAAGGTGCCAGAAGATACGGCACTTGATTCTGTCTTTGGATACATGATACTACATGACGTTTCAGCAAGAGATATTCAGTTCAAGGACAAGCAGTTTACTCGAGGCAAGGGAATCGATACTTTTGCTCCATGCGGACCGTGGATAACGACCAAGGACGAGATCTCAGATCCTCAGAACCTCCACATAACAACCAAAGTTAATGGCGAAACACGGCAAGACTCATCAAGTTCAAACATGGTTATTCCAATTAGGCGGATAATTTCTTCCCTTAGCGTGACCATGACGCTTGAGCCAGGTGACATCATTTCGACAGGAACACCAGCTGGAGTAGCAATGTCAATGAAAGAGCCAAAATATCTAAAGGACGGAGACGTGGTAGAAATAACGATAGAAAGACTAGGCACTATAAGGAACCGCATAGTATACCACCCATTTTAAAGCAAGAGCTTTACTGCCAAGAATGACTTGACAATTGATGGTCGCCGTGCAACAAAGATGTTCTTGTTGAAATAAACTAGGCCTGAATGAGAGAGAAAAACCAGCTGAGAATGAAATATGAAGAATTGTATGAGTCAAACGGCCATGAGCAGGTATGGCTGGAATGTGATAGAATATTTGATTAGTGCGAGAGGATATTTAATCTCTGGTGGGTACAGAAATCCAAAATGACGTAAAGAAGGTAGCGGCAGTGATGGACTGCAACTTATTTTACATCCAAAAATAAAAGATATGATATTAGCCTGTTTGGCTTGCTTGAACTAGTGCCCTTATGATATCTTGGAAAACTATAAAATACAAACCTATGCCTGTTGATAATAAATAATACTGTCATATACATCACTATAAAGATAGAAGCGTTGAGCGTGGCTCTCAAAAAAACGGAACCCCAAGATATTCCCACTACTGCTGCATCAAGATGGAAGGTGGACTCTATTATCTGTTTAATGAGAAATTGTCCTTGTCAATCGTTGTATCCTGCTAGGATGATTGTTGTTGTTGTTGTTGTTGTTGTTGTTGTTGTTGTTTTGCTCTGTTCAGCCTTGTTATTTCACGTTCTAGCAGCCTTGCATAATATTCGTATGACTCTGCCAGCTTCCCTCGGATATTTGCAAGCTGCATTGACAAGTTAAGGGCGTCAAGGCATGTTTCAAGCGACCGCTCGGTTGCAAATTCATTCATAGCCTTGTTGAACTGGGCAATGATCTTCCTCTGATCGTCACTCTGCTCATTTATTGTCTTGGTTAGCTGATCGGTCTCGTTAGAGTCTCCAAAACCCTTGCCTTTGAGCCAGTCTACCATGTATACAACACTAGATTAGAGCTAGAATCAAATAAAACTTGCCTATTTTTATCTATTTGAGAGGTTACTAGACGCCTTAAAATTAACAATGTATTTATTTGCCGTTTTCTGAACTTCACAGGTATATGGTAGTTGACAATAAAGCCAAGCTATCATACATCCAAATAATCAAGGAGGACCTTGGCATCTTCCACATTACTCCTGATGACGGCCCGATTCCTGACTTTAAGGCTGGTCAGTTTGTCACGCTTGGCTTCCATATCCCAAGCGAAGGCAAAATAGTCCGTAGGGCTTACTCTATCGCATCACCTCCTGAGCAGAAGAAGCGCTTTGAGCTGTACATACGCTGGGTACGCAAGCCGGTGCCTGGCAGGCTCACAACCGAGCTGTTCAACAAAAAGGAAGGCGACGAAATATTATGGGTCAAACCTACAGGCATTTTCACAGTAAGCGAGAAGCTTGTTGACGGCCGGCCCGACGATCGAAGGATGATTCTAATTGGCGGGGGGACAGGCCTTGCTCCATTCCTATCATACTCGCTTCACCTCAAGTCAATAGGAACCAAGCGCGAAATAGTCGGTACTGCATGGTGCAAGTTATGTAGATGAGCTAGGCTATCGGGATCTCTTGATATCTCTAGAAGAGGAGAGCCTTGATAAAGGCCGTGACAAGTGGAACTTCCGCTACCGCGCAAGCATCAGCAGGCCCCAGGAGTGGTTCAACAGATCCTGGGGCGGACAGAAGGGCAGAGTTGAGTCATTCCTCAGGCCAAAGCCAGGCAAGGATCTCTCTCCACTTGAAGAGCTGGTGGGTGAAAAGGTGACACCCGAAAACACATCGTTCTACATCTGCGGTTGGCAGGGAACGATAGATGGTGCGCTGGACTATTTGATCCCCAAGGGCTTTGTCACTGAGCGCAATAAGAGAAAGGATGGAAGCTATGACATCAAGTTCGAATCGTACGGCTAATCATTCTCTTTTTTTCCTTTTTTAAAGCCTTATATTTTGGTCAAATGGGATTAGAATGATGAAGTTTGAATTTGAAGAATTTGCTACAGTAGAGGATGTTTTTATGTACCTTGTTTCTGTTGCACCATACATGAAGCAGGTCATGCCCGTTAGTTGGTACAAGGGATACATCTTTTCTCTTGTGCCATTGACTCCGCTTTCAGGAGATGTCCTGATGATGATATATACCAAAGGAAAGCTGGACTCCGGCCTTGTAGAATTTGACATTTCGACAAAGAAATACCGGCCCGTGACGGCGGTAGAGCGTGCAGACAAAAATTACTTTGTAATCCTGACGCCCAAAGTTGCAACGCTTGCAGAAGAAGCAATCAAGAATCTCCAGTAAAAATGCTAAAGCCGTGACGGCATCGTAGCCGTCACAGACTGTTTACGCGAGTATCGCTCGACTATGTCCTCTGGCACTTGTCCATTAAACAATTCCTTTGAGAGCCCACGTAGATATCTCATGATCGCCCAAGTGCCGGATTTGATGAGCGCTGCCATGAAGACCTTCATTGCTGGGCCGTATGTCTTGTTCCTGATTATGATCGGTATAATGTCGTTTATTACGCGCAGATTGTGCTCCCAGCACCTCCAGAATAGGGTGAACTGCGCCTCGTTGAGGTTGCCAAAATGCATTGAGTTCTTTTCAGAAAAGTCTTGATAAAGTAAGGGTGCAACCAAACCACGCATCTTCATACGCCTAAAGTCGTCGATGAGGTCGATCGTGTATTGTGTCTCGTCTGGAGTCTCATCGGGCCATCCTATGATTAGTGTGAGCGCAGGGAACCAATTATTCTGATTGAGTATCTTGCAGCCTTCTCTTACGACTGCACCCCACTCCTCCGGTTGAAATGGCTTCGTCTTGACACCAAGGTGCTTTTTTACCATCCTTGGAGCAACTGTCTCGATCCCTAGGTTAGTTGCAAGCCATCTACCGCCGGCGACATTCATCTCATTGATGTCGGACATCTTTTTTATAAGGTCGGGCGAAGATGCAACTGCAGAAAGCGTCATATGAGTTGTTCCAACAAAGCGTGCACCTGTAGATTTCAGGCCACTCCACAGCTCGGTGATGGCATCTGCGTTTGGAATAAAGTCCTTGTTATCGCAACCATAAAGGAGCATCTCGTCAGATTGTAGCCATATCGAGTCAAAACCATAATCAAGATTAATCTTGGCCTCCTTCCGTAGCCTTGCAAGTGGAAAGTCCTTCTTTGAGCGCTTGTTGACATCGCAAAAGTCGCAACCCCTGCCGCAGCCACGCATAGCCTCAATGAGGGAGTTGACCGTCGGTCCCTCCATCATGGGAATATTTTCGATATTGCGGACAAAGGTATGCAAGAGTTCTGGCGCGTCGCCAGCCTCCAAGTCATGGAAAAGATCAAGAGCCAGCTCGTCTGCCTCACCAATGACTACCGTGTCAATGCCGTGAATCTTCATCCGATCCGGCTTGGCGAGTTCCCAAGAGCCGTTACCTCCAACGACCACCTTGAAATTGTATTTCTTCTTTAGCTGAATAATGGAAGCGCACATCTTTTTGAATTTCATGGCCACGTATGAGAGTTTTTCTGGAGACATTGTTGTAGTCACCGGCGCCATACCGAGTGGATCCATCACATTGATGCCGACGATCTTTGTCTCTGGGCCAATGCACATGTCAAGCATCTCGGGGTGGGCAAGAAGTATCTCATCGCGCCTGTATTCTTTCAAGAGTGCCGATTCGATCCTTCTCAAGCCGCATTGTGCAACCTTGACTTCTCCTGTGTTCGAATCAGTCTCAACACTTGGACAAAAGATCTTGTCAAATACAAATTCTGGTAAGAGCTCGTATGGACCACATGCAATAAAGCCATAGAGGAAGTTACCCCTGTAGTTTGTCATCAAACTGCGGTCTGCAGTCAGAACTATCCGTTTGCCGCCTGATTCTACCATGCTGTGTGTATCAGTTATCCGATATCCTATGGCTATAAATCTATATTACGATCTTTTCGAGTATGTTTGTTAGTAATTTAAAAAATATGTTGAGATTATTACATTATATGCTCCTATCACACTAGTCGTGCAACATACATCTGACAACAAGACGCCAACAATCCAGACGACGACAATTATCAATAGCTGTAACAAAGGAAGAATAGCAATCATCATCATCATCGTCATCTGCTTCTGATTACCTCATATTGATTAATAATTCACTACTGTTATGCTATGGCATAATTATTACAATTCTTTGTTAATGCAGCTACAAATAATTGCTATATTGCAACATTGCCGATGTGTATAATTGAGGTTGACAAAAATTGGCTTATTTGGATAACCACAACTTTACTACTACCAGTTTTTCTATCACTCTGTTCATTGAAATATCCCATTCTTTCTGTGTCTATGCGGAAGCGCGTGGCTATTCGATTCGTAGTTTCTTGCTTGCGGCCTCCCATTTGCAGCATTGATTACATGCCTCCTATTCATGATAGTATATGTATCGCATTTTCAATGAAAGATGTCGCTAGACCTGAGCATTCATTCAATCAATCAATCAATCAATCAATCAATCAATCAATCAATCAATCAATCAATCAATCAATCAATCAATCAATCAATCAATCAATCAATCAATCAATCAATCAATCAATCAATCAATCAATCAATCAATCAATCAATCAATCAATCAATCAATCAATCAATCAATCAATCAATCAATCAATCAATCAATCAATCAATCAATCAATCAATCAATCAATCAATCAATCAATCAATCAATCAATCAATCAATCAATCAATCAATCAATCAATCAATCAATCAATCAATCAATCAATCAATCAATCAATCAATCAATCAATCAATCAATCAATCAATCAATCAATCAATCAATCAATCAATCAATCAATCAATCAATCAATCAATCAATCAATCAATCAATCAATCAATCAATCAATCAATCAATCAATCAATCAATCAATCAATCAATCAATCAATCAATCAATCAATCGATCATCTGCTATCTTTAACTTTTTTGATAGGTATAGCGACGCAAAAAATGTAGCACTTCTTGTCTAAACAACCAATGAATCTTTCACAAACTGATCAACTTGTGGTAATATTTTGTTTTCGACAATAGATATCACATCAGAACCCGAATCAAATGATACTAATAAATAAAACCCTTTAGAATCCTGTTGTTCTTTTTGTTGCTTTTTTTGCTTTTCGTCTTTCTTGTCATGGTGACCTGTCATGATAATTGGAACTGTTGCACGAATCAGCTTTTCGTAAACAGCTATGGCATACCGTTGCTTGCCTATCTTGTTCTCAAAAGTTCCCCGCGTTGATGCACGTAAGACCGTCTGTATAGTGTAATGTTCGGTCTCTTGCCTATCCATCAATGGCTGTAGACCCTCTCTATAACCTGCCTCAATTAAATTTCCCATCTGATTCGCAATTCCTGCAAATCTAATGGAGGAATCTTTTGCTATAATGCATTTACAGAACCTGTGAAGGCGATTTGGGTTTTGGTCAGAGGGCATGCCTATTCTCGGAGTATTGGAGTCTTAATAAGTATAAAAACTACAAGAAGGATTTATCTCTGATCAGTGGAATTATTTGCTCTGTCTGCGATTCTTTTGCAGTCTAAAAGGAGCAGGAGCAGCTGAGATAAGACGATGCCACTGATGCCATTGCTCATATCGCTTTTTTATCTGTCCTCAATGTCAGTCAACAACTGCTGGGTTCTTTAAAGCTTGGATGCTATAGCTAATTATAGTCTCATCCTTGGCTTTCAGTCATGTCTATTGTAATCATATTTTTTCAAAAAATTGTATATAATTATGCCTGTAATTTGTCGGATTATGTTCGCCTTTACAATAATTATCCTGAAGTCAAGCCATAGTGTACATTCTGCTCTGTGTGTTCTGCGTTACTATAATAAGCCAAAGAGCGAGAAACGGATATGCTTTCTCATAACCCGTAAAATTGTATCTTCTTCTACACACCCTCCATTCTCATGGGAGTTTGTCTCTATCCTTTAGCTCCGCCTTTTTTCTCGCTATAGCACTGACTCCTTTATTACAAATTGAATAACAAGAAAGAATCAGTTGCCTATCAAAATTTCACGAAAATGACTATGAGGAATCGCCAGATAATAATACATTTTTCATGTAACCACTCCTTGCATGCAGTTTGCTGTTCATGTACTCCTATACATTTTATCTAGAATACTCAATACTTGCTAATTGAACTGTCGACTTCATCTTATTCAATACTTCCGTGGTGGTAAAAAGATATAGAAACTCATAGATAGATTGTGGCCATAAAGGTATTGCTTTGAGTTTAAAAGATGAAGCTATAGGTTTACACCGAATGTTGAGAGGCAAGATCGAAATTCAAAGCAGAATTTCCTTAGAAAATCTCTTTGAAGAAGAAAAAGGAACTCTTGGTTTGATTTATACTCCTGGAGTAGCATATGTCTCAAGAGAAATAAGCGACAATAAAGAATTAGTATACGACTATACATCAAAATGGAATAATGTTGCTATCGTCTGTGACGGGACAAGAGTGCTTGGTTTGGGAAATGTGGGGCCAGAGGCAGCAATTCCTGTTATAGAAGGAAAGGCGGTTTTATTCAAAATATTAGGTGGCATCAATGCTTTTCCACTCTGTATATCTACCCAGAACAAGGACGAGATAATTCGATTAGTTAAAGAAATTGAACCAGTATTTGGAGCCATAAACATAGAAGACATAGAGTCGCCTAAGGTATTGGAAATAGTGGAAGGATTGCAAGAAATCCTATCTATCCCAATTTTTCATGATGATCAACACGGAACTGCTGTTATTGCATTTGCAGCACTGATAAATGCCCTTAGAATAGTAGGCAAAAAGCTAGAGGCAATAAAGGTGGTAATAGCAGGAGCAGGCTCAGCAGGATACGGTATAGTCAATATCTTACATGAGGCAGGATGTAAGGATATCGTTGTGACAGATAGCAAAGGAGCCTTGTCAATTGACAGATTTAGTAACAGCAATGATGGTGATGATATCAAGAACCGATACAAACTCGAAATAAGCCAAAAAACCAACCCGAGAAAATTGACTGGAAACCTAGAGCACGTAATTCAAGGAGCGGATGTATTTATCGGTGTATCTGGAAAAGGTGATATATTAAATCACCAAATGATACAATCTATGAATCGCGATGCAATTGTATTTGCACTGAGCAACCCTGACCCTGAGATACTTCCTTCTGATGCATTGCAACGAATAGCAAGAATTGTAGCCACGGGTAGATCCGATTTTCCAAATCAAATCAATAATGCTGTAGTATTTCCATCTGTTCTTAGAGTTCTGCTTGATCTAAGAGCCAAAACCTTGAGCCAAGATATGCTTGTATCTGTTGCAAGTGCTATTGCAGGGATTGTAAATGATATTCATCTAAAGGAGGATTATATCATACCCAAAGTAAATGATCCAAGAATCCTTCCAACAGTTACCACGGCATTAAGAGATGCGATCCAAAAACATATAACGAATAGGGGTTATTCGGCAGCCTAGAATATAATAATGAATATTCTTATTTCTTTAAGCGTTTTTGTTTTTCCAGAAACTCCATAAGCTCACCCTCTTTTTAAAAGGCGAGGTTGTAAATTAGTCATCTTAATGCTGGGTGGCTGGTAGCTCATTACTGTATATACCACCAACTGCTTAAGGGGTCATGCTACTCCGACTCAAAAACTGGTCGTTATAAATCATGATATATTATATATTTCTGGTACATTAGAACAGTCCTAAACGTATCATTTTAATATCGTTCCAAAACCTTGAATTGTTGCAGGGCCGGTCGTCTAGTCCGGTAGGATACGGCATTGGCATTGCTGAGGTCGTGGGTTCAAATCCCACCCGGTCCATTTCTTTCTGTTGTACAACTACGGCATCGCTTTGAGCTTGTTTTTTGATAGTTGTCGGACAGTTTCAGGCAGCAATGCCAATGCCGTATCCTACCGTTTGTCCGACATTTTGTCTCATTCTAGGACCAATAATCAGAGACTCAACTGAATAAAAAAAAGAGATTGTAGGTCTGCTTACAAGTGATAAATAAATGAGTATAGCTTTAAGAATCTCTCTGCATTTTACTTACGTTGTCAAATGGCTAACCCCCAAAATAATCCTAGTGAAACGGAGGACCAGCAACGATTCAGATTATTGGATAGACTTTACACCATTTCAGAGGGCTACTCTGAAATGTTCGTCCCACAGGAGCGACTAGGAGTCATGACCGACAATGAGCAGAATAGCACCAAGGAAGCCCTTCACTTTCTGGCAGAGAGTGGATTAGCAACTATGGGTTTAGGGAATGTGAAAATAACCCATGAAGGCATAATAGAATACGAAGATGCGGTACTTAACCCGCATGACCATACGGAACTTTTTCCATTAGACACAATTCGAAGTGTGTCTACGGAATCAAAGAAAGAACAAGTAAGAACTATTCAGAGACAACGAAGTGAATTTCTTGATGAAGCGCTAAGATTATCTAGTGGGAACCCGATGGAGCCAGTTAGCGATTCCGACATAGAGAGTGCCCTAGGTTACAATCATAGCCTCGTAGAAAGAATTCATTTTTTCTGTCAAGATGCAGGCCTTATCCAGGCATTCGCAACAGGAGGCAAATTCACACTAACACCCACCGGTATAAGACAGGCACAAGAAGACCCAATCTCTTGACTACTTTCTTTAGGGAATCTCGGATTCTGTCTGTGATAACGTTAGAGTGATGCAAACATCTTTCCTCTTTCCGTTACTGTTAGATAGATGGGCTCATGCTCAATCAATCTGACTGGCTGAGGTCGTGGGTTCAAATCCCACCCGGTCCATTTCTTCCGTTATAGAACTATGAGAACAGGTCGCACGTTATTCAAAAAATTCTCTCCCCATGACCTTGGATGCATATGCATGACTCTCTCTTTTTTGCATTAGCTCAAACCTTAAAGCTATGGTTGAGGTATCAAATTCTCAAATGGAAGTGTTCCACCCTTCCATTCCCACTCTGCAAAACGGTTGATGCCTTCCGCGTATTCAACTTGACCTATTGCTACCAGGTTGTCAAGGAATGCTAGCTGCCCAGTCGAGTTTGTGCTAAAATACGCAACACCAGTTCCACTTCCTGAGCCATCCGGATTTGTACGAGTGAGGTAAACAAAGCTGATAGTTGCATTTTCTTGTTCTTGTGCTGCTGCACCGCCTTCAGTCATTATAACGGCATGACCTTGATAAAAGGAAACTCCGTTAGGTTGAATATTGATTGTGACATTTGCATCCTCAGTTGCGTTTATGATACCTGTAGCGTTTGGAGGCAGTATTATTCTGTTGCCTCCTGTTAATGATACTATAATATATGTTTCATTTACTGGGTTCACGTTTGGTTCTACACCTTCCCGTTCATCTAGGTATGAGAAAAGACGACCCAAAAGAGCATTTGAAGCATTGTTGGTAGTAGGACTCGTACTGCTTACAGCTTCTTGCTCTTCTTCTCCTGCTGATGTAGTAGTTGTAGTAGTGTTGTTGCCAGTTATAGAGGCTGATACTAGAGTAATAGTAGCAGATGAAAAAATTATTGTCAGTGTGAAGATTGCCGCTGCTGTTGTTGTTGCAAGATATGTATTGTGAAGTGGAGGTATTTTTTTATTATCGTTATTATTATTCCGTGATTTCATTTTTGCGTGCATCTGGGATATAAAAACAAAGGATAAAAGAGTTGAGTCAATTGACAAGAAAAAAAGAACGCTCTAAACAAACTCTATAACTATAAGTAACAAAGTACTATCCCTACATAGGACATTATCAAGTCTTTTTCTCATGCTCTAAAGAAGCCTCCAGTGGTTTTGCAGTCTCTATGGGGTCCTTTCTTCTTCTCATCCCCCACGCACAGTTCAAGAAGCTCATTCTTCTTTTCTTTTGCTGTCTTACCAAAAGCATGAAAAGATTTGATATGTTTGCTACAATATTCTATGTTCGTAACCATACACCGTTAAGCTGAGTCAAGAAAAATCTGGCAAGGTCGTAGTGAAACGGGTGGGATTTGGACAGTTGGATTCTTCTCTCATAAGCGGCTTCTTAATGGGGAGTAAAGAGCTGAGGTCGAGGGTTCAAATCTCACATAATCCATTTCTTTTAATCTAGTAAATTACGGCATAGAATTAAGCTCATTTTGATCCGCTAAGGTTATAAAATTCTCTGAGGCTTTGGCTGTTAATGTTATTTAGGGAAAGGAGTGGCTAGTACACTATCAGTAAGCACAGCACACCTGACCTTGAGCGCCCTATGCTTCGGATGGGCTCGATAGCATTTCTTGCAGGTATGGTTATTTTCCTTGTATCCACAATCTTGCATCCTGGAAGAGAAGACCCAACAGACCATCCATTGGTATTTGCAGAATATGCCGAAGACGAGTTATGGGTAGCTTCACACATAGGTCAATTTGCTGGTGGAATGTTAGCTTTTGCTGGAGGATTTATAGCTCTTTTCCGCTTGCTTGCACGGTCAGAATCAGCAATCGCCTCAGCGCTAGGCTGGATGGGACTTGCAGTAACAATAGCGGCAGGAAGCGCCCTTGCAGTTCTTCAAGCTGTTGATGGAATTGCGCTCAAGATAGCAGTCGATACTTGGTATGCTATTCCTACTTCTCCTTCTACTTCTGCTGATGGTAGTGAAGGAGAAAAAGCTATTGCCCTTCGAGTTGCTGAAGGAATTAGATGGACTGAGATTCAGCCAATAGCTTTTTCCGAATTCTTCAAGGCTCAGTTGGAATAATCTTTGGTGTTGCAATTGCAGCTAGTGCCACCACCCTTAGTAGATGGATTGGAGCATTGGGAGTATTTGCTGGTGTTGCTACCATTATTCTTGGCGTACGTGTAGCATATGTAGGGTTTGCGACTGTTGGTTCTGTAGAGGACACCGTATCGACATGGGCTTACTTAGCTTGGGTAATCATACTCGGTATTTTTATGTGGAGAAAAACTAGGGTAAAGATTATCACAAGGTGATTTATTAGATGAATATACATTGCTGAGGTCGTGGGTTCAAATCCCACCAGCTTCATCTTTGTCGATCTGGTATACTACGGTATTGAATTGAGATTGTTCTAAGGAGTTGTGGGCAAAAAAGTATTAGAAATGCCAATTGAGCTTTATCTCACATTTCAAGACGATATGCGTACCAGTCAAACTTTGCAGGAAGGATTACGAGATATCTCTATTGTAATTTTATTTGATCTATTTCTTGAGCTCAATGAGCACCGCAGTGACATCCTCAGTTCCTGTGTTTTCTACAGAATGTGATACTGCATCGTACCACAATGCTTGACCACGTTTGAGGTCAGCATTCTCACTTTTACCATCTGGGAAGGTAAACTTGGCTCGAGAATTGTTTAAGAAATATACTACATTTCGAGGATGAGAATGCATTTCCGATTTTGCGCCCTGTTTCAATCGTGCTTCAAGGACTCTTACTTCGTCATTTTCTAGCAAGACCTTATAGACATCTGGTGCCACTTTAACAGCATCATCATGATGTGTCATAGGCTTTCCTGAATCTGGTAAGACTTAAGCATTGCTGAGGTCGTGGGTTCAAATCCCACCCGGTCCATTTCTTTCTGTGTTGGAAATACGGTATTATTATGAATTCATTTTCGGTGATTGTCGGACAAACCTTATAAGCGTATTCGATGTCCATAAAAGGATAGTTATAGCAATGAGGAGCCTTCTAGGGGATATTTGAGATAATTTGAAAGCTGACAATGACAATGATGATTATTATCTATCTAGTTTTGATCTTGCAAAAGAAATTTCTTTTCTTGACCGCTCTATGAACTGCTGCATCGGCTTTGTCGATATGGTAGATTCAACCAAGACGATGGATGCGATGGTTTCTGATCGTCTCAAAATTCAACAATACTACTCAATATTCATTAATACAATGGCAGTCTTGGCAAAGAACTATGGTGCAAAGATAATCAAAAGTGCTGGGGATACTTTGATATTTTATTTTCCTGACAGCTCAGACCCTGCTAATGAAGCAGCCTTCAAAGATATACTAGAATGCTTTACTACAATGATATTAGCTCGTGATATTATCAATGCAAAGTTGCATTCAGAGAATCTACCATCAGTTAGCTATAGAATTAGTGCAGATTATGGAAAAGTGGAAGTTGCCACTTCAACCAGTTCTAAAGAGAGAAGATCTGTTTGGTTCTCCTATGAATATATGTGCAAAGATAAACTCAATGGCAGAGCCAAATGGAATAGTAATAGGTGGTGATCTGTATCAGATTGTGAAATCATTTTATTTTGTCAACAGCAACAACAACGGATACGAGTTCAGAGAATTAAGAGAAGGATATTCCGTTGGTTTTAATCAAAGATATGCAGTATTTACTGCATTGAGCAAGAGTGATAATAATAACACAGCTGAATTAAATATCAATCACATCAATCACTTTTTAGGTCCAATGAAATTTCCAAGATAAAAGACATTGGAGCCAAGCAACAATCATCGCAACTACTGCTGCAGGACAGTCAACAGAAGCGCGAGCAGCAAAGATATTCTACCAATATCATGATAGTAGATGACGAGCCAGACACACTCTTTACTTATGAGTGGTTTCTATCTGATGAAGGATACAATGTAGAAGGCTTTACAGATCCTCAGCAAGCACTAAAGCATTTTGTGAAATTATCAGGCGCTTTTCCTTCGTACTATCAGCTAGTACTTTTGGACATAAGGATGCCAAGATTAAATGGACTTCAATTATTCAATACGATAAAAGCATTTAGCCCAAACACTAAGATAATGTTCATATCTGCTCTTGATATGGCAGAAGAGTTAACAAGCATATTGCCTGACATAAAATATAGTCACATCATCAGAAAGCCAGTAGAAAGAGAATATTTTATCAATAAAATAAATTCAATGCTTAACGACTAACACCTCATAATCTACTATGCCTTTTCTCAAAACTCCTTGATGGTACAGAGCTACGGACCATGCAAAGAAAAAGGTGGAGCGAGTGGGATTTGAACATACGGTTCTCTTTCTGTAGCTCCCATTTTAGATAGGAGGCATATCAGCCTAAGAAAAGTGCTGAGGTCGTGGGTTCAAATCCACCAGGTCCATTTCTTTCGATGGTACAATTACGGTATTGAATAGACCAAAGCGTCGCTAATAACCGCCTGTAACGATAGGTATAACAAGGCTAGCAAAGGGTGAGATGTGTGTGCGTGCTTACTACTTCAGTTGTTACTTTATGTGGAAAAATTGTAGTTATTTTAACTGTTTCATAGAATAATTATTCTGCAGTCTCTTTTACATACTACATATTCATCTTTGGGTACCGCAAAGTTAATGAAATACACACTCTTACTAAGTAGACAATGTATGCCAAATCTTCACTGTTGGTGGTGCGCTGCAGTTATTGCACTGATAGCGGCAGGAATTTTAAGTTCCTCTAATATAACATCAGTATATGCAAAACCTACTGATCCTCGCTTTTGTTATACGTTCACAAGTAGCACTGGCTCTGGAGGAGCATGCTTTTACACTATGGGCGACTGCAAAAAAGGCGAGGCTCAGTTTGTCAGTGGGGGCGGTACCATCGAACAGCATTGCTTCAAAAACGTCTGAGAAATAGCATGCCTATACAGTCGAGCATGGACCAGTCCTAATTGCGCCAAAATATTCACATCATGACAGGAGAAGATTGCTACAACAGATTTAGACTTTGAATCAACAATCGGTAAACTCTTTTTCTCCAAGACGTAAAGATTTCACCTGTCCCTTACGACCAATGGAGCGGGTGGGATTTGAACAAGCTTCTTTCCATCCAAGCTGACGACGAGAAAATAGAACGTGTTGGCTGAGGTCATGGGTTCAAATTCCGCCGATCCACTTAGGTCTTATTTCACTTTTTTATCGATTTCAACCCGCTAATGCACGCCTTCGTCTATTTGATCAGCTGGAATTTTGATAGTAGTAGCTAACAGGCTTTTTCTTCTGTATTTCCTATAATCAAAAATCAAACAGGTCGCCGAAGAAACCTCTTCGTCTTCTATGCCCTCCATAATTGTAATAGTCGTAATCATAGTCATCATACTCTCTATCTCTATGATAACTCCGATAATGTTCTTCGTCATATCCTGTTTGCATAGTTGCTATTTTGTCAATTTCACCTCTGTCTAGCCATACGCCTTTGCAGTTGGTACAATAGTCAATATCTACATCATGCCTTCTAACTTCCTGCATTAGTGAAGAACAATTTGGGCAGTTCATAAACAAAAATTTTAGACTTATATCGAATAAAAACCGTGCTGAAAATTGTTAGTTCAGATGCATGTCACAGAAATTTCTTCTAGGCATTATATATAGTACAGTAATTAATAAGAATGTATCATGACTGCTTATTCGAATTGTGCTCTGCTACTATGAGCAACTATCGGGATAGGTTTTAAGAGTTGAACAATTAGAGCAGCCTTAGGCTAGCTGAGGTCGTGGGTTCAACTCCCACCAAATTCATCTTTATCAATCTGGTAAAAAGCTGTAACAAAAATTTAATGTTGAAAATTGGACGGACCATGTCTTCAAGAACCTGGTATTTTCTTCGTATACTCTCATGTTGATGTTGTCTTTGGGACCTGTGTCGTCATAGTGGCAGTTGTAATTATAAAGATTGTTCAAAAATATGCCGAGATCCAGAAAAGCTCGAGAGGCTTTTGACACATTTTATCTGCAAGCGTCAAGGCTTGCGTTAGTGGGCTTAGATTATGATTAAGATCTCAAGTTTCTGCTATTACAAGGTATTTGTTGATTGATTGATTTGCTGTCCTCACCGTGATACTTACAGAATATTATTATAATATCTAGTTGATAGATTAGTACATGTCTCAATTAGAGTACCATTCAACTTCAAAGGCGGGAAAACATACTAGGCTGTCTACTACTGCTGGTACCTCTGTTTCTGAAAGTACTATCTTTGCTAATGTTGAGACTGAATTCAATTATTTGTTGGAGCCTCAGACAGACACTGAAACTCAAGCAACCAAGCCAAAACGAGGAACGGCTAGGGAATTTAGAGGGAGAATTCATGAGATTGTGCCAGAATTGCAGAATCTTTCACCAGAAGACGTAGAAAAGATAATAGACGAAAGTGATTCTGAGAACTACGATTGAGTGGACGCACACACGCTCGTATGGTATATATCGATGCAAATGTTTTTGCATATAGACTTTTACCCGGCTATTCAAATCAACAAGTTCGACAGGCAACAGATTTTTTCCTAGATATTGAAATAGGGCAATTTCAAGGCACATTGTCATCTTTTACAGAGCAAGAATTTCGAGGTGTGGCGAAGAAAATGATATCAAAGGCAAAATCACAAAGCATATCGCCACAAGAAGAGCAGACTGCAATGCAGGATTTAGAGGAATTTATAAACAGGCTTGGTCTCATACGAACAGATTCTGATCAATTAAATCACCATCCGAATATGCAAAACATCTTTGCTGAGTCGAACCAAATGCTTATTCCTGCGCAACCCAAGCTTCGTCAACCCAAAAACGAGTGGCGTGCAATAGGAGCATCAGATGCAATATTGATATCATTGGCAATTAGATCAGGAGCCGATCATATTGCTACATTTGATTTTGGATTCAAGGGCATGGTGAATTCTACAATTTCGTTGCTGTATATACCAGAGGAGTATTAGAATGCATAATAATTGGTGGCATAGTGGGATAGGCAGAAGAGGGATCCAGCTCTAGATGCATACACATGAACAGGTAGAATTTAATACAATTCTAGAAGACTATAACATCTACTCAATTGAAAATGGTCAAATCTTGAAAGTTAAGCAAATGCCCGTGGAAATCATAAATGTAACAACAAACGAGGGTAAGCAGCAGGTCCGTGTTGCATTAAAGCTGGTCTCGCATATCATTACTCCACCAACTATAGACACATCAGGTCTTGAATTTGCCAACTCTGATACGATTACTGACAAGGATCATACTAAAGAATTAGTTTTTGGTAGAATTAAAGAGGTCTCAAATTTGTACGAGACCAAGAGATCTGTTGTTATGGTTGAACCATATGTTACGAAGGTTTTTCTTACTAATAAGAAAACAAGTGAAGGTGAACCCATCTTACGGTATCTATCTCAAGTAGATATTACTCTCACTGAGAAAAGGTCTTTTCTTCGAACACTTTCATCGGAACAACGCAATTCAATTCTTGGTGAAAGAGAACAGGAAGATCATAGCGATAATATAGGATAGCGGCTTGCTTGCAATTTCTTGCAGTTAGCAAAAGAGAATCTCCTACTGCAAGAGCTATTGCTAGGATTCATTAACTGCCTTAGGAGATCTTATTATGCTATTCATCGTCATGACCTAAGCTCAATTTAATGTAGTAATTACCCAGATCATAAAAGTGGAGCGGGGGATTTGAACACTTAAGCCCACTTTTCATACCTTTACACTCCAAATATGAGGTAGTAGATAGCAACAAAAGAAAGCTGGCTGAGGTCGTGGGTTCAAATCATCCCACTCGGTCCATTTTTATCAATCTAGTTAACTACGGCATTGGATTGAGCTTATTTTGTTAGTTATCTATAGGTTCGATCTTTATCACACTCTGCTCCCTTTGTTAGCGATCCATTTTTTGAAGCTAGTAAGATATTATGTCAAGTTATTAACATTCAATCTTGCTTGTAATGTAAGACATTCTAGTCTTGCTATAAAAATATAAGAATTAGCGATGAGATGATAATTAAGATAATTGACTGGTACTGGCACGACTATTTTAGTAGCAGTAATCCCATCGATAATTATGCTTTTTGTTGGAGCCATGGCTAGCTCCAGTCTAGGGCTATTTGGTGAGAAGATTGCAAAGTTTTTCTTTCAAGAACCTACTGCTAACGCTTCGATAGCTGCCGCCAACCAATAAACCAATTCTAGAAGGCGACCCCTTTACTTTGACTGCTGGTGGCAGTTATGATCCTGATGGTGGCAAAACAGTCTATACATGGCGGCAGACAAACGAAAACGGAATTTATGCATCTCCCGAAAGAGTTGAGAAGACTCTTGAACCTGAAGTAAATTTTGCTCCGCTCCCAACAATTTAATAAATGATGTAGTCCTATCTTTTGAACTAACTGTTGAAGATGATGAAGGCTCGAAGAAAAATGATAGTGTAGAAGTTACTGTCAAATCATATCATCCGTTAAAGAATGTATGGGGGGAATATAACCATTTCAACAGTACAGTAGGAATCGCTGCGGAAAATATCTATGGTTATGTTTTTGTGGTGGATAGAAGTAACAATCAAATCCAAAAGTTTGATAATGATGGTGATTTCATAACAAAATGGGGAGGATACGGGAACGGAAGTGGATCCTTCAACAATCCTTCAGGTATTGCTGTAGATCCTAATTGGGAAAGACGTTATGTCTTTGTAGCTGATAGTGGTAATAATCGAATCCAAAAGTTTGAAGAGTGGTCGGGATGGAATAAAACTTGGGGTTCATTCTGTGACACAGGAACTAATATCGGATGTGAAGATCCAGACGGTCCTTTAGAAGGCAATGGTCAATTCCATTATCCTACCGGTGTAGCTGTTGATAAAGATGGTAATGTCTACGTTGCTGATGCTTCAAATCATAGAATCCAAAAGTTTGATAATAATGGTACATTCATTACAAAATGGGGCTCGGCATGCATTCTAGAATTTAAAGATGAATTTCAAGGTAAATGCAATAAAGATGCGCCAGGTGCCAATGAGACAGGTGATGGACAGTTTTTTGATCCTAGAGGGATAGCTGTTGATAAAGATGGTAATGTGTACGTAGCCGATAAAAAAAATAGCCGCATACAAAAATTTGATGCTAATGGCAACTTCCTTTTAAAATGGACTGGCACGAAGGATGATGAACATAATACAAGGGATGGTAAATTCGATCCAACATACCTAGCTGTCGATTCAGAAACAGGGGACGTCTACGTAACGGATGAACGCTATAAGCGTGTTGATGAGTTTGATGCTAATGGCACATTCATTAGAGATTGGAGCATAACGACTGATGATAAGAATCCTTCATTCAAGAATCCTGCGGGCATTGCTACATCTCCGCTTGATCCATACGACATATACGTCGCTGATACGGTCTCTAATAGAATCAATATGTTTGGTCAGGAGCATAATTAATGTTCATTGATTGAGTCGCAAAAAAGCTACCATACTGGCATACAGAGAAATGGCGGCAAGATTTGGGAAGAGGGCTTTGCTGAGGTCGTGGGTTCAAATCCCACCCGGTCCATTTCTTTCTGTTATAGAACTACGGTATTGAATTGAGCTCATTCTTATAAATACGATCATGATCTATGATTATACATTTGTTACAAACCTCGTCATCGTCAAATTCTGTCACGTTACCTTCTGGTTCTTTTACTACTGTTGCTCTGCTGTTGCTGTTGCTGCTATTGTTGTTGTAATGTTTTCGTTGTTGGCTCTATCCTTAAACTTTCAGTCATAGTCCAACAATGACTAAACATAAATTCTTGCGCACCACCTAGTCGATGCTGCCACTTTGGCAACATTTCATTGGCACATTGTTCAGCTACAGTATCCAGGTATGTTTTAAATATCGCCCAAACGTTGTTAGTTGGTCCACCAACCTTCTGTATTATTTCGCTAAAGGTGACATTACTGTTTGCCTCAATTGAAGCATTTATCAAATCAGTTATGAATTCTCTTTGTATTTGCACATCGTCTCTCGTACCAAGTCTTGTAAGGTGACCACCAACGAAAGTATCAAAATCATAGCTTAATGCTGTGTCGTGAGCTTTAATATAACCAAATACATCTTCTGCTAGGGCTAAATGTGGAAATGGAACCCATCCTGGAAATATAATATCGACTAGCATAAGCGTTTTCTGTGCGGGAGCATAGATGAAAATGTTGCCTTCTTCATGGTTATTGCCATGATAACTAAGTTCCAAGGTCTGGTTACCTGATTGTAATGTGTAATTTTGAGCAAAGGTTTCCGTTGGGATTGGCGGTAACTGCGAGACATTGAAGGCAGGTAATTGCATTGGTGGGAATAGAGAGCTATTATTGCCTAATACTGCTGATGGTTGTATCTCTTGATGTGCCCTCTGCAGTTCTTCTGCTACTTTTTCATGAGCTATGTAAGTAGCATTTTCTGGAAAGATGCTAGCAGTAGCACCAATATGATCTAAATGGGAATGGCTATAGATTACGTACTTTATCGGCTTATCTGTTACTTCTGCTATAGCCTTAAGATAGTTGGCTCCAATAGAAGGTGGAGCATCAATAGCTACGACACCTTCATCTGTTACTAAGAACATGGTATTATATGAGCCATCAGTTACCCAGTATAGTCCGCCTCTAATCTCTTCTACCATGTAGCCTTTTTCAGGAGGAATTGCAGGACCTATTGCAACTTCAGGTATGGCTGACTGGTTGGTGGTTGGCGAAGATGGTTGAGTGGTATTTTGAGAGGTGATATTATTCGTGTTAGACATAGAAGAATCATTGGTGAAAGAAACAGCAACTATTCCAGTGATGATATCAGATTCGTCCTGCTGGTTTTCTATTGCTGCTACTTTTATCGTCTGAAAAGGAAAAGTAATTAATGATGTTAGTAAAGCCATTATCAAAACCAGCGAGACTGTAGAATATGAAAAGACTCTGCCTTGTAGTGTCTTCAACTATCAACCGCTAGTACAACCAAATTTATTAATTTCGCTACATTGTTCTTCTATTTAGTTTAGCTTTATCTTTTGTAAAAAAGATCTCAAGGTAATTCCATGTTTACCTAATTATTCCTTTCCCTCTTTTGCTGCCTACCTCATGCTTTTCCATTCGAACTTTCTTCTGCTCATCAAAGACAATACAACCTCGAGCAATGTGGAGCAGGTGGGATTTGAACACTTATGTTCTATTTCCACAGCTGCCATTTTTAGATACACAGGAGCAACCCAAGAAATCTGGCTGAGGTCGTGGGTTCAAATCCCACCCGGTCCATCTTTTCCTGTTGTATAAGTACGGTATTAGATTAAGCGCATTTTTTTGATTTAGGACACCTTCGTCTTATGATGGAACTCTTTTATCCTTTGTTCCTCGACCTGAATGTACGCAAAATTGTGATGCTGAATAATTGCAATAGAAAAATGCCCCTACTACACAGCATCCATCTTGTAGCTACAATCTTCACACTGGCAATAATTCTTGCATCAACTACTACTCACGTAGCAGCCTCTACAACTGGCAACAGTACCTACTATTGCTACATCACCATCAACAGGAATAGAGTTGTCACCTCAACCTATCTATCAACGACAGCCATCAACATCAGGTGTGACTCCAATAAACCAGACGCACATAGGCTCAACATTCTCTGCAAATGGCACATTGACTCTTCCAAACACTACAGAGACTATCAATACCACTAGCAACGGTAGCTCAATTACCTCACTTACAACACAATCGGCTATTGGAACGGAGACTATTATGACTGAAGATGGTGAGACTGTAATCGCCACATTTTATGAGATTCTTGAATTTCCTCCAGGGTCTGGCGGAGCAAACGGCATTACAATAGCAGTGCTTCATACAAACTCAACAGACAGACTTGCACCATTAAATGGAACGATAGTAGTAGGAACAGACTACCTATATCCAATTAGCGAGGGCTTTGGAACATTTTGGGAGTGGGTGCCAACACCACCGCCCTTGCTTCCTACTACTATGGAAGAAGAAAGCCCTCCTCCTTCTCCAATGAATACAACATCAACTACAACTGATGCTACTACTGCTATTGACACCAATGCAACAACTGCGACGGAGGAGGAACAGCGATAGTAGCAACAAACAACTACAACAACACTACCAACACACCGCTGCTTGAATAATAATAATAATAATAATAATAGCAGGGGCTATGACAGCAAGTAACTAGGTGGTGTGTATATCTTTAACAGTAGTTCACAATAAGTTACATTTTATTATCCCGAAAGATGAACAAACTGAAAAAATCAAGATAAATGTCAAAGAGCACTTTAAATAGAATATCTGTCAACCCGTCCATACAATGAAAACCCTAAATGTTATAGGGATAATTGTGCCTGTGACACTAATAGCATTAGCAGGAATTGCAATAGTAGCGAGCAGCTGCTACCTCATTACTAGTCCAATCAGCAAGGGGTACTGCTGATGTAATGACAACTACCACATCAGTAGGAGAAGGAGGGCAAGAAGCTGCAAGCAGCATGAATACTACCACCACCAACAACAATGTTTCAAATGCTGCTTTGGGCAATCCGTTCATGATTGTGGAATTTGAAACAGCAAGTGTCAACCCAATCAATGAAACTTACATAGAGATATCAACTGTCAACAACGTAACATTGATTCCTCCAAACGCTCCTACTGGTACGACTATAAATGCAACAGAGATAGCAAACACTACGGTTAACATTCTACCTAACGGTCTTGCACTTGACAAAGGGCAAAGCCTTATCGTGACTGAGGGAGACGATGGTGGTGATGATGGTACTACAGAACAAGAGAATGCTACGACTACCTTTGTTGACATTAGTCGTATGAATCCTGATGGCTCAGGAAGTGGGACTGGTGTTGTGTTTTTCAGTACAAACTCTACTGGGCAGCTAGCATTCCTTGACAACATGGTAGGCATAAATGACAGTGAATTCTCTCAGGGGGGCGGCACCATTAGAGTTTGGGAATGGAAGGGTGGAACACTTCCATTTGAGACTGGCAATTGAACTATAGCTTAAGCATTATTGCTTCACATAACTGTAATAAACAAGTCTGTGCAGTTGCCGAACAATGGTTGCAAGCAATCCAGACTTTGAGCGCTCTTTGCTTCGAATGGGCTCGATAGCATTTCTTGCAGGTATGGTTATCTTTCTTATATCAACAATCTTGCATCCTGGAAGAGAAGACCCTACAAACCATTCACTCGTTTTTGCAGAATACGCCGAAGACGAGTTGTGGGTAGCCTCACACATAGGTCAATTTGCTGGTGGAATGTTAGCTTTTGCTGGCGGATTTCTAGCTCTTTTTCGCTTGCTTGCACGGTCAGAATCAGGAATCACCTCAGCGTTAGCATGGATGGGACTTGCAGTAACAATAGCTGCAGGCAGCGCCCTTACAGTTCTTCAGGCTGTAGACGGAATTGCGCTCAAAATGGCAGTTGACTCTTGGCATGCTATTCCTCCTTCTTCTGAATCTGGTGATGATGCTGAAGAAGAAGAAAAAGCTATCGCCTTTGGAGTTGCAGAAGGAGTTAGATGGATTGAGATTGCAGCCAATGGCTTTTTCCGAGTTCTCCAAGGCTCAGTTGGAATAATCTTTGGAGTTGCAATTGCATTTAGTGCCACCACTCTTAGCAGATGGATTGGAGCGCTGGGAGTGTTTGCAGGCGTAGCTACCATTATTCTTGGTGTACGCGTAGCATATGTGGGCTTTGCGACTGTTGGTTCTATAGAGGATACTGTCTCGACTTGGACTTACTTAGCTTGGGTAGTAATCCTTGGCATTTTTATGTGGAGAAAAACTACGGCTAAGAAGATGACGACCACCACTTGATGAGGTCTACTAGACGAATGTGGCAATGTAATCTCTGAGCTCTTCTATAATACACCTGCAAGCGCTGGCGTCACTTGATGGCATATCATACTAGTGGGTCAATTAAGAAAGCAAGCTCCTGAGCTGAGGTCGTGGGTTCAAATCCCACCCGGTCCATTTCTTTTATCAATCTAGTAAAATATGGCATTAAATCGAGTTCATTTTGATTAATGTAGGACAAAACCTCGTTTGAATAATGCCAAAGTCTGCAAACCCCTTATATTCTAGATTCTGAAATTGCAGCTCGATATGGCTTTAGGAGAAAAACTCTTTGAAGAAAATGGCAATGTAACAGGGTTCAAAGTAACAAGAGTCCATCCAGCAGAGGGAGTGACCCTAGAAGTAAGCTTTACATCTGAAATAAAGGGTATGGGCAGATTTCCAAGCGGCAAAAATATGGGTTCAGGCACTATGACCCAGTATCCGCATGGCATAGTTGACGCTAGCTACCAAGGTTCATTTGTGACAACTGAAGGTGGAGACCAATTCGTATGGTGGGCTCATGAAAAGAGCAAAGTGGTGGAAGGTGGAAAAGTCAGAGGGCTAACTATGGTGACAGGATTTACACATTCACAAAAGTTGTCTTGGATGAATAACCTAATTTTTGCGCTAGAGACAGAATTTGACCATAACTCCCAAAAGACAAAGTCAACTGCATATGAGTGGAAATAGTAAGGGGAAGAAGAACTAGACAAGAGTATAACGCAGCTGTTCTGTTGCTGAGGTCGTGGGTTCAAATCCCACCCGGTCCACTTCTTTCTGTTGTACAAATACGGCATTGGTTTGAGCTTGATTTTAATAATTGTAGGACATTCTCAGACACAATTGTTTCCATTGTCGAGCCTTGTACGTTATTAGCATATGATCCTGAAAATATCTTTTAGGGACCCGCCCACTCGAATGGACTATGCTTGCTTGACCTGCCTTCTCTTTTCCATTCAAAATGAATTTCTGGAGCATTAACTTCATCTGTCATAGCTTTTCCCCATGTCACAACTGTGCTAGGTCCTACCTCGCTCCCTGGAGGATTAAGTGTCTGTACTCGTTTTCCAGGTGGAGTCATAGGTCCAGTCAATGCTTCAGCCTTTGCAACTATCTTTCCTGGAATCTCAGCACTCCAATAAGAAAGGTCATCTGCTATTTCAAGCTTAATTGGAGCAAAATACAATCCACGGTCCTCTTCTACAAGATTTGCAACTTGTGCCATAAAGCCACCAGCCTTTCCCGTAAAAATCTTCTGAAGAGCATCCCGCTGTTGCTGATCAGCTCGCTCGTCAACAAATGATGCAATATTTGCTTTAGTATTGCCAGCCCAGATGTTACCCTTAAAGTATGAGAGTGCAAGTAAATTCAAACCATCCAGCGAAGTTTCGCCATAATATCCGCTTTTAATATGGTATGCTAGTAGATCTTCGCAGTCTCCATAGGTTGGAGTCTGAGCAAACGTACAAGGACATGGTATGTTGCACTTGCAAAAATCAAAAAAGTCTCCTGATATTTTCCAATTGGGAATACTAGCTGCTGACATATATCATCACTAGTTCCTGGGGTGCACTATTTTAATATGTGGAATAAGTAAGCATTTTGATTCTATTATTATGTTTATGCCAAAGTATCAAAATTAACAACTAGCGATGGCTCAAATAGTCACAGGCTATAAAACCAAAAGCAATTAAACAAGCAAAACAGTTCTAATTGTTCGCTCTATCGTCTTTGTTATTATTCTAGCAGCGGTGTTGAAGATGGTATTGACGGAGTTGTTTGTTATCGTTCTCCTCCTCCTCCTCGGACAGTCGTTCCTGCTGTTGTTGTCACATTGGTTTGAGAAGTGGAGCAGTGCCAGGTACTAGTAGTGGTCATATTGGTCGATAACGGTATTCCGCTTTCCCATTTCCATGCTGTTAGTTCGCTCACACCATTTGGCTGTATATCGTTTATTCCTGCTGCTATCACACCGTTTAATGGTGCCAGCATACCAGTTGAATTGGTGTGGAATTTAATTATTTTAATGCCTTTGCCTCCCCCTAGAGGAGCTTCTGCTGGATTGCTAAACTGTATTATTTCATAAAATGTGATAGTTACAGTCTCACCATTTGGTGCTCTAATGGTTTCTTTTGCAATAGCAGATGGTGTTGCAAGTGAGGCAATGGCTGAACCGTTGCTTATGACATTAATAATCTGGTTGCTATTAGGAAGAGTTAGTGTGCCATTTCCAGTGTGTGTTACCGCTATGTGTGTCTGGTTAATTGGAGTCACGGTTCCAGGTGGTACTCTTTCTTGGTAGATTGGCTGCGGCGACAACTGTATTCCTGATGATGGCGCTGCTGAAGATGTAGTAGTATTTTCCGCTGATGCTGTAATCGTTGTCGTAGTTGTATTCTGAGGTTGCTGGCTGCTCCTCCTGTGCTACCGCAGAAAAGGGACTGGCAACTAGAATTCCTGCAAAGAGAATTGCTGCTATTAGTAATACTGATGTGTACTCTTGCATACTCATATGACGTCATAAGGAGCTATATCCGATATAGCAGTACATAGATAGTATGTTTGATCTTCAATAGAAAAGTACATTATAGAACCAGATGCACTATCACTTCTTTAACATCTCTGCCCTTTAGATAGATAATAAAGAGCAGCCCAAAAACTGGCTGAGGTCGTGGGTTCAAATCCCACCCGGTCCACTTTTTACTATTAGACTACGGAAACAGGTCTGAGGTTGTTCAAAAAATTCTCGCCCCCTGACTTTGGATGCATATGCATGACTCTATCTCTTTTTTGCATTAGCTCAAACCTTAAAGCTACTATGGTTGAGGTATCAAATTCTCAAATGGAACTGTTCCACCCTTCCATTCCCACTCTGCAAAACGGTTGATGCCTTCCGCATATTCAACTTGACCTATTGCTACCAGGTTGTCAAGGAATGCTAGCTCGCCCAGTCGAGTTTGTGCTAAAATACGCAACACCAGTTCCACTTCCTGAGCCATCCGGATTTGTACGAGTGAGGTAAACAAAGCTGATAGTTGCATTTTCTTGTTCTTGTGCTGCTGCACCGCCTTCAGTCATTATAACGGCATGACCTTGATAAAAGGAAACTCCGTTAGGTTGAATATTGATTGTGACATTTGCTGTCTCAGTTGCGTTTATGATACCTGTAGCGTTTGGAGGCAGTATTATTCTGTTGCCTCCTGAATATGATACTATAATATATGTTTCATTTACTGGGTTCACGTTTGGTTCTACATCTTCCCGTTCATCTAGGTATGAGAAAAGACGACCCAAAAGAGCATTTGAAGCATTGTTGGTAGTAGGTACTGCTTATAGCTTCTTGCTCTCCTCCTACTGATGTTGTAGTTGTAGTAATGCTGTTGCCAGTTGTAGAGGCTGATACTGGACTAATAATAATGGTCGATGCAAAAATTACTGCTAGTGTGAAGATTGTCGCCACTGCTGTTGCAAGATATGTATTGTGTAGTGGATGTATCCTTCTGATATTATTAAGTGACATGTCCATTTTGCGTACCCTTAGGGGCAAGACACAAAATAAAATAGTTTCCTCAATTGATGGGGCAGAACCTCCCGTGGAATTTGAACACTATGGATTTCTCTTTTTCATAGCTATCCTCAGATAGAAGAGTACTGGCATTGCTGAGGTCGTGGGTTCAAATCCCACCCGGTCCATTTCTTTCTGTGAGGGAACTACGGTATTATTTTGAATTCAATTTAGATAATTGTCGGACAAATTCAGCAGCACCAATAAAGAGAATTTCAATTCCTAAAGCTGCAGCATACAGCGCTCTAATGTTTCTTAGGAATTGAGATAAGCCTGAAGCTGATGATGGTGAAGAAGAAAGCGATGTTGTTAGATTACGCTGTAAAGTATCGTTCTTATTTTTATCATTCTCGCAAGACCCTGAGAGACAGCAATCATAAGGTTCTCGAGTCGTTATCCTTTTAGCCATTACTAGAGGCTTCTTCAGCGCAGGATTAGGGCTATGGATATTATCGCAGCAGCAGATATCTCTCGTGCATAATGCGCAACTTTCTACATTACCTTAATACAGTCCTGCTGAACGCACTGACATTCTGCGCATCTGACAGAAATCATTACTATTATGCAATGAGTTAATGGACTTTTTTCCTATTAAAATCTGCTTTTTTTTAATTCGTCAGCTTGTCATAGAAACATAGGCCCCCTCAAACCTCCAAAAGCGCTTCGTTCTGTGATTTTCACCTGATTTTCAGTTTTAGACGAGCGGCAACAATCAAATACGAAACTACCCATTAGTAGAGATGGCATAGGAGAGAGAAAATAGAGGCGATGTTTCTAAAGCAAGTAGCTAATGATAACACTGGTTGTGTGTCTTACGTTGGATATTGTTTCAGCTGCAAAGCTGGATTTGTCATTGACCCATTAGAAGATATAGAACCATATTTGCAGGTTGCAAAAGATAGTGGAATTAGTATAACGCATATTTTCAATACCCATATCCAAGCAGACCATATGAGTGGAGATAGAAAGTTAGCAGAAAAGACTGGTGCCAAGATATACATGCATGAATCTGCTAAGGTAAACTACCCTTTTGAAGCTCTTAAGGAGGGTGATGTAATACCTATTGGCAACCCAAGAATAAGGGTTCTGCATACACCTGGTCATACTCCAGAAAGTATATCGCTAGTTGTTGCAGAGTATCCTAAGAATTCTGAAGGATTAGTCTTTACAGGGGATACCCTATTCAGAGGAAATGTTGGTAGATTAGACTTGGACGGTGCAGGAACAACAGAGCAGCTTTATGACAGTGTAAAGAAGTTATTTTCATTAGATGACTATATTGCAATATTACCCAGTCACTATGGAAAGTCTCAGTGTGGTGTCGGTCTAAGTAGTGTTCCACTATCCACCATAGGATATGAGAAGAGATTCAATAAAGTAGTTGAGACGCTATCTGACAAGCAGAAGTTTGTTGAAAATATAAAGAGTCAGAAAACCATGGAAATACCCCAATACCGTGAGATAACGAACAGAAACAAAGGTTAAAGTTGTTTTTATCGCTACTTCTCCTGTGATAGCTGTTGTTGTATAGGATGTAAATTAAGTAATTTTCGTCATTACTCTAGCACGACTATGCGCAAGAAGTGCATGCAAAGGTGTCATAAAAAGGATTCAAATTGCAAATAGACGATATTTTTACTTGATATACACAATGGCTGACAAGATAACACCAAAAGACCTTGCAGATAAGAAAGACAATTTTGTCCTCATAGATGTGAGGGAAGCAGATGAAGTAGCTGAAGATGGTGGTGCCACAATTGAAGGAGCTGTCAATATACCACTTGGACAGCTAATAAGAAAAGCAAGGCAGGGCGGATTAGACGACCTAAAAGGAAAGACAATATGCACTTACTGCAATGGAGGATACAGAGGCAATATTGGTGCTGATGAACTTAACAAGAAAGGGTTTACAAGTGTGACCATTGATGGCGGCTATGCGAGCTTGGAAGGAGGAGGAAAAGAAGAATTAGAAATGACCTTCACATCTAAACCTGTTATTATTGAAAGGTAGTAGAGTAAGTAAGGACAACAACGATGGGAACGACAAGGACATGACAATAAAGCAGGGGTTACGACAGAATCTTAGTCAATTTGTAATTCTAATTGTAGTTAATGCCTTTGTCGGCGCAATGGTTGGTCTTGAACAAACTGTAGTTCCCCTAATTGGCAGGGATATCTTTAGCATCCAATCCAATGCCATTATTCTGTCATTTATTGCAAGTTTTGGGCTTGTCAAGGCTTTGCTCAATCTCTATGCAGGTGCCTTAGCAGAAAGGTGGGGGAGAAAGAAGGTGTTGATTATAGGATGGCTATTTGGCATCCCAGTTCCTTTCATCCTGCTTTTTGCCCCTGACTGGAATTGGATAATCTTTGCAAATGTGCTGCTTGGAGTGAATCAGGCTTTGGCATGGTCTATGACAGTCAACATGAAAATCGACTTGGTAGGCAAGGAGAAAAGAGGGCTTGCGTTAGGTCTTAACGAATTTGCAGGATATCTCTCTGTAGCGGTGGTAGGGTTTGCAACAGGCTACTTGGCGTCTGTATATGGGCTAAAGCCGTTTCCTTTCTATATTGGAATTGCTTTTGCAGTGCTTGGCACCCTGCTGTCTTGGATTGTTGTTAGGGACACTAAACAATTCATGCTGCTTGAAACAAAAAACTATGATGATGATGTAAAGCACAAAGAACCTGGACTAACAGAGAGCAACAGCCAAGGGGGGCTTACTTTTAAACAGGTATTTGCTCTAACATCATGGCAAAATAGGACACTTCTCTCAGTGAGCCAAGCAGGTCTTGTCAACAATCTCGTATTTGGAGTATCATGGGGGCTATTTACGTTATATTTTGCATCCTTTAACTTGAACGTAAATGAAATTGGCTTTCTCAAAGCATTACACCCAGCCATATGGGGAATATTGCAGCTCGGCACAGGAACCCTAAGCGATAGGATTGGTCGTAAGAGTTTAATTTACACAGGCATGATGATTCAGGCTGCAGGAATTTGGATTGTATTATTTGCAAATTCAATGTTGGGCTGGATAATAGGTATGTCTTTGCTCGGTGTAGGGACTGCCTTTGTATATCCAACATTACTTGCAGCTATTAGTGATGTTGCACATCCAAAATGGCGAGCAACTTCTTTGGGAGTCTATAGATTCTGGCGGGATTTGGGTTTTGTCTTTGGAGCTATAGGCATTGGCTTCTTAGCAGACCTGTTTGGAACCAGCCTGGCAATTAATTCTGTAGCTTGGATTGCTCTAGCATCTGGAGTTTTTGTATTTGTGTTCATGCGTGAAACAAAGCAGAAGAGTCAGCAATAATAATTGCAATGATGGAATTGATTGTAAAAGCAGGTCTAAATTAGAGGTGTATTTGGCAATTTCGAAATGAGGGAAACCGTTTCTCTTAGTTTCTTCCTCTGATGGAGAGAACTGTAGGTAGTGTGGTTGTATGTAAAACAGAATTAGCTAGTTTATCTCATTATAGAGACCAATACTCTTTTTCGCTTGTTCCTCTCCCTTTTATTCGGGCTCCTTTTTTCTTTTTCTCTAATCTTTCTCTCACTTGCTCTATACACAAGTTTGGTAGATGTTAGATTAACAGTAGAGAGAAGAGAAGATAACGAGACAATACTTGGCCATAGCCTAACTAAGGAGGCACATGTGCTGACCTGAAAATATTATTTTAGCTCTCTGTGAGTTTCATTTTTGAGCTCAGTATTTTTCCTAAATTCAAATATTTGAGCTAGATTTGCATTCTTGTGCGGTTTTGCACGTTTTTCAATCTTTTCAAACTTTTTGTGGTTACAGAACCTGGGGGAATGACACGAGCCCAAATTTTTTTGTGCTTCTCCATGCTTAGATACTGAGCACTTCGATAAATTGTAATTGCTGCATTGTAGCTTGATTCTTCTGCTATGTTACGCATGCAACCCCAAGTCACAGGCTGAGAATTCTGCTAAGAATCTACGACTTTATCAAAAGACTCCCATATTTTTCGGCTTTCTTAATTGATAAATTTTCATTTGAGGTTGCTTCAGATAATGATGAATAACTGATAAATAAAGTAGAAAAAGATTCGCTAGAAAGCGTGGTCTGGCTTTCTAAGCGCTTTATGTTGAAATTCCAGTGATTGCCCTACTCTGGATTGTTTCCTTGTGTTTGTCCTGCTGCCTCCTGCTGCATCTAGTATTAATTGGGCAGTTTCATCTGGGTGGGACACAGGTGAAGCGTGGCTGGCGTTTACCGAAATAGTGGTCGCATTCATCTGTTGTGCGAATTGACGCTCGACATCAGGAGGGATAATGTGGTCGCTCTCAGATACTTGATACCATGTCGGAAGTTGTTTCCAAGCTGGAGGGCCAGATGGTTCAGCAAGAAGTGATTGATGAGCTGGTTTTTGTGTTATGGCCATGATTTCAGCTTCAGTCGCATTTACATCTTGAACAAATGCTTGATGGAACATCTCTGGATTAATGTAGCTAAATCCTCCGCTATCAAAGACCAAAAATCCTGGTGGTAACGTTGCGGGGTCGATGATACTCGAGATAGATTGACCCTCATCTGGTGCAAAGGCGGCAACGTAAACTAGGCCTGTGACATTAGAATTATTATAGCCAGCATTTGTAATCACAAATCCACCATATGAGTGTCCTACAAGTATTGTTGGACCACCAATGAGCTCAATTGCACGATTTACAGTAGCAACATCATCGGAAAGAGAATGAAGAGGGAGTTGCACTGCAATAACTCTATGTCCTGCTTCAGTTAGAGTAGGAATTACTTTGCTCCATGAAGACCCGTCAGCCCATGCTCCATGGACTAAAACAATATTCGTTCCAGTAGTGGCATTGGTATTGGTGGTGGTGGCATTTGATGATGTTGTTGTCCCCATGTCCTGTGTTCCCTCTGGTTGATTTAATGTATTATCGCTCTCCGTGCTAGCGAAGCCAGAATATGGAGTCAAAGTGAAACTCACAATAAGCGTTGTAGTCAGAAAAAGTAAGACTGCAAAACTTGTCTTTTGATTATGTCTTTTTGACATGCACCTAGTGATTACAATGTTTATTTAAGGATACTGCAAAATTCATAAAGACTAAAGCACCAGAAATATTATTATCTTTAAATTCCTGGCAAAAATAGGATAATTTGAGTATGACCGTATCCATTACTGAAAACATTTCTAATTTTTCTTGAGTTAAAGATTGGGCGCCAAACTGCATTTTCTGTGGTTTTGGCCCTGGTGAATGAGCCCTGAAGCAGTGAGACAATACCTAGAAGCTGCAGAGGCGAGATTAAGACTTACATCTAGGGATGCACCTTATTGTTGTCTTGATTCCTCTCTCCTCTTGCTATAAGAAGGTAGAAATGAAAAAGGAGGGGAGAGAGGGAAACAGAGTCTGTAGATGAGAATGAATGGAGTGTGTCTCTATCTCTATCTCTTCCTAGTTATCATCCCTCCGGATTTGGAAGAATAACTGCCTCACAGTTGGTTTTAGTCTCCACTTCATTGCACTTATCAAAGCCTGGTCCACCGTCAATACTGTCATTGCTTCCTTCGCCCAATACAAAGTCATCACCAGGGCCACCGGAGAGGTTGTTATTACCAAGGAGTCCAAAGAGGCGGTCATTCCCAGGGCCACCAACAAGCGAGTCATCACCAATGCCACCATCGAGCAAGTCATTCCCAGCTCCACCATTGATGAAGTCATTACCTTCATTTCCATGGATTTCGTCATTCCCAGGGCCACCAACAAGCGAGTCATCACCAATGCCGCCACTTATTATATCATCACCTTCGTCACCGCAGATACGGTCGTTTCCATCTAGTCCATCAATCCTATCGTTACCTCCAAGCGCTGCAATAACATCCCTATCGGGGGTCCCAACTAGGTTGTCATCGCCAGAGGTGCCAACGATAGTAGCAGTTTCTCCTCCACAGGTAGCAGATGGTGCAGTTTTTGCATTGTCAGTACTCTCAGCCCATACGCTTACGACACCTACTACTGGTGAGGATAGCAGGAGCAATGTTGTTGCTACTGTTATTACTAGCGCTGTTACTGTTGTTACATGATTTTCTATTTTTGCTTTATTATTTGCAATTTTTCTTGCAAATGATATTTCTCTTTTCATAATATTGCTAATATTATCTGTTTCCTTAAAGATTATGCAGATAGGCTCTGTAGGGTTATAGGGTAAGTCTCCTGCTGTAAGACGAGTAGGTTAGAGGCTCATTATCAGCCGGCTCTGTAGCGTACTTTCTGGTCACAGTTTCTATCATTTTTTCCTTTATTGTTATTTGTCAATCATATCGTTGTTCTTGAGAAGTACAGTCGCAAGATTGGGATTATATTAACAATTATTATCAGTAAACTACACCAAACTGATGAAGTTATCAAGGCAAGCAGCAGAAACCGTCAATAGTACCTCGTCTGCTTGTAAGTAATGGATATCAAAGCTTAGAGGCTCTATCTTCCTTTCTCTTTAATTTAGACAGAAAGAAAGGCTCATCAAGCTTCATGGCATTGCTGAGGTCGTGGGTTCAAATCCCACATAATTCATTATTATCATTCTGGTTAGTTACGGCATTAAATTGGGTTCATTTTTAGTAGTTGTCGGACAAGAGAGCTCCAGAATCAGATTTCGTATGACATCACGTCCAAGGGTTTCAGTAATCAATATTGACTATCATACACTGCCAGCATCACTGTTCTTCGTAAAAAGAATATGCAATGTTATTGATGCTAGAAGTTGTATTCTTAGTTCAGGATTTCTTCCCTCTATGCTAATGTGAATGACTCCCTACCTTCTACTTTTGTTGCTGGGCAAACTCCATCAACTCAATTAGAACTCCATGAACAAGACCATCGACATACACATAGCGACCCATCCAATCAGGCAGCTTGGCGTCAAATAGGACAGAGAGAGGGGCGTTTGATTTGCGTGCCATATCCAAGTGTTCATCAATGGATGGCACTAGATATGCTAGGTGATGTGTGTTCTCTTCTCCTCTGCCTTGAAGTGCGTCAAGATATGGAGATGGATCATTTCCAAGTGGCTGTATCAACTCAAGCATTGTATTGCCCAGCTCGATGAAACCAAATTCGGCTGAGAACGTGACAGTTTTACCTTGATAAAGGGCATTTTCAATGTGCAGCGTAAAGCGGCTAGCGATAGCGCTGAGTCCAAAGCGATTCGAATTGTCACGCTCGGCTTGGTCAATATCTCTAATGACAATGCCTACATGGTTAAGATTAGGATACTTCCGTGTCAAAAGATTATCTGACATGTTTGAACTCCTTCATTCTCAACAGTGTCATTGTCATGGAATGCTTTCTTCTCTACATGCATCTAGGTTCTCGTTACCGCCTTGATTCTTTAAAAACATTAGTGAAACGGTTCTGATAAGAGGCTATAGCCCAACTGAAGAATTAGGTGAAGTGGTTACACCAGACAGGGTGAAGCCCATAAGGTACACCGTAGGGAAGGATTGATGAAATTTGAGCTCAGGACTGATTAATAGCACACACTTGTGAGCAAAACTAACTTAAAATATAATAAAAAATTGTAATATTCCCTCAAGTGAATATAGTATCTCGGAGGCAATACAACGGACAGGGGTGTTGCGCCATCAAAAACACATAAGAAAGCCAACTTTTTACTATTGTCCGCTGCCTTACATTAACTAATATGTGTTCTAAGATTAAAGTAACTTATTCAAATTACCTGGCAAGCCTTTCAGAATTGTTTAGTGAGCATGATAGACAGATAGACAGCAACTAGCCTATTTACTTGGTTATATGAAGAAGAATAGTTAGCCCAGTCAACCAATTATGGAAGAAAACAAATAGATAAAAGAAGATTTCCGAAAATGTCAATCTAGTCAACCCTAAACTTATGGCAATAGAAATTTTCAGACCTTCTTCTTAGATCAAAGAGACATGAAAAAGAAGTGAAAAGAGAGAACTAATAATTCTGGGCTGGCATGATTTGATATGAACGACATATTCAGATTTCCAAAGATTCGTGGAAGAACTTCCATAGTCTTGCGACTTTAAGTACATGACATAAAATTTTTATAGTTTTTTGTTATAATGATATAATAATGGGCGGCGAGTAACGTGGAATGAAACGTGACGATGATGCTCTAAACGAAAATGCCAAGAGATTCATAGACCTTTATGACAATAAATCAAATGATTTTCGAAGATATTTTGGTATACTGATAGGAGCATCTTTGTTTATCTTAATGTTTATGCTCTTTCCATTTGTGAATACACAATATATGCAATATAATGTATCCAAACTACGAGATGACACGTCAAAATCAATTGAACAAGTTGAAGCTGATCTAGTCCCGTATCAAGTGGTAAATAATTCAATGACTTACTTAAAGAATAACATATCCAGTGGGCCACAATTATTAAGAGATTTTATAAAAAACCTTAGTAACTCTGATAACTCCAACCCCTTAGATCTCAACTCCGTAGCCTCAGATCCCAACTCCTTAGCCTTAGGACCCGAGGACCCCATATCTATACAACAACTAAACCAACAAGAACCATCAATTTCGGCTGCCATCTTAGAATATCCTGAATGTAGTAGCTTACGTACGCCTGACATGTCACCTAGCAGTAGAGACAACAATATGACACCTAGCATGCCAGAAAGTTGGATACAATGCAATATGCATGCAAAGGTCAGAGAACAGTTTCAAGGTTATAATCAAACGCTTTATGAAGGAGTTGTTAAACCATTGCAGCAGCAGCTTAACAATACATCACAAGAGGCAATCGGTATGACAGAGTTGGTAAATGACAGTAAAAGGTTGCAGCAAGATCTTGATCAAATTTTAATTGAAAACCCGACATTCTGGCATACTAGCAGTGGAAAGGGCGGTTTCTTCACTACGCTGGATAAGGTAGTAGAGAACTTTTGGCATAAATATAATTCGCAAATTGAAAATCAGAGCTCTGAATTACAAGGAAAATTAGCAGAAAAAGAAAAAGAAAAAGCAACGCTAGATGAAGAGTTTTCCAGATACAATAACCGACTAGGAAATATTACCAAGAGCTTGGAGGAATTTGAGAGCCCAATTGGAAAACTTACTATTGGATTTGATGACCTGGTAATGTTTTTCCCAATAGCACTAGCAAGCGGATTCTTAGTAGTCACTTCGATGTTAATTGAGGCGATGAAATTTCGTAGATATTATCTAAGCTTCCATCCAATGAAAGATAATGTTAAAGGCAGCTTAACTAGTCAAGATATAGCACGAACTGCACCATTATGGGTTGATCGTGAAGACCCAAATCAGAACAAAATTGCTCGCTTCGCAATTCTGTTCTTACCACTTCTTATTTATACAGCAGACTGTGGCATCATTTTTTTTAGTTGGTGGGGTATTCCTGAAAGTTCCCTTGGGGATATTCCCGCTTACAGACCAATCTTTGCTGGAATATATTTAATAACAGGGTTGCTAGTTTTTCCATATTGCTATTTGAAAATTATAAGAGAATATCGACAAAAGTGAAGAAGCAGTGTCCTGGACAGCAGTTATTTGTGAGGTAAAATAATAACCAATTCAACATCCGTTATTTGGCAGAGTATATGAAGAATGATCTGTTTATTAGGACATTCTTCTCTGTAGAGACGAATGTTTAAAACTCTCGGTTAATGTGGCTCTTATGCTATGCAACACGTCTTAACTAAGACTGAGCTTGCTTTTCTGTCTGGCAGCAGGTTATTCACTAAACCCCAAGCTAGGTGTATTAGGAGCAGACTTAACAAGAAATTAAAAAGATTAAACGCCGAGCTTGCAGAATTGCAGCAACTACAGCAACAGAACAAACAGCAGTTAAGCAATGAAGATATCCTAACAGAGTTATCTAATAGAACAGTCCTCGACGGTCTTCGGAACCGCAGATCATATTAAGAGCGAATGAATAGAACCAAAGGTCGTGGGTTCAAATCCCACCCGGTCCACTTTTTCCTGTTGTACAACTACGGTATTGAATTGAATTCAATTTTAACAATTGTCAGACAGAAGCCTTTTCTTGTGCAGTAGTCTTGACTTCTGTTACCCAGTCACAATTCATACCAAATTTTTGGTGGTGCTTATACACGGCGTCCTTGTTAGGTGCATCTAAAATGCAATATAGCATGTTCACTTCCTTGTTGTAAAGCATATTCTCAACGGTAACACCAAATTCGTCCATTGGAGCATTTTGAGCTTGATTTAGCTGTTCTCCAGTCATATTTCCCAAATCATGAGCGTCAAGAAATGTAGGCATATTCAAAAGAAAGAAGAAAAGGGTTTGTTTTAAGGCTTACCTAATCAAGTTTCTTTCTTTTATAATCAATAGAAGATGCTGTTACTAATGGTAATGTCCCTATTTGATAGGAATATATAGGAATTAAATTTATGCAATATCTATATTTTCTTCTATATCGAAAAGGTGAAGCTTGCTGAAAGAGACCTTGGGCAGATATAGAAGGAAAATAGAGCAGATTACTAGAAGACTACCTCCACAGAAGACTGAGGTCGTGGGTTCAAATCCCACCCGGTCCACTTCTTCCTGTTATAGAACTATGAGAACAGGTCGCACGTTATTCAAAAAATTCTCTCCCCATGACCTTGGATGCAGATGCATGACTCTCTTTTTTTGCATTAGCTCAAACCTTTAAGCTATGGTTGAGGTATCAAATTCTCAAAGGGAAGCGTTCCACCCTTCCATTCCCACTCTGCAAAACGGTTGATGCCTTCCGCAGGGGAGTATTCAACTTGACCTATTGCTACCATATTGTTAAGGAATGCTAGCTGCCCAGTAGAGTTTGTGCTAAAATACGTAACACTAGTTCCACTTCCTGTGCCATCAGGATTTGTGCGAGTGAGCAAAACGAAGCTGATAGTTGCATTTTCGCCGCCTTCTTCAGTCATTATAACGGCATGACCTTGATTAAAGGAAAGTCCATTAGGTTGAATATTGATTGTAACGTTTCCTGTCTCAGTCGTGTTTACGATACCTGTAGTGTTTGGAGGCAGAATTATTCTGTTGCCCGAATATGAGATTACAATATATGTTTCATTTACTGGGTTCACGTTTGATTCCGTATCTTCCGCTTCCCCATACGAGAAAAGACGACCCAAAAGAGCATTTGAAGCATTGTTGGTAGTAGTCATGCTGCCTGCTTGCAGCTTCTTGCTCTCCTCCTGCTGAATTAGTGATTGTAGTATTGCTGTTGACAATTGTAGAGGCTGATACTAGAGTAGTAGTCGATGCAAAAATTATTGTCAGTGTGAAGATTGTAGCTGCTGTTGTTGCAAGATAGGTATTGTTTAGCAGGAATATTTTTCCATTATTATTTAGCATTTTCATTTTGCGTGCGTCTTGCATAGAAGATAAAGGATAAAAGAGTTACACCAATTGATGAGAAAGGGGTACTATGAAGAAGATTTCAAAGTAGTAACAATGTATTATCCTTGGACATGACCATCATCAAGTCTTTCCTACTCACTCAGAGAAGTCCTCTATCGCTCTTGCATTGTCCCTGGGTCTTTTCTTCTTCTCATTCAATAGTGAGTCTAAGCATTTTTTCTTTATTTTCATGTCCTATCAAAACCTTGAAAAGATTTAATGTGTTTGATTAGCGTATTTTAGGTTCGTAAACATGCATCGCTAAGAAGTCTTAAGCTAGTAAAATGGTGGACCGGGTGGGATTTGGGCAGTTCTCTCCTGTATCCTCTGTTTAGGGATAACAAAGGGCTGCCTGCATTAGAAATATGCTGAGGTCGTGGGTTCAAATCCCACCCGGTCCATTTCTTTCTGTTGTACAACTACGGTATTAAATTAAGTTCATTTTGGATTAATGTAGGACAAATTCATCAGCAATGCCAATGCCGTATCCTATAGTTTGTCCGAGAATTTGTCGCAGTCTAGTAAGAATAATCAGAAATTCAATTGAATAAAAAAGAGATTGTAGGTCTGTTTACAAGTAATAAATAAATGAGTATATCTTTAAGAATCTCTGCGCATTTTACTTAAGTTGTCAAATGGCTAATTCTCAAAATAATTCTAGTGAAACGGAGGACCAGCAACGATTCAGATTATTGGATAGACTTTACACCATTTCAGAGGGCTACTCTGAGATGTTCGTCCCACAGGAGCGACTAGGAGTCATGACTGATAATGAGCAGACTAGCATCAAGGAAGCCCTTCGCTTTCTGGCAGAGAGTGGATTAGTAACTTTGGGTTTAGGGAATGTGAAAATAACCCATGAAGGCATAATAGAATACGAAGATGCGATACTTAACCCCCATGAACACACGAAACTTTTTCCATTAGACACAATTCGAAGTGTGTCTACGGAATCAAAGAAAGAGCAAATAAGAACTATTCAGAGACAACGAAGTGAATTTCTTGATGAAGCGCTAAGATTATCCGGCGGGAACCCTATGCAGCCAGTTAGCGATTCCGACATAGAGAGTGCGCTGGGTTACAATCATAGCCTCATAGAAAGAATTCATTTTTTCTGTCAAGACGCACGCCTTATCCAGGCATTCGCAACAGGAGGCAAATTCACGCTCACACCCTCCGGTATAAGGCAGGCACAAGAAGACCCAATCTCTTGACTACTTTCTTTAGGGAATCTCGGATTCTATCCGTGATAACGTTAGAGTGATGCAAACATCTTTCCTCTTTCAGTTACTGTTAGATAGATAGGCTCATGGTAAAGCAATCTGACTGGCTGAGGTCGTGGGTTCAAATCCCACCCGGTCCATTTTTATCTGCGAGGGAAATACGGCATTAAATTACGCTTATTCTAGAGAGCTGTCGGACAGAATGTCTCGATAGCTCGCTACTAACCAGGTCTTTTGGAGAATGTTAACTCCTTATCATCTTATATACTCAGATTGTAATATCGTATTATAATGAAGTTTAGTAAGAAAGAAAAAAATCCTATGGCGACATGCTTTGTGGTTATCTTAGTGTTGATGACATTATCGACAATAATTTCTATAGCTCCAGCAATGGCACAAAGTCCACCAATTGGCTTATTTGGTAATCCGCATGACTTTAGAACAGGTCCACCAATTCCTAGTTGTAGAGCAGATTTCCATCAAGGACCGCCAGATGATACACTAAAAGGCTCAGGGTAACCCCATAACGCAGCGTAAGAATACCATCCAGACTCCGCTGAATTGACTTCCGACTTTGTGTAGTTACGCTTTATAGGTGATAAAAGCGTGATGACAAAGACTTTGACAGGATACAGGAAGATAGCTCATAGAGCTGCCAAAGGCGGTCAGAGACAGTTGTTCACATCAAGGACAGGTACAAAGTTTGCAATCGTAGCGACTAACACCAACTATGCTGGCGGCTTAAGAAAGCTGGCTGAGGTCGTGGGTTCAAATCCCACCCGGTCCATTTCTTTCTGTTGTACAACTACGGTATTGTTTTGAGTTCGATTTTGGTGATTGGAGGACAAACTCAGGCAGCAATGGAGAGTGTGCAACAAGTGGGTGCTTTGAATTTTTCTAGATAAAAGAGCATAGTGGCACTCAAAAGCAGCAAAGATAACCATTGTACGGTCCATAAAGTACTGATGGTTATTGCTAAACAACAACATCAAATGAAAATGTGATAGAGTTTGCCGTTACATCTCTGAATTCTACAGTTGTTTTGCTTACAGGTTCTATTAGTCCCTCCAGTATAGCCTTTAGTGCAAACGAGAACTTGATGTTTATATCATGGTTGACTGTAAAATAGTGTCTTTGGCTTCTGTCACTATTTTCGACTATATGTTTAGATGACTGAAACCTTCTAAACCAATAATCCAAAAACTGAACCAATGTAATACTATTAACTTGAGGATAAAAATATGAGACGTACTCTTTGGCCATTGTTGTTCCAAATTCCTTGCCAAAGTCTTGTATGTCTTTTTCATCGTCTACTACGCTGAATATTTTGCGAAGAAAATCTTTGCTTACTAAAATAAAGCCTAGTTCTTCAAACTGCATCTCATGGGTGACATAGTTTTTTAGTATTTTGTTTACAAGATTACTAACAGAAATCCCTTTTCTTGCTGCTTCTTCGATTAAAGTCTTGATTACTTGCTCTTGTATTCTAAAGCCTTGATGTAAAAGCTTGTCCTTGTTGTTATCGTTATCTTCCTTTTTCTTCTCTGATGATGATGACGACGGCAAAGAAGAGTGCATTTATTGCTTCTAGCTCTACAGAGGGTTATATGCTGGTTTTATAAAAATACCCATGTCCTCTAAGTAACGCAACAGGCAAGAACTCATTATAATAGTAGAATGTAGAGAATTTATATAATTAAAAAAAGGAAAGGTTAAGGTTAAAGGCAACCAATAATAGGTATAGGGTCAGCACATTGATGAGTGCTTCTTCTTATTGCTTCCGCGTGTTGTATCAGGCCGTCTGTTCCTGGCATACCCAATATGGCTACTGTATATAACCCCAGGCCTGCCAGCATAGATACACATAGCACTATTGCTACTGTTTCTAATTTTTCCATTATGAAAACTAATAATCTAGAATATTATAAGACTTGTGATTACATTGTTTAACAGTGTTCGACATTGTTGAACAATTCTGCATGTATAAGATATATGACCATTTCCGCTCGTTTCCTTATTTTCTTTTATATTCCACTATTCAAGGGATTAGCAGTTCAATCAAAATACTATTAACTTAAAACTTGTATATGGTCAAAATGATAGAGACACTTGACTCCTACTACCACCGCCAGTAATGATAATAATGATAGTAAGAATGACAATAACAATAACTCATACCAACACGAAGGCGAAACTCAAAAAAAAGAACCTGCTACATATAGAATATTACTTGTAGACGACGACCATGATATTTTATTAACTTTCAAAGAGGGACTAGAAGAACAAGATGATGTTGACAAATCAAAGATATTTGTTGATGGAGCAAAAAAAATACAGGTGGATACATTTGCAGACCCAAAAGAAGCTCTTTCTTCTTTCAAGGCTGGTGTTTACGATTTATTATTACTTGATATAAGAATGCGAGATATGAATGGATTTGAGCTCTACGAAGAGCTAAAGAAAATAGATGATAAACCCAAAGTCTGTTTTATAACAGCATATGAACTATATTATGAAGCATTAAGGAAAGATTTTCCGAAATTAGATGTAGGCTGCTTTATCAAAAAACCTATATCAATTGAGGATTTAGCAAAGAAGATAACCGAAGAATTGGCATAGTCGGTAGGAGCCGAGGCGACGACAGTAAGAAAAAGAGTATAATTTTCGTCCAGTAATACAGAAGTGTGCTCTACTATTCCCACTAATTACTGCTTTTTGTTATTATCCTTCTCCTTCTTCTCCTGCAGCAGCAGTACCAGTAGTATTTGCTGTTGTTGTACCGTTACCTGCAGTACTTATAGTTCCATTGGTACCACGCATCACCCTAGACCGAAACCCCTGAATCCGTTTTATGTATTGCTTGCAGTATTTTTAGCTCATAACTGTGTATTATTAAGCGGAGTCTAAAGAAAAAGCTAGCAAGATGGGGACCGGATGGGGTTTGAACACTATCTATTTCTCTTTTCATAGTTATCCTCCGACAGAAAGTATCTTCTTGCTGAGGTCGTGGGTTCAAATCCCACCCGGTCCATTTCTTCCTGTGAGGGAACTACGGCATTATTTTGAGATTGTTTTGATTAGTTGGAGGACAAAAAGCTCCACAATGCCAATGCCGTATCCTCCCATTTGTCGACACTTTTGTCCGACAAAAGTTGAGTTTAACACAAACTTTCTGACACTTCCAATCTCTTTATGTATTAAAAATCAAGAAGTGCGCCAAAGACACACCGACCCTTGCTCTTTTCGAAGGCTCGCGAATAAGGCACTCTTATTTCCGCTCAAGGCATAGCCCGTTACGCAACTTGCTTCTGCTTCTTGTTGTAGAGATATAGTTACCGCTACTGTAGCCACTACAACTTCAAGTAATGCAAGTGCTGCTACTACAACCATTTTTGTTGTCGGTCGAATGCGCGCGCTCTTTTTTCTTTCCTCTCTGTTTCTAGAATGGTTCTGGATAGGGGTAATCCACATTCACTTTGATAGGACTGTTGCCTGGTTTGGTAGGTAACGGCTGATTAATTGGAATGTCACATGAACTTAATGTGAAATCTTCTGTGTTACCGCATACATTAAAGACAGTCGCCTGGCTTCCAGATGGTACCGCGAAAACAAACTTCACAACGTCACCTTCAGATGGACTAACTATTGTCGTTTCTTGGGCATCTATATAATTAGGACCACTTATGGTGGCATTTACTATCAAGTCCTCTGCATTAGCAGGAACATCTGTCAGCGTCACAGTGATTTGAATTTTTTTTGTAGGTGCTGCGTTTGCTACTTGACTTTGGTAAGGTAAGGTGACTAGAGCAGCAGCCACAAAAATGACTGCTATTACTGCTAACAACTTACTAGCAGGTGTTGTTGCTACTTCGTTCATTATCTCATAAGTATTTTTAATCTATTTATCTATTACGCCTTAATTTTTTGTCTTTAAGTCGAGATAATTTGAGATATTTCCAAAAGGAAGTTACAAGGTTATATGTTCTTAATTGAGGATAAATCAAGGACATTATATGATACTTTGGACTTTGTTTCCATTCCTGCTAATTACTTCCTTGCTCATTAGATGTATGCATCAAGAACATGAACCCCAACCCTTTTGACCATCAAAATGACCATCTTTATAGCATAGTAAAGTTGGCATTGCTGAGGTCGTGGGTTCAAATCCCACCCGGTCCATTTCTTTCTGTGTCGTAAATACGGTATTAAAATAAGCATGATTTTAGATATTTGTCGGACAAAAACCCTAGCAATGCCAATGCCGTATCCTCCCATTTGTCGACAAACATCTCCTCCTGTCGGCAACCCAAAAAACCCTGTCGATAAAAACTCATTCATTGTTAGTTGTATAAACTTCTCACAATTTTTCAAGAGCGTCTATTAGATGCTAATTTTAAATGCCTAGTATACCATAAGTTGTTGAGCAAAAGGCACTGGGAAGATAGAAGCAGAAGCGAAATAGCAAGCCAGATTTTAGAGATTGCAAAACATGGCAGCGGCTACAGCAGTAATGGCGAAGGTGGTGCTACAAAGACTAGGATGATGTACAACACCTTTCTTAGCCATGACCAATTGAAAGAATTTATCACAGTTCTGATTGAAAGCGACCTACTCAGCTATGACTCAACAATCCACAAATTCAAGACCACTGAAAAAGGGACTACTTTTCTTCAAGCCTACAAGCAGATAGACCACATGCTGAAGGAACAACAAATTTAGATGAAGCACTTAGATGTATTGAAATTACCAGATAGTCCAATTTTTGATTGAATTCTATTTTTTCTCAATACTTTGTTTGAGGGTATAGGTAAGGGACAGTCGAAAAAGAAACACAATGGACTTGGTGAGATTTGAACAATCTTTCCATCAATAGCTGATGGGATTAGAATAGAACATGCGTGCTGGCTGAGGTCGTGGGTTCAAATCCCACCCGGTCCATTTCTTCTAATCTGGTAAACTACGGTATTGAATTGAGGTTATTTTGGGAGATCGTCGAATTTATAGTGATTTAGAGAGAAAAAATCCTCGATAAAAAGCTGTTGTCTATTTTGGTTTGCCAATCCTATCTATTGTATGCCGTTCTAATTGTCGTTCCATGTGTCAGCGTATCGATGGCTGGTGAAAACCTCTTTCCCAATTCATACAACTTTTCTAACTGCTCCTTGGAAGCAGTCTTGCTATCCAAATGAATACTCATCCGAAATTCTTGAGCTCCTGGTCTTACCTTCTCCGAAACTCCTGTGAATCCTCTGATATCTACATCACCTTCTGTTTCGATTTTGATGTTATCTAGCTGAACGCCCATCATGGTTGCATAAGCTACAATTGTCTGACAGATGCAGGAACCGATGCTAGCCATACACATTTCACAAACGGTGGGACCTCTGCTCATACCTCCCATTTCGTCTGGATAATCGCTTGCTAGTGTGAAGGCTTCTCGTCTCTCGATAGTGTGACCTCCTATTTGGAAATTCTTGCCAGTCGATGTAATTTTGAATCCGTCACCGCTTTGCCATTGTGTTTGCATCTGAAAAGTGACTTTAGCCATTTCTGGTTGATTCTTGATGCCTTCAATGACGGTAATAAGGTACTTGTGCATTTACACCATTATTGCTGCTGGTATTACTACTAGATTGATCCATTTCAAGGTCATGCCATTTAAGATGCTATTATAGTTTTAATCCGTTAGTTCTGATAACCTGGCTAGTCATGAAAAAATTCCGTCAGAGCTAAGGCAGCAGATGGTTTCATAGCAAGTTCACTTGCTGCTAAAATGTCAGTCCTCATCTTATGCTATAATAGTAGTATCAGAAAGTGCCGAATGGCTAATGGTGGAGCGGGTGGGATTTGAGGCAGCAGTTAGGTTCTCTTTCAACGCTCTGATCTTTCAGAATGTAGAAGCAACCTGATAAGGCTGGCTGAGGCCGTGGGTTCAAATCCCACCCGGTCCATTTCTTCCTGTTGTACAACTACGGTATTAGAGTAAGCGTGTTTTTAGGCTATTGTCGGACAAAAACCCTGCTCCCCTCTCCTTTCAGTGTTAGGCTCGCTTTTAACTATCTGCATAATTCGCTAATATGGTGCCCATCAGTTTGGTCAATTCCATCTAAGACTCTACAGAAGTAGCCATACAAAAAATGATTGACGCAAGTCAAAGAATGTTAAGAATGAACATTCAAGGAGAAGGAGAACTAGGAGGAGGAATTAATCCTACTATGAAGAGACATTTAGAACAGGAAACAAAGACTCTCCAAATGCGCCCAGAGATGCAGACAAGCGGGAGCGGCTTTTGGAAATAAAGCAAAGACAAAAGGAGGAAGCAACAGAGATAGAAGACACAGAAAGACTTGTTACAGAAATTGAAATGCTCAAAGACACCTAGAGGGCTCTTGTTATTGCCTTCCTAATGCTGCCGACGCATGAAAATCCTTTAAAGCCACAATGTATAGTCGTATTATCCGCTTATGGAAAAGATAGACGATGAGAACTCATCTCAACCATCATTGCACCTCTCAAAGGCTTTGGAAGGCGTAACGCAATTCCCACTAATACAGGCACTTGCAGGTCGGAGGTCACGAAGGTTTTGTGTGGGCGCAGAAATACCGGAAGGTCCGCTGGCTTTCAAATCCAACCAAAAACCTATTCCTCTTACAGAGCTAGAGCAAATGCTTTTGCTAACTTCAATGGCAGGTTCAACTGGATGGCATTACACCATCAGCTATAATGAAGCTGACCGCTCACAGCTTCCATCTTACAGTGCTGGATCTGCTGGAAGAACCTTTCCGTCTGGCAGCTGGTTTTCATACCTCCGATCTTTTTTTTACGGATGATAATGGGACCTACTACTTCCCCACACGTGATTTTCATCCTCCTTCCGAGGATTATCGAGGTAAACAAGAACAATTGGAAAATCATCTTATTCCACATAGAAAAAGAATACGAAAGCTATCTGATAAGAGGTTATACATTCCAAAAGAGAGCCCTTTCATGGATCCGCATAACACATGGATTGCAAACCATGAAGGATCCACACTTTTTCTTCCAGTAGCAGATTTGGCTCAGCATATGCTTAGTGTGATCTGGTATTATGCTCTGGATAAGAGGATCATATACGACGATATAGCCAAAAAGCCAATTCCAGGAGTAGAAAAATTTCCAGATGTCATAGCCAATCCAAATAACATAGTACCTCTTTCTTTCGTCGAGATGATGGCAGTGGCAGAATGCTCAGCAGAGATTTCAATGTCATGCTATGCAGGAGCATCAATGCTTCAGGCGATGGGACTTGGCGGCTGGACATTTGATGGAATGGACTGGATGGCTATACTTGGTGCAAGTGGAGACCCAAAAATTCCAGGGTTTGGATTCCGCTATGATGTGAACGAACGATGGACTGTGCCGAATATTACTGGTCTGCCAGGGGTATTTGAAGCGTACTGTCCTCCCCAGTATCGCAATATGAGTGAGGCAGTTGAAGCTCTTGCAAAGCGAAAATACAATCCGGGAGGCGTATACAATGAGGGAACCCCGGGTGCTTGGAAAGATAGCTCGAGTGTAAGAAAAAGTGCTCACCATGCATCGCAACATTTCAAAGAATGTATATCACTACAGGCTCAGTACATATACGATACTTATGGCAAGTTTCCTGCAACTGTTCCAAGCATATTTGCCTTCATGTATTTGCAGGCGCATCACTTGGATTTGAGCTTCTATGACCATTATTTCAAGCCAGGAGCATACTTATCTACCCACGCAGAACATATGAAAAACTGGCATTAAGCGTGTAAAGAAGCAGAGAGTATCTATGAGGCATTCATCATTGTAAGAAGAGAAGGTAATAAAAGATAGAGGTCAAAACTTCGCATGACGATCAGGGTTATGGAGCATGCAAAGAAAAAGAGTGGAGCGGGTAGGATTTGAACAATACATTTCTCTTTCCCTATCTCTCATTTTAGATAAGAGGCAGTCAGCCTAAGAAAAGTGCTGTGGTCGTGGGTTCAAATCCCACCCGGTCCATCTCTTCTTGTGTGGGAAATACGGTATTGGAATGAGTTCATTTTCGGTTATTGTAGGACAAATTCAACAACAAAATCCTTAGAGCTGTCTACCGCACTGATTCTTTCATTCATATGAAAGGAATGAATCCTCATCTAACAAGCAAGGGTTAATGTTCTATCCCAGTGCTAGAGCATTTTTTGGTATTGACAACTAAATTGCATCACTTCCAACAGAAGATTGAGACACTATCACCATTTTGAATTGCTTTTGAGTGGCATACATTACGAAGAGGAATGAAATCCTCTTTTTCCCCTTTTTCTTGTCTTCTTCTAACTTGTCCTTGGTAAGTTGGACTTCGCTAAGCAAATGGCTTTAGGGACCACTCCAATCAAATGGAATGTGCTTGCTTGACCTACCTTTTCTCTTCCATTCAAAACGAACTTCTGGAGCATTAACTTCATCTGTTATAGCTTTTCCCCATGTCGCAACTGTGCCAGATGGTCCTACTTCACTTCCTGGAGGGTTTAGTGTTTGAACTCTTTTACCTGCTGGAGTCATAGGTCCAGTTAATGCCTCAGCCTTTGCAACTACCTTTCCTGGAATCTCTGCGCTCCAATAAGAAAGGTCATCTGCTACCTCAAACTTGATTGGAGCATAGTCAATTCCTCGCACATCTCCTATAAGCTTTGCAAGTTCAGCCATGAAACCCCCAGCCCTACCAGTGAAAATCATCTGCAGAGCATCTCTTTGCTGTTGATTAGCTCGTTCATCAAAGAAGAATGCTCCATCTAATTTGGTCTCCCCGGCCCAGATATTGCCTTTGAAGTACGTCAATCCCAACACGTTCAAGCCATCAAGTGGTGTATTGCCATAATACCCATTTTTGATATGGTATGCTATTACACCTTCACATTCTCCATTAGTTGGAGTCTGAGCGAATATACAAGGACATGGTATGTTGCAGCCTGCAAACATCAAACCAATCACCTGAAGCCTTCCAGTTAGGAACGGTGGAGGACATACATCTACATTTGTACGTAGCATCTATTTCAGAATGTTGAATACACTACTACTACTGCTATTTCTCAATCTCAACGGGAGCGGGTGGAATTTGAACTAAAACTTTCCATCCACTGCTGACTTGACTAGAATACCCATATGCTGAGGTCGTGGGTTCAAATCCCACCCGGTCCATTTCTTTCTATTGTACAACTACGGTATTGAATTGAGCCCATTTTCGGTTATTGTTGGATAAACCGCACGCTAGCATATGTAAAAGGCATCTGATATACTAAGTGCACCTGAGGGGTAAGATTAGAAAGTATTCGCATTTTATCTCATTTTTAACGGGATAGTTCTTATACATTAGAAGAGGAGACCTTCGACTTCTCACCTCTGCACACAAGAATTCCTCTTCACCATTTCATGACTGACATAGGTTTTATTGTCATGGTCTAAAATAGGGAATCCCAACCATACCATGTCGATGTCGTGCCATCCCACCATCGATGCCAAAGTGCACCATCTGTGCCTCTTACAAATACGTCTAAATGATTAGGACCCATTGAGCATACATCTGGATTTGACGTTAACACGCCTCCAAGGGGTTCCCAATCCCACCATGACCCTTCACCATATGTCAGATGCCAAAGTGCATTGTCTCCACCCCTGACAAATACATCTATTCTGCCAGGACCCCAAGATACAACACTAGGACCAGATTTTAACACCCCTCCAAGAGAATGCCACCCAGTCCATGTCGCCCCATCCCACCATCTATGCCAAAGTGCATTGTCTCCACCCCTGACAAATACATCTAAATAATTAGGACTCCCTGAGCATACATCTGGATCTGACGTTAACAACCCGCCTTCAATATATTCCCAATTATGCCAGGTCCTATCAAAGGTTATGTGTTGAAGTTGATTGAATCTATTTCTAGCAAATACATCTATTCTGCCAGGACCCCAAGATACAGCGCCAGGACCAGAGGTTAATGTCCCTCCAAGAGACGCCCAATCATACCATGTTGTTCCATCAAACCATCTATGCCATAGTGCGTTGTTATTACCCCTGACAAATACATCTAAATGATTAGGACCCATTGAGCATACATCTGGAGATGACGTTAACCCTCGCTCACGCTCCCCTGGACGAGTAGGAGGAGGAATTGGGAATACTGTGCCTGAATCTATCCCCCCCTCCAAGATATTCCCAGCTATGCCAACCCATAGGTCCACCAAACCATTGATGCCAAAGTCCATTGTCTTTACCCCTACCAAATACATCTATTCTGCCAGGACCCCAAGATACAACACTAGGACCAGAGGTTAATAATCTGCCATAGATGTATCTTACCGTTCTTATGTCTCCACCGCTTAGTCTATCTCTTGCGCCTATGATGGCGGCACAGGGAAGAGTTGGTTGAAGCACGTCTATGGTGTTTCCGACACAGGGAGATGTAGGATTAGTAGGATCAGTACGTTTGCAGAAAGCTTGTCGACTATAATGCATGATTGAACAATAATCATAATTCTCGAAATCGTCACCATCTGTAACATTTTGTTCAAAAGCGTATTTTTTGTCCTCTCTAATATTATTACAATTTATTCTAACAAAGTTATCTCTATCTGCTCTACTATGTTCATGCCACAGGCCTACAGCATGGCCTATTTCGTGAATTACATCTGCAAGGTCACAGTTGGGGTCTTTTGGTGTCTTGGCTGATGCTAAGAGGATGTGTTGTTTTGGATAACCAGGTCTACCAGGTCCAGCAGGATTCGGCCCTCTCTTTCCTGTATATGAGAAACATCCTGTTCCAGGTGTAAATTCAACCCAGTATTCATCACTGGAGGAAGCTGGAACAAAGCGAATAGGTGTATTATCTTCCCAGTGCTGGATTGCATCAGTAACGTGCTTTGTTGTCTTAGCTGGTAGTTGCCTGTCAATGGCAAATGGTATTATCCCCCAAGGCCAACGAAATTGTTCTCCACTTATAACTACACCTTCTGCAAAGTACGGCTGTTCTTCTATTTCTTGAGCAATTCTCTCCATCTCATCAGCTGCTCCAAGTATTATATCACCCTCAAAAACTGCCAAACCATCGATAACTTCATATTCGACTTTTTTATTCTGGAAGGTATTCCCAGAAATATATCCTATCTTTGTTTTTGATGAAGAATTTTTTGTTGAGGAGTCGCTTGAGCCTTCATTTTGCAACTTAATCAAGGGAATACATAGTTCATATAAATAAAAACTTGATCATGTTCTACTAGGGAGTCTTTTTCTTCCATAGCTCTGCCGTTTTAGATAGTGGTAGATCTCCTGAGAAAAGGCTGGCTGAGGTCGTGGGTTCAAATCCCACCCGGTCCATTTTTTCCTGTTGTACAAATACGGCTGGAGAATTTGTAGCCACAATAAAATCATCTAAGAATTCAAAAAAAGTGCTTAACAGTCTCTATGAAAGTTGGCTGCTAGATAATGCACAAATAATCTTGAGAGAGAAAGTTGAAAAATGCTCAGAAAAAACAGGAATACCAATTGAAAGAATTAACATCAAGAACCTTAGAAAAAGATGGGGAAGCCTTACTAAAGACAAAAAGACAATTAATCTTAATGTAAATTTACTAAAGGCTCCTGATGATGTCTTGGACTACATAGTATTACACGAACTATGTCACGTAAAGATTAACGACCATTCACATCATTATTGGGATTTAGTGTGTAAATACATGCCAAGTTACCAAGAAAAAATAGACTGGCTAAATGCAAACACGAGTATTTTAGTTTAGTGGAAGTACATGTTGGATCAGCAGAGGAAAAGTGAATATACTATACATTTGATTTGTGTTTAGTAGGTAAATGCGCATATTCAATCTAAAAGGAACTGTTCTTGACGAAATACCTCGAGAGCAATTCCTTCTTGAAAGAGAGATACAAAGAATAACTGAAACTAACTTAAAATCGCTCTTTGGATTGCAGCTCGTAAAATCTGAATTTGAGCTTAAAGGGTTGCGCATTGATACGCTTGCCTTTGATCCAGAATCCAGAGGATTCATAATAATAGAATACAAACGAGATAGAAATTTCTCAGTCATTGATCAAGGAGTGGCATATCTTAATCTAATGCTTAACAACGAGGCAGATTTCATCCTTGAATACAATGAGCGAACAACTCCTAGTCTAAAGCGAGAGGACGTGGACTGGACCCAAACAAGGGTTATCTTCGTAGCCCCTGAATTTACTAAGTATCAGCAACATGCAATTGGATTTAAAGACCTGGGCATCCAGTTATGGGAAGTTCAAAAGTACAAAAATGGTATCGTTATTTTTAATGAGGTCAAACCTTTTGAAACCACAGAATCTATCTCTACAATAGCCAAGACAACTAATCCTCAAGTTCGGCGTATTAGTCAAGAAATCAAAGTCTATACTGAGGAAGAATTGCTCAAGGTATGCGATGACGAAACTAAGGATCTATACAATGATCTAAAGAATCAGATCCTCAGCCTAGGTAATGATATTGAAATAAGACCTACAAAAAAGTATGTTGCATTTAGGAGAAAGCAACAGTTTGTTGGAATCGTCTTTCTAAAAGAAAAGCTAAAGGTATACCTGAATGCTGATTCTTCACAGCTACAAGATCCCTTTAACAAGGTGCGAGATGTAAGTAGTATAGGACATTATTCGAGTGGCAATAGTGAAATCATTGTTTCAAATCCAAGCGATATTCCTATTGCCCTTTCATTGACAAAGCAGGTATATGAAAAAAGCTGACTGCAATTAAATTAGCAACCGACTTAGTAATGTCGCTATTGAGTAGGCATGAGGAGCGAGATCTTATTCTCAACGGATCAGAAGAAGGTTGCTGCCTTTTCTTCTGCTGCCTTCTGATGATGCTGTTGTTCTTGTTCAGACACTAACGTCAACATTTTGATATACTTAGCATCAAAAAGCTTAGCATCATAAGACGGTGGAGCTTACTGCCATTGCAGAGATCGTAGCTTAAGGTTAACAATAATTTGAATAATGTATAGTCTGCACGGTTCTTTATAAAATCCTGCCATAAATGGAGAGAATACTAATATATTTGCCAAACATTGCTACTAATAATTGCCCCGTAGTAACAAAAGCAAGAGTAAAGATAACGCCAATTTCAATTTGCTTGAACCATTCATCAAAGGTTTTGATGACCCGGGACGAGAAAAACCGAAGCTGGAGCAAGTTACTGACACTTTAACAGGATTTACAAAGGCTGTGCAGACGCTCGAGCTATCCGACGATGAAAAGAAAAAGATTGATGCAAAGATAGAGGCGGAGGCAGCAAGAAATGCACAAGCTCTTCCAAGACTCGATGGGAAGAGTGCTGGATAACTATCATCTGAACCTGTTCACAAACGTGATAATCATCGTCTTCGGCATATTGCTCTTGTCACTTTCCTTGTATTTTGGTTTTGGATCCGACGAATTCAAGCCTTTTGCTGGAGTTGCTGCAGCAGGCGGTGTTGCAAACTTCATAGCGGTATTCTTTGTCAACCCTCAAACTAGACTCCGGAGACTTATTGGTGATTTGGTTCAAATGAGGATGATCTATTCGAGTTGGATTGCCGAAATCTATATCGCATATATCCAAATCAAAATTGATGATTACAAACTTGACACGGTAATCAAAGTCCAAGAAGCAATAAGCAAGATTACTAGGGCAGCCGTGAAGGACATTGAGGACTATATAGGGAGTGATTCAAATTCTGCTGGCAGCATCATCGCCATCGTCATCTGAAGAAGATTCAGGAGGAGATAATGGTAATGGAAGAAAAGATGGCGGTGCTGGAGCTGGCAGTGGTGGTTCTGGTGCAACTGGTATTGGTGGAAGCAGCATAGCAGCCGGTGTCAATGCAACTGCTTCAAGTGGAGGCGGTAGTTCGGCAGGAGATATCAGGGTCGCCAGTCCTCCGGCAGCAAAGACTGTTGGAAGAAAAGTATACAATTCTGATGGGAAGCCGGTTAATAGATAAGCACATAATATTAGAAAGCTTCTGGAACCTTAACTACTGATATGCAAACACTATTGGTCTTAGGTCGTGGGTTCAAATCCCACCCGGTCCATTTCTTCCTGCGTTGGAAATACGGTATTGATTTGAGCTTGTTTTCAGGAGGTGTAGGACAAATTCAGCAGCAATGCCAATGCCGTATCCTATGCCATTAGTAGTAATAGAAGAATAATTGCAATGGTAACGAGGAAGACTGAGCAATATTTATTCCATGAAAGGTTACTCGTCACGCTTAAAAATGCATTGTTAATAGCACTTATTATTACTATTATCATAAAAGCATAAACCATAGTTGATTGCATTATTAGTCAGCTAGACGATGTCAATTTGGCGAATGATGCCATGGCAGAAGTTAAGAAAGAGTAATTACAAAAATAGCCTAAATTATGAGAATCAAGAAACTCAAAATGGAAGTGCAGCAATAGAGCTTGATTCCCAAAATTCAGGTAATAATACGATTAAGATAATTATTGATGCACCCTCAAAAGAAGGTGTACTTGACTTTCAAAATTACAGCCAAAATCTAGCCAACATCATAATAGGAACTATCCCACAGTTTGCTATTGGAATATTTGGAGGCTGGGGAACTGGCAAGACTACCTTAATGAGAATGATTGAAGGAGAACTTCTCAGTAAGGCTAGTGATAGAGTATTAACAGTATGGTTTGATGCATGGCGTTATGAAAGGGAAAAATATTTGGCTGTTATTCCATTCTTGAGACAGATAAGAATAGCATTAGAGAATGACTTTGCAAAAAATAGAAAAACATCAAAATGGAATACACTGAGAAGAGGTCTTGACAGAACCTTTACTGCATTCATAGAATCTAGCGAACTTTCTGTTGCAATAGAAGGATCTCCTGTATCAGCTACTACAAACCTTGAAAAATTTGTCAATTCATTAAAGTCTAAAGGCTCAACCTGGTATGGTGATGAACATGTGCAATTTCATGAACATGCAACTGATTATCTCAAAGCTGCATTAGAGGATTTTGAGTACCATAAATCCGGTTCTAGAATTGTAGTTTTTGTTGACGACTTGGACAGATGTACACCAGAAAAAGCTATTGAAGTGTTAGAATCGGTAAAGGCATTCTTTGACATTAAAGGAATTGTATATGTTATAGGTATGGATTCCAAGAGCATAGATCACATTATTAGAAAAAAGTATGGTGAGAATTCTAAGATTGATGGCATGGCTTACTTGGAGAAGATTGTTCAACTTCCATTTCAAATTCCTGTTTGGAAACCTCAAGACATAGCTGGATCCATAGAAAAAATTATATCGAAAGGACTGGAGGGTTCAGAACTTGCTGAAGAATTTAAGGAAGACAATAGGAAATCATTAATTGTTAAGGCAATTGAACCAAATCCAAGGCAGGTAAAGAGATTTGTTAATAATATAATCTTGGCAAAATCAGTATTTGGTAGAGATATTGATAAGCTGATAGCTGTACAAGCTTTAAACTTTCGTCCTGAGTGGAATAGGTTCTTAGAACTGGTAACAAAAGATGATACACGGAAGACCTTTTTCAATGACTATTACATTCCTCTCAAGGAGAAAGATAACATTATCAAGAATAAAGATGCACTTGACAACTTTATTAAAGAAAAATCTGATGCTAGTGTTGCTCTCTCTAAGGAGACAATAGTAAATATTTTTCAAGAACTTTTAGAACCACATAATGAGGCATTAAGGGGCTTCCTTGACGCAGGAGCGGATAAGATATTACGGGATATAGAAAGAATGGAAGACTACAGAAGAGCATTGGAAGCGACAAAACTCAAGCAAGAAGAAAAGTCGCCACCAATGATACTTCAAACTTTTCCTTCTGATGGCGCCGCAGAAGTTGCAGTTAATGCAAATATTAGTGCTACATTTAGTGAGCCTATGAGCAGTCCGACCATTAATATGAATACATTCACTGTACGGAACGCAAGTGTGCTTACACCCATAGCAGGTGCTGTTTCTCTTAGTCCAGATGGTAAAACTGCTATATTTGATCCTACCTCGGACCTTTCTCCAGACACTAAATACGTTGCCGAGATTGATATAGGAGCTAAAGATCTGGCGGGTAATACATTGGCTTCAGCCAAACAATGGTCATTTACGACCACTTCTTTGGGTGAAAGCATCGGTAGGAGAATAATTCCTCCCCCTCAAATAGTTGAGATAGCATCTAGAGGAGGGATAGATGAGATAGCATCTAGAGGAGGGATAGATCCATCAGGGGCAGATATACCCTACAGAGTTCATGATGGCTATATTTTGAATATTGATTCCAAATTGAATGAAAAGCTGAGATGGTCACTTAGATCTGCACTCGAAGAGAATAGCGAAAAACTGAGAAAACTAGAGGGTGTCAAGACCCTTATAGGCTATTACAAAAATACAACAAAAGATGAACAACAAGCATATGAACACGGTATACTATCAATAATAATAAATAAAATACTTGAAGAACTGTTAAAACAAGTAGAGCCATACTACATAGGGTACTATAGTAAGGAACATTGAAATCCAAACACGAATTAAAGGAGAAGAAGAGGGTACTGTAGAGGTCAACTCCAACATTGATTTTGATGCATCTCTAAAGCCATATGTTGAATTTCCCATAGAAATTAATGGAAGTAAAGTATATTCGGTGAAGTTCACATTTCAGATAGATACAAGCGCATACATAACAAATTTAAAATTTACTAAAAATACTGACAAAGACAAATCAATAGATATAGAAAAACTTGGAGTAAAGATAGAATTATCACTTTTACAAGTAGCTACTTCAGATCTAGTTAGATCAACGTCAGACATTTCCTTAAACAAGCAGATGAAATTGGGCAGCAAAAATTTTGAAATATAAATCTTTAAATCAAGTCTAGTTATAATAAAAATTACGGTTATAAGATCTGTTTGCTAAGCGCAAATACAAGTTAGTATTATTAGGTAAAGTTGCTTGAGGTAGATCTAAACAGTATGTCACCAAATAGTAAATAATTTATTCTTCTTATGGCTTCATCTGTCGAATCGCAAATTGAGCCTACTGCGGTAGAATCGGGCAATCATGAAGGTTAGTAGCGAGTTGGCATAGGAAAAGAGGGATACCAATAGCATAGATGCGGCGGAGCAGAGAAAATGGTTAGGAAAGGAGCGGACGGGATTTGAACTATATGAGTTTACTTCAAAAGCTGTCTTCCTTAGGAAGAGCTATTGATGAACTGAGGTCGTGGGTTCAAATCCCACCAGCTTCATCTTTGTCGATCTGGTATACTACGGTATTGAATTGAGATTGTTCTAAGGAGTTGTGGGCAAAAAAGTATTGAAATGCCAATAGAGCTTTATTTCACATTACAAGATGAACTACGTACCAGTCAAACTTTGCAGGAAGCATTACGAGATATCTCTATTGTAGTTTCATTTGATCTATTTCTTGAGCTCAATGAGCACCGCAGTGACATCCTCAGTTCCTGTGTTTTCTACAGAATGTGATACTGCATCGTACCACAATGCTTGACCACGTTTGAGGTCAGCGTTCTCACTTTTACCATCTGGGAAGGTAAACTTGGCTCGAGAATTGTTTAAGAAATATACCACATTTCGAGGATGAGAATGCATTTCCGATTTTGCGCCCTGTTTCAATCGTGCTTCAAGGACTCTTACTTCGTCATTTTCTAGCAAGACCTTATAGACATCTGGTGCCACTTTAACAGCATCATCATGATGTGTCATAGGCTTTCCTGAATCTGGTAAGACTTAAGCATTGCTGAGGTCGTGGGTTCAAATCCCACCCGGTCCATTTCTTACTATGAGGGAACTACGGTATTGAATTGAGGTCGTTTTAGGATGTTGTCGGACAAAAACCCTAGCGAAGCTTAAGGTGAATCAGATATAGAGAAGTTTGATGAGATGTTTGACATTCCTAATCTCACATTTCTCAGCTTGCTCTTATGCTGCACATGCTATGAGGCTTTATCAAGTACCTGCTTATGTCAATTCTCCGCTCCACTAATATGAGCAGTTTAATGGGACGCATTTGACAAGTCGAACAGATGACAATCAAAATACAACAACATTTACAAAATTAAGTAGAAAAAGACTATTATTCCTTAATGTGACACACCTCACGATGAGGAAAATGGATGGCTGAACTTGGTTTAGCCGAATATTTTAGCATGGCAGAGGCACTTGGGATAATTGCTACATTGTTTGTGATTCTGTATTTCTCAAGAAAGCAAATGCAGAGTCTCTCAGTAGACGTCCAAACAAAGGTTCTCAATGACTTGGATGAGAAGGTTCGCAAAATGGCAGAAATCATAATTGAAAAACCATCGATGCAAAAAGTCATATATAAACTTGAAAAGCCATCAGATGAGTTAGCATTTGCGTATTATATCTTGTTTATTTGTTCTCATGCTTATGCGATGCGTCAGAGAAAAGTGCTTAATGACCATGAATGGACAGGATGGTTACAGTGGATGAAAAATTGCTTCAAGTATGGAACTATAGGTGAACAATGGAAACAAATACAGGCAGAGAGATGGTTGAATCCTGATTTTGAGAATTTCCTAAATGAAGAAATAATACCAAAACCAGGGTCTAGACGTACAGACTTCTAGGCCTAATATACTAAGGCTACAGCCAGCTCAATACATACGCTATACACTATCGCTGTCTTCACTGGTATAATCAATGCCAGGACATCAAAGATAATCTGAATGCATCGAAAAAGACGTCGTGACTGATTGCCTCTTTATCTAAATTCCTCTGGCCATCCTCTCTGTATGAAATGTAAGCCTGTTTATAATTATCATAACATTGAGCCATGAGCGAGCAGCACGTTGGTCTACTCAATCTATGATTCAACAGAAGAAGCCATAAAGAAAAAATGATTGAAGCAAGTCACAGGACGATTGGCATTGCTGAGGTCGTGGGTTCAAATCCCACCCGGTCCATTTCTTTCCGTTGTACAACTACGGTATTAAATCATGGGTGATTTTAGCAATTGTCGGACAAATTCAACAGCAGTGAAAAAGGCTACACATAATCCACATTTCATGCAACGGTGGCCAACAAGCCTAGATTAGTCGTAGGTCTTTGGATTGTGGGAAATGCTCTTGTTATCAATGCCTTTTTTTACCAAAGTCCCATGTAGAAAAGAACTTCGGACTAATTTCTACAAGTACGCCTTCTCCGTTCTTTGAACGGTCTGCCATCTCTCTTGCTCCGGGATGGTCAAGTGTACCGAGATATTTGAGGCTAATTTTCTCTGCTTGGGGGACTATTCTATTGGGGTCTTCTACTATAGTCGCAATACCTTTACCTTTGACCCCCTTGTAGGGAGGATTTTCATCATCAATAGAAAAATAAATAGTGGGTCTATTTTTGAGATTTCCAGTTTTCTTGGCTAATTTAGATGTAATTATCAAGAGTTTACCTTGGTCTTTATGATAGTAAAACCAGACGGGTTGGATATTGGGGTCACCTTTTTCATCCGTGGTTGCAATCTGCAAATTCAATTTACTTTCAAGGAATCTCTCTGCCTCTTCTTTAGTCATACCAGGAATCGCAGAGTTAGCAGCAACGATTTTAATACTGTCATACATCCATCAATGATAATTCTACAGTGATAGATAAGAGTTTCTTATTCTTTCTTTTTCTCATCTAAAGTGCTCCAGACATTGCGTATCTTCATTGTAATATTTTTTGGAGCTCTCATGGTCTCACCATTACTTCTCAATTTCCTGCTTTAACCCATTGACAGCATCTAATACCTTGTCTTTATAGTCTTGTCCAGGTTGCAAGTAATGATTAACCAATATGCTCCTACCAACCCTACCTTGCAGTAAGTCAATTAAAACATCAGATACTCCATGCTTATGCAGCCAACTAGCGAATATCTTGCGACAGAAGCGCATATCCATGTAAATGCCTTTTCTGCGACAGGTTAACCTGGTTGAATTGTAAGTAGGGATAGTAGAGGATGGTTCGGTATGTCGAACCATATCAAACATTTCAGGAGTTACAAAACTAATGTAAGCCTTCTTTGTCTGTCTTAAAAAGACAGATGGGAATCGAAAGTGCTCCAGGGCTTGACGTTCTGGATTGTAATATTTTGTAAATTCTTGTTTATCGTTTATCAGTCTGACAGACTCAACTGCTTCAGCGGGTCTGAGGCCCGTAAGACAAGCGAATTTGATTATCTGGCCCATGGCTCCAGGGGTTATACTAATCATTTTTGCAATTTGCTGCAACATGGATTCAAGTGACATATCAGGATTGAAGAAGCGATTGAAGGATTGCAGTGATTCTTGCCCGCAGCTCCATTTCATATTATAGCGCTGTCTTATCTGCATCCATTTATCATATTGTCCCTGGTATTTGGCTAGAACTGCAAGTGCTGCTAAAGCATGGTGCCTATTCCTAGGTGACAGAGTCATTAGCTCCGATGCATTTTCAGTCTTTAATATTTGGCTATATCTTATGGCATAATTCTTTGTCTGCTTTATTGTCCATCGAGTCTTACCTTGTGCTTTTAACCAGTCACAAAATTGCTGGAGCTCTTGGAACGAGCGGGGGGTTACGGAAGCTGTATCGCTTTCTTTCCTCGGCGAAGGTTGCGTAATCCTCCGCTCGGGTAATTATTAATGTACTCGACAGGGGCGGAGACCTTAGGTCGTGGGTTCAAATCCCACCCGGTCCACTTTTTCCTGATATATGATTACGGCATTGAATTGAGCTTGATTCTAGATTTCCCCTACTACAGTCTGTCAATCTTTTCCATAAGTGATATTGGGTGGATCCTTCTTGTCCTTTCGCTTTGTCTCATCAACTATCTTTATGACAATTGTGTTGCCTGCTCTATTGAATATCCTCTGCCGCTTATCATCGGTGAATATCCACCCCAATATAATATCAATTACAAGAAGGAAGGACTTACCAAAGCTTTCAAGCATTACACTCTTTAGGCTTGGCTTGTTGCCATACAAGTCTGTAGTCTTAATGCGCATTACCATCTTCCCTATTGATTGTCCTCTGGTATACTCAAAATAGGTCCAATAGCCAAAGAATACTAGGCTTGTTATCAGAAATGACAATGTTCCTGAGAGAAAACCGCCGGACCACCACCACCAGCCAGCACCCGGTCCTCCTCTGTCGAAGAAGAATTCATTTCCATTGTCTCCATCAAACACCGTCATTTGTTCCATGTCGAAGAAGGACTGGCTTGCTAGCACCAACCCAAGGACTATCCATACTGCTACATTAACTATTACAAAATCAATAATCCATGCGATAAACCTGTCTACCCACCTTGCAAGGAGTATCACCTTAGGAGCTGTTGTGTCAGCTCCTCCACCACCGCCGCTGCCACTTGGTTGTTCTGGCGAATTAGGAGGAGGTACTTGGTTACTCATCAAACATATTACGAGAATGTCATAGTTAAGCTTTGATAAATCACCATTCATGAAGTAGTAGCGGCTACTGCAGATTTAGTCAAATACTATTCAAATCGCTTATGGTAGACGGGCTGCGGTCGTGGGTTCAAATCCCACCCGGTCCATTTCTTTTATTCTGGGAAAATACGGCATTAGATTGAGCTCAATTTTAACAATTGTCGGACAGAATGTCTCGCAATGCCCTTGTCAGATAGGAAAGAAGTTCTTGATGATATATTTGATATCCCTCGGCTTGTCTCAGTTTGTTCTTATATGCTGTACCGCCTGTAAGACTTTCCGATACTTATGTCAATTCTCTGCTCTACTGTTATGAACAGCTAATGGGGTGCATTTCACAAGTTGAACAGAAGATGATGCTCAAAATAGAATGTTTGCAAAATGAGATAGAAGAAGAAGAAGACTCGCCGTCACAATAATCACAGCTATCTGATTTCTAAAGTTTCTAAGGTGAAGCAAATCAAGCCTTTGAAAATGCGTCAAGAAATGTGGATAAGTTGAAAGCACTTTGAGATTAAAAGAAAGGAAAAAGCAGCAACCAATAAGCAAAATAGAAGAGATAGTAGATAAACCTAAATCTGCAATTGCTTAGGTACAGATTTTAGTAGGACGGTATGGAATTGTAGTCACATTATATTGTGCTTATTCGTCCTGGATACTTTTTATGAGTAAGCTTAGGGATTTTATTTACTATCCTTATTTTGTCCCGACTACACATATAGCTTCATTACCCAGCCTCACACTGCGTGTATCATTCTCAGCATATTTTATGGCAGATTCTGTAATTGCTTTCAATATTTCTTCTCTTCTTTCTTGCGGTTGATTTGCTAACATTGCTTTAAGGGGAGCAGCTGTTTCGTATACATAACTCGTGTAATCTTCAGCCGAATGAAAATCAAAAGTCACATCCATTCTTTCAATTGTAACGTCTTTGAATCCAGACTTGATAAGAGAATTCGTAAGCTTATTTTCATCGGACAGGCTAAACGGTCCAGGGGTACCTAGTGGAGGTGGCAGACTTTTAGTTTCCTTCATTAAAATATTAAGTGCTACTGCAATTAAAGGAACTTTATCTGGCGAAGCCCAAACAGCGGCTGCTAAACGACCACCATCTACTAATGATCTGTAAATATTTGACAAACCAGTTCTGAGATCTGGTAAAAACATCAATCCAAACCTGCAAAGTGCTGCATCAAATGTTGAAGCTGATAAATCAATTATTTCTGCATCACCCTCTTTGAATTCGATCACCTGTTCTAGACCTAAAGAGATAGCCCTCTGTTTTGCAATGGACAACATCTGTGATGATATATCTGTAGCTAACACATGACCACTATTGCCAACTTGATTTGCGGCGGTAATGGCTGGTTCCCCTATACCCGTGGCTATATCTATAACTGTAGAACCTCGTTTTATCTCTGCAAGTTCTATTAACCGCCTGCTAACTTTCTCAACACCGGTCTCGGTTATCTTCCACCACTTTTGCCAACCATCAGCTACACTATTCCAACCTTGACGTTGACCCTCCTTATACTGTTCAGAGTCTCGACTTGACATAGCAATTCTTCTTTGATTGAGTATCTATGACATAAATTATTTTCTGGAAAAAACTATTTGTGTGATAATAGTTTGTATCCATGTTATAATATCTAATAAGGATTATTGTGTGTTTTCACATTTTTAGTCTTTTATCGAATCTCCACTAAACTGAATCAAGATTCATCAGGATAAAAGACATCTAACCATCCGAGGTCCAATCTCCACTACCGTCTTATCCTTATGTTAAGGGCGACACCACGAACGCTCATGACCATCATCCTCATCCTCTTTGTTTCTGTTTCATATTTTTCTTCCAATGATGATGAAGCAATCATTCCACACATAAAAGAAGAAAGAAAATCTAGCGGCAGCTTAAGGAGCTGGAGGAGCATTGAACCTGAGGTCGTGGGTTCAAATCCCACCCGGTCCATTTCTTTCGTTATGGTTATCTACGGCATTATTTTAAGTTCAATTTGAGCGATTGTAGGACAGAATCAGGCAGCAATGCTTGTAGGAGAAGGATTGCTCAAATAAACCAAGGCTGCAGAACGGGGAGTTATAGCAATGTTCACATTGCTCAGTAGCCGCAGGTCGAAGAAAGATGCTTTATCAGCTTCTATCCTGATTATGCCTATTAACATGGAATCCCATAATCCGGAGATTGTACACTATCTATGAGAAAGAAGAGAGCCAAATACGACGAGCGCAAAATGATGCGACGTCATTTTAGAAAGGAGTGGCCACTCGTAGATCAATCCTTCGAGAAGGAGATTAAACCACTCCTTGGGGCACTGAAAAATTCTGATTTAGATACAAGAGTTAGGGGATCACTTGGAAATTATCTTATAATTCGCCTCGTTAGCATGATGGAATACTTCTTTAGCAACAAAGTAGCTAAAATTGTCGATGAAAGGGATCTTGATGCTTCAAGGATCCTCGATGAAGAGAGCTTAGAAGAACAAAAGAAGCAAGGTCACGCTGCAGGCCAAATCGTATTGTCAACGTTCAGTTATGAAAACTATGATCAGATTCAATACGTATTTTCTGCACTTCTAGACCTTGACTTTTTTGGAACAGTCAGGGCCCTGGACAGCGGCAATCCTTACAAGTACGTGAAAGGTGCTATTTCATTGGAGAAAAATTTTGAAGAATTTAAAGCAATCTTTGATCTGAGACACGAGATTGTGCATGGAATGAAAGATGCTAATCTGTCTATCAGAAAATTCTCTTCCCTCGTTAATAATACTATCAATGTCTTGGATGCTGCTTCATGGATTTGCCATCCGGAGTTCAAGAACCGAGGTAATAGCGTAATTTACGTTTGAGTTAATAGATTTTTTATTGGACAAATTCAGCGGATTGCCAGAATTCATACCAATGTCAAATCAGAGGTTAAGAAATAGCTAAAGTTAAATGCTAGCATACTAGGAAAAAATTGATGAATGAAGACTCCCGCAAAGAATGGGAGGAGTGCTTTGATCAGGTAGACAAGTTTGATGGTTATCTGATTGATGCCCGCAAGTACGGTTTTACATTGATAACGGGACTTACAACTGCAGGCTCTTTTCTCGGTTTTTCTGATGCTGAAAGACTATTCAACTTGGTGTGATAATTGTCACTATGGTTTTGGTGGCTGTGGTTTACATAATTGATAGATACTATCGAACTCTACTCCAAACGGCTTTATTGCGATCCCAAAGCATAGAAAGCGAAGATACCCCTCTTCGCAGAGGATTAGGCCATTATTTGGCAACTACTTATGATAAAAAGATCATGAGTTATTTGATGTTTAGCGTTTATCTTGGCTTTGTGGTTGCTTTAGTTGTTCTAGGCTACTATGTAATGACTGCTGAGGCATCTTCGATGGGTAGTCAAAATACTCCTCGGTTATGGCCTGTACAAGCAACAGATGTACAAGTGGATGATGATCTTGCCTCTAGACTTTGGGATACAGCCTATTTGTGGATACCACTAGCGGTTACTGCAATCATTACCGTAATTTTGCTCGTAACTATCTTCCTTAATGAACTTGCACAAACCAGACGAATTGACCGGGCAAAGGGCCTAATTAAAAACTTTGAGAAAAATAGAGAAATCCAGACTCTCAATGAAGCTGATCGAAGAGATATTGATCTTTTCGATGCACTACGTTACAAACCACAAGAGCCAAAGGATAGGAAGAAAATAGATAGAGAACGAGAGAGGATAAAAAGAAAAATTAACAAAATAAAAAGAGATAGAAACATTCTTGACCATCTCGAAGGCGATGAATAATAAAAGGAACCGAGAGAATCCCACATCAAAAATCCCTGTGGTTACGGTCATTATGCAGTATGTTAGATTACATGGAATCTGACAAGAACTTTTAGAATCTGGTTGTATCCATAGCATGGAAAAAGCCTCACGCAGGAATCAAACCATTTGCCTATACTACAGTGAGCATAATTTAACCACCCTCCCAAAAGGGCTCTACAGGATCTGCAAAGAAAATAAAGGAGCGGGTGGGATTTGAACTGCTCTTTCCTTCCAGCTGCAGCGTTAGATCCGTAGGCTAATCTAAAGAAAGAAGCTGAGGTCGTGGGTTCAAATCCCACCCGGTCCATCTTTTCCTGTTGTAACAAGTACGGTATTGAATTAAGCTTGTTCTAGGCAATTATCGGACAAATCCAGGCAGCAATGCCAATGCCGTATCACCCCATTTGTCAGACACCCTGTACTATACAAGTTAATGCAGAAGTAGAAGCTAATGATATCTACTACAAGCCATACAGAAAGAAGTTTGATGAGATGTTTGACATTTTTGAGCTTTGTATGTCTGTTTGCTCTTACGTTACCCCGCCTATGAGGCTCTATCCAATACCTATGTCAACCCTGCTTTACTGCCATGAGCAGAGCTAGTTGAATGCATCTCGCAAGTTAAACACATGATGGTGGTCAATTACAAGGTTCACAAAAGTTAGAAGAAGAGTCTCCGCCACAACAATCAAAAGACGATTTTATTTCTAAAGTTTCAAAGTTAAAGGCAAATCAAGACGCTTCAAAATGTGCCTAAAAGAGATGCAGATAATAATAGGTTGCAAGTCTATGCAGGTTTTTTGTTATATGCTGAAACTGTTAGGGACCACTCCAATCAAATGGAATGTGCTTGCTTGACCTACCTTTTCTCTTCCATTCAAAACGAACTTCTGGAGCATTAACTTCATCTGTTATAGCTTTTCCCCATGTCGCAACTGTGCCAGATGGTCCTACTTCACTTCCTGGAGGGTTTAGTGTTTGAACTCTTTTACCTGCTGGAGTCATAGGTCCAGTTAATGCCTCAGCCTTTGCAACTACCTTTCCTGGAATCTCTGCGCTCCAATAAGAAAGGTCATCTGCTACCTCAAACTTGATTGGAGCATAGTCAATTCCTCGCACATCTCCTATAAGCTTTGCAAGTTCAGCCATGAAACCCCCAGCCCTACCAGTGAAAATCATCTGCAGAGCATCTCTTTGCTGTTGATTAGCTCGTTCATCAAAGAAGAATGCTCCATCTAATTTGGTCTCCCCGGCCCAGATATTGCCTTTGAAGTACGTCAATCCCAACACGTTCAAGCCATCAAGTGGTGTATTGCCATAATACCCATTTTTGATATGGTATGCTATTACACCTTCACATTCTCCATTAGTTGGAGTCTGAGCGAATATACAAGGACATGGTATGTTGGCAACTGCAAACATCAAACCAATCACCTGAAGCCTTCCAGTTAGGAACGGTGGAGGACATACATCTACATTTGTACGTAGCATCTATTTCAGAATGTTGAATACACTACTACTACCATTACTACTACTGCTATTTCTCAATCTCAACGGGAGCGGGTGGAATTTGAACTAAAACTTTCCATCCACTGCTGACTTGACTAGAATACCCATATGCTGAGGTCGTGGGTTCTACGCTGCACACACTACAGATACTCTAATGATAAGAGGGTCAAGAGCCGTGCTCAAGTGCCTGAAAGTCACCTCCCAAGCGTCTGGTGTGTCATTTGGTTCGCTACTCCAAATTGTTGCGCTACCAAAAAGAACACGATAACCGCCGCCAGTAGCAAAATATCCATCGGGGCACTCTGCACTAACTAACCAATCATGATAACGGTCAATATACACCGTTTCCGTTTTCTCTACCACTGTTGTTGATATAGCACCAGGAGCTATATCTGCATCTTGTATTGTATCATCTTTTATATTTCCCCCTCTTATTGTGCCCTCGGCTATGTCTTGAGCTGTTATTTCAGCGTCTCCGATATCAACTGAGTTTACTGCGTCATCAACTATGTCAACAGATGTCACACCGTTTGTATCACTGATTTTACTAGTTGTTACAGCATTATTTGCTATATCACTATTGCCTACCTGGCCAGCTCCTATCTTTGCACTTGTTACAGCATTATCTGCAATATCAGAAGTCCCAACACATCCATTGCATATTAAGTCAGTGGCAAGTATGGTAGCTTCGGCTAACTGCTCTGGCGCCAATACCGCTAAAACCAGAACATAACCAACAAAGACAACAGCAACAGCAACAACTACTAGTGTAAAAACAACTAGGATTGGCTTGGTTGTTGATAATACTTCTCTTGTTTTTGGAGATGTCATTATTACTCTTGAAACATATTTTATTTCACTTACATGTTACGTCCTAAATAAATAGAACACTATGTGTCTAAGGTTCTATTTATTTTTTGGCAAAAAAGGGTCCAACAACATAGATAGAGAGAAATGACATCCCCATCAACACTCTGATACAACGAAGCTTATCACTGAGGATATATAGTGAAGGATATGGATTTAGCTTTGATGAAGAATTCAATGAAGGACTGACAGACTGACAGATACATAGTCCTGTGGAAGACTTATTGATGATGATAATAACTTACTCTTCTATAGGGTATTTGTGAGAGATTTTGCCGAACTTTTCTGCTCATCCTTCATATCACAGCCTCTGGAAAGCTATGTTCCAGACAAATTGAGCAAGTCTTATTATTTAACCTCAAAGATGCCCTTTGTCCTAGGAGTAATTGCAATAGTGTTATTATTATCATTAGTTGTATCTTCTTTCCTGGGTCATAATTTTTTTATTAATGTTGCAGAGGCTCACAGTGCTACGACGCCGGTGGGCGACTATCCTTTCGGAATTGAATACAATCCTTCTAATGATAACATATACGTAACCAATTATTTTTCAAGTACAGTATCTGTCATAAGTGGCTCTACAAACTCAGTTATTGACACTATCTTAGTTGGAAGGGGTCCTATATGGCTTGAGTATGTGCCTTCTAATAACCAGATATATGTAACTAACTTGGTGTCAAATGATGCATATGTAATAAATGGTCTAACAAACGATGTTGTTAAGGCTATTGCAGTTGGAAGGATGCCCATTGGAATCGCTTACGATCCTGCTAATAACTCTGTATATGTAGGCAGTGCGAACAGTACCTGTATCTGTCATAAATGCTTCAACAGACAATGTGGTCTCTACCATACCATTATTTAGTGGGGCTGGTCATATCAACTTCAATTTTATTGCTTATAGCAGTATTAATGACGCTTTATATGTATCTAGGTCTGTAGTTACTGTTGTTTCAGTAATAAATGCAGTTACTAACGCTCACGTTAATGACATTGTAGCAGGGGGTACGCCTTATGGAATTGCCTATAATCCTATCAACCATAACTTATATGTCGCCAGCTTAGACTCAGACCGAGTTTCTGTGATAGACAGCATTACCAACACTTTAGTTGGTTATATCCCAGTAGGCGATGCTCCAGTTGATATTGTTTATAATCCTACCAATCACAATATGTATGTCACCAACTCTGGTTCAGGCACTGTAAGTGTGATAGACTCAACAACAAATTCAGTAATTGCTAACATCGTGGCAGGAATCGGTCCTGCTGGAATCACTTACAATCCTTCTAATCAGCACATGTACGTTACTAACCCTAGTTCAAACACTGTTACTATGATTCATCCGTGATTGATAGATACATTTACATATACATGCCCTCTCCCTTCAGCGCTAGGTAGTATTTATTGTAGCTCTCAGAACTCCTCAATAGGAGTAGGCTTGTCCTTTCTGTTATTCATATTTTGAAGATCTGTACAACAAAGAGCCACAATAGTTTCTGTCGGATCGACCATTTGTTGACCCTGCAGCTGTCAAACTTTGAAGAAAGAAGAAGGCTGTACCCATCGTTAAACAGTACCAGGAATACCTAAAGATGTTGTCAATAATGCAATCAATGGATGCTATTCTGTACCCTGAATTTTATTTTGACGATGACTCTGCGATTAACTGACTTCATTATGTGCTTCGTAAGTTTAAAACATTATTGTAGTTTTAAAAGGAACACTTTAGAGAAAATCTTTCTGCTCTTTCTGTTGTTGTTTTTCTTCTATCATCTATCTGTGTATTAGAGCACTCGTTTGATAGAGGCGTGTTCTGGCAAGCTCCTTGGAGTTACTAGCATTATAGAACTTAACTTTCACCTTCTCCCACAGGTTCCTCAAAGCTGCCAAGGAATCCTCTACTCGCTGCAAAGTAGCAATAAATTGGCTTCTCGTTTCGGAGCATATCGAGTACGCTCTGAAACATAGAACTTGGGAGGTGCATACGAATTATCCCATCGGCAGGCAAATAATCATGCTCAAAGAACATTCCTGGATCGTTGAATCGCAGATATGCGATAACCTTATTGTCTATACCTGTCAGCTGAATCTGCGCTCGATTCGTCTGGTAGCCTTCTGGACCCCCGTATACCAAGATGCCGTACTTTTTGACTTCTGGCATTGCTGTATTGCTATAGGGTCACCATCTAATATAGCTGAAGATATTATATCATGATTTTTATAGACAAGGCAAGTCTTCTTTGTCTGCCGGAGCAAGTCAAACTCGAACAGTTACATAAAAATGCTAGAAACAGACAAAACCACCTAGATAAGGCATTGGCATTGCTAGGCTTCTTGTAGGACAATCAGCCAAAATCGAGCTTAATTTAATACCGTATTTTACCAGATTGATAAAAGAAATGGACCAGGTGGGATTTGAACAGTTCTTTCAATTGCTTATTGGGTAGTAGACTATCTGAAGAAAACAGCAGCTGAGGTCGTGGGTTCAAATCATCCCACCCGGTCCTCTTCTATCTATCTGGTAAACTACGGCACTAAATCACCCAGAAAATTGAAAAGATATCGAAAATTGACTCAAACTAAGCTGTTTCTCGCCGCATAAAACATTTTTACTACTATAGCACCTCAAGTATGAAGGCATTGACACAATTTACATGTAAACTCTCTGCTCTAAATGTAACAGAAGTTATCGGAGACCAGGAGCCCAAAGCATGTAATAAACAGTTTCCTGAGGCAGAGAACTTCCGCAATCACATTCTTAATGAACATAAGCTCACCTGTAGCCCCGACTGCTGGTTGAAAGCTCCTGTAAATTGGGTTGTTATTGTCATTCCAGTAATAATTGTGGTGGTATCATACGCAATTGTAATAGGTTACCAGCCAAGTTTTGGTCAGACTATGAACTGACAAAGGCAGTGGAATCTGGTAGAGAACAAGAACAACAATAGAATTGTTGATTTACTCTCTCTATTCTTTATTAATTATTGCTTTATCTGTTCTTCTGCTGGAAGGTCTGTATCTTTATTTAGTGCTTTATACACTCCCGCTGCAATTAATCCTCCCACGATTGGTGCTAACCAGTAGATCCAATTGTAGTTAAAATTTCCCGTAATCAATGCAGGACCAAATGAACGAGCGGGATTCAATGAACCACCAGTTATGGCGAGCACCAAACATAACATTAAATCCAAGTGTAAGTCCTATTGCAATTCCTGCTAATGGAACGATTTTAAAGTTCTTTGAAGTAGTAGTAGCTAACACAACATAAACCAAAGTAAATGTCATTACTGTTTCCAATATGAGTGCTCTAACAACGTTATCATCTAAGGGTAGTGTTACACTTGCAGACATCGCAGAGCCAAATATTGAATATACGACAGCGGCAGCAATTACTGCACCAATGAGCTGTGCTATGATATAAACTGCTGCCTTCTTTACCTTTAATCTTTCTAGCAACCAATAAGCCTATTGTAACAGCAGGATTAACTTGAGCACCAGAACGATAACCAATTGCATATACGATTGCTGTTAATACAAGAGCATGAACTAAACCTATGCCAATTATCCCTAATTGACCCCTATCGGCATAAACTGTGCCTGCAGAGCAAATTGCATAAACTAGGATAAATGTGCCAACTACTTCTACTAAAAATTTAAATCTTAAAGAATGGTCCTTGATGCCCATTTCTTCTTTGTTGTCTGTATTCATTTTCTAGACTTGTTCACCTTCATTTTCTTCTCCTCCTCCTCCTCTTACATCGCTAAGAGTAGATAATACCACTATGCGGAATAGAAAGCGGGTAATTATAAGGATTTTGTGGTTGCCTTGACTAGTACTGCTGGACGAGAAGAAAAGAAGAGAGGGAGACTAAGCAGGAAGAAATCGGTTTGACAAAGATCCGCTCAGGTTCAAACCCCAACACTCCCACATGGAGCAGATGGAAAACGCAGACTCTCTAGGAGGACTTCTTTAATTAATTACAGCTAGCCTGAGGAATTCTTCTGTGATGACAGGAGATTAACTCGTAAACAAAGCTGCTGTAACTAACCTTTGTGTATCTTTGACGTTGTAGCGTATTTCTTCATACCTGTGAAGTCTATTGCAACAAGTGGCTCATTTCCAACGACCCATGCATCATGACCTGGTGGAACATAGGATACTTCGCCTGGACCAAATTCTCGTTCTGTTCCATCATCCATTTTAGCATGAAGTCTTCCTGATATCCCGTATCCCGTATGCGTCATTTGGCAACTATTTGTATTGACTATAAGCTTGACATCTTTGGACCACTTCCAACCTGGCTCTGGAGTCATCTTCCTATTGTTGAGTCTCCAAGATTTGCAAGCTCTATCTTACCATTCGTAAATTTTCTAACCTCGTCAGGATTCTTGTCAAAATTTCGGGATTGTATCTCATGCTCGCATGGTCTATGAACGTGGCAGTTACTATAATGGATTTTTGGTTTAATCAATAAGTCTGCCCTCTAGATAGTAAGTGGGGAGATTATGAAGTCGCCGTAGAATAGCTGAGGTCGTGGGTTCATTCCCACCCGGTCCATCTTTATCACTCTAGTTAACTACGGCATTAAACTGAGCTCGATTTTAATAATTGTAGGACAAAACTATTATTTATGGAGGAATCGGATTACATATTAACTTCAAAACTAATATTCTCATTCTTGCTCTTTATGAAACAAGTAAACCCTTACGATGAAATCAAAGATTCAATTTCATGCCCCTGAAGATAAACGCTTGCTGCAATAATCCATAGCTTTACTAAAAGGTCTTGTCAAAGGGTCTCAAATTGTCTGAAAAAGTCCGTTAATTCATAATTGAAAAAATTAATCCTCCTACTTACCATGATTCAGAATTGCACTTACTTTGGGAAGCGGAGTGAAAGGCATTTCGCAACACTCCCCTCAAATCAGACGGTACACTGTTAAACAATGAGGTGCTCACTAGCGATGTTGGGGGATGGAATCCTACAAGGATTACCAATTCATCATAGGAAAAAAAGTGAGGATGTTGTGAAACTAACAGGCGGCTGTTGCATTCATGGCTGTTGCATTCATGGCTGTTGCATTCATGGCTGTTGCATTCATGGCTGTTGCATTCATGGCTGTTGCATTCATGGCTGTTGCATTCATGGCTGTTGCATTCATGGCTGTTGCATTCATAGCAGGTGGACATGAACTCATTGTGGCATTAGGTTGCTGTGCAAACACATATGAGGCAAAAATAACTGGAGCTGATGCCATGATCAATGTCAAAGCGGCTATCGACAGAGCTGTCTTTGTTGTATCTGTAGCAAGCATAAACGCTGCGTGCTTACATTCTATTTAAGTATTCTTCATGAATCGTCGAACATTCATTCCGTAGTATGTTTTTGATCTTTGCGTGTCCAAACATTACAGCCGACTGTCAAGAAACTGTCCTCGATGGAATGGGATTAATAACTACCACTAATGGCAAGATTACAGAAGGGTGTATAAGCACAGAGACGATGAGATTGATGCTGCATATTGGTGTACTATTGCTATCACAGTAGTACTGCTCGCTCTTTGGTGATGGTGATGTTGATGATGCTAGTGGCTCTAAAGCTTCATCACTCCATTTCACATCTTCTCCCGATATATGCTCATAATACGCCTTTATTGTGCGCCAGAAGCCTTCAGCTTCATTATGTCAGGATCAGAGGTGGACCGGGTGGGATTTGAGCGGTTCTTTATTTCCAGATCTACATCTTTAGATAAGCATGATCTGGGGAAGCTGGCTGAGGTCGTGGGTTCAAATCCCACCCGGTCCATTTCTTTCTGTGATGAAACTACGGTATTATTTTAAATTCAATTTAGGCAGTTGTCGGACAAAAACCCTAGCAACGCCAATTCTGCATTCCCTTCTTCGATTTATACCGCTGGCAAATGCGAAAACACCTGCAAATTTGCAGCTAATCCGATCAGACCTAAACAGCATCATCTTTTTATCCTCGCTGATGCATTGCAAGTTATTCTGCAAGCGCTTTTGAGGTCAGTGTGTCGTGATATATCTTACCAAATCTTGGTCTGTGACTAAAAAGGAAGAAAGAAGAAATCATTTTACTTCTTTGAGGATTGCTGTATCCATTACTACCGCAGACCTAAATACAATATAAAAGAAACCTTTAGAATATGGCGCTAAGCTTGCCGCCGTGGTCCGATTTTATGATGTGGACAATAATAATCTCTGTAATGTTACTATTTGCCTTTTCAATTTGGGTAATTTTCTTCAGGTCTGCACTTCGATCCGTAAGGGGGTCTCCCAAGTTGAGGAGTTATCAATTCAAACGGAAGCAAGAATACAACAACAGGAAAGAAGAGCGCCAAAGTCATGATGAAAGAACGCAGAGATTACCAGTGGTCAGCATAGTTTTGGCAGCACGCAATGAGCAGGACAATATACAAAAATGTCTCAACTCGCTTGTCAGACAGGACTATCAGAATTACGAAATCATTGCTGTAAACGACTGTTCAACCGATGCAACAGGGGAAATATTGCATAAGATTGCAGCAAGTAATTCAGATAGGAAAATCACAATTGTTGACCTGGAGCAGAAGCCCTCTGGCTGGGTGGGAAAGAACTGGGCATGTTTTCAAGGATATAAGAGATCATCAGGTCAAGTACTTCTTTTTACAGATGCAGATACAATCCATGCACCAGACACTATTTCATTAACAGTAAGACATATGGTCGACGAAAAGCTCGATGCACTTACTGCAAGACCAAGAATAACCTCTGACAACACTTGGACAAAGATTGTGCTTCCTCTAGTATGGATGGTTTCCCATATTGCGTATTCCGCACTCAAAGTCAATAATCCAAAATCGAAAACTGGTTTTGTCTTTGGAGGATTCTACCTCATTACAAGGGAAGTTTATGAGTCTCTGGGCACTCATCAATCTGTAAAAGGAGAAATAGCAGAAGATCTGGCATAGGAGAAAAGTTGAAACTTGGCAAGCACCAGCTCAGAATGTTTCTTGGAGAAGAGAATATTCAAGCCTCATGGGCTTTGGACTCAAGGTCACTGCATGGTGCAATCCAGAGAACTATAGTCTCAGCCTTTAGAAAACAACCTATTTTGACGTGCGCTTATGCCGCATTACAAGCTGTAATGCTTATTTCGCCTTGGGTAGTTCTTCCTTATGCTGCCTATTGGTTTTTTTTATCTTCATATGAATCGCAGGCGCATACAAATGGCATGCTGATCTCAATCTTGTTAATTTTGAATTTGATGGTGCTAGGAATGATTTTCACAAGCTCTTTTGCACTTTCAAGGCTCAGTCTTCGTCAAGGTTCATTTTCTGTACTATATGTGCTGGCTTCTCCACTAGCATGTTTCTTTATTTTTAGTGAGACTATTTTATCGATCATAAAAGCTGCAACAAATAATGACATCACGTGTTGGAAGGGCAGAACTTACCAGCCAAGTAGAGAAGAAGTATAAGAAAAAGAAAAAGAGTGGAGCGGGTGGGATTTGAACAGTTCCCTCTATTGCTCTGGCTTTAGAATATAGTGGAAATCTGCCCTTGAAAGTTGCTGATGAGCTGAGGTCGTGGGTTCACCTCCTCATGTCTATTTCTTTTATTTGAGAAAATAAGGGAATAATCTTAACATTAATTCTGACTGGAAATAAGGAAATGGAAAAGATAAGAGATGGGAGTTTAAAGATTATTTCATAGTTACATTAGTTGCATTTCTAGAACCCCTTAAGTTTTGGATGGTATGATAGTGTCTATGCTAGGAGACTTGATTCTTGAACATACTGGGAAGACTTCAAGCAAAAGGGGTACCTCTCCCAAAGATAAAATAGAAAATTCTGTCAGAGCAACAGGAAAGGCTAAAGGAGATGTAGACATTCTTATCAATATTAATTATTGGAACATTCATTGTGGCGATGGATTATACTACGGAGAAGGAAAAGGAGAAATCATATCTAAAGAAACTGGCGATATGGTCGAAGTTACTGAGTACGGAGTAGGAAGGTTGCATGGGCAGAAAACAATGTGGAGGGGTTCTGCATTCTACAAGACTTCTCCTCCTTTGCCATCTGATGCAAAAAAGGTTTTGTCCTCACTTCATGGGATGGTTGGAGTTTTTGAAACTGAGGTCGATGAGTTTGGAAACGTGACAGAAAAGGTTTGGGAATGGAAGTAGTTAGTATAAAATTGAATACTATGAAGATGAGGAAACAAGAAGGGGAATCTTAGCACTGACGGTGTCTTCTATCATGGTTATGAAGTATTCAAAGTAGTTAACGTGAGAACCTCTGTCCTTATGCAATAGACCAGCTTCGACACTTCAGTCTGGATAATTATATCATTGAGAGTTGCTGAGGTCGTGGGTTCAAATCCCACCCGGTCCATTTCTTTCTGCGTGGGAACTACGGCATTAAAATAAGCACAACTTTAACAATTGTCGGACAAATTCAGCAGCAAGTCACTTTTAACGTGTAGTCAAACGTGGGAATTTAGTTGTAAAACTAAAATTGCTAGAGTTATTGAAGCCCAGCTGTAGAATTGGTAGATGTAGTAGTAGCATTCTCTAGATGTTTGATTATTTTAGGTTGTTGAATTATATCCGCATATACTTCATAAGCCGCAATAAATGGCTCTCCATTTGTACGAAGCACAACTGAACTAGCTACAAAAGGAATAGATGCAGAGAAATATGGTGATGCACTTCCACTATAATCAGGGATAATTCTTGATGGAGCAGATACGTTTCCTGGAAAGGCAGTCAAATTACGTACAAATAGATGTCCAAATTTTTGCGTGTCTATTTGTGAAAGTGTAGTGTTATCTATAGGGATTCTATGCGAGAACGTTACTTCTACTGGTTTGGTTGCTGTAAATGTTAAAACTCCTTTATAGACTGAGCCATCACTTCTATAAGGTAAAACGACTACTGACTCAAGTCGTTCATTTGGTCGTGGTTCAATCTGTGGATTACGGCTCGAAGCGATTATCGCCTGATGTAAAACTGTTGTTTCTTGAGAAGTAGCAGTATCCATATGAGTAGCAAACACTTCATAATTATGGATATTATTACTAACGAAACTTGTTATTCCTAGCAATGGACCTGCAATTGCAACTATTATGAAAAATCTCGCTAATATTGCCTTTATGTACATTAGCATGGTATACTAATCATGCTTTATAAGAGGAGCGGCAAATAAATAAAAAGCTAAAGGGGATTGCTGTTTTTGGTCTATTGTTTTGTAATATGAAATAAGAACCGTCTGATTTCCTATCCAGGTCTTCACCTAACCTTGTCAATTTGGACAGCTCTTGGTAAATCGCAGTCGTTACTTGAATGGTGGAATCATGTTGTTGCTGAGGTCGTGGGTTCAAATCCCACCCGGTCCATTTCTTCCTGCGTTGGAAATACGGTATTATTTTGAATTCAATTTTGGTAAGTGTAGGACAAAAAGCCTAGCAACGCCTAGGACAAATCAGATAGAAAGAAGTTTTTGATGACATGTTTGACTTCCCTAGGCTTTACATTTCAACTTGCTCCCATGATGTACGCCTGTAGGACTCTATCCAATACTTTTGTCAATTCTCTGCTCTACTGGTACGAGCAATTAAGCAAATAGATTTCACGAGTGGATCAGATGATAGTCAAATTACACGGATTTGTATAGATCAAGAATGATATCGACATAGTTGCTTGATAAAGATGACAAATTGCGAGCATTCAGGTTTTAATATCAAGAAGCATCATTTTATTGATCAGGATAAATGTCTGTTAAATGCGCAGAATGTCAGTGTGCTCCACAGGACTGTACAGGGGCAGGCGCTGAAAGGTGTATGGGCTGTACAAAAGATATTTGCTGTTGTGCTACTATTCCTAGTAGTTATTCCACAATGAAAAAGCGTATGGCAATGGCTGAAACAACAACAGCTATGGAGCCTGACAATTGCTGCTCCGCTTCAGAGAGTTGTAAGAATAATAATGATGCTTTAGAGAATAAGGTAACATCATCGCAATCTTCATCATCGGGCTTGTTGCGATTCCTTAGTAACATCAAAGGACTGTATGCATCAGCTTTAGGAATTGAAATTCTCTGTATTGCCGCTGCTGAAATTGGCGAAAATACTAGTCTATACTTGTTTGGCTTTAATGTGGTAGGGATACCAATTGCCTATGCAATGGGCTATGCTCTTGCAGGATTTACAACCTTTGCAGCAATACTTGGTAGGTACAATTACAGCTCAAATGACAAGATTGATAGCTGCCTGTGCAGTCTTGGAACAAGGCTCAGGATCTGGCTTTATTTCTAACCTCAAAACCACTTTCAGAAACTTTGTTGTAGGAATTGTCAAGCTGCCTCAGCTACACAGACAACCAAACTTGAAGTATGTATTGAAAACAAGCGCCTACATTCTTGTCACTGCCGAAAGCGCATGTATCCTCATAGCTGAAACAGTAGACCTAGTCTTCTATCAATACTCTCTCTTACTTTCAATCCCTTTGGCACTGGTGGCTGGAGCGTTTGCAGTCGTCGCGCCACTGGCTTTCGTAAAGGCGAAAGCAAAACCAGATGAAAGACCTGATAGTCAAGTCCGCAATAGCAAAAGAGAGCAACTTTGAAGGCTATGCGATCAATCAACTAGGTAACCGATTTGAAAAATTGACCGTCATTAACGAAAAGGACTGCATGAAGTTCAAGCAAAAGGAATGAGTGAGACACAGGAATGACGTGAAATAAATGATATTCTCTGAGTTAATGAGTTTAGCTGGCTATCAAATGTAAAGTATAGTTGTTGGATTAGGATGATAGAAGCAAAGATGGAATAAGAAATGCTTCTGCTAAGATGTATATTCCAAGCCCTATGAGGACAAAGGGCAGGGCAACAGCTCCAGTACGCTTGATTCTAGATGCAATTAGCGGACGATTAACTAGGTGATATGCAATCGCGCACCAAAACCCTGTCAAAACCACGACCACTAATACAATAATGATAATTTCAGATACTTCATGGTATGTGGCAAACACTGACGTATAGATTCCGATTTCCTCGCCGCCAGAAAATGTGACCGCTGCAACTGTTAGAAAAGGCAGATATGTTATCAATCTGCTCCGTGACAGCTGTTTGGCTGATTCTTCATTGTCGCCATTCTTTAGTAATTCCAAAAGCTCTTTGATTCCTATCGCAATTGGAAAAATCCCTATTAGACCTATCAGATTGTTTGGCACAATCAGAGCAATTAGCGAGCCTACAACACTGATAGCTAAGAGTGCGCCCATTCCTGTGTATTGCCCAAGGACAATTTGAGACAAAGGAAAGCGGCTGTTCGAAAAAAACGCAATAAGAATAAGCAAATCGTCAATGTTGGTAGCCACAAAAGCGGTAGCACCAATTCCAAGTATACCGAAAAAATCTACCATGCAGCTCTGATTACAATGCAAGCAACACCTACTATTTGTTATTATAAATCCTAAGTTAATACCCATGCAGTAAGCCATCATCTGAAGTTAATAGCTGACCTGACATGCCATGCCATGCCCATTTTCAACCGAAGAGTTATCTGTGTGTTAGGAGTCATGTGAATTGACTACAGCTCACTGAATTTAGATAGGGAGAGCTTCTGAGCTGAGGTCGTGGGTTCAAATCCCACCCGGTCCATTTTTATCTACGAGGGAACTACGGCATTAAATTGAACTCATAATCGATCATTGTCCCATCATCACTCCTAGTAGCGGTAGCTGTGGTATTGCCTACAGCTGTACTCTAGCTGTTGCTTTCACCCTCCACTACTACCACTGTTCCGACCATGTTTGGATGGAGTAGGCAGAAGTAGGGGTACTCGCCTGCTTCTGTAAAGGTATGCTCAAATGTTCCTTCGGGCGGGATATAAGAGTCAAACAGCCCACTAGGCGTTGCGTATTCGCCAGCATTGACTGTGTGTGGTTCTGCATCATTATTTGTCCATGTTACTGTATTGCCAACGCTAACCTGAATTGGATTTGGTGAGAACGCATCAGTAGTCAGGGTTGAAGCACTGGGGACTATGGAAACGCTGGTAGTTGTTGTTGTATTACCACCACCACTAGCGCTTGAAGTAGTGGCAGTTGCATTACCTGTGCTTGTCATAGTGGCATTAGTTGCATTACCGCCGTTCCATTCCCATAATATGGTAGTAAGATTTCCTCTCCTTTCATCTATCTTATCTTTGTATACATATACAGTATTGTTTAGAGAAGCTAGCTCTCCTGTTGTAGAATTGGTACTGAAGAACATAACACCGTGGTCAAATACTATAGTAGTTGTGGGATCTCTCTGTCCAAGAGACTCAAAAATCAACATAGCTTTTTCCCCTGCTTCTGTTGTTATGGCTATTGTTCCATTTTGGTAGACTACAGTACCATTATCACGAATGTCATAGCTGGATACTCCAGTATCTGTGTACCTTGTGCCGTTGATTATACCATATCCCGAGAAAACAGCATTGAAATCATAGTTAGGGTTCGGTGGTGGTTGCAGACTAGTAGTATTGTCATATTCTACCAAGAAGGGATTTCCAAGGTCGTATGTATTATCAAAAGGTGAATTAAAGTCAACATCTCTGATCGTGTTTGCTGCAGTAGCAATTGCTTGCATTTGAGTAGATAAAACAATTGTATAAAGAACAAAGAGATTTGTTCCTAGTAACAATATTCTGATGTTCATAGCTTTGGTAGAGTATATGGGGATCACTTATTATTAATAGCTTAAAGTAAATTCACAAAAAATTGCACTCAATCTGAACAATTAAGATAATAATTCTTATGTTAATTCTGCTTTCTTGTTATAAACAGCTAGTAGGGGCATTTCGCAATTGGAACAGTTGATATTTGCAGTGAAGGGTTAAATCTTTTACAATTGGCTCTTGAATGGTAATATTATAAGATTTCAGGTAAAAGGTAGGTCATGATAGTAGAATACCTTCGATATAAAATCCCAGGAGAAAGACAGAGAGAGTTTGAAGAAGCCTATACGAATGCTTCTAGGTCATTGGATGCATCAAAGCATTGTCAGATGTACGAGCTGTCACATTGTGCAGAAGAGCTGGATCTTTACATACTGAGAATAGAATGGGACTCGCTTGATGGTCATATGAAGGGATTTCGCATCAGTCCTGAGTTCGGAGAGTTTTTTAGACATGTACAACCATTCTATAACGACATACAAGAAATGCGACACTATGAGCTTACAAAGGTGACGAAAAGAAAAGATTCCTCCTGACAAAGAGCTACTGCATCTGAGGTCGTGGGTTCATTCAACTCCCACCCAGTCCATTTTTATCATTCTGGTAAACTACGGTATTAAATTGAGTGTGATTTTAACAATTGTCTGACAAATCCAGCAGACAGCAATGCCAGATAATAAGACCTGAAAAAGCATCACGACTGTAATTCTTAGGATAGACTATTTTTTGAAGTTTCGTCTCATATTCGTATCACTTGGTAGTTGTCCCCTCTTTTTTCTTCTTCTCATCCCTCGCTTCTTTTTCTTCTTTGTCTTCCGCAGGTGTTGCTGTACTCGTTACTCTAAGTTGCTCCTTCTCCTCCTCTTGCTTCAATGAGGTATTTTGTTAGTATATGAGAAATATATCTTATCCCTATTTTCTTGATTATGGTCTACTGCGGAATTGCAGATTTAGCCTATTGCTTATCTCTCTGCTACTACTCGTGCATTGCGATTATCCTGCGAAAAGCTATATGGCAACAATAATCTTTGCTTTCGCTTGGCTCACACATCATAAGGACATGTTGGATTACTGAAAATAATATAATATTCTATTGTCTCTAATAATGCCTGCAAACATTCCAAGCTGACCTTCTTTAGTAACTCGAATTCGTACATATGCTCTTTTTAGTTGAGCTTTTTTTCTTTTTCCTCTTTCCACGATTCACTGCATATTAGTAGCGCGTACCAGTTGGACATGATGCGTAACAACGACATAATAATAGAATGTTCTTCCGCATTCTTTCATTTCATAGCTGAGTTAAGTAATTCTTGGAACAAGCATCTGAACAGAACTCCAAAACACCTATGGTAGAGCTTGAATATAATACACCCCTGGTAAGGTTTTGAAATTCTTTTCCACATGATTTACATACTTTAATCAATTTTTGTTCTTACACCATTACTTATGCGTGCCAGCCTTAAGGTTCTTTGCATCGGTGTGCAGAGAAAAATAGGCAGGGCTATATATCGACGTCCGGATATGTTAAAGATGAGGAGGACATATATTTTCATTGGCGACAATTAGAGTCTACACGAGGAACTCGACTTTTGTGGAGCTACCAAGTTTAGTGGAGGAGCTCAGCAATACTGGATTGGCTGATACTTTGAAGAAATATTATAACAAACCATTTGAGCATGAAGCAAAGAGCATAGTTGCCGGACCTAGCTTCATGCAATTCCTAAACAAATTATTCAAGACTCAGATAGCAGCTGGAGATATACTGCAGTTTGAGTCAGGTAATCATAATAAATTCTTCATGTTCTCGCTAACAGGGACGTGGGACGAGATAATTAAGTTGCAGTAATGCAGATTTATCACTTTACGTGCAATGGCTGCGGATATGAATCGAAATTGCCACTTGGTAGCTCAGACCTCGACCAAGTCCTAACAGATGCTAACGCAGACTATGCTGATTACCATCTTTTCAGATGCGATAAAGAGTCCAACTTCGTGCACGCCGATATCCATAGCAGTGATTTTGAAGGTAAATGTATTGTTGATGGAAGCAAACTGCAAGAAATAAACCAAGAGATACCTTCTATAAAATGTCCTCGCTGCCAACCGAGATTTGGCTACAGAAGCGAGTGCACCACTGGCAGATGTTGATAGCACTTAAGCGTAATAACAGGAACCTACTTAACTGGTTGACACCAATTGACCTTATTACTACTTCTAATAAATGCATTCAAAATGAGTATGATTCCTGCGATGGTATCATCAAAAGTGTAATAGATGGCTCAGACAACACCAAAATGTGTGCTTGTCAATGTCATAACAGCAGCTACCAGATGGTACAAAAGATGTTTGGGGTAATTAACCAAAAAGAATAACAGCTGAAAAAATGAAATAAAAGCAACTTTACTTACAAAGCAGATAATATATGTCATTGCGTCATGCGACTTTATGGAAGTTATAAAGGCAAAAGTAGCCGGCTCTATGCCGACACGTTTAGCTTTTCCTGAACTGGTTGCGGAAGGTTTTCAAATTGTGTTTTTGACCACTCTTGAATCCTTGATTGTTCAACTTTTGCATCGCGTAATTGTTTTGTCCTTTCTTCAGCGTTAGCGTTGTTGTATGTTATTTGCGTCATGAGATATATACACAACCATCGCACTTAACCCATTGGCTTACAGTATTCCGATTATTGTTATGAATGAGTTGGAGTTCTCATGTCTTTTTCAACTTATTTCTGTATCATATGTGTGCATACGGAGATTCTAATAGTTATTAACATCACAAAGGCTCAGGTCATTATAGATATATTACTGCTCTTGATGAGAGGCTACGACTAACGGCGAGCCCATTTGAAAGTCAAGAATAGTTAAGTGCGGACCAGGTGGGATTTGAACAGCTAAGTTATCACTTTTCATGATGTTCTCTAGATATGTAATAAAGAGCATTTTAGAATATGCTGAGGTCGTGGGTTCAACTCCCACCCGGTCCATTTCTTTCTGTGATGGAAATACGTATTGATTTGAATTCAATTTCGGTTACTGTCCGACAAAGTTGAAATTTTTACAGAGTATCGGACACCAGTATTACCTATTCTCCCACTGTCGACAGATATTTCTAAATGGTCACATCATGACGTGTACTTTGTACAATCGTAACGGCTTGAAAGATACACTATGAATCGACTTTCTGTTGCCTCTGGAAGAGCATAATGATCAATTTTTTATTCCTAATTCTCAGGATGGGACGATTAAGAAGTATAAACAGAGCAGTTAATAACTTCTTATTTTACTTTCAAAAATGAAGTCAATTGGCTAATAAAATCAGTTCTTGGTTGACAAGGGAACCAGAGGAGTCTGTAATGCCAATGTTTGATAGATGTACATTACCAATCCTAAAAGTCTGCTACGTATGTATCAGAATCTTATTTAGATTATGTCTGGGAAAGAGAAGAAGAAACCAATCACAACTTTATAGAAGACTATATGTTGGCGACTATACTACCCCCTCGTATAACGTCGTGAAGTTCTTTTACAAATCAATGAATTTTCTTAAACTTGGAAATCCAAGGCTTTTGAAAGTATATGCAAATGAACACAATTACAAGTATTATTGCAGGTTAGAAGATTTTAGCCCTGAAAGGGAGGAAGACATTGTAAAGCTGTTTCGTCCAAAGGAAGGAGATATAGTAGTAGATGTGGGTGCACATATCGGGAAATACACCATTATTGCCTCAAAAATGGTTGGATCTACAGGAAAAGTAATTGCAATCGAAGCTCACCCGGCTAACTGTGATATACTAAAACAGAACATCGAACTTAATAAGTTAAGCAATGCTATTGCTTTGAATTACGCTGTTGATTCAAAGGAAACAATGGTTAAACTCTATGAACCTGGTCAAGAGGGGGGATTTACTATTTACAATACAATAATGACCGATAGGTCAAAAACGTCAAGGAATCAAAAATACATAGAAGTAAAATCCAATACGCTTGATTCCTTATTACTTGAAAATGAAATAAAAGAAGTTAATTGGATAAAGATCGATGTAGAAGGTGCAGAATATGAAGTACTAAAGGGAGCCACCAATATACTTTCAAGTAGCAAAGATATTTCACTCTTAATAGAAATTCACAATCTACTAGGCGCCAACAATAAAAATTTCTACGAGCCAATAATTCACCTTTTAGAGTCGAAGAATTACAAGATTTCATTTGAAAAAATTCATGAAGGTGGAGAAAGGCATATTATTATGAAAAGGTCACAAACTGACAACGATATAGTTGATTCTGCTAAAATTGGCAGTAACCCCTAATTTTGGGCTGATTTATTTATTTTTAACGGAAACCATCTATAACAAGGAATTCATACTTTTCAAGTATTAGAGACGTACATGAAGCGATGACAGAAAAGCAGGAGTAGGAAATACACATTCGAGCCTCGTTCCTTTCCTCTCTTCTGTCCTAGCTGTAGTTTCTTTTAACATTTCTGCTCTTTAGATAAGAAGCGGACCAGTCTGAAACTGTTGCTGAGGTCGTGGGTTCAACTCCCACCCGGTCCACTTTTATCAATCTGGTAAAATACGGTATTAATTTGAGTTCATTTTAGGATGATGTCGGCAGCAGTATATTATTGTCATACCATATCAGTAGATTAGATAAACCGAGAAAGATAGGCATATTCTGGTGATAAGTTCGGTCTATCAGATAAAGTCAATAGTTCAGAAAAACACCCGCATCATAGACTGTTCTTCTATGATTTTGAATCGGAAGACATTGCCTTAATGATTAAATGAGAAAGCGACCTCTCGTTTGCAGGAAATGCTTGTCAAGACTATTACAGCAATTACTTTGGGTTTTACATTAATTACTGCTCTCTTTGTTCATGGAACATATGCTACCACGCAGGAAAATACGAGCAAAATTATAGCACACAGAAATTTGACTATAGATTTGGGGAATGGAATACAGACGGACGCAGAGCTGACAATGCCTGTACTGGCTAACCGTTCCCTTCCTGCTATTCTCTTGATTCATGGTATAGGACCTTTGGACAAGGATCAGTTTATTCCGCCAAATAGCAGAGATTTTAAGCAAATTGCAGAATATCTCTCTGAAAGAGGCTTTGTGGTCTTGCGTTATGACAAAAGAGCAATTGGAGCAAACGGCACTATAGAAGACCCTGACCTCTGGTATAACCAGACAATGGATGACCTGATCAGCGATGCAAACAAGGCTCTGGATACTTTGGTCGACCAGCCAGAAGTAGATAAAGACAATGTTTCAGTATTAGGTGGAAGCCAAGGATCATGGATCGCAACAAGGGTAGTTGCTCGCCAATCCATTTGTAAAGAATGTCTTGATGCTATCTACTGGAGCTGACAAACTAGGCGATATTATGCATACGCAAATGGTAAACACTACCCTGCAATATACCAAGGAAGTCTTGGACACGAACCACGATGGCTTTGTCTCGCTATCCGAGGTTGCAGCAACTGAGAATACACCCTATTGGACTTATGAGCCTCTGCTTCCAAGCATGATACTGGTAGTAAGAAATGACACCACTGGCAACTATCGATTTGTAGAAGGATTAGAGACAAGAGAAATCAACAGGAGCAGCGGCGGCGAAGAAGAAGAAGAAGCTATAGAAATCGACACCACACTCAGGAGCTTCCTTGAGCAAAGATTTCAATCAATATTTGTAGATACTGAGGACAGATCCTGCCCATATCTAGGTGGTGCGGGGTGTCCTCCTATGATGAGGTCTATAGCAGAACTTGACAATCTAAGCGTACTTGGAAATATCTCCTCCTCTAGCATTCTGATAATTCAAGGTGGACATGATCTCAGGACAGCCGCCTGCGCAAGCGTTCATGCTAGAACAGAAACTGCTGGATCTAAACCATCCTGACCACACCATAATAGTATATCCAGGTCATGGACATCTTCTGACATATATGGGAGAGGATAGTTGGATTGAAGTAATTGGTCCAGTTCCTGATTACATCTTGGAAGACATGTACTCTTGGCTGACAGATCCTGACAGGAAGCTGAGTAGGCAGAGTGATCTGAGTTTAGATCTGTCATAATTAGCTTGAGCTGGTTTTTTCCAGCTTCCTATTCTTTATTTCCGTAGATCGAAACTCAATAACACACCTGATGATGAAGCGGGTGAGATTTCTACAATATTTATTCTACTATGAATGGCATCACATTGATACGAAGGTACGTGGTCGTAGCTCAAATTTAATTACTCCTGAGGTCGTGGGTTCAAATCTCCCCACTCTATCCATTTAGGTCTTATTTCACTTTTTTATCGATTTGAACCCACGCTAATACACATCTTCGTCTTTTTGACCAGCTGGAATTTTGATGCTAATAGTAGTAGTAGCTAACGGGCTTTCTTGTGTATTTTTCCTCTAATCAAAAATCAAACAGGTCGCCAAAGAAACCTCTTCGTCTTCTGTGCCCTCCATAACGGTAATAGTCGTTGTCATAGTCATCATACTCTCTATCTCTATGATAACTCCGATAATGTTCTTCGTCATATCCTGTTTGCATAGTTGCTATCTTGTCAATTTCACCTCTGTCTAGCCATACACCTTTGCAGTTGGTACAATAGTCAATATCTACGTCATGCCTTCTAACTTCCTGCATTAGTGAAGAACAATTTGGGCAGTTCATAGGTAGACAATGTTAGACCTTTATTAAATAAAAACTGTGCTGAAAATTATGAGTTAGTTCAGATGCATGTGATAGAAATTTCTTCTGGGCACTATATAAAATATAAGCACAAGTAATTTTAAGCAGCCTAGAGCAGATAGACTAAATCTTCCTCTCATAATATTCTATTGAGTATGAGTTCATTATATTATGTAACGAATAGTTGGGGTTTTGACTGAATTTTCGACATCCAGAAATATGTATAAAACAAAAACGATTTGTTAATTCATAAACACGGAGATTAAGCCACAAACTAAATCAATTGCTAATCTGAAAGCTATTTTGAAGACGAAAAATGCCTAGACTTAGCATTGCTGAGGTCGTGGGTTCAACTCCCACCCGGTCCACTTTTATCAATCTGGTAGATTACGGCATTAGTAAGTTGGACTTCGCTAAGCAAATGGCTTTAGGGACCACTCCAATCAAATGGAATGTGCTTGCTTGACCTACCTTTTCTCTTCCATTCAAAACGAACTTCTGGAGCATTAACTTCATCTGTTATAGCTTTTCCCCATGTCGCAACTGTGCCAGATGGTCCTACTTCACTTCCTGGAGGGTTTAGTGTTTGAACTCTTTTACCTGCTGGAGTCATAGGTCCAGTTAATGCCTCAGCCTTTGCAACTACCTTTCCTGGAATCTCTGCGCTCCAATAAGAAAGGTCATCTGCTACCTCAAACTTGATTGGAGCATAGTCAATTCCTCGCACATCTCCTATAAGCTTTGCAAGTTCAGCCATGAAACCCCCAGCCCTACCAGTGAAAATCATCTGCAGAGCATCTCTTTGCTGTTGATTAGCTCGTTCATCAAAGAAGAATGCTCCATCTAATTTGGTCTCCCCGGCCCAGATATTGCCTTTGAAGTACGTCAATCCCAACACGTTCAAGCCATCAAGTGGTGTATTGCCATAATACCCATTTTTGATATGGTATGCTATTACACCTTCACATTCTCCATTAGTTGGAGTCTGAGCGAATATACAAGGACATGGTATGTTGCAGCTGCAAACATCAAACCAATCACCTGAAGCCTTCCAGTTAGGAACGGTGGAGGACATACATCTACATTTGTACGTAGCATCTATTTCAGAATGTTGAATACACTACTACTACCATTACTACTACTGCTATTTCTCAATCTCAACGGGAGCGGGTGGGATTTGAACAGCACCCTTTCCAATAAATGTCACATAAGGATGGCATAATGGAGTTTAGAAATCTGCTGAAGCAAGAAGACAGTATCCAGGCATGTTTGCACAGATATGAGTTATCTTAGTGCTTATAGCCCTCCCAGTTAGAACAGTGATTTTAATTTTAGACTTTAATAGGAGAACGAAAAGAGGATCATCAACTTCAAAGTAATATTGGCTGCGGCTATATCATGCTATATGGAGCATTCGTCACATGTACCAATTAGTTTTTATTCAAATCTTCTCTTCTCTCAGACATCATGATCGCCAGTACAAAATATCTTAGGTTGTTAGCAATAGGCGCTCGCAATAATATCAACGGGCACATTGTTTGCAATCTCGGGAGGTTCAACAGCTCTTGCAAGTCATAGCTTCGAAGCTGGAGTGCAAGGAAACACCATACCAGACAACACTCACATTAGGCTGGATCAATTGACTCTTCCACCGACTGGAGTTCTACCTGTCTATGATGCAAGTCCAAACTTTGTTTCTGGACACTTTTTGATGAGAGCTCCATGCGATCCTGAAACCCATGTTCCGCAAGTAACAGTAATTGCTGGACATATCGACGAAGGTAGAGACAGTACATTTGTAGACAAAATACCATTGTACTATATCGATCATGCTTCAACAGCAGGCGGCTGTGTATTTCATGCACACATTCCAGACCCACTAAATGGAGGCGCACCAAAGGTTACTGATATTGCATTAATCAATTTGTCATCCGAAGATTTAACCTTCAATCCAGGAGATGTTGTAGATATCAATATACATAGAGTACTTGGCAACATAGGCGACTCACCATATACAGAGATGCAGCTTCCTGGTAACTTAACTCAAGGAAATCCTGTGTTTGACCTAAATGATGACAATCCGGACAACGATGGACTGGGAGCCCACCACGAGCAGCAGGAGGAAGGTGAATAAGCAGATGAACAGGAAGAGTAGCTATTGGATAGAAAGCAAGAGAAGAATAAACGTAGCGTTGTTGTCAGTAATTATAACTAGCCTTGCCATCGCATTGTCATCGCCTACCGCTACAATCCAACCAGCCTTTGCACATGCAGAAACTACGCTACCAATAAATGTAGACGATCAGGCAGGTAGGAGTATAGCTGTAGTTATTGGTCATTCAAATGAGCCCGCATATGGAGCAAAACCTGGCATACACGATGGTATACATGGACTTGAAGTAACTCTAAGCGATAATGCTACAGGACTTCCGATTGATGATGCGCAGCTCAAGGCGGATAAGTATTACTTTACGGATTTTCAGTCATTTGACAATGCAAGGTCTGTAGATGATGCTGACGAAATTCTGGAAGGAATTGATGTGGGAGCAGTATTTGGAGAGACTGGACGTTATCTGGCTAGACAGGTGGTAGCAGACGGCATCTATGGATATAGGCTCTACGGAAACATGTCTTACTTTGGAGTTGCAAACGTAACAATAGACAGTACAATATTCTGCACAGCATCTGACGATGAAGGGAATACAACCAAATTCAATAGTCCTGGCTGGTCAGGTAGTTTCGGATGTCCACAGGATATTGACACAATCGCTTTCCCAACAAACAACACTGCACTCGCAGGATGAGTTAATAGCTAGGGGATAAGAAACAAGCAGTACAAACTGCTATTCCCAAGGAGTGGGACCCTACAAACACAGCTGTAGTCCACTCTGGAGTTGCAATAACATGCTAGAAATTTTAGTACTTCAGGAAAGCAGAAGAACATGATAAAGACCTGAGGTCGTGGGTTCAACTCCCACCCAGTCCATTTTTTCTTGTTGTACAACTACGGTATTAGATTAAGCGTAGTTTTAGGAAGTTGTCGGACAAATTTAGCTGGCAGTTTACTCTTAGCAACCAAGAAGGCTAGCTATTACATCCTCGAAGAAGTCTCTCTCAATACTTCTGTAACTCTCAAGCATTATTCCTAACAATAAAAAGATGGTAGGGGAAAGAAGAAGAGGACAAGAAACAGTATTATTAGTAAAAAAATTCTAGCTCTTCGTCCTTCAAGTGACATTTATTCCAGGGACTTTCTGTCTATCAGAGGCTCTTCAATTAGTCCTGCTACTACTTTAAGCCAGTGTAAAAGTAGTACTAGCCAAGCATCCGTCGTCGCTGCTGACGCTAGCCTCAATTGTGCCAGTGCCAATTTCATTAACTAGTACCTCATAGCTGAATTTAGTGGTTCTTGATTCTCCGGGCTCTAATGTAATTATCGCTTGTGCTGAATATAGCGGATAGGCTTCGCCAGTATCCTGATTTTGTATTTCTAAGCCTAGTATGCTATTAGAAAACTTTACAGCTTCGTCACCGCCATTTGTCAATGTAATTGTGACTGAATCTCCTAACCCGAAGGTATCTCCATCTGTCCTTAACTCTAACTGACATTGCTGTTGTTCTCCTTCTCCTTGCTCCTCAGATGCTGTTCCTGTTGTATTAGTGTCAGAAGCAGCAGTAGTAGCATTTGCCGTCGTTGTCGTAGTTGTTGTGTTCATTGGAGAAGGAGGAGAGCTGCTTTCATCCATAGTAGTATTAGAAGCGGTGTCGGTGGTTGGTAATGGTATACCACTCTGCCACTCCCACAACGTTATCAAGCTAGTTCCAACGGGGAGGAATTCGACCTCACCTGCCACAATTGCCCCATTAAGTGGTGCTAGCTGACCTGTTGAATTTGTATGAACCAATGCTATTAGGATGCTCTTGCCACTACCGTCTCCCATGTTAAAACGTCCTATAGAGTAGAATTTGGCAGTTGCACTCTCAGTTCCATCTTCTGTAGTCAACACTTCTTCTCCGACTGCAGTGCCATCCATTGCTGCCTATTACGCTTCCAGTGCTGGTGATACTGATAGGTTCTGTGTCATTTGGCAAATTCAGAGTACCATTTCCAGAAAATGTAAACTGGGTGTGGGTCTGATTTATTGGATTCTCACTTACAAGTGTTTGCTGTTCTTGGTGGACTGGTTCTGGAGACAGAATCTATTTCTGATGGAGATGTTGTCGTAGTAGCGTTGCTAGTGGTTGTTGTAGTTGTGGTAGTCGCTAATGCTGGGATGATAGTATTCGCTATGTTTGATACAGCACCAGCCGCCACTATAGCAAATGTGAGTAGGGTTGCTACTGATGCGGCGGCAATGACATAGCTATTATTTTTCCTATTGATAAGATGCATCTCATCACCAAGGGCGAATACCATAGATAAAAGACTTACCTTAAGAAGGGAATGTAAGAGCAGTTATTGCGGCCACCTGCTCGTCTAGTAGGATTTTTAGTTGTCATTAAAGAAAACTTGGCTGAGGTCGTGGGTTCAAATCCCACCCGGTCCACTATTATCAATCTGGTAAAATACGGTATTGAATTGAGCTCGATTTTAACAATTGTCGGACAAAAACCCTAGCAATGCTTGGATAAACCAGATAGAAGTCTTTGATGAAATGTTTGAGATTTCTAGACTTTACATCTCCCTTTGCTCTCTTACTGCTGTTCAGCACATACGGATGGTGGTACATTCAGGTGGTAGTAATCGGGGTTTTCTTGCTAGTGCGGAACCACCTTTTGACACATGATTTGGGCTTGGGCTGTGGTGTTACCGAGGTACTGTCTTCATGAAGTTTGTACATTCCTTCTTGCTTGCAAAAAGGGAATGCCAAGCATCCGCCGATTGAGCTGTTGTCAAGAACACTCCTACCGTCCCTATTATTCCAGCTGCTGCTACGACTGCAAATATTGCTATTATGGTGTGTAATTGGCTCATATTGGCGTTAATAGCAATGTGTACTTTATATTATTATGTTAGTTAATTCCTTAAAATTTTCCACCAAATAGAATAATATCCAATAATTTTTCTTAAAACCGCAAATTTCCTTTATCTTTTATATTCATGTTGCATTGCGTTGACGCAGAGCCCCCCTCTCTCTTACTCTCTCCCTTCAGTGCTAGCTGAAATTTTTGAATACACAGCTGTACGCTGCCTGTCAAAGATAAACGATAACCATAAGCTGATGTCGTGGGTTCAACTCCCACCCGGTCCATTTTTATCAATCAGGATAACTACGGTATTAAATCACGCTTGTTTTTTGATAGTTGTGGACAACCCGTTAACATAAACTCACATACGGTAGTATGCCCATAGTAGGACATACAGCGATGATGACAAAAAAGTGACAATCAGAATATCAACAAAAACAATCGCAATGATTATGATAGACATGTTAGCTCTAATAGCAGTAGCAGCAACACTATTGACAGCAGTAGAAGCACAAACAGCAGCGGCGCCTACAACGAGGACGACAATAATCGGAAACAGCACTACTGATACTGCATCATCAGGAATAGAGCTGTCGCAACAACCTGTCTTACAAGAACGGACAAGAACTGTAAGTCAGACTCCAATAGACTATGCACACATGAGCATAACATTCACTGGAAATGGCACGCTGACTCTTCCAATCAACAACATCGACACTATCGTCAATTTCACCAGCAACGGTAGCGCGCTTATCTCATTTGTGGCACACTCGGTTCAGGGAACTGAGACCATCAGAACGGAGAATGGTGAGATTGCAACAATTACATTTTATGAAATTGTAAAGTTCAATCCTGCTACAAGTGAAGGCAAGGGAATTATTACAGCAGAGGTTAATACAAACCCAACCGGCACGCTTGCATCATTAAATGGCATGATACTAGCAGGAATAGATGACATCCAGTCAAATAGTGAGAGCAATGTAACATTATGGGAGTGGGAAAGCAGAATTGGTGATTTAGACATTGTTCCCGTGCATCATGACTCAAGTCTCCAATGAAAACAACAACAACAACTGAGCTTCCACTACCAACTATAATGTGCCATAGCCTTAAAGAAAAGACATAAGACTCTTTTTCTTATTCAATTCACTTATTATTCTTATTATTCCACTTGATTACTACTGATCTCGTTCCTGTGGCTCTGGATTAGCTGCAATTCTTCGGCTTGACCTTTCTCGAAACTTCGCTTGACGGTTCAGGCTACAGAACATGCAAAAAGAAGAAATGGACCGGGTTGGGTTTGAGGAGTTGTCTTTCCTTAGCTGTTGGGCCTTTAGATAACAGGTACAGCAACCCCGAGAAAGGTACCTGATGAGCTGAGGTCGTGGGTTCAAATCCCACCCGGTCCATCTTTTCCTGCTGTACAACTACGGTATTAGATTGAGGGTGGTTTTAGTAATTGTAGGACAAATTCAGCAGCAAAATGAGATATTCCTTTTCTTCTCTTATTTTCTTCTATTTGCTGTTTGGAGAAGGTTCAAGTAAAGCAGCCTCTAGGTAGGTGGATAGGTGAAAGAAATCAATATGTTGGGCGATAAAGAAGCAGTTGCGAATATCGCGGTTAAGAATTTGGAAACAGCCAAGAAATTCTATGAAGAGACACTTGGTCTGACTCAAATCGGCGCTGAAGGTCAGGAAGTAATCGTATTCCGGAGTGGAAGTTCCAAGATTTACGTTTACAAGTCGCAATACGCCGGAACCAATCAAGCCACAGCCGTGACATGGGTGGTCGGCAAAGATATAGAGAGTGTCGTGCGAGAACTGAAGACCAAGGGCGTCGCTTTCGAACACTACGATATGCCTGACGTGACCAGAGAGGGCGATATTCACGTCGCCGGCAACATGAAGGTCGCTTGGTTCAAGGACCCAGATGGCAACATACTCAACGTCATAAACGGATAGTGGAGCATTGCAAAAAGTTAACAAACAGGAATCAATGGAAAAGCCTACCATGCAATGACGCGAACTTGCGTATTATTCAATGAAAGTAATATCTGGTCATTGGAGGATAGAATTTGATATGCTATTCTCACTGCAGCATCGGAACTAACCGTCGGCATATGGTCTTCTTTTGTCCTGTAATTGGATTAAGTACAAGTCCTTTTAGCATTTTTTTACCCTAAAAAGTTAGTTGGGCTGATAAAGTAAGGGAATGCTAGACGTGTGCTTTGACCATTGCAAGTTGTAACTATCCTGGTTCTGTCGTCTTCAGGGGTGTCACGTTTCCTCAAAACCGAGAGTAACACCTGTATAATGGACCAGGTGGGGTTCGAACAAGTTCTTATTCATACAAAACCGATAGGATGACGAAATAGAACCCTTACTGACTGAGGTCGTGGGTTCAACTCCCACCCGGTCCATCTTTTCCTGTTGTACAACTACCGTATTATTTTGAGCTTGTTTTTGGTAACAGAATTGGTTATGATTATGCCACTAGTGGTAATAGAAAAATAATGGTAAGAGTAACGAGGAGGATGAGCAGTATTTCTCCTGTGAATGGGCTGATATGCAGCCTCGCATCCTCTTCCTAGCCACGACATCGAGCACTAAAACATTTAAAGTTAGTGCCCTGTCAAACCTATCAGAACGTGGTTGCCCCGACCAATGTCTTGATTAAAGGTGGTAGTATACGCACCAGTCTGCCTCCAAAAGAACTCTAATTGTATTATTCTATTCCATTAATACTAATGTTCGACGACTAGTGCACTTAAATTTGATGAATTTACCTGCTAAAGCCTTAAGTATTACGTTATTATCTCATTCTTGATATGAGCAATGCAGCTAAAATAGTTATAGGAGGATCTGTCTTAGTAGGTCTTTTCGGCATTGGCTTATGGGCATATAAAAGGTGGAAAAGGTCAGACCCTTTTTACGAACTATTGTCCCAGAAACGTGACCTATAAAATTAGTCTTATACGATAGGGCAAAATTAGCAGCAGGGCTCTAGTATTGAAGGCAAGTAGTGGATATAATATGATTTGAAACTCGCTGATAATCTTCTATTGTAAAACTTAAAAATAATTAAGTTGCACACAGCCCATTCTCCGTAATGTCATCAACACAAGAAGAACAAAATAAACAAGTCGTTCGCCAGGTCTTTGAGTTTTACAATCAGCAAGAAATAGAAAAAGTGGAGAAGCTTTTTTCACCTAAACACGTCTTTCACTTTCCAGGAGCACCACCAATGGATTGGAATTCACATAAACAATTCATCATTGGACTTTCCAAGGCATTTTCAGACCTTCATTTTAAAGTTGAAGATATTCTAGCAGAAGGTGACAAAGTGGCATATCGTCTAACTGTTACTGGGACTCACAAAGGGGAGTTTCAAGGCATACCGCCTACCAACAAGAAAGTCTCTTTCACTTCCACAGGCATTTCAAATATTGTGGATGGTAAGGCGGCGGAAGACTGGGTAGACGCAGATACAATGGGGTTGATGCAGCAGATTAGAGCGATACCTGTAGATACACGCCAGTAATACTGATAGTAGTATGGCTCGCTCTTGATGATGGAACAGCAGGTCGTGGGTTCAACTCCCACCCGGTCCACTTTTATCAATCTAGTTAACTACGGTATTACTTTGAGTTCATTTTTTGGTGATTGTAGGACAAAAAGCCTAGTAATGCGTTTGGTGAGCCTGCAGGCATATATGAAGTGGCATCCAGCTAGGAAGAAGGTATGTCAGCAACTCAGACCTAATGGACGAAGCGAATTCCTGTTCCTTTAGATTCCCAGCACTGAGAGATGCTTGAACCCACAACGAATCCTGGGTTGGCAAGGTCGGCTTAGTTAAGGGACGATGCTATACAAAAGTCATTGAAACATCCCAAAACGCGAAAGCAATTATCGTCTTCTTCTAACATTTAGCTACAGATAGATCATTCTTAACTTTTAAAACTAGATACTTTGATATGATTGTGCCTAAAACAAGAGAGTAGCAAGAAGAGTAGCCTGTATGGGCGAAACAAGGCAAGGAAGTACGGTGGAGAAATTTCGAGCGCGTATACCAAAGTGGGGTAGAGGAATCTCTGCTGTCATCACGGGGCATAGCTGTTCTCTCCTCGGGGAAGAACAGCGGGGAGTTGGTGGCAGCGTACCTCTTGCCCCACTCTCTTGTTATATGATTATGTTTTATATGAACATTGTTTGGTTTATCCACGTTGAAATAATAATGCTTTTGTCATCCCAAATTGACAGCACTTGAACCATGAGATCAGATTCTTCTACGCTTCTACTTTTGAAGTTTATCTTGCTGTAGTAGTTCAAGCTCCATTCTTGCAGAACAACTAATACTACGCCCTAGTATACTTTTCTTGTTTTTACTGCCTCGGCTAGCCTTCTTCTCAAAACTTCAATTGAAGGTCTCAAGTTACATAATGTGCAAAAAGAAAAGATGGAGTGGGTGAAATTTGAACAGTACAGTTCTCCTTTCATCAGCTGCCCTTTAGATAGGCTGTAGAGAGAGTGCTGAGGTCGTGGGTTCAACTCCCACCCGGTCCATTTCTTTCTGCGAGGGAACTACGACATCAGATAGAGCTTGTTTTGAGCAATTGTCGGACAAATTCAGCAGCAATACTCTTGATGAACCCAAATTAATCGTATTACATGCATTCCATCAATATCTCGCTATGAAGTTTGATTAATGCATGGGGTATCGTATAAATAATACTTTTATCTCATTATTCTAAAGGCTTCAAGCTTATTATCCTGCATCATGGGTATTATAATCATATTTTGGTCCAATATAGTCCCTAAGTCTGCAGTACCTTGTTTTTGTAAATCTAAAGTTTCATAGCCTGTTCCATTAGAATTAACAACATAGAGCTTTCCTGCAGGATTATCCGTAATGTAATAATATCTTCCAGTACTATCTGCCTCTACTCCATCAAGACCCCCAATAGGAACGGCGGTTCCTTCTTCTCCCAAACTACTCATAGTACGATTTTGTAAATCAACAACCCTAATACTTCCTCCTGGATTACTAAATGCTCCAAACGAAACAACAATTAGTTTATTATTGGTATCATCAACGTACAAGCCATTAGGACCATTTAATTCTGGGCTTTGCAACCAGACTTGTAATGATGCATTATTATTGTTGTTGCTGTTATTTCCAAGGTTCTTGCTATCTAATCTGTAAATAGTATTCGTAACTGTGTCTGACACATAAACATGCCCTTGATTATCTGATGCAACATCATTAAGAAAAGCGCTTCCTGGTGCGCTATAGCGGTTAATTATTTTGCCACTATTGACATCTACCTCGACAAGGTCCGTTATATCTGACACATATAGTAATGAATTGTTGGTAGTATTAACAACAGCCATACCTTTTGGAGCATCTAAGCCTGTTACCAAGCTTAGTTCAATTATACTACCATTCAGAGGAGAAATCTTGGAAATGAATCCTTGCTTATCCTTTCCATCTGGTGCTCCATCTATGCTTGAAACAAACAGCACATTTTCATTAGGTTCATAAATAACAGATTCTGGAGTCTTGAACTGTGCAGGTGTTTCCCATATTTTCTCTATATTTGACATGGTCATCTGCTGTTGTTGTTGTGCATATGTTACCATAACATTGTCTGCAGCCAAAAGAACACCTATAATTGTGGCGGCTGCCTGCCACTAGCGCTATCATCCTGGCTCGTGAAGCTAGTAATGGTGGTGACTGCATTTTTATGATGCCTGGAATAGAAGATATATTCCAGAGCAAAATAAGGTTATGCGTTAATTATTCTCTAAAAATATTTACCTGGCGGGAACTCTTCACAAGAGTGGTAGCTAGACGTCTGGGCACTCATGCTCTTCGCTTTTAGCTGACAGTTATATGGCTCACAAAATCGCTCGGTAATGTTAAGCTGCGGCAATAATGATGGTAGTGTCAGGAGTTATTTCCCATCATGGAAGGAGACCCTGCATCTTTACAATTCCTCTCGAAATGAAAGAAAAGAGGAGTGGAAGCCACCTCATCGTGCACTGAATAAGTCAAGTAGGAACAAGTTTTTTGATGATATATTGTTTAATATTCCTCTATCGTATGAGCTGACTTCGTCTTCTTTTCCTCTGCCAAACTTAGACCATCCTCATCAGAACATACTATCATACGCTTATCCCTTTTTTCAGCCTTCGCTTTACGGTATGTGCAGGCTACTGAGTATACAAAAAATTGAACTGGTCGAATTTAAGCGGTACTTTATCTCTTTGTATATCTTGATTTCTGAGGGTCTAGAATGGCTAAAAGTCTGATGTCGATGGTCTGAGGTCGTGGGTTCAACTCCCACCCGGTCCATTCCTATCATACTGGTAAACTACTGCATTAAATTCAGCTCGTCTCAGCTTAAATAGATCCTAACGAGATCTACACAACACGACCTCTGTCTTTTTTACATACTTGCTGTTGAAGAATTGAATATAATAACTATTGATCGATTACCATTTATAAGAATGGCGAGTTTTTAGTTTGTATAGTCTATTCTTTGAAATACCATGTTCTAAGCGCGCCTAATCTACCAGTCACTCATACATAATACCGTGAGTAATGAAATACTGCCAGGAAAATTAAGCGCAAACCGAGCCGTTAGTGCAGAATCACCAATTATAGTCGAGAAAAAGAAAGAGAGGAAGAAAGGAGCAGGAGGTCTACTGCTGTTTCTAATGGCTGTTGGGCTAGGAGCAGTCGCAGTGGGTAGCATAACTCTACTTGCACCTGTGGCTTTTTATGTTCACGTTGATAGCCCTGGCAGTATTGATGACAATAGTGGTGGTAGAAGCGATGGTGCGGCAGTCATACCTACTGCTCTGGTAGCTTCTGCCACCGCAACTGATGGTAAAGGGACAGTGATTGAGGCTAATGGTTTGACTAAATCAGCTGATATGACCATCACAGGTTACTCGGACAGCAGATTTAGCACAGAACTGCGTTGTTTGATTGACTCACAACCTATGTATTGCAGTGGTAGTCCAGTTACTGTTTCGGGACTTCCTCCTGGGGAACATGTATTCACTATCATAGAACCTGTGCGTGACGAAAAAACGATTCAGTCGTTTGGCTGGGAGATATCGTAGGAATAGGTATTAAATCTGAGCCAGCAAGGAAACCGAGATAGAAGAAGCAAGAACAAGATTGCTTCTTCAAATTTCACTTTTTTCCTCGCAATATTAGGTTTTTTCATTTATATTCTGAAAACCGAGATATGCAATAAAAGGACGGCAGGAAGTTTTAATTGCTCCCATTTTTTGAAGTTCTCCAATTTGTGCCATCTCTGTGTATTATCATGTTTCGCTTTTCAGAAGGAGAGGATTGCCTTTGTTGGATCTCTTCGTTCGGTTTCAATATTGAGCCTTAATTTCACTTTCCATAGCTACAATTTAGAGAGGAGGTAGTAGATAGCTCGCCCTAGAAAGCAAGCTGGGTGAGGTCGTGGGTTCAACTCCCACCCGGTCCATTTTTATCATCTAGTAAAATACGGTATTATTTTGAGTTCAATTTTGATTAATTGTCGGACAAAAAGCCTAGCGTCTATTGTCTATGATTTTAATAAGGGAAGAAAAAGAAATTGATGGTAACAGCAGTGGGTTTTATTTCCTTTCACTACTATTATTTTTCTCTCTCTTTTGTACAGCACATATTATGTCATCACGTTGCTGGTTGAGATGATGCTTCTTGCGGTGATGATGGTGGAAGCACCACAAGCTCTCCAGTCATAGTCGGAAGGTGGTAAATGCAGTAGTATGGGAAGACACCTTCTTGTTCTGCTGTAAAGGTTGCATTTCCAGATTCGCCGGGTGCATTATCTATGTTTACACTATATGGCTGTGCATCGATTTTGAATGCATGTCTTTCTTCTGGTACTCCTTGTTCTTTCTCTTCAGTATTGTAGAAGTGTACAGTTACACTATCGCCTCTGTTGACTTCGATTACGGGAAGAGAGTAGATGTCTCCAGGTATACTTGCTGCTGTCTCATTCAATCCCTCTACCTCTTCACTAAATATATAGTAGGTCTTGTTGCTAGAGGCTGGCATTATTGACTGAGTTGTTGTCGTTGTCGTGGTATTATTTTGCTGCTGAGCCATTGCTGTTTCTTGTTGCAGGAAAATAATTACTGCTAGTCCAGACATCGCCAGTGCTCGCTATTATGGCAATTACTGCCATCGATACAGTTTTCTCATGCTGTGAGCGATTCATATTAGAATATTAAAATAAGATTGTCTCTGTTAAAGATTTCTACAAAAATATACACCTTTATGACAATTTCCTAACCTGTCACAAATTAAAGGTAATAAATTATTGCTTGCCACCCTGCTGAAAAAAATTTTGTATCTTAGACCCATTACCAGAGAGTAAAAGCAAGGAAAAAGCAAGAGGCATTACACAAAGAAGATATACAAAAAGGTTAGTTACAGAGAGAGTCAAATGCTGAAGACTGTACCTGAATTTGGCGATTTCACAGCAAATGGGCAGCAGGAGACTATATCATAATTAGGGTTGTGCTTGTAATGAGGAAGAAAGAGAGAATGTACAGTAGCTAGATTTGGGAGATTGGAAGAAGTCTTGTATTAATCTGCTGACCCCTAAACACAGCACCGCCTGAGCATTTCAAAGTGGAGCGGGTGGGATTGAGCAGTTCTTTTCCTCTCCATTGCTGCTACCCGTTTAGAAATGGTAAGCTGAGGTCGTGGGTTCAAATCCCACCCGGTCCATTCCTATCATTCTGGTTAGTTACGGTATGAAATTACTTTTGTTTTGAGTAGTTGTCGGACAGAATGTCTCGCAATGCCCATGCCCTGTTAAAACAAATATTGTTATTGATATGTTGCTCCTTCTTCTTGTGATGAATGAGGATATATCTCCAAGGGTCCTTTTGCTGTCTTTCAACTTACATATGCTGAGACTCTCGCCATCTATTAACATGATTAGTTAGCAAGACAAATTGCGACCAAATAAGAAACAAGAAAAAGAAAAAGAAGGGAGGGAAATTGCCATGCACGCTACGTTATTCTTTTTCTGTTCTGCTGCTTTTTCACTGCTGCTTTTATGGATTACGTCTCCAAAGTCAAAGGTCAGCACTTCTTGTCCATTCTGAACTAAATGCAGTAACAACATCGAAGAATGTTGCACTTGTTATCAGTGGTTTCATATTGCCTGGGCAGCCTGCTTGGTCTGCAGTCACAGTTATTGAAAGTGGAGGAGCATTGTTGAATGTAATCTGACCATTTCTTGGCTGAATAGTTGTTGTCTGTCCTTGTGTCGGTCCAAACGATGCATCTTGACCTGGTGGATTAGCACCTTTACCGTGGTTGTCACATTCAGTCTCAGCAGTGACTCCTGATGTAGTTAGAAAGAATTGTGTTGGCTCGCTGCCTAATCCTGCAACCTTGCCGCTTGTGGTAAGGGTAGCAGTTGTCCCAGATATTGACTTGTTGACTGTAGGTGTTCCAATAAAGTGTGGTGACGCTGCTGCCTGCAAGAAGCGGTGACATCAGCAGTAAAGCTGATGTTATTGTTGCTATAGGTATTCCTATTTTCTTAAGATTTTCTGACATATTTCCTCGGGTTAGTAGATGCGGCTAAGGTTATTACGAGGTTCCAAACAATTATATAGAGAGGCTTTCCAAAGCCTTAAGTTATTTATTTCTGCGATTAACGAATTCTCTTACTATAATCTTACATCGCCTTTATTGAGAAACACTACTAACAGTTTTTGGTACCCTAGTTTCGCTTTGTGGCATAAATCAAGAGGTCAGACTATTATTACTACGCTAGGCAAAATTTTGAGGAAATATGCCAGAGCAATACAATATAGTCTGACCTCCAGCCTTTTAGAGCTTTTATTACCTTTATTGGTTGTATCATAATTTTCCAAATAAGGAAACTCGAACATAGATATGACTAGATTAAGGAAAGTTTGGAAATATGTGCCTTTTGTAAATATAATAATTAATTGTTCCCTTTTGAACAAATATTTCTAAATCGTGGAATCTTAAGCCAATAAATAACATAGTTGAATATAGAAATGGATATCAATTATCAATATGCGCTTCTAACCGCGCCGCGCTGATAAGAGATGAGGATAAACAAACTTTTATAACTGCTCGCCTGACGTTGATAATCCAGGTAACTCAACTTCTCCTGTACTATCTAGTATTTGTTTCTCGTTTGGGTGGTCCTCTAATAGATTCCATGATGGTTATGTCAGTCCTTTTTGTCCGGCTTATACAGTCTGTAGCAGAAGTGCTGAAGGTGGGATTTGAAGCCGCGACTGATTTTATAATATGCTCAGCGGTCTAATTTTTGTTGGCATTGCTGAGGTCGTGGGTTCAACTCCCACCCGGTCCACTTTTATCATTCTGGTAAACTACGGTATTGTTTTGAGTTCGTTTTAGGTTATTGTCGCACAAATTCAGCAGCAACACTAATGCTGCACCCGCTCCTTTCTCATACATCTAGTTCTGATATTATGAATTGGAAACTTAGTGATTGAATCTGGAAAACCACTTAAATAATTATGATTATGTCATTCATTGCATGAAGAGCTTCGAAGGAGGTTTACATAACAATAATGGTAGTTGATGAGAAGAAGCTGAATGAATTTGTTGAAAAGGTCGGGAACGAATGGGGAGCTTCAATGGGTTCATTGCTTAATTTTGTAGGTGACAAGCTTGGATTGTTCAAAGCAATGGCGGGAGCAGGCGCGCTGACACCAGAAGAGCTAGCAAGAAAGACAGGCACACATCCTCGAATGATGCGGGAATGGCTAGCCGCTCAAGCAGCTGGAGGTTTTGTGACATACGATTCTGATACTCAATCATACACGCTCCCAGAAGAACAGGCTTTAGCGCTGACAGATGAGAATAACCCAGCATACATAGCAGGCTTCTACCAGGTATTAGCAGGACTTTACAAAGACCAAGAGAAAATCATTGATGCTTTTCGAACTGGAAAAGGTCTTGGATGGGGTGACCATCATCATTACTTATTTGAAGGAACAGAGAGGTCCTTCAAACCTTACTACATTGCAAACATAACAACAAGCTGGATTCCAGCGCTAGAAAGTGTTGAAAACAAGCTTAGGAGAGGAGGCGCAAAAGTAGCAGACGTTGGATGCGGTCATGGAGTATCAACAATTCTCATGGCAAAAGCATACCCTAATTCTCAAATCATAGGATTTGATTATCACAGACCATCTATTGAACGTGCAAGAAAGGAAGCAGAAAAAGAAGGCTTGAAGAACATAACATTTGAACTAGCAGGCTCTACAGACTATCATGGCGACGATTATGACTTGGTAACATTCTTCGATTCCTTCCATGACATGGGAAATCCATCTGCAGCAGCCAAGCATGTGCTGCAGACATTGAAAAATAAGGATGGCACTTGGATGCTCGTAGAGCCTTTTGCAAATGATAAAGTAGAGGACAATTTGAATCCAGTTGGAAGGCTAAACTATGCTGCGTCCACTGTGGTCTGTGTTCCTGCGTCTTTGAACGAAAATGGACCTGCATTAGGAGCGCAAGCAGGTGAAGAAAGAATAGCGGAAATAGTAAAATCGGCAGGTTTTTCAAAGTTCCGTCGGGCAACTCAGACCCCTTTCAACTTGGTCTTTGAAGCAAGACTCTGAGCTCTCAACCAAATGCCTACTAAGACCCGCATTTGAGCAGTGGAACGGGTGGGATTTGAACAGTAACAGTTCTATTTCAATAGCTGTCTTTCTTGAAAGTTGCTGTTGCTGAGGTCGTGGGTTCAAATCTCACCCGGTCCACTTTTTACTGTTATAGAACTACGGTATTATTTTGAATTCACTTTAATTTATTGTCGGATAAATTTAGCAGTAAGCGAACACTGAATTAAAAATAGCGACGCTTCAAGATGGACCTAGTGAAGCTAATAAGTTGTAAACTTCTGTTAGAATGACAGAGCGATTATTATCATTATCATTATTTTCTATCAATTGCGCCTTGCTTCATCATCTTCTGAAACTCTTCATCAGACATGCTCTTTTTCGCTCGCTACCATTTGCTGTACATCTTTACCAGCAAGATACCTAAGATATGGTTCTTTAGCTGTTGCAGCTTCAACCACAACCTCGGCTACAAGATCGGCATCAGACGCATTTTCCAACATCTTGCCACGGATAGATGACATCATTTGCATCATTTGCGAATAAGGAGAATGAGGATCCTGTGCTTTATGTGCTACAACTATATTTTCACCAAAGTTTGTCCTAACAAATCCTGGCTCGACCAAAACTGTTTTTATTCCAAATTGTTCTATTTCATATGCCATTGACTCGCTCAAGCCTTCAAGTGCAAATTTTGAGCTAACATAAGCAGAACCACCAGGATAACCAATCCTGCCCGCTCCAGAACTGACGTTGATTATCCTGCCTGAGCCCTGTTTCCTCATGATTGGAAGAACTGCCTGCGTTACGCGGATCACCCCAAACACGTTGGTCTCGTATTGCGCCTTTATCTCGTCTATTCCAATATCTTCAAAGGCTCCTGTCAGCGCGTATCCTGCATTATTTACAAGTAAGTCAATCCTGTCAGTCTCAGATAATATCGATTGTACAGCTTTCATAATTGAATTTTCGTTTGTCACATCTAGTCGCACTACTCTGACGGGCAACTGTTGTTTGTCAGCGACTGATTGTATAGAATCACGCTTGGCTAGGTTGCGCATCGTGGCATAGGTCAGATAGCCATTTCTTGCTAATGCAAGAGAAGTTGCGAGTCCTATTCCGCTAGAGCTCCCTGTAACAACAGCTACTAATTGTCGTTGTTTGTTGGGTGATGATGACATCGATTCATTCCCCTCTAATCATTTTTTACTTGCTCACTTGCAAAACTACTTTGCCTCTTGGATGTGCATCTTTCTGGTAGTCGAGAGCCTTACCTGCCTCATCTAGCGGGAATGTCCTGTCCACATTTACGCGTATGTTGTTTTGGTCTACCCACTGCGCCAATTTTGTCAATCGCTCTCGGTTCACCTGTGTGAATTGGAATATGGCTTTTACACCAAATCGATCCATAAGCTCTTGGTTTGGTTGCTCTAGCATCGATACAATAATGCCACCTCTTTTCAATACCTTGAAAGATCTTGTGTATGTCTCACCGCCTACAGTATCAAAGACTGCATCACGGTCATGCAGTATGTCCTCGAAAGTCTGGGTCTTGTAGTCTATTACTTCGTCTGCTCCTAGCCTTTTTACAAACTCCTTGTCATTTGTGGCTACTGTTGTTGCTACGTATGCGCCAAGGTGCTTAGCTAACTGGATAGCGATACTTCCTATGCCTCCTGCTCCGCCATGAATCAGGATTTTTTGACCATTTGATAATCCCATAGTTTCTACAAGTGCCTGCCAAGCGCTGACACCTACAAGCGTTAAACCCGCAGCCTCATCGTAGCTTAGAGCTTTTGGTTTATGTGCTATGCTATCTGCACTTGCCAAAGCCATTTCTGCAAATGCTCCTGAGCCTCCCTCCGTTACTGAAGTCCGTCCATATACTTCATCACCTTTTCTAAAATCAGAGACCCCTTCCCCTACCTTTTCGATGATACCTGAAAAATCCATTCCTAAGGTCGAGGGGAATTGGAGTGGCATCATTTGCTGCATGTAACCTTCTCTAATTTTCCAGTCTACCGGGTTCACACCAGCTGCTTTTATTCTAACTAGAACCTTGCCTGTAGATGGATCAGTTGGTGCAGGTGTACTTTGGTTGATTTCGACTACTTCGCTTCCTCCATAACTCTTTATCTGAGCCGATTTCATTGATGATACAAGGCAGTATGGGATATTAATGGATGGTAGTAAGATATCACTAAGTCGGTGATAACAACCATACCTGATTGCTTTTCCTAAACATTCAGCTTGTACTGAAAATTCCAAACGCAGGTTAGGGTTCGCACTGGAACACTGGCGTAGCAATTAGAGGCTGATAGATAAGAAACCCTTGCATGAATGGTTTGCTTATTCTAGGGGTTGTTGCATTATACTAAAACCCCAGCGCGTTTGGAGCAACTCTATTTTTCGTTTCTTTCTACCAGAACGACAAAACCTGTTATAATTTTGTCTTGTCTTACTGCCTTAGCTAGCTAAATCTCCAACTTCACTTGACTGAATAGGGCTATGGAGAGCATACAAAAAGAAAAAGAGTGTGGACCGGGGTGGGATTTGAACAAAAGCTTTCCATCGAGAGCTCACATAACAAGCGTGAGCTGAGGTCGTGGGTTCAAATCCCACTGAGTCCATTTTTATCTACGAGGGAACTACGGCATTGAATTGAGTTCATTTTTTGATGAGTGTCGGACAAATTCAGCAGCAATGGCATGCCGTATCCTAGTTTGTCCCGAGGAACATATCATGTTGGATGCTTGCGAAATGAAGGTTCTGTCTACCTAAATATCCCGCCCACAAAAGGAAAAATTTCGCTAAAATCTTGCAGCTTTCGCCTTGCATGCAATTCAGCCTGCTCTAATGCTGTTCATCCTATAAGGCTTTATCCAATATTGGTATCAATCCTATTCCATCATTCAGCTCGCCAATTAGCTCCATTTCCCTTAGGTGAATCAATCATACTTCAACGTTGAAAGTGACAGTGTTGTCGGTCATTTCAAAGTCAGCCCACTTTGCTCCCATGTCAGAAAAGACGAATTTGAACAGCTCTGCGTGATATATTGACCATCTCTTACCCATTTCATGCTGAATTGCAAAATAGTGGGTGCTATCTGACACATCGTGCGTGTAACTAAAGCCGGAAACTCTAATCCATGACTCGATAAGGTCAACGAACGCTTCAATTGTATAGCTTCGCTTTATCATCAAAAGCATGTCCTTCATTTCGTTTTTGGCAATTTCCTCCGAAAGTTGCTTGACGTCGTCTTCAGATAGCTTATTCATCAGTCGAACCAGAAGACTCTTTGGAAACGAAACCATTCCTGCCTTAGCTCGCAGCACCAGAAAATTCAGCATGAGTCTTGAAAATCTGGCTAGCAAGAGTGTTCAGGCTGATTCTCTTTTGTTCTGCTTCCCTTCTTAAAGATTCGAGAGTTTGCCCATCAAAACGCAAAGTGACATTTCCGCTTGGAATTGACTCTTTTGCTAGTCTGTTGTTGAGCATATTAGTTAAACAGCAATATGCATTATTTCTTATAAAGATTGTGTGCAGTGCACTATTTTAATTGCATTACACCAGCCTTAGTGCATCAAGATGGAAATGAGTGGCTTTTTGATAATAACTGCAGACACTAATTTCCTGTGCGATAAATTCCTCTCTCCTATATAGGTTGATACTCATAACATGTCATGCAAGCAATAGAAAAGCCAGAACCGACCGAGACCAGACAGAAGACGTTTTCGGTTCTTCTTATCGATGATGATGCAGACATCCTCACCATCTTAAAGCATTCACTAGCGCAAGCAGGAATGCACACATATGGTTTCACCAATCCTATGCTAGCAGTTGAACATTTTAGAAGGAATGCTAACAGCTATGACATTATCGTTACAGACATTCGCATGCCACACATGAGTGGCTTTCAGGTCGCAAGAGCGGTTAAGCAAATAAGACCTGACATCAAAGTTGCTTTTGCAACATCGTTTGACATAAACAAGTCAGAGTTTGACAAAGTCTTCCCATCGACAGAGGCGGATGCTTTTATTACAAAACCCGTCAAGTCAAGTATGTCTACAGAGATATTATCAGTATTGCAACATACCTTACAAGGGTGGTGTTATAAAGTTTGAAAACTAGAGATAGAACAGAGATTATTGGCTTGATTTTACAAGCTGTAGAAGGAGAGCCACCTACACGCTCAAAAATGATGTATCAGTCTATGCTCAATTTTAAGCAGGTAACTGATTACACATCCTTACTGATACAGCAGGAGCTCTTGAGTTACAGCAAGTTGGACAGAACATATACTATCACTGACAAAGGCAGACAATTCCTAGCACTATTTTCCGAAACTAGTAAGTTGCTTACGGCGATGACGACGACCCTCGAGGATGACGGCAATATGGCAGGCGACAATCTTCTTCAAGTGCAATACCAACAACTACCATAACAACAAGAGGTGACAGTCCATAACAATGATAGTAATGAAAAGAGAGTCTTTGAATGTGGATGCACCATAGAATGGCGTTTAGACAAAATTGAGTTTACTGATTGTATTGCCCATTCAGACAATGGAGAGAAAGTAAGCGCCGTAGTTAAGTAGCAGGTATATGTGGTGTACTCTATCAAAATTGATTTGAAGTCTTGGTCAAAAAGTGTATAGTGCTGAGTCTCAACTTCACTTGGAGGTCTACGTGCTAGGGAGCAGGAAAAAGGAAAGATGGACCGGGTGGGGTTTGACCAGTAAGTATTTCTCTTCCCATAGTTGCCCTCAGATAGAAAGTAGCTAGCATTGCTGAGGTCGTGGGTTCCACTCTCACCCGGTCCACTTTTATCAAATTTGAGGATTACTGTCCTGTTATTTCAAAACTTAAGCCCTGTGCAGCTGAACTCTATATCATCGTGCTGGTCATGTGTAAATGTATAATTGAAGTGTAAAACCATCGTACCGTTGCGAATATGTCCTGTTCCGTCCTCGAAAAATGTTACTTTAGCCTCTCTCTTTTCTCTCTCTCCATTAAAGCTGGTCTACTTCTATCGCTATCTTGGGATTGTGCTGCTGCAGGTATTCCTCTAAGATTTGGTCCATTATCTTTGACCCATATTTCTGCTGAGCCTTATCCATGTCATTAATGTGAAGCTGATTCGCTTTTTTCTTTAGCCTGCGTCTGCTTTCTTGCAGCCATTCGTCATATTCGTTTCTGGACGAGAATCTTACTGCTACTACGCCTATCCCTTCTTCTCCCTTTTCAATTTTTACGACCATATGGACACACACTCATACACACACTCACATACGCACACACACACATAGTCAATTGTCGCACACACTTGTTGTTAAGCCTGTGGTAGGAATTTCTTACTACTACTACTATTACTACTACTGCTCGCTACTACTCCACTTATTCGTTAGTGGAGACGGATTCACCAAAGATATGTACGAAAACGCTAGAAAAGAAGTGAATTGGGAAGGCAATCCTCCGCCTGGTCTGATATTGCATGCAGCATCATTTGATAACTCTGGCAACATTCGTGTTGCCGACGTTTGGGAATCAGAGGATCAATGGAACAACTTTTTGAACACTCGCCTGATGCCCTTTATGCAGAAGGCTAAAGCACCTCCACTAAAAATGAAAATCTTTCAAATCCACAACATAAACGCTTTATCAGGACTTGACAGTTATAAAGTCCGTTAACATTTTAGATATGGAGGTAGAGAGCTGCATCAGAAAAGACTGATGAGCTGAGGTCGTGGGTTCCACTCCCACCCGGTCCATCTTTTCCTGTTGTACAATATAGCTACTTCAGTTGAATCATTGGATTAAAAACACCAAGATGATAATGCGATGAAATGATGGTAGTCTATAACAAGGTAGAAATGAAAAAGGAGGAGAGAGAGGGAAACAGAGTACACGCACCTCTGTAGATGAGAATGAATGGAGTGTATCTGTGTGTGTCTCTCTATCTCTCCTTAGTTGTCATCCTCCGATGGCGGAATATCAGCCTCACAGTTAGTTACAGTCTCTGCATCGCACGTATCAAAGTCTGATCCGCCGTTAGCACTATCGGTGCCTCCTCCTCCGCCTTCAAGGTGGTCATCCCCCGCGCCACCGAGGATGTTGTCATTCCCATCGTCGCCAAAGACGCCGTCATTCCCATCGTCACCACGCATGTTGTCATTCCCGTATACGCCACTCATGTGGTCATTCCCAGCGCCACCACGCATTTGGTCATCACCTTCCATTCCATACAAGGTGTCATTACCCTCGTCGCCAAAGAGTCGGTCATTGCCAAGATCGTCAGTGAGGTCACCAGAATCGCCATAGATCCAGTCATTCCCAGCGCCACCATAGACGGAGTCATCACCGCCGCGTGCATCGATGAGGTCATCACCGTTGCCCCCATCTATTCTGTCGCTCCCATCGCCAGTGCAAATGACGTCGTTTCCATCTAGTCCATCAATCCTATCGTTACCTCCAAGACCTGCATTAACATCCCGATTGGGAGTCCCAACTAGGTTGTCATTACCAGACGTACCAACAATGGTGGCAGTTTCCTCATATGGGACGTGTGGGTCGGCATTACAAGTAGCAGGTGCAGCAGTTGTTGCATTGTCAGTACCTGTCAGCCCATACGCTTACGACACCTACTACTGGTGAGGATAGCAGGAGCAATGTTGTTGCTACTGTCAGTGCTAGCGCTATTATGGTCGTTATATGATTTTCTGTTTTTGCTTTATTATTTGCAATTTTTCTTGCAAATTCTAATTCTCTTTGCATAAAAATGCTAATACTATCTATTTCCTTAAAGATTATGCAGATAGGCTCTGTAGGGTTATAGGCTTATTCTTCTGCTCTAAGACGAGTAGGTTAGAGGCTCATTATCAGCCGGTTCTATAGTGTACTTTCTGGTCACAGTTTCTATCATTTTTTCCTTTATTGTTATTTGTCAATCTATCGTTATTCTTGAGAATGATAGTCTCAAGATTGGGATTATATTAACAATTATTATCAGTAAACACACCAAACTGATGAAGCTATCAAGGCAAGCAGCATAGACCGTCAAGAGTACCTAGTCTGCTTGTAAGTGATGTCAAAACTTAGAGGCTCTATCTTCCTTTCTCTTTGATCTAGACAGAAAGGAAGGCTCATCAAGCTTCATGGCATTGCTGAGGTCGTGGGTTCAAATCCCACCCTGTCCATCTTCTCCTACTAGAGAACTACGGTATTGAATTACGTTTATTTTAGGCAGATGTCGGACAATATCCCCGCATTCACTTGGATACATCAATAATAACCACGCATTTTCTTATTGCCATCAAACGTTTGGGTTTTGCATTGCAAATTCAAGCCAATAATGGTGGAACGGAGAAGCCTGAAACACCTGTTTCACCATTCTCCTAATCTACCATCCATTGTCTATAGGGCATATAGAAATGATGACCACGATGTCTGAACGCAAAAACAACAGAGGAAAAATCCAGATAATGGGCGACGTGTTAGCACTCGCCACTTCTGGAATAAAAAAGACTCACATAATGTACAGAGCAAACCTCAGCTATGAGCAAGTACACCTTTACCTCGGAGAGCTAATAGGAAAGAGGCTGATCACACAGGATGTGTCTCCTGATGGAGTAGTATATAGGACAACAGAAAAGGGTAGGGAATTTCTGCTACACTACACTCGCTTGGTGGAGTTTCTTGAAGAAGAGCCGAAAGTTGAGTTAAGTTCACCTTACATCAGTAGTAGGAGTTGGATACGTTAATTTGAAAATGGAAAACGACAACGATAACAAACAAACAAACCCTTTTTAGACATAATAATAGCAACGACAAATATTGGTAGCAAAACAATAAGAGGAGGGTGCCTTCACATCTTCAGATAAGATTTGATTTTTTTGCTACCTTTGCAATCCTGCATTGCTGAGGTCGTGGGTTCCACTCCCACCCGGTCCATTTCTTACTGCGTTGGAAATATGGTATTAAAATAAGCACGTTTTGAATTAACCACATCTGCTGAATGTAACGATAGTTGTTTGGGCTGAGGTCGTGGGTTCCACTCCCACCCGGTCCATTATTATCAAGTAGTAAAATACGGCATTAGATTACGCATGTTTTAGATTGTAGTAGGACAGATTCAACAGCAATGCTAGTGCTAGAAACTCCTTATATCTCAGGTAACATATTCAGCTCGATATGACATTAGGAGAAAAACTCTTTGAAGAAAGTGGTAATATAACAGGGTTCAAAGTGACAAAGGTTCATCCAATAGAAGGAGTAACCATGGAAGCGAGCTTTACATCTGAAATAAGGGGTGTGGGCAGATTTCCAAGTTGCAAGAATCTAGGCTCAGGCACCATGACTCAATATCCACATGGCATGGTTGACGCTAGCTGGCAGGGTTCACTTCTGATAGCTGAAGGTGGTGACCAATTCATGTGGTGGGCTCATGAAAAGAGCAAAGTGGGTGAAGACAGAAAAGTCAGAGGACTAATCATGGTGACAGGATTTACAAATTCACAAAAGTTATCATGGATGAATAATCTAATTTTAGCACTCGAATCAGAAACTGACCTTGAATCCCAAAAGTTCAAGAATACTGGGTATGAATGGAAATAATATTACAAAAAAGAAATAAAGAAGATGGTGCCAGCCACTGAGCTGAGGTCGTGGGTTCCACTCCCACCCGGTCCACTTTTATCAATCTCGTAAAATACGGTATTATTATGAGTTCATTATTGGTTATTGTCGGACAAAATCAAATAGCAAATGCAGTGCATGGCAATGAATTCTTACTGCGTTAATATGCAAGAAGATACAATCTGTATATGAGCGGGGAAAATTATTTTGAAGATACCGCCTGTATCCTACAAAAGAGATAGTCTGCGCCTGGGAATTTCAATTGCGGCTCCTTTGATAGCAGGTGTGATTGGCTCCATTTTTACCTCTGAATCTGTCTCGACATGGTACCAAACTATTGAAAAACCATCGTTCTCTCCTCCAAATTGGCTCTTTGGTCCTGTGTGGACCACGCTTTATGTCCTGATGGGGATATCCTTATTTCTTATCTGGAGAGCAACTAGTACCTGCTACTTTCCCCACGGCTAGACGCAATAGAAAAATAGCTGCGTTCATTGCATTTGGTTCTCAACTAATCTTAAATGTACTGTGGTCATTCATTTTCTTTGGTCTAAGGTCGCCGCAGCTCGCATTTGCAGAAATTGTGATATTGTTGATAAGTATCGTGGTAACCATAGTTATCTTTTATAAAATATCACGACTAGCAGCAGTATTGATGATGCCATATGCTGGATGGGTTACCTTTGCATCCTTCCTTAACCTGCAGATATGGTTGCTAAATTCCTCCTAGTACATTAGAAATCCCAACATTCGTTATGGGAAAGAATTTCGGGATTGAGATAGTTACTGAATTGAAATGCTCAAATTTGTATTGCATTTGGTTTTTCATAGGAAACAGGCAGGATGATACTAATTTGGAATTGTGCTTGGAATCGAGGAAGAAAGAAAATAGAGAATATCTAGAGAAGAGGTAGTGTATATTCTGCTTACCAAACACAATACAACCTAGACCAAAGTGGACCGGGTGGATTTGAACAGTATGGTCCTCTGTTGGCAGCTCCGCTCTTTAGATAATTGATTAGCCAAGCTGGCTGAGGTCGTGGGTTCAATCAATCCCACCCGGTCCATCTTTTCCTACTACAGTTAGTTCCCAAAGAGTTAGCTTTTTTATTATTATTATTAATTTCAATAAGCAATTCTTATCTGATGCACATGCTTTCAGAGAAAGATATGAGCAAAGATAAAAGAAGAATAACTAATAATATTGACGATAATATCACTATATGGACCAAGTATGGCATTAACTCACAAGGAAGAGATAATAACCCTTCAGAAATTTATGAGCAACACCTAGTTCCAGCGATGTTTGAGCCCTTCGCCAGAGATCTAATCCAATTTTGTGACATTCGACGCTCTGATAGGATACTTGATGTAGCTTGTGGAACTGGCATAGTATCCCGTCTTGTTATAGATTATGTAGATGTGATTGCGGGAAAGGTAGTAGGAATCGATATCAATCCTATAATGTTGAACATAGCACGTCACTGTTCTGCTGGAAAGGGTATTGACTGGAAGGAGGGGTCTGCGATGTCATTGCCATTTCCAAACGAATCCTTTGATTTAGTGATATGTCAACAAGGATTACAATTTTTCCCTGACAGGCTTAAAGCATTAACAGAAATGAACCGAGTGCTTGCGGGAGCCACCAGTAATAAAGACAAGGATTGTGGATATGGTAGATTAGTTTTAAGTGTATGGACATCTATTAAAGATAGTCCGGGTTTTCATATCCTTGAACGGTTATTGCGAGAAACATTCAGCCATGAAGCAGCAACAATAATGCAGCTGCCTCACTCAGTTTCAGACAGTACAGAGCTGATCTCCCTTGTCAAAGCTGCTAGATTTGATGAAATCTTGTCTAAAGAAGTAACTAAAACAATATCATTTCATTCAGTTGAAGAATTTGTTGTTGGATTCACAAATGGATCGATGTTGGCTAGTTACTTCTCTGATAAGAAGAACGTTGATGATGTTTCACGTGATAAACTGCTGAAGGGTGCTAGCCGCGAACTATCCCAATTTGTTGATGAACATAGTGGAAAGTTATCATTTCCACTCAGCACTCGTCTTATTTTTGCTAACAAGAATTCATAGAAATTATAGATCCCGATTACTTCTCTATCCAGCACTTAGTTCTCTGATTCAGACAATATCTATTGTTAGTATTTAGTAGTGTTGAAGCCTGATTCTGCGTACTACTGCATCTGAATATGGTTGGAGAGCATGGTCAGTGTGAGCTGGCTTGTCCATTTTTTATTATCTTCTACCAAATAACCAATGCCAAAGCCACTATTCCTGTCTTATTTTACTACCATGGCTGACTTTCTCAAAGCCTCGCTTGAATGGACAGAGGGATCCGGAGCTTGCAAAGAAAAAAGAGTGGAGCGGATGGGATTTGAACAGTACAGTTCTCTTTCCATATCTACTTCCTTAGATAATGGATAAATCTACTCTAGAAAATTGTTGCTGCTAAGGTCGTGCGTCCCAATCCCACCCGGTCCATTTCTTTCATTCTGGTAAACTACGGTATTATTTTGAGCTTGATTTTAACAATTGTAGGACAAAAACCCTAGCAATGCTTTCAGTTATTGAAATATTTCAGGATTCGTTTACTTACCTCGCTATTGACTCTCAAAATTCCTAATCTATCCTTCGTTTCGTTTCGCCTATGATGCTCAATATTTTGTTAATCAAATCATTCATACCGATTGGTTTTTGAACAAAGCCGTCAACATGTGTAGAAGGAAATACTTTAGAAAACTCGCTATCTCTTATCTCAAAAGAAGTCATGAGGACAACCTTGACGTCTGAATTAATCTCTTTGACTTTTCTTGCCAGTTGCATCCCAGACAAACCTGTCATTCGGATGTCTGACAGCATTAGACAGTAAACTCTGAATTAGATTGGAAGCTTTGTAATGCTTCTTCTGGATTGGCAAATGCACTGACTAAAAATCTGTTTTTTAGAAGACCTTGCTTGAGAACTTGAACTATATCCGGGTCATCGTCTACAACAAGCAGTTTAGCTAATGGTATGCCCTTATCCCCATTAGAGTCCTCCTTTGATCGATTACGAAGACTCTCGTTATTGTAGTCCTTATTGTTGTTGTTTTTATTAGAAAAGGGCTAGCCTCTCTCCCTCTATTTACGCTGCTACCAATTGCAAAAAGTATTAGCAGCTTTGTAAGTTGTATACTTGCCACAATAGATAAGGCTTACTCCTTGTCTGACAGCTTTAGCGTTTCATGTGAATCATACTGGAGCTAGCTATTATCAACCTGATCCCTACAATGATAAGTACGATTGAAGATCGTGTGAAATTCTATCATGGCAACTGAGTTCGGGCAGCATATATACTCAGCGTTTGCCATTTAGGTCTAAAACCACATAACGACCCAGTATAAGTTGCATATCAATAACTCACTAAATATCACTTATAAGATTTAATTAGTTAAAACATTTAGAAGCACATGTCTCTGCCTTTAAGTTATATATTATTTATTGTGTAACCCATCATGACGTTGGAACGTACCAATACATTTGATTCTGCAAAGCTACCTCTTGAACAGCATGCTATGCTCCTGCATTCTGCTGATGATGATAAAGCTCGCTACACAATACGTTAATGAAGCATTGAGGAGAGGACAGCTGACCGTCTATGTTCCAGTCAATACAGATAACAATACCTCACACATCTCCGAAATAGCATCGGAGATCATAAACTATGAAGATAACGTGAACCGTGGCAATCTTTTAACTTTTGACACGAGATCCTTTTACAACTCTGCGTTAGCTGGGGACATGGAACCTTTTGAGGAATTAAAGATAATGTTAGAGGAGGCAATAACAGAACGACGAATTGCATCTGACAAAAATGATGAAGTAACTTTTGTAAGTGGCATTGCTGGCTCACTAGCTACAAATCAAAGGTTTGACGAATCTATCGCTGCAGAGCAATGGTGGCAAAAGACCCATTCAGAATGGCTACAGAAAGGTCTAAAGATCACCATGATATGTTCACATCCATGTACAATATTTGACAAAAATCAGTTTATGCATTACAAACAAGCAATGTCATCGTTACACCAGATTGTGGTGGATCCTAGTTCAACGTAAGCTTTAAACCAAATTACTATTGATATGCGGTGCTTGCTGACGTTGCATACCAATCCTCATCACTATTGTGACTTGCTTCAAGAGGTTCCCGAGTACTAATTTTTAGCACATTAGAATTGGAAGAAAGATGCTTTAAAATACGCATAGGGGTGCAGGTGCAGACACCTTGATACGACTTTGAAATATTATGTCTTAAATAATAGCGTGATAATACACACGCAATTGTCAATTTATTGTAATGACATTCTGCCAGAACGTGTAATCAAAAAACGAGAAGATCAACATAATAATAACCACAAAAATGACAGCAACAATAATGATCATCATCATCGACAATATCAACATAATAACAATACATTTCTATCCAAAATCTTAGCATCAATACTCTTCGCAGCACTAATTGGCACTACTGGTGGCACCATTGCTTTAGCTACCATGGTAGGAGGAGTCTCCTCTATGTTGTTCCCCTCTGCTGAAGCTGCTCCAGTCTACAGATGTGGTGACTTGATTGCAACTATAGTTGGCAAGTTAGGCGTAGATGATGTCTTACAGGGCACATTAGGCGACGATGTCATCGTTGGATTAAGTGGAAATGACCAGATATTTGGCAATGGGGGATACGACCGTATATGTGGTGGTATAGGTGACGACAAGATCTACGGTGGCGATAATCAGGACCTCATCTGGGGCGAGGAGGGTGCTGACTGGGTAGAGAGCCGGGGTGGTGATGACTTCCTCATTGGCGGCGATAATTCGGACAAGCTCGGTGGCGGTGATGGTGATGACTTCCTCGCTGGCGGTGATGGTGAGGACGTCTCCTGGGGCGAAGGTGGTATTGACGACCTCCTTGGCGGCGAGGGCAATGACTTCCTCCTTGGCGGCGATGATTCTGACCGTGTCTATGGCGCCGGGGGTAATGACTTCCTCCTTGGCGCCGGGGGTAATGACTATGTCTATGGCTCCATGGGCGATGACCGTGTCTATGGCTCCATTGGCGATGACAACCTGTATGGCGACGATGGCATTGACCTCCTCGATGGCGGACCAGATACTGACTATGCTGATGGAGGAGCAGGCTTCCCCGATAGCTGCGTTAATGCTGAGACTAAAATCAGCTGCGAGGCACTCTTTCCGGTAGACGAGTAAATGTTCTCTCGCTTGAGAGCAGGTGTAGGAGAAATATAATAATCCCATATAGAAGACGAAGACTAATTATTTAAGTTCTAGAATTCTATATTGCTAAACGTAACAATTGAGGACTATTCTTCGCAGAGGTTTTATCACTCTAGCTGGTGCTATTCTTGTTCTTTTCCTTATGAGAGGCGTAATACCATATCCGAATCAGCGAGCAATCTCGTTACTTTAATGCTGCCGAAGCAGGAGAAGGCGGATGTATAGACTACGATCAAGGGGAAAACACTATTGCCATTAACTGCAACGCTTCCTTTCTGGATGTCGTTCAGACCATAAATGATGACCCCGATGTAATTGAGAACTTGGGAAATGGTGAATACATTCTAAACGCTAACCTAGAAGTAGCAGATGGTGTTACCTTTGAAATGACTTCAAATGGCGCTGATGATCTTCAGGTACCTAAAGATTGCTGGTGCAAATGGAATAATAGTTTATGGAAAGATAGCGATAAACGGCGTAAAAATAACATCTTGGGATGTTTCTGTTGATGATGTAATTCAACAAAATATCAATGGCACGATCCCTAGGGCATACATACAGTTTGCAGCAAGTGAAGGTGCTCAAATATTAAATTCGGAATTTGGATATCTGGGATTTGTTGAACCGGGACGAAGGGGATTTGACCTTTTAGGAGGCGGAGGACCATCGCATGATATGCTTGTTAGAAGTAGCAAGTTTCACGATATGTGGATGGCATTTTTCTCTAATGGAGCATACAATATTACGGTTGATGGTAATGAATATTATAACAATATCAAGTACTCTTTAGATCCTCATACTACGACTCATGACATGAATATTACAAATAATTGGATCCATGACAACCCAATAGGTCCAATCTGTTCGGATAGGTGCTCCGACATTCTCATTGAAGGAAATTTGATACAAGACACAGCCAATGCTGCAATCTTCTTCTCAAGGAACATGACTGATTCAATTGCAAGGGATAACCATGTCATTAATGCAGAGACAGGAATACTCCTATCAGAATCTCCCAATAATCAAGTTTACAACAATACAATTGAAGGAGCAACTGTGGAAGGAATACGTCTGCTAAATCCTGAACTTATAGACGATGGCATGACGGAGGGAAATCTAGTCTATGATAACGCCATATCTGACTCTGAAATTGGTATCAGAGCAACAAGAAGTCATAATAATATCTTGGAAAATAACGCTTTTTCAGATATAGAATCAAGTGAATATCGCATATTGGGAGATTCCAGTATGATAATAAGAGGTCAACACTTCGACAACACCTTGATAACTGGGGGTGATTCGGTAACGGGCAATCTTGTAGAAATTGTAGGCTCAGGGACAATACAAGTGACAGATGGGGAAAGTGATGATGACGATGACAATAATGAGGAAGGAGGAGAAGGAGAGTTGTATAATACGGACATTCAGCCTTATAGGAAGACATTGAGCGATGGTGACAGTATTACAGTCAACTCCTCCTCATAAACCCCCGATTTTTATAATCAGAAATTGTGACGTTATCAATGATACGGAACAACCATCTTCTAAATCTTTGAAAAACATTTGCACTATTATCCTCTTTCTTTCTCTGCGTCTATACTTGTTGTTGTTCTTCTTTTTTCCTTCATTAGCTGGTCAGTATATTTTGGGGTTTGTTGGGTATAATTCTTGTAGCATTCTGGGATAAGACCAACCTCATGAAAAAGCTAAGATTGCGACGGTTTATGATGAATTCTGTTGATTCTTCCGTTGTTTAAATCGTTGTTGGGTGAGTCGTTGGTAACAATAATTCTGAAAAAATAAAAGGGACTAGCTCCTTTTATTATTGGCGGTAAGAAGCTGGTCTGTTCCATCTAGACCTGTATTCTCCGATTCTCACTAAATACAGGTCGTCTACCGCCTAAATGACCACAAAAGCTTTAGCTCCCGACACGCATCCGTAGTTTATGTTTGATGCCTCAAAAGCTAGCCGCTTTAAATACTCATGCCTAGGAAGAAGCTTGAGCTGTAGTGAGCAATTCTATCGACACAGCAGTCTTGTCGTTCCTTGGAGGAAGTAATGAAATTTGGAACTTCTTGATTGGAGCAGTGGTTGGCGGAGTTATTACAGCAATAATTACAATGATAATATTCCCTTTTTTATTGGACTGGCACGCCGACCAAAGATTGAGGTTTCTCTAGATCGTAGTGATGGCAGGGTAGGATTTCAAGTCACAGTCCGACGTAATGGTATCCACAAGCCATATGTTGAATGCAACGGAACTGAATACAACTTCGAAAAGCAGAACCATAATGCTGAGTTAGATTACCTGCAGGTCAGTACACCCTATTCATTTTACCCATTTGCAATAAATCAACACCAATCCGTAGGCGCATACATCATCCAGCGGACTAGTAGAGGAGTGGCTCCAAATAATCCTAATAACGATACTACTGTTCTGGCTTCATTTCGTATTAACGGGGAAGGTTTTAAGATGGAGAAAGACTATGTTCTAACAACCAATTTATCAGAGTTGCGAACAAAACGGCTTAATCCGAATGAGCTTATTCGTGTTGAAAATGTTACACTCTCAATTGAAGAAGTTAAGGAACCTTCCTTATGGCGTAGGTTTTTGTCTTCATTTAGCGTGACACGCACTCGAATTGCGAAGTAGTGCCACATCTCAAGCTGGACAGATTTGAGCCTTGTACACTCAGTCTCTTTGACCCCCTCTTACAGCCGTCTTTTGCTGCCAAAGAAAGACATTGCTCATTTTGCAATGATAGAGGAAAGTCGACCGACTGGTAGGTTTTTCAGGTTTAGAAAAGACATGAATGATGATCAAAGTTTATAGTTTTTTCATAGTATAGATTCCACACCACGGATAAAGGGAGAGAATGAATGAAAATGGAAAAGAATTGCAGAAGCTAATTGATAGAAACGAAATAATTGATGAGGTAAATGGGAAGGTAACAAACACTGATAGGCGGAATTGGCAAGGAATAATTGACTGCTTTGCTGATGAAGTAGTTCTAGACTATACATCACTTTGGGGAGGAAATCCAACGAAACTCAAAGCTGCAGAAATATCAATCAGAATTTTTTCATGCAGTGGTCTTGACTTCGGTTATCCAATTGCATTTCATACCAAATTGTTCGTGGGTCTTTTCCACAGCGTCCTTATTAGGTGCGTCTAAAATGCAAAAGGCTTTGTTCTCCTCTTTGTTGTAAAGGATATTCTTGTGCGTAACGCCGAATTCATCCTTTGGAGCGTTTTGGACTTGTTTTAGCTGCTCTTCAGTCGCATTTCCCAAGTCATGAGCGTCAAGATATGTAGGCATATTCGAAAAGAAGAAGAAAAGGGTTCGTTTTAAGCCTTTCTTAATCCCAGTTTCTTTCTTTCTTTCATCCTCATTGCAAAAGGCTATTGATGATAATGTTCCTGTTTCATAGGGATATGTATGATTAATTGTTCGATATCTCTTCCACTGCTTCTTCTTATTCTTCTTCCCAACCATCAATATTGTACTTCTGGATTCTTAAAATCATCGTATTAATTTTCTTCTATTGCTCTATCCACCAAACGCAATACGATCTTAAGCAAAGTGGAGCAGGAGGGATTTGGGCGGTAAGTCCTCTTTTTCCTAGTTGCTACCTCTTTAAGTAAAGAGAGAGCAGAGTCTATAAAGCTAGCTGAGGTCGTGGGTTCAAATCTCCCACCCGGTCCATCTTTTCCTGTTATAGAACTACGGTATTGAATTCAATATTTAACAAGAAAAAGAATGAGAGGGGAATTGAGGAGTCTTTCTTATTGACCTGTGCTGTTACTGCCACTTGTTGCAGTGGCAGTGCTATTGCTACTTGCTATCGTTGCATTCACCATAAAGGGATGGTCTACTAGCTGTACCTGTGGCGGAAATGATGGCAGGTCGTCACTGGGAATCCATGTTATGATTACTTTACCCCATGTTGGAACCATCTTTGCCATCTCAGCTTGTGCTTGTTCTGGGCTCAATTCTGGCATCCTTGGGTCTGCTCTTTCTGGTCTGAGCTCTTCTCTGTGAGCGTGCCAGTATGGCTTTTCTCTGTTTGTAAGTGAGTCGTACTGTTCCTGTGTGATTATGTATTCAATACCAATCAGCGTGGCATTTGCTGAATTTGAGTCGTAGAGCTGGCATACCATCATTACCCTGTCATGTGGTTTGCAAAAGTGTTCTACTCTGAGGGATGGGTCGTCAAAGTTGTGCCTCACTGCGTTCAAGTGACCTTGTGGTAAGTTGTAACCATCGACTGGTTTTGGAGCAGTTGCATTCGTCATCATTCCTTGTTGTTGAGCTGTTGCTGTATTCGATACTGGAATACTGAGCATCAGAGCAGCTGCCGCCATCAGAAGAGCAGTGGTGGCTGCAAGCTGCTAGTCAGTATTATCTTTCTTGTACTTGGATTCTTTTTACCCATAGAGGTGTCTTTTACAGATGGATGCTGAAAAGCTTAAAGCGAATTGGGTAAAGTCACATAGAATTGCGCAGTAATACATAATTCTCTATGAAATAACTGAGTCTTGTTTTAGGGCGTGCAATGAAAAAAGGAGCGGGTGGGATGATTGAACAAGCATCTTTCCTCCATCCGAGACGACTAGAATGGGCTGCAACTTGGCTGCGGTCGTGGGTTCAACTCCCACCCGGTCCATTTTTTACTATGAGGGAATTACGGTATTGAACTGAGCTTGTTTTGAATAAGTGTAGGACAGAATGTCTCAAATTGATAGGATGCTGCAGTTCAGCGCTATGTTTATTTGCATTCTCACCTAGAAAAAAGTATGAAATCACTATCATGCAGAGAAGCTGGCTGTGATTGTGATTATATTGCTACAGGACAGACAGAAGAAGAGCTAATGGGAAAGTTAAGAGAGCATGGAATGAAAGAACATGGCAAGACCGAGGAAGAGATACAGATGAAGGATAAATTGAAGGGCTTTATGAGGTCTGCCTGAGGAAGATATGAAGACGCACAAACAACAAAAAATCACTCAGGTAAAAAGGGGCGATAAAGATGTCTAACATAACAGGAGCAGGAAAACCACTCGAGACTAATGAAATTCGATTAATTGCAATGGATGCTCTTACAGCTTTCCTACAGAGTAGACGTGCATACTCTATGAACACGCATGAACTCCCAGACATGATCATAAAAGCAGGATTTGCTCGAGGTAAACTACCGCGTAAAGCATCTGATGTAGACGGGCTAACCGAAAGAAGGATTCTTGACGTAATTGGCATGCTATTAAACGAAGGCATTATCACATGGGGCTGGAGCATTGGCGCAGGGCTTTTTAGCACCGGCAATATCAGCATTACAGAACATGGAGAAAAAATACTTCTGGACGAAGATACACCAAGCTAGCATGACCCTGACAACTATTGCTGAGGTTCAAGACAAGGGTTCCAACAGCAACTGACCTTATAATGATGACTTGGGGGAGAGCGTTTGCTATTTCCTATCCCTCTCCCCTAGGTGCTAGATGGTATTTAATGTAGCCATCATCTGAGTTCATTATCAGTAGAGGATTGGATGGTGGTGCTGGTACTAATGACCGAGGTGATGGAGGATCCAACTTTGATAGGTGCGGTAGACTTGAAATTTCAACCAGCTGTGAGGCTCGATTAAGATAAAAGATATACAGAACTGTCTTAGAAAATGCTGGCTGAGGTCGTGGGTTCAACTCCCACCCGGTCCATTTATTTTAATCTAGTAGAATACGGTATTGGTTTGAGCTCATTTTTGGTTATTGTCTGACAAATTCAGCAGCAATGTCTATCCTACCTCTTATTGACACTTTTGTCGACATCTATTTTCGCTGCCAATCTCCAAAGGAAAAATGGAAAGGTATATGGAAGAGACAGACAGACACGTCAATAAGGTTTATCCTCCCTCTGCAATTTTCCTATAGAGTTGCATCCTGTTAATGCTTATTACACAGATTACTGGCTAAAAGCTAGGTATCTTATTTGAAAATAGAAATAAAAAATCCATTTCTTGAAAAAATAATAATGACAGCAACGACAAACATTGATATCAAAAAAGTAAGAAGTGCAGTACTCTCCCATGTCTCTACAAGATTTGCTTTTCTTTTTGCAATCTCGGCAATCTTAATACTACCAAGTCTTTCAGTAATCCAAATCAACCAAAGTGCATGGGCTGGCACATTTCCAGGACCCAATGGACAGATAGCTTTTAGCAGTAATAGAGATGGCAACTTTGAGATATACACTATGAGTGAAGATGGTAGTGATGTAACTAGGCTGACAGAAGATGATGCAAATGATTTTGACCCCAGTTGGTCTCCAGATGGTGATAAGATAGCATTTGTGAGCTTTAGAGATGGCTCCAACAATATGGAAATCTATGTCATGGATGCTGATGGTAGTGACCAGACTAGATTGACAGATAATGATGATGCACTCGATAGAGAGCCCAGCTGGTCACCTGATGGTGAAAAGATAGCATTTGCCAGTAATAGAGATGGCAACTATGAGATATACGTAATGAATGCTGATGGTAGTGACCAGACTAGATTGACAGATAATGATGATGCACTCGATAGAGAGCCCAGCTGGTCACCTGATGGTGAAAAGATAGCATTTGTCAGTAATAGAGATAGTATCGGGGAGGGTGACGAGCCCGGTGACATCACTGCGATATACTCTATGGATGCTGATGATGGTAGTAATGTGACTAGATTGACAGAAGATGATGCGTTTTATACAGGTCCTACCTGGTCACCTGATGGTGAAAAGATAGCATTTGTCAGTAATAGAGATGATGGCAACGAAATCTATGACATGGATGCTGATGATGGAAGTGATGTAACTAGGCTGACAGATGATGATGCAAATCATTTATACCCTAGCTGGTCCCCTGATGGTGAAAAGATAGCTTTTAGCAGCAATAGGGAGGGTGGTGAGAATTACGAAATCTATGACATGGATGCTGATGATGGTAGTGATGTGACTAGATTGACAGAAGATGACGCAGATGATAGAGAACCTGATTGGGGTACAAATACATCAACTCCTGGTGATGATAATGGTGATGATGACGATAAGAACAAACATGATAGTAACAAGAAGAAGCATCATGATGACAATGCAGAAAAGAAACACTAGCTTCTCTTGTATGTGAGCAAAAAGACTAGCAAACTGAGTTGAGGTCGTGGGTTCAACTCCCACCCGGTCCATTTCTTCCTGCTATGGAACTACGGTATTGTTTTGAGCTTGTTCTAGGCGATTGTCAGGCAAAACCCCTAGCGAGCCATGAGTGCGATCTGAAAGCCATCTATACAAATCTGACAGGACATACTGTTCAATAGGTCCAAATTCTGTAAACCATTGCGAAGAGGGACTGAATAGGTGTCCCAGGTCGGGGTAAGTTATCAAAGTATGGTCAGGATGTATTCACTTCAGTCAATCTTTGCTGCAAAAGGAAAGATTGTTGAATAGGAGCCTGCGAATCGTTTTCTCCATGTAGTATTAGGACACTTGTAGAATTTGGGATATTGCCTATTATACTCAAGTTCGGCTCTAAATTAGCATGTGATTTAAGCCAAATAGGGCATCCACCTTCAAAACTACATTTAGCACGAATATCTCCTGATGTAATGTTTTCATACTGCCCTTCAAGGAAGGGTTTGAGTTGTTTATCAATATCAACATTCCCTGTAGCATTATTGCCAAACAAAGTCGCAAGCGGTTCCCCAAATAGAGGATCGTTAATTATTGCTTCTTGTATCGAAAATGACCCTGTATGATTTCTGTCCAATACCTGTTGTGCATATGCTAAGTGACTGTCTACCAGCTGATAGTGGAGTAAATCCACAACATTCTGAGCTACTGATGCCATAGGTACAATATTTTCAATCGTGGTTGCATTGGTCTTGTTCTCCTGGTCAATCACAATTCTTGGAGCAATTATTGTGCCTTCACTATGACCAATCAGAGTTATTTTACTTGGATCAACTTCTGGCTGTTGTGTCAAAACGCCTAGAGCTATATCAGCGTCATTTTTTAAATCCTCAAATGTTACATTGCCCCATACATTGGTATCAATAATCTGGCTATTAGCGCCGACACCTCTCTTATCGTATCGTAGCACTGCAAATCCCCTTTCTGATAGGTACTGAGAAATCTGCCAAAATGGCTTAGAATCTGGAGCCAAGGTTTCATTCATGTCTATTGCTCCAGAGCCATGTACAAGCAACACACCCGGAAAAGGTCCATTTCCAACAGCTGGAATGGTTAGCTGAGCGTTAGTCTGGATGCCATTTCCTAAATCTATTACCAAGTCTCTGTACTTTACAGTTTCAATAAATGGTTGAGCTAGAGTAGTTGACGAATAGTTGTTGAAAGTAGAATTAGATAGGATAGACAATGAAAACATGGCTACAATTAATAGCATTCCAAAAGCGAGCCTAGATGCGTTTGAATTTAGATGACCTAACATAGGAAGCTGATAGGATTGCAGGTGATGTGGCTATAAGTTTTGTCTGGCTTTCTTAAATCTTCACTTGACGGTAAAGGTCTGCGGAGAATACAAAGAAAGAAAAAAGTCGGAAAGGGGTGGGATTTGAGCCGTTCTCTCTTGATGGCTGTCATCAGATAGAGCTCTTGATAGTAGATAGAAAGAGCGACCCCAGAAAGCTGGCTAAGGTCGTGGGTTCCACTCCCACCCGGTCCATTTTTATCAATATGGTAAACTACGGCATTAGTTTGAAATTGTTTTCGGTTATGTCTGACAAAAAGCCAAGCAATGCTTTGGATAAATCAGATAGAAAGCTATTTTAAGAATCCGTCCTTCAAAGTTGTTCCCTCACTATTATCTAGCAAATGCATTTAGCGTTAGTATTTGCGTTTGAACTGAGCAGGATAAAATGCTTTTTTATAACAAAAGGGGAAATAATACCAAAGTAACAGTAGAGCAGCGAGCATCCTTACACTGGCAATAATAATGGCTGCATCAAACATGGCTGTTGCTCCAGCATCAGCCGCAACAACACCTCCAGCTTCTCAATCGGGAATTGAGTTGTCATCGCAACCAGTCTACCAAACACAGGAAAAACTTGTAAGTGAGATCCCAATAAACCAGACCCATGCGGAGTTTGTCGTATCTGCAAATGGAACGCTGACTTTGCCAAATGGCACAGAAACTATCAGAACTACTGGCACCAAAAGCGGAATCGTATCAATGATGGATGGTACTTTTGCTGGAAAAGAAATCTTGACTTCAGAAGATGGAAGCGAAAATACAACGGCAACGATCTATGAAGTAATACAGTTTAACATGGAAGCGGGCAACGGCACAGGTATCGCAATGGCACTATTACATACAAATTCAACAGAATTGCTAGCACCCTTGGACGGTATGATACTGACAGGTCGTGGTGAATTGTACACAGACGAAACTGGCTTGCACTCGTTGTGGAAATGGCAGAGTGGAATACCCTAGGTAAAGATGCGAGCAGCTGCTCTGAAAATGTTGTGTTATGAAAGATAATCACATTCACGCTAACAAAAGAAGAAGGACTAGGCAGCGTGGCGTAAGAAGTAATAGTGAAACATGATCAGAACCAACGAAAAGATGGATACAAACAAAAAATAATCCATTGCATGTCTTATTTTAGACGTAAGGAGTAGTGAGCTACCCTTCTCTTACTTTCCAACGGAACGACTTGAGCCATTCAGCGGAAAGGGTGCAGAGTACGGCGAGAGATAAGACACTGCTCCTAACTACAAAACACATTAAAAAAGTCATTGCAAAACTTTCAAAAATGAAATTGGCATACCGGCGCCTTATTGACAACTGTTGGAGTATTTTTTCAAGCTAACAGCGCTACTACTAACAATAATGCATTTAAGAAGTAAACATCTCTTATGATTAGGAGATTATAAGACATTGGTATTTGAAGTAGAATTAGAGTTAACAATAGATGAGGAGGATGGATTTATAGTAGTCCAAAAGATGTCGGAGCTTGCAACTAAGGCAAAGGAACTTGGTTTTGCTATAGTGGAAGCTGAAGTGGAACGAGAGGAAGAAGAAGGAGAAGAGGGAGAAGAGGTAAATGAAGGGTAATTTGGTGTGGTGATACACAGCTATCGACGTCTGAGCTTAAGGATACTATGAGAAATTATGCTTTGGAGCATCGCGTTTTTTGAATGATATTTTATCTGCAGTATACCTGCAGAGACAATAACAAAGTCGTTGTGGAAACATGCCTTATGCGTGGGTTCAACTCCTGTCACCCGGTCCATCTTTATCAATCTGGTAAAATACGGTATTGAATTGAGCTCATTTTGGTGGGGTAGGCGTCTATTTTGAATTAATATAACCAAAGCATGAAAATAATAATTGGAGTTAACCTGAATAGGCACTTTAGAAAAGGTATACACGACATACTTATAGGTCGCCTAATAGAGTTCCCGAGATGCAAAATTCAAAAGAAAAAGTGCCAAAAGTAGGAGTTAGTCCAAGTGTGGCACTCCTTGTCCTAGCAGTGGCAGGAACAGCCATATTAAGTATAGGAGTAACGACAACACCGGCAGCAGTCTTTCAGCTCCACCTTTGGGTGATGACGAATCAGCCCCAGGCTTCTCAGAGAATCATGGTACGCCTCAAGAAGATCCACAGCTAGAGGATAACTTTGATGATCCTAACTGTTGGGGCGACGTGTCAAAGCAACTGGCACAGCGAGAGGATACACGGCCAGGAACCGGTGAGCATGCCTCAAGCTTTGGTGAACCACGTGACGGAGTTGGTAATCAAGCTGAAGACACACCAGCAGAGCATGGTGACGTCGTAGGTGACATGGCTGATCCGCCAATCAACTGTATCGAAGGCTGACCAAGACTATTAGAGGATAATACAAACACCTTCCTCCTTCTTTTTTCTATAGTCTCTCTATAGATTGCATACTATTAAAAGTAATTGTAATTGTTCCTCTGTTGAGGAACTATTTTCTTGTTATTATCCTGGGCATATATCAAAGCCTATGTGTTCCTTCATAAAGATGCAACAATTTACTAGTCTCAAATAGGTACATTATTATCAAAAATCTTCTTACTATACTTTATAATCAACAATATCGTTAGCAAGCGAGTCATCATATACCCCCACTCCTGTTTCTTTTGCTCCTGCCTAGATCTTCTAGCTCTTCATGTTCTGCTTTTTATATTGCTGAGGTCGTGGGTTCCACTCCCACCCGGTCCATTTTATCTACGAGGGAACTACGGTATTAAATTGAGATTATTTTCGGTTATTGTCGGATAGATTCAGTAGCAATGCCATGTTATGCGCTTGTCGACATTTTTGTCTTCTTGTGCTAGTCTCAATATTTTTGTAAAAGTTAAAGAACTAGCCATCGTAACAAATGGGCGCAAGGATTAGTGTTGATGTGAGCAACATTAGACCAGCTTTTAACCCTGATGAATTCAAGGCTCCACAACGCCAGATGTGGGATAATGCTGCTGCAGGCTGGCAGACTTGGTGGGAGACCCTCGAGCGCGGGGCACAAAAAGTGAGTGATAAGATTGTAGAATTAGCTGAAATCAAGTCTGGCGACAAGGTGTTGGATATTGCCACAGGGATAGGAGAGCCGGCGGTTACTGCAGCTAGGAGAGTCAAGCCAAATGGAAAAGTTCTTGCTATTGACATTTCTCCTCAGATGCTATTAATTGCAAAGACAAGAGCTAAGTTGCTTGGTTTGGATGGTGTAATGGAGTTTAGAGAAAGCGACGGCGAGAGAATAGATTTGCCAGATTCAACAGCAAAATTTGATGCGATTCTTTCAAGATGGGGTCTGATGTTCTTCCCAAACCTTTCCGCAACGCTAGTTAAGATTAGAGAAATGTTGGTTACAAACGGCAGGCTTTCTGCACTGTATGGTCTGCTCCATCAAAGGTTCCATGGCTTGATTTGGCTTTTGCTTCAGTAAGAAAGCAGATAAATGCTCCTGCTCCCCCACCAGCGACGCCGGGTCCTTTTGCCTTAGCAGACATAGAGGCTCTGAAACAGTCCTTTAGTCAAGCAGGATTCAAAGATATCAAAATTAATACCTTTCAAATAACATTTGAATTTGATTCACCTGAAAGTTATACTAAGCTCCATCAGCAGACTGCAACGCGGATTCATGCTATGTTAGCGAACCAGACTGAGGAAGTAAAGAAGCATGTATGGAACTCAATTACCGAAGCAGTTTGGCAGTATGCTGATTCTCATGGTAGAGTGAATTTAGATAACGAAGTAATCTGTATAATAGGAAGAAATTGAAAAACCAATTCAATTTTGTTTGCACCAAATGACGTATCAGCGCATTAACGTGGAACCGAAACGAATTTGTTAAGAAATGGTGTGTCTTACCTAGTGTTGTAATATAAATGACCCATCTACTTACGATTGAACAAGTAATTAACTGACATAATGATTTGTCTATTAACATACAAATCACCTCCTATTCTCAAAACTTCGTTTGACGTATGGGCTATTGAGCATAAAAAATGGAGTGGGTGGGATTGAACTGTAATAATCCTCCTTCTATATCTACTGACAATTTGGATAGGAGGGAGAGAGAACATAGAAAAAACTGGCTGAGGCAGTAGGTTGTTTTTTCTTCCTGTGTAGTCAATTCTCTTCTTTTATCTTGCTGTTATTGGCTTTAGTCTCTATTCGCTCAACTTCTGATATGCATTCCTTCAACTCTTTGTAATGGTGAAACAGAGAATCGAAATAATGAGAGAATGAAATACTACCAATTGAACAGAATTAGAGCAGGCAGGAATGTAAAGTCTGGGAATGTCAAGCAATAACAAGATACCTTTCGAAAAGCCCTGAAATAATGACTTCACCCTTAGATAGAACCAGAAAATTACTTAAATAATTAAGGTCTCATCGTTTCCTTCTATGAACTCTAGAGGAGGTTCGCATGAAAACAATGGTAGTAGATGAGGCAAAGTTGAATGAATTTATTGGAAGAGCTGTTGGGGAATGGGGAGCCATAGAAAGCGCATTGCTTACTTTCATAGGCGATAAGCTTGGTTTATTCAAAGCGATGGCAGGAGCAGGCGCATTGACACCAGAAGAACTAGCGAAAAAAACAGGCACACATCCGCGAATAATAAGAGAATGGCTCGCTGCCTCACGCTCCTGGAGGTTTTGTTACATACAATCCAGCTGCAGGTTCATATACGCTCCCAGAAGAGCAGGCTTTTGCGCTAACAAATGAGAATAGCCCAGCCTATATAGTAGGCTTCTACCAGATTATAGCAGGACTTTTCAAAGACCAGGAAAAAATCATTGAAGCCTTTCGAACTGGAAAAGGTCTTGGATGGGGAGACCATCATCATTACTTATTCGAAGGCACAGAGAGGTTCTACAAGCCAAGTTATGTAGCAAACCTAACAACAAGCTGGATTCCTGCGCTAGAAGGTATTGAAGAAAAGCTTAGGAGGGAAGGGAGTGGCGCAAAGGTAGCAGATGTTGGATGCGGTCACGGGATATCAACAATTCTAATGGCAAAAGCATACCCTAACTCACGAATCATAGGATTTGATTATCACAAACCCTCAATTGAACGTGCAAGAAAGGAAGCAGAAAAAGAAGGCTTGAAGAACATAACATTTGAAGTAGCAGGCTCTACAGACTATCATGGCGACGATTATGACTTGGTAACATTCTTCGATTCCTTCCATGACATGGGGAATCCCTCTGCCGCAGCCGGCATGTGCTTCAAACATTGAAGAAAAAAGATGGCACATGGATGATGGTAGAACCTTTTGCCAATGATAAAGTGGAGGACAATTTCAATCCGCTTGGAAGGGCATTCTACTCTGGGTCTACTATGATTTGTGTTCCTGCGTCTTTAAATGAAGATGGACCCGCACTAGGTGCGCAAGCAGGTGAAGAAAGAATAAGAGAAGTAGTGATGTCGGCAGGTTTTTCAAAGTTCCGTCGAGCAACACAGACGCCATTCAACTTTGTTTTTGAAGCAAGACCGTGACCCTTCTGCCAAACGGATAAGACCAAAACCTGCCACACACTTTTTCTGTTTCTTACTAGCTTGGCTAGCTTTTTTCTCAAAACTTTCGCTTGACGGTACAAAATGCTACAGGTCATGCACAGAAAAAAGGACTGGGTGGGATTTGAACAAGCTTTCCATCAATAGCTGACTGGCTTAGGATAGAATGTGCTCCGGTCGTGGGTTGAAATCCCACTCCGTCCATTTTTATCACTCTGGTAAACTACGGTATTATTTTGAGCTTGTTTTAGAGTGTTGTCTGACAAATTCCCCCGCAGTGCCCTTGACAGATAAAATAGAGTTTGGTGGAATGTTTTGACATACCTACGCTTACCAATAGACCTGAACCACATTGGAAGTCATAAGACCAAGTAAGTAACCGCCTACTTGGCTATGAGAGTTAATCCTTATGTTGTTCTGCTGTGCTTGTCTTTTGTATGCTGTCTGAGTTCTTCTCTGGACGTAAAGGAGTCGCTACATATTTCGCATGAAAACTTAGCAGATACCCCCGGAGTTGATTCATCAGACTTGCTGCTGATAGAGGCTGCTGCCTTCATTAGCATCTGCACCTGTTCCTCTGTGAGAAGAGGGTACCATGTATCTCTTTTTCGTTTGGTATCCACATGGAACATAATCCATGAGGAGCTATAATTCCTGATGAGTGTCCCAGTATATCCATACCCTCATCTGTTACAATAGCGCAATGGTGTGGTTTGACAAAGTATGCACAGTTGTAGCAGAAATACCCTTTATGATGGTCAGAGTCTTTGAACTGCTCTAATTCTATATAACGTGCAGCAATCTTTGGCAGCTTTTTTTGTTATGTTGCTTCTTGTGGTATATTCTGAGTTGACATGAAACTCTTCGACTCTAGTGACATAGCGAATATGGGACCATATATTATTAAGTACTAACCAATGTGAAGACTAGAGCCGTGCGAGAAACTACAGAGAGACTTCCATAATGTCCAATCAAATACCAAAGAAGCAAGTATTGGCAGAAAGCATCAAGTCAGCCCATTACCAAGCTTACAAAACAGCATACAGTAGCAGTGGTCCTAGTAACGATAATAATAGTAGAAGTGATAGCAGATTAGCAAACAGTCGAACAACACAAAATAGAGAATAGCAAGCCGCCTGTATCTTCTACAGGACTTGGGCTCTTGTCAAAATCAAACTTTGAATAGACTACAATAGCACAAATGCAACTGTGCCAAAAGTATTTCTATCCTTTGCTTGCATCAAAAAGCTAGTACTTTGGAATATGGTCGATAAGTTTACGAGTGCTGATTGGCGAAATGCTGCCGTTGCTTACCATAGACACGCAGAATGATTTTACTCTTCCAAATTCGCCTTTCGTAATTACGGGAACTTTTGACATTGTGCCAAAGATGCGCCAGGTACTGCATGCATTCAGGCTCGCAGGTATGCCGATAATCCATGCAATTCGGATCTATAATCGCGATGGCTCAAACGTTGATCTTTGCCGCAGAAGGGCAGTCGCTGAGCTGGGTAATAAACTAGTCACAGCTGGAACACAAGGGGCTGAGCTTGTAGATGAACTCAAACCTTCTTCTTCCAAGATATGGCTCGCAACAGAATTGCTTTTGAAGGGTAAACTACAACAAGTTGCCATGAAAGAATGGATAATGTACAAGCCAAGGTGGGGAGCCTTTTATGCGACTCGACTTGAAAATCATCTGCGCAAGCTCAATATAAACACAGTTGTCATTTGCGGATGCAACTTTCCCAATTGTCCTAGAACTACCGTTTACGAAGCTAGCGAGAGAGATTTTCGAGTTGTATTAATTAGCGATGCGACATCCAATATCTATAAGCGTGGCTTGCAAGAGCTGGAAAATATCGGCATAGAATTAATGACATCTAATGATTGCGTCGCTGCTTTGAAATAGTATATGAGCAATGTCTGAAAGTTACTAGCTAGAAACACACATTTCTCTCAACCCTTCAGTGTTGGCTGTGATATTCATGATAGTCTTTAGCCTCAGTCAAATCATAATGGGATTGAAATGACCGCGGTAGTGGTGCTTTGCTATTAGATGAGTAAAACAATACCCTCGTTTAGAATTGCGCACTTGCAATGGAGAAAGCTGAATAGAACAAAAAATGTGGATTTAAATAAAATGACGATCTCATTATAGATAATGGATGTTAATCTAGCAGTGCTTTTGACTTTATTAAGTTGTGATGCAAACATTGCACAGACAGAATATTTCTACTAATGCTCCATGGGAATCAAGTGTTGGATACTCACGTGCTGTTCGTATTGGATCTAATGTCTATGTCTCTGGAACAACAGCAACTGATGATAGTGGAAGAAGAATAATTGGAATTGGTGACCCTCATGCTCAAACTATTCAGGCTATAAAAAATATAGAAAATGCATTAGAAATGGCAGGCGCTACACTAACGGATGTTGTTCGTACCCGCATTTACGTTACTAATATTGATCATTGGAGGCATATCGGAAAGGCGCACGCTGACTTTTTCAAAGAAATTCGTCCAGCGACAACCATGGTTGAAGTAAGTCGCCTGATCTCTGATGAAATACTAGTAGAGGTTGAGGCAGAGGCACTTATTACAGATTCTCGATAGATGCGTATTGTAGCCATCATTAGAAAGGTCATTATCAGCAGGATTGAGATGGAGCAATAGTAGTGGGTTCTCTCTTTTCAATAAATGTCCATTTGATAGATAATAAAGAGCAGAGCCGAGGAAGTTGTCTGAGGTCCTGGGTTCCACTCCCACCCAGTCCATTTTTATCTACGAGGTAACTACAGCATTAAAGTAAGCACGACTTTAACAATTGTCGGACAAATTCAGCAGCAAGGTTTTTCAATAATTTTCACATGATAATGGCAACTGAACATACTACCAAAAAACTAAAGTTCAGCAGCGGGTTCTTTCTTCAGTAGATGGTACAGCAGTATATCATGTTACTTCGGTGGACAGAGCAAGGAATAAGAAACTTCAAGGATACTACAGGACGTGCGGACGCAGCGAAAAGTGAGGCAGAAAGGATTGGTGGCAAACTTACACTATATTGGACATTTGGCGAATATGATTTAGTAGGTATCTTGGAGGCTCCTAACGACGAGGCAGCAATGGAATTTGGACTAAAAGTTGGGAGTCTTGGCAATGTTAGGACCACAACGTTCAGGGCATTTACTGAAGAAGAGATTGCAAGGGTCGTTAATAAGCTAGGTTAAGTATGCCCTTGCATATCATTATCTCACACGCAACTGCTATTCCTCACCATTACAAATGAGATAGACCGGGTGGGATTTGAACTGTAATTCTCCTTCTATATATTAATTATATTGGCAATCGTTGTTGGTGTGGGATAGTGAAAATACAGTAAAGAGTCTAGGAAATGCTAATAAATCACATTGGATTTTACTTTGATTAATTTTCACAACGTGGAGATTCCTTACTATATATACATAGCTTAACTAAAGACTGTAACTGTTAAAAGCCATGATTCTTGTTCAACTTCTTATGTTATCAAAAAACAACGAGAACAGTAAAGCTGTACTTGCAACCTTGGCGCTTATGCTACTTTCATTAAGCGTGGCGTCATCGATAGCTGTAAGTGCACCACATTATGCAAGCGCACAAGGAGTTACAGGACAAGCTGGTGGTAATGCAACTAATGCCACTATGACTGGAGCAGGGAATGCAACTAATGCCACTATGACTGGAGCAGGGAATGCAACTAATGCCACTATGACTGGAGCAGGGAATGCAACTAATGCCACTATGACTGGAGCAGGGAATGCAACTAATGCCACTATGACTGGAGCAGGGAATGCAACTACCAGCGTTTCCATGGTCCCCGGTTCTTCAACCCTGACTACTGATGCATTCTCGCCAAATCCAATTCAAGTTAGCGTTGGTAGCACTGTAACATGGACAAATAACGACGCACAGGCACACACAGTCAATTCAGGGAACAGTCCAACACAAAGTGGGTTGTTTAACTCTCCTATAATGGCCCCACAGGCAACATTTGAGTATACCTTTACGGAGGCAGGCGAGGTCCCATACTTCTGTATACTCCATCCAAACATGGTCGGAACAGTCAGTGTAAGCTAACTCTCTAACTTTTTAATTTTTTAGTCATAGACTGTACCTTATAGGGTAGTCATCAGTATTAGGTACTGATGGAGGTCGTGGGTTCCACTCCCACCCGCTCCATCTTCTCCTACTAGGGAACTACGGTATTGAATTACGTTTGTTTTAGGCAGATGTCGGACAAAAACCCTAGCATTCACTTGGATACATCAAACAATAACTACGCATTTTCTTATTGCCATCAAACGTTAGGTTTTGCATTGCAAATACAAGACAAAATAGCTGGAACGGAGAAGCCTGAAACACCTGTTTCACCATTCTCCTAATCTACCATCCATTGTCTATAGGGCATATAGAAATGATGACCACGATGTCTGAACGCAAAAACAACAGAGGAAAAATCCAGATAATGGGCGACGTGTTAGCACTCGCCACTTCTGGAATAAAAAAGACTCACATAATGTACAGAGCAAACCTCAGCTATGAGCAGGTGCACCTTTACCTCGGAGAGCTAATAGGAAAGAGGTTGATCGCACAGGATGTGTCTTCTTCAGATGGAGTAGTATATAGAACAACAGAAAAGGGTAGAGATTTTCTGCTACACTACACTCGCTTGGTGGAATTCCTCGAAGAAGAAGCAAAACAAGAGTCGGAAGTGGAGTTAAGTTCGCCTTACATCAGTAGTAGGAGTTGGATACGTTAATTTGAAAATAGAAGAGACAACCATAGCATACAAACCCCTTTTTAGACATAATAATAGCAACTACAAATAGTGGTAGCAAAAGGATAAGAGGAGGAGTGGTGCTTTCACGTCTTCCGATAGGGTTTGTTTTTTTACTATCTCTGCATTCCTGCATTGCTGAGGTCGTGGGTTCCACTCCCACCCGGTCCATTTTTTACTATGAGGGAACTACGGCATTGTTTTTGAGGCTACATTAGAAAAGTTGTCAGATAAAACCTAAGCAGGTCCCTGATAAAGGTGATATAAAGAAGTTTGATGAGATATTGTTTGATATCTTGGATCTTTCCTCACCTCTTAGCTCGCTCTCTATACTTGTCCCAGTTGTAAAATATCCTTATCAATTCTTACCATCGGAGATGTATTCAAAAATTCGTGGAGAGCTTTTTAGGTTCCTGTTATTTAGGAATAGGCGTAGAACTACAACAAAAAAATAAAAAGGAAAGAAAAATTGAAGGGATGCTGGCTACGCTATCATAGCTTGCTAGCTGGTTCCGACATTATCATTCGGGAAAAAGGTCAAACTTCGGGACACATATGTAGCCATCACCAGGGATGCGGACAAAAATCTGATCAGGACAGATTTCTCGCTCTATCACACCATCCTCTAGCTCTTCCAGATCAGCACGTAGCTGTTCCTCATCTATTAGGGGAATACCTAGTGATGCTGAAGCCATTTGTTGTTGTCCTACTGCTCCTATAATTCCCATTGTTGCCATTATGGCCATGGCAGCGGTAATTGTCGATAATTTGGTCTTTTTTACCATGTTATCATAAAAAGGACAACTATGAAATTTATCCTTTATGGGTAAATCTATTGGATTGCTATAGCAGTGTCATCTTATTTATCAAATAATTTGCAAGTTTTTAATAATTTTTGGGAATTTATATCATAATGGATGCAAGAGCCCTCTTTCCTAGAAGAGGATGTGACAAAAGAACAAATTGGATTTGAAAGCCTCTGCACTTTTTTCTTTCTCTTCGGTGGGATACTGGTTTGCTTTCTTTTTGAGAACATATAGAGATATGCGGTGGAGAGGAGAAATTGGCTAGGAAAGTAGTGGATAGTGGATCGGGTGGGATTTGAGTCATAAAATTCTCTATGCCACTTTAGAAATGTAGAGGAAGAACCTGAGAAAGTTGTTGCTGAGGTCGTGGGTTCAACTCCCACCCGGTCCCTTTCTTTTATTCTGGTAAAATACGGCATTATTTCGAGCTCGATTTTAACAATTGTCGGACAAAACCCCACTGCAGTACAGATTGATCACGCAGCCCCCATTCTGTAGATAGATTCCAAAGCTACGAAAACGCCGAAGCTATCGCTAAAGGGAGAAATAGAGGTGCGTAAGTTGAAAGTAGATAAGACCTGAAATCTTTGTCAACTTCGCAGGACACCTCTTTACCAATGGTTGGGTCATAATCAATATTTCTTCTAAATGTTTTTTAGTATTAAGATAGATATGCTTCAGCATGTCAACGCCACAACAGACTGAAGAAGAAAAGAACATCAAGATTGTACAGCGTTCCATAGAAGCTCTAAATACAGGGGATGTAACCAAGGTTTCTGAGTTTATACATCCTAATTATTTTAACCATGAGTCCCAAGCTAGTCCTGAGCGAGCAAAACTTCGTGGTCCTGAGGAGTTTATTGATACAGTCAAGAAGTTAAGAGCGGCATTTAGTGACCTGCATTATACAGAACAGGAAAGTATTGCTTCAAATGACATGGTTGTGTTGATAATGATGGTCACAGGTAAGCACACAGGTGACTTCTTCGGCATTCCTCCGAAAGGTAACATCTTCTCATATCAAGCAGCACATATTTCGAGAATTGCTGATGACAAGATAGTGGAACACAAAGCGATTCGTGACGACCTAAGATTTATGATGCAGCTAGGTGTAATCGGCGCTGCGTCGCCGCAGTACGAGCCTATCATTAATGCTTGGAAGGGGATGATGAATAAGCCTACGTGAGCATCCTAGTTCTGTACAACATTTGTATGATGGTCAATCGAAAGTAGATGGACGGACTATCTCAACGTCAGGCCTGCAGAAGCGCTCAGGATGGGAAAGTAATAGGTGCATACAAGGTCCTTGCTTAGAAAGCTGCTGCTGCTGATGCGCTGAGGGCTCGTGCGTTCCACTCCCACCGAGTCCATTTTTTACTACAAGGTAACTACGGCATTATTTGGAGCTCGATTCTAACAATTGTCGGACAAATTCAGCAGTGGTCTCTACTTCTGTTATCCACTCACATTTTAGACCAGCTTTTTGGTGGGTCTTTTCCACAGCGTCCTTGTTGGGCGCGTCTAAAATGCAAAAGGCTTTGTTCTCCTCTTTGTTGTAAAGGATATTCTTGTGTGTAACGCCGAATTCATCCTTTGGAGAGTTCTGGACTTGGTTTAGCTGCTCTTCAGTCGCATTTCCCAAGTCATGAGCGTCAAGATATGTAGGCATATTCAAAAGGAACAAGAAAAGGGTTCGTTTTAAGCCTTTCTTAATTAAGTTTCATTCCTTCATTCATACTCGTTGCAAAAGGCTGTTACTGATGATAATGTTCCTATTTAATAGGAGTATATTGGATCTAATTTATTCGATATTCTTTCTTCTTCCCCTACTTCTTTTTTCTCTCCCACCATCAATTAAGTATTATTGGACCTTCTCGATCCTTAAAATCACTGTATTAAGCTTCTTCTATTGCTCTCTCCACCAAACGCAATACAACGTTGAGCAGAGTGGAGCAGACGGGATTTGAACGGTAAGTCCTCTTTTTTATATCTGCTGTCCATTTAGATAGGAAATAGACCTCCATCTACAAAGAGCTGGCTAAGGTCGTGGGTTCAACTCCCACCCGGTCCATTTTTACTACGAGGGAACTACATCATCAAATTACGTTTGTTTTTAAAAAATTGTCGGACAAAAAGCCTAACAATGCTAATAACGAAAGTATAGACAATTTTGCAAAGACAATAGGACCCTATCCTAGCGGAAAATCTTGGAAGCAAAGATGAGAAAACCAGACAGGATGCAATTCGTGTACTTGAAGCGATGATAGAAGAGATGGAGACTTTGATTGATTAATGGATGTTTTTTCCTATGAAGTATCTCTATCTCTCTCCCTGAAAAAGATACTTATTTTATGAAGAAGTAGAGATCTAAACTATATTTTATCAGTTGCTTTAAGTTTCTCTCTAACAAGCCTTTTATCTCGCAGATACGAGATTGCCTGTTATCACACAGAGATGGTTATATGATATCCAACAATACTACGATTCAAAGTGGCGTACTTCCTTCGCTACTACAAGAACTGGAGACTCTTGGTATTTCTATCCATCATCTAGATTATCTGAATGATAGTGGAGAGCTTGACAATCTGGCAGACAATCTAAAACAACAATTTATGGAAGAAATAAGGGAAATGGAAGAACAAGGACTTTTCATTAATCCCGGTGGCGGTTAACCTAACCGTATCTTCCAACCAACCAGCTGGCTAGGAGCCAATACTATCCTAATTTATCTGAAAGAATAGGCGGAGACGGCACTCGAAAGACAAGAAATTGGGAACCTTCTTGTGTTTTCGAGGAGCCGTTGCGTGAGTGTAGGATAGCACCGTTAAACGAAGTCTTGAAAAAAAGCTAGCAAGATGGTGGACCGGGTGGGATTTGGACAGTATGGATTTTCTTTCAGTAGCTATCCTCAAATAGAAAGTAGCTGTCATTGCTAAGGTCGTGGGTTCAACTCCCACCGAGTCCATTTTTTACTACGAGGTAACTACGGCATTGAAACGAGCTTGTTTTGAATAAGTGTAGGACAAAATGTCTCGCAATGCCAATACCGTATCCTACCGTTTGTCGACCAATCTTGTCCGACATTTCGTACAGGAAAACTGGTCGTTGTGGATTCTGGTTCAGGGCAAACCTTAGTTATCGGAGTCCAAGCCTGTCAAATAAGTTATCTAAGAAGTCATCTAAGTCAAATAAGTTATCTGAGCCTGAGTTATTATCCAAGTTAGGTTGATTGCTTCCAGTCGGACATCCTATACCATCATTATCATCATCAAACCTATGCGGATCTGGCGGCAGCACCCTAAAGTTGCGAGCAGAAATGTTATCGCAGTCTAGGTCTGGTGGAGGAGGTGGTATACATAGACCGGGATATGAAGGATCGCACATACGTTCTTCTGTTGCTGGTGGCTCTGTTTCATGGACCGTGACTACTATACTGTCAGATACAGTTCTACCAGTAGAGTCTGTGACAGTAAGAGTGACAGTATAGTTGCCAGCTATGTTAAATGTGTGATCAACAGTTTCGTCATCGTCGATTTCTACACTGCCATCACCAAAGTCCCAGCTATAAGTGTAAGGCTCAGTACCGCCTGTTACATTGGCTTCAAAATCAAAAGTGGCTGGTGCAACTCCTTCTGTGTCACTTGAAGTGATTTCAACTCTAAGAGGCTCTGCAGGTGCTCGCTATTAACTCAAAGGAACCAAATACCTGTCTGGCTGCTGCTGGGAACGGTGTTGGTGGCGGTATACTGCCAGAGGCCACTGTTGTCTCTACAACAGAATTGCCTTCGTAAAAGATGCTATATCCTGTTATCATTCCCAAGTTGCGAGGTGTTGCCGCTGTAGCAGTTAAGAGGGAATAACCTATTCTTGTCTCATTGGGAGCAAGATTAGTGCTGTATGTCATTGCTACAAGTTTGGCTGGCACTACTGTTGTTGATGCTGTTGTTGCTGCTATTGCATTATTATTATTATTATTATTATTGTCTAAACCTGTACCGATATCAACATTGATTGCTGTATCTGTACTGTTTACAATCTGGATGTTACGATAACCAACTTCCTGAAGCTTTTGTATCTGATATGCTAGAATTGCGTTGGGTATGGTGTCACGGTTGATGATAGCAAAAATGTCATCAGAAGTAAGTCCAAGTCTGGCGCCCAAGTTAGGATAGCGTATAACATGTACCAATTCTTCTCGTGCTTGTTGACAGTTTCTGTTGTTTGCGCCACCGCTGCTTACATTGGAAAATGCTCCTTGTTGTGCTTGTTGTCCCTCGGGGCATAGTTGTGCTAATATCCCGTAGCCTTCCAGCACCTCTGCTGCCAAAATAAAGCCCATATTGTTCACATCATGAATTACCCAGCCCTGCGGTACCTGTACTCTAAAGCTATCCCTTGCGCTTTGAAATAGTGTTGAGTTCTGAGTTATTGCTGCTTGTTGGCTGGTCAGTTGTTGTTGTTGTTGTTGTGCGTTAGTTATTGTGATATCGGCAGCCAAAAGAATAATAGCGATTGCTACTGCAGCCAGCGCTATCTTCAAAGCTGGTGAAACCAATGACTCATAGGACATTCCCATGATGCCCAGAAGAGATTATACTTTCAAATTCAGATAAAAGAGTTATGGTTTGTTCACTCTGTAAAAAATTACTCATGGCTCCGTTGTACTTCATATTCTGTAACCAATGCGGGTGCATCATACGCATTACAATCTTGAGCATGTTAATCTCGGTAACCAACCTTTGTACATCCTTTATGCATATTGCTTTCTGCTGAATTTCTTCTCTTCCTTTTTTTTATTTCAATAGTGCTTGCAGAATTGCAGCTGAGCGAAGAAAAATTGGTTAGGAAAGTGGACGGGGTGGGATTTGAACATGACGGTTCTCCTACATAGCTGCCTGCCTCTTTAGACCGATAGGCACGGCTTTAGAAAGCTACTGCTAAGGTCGTGGGTCCCACTCCACCCGGTCCATTTCTTTCATTCTGGTAAACTACGGCATTAAATCAGGCTTGTACTTGATATACTGAAAAAATACTATGCAGTTAGACATAAGACGCTCTCGCCAGTCACATTAAAGAATGTCTTTTGCAATTGGGATCGATAGGACTACTTCGTCTAGACCAAGATAAAGGGATAGGCGACGTACAGTCCTTTGCCCCACTGTGCCCTGTAATATATATCTCCTCCCACCCTCCAAAAATATATGAGAAGTGACAGTGGGATAGGCAAATCCTCTAGAGGTGCCGAAGGGGATTAAGTGAGACGCCGCTCTGTATGTTCCTGCGATGTCTGTCATAGTCCAAAGAGTCATGACTGACCCCTCTCCACACAGTCTTTAATGGAGGTTTGTTATTATGTCCATCCTGTATAAATCAAGAGATAGAACATCATAGGGGAGGACCTAAATCGATAATGTGCACAACAACAAAAAGAGATATCTATCAGGGAGAGCAATTAATGACATATGTAGAGATGACGCGCCATCATATGTGGTCTTGCTATTGTGAGGTCTGTCACGCACCTAACCGCAAGGACTCGCCCATTCTTGCAATACATGACGGCGCAGTTTCGATTTGTATGAATTGCTATCTTAGAGAAATAGACAGAGGAAAAGCTCTCGTTGCGGTTGCACAACGGGACATAGTTGGGGATGCTCAACAATGATTTGTTAAATCCAGTCATACAATAGGTCCCAGAGAGCAAGCGCTTTTTCACAACCTCAGTGATTTCTCTTCCAACTCATATTACGGGTATTCTTATGTCAAATCCTAGGTTACTCCCGCGCCTATTCCTTCTCCTTTTTGTCATAACCAAAGAAAACACAGAGCTATATCTCGCATTCCAAGGTGACCTGCATACTAGTCAAACTTTGCACGAAGTATTATGAGATATCCCTATCCTAGCTTCATCTATTTTTGAGTTCAACTACCACTGAGCTGACCTCTTCTGTTCCAATATTTTCTACAGCGTGTGAGAGCCCATCGAGCCATACCACCTGACCGCGTTTGAGGTCGGTATCCTCGCTTTTACCATTTGGGAAGGTAAACTTGAGTCGTTGGTCATTCAAGCAAATTGCTACACTTCTAGGATGAGAATGCATCTCGGATTTTGCGCCCTGTTTGATTCGGACTTCAAGGACTCGTACTGCGTCATTTTCTAGCAACACCTTATAGCTGTCTGGTGCCACTTTAACAGCATCATCCTGTGACATAGGCTTTGCTGTATCAGGGTAAAACTTAAGCATTGCGTGTACACGCATCGATATACGTAAATGCTTCATGTTTATGATGTAGAAAGTACAAAAATAGCAACAACGATAATACCATCATCAACCACTAAAAAATAACTGCGTTTTGCTATTATTGTCTTCTATTCTCTGAAATCATAGCACCTATGAAGAGGTGCTGACAAGTTAAGGTCGTGGGTTCAAATCATGTCAGCCGATCCATCTTTTAGAAAGCAACACAAAGATATCATCCACTGTGAACCTGCCACGCTTCATTCTTAGGGCATATGAACCAAAAAAATATCCACTGATAACATCCGATAACTTGACAGGACCTTATTTAAATGCCCTTAATATCGTGTAGGACGGTTGACATGTCATCAATAGAGGATAGTTCAAGATTGCCCAACAACCAGCTATTAAGACCAATTCCACCTGGAGAACATTCTGTTACTGCATATTTGACGGTTAACAATGGAAGCAAGGTTATTGAATTTTACAAACAGGCATTCAATGCAGCGGAGCTCTTCCGTGAAACAATGCCAGATGGGAAGATACTGCATGCAAGAATGAGAATTGGAGATTCTATTGTCCGGTTATCAGATGAATTTCCTGGTTCCCTACATAAATCTCCTACTTCGCTGGGCGCTACTACAGTAACACTACATGTCTACACTGAGAACGTGGAGGGGTTGTGGGAACAGGCAGTCCAAGCTGGCGCCAAGGTTGTTCTGCCACTTGATAATCAATTCTGGGGTGAGCGCTATGGCATGTTGGTTGACCCTTTTGGACACCGATGGTCTATGTCGATGGCGATAAAAATGAGTCCGGAGGAGATGGCAGCAAAACGCAAAGCTGTGATGTTAATGTTTTCGAACGGCAACCACCCGGGCGGAAAGTCTAGCGAAACGGTTCAGATTTGAACAGCTTCCTTCCTTGACAAGAATAAGTCCAACAATTAAAGGTAAGTGCTAAGGTCGTGCGTCCCACTCCACCCGGTCCATTTCTTTCTACGAGGTAATTACAGCATTAAATTGAGCTCATTTTGAGTCCCGCTAATTCTCTTTCACGGTCGGTCAGTGCATAATAGCCTAAATCGAGATGCTCGTCAACAAAGGAAGTATCTGAACGCCAATTCTTCCTTGCCCTGTTCGCCCATACTCTTTCTCTAACCTCATAAGCAAACTCCTTTGTTTCTTCATCAGTTTCATAGTCCTTGATGTTTACTTCGTTAGTGGCAAAGCTTCGCTGGAGGGATAGGATCTCTTTTTTAAGATTGAATCTCCTCATGAGCATCATTTCGTATTCCCGACGCATTTGCCGTTTAACCTCATCCTTCTCTTCACAATACTCTTTGTGCTGCTGCTCCTCATGAAACTTCAAATCGAAATCATCCCAATTTTCATAGTCACAGTACCTGCATTTTTTGACGTATTGCAAGAGTCGCGGAATTTCTTCAGCTGCATCTTCTCCTTTTGAGTTTGTTGCTGATGATGATGATGATGACGGTGTCATTGTTAATGTCATAACCAATCAGTGTAGTAGAAGTCTGTTCTTACATAAGCAGTGCTCATAACAGCAGTATAGAAAGAAGATCTGCATTATACAAGTAAGAGCCGTTTGCGAAATAGCATGTGTGAATCTTTTATTGTATGTTATAAGAATTACACTGTAGAGTTACTTTTCCTGAAATCCTACTAAACATCATCACCACCCCAAGTTTCCATAGTTAGATAGTTATTTTATTAACAAACTCTAGAAATCTAACAATAGTAACTTGCCATCTAATCTTTAGTATCATGATCATATTAACTCGGCGCACCAGAGAACCAATACCTTTACGTTACTACAGCAGAGACCTTATTCCAATATGGTGGGTGTGAATATGGTCTCACCTAACTTATCGTTTTATTTTTTTTAAGGTCTCCCAAACACTGGATCCACAAGTGAATTTATACCCTCTTTTTCCGACAGGTTCATACAAGCTTCAGCCCTTATATTGTCGCCTACAGACATTGCTTGGCAAAACATAATGTATAATGCAAAGTGTCGACTCCAGTTCCTGATTCTTGCTAGTTCGCCTACCTCGTCTGACAAAGCGCTACTGCTGTCACCGAGAGTGTTGTTATATGATATCATTTTGAGTTACGATCCTTGTATAAGCTCTGGAATGAGTTCAAGCTCTTTAAATCTATCTTATTTTCTTTATCTTTGATTCTTTATCTTTAATTTTTATAATGGAAAAGATAAAACCTATCTGTCTCTCCTAGGTTTCATGGAAAAAATTACGCAAGTACGACAGCATTGGCAGTGTTTTTTGTTGCTTTTGCTGTAATAGTGCTGATTGCAGGACTGCTCGAATTACCTGCATTTGAATGGGTTCCACTCCCACCCGGTCCATTTTTATCAATCAGGATAACTATGGCATTACTTTGAGCTTATTTTAAGAAGTTGTCGGACAAAACCATGCCCATTATATCTTCTCAAAGATATAGATTCCATAGCCCATCTTGCCAGAATCCTTCATCCATTGAATGTGTTCAGTGCGCTTTGCAAGATTTATTCTATTACCCCTGCTCATCATGAGCATAAGCAATTTCATTGACTCAACAAAGCCACCATTGTGCTTTATCACGCCAAAAATATCTGTTGGAAAGCCAAAATCATTACTTGTAAAGATATTGGTCTCTTTGAGACCTACTTCTTTGAATAATCCAATCCACTCACTCAATTTCAAAGGTCTATCAAATGAACCTATTCTTTTTTCTACATTGTAGACAAGCTCATTGTCTGGCTCATCAACCCAAATCAGCTCAATATCTCCAAGATGCCCGCCTGATTTTAGTACTCTTGCAACCTCTCTTACAGTCTTGTCCTTATCAAGTACTGTAGCTAGGACTGACTGAGCAATCACTACATCAAATTGACTATCATTGAAGAAATTCATATTCGTAATATCACCTTTGATGATAGTTATCTTAGAACTAAGACCTGTCTTTTGCACCCTATCCTCAGCAAATTTCAGAATGAGATCACTGGAATCAACTCCTATTGCTCTGCAATCATAATTCTCAACTAACTTGCAAAGATTTTTAGCGCTACCACACCCAATTTCCAAGACATAATCTTTAGGAGTGAGACTCAATTTTTGGAACAGTCTCTCTGTGGAGACTACTCCTCCAGGGTGAAGTGATGCCTCACCTTCAAAAGATAAAACAAGAAGTTCAATAAATGGAAGCTTTGCTAACTGTTCATCTGTCCACAAAGAAAAGTCTAATGATGGCAAATCATCTTCTTCTTGCTGGTTCATGCTCTGCAATATTATTTCTCAACACAGACACAGATAAACGTGATACGCAAGCGTACACAAAGACACGCTATTACGTAAACATACAAACAACTAATTCCCGCTTTTTTGCTATCTTCTTTCATATCAATATAGGCTAGGTGGCTGTCAAATATCCCTTCATCAAAAACTTCTTCCTATCTGATTTATCCAAAGCATTGCAAAGTGGCTTCATCCATTAGTCTTATTCTTCTTCCCATCCATTTCAAGTGCAATTCTAAATGATGGTACCTAGATTTGTCTTCTGTACTACGGAATCACCATTATCCGCATGCCCTTTTTGAGCTGGAAAAACAAACCATTTATTAGAATGATGAACTATAAAATTGACATAGCATAGCGACGACTGAAAAGCATAGCAGATTTTTTTTACTGGGTTACCAATACTCAAATAATATTAGTTCACCTGGTGAATGTTCTCCTATAACATATATGATGCCATTAAAAACAGCAACGACAACTATTACATTCCGAGGACGACAACTGAAAAATCAACAACAACAACATAAGACAAGACAGGGTGATGTGGCTTTAGTCGGAATGGAGGCATTAGATCGTCACATAGAGAGACTCGAAGCAAAGCTATCGTTTCTAATTAGATCGTATGATGATCCCAGCACAGATTTGTTATATCAATATGACAAAAAAATCGCTACTGTCAAACAAGAGATTAATGATGCAATGGAACATAGATGATATTAAATAGGCTGAGGCAAACGTGCGTTATTGGATACTAGATATAAAATTCCTAGTTATATGTTAGAAGATACATCTTCTACGTCTTTTTCTTCCTCCCGTAATCCTTCAGCTTTGACTATCATAGCATCAACTTGTGAAATGCGGCTGCTCGGTTGCATGTGGCAGGTACGGCAGAATTGACATAAGTATTGGATAGAGAGCCTTACAGGCTAAACAGCACAGAAGATGTGGCAGGCTGAGAGATGTAGTCCAGGAATCTCAAACATCATCTCATCGAACTTCTTTCTGTCTATTTATCTAAGGCATTGCAGGGGTTCTTGTCATAAAATATCCTAAAACAAACCTATTTTGATACCGCAGTTACCTAGATTGGTAAAAATGGAGCGGGTGGGATTTGAGCAGTTGAATCCTCTTTCATAGCTGCTCTTTAGATAGAAGGTAGAGAGCTGTCCTTAAAGGAGGCGACTGAGGTCGTGGGTTCCACTCCACCCCGTCCATTTCTTTTTATCACTCTGGTAAACTACGGCATTGAATTGAGCTTTTGTTTTGATTAATTGTCGGACAAATTCAACAGCAATGCACTGTTGTAACCCACAACATCAGCAACATTCTTCCATGTACACCCAGCTGTAGTTATACTAGTAATTGCTGTTACCTCTTTGCAGCACGACAGCTATGACCAACAACCGCTTCTTACTGTAACTAATTATGCCTTGCAAAAAATTCCATTACTCTTGAGCTAAAGATGTTGCCGGACTTGAAATCGTCGTGACTTACATTAGGGATAACAATTTGCTCTGAATTTGGCATATTATCAGAAAGTATATCTACTATTCTAAGGAAGTATTTAGGACTGAGTTCTCCCTTTACTAGAAGCGTGGGAATTGTTGTTATCTGTTTAACATCTTCAGTAGTAAAGGATGTCGACATTGCAGATTCCAATTCTCCTTCAAGGGTTTCTGCGTTAACTATTAGAGACTGCTTGCCTTCCTCGGGAAGCTGACCAAAAAAGTTCTCTATTTCCATGATTCCATCTATTGCGACTTGCGCTGCTTTTTTGAAATCTCCTCCCTTGGACGCAACTTGAGTGGGGCTTTGGACACGGGTTCTGAATCGCTTAAGCAATTCAACATCTTCTTTAATAGGGCTTTTTGCAAGGAATTCAAAGATTGGAGGTTCATTAAGTACCATTGTCTTAGCTAAGTCTGGATTCTTTGATGCACAGTACAATGCAATGAAAGCGCCATAGGAAGCACCAACCAAGTGTGCTGGTGAAAGCTCTAGCTTTCGTATAATCTCAGCCAAATCTCTAGCATTAGCTTCAATGGTGTTATCCTGAGCAAGATTGCCAATCCATTTGTTAGGATAAGCAAACCTTCTACTGTATGAGATAGCACGGTATTTGCTTGAAAAAGAGTCTATCTGAAATTGCCAACATCGATAATCATCAAGTCCGCCATGAATAAAGATAACTGGTGGCTGACCTTCTCCTTGCTCTACATAATATAACTGTCGTCCGTTTATTTCAATGTTCTTGAGATTATTAGGCATTGTAATGGTGCACTCTCCATTATTGGGAGAGCATCAAAGATAGCTGTATAAAAGGAATTAGGGTACCAAGTCTAATGGAATGTCTTAATCCATTGGCATTGCTGAGGTCGTGGGTTCCACTCCCACACCCAGTCCATTTTTATGATTTCACTGCCCTAATCCTTTAGATGACTAAATCCCCTCTCTGACTGTGTTTGCTATATTCAGTATTGCTTCAGCTACTACGTCGGGGTGTTCGTAGTGAATGTTATGCCCACTAGGAACAAGAATCTGTTCGCCTCTTGTGGATAGAGATGCCAACTCCTTATGGAGCTCCAGCTCTCCTGTCATCTGAGCAATTTCATTGTCTGCCGATAACACTATGGCAGGTTTGTCACTCCATGCGCCCTCGATGCCAGTTGAGTTCAAAGCATACGTCGTTTCATACATGGCAGCCAGCTCGTCAGCTGTAGCATAGAGGCTTTTTGGAGAATAGATTACTTCTAGGTTTTTGATTATTTCTGCAGGTACACTTGGTCCTTCAACACCCGTGATAAAGCCTGGATTGAGAACATATCGCCAAAAACCAAGGTGAGCGTAGAAGGTATAAGCTCTTTGAAGCTGTTGGATTACAGGGATTAATTCCGTCGATAGTATTTTTTCATGCGCTGGATCCACTAGGACAATACCTACAATATCAGTTGGATATTCTTGTACGAAGAATCGGACTGTATGAGCACCGACAGAATGCCCAACAAGTACATAAGGTCCCTCTTCTCCAGCAGCTTGTAGTAACGCATGAAGCTCGTCAGCTATCCTCATATAAGTACGGGGCTCTGGACCTGGCTCGCTCCAGCTCATACCTGCTCTATCATAGCTGCAAACCCGTGTATGGTTTGAAACTTGCTCTTGGACTCGAGCCCAAGACATGGTTCCTCCATTAAGACCTGCATCTAATACTACAGTTGGACTTCCTTCACCAGTACAGTAAATATGCATGTTAATGCCATTACCCACATCGATGAGTCTTCCAGGCGGCTGAGGAGGAGCGCCCATAGAAGTTATAGGTGCAATTAGGAGAATAAGAATAATAATCACAAACAAACTAGCTAAACCAATGCCATCGGATGCTGTGATTCCGCTAGGCTCTATTTTGAAGGTCTTATGAGAAGGCTTCTCCGTAGCCATAATAATACAATGTACCTTACTGAATGAGATATAGAGATAGCTATGACATTCTCTAATGTTGCCGTAAGGTATCAGCATTCCCAATACTTCGCTTGACAGTAAGGGCTGGGGATCATGCAAAAAAAGTGGAGCGAGTGGGATTTGAACTGTAAAGCCTTCTTTACCGACCTGTCATTTAGATAGGATGTAGAGAGCTGCTTTCAGAGTGTGTGCTAAGGTCGTGGGTTCAATCCTACACAATCCTACACAGTCCATTTCTTCTATTCTGGTTAACTACGGCATTAAATCAGGTTCATTCTAGGTCATTGTCGGACAGAATGTCTTGCAATGCGATTTCCCCAAGGTCAATGGGGCATATGACATATTATCAAGCATAATCTTATAGCTTATGACCCGCTAACTCTTATGTTGCACAGCCTGTAAAGCTCTATCCAATACTGCTTATGTCAATTCTGCTGCACCGCTATTAGCAGCTAACGAGTGCATTCCACAACTCAAATAGACAATGGTGAAGGTAAAAGAAGGATCGGAGAAGAAAAACATAAAAAATCTATCCTCTAGCGCACAGTTAGAATTTTATACGCATTGCTCTCCTATGTACTCTGACCTTATAAAAAATACTAGACTGGCAGAAACATTAACTTTATTTTAAGTTAATATCACAAAATTCTTCTAATAAGAAATGTAACCTTATTTACTTGTTTGAGAAAAGTCTAAAGTAACATATGGTCAAAGATAAATCCAATTTGCCCTTTGAAGTGACATACTCCCAAAAGCCAAGCAGCGAGTCAAAGACATCTTCTTCTATGAAGAGATTGGCAGTGGTTCTAAAGCCTGAAAATGTAGACTCCATTACATCTACTCTTAGGGGATTGGGTCTCGAATCAACAATATATGATGTAAAAGGTTCAGGAAAAGAAAAGGAAAGAGTTAGTTCTGGGAGAGGAGGGGGGACAATCGACCTTCAATATACTACAAGAAGACTTGTGGCAACAGTGGTTAAGTCCGATGATGTTGAGGATATTATAGATAAAATGAAAAAAGCTCTTGGAGGAGGAAGCGGCGCCGTAGTCATGATGCAACCTGTAGATGACCTAGTGCGTCTGTAGCCTGATTGCAATATACCCGATCCATTTTATCACTCCGGAAAAACTACGGCATTAAATTGAGCTCATTCTAGGCAATTGTCGAGTCTCTCTTCAGAGTGCTATCTGGTATTTATTGTAGTAGCCATCGCAGTTCATCAGCAGAGGATTGGGATGATGGCAGCGGTAAATAGGAAGATAGTCCCGAAAAAGAAGCAGCGACATATGGGACACTGCAGTATGTGCGGCAAGAAACTAAAGTTCGCAAGAACCAGCGAAAACCCATTGTCATGCTGGCAGTGCATGATAGTCAATGCGGATTCCTGAACATACTCGTCGATATTTCTTAGAGGAAGAAGAATAGCCAAGTATTGGACGGAGAATGACTAAGAGACAAACGAAAACAATAGCGGATTTCACTTCTTGAGTTTGAGATAAAATTTTCTAAATTGTTGATAAGATTTGGAATCCGTTTCATTTATTGATGATGGATGTCTCATGAATATCTCTTCATAATAACTGATTATCATGGGTTTCATATACTCTAACAATCTCCTGTCATCAATCATCTTTTGATTGACCAAAAACGAAAGGTAGTCTAGAGTACTAAATATGCGAGAATACGCTTGATTCCTGGCATTGTCGTATTGAGATTCTGGAGGTATTTTAGCGAGTTCTCGATCCAATTCTCGTAATTCAGAGAAGATGCGATCTGATAATGTAATCTGATCTAGTCTTTTAGTACCGACGAAATGTTATGATAGTATAAAATAATGCTATTGCGTATATGCCGGCGGCAATAATCTGGATGTACTCCGCAGTTGTTATCATTTGTATGGATGTAGAGAGAATATAGCATGATTTTAGAGTAATGGCTTTCTTCACCTCTTGTTTTATCAAACAATGAACTTAACAAGCCCGAATTGAAGAATGATGATAGAAATGCAGAAGCAGCTGAGTTAGCAAGAGATTTGCAAATTTCTCAGGTTCGTCACTGAAAATCTCAGCTGCATTGATGCTTATAGGTATGTTTTCATCTACAGCTGACGGGACTAGAATAGAATGTGCTAAGGTCGTGGGTTCAAATCCCCTGCTGTCCGCCTTTTACTAATATAAAACTACTTTGGAAAGAAAATTAACATCAAACTAATGAAATGAAGATTAGATTAGGACAAGCGTTTTCACGCCCTTATCTAGATTACTATTAGCCGTGTATATATAGAGACTGATATCATGATTCCAACTTTGGAATTCCGATGTAGAAATCGTCTAGTTGCTTTATTAAAGCCTCTCTCGCATGTCTGGGTAATGACTGTAATATACAGGAACTTGTCATTTGCCATGTTTGCTACGACTACAATGTCATTGCTCATATTTGCCATCGTACCGAACGCAGGCGCAACAAGCTCTGAAATTCGTATGCTAGCCGATCTCAACCCGACAAATGGAGGGATAGCTGACGGCAGGGCTGATTACAGAGAAAGAGGTAACTCTATGAGACTTAATGTGGAGATTGAAGATGTATCCCCTAACAGTACTTTCACCGTCGAAATATCTGGAGAACCCATAGGAACAATTAGAACAAATAGCTTTGGAATAGGTGAATTAGAACTAAACACTAATGACGGTCAGGTTGTTCCAAAGATACTGAGAGGAGATCTCATTCAAATCTTCCAAGAACAGAACTAGTACCTGAGTGGCGGCTTTGATAATGACGACGGCAATATCTAGGACTACGATCGAGCTCCGATTACACCTGCCCAGATTTCTGTCTTGCAAGCAGGCAACTCTAGCACTATTACCACAGTACTTACGATCCCCCTAAGACGCAGACGAATTTGGTGCGGCCGGAGTCTATAGTCCGAATCCTGCATCCATACAACTGGCTCAAAAGTGACTTGGAATAATATCGACCATCACCGCATGCTGCTACCGCGCAGACGATGGTTCCTTTGATACAGGAATCATCAATGGCGGGTCTTCGTGCAATGCCTTGATAAGTGAAAGCACTGGAACAAATACAATACCGTATCATTGTACCGTGCATCCAGAGATAAGGAACATTGCAAGTTATTTCTTTATCCACGGTTCCGTCTAGCAATGGCACACTGCAGGATGCACCTGTGACTGTTACAAACAGCAGCAACAATGCCATAATTCAGAATCTCCAACAAGCAATACTTGCATTGCTGCAGGTTATAGATGTACTTCTGCGGACTCTGATGGCTTTGCAGCAACCTGTACCACAGGCTGGAAACGCCACCTACGAGGCAGCAATGGAATTTGAACTAAAAGTTGGTAGGCTTGGCAATGTCAGGACTACTACATTAAAGGCATTTACCGAAGAAGAGATTACAAGAGTTGTTGATAAGCTGGGTTAAGTGTGCCATTGTATATTATTATCTCGCACTCAACTGCTACTACTCCTCACCGTTACCAAATAGATGGACGCTCACATCTTTTTGGATATAATAGCACCAGTAGTCTTGCGCCTTGGATGAAAGTCAGTGAATAATGTAGTCAGTCAGATCATCTCCTCTGTGAAGAATAGAGCTTACACTGTAGGTTCTTATGACCTACAAAGTCAGTACTTCGCGTATGTGGACATACGGGATCTCCCCATGGAAAAGATTTCCTCATAACAAAGAATCTGCTTAGCTGAGGTCGTTGGTTTAACTCCCACACCCCGTCCATTTTTATCTAATCTGGAAATCCGGCATTAAATTACGTTTGTTTTAGGTAGTTGTCGGACAAAAAACTCTCTTACTGTCCTTGATAAGTCAGATAGAATGAAAAGTTTTTGATGAGATTATGTTTGACACCTAATGACTTTAAATCTCTCAGCTTGCTGTCTTATGCTGTACAACCTGTAAGACTATGTATCCAATACTGCTTATGTCAATTCTCCTCTACTGTTACGAGCAACTAATGTAGCGTATTTCAATGCGTCTATAAAGCATATCTTTTTGGGCGTTAATAGTACCTGATGATCTGAGTAGATTCTCTATAGATCTAGTTACGAAATCAACCGCAGTAAGTCATAGCTCCATTTTACCATAATCCCATGTAGAAAAGAACTTCGGACTAATTTCAACAATTACAACTTCTCCCTTCTTTGAACCATCTGTTATCATTTTTGCTACTGGGTGATCAAGTGTACCAAGATATTTCATACTAATTCTATCTGCTTGTGGGACGATTCTATTTGGATCTTCTACTATAGTTGCAATACCTTTGCCTTTGACTCCCTTATAGGGAGGATTTTCATCATCTATGGAAAAATAAAGTGCGGGTTTTCTTCGGAGATTTTGAGTTTTCCTGGCTAATTTAGATGTGGTTATGAAGAGTTTTCCTGCATCCTTATCGTAGTAAAACCAGACGGGCTGGATATTGGGCTCACCTTGTTCATCGATGGTTGCAATCTGCAAATTCAATTTACTTTCAAGGAATCTCTCGGCTTCTTCTCTGGTCATTCCAGGAATCTGGTAGCTAGCATTAACGACTTTCATTATACTTACAGAGGACATATCACAGAAAAGAGTTTCTTGTAGTGGTGAATATAGAGGTACTCCATGAGACCCAGCATTTTTTTCTGCCTTTCCATCCGAACATGTTGTTGTAAAAGTTCTTTGCGCGTTGTGCTGAGATGATAGGTCTCAGTTCTTACCTTATGCTTCTTAAGCCTTTGCACATATGGATTTCTAATTTGTGCCATGGCTTCATGGTTCTTTTTCGGTGTTCGGCTCAAGCTGAGATCCATGTGACTTTCTGTCTCTCTTTCTGTAGCAGATTCCTATGAGTAATACAACACGGTCACTATACAAAGTATAGTATTTAAATTGGTAAGGACTAAAAGTATTGTTGCAAAAATCGCTCTCCGAAGAAGAGAAGAAGAACCAATACCCTACCATCTCAGAATGGCTCTTGCCTGATGTGAAATTTGCTCAGTGCCCCATCAAGACTAGCCTGGGTGTATTGGGTAAAAAGTGGACAATGCTTGTACTCAGAGACATTGGTATTCTCGGCGTTGACAGGTTCAATCGACTTCTTGATTCTATCCCTGGCTTGACGCCAAGGGTCTTGTCGATGCGCTTAAAGGAGCTAGAGAATGAGGGATTCATTCAGTGCCTCGAGAAGGGGAAAAAATCTCCCATGATTGTGCGCTGGACCCTTACCCCGAAGGGAAGGGATGCTCTGCCCATCTTGTTACAGTTTACTGCTTTCGGTTCGAAGTGGCATTCTAATGTGGTGTTTGAGGACAAAACTCCTCGAACGCCTGATGAATTGTTCCAGCCAAAGGCTATGAAAGTCATGCGCAGAATCATCGATAGTTGGCATTGCTGAGGTCAGAGGTTCAACTCCCACCCTGTCCATTTTTTACTATGAGGTAACTACAGCATTACAGCACGCTTGTTTTAAGCAATTGTAGGACAAAACCCCCAACAAGGACACACTGACAGTTGCGACTCCATAGTCTTTACTCCTAATGCAACTGAAGCATCATCAACAACGACCTCGCCAGCATCATCTACAAACAAGAATCTAGCAGGCTAACGAGTTACTAATAGTAATACTACTCTAAAAGTTCTCGCAGTCTGCTGTTTTTGTATCTCCTTCTGCTGGGTTATAGTCTGTGATTGTATCTTCTCCTCCACCACAGACGAATCTTTGTGCTCCTTCGCCTCCAGTTAATAAGTTATCATCATCTCCGCCGATTACATCAGGTGAATTTGATCTTGCTACTCTAGGTGCAACAAGTAGCAGTACTATAGCTGCGTCTGCTAGTAATCCGATAACTACGAGCACCACTATCATATTTCGTTTATTATCCAGATAGTTTTTATTTTCCATGAACGACACACCGTGCCATCACTAGGTATAGGTGCTACTACTCTGTTCATGAAGTAATTAAGGCTACAGGTGTGTCTGTATGTTTGGTTAAAGCTTTCAACGGTATTATGCCGCTGTAATATCTCGCTGTTATTGCTGCCTGCCTGCTGCCGCTTTCTACGAACCAAATGCAATACACAACTTTTAGCATTTCAATCTCCTCCGTAACCAACTTCTTGTGGTTTGCAATGTCTTCTGTTGCCTTCTGCTTCCTTTCCCTTTATTTTTGCTCTCATAAGCGCCTCCAAGCTGTCCGACAATAACTTAGAACTAGCGTGATTTATTGCCGTAGTTATATCCTGATTGATAGAAATGGACCGGGTGGCATTTGAACCCACGACCTCAGCAACCCACCCAACTTTCTCGGGTTGTTCTTTTACCTCTATCTGAGAGGGCATCAGCGGTTATGGAAAGAGCATATAATTGTTCAACTCCCACCCGCACCATTTGAAATGCTCTAGGTTGTATTACATTTAGTATGCAGAAGATAACTTCATAATCTAATCCTTAGTGTGAAGATCATCTGTTCAACTTGTGAGATGCATCCGACTAGCTCTTCATAGCGATCAGCCCATCTGATGATCAAATTATACTGCGCCGCCATAGTAGCCTAGGCGTTTGGTAGTCCGAGCATGTGGTGTCACAACAACTGTAGTTTACCATGCGCTGACGACTCATCATCAAGAGCGAGATGTACTAGTACCAGTAGCAGGTGATGGTGGTGGAGTAGGTATCGCTCCAATCTGCTGCATCAATTCCAACATGTCTGCATTTACCCAATGTTCTACAAATTTGCCATCAATGATAGTAAAGAAATCCATCGAGGTGATAGATCCTTTTTTGCCCGATTGCGGTACACCTAGGAACTCTCCCTTGTGAGTGCCAGTAACATTCATACGGATTGCGACTTTATCTTCTCCTTTTGCCACTACGTCCTCGATGTCATGATGAATGTCTGCAAATGCACTGGTGATGGCAGCAATGAGTTGCTTGTGTCCATTCCAATCCATAGTGGGCATTCCTGAAAACTTTCTATATCATGTCGATCGAAAGGCTCAAAGAACTGACGAGCCACCTGTTTATTTTTTTTGTTGTTCTTGTGATGATGCCATAACCTGATTACATCGATTCTATATAGTTTAAATGTTGGTTTGAGTTTTTTATCATAGACCTTCTTGGCAATAGTGGCTTCCTGAAGAATCATAATTATACCAGCTCGTTCTACTTCTTGTATTCAAAAACGTATAGATCTCCTGTAGATAAAAATGGACCGGGTGGGAGTTGAACCTCTGACCTCAGCCAGCAACTTTCTTTGGCTGATCTTCTCCTGCTCTACAACTGGTTAAGCAGTTTCAGTTATGCTAGTTCTTATTAGGACTAAAGAGATTTAGAACTGGAGACATTTGCACAACACTGGATTTGCATTAAAGATAGGAGAAGGAGCGCAGATCCGCTTTCGAGGAACCAAAATAACCGTCAAAGTCTCAAAAGAAAATTCTGATGGTAAATATACAATGCTTGAAATGGTGCATCCACCTAACGTTGGTCCTGCCCTTCACATCCATCCGAATGCTTCTGAAGCATACTACATACTGGAAGGCGAGTATTGGATCAGATGTGGTAAAGAAGTCTATCGTGCACAGCGAGGAGATTTTGTGTTTATTCCAAAAAGGATAGAACACAAATATCAATCTGGTTCAAATGGTGGCAAAGTGTTAGTAATTTGTCCTGCTGGCTTGGAGAACTACTTTAAAGAGATTGCTGAGACACTTCGTATTGGTCCAATTACCTGGGAGTTGGAGCAGGAGATAGCTCGCAGATATGGACAAGAATTCCTTGAGAGTCTGAAACATTGGGGGCAATAGGATGTCGCACTATCTATTACGATTTAAGAACAGGAAAGCAAAATATGTTGAAGTCTATTATTTTTACATATATCAAGCAGATGGGAAATTCCTAAAGCAGTTTAAATAAGAGGAGATGAATACATTTGGAACAATTTACCATTATTGATGCTCCCTCAATTTTGGGACTGCGACCGACTGGGGTAGAACATCTTCCAGAAGCACTTAAAGCAGCTGGTCTGATGAGTGAATTAAGGGCTGAATATGGAGGACGAGTTTCTCCCTTGTCTTATAGTTCAGAACGGGACAAATTAACGCTCGCTACTTAATCCTGACTCGATCAGAGCATTCTCACTACAACTTGCCGACGCAGTGGCTTATGTGCTGCATAAAAAACGGTTCCCTTTGGTACTCGGTGGAGATTGTAGCATCCTTATAGGAAGCCTTCTGGCTTTACGCCGTTTGGGGACATATGGGCTATTCTTCATAGACGGTCATGCTGATTTTTATCAACCCCAAGCATCCCCGACTGGAGAAGTTGCCGATATGGATCTTGCAATTGTATCGGGTCGTGGTCCAAATGTTCTAACTAATATTAATGGTCTCAAACCGCTTGTCCGAGACCAGGATATTATTGTATTTGGTCCTCGTGATGCAGAACAAGCGGCAAGCTATGGAAGCCAAGATGTCCGTGATACTAAAATGCATGTATTTGACCTCCCATATGTAAGAAAGATCGGAACGATCACCGCTGTCGCTTCCCAGGCTGTTGAAATGATGGTGGATGGTGAACTAGATGGATTCTGGATACATCTCGATGCTGATGTCTTGGACGACTCAATCATGCCAGCAGTAGATTATCGCCTAGGTGGTGGTGGTTTAAATTTCTCTGAGCTAAGTGAGCTTTTGAAGACCATAGTTACCTCCGATCGTGCGGTAGGAATGGATATTACGATCTTCAATCCCCTGCTGGATTTGGATGGGTCAATAACACGAAGATTCGTCTCGAGCCTAGTTCAAGGCTTATCTTAAAAGAACAAAAAGAGGTCAGACTTCAATCTACTTTTTCGCATCTAGACAGTGGTACTTAGGAAAGATCTACTGAGCTGAGGTCGTGGGTTCAACTCCCACCCTGTCCATTTATTACTACGAGATAACTACAGTATTATTTTGAGCTTGTTCTAGGCCGATGTCGGACAAAAATACGTATTAAGAGAGAATTACCTCTACTTCAACGGAACAATATCAAATTACAATAATAATAACAACAACGTATACAAATTAGAGCATTTCTGTTTAGACAGCTTGTTTTGTTCTGTTCTTTATATGGCAGAAGAGTTGGTAAGCACATTGCCTGACATAAAATATGATGATCATATTATCAAAAAGCCAGAAAAGAGAAAATATTTTGTCAACAAGATAAATTCAGCGCTTAACAATAGCACTGTTCATTTTTTGATAGATTAAGTGCATATGTAAAAACTGACCTAAGATAGATTATTCTTTTTGGTGTGATAGCTAACAATATCGCGTTATATTTGCTCTAATGGGAATATAATACTTCATTTAGCTGGCATATCAGCTCTTCGCTTCTAAATGGTTTTTGGATAAAGTGCTCCTTATCTACCGTTGGATGCGTATCAAGTCTTCGGTATTCCTCATAGAACAATTCACTAGCAGTTAAGAAGCAGATCTTAACATTGCTGTCTAATTCCCTTATCTTTTGATACAAATCAAAGCCATTGATCTTTGGCATCCTAATATCAAGGAGTAATAAGTCATAAAATCCAAGTTTAAAATTAGACAACGCCAAAGTAGGATCATTATACGAATCTACTAAAAATCCATTATTTTCTAAAACAATTTTTATTGTGTAAGTGACATCCTGCTCATCATCTACCAACAGGATTCTATTATTCTTCTTATCGTCATGGTGGGTCGTTGACCACCCTTCCCTCCTCATTCTTATGCTTGCGCTGTTCACTCATATCCACAACTGGTAGTGTGAAGTAAAATGTAGCTCCTTCGTGTTTTCTGTCAGAATTATTATTATTATTATTATTATTATTCTCAGCCCACATCTTACCATCATGTGCTTCGATTATACTTTTTGATATGAACAATCCAAGTCCTGTCCCCTGATAGGATTTTGTAGCAAACTTTGTGAATAATCTTGGCATCAATTCAGGATCTATGCCAGTACCAGTATCCTTTATAGACACAACCACTTCTGCTTCCCCTTCTTCTGCACCATCTCCATCATCCTTTCTTTCTATAGGTACTAACTGTTACAGTACCTTCTTGTGTAAATTTGAGGGCATTATCTAGCAGATTAGAAATAACTTGTATCATCCGCTGTCTATCTGCTTCTACCAAGGTAATGCCATCTCCAGATTCGTACATCACTTTTACATTACTATTTGCAATTTGCTTTCTGTAATGCTCTACAATACTTAAGATTACATTGTTTAGATTGAACCTCTCTTTTCTTAGCTGCAGTATTTGGCTTTCAATCCTTGTAACATCCAGGATATCCTCTGTAAGTTGATGTAATCTGTTTGCATTTCTAAGAATAATCTCTAACATTTCTTTTTGTTGTTCTTCTTGTATCTGTCGCTGTTGCCCCTCTTTTGCGTTAGAATACAGTAATTCAGAAAGATTAAGGATTGGCACTATTGGTGTTCGTAGCTCATGAGCTGCTATATTGATGAATTCTTTTTGCATTTTCTCGTTGCCCTTTAGTTTTTCGTATAGTTCGGTCTGTTTCCATAGACTTTCAAACATTGAAACATACGACAAAACGCCTGCCTTGCTGTTAGAGTATGTCGATAATCCTATTGCTTCCTGGAATGTTTTCTTGCTGTCATCCTTTAGCTCCATAACCAAAGATATCTTATTGTCCACGATGAGAATAGTTGCTTTTCCACTTTCTTCATGGTCAATAAATCTCGTCGAGATGTTGCTATTGTCATGCATAAAGTTACGAATTGATTCATCATTTGGCATCAAAACCTTTACTTGACACTTTTTGACAGCAGCAGCTTCTTGGAGCAGAAATAATATACCAGCTTTGTCTTGCCTAATTAGTGCATTAGCCGTAGGGAACACTACTTTTATTTCCCTTTCAGCAGACATTATCAGCCAATGAAATAGTTCTAATGTTTGTCGTGCATCATAAATTACCGCTATTCTTTGGAGTTCACTCTCTTGTTCAATTTCTTTTATTCTCTGCTCGGCAGGTACTGCTTTATCCCATAGTGTTTCAAAAATATACTGCTGTTGTCCTACAATTTCCTTTGAATTGCTGTAGATTAGCTTTGGTATAGGCAATCCTTCCTTTGTTGTGGTAGCTGCTATATACTCTGTTTCACTAACTCGAAAATTTCCATCCAAACAACTGATATGGCGTACTTCTGCATACTGCATTAGATCTTTACAATGTGTAAGATTATCATTGGTGATGTCGGTAATCCATCTTATCTTAACTCCTCTGCTTTTCATATCTTCATAGGCATCTCTAAATATCGTCATGGCAATAGATGGAGCTGTTGAATTGGCACAACCATCGAATTTTTTAGAAACATTTGAGAATAATTCCGACATTCGCTTGGTCGTAACTTCGGCTCCAATCAGCATTTCTGTCTGTTCGTGTTTTTTAGTTCCTTCCTGACTAGTGTGTAAGATATCTTTTTCAGCATGGATCTTCTCTGTAGACATTGATCAGGGTACTTTTATCGTATGAATTATATATATATCTCTCGGAAAACATTATGATTTTGTTATATCGCAGTATAATAATATGGAAATATTTTTACATTTAATAACCCTATATTGTTATTTTTATGCCCTAAAATAGGACCAAGAAGCAACTTCGCTTGACGGTACCGGGCTACGAGCATGCAAGAAGAAAATAAGTGGAGCGGGTGGGATTTGAGCAATTAGGTTCCTTCTCAAAAGATCTGCTCCTTAGATAGAGATTATAGAGATGATTAAGAAAGCTATTGGGCTGCTGAGGTCTTGGATAGACCACAAATCAATTGACTTCAAAAATGTATCATAACGTCTACAAAAGACAGGTTGTTTCGTGGGGCGAAAGACTTATGTTGGCAGTGGCGAAGGTAGTAGCCTTGGTTCATGAATGGCACATCTTTGCCGAGTCCCACAGGAAAACACAAGGTTGGTCGCATGTCAATTCAATTGACAGACCAGAACCGGTTGGAGGCTTATTCGACTGAAAAGAAAGACAAAAGAAGAGAGTTAGTTGTTTGGATTTGGTATCCAGCCGCACCGATATCTAATTCTAAACGTGCTATCTACTTACCTGACAAATGGTCTGAAGCAGACTTCGTTTATGGTGTGAAATTGGAAACAGTGGGGTTTGAATGTCATTCGTTTGAGAATGCTCCTGTGGCTCCGTTTCAGCCTATCTACCCCGTAATTATCTTTTCACAGGCAGGGTTTTCAGTATTATCATATTCAGCAATCATTGAAGAAATAGCAAGTCATGGGCATATCGTTGTTGGAATTAATCATACTTATGACGCTCCGGCTACAGTCTTCTTTGATGGACGAGTCATAGCTGCCTAGTCCAGAATTTATGGAAGGTGTCAATTCGCGAGCAGGCTCAATCGAAGAATCTTTTCAATTTAGAGCAGCTGTGGCGGAGTACAAGACTGCAGATATCAAATTTGTAGTTGATCAATTGGAGAAGATAAACGAGGAATCAACTGTGCTGGCAGGTCGACTTGACCTAACACGGTTGGGTGTATTTGGACATTCTCTGGGAGGAAATGCGAGCATTAGAATTTTGCAGAAAAGATGATCGTTGTAAAGTTGCGGTGAACCTAGACGGCGCTAATTGGAATGAAGTTGGAAAAGTGGGTCTAAGAAAGCCTGCAATGATCATAGCGGCAGAGCATCCGGAATTTTCGTTACCCTGCGATGAAATGGTGATGGCTAAAGTTTTTCCTAGCATAGAATGGTGCGAAGAAGAGCGGCGCCTAGTCTCTCAAGGATGGCAGATAATCCTTGACGAAGCGACTCCCGGCTATGTACTGACAATACTTGGGGCTAAGCACATAAATTTTGCAGATATTCAATTTGCAAATTTACCTCCAGATTCACCATTCCAAGTAGTGATGGGTGCTGCTAAACCTGAGCTTATTTGGCGAATTACCTGCGATTACCTTCTTGCAATGTTTGACACTTATTTAAAATCTGAAACTCCATCCCCACTTCTTGATGGGTCAGAAAAGCTGTATCCTGAGGTAGTTCTCGGACGATTTTTTTAAAGGTTAGATTGATGCGGTTCTGAAACTATGATCTTAGCTTCCCATAAAGCATAAAGGTATAGTCTAGCATACCTTCGAACCCGATTTAATGGTAAAAGCTTGTTATTATCTCCTTATGTCATTCACAGCTAGCTTACTGATACAGGTCTAGGCATTGACCCCGCTTTGCTTCTGCGATTATTCACGAAGTTTGCGACCAAATCCGACAAGGGCACCGGGCTTGGATTGTATATATCAAAAAGCATAGTTGAAACTCATGGCGGTAAGATATGGGCTGAAAACAACAGCGATGGAAAAGGTTCAACTTTTACATTCACACTGCCAATGCAAAAACCGTACCAAGAGCAGAAGCTCAGATCATCATAGAGAGACATTATTGTTCTTTGTGAGAGCGGCTACGACTAACGGTAAGCCACATCTGAAAGCCAAAAAAATGGTTAAGTTTGGACCTGGTGGGATTTTGAACAAGCTTTTTTCCATCCACAGCTGACGGGACTAGAACTGCACTCGATAACAACATCAACAATAAATTTCATAGGAAAACAGCTCCAATAATATTAAAAGATCAGGAAGAGAGACGAGAAGGAGCCTGAGAGAGGATATGTTATGGCGACAAGAGATAATGCCCTCCCTCTCTCTCTCATCCCTCTTCCTCAGTTTTCTTCCTTTCTTCCTTGTTTTTTTGTGGGATGGTGGTATAGCTCTGGAATTAAAGGCTACTTCTTTTTTCTTACTTTTATTACTCTACACAATAACTATAAGCATCTGATAGTACAGGGCTACTGAGCACGCAAGAAGAAAATGAGTGAACTGGGTGGGATTTTGAACAAGCTTTTTTCCATCCACAGCTGACGGGACTAGAATAGAATGCTGGCTGAGGTAGTTGGTTCAACTCCCACCCGGTCTAACTTTTTTACTATGAGGGAACTACGGCACTGTTTTGAGTTTATTCTCGGTAATTATCGGACAGAATGTCTAGCAATGTCCTTAATAATCAGGTAAAAAAGTTTTTGATGAGATGATGTTTGTCATTCCTAGACTTTACATCTGACCTTGCACTCTTGTACTATTCCAGCTGCGATGTAATCAACTCCGGCTTTGCATTGTAGTGACCATCAAAACAAGCAAAGACAGTACCGACACCTTCCTCTGCTTTTGAATAATCCTATGCAATCTATTTTAGGTACAAGTGGATATACTTATGCATACGATATGAGCGAGAGAGAAGAAAAGATAAAAAGAGAAGTAAAAACTGACGAGTACGGAAATGTGAGAAAGGAAGAAGTGAGACGAGAGGTTGATACAAAGAGTGAAACCAAACGAGATTTGGAAGATACAGGGGACAAAATAAAAGCAGGTGCAAAGGCAATGGGCGCAAAGATGGAAGATCCAGATAGGGATATGGGTGCCCAATATGAGAAGAAGAAGGCAGAGGAAAAGCTGAAGGACTAGTAATAATCATCTTACGAAAACACAGGTGCCTTCCCCATTTTCACTGGACGGCTTAAATAGAGCAAGAATCTAGATTAGACCTCAAATAGATAAAATAGCTCATAAAATGAGGGGTTCACTACTAAGTCTTGGCCTAGTATAGCTTGGAAGGACTTTCACATTTATTGCTTCTCTGCTCTTTGCTTTAATGCTCTGTTCATCTCTTCAAAATTCTGCTTGACAGCCGTATCTAACCATTCTTCAAGAGACTCTATAATTGAACCTGTAAATTTTTCAGTTTGTATGAAGTGCATTTTATTGTTTTCAATTGGCTCTATTAGAAAACGATGTTCCCCATTAAATACATCCCCCTCTGACCTACCAAGCCACCTAAGCTCTCTGTCCTTTTCTGCCAGTAATACAGTAGGCGTAAAGATCATTGTCCCACCTCGCGGGTCTGGCATATGCACTTCAAGCTTCTCATTTCTAGCTCGCTTCCCCGCTTATTTTCTTGATAAATGGGTTCCAAGTCGGATACTTTTCAAAATCAGTGAGGATCTCCCATACACGACTTGGAGGAGCGTTGATTTCTATTTCTGTGACAATCTCCTTTTCCACAGAAATAAGAAGCTCCTTAGATCTATTATGACTTGCACTTGCACTATCAAGCCGGTTTTGCAATTTGATTAGCTCGCTACCCCTTTAGATTGTAGATAGACAGCACCTTAAGAAAGCTACTAATGAGCTGAAGGCTCGTTGGTTCCACTCCCACACCCAGTCCATTTTTATGTATTATAAAGTTACAGTATTAAATCCGGCTCATTTTCGGTTATTGTCTGACAGAATGTCAGCAATGCATTAGCAAATCAGAAAAAAGAAATTCGATGAAACATTTGACATTCCTGAATCTTACGTTTCTGTTCGCCCTTACGCTCGAGACAAATTGAAGGAGTTTTATCCACATCAAATATGCTGCTTGCTGCCGCTTGCCCTATGAGTAATTTTGCGGCTATGGTATTGGTATCAATGATATAGCTTATACCTACAATAATCCTGCATTGTCACAAACTACCATTACATGAGTCGAGATGCCTGAAGGATTTGTATGGCGGTCTTTATGACAATCTTGTCAGAAAGGGACTAACTGTCAATTATGAACGATTTGCAATGTTGTTGTAGCTTTTTTCCAAAATGGACACTGATAAGATGTCGGAGCAACACTTATGTTTCACTGATCTATGAAGAAGCTTGTGTCACAGGATCCTGTGAAAGTGACACCAGACGTTCATAAGGTCTTGCTAGAAAATGATGCAGCGCGAGTCCTTGAAGTCCGAATGAAACAGGGCGCAAAATCGGAAATGCATTCTCATCAAGTATGGTATACGTCTTGAACAATTCGCGAGCCAAGTATACCTTCCCAGATGGTAAAAGCGTTGTTCTTGATCTCAAAGGGTTGTCAAGGAATGTGGTTCGATGCGGTTTCACACACTGTAGAAAACAGGGGAACAGAGGATCTCACGGCGGTGCTAGTTGAACTCAAGAAATAGGTCGAATGAAGCTATAGCACATCAATGACTTACTACAGGTCTTATTAATGCACTGAGCACCTTGTAAGTATACAAGTATAATCCATTTCCTGGTTGTTAAATGGCGTCCAGCGTATAGGCTGCCGAGCCGTAGCGGCACCTACATCGTAGTAATAATATCCAAGAAGAACAGCAGACAACAGTAGCAAGCCAAGAATGGCTATTGGAAGAATGAATTTCACTCCCCTGGAATAGAAGACCCAAAAAAAGAAAGACCTTGACAATTAAGAAGAACCGAAAAAACTATCAGGCGTTATCAAACAGGCAAATGTTTCAGGATTATAAAGTATCACATAGGGAAGAAGGGACATACATACAAAGAAAACCGAAATCGACAGTTACTGTTGAAGTAAAGACCAATGACAAGAGTGTGGTTTTCCGAAGACTATTTAACTATGCCGTCACCACCACTTCTCTTATTCTTTTTTTCATCGAGATTGAATGTTGTTGCTGATTGTCTACTACTAAGCTGTGTATGTAAACTTGGAGTAGAATCCATTCTTGCCCGAGTTATCCCAATTCATTCCATGATCATTGTAGGTATATTTTACTGATTTTGCAACTATCATAGGAAATCCTGGCGTTACAGACATCGGTGGATTGGCAATAACAGATTCAGATTTCTGATCTCCTCCTGTAATACCCTCAATCGTCAGATCTATTGCAGAAGGAATCTCCAAAGACCGCTTCTTACCTTCAGCTTCAAACTTTATTGGCACAGAGCGCACACCAACAATTTCGCCAATCAAACCAGCTACAATACTAAAGAAGCCACCAGCTTGTCCTGAGTAAATCTTTCCAAGTGCTTCAGCCTGTTCTTTGCTGGCACGCTCATCTAGATAGAGAGCTGCTTTCCACTTTGGACCCGTAAACATGTTTCCAGGTGTATGAAACAATGCGGCAACATTAAGACCGTCAAGCTTCGTATTTTCATAATGTCCATTATTGATATGCCAAGCTGAAGTAAGGTCGCACTGTCCTTGGTCGGGATTACCCATGAAAATACATGAACATACTGTATCACAATTACATGCCTCAAAATAATCTCCTTCAATTCTCCATTTATCTGTCATACCTGTGAGAATACACTGCAATATAAAAAAGGTGTGGTAGCATGACACTCACATTATAGGAGAAATTCCCCTATGGCTACCGTTATCATCGTGAGTGGGACCATCAGCAGAGTTGTAAAAGATTATTATTGATACTGAGCTTAAAGATTAGACACAGAGAAGTTAAGATGAGCAAGAATGATATAATAAAAAAGAATTCCTTCCTATACGTTATTCGCTATGACACGTCCATTATTAAGGATAAACTAGTGAGACTAAAAGATCTTATCAGTAAATATGACGAAGATCCCAAACCTGAGAAATGGGAGCATGTAAAAGAATATTCTCAGTCTGAAATGAGAAGATTAGAAGAGGTAAGAAAATACATTTACAGACATTTAGAGATCATTAGACATTCAGTTAAAAATCACAGACTAGATCCCGGTAAATTCGACTATGTCTACATAAAGTACAGTGTGGACCTGTTCTATGATGCTTATTATATGGATCCAAAATATGACCAACCCGGCTTAGCAGATTTGATAAGCGATATCGAGGATCAGGTTGGACAATTAGATGCAGCACTCCAATTCCTTGAAGCAGAAAAGGCACAGTAGATGATAAGGATATGTTGGAGCGGCTTTTGAAAGTAAATCAAAGACAAAAGGAAGAAACAATACACATAGAAGACACCCAAAGGTTGGTTACAGAGGGATTGAAATGTTAATAGTTGTATTGTATTGGTAGTTTGCATGAAAAAGAAGAAGTTCTAGCTTTCTGACCTTTCTAAATCTAGTATTCAACTGTTGTATTTGGTAGCAAGGAGCAGCAAAAGAAGACAAGGTTCGCCTTAGTTTACAACGACCTTACAAGATGCTCATTGCAATCTAAACTTAATTGCAACTCTATGTAGGCTGCTCTGGTTGGTCCTATGATGCATGGCTTGGACACTTTTACCCCGCAAACCTAGAACTCAAGGACTTCCTGAAGTACTATAGCCAAATCTTTGATTATGTTGAGATTGATTCATCTGACACAGACTGGAAGCAAGAATCTTAACCAGGTTATCTGATGTTGTCAAAAATAAGTGGGGCCTACTCTCTTTCCCCCTTTTGAGCCCTTGGCTGATTTAGATAGTCCAATATTTGCTATCTCTCATACATTAAGAAGAGTATCTTCTGTAACTTCTAACAGCTTTTTCCCTTTTTGAGCAAGCTCTTTTCTCTGACTGTCTTTTAGAGTATTATAGTTTCCTCCGTGATAGCAGCTGAAGCCTTTGACGTTGCCACCTTCTGTTTTTGGTGCTAAGGATGCCTCATAATTTATCAATTCTGTAGCTCTGCCGTCTCCACCAAATAGAAAGAAAAAGCCCATATCCACAATGGCAGTAACTCCATCACTACCTTCTTTTCTTGCACGGTCTGAAAGGGATGCTACCAGCTTTTTCATACCACTGACATCTGGATAGTAAGAGCTAAAAGCGTCCACTATTACTAATGAACCGTTGTCTATAAGGCTCTGGGCGTCTACACCGACAGCACTGAGGCTATGCTTTACGCTGTCGATAGTTTCGTAAAAAGTTGCGATAAGTATGATTCTTGGCTTTGATTGTTCATTGCCTTTACTATTAATTTTTTCATCTTCTTCTTCTTCTTCTTCTTCTTTTGCTAGTTGATCTTTAGCATACCGCGTATAAATCTGGCGGAACGTCTGCAAATTGGGGTATATGACAATGCCATTCTCTCCCTCTCCTACTTCTTCATGGAACCATTTCATAATTGATTCATTACTCTCGCTACTATTATTAACTCCCAAAATCCTCATCTAACCTCCTCTTCGTTTTTCTATGAGACTTAATATTTTGTTAGTCAGATCTTTAATACCAATGGGCTTTTGGACAAAGCCGTCAACATGTGTAGAAGGAAATACTTTAGAAAACTCACTATCTCTTATCTCAAAAGAAGTCATGAGGACAACCTTGACGTCTGAATTAATCTCTTTGACTTTTCTTGCCAGTTGCATCCCAGACAAACCTGGCATTCGGATGTCCGACAGCATTAGACAGTAAGACTCTGAATTGGATTGGAAGCTTTGTAATGCCTCTTCTGGATTGGTAAATGCACTGACTAAAAATCTATTTTTTACAAGACCGAGCTTGAGAACTTGAACTATATCCGGGTCATCGTCTACAACAAGCAGTTTAGCTAATGGTTTGGCATTACTATTCTCGTTATTACCTTCATAGTTTGACTCTTCTTTTTGTGGAATAGGACTATCAAGACTATTTTTGTAATCGTTACTCTTGCTTTTATTATTGGACAAGTGCAAGCCCACCCTTTGTGCTGGTAGCAATTGCAAAAAGTGAAACCAACATGAATTCTGTTAATCTCGACAGTAAATAAGGCTTGGCTTGCTTACTGTCTTGCAGCTTTGGCCTTCCGTGCTTTTATAATATCCATTAACATCCTGACAATAATTACCTGACCCTGTATTTTGATTCAATGATCGCAAGAATGTCACTTTGTGAAGATGTAAAATTTGTATGTTTGGTGTGGGGGTATATATATTCTGATTTGCTTTTATGTATGGAAAGAGTTTAACGACTATTGTCGATTTGTATCATATTGAATTGAAATATCATTTATAACATTTAGCTTAATAAACATCAATAAGATCAAGAGCCTGTCTTTGTCCTATGTGTAAGCGATTATAACGTTGGGCCCTGTCAATACATCTGGTTCTGCAAAGCTACCTTTCCATCAACATGCTATGCTTCTCTATTCCAATGATAGTGATGATGAGGATAAAGCTGTCGCAAAATATGTTAATGAAGGATTAAGGAGAGGATACCTGACCATCTAAGTGCCTGTTAATACTTATGACACCTCGCATCTGTCTAAAATAATATCGGAGATTGTAGACTACAAAGAAAATGTCAACCGTGGCAACCTTTTAACTTTAGACATAAGATCATTTTACAACTTTGCGTTAGCTGGGAACTTGGAACCTTTTGAGGAATTAAAGACTATTGTGGAGAAGGCAATAAAGAAAGATTGCTTCTAAAAGCAATGATGAAATAATTCTTGTAATTGGCGTTGTCGGCGGGCTGGCTGAAAACCAAAAGTTTGATGAATGTCTCAATTTAGAGAAATGGTGGCAAAAGACCCATTCAGAATGGCTGCAGAAAGGTCTAAATGTCACTATAATATGCCCGCATTCCAGTCCAATATTAAATAAGAAGCAATTTAGCCATTACAGACAAACAATATCATCACTACACGATATTACATTGGATGCTATGTCTAGTTAAAGAAGCAGTACATGACAGCAGATTGCAAAAAATTAAAACTATCCTACATTTGATAACGAATCTCAAGCCATCAGACCTGTTTTATTACCTTGCCTAACTTTTGTTCTTAAAACTTCGATTGCCCGTTAGGGCTATGGAACATGCAAAAAGGAAAAGAGTGGAGCGGGTGATGGGATTTGAACGGTTAGTCCTCTTTTTTTATATCTGCTGTCCATTTAGATAAGATATAGATCTGCCTGTACAGAGACCTGGCGGAAGTCGTAGGTTAAAATCTCATCCTGTCAAATTTTGCCAATCTGGAAATACGGCATTAAATCAGGCTCATCTTCAGTTATTGTCTGACAGAATGTCTCTCAATGCTAATGTGAGAATTGTAGACCTGCTTATTTTTGCAAATCGGCAGGATAACATTAAGGATTCTTATCAATCTTTCCTGTATGTGATGCCACTATCTTCTGTTAGACCAGTACTACCGTTCTTTCCTCGTCCTTCTGTTCTTTTTCGGCTATCTATCACAACTATTACTATTCCACCTATGATTGTGAAAAAGCCTATTGTAGTTAACACTCCGCCAGCAATGATTACAGACAAGCTGCTGAGATCCACACCGGGTAGCGGCTGACCGCCCTCATCTGAATTAGACGCAGGAGCCATTATGAATGGCATGTAGCCAAATGTTGCGTCAATTGCAACGGATCCTGTTGCTGCATTTGTTATGTTAAGAACATGATTGCCCGTGTTTTGTGGCTGAAAAGTAGTAAACAGGTTTGCAGAGAACTCGTTATTACTTACAACAGTCCCAGATGGATCTTTGACAGTTTCGATCAATCTCACTACTCCTTCTGGTCTTTCAATATGTATTGCCACAGCTATTGGTCGTGAGACGTCTGTTACCTGAGTCGTTGCTTCTATTGATCTGCCAGGCTCTATTGAAACTTGGTTGATAAGGGTATTATTTTGTAGAAATGTGCTAGCGAATGGGATAGCCCATATAGCCGCTATTATTATTCCTGCAACAAATAACACTCCACCAATAATCAAGACAATATATCCTCGTTGTATCATGTTATTCCTTTCCCCTCGACGTCTCGTATCTGAAATTCATTTGTTATAAATCCTGCTCTCCCAACTTCTGTGGCAACGATCGTAATTTACAACAAAGAAGGTACTGGCACAATGAACTGATTGAGGATATGCTATCATGAGCAATAGTGGTCATGCCAAAGCCCAATAAACCAAACCCATGCGGAGTTAGTCGTATCTGGAAATGGAACAGTGACTTTCTGCTTGCCGGGATGATGGAAAAGTTCTACTACCTGAAGCCGACACTCGTCGCCTTGCTTATCCTTATAGGAGCAAAGATGCTGGCATCAGATGTATATAAGATACCAATGGAAGTTTCACTGATTGTAATTTTTACAATATTTGGAATCGCATTCGGGCTGTCAGCTGTAAAAGCAAAAACAGAGAATACCAGTCACGTAAGTCTCAGCAAACAGGATTTCGACTCGAAAAAAAGATAGTCTCATCAAGATTGAGATAGATTCAAAGTTAAGGTTTGAATCCATGAATGTTGGCATTGCTGAGGTAGTAGTGGGTTCAACTCCCACCCGGTCCATTTCTTTCTACGAGGGAACTACGGCATTAAATTGAGTACGATTTTGAGTAGTTGTCAGACAAACCTGTCATCAAAAACATTGTTCCCATCTGCAACTGGCACATTCAGTTGGCTCACATTCTGGTTCTGGCTCAGGGTCAGTACTATCACCCTCATCAGTTAGGATTGAGAAGAAAAAAGATATATAAAATTCCATTTTCTAATGATATAGTTAGAATTTTTATACGTGCTACACTACATAATATTTAAGAATTAGATATTGTTGACATCTTCATGATAAAAGGGTTAACTTTTCCTCTTTTTGGAAAAAAAATAAAAAATATGGCTCAAACAACAACAATTCCTATAACAACAGTAACAGTGCTCGCTATTGATAGCAATCATGCTTACAGGCACAACAACAAACGTTGTAAGTGTGTGGGCCGGCACATTTCCTGGTCCAAATGGACAGATAGCTTTTGTCAGCCTGAGAGGTGGCAACGACGAGATATACGTCATAAATGCTGACGGTGGTGATGAAATTAATCTGAGCAATAATGATGCAGATGATTTATCCCCTAGCTGGTCCCCTGATGGTGAAAAGATAGCTTTTAGCAGCAATAGAGACAATGGCGACTTCGATATTTATGTCATGAATGCTGATGGTAGTGGACAGACCAGGCTTACAGATGACCCCGCAAAGGATTTATCCCCTAGCTGGTCCCCTGATGGTGAAAAAATAGCTTTTAGCAGCTTTAGAGATAGCACCGAGGAGAACGACAATGAGGAGATATACATCATGAATGCTGATGATGGTAGTGGACAGACCCGGCTTACAGATGACCCTGCAACTGATAGGTTCGCTAGCTGGTCCCCTGATGGTGAAAAGATAGCTTTTAGCAGCAATAGAGACAATGACAACGACGAAATTTACGTCATGAATGCTGATGATGGTAGTGACGTGACTAGGCTGACAGATAATAATGCAAATAACTTATCCCCTAGCTGGTCCCCTGATGGTGAAAAAATAGCTTTTAGCAGCAATGGAGATGAAAATGCCACACGTGAGATATACGTCATGAATGCTGATGATGGTAGTGACGTGACTAGGCTGACAGATAATAATGCAAATAACTTATCCCCTAGCTGGTCCCCTGATGGTGAAAAGATAGCTTTTAGCAGCAATGGAGATAGCACCGAGGAGAACGATCCCAACTACGACATATACACTATGAATGCTGATGATGGTAGTGGACAGACAAGATTGACAAATAATAATGCAAATGATTTAGCCTCTGATTGGGGTACAAATACGTCACCTCCTGAAGGTGATGGTTCCTCCTCCTCTTCCTCCTCTTCTTCTACCACTCCTCAACAAGCAAGCGATGAAGCAATCTCTGCCAATACAGACAACAATACCAACAATACTAATGACGACAACAACAATACTACTTACAACAGCGATGATGTACTGCTATTCTTGACTGACGAAATAGAGTGTTTCACCAACAATGATAGCAATGACCTTAATGGCAACAACAATAATCATGATGAACAGTTTTCAGAGGACGTAGAAGTATGCCTCAATGATGTAATAGGTCAATACTTTAACAATGATAACAACCTCGACAACAATAACGATAGTCAGGATGACAACATTAGCAGAAATGACAATAACAACAATGACACCCCATCACAAGAAACTTAAGGAGTCAAAAACAACTCAATCAATACTCTGGGCATGATTAAAAGATATCACGCAAACCCTCCCCTTTTTCACTTGGTTATACTTTCATTTATTCTCTTCCTGTAATTGTCGTCAATAGAGATGACAGTGTGACTATAAACTTCTTCAATATTGCAGAGACAGAAGACGAAGAGAAAGAAGAAGAAGGACAGAAGAAGAAGAAGAAGACATTCATTCACAATCAATACCCCGCCATATAGAGTAGACTTAGATACTGCAGCCGGCGAAACTGGAAATGCAACCTTTACATCTAATCAAGAAGGGATCTTCCAATACTACTGCAAGTACCGTCCTCCGACTATGAGGGCACAGCCTGTGATGCTTCCACAGTCACCACCAGGAGAATTTCCATCAGCAACATAAAATATAGTAGTTGATATTGCTAAGGTCGTTGGTTCAACTCCCACCCGGTCCATTCTTTACTTTGAGGGAATTATGGTTTTGATTCACGCTTGTTCTAGGTAACTGGCGGACAAAAATCCTCGTAGTTTATTCTTCTACCATAACACTATTGTCTGTGAAACAGGTGGAATGCTTAACTTGAATGATAGTGAGTTTGTTTACTTATGAGCAGCAGTAGAGAATTCAATAGAATACTCTCCTTTCTAGCAGCAGCGGTCCTAGGAATTATTTCTAGCATAGGTGCAATGGGCTCATTTGCTCAGAATGAGTTGACAACTACTAGGTACCTACTTCTACACAGTATCAAGAAAGCAATGCCACTGCCACTGCGTCGTTTGGAAATCCGTTCTTTGTAGAGCAAGGCAGAATCATAGGACAAAGAGTACTTGCTGTTATGCCGCAACCCCAGTTAGAATTCAGTTTCATGGCTAATGCGAGTATTAACAATGGTAGTGGTAGCGTAATAAATGCAATAAACACCGGGACAAGCGTAAGCACACTTAATGCTGATGGAACATTTAGTGGTAAAGGACAGGGTATACTAAGGACCCAAGGCGGCGAGGTGGCAACTTGGACTAATCAGGTGACAGGGAACCTTACCCCGGAGGGAACCATAATATCCCACGGAGTAGGATTTTGGACTACACCCTCAACGACAGGCGAACTATCTTTTATGAATGGAATGATAACTGTCTTTGAAGTTCAGATAGATAGAGAAGGAAATCTATCAGCCACAGAATGGGAATGGGCATAGGATGAGAGCAGGAAGCAACTTTCGCTGATAACTATGGAATTTAGCAGCTTGGGATAACATGAGATATTTAGCGAAATTGCGTCTCACTACTTTACTAAGCATCTATGATAATAACATTCTTTGTCATTTTCTCCCAAATCAGACAAATTATTTGACTACTTGTGTAACGCGTGTGTGTCTCTCTCTCACTTCCTGTGGACAATATAACCAAAATATGCTTGCTTGGTTTGATGGATGACATTTCATGACAAAAAGCATATTTGATGGTATGCTAAAGCAGGTTGACATGAATGAAAATGTGACGCTTGCTGCACAATTGGAAGAGAAGGATGGGATTTGAGCAGCTATTGTCTTTCCATAGCTCTGCTGCCCCTTTAGATAGGCAATAAAGATCTGCCTTAGAAAGATGCCAAGGCGCTGAGGATTTGTGGGTTCCACTCCCACCCCGTCCATTTTTATCAATCTAGGATTTATGGCATTAAATTGAGTTTGTTTAACAGTTGTCGGACAGGATGTCTCATAATGCCAACGCCGTATCGTACGTCTGTCTGACTCCACGTCCTGATTCCGCAAGCATACTATTCAAGATGCTGCCATCACCGCGAGCTATCTATAGATTCTTCAGTACTTCCAGAAACCCTGTCTGAATGGGGATTATGTTTACTTCTTGCATTGCATAAATAATACTTCACGATGAGATTTATCCATAACATACAAAGAGCGCATCATCTCAATAGTCAGAACAAACGGGTTTGGTTCTATTCCTATACCAGCTGCCTTGAACCTCTTTAAACTCGGAAGCAATAGGACTCCAATCATAATAGCCATAGAGAAAGTTAGCCCCGCAACAACACTTGAAGCAAGAGTGGAAGGATAGCTAAAAGCAAGAATGGTAGTCGTTATCATAATACCTGCTATAAATGCCATCACTATCATACCTAGGATCGGTTTGCGGTCAAACCACCACTTCTTCCTCATTTCATTGTCATTACCTATTTTCTTGTTGTTGTTATCCTTGTGCTCATCGCCAAACCACCAGCGGTACCAGTCTGGCTCGCCTGCACCGTCCAGCCTCTTAATAGCGTCTCTAGCCTTAGAAAAGTTCCTGTTGATGTTTAAGCATGTCTCTAATTGTTTTTTGGCTCTATCGTACTTGTTTTCATTGGCATACAATACAGCCAAATGAAAATATGCTCTAATTATCTTGGGGCTGGACTTTATAGCTTCACGATAATGGGTCTCAGCATCTTCATAGAACCCCAATTCATAGTAGCAGTGACCAATACTAGTAGTTTTCTCGTCGTGAAAGGGGAATTGGTCGCTTACTTTATTAAGATCTTCCAACGCACTAGTATAATCTTCAATTGCGCATTTTGACTGCCCCCTGAAGAAATAGGCATCTTCATATTCTTTTATCTTCAGCACCGTATCGTGACATTCGATTGCCTCCTCGTATCTTTCTAAGTGGTAGAGAGCTTTACCCTTTTGATTCCACGCATCGACGGACTCCGGATTTAGCTCTATTGCTTTGTTAAACTGTTCAATTGCCTCAGCATCCTTTTCCAACTGGGTTAGAACTAGCCCTTTGGCGAGCCAAGCATCTGCAAGATTTGGGTTTATTTCTTTCACCTTGTCAAAGCATTTTACAGCCTCGTCATACTTTCTCAGTTGAGTTAGAGCATGACCTTTTCCATACCAATCAATGATGCCCCTTGAACCTTTTTTTAAGTTCATGTCGTAGCATTCCCTCGCCTTGTCAAAGCATTTTACAGCCTCGTCATGCTCTCCCAAGTCCTTTAGAACTAGCCCTTTGGCGAGCCAAGCATCTGCAAGATTTGGGTTTATCTCTATTGCTTTCCCACAGCATTTTACAGCCTCATGATATCTTCCAGAGTCCTTTAGAACTAAGCCTACATCCTTCCAAGCATCTGCAAGATTTGGGTTTATCTCTATTGCTTTCCCATAGCATTCTATGGCTTCTTTGTTTTTTTCTAGCCTGCATAAAGCCAAACCCTTGTTGCACAAATAAATCGGATCCTTTTCTATTTCTATCGCCTTGTCAAAGCATTTTACAGCCTCAAGATACTCTTTTGATTTAAGATGTCCTAGACCCTCTTGGAACAATGGTTCTGCTACACCAACATTATCATACATGTCAGATATCAATCACTACGTATCCCCCTATGAAATAAAGCTGATTACATAGCATGCCTAAAAGCGCCCCTACAATGTCAAAAGTATACTTGTTATCTGTAGTTGGTTTGCTTATCTAGTTCATTTGACTTGTTTCTATAAATCTGCACACCACCTCATCGGTAGAGCATTCTTCTTTCTCCTCCTCCTCCTACTCTGCCAAATTACTAAGACTAGAACCTTCTCTGTCTCATTCCACCATTTTGGCTAGTCTTATTAAGATCTCGTTTGACGGTCCAAAGTTACGGTACCGTCTATGGTAAATATAGTCCTTGGAAGTCTACCCTGCAGGTCCACAATCCAACATACGATCATGTCAATGTCTCAGCTCGTGAAATCATCATCACTTGCTCAATCAGTTTGTGCCCGGTTGAATCCGTATGGTCATCTATATCACTGTGGAAAAAAAATTTCATTTTGCATTCATGACAAATCCATATTGCTTTTAGGTCATATGGGTGCATGTATGTAAGTAATCTCCTCCTCCAACCCCTCCAAGATGCAATAGCGTTATTAATTTATGAATTGATCAATTATATTCATAGTTTTTGTTCAAACAAATTACTTCAAATTCAGTATGATATTACCGTTTCCGTCTAATACATCTGAATAAAGATTAATAACTGACAGTTGGACGAATTTTGCGCTTGGCTATCTTTTCTGTCTACATCTCATAGTTGAAAAATTGCGTTGCTAGCTTGGGACCAACCACGACGATGATAGCAGTAGCCGCCGCCATAACCGTAGTAGTAGCAGCTTCTTGTTGATCCTGTTAGCTTCTTCTATGATTTCGTTAAAAGCACCGTAACTTAGCACATTCTTGCACTCGGAACAAAACTTGGATTCCGGTTTGTTAGACTGGTAACAGTTGAGGCATTGCTTTGGTTTTAGAAGCTCCTTTTTCTTGCTTTTCACCCCTGGGTAATTGGCATTAATCCATCAGCCAGCGTTAACACTGCATCAAAAACATCATCTGCATGGTACTGCTGATCCTTCTGGAGTGTGTTACCATAATGCGACCAACCGTCTATTAGCATGGAATCTTTGAGGAGTTTAAATATCTCAATTGCTCCTGTACGTGTTCTAGTAGTATTATATCAGCAGCATAAGCATAACCTTAAAGCTCATTTTGACATAAAAATTGTGTCTGAGTGGACGCTTTCAAGACAGGTCAGTAGACCTCACTATCAAGGTGCAAGACCGGGATGGGATGAAGAGACCTAGGAACCAATAACAACAAGAACCTGATCAGTAACCAGACTCTTTACTTATGCCTGGCACAGTGTTTGTCTGCTTTCCTTGTACGTCCAAACCGTGAACATCATCTTTATGCTTTTTCAATTCCTGATCGGAAGAAAAGGTTGGTTCATCCTGGCAATCGAGGCATTTGAAATTCCTACCTAAGTCTTTTGGAGTATATGGTGGTTGTGCAGTAGTGCTTGTAGAACCTGTTGGTCCTGTTGACGTGGATGCCATATGGTTGCATATGGAAAGCATAAGATATATTGATTCTATAAATGGAGGCTAAAAAGAAAGCAGAAAACAGATAGAATATTCTCTCTTTATCTGCCTCTTTTTCATTGTGAGTCTAACTTCGAGACCTGATACTATCACAATAGTTCTAGAAAGTTGTAGGAAAAAACCCTGGCAATGCCCATGTCGTATCCTACCGTTTGTCCTGCACCCTGTACTACTGCAGTATTGATGGCAGTAGTGGAGCATTATCTTTCTAAACGTGATTCCATTATCTGCTTAATTGTCCTATTGTACGCATCAATGAAAGTTTTTGCATACAAGTTGGCATTCTTCTCAGATCCCCTATGCATGCCTCCTTTTGTCCTTATATGATGATAGTATTCATGTAACACTATAAAGGGATTGTAAAAGACATCCGAGTTTGTTGCATAAATTTTACTTTCCTTTTGAACGTAAACAGCATATACTGTCTTTCGTTTTCCTTTTATAGTTCCAACTACTATTTCGGGTGGAGTCACATTGTAGAATTTGCTTAGATGTTGTAACGCTTCTTCAGTCTTTTTATTAAGGATCATGTGAACTATTTTAGTCTTAGTTAAATCATCTAACGGAATAGTGATAGACATAAAAACCCTTATACAACTAACTCTCGTATGATATTATATAATATGTCTTATCTCCAATGATGGTTTTATGATTTCACGATTCTTGCTATATGAACAACTATCGAAAATTTCAATATCGCTACTCATGTCACTTCTAGTGGTTAGAACAGAAAGATAAACAAACTTGCTTATAACTATCATTATAACGTACTCATATCATCACCACCTTGGTCTATTCAATTGCTGGTCTGACAGAAGAAATGATAAGGAAAAAATTTGATTGAATCAAGTGAAAAGAATGATCGGGAAAAAATATAATTATCCAGCTATAACCAAAACATCTCAAATTGCAAATCAGGACGCTTCAAAATGCCCTAGAGACCCAGTCAGGTTGCAAGCACATTTAAAAGCAAAACAAGAGAAAAGTCTCAATGGGAGTACACCCAACACTATAGCTGTTATGTCTGCAAAAAGCTTGGCTGATTAATATCCTCTCAGCGCTGCGGATGATGTTGCTCCTTATACCTTCTTCTATTTTTCCCCTTTTTATCAACCAACTAATATCAAAGTCTACTATCGTTATCCTGTTTTTAATACTGCTTTGGCTAAGTCTTTCTCAAAAACTGCACTTGACGGTACAGTGTTACGTGGAGCATGCAAATGATAAGATTTAAACTGCACACATAATCCATATCCCCGCAATGGCATCATTCGCAGCACAAGAACAAAAAAACAAACAGATTGTTCATCAGTTCTTTGAGCTTCTCGATCGACATGATACAGAAAGAATGGAACACTTGTTAGTATCTAACGCTAATTACTCATTTCACCTTGCAGGAATGCCCTCTTCTGTAGATTGGAATGAACACAAACGATTACTTGCTGGCGTCATCGACGCATTTCCAGACCTTCATCATGATATCGTAGACATGGTGGCAGAAAGAGATAAAGTCGCAATCCGTCTCAATGTTACTGGCACCCACAAAGGAGAGTTCCAGGGTATACCACCTACTGGTAAGAAACTGTCGTTGGATGAAATGGGATTTATAACCATCATTGATGGCAAGATTACAGAAGGGTGGATAAGCTCAGACACGATGAGATTGATGCAGCAGATTGGAGGGTTACCTCCATCCTCCTCCTCCTCCTCATTACCTGCTGATAGTAGTAGTTCGGCTCGCTCTTGATGATGAATCAATAGCACAGCAAACTGCAGTTGTTATAACAGTGTACATTAAGTAGCAAACGAGTGGGCTTGTGTGGCGGGAAACCACATGAGCTGATTGTCAGATGCTCTACTGCTATGGATAGCTAGTCGCAAATGCATCTCCCAACTTGATCAGATTATGGTCAAAGTACAATGATTACAAGAAAAGGAAAAATGGGAGAGCTGGGGGCTTTGAACTTCAAGTTCTTTTTCAATAGCAGTCATTTAAGATAGCAGTTATAGAAAGCCTAGAAAGCTGCTATTGAGCTGCTGAGGTCGTGGGTGGAAATCCCATCGTCCAATTTTTATCATTCATGATGACTACGACATTAAATTGAGCTCATTTTGCTTAGTTTTCGGACAAAACCAGCTGACAATGCTGGTGACATAACGCACAACTGATGAAATGCCTTGAGAATCATCTAAAACGAGCTATATCTATAGAACATACAGGCATGACTTATATCCCTCCTCCACAACTTGCGCGCCAGCGATACTGTGCAAAGAAGAACTATAGAGACTTACAGTGCCCAACAATAATAATTCCTTCCTTGGGATCTTTTTCCATAACAAAATTGGCTACTAAAGTAATAAAATCCTTAACACTATTAGAAAACTGCTCATACCATGAGCTATAGAAACCGTTCTAAATCAGAACAACAGACAGTCCTAAGAGCTATTGTATTTGCTGTTGCTGTAGGACTTGTGTTAATCACACCTACTTCCATAAACTTTCAACTTGCTCTTGCTCAAGAAGAACAAGGACAACAACAGCAACCATCCATTTTCAACAATACAATGTCATCTCCAACGATGACAGAAGCTGATAACCAAACATCGTCTATCTCTTCTGCTACTGATAACGACACTGGAATAGGCGAGCCTCTTCCCTCTCCAACAGAAATGAATGCTACAATGCTTCGAGGAGAAATTGGCAGTATTCAATCTGCCCATCAGGGAGCATTTTCATGGAGTACCGCAGGTGAATGGTTAATGCAGCTTGATGGTCCATTAACGGGTCGTGCGGATCCACATATAGCGTCATTCAACGCAACCATACACATGGTGAGGCTCGATGGCAATGTCTTGCACGAACACAAAATATACAACTTCAGTCAGTCTTCTGTTACTCATCTAGGCGATGACTCTACAACATTTAATGGTACAATGACTGTTACCTTAAGAGAAGGTCCTGTTGAAAACGTAGCTAGTTACATACAAATTCTAGGTGATTCGATTGCAATCTGGATAGACCCAAGAGCAGTAGATAATCACTTTGGTCCAACACCAATACATGGGATGCTATTGCCAGCGGAAGAAGAAGAACAAGTATAGGAACTCTAATAAAGTGAGAAACAAAAAAGTAGAAGGCATATCTCACTTCTCACTATTTTGTTCTTGAAGTTATAGGGAATTAATTATCACTAACTGTTGTCTAGTTTGCACTTTTATGGTAATCGATGTTTTTGAGTAAAGTTCGATATTTTTTCATGTTGATGAAAGAATCTCTTCCATCCACATTTGATACCCTGTAAAGAGTGGCGATGAAGTTGTTAATTTGAGGCTCAATTCTTTACAAGGGCCACCCTTGCCTCCAACCAAAGAAACGACAGATTCAATGTTCCAGTGACCTGCAGTAATCCATGCTAAATTTCCATTTTCATCTAGTTGAGTGCTCGCCTATGACTTTCTTCATAGTGGTAGCCACTAGTGGGACTGCTGTTTCTGCAGGACTTGTAGTGGTATTGACATCTGTCACCGTAGCATTGTCTGTACTTGTTGCAGCAGTTTCAGCCAAGCATACCATACTAGCAAAAGAGACTAGCAGTATGGCAAAAACAAGAATGCTTGTCGGCGTGATGTTGTTAGATGTCGTGTGTGTGGAGATGCTGCTGCAATAAAATTATGGTTTACACCAAATAATTCTGGTGAATGTCCTTCTCTATTGTATGCGAGGATTTGAAGAAACTATATTATGCTGTTTCCGATGCAGTTTTTCCGCTGAGCTGTTTCCTTTTGCTTTCATAGACTATGATGATTGCAGTCAGTACAATGAAGGCAGCTTGCAACAGTTCGGTGGCAAGTCCTATTGGGCTAATGGGACCTCCTCTTCCCGTGATTGGGTTATCCGGCATCCTTGTTATCACAAAAAGTATTATTAGCACTATTGTTCCGCCAATGCCAACATAATACCATGGCAGTCCCCATCTTCTTATCATTGGCACTACCCAGAAGAGCTGGGCTATTCCTGATACTATGAAAAATATACCAAAATTCAGGTTAAATCCCAATACGTTCGAAGCTTGAATCAGGTGTAAAATACCAGCTATCGCTGTTGTTGCTGCTGCGACATAATATAGAATGTTTATTTTTGCAAGCAATTTTTGATCAGCTCAGGTAGGATATAGATAAGCATCCGATCCTTATATTTAAGGACAACCTTGTCATTTTACATGACATTATCAGAGCCAGCAGTCCTCAAGCTATGACGATGAAAATTACAAGCAAAGAATTGCAACTTACCTAGATGATAAAGAGCAACTGATGAACGAAATAAAATAGCAAGAAGTCACTAGACAAAAAGAAAATCAAAGGAAGAATGCGAGCCAGGAATTGACGTCTGAGTTGTCCCATGGTTGATTATAAAAAATAATTAATTCTATAGCTTTTCCTTCTTTTGAGCCCTCAATTGCTTTAGCAACTCAAAGCTTTGTTATCTTGGCATCAACTACAACATCTAGAAATAGCTCTTCGTGAGTGTCATTCCTAACAAAGTAAGAATCAATTATTTAATTCCATTTAGAATTACTGGTGTTCAGATCAATGAAACAATTACTCATCCAACTCAAAGAAGGACTACAAATTTCGATGGTTATACAGTTACAGTGTTTTTTAAGAAGAATTGATAGACGTTTTATTCTCGTTGATGGAAGAAAGCAGGAATCTCCTTCATCTCCACTAGCTATCCAAAGTGCTTACATATTTGATCAAGATCTATCGAAAATATACCTATTGAGAATGTGTTACCAGTTTTAGAACGCTTTGCTAACGAGTTTGGGGCTGAAATAAGAATACGAGATCAAAAGAGGCAGGTTTATCCAAGATGCAAGAGTAGTAGAATCCTCTGGAAAATGTTAGGAGTGGAGAGGATTTCAAAGAATACCCGGTCAAAGCATAATATTAGCACAGAATGAGCTACCTAGGGCTGGACGTGTGTTAATAGAGATGGTTCAAAGATCTTAGCCATTAGGCAGTAACCTTGAGATTCAAATGGGACTAGTATATTGCATCAATACTGAAAGCTATACTAGATATTTAAGGACAAATAATTTGATATAGATTCTGTCTTATCTATCTTATTGCCATCCAAAATTCAACACCTAAACGTGATACCCATAAAGACGACAGAACCGTACTTGATATTAATGAGTGACCATTTTGATAAGATTCTTAATTTTTAGATCTTGATGAACTATTTTTTGTCATAGTTTATCTGCTCTGATTTATCTCTAAGAGTGTCTGAAAATCTGGTTGATCCTCTATAAGATTGACAATAGTAAATAAAGTATGTATTTGCTTACTACTAGATGTAATCTGTAGTAAAACTGTGAAGCTAATAGACTAGTATGCTCAATCCACCTTTGAAATAAGATAATGATCAGAGAAAAAAAGAAAAAAAGAGGTAGTGCCGATTTTTTGCTTTTACGACACTGTCAGTGTTCTGATTAGAGAGTCTTTTGCATTGTATTGGCTGTCGCCTGGAAAGTGGCTCTGGATGTTATATGATCCTGCAGTATTGGGTGCTGGCTGAGTTGCTGTATAGAATCCATTTACGTTAGTTGTCTTGTCTGTTATTGTTATGGGTGCATCTGCTGTGAAAGTTATTGTCTTTGATGCTAGTTGTTTGCCTGCTGCTGTGGTATCTGTAAGGGTTCCGGAGACCTTGTAACTTGCTCCCGGTGCTACTGGAGTAGTAGGAACACTAATTGAAAGGCCTATCGCATGCTTTGTTGTGCTGTATGTTCTAATTGTAGAGTCTTTGACGTTATAGAGACTGTCTCCAGCAAAGTGTGCCTGGACTGTCCATCCTGTTGCTACGGTATCGGGAGCTGTTCCAGTTCCCGTGGCTTTTCCATCAGCACCAGTGATCACATTTGCAACACCAATTACACCTGTTCCACTAAAGCTAATTGTCTTTCCTTGGATAACTGTTCCACCTGTGGAGCCGTCCGTAACAGTCACAGTAAATGCAGTTGGCATTTCCCATGGCGTTGTTGCAGCAGATGTCAGTGCAATTAGAGTCGTGTGCTTAGTAGTACTGTATGTTCTAATCACGCTATTTGATGCAGTGTAGTCTGAATTGCCAGCAAAGTGTGCCTGTACTCTCCATCCTGTTGCTACACTTGTCGGTGATTTACCTTTCACTGTAAATGTACCATCCGCATTAGTCGTTACAGGTTGAAGATTTGCAGCGCCTGAGCCGTCAAACGATATAGTGACACCACCAACGCCAGCACCTGATGCAGCATTATCTGCGAGCTTGCCTGTTACTGTAACGTCGTTACCCCATAAGACGCTTGTGATTGGATTTAATGTCAGGGTTGTGGCATGAGCAGCAGCATTTTTCACTGCAATTGCTACGGTAGTAGAATTAGTTGCGTCTTGTGCATCCTTCACTGTCAATTTGATTGCTGCAGTTTCGTCTGCGCTTATTGAAGCAGCCTTAAATGTAGCTTTTGCTGGGTTAGTGGGGTCAACTGTGATTGTTCCGGTTGTTCCTCCGACTTGTTCAAAGATATATTGTGTTATTCCTGTATCGTCTGTACTTGCACTACCATCTAATGTTGATGTTTCCCCTTCTTGTATTGTAGTAGGATTAGCTGTTAGCCCTGCGTTTGGTGCCTGGTTTACATTGTTTACTGCTACATTAACAGTATCAGTAGCCGTATGTCCATTTCCATCGTTGACAGTTAGTTCAAATGTCAATGTGCTACCCGCTGAATCTACATCTGGTGCTGTAAATGATGGAGTTGCACTGTCTGCACCACTCAATGTTGCAGCTGTACCAGCTGTTTGAGTCCAAGCATATGTCAATGTATCACCATCCGGATCTGTACTTGCGGAACCATCCAAACTTACAGAAGCTCCTTCATTAACTGTCTGGTCTGTACCTGCATTAGCTGTTGGTGCTTGGTTTACGATTACATTGTTTACTGCTACATTAACAGTATCAGTAGCCGTATGTCCATTTCCATCGTTGACAGTTAGTTCAAATGTCAATGTGCTACCCGCTGAATCTACATCTGGTGCTGTAAATGATGGAGTTGCACTGTCTGCACCACTCAATGTTAAGCTGTACCAGCTGTTTGAGTCCAAGCATATGTCAATGTATCACCATCCGGATCTGTACTTGCGGAACCATCCAAACTTACAGAAGCTCCTTCATTAACTGTCTGGTCTGTACCTGCATTAGCTGTTGGTGCTTGGTTTACGATTACATTGTTTACTGCTACATTAACAGTATCAGTAGCCGTATGTCCATTTCCATCGTTGACAGTTAGTTCAAATGTCAAAGTGTCTCCGTCTGCGCCAACGTCTGGTGCTGTAAATGATGGAGTTGCACTGTCTGCACCACTCAATGTTGCAGCTGTACCAGCTGTTTGAGTCCAAGCATATGTCAATGTATCACCATCCGGATCTGTACTTGCGGAACCATCTAGTTGCACCGTCTGACCTTCGTTTACAGTTTGGTCAGAGCCAGCATTAGCTGTTGGTGCTTGGTTTACGATTACATTTTCTACGCCAATATCTACAGTATCAGTAGCCGTATGTCCATTTCCATCGTTGACAGTTAGTTCAAATGTCAATGTGCTACCCGCTGAATCTACATCTGGTGCTGTAAATGATGGAGTTGCACTGTCTGCACCACTCAATGTTGCAGCTGTACCAGCTGTTTGAGTCCAAGCATATGTCAATGTATCACCATCCGGATCTGTACTTGCGGAACCATCCAAACTTACAGAAGCTCCTTCATTAACTGTCTGGTCTGTACCTGCATTAGCTGTTGGTGCTTGGTTTACGATTACATTGTTTACTGCTACATTAACAGTATCAGTTGCAGTTGCTCCGTCATTGTCAGTTACTGTCAGTTCAAATGTCAAAGTGTCTCCGTCTGCGCCAACGTCTGGTGCTGTAAATGATGGAGTTGCACTGTCTGCACCACTCAATGTTGCAGCTGTACCAGCTGTTTGAGTCCATGAGTAGGAGTCAATTGTACCATCTGGGTCAGAGCTGCCAGATCCATCTAAACTTACAGAATCTCCCTCATTAACAGTCTGATCAGAGCCAGCATCAGCTGTTGGTTTTTGGTTTGGTGGTTTGACTACAGTAAGCTTTGTGGAACTACTAGTTGCACTATCCGATGCTGCATTACTCTTGGTTCCCTTTACTGTAAAGCTGTGTTCTTGAATGGAAAGATCATTTGTATTAATTGTTAAAGTAACCGACTTTGAATTTGATCCGCCATTACCAAAATTAACTTTTGCATTTGAAAAACTTGCTGCACTTGACGGTATCGTACTGGACTGAAATGATAGATTTACATCTCCTGAACCGCTTCCAGAAGCTCTTGACACGGTCACTGTGTATGTTGCTGTCTCTCCCTTGGTTTTTTCAGTAGAGGATGGACTTACTGAAACTGAACTGACGTATGGTAAAGCCCATGCGCTTTGGATAAGAAATGGTCCTACTGATATTGCAGAAGAGACAAGAATCGCCATCAATGCTATTGAGACTGTCATCATTAGCATTGGAAGTCGTTGTTGTTGTTTTTTTCCTTTCTTCTTGCTATCTTGCATCTATTCACCTCGTTGATTTCGTGGTGTATAAGCGAGATGAGTACAACCTTCACAACACAGATTTTTTTGAAAAATCCTTCATAATGCACATATTGCAGAATTTGCAAATAATTATTGCAATGCACCCAAAACCCTTAGAAAATGCCCATACATTTGGTAAAAATAATTACGTAATCTCCGAAAAAGGTCACGAGTATAAAATGTCCCCGAATGTCGAAAGAAGTGAGAAGATAAGAAAGAAAACCGAAAGCATCACCTTCCGTCTTGAAAGTGAAATTTTAGGTAGTCTTCGGCAGGAAGCAAGAAGAAAGGATGTTAGCGTAAATACCCTTGTCAGCCAGATCGCCAAGCAACATACAAATTGGCATAGCGTGGCTGTACAGGCAGGATTTATCTCTGTCCGAAAGCCACTTCTCACAAAATTACTTGAATGTCAAAATGATGAGCAAATAAGATCATTAGCAAGACATGTTGCGCTCTCTTCTGACAAGGACTTTCTTCTGATGCTCCGAAGGAACTATAACATTCACTCTGCGCTTGATATGTTTGAAACCTGGATTAGCATTTCTAGTTATTCATATACTCACCATATGGAAGATTTGGACTATTCTAATAGGTTACATTCTTTCATTGGTACAGCACCATATGGGAATGAAATGGTCGCTGTACTTAGAAGAGCGTTACAGAAACTTTTTTGAAGATTTTGGGATAAGAAATGCTCAATTTGATTTGACTGATAGCACGTTGGCTTTTGAAATTGTAGTACCAATAGAAGGAAAAGAGGATCATTTAGGCGGAAGCCGTGGAATGGACTATCGAAGATAGATAGATGAGATGTCCGAGGTTATGCTATGTTTGATGGCTCTATCTATAACATTGTCTTTACTGTAGGTTTAAAGTAATGCCTTCTATGCTCTGAGACATGCGTCCATATTCATCCAGCCACCGCATTACTTTAGATGGTACGCTCCATCATTGGAAGCTTGCAGTATGGTACTATATGAGATGTGTGGCGCAACAACCATTCGTGTCTGTTAAATTATTGCGAAGCCTGCAGGGATGTCTTTGGAGTTTTTCGATCCCGGCTATGTACAATTATCGATTTAATGTTGATGCCGATAATGAAACTGCTGCCATCCTTGGTTTTGTCTTCTTTGATGTTCCTCTAGCTAATGATGGTGGTCTGTAGTCCTCCTCCTCTACTAGACAGGCCTGAACTTTTCCATGGTTGTTTGCTAGGCTTGACCATGACACAATCCCATTATTGCAAGATTTGGGCATCTGAGTAGTTGTTGTTGTTATCTGTTTTGATGCACTTTGAGTTAAATGAGCGTAGTCATCATCGAAACATGCCTAATTGGAATCAAACACTACTATGATTGAGATCGGCTTTGCTTCCTGATAACTGAGATTCTGGAAAACGTTAGAAACTCAATTGATGGCTGGTAGTAATGTGAGGGGCACTGCAGAGGGACTTTTAGATAATAATTCTTGTATCTACCTAGCCTCTCCAGGCATGTCAAGCCGCTGATGTGAATATAATAACGTGCATCTAACCAAATGACATCCGGAAGAGCGCATCCAACCTCAGTTCGATGTTATGCGCCGCAGAATCCAGCGCTTCTTTATGTTCCTCTGTTATTCCTTATTCATTTTGGGAACATTGTTTAAATATTGCCCTTGTGGGATATAATATCCCATAATCCCCTGACATAGGAAATGGCTAAAAATACCCATCTCCTGAATATATCATGCAGGCAACAGCGAAAAAAACAATAAGAGTAATGATTGTAGACGATGATCCTAAGAGAACCAGTCTGATAAAGAAAGAACTCGAATCAAGAAAGATCGCTGCCTCTTGATAATGGTATCGGCGGTGGCGATGACGACATTATCAATTGCTATCAAGTTGATGTTTTCTCGGGGAATGATAACTACAAGAAAGCGTTAGAAGCCTTGGAGACCTGCTCTGTAGACTCGCCATACGATCTTGTCATAGCCAATGAAAGATTGGGTTTCATCAGTGGCGGCACACGAACTGGATTGTCGAGAGTGTATGCAGAAAGCGGTTTGCTCTTTTGTTACAAAGTCAAAAAGGCCTATATGTCTATGGTAAAAGCCACAATGGTAATAGCTGCGATTAGGGGTTATAGTACGTTGTATGGCTTCTACAATGCAGGCACCCTGCGGCATGTGCTATATTCACTTGGTATCTCAGGCTACGTCACAAAGCCAATAAACAGTAAAAATATTTCACGTGTTATCAAGAAGATAGAAATAGTACCTGGAGAAGCAGGCACAAGAGGAGAAGAAGGATCCGCTACTACCACTATCATACATGAGCATGGCAGAATGGATGGAGATGAATGCGGAGACTAAAACAAAGAAGTTACAAAAGCTTATAGATAATTACATCCGAAGAGTTCAATTCCTAAAAACAGACGTCAATTTCTATCCGTTCAAGAGCGAAGAAGTTCATCGAGAAATGGTTCAACAACTACGAGAGCGTATAGCGAATTCTATCGAATATGAACAACAAGTGATTGAGGCTCTAAACAGAGGTGTTTTATCTGAAGAGAAAGTCTTGAAGCCATTGTTTAGCGTGTGGATACCAGATAAGAAGCCATTTGAAGAAGTGGTGGAAGAAGATCACAAATATGCTTATAGAGAGGATGGAGATTATTTCAAGATGGCCCAGCACCATTCCATTTCCAATGTCTATGGCAATAGAATAGCAAAGGCAAAATTCAACGATGCAATGGAAAACCTGATGCGTGGTTTAGAGTATGTCGCTTGTATTGAGGCTGAGCTGGAAAGTTTCGTAACCAATGTTATAAAAGTAATGGCAACACAAAACCCCGAAATGCGAACGAGAATAAAAGAAGGAAAAGATTTAACAGCGTTAAAAGATCTGTTTGATGAAATCATTATGATTAGAGAGTGCTTGAAAAATTCCATCATTCACCAACAGAGACAGCTCAGGATTTTGAGCGAATAACTTTCATAGAATACGTCAACCTGCTGGTCTTCAGAACTGCAGGTCGTGGGTTCAAATTCCACGGCGTCCATCTTTTCCTATTATGAAACTAGGCATTAAATTGAGCTCGTCTTTTGGTAATTGTCGCTTATGCCATCGATTTCATTCGTCTTAATGCCGACGTTAATATTTCACTGCTCATAGCATTTGATCTGTCGCTCGGGCGTCTGCTATCGATCTGCCATCACTCACAAGTCGACCCTTTGGATCTTCATCACATGCCTTTCGGCGATAAAGAAGCCTGCGCTTGTGGGTGTATCAGCAGCCGACATCAGCAGGATCTCTTCCGGGAGGAACTACGCAATCCTCAAATGTTCCTCCTCCACCATCGTCATCACCTGCTGTCGGACCAGCTGCTGTTAGGGGTGGCGCTGGCTCAACGGTGATTAATATACTGTCAGATACAGTTCTACCAGTAGAGTCTGTGACAGTCGCGCTGACGGTATAAGTGCCAGCTATGTTAAATGTGTGATCAACAGTTTCGTCATCGTCACTTTCTACACTGCCATCACCAAAGTCCCAGCTATAAGTGTAAGGCTCAGTGCCGCCTGTTACATTGGCTTCAAAATCAAAAGTGGCTGGTGCAACTCCTTCTGTGTCACTTGAAGTGATTTCAACTGCTGTTAGGGGTGGCGCTGGCTCAACGGTGATTAATATACTGTCAGATACAGTTCTACCAGTAGAGTCTGTGACAGTAAGATCCACATTGTACGTGCCAGCTATGTTAAATGTGTGATCAACAGTTTCGTCATCGTCACTTTCTACACTGCCATCACCAAAGTCCCAGCTATAAGTGTAAGGCTCAGTGCCGCCTGTTACATTGGCTTCAAAATCAAAAGTGGCTGGTGCAACTCCTTCTGTGTCACTTGAAGTGATTTCAACTGCTGTTAGGGGTGGCGCTGGCTCAACGGTGATTAATATACTGTCAGATACAGTTCTACCAGTAGAGTCTGTGACAGTCGCGCTGACGGTATAAGTGCCAGCTACGTCAAATGTGTGGTCTACATCATTATCGTCATCGTCACTTTCTTCTTCGTCACTGTCACCATCATCAAAATCCCACCTAATGGTATAGGGTTCCATGCCGCCTGTTACATTGGCTTCAAAATCAAAAGTGGCTGGTGCAACTCCTTCTGTGTCACTTGAAGTGATTTCAACTCTAAGAGGCTCTGCAGGTGCTGCTATTAACTCAAAGGAACCAAATACCTGTCTGGCTGCTGCTGGGAATGGTGTTGGTGGCGGTATACTGCCAGAGGATACTGTTGTCTCTACAACAGAATTGCCTTCGTAAAAGATGCTATATCCTGTTATCATTCCCAAGTTGCGAGGTGTTGCCGCTGTAGCAGTCAAAATGAAATAACCTATTCTTGTCTCATTGGGAGCAAGATTAGTGCTGTATGTCATTGCTACAAGTTTGGCTGGCACTACTGTTGTTGATGCTGTTGTTGCTGCTATTGCTATTATTATTATTATTATTATTGTCTAAACCTGTACTGATATCAACATTGATTGCTGTATCTGTACTGTTTACAATCTGGATGTTACGATAACCAACTTCCTGAAGCTTTTGTATCTGATATGCTAGAATTGCGTTGGGTATGGTGTCACGGTTGATGATAGCAAAAATGTCATCAGAAGTAAGTCCAAGTCTGGCGCCCAAGTTAGGATAGCGTATAACATGTATTACTTGAGCACCCTGACATCTATCGCTGTTGATACTGATACTACTATTAGATGTGTTGCCGCCAGAATTGCGAAATGCCACTTGTTGTTGCTCCTCCTCTGGGCAGAGTTGCGCTAGTATTCCGACTCCATCAAGTGCCTCTGCCACCAATGCAGAGCCTGAATTCTTCACGTCATGAATTACCCAGCCCTGCGGTACCTGTACTCTAAAGCTATCCCTTGTACTTCGACTTGTTGTTGCCCCCCTCTCAATTGCTGAGTTTTGGCTGGTCGATTGTTGTTGTGCGTTAGCCAACGTGATATCAGCGAGCCAAAAGAATTATAGCGATTGCTGCTGCTGCAATCAGTGCTATCGCCATAAGTGATGAAACTAATAATCTACAGGACACTTTCATAATGTCGAGAGCCGGTTACACGTTCCAGATCAAGATAAGGGTTATGGATTAATCTCTCTGTAAAAAGGATTCACGATTGCGTTTTGACTCATTCCATAACTTATGGGGGGTGTGCACCACATACAATACAATCTTGAGTATTTAAACTTCTGTAAACAGCCTTTGTGTGTCATCTATGCATACTGCTCCTGCTTTTATCTTAATTTTGCTTTCAGAAGTCGCATCAACTTATTTTTATTCTCATTCTCATCTTTAGGAGCATTTTGAAGCATTTTTACCTGCATTCGAAATATAGTTTGTAGCCAAGGTATTTTTTGTTCCCTGATCATTTTTTTCACTGGACTCAAGCATTTTTTCTTTATGGCTTCTTCTATCAAATCGTATCCTGTAAAGACCAAGAGGTAGTGCGATGCGCAATGCGGATATCATGCAAGCAAGAAGACACTTGAAGCTGGGGATCTGAGGGAGATGACCTGAGTTTTGTTTTATTTTTTTCACACATACTCACTATATCTAATTATGGCTAAGTAACTAACCAAACATGAAGAAAAAAAGAAAGAAGGGAAGAGGGGGCTACTGCTAGTTGTTATGTTATTCTCAGAAGAATCTATCGCACCAGCCGCGCCTGCCGCAATTATAGCCAGTTCCTGCTATTCTTCTTTTTCTATTGCCGCCAAATAATTTTTAAGGCCTTACTTGTGGACCAGCTGCACCGCCTGTTGTTGTTCCACCAGAGCCATTGACGTCACTTGTGCCGATGCCTGGGCTGGGGCTTGTTCCTCCGCCACCGCCGAATGTTCCGACGCCGCCACCTGCTGTGGAACCACCGCCTGTAGTGGTACCGCCTGTTACTCCGCCTGGAGTACTATTACTAGTATTGTTACCACCTGTGGTTCCGCCACCAGCTGCTGTTCCAGTAGGGCTTCCACCTCCTCCACCACCTGTTGTTGATGTTTGGTTACTAAATGATGACTGCATTTGAGCCATAAGAGAGTCTAAAATTGTCCTGGTGTCTTTTGTTAGTGTATTAATATCTCCATTTGCTATTGCATGTACAAAAATCATACTTGGTGACTCTCCAATAACATGGTTGTGTACTGCGACAACATTCCAGCTGGAATTGGATAACATCCTCATCGCAGATGGTAGCTGTCCTCCCATCATTGCAAATTCTGCAAAGCCATATACCGTTGTTTGATTAGCGGCTGTTGTTGATGATGATGCTCCTGCTGCCTGGTTAAACACTGGCAGGAATTCAAACAGTGGATTCATAACTAATAGCTTGTTGAGGCTTGCTCCTGTCGAAGTATCCTGCACCTGAACACCTTGCAGCGGTACTGCTATATCGCATACCCCTGCAGGGTTTGGAATTGCCATACCGCCCAATACAGATGCAGCACCATCACAATCAAGAGTGCTTGCAGTTGACGTCCCAGTATTGTTACCAGTGTTCGTCGTCGCAGTCATGTTCTGGTTACCACCCGAATTGGGTTGTTGCTGTTGTCCAAACGCTGTGGGACTAACTGATCCAACTAGTACGGATGTACATAGTAGCAAAGCCAGTCCTACAGGTAATAAGAAGAGAAATTTTTTGCATTCCATTAAGGCTGCCCAGACAAACATCACTATTAGGGGTTATATGCTCAAGTTATGAATAAGAATAATCGATCCTTAATCCTTGGCATAGATATATCATGTAATTCTGATAAACTATTCTTGTTTTGAGGGACTGATAAGGAATTTGCAATGCGTTATTTATAACATATAGTAGAGAAGTATATTATAAAGACTAATTTGATTTTTTGTTTCCTAAGTGATGTAAAAGATAATATCGAGAGGATATTTTATTGCAATAAAGGATATATGAATAAAACTGATGACTAACTACAGTAACATATTAGAGGACAATAAAAACAGTGTTGAAGCCGTTAGTTCAAATCCTAGTTATTTGCTCACTGTTTTGCTCGCTTTTCGATGTGCACTATTTATCAAACAATCTGCATGATCCGTAGAATCACATTACAATCACAATTGCTATCTGAAAGGCTGTCTTTATAATGTCTGTATGATTTTAGTCAGTGCTGGATGTTGATAACAACACTTGTATTTTCGGTCTTGATCAATATCAGATGTGTCTGAGAATCCGGCTAAATCTCTATTGTGAGAGAGGGGCAATCATAAATAAAGGCAATGCAATTGCCCTGCCTGACGCATTAGAGTAAAAATCTGAAGCTAAAGGACTAGGATGTGCAATCAGGCTGAAACAAGATAGTGAGGTAGAATAAGAATAAAAAAATAAAAAAGGGGACGGTTGGCGTAGTCGTGCGTATTCTTTGCTTTTACGATACTGTCAGTGACTTAATCGGTGAATCTTTTGCAGCGTATAAGTTATCGGTAGCAAAGTGGCTCTGTATGTTGTATGTTCCAGCTGTAGTTGGTGCGGTTGGTTTTACAGTGTATGTTCCTGTTGCATCAGTGATCTGGTCTGCAATGGTTATCGGCGAGTCTGCAGTAAACAAAGGAATAAGCATAGTAACAGGATTTGCACGTTCACAAAAGTTAGCTTGGATGGATGATCGAATTATCACACTTGAATCAGAATTTGACCCTGCCTGCCAATCGTTAAAGACAACTGCATATGAATGAAGTAGGAAGGAGATATAGACAAGATGATTAAGAAGCTAGCTGCGTGCTCGTAGGTTCAAATCCCACCCGGTCGATTTTCATGGTTCTACGTAACTACGGCGATGTTCAGAGAGCGATTGGTTAAATTCTGGAGGGCATACCATAAGATGACTATGAAGATGGCTGCAGACCGCGATGGTAAAGTCTCAATGTCATTGGAATAATCCGATCCCTCTCTGCTGTTATTCGTCAACTTCGTCATTCCACGCAGTCGCCTGCTGCTGCTCTTCAAATAGTGTATATTGAATTATGTACCCTTACTCTCGTGCTGCCCTTCATTTCCTTTGTCAGAGTCACTATCGTAATCCAGCTTTTCGTCGATCTTTTTCTGAAGCTGTTTGTACTGCTTGTACTTTTTAGTCCATTTTGAAAGCATGAACCACTGCCTAATGCCTATCCCTAGCCAGAAGAGGATGGTGCCAATTACAACAGCCTGGACTATTCTAAATGCAGGGCTGTCTGGCGGGCCGCCAGACCGGTCAAACCGCGGACGCTCACCACCATCAAATATCGTATCTCCAATCAATGCAAAGGTGATGATGTGAGTTGCAGGCAATACGACGATAATTGAAATTATCATCAGGATGACCATCTTTTTAGTCCTGTTCAGGTGGTGGACTATCTCGTCCATTATCCTAAAGATATTCTCTACAGGTTTGTCCTTAATTGGATCTGCCACTACCTAAACTCCACTCCCGCTCATTATAAGAAATGCAGTAACTATGTTACCTATAGTAGTCATCGTCATCATCATGATTTGTCTCCCTCGCTCCTTGGGAACAATACTTCGTATGGCTCCAGTATTTCTTGTAGAATTGCCCTTCCCTTTTCTGAAACCTTGTATTTGATTATCGTCTTGTTGCCCCATGGCTCTTCAAACCTTGCTATCAAGCCCTTATCGACCATGTCATCAATTATCGGTCTATGCTTTACATTGTTTAGACCGCAGTAGCTCATTAGCTTGGTCTGGTTAAGCTCACCGTATTCTGACAGCTTTAATATCACATCCTTCCTGATGTATACTCTGTCGCGATATTCGTGAACCATTTTAACCAGGTTTCTCGGGCTTGAACATTGCGTATTTGATTAATGATGAATAGCAATAGCCTCTGGAGCGCTGCATACCTGTCACTAACACCATGGTGCACCCTTTCTAGAATGGCTTCCCGATGGAGCTAGATTAAGGATGTGGTAACTATGTTACGTGTCAAGGGTGAACAATGGTTAAAATAATTCGTGCTAAAGTCGTCCTATGACAAATTCAAAACTACAATTGGCTCAGGGACTCGCGATAGCAGCAACCATTGCAATCCTAATTAACACTTTTGGTGGTCTTCCGCCTGCGCCCTTGAGACTACTTTTCGCTGTGACCGGAGTATTGTTCGCTGCTGCGGCATTTGGTGTGTCATGGGGACAGAAGTCAGTTATCATATCAGCCCTACTTCTGATTAGCGGAACATTGGTAACTGTGAATGCGATAATATCTACTAGAAGTTTCTCTATTCTCGTATTTCCAGGACCAATCATCGGAGTAATTCTTGGTCTGGTACTACTTGCGTTGGGGATCGCAAAGAGCTTGAGCACAGCAACGAAAATCAGAACTGAGGCAACAACTTCAAGATAACTGTAGAAAATGCCTCTCTCTCTTTTTTATGTGTTTAGATTAAGGATTAAAGGTGACAGTCAATCATAACTCGCTCAAAGCTGTCTAGAGCCGAAGACCTAATACGACAATTAAACACAATGATTTATTCTTATCAGAAACAATAAACTTACTACTCTGTAATAAAATATATGAATGAGAGTCATACCGAATATGCACAGCTCTGGGCTTTTTAGGAAAAAATAACACTACGAAGAAGTATAATTCATTTAATTAAACCTTTATCTACAGGAAACGTTAAAGCGAACTATGAAAGAACTAAATATTATCCTACCGCACGAGAAACTCAACGACATAAATTCAATTCTTTATAAACACAAAGTAGGAGGTATGTTTTATTATGAAATATCGGGACGAGGTCGTGCAGAAAGAAAAGAGGTAGAACACAGAACGGCTGAAGGATATCCATCTGGAAGAAGATATGTCCCGGAATTTGGCAGCAGAATCATGGTGCAAGTATTAATACCGGATTCTATGGAGAAGAATCTCATATCAGAGATAATTGAACAAACAAGTACCGGCTCTGCTGGCGACGGCAAGATTTTTGTAAAGGATGTAACCGGAGCCTATGATATAGGGAGTAAGGAAGCAGGTGACAAAGCTGGCACTCTAGTTTCAAAAAATAATAACATCAGTCACGCATAATCGTTACCTTATCTGCCTTCTTTAGAAAGAGCTGCTAACTGAGCTGAGGGCCCGTAGGTTCAAATCTCCAACTCCTGTATTTACAACTCTGAGGAACTACAGCTACGGTTATCCATTAGCGTTATGATACATGCCTTGATAGCACATGGATAATGTAGATAGATCGAAGGTGAACCTTTTTGAATGGTAAAGAATTGAACACCTTATATTTTTATCATATGGTAAAAATGCTTGACAGTTTTACTATTTTTATTAAGAAAACTAAAGAGGTAGCAAAAAAATCAGGGCATCTTCATAGAGCAGGAGGTATTCCAATCACAGACACAGTACCACTTATCTCATTAGTCACATACATCTTGTTATTGGTAGGATTGTATACAATATCCCATGGAGCTATACCAACAGTAACTGTATCCACTATAGTGTTATTCGCATCTACCACCGACACAGTATTAGAATACGGTTCTCCCCCGTAGTTGGTTACATAAATTTGGAGGGTAGAAGGATTGTATGCAACACCTCGTGGATGATAGCCAACGTCAAATTGGTCGACCACGGCTCCATTTTCTAACACAATTACTTTGCCTCTTGGAGCAGTCTCTGAAACAAAACTGGCTACATACATTCTGTTGTTGGCACCACTGAAGCTGATACCGCTGGGAAAGCGATCTACTGGTACATGGGTAACAACAGGAGAGGCCGACATATCAGTTTCATCGATTATGGAAACATATCTGTCTTGATGATCTGTTACATACATCTTGTGGTCTAGCGGATTGAAGGAAATCTCATGAGGACCTTGGGCTATGCCCCCTGACTGATTGCGTAATTCTATGACATTCACTACATTGTTTCCTTCTATCACTGTGACAGAGGTGGAGCCACCGTTGGTTACATAGATTCTGTGGTTATCAGGATTGTATGCAACTCCATCAGGTGAGTTAAAACGCCCTTGAATCGTAGTAGTAATAGTAGGAGGGTTGGTTCTGGCATTTATCACGGAGACCGTGCTATCATCGTGGTTGGCTACATAAATCATCCCGTTAGCATCATTGAAGGCAATATTCTGAGGACCCTCCCCAACTGGTATTCTGTATATTACTCGATTATTATTCGGATCTATTTTAGCAACAGAACCAGCCGAGTATAAAGCTAAATACATCATATTGGTCTGCTTGTCAAGGGCAATACCTCGTGGACTACCGCCCACATCGATGGTATCAACTTGACGCTCTTGATGATCTGCAAAAGCATGGTAATTTAAACTTGGAATTAATGACGATGTAAAGACTGCAGGGGTAAACATCAAGATAAATATTGTCAATGAACAAACGAACAAAAAATTCTTAGAAGTTAACATATTCTACTCATAAATTTATCATATTTAAGAGCTTCTTACTTCCTGGATGATTCCAAACTAGGATGCGTTCCTGCTTAATGTGTTTGTGTTAGCTAAGTAAAACTGACTAGCCCTTTGGATATTTTTGTGATCCTGACGGGTTTGACTTGCCATATGTAGATACAGTATTGGTCTTTTTAGATTGTCAGAACCGCTTTTTTAGTGTTCTATTCACTATAAAGATTTTTTCTTTATCCAAATATGTGATAGCCTGCATGTTATTATGCCGCCTGTAAATAGGAGTGGGATCATCTATTTCTTATTTTTCTCTACCGCAATTGGATTCATTACCTTCAGTAGCACCTTATCGCAATAGATGTGTCTCTGCACAAAAGTGTGTTCTTATTACCGCAGCACAAAAAGAGAAATATCTGGATAGAGTGGGGGTTGCCTGTGCAACTGAAGGAGAACATCTGCAGGGAGGAGTAGAACTATCTCTTTATTCTTTATGCAAACAGCATCTTCAGCTTATTATTATGCTGTGCTAACGACGGAATCTCTCCTCGCTTCCCAATTGCTCTACCCATTCTATATACCATTTCTAAAGCAATCAGCGTTGGGACAAAGCCGACTGCCAGGAACATGCCTACTTCACCAGGGTTCATAACTCAATAGTAATCTAGAAGGAGATTAACAATACTAGAAAGATATTGTCACAAGTCATAATGGTTGTGTAATAGTAAGCAGCTACACTTGCTCATCGAGGCGGCTGCTGCTTTATGGAAGCTCAGGTCATAGGTTCAAATCCCACCCAGTCCATTTTATGATTCTGACTACCTATGATACTATAACAACTGAAACAGGTATTGCTACACTGTATAAAACTAGCGAATACAAATGTGGACTGCGCCAAGGCAACTACTACTACTTCTTCAGTTGACGACAAGGCTTCAGAAAATCTAAAGTTCATCCATTCCAAATTTGTGATAGCATTGATTGCACCTGAATTTCTCTCTTCCTGGATGGCGAGAAACCACTTCTAGCTGGCTCTTAGTCTTGCAGTTCGGACATCTTCCATAAACTGTCTGCTTGGGCATATTTCAGGACACGTGGGCATATGTAGGCATAAAAAGGTAATCGATGATTTCTCTACTATTTTATCGATCTTATCCGTCGAGTTTTCTGAATAGAAGAGTATAACAAGAAAAGTGGACAGAGTGGATTAGCGTTTCTCCACTAATAACTACTAGATCAGATAGAGAACCCCAGTAGCACAGCAGTAGCTGCAAAGAGTGTCATAACCTCATCTCTTACATCCGTTGACTGATATCAAGAGTAATACTATTATTGCAAGGTGGAGTAAATTATGATGAAGGTAGCTTTGCGTGCACTACTAGGTGGTAGTTCTACTGCCGCTATTATCATCCTCCTCCTCCTCCTCGCCTTCTGTCCCGCACAAATATCAACATCGGCCACATCTGCTTCTTATACTGCAGATAACTTCGGTTATGAAATTCTAGAACTAGCAGCATTTCCTGTATCAAATCTGTTGTACAATAATAATAGTAATAGTGAAATTCCAGCTAATAGAACGATGGCCATATCGGCCAATTCCTCAACCTTTGTATATGAAACAGAGACCTTCATTGCCCCACCGACTGTAAAAACTTTTGTAATTTATATGGCAAATGAGTTTCACGAGATCTGGCCTGAAGACTCTCATAAACATATTACAAACAAAAATGCTTATACCATTCCGACAAACTTGACTATATCAAATGGAACAAGTATAGCATTTCATGTGGCTGACGCGCCTTGGGATACTCCGCATGATTACATCGTAAGGGTGATTGATACTCACACCAATGGGACTGCATTGCAGACTCCTCTCCTTAGTTATCCCAAATTTAACAGAGGTCCATCTAATTCTGGAACAACAGTCCTGCCTGTTGGAGAATATCGAGTGGAAGCATATCTACATGGAACGGACAAGGTAGAAACTAAACCAATTACTATCAAGGTTATAGATACACCGGTGAATCAATCGTCTAATATGACGGCAGGGTTCTTTTATTCACCACAGAGGCCAGTTGCAAATCCATACGACAATGATGGTCAGCTGCATCAAGGCCATTTAGAATATTATAGACAACAATTTTCAGTACATGGATTGAAAATAGAGTCGATACACAACTTCCATTTTGCATCCTGCTCATTTTATGACCAAGGGAATAGCTCGGTGTGCATAGATGATGGAGGGTCTCCTGGAGAGCTTTATTGGCATGATAATAAGACTGCAGACAATGTGCTAATATTCTGGAGCTCTACACAACCATATAGCCAAATAGCTGTCTGCCCTTGATGAACTGACTTGGGAGAATGTATATACGTGATAAATATATGCATCCTATCACAGTTATCCCTTAGTTTGCTTTATTGTATGTTTTAGTAAAAGACTAAACTAAACCGGAGCAAGAAGAAGCGTGTTTCTTTCTGCCTTAATCGTCAACACATCTTTCACACATGATTGACATTTAATATATCTCTGTAATATGCTATTGCTCCCTTCAACAAACAAGTCCCATACATTCTTAGGGTTAGTTACCCTTTGTTCAAACAAGCACATTCTATGGCCTTCTTAGTTAATCTGTTCATAACTGCATCAAGATATTGTTATAGCTGTTGTGTACCATGTCTGCATTGAATATCAAAAGGATATGTGACAGTATATACTTTGTCTCCTACCCATTAGAAGTATCTAATAATTTAGCGTCACTAAAATAATCTTGTTGTACTATAACATAAAGCAAAGGAGGAGAAGAGAAATAGTGCATATAGCACTTCCTTTTTCTATGAGCAATCAACCTTGCAAATTAGACTAAGCGATATTGTGGTACCTCTATGGCCAAAGTCCTCTTATCTGTATTGCTTCAACTACTCTATTGACTGCTAGCACTGTGCTTGCTTTGCGCATGTCGATGCCGTACTTTTCAGTTGTATGATAGACGTCAAGGAATGCTTTAGTTATATTTCTGTCCAGTCTTTCATTGACCTCCTGTTCGGTCCAATAGTCTCTGCGAAGATTCTGCAGCCACTCAAAGTATGATACAGTGACACCGCCACCATTTGCAAGGACGTCAGGAATCACCAATATCTTGTTATTGTACAGTGCCACGTCTGCTTCTGGTGTCGTTGGGCCGTTAGCAGCCTCAGCCACTATCTTTGCCTTCACTCTGCCTGCATTCTTGGCAGTAATTTGATTTTCAAGTGCAGCAGGTATTAGTACCTGTGCATTCTGTTTCGAGCAGCTCTTCATTGCTTATTGAATTGGTGCCTGGAAACTCTACAACTGACCCCGTTTTTTCCTTGTGCTTTCTCAGCTCAATGACATCAATACCATCCTTACTATAAATACCTCCTCGAGAGTCAGAAGCAGCAATCAATTTAGCACCTTGGCTTTCTACAAATTGTGAAGCAAATTGACCTGCATTTCCAAAGCCTTCCACTGCCATGGTGGTGTCTTTCATGTCTATCTTAAGCTTCTTAGCGGCTTCTCTGACCGTGAACGCCAGTCCTCTGCCTGTGGCTTCATTTCTGCCAAGTGAGCCACCAATTGCGATCGGTTTGCCTGTGATAAGTTCGGGCTGAACGTAATTGCCTTTAAGTGCAGAGTATGTGTCCATTATCCAAGCCATTTCTTTGCCGCCAGTGTAAACATCTGGAGCGGGAATGTCTGTGTGCGGACCAATAATGTCTGCAATAGCATAAGCGTAGCGCCTTGTAAGGCGTTCCAGCTCGCCTTCCGACATTTCTTTTGGGTTACATATGATGCCACCCTTGCCTCCGCCGTATGGAATATCTGCAATGGCACACTTCCAGGTCATCCACATCGAGAGGGCCTTAACCTCATCGATGGTGACCTGAGGGTGATAGCGGATGCCTCCCTTGTACGGACCGCGGGCATCGTTATGCTGTGAGCGAAATCCTGTAAAAACGTGTATCTCGCCGTTATCCATTTTTATTGGGAGTGATACAGTAAGAACGCGCTTTGGATTGGCTAAAACTTCTTGTAACCCTTTGTCTAGCTTTATAAGCTTGGCCGCTTCGTCAAGCTGTTTGAGGGCATTTTCAAAAGGGTTTATTGTCGCTGCAGATCCTTTTTCAGTCTCTAGCATATGCATTGTTCTAGAAAAGTTCATGTTATAAGTTTTGTGTGTAAGTTGTAGACGATATCTCTACTGTAGGTCAGCTTGTCATTCTCTTTGATATAAGGGTACGAAGCTCCTCGTCTGTAAAGTCGGCATAGTCCTCTATACCCAGCGAGGTGGCAATTGACTCCAGCTTTTTCCTCTCAGTGGCGACGGGACCCGTTATCTTGGGAAACTTGTTGTCTCCTCTTGCATTCTCTTCCGCTTCTTCCATTTCGTGACGAAATATCTCCTTTGCCTTTTCGTACTCTCCTACAGCCTTGCCTACTGTGCGTGAAAACTGAGGTAGTTTTTTGGTACCAAACAGTAGAATGAGCCCAAAAAGTATGATTATGATCCACTCCGATCCACCGATATTACTTATCAGAGCAGAAGTTATGTCCATCTTAAATGGTGTTCTTAACATTCTGACCAAAATTAAAGATTTCTACAACTGAACAGCTTCTCATTTGTGGGTGGATCCGCAACAACTAACAGAGTGTCTATGTCACTATTAGAAAAAGAAGCAAAAGATCAAGCAGAAGAGATACACGATAAAAAGAGAGAGAGATCTTGCCTTTGCATTCAAGAGGAAGGATCAAGAAGACTTTTCCTTCCTTCTCGCAATTGAAGCATAAGCATTATACTTTTCTCAACTTCTAAGAATTGTCATAACAGTAAGCCTGTATTGTGATATAAAAAGTTAGAAGGCTCTGTCTTCTTTGCCCTTTATTCTAGACAAAAAGAATGGCTCATTGAGTTTCATGGCATTGCTCAGAACCACCGACACTAATACTCCAAACATAAATCCGCCGATGATGTCTGTCGGGTAATGCTGCATTACATAGATGCGCGTAATGCCGATAATGACTGGAAAAGCCCATATTGCATAGCCCATTTTTTTGGATTTTTGATAGATAGCATACCCTGCAATAAAGGCTAAGGCAGTGGCACGGGCAGCGTGACCCGAGGGATATGAAAATCCAGCGGCAGAAGGCGCAAGACTATCACTTTCAAGGCTAAAGTGTTCAGGCAGTTGCGAAGCTGGCTCAAACCCATAGGGCGGAATCTCTCTTCCAATCAGGGGCTTTATGTACATGACCAAAACTACGATAACGACCAGTGCAATGAGAAATATCATACCCACTTTCCTCGTACGCCGAATTATCGTTAATACGATGCCAAGAATGAACAGTGTTGTTACGTCACCTAGCGAAGTAATAACTATCATTGCCATGTCAATACTGGGGTTGCTCCCATGTACTGACTTGAAGTAGCGAGCAGCTGCATCATCTACTCCAAACGTTACGCCAGAAGCCACCAGTGCACTGAAAACAAGGAATGCAGCCACAAGTACTACAAAATACATCGATCGTGTCCTTATCATCCAGGGGGGCTTGACTGTTTCACTTGGTGACAATCAAAATGGAGGAGCTGCCCAGTTGGCGTTTAATTGTTTTGCCCGCAGCTTATCTCCTTGCAAAAAGCAGGTGTTCTAACATGGGATATATTTTTGCTCCTTATCTTGAGGAATTATGCTATACTATGTAAACTACTACCAACCAATCAAATTTTGACACGTAGTGCAGGGGAACTTCTCCTTTATTTCATATGGGATGAAACTTGGTCTCTGTAATGGTGCCAATATTATATTTCTGCACAGCGAACAAGTTTTAGCAAATGATGACAGTATGAAAGAAAAAATTTCAGCTAAAACAAAATATCCTCAATTCTGATGGTTGCTTCTCTATCTTACTATTCAGGTCAGTTGAAGCGAGTTCTATCACTTTCTAGCAAATATGTAAAAAGAAATACTAAATTTTTCAATGTTTGTACTTATTCTTTGCTATTAGAACTGGACCGATGTAAGATCTGTCAGGTTCTCCAAGTGGTGCTTGGCTTCGCTGTGTGTCGATATCTTGCGAAGTTCGTTCTTTGCCTTTGATGCATATGACTGATAGAGCTTATTCATCTGGTCGACAAAATCCTTTGGCTTGCCATTTTTCCTCACGAGCATATTAAAAAGCCGATTTTCGTTACTCCAATCAATAAGATCGTCGTGTATCTGGTATGCGATCCCTAGCAGGTTTCCAAAAGATGTCATGGCATGAATCTGATCCTCGTCGCCGCCTCCAGTTATCGCACCAATCTTGGCTGATGCTTCAAAGAGCGAAGCAGTCTTGAATTCAAGCACCTTGATATAGTCGTCCTCGGTGATACTCGTTTCCTTGCCAAGCCTTATCTCCATCATTTCGCCTTCGCTCATTTTGGTTGCGGCATTTGATAACTCGTTGATGATGCGGGCATCTTTTAATTTTGAGCTGATGTTGAGTATGACTCCAAGAACAAAATCTGCAGTAAGTATGCTGCTGTTGTAGCCATATTTTACGTGGAATGAGGGCTTACCGCGCCGCTCATTTTCCTCATCGATAATGTCATCGTGGATTATAGATTCCGTATGTAAAAGCTCGATTGCAGAAGCTGCCAGGTATGCCTCAGGTTCTACTTTTAGAGACTTGATGCACTCTGCCGATAGTATGAGGATTAGGGGCCTGATACGCTTGCCTCCATCGCAGGCATAGCGGAGTGGAGCATGGAACTCCGACCATGAATACAGATCAACCTCGCGCTTTAAGCTGTCCTCGATTTTCGACAAATAGACAGCAAACAGCTCAGTTAAAGGGTTAGCTTCGATGTTTCTCCTGCTGCTCAAGAACTGGCTCTATCCTTGAGACTATTTTCAAACTGGTGACCATATTAATTTACTGTTCTTTGAAGTAACAAAGAGAAAAACTGCTCTACTAACTTGAACCCGATTCCTATTAGAAAGGCGTTATATCGTAAAGGAGACGAAATTTTGATATAACTTCCAGGAGCAGAGCATGTACAGTTATTTCAAAAGCCATCCCGACGATATATGCTAATACCATACAGCAGCCAGACTATGGAAGAGGCAGCAGCAACTATAGAAGAACAAGGGATGGTAGTTAAGATTGCTGATAGTAGCATTTCTGATTATGAGAAATTATAGACAGTGGAGAAGTGACTAATGCCTGCAGGCGGATACATGTAATATAAAGCCAGCTGTTCAGTACAAACTGAAGCTAATAGAGACGATATTTTGAGTTTGATGCAAAGACAATAATAATAATTATTTCCTTTTTATATTTTCGAGAAATGAATATAGTGACAAGCAAAAATATTGAGATGCCGCTAGCATATTATATCATGGCACAAGTATCCATAGGTTGCTCAGGCTGGAATTATGGCGATCCGGTTGAAGAAGGGGGCTGGGTAGGCTCTTTCTATCCTGATGCTCAGACTAAGCGTCTGCGTTACTACTCTGAATTTTTCCCTTCGGCTGAATTGGATGCTACGTTTTATCAAAAGTTTTACTCAAAGATGACTAGCGGCACATTCTATGGCATGGTAAAAGCTACACCTCCTGGATTTCAATTCTCTGTCAAGGTGCCGGAGACTGTGACACATATCAAGCACATGGATGTCAAAAAAGGCGCGCTGGAAGCACTTGAAGAATTCCTTGAAAAGATCTCTCCTCTAAAGAATGCAAACAAACTCGGCGCAATACTGCTGCAACTACCCCCGAGTTTCTCGGTTAATGAGTTCAAGCAAGTCGAAGGATTCCTCAATAGAATGCCCTCGGGCTACGATTATGCACTTGAGTTCAGGCATGCGTCATGGCAGACTGAAGGACCTTGGGAAATGCTAAGGCACTATAATGTTGCGGCTGTAATGACAGATTCGCCTGATCCAAAGCTACAGTATCTATCAGACACCAAACTGACTGCAGACCATTCGTTTATCAGGTTTCATGGCAGGAACAAGGGTTATTGGTATAACTATCTCTATGCAGAAGAGGAACTAAAGCCTTGGACTGAAAAGGTCAACAAGATAGCAAAAGACCCCGAAGCAAAGAGATTGCGAATTTACTTCAACAACCACTACGGAGGCAAGGCTGTTGCCAATGCCATCCAATTCAAAGAGATGGTTGAAGGAAAGGAATCCTCAAAAAAGGAAAAGGAGGTAAAACAGAAAATATTGGACGCTTTAGCCAAAGCAACTACTCAAAAGAAACTCCCTGGGTGATCGCTAAAGAGAGCGCGCGCATATAGCATAAAACCTGTCAGATCATATTTTTTCCACAGTGGTTATACAATCATTTGCTTCTTTGGAGTCTTTTATGACCCTTCATATTTGTTATAGTTGTTATTGGGACATCTGCCCGTCGTCAATTTTTGACCATAGCTGCACAAAGATGAAAGGCAGACTAGCTCTCATCCATGCAACCATTTTCTCTTCCTCCTGCAGATTTTGCCTCAATGGTATTATGGCTTCACCAATGTTTATCTTTGTCGCCATCTGGATGGCCATATTGTATCCTATAACCTCTGCATATTCTATCAACGCATCATCCTCGATAGTCCTTAATTCCTGTTCTTGTGGTGTCGTGGCTGAAGCCTTGAAAGCATCTGCCAGTACTTTAGGTAAGGAAATGCCGGACGAATCTGCACTCTCGTTTGTAGGCTGACCCCCAACTAATAATAATAATAATATAGGCAGTGAATACATGAGGAGGCAATTAATTACCAGAAACTGTATTGAGTTATTATAATGGGGCAGAAAAAATATGTCGATTCTACTGAGCAGTTGGTGACTGAGATCGTTGTTAGGGACATACAACGATCAACCAGATTCTATCGTGAGTTGGGATTTAAAGTTCTTCGTGACGCTGGAGATTTTGTTGAATTAACATGGGAGGATCATCAACTCTATATTGCAGAACTCTCAGCATATCATGAAATTACTAGCGATGATCTGGAAATGTCAGAGCCATCTAAGTTTCCTGTGGCTAATATTAGAATCATGGTTCCAAATGTGGACCATTATTGGAAACTGGCAAAAGAAATTGGAGCGAAAATTGTCATTCCAATTGCCGATCGGTATCATGGTCTTCGGGATTTAATAATTTCTGATCCAGATGGGTTTGGTGTTCGCTTTGCGACTTCCTTTTCTTCACAAAGGAGTAGTCACTAGACAATATATACATACACGCTGCTCTCTCCCTCTGATTGAGATAAGAAGGACTAGAAAGACAAGAGGACAAAGGAATCGACTACTTGACTCTTACTAATTAATCCAGCCTGCTACTCTAGAGAAGGAGTTTTGGATCGGTGCTTATCTTGATTATTATTATTTTTATTTTACTTTCTGATTCTGATTATCAGTCGTGGAGGTGAGTTTGCATCCCTTCTCTTTTCTCTTCGCGCTTCATAGCCCAGTACATTGCAGGATATGCCACTGCATAACCTGCTGGCAGTATTATTCCAAGACCTAGCCAGAATAATGCATCCGTTAGCGCAGCATCCATAAAGCCGGGGATGACAAATGCTAGCGCGTTCTCAGTAATCTCCATTGCGATAATGCTTGCTGTATCACCAACCAATGTGACTCTTGCTGCCTTGTCTAAATGGCATTGTTTTGAGCATTGGAATAAGTGTTAAGGTGTATCCTATTGCAAACGCAAGCCCTACTGCAAGTATAAGTGTCGATATCATGTCCCAACCAAGCATAAGGCCTATTGCGGCTCCGATACCTTCACCAATGTTGCATCCAATCAAACACCTAAGAGCATGCTTTGCTGTTTCCCATCGCAAGGTGGTGCTACTGCTACCGCTGCTATTATGATGCGCACGTTTTACGCTGTATTTGTCATCTCCTTGCATGTTACAGCAATACTTTGATTACGGGGTATAAAGCAATAGCAGTTTACAATTGTAAAAAAAAGCAGTACCTACTACCTGTACATAGTCCGAACCATTACTAGTAAAAATTTGAAAATAGCCATTCATCAAACAGTTTGATAGGCTCAAAGATTGAGCCATTTGAGTAAGATCCTGCGGAGATTCCTAATTTTTCATCAGGATATCATTACCTTGCTCATTTAATGCCATTCCAAACCTTCATGTACATAGTAGGTAGTGTAAGTAAATCGCAATAACATAGACATATTGGAAACTTTTGTCATGATGGTTGTTGTGTTTGTTCAAGGTTGTCTGCAAAAATTCCACGATATTAAATTCAATAGAGCAGTCTGAATTGTACGAGAGGAATTGAGCACCTTGAGTGTGGAGTGTTTTTCTGTCTTAGCTTAATGCCATATTTCCATCGGTTGTAAGTTGTTGACCTGGTCTGTTAAAGTCTATCAAGTAGAGGCTAGGGTTATCTTGATGCTACTGCCGACCATTTTCTCATCCATTGTAGCAAGTCTATTATTGACTCCACCAGTTCTTGACCTTTTGCAGTGAGGCGGTATTCCACACGCGGAGGAATCTCATTATACGAATGCCTCTCCAGTATTCCACCTTTTTCAAGCTCATGCAGCCTACAAGCAAGTGTCTTGCTGCCTTATTCCCTTCAAAGTCTCTCGGAACTTTTTGTATCTTACTGCATCTGTAGAACAACACAGCGGTATCAGAATCTCAAGAGTTCCTCTCTTGGTGATCAAATTTCTTAGTTTAGCTGTTTCAGCCATCAATGAAGAGGCGTCGTATCCTTCGAAATTGCAACCCGCTTTGTAAAGTGGAAGTTCTCGTATTCTGCCTTTGTTCTTTTTAGTTTCCATAATTACACTTACTGTTATTGTTTCTCCTTTACAATTTAAATAGTTTCTCAAGTAAACATATGGCTAATGGAAGGAAACATCATAAAGGATGACATAAAAAAGCAATATGCCAAGATTGCATTGAGTGGCAATTCTGAATCCTGTTGCATGCCAGATGAATGTGGTTGTGGCAGCACAACAGCACCACCAGCAGGCTCATTTACAACATCTCGCGATCAAGTGGCCCAGACGATTGGATACGACCAAGGGGATTTGCAGTCTATACCCCAGGAATCCATTCTGGGCGTCGGCTGCGGGGCACCGCTGAACTTTGCTGATATCCAAGAGGGTGAAATAATCGTAGACTTGGGCTCTGGAGCAGGCATTGACGTTTTCTTATCAGCCAAACGTGTTGGTGGACGCGGTAAGGTCATTGGAATAGATATGACAACTGAGATGCTTGAAAAAGCAAGAAGAAATGCCAAAATCTACAGCTACTTGAACGTGGAGTTTAGGAAAGGAGACATCGAAAAGGAAATTCCAGTCAACGATAGCACTGCAGACTTGGTCATCAGTAACTGTGTCATTAACCTTACTATAGACAAGATAGGTGCATTCAGGGAGGTTCATCGGATTCTGAAGCAGGGTGGCAGAATGATCATTTCAGATTTGGTTACGGATGCAGAGGTCGCACCAAGCTCAGTTAGCGTCGAGAAATGGTGCAGCTCGCCTAGATGGGGCGCTTACAAAGGAACACTATCTTGACAGCATCAGAAAGGCAGGCTTTCAAAATGTCAAAGTCCTGAGCGAGCGGCTTTACATGAATGGCGGCAAGCAAGGGGTTAGCAGGAAGATCACGAGTGTTGTAATAAAAGCAGAAAAAACATGAGAGAATGAAGAAGTCAGTTCTTCCTAGCAGCAAGCGGAAAAAATGAGCGGCAAGAAAGGTAATAACTTGTTTGTATGAGTGGGAACAAAAACGAGAAGATTATAAAAAAATGCTCCGGCCGGGATTTGAACCCGGGATCAGCGACTCGAAAGGCCGCTATGCTTGACCGGACTGTCGCAGCCATATTGTGAGAAGACGGCTACTACACCACCGGAGCATTCGCAAACTTTGTAAGAACCTTCACATAAAATCCTTTCTTGATAGATTTCATAAGGTTTTTCTATTGGAGAGAGAAATGAGATCATTGATATGGACAATGTTGTTCAAAGGATCGACTCAGAAATCGAAAAGCGCAGCCTGCTCAAGCACTCTTTCTACAAAATGTGGTCAGAGGGCAAGCTGACAATCGATCATCTTCAGGGTTATTCAAAGGAATATTTTCAGTTGGTCAAGATAGTCCCAAAGTTTGTTGAAAGTATTGCCGAGGCGACCCACAATCCTGATATTATCACTAATAACGCCCGCGAAGAGGCAGAGCACGTTGAGCTATGGGTAAGGTTCGCCACAGCACTTGGCGTTTCAAAGAGCGATCTTATCGGTTATGGCGGCTCAGAAAAGACCAATCAAGCTGTCGCCAATTTGATGGCACTTGCCAACCTTACATCTGAAGAAGCGGTAGCGAGCAATGTATGCCTACGAAATGGAGCTTCCAAAGATAAGCAGGAGCAAGATTGATGGATTGAAAAAGTTATATGGTAAGGACAGCGAGGACGCAACAAAATACTTCGAGATACACGAAGAAGCAGACGTGAGGCACGCGCAAGTATGGAGAGAGATCTTACAGAGGATCCCACAAGAGAGACAGGAATCCGCCTTTAATGCAGCTATTAAATCACTGCAAGCGCAGAACTTGCTACTTGATTCTGTGCACGAGAAGTATGTTGGCAGCGTATACTGCTAACTGGTAACCTTTCTTTCTAAATCTCCAAACCTTTATACATAATTAGTCTTTACGTTTTTTCGTTTGGGCCCATAGCTCAGCCTGGCAGAGCGACCGGCTCATAACCGGTCGGCCAGGGGTTCAAACCCCCTTGGGCCCACCCTTTTAGAAGTGCTTAATTGCGGGTTTCACAAAACAAAAGGTGAGAAAGCAAGATAGCAACAATCGAAAGAGTAGTAAAAGGACAAGCACAATTCGACAGTGACACTTATGATAACGGAAACCCAAAGATCTCGGATCCCTATGCGCTGTTCCTTTACGCACTAAACAGCCCCGTAACTAGGGAACGATATTCCACAAGACTGCGATATTTTTTGACGAAAATTGGTTTGATCGGTAATGATACAACGACGAATAAGGATGAATCAATAGAGGAGCTCTGCAGGATTTTTGTAGAAAAAGGAAAGCAGGATCCAAACTGGATTATCAATAAGATAATCTCCTTTCTGATAGAATACAAAGTTCGCTACGATCGTAGAGAAATAAGTGGATCAACCATTCGCAACTATATCAAAGTAGTAAAGCTTCTCTGCGAGATGAATGACATTGGCATTCCCTGGAAAAAGATAACACGCGGACTTCCAAAAGGGAGACAATGAGCTGACATTAGGGCTCCAAGCATCGATGAAATACGAAAGCTGTGCGAATATCCTGACCGTAGGATCAAACCCTTGGTATATACGATGTGTTCTTCTGGCATTAGATTGGGAGCATGGGATTATCTTAGATGGCAGGATGTCTCTCCAATAGTAAAAGACAGCAAAGTAGTGGCGGCTAAATTAAGAATCTATGCACGCGAGGAAGAACAGTATTACGCTTACTGCACGCCTGAGGCCTACAATTCACTTAAGAATTGGATGGATTATCGTGAGAGCAGCGGCGAAAAGATTACAGGAAAAAGCTGGATAATGCGTGACCTGTGGGCGACGCTTGACCCGCGGATAAATGGCTCAATCAATATACCGCGGAAGAAAAAATCGAGCGGAATAAAGCGGCTGATTGAAAATGCATGGTATTCACAAGGTTTGCAAAAGCCACTAGAGGAAGGTAAGACCCGCCATGAATTTCAGGCGGTTCACGGTTTTAGAAAGTTCTACAAAACTCGATGCGAGCTGGCAGGAGTGAAGCCATCTATAATTGAAGTTAGCATGGGTCATTCATTAGGAGGAGTTAGCGATTCATATTTTCGCCCAAGAGAGGAAGAAATTTTGGAAGAATATCTAAAAGCATCAGATGCTCTCACAATAAATGATGAGAACTGCCTGAAGATGCAAGTAGAGGTATTGGCGGCGAGCACCAAAGAGAGAGAAGAAATGATAGATTTGAAGCTGGCGGAAAAAGATAGAGAATTAAACCTGCTACGCCAACGAGACGAACTAAATAATGATGCCCTAGCCGTTTTATCGGAGCGGTTAATGGAGTTGGAAGCCAAGTTTGAACGGCAGAAGCGGCTCAGATGAAGGAAGAATCCCAATTATTACATGCGGACAGAGATATAGAATTGCTTGGAGGTTAAAACAGAGATTTAATCTCAAGTTTTTTCTGCCGAATCCCCCCGGGCCCGCCTAAAATAAAAAATCGTTCAAAAGTCTTTGAATATATACACAATCACATTCTCAAATAGACATCTGGCATTATATGATCATCAATGACAATCTTCTTTACACTTATCCCAACCTTTTTGAGTTAATCTAATGTATTCTAGTGTATCTCTTTCGATAAACCCTTTTTGTATAAGGTCTTGGACAATCTCATTTGTTGCCTGATATCCATATGACGGTCTTTCATAGGCTCCTGGACTGACATTTTCAAAAAAGACATCAAAAGCCTTTATGCTATTGTTCACATTACCATGAGCCATTATATACATGCCGCAAAGAAACTTCTTGGAGTATCTTTGCAGCTCATCAAAGGTAAAAATTCCTTGCAATTGAAATCTTATCCAATAGCTATTATCTCAAAGACAAATAAATAACTTTCAAAACTACACCTGGTACTGGATAAACCAATAACAAATCCATACAGCATCTCAATCGATTTGCTGCAAAATCGAATCTGGGGGACTTCTGATTGCTATATCTCTGTAAAAGTGGTCTCTGAATAAGCATTTGCATTTCGAGTAGCATTTATCGAAGCAAATATCGAGTAGTTACCAGTATTCGCATTCTTCGGATTAGTGGCATCAAAACCTACTAGCTTGCTACAATTCGGCATGCCTTTCATTATAGTGTACTACATAGTCTGAATCGGTCTCAAATGTCTCGTTACATTTGCTCCATGTTATAGGTATGCTAGTGCTGTCATGATCTTCTGAAATGTTTGGCATCGAAAATGATGACATTATCGAAATTATGGAAGAAGATATCTGATAAAAGACTTTCATAGGGTCCGTACCAATACTGCTTTTACAATTCCCTCATTGTGATTCTCCTCCTTAAGCGTAAGCATATTGAGCTCTGATTACGAACCTTTCTGAAGTTTTTCTGCCGGAACCCTCTGGGCCCACTATTTTAGAGTCAATCAGATTCATTTGATGTCTTATAAGTTGAAGAGGTTAATACGCTCCAACCACCCCATGCTCCAAGAGTAATACTCCAAATCCATAAAATTATGGACGAGGGATCTTGTACCAAAATTGAGGGGTCACTAACAGGAGTAATCCATCCAAAGTCAGGCAAACTTGCAGAGAAGACTGTAGTTCATGCAGTGGGCTGCCTACGACCAGACCGTCTAATAAATATCGCACAGTATCATCAGGGAGAGCGAGCTTGGCGGAGTATCATTTCAAATTCAAGTTCCTTTGCCGGCTGGCGTTTGCTTTAACAGTCTCCCCCCGACCGAAACTCAGGTTGTACCAGAAAAACTTTCAGATAGATCGAAGGAATGCCAAGAAACCGCCAAAAACCTAATCGAATGTCTTGGGATTAGCTCAAATGACGTCTGTTCCGTCAAACTCCGTAGTGCGGTAGTGGAAGTAAAGTTTAAGCAAGATGATGACTGCTACTAGGAAAAATTGCTTCTGCATCGACGTGCTCCTCGTTTGGGGATAACAGCGAAGGAGGAGATATATCGGTGGTACGGTTCCGCTAAAGTAGTTTAGATAACGGGCTTCTTGACCTATTCCATTTCCCCGAAGAGAAAAAGAAGTGAAGCCGACAAAGTCAAGTATATTTTATTAAAAAAGTACCCTAGCTGTCTTGTAGTCAGCAGGAGAGGCTTCGAGCGAATTGAAAACCCCTCTGGCATAGAATTAAGGACTGAGCGCAACAATAACGGAACAGTAGACGTCCTCGATTTTGAGGTCACAGTTCAATCTCGATCTCAAAAAAAGGCCCGAAATTCCGCGGTTAGTCAGGCTTATCGACTCAAAGACATTTTGGCCTTATTATCCAAGCAATACATAAAGTGTAGGATAATGTACTTACACTGGCTGTAGTACATTGATTGATTGGCACACACCCACATACACACAGACAGTTATTTTCGCTTTTTATTTCGATTTGATGGTCTTTGTTGAATTTCTTCAGCTTTTGTATCTGATGATTGTATTGAAATGTGCTCAGCAGCATTATTCAATAATTTAATAGCTATTTTTTGAAGTGATTCGCCTGATTTAGAATCGCTTATTTGATAGGATATCTGATTTATAACAAGTCCCATCAGTGCATCAATTGTTGATCTTGAATCATACGACAAAAGGGGAAAATGCGGCTCTATAACTGTCTTTTCACCTGGCCTTGCGGGAACGTCACTCCCTCTTCCGTCGCCAAAGAGCCTTGCAATTAGATCCAGAATTGGTCCAAGGTTCCTTCCTATCACTACGTGATGCATGCTCCACCATATCCATGTAGCACGCATTTCATCAATCCATTTGTGCCATGGCCAGAATATTGGATCTATTGGAGAATGAAGTGTTCCCATATCGCCGCCAATTGTATTGTGGACTTTGTTATGCCAGCTACCAAATTTAGAATCAATAGCCCAACCTAATTCATCAATAGATTGGAATTGATAGAGAGCCGTATATCCATATTTGGGATCTGGATCTGTGCCACCTGCAAGTGTCAGCCATGTTGGTGTTCTACATGAAGGATCTGTTCCAGACGGGTCGTCCGTAAAACGTTTTTCTATATAACCTTCATGGGCATGCGAATCAGGTATTTTGCGTGATGGATTCCATGAAGACATCGGTAGATAACCCTTAGAGATACGGAAGGCATCAAACTTTTCTATATACTCTTTATGAAATAATAAAAAACGTTCACCATAGTTGCCTGATTTTGCTTTATTTTCAGTCTTTTCATGCCACTGCATGTGTTCCTTCATCTTTTCCTTAGCCATAATCTCGTGTTCAGTAATTTTACCCTCACCAAGCCCAAAATATTGTCTTACTAACTTTTCTTCTGGATTCATGTATATCGTGTATAAAAGTGATTATAATATCCTTTAAAGATTATCTGTACAGAAAATTTTATTGTATAAAAATTACCATATATTTCTAGAAAATTAGAGTATGTGGCTAATGCCTTAAGATGAGAGAGACAAGATATTGCATCAAACTTTTCTCTTATTCTTCTTGTTGCTAACTACTCTTTGCATTACGCGTTTTGCATCTTCCTCTCCATAACCCTGCCGACCGTCTTCTGCAAGGATGTGGTAGTTCGAGGAGGTTTGGACTTTCGAGATTATGATCTTCAGGAGATAATACAAGGATATGCATTACAGAATTTACGAGGGCGTCAAGATATACGTGGAGTTGACTGAATTACGCAAATGGTATTTGGGGAAGAAAGAAGAAGAATTATGATGTAAGAGTGAGAAGACGACAATAAGAAGAAGACAATTGGCTGGATTTAGAAGACAATCCTTATGAACTTATGATAAGCGCAAATATTCAATTGCGGACTTAAAATTAATACACAGTTATGCTGATGAAGTCTATAACGCCTACTTTGTTGTGTCTAAATTATGAAGGTTTTTCTCTCGAATCCCTCTGGCCTGTCCCGATACACATACAAAACCTTTTTAGCTAACTTCACGTACTTCTCAATTGAAACCTTCATTTTAGCGCCTCTAAAAGCACGGGGACCCTTGGGCCCACTATTTTAGAAGAGGTTAAAAAGAAGATGAATGAGATAGCAAAAGTATGGAGCTTGCCGAGCAAGTTCTTAACATAGATTGCTCCGAACACGATGGCGGCAAGCAGAGCCGTTTCCACTGTCAAATAGCCCCACTCAAACGACAAATTGCATTTACAACATTGAACAACATGCTATTATGTGGTTGCCGATTGCTCTGTCGTGCAATGCATGCCACTGAAATCTAGCTGCTTATAGTCAACGCCCCCGTCTTGTGAACTGTGAATAGTGCAATCCAGAAGATAGGAACTGCAAGCACGTTACTAAAGGTCTTACTCATGTGCGGTATCCTCGCTTCGCTGATTTATGTTGCTACTGACATAGTCGCAGGAATGCTATGGGAGGGCTACAACTTCACCTCTCAAGCCATCAGTGAGCTTTCTGCTATCGGCGCTCCGACAAGACCGCTCGTCGTTACGCTTGGCATCATATATGATGTGCTTCTGATAGCGTTCGGATTGTGCGTCTGGGTAATAGCTGCTGGTCAAAGGCGTGCACTGCGCTTAATCGGAGGCCTGCTGGTCGGAATTGGCGCCATCGGCTTCGTGTGGATGCAATTCCCAATGCACTTACGAGGAGCCGAGATGACGTTTACCGATACGATACACTGGACTATCGCCGGTGTGGTTGTGCTTTTAATTCTGCTGATGATAGCACTTGGAGTTATTGCATACAGAAAGTGGTTCCGGCTCTACTCGATTGGGACACTCGTGACACTCCTTGTGGTAGGCATGTGGTTAATATTTATGGGTGGTGCCCAGATTGCCGCACAACAGTCTACGCCGTTCTTCGGGGTCATGGAGCGCATTACCGTCTACGGTTACTTGGCATGGGTGGCAGTGCTAGCCATTGTCCTCTTGCGTGTGAAGAGGGGCCCAGGCTCACACCTCTAGCCCTCATTAACTATTGAGATGATAGTTTCACATTTTGGACGTGAGTTAGCCCCAACATTAGAAGGGCCTAGCAGTCAGCTTTCGCAATTGCCGGGCCATGCTAGTAATTATTAATTACGATTGTTTGGATGGGATGGGATCTCTTTCAAGAGGCCCTGAGCGTAAGAGTCTCTGAGCAATAAGGGCCAACCATATGACCATAGGCACAAGAGATACAATTGAGAAGATTACACCAATCGTCCCAGCTGTGGGTGGTACTAATGCCAATACACCTGCAGACAATCCCGCATACCCCGTAGTCTCACTAAAGAGGTGATGGCTCCGCAGCATAACAGCTGATACGGTGAGAATGGCAAGGGCACTAAGGACGTAGCTTACGTCAAAAGCGGTACCCTGCCAAGTGGCGAGCATTGCTTGTCCTGCTGCCAAGAAAATAGACCGCTCCACCTCCGTAGTCGCGGTTGCGTATTGGTTACTCAATGTCAGCATTTCAAAAGCCACAGTGGAAGCCAAGTAAGTCGCTGTAGCTACAAGCTGAAGGATCAAGGCAATTGCCATTAAAGATTCGTTGGCTCGTCTGAGGGAAGCCCATAGTGCAGAAAAAACCCCGATTAAAAGGAGATAATCAACAATCAATAAGAGATCCATGTCAAGCAGCCCCACAAGCGCATTGTCACGAAAGAGTGTAAACCAGCCGATCACACTACTAGGTAGTGGCCAGAGGAAGAAGACCACCATTTGGACAGGTATTAACACTAAAACGGCCAGAGCAGCCATTCCACCGACTCTATGAAGAGTTTGCCAGGCGTATGTGCTCTTGAGATTGTTATTGTTACTAAACGACATGAAGTAAGTGCCAAAGTAACTGATAAAAGATTTAGGGATTCAGTGCAATGCACTGCATACCTCACGGTTAAATCTATAACATACTATCGGCTTATTATCAGAGGTATGTGTATGTAGCCATGAAAGCCATAATCATTTATCATACTCGCTATGGCAATACAGAGAGGATTGCAAAATCTCTTGAAATAGGGCTTAAAGAATCTTCTAGCATTCAGCATGTTATTTGTATCAATGCAAGAGATGTAGTATCTGTTGATACACTCAAAGAATACGATATAATTTGAATAGGCGCTCCAACTGAGGGATTCTCTGCACCCAAACCGATAAAGCAATTCCTTGGAAAGATGAAGGGCGTTAACCTTGCTGGCAAGTACGGATTTGCATTTGATACAAGATTGAGTTCCCGTTTTTCAGGTAGCGGCAGCAAGGTACATTGAGAAGGAACTGAAGAGTCAGGGACTTCAAATCATCTCGCCGCTTGAATCTGCAATTGTCTTTGCCTTGAAAGACGGTGCAAGGCTCAATGAAGGAGAAGATAAGAGGTTTGAGCAAGTCGGTCTTCAGCTTGGGATTGCAAGCGTGTAGAGTAGGCAGCAATATATAGGATATGGGGAAAGTAGCTTTCAATGCTAATACATAAAGTGACCATCAAGTCCTGTTGTCTTGATAGAAGTACGAATACTTGTAAAACACGTAACTTCATAATGAGCACCGTCCTAAAACCAACTTTGTGATGTGGACATTTACTGAGAGAGGCTGCCATTCTTAGAAAAATCAGTCTCCCTGACGTTCCAAGCTTCTAGCGTTGAGTAGTGTTGGGTGCCTTCCTCATCTCTGATTTGCGTCATATCACATGAGGCATTTGTATAGGTAATACTTAAGATGTGCGAGGGGCGGCTTGCAATATCATTTCGTAGTAGGAGATATTAGCGAATTAGCATTAGAGCGTTTTGGTAAATGGCATCTGAAACTTCGCACTTTATAGAACTATGTATGCCAATATCAAGATGGCAGACTTAAGGGTCTATATTGCGAAGATTTGTACCATATTGTAATTCTATTCATGAAGACTATTGCAAGACCGATATTATCTCTGGTCGTTATTCTTACATCAGTTTGCTTGCCTTCTATCTTATCTTCTACTTCTGACGCACAACAACTTCTGCAAACGATCGAGAGAAGGGACCTTACAATTGAATTGGACAGACAACGGCAAATATTGACAGGAGGACAGCTAACCGTGCCTGCAGTAGGCGAAGGACCATTTCCAGCGGTACTGCTAATCCATGGCTCAGGCGTGGCTGATAGGGATGGATACATTCCACCTGAACTATCTGGAACAGAGAATGGAGCAAGAATATTTTTGCAAATTGCCGAGTATCTATCGGAAAGAGGATTCGTTGTGCTAAGATACGACAAAAGAGGAGTTGGTGAAAATGCTACCATTGTAGACCCAGAAGTCTTTGGGAATGTTACAGTTCATCAGCTTCAAAGAGATGCAGAAGTAGCATTAGATGTGCTTATGCAGCAGCCCGAAGTTGATAGAGGTAATATTACAATACTGGGGATTAGCGAAGGCACAACTATTGCCCCAAGAGTTGCCGCAGAGCATCCACGCAATGTAAAGAATATTGTCTTGATGGGCGCTGCATCTCAGACATTGTATGACATAATGTATGCAAACTTGGTAAATAGGACGATTCTGTTCGCACGCGAATTGTAGGATGATAATCATGATGGCATGCTCTCACTGCAAGAAGTCCTATCTCACCCGGGTCAATATCTAACAGTGCCTTCTTCTCCTTCTAGTAATGGTACTGCGGCGACAATCATCAACAACAACAACAATGTTGCTGCCACTACAGATAATGATACGCTCACGATTCCAAATAATGACATTGCTACCACTGTTAGCGCTCAGCCAATTACACAACAGCAATGGTATCCAGGATTAGATGCAAACAATGATACTCTGGTAGAAATTGATCAAGAGCTGATACCATCAGCGCTTGCTTTATTTGCACAGACAGCAGCAGATCCTTGGCTGCAATCTCATAAAGAAATAGCACCCAACCTTATTGCAATTGAGAACCTTAGACCTACAACAGGTGTTCTCATACTTCAAGGAGAAGAGGATAATCAGACATATCTAGAGCAGGCATTGCTCCTTGAGCAGAAGCTGACTCAGATGAGGTTTCCGGACCATACGATGATAACATATCCGGGGCTTGGACATACATTTCATCCTGCCCAAGGCTTACTTCAGCCTCTAGGGCCAATAGAGGACTATGTTCTGGCAGACCTTCATGCTTGGCTAAAGGGTTCTGATAGATAGAGTACATCTTACTTTGACTTCTAAATCTTCACTGGCACAAGGCTAGAAAAACCTGCAGTAACCGCCTTGAACGGCATCTGATGAAAAGGGATTTTCTGCATGATAACACCACCGTAAACTAAAGATAAGTCTTAAAAATTATTCTGGTGTTAGAGTGTTATTATGGATAAAGTTTTAATGATTCTAGTCACGGCAGGCTTGGTCCTAGCACCGATATATGTTGTCACAGTTTCACCACAATCCATACTACTACTGCAACAGCAGAACTCTGCCCTTGCTCAAGTTAGTTCAGGGGGTAACAACAACATCACATCTACTACCACAGATTTACTATCCTTGGTACATCCCGACATAGATTCTAGTCCTATCACAGCGTTCATCATCATAGGCAAGGACATGCAGGAAAACGTAACTTATATGCCCAACAATGCGACGATAAAAGTAGGTGAGGAAATACTTGTGCTAAACAATGATACTGATTTTCAATCAATGACAAATGGCATGGGCCCTGATGATCCTCTTGCAGGAAAATTATTTGACACTGGTCCAATTCCTCCAAAAGGGTTTGTAGAATATGTAGCATCTAATCTAAATCCTGGAAACTACACCTTCTTCTCGACCAACAGTACCTCTACCACAGGAGTTCTAACAATAGAGCCAAATAGTTAGTTGAGCTGGATTATAGAGAGCAGCTGTAGAGGGTTTAAGAAGAAAAAGAAAAAAGAGTTAGGCAAGCAAAAAAACTTTTAATTGCTTGCTCTGCTTTCTTTTATATTATTCCAGCAATGGTGTTGATGGTATTGTTGTTGTTGTTGTATCACTTGTCGTTCCAGTTTCTGCTCCCGTGGTATCTGACGGTGTTGTAGAGGTAGAATTAGTAGCAGTAGCATTGCCAAGACTGTCGCTAGGAGTAGCACCCCCGTCAGTAGTTGCACCATCAGTAGTGGTACCAGTAGTTGTTGTTCCAGGAGTAAATTCTTCTGTACTAGCCACTGTTCTTTGTATGTGACCTTGGAGATTTTGGACAACGTCCTCTGCTAGGTTGTATGGTGCTCTGCTTTCGATGAGTGAATTCAACTGAAGCAATGTAGTCTGCAATTCAGTGACGTCTTCAGAGGTGACGTTACGCATTTCCCTCGCAGTCTCTATGAATAGCTCATGGGATTTATCAAGCAGTCCTGTGGCTATTAGGTAATCTGCCATGCTTACAATCCCTGTCGTATTCCCTTCCACGGTTATAGGTACACTTGGAATTGTGACATCGTCTAATGCATTGATATTTTCGGCACCTGCAATTGGGCGTATATCAGTTTCCACGTACTGTGCTCCAATTGCCCTTGCATAATATCTCAGTGTTGCGTCTACTGCTGCTGACATTCTTGTAGCTTTATCTGTTACAGCTGACTGGCCTTGTTGTTGCTGCTGCTGATCATCTTGTGCATAGGGAGCCTGTAGTGGGCCGCTGCTGATGAACGATGACTACATTGCTGTTACGCTATAGGCTGCAAAGACTAATGCAGTTATGGTTAGTACGGATGCTACCGCATTTCTTGAATGCCTATGAATCTTCGACCTATTATCTAGGTCTGTTGGATTGGTTGTCATATGCCTTCAAGTTTGATGGCAATTTATTAAAGTGGAACGAGTACACTGCAAGGCACTGCATCCCCATGTTTAATTATAAAATGAATCAAGATAGATTATGGGATCGGAAAATAAAGAAGAAGTTAAACGGGAGAAGCTTGTTGTCAGCAATATGATCTCGTCATCGCCTAAAGTTTCTATAAATTCGGAAGGTATTGCATGGAATTCCGATGAATTGCCAAAGAGAATATTAGTGCCATTAGATGGCTCTGACTTTTCATTTCGTGCAGCCCAATACGCCATCAACCTTGCTAGGCTAACAGACGGAGAAATAATCTGCGTCCATGCCGTAGTAGATCTGCCTGTACAGAGAATACATTGGACCCGGCATGGTCACTGTCACTAGCTACATAGAAGAGGCAAAAAAACGTGCAGAGGAATGGTTCTCACAAGTAAAATCAATGGCAGCAAAAGAGGGTGTCAAGGTAAGATCAGATACAATCTTCAATCTTCCATCCGTAGCCGAATCTATCATAAGTTATGCTGCTGAGCAAAAAGCTGATCTGATAGTAATTGGTACAAAAGGGAGAGCAGGCCTAAAACGACTGGTATTAGGAAGCGTGGCAAGTGGTGTAGTATCACATGCAAGCTGCCCTGTCCTTGTGGTACGATAATAAATCACTTTTCTGGTTATTCTTTTTAGAATAGACAAAGCCTGCATTATCCAACTACTTCTACTTGCCTTTAGAGAATGCCTTGCATATGGCCCAATCTCAGACTGTGAAAAGTGTCTGACAATTTCCCTTGGGTGTCCTAAAATAGCAATAGGGAATATGATGCCCCAGCCAACCAGTGTATTACAAACGACACGTGATAGCCCAGATGAAATCCAAGTGTCGACGGAAGAAACTGAAAAACTAGATATATTGGACTGACCAGCGCAGGAGGAGCAACAAGCAGAGAAATTTAGACTATTCCGTTTGCATCAGCAAAGTCATTTCATCTATCAAGGCTTATCATTTTCTAAAGTGGTTTAGTAGAAACCCCGCTCCGCCTGCCATTGCTCCCACAACTGTTACAAGTAGCATGATCGCTACAGGCGCGATGAAGTAATACCTAGAATTACTAGCCAAGGATAAAAAATTGAATGTAGAGATCTCCCACACGGTCTCGGACTGAGGAGAAGCCCACGTAGGCTGTAACAACATCAGCAGCTAATAAATGTCAAAAGATAATAGAATTTTATTCTAATCAGAGAGCCGATTAGTATGATGTATTACTATCTCAATAACGACAATATGCTCAGAGACTTTTACATCTTGTATATAGAGCAAAAAAATTAGGGGAGTGGATAGGGTGATGAGACAGATAGAGTGTGTCTATTTGTCATTGATGTAGTATAGATTCTATAGCCTCGACCGCAAATAGTGGTGGTATTTCCTGTGAGCTTATACCGCAGCCTCTTCCACTCAGCCTGTGCTATTTGTTGAGCCCTGCACTAGAAGTCATATTGCCCTGAGTGCCACCACCGCTACCCAGTAGGTTGATTGCTATATCCAAGTGCATTAGTGCGCCCTGAGTGTCATTATTTTGTAATGCAGTGCGTACTTCTTCTAGATGCATTCTTGCCTCTGATTGATTCCCTCCCGCAGCTCCGCCAGTAGTAGTGGTAGCATTTCCTTCTCCTGCTGTGATATTAGCATTTATTCCTCCTCCTTGGGGCATGGCCTGCTGTGCTAAGACTGAATGGTAGCTGCCGATAGTGGATAGTCCAGATAGCAGTAGTGATGCCGCAACTACTATCCCTATAGCAGGGATAGCAGACATTGCTTTGGCTGCTCTGTTGCTGCTATTGCTCCTGTCTCTTGTATTATCTGGTTTCATTAATCTCACACCCGATCATATGGAACTTAACAATTATTAGTACATGGTACCAAACTAAAATCCAAAAAATCAACCATAGTAGACATTCGGCCAAATCTCTATGGTATATTCTATACGAATCAGGCTCAAGTAGAGATAGTGCAAAGGTTAGAAAACTTGGCAGCCTAATACGCCATAAGTATTGGCACTGCCCCAATACGAAGGCAGGATATCAAATATGTTGAACTTTGGTCATTTTCCAGCAATGCAATCAAAAGAATACTTCCCATACTTCAGAAGATGATAGAACTTCACCACTTTCAGATTTCTGCTTAAGATATCTGGCCAAATCAGTCACTGTGATAATACCTACAACATCTTTACCATAAGTATCTTCGACTATCAGGTGTCTTAGCTTCTTTGTTGCCATAATTTTGGCTGCTTCTTCAATTGGTGCCTTCTTTTTTACCTTGATTGTTGGAAATGACATCAAAGACATTGCACTTATGCCACCAGGCGGCAATTCATTGGCAACGATCTTTATCATATCGCGTTCTGTAAGGATGCCAATAATTTCGCCTTCATCATCTGTTATAGCAATTGAGCTAATATTTTCCGCCAGCATCTTTTTTGCAATATCCAAAACACTATTCTTAAAATTCATAGTCACAGTTGTTATGGTCATATAATCCTCAACCAGGGTATCATCGACTGTGTTATTTTTGCGACCCATACACTCAAGATATCATTGCAAAGATGATATAGGGTTAAGGAGTACTCTGTCTTGCACTGCAATCAAAGGCTTCAAATAATATCTCGACCTCACTTAATTCTATGAGCTCATCGAGCGAAAGGAAGCATGAAGAAGAGAAAAGGCCTATGATTCCAGCTAGACAGTTTGACAGCGTCTTTGATAGCTTTAGAAGAGAAATGGAAAGGATGATGACGCGCCCTTGGTCTATTCCAACGGACTGGGAGTTGCCCTCCATGTTTGAAGCAAGAGACATGAGAATGGCGCCTTATGAATTGGTAGACAGAGGAAACAGCTTTGAGCTACAATTGGAGATTCCTGGAATTGAAAAGGAAAACGTCGATGTCAAGGCGACCAAGTACTCTGTAGAAATCTCGGGCAAGCATTCAGAAAAGGGTGAAGAAAAGGGCAAAAGATATGTATACACCGAAAGGCTGTACAGGTCATTCTATCGCAATGTGCCATTGCCAGAGGAAATAATTCCATCAAAGGTTTCTGCCAAAGTAGAAAATGGTATTCTAAGACTTAGTCTACCGAAGAAGAATCCAACAGAGAGTGAGAGCCAAGCGACGAGGGTCGACGTAAAGTAGCCCCTTTACAATCACACTCTTTTCTCGCCTTTTTTCTACTATGATCTAATATGACACACACGACTGTCCTACCCTTTGCAGTATGGGTTAGGCTAATAATTTGAAATTGAATGCCAGGATTAACTTGACATATTTCATCATCTTATTGAAGAGTCAAATGACATTCTGTCAGACCTTTAAGCCAAGCATGAAGAGTTGCAATAATGTAGTTTTGAATTAGTTCTAATGGTTAAAATAGACCCTGTCCAGGATAGAATAAATACCCAGATCAGGCATATCCATTATTTCTTACTAAAAGCTACTATTACTACGTTCTAAAGAAGAGTCGTAAGATCGTAGATATGTTTGCTGCAAGCTTATTAATTATAGGCATCTACAGTGCAAATATGAGTGTAGGAGGTCTTTCACTTGGCAAGATCGCAATAATTTTGATTGCTGCTGGCGTAGCTATTGTATTTGTCATTTCAGGCTTTCAAGTAATAGATGTCCTTTTTGCACCAAACATAACTGAAGAAACGCAAGTGATAATAAAAGAACAAGGAACCTGCACAGTACAAGCTGAGGATGATGTGCCACGGACGATAGGGGATTGTCCCTATGATGTTGGCGACACAATATCCATAACATACAAGCGAGAGCGGCCCTCCATATCGGAGCATCAACTTATCAGAGAACAACAACAAGGATAACAACAACATCCTGAAATGGTCTACATACTTAACAAGCAGGATTTTCTTGCATCCGAAGCTGATCTCATAGAGCTAATAAACAGCCTACGAGCTCAATACTACGCTATTCGGTCTTCTTCTAGTTTTCTTATCAATTGATTCATTGTACTGCATTGCAGTAGGTTTCGTTATATTTTCAGATGGTAAGTGAGAGCTCAAAAAGGATGCCTTGCTGATTAGAGAGCTCTTTCGTCTTGCTCCTTTGTGGCAAGATCAATAGCTCTCGCCACATCAACTACAAAGATCTTGCCTCCCACAGCAGGATTTGCAAGTTCATTACCAATTTTACTCACAATACCATCGACTTGGTCGTCATTTACGACGACTTCCATTTTTATCCGAGGGATAAATTCTGGAGTGTATTGTCTAGTTCCTCTAGCAATAGCAACTGGCTTTGCCTTGATCTTTCCTCTTCCTTCGACCCTGTAGTGGGTCATCCCGCCTGCATGTGCGTCTCTTATTATTCTGTTCACGTCGTTAAATAGCCTGTCTGGCACTATGATCTCAATTTTCTTCATATGATATCTCTCTCCTGTAAGAATTAGGCAAGATGTTTGTTATATAGATCTTGGGCTAAAGAAATTCAATATGCAATGATTTAATCCTTTTCTCCTCTGAGTCATCCTCTGTGAATTCAAACGTAAATCTGCCTTTGACCTTCTCCCCCTTTTCAAAGGTTATCAATGCCGTAATTTCATTATCATTAGCCTTCTTAGTTTTTTCTATTTTGACTGTGCGTCTCAGCTCACTGTTGGCCATCATTGCAACCTTAAGAAATGGCTCTATTGCAGATCTTCCACGTAGTCCTCCTACTTTACTAAATGGCTCATACACTATTGCATCGTAGTCAAAAAGATCAAGCATGCTATCAATGTCTTTACTATCTATGTATCTGAAATAGCGTACCACTATTTCTTCGCCTGCGAGAGGCCTTGATTGTTTGCTTTTAGCCCTCAAAGATACTATATATCTCCTGTTTATTACTCTGGATAGAAGAGTATGGGGTAATTAACTAGTAGGATTGCACTGCAATGCAATAAAGACAGTATAGTTCAATATTGTTCATCAGCCTAGCACGACTTCAGCTACTGTTGTGTTAGCTGTCACATTGATTTCAGCCCTCACGTTTGCTAATTTCTCAAAAATGAGTGCAAGCAATTCCTTTGTAAATAGTGACCAGTTCTCCCCGAGCTCATGCTGTATTATAAAAACATGCTTTCGGGAACCTTCTAACTTATGGTCAGCCTTGATCCCTGAGACTTTCATATATTCCTCGAGAACGGATAGTACCACCCATAGGTTGTACTGTTTCTTCATGAACGGTCACAGAATCCTTCATCAATGAGAACGCCAATTCGGCTGCTTGCTTGATGACCTCATCTCGATAATGGTCAACGTCTTTGATTCCGCTGCTCTTTGCTATAGATATGGCCTTGTCTATCAGGCTCGAGAGTATCATCTTTGGAACAGGCATCATGCCTATCTTGTTCTCATACCTGTCCCATTCTTCGTATCTTTTTAGGACTTGGTTAACAAGCACATTGAGAGAGATCTCTCTGTTTTTTGCCTCCGTCTGAAGTTCATCTATTACTGCTGAATCTAGCCTGAATGTTACGCTCCGAGTTCTCCGTGATTGATAGGTATTATCCTTTAGCGTGGCTCGATAATCTTCAGGCACTGACAGAGTTTAGTAAAAGTGTGTCTTAAAAGTCTTGCAAGCGTGCCATATATGAGAACACCATTAGGGAGTAGCTTGGTCCTCGCCTAATTGCACTGCATTGCACAAGATTCCTACATCTAAAATATCATTATTGAAGTAGTATTGTGTATGAGCATAGAATCGGTACCAGTTTCTAACATCATGGTCAGAAACGTCAAGACAGCCGAAGAGAATCAGAGCATCAACGCGATTGCTAAGGTGATGAGTGAGAACAACGTTGGAAGCGTAGTTATAGTAAGAAGTAACGACGCAGAGGATTTATCAGGTATAATTACTGAAAGAGATATTGTGCGCATAGCTGGAGTCTGCACAGACATCATCCTCAACTCTTCTTCGAGCTATATGCACGTGACATAATGAGCAAGCCAGTCATCACCATAGATGCCGCAAGTTCCATTCAAGACGCAATCCAAAGCATGAAACTGAACAACATCCGTAGACTTCCAGTAGTAGATAGAGAAGGAAAGATGGTTGGCATTATTACTGACAAGGATATATTTAGGGCGATCATAAACAGCCAATCGCTGGCAGCGAGCATTAGTGAGAATATCACAATAGAATACAGACCAATGTATCAGAGGCTCAGCGAATTCATGATGGGCGAGATGCTTTTACCTGGAGGTAGCAGCAATCCAAATTGAGAAGCATATCCACTGTACAATTCATGAGGGTGGTGGAATTAGTAGTATTTCTTGCCTAGAGTTGAAATAACAGGTTCACGCTATTGCGATACATAATCCCGTCAGGATTTTGTCATTATGAATAAAAGAATACTATGGTTTGGGAACCCTTTAAGTGCATGAGTTTCTCAACTCTTTCAATTTCATTGAATAGGAAACACAGTCCCGCCTTCTCCTCAATTATATTTGCAGGAATGGTATTTGTTGTTGGAACTCTTCTCTTGTTTTATCCCATTAGCGTTTAATGCACAGGGATCTGTGAGCAATACTACCAATGCTCAGGTTAGTGAGCAAGAGGAGGAGAATAATAATAAAGCAATCATAGTAGCATCCACAGGAGCAATCTTTGATTCCGGTATTATCGGCCCTGGACAGGCTAGTAAAGAAATTACAATAAATGCAGATACAGGAAGATACGACTATTACTGCACTCTACACCCATATATGAAAGGGCAACTGACGATAGAGGAGTAATGTGATGCAGTAGCACAACCCTTTCCATTTGGATAATTATTAAATTATGATATGATCCCTTAATGAACGAAGATCATCCTCAACAAGCTTAATTATCCTAATCTACCCAAATTTGGCTCAAAGAAAATTCTTCTATAACAATACTAAATGATTTCGTCCTAAGGACAAAGATTAAAGCTAATGCGTATGAACCCCTTTACATGAGGGAACCTAATCCCACCGAACCCGCGTTACCTTATGTAGAAATAGAATTCATAGGGCTTCAAATTCTAGCGGATCCATTTCTATCATTCACGATAATCTGCCTTGAGAAAGAAAGATTACCGATGCTGCAGCGTTTTGGATTGATATCTTCTCCTTAATTGCTTTACCCGCAATATCGTTATCAATGAGGGCACTACAACCAGCAACGAAATTGCAATTGTAGGGCTGATATAGTCTTCGAAAAAGAATTTCGTGTCAAGCCATGCAGAGGGAATAATAGTGAAAAAGTCTAATAGTGAAAAATCCTCAATTTCGCCGACTGCAAGTGTATATTTCCCCTCGTCTTGTACCAGGCTTCTGTCAAATACAACTAAGTAATATGTACCAACAGACGGCAAACTATTGATCACTATCTCTTGCCTCTCCCAGTACGATGTCTGAGTAAATGGCTCATAAAATTCGCTTGATGGAATCTGACCGTTATAATCTACCACTATAGCCCTCATCCCGGGAGGGATTGCAAACGGCAAGTCACCAATATCATGAGCATATTCCCGAACAGAGTATCCCGCTTCCAAATTGCCTGCAGTCACATTGCTGCCAACCAATGCAATAGATGGCACAAATGTAGAGAACTTTTCCAGCTTGGGGATTGATATTTGGGCGTACAGCCTATCTCCCTCGTCAGCAGCAAATTTGTAATAGTGGACGTCATTACTTCCGCTTAGCTCTTCATATATTCCCCAAGAAATCTTGTGGTTTGGAATTTCTTTTGCAGTTGAGAAATCGTTATTGCTGTCGACTACTTTAAGTGGCTTATGACCGTTTGCCATCTCAAATGAGGAAGTTAACAGGACAAGCATGATCATTATAGTAATAATTTCTTTCATAAAATTACGGTGGCTTTATGGTTAATAACAGAACGCACATTGCAAACAATGTTGGCACTATGAAGGAAAATAGATTCTAAAAAGGATGATAGGTAAGAATGTCGATGGCATCTAACTCCATTTGTAGATCCATCTCAATTTTCAGCTGCATCCCACCTAACCCATTGGTATATCGGCTATTTGCTGGGTGGAATTATCAAGCCAAATCTATCTCCCATCCCACCAAACCCGTTGATTACTAGCATTAGTTAGAATCACAGTTAAGACTCTTCAAAATGCGCTTAGAGATGTAGATAAGTTAGAGAGGCTTCCGAAATCAAAGAAAAGACAAAAGGAAAAGTCAGCTAACTTTCACACTATGCCTCTCTTATGTCGATATAACAAAAAAAGTAAAACAAAAAAATTTTTTAGTGATTTGGTTATGGGAGTGTAGGTTATGTGTACTATGCAGTTTTAGAGATCTTCTACTTTTTCTTTGACCTTTTCCTTGTTGTATTCAGTGCCTGCATCACGGTCTGGGTCTTCCATTTTCTTTCCAGCTGCCTTTGCTCCTGCTTTCATCTTGTCTCCAGCATCTTTTGCATCGTCTATTAGACCTGACATAAGTAAATGTATAATGCACTCTATTGAAGATAAAGAGCTCACTCTTCTCCAAGAGCACTTCAGTATAGTCGTAGTATGTGTTGTAGCCACATGAGACATATGATTTTGTATACTAGGATCGCGCTGTAACAATACGAGTTAGATAGAGTAATACCGTCCTTTAGAATTTCGCCTGACTTAGAAGATCGGGGTCGGAAACCATTTCGCCAGTTAAGGACTTCATAACCTGATAAGCGGTCATAACTCTTTTCCTGCTACATTCATTATAGTCCTAGCTATCCTCTTCTAAGAGCATTCTTCTACGTTCCGTCTATAACTTATTCCTACCTTTCGAATCTCCTGAACATACCTATAGTTCCATTCTACCGTAATTTTGATGGTTATTGTTGTCTTGAATTACCGTCGATCATTATTTCTAATTCTTAATGTCGCTCTTTGCAGCTATAATCTAACTACAGTACTATTACCATTTAATCTTTAATTAATTCCTCTATGTTTTTCCTTTTCTTGATGCTCATTTGCAATGGTTAGATCATAGAATACTTTGTTGCATTCTTCACTCCATGCTATGAGTTGCAGCCGTAGAACCCCTTTATATGCGGGGAACTAATCCCACCGAACCCGCCTTCTAATTGCATTGAGTCTCAATTTTGAATGTTTTTCTACCGGATTCTCCCGGGCCCGCTATGATATCACTTCTAACAGGCTAACTATGGCTATCGGTTCCAAGACGGTAAGATCTTTGAACCCTTGGGAGGCGCTTGATTGGACAATGACAAAAGAAGAAAAAAGAGAAGAACAAAGCAACACCAAGCTGATAAATGCAGTGACGATGGTTAAAGGTGAAAAATCATTGGAGGACCTACCAGAGCCTTATCTGCTCCTTTGGGATTGCGGAAGTGGAGATAACATGGCGAAAGCGATTAACATTCTTACAATAAAAAAGGGGTACAAGGTAGCGAGTTACGCTGAAGTGGTAGTTCGCGTGGTTGCGGTCTGCATGCGTGGTGAAGGAAGATAAGAGAAGAAGAGAAGACGCCTAGAGGGAGCTCTGCTGTTTCCGCTCGTCTGGCAATAATATGGTTATGAAATAATGTGTGTAAGGGACCTTTCCTATAAGCTATTGCATAGAATACTCCCATAGAGTCATATCATGATCTTATACCATACAGTGTCGAGAGAAAATGTAGATACAGAAATCGCAATGTCCCAAAGTGCTGATAGAGTTACAATAGATATCATCAATATTGTTTCCGGAACAATAATAACGACCGAGATGCAAATGTTGTGGTTGACCCGCAAACAGATGCGGATCATCTTACTACAAGGACAGGATATTTGGATTCTTCAGTTATTTTCCTAGCAACACTGCCTAAAGTCTTTAATTTTGACAAGCCTCTAGACGGCAATCTCCTGCTACCAACTACTACGAGATATGGTCTTTCCTTATTAATTACTGAGGTTATTTTTTCAGCAGCATCCCCCTCTAAGACTAATGAGGATGCTTTAACACCTCTTGAGTTACACAATGAAACCAATTCCTCGAGTTTCTTGTATTCCTTCTGTCGAATCTGGGCCCTGAGCTTCTCTACATCCCTTTTGACTCGCGCCCGTTCAATATTATTCCAGTGACTCATAGTTGAAATGTCTAGAACTTCTTCTATTACCCTGATGAGCTTTATATTCATGTTCAAACCTTTTGCAATTTCGATAGCGTATTTTAGAGCGCTATCTGACATCTGGTATCCATCATGGGGCACAAGTATGATACGTGACATCCTATCTGGTACCGTGCTTGTTACGATTAATAAAAGATTCACAGAAAGCCTTGAAAAATGATGGGGAGTTTTAGGAGTTACCACTTGAATTCACCCTCATGACAGTAAATCAGTAGCAGCCATTTTTTTATAATCTATCCCTACATTGCATGCAGGCATATCTTATTGCTTCAATATCCTCATTGAAGCAATATCATGATAAAACACAGTTTGTTTTCTTCATCTTACAATAAGTAAACTTAATACATATTTTTCTCTTGTTTGAGATGGAAGAGAAGCCGAATAAATAGGCTCGATTCCGTTCCTGTTTCTCGCGTTATGACCACTTCAGTTAATCATTACAGAAAAATGACATAATGCAGATGGCATGTAAGACAAGATCCAAAACAATATTCATAGTGTGACAGTTGTTACTGCTCATTCGTTAATGCTCAGAGTTCCGTCGGCATAATTGCAGGAACTGAAGTGCAAGATGGCGGAAGCATACTTAAAAGCCCTTCTGAATATTTATTTTCTGATACCTTTGTCTAAGACGCTATGAGAGGAAATTGAATCCCTTGTATATGTACGTGGTCCAATCTTTCACACAACTGGCGGAGAGAATGGCCTGAGTCTTAAAGGTTTTGGGGTGCCACTATAACTCTTTTGTGAACGGCTCATGATATTATGAAGGTAAAAATATTATCAGGTCGGCTCTAGAATTACAATCACAACAAGATCGGCTGCGAAAGGTGTTCAAGTCTAATATAAGATGGAGGAGAAGTATCTTTTATCGACCTAAATGTCAAGAACCATGACCGCTGTCCAAATGATAGATTACGGGAAGCCGCTTGAAATAAGAGAGGTTCCAATCCCTGAGATACGAGGCGAGGAAGTACTCGTAAGAATTGAAGCATCTGGGCTCTGCCACTCTGACATCCATTTAATGGACGGCTCAATTAAAATAATTCCAAGATTTCCTTTCACGCTCGGTCACGAAAATGCAGGGACGGTAGATGAAGTTGGCGAAGCGGTATCTGGTTTTAAGAAGGGCGATCCAGTCGTGGTCTATGGAGGATGGTCTAGGAAACCGGACCGGTTCACATGGACCGGGCAAGAGCAGATGACGAATATTGAGGATTGGGTGGGCATAGGACAAACAGGGGGCTACGCGGAATACCTGAAGGTACCCACATTTAGATATCTGCTATCCGCCAAGGGACTGGATCTGGCTGAGGCGGCGGTTCTTACTGATGCCGGTCTTACTCCCTATAGAGCTATGAAAAAGCTCCCTCCTACTCTATATCCAGGCAGCACTGTTGCAATCATAGGATGTGGAGGCCTAGGTCAGTTTGGGGTACAGTCACTCAAAGCTCTTGACACCATCTGTAAAAATTGTGGCTATTGATGTAGATGATAACAAACTGACTATCGCACAGGAGCTAGGGGCCGATGTAATCGTTAACAGCAAGAGCGAAGACCCTGTGAAAAAAGTAAAGGAATTTACGGACAACGAAGGTGCGCAGGGGATGATTGATTTCGTAGGAGCAGATGCAACACTAGCCCAAGCATACTCGATGGGAGGGAGGCAATCGAAGCTTGTCGTCGTTGGTCTTGCTGGAGGCACTCTGAAGTTTACAGCTGGGCTCGTCAATGAGTTGGAAGTGACTACCAGCAGCTGGGGAAGTATCTCTGAGCTTAGCGAAGTGCTATCTCTTGCAAAGATGGGCAAGATACGGGCGAGGGCGAAGAAGATTGGATTTGGAGACATGAATACGTCATTTAAGGAGCTTGCTGCTGGAAAGATCGAGGGGAGAGCAGGTACCTGATTCCGAGGTGAACAATTCTAAATGAGGAATCCACTGACAACAACAACTTTCATTTTTTGTCATGGTCCGATAACCTATTAGAGTTCTCGTTCTCAAGTGATGCACAATGGAGTGCGGCAAATCAATTATTTTTCATATCTCAAGTAAGACAAGAAATAACGGGTTCGATGATGCCGCAGTGAAAGGATATTCGGCTAGTTTTTTGTCCGAAGAGCCTTTAGAGCGCTGCCCCATGCTAAGACTTGGTCGAGCAACGTATTGACGTATTGTTCCTGAAATGCAGCAGGTTTAAACTTTGTAAAGTTTTCAAAGTCTGTAAAGAGTGATAGTGTGACTTGTGCACGCACATCTGCAATTTGAAGTTCAGCCATAACCAGACGCAAATGTTCCACTGAACGCACACCACCAGTACTGCCATAGCTGACGAACCCTGCAGCTTTGTTATTCCACTCCTTGTAAAGGAAGTCGATTGCATTCTTCAGTGCACCTGGAATTCCATGATTGTATTCCGCTGTCACAAAGATAAAAGCATCAAAAGAATCGATTTTAGCCGACCATCTTTTAGTGTGGTCTTTAGTGTACTGACCTTGCGAAGGTGGAATAGGTTCGTCTAAGAGTGGGAGGTTGAAGTCTTTAATATCAACATACTCAAACTCGACATCGTTCCTTCTTTGTCTATTTGCAACATTGTAGACCCATCGAGCTACTGCCTCGCCATTGCGGCCAGGACGAGTGCTCCCTAGGATAATCGCTATCTTTATTACCATTTTGCTATTATTCCCCTGCTATTATTTTTTAACTACGTTGATTCCTGACCATATATATTGCGTCTATGCGCGTTACAAAGCTAATATAACTTATGTAGAGCCTAATGTCTAATCCAGTCCATCAGAAAGCATAAAGCTTGCAAAGTTGAACCCCTTTACATGCAGGAATCAAACCCCCTTGGGCCCACCATTTTAGAAGTGCTTAATTGAAGGGTTATCAGTGCAACAGTTACAAATCCTGAAGATCATTCGACTGTGAACACAAGAATATTTCTGAATGCTGCTGAAATGGGCGTTGGTGCAGAAATAATTGATAGGTCAAAAAAGGTAAGAAAGGTAGTAAACAGCAAGATTGTTTCTACCATAGCTGGCATAGTCTCAACACTTCCAGGTTACCAGAGCAATGAATGCGAAATATCGCTGGACAATGGGCAGAGAAAGTTCAGGGCGAACATGACGATGACTATAGTTGCAAACGGCCAATTTCTAGGAGGGGACTTCAAGGCAGCAGCTAAAGCAGATATGTCGGATGGAAAGCTCGATTTAGTCATTTTGAAGGATTCTAGCAGCCTTAAAATGTTAGATGAGCTTGTCAACATGAAAGATGGCGATTATGGTGAAGAGGACAACATTTTCTACACGCAGGTTAAGCAAGTTTCAATAGATTCAAAGGAAAGAGACGTAACAGTCGCAATCGATGGTGAGCCTATTGGTGTCTTGCCTGCTAGATTTGAAATCATGCATAATGCATTAACAATTAAGATGTAAAAAGTGCTAATCTGGATGGCACTGATCTCATGCTCTAAGCATGGAGACATGGAATCTCAAGTGACTGTAACCTAACCTATGAAGATAGGCTGCTTATCGGGCCAGGACCTGACAAAAGAATTAGAAGACTAATTGCATACATGGGGGAGAAAAGTTCCACTAGATAATGCTGCTGCTCAACAAATCTGAATACACTCTAGAGGGCAATTCTTATATTCTTTTTAAGAAATTGGGAGACATATACATGCGTTATCATAATCTATAATGTAGCAATATTCCATTGCAGACCAACGTAAGCTACATTTCTTCTCCGATTAGTTGAGCCAAGTCATAATACGTCTGTTGACTACTACTTAGAGTGTGCATGATATTTCCATGACACAAATTAATGATCCCTTTGCAGATTGGACAAGACTGTTGAACAAGCCAGTATATTCTAGTGATGGCAAGAAAATAGGTTTCTTGAGAAAAGTAGTCGCTGACTACATGGTAGTTAGAAAAGGATTCATCATCTTGGCAAAATATTTTATTCCCACATCTCTAGCAGAATCGGTGAGCAAAAAGGGCATAAGGGTTCGAGTTACCGCTGTTGAAGCTAAAACGAAATACTCTTCTATCAACATGAAGAATTTTGAATCCTTGCACCAAGGTGAAAGTGAAAATAGGAAAATAATTGATAGACTGCAGGTCATTCGCTATGGGACGACAAGGAATAGATTGGCAGCGGGAATTGCATTTATCTCCGGTATTTTGTTTTTGATATCTGGGTACAAGGCAAATCTAGCTGTTTATGACTTAATTAGAGAGCAAGTCAGATTGCATACCGCTCAAGAATTTTGGCAGTATGTTGTAGCGCCTATTGGATTTCTTGCCTTTTTGAGCCAGCTGGGAGGCTTTACAGTCCTGATCGGTGCAGGATTGTTTGCAGCCAACAGAGTAAACTGGGGCAAGTTTCTGGTAATGCTTGGAACAGGTCAGGGATTGGTTAGTATTCTATTACATATTTTTTTACGACTCTTTTCCAGTAGCGGATGGAATAATATTGATAATGACTACATTATATGGTTAGGTACCTCTGCAACGGGGCTTGGAATCCTTTTTGCAATAGCATCTCAATCGGTCTCAAAAGGAAAGGGAGAGGGTATTAATCATAAGGTGCTAAGATTCATTCTGCACAGAGAAATGAAGAATAATGAGAAATGACTAACATGGGATGTTGGCTAACGGCTATTTTTCTTAAACGATCGTCTTAGGTTACAGGTTCGGATGAATGACGCCTACTTATGAAGTGAGGTAAAGTGAATGGGCTATTGACAAATGATCTAAAGGTAGCTGAATAGTGCGAAGCCAAAAACAATATCACGGCTAATGATGCGATTGTGTTCTCTGAATGCACCATGATATGCAAATGTTGCCGTTTAACTTGAAGAAATTGCGCATGAACGATAACCTATCAAGCGTTATCTGCCAAGGAATGTATTGACAAATTAGCAGAACTAAGAGGTATGATCGATGCAATTACAGTTGACGGAAAGTTAGCTTCGGATAGAAGCGCTATGCTCATCCTAAATGCAAAAAAGATGAACAAGAGTGTGAAGGTCTTTATTTTAGCAGATAGGGGACTATCAGAGAATAAGACAAGGATAATGGATTATGGAGCCGATGAGTTTGCAGTAAAGCCAGTAAGCATGGAATCTCTGATTAACAAGGTAAATTCAATGTTGCTTGAAGCTGCTAAAGAAAGTGCTTCTTCCTAAAACAAGTCTCTCCTTCTCTATTTCTTTTGATGGATATCTCACGAAGTAATGTTTCCTGTGACTTCAAGCAATTTTTTTTTCTGACGCTGGGCAAGCTGCTCTTTCTGAGAATCTTTAAGAGTATTATAGTTTCCTCCGTGATAGCAGCTAAAGCCTTTGACGTTGCCACCTTCTGTTTTTGGTGCTAAGGATGCCTCATAATTTATCAATTCTGTAGCTCTGCCGTCTCCACCAAATAGAAAGAAAAAGCCCATATCCACAATGGCAGTAACTCCATCACTACCTTCTTTTCTTGCACGGTCTGAAAGGTATGCTACCAGCTTTTTCATGCCATCGATGTCTGGATAGTAAGAGCTAAACGAATCTATTATTACTAATGAACCGTTGTCTATAAGGCTCTGTGCGTCTACACTTACAGCACTGAGGCTATGCTTTACGCTGTCGATTGTTTCGTAAAAAGTTGCGATAAGTATGATTCTTGGCTTTGATTGTTTATTGCCTTTACTATTAATTTTTTCATCTTCTTCTTTTGCTAGTTGATCTTTAGCATACCGCGTATAAATCTGGCGGAACGTCTGCAAATTGGGGTATATGACAATGCCATTCTCTCCATCTCCTAGTTCTTCCTCAAACCATTTCATGATTGATTCGTTATTATTCTCGCTTTCAACCCTATACATCTTCACTTACCCTCTCCCTCTTTCCTTCTCCTGGTTTCGCCTATAACACTCACAATCTTGTTAACTAAATCTCTAATCCCAATTGGCTTTTGGACAAAGCCCTCAACTTGTGTAGAAGGAAATACTTTAGAAAACTCGCTATCTCTTATCTCAAAGGAAGTCATGAGGACAACCTTGACGTCTGAATTAATCTCTTTGACTTTTCTTGCCAGTTGCATCCCAGACAAACCTGGCATTCGGATGTCCGACAGCATTAGACGGGAGTCTTTGGCATTGGATTTGAAGCTCTGTAATGCCTCTTCTGGGTTGGTAAATGCATCGACTAGGAATCGATTTCTCGGAAGACCGTAGTTGATAGCATGAACAATGTCACGGTCGTCGTCTACAATGAGCATTCTAGCTAGCGATTTGTCACTTTTATTCTCATCATTACCATTTTTATTTGGCTCTTCGTTTTGTGGAATAAGACTACAAAGATTATTCTTGCGATCGTTTTCCTTGCTTTTGTTATTCGGCAAGTGCAAGGCCACCACCGCTCGCTGGTAGCACCTGCAAAAAGTGAAATCAACATATAACTATATTAGTCTTGATAGTAGATAAGGCTTGGCTGTCTTACTATGCTACAGATTTAGCCCTTTCATGCTTTTATATAAGCTATTATCACATGATCATGATAATCCGAAAGAATCTATATCATTTTGATCTCTTATTCTGAAACGTATTCCTCATAGTCTTTGATAACCCAATTATTCTAAATTGACATTCTTTGCAACTCGTCGTCTATCTGTCTGTTGTTTCATTCTATAAAATCGACTTCTTGAGCTAGGACCCTTAATGCTTGTGACTTTCATGTCACGGAGTATTTTGTCTGTCTATTATTATTACTATTATTACTGCTATAATTAACACCCTCTTCTTTTGATAATTGGTCTTTAACATACTTTGCATAAATCTGGCGAGTTGACTGCAAATCAGGGTATGCTAAGATACTATTCTCTCCATCTCCTACTTCTTCCTCAAACCATTTCATGATTGATTCGTTATTATTCTCGCTCTCAATCCTCAAGTTCTTCAACCTACCTCTGCTCCTCTTTCCTTCTCCTGGTTTCGCCTATAACACTCACAATCTTTTTAGTCAGATCCTTGATACCAATTGGCTTTTGAACAAAGCCATCAACACTAGTAGAAGGAAATACTTTAGAAAACTCGTCATCTCTTATCTCAAAAGAAGTCATTAGGATAACTTTAATACCTGGACTGGCTTCTTTGACTTTTCTTGCTAGTTGTATTCCTGACAACCCCGGCATTCGGACGTCTGACAGCACTAGACAGTAAGCCTCTGCATTAGATTTGAAGCTCTGTAATGCCTCTTCTGGGTTGGTAAATGCATCGACTAAGAATCTATTTTTTTGAAGACCTAGCTTGAGAACTTGGACTATGTCAGACTCATCATCTACAATAAGTAGTTTAGCTAGTGGTTTGCCATTATTATTATCATCTTCATTTTTTGAGTTTTCTTTTTCTAAAATGGAATCATTATTACTCTGATTTCCATAACCAGTACCATCCTTACCTTTCTTGTCTGACAAGGAGTCCACTACTACTAGTGCTGCTTGCAAAGAGTGTCATGGTCAGCATCTGAAGTAATTACTCAAGTCTCTGGTAGATAAGGATTCATGTTTCTTATCATCTTTCAGTTGTATACTTTCTGTTTTGAGGTTGCTATCATCGCCTGATCATGATAACTAAATAAATCTCTCCAAGTCTAGGAGAACTGAAAGAATAAGGAAAAAAATGATCGAGTCGAGCCGAAGAATGATAATGAGATCAACAGTCCAAGGAAAAGGAGAGCTAAGTGGAATTAATCCTGTCCTCTAAAGAGACATTTAGAATTAGAAATAGAGACTCTTCAAAATGCGCCAAGAGATGCAGAAAATCTCGAACAGCTTTTGAAAGTAAAGAATAGACAAAAGGAAAAGTGAGCTATTTTTTACTCTGTGCCTCTCTTTTGTCGATATAGAAAAAAGAAATAAAACAAAAAAATTTTTTAGTGATTTGGGTATGGGAGTGTAGGTTATGTGTACTATGCAGTTTTAGAGATCTTCTACTTTTTCTTTGACCTTTTCCTTGTTGTATTCAGAGCTTGTATCACGTTCTGGGTCTTCCACTTTCTTTCCAGCTGCCCTTCCTCCTGCTTTCATCTTGTCAGCAGCATCTTTTGCATCGTCTACTAAGTTTGACATAGATAAAATGTAAAATGCACTTTATTGAAGATAAAGAGCTCCTTTTGCTGTTTTACACCTGAAAAGGCGAGTTAGCCATAAACCGTCAGCAGCAAGCAATAAGAAGGACCCGTGGTTTTCTCAACGAGGATTTTATTTACTTAGACCCCCTTTTGTAGGATGAAGCATCATTAGAGTGCAATCGAACAAGAAGCGAATCATTTCGTTAATTTACACTCAATTTAATAAAAAACAAATCTGGAACGAGTAAATGGAAACATTTTTGCCTATACGTATTTGTTGAAGCGACAATAAGGCCTACTATTGAACCCCTTTATATGCAGGGACCTAACCCCCTTGGGCCCACTCCGATATTGGTTCTTTAATAGGGTTCAAAACAATAAAAGGAGTAGCGAGAAAACAAAAATTGGAAACTGAATTTCTGGCAACCGAACCCTATCAGGAGTTTTTGTTTGCTATGAATAGCCCTGTAACTAGGGAGAGGTATTCTACAAGACTGCGCTCATTCTTTGACTTTGTCGGTATTGAAGGCGTCACAATGGAAGAGCGATGCAGAATGTTTGTCGAAAAGGTAAAAGAAAGTGACAGTAACGGTAATAGCAAATGGTCTTATGCCTGTATCGTCAAATTCCTTCAACATCAAAAGAACAGATGCGATAAAAAAGAGATCTCTGGGTCAACTGTCAGAGGATATTACAAAGCAGTAAAATTATTCACTGAAGTAAACGACGGAACACATGTAACGATTGCTTTTCAACCGAAAATAAAGAAGGTGTAAGTAAGACACAGGCGTATACACAATTAGGTTATTTTATTATGGCTCCTCAGATGCAGACATCCAGACAGAAGGTAAGACCGTACCTGCCGAACGACGATGAAAGGACTGGAGGGTCAACATCGAAAAATCGTATAAGACTGCTTATCAAAAGTATTTTTAGTGTTTTAAGACAACTCCAACAACCTAAGAGGGTCAAATAAGTCATGGCAAAGAAGAAAGTTGCTGATATCTTGATCGAGTCATTAATAGGCAGCCGGCGTAAAGAGAGTATATGGCATTTCCGGCGATTCTCTGAACGGAATTACTGATTCTATACGGGAACATGACAGGGATATTTCCTGGGTGCACGTTCGCCACGAGGAGACTGCAGCGTTTGCAGCTGGATCCGAAGCTCACCTTACTGGAAATCTTGCTGTATGTGCAGGGAGCTGCGGGCCCGGAAACACACACTTAGTTAATGGACTCTACGATTGCCATCGCAACAGGGTGCCAGTCCTAGCAATTGCGGCGCATATTCCTATAAGAGAAATCGGGAGCACTTACTTTCAGGAGACTCATCCTGAACTACTATTCAGCGAGTGCAGTCAGGTACCTGTGAGCTGATTTCCCACGCTGATCAGATTCCCCGGGTCCTCGAGATTGCAATGAGAACTGCAATTTCTCTCCGTGGAGTCGCAATCGTTGTTCTCCCTGGAGATGTTGCGTTGCAAGAAGTTGCTTCGAGCAGACCATTCATACCTTTCGCGCAGCCCAAGGCCCGGGTCTGCCCCTCTAAAGAAGAAATCGCAAGGCTTGCAGAGATTCTCAATTCCGCACAGAAGGTAACCATTCTTGGTGGTGCAGGTTGTGCCGGTGCTCATTCGGAACTGATTGAGGTTGCAGGCCTTCTCCAGGCTCCTATTGTCCACGCAATGCGTGGGAAGGAGTACATTGAATACGATAACCCATACGATGTAGGGATGACAGGACTGCTTGGCTTCTCATCTGGATATCATGCAATGATGGACTCTGACTTGCTGCTCATGCTTGGCACCGACTTTCCATACCAACAATTCTACCCGCCTCGTGCCTACATAATTCAAGTCGACATTCGAGGTGAGCAAATAGGTAGACGAACAAAGGTTGATCTCGGGCTAGTTGGTGATGTCCGCGAAACTTTGGTCGCAGTGAAACCTTTGCTCAATCAGAAAAGGGACAGAGGACACCTGAGAGCATCATTGAACCATTACAAGAAATCTCGCAAGGATTTAGACTCTTACGCAGTGGGTGAGCGTGGACGGACTCCAATTCACCCTCAGGTACGTTGCAAAAATCATTAACGATGTTGGAGCGCACGATGCGATCTTCACGTGTGACGTCGGTACCCCTACGCTCTGGGCAGCACGGTACCTTAAGATGAACGGCGAGCCGGAGATTACTGGGATCCTTCTCGCACGGCTCGATGGCAAACGCCTTGCCACAGGCGATCGGAGCCCAAGAAGTTTTTCCCAAACGACAGGTAATTTGTCTCTCAGGCGATGGTGGGTTTTCGATGCTCATGGGTGACTTTCTTTCATTACGACAGCTGAAGCTGCCTGTAAAGATTATAGTATTTAACAATGGAGCCCTAAGTTTTGTCGAACTAGAGATGAAGGCCGTGGGGATACTGACCCACGGCACAAGTCTCATCGACACTGATTTCTCAAAGCTGGCTGATGCTGCTGGAATCCTGGGCTTCCGTGCTGAAAGACCTGAGCAGGTGAAGCCAATGCTGAACCAGGCCATAGAGCACAACGGCCCAGCATTGGTGGACATTGTAGTGAACCGGCAGGAGTTACTTATACCTCCAAGCATTAACCTCGAGCAGATAAGTGGCTTTACTCTTTACATGATCAAGGCGGTGCTAAACGGCCGTGGAGATGAGATCGTTGATCTGGCGAAGACAAACCTGTTCAGGTAATAACACGGTAAAAATTAGTCGACCGTCGTAGGGGGCGGCGGAATCGTATCCGCATATTTGTTGATAGGATAGATAACTTTAAAGTTCATCGTGGCATTTGTACTCTCATGGGATACACAAAACCTAGACCAAGACTAAGGTCTTCAAATCCCTGTCCTGGCGCTTACTAGCTTAAAACTTTTTAGCTAGCAGATGTCTCTATTAATTCTGAACCTTTCTAAGAAACCGATATCAGCATGCAGCCTCTTGGGCCACAACAAGTTCCTTCAAGTGGACACATAGGCCCAACTGCATTTGAACCTACTAATGAGAGCCCCACTTGATAGCCGTTTAAACTCTAATAGGGATCCCTGCCCATAATATGTGCAGACTATAGTGAGTTAGCCAAATGTTAGTAAAGGTAAATGACATTAGTGGAAATAGTGTTAGAGTTACCAAGCTAGACATAGATGACTTTGGTTCAGTTATTCCTTTGAGGGATTTAGATCTTAAATTACCGAAAGATGATGATTCCGTTAGTCAGACGTTAAGGCATTCAGTATATGCTATCCTTTTTACCAATGATGATAGTGAAGACGATGGTAGTACAATAATCATAGCAAGAAGTATGACAACAGAGGAACTGAATGAGGAAAAGGAAAGAACTGTACGAGCCATTCAGGGCAAGACAGAGGATACTAAATAAATGATACAGATTATGATTGTTACAAGGATGGCACGAACAACAATCATAGATAGATATCTTCAGCCATTAAGCTCCAATTGCAAATTGACGATTATATAGCGCTCCAATTTTTTGTAGAAGCTATATCTCTGCGTTTTCGGTACTTGACATATCCCTTATTGGAGCAATAGCAAGAGCAGTCTCAATGCATTCATACAAAAATCAATCTATAACTAATAGGGACCCGTACAATAGGACTCTTTATTCTGTGCCAGCATGGTTCATAGAGTCTGTTTTCTGAAAGTTTTTCTGCCGAATCCCTCTGGACCCTTACTTTTTCTAATAATAGCAGTCCCCCACCAAGATGTCCCAACCTAGACCAATTAGTTAAGCAGATAAAGCGTTAAGCATTATTTCGTGAGGCTCCATGTGCTAGACGAACATTAGCAAGAATATCTTTTATAGCTAACTAAGGATTTAGAAAGAAGAAGGAGAGGACTATGATAACACCTATTATCAAGACCGCTGCGTCTGCATCAGACGAAGGACCTATCATTGATGTCTTGGTACGGGCTAATTGGGAGGACCCCGCTGCGCGCTGGGTGTGGCCTGATTCGCAGCAGTTCCTCACGCATTTCCCTAGCTTTGTCAGAGCGTTCGGTGGAAAAGCGTTTGCACACGGGAGCGCCTACTATGTCGATGGCTATGTCGGTGCTGCATTGTGGCTTCCACCTGATGTACACCCTGACGAAGAGGCGCTAATCGCTCTACTACAACGCACAGTGTCTGAGCAGATTCAAAAGGACTTCTTTCCGGTATTTGAACAGATGGGTCGCTATCACCCAAGTGAGCCTCACTGGTATTTGCCACTTATGGGTGTCGACCCGTCTCAACAAAGCAAAGGATTTGGCTCAGCGTTATTGCAACACACACTTATCCAGTTCGATCGCGACAACAAGATTGCTTATCTTGAATCTTCAAATCCAAGGAATATTTCGCTCTACAAACGACATGGTTTCGAGTTGCTTGGCTCCATTCAGATAGGAACATCGCCTTCCATAGCTCCAATGCTGCGCAGACCTAAATAATGCATCCAATATCATTTTCTTGTATCTGCTAGTGGCAGACTAACGAATCCACACCAATACCAATCTATAACTAATAAGGCAGTATAAAATGACTGGATCTCAATCTTCATCCTTTTCTTGTCATTAGTTCAGTGGGTCTATCCTTTGAAGTTTTTCTCTCAGAACCCTCTAAGTCCGCTAAAAATAGCATACTGCTTAGCATAACACATCCTAACCTTTGCAGTATTTCTATTGTTGCATACTTTGAATAAATAATCTTTGAAACCTAGCCAGTTGATTGAGTGGGAGACTTGGATGGGATTCGAGCTCTAAGAGACTGCAGAGTTCGGGACAGTCAAATTGGCATGATTGGTGGTTTAGGGATGCCGACAACGCATCGTGCAAGAATCAAATATCATCAATATCAGCTTCGCTAAGGTCCTTTCCCTTAATTCTAGCTCTCATGAGAGCGTTTCTAGACACCTTTGTGTTAGAAAGGTCTGCCCCTGAGAGATTAGCATTATCAAGCTTTACGTTAGAAAGATCTGCTCCAGATAGATTTGCTCTTTTTAAGTTGGCACTTTCAAGATTAGCCCTTTTGAGATTAGCTCTGTATAGGTTTGCATTTGATAGATTAGCTTTAGACAGGTTTGCATCCTCCAATTTAGCTTCCATGAGTTTTCCATGTGAAAGATTAATCATTGTAAGATCTGCTCCTCGTAAGTCTGCGCCGGATAGATTTGCTTTAGAAACTTCTGCAACATACAGGTTCGCTTGTGCCATCTTAGTCTTAGACATGTTAGCCCCTTTGAGATTACACCTGCGGAGATCTGCTTGTTCGAGGTTAGTTCCTTCTAGGTCAGCTCCCGAGAGATCCCTTCCATACAGGTAGCCTCCTCTAAAGTCTCTACCACGCAGATTTGCACGCTTAAGGGAATGATCATCCTTAAGATATGTAACTTCTAGATATTCTAGATCTGCTCCTTTTGTCCTAGGTTTTTCTTGATACTGTGGCTGTCTGTATTGCTCTTCAAGTTGTGGTTCTGACGAAGGTGCAGAATGTTGTGGCTCTTTCTGGGGTAATCTAGAATCATCTTTTTTCTTACCTAAATCTGGATCTGGATTGTAGCCTGGTAGTGTTGGGTCATTGTAAGGATTTCTTGAATCAGCAGAGGGGATGGTTCCACTATCTTGTGATGGTGCAGGTTTTTCCATCTTCTGGCTAGAACCTTGTGATGGTGCAGGTTTTTCCATCTTCTGGCTAGAATCATCTTTTTTCTTACCTAAATCTGGATCTGGATTGTAGCCTGGTAGTGTTGGGTCATTGTAAGGATTTCTTGAATCAGCAGAGGGGATGGTTCCACTATCTTGTGATGGTGCAGGTTTTTCCATCTTCTGGCTAGAACCTTGTGATGGTGCAGGTTTTTCCATCTTCTGGCTAGAACCTTGTGATGGTGCAGGTTTTTCCATCTTCTGGCTAGAATCATCTTTTTTCTTACCTAAATCTGGATTCTGGATTGTAGCCTGGTAGTGTTGGGTCATTGTAAGGATTTCTTGAATCAGCAGAGGGGATGGTTCCACTATCTTGTGATGGTGCAGGTTTTTCCATCTTCTGGCTAGAACCTTGTGATGGTGCAGGTTTTTCCATCTTCTGGCTAGAACCTTGTGATGGTGCAGGTTTTTCCATCTTCTGGCTAGAATCATCTTTTTTCTTACCTAAATCTGGATTTGGATTGTAGCCTGGTAGTGTTGGGTCATTGTAAGGATTTCTTGAATCAGCAGAGGGGATGGTTCCACTATCTTGTGATGGTGCAGGTTTTTCCATCTTCTGGCTAGAACCTTGTGATGGTGCAGGTTTTTCCATCTTCTGGCTAGAACCTTGTGATGGTGCAGGTTTTTCCATCTTCTGGCTAGAACCTTGTGATGGTGCAGGTTTTTCCATCTTCTGGCTAGAATCATCTTTTTTCTTACCTAAAATTTCTATATTGTCAAACGCAACTATGTTTTTTGGATCCATCCGTAAGACTTTGTCAAAACAATTTTTTGCTTTATCATAGTCTGCTAGCCTATACAGCGATGTTCCTTTACCATTGAGCGCGTCTATGTGATTTGGTTCAATCTCAAGAACTCTTTCAAAAAAGATATCTGCCTTTTTATAATCTCCTCTCACGTAATAGCCACGAGCAGAGTCAAGGAGAATGCTTAGACCTAAATTGCTCTGAGATGCACTATTATTATTATTGCTCTTTGTTATGGAGGATGATGTCGACGATGTTCGGGCGAGCACAGAGTAGAGTACAAAGGTGACTCCCGCACTCGCGAATGCCGCTAGCGCGGCTATCTTGCTTCCGTTATTCATATTGTATTTCAATTCTCAAAAGAGAGAACGGGAATAAAATACTTGCGCCTTGAAATTTCATGATACAGTATGTGTTTGTTACATCTAGACTTAGGCTCTGTATTCTTCTCCTCGTCCTCCTCCTCGTCGCCTCTCTCATGTTGTGGTGATGGTGCAATATTTTTTCAATATTTTCATTCAGTCTCCCTGTCAAACTACTACCATAATAATTCAGACTTTTTAAGTAAGTTAACAAATGAAAGTCGTCAGGTTACAGAACTTAAATTTATAGAATGCTTAAGGAGCTGCTGGAAACTTTCTGAAATTACCTATATATCACCTAGAACAATTTTGTAACTTAGAGGAAAATCAATTCCATTTTGTTCATGAAAATTAGCTTATCTCGCAACAAGTTACAAGAACCGCACGTCTTTCATTTTCTTAAAAGCCATTCGTCGCACAACAAGCCTGTGATTGCATTGTAAGGAATGTTATCACTGCGATGCATAAGTCTCACTACTATGACGGCTGATTGCCAATAACCGAAAGTCTGTTGACGATCATTTGCATGTATGTGTATAGCATATTCATAAAACAGGAAAACTTTAAAGCTTACAGGAGCTCTCCCTAGAAGTAGTAGAATCCTCCAAAATAACCTATATCGTTCTGGATTCCCCCGAACCCGCACTAATAGCAACGTATAACTACTGTCAAGATGTAAAAAGAAATCACACTATTTTTCATCCTACGGCCCTGATTCCTTGGGTCTCAATTTTGAAGTTTTTTCTGCCAGAACCCTCTGGGTCCTCCTTTTTATGTCAATAACAGTCCAACGATGACCTACAACTTCTATCTCATTCTTACCTGTACCCTTAAAGTTTATCAGGTTATTGCACTAACTGCTGCAATGCAACACTATATGGTATATGAATTGTCATTTTGTCAGTATCCCGATTATATATGCCGTAAGCAGATGTTATCTCTAGGTTGTTATAGCTTTTGTTTAGAGATGGGCCTGTAACTTCTGCATTATTTGCATATATTTGAAAATCAAGTCTTGTGTTTGCTTCATCGATTCTTGTCGGAACGACATGTATCTGTACATCTGATGCATTGATCATATAATCCATTATGTTATATTGTAAGCTAGATATATTGTAAACTGACGGCTTGTATTCTGTTACTATGCTATTTTTTACTGTATCATTTGGAAATATTTGTGTCCCATTAATTTCAAAAGTATATTCAAATGCATCTAGGAAAAGGGAAGCAATATTATTATTATTATTATTATCCACTAGCTTTTCTTGTCGACCAAATAATGGCTGGCCTTCAGACTGAATGGTTACAAGTGGGATTGTGACGGTCAACGATATAGACAGTAGCAGCGTAGATGAAAAAAACAGTGTTTGCAATTTAGAATTCAATGATGTTTATGATTTCTTCTTATTAACCTTACCACTACAATAGATCTTGGGTTGGCCCAATGAGTTTTTGGCTGCACTATCTTATCAAGTATAATAACCTCCATTTTGTAGTGCTTCTTCTAAAAGCACCGTGGTGCTTTAGCCCGCACTCCTGTATATCAAAATTGACAAAGATGTTTGTCTCAAAAACATGCATACTTACAATCAAACCGGGTGGCAAAATAGGATCAAATGCACCTTGGATTCCACCGAACCCGCATCAATAACAACCTAAATTAATACAGTATGTCTAGAATACTAGTTCTCAATCTTCATACCTACCATTATTCATTGAGTCCAAATTTTGAAGTTTTTTCTACCGAAACCCTCTGGGCCCACTTCATTATCAGTTCTTTTAGAAGGCTTCTATTAAGCTATTACATAGAGAGGCTAGTTCTTTTCTTTATGTCTTTGATTGTCACTTCTTCATTACTGATCATATTGTACATTTGATGTATTGAAACTTTCTATTTACTTAACAATTCATTCTGATGTATATTAGTAATTGCATCATGCAAGGAATTCATAGAAAATGCCAATCCAATAATAGATGTAATAAGGTTAACAGAGTGAGTTGCTGATAAGTTTAGATCTGGATATCATGATGAGATCTTCTACTTTTTCCTGTTTTGATATTTTACTGTAAGCCTTGTGGTGGTAGAGCCGTCCTTTTGATTATGAGATCGTGATACTCCGAGAAACGATCTTCAAGATTTTCTGGTACTGCTTTGTAAAGACATAGTACGGTTATAGGCATTTCCAATCCTTTTATTGCTTCATTGGACACATTTTCAAGTTGCAGAGCATCCTCATATCTTCCCTGTTCGATCAATTTAGTGGGCAAAGTTGCCAAGACATTTAGCCCATTTTTTGATCTCTGTTTTGCCAGTTCCACAATATTGCGCATACTATTAAGACTAGGCATGACAGAAAAGCTTCCATCATCAGAAAAACATTCATCGGCTGGAATTATTATCACATCTTGTGAGTTGAATAGGAAATTAACATTTTCGACTTGGTCAATTGATTCTATGAATTTCTGTCGCTCTTTTGTGTAGATTAGCAAGACATTAATCTGATTGCGATCAACGCCTCGTCTTACATGCGCATTTATAATCTCCTTAAATTGGGATTCGTTGTTATATGTAAAGACGACATGGTCACGATCCTTCATCTCTAAAATAACGTCACCTACATAATCCATCTTGTTGTATAAGGCTTCTTGCTCTTCGAGGAATTGATTTATCACGTGTCTTAGCAGCTCAGGTTTACTAGACATTCCCATACTTTTGGCCCTAGGTGTTTGCAGGAATTGATCCAGTCTTTTGATCAGGAGTTTTGGAAGGTGGACATAATACCAATCCTTACGTCCCATAACATGAGTAGTTACTATGTGCTATTATAGTATTGTCTTGGCTGTAGGTGCTGTATATGAATTGATATAGACGTTTGTCCTATGAAAAAAGGAAGGGATCGAGCCAAACAATTTTCCCAGCATACCATGATCCTATAGATCCATAATTTACGCCTGTGCACTCTTCTCTAGGTAAAACCTCTGCATGTTTGTCACGATTTCTTCTATACAGTCTTCGACAGCAAAGTGCCCTGAATCAAGCCTATGTATTTCAGCATCCGGAATGTCCTCTAGGTAAGCTTCACCTCCCTCTGGGGTAAAGAACATGTCTTTCTGCCCCCAGAAGATAAGGGTCTTTGGGTGGTGCTCTCGGAGGAACTCTTGCCACTTTGGATAGAGTGCAACATTAGTGCGGTAATCGTAAAACAAATCCATCTGCACTTGCTGGGCGTTTGGCCTTTCCATGAACCGATAATCCACATCCCAGTTGTCGGGGCTGATTAGCTCTGGATTTTTGTGACCATGGAGATAGACCTGCTTGATTACGTCAAGCTGCAAGAACCCATACAATGGCTTTTCTGTCTCAGGAGTCCTATTCTTCCACAAGTTTCTCAGACCGTCCCATGCATTGGTAAACCCAATTTCGTATGCGTTTGCGTTCTGTATAATCAGCCATTCAAGCCAGTCTGGATGAAGACTGATAATTCTGAATCCTACCGGGCCGCCATAGTCCTGCATGTACAGCCCAAAGTATGTGAAGCCTATTTTCTTCAAAAAGCTCTCTATGATTTCAGAGAGCCTGTCGAACGTATAGTCAAACTTGTCTAGGCTAGGCATGTCAGAGTTACCGAAGCCGGGATAGTCTGGGGCAATGATATGAAAACGGTCTGACAGAGCGGAGATCAGGTTGCGGTACTGGTGCGAAGATGCTGGAAATCCGTGTAGGAAAAGTAGCTTTGGCTTGCCAGGGTCGCCTGCCTCTCTATAAAAGATCGACAGCCCTTCCACGACAGCGGTTTTGTATAGCACTTTTGTGGTGTTTTTTGACATTTGATTTGAAACTTGCTTATTCATCTCAAACGAAAATCACTATTTTTATTATTAAGATTTGCCGTTTACCTGCTCCTTACTGTAAGCCAAAATTTTCGGCAGGTCAAAGATTATGTTTTTTTTCAAATTCAAAGAAGAAGGCATCAGGAGATCTTACCTACCTCATCTCTACAAAATCGATTAGCCTTCTTTCATATGCGTCAAATGTTGCTTGATTGATTTTTGATTACAGCGTGGATATGTTACACTCTGTCCCTTGAGAAGATCCTGTTAACTGTTTTATAGCCATCTTCTTTTTTTATTGAATTTTATGGCGATGCCATTTATCTCTAAACGTTGTGAGATTCGAATCAAAATTCATGGTGGTCCGTCAGGATTTGGAGAAAAACTCATTTGAATCCAGATCTGGGAGTCTGTTTAGTTAATCGCTTCTTCTCATGGTAAACTTTGAAGGGTCTTCCAGATCTGTAAAGTCTAGTGGGAAGATAGCACATGACAGTAATATGGTGGCATTATATGAGCCAAACAAGAGGAGGAGGATAGCCCTTCTTTTAACGCTATTAAAGAGAGAATGTGAAAAAAACAAGGAAGAACAATTATTTGTCTTCTTTTTATTATTATTATTATTATGTCCTATCTATAATCTAACTATGGTTTGGCTTCATAAACTATGTTTAATGGTGTCTCAAGCACTCTTTTGAAGTGAGAAAAGCCACTCCTCATTGCTACATCTTTTATCCTGTTTTCTCCTGCTTGTGCTCCTAGTGCAGGTCCATTGAAAGCTAATGAATTGGGAACACATATGAGCGTAGAGGCAGCATAAAACGTACTTGCTACTGGATTTACATTATTTTCTAATTCATTTTGTGCAAATGGTTCTACAATCATGCAAGTACCGCTACTATTATTATCTCCACGGCCACCATCATCATCTTTCTTGATAACGTTTATTGTATGAGTTAATGCTCCTGCAGGATCCCCCATATCATGCAGGCAGTCAAAAAATGTTACAAAATCGTAACCACTGCCTGGAAATTCTGACGCCGACGATACTTCAAATTTTACATTTTTTATATTCTCTTTTTTTGCAGATTGGTTTGCTTTTTCAATTGATTCTTTGTGAAAATCAAATCCTGTAAAGGTAGAATTTGGATATGTTTTTGCCATCATCAAAGTAGTAATACCAAAACCACAGCCAACATCTGCTACTTTAGCACCTTTTTTAAGTTTTTCAAGAACATTTCCATTATCTACTGCCGGAATCCACGAATTAATCAAGTTACCAATGTAACCGGATTTGAAGAATTCAGCAAAGCCTTCCGCCATGAAAGGATTATGATCCATCCACGAAAGAGTTCTTTCTCCTCTAAACATCTTTAAAAATTCCTCTTCATCCCTAAAGTATGACTTTATAGCTTTGAAAATACCTTGTAAATATACAGGACTATTTTCATCAGCTAATGCTAAAGCGTGTTCTGTTGGCAATCTGTATTTTCCGCTGCTAGGATCATACTCAATATATCCACTTGCTACCTGATTTGCTAACCATTCACGCACTAACCTTTCAACAGTTCCAGTTTTGTCAGCAAGTTCTTTGACTGAAATTGGGATGTTTGCTTGCGCCATTGCTCTATACAACCCAAGTCTATGTCCGATAATTACAAGCATGGCAGTAGAGCTGCCTGCTATATCTCCTACTGCTTTATTCATGAATTGTTGGATTTTGTTTTGATCAATAGCATTTTTTTGATTTGCTTCTTCTTGTTGACTCATCTCAAGAGTGTATTATGGTACTATTATTTAAGAAACAGAGTTTACCTGCTCCTTACTGTAAGCCAAAATCATTAATAATTTTTTTTGCGGCTATAGGTAGGTTCACTTGTATGAAACATGCTAAAGATGAATCTCTGCTATGAACCACCGAAGTCATAGCAGTAATCATAACACCCACACTAATCCCTGCTACTCCTATCCACTAGTCTTTTGGACAAAAGAAAATTTATTATTGTCATCAATCATGAGCAACATTTATTCGCTTTTTCTTCCTATTTTTCCTTTGTTTTGCTTCAAGAGCAGCCCGACTGTAGCGGCTTTGGAACGTTGGCAAACTTAGAACAAGTATAAAATTGAATTGACTACTTTTCTAATGTAATCTTCATTGTTTTTATTTTGTTAGTCCTATAATCTGAAAAGTCATCGCTGCTAAGCCCCACAAATCACATATGACCGTACCCATAGTAGTATCATTACGTAGGCGCAAGGCTCTAGGCCAGCGCCACGTATGTATAGCCAAACAGGATTGAGCTATTATCGACTACATCAGTGCTGACGAGCTTCTATAACACTATAATAGTTAAGTTGAATTGAAATAATGTATAGAGCGGCTATTGACGTAAGTGATATTCGAATATAGAAGGTACAGTATAGAAGATAAATAGGAGGAAATCAAACTATTATATTATAGCATTCAGGTAGTCAGCGCAAACTTTCAATTGAGCGTGAAATCCGAAAAATAGTTGGATATTTTACGAGTAATTGAGGCCCTCTTCGGCGCCCGCTTTTTTTTGTCCGCATAAATGAAGCACCTTAGCTTTCTATACTCCACAAAAAACAGACACAGAATAATTCGTCGTTAAAAACTGGAGACCGACCGCTTAATTAGCCCTTTTTTTATTAGTCCGCATCTGCTCCAAGAAAAGAGATGAAAAAACTAACCAAATCTACTGCTTTTATTACTTTGTCATCTCTCGCTGTGATGCACATACGTATTTGTTAGACACTACCGCAACCATTACCTGCCATAGACTTCGTCCTCCTCTCTTTAGACAACGAATCAGATCTTAGGTTTATTTTCATAATGTAGATTCATTAACAGATTCACTAACTAAAAACTACAACCGTTAAAAGCCATGATTTTTGCTTAATTCTTATGTTATCAAAGAACAACAATAAGACTGTACTTGCAAACTTGGCGCTTATGCTGCTTTCACTGAGCGTGGCGTCATCTATAGCTATAATCACACCACATTATGCAAGCGCTCAAGGATTGCTTGAAGGCCTTGAAAGAGAGCAAAGTGGCGAATCAGTAACCGGAACCCAGCCAGCAGACACAGGTGCACCTGCTCCTATTAATGCCACTTCTACAGTGGAAGGCGGCAATGCAACTAATGCCAATGTAACAGGAGCTGGTAATGCAACTAATGCCAATGTAACAGGAGCTGGTAATGCAACTAATGCCAATGTAACAGGAGCTGGTAATGCAACTAATGCCAATGTAACAGGAGCTGGTAATGCAACTAATGCCAATGTAACAGGAGCTGGTAATGCAACTAATGCCAATGTAACAGGAGCTGGTAATGCAACTAATGCCACTACTACAGGAGATGCCGGAACAACTGCCGGCAATCAAACTGTCGGCGGCCCACTTGCCCTATATGGTGGTGGAGGCGGCCAATAGAGCTGCAACATTTAAGTATACCTCAATGAAGCAGGCGAATACCACCTACTTCGGTATACTTCATCCAACATGGTCGGAACAGTCAGCATGCGCTAATCTAACGCCGATATACAATTTAATGATAGCTCATGAGCACACGTTGGCTGTTCATTGCGACCCTGCAGCTTTCTATCAGCATGCCATTTGGAGAAGGCTCTGCTATCTTCTTCCATAATCAAAGGTCTTAGTGACATGTCTAAAATGAAGCCGATAGTATAATCGAGTGGTGAATTCAATCAAGAAAATTGCTTGCGGTTCCATGAGCTTTTTTTGGGAGGGCTAATCCTTTGATTGCTAGTCACCCATCTCATAAAAGCATTGGTGGAAAAATTCAGATGTAAAAATGAAACACCGGTCGTCGATTTAGGGCTGGAATTATGAGTGGTACTTTTAATCAATCATTTTCAGAGTCAGATTATTAACGCAAGCACCGGATGAAGCAGATTGAGATTATTAAAGACTTTGCAACCACGCTAGAACATATCTATAATAGACTAGAACAATCGGCTTCTTCCCAAAATAAAAGGAAAGGAGAAGAATTAATCATTAAAGACGTAATAGGGAATGACAAAAACAGCAATAGCAGAAAGCTAACATTTGTTACAAATTTGTATTAATAACGGTGGTAGTAGTTACTCCTCTTGCTCAAGTCCGGTTCAGTTGTTGCATGTGACATAACAGTTGTAGTTGTTGTAGACATGCCTTGACAATGACGAGCTCATTAGATATTCATTGCGCATAGTAAGTCCATACTCTATCGCAATCTATGTGGATCTATATTGTCCTACATCCTTTAGGACGATGAAATTTTTGTAATAGTGATGATTTAGTTGTAAAATGAGGTTGATTGGAAACTCCGATAACTGTTCATAAATCTCTTCCCCCGACCCCCCAAAGAGTTACGGAGCGACACCATCTACCTCTATTATTATTATTATTATTATTATTATATCTCAATCTCTATTTTTTCAGCGACCTCATAAAGAAGGTCAGTAAAAGAAATCCTTCAGATAATGCTATCAATTAGATGAACAATCCCAACGTCCGAAAACTATTCACACATGGTTCGTTCAACACCTGGCAAGAAATAGTAATATTATTATTATTATTATTATTTTCTGCGGTTGGCGCTATGCTGTTCTGTCACTTCATCTATAGTATCATTCATGGCAACCTCTGCAATGTCGCTTGCATATTCAGCCGTCCTTCTAATGTCTTCAAGTGCCAACTTGATGTTACCTAGGTCATCCGCTCTGTCCTTTTCCATGGCAGTAATAACGTCATCTTCAAGTGTCCGAATATTTTCTGCATTGTCAACTGTCCCGTCTGCAAGCTGATAGTCCCGCCGAAGAAGTGCTTCAACAGAATCTCCCAGCACTGTCAGAGCAAGATGGCTCATTTTATCTATCTTTTGAAGGGATTTCTCTGGTATCTTCCCTTTTAGCTTGATTGCTTTGTCGGCTATACTACTTGCATGATCGGCAACTCGCTCGATGCTCTTGGCGGCTACACGGTAACTCAAGCAATCAGAGGGGTTCTTTAATCCCATTTCTCGAAGCACTCGTCCATTCTTTGTAGCCATTACAAGGTTGCGCAAGACATAGAGACTGAATCTATCAACCTCATCGTCTGACTTGATAACCTCTTTTGCCATCTCGTAGTTGAGCTCTGCAAGGGCCGACAGAGCATCTCTGTGCATTGACGAAGCAATGAGATACATCCTCCTTATCGCAGTGCTGATAGAAAGCTCTGGCATGGACAGCAACACCTGCAGAGTAATGTTGTCTGACGCATCAGCTATTATCTCCGTCCCAACAAGGTTGCGTCTAACTACTTCTCTGACGCCGTCGCGCAGTGCAGGGTTAATCCTGCCCGACTTTAACTTCAAATGAATAATGTCATAGCCAGCTAAATACATGGACACCACCTTGCGCTTGACCATACTGCTACTATCGCCAGGCAATATGATTGCAGTGACTTCATCAAGGGATTCACGCAGTCCACTGATATTTGGAACTATTGATAACGAATTGTCATGTTCTTGGATAAGCGCCACCTGGTCGCCAGCGTTTAGATGCATTTCTTTGATCCATCTTTTTGGAAGTGATAGAATGTATGTTGACCTGCCTGTAAATTGCACTTTACGAACTTCTCTATGATCTGACTCTATATGCAATGTAGTTGCAAAGAGCCTATATGCATAAACGGCTTATGATGGTAGACTATATATCACTATATAGTTACATGTATTGTAGTATAGACTCGACGGGCTTTTGAGGTTTAGACAATGCCGATGATTTGATACATTACATTCTTGATGCCCCAAAAGACTGTGACATAAAGGTTGGTTGCGGAAACAGTTAACAGTCCTTATCTTCATATAGTGGATGACTGATATGAGTTTCATCGTTTTATTTCAGATAGAGCCGGGCTTTCTATATCACACAACATGACAATGCCGGTGCAGAAGCCAGGCTTCCTAACCTCAATTCTCTCTGTGAAGGGATGGCAAAGCAAACATGAACCACATTTGACGCATACCATGCTTTTTCTTGCTTTACATAGAAAGCAACTTCGATATTCGGGCTTTATGCTTGATAAATAGATATGAGAGGTGGTGGTCAGAATATGTTGTTGTTCATCTTGCACCATTATCTAGAATATGTTATTATATTCCTTCTTAAAAATATCCTCGCTATAGACTATTTGTATAATATAGTGATATGTGTTTCATAGCTTCCATCGGATTCATGCACATCTTTACAATTCTTCAATAGAGCTTTTTTCTTTTGCATAATGATGGATTCAACTTTTTCAATATCGGCAGCTCGTATAGCGTCTTCTTCATATAGTAATAATATACCGAAGGTAAAGAATGTGTTCTCAATTAGTGCCATTAGTACCTGTTCCCTGACGACAGAATACCTACACTGGATGAAATAAGAAAACTTGTTGAATATCCTGACCGAAGAATGAATGTCATAGTACACTGATGAGATCATAGACAGCAACAGTGTTGATAAGACATGTAAGCCTGAGATAAGCACTTTAATGCATATCAACCAGCATAAGATCTTATTCTGGCTAAAATGCCATGTTTGCCTCTATGCAAATCTCATTTGGTTGCAATTAGGAAGGGCATTAACTTTAGTGCTAGTGCCTAACTCTATGCATAGTGACTAGTACGCTTATTTACTATGAAAGCCAGCAAGCAACTGATATGTCACGAGTACAATATGAAATAGAAATAAACGCTCCAGTAGAGAGAGTGTACGAATACTACACAAATCCAGACAACATCAAAGAAGCATGGCCCAAAGACGTCGTCAAAGAATCAGAATCAACTACACCATCTAAAAACGAGCCAGGTTCTGAGATGAAAGTCAAAGGTGAGTATATGGGTCGCCAGGCAGAAATGCGCCTTGAGGTAGCAGAGAAGGAGCCCAATAGAAAGTTAGTAACTAGACAAACAGAAGGGCCATTTAAGAGCTGGGAAAGTGTACAGGAGTTTCAAGGCGACAATGGTCACACGCACATACGACATGTAATAGACTATGAACTTGGAACAGCTGCCAAGGCTGGAAACTTTGTAACTGGAAGTCAGGCTGATGACAAAATAAGGCAAGGGATAGAACAGTCAGCCCAGACGGTCAAACAGAAGCTAGAGTCGCATTAGGAGAGGGGTAAAAAAGAAGGCAAGGGATAGTCAATCAATGGCAGCAGCAGCACAACAACACAGCGTAGGACATTTTGAGATTCCTGCTGATAGGACAGACGAGTCTGAAGAGCTTCTACTCTTCACTATTTGGCTGGCAGTTTGAAAAGGGTCAGACAAGTGACTATTGGATGATAAAAAATGCAGGAATTAGCGGAGGATTAGCTCCAAGAGAAAATCCAGAGCAGATGCCAACTATGTTTGTGGCAGTTGAGTCTATAGATGACTATATCAGCAAAGCTCAAAAGCTTGGGGCAAAGGTAGTGAAGAACAAACAAGAGATTAATGCAGGATATTATGCAGTAATGGAAGACATACAGAAAAACACGTTTGGGATATGGCAGGAAAAATAGTTCCTTCGCCATACCCTACTCTATTTTTTTCTGCAATAACAGATAAATTTTCACTGTTATATCTCCTTGACAACAGAAATCATGCAGAGCTGAGCAATTATAGAATATGTGGTGTAAGCTACTAGTAGAGCAGACGACACCACTCTGGAGCCACACTCTTACGAACTCACTGAAGTGACAAAGGAGCGAAGACATCTAGTTGCCAGGAGATCTTAATTTCCTCGGATATAGGTGACGGGGATTCCAGAAGTATATTGATAGAAATTATCAGCCAGGGGCAAGGAATAAGCATGTTTTTGAAGCAGTCTAGAATGACCAGTTGAGGTGAAACGCAATCTGTATCTCGTGGGGAATTGGCTAACATCATGTTGAATGGTTAGCACCATTTGTATGCTTAACACAACCTGTTATGGTAGACTCGATTCGTTTTCAAATTTCTTCTTGCTTACGCTATCGCACCTTTTCTTCAGCTCTGCTGCCATATACATTACAGGAAAAATCATTCTTGAGTTATGGTATCTTTACTTATCTCTTATGAGCCCTTAACTCTGAAAAGATGTTAGTACCTTCGGGTGACTCTGTTGTGCGAGGGCGAACAATAGCCACAGTAATCGGTGTTCGGTCGGCCATGACATATACATTCACATTTGCTGCCATACGTCTGACTTTTACTAAATTTTCTCAATATATTACATACACAGTATGAATATTTAAGTAGATATTATATCAGGCGCTTTTGTGGCGTTGCCGGTTAGGATGTACTTGAGGGAGATTGCTGATGTGGCATATAGGATTGTTGTAGAAAATGATGTATATGCCCCTCATAGGCATTCTTGATGCAAATGACTCTCATTGTTGTCCTATATGCGGCCACAATAAGAAAGATATTGCGGCAGGCTTTTTGGCCTTAGCACACAAAGATATATTGGCCGGCATTAATGGTTGGTTGGCTTCAATAGTTCTAAATTAGACATGTATTCTTCATGGTTGAGGCTTTGGGGTGATGGGGTGTATCTCTATGCCGACAGTCGCCATTCAGAAAGATCTTCTAAAATCCTAAAATATTTTTTATTCCAGAGTAAAGGTAGCCCGTAGCGCAAGTGGTGGGGTCTACGAATGTTAGGTAATGACTTGATGTCCGTTTATGCCCGTCCTTGCTGTCTACGGGTCTTTCACTAATAAACTGAGAGCGTTTTTTGGGTAATGTATCTCGCTTTTGCCCTTTGCTCTACCGAGCAAATACTTGTGACCTCCTATAGTCAACTATTGCATCGAATGCTTCTTTTGCTAGCACCAAGCAGGCAGCTCTCTCAACAATCTTGAATTAAGCTTGACTTAACTGCTATGTGTTAGCCTAATTGCTTTTCTTATCCCACCATTTGTCCTTAAATTGTCATAGCTTGAATGCCTTGACGGCCTGTTCTGCACTCTCTTATTTTGGCAAGATTTTTTACAGCATTGTCCTAGTGGTAGTGGTGGTAGTGGTCGACAGAGAATTGTTTCTGATCTGTAGCGCAAAAGGCCGCATGATTCAAAGAATTTATAGCCCTCAGTCACCATTCCGACATGATAATGGCAACAAAAATTTTTGTGAACTTACCAGTAAAAGATCTTAATAAGACAATAGAGTTCTTTACCAAGCTTGGTTTTACATTTAACCCTCAATTTACCGATGAGAATGCAACATGTATGATTGTAGGTGAAGATATATTTGTAATGCTCCTGGTTGAAAGATTTTTTAAAACTTTTACGAAAAAGGAAATTTGTGACGCTACAAAAGATGCAGAAGTGATAGTAGCATTATCTGCCGAAAGCAGAGAAAAAGTAGATCAAATGATAAGCAGGGTTATAGAAGCTGGAGGGAGGGAATCTAGGGAGTCACAAGACCACGGATGGATGTACGGACGTAGTTTTGAGGACATTAATGGACATCTATGGGAAATAATATACATGGACGAAAGTGCCATAAAAAAAGAGTAAAGAAGGCGTCAATGATATCAAGAGAGTAAAATAGATGACCTGTGAAAGTTCATCTCGCAGGTGAACGTTATGAGTAATTTAAGCGGTTAGAAAAATATGGAAAAATTCTGTTTATTTAGGAATTAAAGAATTCAAATTTGACTATGTCTAATTCGCTCCCCCCAGGCGCTGCGTTCTCACCCTCCTTGGGAAAGACAAAAAATAGATATGACGACAACAGATGGTTCGAACGAATATTGAACCACTACATCAACAAAATGTTTAGTTACTTAACTATGATATTTTATGAAAAGATGGGAACTTATTATATTTTCAACCCTGACTCCGAATCTCTCTGGATAGAGAAAGAGCTCTAAGTTCTCACTCGCCAATTTGTAAACAGTAAGCACCTTACTATTATTATCCTGTGTTGGTTTAACAAGACGACAACAACAACAACAACAACAACAACACAAACAAATCTGCTAATCGGTGATGAGGAAAATAGAATAATAACTCTACGTCATTATCTCTCTATCCTATTATATCGAATGTGACAAATGGAACTGTCGTTGTTTCATTCGTAGTATCTTAATTTTTCCTTTGGATCAGTTTCATTTTCATACCATATTTGGGCCGCAATGTAATTGCAGGATCTAGTTTGATACGTTGACCTGGGACCAGATGCATTGTCCATTTTTGTGCAATCGTGGCAATGATAAGTATCCCTTCCATCCATGCGAAGGGTTCTCCAACGCAACCTCTTATCCCTCCTCCAAATGGAAAGTAACTGAACCTAGGTAAATCAGTCTTGAATTCTGCTGTCCATCTGTCAGGATTGAAGTGTTCTGGTTCCTCGTAATATCGTGGGTCATGATGCATGACATATTGACTCATAAGGATAGAGGAGCCAGCCGGTATAGTATATTCTCCTACATGATAGTCATTTTCAACATAACGACCCATTGTCCATACAGGTGGATAAAGCCTCATTGATTCTCTAAGCACCTTTTCAGTATATTGTAATTTTGGAATATCCTCCACGGTTGGGATTTTTTTACTATCATCATGACCGTTCCTGACGTCGATAGCTCCAAGAACGGAATCTATTTCATCATGAAGTTTCTTCTCGACATCAGGATATTGGGAAAGTAGGTAGAATGTCCATGTAAGTGCATTGGCGGTAGTTTCGTGACCCGCAATAAATATAGTCATAACCTCATCTCTAACTTGTTTATCCGACATTTTACCATCAGGAGAGGAGGAAGAAGTAGAAGATTGAGCACCACCGCCGTTGGAAGAAGCAGCAGGACCCGCCAAGTTAGAATCTTGTGCCTGCAATAGTCGGGAGAGCAAATCATCGTAGCCATTATTATTATTAGACTCTTGTGGATGTCTTCTTCTGTCTGAAATTAATCTATACACCAATGAATCTAATTCCTTTTTGGCTTCCCGAGCTCCCCTAGGAGCAGGTAAAATAGGAATTTTATCTAGAACTTGACCTACTGGACTCTGAAGTCGTTTAGAATAGTTACGGGTCGTAGTTAATGCTTTGCCGACTTGTTTAGCCTCTGATTCTACATCATAGTTTAATACCGATTTACAGATAATACCAAGTGTTAGTTGCATCATTTCTTGAGAGATATCTAATATGTCTTCATTCTTCCATCTATCACGATGACGGATGGCATAATCAGTCATAATCTTTCCATATGCCATAATCTGTTTTGGATGGAATATTGGTTGTATTAGTCGTCGTTGACGGTTATGAAAGTCTCCTTCACTTGTGACTAGTCCTTCGCCTAAAAGGGCTTTTGCAGCCTGAAGTCTTTTGCCCTTTTTGAAATTTCGATGATCGTATATGAGTACCTTTTCAATGTAATCAGGATTATTGATTAAATACACATGTTGCTTAGGTCCTAATTTGAAATAAGATATATCACCGTATTTTTGAGATATGGTTGTTAAAGTTTTGATAGGATCGTGAATGAATTGACGAATCAATTTACCTGGCATTTTATAGGTCGGACCAGGAGGGTACTTGGTGATTTCGTTGCTCATGATGTGTCTATTTTTCTAAAATATCGGTAAATTATAAGGTTTTATTATTTGTAGTTGAGTAGCGTATTTCACTTCATAATACTATGAGTATATATACTGTAAACTAAAAGCATTGGACATTCATCCCTCCTCCCATTCTGCTAGAGAATGTTTTATTATTCGTAGCCCCGACCTTATTATCAAGAGATCTAAATGAAGTCTGACAGAAAGAAAACGAAAAGCATTTCAGCTACTGAGAGATTATCCAGACTATAACATCAGCAGCCATAACTAGTAATCAGCTGCCGCCTGCATGGTTTTGGCGCTGTAGCAATAGTTAGTATTTGCAATAATCGCTTTCATATCTCCTATCCTTGTATCTGAAATACCACTAACTTTGTTATCTGTTGCTATCAGTGTAATGTTCAATGGCTTTGCTAGAATAACACAAGGAGCTTTTGACAGAACTCAGCCAACAAGGTTTAGAGCATTTAGTATAGGCATTGGTGCTCTTAGCATTGGAGCGTCTATCTATGTTACTAATTCCAAACAATTTGGAATCATTTTTCCCATTCGCACTTTGTTTATTGTATTACTTATTTATGGAATAGGCATATGATTGTATACGGAGTTACAGGCAAATTATCTTTAGACGAAATATTGGAAAAGAGGATCCATAGCAGAGATGAAGAATAACACGTTTGCGACATCCTAATGTTGTAGCAAAATTCGAAAAGACTTAGAGTATTAGGTTTTTGCATGAATCTTCTGACTGGAAAAAACTGGGTGGTGTTTGTTTTTTTCTGCATATATTCATACTAACTAGTCGGCGAGTGTCAAATACCTTAAGTGCAACCTATTGTATAACTACATATTGGGGATGTCTAAACGAGAGGAACGTGAAAAGACAGAATTCTTGCAAAGACAACATCAGGATGCGATTAACAGGTCAATTGATGTAACAAAAGACAACGTTAGCAGAGCAATAGAGGAGGTGAAAAGGGAGACTCCAAGGTATTCTCAGACCATTACAGATTTCCAGAATGGAACAACCGAAGCAATGCGAGAGATTACAGTTACCTTTTTGGATTCACAAAAAGAGGTAATTAATTCAATGCAATCTGCATGGGCTCCATTTGTAGAGAGAACAGGCAGCGGTGGTAGTGACAACAACAACTACTGGATGATGGGTATGATGCAACCTTGGTGGTGGTGGATGGGAATGTCGCCTAGGGATATGGTAAACATTTATGCAAGGAGCATAAGTGCAATGACTGACTTAGTAACCGCAAGCACACGCATGGTAACTAATATGATGTTTGCAGGAATTGAAGCGACTAGAGCAACTACAAATTATGCAAAGTATAGTTCTAGGGAACTTGCAAAGGTAACTTCAGTTACTGCAAAGATCTATGGGCAGAACACAAGGGAGACGGTTAGCAGGATGCAAGAGGGCAGCTATGGCGGTACTACAACAACAGGAACAACAACAACGACAGGCAGAACCACTGGGACGACATAGTAGCGCCAGAAGATGGTGAAGATGGAGGCTGTCCATGCGCCATGAACAAATATCATAATTTCATCTTGAGGACAACCAGACTTTGAAAGTCAGAAGGTTCTACTACACCTCAAGTGGAAACTCTTGCATATAATACATTAATTTATCATCGACGTCTTATTGATACAGTTCAACCTTCGGTACATTTGACAAAATATACTTCTCAATATCACTAGCGAGCAACCGAAGATGGAACAGTCCGAAAATGGGCGTCATATTATTTCGCTATTAAGACTGGGCAGTCTGCATGATTTGTTACCTTGTGGCTAACACTTCCAAGCAACAATTCTTTAAAGCCTCCTCTGCCTCGTCTTCCCATAAGGAGTAGCCCACAATCTATTTCATTTGCGGTTTCCATAATCCTCTTTGCTGCATCACCCTCCTGCAAAAACATTCTGACATTTTGAAGACCTTTTTGCTTGGCCTTTGCTTCATAAGAATCAAGGATTTGTTGTCCTACAGAATCTCATGTCATCTTCAAACTCAGAGGAAACAAGTGTACCTGACCCAGTCCCACCTTGAAAAACGTGTAGTATGAAAAGTTGTGAACTATATTTTTGAGCTATGTCCGTTGCAACATCAAAAGCAGCGTCTGAGTGTTTGGAGCCATCAACTGCGACAAGAATGTTTTCAAACATCCCAACTCATTAGGTCATTTTGTATATATAAAAAGTCTTTTAAGAACCAGCGTTCTAGTTGCATCATAGCTAAACGCTTTTGTCTCAATTTCCTAGGTAGACTAGAACATCCCTATGAAATGCAAAAGGACTAATGAGATAGTTGTTGTTGGCGCCATAGCTGGAGGTGCAGGAGAGGGTTTATAACAAACCTCTTTCACACGAGAGATATCTACACACAGGATCGCGGAGAAAAACCAAGAGCATGATACAACGAGGGCTTATTATTTTGATTGCAGGGGAAGCATTGTTTATTATTGGAGTAATTTTAGCTGTCGTATGGGGTGTCCAATTGGCTGACACTGTCGCTAGTGCATTTCAATTTGAAAGAGCTAGCCTTATCAACCGAGTTTCAATTGAGCCGGGTAGCTCAGTAGAAGCAGCAAGAACTCAAGTAACAGATATCTCAAAACCAATAACTGTAGCAATACATATTCAACGACTAGGAGAAAGACAAGAAGCAGGTGAAGGCGATGATGGGCTGGGGCAGGGACTACAAGAGCGACTACAACAGCAACAACAACTACTACCTCGAGAACAAAGAGAAGCGAGATTGATCGAAACCGTCATAGATCCATCTGGGACGGTCGTAAGTAACAATAATTTGTCTGCAAACCTACTTACTACTTTTCAACCACAAAATACCGGCGAACATATTCTTAACATAACCAATGCAGGAGCAAATAATGTTACAATTTACGGTATATTTGGCCATATGCCAGTGCTAACTGCTGCAAGTAATTTCGCGGAGGGAGGAGGACGACCGGAGCTATTCGATATATCTCTCAGTACCTTCTCTTTAGTCATTGCGGGTGGGATATTAATGGTAATAGGCTTTATCACAATCATGGTAGGAACGATGATAGCTGTAATAGATAGCCGAAAAGGAAGAATGCAGAAGAGCGGTGGCAGTAGTGGCGGTGTAACAGAAGGCGGCGTCGCATATAGAAAAGACTGATGAGACAACATAGTTAAAACGACGCTTTAATCTAAATAGGATATCTGAAAATGAATCGCTTCAAAACCTGTGCGGTTCTTTAACTTTGATTTAAGCAAGCCTCCATGTCATGTTACAGTGGATTAGGGAAATATGATGTGTTTAATCCGCCCCACACCTTTGTGGGTCAAATAGCGCGATTTGAACGTTCAGTTGGGATAAGAAATGCAGAGATACATATATTGTCGTCGACTCCATTCAGCTGATAAATTACAAAGAAGCATTAACAAAATATCATGACCCTGAACAGATGATACTGAGCCATTACAAATTCCCTATATTTCGTGGAACCGCGAAGAAGGCCTATGTCAGTCTTGTATCGCATGAGATGTTGAAGACGGTTAAAGGATGTCAAGATTTTGAGATTCTGATAACCTTTGTCTGAGTACACTTTGAGGGAATACTAATAGTATTATTATTACTACTATTCCAGTTGGTCTCATATGTTTATTTAAACAGCAGCAAATTATCACATTATTAAATGCCCGAGAGTAATCGCATTTTGAGCTTCTGAAATTCTTCTTCTATTATCAAGCCTTGTTGCTTGGGACTACCTAATCTCTCAAGTTCTTGATACGGATCCTTCTTACCTTGGCTTGGAACTTGTGCTGATTGAGCGTGCATAATCCTGTGTTGCACCAACAGGACAAAGACAAGTATTGCTATCGGAGTATACAAGAGAAAAGAGAGAACATAATAAGGCTCCTCGCTTCCTCCGATAGAAGCCAACGGATTATTACCTGTTATTGCTCCGTACTGGAATAGACCAATTAAAATAATTACAGGGATAGTCAACGCTCATGCCAGTATAGTGAAATATTTACCAATCTGTGGAGAACTCCTAGTCGTCAATCTTAGTCCAAATACTACCAAACTAATACCCAGGAAAAAAACACTTAATGCAGTATAAGCTCCTTGTATTGCAAACTTGCTATAACGGCAGCTTTATCAGTCAGAAAATCTTAGGTAATAGGTAGCCCCACTAATCCTTCACACTTTTTAGCTTCATATAGATTACATCAAGCTCGGGTTGGTCTTCCTTATGAAGCCCTCGTTACCTTCATCATCTGCTTTTTCTATTGGTTTTTCCATCTTCGGCTTCCGCCCCTACATAGCCGGTACAAAGCAGAGAACTCAACTCTCATATATTTTGGTAGAAGTATCCATTGGCAAAAAGAAGAAGCAAACAGAAATTTGCTGTCGATTCATTTGAAGATTACTTTGCTGTTTGCTTTTACTTACGCCGTTCGATTTCCTGCTGTTGTGCTTGTTGTGCTTGTGCTTATTGCGACATTGCAGCTTGTGTGCGACCTGTGATTATACCTGAAACTTATAGCAAATGATGTGAGACTCCTCCTCTCATTATTCTTCAATACCCCGCCAAGGACCAATAATTGTTCTCTATCATTTGACCAGGTGAGATTTCCAGCAACATATTTCATTATGTTTAGATATATTTTGGGGAAAGTTCTAATTTTGATTGTGCCGTGTGAATGAGCGAACAGATAACACGAAGTTCGGAATAGTTGATAGGTAACAGCAGACGAACGTAATCTTAAATACTTGTAAGTATTGATAGTGTCAATTGTCTGCGACTGCCGATACCAGACTCCCTCCTACAGAACAAATATCATTTAATGCGTGGAAAACTCTTTTAATATTAGCCGGTACTATTGTGATGTTTCTCTATCTTAATACTGCCATGGCACCAGCTATTCCGTTTATAGCTGAGGACTTTCAAATTTCCCAATCTCTTTCATCTTGGGTGATGACAGCATACATGGTTTCAGGAGCTGTCATGACTGTCATAATGGGAAGGTTGTCAGACCTTCTTGGAGCCAAGAAAATGCTAATGATTATGATGGCATGTTTTACTGTAGGAACTATCTTGGCACCATTTGCTAATGACATATCCACCCTCATTGCCATTAGGGCACTTCAAGGAATAGCAATTGCTAGTACCTCCGATTTCAACTAAATTAATAAGAGATCAGTTCCCGAAAAGCAAGTTTCCTATTGGCATGAGCATATATCTCTCCGCCTACTCTGGTGGTATGGCGCTAGGGGCCGTGTTAGGACCTATAGTAGCTGCGGGCGCAGGTTGGCAGGCCAATTTCTACTTTTGCGCTCCTATTGCAGTAGTTTTATTATTTGCATGCTGGAAGTTCATCCACGTCGATGAAGGTAAGAAGATCCACGAGCATGATCATGTTGACGCAGCTCCAAGTAATATTCCTGCTAAGGCTGGGAAGCAGGCTGGAAAACAACGTATAGACTTTATAGGTATTATAATGATGACTGTGACACTCGTCAGTTTTCTCATAGCAATAACATTCAGTGGATCAATTGCCACTAATCCAATAGCGTTTGTAGTTCCTCTCGCCATCGGAGTTATCTTTCTTGTGCTTTTCATAATTGTGGAAAAGCGAGTAAAATATCCATTGGTTAACATGAAGTTAGTTTTTCATCCAGTTATTTTAATTGGAAACATCACAATGTTGATGTTCGGTATTTTACAGTATTTCATTATTACAGGCATACCACAGTTGGGAGCTGCTCCTTCTCCATCAGGATTAGGACTAGAACCAGACAAAGTGGGACTTCTACAGTTGGCTTTTGGTCTGTCAATGATGATCTTTGGGCCTATTTTCGGGTTGATAATAGCAAAAAGAAGAGGACTAAATACGAAGTTGTTGGTACCTGGCATTGTAATTGCTGCTGTTTCATTTTTGTTGCTTTTGTTCTTCCATTCCACATCACAAGCTATTAATGGTGCACTCTTTATATTTGGTATCGCTGGAGCACTATTACCAACCACATTTATTAACACGATTATTTCATTTTCACCAAGAGAATATACTGGAATTTCCTCAGCTGTTACAAATATGATGAGAATTGTAGGAGGTGCAATAGGTCCAGTGATCACAACTGTAATTTTAACATCTGTTACGGTCTCTATTACCGTTGATAATGTTGAGGGAAGTTATCCAAGTCCAGTTGCATTTAACATTGTGTTTGGGATTGGGCTTGTAATGGCAATTGCATCTGTGTTCCTAGCTATCAGAATGAAGCACCTTGCTACTAAGATGACGCCGTTAACAACCAAAGACATCACGTGAAAATAACAGGAGCAATATGGAGTCTCTGGAGTCTCATAACAATTTGTGTTGTTGTGCCATTACAAATTCAGATCAAACTCTGCTTCTATTCTAATAGGCTAGTTACAAACTTTAGGCGTACACCAACTTCCTGTTTAAGACGAAGAGATAATTCTTGTGTACCGTTCTCTACCAGATATTCCAATTACCATCATCTCTATTCCGCTTATTAGAAATGCGATAGAAATCATAATAGCGAATAGAACCAACCCGAAGGATATTGGTTGTGCTATCACTAGAATAGATACTGCAACACTGAGAACTCCTACGCCTATACGAAAAGCTCTTGATGAACCTGAAGACTTGAATGATATACCCTGTATTATCCTCGCAATACCATTTATGAGTAAAGCGATTGCAGCCAGAACAACTAAAACCGCTGAAGTGAATACTGGGAATTGCATAAGTACAATAGAAAAGGCTATTACTAGCAGACCAATTCCAATATTAGCGTAGCGTGATCCTTTGGAAGATGTCGGCATAGCTATCCCAACAGCTATCCTTTCAATTCCGACGATTAGCAAAATCACCGAAAGAATCAAAATAATTGTCAATATTGCAGGACCAATGTATGCTAAAATAACGAGGGATAACAATATGCATATTCCGCCTAAAACGATCTGAAGCATTCTAAGCCAAGGCTGAGACTCAGACGTTTGCAATATATTAACTGGTTCTATGCGACCTTTATATAGTTACACTTAGTTGCTAATGTTAAGCCAGTTACAAAATACAATGAATGGTACGTTTGTACTCTGCTCGATTCAATGGTAACATTGAGAAGGTGATATAGTTGATCTTGTCGGTGAGCGGCATCTCGACCCAGAGGCAGAGGCTAAAATTGCTATGAAGAGACAGTAGCAGGGAAGGAAACAGTAGGTCTTCCTTGTCATTCATCATCATCATGATTAGATATCGTTCTTACAAACATAGGTGACAACTTAGTAGTTAAGTATATGGATGGCAGGATAAGTATTACAGGTTTAGGTATACAGATTGTACGAACTAATCCAAACCACGATTCACTTGCAGTCCCAAGTCGGTATATACTGATCACATTTCATAGTTTGCTAAAGCTGGAAGAAGGTATGATGGTGCAGTAATGGAACAAGTTACCATAGCATTAAAGCCAGCAAAGAATAAGCCGAATAATCCTTATTCGCTAGATAAAGCTATATCAGCGTACAATGACCATGATAGATGCTCTTAGATTATCACTAGGCTGTATGTGTTTTAAATCATCTTAGCTAAATAGTGAGGTGGGATTAGGGTCCTGCATGTGAAGAGGTCCGACTCCTTGAGCTTTAAAGATTGCTTAATATCACAAATAATCTTTGTCGATAGGTGGGTATGGGCCCAAGGGTCCCTATGCTTTTAGAAGCGCTATAACGTAGGTTTCAATAGAAAAGTATCTGAAGGTAGCTAAAAAGGTTTTGCTAGTAAGCGCTGGAAGAGGGACTCGGGTAGGCAGGTATTCCACTTTGATAGTTGTTACAACAAGTGTACTATTTCCTGCTCATCTGGCAAATTGACTATTACCGATTCATTACTAAGTACGTGTGGACTATTATTGACTTATAAACAAGCATCAACTTCACGCAGCCATTGTCAATCGCAGAAAATAGAAATGCCACCACGGTGGATCCTCTTCCTTCTTGGAACCAGGGAAAGGTAAAAGCAAGAATATTAAATTTTGTAAAAAATGTAACCAATTCAGAAAACACTAACTACATCACACCAGAAGATAGGATAGCTGTCTTTGATAATGATGGAACTTTGTGGGCTGAAAAACCAACTTATTTCCAAGGCTTTTTCGTCCTCGATAGACTTGAAGAACTGTCCAAGTCAAATCCTGAAATAAGTCGTAATCCACAGCTCCAACAACTACTTAATAAAAATTTTACAAATTTGCAATTAAGTAAAAAGGATATTATGTCTCTGGTTATGTTAACCCATTCCAATATTACCCAACATGAATTTAATAAGATGGTACAGAAGTGGGCTGAGACGGCACATCATCCTCAGACACAAAAAAGATTTGTGCAAATGGTATACCAGCCAATGAATGAACTAATTGGTTTTCTTAAACATAATCAATTTAAGACATTCATAGTATCAGGTGGTGGTATAGACTTCATAAGAGAAGCGCTTTCAAATGTGTACGGAATACCTCCAGATCAAATAATAGGCAGTAGCATAAAATTCAGGTATACTAACGGAACCAATAGAGGAAATTCGACCATCTTAAGAGAGCCAGAACTAGCTTCTTTTAACGAAAAGGAAGTAAAACCAGAGAACATTCAGCTCCATATAGGAAAAGTGCCTGTATTTGCTGCGGGAAATTCGGATGGAGATTTGGAGATGCTTAGATACACTGCTGATAACAACAGCCTCGGTAAATCACTCGAGATTCTAGTCCATCATGACGACGGCGTAAGAGAGTATTCTTATGACACACACGCTGAAAACGTGCTGATAGAGGCCCAAAGACGAAATTGGACTATAGTTAGTATGAAGGATGATTTTAGAATTATATATTCTAATACAAATAGTACCATCTAAAAATTATGCTAGCTAGTTAAAAATAATAATAATAATAATAATAATAATAATAATAATGTCAATGACCTTCCTGTTAAACACTTCTGATATTCAAATGGCAACTTTTCGTCGATACACTTTTGAATTTTCTCATTAGTATCTTGTCTTAGAAACTGTAGATCTCTGTTAACTACGAATTGACTTATCTGTAGTATCCTAGCTGAAGATTATAAACCAGTGGATATAGATGAAGAGCCTGGATAAGAATATGGAAATGTAGGAAAATGCGAACATATCAGCTAAAAACTAATTAAAAAAAATTAAACCTGCTATTTTCAATATAGGACTTAGTATATCTATCTCCGGTTACCGAGGAATTCATTGCAAATTTGAAGATTGAATAGGGATCTGGATACTCTCCTTCTTCTTGATGTTCTGCAGTAGTAGTAGACATGTTTTTACTTTGATCTGAGAGCCTGTATTAGAGCAAGGTAGCAATTTGTGACTAAGTTAGTTCTTAGTATCTTATCATGTAATTTTAGGGCTACTTGATAGCGTCCTTGTGCATGATTGAAAGACCCAGTAGGGATTTAATACTATTGAGTCGGTAATGAAAAAACAATATGCTCTGGTGTACTGTAGTGTTTTGCTTCAATTTTGAGGTTGATTTGTATCAAGTAGAGGTATAAGAGATATTCATCGCATGATGGATATCGCCAGATAGGAAAAGGCGGACCCAGAGGGTTCCGGCAGAAAAACCTTCAAAATTAGGACTCGATGAATTAATGGCAAGTATGAAGATTGAGACCTAGTATTCTAGACACACTGTATTAATTTAGATCGTTATTGGCGGAAGATCGGTGGATTCCGAAATAATGTGTAGTTGTTATAAATCTTGCCGACATCTAATAGAGCTATCTCCCCTAAAAGAGAAGATGTACAGCATGGCGAATCTGTGGTACAAAAATAAAAATAATCGAACAACAAATTAACTGCCCCGAACTCACGAAACCCTCAGATGCATTATCCTGAATGGCTGGATCGAAATCAAAAATACGCACCACTATTGTAATGCGATTTGGAGGATCGAAGGCTGAGGCAATACCGTCAAAGAAAGGGAAAACTCAATTGAAAACCATAGCTCTATGAAAAACTCCTACTCAGATTGAAGGTGCGAAATTCCCAGAGATACATATATGATTGCAATAGATTTCAATTGATATATCAAGTTGATTAGTTCACGCTCCTTCTAGATGGTCTGTTTTTTATAATCCAATAACCTCTAATATGTCTACTAGGTCGTCAGGCGTCGTAAATTAACAAAAATCTACTCACTCTTTATATTTCGCTTCTAGTGCGTAAAAGAAATACCTATTTAGACAAATGACACGCGTTGTCATTCGACACCTTGACTCTTTGGTGCTCAAAGTCCAGCCTTTTGCCTCGTAAATACTACCACACTGTTCAGTTTTTTTAGCTTTATCTAATGAGCCTAATAGGTATTTCTTCTTCCACTCCTAATTTAATGAGTCAGTTGGACAGGTTCAGACATATATGGGTTACCTTTACCTATCTCAGCTACGGTCTTTTGTATGAAATCCCAAAAATGTTTTTCAAATGCATGTGCTCTGTACGCAGAAGCTCCACCTGCAACAACTGCACCTATTCCGGCAGTCAGAACACCTGCTATTACTGCTGGAACTACAATATCCTTACCCCAGGCACCTGTGCGTAAAATTAAATCAAAGTCACGCTCGGTCGCCGCTTATCATTACCTCAACATCTCGTACATTTCCAATGATAACACTACCTCTACTACCTTTATGTGCCTTTAAATCCCAAAAATTATCTTCCTTCTCTTCATTGATTATGTCTAGTTTTTTATCTTTCAGATAGTTCCTGATTTGGTCGTATAGCTGTGAAACCTCTACATCGTGTAGGGTTACATGTTCTTGTCTCATGCATATGCATGATAATGGAACTATTTAAAGGAGATGGCCGTGTATACAACAATCGCAATAGTGTGGACATCTAACATCATAGCTTTTTCTCTCCACTTGATTCGTCTTTAAGCATAATATTCTGCCAACATTTGTAGAGACCACTTGCAGCTATCGCTTAAACAGGTTTCATCAGTATGCCAGCTTTATGCTTTAGTGCCTATTTCCATCCATACTGTCGTTGCCATGATGATAGCCCTGACTCATACTGCTGGAATTGTGGTACGTCTAGTAGTGCAAGTGCAGCCGCAAAATTTTCATCGAGTAATCTGCGGTCATCCGAAGCGAGAAACGAGGCATCTTTCGCGACTTCGTCAGGGCTTCCCACTCTTCCCAGCGACAGCGTGGATGCAAAGCTCGTCTTGAACCGTCTGAGTGTGAAAGCATAGGATATGACACTAGCGATAGATTTTTGATTCTTATGTGGCAAAATAGGGCGGCTAATGAAAATTTAATACAAATTGGCAAAGAAATACCTAGACAAGGAGAATTATCCTAGACGAAGGCCTGGTGAAGAGCGGGTACTGCTGAGGGTAAAGCCTGAGCTTGTAGCCCGTATGTGATAGCTCTTAAGCAGAACCTACTCCCAAAAGTTTAGGACGCGGAGAATTTCATACACTTCTTCTTATCTTGCTAGGAGAATCTAGGCTCTTATGATCTTGATATTTTCAAGAAGTACAATAACAATGGACGTTTGCTATAAAGGCTAGAGAAGTCAAAAATAATAACCTAGATAATTTTGGTTAGTTCTACCTTCCTTTCATCTTCTTCTTAACTAGTACGACTCTATCTGATCTAAAGATGTAAGGGGAGAGCTCAGAGGGATCCAATAGAAAAAAGTTCGCAATTTGACACAATGAACTACTTGGCTATGTTAAATTTATTGGAGTAAGTTCTACAACCAATCCTTGACTCCATTTGTATTTTGTATTCATTAATTTCGAAACTTCTCTAGTCAACCCAGACTCTTTCTCTTGATCTACTACTCGTGCGGTGCCATTGAATACATTTTCGTTTATGCTAAATGAAACTTTTGGATTATGTTTAATATTCTGAATCCAATGCGCATCTTCTAGCCGCTCAGATATTATATAATATCTTTTATTATGCTCTACGAACCAGATCTCTATTTTGTGCTCTTTGCCTGACTTCCATCCATGGGTGGTCAAATATAGGAACTGCGATTTGCTCAACTATGATTTTCTGACAGCTCATTATTCTTAAAAAATTCTTGCCCGTGAAAAGCCTTTACATGAACATTATTTCAATTTAGGAGAGAGATGATCCTCAAGATATCTTCTATCATTTAGCCCCATCATTTGCAATGAAGAAAAGTCATTCTTAGCTGGAACGCTTTGCTAATAGCATTAAGTCCATCTTTTGACCTATTTTTTATTTTTAGCGGGCCCAGAGGGACTCGACAGAAAAAAATTCAAAAATGAGACTCAATACAACTAATGGGGAATTCTTCAAAATTAGAAATCTATGCAAAGCTATTCGATTAAGCCCTATCTAACCTTATCATGAATGTGTACTTGTCACATGTTGCTCGTGCGGATCCTAGGCAGGCGAGATCTCCATCGGTATATATCTTTGATTTAAACGCTTACAGATAAGAACACAAATAATAATACTTCAAAAAATGCTCCCTCATTCGCCTTACAGTAACCGAGGGCGTCTTCTCCAGATTTTCGTTTGATAAATTCTCTCAATCATCTCCTTTGCAAACTTGCTATACCGGCAGAGCTTTATCCGGCCAGAAAATCTTAAGTAACAGGATTAACCCCCACAAAACGGTCAACTAAATGGCAAAGTCAAAACAGAAACAACCGAATATTCTTGTCATCTGGGGTGATGACATTGGAATAACCAATCTCAGTTGTTATTCGCACGGACTGATGGGTTACCAAACACCCAACATTGACCGTATTGCAAAAGAAGGCATGTTATTCACAGACGCCTATGGCGAACAGTCCTGTACAGCCGGTCGGTCGTCCTTCATTACCGGGCAAAGCGTTTACCGCACCGGCTTGTCCAAAGTAGGCATCCCTGGCGCGCCGGTCGGGATGAGTGAAAAACTCGTAACGATCGCTGCATTGCTCAAGGAACAAGGCTATGCTACGGGGCAATTCGGTAAGAACCATTTGGGCGACCTGAATCATATGCTGCCCACTAATCATGGATTCGACGAGTTCTTTGGCAATCTTTATCATCTCAACGCAGAAGAAGAGCCTGAAATGGACAACTATCCTTCAAAGGAAGAATTTCCTATGTTCTTTGAAACATTTGGCCCTCGTGGTGTAATCCATTCCTGGGCCACCGACAAGGATGATCCGACAGAAATGCCGCGGTGGGGAAAAGTTGGCAAGCAAAAAATTGAGGATACAGGACCGCTGACCAAAAAACGGATGGAAACCTGCGATGACGAATTTGTTTCAGCAGCCAAAAATTTTATCCAGCGGCAGCATGAAGCTGGAAAACCATTTTTCGTGTGGCTCAATACGACCCATATGCACTTCATTACGCATACCAAATCCTCAAGCAGGGGGCAGGCAGGTCGCTGGCAGTCCTCCTATCATGATACGATGATCGACCACGATAAAAATGTTGGACAAATGCTTGAGCTGCTCGACGAGCTTGGAATTGCCGAAGACACCTTCGTTATGTATTCCACGGATAACGGGCCGCACAGGAACTCCTGGCCCGATGGAGCCACGACACCATTCCGTAGTGAAAAGAATACCAACTGGGAAGGAGCATTCCGTGTTCCGTTGCTGGTGCGCTGGCCTGGCAAGATCAAAGCCGGTTCAATTTCCAATGGCATCGTTCAGCATCATGACTGGCTGCCAACTTTCCTCGCCATGGCAGGCGATACAGAAATAGTGGAGAAACTGAAGAAGGGATACAAAGCCATCGGGCGAACCTATAAGAATCATATCGACGGTTTTAACCTGCTGCCCTACCTGACTGGTGAAGTAACAGAAAGTCCCCGCAATTATTTTTTCTATATCAGTGACGATGGAGATTTGCTTGGCTTACGTTTCGACAATTGGAAGTTAGTATTCATGGAACAACGTAGCAAGGGAACCCTGCAGGTATGGGCTGAGCCCTTCATCCGCCTTCGTCTCCCAAAGATTTTCAACCTCCGCACCGATCCTTACGAATTCGCGGATACCACTTCGAATTCGTACTGGGATTGGGTAATTCACAATGCTTATTTCGTATACTTAGCGCAGTTTGCTGCACGTAAGTTTGCCGAAACCTTTAAAGAATTCCCAGCGATTCAGAAGCCAAACACATTCACGGTAGATGATGCGATAGCGAAAATGTCGGAAGAGCCCAGCGCGAGCCGTTAATAAAAACAAGAAGACCCATTCAACATGTTAGACAAGACAAAAGTCAGTAAAGAAAGAAAAGTGCCAAATTATGAAAATATGGTGTTTATAGATGGTGGTAGTTTTATGATGGGTTCCAATAAATTTTACCCGGAAGAAAAACCGGTGCATAAAGCTACGGTGGACGGTTTCTGGATGGATAAATGCCTGGTGACTAATAAAGCATTTCGCGATTTTGTATTGGCAACTAATTATGTAACGGTTGCAGAAAGACCATTGAATCCGGCTGATTTTCCCAGTGTCCCGGAAGAGAATCTTGTTCCGGGTTCCATGGTTTTTAGAAAAAGGGATGAAGCTGTCGATTTGAAAAACTATGCCAACTGGTGGCAATGGATGAAAGGCGCTAGCTGGAATCATCCGCAGGGACCTGCCAGCACCATTATTGGATTGGAAGATCATCCTGTAGTTCACATCGCTTATGAAGACGCTGAAGCCTATGCTAAATGGGCAGGAAAAGAATTGCCCACGGAAGCAGAATGGGAGTTTGCTGCAAGAGGTGGATTAGATGGAATGGATTTTACCTGGGGAGATGAAGATACACAGCTTAACAAACCCATGGCCAATACCTGGCAGGGAGAATTCCCTTATCAGAATTTATTAATAGATAAATATGAAGGCACCTCTCCTGTTGGTTCATTTGATCCAAACGGCTATGGTTTATTTGATATGGCAGGTAATGTTTGGGAATGGACATCCGACTGGTATGTCCCGCATTTAGATGAATCTGCTAATAAGGTCAAATCATGCTGCACAACTTCTGTCAATCCAAGAGTAACATCCCCAGATTACAGTTATGATCCGAGGCAACCACAGTTTAAGATTCCAAGAAAAGTAGTGAAAGGTGGTTCGCATATTTGCGCTCCGAATTATTGTTTACGATACCGCCCTGCGGCTCGACAACCGCAGATGATCGATACAGGTATGACCCATATAGGGTTCAGGTGTATTATTAGGATCACATAATGATACAGGCTCCGTTAACTTAACCACCATCAATAGACAGAAGCATCATAAATCGCATCCTGTACATGTCTACATATAGGTACAGTACGAATAAGTTCAGCCAGTTCCAGACATGCTGTCTGTCACAGCGCTTGTATTAAGAAATGAGAGTTCAAAAGACAACAATAGTTTTTCACTAACTTTTCATTATTCCTCAAGGATCACTAGTTCTCTCGTATTATATTAGGAGGAGGAGGAGGAGGATATTTTTTCTTGTTTGTATGGTTGTTTTTTGGTCTATCCCCGTGTGTGTATGTGTGCATGTATATGTGTCTCTCTCTGTCCAACCATCGTTGATTGTGATGTATCATAGATTGTTATACTTACTTTGTCAAGAGGTCTTCTGAATGCCCACTTATTTCCTTTGATAAGGACCATCCTAATACTATTCTTATCGCAACAATTACAGATAACCTGAGAAGATCCTCTGTACTCGGATCCAGAATAGTCGTCAATATGTCACTGCCAACCACTAATCAAGCGCCAAAAGCAAACCCCCCCCACCAAACGAAACCTGACAGCATCTCCCTTTGAGCCTTCTCCTTTTTGTCGTCTGAACAAAGTCCTGAAATATCCAATAATCGCGATGACCGCTGTTATCCCAATGATTATGATATCCATTAAATAAAAGATCAATGCAAATTGATTAGGATAGGACACTCTTTTCAGATCCAAAGACAAGTTGACGTGCCCTTTATTTCCCGTATTATCGAAAAAACCAGTATAGTTATTATCTTGCCATAATGTTCTTCTATCATTTGCTAGCATTTAGTCAGTCGGTATGCTCCAAGTAAAGTTCGATGGATTCCAGTGAATCGAAGTGGTATAATCTACATTTACAGTTAGTGTAATTGATCATAACCGTCGCTTGGTATACTGCTACAACTATCTAGGCTAGCGGACCTACATGATTTAACAACCCGCGCACTTTATGCTGAAATGCTACACGCCAAGTATTGCAGCTGTTGCGTTGCTTATATTATCGGTGTTATTGTGGGAAGTTGTTGTATCATTGGCTACCGATCTAAATGCATTGAATGCCTCAAGCTCAAATTTCAATGATTCTGACAAAAGTTGAAGTGATCTTTCATTTTCAGTCAGGTTTCCTGTGGTTATGTAATTTCGGAGATGTTCTTGACTCTCCTTTTCTGTCCTTATGGACTCTGAGTAAAGATCAACAGCTTTGCTATAGTTTTGGGGTAGCGAGGCAGGCCATTGTTTTAGGGCATCTGTCCTAGCTAACAATTGTTGATACATCTGCAGATAGAGATCTGTAATCGTCACAAAAGTTTGATTATCATATACTCCTGACTGCAATTTGGCGAATTCATCTTGGTAAGCAAAGGAGAGATTGCGGGTATCATTAACAATCCCTATGAAGGCATCTTCAAATGCATGAATTGTGGCATTTTGAGGTGATGGAGACTGTTGCATTTCTGTTTGATTATTTGTGGGCTGTTGAGTTCCTTGTTGCTCAACTGCACCAATAGATGTAATGAGCATTGGCTTATGCAGCATTTGCGTTTTGTAAATTTGGTCCTCCTCTGCATAGGCTTTAGAACTTGCACTACTAAATTCTGCCGATATTGCTACGGACAGTATCAGCGTGGTAGCTAACAGTCCAAAATACCAATTTCTTTCAACATTATGTATACTTAGACTAATACCTTTTAGTCGGGCTTTATTGTTATGGATATTCTTATAGAGCTTATTATTATTATTATTCCCTGCCCCAATCATTCCTGTAAACGTCAAGGCTGTCTTATATTTAATCATGCTGAAAATAAACCTTAGAAGATCATGTCCAATAGCCAATACTAGAACAATGCTATAGAATAAGTCTTCCTTATAGGGTATTGATTGATGAGGCCATTACACATTTGATAATACAAGAAATGCTGCATACATTGTTCTTTCATTCCTCAATTTTTCCTCATATTCAGAAAGCATTTTTCTTTTTAGAAATTCGACTTTCTGACTAACTCTGATTTCGCGTTTTCACGATTATTCTTTTCTTCCTGTTCTCACAGTTCTTATCTATGCTTTTCTTACTGTTTTTGCAATTTTTTTGTCACTAATCACTTGCACCTTCTTTCGCGTGTACTGCAAGTACTTCTATATTCGTCATCGCCAGTTAGTTGGCTAGAGGTCGGACACCTTAATTCCACTATCTTGAGCGTCGTCGTTCTACGTTGCCTCCCGTGTATTCTTCTTCTTCTTTGTTGGGTAAAGGAAAGTCAAATGTAGTCTTCAGTCCTCTTTCTTTGCCTTTCCGCATATGTCACTCCTGTATCTCCTTTCGGCAGTTTGACTCAAACTTGTAAGTCTGAGCGAGCAAAAACCAACAAAGCAGGACAAGCCGCCAAAGTTCACCGGCAAAATAGAGGCGTTTTAGATCAGCATGAAAAATTGCCGTCACCAAGATGGGCAGCATCAATATTGATTATGTTCAGCTATTGCCTCTGCTTCTATCCAGGCTTGAAGAAGAAATAATAAGGATATTGTAGACTTTGGATATTCTTTTTTTATCAAATATGGAGAGCAAAAAATTTGGGTGGGAGAGCAAAAAAAGAGTGAGAGCCTATCTGTCTATTGTGGTATTCTTAAGGTTAGAGTTGCGGCTGCGTCATTGGTTTTGAGGGAAGCCTTGATGCTATTGTAGAGCACAACCACCGCTCTGCGATGATTTAAGGACTCTCTTCTGCTGGACTTTGTCCTGGACTTTCATTTTCCCCTTGGGCGCGTTCTTCTTCTAATTCAATGCGTCCTCCTTCTTCTTCGCTGACTTGGCCTCCTCCAACAGTAGTAGTAGTAGTAGTGGCATTAGTCGCATTGCCTCCTGCAGTTGAAGTCATGTTACCTTGTGCGCCAGCAGCAGCACCACCTAATGTATTGAGGGCTAAATCCAAGTTCATCATTGCGCCCTGAGTGTCATTATTCTGTAACGCTGTGCGTGCTTCTTCTATGTGGAGTCTTACTTCTGACATATTTCCTCCCGCTGCACCAGTAGTAGCATTTCCTCCAGCTGCACCACCTGTCATGTTCTGCTGTTGTGCTATGGCTGGCTGGTAATAGCTATTAATGGAGAATAGTCCTGATAGAAGTGCTGCCAGCAACTACGATACCTGCCATAGTTATAGGAGCTGCTATTCCTTTGGTTCTACCATCGTTGTTGTTGTTTTTATTATGATGTGTCCCATCATCCTGCGGATTCATTACCCACGTTGCGACACTATAGAACTTAATGGTTTCGTATACGTCATAGCAAAAAGGGAAGGCGCTGCAAATGAAAGTAGAAACTGCATTAGAGCCATGTTGAAATGCTGGTTTGGCGTCACGAGATGATTGAGATTTCTAGAACTGAAGGGGATTTTAACCTACAATATCCAGGATAACAGCAGATAGTTGTGTTCTTCTTCATACATGCGGCCAAGCTTCTACAGCTTTGCCCGCCAGATATCGAAGAAGATTAGGATTTGAGTTTGCTACGGCATTCAAAAAATAACCTTTGCAACTGCTGTCAGCAGAAGATCTGGTAATCTATCACATTTATGGCATGATCACATTTAGACCAACTTAGAGCTCTCAAGTCTCTCTCTGCTTCTTTAGATAGATTATGTTTTTTCCCTTTTTTTTAAGTATTATTAGACCGCATAGAATATTATACATGGGTTAACGATCAGAACCTTTTTGAATTCCTCAAGCTTGAGCTAATGGGGATCACAATGACTAGTGAACCAGAAGCAGGGTTGAAGACCAGCTTTTATCTATTGATGGCGTACGCGGCACTGATCGGCGCTATATCCTCATTGCTCACAGCAGGATATATCACGCTCTACAACCAGGGCATCAAGTTCTTCGAGCAGGTAAACCTCTTCGTATTCAACGTTAACATATGGCCGCTGGTCCTGCTGACTGGAGCCGGCGTACTCATCGGCCTCTTAATCAAGTTCTTTGGACAGCGGGGGGGATTGGGGGTTGCACAGCGCGAGTATGCCCAGACAGGCCGCCTAAACCCCAGGAACCTGCCCAGTATCTTGCTTCAAGCGTTCATATCGTTGTGGAGTGGTGCCGCAGTTGGTCCTGAGGGTCCCCTTGTTTTCTTGACCGGCGGGGTTGGAAGCTTTATCTCTGATCGGCTCAGGCTCCAGAAAGACGATGTACAGGGTCCTAGTCTACAGTTCCATAGCTGGAGCCTTCGGTGGTTTCTTTGGCTCACCAATCGTCGGAGCTGTTGGTGCCATTGAGTACATGTTCATCAGGGAGCTTGATTTGTATCGCCACTTGATCCCAGGGCTTCTCGCTGCTGCCGTTGGCTACGGAGTTTATTTCGCATTCTTGCAGACCTCTTATCTGGGAATCTACAGCTTCCCAGACTATGCCTCTCCCCGCCTCGTTGACCTGTGGTGGGCTCTCTTGGTTGGTGTCATCGCAGGCGGCATTGGGATCGTATACAAACTCATCTTCGGAATTGTGCAGCTCGTTTTCACTCCGCTCGAGAAGCGACCAGTACGCCGTGCTATCATAGGCGGCGTGGTCATAGGCCTAATAGGTTCATTCCTCCCTTTGACACTTTACTCAGGTCAAGATCAATTGCTACAAATCATACATAATCCGGCTGCCTTTGGCATAGGGTTGCTTCTCCTGATGATGCTGGTCAAGGCTCTGCTAACAAGCACATCATTTGCAACAGGCTTTGAAGGCGGCCCCATCTTCCCGTTAATCTTCATTGGTGGCACGCTAGGACTGGCGATTTCCAAGATTCTTACATTCATTCCGGAAGGTGTGGCGGTGACTGCGGGGATGGCAGGCGTTGCATGCGCAGTCTTTCCACTCCCTCTGACGATGGCTCTCTTGCTCGGACTGCTCGGAGGCCAACCCGACCTCTTGCCACCGATTGTCATTGGAGCCGTAATAGGTTTCCTAGTATCGAAGGCGCTCACGCCCCTACTTCCGAAACGCAAGGCAAAGTCGGGGGAAGGTAGTAAACAGTCACAAACAACCTAAGAATATATCTTCATCATATATGTGGTAGTAGCAGTAGCGCGCACCAGAAGCAGTAGTAGTAGAGCAGAGAATTGACAAGCATTATTATTGGATATGCAGCTTTATGAGTTGTACAGAATAAGAACAGGCTCGGAAATATCAAACATCGTCAGCATCATCTTCTTCTCCTCATCAAAAACTTCTTCCTCCTATCTCTGATCTATCTAATGCATTGCGAAATGGCTTCCTACTAAGTTGATGTTCCTAAACACTATTAGGAATATCATGTGAGCTTTTTTGTATGCCATCTATCTATGTTCTGTGTAGCGACTCTAAGAATAGAGACAAAAATTCATTCTCCAAAACATGTCTTTTTACCTTCGAATAATTGTCTTATATGAAAAGGAATGATAGTCGAGTGAAAATTTGCTAGTCATGCATATATCTGAAGAACTCAAAGCAAATAAAGATGAAAGGCAAGGAGGCTAAACCGTATGCAATCTCACCTGGCAGCTTCGAACTCAAAGCCAGTCCTAAACCCAAGTACATAGCTAGCATTACACAAAAGATACCCATTAGAACTGGTTCCTTGGTTCTGAGAAGAAATCTTTCCACATCAAGTTTACGATAATGACTCGCATGAAAAATAACTGGTAATATGAACATCGCTGTTGCTATCGTTACTGCATAAAGTGCTGCCAAGAGGATTATGTTGTCAAAAAATGTAAAGTATGACGGAGGATCTACTGCGATATTTAGGAGAAAGCCAAAAAAAATTGAAGAAGCTGAGGCTAATATCTGACACCAGCGCAAAGATGCGCCCATTTTATCGTAATGTTCAGTAGAAGAACTTTTTATTGGATTAACGGAAGGCTTTCTGAAGAATTCAAAGCAAATAAAGATGAAAGGCAAGGAGGCTAAACCGTATGCAATCTCACCTGGCAGCTTCGAACTCAAAGCCAGTCCTAAACCCAAGTACATAGCTAGCATTACACAAAAGATACCTATCAGGACATACTGCTTATTTCTGAGAAGAAATCTTTCCACATCAAGTTTACGATAATGACTCGCATGAAAAATAACTGGTAATATGAACATCGCTGTTGCTATCGTTACTGCATAAAGTGCTGCCAAGAGGATTATGTTGTCAAAAAATGTAAAGTATGACGGAGGATCTACTGCGATTTTTAGGAGAAAACCAAAAAAAATTGAAGAAGCTGAGGCTAATATCTGGGGCCAGCGAAAAGTGACACCGACTCTATCATAACGTTCAGTAGAAGAGCGCATTACTGGATCGTCATCATCATCTTCTGATTTAGATGACATTTGAAAATGTTGTATTTGAGCCGTGTATATAAAGCGTGGTTATTTTTTACTATGCGCATGTCTTCAAGAAAGGTTTATCGATTCTTAGCTCGAGCTTTCTAATAATTTTGTCTTCTTATTAGCTATTCACGCGTACGTCTCAAAAATCGAAACATGATAATAATAATAATAAATGGTAAGGAGGCTAAACCGTATGCAATCTCACCTGGCAGCTTCGAACTCAAAGCCAGTCCTAAACCCAAGTACATAGCTAGCATTACACAAAAGATACCTATCAGGACATACTGCTTATTTCTGAGAAGAAATCTTTCCACATCAAGTTTACGATAATGACTCGCATGAAAAATAACTGGCAATAGGAACATCGCTGTTGCTATCGTTACTGCATAAAGTGCTCGCCAAGAGGATTATGTTGTCAAAAAATGTAAAGTATGACGGAGGATCTACTGCCATGCTCAGGAGAAAGCCAAAAAAAATTGAAGAAGCTGAGGCTAGGATTATAAACCAATCTAGATTTGTACCAGCTCTATCATAACGTTCAGTAGAAGAGCGTATTACTGGATCGTCATCTTCTGAACTAGATGACATTTGAAATATTGTATTTGATCTGTAGTATATAAAGCGTGATTATTTTTTTTCTATGGATGCCTTTCCAGAGTAGAGTTATCAATTCTTAGCATCATTCTATTACCATTTGGATCTATAGACACATGCATAGATGCAAAGGAGTTTATAGTCCGGTATGCTCGAATAATCAGCAGCTTCTGACCTTCATTTGAATAGCCGTAAAATAATATCATTCTCAGACGCCTGAGAGCATTCGCATTTTGAGCTTCTGAAACTCTTCTTCTGATATCAAGCCTTGTTGCTTGAGACTACCTAATCTTACAAGTTCTTGAGGAGCTTGTAATGCCTGAGCTGCTTGAGCGTGCATAATCCTTTTTTGTGCCAACATGACAAAGAGAATTATTCCTATTGGAATATACAATAGAAAAGAGAGAATAAAATAAGGCTCACCACTTCCGAGAATATTCAACAGAGTATTACCAGTTATTGCTCCGTACTGAAAGAAACCAACTAAAAAACATACAGGGAGAGTCAACGCCAATACCATTATAGTGAAAATTCTGCCAATTAGGGGAGAACTCCTAGTCGTCAACTTTAGTCCAAATATCACCAAACCAAGACCCAGAAAAAAACACTTAATGCAGTATAGGCTCCTTGTGTAGCTAACTTAGCTGAGGACATTCCCATTTGGGTCAAAGCCTAAACCTGTGCAGATGAGGTATTCCTAACTGAAGATATATCACGCTGTTGGTCACGCAGTATTGCTCGCATGTCCTCTAAGATGAGCGTATATTATTATTATTATTATTATTATTATTAATCTCCTGAGCATACGCCTTTGCTCCAAAATTTGGTGTAAAGAGTAAGGCCGCAGCACAGAGGAGTGTCATAACTATATCCTCTTACCCATTACCGGAGAACTTACAAATCCTTTCATATGGATAGCAAGATGCACGTTCATCTGCGAGCCTAAAACAAGTGATAATCGTTCGTTAAATATGTTCTTATGAATATCTATAATCTGTAAAAAAGTATTTTTGGCCTAGTAGTTACTGCCACGCTTATATGGAGATCCACCAATTCCGGCTCAGTCAGCAGACCGTTCAAATTTGAAGTGTTCCTTTTGCGGAAAGGAGTTTAGAAGCCTCGGCGATTTGCACAGACAATGCTATACAAGTCAACAAACAAGCATGGACGCACATAAAGGGAGCCAGAGATATGTCTCAATAGTGAGACTATCCTGTTCGATATATTATGGCCGTCAAGAATATGTATAACTATCTACAACTGCCTAACATTGGTGTGGTCACTTTGTCCTGATTCATTAGTGGATCTTCCTCTAGTTAATTCATTTCTTTTGTATCAAATATTTTATGATTTCACAAAAATTTTTGTGCAAGAACAAAACAATAAACAATGTATATAGGATATTTATGGATGATGATACTGTTTGCGAAATTTGTACTTATTTGGTAGAAAAATCAATGCAAACCTTAGAAACACTGTTTTTATAAAGCAACAATTGCGCTGCCTTGGTAGAAGCCATCGACTCAAAGGAAGAGAAGAGACGCAGAAGAAGAGCTAGTTGGGGTTACATAATTGGGCTTTTTGCAGTTGTCTTTATGTGGCGGGCAATTTGGGATTGGTCTGAACTATACTTCTCATCGACGGGTAGTTTCATAATAGGCCTAATTCTGGTAGGTATAGTTGCATTACTGCAAAGAGACCACGTCAGGAACCTTTTCGGATAGATTTTTTTGCCTGGTAGTACTCAGAGGTTTTCCAAGGCTATATATTTGAAGCTGTGACAGGATGATTCAAAGATATGGAAAGTTTAGATACTCGTACAACTTGGCGTCGATGGTTTTGGCTAGTTCAAATTGTAGTAGGTATCATTTGCATCTCGTTATCAATTTCGATATTTTTCACTCCTCAGATTGGAAGTTATGCTCTATTTTTCTTGGCTGGAACGGGTCTCATAGTTCTTGGGGCAGAAAGGATAATCACTGGAATAAGGGCTGAGAAAAGTAGACGCAAATATCGCATTATCAATATCGGAATAGGTGCAGCTCTTATTGCCTATATGCTACCTGGCTTCATCTTTCCTGATTTAGTTATAGGTTGGCTTGTTCTCTTTCTGGGGTTTGGATTATTAGCCAATGGGGCATTGAGGATAATTGACGGGCTGAAGAGGCAAAAGCAAGAACATGAACCGCTTACCATCTCTTCTCTAGGCACGGGGATAATAATCACAGCTTTTGCCATGGCAATCTTGATATTTCCACGGATAGGTCTACTACTACTCATAGTAATGACTGCAGTAGCTTTGGCCGTTAGTGGAATACATGTTATCATAGCAGGGATCAGAGGCAGGCGTTCCCGTCCAGATTCTTCTATGACTCTATCGAGAACTGCTGCGGAGAGTGAGGAATATCAGCAACAACAACGACTTAACAACAAGGGAAAAAGTATTTGGAAGAATGACTCGTGGTTTAATGACGACCAAGGTAGGTACCTTCTTTTTCGAGGAGTGAATTTTGCTTCCAGAACCAAGCTGGCTCCTTATCTTCCAATAGCTTCCCTTGAAACTAAAAACCTGTCCCAACTTAATTTGAAGCAAGAGATCAAGTTAGTAGAACCAGAATTAGACCGGCTAAAAGACATGGGATTTAACATTGTGCGCCTCTTGATTTCATGGAAAGCAGTAGAGCCTCGACCAAACACAAACCTTGACGAGCTCTTACCAGAAGGCAAACAGTATCTGACCTGTATGAAAGAAATAATTGATGAACTGTATGCAAGAAACCTTTACGTCTTTTTGGACTTTCATCAAGATATAGCGCATGAACTCTATGGTGGAGATGGGTTCCCTGATTGGGCACTGGCAACAGACAAAGAACACCATCTACCAGAACCCTCCAAGTTCCGAGACAAAAAATGGATGATAAAGTATGTTACCAACAAATCCGTGAAAAATACTCTCACATCCTTTTGGCGAAATGACCTGACCCATACAGACGGAGAGAATAAGCTTGAACACTTTCCTGTTAGAACTCATTTGGAGAAAACAATAGGCCAGACAGCAAGATTTTTCAGATCGCTGAATAATGGTGCAGGCCATCCTGCAATATTGGGAATTGAACCCTTTAACGAGCCAAATCCCGTAGGGTTGCCAAAGGAGAAGTTTGAACAAGACTTTCTTGTAGACTATTATCGTAACGTAAATTCAGAAATAAGAAAGTTTGATCCTGATCTGTTTATTTTTATGGAACCTAACGTGGGCTGGACTATACCTTCCTCTTCAGACAAACAAGATGGTGATAAAAGTGGTGGTCTTCATTTACTCAGCTCAGGTCCCTTTTCTGCTAAAGACACCTTCAATATGAATCTCGTAGAAAATGTGATGGTAAAAGGAAAGATAGATTCTAAACAATTGGTTACTTTTCTGCCAAAGAACCTCAGCTCCGTTTCCACTTTTGCGCAAAACGGCGTCCTTTCGGTTCATTTCTACGACATGATGGCTATAGCTACTTCATTTATGAAAATTCCGGAAAACCTGTATAGAATCAAGAGAGAATTCCCATCAATTTTTGCGCAGTTGGCTTACGCTGCTAGGGAACGCGGCCTCATACCGTTTCTAACAGAATTTGGTGGATCACAAGAAGGGGAACAAGTAGGAGAGTATTTGAGCCTGCATTATGAGCAAATAGAAGCCCACCTTCTCAATGCAACTATATGGAATTATGATCTTTATAACACAAAAGAGGGCAAGGATAATTGGAACCTTGAGAACTTTTCTCTGCTGGGGCCCAACAGGACACCTCGAAACCTAGATGTCGTAGCCCGCCCATATCCAATGCGTAGCTCGGCAGAGCCGGTACTGCTGTTCTTCGACATTGAATCCAAATATGCTACAATAATCCTAAAGGGCAAAGTGGTAGAAGCACCTACCGTTATTTACATTCCATTCAATATTCATTATGCACCTGAGTTTACTGTTTGGGCTACTACCAGTAAACAAATAAAATGGGACAAAGATAATCAGCTTCTGTATTGGTATCCTGAAAAGGAACGAACTCTAAATCAGATAATAATTGGTAAAAGCAGGAATTTAGATACTAGTGTATTTCCTAAAGAAGCAAAAGATCTGGCAAGCGAGGCTACCCTCGTCGGTTCCTTTAGTTGATAATCGATACTATGATCCACACAGTACTGAGAATTAATACGCTGGATAATCTTTGTTGCAGATAGTAGGAATGAGCATGATCCAGTAGTTATCAAACGAAGAGATTCTGCTTTCCAGGACACAGAACTACGGGTCTGGCTTCAGAGCGAAGGCATTAACTTGCTAGTCTTTGCTGGAATCGATACTTCCATTTGTGTAGAGACGTCGTTAAGAGACGGATTTAACATAGGATATGATGTAGCGTTGATATCTGATGCCACGGCATCAGGATATGAAGATCATTATAAGACCACACTAGAACGAGTAAAAGACTACTATGGATTGGTAATGAGTGTAGAACGATTCAAAAAAGCGATTGATACTCTGGACAAAGTGAGAAAAGGCGAGATAGATTACTTATTTTCGAAGATGAAAGGTTGGATGCCTATCTTAAGGAATTTGACTTACTGGATCCTAGATGTTTTCTCTCTAGGGAAGCTTCGAGTCCTTTAACTTTCCACTATCATTGAAAAGCACATTAGCAACTCTAACCGTTCTCACAGGTGAGACTATTGGTGTTATCTCTGCTGCTAGAACCCGGATGCACCTTTCTTTCTCTATAACACAATTGCCTTATCTTTCATAACATGTCTCTGCCTTTTCTTTCCATTAATCATTTACAATAATCACTTACATTCAAATCATACCTAATGCATAACTCCTACTTCAGTTCCAAGTAAATGCCTCAACTTGTCAACAGAGCATGGTATCGAAGCAGCAGTCGAAGGGTCGTCAGAATCATTGGAACCTCTCTTAGATGTGATTATCGAATACGTTACTACTGGGATAGAATTTGCAGCTGCCATAATCATTGGAATATCAGTGGTCGTTGCGTTTATTGGATACATTAGGTCTTTGTACAGATCACGAAAGGGAGAAGGCTCGAAGGGAGAAGTTATCCGGTTTCGTTTGGTTGGGGGCTTGCTTATGGCGCTTGATTTCGTGGTTGGCGCCGACATTTTGACGACTATTCTGGATCCGAGTACAGAGGATCTTTTAAGGTTAGCTGTTATTGTTGCGATAAGAATAATATTGGGTTGGTCCTTATCAAAGGAAATAAGTGGACATTCAGAAGACCTCTTGACAAAATAAGAAGTATAACAACCAGGGGACATGGTGCAGCTGAAAAGATTATCTTTATCAAACTCACTCAACATTATAGAGTAGCTTTTACTGAAAGTCAATGTTACTATAAAACAATCGCGGATCTCATAAATGGTAACGAAACAGAGAGGATGTACTACAATGTCAATTAGCAACAACATAAAAAGAAGAGAACCCTTTCGTGCATGCATCAGTAGAGACAGCATTGAATATGTGTCCATCGTAGTTGCAGTTTCTCTGCTAGCAGGTGGCAACAGCTTTATACTCCTTAGCTCTTCGTCAATGATGACGGCTACTACTACTGTCGCCGCTCAAGAAGAAGAAATTATAATTAATAATAATACTGCTACAACAGAGCCAACAACAGCAGCAACAACAGATGGTGATACCAATAATACTACTGCAATAAGTTCTACACCATTATCATCATCAGAAATACATTTGTCACCACAACCAATCTGGGAAGAAAGAGTAAGAAATACAGGCGAAACTCCATTTAACCAAACACATTCAATCATTTCATTCTTTGGAAATGGTACATTAACTGTCCCTGATACTGGGGAGACTATCGACGTAACTAACAACGGTACTGCGATTTTGTCTTCTGTGACTGGAACTTCCTATGGAAGAGAGAGCTTTTTCGCAGAAGACGGTGATAGTACAGCTATTACATTTTACGAAATTGTGAAGGATGATCCTGCGACTCTACAAACTAGAGGAATTACAACAGCCGTATTTGATAGTAACGGAACCGGTAGCCTTGCACCATTTAACGGCATGATAGTAGTAGGACTGCATGAAGAACAGCCAAACGAAGAGGGAGTTACTATGACGTTGTGGAAGTGGGAAGATTGAATTCAGCAATTCGAGAGTTGCTGCTGCCCGATCATCGCCACCGCCGCTATGGCCAGACTGCCATCTTATTGTTCGTAGTAATTCTCAAATTCTCTCACTCCAATATACAAGGAGCTCATTTCAATCTCGTCTTTTTTATTGTCAAGTTGTCATAGCCGCAAAACGACGATCACACTATGCTATAAAAAGTCGGTGTCTCTTGTGGTGGATTACATTGCGTGTTATTCTTAATCATTATTACTACCTTACAGGAGGAGCTTACTCTCCTCCTCTAAGGTGTAGCTCAATTTAAGAAAATCCAGTAGCTGCTGTTGCTGTTGTTGTTGCATTGGTAGCTGGTGCTGTTGTTGTTGCATTGGTAGCTGGTGCTGTTGTTGTTGCATTGGTAGCTGGTGCTGTTGTTGTTGCATTGGTAGCTGGTGCTGTTGTTGTTGCATTGGTAGCTGGTGCTGTTGTTGTTGCATTGGTAGCTGGTGCTGTTGTTGTTGCATTGGTAGCTGGTGCTGTTGTTGTTGCATTGGTAGCTGGTGCTGTTGTTGTTGCATTGGTAGCTGGTGCTGTTGTTGTTGCATTGGTAGCTGGTGCTGTTGTTGTTGCATTGGTAGCTGGTGCTGTTGTTGTTGCATTGGTAGCTGGTGCTGTTGTTGTTGCATTGGTAGCTGGTGCTGTTGTTGTTGCATTGGTAGCTGGTGCTGTTGTTGTTGCATTGGTAGCTGGTGCTGTTGTTGTTGCATTGGTAGCTGGTGCTGTTGTTGTTGCATTGGTAGCTGGTGCTGTTGTTGTTGCATTGGTAGCTGGTGCACCTGAAACTACGCTCATGGTGAACTCGTCTCTCATAGGCTGCGGTGGCGGGTTTGATCCTATAGTCATCAATTCCACTCCCAGTGTGTAGTCACCCGGTTGAGAGAAAAAGTCCCCTGCAGCATGATATGCTCCCGTATACTCTATAGAAACGTCGGGTCCGAACCGTAATGGAATATCCACCCCTGTTGCTTGTGCTTCGGATTGGCTGACCTGTATCAACTCTATCCCAAATGCGCTATCCTCTACATCAAATTCTTCTGCATACAAAGTTTGATTATCGCTATTCCTTGTTATCGAGAAATTGTAATGCATAACGTCTGGCTGATCTACCGACATGCCAACTGGGTTGAACGCCAGAAGTGTTCTGTTGTTCTTGGCAACATCGAGCGTCGGACCGGTTCCAGATCTGAACTCAAAGCTTTGGCCTCTGTCTACAGTATCATTGGAAGATATTGTGGCAACCATATGAGGATGTAAGGTACAGTAGTAGGAAAATTCGCCTATCAAGCCACCTGCACTAGTAAAGGTAAGTGGAAATTGAGCATTAAATGGCATTTCGCCTGAATCAAAGAAGCCAGTGTTGCTACCAGGCGTGCCGCTCGTCACTGTGTGACGCACACCTTGGTCGTTATTGACCCATACTACTGTAGTTCCTGCCGGAACGGCAGCGTTCCCAATGCTATAGTGCTGGCTTCCTTCAGCTGTGGCGCCTGGATTTATTCTTATAAAATAATTTGGCCGGGCTTCTTGACCCACCTGTGCATATGCATTACTGTTTCCATTTACAAAGACAGAGTTTGTTGACAAGTAAGTCAAAAATAGTGGCGCACTCAGCATCCCAAGCAATAGTATTATTGCTATAGGCGTATCCGAAAGGTATTTAGATAACCGCATAACTGTCTCAATTCCACACGCTTACGTTATATGGATTGCTTAATTGTGGGATAGTATATATTTCTCTTGCATTTACTTTTATAATTATTATGCAACAGGGGCGCTAGCCAATACATGCATTCGCTAACTTGAATCTTCATGATGAAGTCTAATTTCATGCGTAGATGAGAGTGTGTGGGTGTGTGTAAGGGTACAAGGTATGTGGACGTGCATTTGTACATAGCTAGGACCCTCGATGCCAGCCACCGATCCACAAATGTTCCCGACCTGTTACAAATGCACGAATAAATCTATAGAGCAAATATGTTATCAAGTATTCTCTATATTCAGGATGTAAGGCGAAACTAGATAATATGCTGTATTGGAATGGTCCTTATCAAAAGAAATAAGCGGGCGTTCGAAGAATTACTTGGAAGTAAGAAACAAGCCACGACATATCAAACAAAACAACTTTGGAGGGAGAGAGACACGCACGCACATAAAAATACAAGAACACACAAGAATACACAAACAAGAAGAAATCCTCTCTGAATAAAATAACGTAGGGATTAATGATCCTTTAAGAATAATGTTAAACTGTTGTGTCTTTAGAACTCACACCTCTTCATACAAAAGCGGCAGCAGGAGCAATTGTATGTCAAATGCGTTTTTTTACAGATTGTTAGTAGCCTTTTTAGGAACACATTTAGAGAATGAGCAGTGTTATATTTTAAGCGTAGATGAATCCACATTATTCAATCCATGTGAAACCATTTGGGAATACCCTAATGATAGGGATGAGGATAATAGTTATAACAACGTGTGTCATGACTTTCCTCTTCTTTGCAGCAAATTTTGAAACAAAGGCATTTGCTCAGGAGAATAACAATAACAATACTACATTAATTCTGGAGGACATGCGTACAATAATGCGCGATCAACAGCGTGATATGTCCTCAATCAACAATATGACATCTGCAGAGATTGAGTTAATGAAGAATCTGGATTCATTACAGGTTGAGGAGTTGAAGGATATTAATACAGTCTCCACAAAGTTAGCTACCCAAGGAGCCTATACTGCATTAAGTGTATTCTTTCTGGGTATTGGTTTGGTAGTATTTGGACTAAGATTGACATCTAAGGTCGCTCCACGGATTGGAAGATCTATGACTATAATGGTATGGGCGTTGACTATCCCTGTAATTATTTTAATTGGTTTATTCCAGTACGGAGTAATAACAGGCACCTCGCTAATTTCAACGAGTGAGGAGCCTTATTCTCTTCTCTCTTTTCTCTTGTATATTCCAATAGGAATAGTTATCTTTCTCCTATTGGAACAAAAAGGGATTGTGGAAGCGCAATCAGCACACATTTCCGGGCCAATCCTAGAAATGGAGAAATTAGTTAGACTAAAAGAAAGAGGGATGATTACAGAAGAAGAGTTTCAAAAGCTCAAGACAGAGTTACTGGCAAAATTGTGAAGATGGATGAGTGATTGACACTGATGACAGTACCAAAAAAAATTAAGCCACCTATGATATACATGATGATAAATTTTGCACAAGGTAGTGAGATAGTGGCCTGGGTGAGACATTCAAAAAGAACCGAGATATCCTTCTGAGGAACTCAGAGCCGGCTCTGACAAAAAGACTTGACTTAAAGCTCTGAATGCACCTGAACCCACTACCATGACAAGACCAGATCCCACTGAATCCACATTTTGTGTCAAAAACAGTTCACAGGCGACCTGATCACGACAACGATATACATGACCTTGAAGCTCTACAATCGAGCCTCTTTAAATGCGGAGTTTTAATTCTACGAATTCAGCTGAACAAAAACTTTTAGCTTAGACATTTACTTTTTGCACTTGAAACCTCCTATATAAGACTCCTAAAAATACTGAGCCTTGGGCTCACTAATTATACGGCGTGTTCTCCTGTAGGAAAAAGTGGTTACATGTTACAAGACAAGACACTATATAATAATAATAATAACGTAGACGATCATATGGTTAATTATTTTCTCATTCACCTCTTATTAGGTCCGTAAAATTAAAAATTCTATCAATGTAACTTTCTGTAACCAAACTGTTGGTTACAAGCCTGCCATTTTTTTGGCAGGATTGGAGGAAGCAATAGCTTTAATAGCCATCTGTGAGCTTTTACTTTTGTCAAAAGTGTCAGTATCTGAGGCTAGAGAATACAGAAGAAGAAAAAGGCCCAACAATGATGATGACGGTGATGCGATAACAACAACTACAGCAACACAAAAGGAGATTCTAACACCCTTTCAAGCTCAACGAGTATTACTCATTGGTAGGCTCAGGGAGCTTGTCATCAACGGCCACAGCCCTCTTGCGATACAATCTGAGCTTGGCATCAGTCAAAGGCAATATTACCGGCTTTATCAGAAGGCGTTTGAGCATGACTGCAAGCTTCTAGAACAATGGGACAGCGACACCTTCAGAGAGGATCTTGCAATTTACAAGGCCAGACGGCACAAGATTCTTGCGTTATTGATGGACAAGATGGAGGACTATAATGCTCACGATATAACTCGGCTCAAAGCTGCGCAGCTAGCTTTAGAGCTCTCCGATGCAATTTTCCGAACTAGTCGTGAGGGTGTATTTCAGGTAAGGAAAGAAGCCGAAGATGATATGGAGAAGTTGAGCTCTAGCTTTCCATTGACTTGTTATCTAGAGCAGAATGGGATTACTTGCAAAACTTTGGCACAGTATAAGAAGGCGCAGCGTCAACTCGATGATGAAGAAGTGAAGAACAAGAAGAATAAGAGGCTATAGCCTTGCTACACCTACGATGGTATACCAAAAACACTGATGTAAAATTCTAGTCAAAATGATTGGTAACAGTGTAAACTATAATGGGAGACTATGCGAAAGCAGCTGAAGTAAAAGACATTCCACCTTCAACTATGAAGGCAGTAGAAGTTAATGGTAAAAAGGTATGTCTGCCAATGTCCAAGTGGGTTCACCATATTCTTTTTTTTCATCTCATTCCTCTATGAATCAATGAAAGGTATCTATATTTTATTATAGATTCTCGGAAGAAAAACAATAATGATGAGTTTATGACAGTCTCTTTAAAGAAGAGATAAGCCTGAAAATCATGCGAGTTCGATGGGATGCAGCTAAAAATTCAGACGAGTCCAAAAGTCGACTGGGCTGAAGTTATGATCGAGGATAACATATATGATAAATTATTAATCTTCATTTCTTAATTGCTTACAGATTGTACTAGTGGTAATGCCGAATATCAAGATTCAATAATAAGGAGCTTATCGATGTATATGGTCCTTATTGGAGTTTAAGCACCCTTCGGGCATCTTCTTTTCCTCTTGCTATTAGTTCCTTGATAGTCTTGGAAGTAGAGTCTGCTCCTTTACCATAAATACTGTCCTCACAGGTTTCATTTTCTATTCGTGTTACGGTTACCTTGAACCGACCTTTTATGAGATCTTTGTATTTTCTATCCTCAACAGCACTTCCCTTGCTTTTTTCTTCTGTAGCCTTGAGGATATTCTCAAATTCCTCTTTAAAAGCTGTGTCGCTTTGGTCTTTATTTTTAAAATGCCTTTTTGCTAGCTCTTTTAAATTATAGAGTAGTTCTATATGGGCTGTAGCCAAGTCCGCCACCATTTCATCATAATGGGAATTTCTATCTGAGTAAGTTATGTCATTAATTCTATCCTTAACTGCATCGCGATCTTCTGCTGGAACCGTATACTGCTTGGACGGGTGCACGTTTATAATATAGACGTCTAGATCTGGAATTTTAGGATGGTCTTCACCTGGTACAGTCTTCTTCCAATAATCTCTGTGGGCTTGCAAGAGTTCTCTGAAAGGTGTATTGCTTAAAATACCACCATCACAGAATTTGCGCCCGCCTTCCTTTGGGATATCTCGAAATTTGTATAATTCTGGCAGTGTACCGCTTGCCATAACATGATTTATAGTAATGCCATCGCCGTCATAAAGTGAATTTCCAGGATCTTCCGCTTCTGTATGATAACTATCAAATGCTACTGTCTTTCCCTCGGCTCCATCTATACTGATAACAAGTAGTCTAGGCTCTCTTTTGTCCCAGCTAGTAGATATCCTCAGATCTTCATCCTTCTTTTCATCACTTTTAGCTTTTGAATAGCGTTTTATAGTTTCTTCTAAGGGTTTACTACTATATACTTGCCATTGATTACCTAAAACATCATTATCTTGGAATCTGGAATCATCCTCAAATGCTTTAGGATAAAAAAAATTTGGTGCCCCAGCTCCGCCGAAAAAGGTACTGCTTTACTGAATAATATTTCCTTACAGACTCTGGAGAGGCATTGAAGATTTTTGGTTTTTTCGTCTCTTCATCCAATAACCATTTGCTAAAGTCAGGAGTAGACGATAGACCTCCTTTTTTATCGTCTTCTTTCTCCTCTTCTTTCGACTCATCTATCCAAAAATGCTCAAGCACTTCTGCAGCTTCTTTCCAACTTATCTTTCTGTTAACTACGTTGCGTACCAGGTACTGCAGCATTCATTGCCCCTATGGATGTGCCAGCAATGGTATCGAATAAGGGTCCATCTTTTTCCTTATTTTTATTTATCTTCATGAGAAAGACACTCACAGAGCACACTTATTACACCTGCTTCATATGCACCAAGTGCTTCTCCTCCCTGAAGGATAAGTGCTCTTTGTCTTTGAGGCACGTCAATTTTTAATGACATATGCTGACAAGGGATTAATTCTAGCTCTTTACTTT
>CAWBAU010000004.1:0-133398 GCA_963786915.1 uncultured Nitrososphaeraceae archaeon
AAGATGGCGTTGATGGGATGGAGGTGTAAGCACCAAGCCTTCGGCGAGGTGTTCAGCCTGCCATTCCCAATAGCCCAAAGCACTAGAATCAAATTAGTCTGTGCCATCATCGTTGGTGGTAAGCCACAGACGTAGCAGTGGCAACGGACACACCATCTTCTTGGAGCTTTCGGAAACACGCAAAGAACAGACACGTACGGCTATTGCAACAAGTACATCCTGTGATCCTCTTCACGACGGTTGCACCTCTTTTTTTATTCTTGACCAAAATAATTAACGAACTATTAAATCTGGGATATGGATATATGCTTCACTCGGAAGTAATCTCTTAATGCCTAGTATTTGCATTTCTCATAAGGAAGACGTAGACGGTATATGCTCTGCCGCGCTAGTCAAGACAGCGTTTGATATATCAAAAATAGTCCTCGTAGATTACGCCAACCTCATCTCTAGGCTGGAAAAGGTAGCGGCTATGCCTGAGAAAATTGAGCATTTGTTCATATGCGATCTGGGCTTGTCAAAAAAGAACGAGCAAAAATTCACGGAATTGCTTCACAAAATAGTTTCTACAGGCGCGGAAGTGATCTACATTGATCATCACGATATTAGCAAAGAAACATTGCATGCCCTAAAGAAAGCAGATGTGACACTCATCCGGACGATTGAAGAGTGCACAAGCATGCAGGTTTATTCAAAGTATAAAAAAAAGCTCCCGGAGCATGCTGCATTTTTCGCAGCGATGGGTGCACTAACCGATTATATGGAGAACAAACCCCTTGCATCATCTACAGTTTCAAGATTTGATAGACAGTTCTTGATGCTTGAGTCGACCGCATTGTCATACATGATATCTGCCAACCAACACGATGATGCATTTCTGATAAAGATCGTCGAGACACTTGCTAAGATGAAATACCCTCATGACATCAAAGGCGGTTTCGACATGACAGAAAAATTTGCAAAAAAGGTAGCAAATGCAGTCGAGTCCATACGGGAATCAATTGTCAAGTTGGACAATCTTGCCCACGCGCCCAGTACTGTGGAGCTATCCTCAAGCATGGTAGTCAATTTCGTGCTGGGCTCTTCTGGTAAGCCTGCTGCAATGGTCTACAAGACTAAAGGATGACGTGAAGTCATACGTCATCTCGATACGGGGTTCAACGGATTGCAAGGTGCACCTTGGAAGATTAACAAACGATATATCAGCAGAGCTAGGAGGAAGCGGCGGCGGTCATGATAGAGCATGTGGCGCAGTTATTCCAAAAGCTAATCTTCAAAAATTTATACAAACCCTTGATCGAAGTATAGCTAATGACATTGAATAATTTGTATTTCAGTCAATGCCCCTACGCATTTAACCGATAAAGGTGAAACTAGTTGTGCGCTCTTTTAGAAGTTTCCTGACAATAAGACATTGGTCAGATAAAGGCTAGCGGGATGAGACCACCGCTCGCCGGGTATGTTTCTAAATCTCGGCAATAACCTCTAACTCCACACTACTATCAAGGGGTAGACTGCTAACACCTACAGCTACCCTTGCGTGTTTGCCTTTTTCGCCAAATACATTTACTAGCAGATCTGAGGCCCCATTAATTATCTTTGAGTGGTCAGCAAATGAAGGATTGCAGTTAACGAATCCTGTGACCTTAACAACTCGCTTGATACTATCGAGGCTACCAAGAGATGACTTTAGTTGCGCGAGCGCGTTTATAGTACACAAGCGCGAGGCCTCCTGACCGCTTTCTATCGATTCAACCTTGCCTCTAAATTTGACCTGTTTGCCTTCCATTGGGATCTGCCCAGATACAAAAGCGAGGTTGCCGGAAAGGACAACAGGCAGATATGAACCACCCGGCTCTGGTGGAATAGGGAGGCTAATACCAAGTGAAGCAAGTTTTTCTTCTATCATACGATCAACCCACTCCACTCTGTTATTTTACTTTGCTGCAAAATATCACAGTATTTTACAGGCATTATTAACTGATTTCTCATAGGCGCCATGAGAATGCTGTATTATATGCCTTGGAATAGTCTCAAAGGAAAAGATTATAGAGCGAAAGTTTACACGCAGGTGCATCTATGCAGCGTGACTATTTGAAACATTACAAACACAGAACAAAAAAGTCAAGCCGCCTTTATTCCCAAGCTGTTAAAGTATTTCCAGGCGGCGTCAATCACAATATTCGCTATTTCGAACCTTACCCGTTTTTTGTAACCGGCGCAAAGGGTAAACAACTCCTCGATGTAGACGGCAACAAGTATGCAGATTATTGGATGGGACACTGGGCACTCATCCTAGGTCACTCTCCTAAGAAGGTTGTAAACGCTCTGGCCGAGCAGGCTAAAAATGGTGTGCTTTATGGCACAGTCAACAAAGTGAGCGTTGAGCTGGCAGAAACCATTCAAAAGCTGATGCCCAAGGCCGAGATGATGCGCTTTAGGCAGCACTGGTTCAGAAGCGACAATGTACGCAATCAGACTTGCTCGTGCAAAAACTGGGAGACGTATCGTTGCCAAAGCGATAGGCGGCTGGCATGGGTTCAACACCACACTCATGCAGACAGTCAACTATCCGTTTGAGGAAGAAGAAGGGCTTGGCCTTGTACAGGATGAGGGACAGTTTGTGGAATCGATACCATTTAACAACCTTGACGCATCCCTCAAGGTGCTTGACACGGTCAAGGATGACCTAGCATGCATCATCATCGAGCCAGTGCTCGGGGGCGCAGGCTCGCATTCCACCAATCGACGGCTACCTGAAGGGCTTGGAGGAATTTGCTAAAAAGAACGGCAGCCTTTTCATACTGGACGAAATAGTGACAGGCTTTAGGCTCTCCCTACATGGAGCTGCAGAGTACCTACAAGCTAGAACCTGATCTGTTTACTCTTGGCAAGATAGCCGGTGGAGGAATGCCGATCGGTGTATTATGTGGCGACAAAGAAATAATGTCCCTTGCGGATCCTGTTGCGAGAGGAGATAAAGGAGCACGCTGTGCTATAGGGGGCGGGACATTTTCAGCCAACCCTATAACAATGACTGCAGGTCTTGCGACTTTGAATTTTTTGAAAAAAAATAGACAGCAGGTGTATAGCAAAATTGACAGGCTCGGGGACATGGCAAGGAAAGGGCTAGCAAAATTATTTGCCGAATCAGGAATTCCATGCCAGGTGACGGGCGTAGGATCCATGTTTTTGACACACTTCGGCAAGAACGCTGTTCTCGATGCAACCGACGTCGAAAAGTCCAATAGAGAGCTTTTAAAAAGATACCATCTTGCCCTTATGGCGAACCACGGAATATTTTTCCTGCCGACAAAGATGGCTGCGATATCCTTTGCCCACGAAGAAAGTGACATACCGAAGCTTCTGGATGCAACAGAGAAAATCATAGCAGAGTCGAAACTGTTCAAGTAGCAACATTCTTAGAATCAGGTTCTTTGGTCGGAGGCTTGTAAAAGACATTGCATTAGAATACTCAATAGGCTTTAGGCCGATACAAGATATACAAGATGCTGTATGAGTAGAGGATCAAAACTGATCCAATGCTTCTTGGATGTTCTTTCGGTCGTCAGCCGCTGGCGTCTGCTCCAGGTATTTGACTAAGTCTTCTTTTGCACCTTGATTGTTGCCAAGTGCGTCCTCGCTATGGCCCGATTCTTGTATATCGGACCAAACCTGAATGGATTGATCTCTATTGCCTTGTTGTAGTATGCTTCTGCAAGCGAATAATCCTTCTTTTTTAGGTGATAGTTGCCAAGACCCCGGTAGGCTAGATAGTACTTGGGATTGAACTTGATTGCACTTTCGTAGCAAGTGACAGCCTTATCAGAATTTGTCTCATTATATATGCCACCAAGAAGACCCCATGCTTGCGCGTTGTCTGAGTCGATTTCTATAGCTTTTTGCAAGCTTTCGATGGCCTCTTTAACTTTTCCATGTTGTCTCAATCCTTCGGCCTGAAAACAGATCCTGTTCGATTTGGCAAACTTGAGGTTTTCATTCTTTAGCAGGTCCTTCATATCTGAAGGAATCATGATAATGGCAATCATGTCGTCTTGTTCCCAATCCTGCTCAAACTTCGACTCCGGAATTGCACCTACTGTCTCGGGCTCTGGGACATAGCTAAGTATCCTGCGCTCCTCGGTATTGTAACCTGCTACGACCATTGCATGCTGCACAGTTGTCTGTATGCCTGGGATTATAACTATGGGTGGTATACCTTGATCGATTCGTTTTTTCAGATCCTTCATTGAGCTTTTGTAAATGTGTGATTCAAAACCAAGTGTTTCTGCAAGCTCGATACCATGAATCATTGCGCCTCCTTTATCGCTTGCTGCACCAGATATGGTCGGAGAGATATCTTCACCCCAGTATTTGATGACAACATTCACTACAAGTGGTAGATCTGCACTGTCTTCGTTCTTGCTTACAAGAGGCAAGCTGATGAAATGCTCTGGTTGGGATTCCAAGCTGTACTTCTGTGTCTTGCAAGCAAATAAAATTCTTCTTATGTCGTTAGAAAATTTTTCAGAAGAGCTAGGCCGTCACCCGCGCTCTTTTCCGGGTGGAACTGCGTACCATAAACCTTGCGGTCACTGGCGAATATTTCATGCTCGCAGTACTAGAGCTTGCTAGTGACTTGAAATTTGGAGGGCAGCCTCGCAAGGCAATATCTATGACTCTCGTATACCAAGATGGTCTTTTTCTCTTCAGTTAGTGGATTTGCATTTGAAAGCGACACTTCAGTCATCCCATGAAGATGAGTTGGCATTTTGCGTATTGAGCCTCCAAGCGTAAGCGCTATTATTTCCGCTCCATAACAGATACCAAGGAGCGACTTATCGTGATTGTAGCAGTATCTGGTGATTCTAGAATTTACCGCATTTATTTCCTGGCTGTGTCTGCGCCTGCCCGACAGTATCACCTTATCGCATTGGGCAAGATCAGCATTAGAAACTTCAGAGAATCTCTTGTGAATATGTGGATTATGTAATTGATCAAGACAGGACAGTATATCTACTGTAAATGGAGATAGGTTGTCAACTACTAGCACTGCCAATCTGGTTATCTACCTCTACTGAGATATATGCAGCTCTACAATATCTCGGTATTCTTCGAGATATACGCCAAAATTAATGGAGGTACATCTTCCATCCTTTTCAGCATTTCGTTAATCAGCTTGTATCGTTTATCATCATAAGGTTTTTGCGTAGGTCTATTGAGCCAATGGGCTAGTTTGCTTCTGCTAGCCCTTTGCACATAAGATAAACTGCTGCATATGCAGGCATCTCAGCTGATTCTTTTGAAATGTTGAACGAGTTCTTCTTTAGTATCAGTTTGACTGGAGTCTTAACCCTGACGCTTACTTTGCCATCGCCAAGAAGGCACGCGTCGACAAAGGGGTCAAAAGACTGGAGATCGCCGGATTTTGTCTTTGACAGCCCACTCTTGCTGTTGAGCGTGCCAGGCATCCTAAACACCCTGTGAACATCAGTTGTAACTTGTGGATCTATTCGGACTCCCATACCCCTAACCAATCTCTCAAGTTCGACTTTGAATGCATTATAACCACCATTTTGGTTGACAATGTTCTTGAGTTTGATTGCTGATGTCATGTCGATCTTGAGCTTCTCTGCAATTCTTCTTCTCCATCCGTATGCAAGTCCACTTTTTGGGAATTTTATGAAAAACAAATCCTCGGTATTGGTCTTTCTTACCCCAACACTTTCCAACATGAGGCCGGTTCCAGACATATAGCCCACAAGGTCGGAGCGAGCCTGTGGATCCAGGGAGGTGCATGCATCATCATTTATGTGTACATGAAAGCCATTGTTACCAGAAAAGTAAATGTGAATATTACTACGCTCCAGGCCAATGTCTACCAACAAAAATTCCATCAAACGTTTAGCCTCCTTTTTTGAGGCATCTATACACTTGTTGCAGGGGATGGAAACATGATCAGCCTTTCTGGAGCTGCAGGATGGACAAGAATATGATTTCTCCTCTTCGTCCTGTTCATGAGGAGGAGACGCATAGCCACAGTTTATGCAGACTAAATACGAATGCGATGGAACACACGGCAGGCCAAGATCTTTACCGTCAATATCAAAGATCACGTCTGCCCCGAGCCACTGTTTCTCCTGCATAGGTTGTTGTGTTGGAAATCGGTAGTATCCATTTGAGCAATAGACATCAGAAGGAGCTTCTCTGACAAGCATAGCATCAAGCTCTTTCATGCTTTTGAATGATAGATGTCTAAGCATGCCTGCTTGTCCGAATTGCATATAACCAAACTCGCGTTGCTCCATTTTGAGAGGCTCTTCAATTGCCTTTGACTGGTTGAAGTAATATTCACGGAACGCTTTTTTTATGGCTGATGTAGTCTTTGTGTCAAAGAGATTCTCTCTCATTTCCTCTTCCTGCCAAACTGAATTGGATTTATTAGGCCGTCGCATTCAGCAGTTGCAAAGCAAAGATTTTCGTTCTGGAGTTTTTCGCATGAAGGAACAGAATATTTGGTATGGCTTCCTTTCATGCCGGCTAGGTGCTCCACTTGGTATCGGGTTATCTTTTCGTTAAAATCTGGAGCATTTTCAAACATCAAGACGATTTCATCCACCGGCTTGCCTACAGCCAACATGTATGTGGCAAGCATTACTCGCGCAGAGTGAGGTAAGTTATCACCTCTATTCATCACTTCAAGCGCATGCTTTATGCATGGCGGGTGATCCCTTACGGCTGCTGCGGCGTGCCGCTCGTAACGTGATAAGAGTTTTACCCGTAGCGGGTCAACTGCTGATTTTATGCCCTGCGGCAGAGTACGTAGAGTCATTGATTTGACTTTATCATAAATGAGCACGGCGAGCTCGTTTCTAATGAGTCTGACGGTCTCATCAGCGTCGAGATAAACATAGCCATTGTTGACAAGTCTGTTGATCAGTTTCCATTCTTGTTCGTGGAAATGAGAAGCTCTTGCAAGATAATCAACAACTCGGACCTTGAATAGACGCTGATCCTCTGAAATGACGATTTTCAATTTGAACAAATCTTCAAAGATTTTGGTAAAGATAGAATGTCTCTTAATTTCGCTCTGTTTTCTTAGATCCTCCGTGAGGAACTTCTCTGCCCTTCTCGCTTCCGCGAGCGCGAACTTTCTCAGTACCTGATCGATGCCAATTGACTTGACGATCACCAGAGAAATGACGAATGTAAGGATTTCAATTTCATATCTCTCTAGGTTATCGTATATCTTACCATTGACCTCGATCTCGATGCGCTCGGCAGCGCGGTCGATAATATGCTTCATATCGGGCCTGTCAAGCTCCTCCCAGCCAAAGCTGGACTCGCGCAGGTATTCACCAGCTTCATTCAAAAACGGATACTTGGCTAGGTCGCTACCAGCCATTTCTATAGAGGACAAGTTCGACAATAACATAGTAGCTGTTCTACCATAAAAACTCCATTACAATAAGTTAAAGTAAGAAAAATTATCTTTCATATCGAAACGATGGATATAAGGGTCGGTTTTCATGTCTCTATAGCAGGCGGAATATCAAATTCTGTTTACAATGCAAAAAAGCTAGGCTGTACTGCATTTCAAATATTCACTCGAAATCCCCGTGGCTGGGCTGCAAAACCTCTACCTCAGGGTGAGGTAGAGTTGTTCAAGAGCAGACTTTCTGCAAGCGGCATTGAAAAAGGGTCAGTAGTTGTCCATATGCCGTATCTGCCGAACTTGTCAGGACCTCAAGGAGAGTTATATAGAAAATCAGTAAAGACCCTTACAGAAGAACTACAAAGATGCAAGGCCCTTGGAATATCGTATCTCGTGATACATCTTGGAAGTCACATGGGCAGGGGATCAAATAATGGCATCGATCAGCTGGTAGATGCTATAACTAACGCGAACGCTCAAAGCAAAAGCGCAAGTGCAGTGGTGCTTCTCTTAGAAAATAACGCGGGTCAGAAGAATAGCATTGGTGGCACACTTGAAGAGCTCCGCCTTATCCTCGATCGGCTTGATAGCTCAAAGCAATTTGGGGTCTGCATCGACACCTGTCATCTTTTTTCCTCTGGCTATGACCTTCGCACAAAGGAGGACGTAGATAAGATATTTGAAAAATTCAAAGATATCGTGGGCATGAAAGAACTGAAGGTCGTACACCTTAATGACGCAAAAGGCGGATTGGGTTCAAACTTAGACAGGCATGAGCATATTGGGCTTGGATCCATAGGCATTGAAGGAATAGCTGCATTCCTTAATAGCCCTCAAATTAGGACCTTACCTATAATAATGGAGACTCCGATTGATAAAAGAAGAGGAGACGAGCAAAACCTTAAGGTCGCTTTAGACTTAATAACACGATAATTGTTGTATGCATGCAACAACGATAATAATTTACCCATTGAGTCTGTGAGATTCCACATTGGTCGAGCCTTCATAATATGTGACAATTAGCGTGTCGCCCACATTATAAGGACAATTCTGTATGCTTTTTGGTTGACCGTCGGCCGGCTCTACTACGCATACATCTTCTTGCTTTAGGGATACATTGACCTGTTCAGTTGTAGTCTGCCTAAATAAGAGACGAGCAAGAGGAAACCCTTGTACCATCTGTATCACCATGAATGCCCCAAAGAATGCAAGACCAAATAAGATCGCTAGTTTTTTGGTTGATATCCTTTCAAATCCTGATGAGTCAGACTCAAAGGCCATAGCCCATAGTGCTCTAGCGTGAGCACTTCTAAAAAACTTATGGGACTCAGCGGGAGGTCTCTGTTGCTTTCTCAATCGCCTCTTCTTGCTCATGCCATTCATCAAAGTATGCCAGCAGCAAATGAGCCGCCAATTCTTCCTTTGTGTGATCAGCTCTGAGATGAACTGGCAGATACCCGGGTGTGAAGAAAAGGTTGCAGATATAGCAGAACGGATTTCGTTCATGCTTTTTTAGCAAGTTACATTATCAGATTTTGTGGCTGTAAATATAAGAGCTTGGTTCTAACCATCCCTAACAAGAGACAGAAAAGGCTACCCCATTTTTAAGTAATGCTATTAGCTACTCTGCCTCTATCTATAAAACCAGCTTTGACGCCAGTTTGAAAGCTTTGGCTAGTATTCTGTTGATATTCGGCTACAACTGGTGATGCCTGCTTTTCTTGAGTCGGAGGAGGAGAAAGAAGGAAAGAAGGTTGAACAGGAATTAGGCGAACCGTACAGAGCCTAGTGATGTGAGGTATGCTTGAGCATTGTTAACTTCATTCATCTTTTCCCTATTGAAAACCATTCGATCAAAAATTGCCATGTCCATTGTTGGATTTACCGCATTTATCCATAGCCAAGCTTTGCTCGAGCCTGCAGTATTTCTCGACAATTGCAGAGCGAATAAATACTGGCGAGCAGATGGTGGATTAATAGTTTAGAACATACCCGTGTATGCTAACGCGTTAAGCCAGAGAGGTCAGGGAGGACCACTACTTCCAAGGCGTTGACTATCTATTCGTAGGACTAAATAAATTATAAGTAGGTTAGCAAGAAAGTCTGCATACATATATGGTCTTTGGTAGGGATATCCGGCTTTCGAGGATATTGAATGACGGCAAAATGCTATGCATCCCCATGGACCATGGCATAAGTAATGGTCCCATCAAGGGACTAGAGGACATTCACGGCCTGATCTATCAATGTGCCTCTGCTGGATTGACCTGTGTCCTTGTGAACAAGGGCATCATCAAGACGATGCCAAGGTCGCCCAATATTGGACTGATGGTACACTTTTCTGGAAGTACATCTCTAGGTCCGGCTCCAAACAGAAAGATGCTCATAGGCACTGTCGAAGAGGCAATCAGGCTTGGAGCCGATGCGGTTTCTCTTCACATTAACATCGGTTCAAAGGAAGAGCCAGAGATGCTCCAAAAGCTTGGAATGGTATCTGATAAGTGCGACGAGTGGAGCGTACCTCTTGTCGCCATGATGTACCCACGCGGAGAGAACATTAAGAACCCTCATGACCCGGATATAGTCGCTCATGCTGCGAGAGTGGGGGCGGAGGCGGGAGCCGATATTGTAAAAGCAGTGTACACAGGCGACCCGGACTCATTTAAGCGAGTTGTCAGAAGCTGTCCTGTCCCCATAGTAATCGCCGGAGGACCAAAGGCCAACACCGACAAAGAAATCTTAGAAATGTGCAATGGGGCAATGGCAAGTGGCGCAAAGGGTGTTACATTCGGCCGTAACATATTCCAGCATAAGAATCCGCCTGCAATGGTACGCGCATTATATAAGATCATAATTGAAAACAGAAATGTTAGGGAGGCACTGAAAGAACTTGACTGATCCCAAACCAAAAGAGCTAATAGTCAAGCCAACTGTAGCAATAACTTCTCTAAGAGAATTTCTCTCAAAACTAAAGGAGAAGGGAAATTTGATTGTTAACGTTGATCCCAAGATAGCTGGCAGGAGCTTCCGTACAATATACGAATCGGAGGACGCTGACATCGTAATCTGCACGACTTTTGATCAATTGAAATCACTCAAGTCGTCAGGTAAGAGCGTTGGCTACTTCAAGAACGTGACGAGCAACATTGACGTCGATGAGATCGAAGAAGCATCAGAGAATGGAGCAGAATTTGTAATCGTCGAGGCGTCAGACTGGAAGATAATCCCACTTGAAAATATTATTGCCAAACTACAAAAGTCCAAAACAAAAGTGTTTGCCACAGCAAAAAGCTCGCAAGAGGTTGCGACATTGTTTGGAGTCCTTGAGTTAGGAGTTGATGGAGTAATTTTATCTACAGACAGCGTAGAGGAAGTTGACAGGGCGAGGCAACAGCTAACTACTGCGAGGTTCCTTATTACACGAGCTAGGATCATAGAGGTAAGAGACGTCGGCACCGGAGAGAGGGTCTGCGTAGACACTGCGTCGATGATGGGGTTAGGAGAAGGTATGTTGGTTGGAAGCAGATCAAACTTTATGCTTTTAGTACACAATGAATCGATCGGGTCTTCTTTCACTTCCCCCCGGCCCTTCAGGGTGAACGCTGGTGCCGTATATTGTTACACGATAGTGCCTGGTGGTGGCACGCGCTACCTTTCAGAGATCGAATCAGGAAGCGAAGTATGGATTGTTAACATCGAAGGCATTGCAAGAAGCGTTGTCGTTGGTAGATCAAAGATAGAGACGCGACCGCTGAGACTAATACGCGCAGAGATAAATGGCGAGAAAGGCACCGTTATTTTACAAAATGCTGAGACGATACGGCTCATATCCAAGGACGGCAAGCTGCTATCAGTGACTGAAGTAAATGTGGGCGATGAGGTGCTGGGATATGCCAAGCAAGCCGCGGGCCGTCATTTTGGGACGGAAGTCGACGAATTCATTGTAGAAAAATAGCACTAGATCTTCTTTGAGTTTTATCTTTTGGGTTTAGCTGATAATGTAATGAATCGCCATATCAGAGGTCGAAGCCAAATATGGTTAATGGCCATGATAGGGTTAGATATCTCAAAATCAAAAGGCGAGAAGGTAGGTGACCCCACTCTGCGGGGGAAGATGAAACCGAAATTTGTGAGTAACCCCTTAAATAATTTGACGTAATATATCTAAGGCACCATGGCTTCAGAAATCGAGGACGCGTCTGACAAGCTTAAGGCTGGTGCAAAGGCTACAGCCAATAAGGCGTCAGACACCGATAGGGACATGGACCGAGAATACGACAAGGAAAAGGTCAAGGAGAAGTTCAAGGATAAGATGGACTAGGACTAGGATTTGGGCTCCAGGTTATAAATCCATCTCTCCACTTCTCCTTTCTTTTCCTTTCTTTTGCTTGCAATAAGTCAAAATTCAAGTTATGACTATAACTTTCCGTCTGCGTTGGCTTGGACTAATGTCAAGCTATCTTCTCCTCGGCGTGAAAAAAGAGAGGATAATAAGTGAAACGGCGATTGTGTCACTGATGAGAACGCTATGAGATTGTCGCAACAGCTACTCCCTCTTGTATCTTCGATCGGAGACGTGAAACTTTAGCGCAAACCAACATAGATTAAGACCAGCAATGGAGGCCTTAGGAAAAATGACATATACAATTCGGTAGTATTATGCCCTGTGCATCATGGAGCTGCAACAGATCGGGAAGCAAAAAAAGAGAAAAACTAGATGACGACGAAAATGACCTATTATTTTGTCAACTGATCTATTCACCTTTAACATGCATTCAAAGTGATCCGTAGCCAAAAATTGGTAGAGTCCTCATTCTCCGAGCTCGTTTTTCCAAGCTGAAGACATAGTTACTTTTTAGTCACTTGTTTATTACTTTAAAGTATAGGGTCTTTGGACGAATCCCAAGAGCATCCAGACAGCATCGAATCATGCTTGTCCAACAAGAAATCACTAATCAAATAGCTGTTGGAAATTGCAAGGACTTGCTGCCAGAGGCTCCCTGCAAATTCCGTCCAGTTGACGATAACTTCGCCACCATATAGAAACGCGATCGACTACGATACGCATGCGTCCCAAAGTGGTGCCTATTACAGAGGCAAACTAAACCTAGACACCAATGATTACCTGAATGACATGGCAGATATTTTTGGCGATAAGGTCTATCGCGTAACAAAGGAAGGCGGCTACTGCTGCATTGTCATAGCAAATGAAGTTGTTAATGGAACAATAGTCACCGCTCCCTCACATGTTGCTATCCAAGCTTGTGCAGCCCTTTGGCAAATGGAACCTTCATGAAGAGATTATCTGGCACAAGGTGACCGGGGGCACAAATCGATACGGATCCTTCATCATTCATCCATACCCGAAGTACTACCGTGCAAACATTATGCATGAGTTCATTTTGATCTTACGCAAGGGAGATGTCAATAGCGGCCGGACAAAAAGGATAGAGATTCTTCCAGCGACGCATGAGGAATGGACAAGAGAAATAGCTAACTCAATTTGGCATATTGCACCAGTGCCACCAGGCTGTATCGAGCATCCATGCCCGTTCCCGGAGGAAATCCCGTATCGCCTGATGAAATTGTTACTCGTATGAGAATGACTTAGTGTTGGACCCTTTCAATGGAAGCGGGCAGACTACGAAGGTAGCCCATCACTTTGGCCGTCTGCTACGTCGGGATCGATTTGCTAAAAAAATATGTTGATTTAGCTAAGACTAGGATAGAAAGCGAGGAACCCCTTCACATAAGAAACCAGGCCCTCGTAGCTGATTGGAGAAAAATCCCATCTCACTGTGATAACAAGCGATAAGATCTGGAGATGTATTGTCTCTATCCAGATCATTCCAGTATGAACAACTATCTTTTCTGACACCTTGAATGCTACCAATCCAGAAGGAAGATCGATTCGCTTAATGGGTACAAATAGAAAGAGGCATGGATTACTTTTTAGCTCAACGTACTAGGTCAAAGTCCAGCGCCCGTTACCAGCCATATCACATATTTAATAAGGCGTGATGTTTAAACATATTAATGTCTGCTGCAACTGCAGGGTCCAAAAGTCCAAAGCAGCACCCGCTGTAGCATTTGTGGCAGGATTTTTGAGTCAGCAGAAGTCCTTGAAGCGCATAAGAGAATAGATCATGGCACACACAGCTCACCGCCTGCAGGAGTCGGATAAAACAAACAATTAATTCTACCTCTATGAATACCAATTGACTTGGCCCCCAGGATTTGTGTATCAATAGGGCCGGAGGATGCTAAATCGATAAAAAAAGAAGCAGATCGCGCATTTCAGCTGGGAGCAGACTATGTGGAGATACGGTTCGACTTCCTTAAACCGGATTTTTTACCTGCGGCCTGAGTGCTGCAACAGGCATAAAAGATAGAACAGTCTATACCCTGCGGCCGAAAAGTGAGGGAGGCATGTTCTCCGGCAGCGAAGAGAGTCGCTTGCATTGGCTGCACAGACTAGTAGAGCAAGAACCTATGCTGGTTGACGTAGAGCTTGATACTCTTAAAAAAAATGACGAGCTTGCAGACTTTTTAGAAGGGAAAAAGAGTCCCCTGCTTGTATCGTGGCATGACTTTGAAAAAACTCCGCCAACTGACCATATCGCTGATCTGCTTTCAGAGATGAGGACCTACAGCAACTATGTCAAGATCGTGACTACAGCACAGAGCATCGAAGATTCATTGAGGCTCCTAGAGCTGTACGAGACGGCCATAGGGTTATCCCCAATCTTTTTTGCCATGGGTGATGCAGGAGTGATATCAAGACTATTGTGTAACATAATTGGCAACGCCCCCTTTACTTATGCAAGCCTCGAGAAAATTATTGCACCGGGACAGTTAACGGTACAACAGATGAAAAAGTTGTACAACAAAATGAGAGTATGTAAGATATGAGGATCTTTATTTAATCTCTAGCATTCCTTAGTTATTGACTAAGGTAGTTAGTACTCACATGGTGTATAGAGACATGCACAGAGATAAAGAGATCAGTATGCCAGCATCATATGTGTTAGCGAAGGCCGACCTTTCAATCTAGGCTACGTTCCTTTAAACGATTTCTTCGAGGGTATATATGTGAAAGACTGGCAATATTTGCAATAGACGATGCAGACTTCGACCAAGACTTATTGCATTATAGGCGATCCGATCCAGCACTCGCTGTCGCCAGCAATGCAAAACGCCGCTTTTGCAGCCAAAGGACTCAACTGTACCTATATAGGATTTAGAGTTCCAGAGGCGGAGTTGAAAGAGTCAATTGAGTCTTTGCGCAGCATAAACATTGCTGGATTCAACGTGACATCCCCCCACAAGGAACCTGTAATGAAGTACCTTGACGAGCTCGAAGACACTGCGAAAAAGGCGAGGAGCAGTAAACACCGTTAACAATATAGAGGGTATCTTCAGAGGGTACAATACCGATGTCTATGGCTTTATCGAGCCACTGCGCAAGCGTCAAGTTGATTTTCGGGGTATGCATGTGCTCCTACTTGGGGCTGGTGGGGCTGCGCGGGCAGTGCTGGCTGCCCTTGCAGAACAGAAAGGCATAGCCAAGGTTATAATTGCAAACCGCGACATGTGGAGAGCAGAGGAACTTGCCAACTTAGGAGATGGCCGTGGGATGAAATGCGAGGTAATGCCACTTGCAGGGGTAAAGGATGTTTCGCCTATGTGCGATTTGATAGTCAACGCAACAACATTAGGAATGAAGAATGAATCCAGTGGGATCGACCACCAGCATATCCAAAAGGGAAGTATAGTCTATGACATGGTGTATCGTCCACTAGTTACAGATCTAATCGAAAATGCCAAACTCGCACAAGCAAGCGTTGTATATGGCTATGAAATGCTTATCGAACAGGGTGCAAAGGCTTTTGAGATATGGACTGGAGTGTCCGCGCCGAAGGATGCTATGAAAAAGAACCTGCTAGGGATCTTTGGTGAACCCACATGACGACAACCACTAGAAAGGCAAGGGCGACAGTGCATGGAGCAATTTCAATAGTGAACGCAATAGCCACCGGACAGGGATCCGCGCTTGGCATATCACTCAAGGTTACAGCCGAAGTTGAACTTCAGAAAGGACATGGCGTTAGGTTTGCCACAGGCGAGAATGGTGATAGGTTGATAAACACTATCATTCAGAAGACGATACCAAAAGAAACCATAGAAAGCAACACAATTACTATTAAGGTCAATTCAGAAATTCCAATTGGATACGGGCTCAAGAGCTCCAGTGCTGTGTCAAATGCTGTTGCGCTTGCATGTAGCCAGATGGTAAGCGACGAGAATGTCAACGATTATACAATACTTGAAGTGGCTGCCCGTTCCTCCCTGGAAGCCAGGGTTTCATTAACGGGAGCATATGACGACGCCACCGCCTGCTACTTTGGCGGTTTTACTGTGACCGACAATTACTCCAGACGGATAATCCGGAAAGAGACGGCGCCAGAGAACCTTTATGCAATCATTATTCTACCACACGATACTACAAGGGGAGACGTGCGAAAGCTCAAGAACCTCTCCGACATCTTTATTGATGCCTTCAGGTTGGCAGAGTCCGGCCAATACTGGAAGGCAATGAAGCTTAACGGAGTCCTTGCCTCTGCTGCGCTGTCTTCAAGCTACACGCCTGTAATGGTCTGCGATCGAGCATGGGGCACTTTCTGCCAGTATATCGGGAAATGGTCCCTCAATTGCGGCTGTGGGATACGAACACGAGGTTGAACCGATCACAGGTGCACTGTCAAAATTTGAGGATAGGATAATCGTTTCCAAAGTAAATAATGAGAAGGCGAATGTGAAGATCATAAATGACTAGCATAGTAGTGGCAAGATCTAGGTTAAGCGGATGCGTGCGCTGCCCCTCTAGCAAGAGCTACAGTCACAGGGCAATAGCAATTGGCTCCCTTGCAGATCGGGAGTCTACAATAACACATGTGCTAATGGCCCGAGATACCCTAGCGACCCTGGCCGGCTGCTCCGCTCTTGGAGCGGACATAACGTATGACTCCACAAGCATGCGGATAAGGGGCGGCACAAACCACCTCAGTCCTCCAGAAAATGTAATAAATGCAGAGAATTCCGGAACCACAATAAGGATAATTGCCGCGATGTCGGGCCTAGTAAGAACAGGCTTTACTGTACTGACGGGAGATGAAAGCCTCCGTAACCGTCCGATGCAGCCCATGCTAGATGCACTTCACCAGCTAGGCGTGGACGCATATTCGACAAAGCAAAACGGAACGCCTCCTCTTATAGTAAAGGGCGGCGGGATAAAGGGCGGTACAGCTTTTGTCGAAGGGCAGCATATCAAGTCAGTTCATTTCAGGGTTACTAATTGCAAGCATCTACGCAGATTCAGAGGTTGTAATGAAGGTAAAGGGCAGCCTTGTGTCCAGGCCTTATGTCCTTGCCACGCTTGCTACAATGAAGCACTTTGGAGTTTCCATTGACCATAGTTCCGACATGCTGGAATACTATATCAAAAACGCAAGATATAGGGGCACAAAATTCGATGTCCCTAGCGACTTTTCTACTGCCGCACTTATACTCGCTGCTGGCGCACTTGCTGGAGAAGAGGTAAGGGTAAATGGGCTCAATTTTGTAATGCCACAAGGCGATTCACGGATTGTAGACATCTTGAAGAAAATGGGTTGCCAGATAATGGTGGACGAAGAAAAGGGCGAGGCAGTTATCGAGGGTTCGGACAAATTAGAAGGCGGTGAATTTAACCTATCTGACACACCTGACCTCTTGCCGGTTGTTTCGATACTTGCACTGAAGGCAAAAAGTCCTGTCATAATAAGAGGCGTGGCTCATGCTAGGGTAAAGGAAACAGACAGAATATCAAACATTGCAGGAGAGCTTCTAAAGCTCGGTGCCCATATCAAAGAGTTTAGTGATGGGTTAAAGATAACTGCACCCCTGATAATAAAAAACGCATCGCTTGAAGCGCACAACGACCATAGACTTTTCATGGCTTTCACAATCGCGTCCATGATGACTGAGAAATCGATAGTAGCCGGAGCTCAGTCAGTAGATGTCTCATATCCCAATTTTATCTCCGATATGAAAAATATTGGAGGAAGAATATCACCTGCGCCAGATAGAGAATAACAAAAAGGCAATATATAGAACAAAGTCAATTGCTCATAGCAGAGATGGGTGGGAGCATGATAGGAGAGCGTTTTGTAGCCATGAGCTTCGGCGAAAGTCATGGAAGGTGTGTCGGGATAATAGTAGATGGCTGTCCTGCTGGCCTACCTCTAGGCGAAGCCGACATACAGCGACTGCTTGACCTAAGGAAGCCTGGCCAGTCGGTCATAACTACACAACGAAGAGAAGAAGACAAAGTGGAGATCCTATCGGGAATCTTCAATGGCTTTAGCACGGGTGCTCCGATATGTATGCTTATATGGAATCATGATACAGATTCAACGCCTTATGAGATGATAAAAAACATTCCACGACCCGGACATGCCGACTATCCTGCTATGGTGAAATATGGCGGTTTTGCGGACTATCGTGGAAGCGGAAGGTTTTCAGGCAGGCTCACGGCCACGCTTGTAATGGCCGGTGCTATAGCTGCGAAGCTATTGAAAACAACCCTTGGCATTGAAACTGTCGCTTATACCGTCGAAATAGGGAGCATCAGGGCACGAAGTATGACTAAAGAAAGTATCGCTACAAGATACAATAATGAAGTCAGGTGCCCCGACATGCAGGCCGCACAGAGTATGAAGGAGGCTATCCTGCAGGCAAGAAAATCAGGCGATTCGCTTGGAGGCATAATTGAATGCGTTAGCAACGGTCTGCCGGTAGGTATGGGCGAGCCGATATTTGCATCGCTGGAGTCAGATCTCAGCAAGGCTTTATTTAGCATACCTGCAGTCAAGGCTGTCGAGTTTGGTTCTGGTTTTGCGGGTAGTAAAATGCATGGCTCCGAAAATAACGACAGCTATCTGATAAAAGATGGCAAGGTGATAACGAACACTAACAATGCTGGTGGAATATTAGGTGGGCTGTCAACCGGAATGCCGATCGTCGCTAGGGTTGGCTTCAAGCCAGCTGCTTCAGTCGCCAAGAAACAACACACGCTTGATGTTTCTACCCACGAGCAGACAAATCTTACTGTACCAGGGAGACATGACCCATGCGTTGTTCCAAGGGCTCCACCTGTAGTGGAGTCCGTTGTTTCAATGGTTTTGGCCGATCATGCCATCCGGGCAGGCCTAATACCATTGGTTCTAAAGTGAGATGGTGCTGATGGATAATAAAAACGAAGAACTAGAGTTGCTGCGTGACAAGGTCCGCGATGTGACAGCGCAGATAATGCGCGCTGTGCAGGCAGCGCACAGAGCTTGCAAGCAAGATAGGCGAAGTAAAGAGCAAGCTTGGCATTGATGTCAAGGACGAAAAGGTTGAACACGAGATACAGATGACAGTCAGGTTGCTCGCAGATGAAATTGGAATGAGCACTGAATTTGCACTGCGCCTCCTCAACATATTGCTTACGGAGTCTGAGCACGTACAAGTGCAAAAAAGCCCGCAAAAGCCCGCAGAAAAAAAGCAGACGCATCTAGGCATATTCGCGAAGGCAAAACAGATTGAAGCTTCAGGCAGGAAAATCATTCACATGGAGGTAGGTGAACCAGACTATCCGCCACCTGCAAGAGTTGGCGCAGCTCTTGCAGAATCTTTCAAGATGGAGTTATATCATTATACAGATACTCTAGGCATTGCAAAGCTACGTGACGCCATAGCCACAAAGGAAGGAGGAGGATTATCGCGGGATCAAGTGATGGTCACCCCAGGCGGGCGCTTTGCCGTTTTCAGTGCAATCACATCATTGCTACGAGCGGGAGAAGAGATGATAGTAATCGAACCAGCATGGCCCGCCTATAAGGAATGTTCAGATTTTGTAGGCGCAAGGAGCAAAGTACTGGCAACTACACTTGAAAACAAGTGGGTACCTGACACTAAACGACTCGAAGAGATGATTAATTCAAGCACTAAAATGATTGTACTCAACTATCCAAACAACCCTACAGGAAAGGTGCTTGATGATAAAACAATGGAAAAGATAGTATTAATCGCCAAGGATCACAGTCTTTACTTGCTAAGCGATGAAGTTTATGCTGATTATGTGTTTGGCCGATTCAGGCAGCACACGCAAATTTGAGTATGCTAACAGCATTATTGTAGGATCATTTTCAAAACGCTATGCTATGACTGGATTTAGAGTTGGGTATGGCATAGCGAATAAAGATATTATTTCAAAAATGGCAAAAGTTCAGGCAGTCGCCATTACAAGCGTAGCGGAACCAATGCAACAGGCTGCTCTTACTGCGCTTGGTGTAGACCCATTAGAAAACATCAACCTAATGAAAAGCAGACTTGACTTTGTATGCAGCAGGCTTAAGAAAATGTCGCTTAAATTTGTCGAGCCGGATGGTGCGATGTACACATATCCTCAGCTCCCATTGGGAGACGAGGATATTCCCATTGTCGAAAAGTTGCTAGAGAAAGGGATCGCGATAGCACCTGGTAGTGGATTTGGGGATTCATACAGGCGATTTGTCAGGATTTCTGCGTGTCAGCCGGAGAAGACCCTAGAAAGAGGACTTGACGTCATGGCGTCTGTCATAAGGGAGCAGGCGTAAATTTGCAGCAAGTTGCGGTTGTAGGCGCCTCAGGGAAAATGGGCACTTGGTTCACTAGCTATTTTGCCCGGCGGGGTCTGGATGTTTCAGTATACGATATCAACCAGAAAATGTTGAAAACCCCTCCGGACGTAAAAGTTCAAACGAGCCTACTTCACTGCGTCGAGGATGCTGACTTAGGTACTTGTCTCTGTGCCCGTGCAAAAGACGCCACAGGTCATCAAAGAATGCACAAAAAACATGAAGGATGGAGCCATCATCGCAGAAATATCGTCAGTAAAATACAAGACATTTGCGGCTTTGAAGAAGACTCCAATCAACCTTCGACCGCTCTGCATCCATCCAATGTTTGGCCCAGGAGCAAGCAAAAAAGTGGACATTAGAGTGCTCGCTAGTTCCGGTTAGAGATGAAAAAATAGAGCTCAAGATAGCAAATGAAATATTTGAAAATGCCAATGTGATGGTACTGCCAAACGCCAAACAACATGACAAATCAATAGCAATAGTCCTTGGGCTGACGTATTTTGCAAATATTGTTTTTGCCAAGGTCATGTCATCAGGCAACATATCAATGCTAAAGCAAGTCTCAGGTACCACATTTGGTCTTCAGTCACTTATTGCAGAAAGCATATTCACCGAGGAGCCGGAGCTTGTCATTGCTCTGATTCGCGAGAACACATATGCCAAGAGATACATCAGCCAATACCTTAAAGAGGCGGGAGCTCTTGCACGGCTTGTGATTGCAAATGACAGCAAGGATCTAAAGGCCGAGTGGCAAAAACTAAAGTTAAGAATGCAAAAGGGTCAAGACCTGCAGCAGTCGTATAATCGCATGTATGAGATGATTGACAAGTGCAAGTAAAAAGAAAGATATCGCGTTGACGCATTAAAGGAAGATATAGTATGACTCTTGTGCGGTGCGACTCATGAGTCAAACCATCGTTCAACTCTGATCTTTAAGCAGAAATATGCAGCTACTGCAAAAAGAGCTTTACCAAGATAGAATTTATGACCGCATGTGACTTTTGCAAATAGGTATATTGCACGATCAAAGTGCCAACAAGTACATAGTTTCTCAACACAAAAAAAACAACTGTAATTAAAGATAAACATGCAGAGGGGTAAGGCATTGCATGACTACCAGCAATAAATAACTAGCCTTTTAGTCAGATGGCGGCCCGAGGTGGTCCATTCCAGTGCCGCTCGTGCGCTCACCCTCAATCGATGATATTGTCCTTGTTGACTTTATGCCATGTATTTTTCTAATCTGATTGATCACAAGATCTACCGTATTGCCCAGTGGAACGTCAACCCTTACTATCAGATCAAATTCAGCATAGACACCCTCGACTGATACGACTCCGGGTATCTGAGCTATCTCGTTAAGGACTGGCTTTTCCATGCCCGGAAGTGTATTGATCATGACATAGGCTCCTGGCATACGGGTTGGTAACCCGAGGCTTATATTAAACGATTATTGCTTGGACAGGGTAAGTTCTTGCTGTTTATTATTCGCTCATGATATTCAATCCTCTTCCGCAGCAGGAACTATTCTATAAATTTTTCCTGGGCCATATAACAATATGTACAGATAACCGTCAGGTCCAACTTCGATATCTGAAATGCTTCTAAATCCTGTTCCAAATATTACAGGACCCAGTTCCCCCACGTTATCGGCCACCCCATCTTCCAACGCGCCTTCAAGCATTAGACCTGTTCTATCTTGATTTAGATCAAAATGATATATCCTGCCATTATTTATATCTCCGACAAATACATCATTTAGATACTGTTCACCTAGTGCTGTGGAATTTAGGAATTTGATCCCAGTCACGCCTACTGTGTTTTGCCACGCAAATTCAGGGTCGCTGTATTGTCCTGTTCCCCCAAAGTCTTCTAGATCGTCTTCTATGTCAGCTCCCTCATTTTCTGGTGCCGAAGCCGGACCTTGTATCGCTGCCCAACCACTATTAAATCCTGGCAGTACAAGGTTAATCTCATCAAACCAGTCCGGCCCGTTTTCTGTATCCCATATATAACCTGTGACGGGGTCAAAGGTCATACCAAAGCCATTTCGCAAACCATAGGCAAAATAATACGGTAACATGCCAATATCTTCCTGTTCCTCTTCATCCTCCTCGCCCTCACTATTGGATTCTCCTCCAACTAGTACAGGATTTGGTAATGCATTGCCTTCGGCATCAACCGCCAGTATGCCACCTGTTCCGTCCGGCGGTGGACCGTCCTCATAATTCTCAGCCTCAGTTGTGTGGTGGTCTAAATCTCCTATCATAAGATAGACGGTTGTATTAGAAGATGTGGCGCCGCCGCTTCCGCTAGCGATTCCATCAATGTTAGTGGTATTAATCTGGTTCTGGCTAACTAACAGAGGACCAGCGTTGTAACGCGGACCAGGTCTAGCTGGAAGGTCTAACAATAGCTTTGGATTAATGAGTTTAGCCGACGTGGCGTTACCATTTACATTTTCCACTAGTTCGTATCTATAAAGACGGTTGCCAGCAGGCACTACTCCGTCGGCGTCATCACCGTCTTGTCCACCTCCAGATTCTGTGTAATAAAGAAAGACATACGTTGTAGTTTCGTTTTGCTTGGCAAGAGCCATCCCCAGCAAGCCCCGTTCATTGGTGTCATTATCGTTTGCGACAGCAACATCCACTAGCGGCTCTTCCTGAACCACCCCTCCCACTATCCTTCGTACAGTTCCGTTGTCCTTCTGAGTCACTATGATGTCATCGCTAGAACCTAGAAAGGCCATTGCTGTTGGCCTCTGCAGGCCCTCCGCAACCGCTTCTATTCTAAGGGCTGGGTCATTTACAGCAGCCGGCTCATCATCTTGTGGTATTGTAAAAGGGTCAACCTCAGGTTCCTCAGGAGTTGTGGCCTGCTGACCCGCAGCACTGATAGGTAAATTTACCAACAAAATAAAAAATAAAAATGGCACTCCGTACAGCATCCTTCCGCCCCTCCTGGGGAGGACACTGGGATGTGACTTGGCAATATCAGTAAATAAATCAAAGAGAATCCTCACATGCAATAGGCCAGAGATGAACCAAAGAGATGATCGGTGGTAAGCAGGGTACATTGTATGGCCATTGCTACGACTAAAATCACCTATTTTATCCTTTTTGGTCTCGATAGGAAAATACTGTGGCTCTGCAGAAACTCTGACAGATTGTTGTTGTTGTTGTTGTTGTTTATTCTCTTCAATATTGACGTTGCCTGTCTTGGTGTAGACTGTATCTGACATCGAACTTATTAGCTTCCCTTCATGTCTGAGCATGCGGTAGGCTATATATCTAACTGTCGGGAACCACTCCACAATATTAGGCTGCTGACTTCCTATGATAATTTTATTGATAAATCTTTACGTTATTAGTTGATTAGAATGGCCTCCTTGGACTCATACAGATGTCGCGGTCCTCTGTGAATATTATCTTTCACAAGATTGATGAAAACAAAGTCTATCCAATCATAACAGGAAATTTTCAAGCACCTTGTTCCTCTGCTGCAGGGATGTATTCTGGAACCAATACAATCCAAAAAACAACTTGGTCAGAGTCCTTCTTTCGTGCTTGTTGGCATCATGATTATTTGCGATTACTCTAAGGATTCGTGATGCAAAGCGCCAATTTTTTTGAGCCGCGCTTTGGAAGTGCAAATCCGTTAACCAACTATTGTAGCAGGAACGACCATACAGTACCGTGTAGAATATGGATTATCATTTTGTCACTATTTCAATCGTATATGCCGTAGAGAGATTATCTCGAGGTTGTTATAGCTTCTGGCCAGCCATTGACCAGAAACATCCGCAGTAGCCGCATGTATGTCGATATTGAGTCTAATCTTTGTATCGCCAATTATTGCTGGTTGAACATGTAATTGTGTCATTGCACTTTTGTGTGTTTTCATAATATAGGCCATTATCGCAAAGGTCAAACCAGAAATATTGTAAAATGACTAATGGTGTTGTGTGAGTATGCTATACCTTAATTGCTCATTGGGAAAAATCTGTGTACCAACAATGTCAAAAGTATATTCACCTTTATGTAACAAGAAGAAAGCGCTATTATTCAACAACCCTTTCTCTCTACTCAGAGAAATCTGGCCTTGAGCGAGAAGGGATAAGGATTAATGCCAACATGATAATATAGAGAGCATCATCATAGTTGTAAATACTGCTTGCAATTTGAATCCTAAAATTGACGAGTTTCGATGATATTAATAATTATACGATCCCATCAATCATGGCATCGGATGACGGGGAGAAACTACACTACCCTTCGTGGGCACCTAAAGGTTCAATAACAATCGGGCTATAGAGCAAGATTACACCTGATCATTTTTATGAAAATAGTGTGTTAGTTCTAATCTTAATACAACGGACGCGCTTTTATTGTTATCGAAATGTCAGACCATGACCCCTTCTCTGACTGGTCTCAGCTTATCCATAGACCCGTCTATGCCGTTGATGGCGAGAAGATAGGCTTTTTGCGGTCTATATTAGCAGATTATTTACTTGTAAACAAGGGGCTTATTGTTCTAAATAAATATTACATTCCAAAAACTCTTGCTGAATCAGTAGACAGGAAGGGAGGGATTCGGCTGAGGATAACAGCGTTTGAGGTACGTGCAAACTATACATATTCCAAGATGAAAGATGTGTTAACAGCAATTGGATACCTACCTGAGCGAAAGGTTAAGCAAAGTCCAGCGTATGATCGCTTGCAAACATTACGATATAGTACTACAAGAAATAGGCTAGCGGCATCCATTGCCTTTGTTTCGGCCATCTTGTTTTTAGCTTCAGGTTATAAAGCAAACTTGGAAATCTATAATCTGATAGCGGTCGAAGTCTTGTCCCTTGAAAGCCTCCGACAATTTTGGAACTTGGTTATAATTCCAATAGGTTTGTTGGCAATTTTAAGTCAACTTGGAGGAATTACCGTAATGATGGGTGCTGGACTATTTGCTGCTAATAGAGTCAATCTGGGCAAGCTACTAGTTATGGTCGGTACGGGACAGGGTCTATTTACAATAGCAATTCGTATTCTAGTAGAACTTTGGTCAGGACAATTATGGAGCACGAACAATTATGTTACATGGTTGACCTCTACTGCTACAGGTCTAGGTATACTCTTTGCAGTAGTTGCGCCGACTGTAGCTAAAGGAAAGGGAGACAGCTTAGTTTCCAAGGCAATTAGACTTGTCTTGGGAAAGAGGTAAAAAAGATATCAAAAAAATTTGCGGAGAACGACTTGACTAGATCTTTAGAGCCTCTTCATATCATAATTTTTTGTTGTGTTGACTCAAATCGATTGAGTCATCGGTTGCTACATTATACTCTCAGTGCATAAGTAATTACCTGAGTGATAACTGTAATTGAAAGTTAGGGCTCATCCACGAGGATTAACTTGTTGTTGAATTCAAAGGCAAGGCTTTTCTGCTTGAGGACGATGCGAATTTCATTGGCCGTTTCCATCATGCATTGCTCATCAATATCATTGGTGTGAATCTCTACTTTAGTATACTTGACCGGCTCGAATTTGCCTTCAAAGTAACCGTCGAACTCGATCAATGACATACCCCCATATCTGGAGGCCATGCCTCGTACTATTTCTAAATAGCCTTCAACCCTAGGCAGATAAAATTTTACTGAGTCTTTTAGTGTTTTGACATTAAACTTAGGGGGATCGTTAGTCATGGGAGTACCATCTCTAGGTTGATGTATACCTAAAGAGTGTACTGGATATATATCCATGTTAGAGTATGTTCTCAGATGAAGTTAATCCGATTTTTGATGTCCAGTAATTAAGAGAACTAAAAATAATCATAGTTCTATTTGGAGGAAGACAAACCTAATGGTAGAATAATACTACCTTGATGATATTTCGCCGGCTATGAAAAATATCCAAGCTTTTCTGCAAATGCATCGAGCCAAGCTCTCAACCGCCCTTCTTGCAACGAGAGTTATTACTAATGATAGGATGGGTGCGTAATTTTTTCCTCCTTTGGGATCATCATATTTTCCTCGCCCGCTGGAAAACAAAAGCGATAAAAAACGGTTGAAAATTACAGGTATACTGGATGGCTGATATCCAATTTGAAGACTTATATAGCCAGATAAAATTGAATTGAATCAATGGTTGAAAAGATGACCGCCGTTTGGCTAATTATTCTCACTATTCTAGTTTGCGCTGCGGTGCCAGGCGTGTTGATCTGGCTGACTACAGCTTCGGCTCCTGCAAGGATGTTAATGGGGCTCGAGGCAATCGCCAGTCTGCCAACAACATATCACGCACTGCGATAGATAGCAGGATATAACTTACGGATTATTAGTGTTCTTCAATTATGCCAATGGCATTTGAAGGGTCAAAAAGAAGAAGCCTATTTTTTTCAATGATCATACTGGCCTGCCTCATTGGTGGTGCCGTTCTTGCGACTTCCGCATTTACAAACTATTTTCGAGCTCAAGATCCGATTAACCAGTGCATTAACGATCCAGAATCTCAGCCTTTTCAGCTAGCAGTTCCAGTTACTGTAATTGAGGATGGGTTTCCTGCTCTTGTTCCAAAGGGGGTAGGCATCAAAGACGGGTGTATACGACCTGTCCATACTGTTGAAGAAAATGTAATTCAGGTATCGTATAACAGACCCTACGATTTTACACTGGGACATTTCCTGTACTACTGGTTAGGAAACGATCTCTTGCGATATGACACAAAGGTATTTGTTAACGATGTCCCTCGCACTGAGGGCGATCTTCGTGATATTGTATTAAAGCAAGACGACAGGATTAGGATTGAATTTCAAAGGCGAAACTAATTATAAAATGTATTTTGAAGTACTGACAACGTGAAAGAGGTTCGTGCCGAGATCGAAATAAACAGCTACCCGGAGAGTGTATGGAAAATCCTCACTGATTTTGCTACTTACGATCAATGGAACCCGTTCATTAACAAGATAATTGGCCTTCCAGCAGAAGGCAGCAAAATCGACATTTATATAGAAACGCCCAGCGGTAAGAACAGAAAATACTCGCCCAGGATTACCAAGGTAGAAGAAGGCCGCGAGCTTCGATGGTTTGGCAAAAGTTCTCTTCCCGGCTTTCTAAACGCTGAGCATATTTTCACTATCGAAGAGCTGCAGCCTGAGCGGGTGCGCTTTACCCAGCGCGAGGTATTTGATGGATTGCTCACCCGCCTGTTTGGAAAAGGCGTTGATATAGATGTCAGACAAGGCTTTCAAGATATGAACGAAGCACTGAAAAAGCGGGTAGAGCGCAGCAGTCATTAGCAAAAATATTTATTTATATTTCTTCAAAGATTGGTATCTCTGGTGCCAAACTATTATGACATACTTGGTGTCTCCCCTGACGCCAGTCAGGATGACATAAGGAAATCTTTTCGCAATTTGGCACTAAAACATCATCCGGATAAGAATAAGAACTCTGAGGAATCAAAGCAAAAATTCATGAAGATAATTGAGGCTTATGAAGTGCTTTCAGATGAGCAAGCAAGAAAGAACTATGACATCAATAGCCGTCAAAAGCGTGGGGCTAGAGCAAGATGGACGCCGTCGGCAGATTTTGGAACAGTCTACAGCTACGAGGAAATCAAGCGTCGGTATAGGCCAAACAACGTTGGAGGAGGTATGTGGGACATTAGTGACAAGGCTAGTTTCGGAATATGGAAGGCGACAATCCTTTTGTTTGCATGCTTGGCAGTACTTCTGATATACATTATGATTCTGAACTAGCGGTTGCGCCTCTTTCTGCTGCGCTTGTGCTCTTCTTCTTGATCTTTAACCCGATTATGGGTAGCATACTTGTATGCAAAAAACACCCCGATGGCTATGCCTGGTAGGGCAATGATGAATGATATGCCCACCAGGAACGAAAGAAATATAGCCAAAACGCCGGAGCTGAATGAAGCGATCATAAGCATTAGAATTGCGGATTTTGTCGCCGCCAACTTACCTGAGGTAATAAGGTTGGGTATAAAAGTGATCTTCTGAGTTGTCGCTCAAAAAGAATAAAAAGGGACTAAAATCAAAGGCGAATTACGATGCAGATAGTTGCCATAGGCAGCCGCGTTTTTGTCACGAGTTTTCAGTTAGCAGGCGTCAAGGGAGTCAAGGTTGAGACATCTGCAGAAGCACTCACTGAGATTAATAAGATGGACGAAAATAGTGGGATCGGGCTGGTGCTTTTGAGCGACGATATAGGTAAAGAAATTCGCTTGCAGCTTACAGGCATAAGAGCAAAGAGACCTATACCTCTCATCTTTGAGCTGCCATCTCCGGGAAGCAAAAAAGAAAAAGTTGACTATCGTGCGCTGCTCAAGCAAATTCTTGGGGTATAGTCATACGACAATCGCAGGCTCTTCCGATATGCTTGCTGATCCAAAATTTTTGGCTTATTGTGCAACGGATCATGTACTGGCACAGCGGCATTTATGGATCCACAATGTTAAAAATGGATAAGTGCAGATCACAGGATTTTAATCGATGAAGCCGCACAGTCGCATTTGAAAACGAGCATACAAAACATCAGATGCCTTCATCGCTTCGTGCCATTTGCAGCTAAATTATCGTTACTTTGAGCAGGCACATTTTCTTCTGTAGTAGTCCTTTGAAATGATCTGAACAACAGGAGGGTATAGATAGCCTGGTCTTCAAATACTGCAAGCATAGCTCTGCTTCTTCTAGCGTTCCACTACTTAAGACCCTCTGGAGTCTTTACGGTACCTGTATCAAATGTGTCAAACTGAGTAAAGGCTAGTCTTGTGAAGTGCCGTGATATCAAACATCATTATGCTTCCAATATGGAGCACTTCAGCCTTCGACATACACGTCATACTTTCAAACAGCTGACACGACAAGCTCCATTCAACACCCACATTTCACACGCGGTCACTAATACATATCATAGACAGCACGGGTATTCCATCGCCCGCAAAGGATAACCAGAATTCCCGGGTAACTTCAGCTGCTTCAGCAAACATACCTTTACCCATATTGTGACGCGTCGATTCTGCGCTAGCCACTCTCCGATCCACATAACATCCAGTATGCTGAAAAGCCTGTGAGCTATTATCTTTGGCGGAGATTGATTTGGAGATTGCTTACCATGTTGTCCATTGGTCTGATATCGAATTTAAGGAGACCTAAGTATGCGTCGCAAGATTAGTTCTGGTCAAGAGAAGATAAAATCTACCGCTGTTGATATATTTGACAGATTGCCAATCCATCTTTGATGAAAAACAATTTTCTGCATTTGTCAATAATACTTGTATTATTCATCATGCTGCCAGTTGATTGTCGATGTCTAACGCAAATACGAAAGGCTGGTAGCCAATGTGATTTACTTGCTTTGTCAATAAGGTTTTTCTTTGTCAGACCATTAGATACAGCGGTCAATATCATGCATTTATAAAAGTACCTCTATATAACAAGTCGTATACAGCAACCGATTCTTAAATTGTTATTATTCTTCTAGATAAAACCAACATGAACGAATCAAGTTTTTCAGGACCTTATCCTTCTCTACAACGTATAATAACCAGAAATCGATAATCAGTTGTGCATGCAAAGAAAGCAGACAATAATTTTTTTTTTGATGGCAGTAGGACTTATCACATGTCCATCAATGGCCTTTAGCTTTTCTGGACTGGGTGGAAACTATGACACGCTCCTAGAGAGAGTCTCTTTATTGGGGGGCGAGAATAATAATAACAATGTCGTTACTGCTCAACTCAGCGGCGGTAGTTCTGATAGTACATTTCAAGTTTTGCCCGACCCGAGTCCTCCAAGCATATCTGATCCTAACATAAGAGTTGAAAGAGTCATATCAGGCCTCGACTCGCCTACCAGCATGGCATTTTTGGACAATGACGACATTATTATAACACAAAAAGACGACGGCAAAGTGCGTCTTGTATCAAATGGCGTACTCCAGCCTCAGCCGATACTTCAGGTGCCTGTTGTAAACAACAGCGAGCGAGGACTGCTAGGCGTGGCTATAGCAAACACAACGGACAGCGAAACAAAGAATGTCTTTCTATATTATACTGAGCCTGTTGGAGACCAAGCGAAAAACAGGATCTACAGATACGACTGGAGCGGGACAGGAAACTTGGTTGGAGGACGTCTTATTCTCGATTTGCCCGGCGAACCAGGCCCCAACCACAATGGCGGTAAGCTAAGAATTGGACCTGACGGGATGCTGTATGCTGTGAAAGGGGACCTTAACAGGGATGGGATGCTAGAGAATGTGAAGGAAGGCCCGCCACCCGACGACACTTCCGTCATACTTAGAGTTGACTACGAGGGAAATGGAGTTGGGAATCCCTTGTCAGGAGGAGAAGGAGGAGCCAATCTTACTAAATATTACGCTTACGGCGTGCGAAACAGCTTTGGGTTTGATTTTGACCCGCTAACCGGGATCCTTTGGGACGTTGAAGATGGTCCGACCGAGTATGACGAAATAAACATTGTTCTACCTGGATTTAATAGTGGGTGGCAGCAGGTAATGGGACCTTTGGAAAGAAATGAAGGAAACACTGTGGAGGATCTTGTGCAGTTTCAAGGATCGCACTACGCAGACCCTGTTTTCAGCTGGCTCCGATCCGAAGGCGTCACCGATATGGAAATCTTCAATTCTTCGACCCTTGGTGAGAGGTACAACTATAACATGTTTGTAGGCGACATCAACAATGGCAACTTGTATTTCTTTACCATCAACAGCAACAGGACTGGTCTTGATCTTGGCGGGATCGCCGGCTTGGAGGACTTGGTGGCCGACAACCCGGAGGAGCTAAATGCGGTAACCTTTGGCAGGGGATTCACTGGAGGCATTACGGATATTGAAACGGGGCCGGATGGCTACCTGTACATTCTGACACTGTCAGGAGATCTATACCGCCTCGTGCCAGGAGCACAGTCGGCAACAACAGCCGTCTTATAAGGCAGTTTTTTCGCCTTCTGCAGCCGGCTTTTTCCGTATGGATTGCAGAGACAATTCATGCAAGTACCAAATATCCGCTCGTTAATTAGCCAGCTGGCTCAAAAAATATCAGTGGTGGATCTGAAGCTTAGTATATTGCGAGCTTTATGCCTTCTGTGTTTACAGTCTCTCCCCCTATATTGACGCTCACAGTGGTGTAGTCAGGGCCAAATTCATTAATGCTAAACTCAATTGGACTTGGGCCTCGCTGACGATCGTCTACTGCTACCGCTGTAATATTGTCGAGAAGAACTCTGGGTATACGTAAGGTTAGAGTTGAATCAGGAGCAACAGTACCGCTCAAGTTTGCATCTACCACTATCCTTTTTTGCTGTTCATCAACATTGATTTCTCCAATGTTAACTGTAGAAGGCGAATTTACTTCTATCGTAAAGAGCATCTGCTCCTTTTCGCCTATAGTATCAAGCGTATATATCTGGTATCCGCCATAATATATTTTGCCGTCAGGTGACTGTGCGATTCCAACTGTAGGGACGAAGGGATAGTGTTCGAGGTCTATTTTCAGTTCTTCAACTATACTCTTTTTGTCTTCGCTTAGCCTAAGACCATAGATATCACCGGTGAAGCTGCCAAAGAGGAACATCCCCTTGAGCTCAGGCAGTGCGTCGCCATCATAGTAAATCATCTGTGTTGGTGCTATTGTTTCCCAGTACGTCCTAAGGGGTTTGATTGATGTGTTATTAGTTCGCTCAGGAGGCAGGTTGGGCGGTTGGAGGGTGGGAAAACCATAGTTCCCTCCTTTGATTATAGAATTTATCTCATCATAGTGAAATTCGCCGTTTTCAGTAGTCAAACCCGTACCATTCCGGTCAAATGCAATGCCATACATGTTTCTGTGGCCCATTGTGTAAACAGGTAGGTTTGGATAGGGATTATCTTCTGGTATTGTGCCGTCCTTATTTATGCGCAGGACCTTGCCGATCACTATCGATGGGTCTTGGGCGAAAATATGCTCAGTAGCGTCGCCAACAGTGATATACAGCTTGCCATCAGGACCAAAGGCCATTGCGCCGCCTGAGTGATAACCACGTGAAGCAGGAATGTTATCAATTATTACAGTCATGTCAGTACCGGTGTTGTTGTTGTCTGTGAATCTTAGAACGCGGTTGATGACTTTGCCGCCGTTACCATTTTCAATGTCTATTACAGCGGTATAGTAGACATATACGTAGTGGTTGAGACCAAAATCCGGGTCGATCGCAAGCCCCAACATTCCTTGCTCCCAACTAGCATACAGATTGTCCACGCTCGCAAACGGCTTCTCTATAACATTATATTCAGGAGTCATTATTCTTATTGCCCCTATGTTCTTTTCAGTGAAAAACAGTCTGCCGTCTGGAGCAAAGACCATGCTTGTGAGCATTGTGATGTTTGTCCCATCATGTCTTTGTAAGGCATCGTTTGTGTCACCCTCAAATTTCCAGTAACCAATCAACCCCGGTGAAACATCTGACACATCAAAGAGCTGCTTGATTTCATCCTCGCCAAGCACTCTGTTGTAAATGCGAATCTCGTCAATAATCCCTGACCATCTGTTGCATGATGAGCAATAAGAGGCCGACCCAATCCTCAATGGCAGGCCCGGATCCGGGTTATACTCTCCCATAAATTCCGCTTCGCCAGCAAGCAGACCATCCACATAGAGTCTGACTTTTGAACCGTCAAACGTTCCGGTTATGAGAGTAAACCTGTCTGTTGGGACTTGAATGTTGGCGGGGGAAAAGAGTGTGCCATTGGTGTTGAAAACTCCAAAACGAAGAGTTGAAACTTGGGAGCCAGTTTGGCCGCCACTGTCGCTGTTACTGCTAAAAACGTCAAACTGCCAACCAGAAGATTGTTGTCTGTTGCTATGTGACACAATATGCCCATACGGCTCTATCTTTGTGGACTTGATCCAGAAGGAAATTGAGAATTGCGTTGGATTAAGCTCTGGCGAATTCATTATCTCAATTGACTCTCTATATTCACCTCGCATTTCCAGCCCTCGGCCAAGCTTGCCCTCGACAAACAGAGTGTCACTAGTGGTCAGCGGATGTATCAGGGTTGAATTACCCGTCACTTCATATGCGTCCATCTTATTCATGAGAAGATCACAATGCATTGCGCCGCCGAATTCCTGACATCCGAAGAGCTGAGCTGAAGATATCTGCCCGTAGGCCAAAATACTGGGCTGGAATATTAGCACGATGGTGGCTGCAAGCACTAACCCGCTGGAATAGCGATTCATAGTAAGATAGGATTATGAAAAATTATTTAATCGTTGAGACGCCATTTAAGCATGTGGGAATGAGGATTTCTCTCTCTATGAATCCAACAAGATAAATGGGAATGTATCATTTTGTTATGCGATTTATCAACTCAAGCATCTTACTAGCAACATTTTCTCCATAGGGATTGCGCTCAATCTTGGCTTCAAGCATCATTTCGACGACATTGCTCAATGAGTCGCGTCGGTATAATGGAAAAAGCACGTTTGCCTTCAGAAGGAGGGTCTCCCAACGTTCCGAGACGTGCCTCAAAGTTATGCATGGCCGCCTCAGGTACAATGGCCTCTTCCTGGACTCCACCGGAATCGGTCATGACAAGGCGACAATTCTTCAGAAGATAAAGGAATTCCAAATAACCTGCAGGCTCTGTTGCAATGACATTTTGAGGCAAAGTCAGACCATATCTGGCAAGGTTGCTTTTTGTCCTAGGATGAATGGGAAAGACTATCTTTTGATCTATACCAGACAGATGCTTTATCAACATCTCAAGCCTATCAGGCTCATCGACATTTTCTTGCCTGTGCATGGTAAGCAACAAATACTTGTCAGGAAGATCATAATGGCTACCATATTCGTCTGCGACCTTTGCAAGTCGCCTGCAGACATCCACCACTAGATTGCCAGTCACTGTGACGTTTTTCTCTATTTCCTCATAGGATAGAAAAGTCTTAGCAAGTTCTGTTGGAGGAAATAGATAGTCTGAGGTAGAATCGATCTGTATCCTTGCCCTTTCTTCAGGCACGCTAAGGTCAAAGCAGCGAAGACCTGCTTCAACGTGGATGAGTGTGGAGCCAACTTCCTTTGCAGCAAGTGACCCTGCTAGGCTGGAATTGGTATCGCCATATACTAGAATGTGTTGCGGCCTAATCTCTCGGAGGAACCTCAGCATATTTTCCTTCAGAGTAGCGACATCTGACGTATCGCAGCGCAGGTCATAATCCGGTTTGATCTTTAGCTCATCAAAAAAGATGCTCTTCATGTTATCAGAATAATGCTGCCCTGTATAGATCAGGGCATGCTTGCCTCGGCCATCTAGCAACTGTACCAGATCGGCTAGCTTAATTATTTCTGGCCTTGTGCCAGCTATTGTAACAATGTCAACGACATTTTTCTCTATTTGCATCTTAACGGATTATTACGTGTCATCATTGTATTTCTATGGTACAGAATCATGCTGTCTGCATCTGCCACACCTTTTCTGGAGTTTTTTGCTTCACAAATCCATGTGCTGTCTTGGTACTTGCCCACGACTTAATTGTAAATGCCCGGATAAAGCTTACGAACCAGTACTGTGAGAATGGTAGGAACAGGGGTATCTGGGCAGCATAAGCGAAACCCCTCCAGCCATATTCTTTTATCAGGTACTCCCGCCTGCAGGTACAAAGAGTGCGCCTGTCAGCATAAACCATATAGTCAAGGGCATGTATGCGTAGGTATAAGGATAATAATCATATATCAGGTAGTGAAGTGCAGCAAAACCAGGAATCATGAGCATGATAAAGCCACTTACTGCAGCAATTGGATTTAGCCAAAAAATGTGGCCAACAATATCTGACCGGTCCGCAACCCTGGTTCCAAGCAAATCGATGAATCCTTTAGCCCATCTGGCTCTTTGCCTCAGCATGAAATCAAGTGTTGGCGGTTTTTCGTCATAATTTATCGAAAGCGGCGCAAATGCTATCTTGTATCCCTCCCTTAGCAATCGAAAGGTTAACTCATAGTCATCCACAAGATGATTAGCAAACGTCCCTACCTTTAACAGGATATCTTTTCTTATAATGTAGCCTGTGCCTCCAAGGGGACACCTTCGTCCAAACCATGTCCTTATCGTCATAAATGGAGTAGACCAAAGGTCACCCTCCAGTGCAAGCATCCTTGTTACAAAATTAAAGCTCCTGTTGCTTGGAATATACCGGCCTTGAACAGCACAGTAATTTCCTTCAAAGAGGGGTAATGCGTTTTCAAGGAAATCCCGCGTCAGCAATCCGTCACTATCGAGCACCATTATGTAATTCCCGCTTGATTTTTCTACTCCGAAATTCAGTGCGATGCCTTTGCCAGCCTCCTTTGTCTGAAGATCAAAAACCTTGACCCTCGGATCATCAACCTTGGCTTCGTCATACGTTCTGTCAGAGCAATTGTGGCATATTACAATAACTTCGATTTTTTGATACGTCTGCTTAAGGCAATCGAGCACAGTCCTTTTTATTACGCTCTCCTCGTTTCTTGCCGGAATGATTATACTACAAAGTTCCATCTGGTTGCGGAACCTGTCAGATACCCTTTCTTTCATCCTAAGCTGGTATTTCCTGACGCTCGCGTAGGCTCCAAAGTAAAGTATGAATATCATGATTAGCATGAATACATAGATAAGGTTGAAACCTAGTAGTGGTAACGTAAAGTAAGTTAGGTCGATATCGGAGTCCACTAAAATTTCGATCCCATATATCCTAGGATATATCGACGTAGTGAGCACAAGTACCCACAGTGCAATTACAATAAAGAAGAATGCTATCCATACTTTTTCGGCCAATCAGTCACACCTTCCATCTTGAATCGAAGTCACAGGGCTACTAAAATTAATCGCGCTATATTCGCATTTATTTATTACTATGGTCTATGTATGATATTATCGACCAAAGAGGTTCTGAAAGAAATTGAGGGTCTGTGAGATCCTATCCATTATCTGTGAGAATATATCTTGAGACCCTGTTATTTCGTATTCTCTAAAGTCCGAGGCCATGTTTCCATTCGCGTCGCCTGCGGTAACCGTGACTATCCGAGAGGGGGGCTGGATATCTATTAACGCTTTATACACATTGTTCTGGTCTCGGAAAAGCCCATCAACTCTTAGCTGACCATTATGTACGTATTTGACCTCTCTTGTCTGCAGGCTCGACTCATCTGCTATCCTAACCTCAAAAACATTTTTGCCCTCGTGGAGCTCGGTGGTCAATATTTCTATATGCGGCGGTGACCGGTCATTTTCAGCGACTATTTCTTCATCCGGATTGTTTTCTGGAAAAGGAGGAGGCAACAAGGGTATGGCTGCGCACCGGCATATCTTCCCCCTGACATTACTATCACCAATAGCAAAAAAGCGAGAGCAAATTCTTTCAATGCAAAGGAAGTGATATGAATCAATTTAAAAGTAATTATTTCGCATTTACCCCAATGTATTATGGTATAATTTAGCACACTAATTCTTGGAAAAAAGAGCGCAATATCTGACATATGACAAATCATCTGATATATTATCACAGAATGGGAATTCCAACTATATAAATAACGGTGGTACGCACTCCATTTGATGAATATTCTTGCCATCGGGGCGCACCCTGATGACATTGAACTCGGATGCGGGGGTCTGTTGCTAAAGGCTTCACGACAGGATCATCATAATATCTTCATGTATACATTAACTCGAGGTGGGGCTTCCGGTGATCCCGAAGAGCGCACAAAGGAATTGATACAATCTGCAAAATTCATAGGTGCAAAAAGCTTATGGATCGATAATTTCCAAGATACCAAGCTGTCACTTTCAAGCGATCTTATCAATCACATTGAGTTTTTCATAAAAAAGTCAGATCCTGACATTGTCTTCACACACTCGCTTGGCGACACGCATCATGATCATCGCGCAATAGCTGGTGCAACCATGGAGGCTGGGAGATTTGTTCCAAATATACTCGCTTATGAAATCCCCGTAACTCGCGATTTTAAGCCGCAGGTCTATTATGACATATCGGATGTCATCGATGGCAAGATAGAGCTTATCAACATTTTCTGGTCGCAGAGAAGCAAGTCGTTCCTCAAGTCAAATGCAATACGCGGTCTTGGACAGTATCGTGCACTGCAAAGCAGATTCAACCACACTATAACGTGCGTAGAAGCTTTTGAAGTTCAGAAGCTCTTTTTTGGAAAGGAGTTCAAGTTATTGAAATTCCCACAAGAAAAAATATCTAGTTCCATGTTTGAAGAGATGCCTAAAGAGATCATCGAGTCAAAAAGTTACCTAGGTCTAGATTGTAGTCGTTTTCTTCTGGCCTGCCATAAGAAATACCTCGTCTGTGTTTACTTTGTGTTTAATTGACCTAGCTGGAACGCCTGCAACGATGTCGCCATCTGGAACGTCGTGTATAACCGAAGCACCTGATGCCACAATTACATTACGACCTAATTTGATTCCATTTTTCAGTGTTGAATTCAGACCTGTCCAACTGGTGTCTCCAAGACTTGTACTCCCGCCAATAATTGTTCCTGCAGTAAGTTCGCAATTCTTTCCCACGGTGACGTTATGAGCAATATGGACAAGAGCATCGAGTTTGGTTCCGTCGCCTATCCACGTGTCGGAAAGAGATCCGCGCGCAATAGAACAGTTAGCATATATTTCGACATTGTCCCCAAGTCTTACGTAGCCCTTGTGAGGGAACTTCTCCAGTGCACCACCTTCATACCGCTCGAATGCAAAGCCATCAGATCCCAAAGAAGCTCCTGATTGGATCACACAGTTCTTGCCAACTTTACAATTCTGCACAAGCGATACTCTGTCATAAATGACTGTGTTATCTCCTAATGAACAATTGTCGCCTATCACAGCATAGTCGCCAATGAAGCAGCCAGATCCTATTTTGGATTTTTCCGAAATAACTGCCGCGTGGTGAGATGCCAACAAGCTGCTGTTTGCGCTTCATTTCTTTGACCACGCGAACGAATGTAAGCCGGGGGTTATCGGTGAATACTAACAATTGATCGCTTTTTGGATGAGCCAGACTTCGCATCTCCGTCTTGCACAGTATTACACCAGCTTTCGAGTTGGTAATCAAAGAGACGCCTTTTTGGTCGGTATACCAGCAAAATGCAAGATCGTTCTCAGACGCATCATCAATAGAACTTTCACCATGCACTCGAACATTGCGACTTCCCTCTGACTCAAAGTCAACTCCAAGGTTTGATAGAACCGAGACTATATCCCAATCTTGCATAGTTAGGTTTCACTCTATATCTGAAAAATGTTATATTAAAGAATTATGATCCATGGACATGTCAAATCATAGTGGTAAAACCATTAGTAAGCAATTTTTCTGTCTATAACCGAATAATGAGACTGCAATAGCAATGGTTGATGTAGGAGAGAAAGTGGAGCGAAACGCGACATAGATGACTCTGCACATAAAAGCTCAAGGCCGGTGAAAAAGCAATGGACAAGAAAATGACGACCCCGACAGACCTTGAAACAGGCTAGAACGTCGAGAAGGTAAAAGTAAAGCTCTACTAATCTTCCGTTTTATTGTGTATAAATTATTATAAAAGAATCCTGTTGAAGAATCATTGCTGAACAAGCTCCGAGATTTGCTAGAGCCTACTTTAACCAAAATAGGCACTATCTTTGCCTCGACTGGCCTCTCAGCTGACTTTTGGACTGGAGTAGGTTTAGCAGTATCGCTCCTCGCAGCATTTTCCTATGCCTCGACGGCCTCCCTAGGTATTGACTGGACGCCTTGGAATTTCACTGCCATCCTAGGTGGAGTCTTTCTGTTGCTTTCTGGATTTTTTGATATCGTAGATGGAAGTGTTGCGCGTATTACAAAGAAGATGTCAAAAAGGGGTGCGTTTCTTGATTCTATCTTTGATAAACTAGCCGAGGTGATTATTTTTGGCGGCATTGCCTTGGGGCAACTTGCAGACTCTTTCTGGTGCCTAGTCGCCTTAGGGTTGTCTCTTCTTGTAAGCTATACTAGAGCAAGGGCTGAGTCGCTTGGAGAGAAACTAAAAGGTATAGGATTAGGCGAGCGCGCAGAACGCCTCCTAATCGTTGCGATAATAGGCATGATACCTATCAGAGAAGCAATGCAATGGGCCATCATAATTGTTTCCATCATAGCAGGTATTACATTAGCTCAGAGGATTGCGATAACCGTGAGGAGACTGTCTTCTACCTGAGCTTAGTCGCTGTGCGTCTATCTGACTCCGATCTCACTTTCACGATGCCTCTATGAACGGCACACGATACGCAATAGAATTTGACATCCGTAGAAAGCGGTATATATGCCCCTGATGCTCTCAATTCTTTCGCAAGCGTAGGTTCTACAAGAGTGATCCTTCCTGTTACCTTCTTTGCTTTGTCTCGAGGGACCAAAGCTCCGCACTGGCTACAACTCACTGTGCCTGAGCTACCCTTGCCTCCCTTTGACCTTCCCCTGCTTGCTCTCTTCTTTGGCATATATTCCCTAAGTGATGTTTGCTATCCTTTAAATCTTGTGTTTGAAATTAAATAATACATTAATTTTGCTGACTCAAGATTAAGGAAATTGCAAAAGGTCTCACTATTTCATACAGAAAGTAAGTTTAAATTTGAAATACTAAAACTATGATGGTCTTGTTTACTCGTCCAACAGAATGCTTAAGGAACTAGAACGCTTTAATGTCATTTCACCATAATATCTTATGTTATCAAACTGACCTGTAGCCACAGCCATCTTACGAGAAGACCTATAACGTATTGGCCGAGACACATCCTCTCATCCTTTACACAGACAAAAAAAGAAGAAAAAATTCGTAAACTGTCTGTTTTTCGTAAGAGCTACTCTTGATGACGCTCTCTGAGCTTCTCTTATACTAGAGACACACACACAAAAAAAACTCTACAGATATACTCAAATATTAAATTCCATGGTATGTGGTTCATTTGCCTGTGTCAATATAGCTAGATGCAATTAGCCTGTTAGGAAAACCCGTGTAAAAGCTCATAGCTTCGATGAAACGGATTATAACCCCTCTCAGTCTACAGAAAAATGCTAGGATAAAGTACCTTGACAGAATCAACCACAATCCTTATAGCTCTGGTAGATAAAGACACAAACACAAAGGGCGCAAGCGCAAGCCCACGCCGCCATCCCAATCCTCGGTTTTGGGCTGCGCAGACAAGCCCTTTTATTGTCAGCCTAAAACAAGAATGTACAGCTAACCCACCTTGAGAATCGCTATTGCTTCACATATTGTGCTTGATGAGATTAAAAGCAGTGATGACACGGTGACAGAAAGCATCGGGGGACCGCCATGCTACTGCGGCATCACAAGCAGGAGATTTGGCTTTGATGTCAGCCTTGCTACAAAAGTAGGTAACGACCTTCCAAAACGGGCGCACGATATTCTACAGAAAAATGCCATCACATTGCGCGAGGGACAATTGGTGGATGCACCTACCACTAAGTTTCAGATCCTTGCCCATGGCTACTCAAGACAACTATTGCTAATTGACAAGTGCAAACCCCTCACCCCCGAGGACATTCGTGATATGAAGGTAGACTGTTGGCTGGCGAGCCCTGTAATCGACGAATTGCCACAAAATGTCCTTGCTGCAATAAAGCAAAATCGGGGCAAGAAAAATTTTGTCATGCTTGATCCACAGGGATACTTGCGCCTAGTCGACCATAAAGGATATGTGACATTGAAAGAGAGCTTCGAGCTGATCTATCGGGTATTAATGCAATAAAGGTCGACAGTGAAGAAATGTCAGCGCTTACAGCAGGGATGCAAGGGTTGGATGGTATGGAGGCATTGCAATCACGAGGAATAGAATTTGTAATCTACACAGAACACAGGACTTTACATCTGCTTCACGATAAAACACATTATTGGCTGGGCGTGAATGACATTGATACTGTAGATTCTACAGGCGTAGGTGACATACTATGTGCTTCGTTTTCGTGTGCATATCTTAAGGAAAAGGATCCAATATGGGCGATATGCTTTGGCGCGGGCGCGGTTAAAGCATCTCTCGAGGCAAGGCAAGTGGGCCTTGCCAAAATCCCGCCAATGGCTAACATAGAAGAGAACGCCTCGTATTTTTACAATGGCATTGGGTTTCAGCGTCTTTCTTAGCTTTAAATTCGGCTCCAGGATAATAGAACATAGTATAATAACCATGAAAGTTGCGCTCTCAGGCATTGATATGCGAGACGGAGCGCTCCTTTCCAAAGTGAAAAGGACACTTGAATCACTGACTGTCAAGACCCAGATAATGAATGATGATGATTATCGTACTGTAAGAGAAGTTGATATGGTAATGGTGGCTGGAGGAGACAGGGGTATACTTGATTACTTCCATAAGATAGAATATGACTCCCCGCCTGTTCTTGGTATCTACGAGACTGACTCCACTGGTTTCCTTGCCCAGCTTGATGTAAGAGACCTAGAATCTGCCACATCTCAGCTCAAGCGTGGCAACTTTTCAGTAGAGGAGGTTTTTCGCCTTGCCGTTAAAGTCGACGGCAAACAAGCTGACCCTGTCTTAAATGATGTAGCAGTTTTCTCGAGCAAGAGTGCGACTCTGATGGAGCATGTCTTGCGGATAGATGCCAACGACATTTGGCATGACAAGAGTGACGGCGTCATAATTTCAACCCCGACCGGCTCGACTGCATATTCCATGTCTGCAGGGGGGCCAATGGTCTTACAAAAAGCACTTGTATTTTTGGTCGTTTCCGTAAACTCACTTGACAATACGCGCAGGCCACTTATTGTTCCCAACCAAAGCAAGCTCGAGATCACTGACATCATTAGCCGCTACCACTGCGAAGTAGTGCTTGACGGAGGGCACAGGATACAGATAAAAAATACGCTTGAATGCAGCAAACACGCATTTCCTGCGCGCCTTGTAAGGCTAAATGGTCATTCATCTGCAGCGTCTATTATGGCAAAAAAAGTTAAGCTTGCCGAAGATATGCTAAAGATGCCTCCAAGCGCCAAACTGATATTGAAGACACTCGAGTATGAAGGTGCATTAAGCCAAAAGGACTTGGCAGCGCGGACAATGCTCCCCGAGCGCACCATTCGACTTTCCCTCAGCCACCTTATCAACCAAGGCTATGTAAAAAAGAAAACCTCGCTTCGAGATGCGCGACAGAGGATATATGAATTAAATTTTAATAATTTGCAGCAGCCCTGACAAATGCCTCAAAGGCCTGTTCAGGCTTGCCTGGCCTGCTGTTGAATTCTGCATGGTACTGAACAGCAAAGAAAAACCTATGATTTAATATTTCTACCGTTTCCATTCGTTTGCCCCTGTCAGAATGAGCAGACAGGTACAAGCCCATTCTTTGTTACGATATCAAGATACTTTTGATTAAATTCAAAGCGGTGTCGGTGGCGCCTCTTTATCGAGGTTGACCGATATATATCGGCCGCAACTGTTTTTGGAGTTATGGCTATTTCATGGCTTCCAAGCCGCATTGTGCCGCCCATATTGTGCATGTCAAGCTGCTCGGGCATGAAATCAACAATAGGGTTCTTTGTGTTGGAGTCGAGCTCGGTAGAATTTGCGTCAGCCAATTTGCAAACGTGTCTTGCAAATGCCACAATTGCCAGCTGGAATCCAAAGCAGATGCCAAGATATGGTATATTGCTTTCCCTTGCAAAGTTGGCCGCACTGATAATGCCTTCACTTCCCCTTTTTCCAAAGCCCCCCGGTGCCAATACCCCATCAAAGTTTTTCAACATCGGTAAATTCTGCTGACCACCATTTTCAAATTTTTCAGAGTCTATCCAGTAGACATCAACCTTTTTGCCAATGCTTGCACCAGAATGTAGTAGCGCATGGTAAGTACTGACATAACTGTCTTGTAGCTTAACGTACTTACCTATAACTGCGATTTTGATGGAACCCTCATATTTTGAAAAAGATTCAGCTATGGCCTTCCAGTTGCCCCATTTAGGCGCAGTGCTCCGAAGTCCAAGTCGTTCTGCTATTGATTTGAGCATCCCCTGGTTTTCGAGCACTTGCGGCACCTTGTATATTGAAGGTGCGTCGTGACACGAGATCACGCAATTTTGTTCCACGCTTGCAAAAAGCGAAATCTTGTGCCTTGCATCATCCCTTAGAGGAGTCTTGCATCTTACAGCAAGAATGTCTGGCTGGATGCCGATCCTTCGGAGCTCCTGGACGCTATGCTGGGTAGGCTTGGTCTTTTGTTCGCCCACAACATCAAGCACTGGTGCCAATGTTACGTGGATGAACAGCGTATTTGAATGACCTAGCTCCAGTTCCATCTGCCTGAATGCTTCAAGGAACGGCAAACTCTCGATGTCTCCAACTGTTCCCCCACACTCGACTACCACAATATCCAGCCTTTCGTCATTTGCAATTTTGTATACAGCATTCTTTATCGCATCAGTAACATGAGGAATTATTTGGACACACTGGCCTAAGTATTTGCCCTCGCGTTCGGCCTTAATCACATCCATGTAGACTCTACCCGTCGTTATGTTGTGATCTTTTGTCATGGCAATGTCGATAAAGCGCTCATAGTTGCCGATGTCCATATCGCACTCGCCGCCATCGTCTGTGACAAAGACTTCACCGTGAGCGACAGGGTTCATTGTCCCTGCGTCATAGTTTACATATGGGTCTATTTTCACACATGAAACTCTGTAGCCTGCAAGCTGAAGGAGTTTTGCTGTTGAAGATGTGGTCACACCCTTGCCTAGACCAGACATGACTCCGCCTGTAATGAATATGAACTTAGGCTGAATCAGGCGCCTGGACTGCACATCAGCGTTTAGGGGATCACCTTTTTATTTCTTTTTGGATTCTTCAGCGCTATGTTAATATGAAGAAAATGCGCTACCCATATAGTTCTTAATAAAATGCAAGAAAGTGATTCTAGGAAGCCTCGTGGCCGGTCTGCTATACAGGCAGCCCATGGCGGTGTTACGGGCGAGGACGAAGCAAGACTAGATCTTATGATATCCGATCTTTATGGAGTGGACAGCGATGAAGCTGCAGAAATACACCTCAACTATCACGTAGACAGAATGCTTGCGGCCCTTGCAAGGCGATGCTCAGAAAAAGGAATAAGAGGTGAGATGATAGCAGACCGACTCCGCTACCTTGATGTGTCTGGAGTCTGCGTATCAGGTTGCAAAGGGCAGACTCAGCGAAGCTGCAGCGATAGATGCTTTATTCAGGGCGCTGCGCATGATGCAAAGTCAGGACAAAGATGATAGGTATATCAATTTCTATGGTTAAGAAGATACGGATCTCTTGTATCTGAGTATTTCAAGTTTCTTGTTCTAAATGCTTTCGGATTCTAACATTCATTGATACCCAATGTAACCGACAGCATTAAAGAACTCTATCAACTCAGTAACATACTTGTTGTCCCTGTTTAACCCGTACATCACATTGGCGTACTTACTCTGGGTGACCCACCCAATCTTTATGAGGTCGCTAATGTTGTTCTTTATGTCTTCTCGCTTCAAATGAGTTTTTTTATGCAGCGAATAGATTGTTGTCAGCTTGTTCTCTTCAGCAAGAGCCTTCATTATCTTGATCTTGCCAATGCTGCCAAGTCCTATCTCTATAATTTGCTTGCTGGATGTCGTTTCTGACACTAGACTACTTTTCACCTTTTATCTTCCTCATCAATGCTGGTTCGAGTTCCGCAAGTGACGCGCCATGCAATCCTATTTCCATAAGTGATTTGATCTCGACCAGCTTCCTAGCCCTCAGGTCCTCAAGATAATCTTCAATGTCAATCCTTCTCATGCCCAATTGGTCAGCAAGCTCAGAAGCATATAGGCGTACGTCCTTGAGCGCGACATATGCCTTTTTCTTGCTCTTTAGGGCACGTACTAGAGCCATCAGGCTCACAAGATGGTTCTTTGACAGTTGCTCGATCTCTTCGGTCGTTATCGATGGGTGAATCCTACCGTGCACTTTGCGAAGATGATCAAGCAAGACCCTGCCTGCGCCATCGGATTCGGCAAGGTTTCCGGCGTACAAAAGCAGATCAAGGGCATATCTGACGTCACTATTTACCTCAGCTGATGTTGTAATGCTAGCTACTTTGTCAATAATGTCTGAACCTATTGCCTTTGGATTGAAAGCTTCCGCGGCGCGACTCTCTAGTATGTCACTGACTTGCTTTAGTGTGTAAGGAAAGAATTCCATCGGAACCCTTCCAAGCGTGCTCAGCTCTGCTGCATCAAGTTTATTATAAAATTCCATACTCCTAGCAATGAATATTACTCCCTTAACATTGCAGGGCTTATCAAGGTCATACTCATTTAAGCGCGTCAGATCGTATATAATACCTGTGTCTTTGCTAGTCTTTACCAGATAGTCGATTTCGTCTATGATAATCAAAGCATATTGGCTATTTTGCCTCAAATATTGCAAGAGGTAGCGCAGCATTTCCTCTGCGCTAAGGCCTTGGGCTGGCAGCTCTGGCGCGATGCGCTCAAGCAGGAGCCTATATATTGCAAACTTGTTGCCGCCTTGCAGCTTCATGTTGATGTATACAGTTTTTAATGTAAGTCTGCTCTTTGCAAAGAGTTCTTCAACGATCTTAGATGATCTAAGGACGGTTGACGTCTTCCCGATGCCCGCAGCACCTATCACCTGCAAAACAGTAAGGAGGAACTTATCTGGATCCTTAGGTGCCTCATAAAAGACGTGCACAATTTGCTGAATCTGGGCTTGGCGGTGCGGTAACTCTTCTGGCAGGTAACGTGGTGACAATTTGGACTTGTTCTTAAAGATCGCACTTTCAGACATTCGGTTATGTCGGATAGGGATCATCCAACAATATATATCTGAGTCAAAGGGAAAATCACGCAGACTACCGCTGTCTAGGTAACTCATATTAGTAATGTATCTTACGTAGGTACCAACGTGCCAATAGATCCAGACTTTCCAAAAAATCATCAGCCAATTGGCAAGCACCAGCACACAGACGGGGAGCATTTTCATTTTGTATGGGGGCCTGGAAGGGCTGCAGAAGCGACAGAAAACGAAGAGGTCAAATCTGCATATCAAACAAGAGGAGAAGAGATGGCTCCTTTAGGTGTTCATGGGACAATGGTAGCTGTCGACTGGGACTCTTGTGTTGCTGACGGTGCATGTATTGAAGCCTGTCCGGTGCAGGTATTTCAGTGGTACAGAACAGAGAATGATGTTCCTGCAGTTGAGATGGCAAATACCACAAGCGCAGGTACAGGCAACGCAGTCAAAGAAGAACGTAAAGACTATACAGATAAGGCAGATCCAATCAGAGAGCATGATTGCATCTGGTGCATGGCTTGCGTATCAGTGTGTCCGCCACAGGCGATAAAAGTTGATCAGTCAAACCTAGAGTTTCATGAGAAGTCCGCTGGCACATTCAATGAAGCCTTGTCTAAAGGTAGTGCACCTCCGCCACATGCGCACTAGGAACTACTAGTAACTGTAAATGTTAGGACCGTTGCCACGGATTTATCTATATGAGTAAATTTGCTAGGACCGACTTTAACCTAAAGCGTTTAGTCGATAACTCATACAAAGCTATAGATCAGGGTGCCTATGAAATAAGGCAGTCATTCACCCATGATGGAATAAGCCTAAAAAAAACTATCAGATTATGTGCTCACGCTCCACTCATTACTGAGATAAAGTTTTCCTCGCCTTCCCAAGGTAAGATAAGGAGCAAGACGGAGCCGGCAGAGATTGCAAAGATAATGGTAGACTCTGGGGCAATTGGAATATCAGTGCTGACACAACCTTCCTTATTCGATGGTTCAATTGAATATTTGGCGACCATTAGAAAGGCACTGATGAGGGTTCCCGTATTAATGAAAGACATTACTGTCAGCATGGTTCAAATAGATGCAGGCAAGAAAGCAGGTGCAGATTGTGTACTGCTAATTAAATCCGTCTTTGACCGAAACCTTGCGGAAGACGGCATGGATAAACTCTCAGAACAAGCAAAAAAAAGAGGCCTCGAGGTGATAGTTGAAGTTCATACCGAGCAAGAGTTTGAAGAAGTACTTAAATCAAAATACGACTTGATCGGCATTAACAACCGCGATCTCGACAACTTCCGTGTAGATATCACAAACACGGAGAAGTTACTGAAAAGGTATAGCAAGGCCAAGAGCACGATAATAAGCGAAAGCGGCATCAACAATCCAGAAGACATACGACACCTAAGGAGTGCAGGGGCAGATGCCTTTCTAGTGGGAACAAGTGTAATGCAGGCACCCGATATTGGTGCCAAGATCTCAGACTTGTATTATGCGTTATAGAACGATACATCCCTTAAAATACCCCCTTGAACACTACAAGATTCATCTTTGTTAGGGCAGCTATCCCGTAGGTGGCAAATTTGGAAAGTATGGCGGTAAATACATACCGGAGACCTTAGCGCCGGCAATCGGGGAGCTCGAATCCGCCTATGAGAAATACAAGAATGATTCTGACTTTCAGAATGATCTTTCTTATTATCTAACTGAATACGCTGGCAGGCCCACGCCACTTTACTTTGCGAAGAACCTAACAAAACAGGTAGGCGGCGCCAAGATATACTTGAAGCGGGAAGATCTTTTGCATGGCGGAGCCCACAAAACCAATAACACGCTTGGGCAGGCGCTGCTAGCAAAAAAGATGGGCAAAAAAAGGATTATTGCTGAAACTGGTGCTGGCCAACACGGTGTCGGCACAGCCATAGCTTGTGCAGTGCTCGGCCTTTCTGCAGAAATATTCATGGGAGCTAAGGACTTTGAGCGACAAAAGCTGAACGTCTTTAGAATGAAACTTTTAGGAGCAAAGGTTTATCCTGTCCAGTCTGGGAGCAAGACTCTAAAAGACGCAATAAACGAGGCTATCCGTGACTGGATAGCCAACGTCAAAACGACCTACTATCTTATTGGCTCGGTGGTAGGTCCTCATCCATACCCAATGATGGTGAGGGACTTTCAAAGTGTAATTGGGCGAGAAATAAAACAGCAGATTTGGGAAATCGAAGGCACTATGCCCGACGCTATTGTTGCATGTGTCGGTGGGGGAAGCAACGCAATAGGCTCGTTCTATCCCTTCCTTGATAACAGTGATGTGATACTGTACGGCATAGAAGCAGGAGGCAAGGGAATCAAATCAGGCAAGCACTCAGCCAGTCTTACCGCTGGCTCGGAAGGTATCTTGCATGGCATGTTCACCTGTCTGTTGCAGGATGAGTGCGGACAAGTCGTTGAGACCCACAGTATATCTGCTGGACTTGACTATCCTGGTGTCGGACCAGAGCATGCAATGCTCAAGGACCTCAAACGAGCGAGATATGCTACTTCGACAGACCGTGAGGCTATAGAAGGATTCCTTACACTGTCAAGATCTGAAGGGATAATACCTGCTCTGGAACCATCACACGCAATTTCGTATGCAATGAAGCTAGCCGAGAAAATGAATAAGGACGACATTATAGTGATCACTCTTTCTGGCAGAGGAGACAAGGACGTGGAAATAGTTCAAGATTATCTCGACAAGAGTAAGAAGAATAGAAAGAAAAAGACGAAGCATGCAAAATAGAATCTCTGAAAAATTCTCTGAGCTGGCAAAAAAAGGAGAAGGTGCTCTTATTTGCTATGTAGTTGCCGGATACCCTGACACTAGAACTTCAAAGCAGATAATCAACGCCTTGGTGAAAGGTGGCGCCGACATTATCGAAATCGGCATACCTTTTTCAGACCCCATAGCAGACGGGCCTACTATACAAGCAGCATCAAACATGGCGCTAAGCAAAGGCATGACACCTGAGAAGGCTCTCCATCTTGTAAGAAGTGTCAGAAAGCAGTATCCAAGCCTTCCTTTGGTTGCAATGACCTATTCAAACATCCTTGTCCGGGCGGGCATGGAAAAATTCATGGCACAGTCCAAGCGAAGTGGACTCGACGGGTTTATCTTGCCAGACATGCCGGTTGAGGAGGGAGACACCTATTCGTCGACGGCTTCAAAGCTTAACCTTGCGACGGTTTTCCTTGTATCACCAAATACACCCAAGGCAAGGCTGCTCAAACTCGTTGCCAGTACCTCCGGCTTCCTATACGTTGTGTCAGTTTTTGGCATAACGGGTGCACGCACTTCTTTTCAGAAATACACTCTCAACACGATCAGAGCAGTTAAGCAGGTTGCTGGAGTCAAGATCCCTGTGGCAGTAGGCTTTGGAATAAGCAGGCCAGCTCAAGCCAAATCTATGATGGCTGCCGGCGCAGAGGCTATCATCGTAGGCAGTGCGATCATCAACAAGATATCGGATCCATCCGATAATAAGATGCTGTCTGCCTGATCTACAGAACTTTGCAAGGTCAATGAAAAATGCCTGCAAAAAAAAGTAGGACAAAATACATTAACACAGGCTGCAAAAAACTATATGCAATGAACGAGACAGAGCTCAAATCGCTATTTTGTAGCTCGCTTAGATCAAATCATGTCAAGAACAATACCCTAATACCGACATCTGAAATAAGGATAGTCCAAGAGGCGCATTGCCGCAGCTTCGACCTTTTGATCGCAGCAGTGACAAAGGAACCTGACAGACATGACTATGGTAACTATGACAACATCCTGGTACGAACTCAGTTGCTAAAACACTTCGCTCTCCATGAAAGATGCAGAATAGACTGCATCCGATTTTATCCTGTAGAAGTCAAGTCAGACGATGACGTGTTAGATGAGCGTCTGCCAAAGCAGATAATAGATGCAATATTGGCGTTTGGGCTATCTATATTGGTCCTTGACAAGAACCATTCAAAACTCGCCCGCGGGCTTGGCAAGTTCTTGCCAACGACTCTAATATGCTATACTGGCATAGATGACTGCTTCGAAGTAGTTTCAAGGTTTGATCGTCTAATCTCAAGCGGGGTGCTTAATCTTAAAAAGACTATTCTAGCTAGGGCGCTTGAGGGGAATAGGTACTAATCCTAGCAGTAAAGCTTACAGCCGCCTCGTTGCGCTAGAGCGCATACTTCAAAAAATCATCTTCAATCAAATCTATTTTGAAAATCTAGGCATGACTGAACCAGAATTGGAATTTTTACAAATGATAACTGATATTAAGCCCCCGTCGCAAGAAAGGAAAAAGTTATCAAATCTGATAAAAGAAACAGCTAATACAAAGATGACAGACTATTTGTAGCTATTTGCCCTTATAATAACTGAGTTTAACTGAAAGTAGTCTTTAATTAGGTCTTAGAGGTACATTCATACTATCCGTTATTATTCGATGTGTTTGACTAATACTCAAATGAGTCTTCTAATCGTTGAAGAGGAAGAAGAGCAAATAGAGGGAGTGCCGGTATGTGGTGCAAACCTGTCGTCACCAGTAGTCGACGCTGCGTACTACATTGATGAGGTACACTACAGTGTAGGAAACAGGATGTACATTGAGAATGCAGACTAGGAAGAACAACCCCCAGGTTCCTGACATAGACGAAGAGCGGGATCTAGAGCTAGAGAACATAACAGGCAACTTGATGATAGCGCAGTATCAAGTTGACAAGCTGAGATCCAGGCTGAGTGAGCGTGTCGGAGGATACGGCTCTGCCGGTAACAAAAAGGCCTCTGCGCACATTTTCAAACACAACGACAAGTGGTATAAGATAACAATTCGAGTCGATGAGATGGCAATAAGCCAGCGCGAAGTCTCTGACGATATAAAATAAAGCGCGACTATCCCGAGCACCAAATTTTTTTCTTAAAATGGGAGAACTATTCCCGAATTGTCATGAGAATAGTGTATGAAATTTAGCGGTACCTGTAATTTTACTCCACACCGTTCTACGATGACTTCCACTTCATCGAGTGAATCTGACGCTTCAGCGCCCTCCAGCTTTTTTATGATTACATGAATTGATTCGTGAGAAATGAGGGGCTCCATGAAAGGTTCTGCAATTCTGAGAAAGTTGTTGATCCCTGCCTTTGCTTCCTGCTCCGACTGCACAATTAACATAGTCCCGTCATGATATGTAAAATAACCCACTATTGACCCATCTACAGAACAAGCGAAGGCAAAATCATTTATCGCCATTTTACAATCTATATATCTCTAATACCTGTCGAGCAAATCGTATTAGTCTTTTTCACCGTATAGAAGCCTCAACTCTTCAAAGCTAAGCTTTGATCCTGCCTGCAGCTTTTTCTTTGCTTCTTCCTTTACTTTGAAAAGTGCGTCTCTGTGCTCTACGTAGCCATACTCTTTTCTCTGCTTGCGCCTCATCTCGGACATTGAATCAAGTCGTGCATTAATTGCATCAAACTGCTTTGCGATGCCGTCGTATCTTGTTAGATAAGATTGATGCTCTGAGGCTAACCTTCTTTTTGACTCATACAAGTTGTCCAGCGCGACATTTATGTTAGATATCTTGCTTCGAAGCAGATTGCGCTCTTCTATGAGCTGCCTTATTGCGTTGTTGATATTTGCAGATTCCTGAGTCAGTTGGGAGAACTGCTCTCTTATTGTACGTGTAGCCTTAGTCGCCTCTAATTTCATGGCGGCGTCCTTTATCCGAGAGAGAATCTCATTCTTTTCACGTTCGCTCTTGAAATCTTTGGCATCAATAATTGCCTGATTTCTTTGCACTATCGTCTGCAAATCCTCTTCCTTTTCCGGAGGAAGCCGAGCCTCCATTACTGAAAGAAAGTTCTTTGATTGTGATATCTTTTCGCTCACCAAGGAAAGCTCGGAATTACGACAATCTACTTCGGATTTTATCTGCTTAAGCCTCTCAGTGTGAGCATCAAGAATACTTCTCTGCTCTTTGATCGTGTTACCTATCGAGCGGAATTGGTTCTTGTCAATGTCAATGATCTTGTCCGACAGCTCTTTGAGTTCGCTTGTAAGCTGACGCTTTTGCGCAATGAGATCATCCCAGCCAAGAGACCCCAAATCTTTCTCCGACAATGGATTATGGCTTAAAGAAGAAGATATAAAAATATAGCAGGTATGAGCATTGCATAATATAGGATTGCGACTAATAGGATGTGAGACAGAGCGGTCGGAAACCGATCACACCACCTAAGAAAAGGACAGAGCGTTACTCTCTTTTCAGTAGAAACAACAAAATAATAAAAGTTCTTCAACCGGCGTTCTCTCTTATGAAATACAGAGATTCTCGTAACTTGCCCCCTTGTCTGGTCCATTTGTAATTTCTACTGCTCTCGCTTTCATTTTATATAATCTCGCAGCGCTAACTAATAATTGATTGATTAATGGTCTTTCTAGATCATCAATGCCCCTAGAAGTGGTCTTAACGCGGTAATGTCTACAGCGTTGTGTCTGCCCTTGAATCTGTCCTTCGTCAGCAAGACAATTATTAATTCCCTTAACTGATTTCTTATGAAACTCATGTAATCCAATACTATTGATAAAGTCGATGAGAACTGGGATTGTAGAGTCCTTGTGATCTTTAGAAATGTATTGAAATAGGTTGGTAAGATTCGTGGATCTAACGCCATTGTGTTACTTTGTAGATTAGTTGTCTTTTTTCTCTACTCTCTCAATGCCTTAGGGGGTTGATGGAAATCCATTTAGGATATGTTTCGCCCAATGGTTTTATCCTTTGATTAGTGAACTTTCTTCCAAATAGTTGATGTTTGCGTTTGCAAGACCATAGTCCTCTTCCGGAATACCTGCCTCCCGTACCACTTGCTTAGTATCCATGGGCTTACCAAAGCCGTCTTCATAAAATTTCTTATGCAGTTATCTTAAGACTTTATTCCTTACTTCATTGTTATCCATCATAAATTGCAGATCTTGATCCATGTATTTTACCAATGGATCTACTTGAGGGGAGGGGATGGGCATAAAAATAGAATCAACAGGATGCAAAAGTTGGTCTTTGAATGCGCCCCCTCCCCCTGCAGTGCACCATTCATTATATAGTTCCTCTAAAAATTACTATACAATGACAAATGCGTCAAGAAATGTAGCTGAATTAGAGATAGATGATATTGAAGGTATCGGGCCAACTACAGCCCGCAAGATGAAGGAAGCAGGAATAAGTTCAGTTATGGAGCTGGCGACAGCAATACCAGAAGAGCTCGCTACAGATTTGGGCGGGCTCAAAAGAAACTGCGGCTACTTTCATTATGGCAGCGCAAAAGCTGCTAAGGGAGAGCGGCATCCTTGACAGTGAATTTACTACTGCTGATATCGAACTTGAAAAGAGAAAGTCTCTTTTGCGCTGCAGCACTGGATCAAAATCCCTTGACGAATTGCTACTTGGCGGCATCGAGACTCAAGCAATTACAGAATTTTACGGCGAATTTGGAAGCGGCAAGTCACAGATATGCCATACCCTATGCGTCACTGCTCAGCAGACCGGTAGAACAAGGCGGGCTTGGCAGCGGAGCCATTTTGATTGACACTGAAGGAACATTTAGACCGGAGAGAGTCGATCAAATAGCGAGAGCAAGAGGTCTGGACCCGGGTGAAATACTAAAAAAAGTAGCAATATGCAAGGCTTATAACAGCAGACCATCTTGAGCTAATAGTCAAGTCGATGGGCAAATACATCGACGACTTTAAGGCCAAAATGATAATAATTGATAGTATTATTTCGCTGCACCGCGCCGAGTTTGCAGGTCGGGGCACATTAGCAGATAGGCAGGCAGCGCCTCAACAGCATCATGCACAAACTTGTGAAGATTGCAGAGATTTACAACGTGGCGATCATTGTTACAAACCAGGTTCAGTCTACGCCAGACACATTCTTTGGAGATCCAACCAAACCGGCAGGTGGAAACGTAATCGGACATGCATCAACATACAGGATATACCTGCGCAAGGCTGGCAACGACAGAATAGCCAAGATAATTGACTCACCATACCACCCATACTCTGATGTCAGATTCACCGTGAATGAAAAGGGCATTGACGACAGCGACTCAGAAGCGCCAAAGAAAAGGACAGCAAGAGAAAAAGAGGACGATTAGGTTAGAGAAGAGAGAACTTTTTCTCTGCCTCCTTTAATTTTTCCAAGTCTCCGCAATATTTTATCATCTGCGATAACTTATCCCTTGCTTTGCCACTTTTTATGACATCACTTGCAGTTTGTACGCCCTCTTTAAGATTGGGGGCAACTTTGCTTACTACAAGCGCAGCAGCAGCATTAAGGATTACGATATCTTTTTTTTCTCTGCTACCCGTCCCGTAAACTGCCTGCAAAGTGCTCATAATTGAATCCATTTTTGAATCTACTATCAGTTGTTCTGGCTTAGCTACTTCCATTCCTACTGCATTAGGATGAAGCCGTATCCTTCTTGCTTTGTCCATGCTGCTTGAAATCCAATAAATGTCATTTTGGCAAGTGTTTGATAGTTCGTCAAAACCATCGTGGGCATAAACTATCATTGCTTCACTGATATACCCTGCGCATACTTCAGAGAAAACTTGTAGTAGTTGTGGCTCAAATACTCCAATGAGTTGACCGGATATGTTAGTACAAGGGTTGCTCAGCGGTCCAACCTTGTTAAACACAGTCTTAATTCCAATAGTCTTTCTTACCGAGGCGACATTTTTCATTGATGGGTGAAATAGTGGAGCAAAGAGAAATCCTATGCCAATGCTCTCTATACATGTTTGAATCTTTGAGGGCGGGGCATTCAGATCAAGGCCAATATATTCAAGAAAATCTGCGCTGCCACAGAGGCTAGAAGCTGACCTGTTACCGTGCTTGGCCACATTGGCAGAGGCCGCAGATGCCACTATAGCTGCTCCAGTGCTAATATTAAACGACTTTTTTGAGTCGCCGCCTGTTCCACAGGTATCAATGAGAGGTCCGTTTACTTGAGGCGTTATCTTGGTCGAGTGGTTTCTCAACGAAATAAGGATTGATCTAAGCTCGTTAGGTGTCTCCCCTTTCATTGAAAGAGCGACAAGAAAAGCCGCAACTGCAGTGTCCGGAACTGCTGCCAGCAAGGATTGCATCGAGGGCGCGAGTGGTTTCTGCAGCTGATAAATCTGTCTTTGAGACCAGCTTTTTTAATTCTAGTCCCAAATCAGTCGATACTGTCATTTTTTCACCATAGATATAAAGTTCAGGAGTATCCTCCGGCCTTCACCTGTGAGCACAGACTCCGGATGGAACTGCACGCCTTCCATAAGATATTGCCTATGTCTAAGCCCCATTATCTCGCCATCATCCAGTGCTCTTGCGGTCACCTCAAGGCATGAAGGGAAGGTATTCTGATCAGCTACAAGTGAATGATAGCGTGTTGCCCTGAATGGGTTTGCAACATCTTCAAAGAGCCTGTCGGCAGAATATTGTATCAGGCTTGTTTTGCCGTGCCTTATCTTCTTGGCGTTTGTAACCTTGCCACCAAAAGCATGGACTATGCCTTGATGTCCAAGGCAGACCCCTAAGACAGGGATCTTATGTCCTATCTCCGCGATGACATCTGTACACACACCAAAGTACTTGCGATCTGCTGGATGACCTGGACCTGGAGATATCACTATCGCATCAGGATCCAACCTAACAACATCTTCTAATGTTATCCTATCATTTCTTAAAACCGTAGGCTCAGTTCGTAGTTCTCCCAATAGCTGTGCAAGATTATATACAAAAGAGTCATAGTTGTCGATAACAAGTATTTTCATCCAAAACACCCACTTGAGGCTAAAGAAACATCTAGAATATGATCCTTAAAGGTGCCAAAAGCTACCGCCTCTTTGCATGGTCTCCATAATTGTGCGTGCGTTTACCGTATTTAAGCCTACTGCATTGCTCAATTTTCTAGAGGTTTAGGAATCTATATAATGCCTGCAAACTATTTGAACCTCACAATAAATCTCAGGTGATTGTTTTGGTTAGGGTCTTCATTAATGGCTATGGAAATATAGGGAGACGCCTTGCAAGCGCACTGGCAGTAGACAAAGAGATCCAGTTAGTCGGCATCGCAAAATATAGCATGGATGACAAGGTGAAGGAGGCACTGGAAAACCATTACGATGTTTACGTGCCGAAGGAAGCAGTAAGTAGCTTCAAAGGTCAAGGCTATAACGTGAGAGGCTCAATTGAAGAGGCAGTTGAGCATTGTGATTTAGTGGTAGATGCTGCAAAAGAAGGAGCGGGGTACGATAATAAGAAGAGATTGTATGAGCCTATGAATAAGCCTGCGATATTTCAGGGAGGGGAAGAAAGGAATGGCGATCGGGCAGTAGCAGAAATGATTCACAACTCACGTGTCAACTATGACAGGGCGGCAGGTAAGACATATGTCATACAAGGCAGTTGCAATGTCTCCGGCATGGGCAGGGTAATGCAACCACTGATTCAAAAGTTTGGCGACAGGATCAAACGCTTTGATATTGAACTTGTGAGAAGGTGGGCAGACCTGGAAGACACAAAGGCCGTCAAGGACTCAATTGAATGGGACAGGAATCCTCACCATCAAGACGATGTCAAGGACTTTATCCCAAATGCTAACCTATATGTAGATGCTTTCAAGGTACCGTCAAGAATGATGCATTTACACCAGATGTTTGTCCGGTTTAGCGACGGGGTAATGCCGACTAAAGATGCCATACTAGAATGCTTCCGAGACGAGTTTGGAGTCGCAATTATCGGTTCCGCCAAGGGCACTGGAGATGTCAGAAAAAAAGCACTCGAGCTTGGATTTCCCCATGGGGATACGAACATGGTGCATATTCACCAAGATATCTTGAGAGTTCAAGATGATACGGTTAAAATAGCTTACTCTGACGACCAGACAGGCATGGTGATACCGGAGAACTATCTGCTTATTCAATCGATGGTCTTCAGACGACCTCGAGATGAAGCACTTAAGAGAGCCGACAATCTATTTCAGATGAACAAGAGGCGTGAGATATTAGAGGAGGAATTTAAATGAAGTCGTATCTAAACTTTGAGTTGTTTTTCCCATTTTGATCAATTGAAGAAGGCATAAGATGGCGCTGCTTATGTTGTTCTTTAAAGGTGATACGTGATTGTTATATCAGAACTAGTTGTCTTAACTCTAAAATATTTCTGGCACTTTGCTGAGGTCTAGATGATGGGTTTATTTACACTAGAAGCTAACCTAAGGTTATCATAGGGTATGGTACCGCTACACAGGAAACAAATCAGACTAACTCCGGATATATCATGCCGCAACAAGTTGGCTTTGACTTGGGCAAGAGTCGCCTTTTCAAAACTTCACTGGATATTGATCCGAACGAATATAGACTTCAATACTAGTGAACTGGAATTAGGACATCATGCCTGTGGGCTTGATGAGAATGTCAATTTTCTGCAAGAATACGCGGAGCGGTTAACGTGGCATTATCAATGAGCTAGAGTACTTCTGCCCAAATCCTCCAACAAATGGCACACACAGAGACGGGGAGAACGATTCAAATAGCCTATTGAACCATAGCAGGTTGGTTAGTTTAGATGCAGTCGATTAAGCAATGCGCCCTGTGCGAAACTCCACTTCCAGTGGAGAGTGAGATTAACATTTGCAACGAATGTATAAAATGTGCAGACTGCTGTGTGGGTCTTGAAAAGTTGAAGGAATAAAAGATTATTACTACTCCACCATTTTCAGTGTGTCAGTTGTTGTCACAATCCCAATTACATTACCCTTCTCGCTTACTAGGATACACTTGGCAAACCGAACAAGTGGAATGAGCGCCTTGCCCGGCGTAGAGACATCGACTATTGGAGGCGGCGGCTCCATCGCCTCGGAAACATGCAGATTCTTGAGATCCTTTTCGTTTTTTTCTAGCATCACCTTTGCAAGCCCATCCTCTGTCAGAATGCCTACTACTCGGGACGAATCAAATACTGGGATTTGGCTAATCGAGTTGACACGCATAACATCTATCGCCTCGTGAAGCTTTTCATCTTTCTGCACTGAAATTGGAGAGTGACTGCAGATATCACCCGCCTTCATAGAGGTGCGGCCTTCAAGTGAGCTTAGGATTTCAAAGATCTTGCGAGCTGTTTCATAGCTTGGCTTGCACCTTCCGGACTCGATCTGATTTACCATAGATGTGCTGATTCCTGTCAGATTGGCTAGTTTTCTCTGTGTAATGCCGAGCCTCGTTCTCGCCTGCTTGATGTATTCGAGCCTTGGTAGCATCTTTTTCGACCTCTACTTTGCCAGCCCCCGCACATATAAGGTACCAATGAAGTTGAAGCCTTATATTATGTGCGGACAAAATTTTTCTTGTCACAGTACTCAATGTCAAATGATGGCAACAGCAAGTGGGATTCAGTAAAGCGATACAAGCTGACGAAGATGATAAATGAACTGTCAAGTATATCTGGACACGGAACAGAACTTGTCACTGTTTACATTCCACCACGTCGTCCAGTATTTGACGTTATTTCACAGCTACGCAATGAAGCCGGCACCGCTTCAAATATCAAGTCAGACCTTACCAGAACTCATGTGCAAGACGCACTTAGCAAAACCATTGAGCAACTAAAATTATTCAAGGAAACACCTGAGAATGGACTCATAATATTTTGTGGTGCGATACCAAATGACAAGGGGATTGGCAAAGAAAAAATTGAGATATATCCTATATTACCTCCAAAGCCGGTCCAAATCAGCCTTTACCGATGTGACGATCACTTTTGGACTGATCATCTGAAGGAAATGATGAAAGATGATAAGATCATTGGCATACTATCAATAGACACTCAGGAGACGGGGATTGGCATACTTACCGGCGACCACTGGGAAGTTATTGACTCACTCACCTCCGGAGTAGCAGGCAAACACCGACAAGGCGGCCAGTCCGCAAGAAGGTTTGAAAGGTTGAGGGAAAATGAATTGAATGAGTATTATCACAGAGTAGCAGAACATGCAAAACAGGTTTTTCTAGATCAATATAATATAAAGGGCTCAATTGTAGGAGGCCCTGGGCCAACAAAGGAGAATTTTCTAAGAGAAGAGTATCTTGACTACCGGCTGCAAAAGAGCGTTATAGCGACACTTGACACATCCTATTCTGGGGAAGAAGGTGTGCGCGAGCTGATAGAAAAGGCCCAAAAAGAGGGGATCTTGCAGGAATACCGCGTGATGGAAGAAAAACAGCTGATTAAGAAGTTCATGGCTGAAGTGCATTCCGGCCGGGGACTTGGAATATATGGTGTTCACGATGTAGTCAAGGCGCTGGAAAGTGGCATTGCAGATTTGGTGATAGTGACGGATGATGTCACATACAGCAAGCTGGAGATCAAATGCAAGGCCTGCAAGAATACTCAGACAATAATAGCAGACAGACCTCAGGTGATGGCAACAAAGCAGGAGTGGCTTTCAAAGCAGTGCCCGTCATGTCACAGTACCTGATCTGGAAGTTATTGACAAAGACATAGTCGAATACCTAAACGAGCTTGCCATAAAGACAGGGTGCAGGCTTGAAGTCATTTCTGGCAAGACGGAAGAAGGATCGCAGCTTGCCAGCCTTGGCAAGATCGGGGCAGTTTTGCGCTACAAGCCTACGTAGTCTCGCACGAGCATTCCAAAACGTTCTTGGAGCAGCCACTGCATACGACAAAGGTATCGCAACCGAGAGGCGTGCAAGCCTCAAATGACCTTGAGTCCCTGCCGCACCTGCACTTTTGCATAACTCTTCTGCGCTTAGAGAAGAATATGTAGATTGCGGAAGGCCACTGAAGATGTCTTAATCCTCTATAGTTATTTGATTTTATAATTATTTCTGTATAAAAATAGAGGCCCGAGCTAGAAAGGAAAAGGACTGCAACAGATCATAAATAAAACGATTATTTCAACTAAAGTGCCTTGGCAAAATCCCGCTAATTAATAATCGTCCGAAGTTATTACATTTTCAAGTCTTCTGGCAATTATTAATTAAATTAACGCGGGAAGCATGCATGCAGGGGCATGCAAATTCATTGTATTGGAGGAAATTGGTCTAAAATTAGGATACCTTGACAAGTATTAAATAAAGGTGTGGGAGTATCAGCTCTTGAAAAAATGCCTGCTCAAATGAAGGTTCATCCATCCTTTTTCAAGGAATTTGCCACCAAAACTTGGGTCTCTCCAATAGAGATTTTAAAGGAGCTAGTAGAGAATGCCTTTGATGAGGACGCCACAAAAGTTCTCGTCACTGTACTGAGCAACGGTTCTATCGCTATTGAAGATGACGCAGGAATGGATGAGAACGGGACGGAAAAGTTTCTGCTTTTGGGTTCCCCTCATAAAAGGACCGAATCAATATCACCTAAACTGAAAAGAATTAGAACAGGCAGATATGGCACGGGCAGATTGTCTTTCCTGACATCATTTGAAAGTATGAGAATAAGAACAAGACGTGGTAGTTACAGCAAAGCGCTTGCCATCAATGCAGGTGTACTTGAAAAGCTGTATGTGGGTAATGCCAAGCTTGATGACGTAAGGGAACCCTCGCTTAAGCGAGACGGAACAGAACTGGTCATGACTGGGGCCAAGACGCAACTGGATGTATTTAAGATAATGAAGGAGATCCGGAAGCTCGCAGTGCTAAGGCAACCATTATTTGAAGTATATATCAAAACTGCCGAGAAATTCAAAGAATGGAACTTTGAGGGGGCTCAGATTATAAAGGCCCCGGAAATTCAAGGACACAGGATACCCTTCAACCTTGATAACGGCAGGTTAACCGGCGAAATCATTATCGCTAGGAGACCATTGTCAGACGACGAGCGTGGAATAGCTGTAATGGTTGGAAACCATATTGTGATGCGCAGCAACTTTGGCTTTGACACAAAGCTTAACCGTGTAACCGGCTTTGTCAGATGTGATAGTTTGACTACGAGGTTCGCTGACAAGTCTGCAATCATTGAGGATAATGAATATGCCAAATTCAATCAGACTATGAAAACGTTTGTCATCGATAGAGTCATTCCTGGGCTGACTGAATATGAAGACGTACTTATCACCCGGGAGGAATCAAGGATCTCATCGCGAAATTGACAAGATACTTGGACAAGCCATGTTCGAAAACCTAGAGCTCGAAGAGGAGGTACAGGGGTACGAACTAGTGCAAGTAAAAGAACGAGTGAAGGGTACTTCCGATCAGGAACATGAAAAGCAGATGCATAAAGAGCATTCTGACGATGACTACCAAATCGCAAACAATGACGATGCTCGCTCCTTCCCTCCTGGAAGCTCAACAATTTCCAAGTCAGAGGATATCCAATCACAGACCATCACACACCCACATCCTTCAGGCACCTCAGCTAACATAACCGAAGGCGTGGTTGTAGACGAGGTGAATGAAACACAAGCCGACGGTACTGTGGTTAAGACAAGGAATATACGCAAACCTATACTAAAGAAGACATTTGCACTCAAGAGGATAGGTTACAAAGTGATCCCATATGAGGATGAAAGTGATTCCCGATACAGCTTTATCACGGAGAATATCGTGTTCGTAAATAAAGCTAATCCGACCTATATGGCAGAAGCCACAAGAGGAGATGAGTTCCTTATGAGGCACGTCATAAGCATTGTTGCAGAGGCAGTTGCGCAGACGAAACATCCCGAAGGTAAAGACGCACTTGAGCTACAGAACCGGCTTGTGGCTGAAGCCATCAGGATACATGACACCAATGTAATAAAACGTTAGCCTTACAAGAATCATTTGCTTTGGCAATTACTTTGCCTATTTAATAGAAACGACTAAATCTAACTTTAACAGCGATGTACATCGCATATGGCGTTTGCAGAATTCATGCCGGGGGCGTCAGTAGTAGGTATATCCTACAGTGATGGCGTTATATTAGCAGCAGACAAAAGAATTTCATTCGGGAACTTCGTGGTGAACAAGAATATTAAAAAAACATTTACAGTAACGGACTACGTTGGCAGCGGCATGCGCAGGGATGGTCGCCGACATGCAGGTACTTGTAAGGCAGGTCGAGGCATTGGCCAAGATCCGTAAGTTGGAGACAAGACGCGAGGTTGCTCCAAACTCAATCGCAAAGTTAATGTCTGTCATTATGTTTGAGAGAAGGTACTTCCCACTTCTAACTCAAGTAATAGTGGGCGGTATCAATGAAAAACCAGAAATATATACCCTTGACCCACTTGGTTCAGTACCTGCCTGATGATTATGCTGCGGTAGGCACAGGAGCAGAAGGAGCACTTGGCATCATGGATGCAGAATTTAAGCCAAATATGTCTGAGGAGAAAGTTAAAGAGTTGGCTTCCCGGGCCATTAGGTCTGCGGTCCAACGTGATGCTGCAAGTGGAGATGGTATTGACATATTGTATGTGACAAGAACTGGCCACAGGGAAGAAACTGTAAAACCTTCCTAATGCCTATATTTTCTTATAGGCTTCCCAGATCTTGTCGCTAATATAGTGAACGGTGTCTATGACGTAACCCTTGGCCATTCCTCTTGCCACGTCACTGTCTTCAAGGGCAAGTCCTATAGCAATTGCTTTCCCATGCGTCGGATCCTTTACCGCTATAATTTCTCCCTTTTTGAAAGAATCAAATTTTACTATGCCGGGTCGCATGACCTTGGCGCCATTGCAAACAAATTTCACCGCGCCCCCGTCTATTGTCACTGAAGGAAAGCGCTTCAGCTCTTCTTGTTTGCCAAGGAAGGGCACTATTATATCCCGTAACTTGGACTGCAACCATCTTGTCTGCAACCAGCAGGCACTTGTCTTCCTCGATTTCATATACCTTGATATTTTTAACCTTTGGAAGAATTTCTTGCGGCCATGAAGAAGTGAGTGAATTGACAAGCTTTGCGGTTGCACTCTTCGATAATAAGAATATCTTCAGGGCGATCAGAGTATTGGTGCACAAACGATAATTAATCTGTTACATTAATATACAAAACTTCTTGCTGGAGAATAAGTTTCCCTGCTTTTAGTGAGGGCTAGAGATTGGTATGCGTTATGTCTTGCCAGCATTCCAGGCAGTACTCTCCGTTGACTTGGAATATCTCTGCAGGCTTGACTTGACACTCCATGCATACGGAGTCAGCATCTGCAATTCCTTTAATTTTTTCTACAGTTTTGCTTAAAATCTGCATCCCTTGTTTATAGAATTTCTATGCTAAGTGGCAATATTTATACCTTTTTTAGCTAGCTAGGTCTGCTAATGCTGACTCAATGTGCTAATGACAGGGGAAGCGAGTGGACAGAACCCAACCTAAATCAAAGTGGAAGAAACCGGCCAATACCCAGCGATTGATCTCATACGTTCGGTTTTGGTTTTTATATCATATGAGAATATATTCAATTTCTCTCTTTCACAGATGAGCCCGTATAATTGTCGCTTGTCTGCTACCTGAAATGGTAATTTGAACCTTCTTTAATGGGGATATGCCATGTACTGGCCATGTGCTCATTCATCTCTTCCTGTTATATCTCTCAAGTTCTACTGCTGAGAGTTCCAATCATTTATGAAAAATAATGAAAATCATATACGCTAAAATATAGCACCTTGAACCACCTTTGGATTCCTCCAGTGTTTCTGTATCGTCTTGCTATCGATTCAATTACGGTGATATTATTTTTCCAGACTAGAGACAAAGAATTGCGTCTTTTCAAACCTCCCTAAAGAGAATAACTCTCGTCTTCAGCTAAATGTTGCATCTCTTATCTCTATTAGATCACGCAACATCGCGCTTGCAGTTTCCATGCCTCCGGCACCTCTACCGATTATCGTCTGCTGTCCAGAATGCTCCGACATGAATGTAACAGCGTTCAAAGTGCCGTCGACGCATATAGGGTCGGTCTTGGCAACTTCTGTTGGAGCAACATGAAGCCTTCTGCTGTCGCAGACCGCTAGCAATTTGACCGCATTGCCACGCGTAGCCGCATTTTTCACATCCGATAGTCTTAAATTGTTGATGCCAGTGCGCTTGATATCCTTCATTGTTACCTTCATTCCCATAACCCAGTTAGCCATGATAACCAGTTTTGCAGCCGCGTCAAAGCCATCGACGTCAAGCGACGGGTTGGCTTCAGCATAGCCTTTTTCTTTGGCGTCATTCATTGCCATCTCATATGTCCGCCCTTCTTCCATCTTGCTCAGAATGTAATTTGTCGTGCCATTCAGTATGCCGTGAAATGAAATTATCCTATCTCCTTTTAGGCAGCGCTTGGCAAATTCCAGAATAGGTGTCCCGCCACCAACTGTACCGCTAAACCGCAACATTACACCATTGTAGTTGGCAAGCTCGATAAGTGAGGGAAATGCGAGGGCAAGTGGACCCTTGTTAACGCAGATCACGTGCTTGCGACTTCTCATTGCCACTGTGATGTGAGAGGTTGCTGGCTCCGCGTCATTGAGGTTTGTTGGAGTACACTCGAGCATAACCTCAGCATCGACTTTCTCAATAACTTGAAGGGGATCAAATTTGGTGTTTCCCTTCTCATAGGCGCCTACAGTTCCTTTGGTTTTCTTTGACTCGAGAAGTCTCTTGGCATCAAGACCCGCTGGCGATATCGCTGAACCATTGTTGTCGACACATGCCACTATACGTGGCTTGATTCCATACTGGCTGTATAGATCTGCTGACCGCGATAGCAGTAGCTTAGCGAAACTCTGCCCAACTACGCCAAACCCCACAATTACTATACGCAATTCAGCTACTGCTGTTTAAGATGTTGGGGGTTTAATAAAACTATAAAACCACAGGCATGCTGAGAGATCCCCCGAGCAGCTAAAAATAATATTTTTGGATGTTGTTCATTATTTCAATTCCTACAAGTCTGTCAAGTCTACTGGTTGTATGTAGATTCTTTCTATATGATATGTAATAAGAACTGCTAAAATAGTCTTAGGAATGACCGTTTTATTTATTGCGCATAGCAGGTACAGCTTCCCAAACTATTTTTATCCTGCCGTCATTTGTTAAGCATACAAAGGAATACAGCACTATTGTTAGACAATATTACTACACTAGTACTTCTGTTCGTAGTCGGCCTTGGCGCTGGAACATTGGGTTCCATGCTTGGAGTGGGGGGCGGCATAATAATGGTGCCGGCTCTTACATTTTTGAATCTGCCCCCCGCACAGGCCGCGAGCACGAGCCTTATTGCCGTCATGTCGACAAGTATATCCTCGACTATAGAGTATTCCAGACAAAAGAGGATTGATTACGCACTTGGCCTAGAGATGGCTGCCTCAGCAATCCCCGGTGGTGTTCTTGGCGCTATACTGTCTGAATACTTACAAGAAGATTCATTCAAACTGTACTTTGGGATATTGCTAGTACTGACCGCCCTTTACATTTCATACAAAAATTCGGTCCTAAAAGATAATCGAGCTAAGAAGCGTTCGATGTCTTTACAGGTTGCGGTATTTGCTGCTTCATTTGGCGCGGGTATGATATCAAGCCTCTTTGGCGTGGGAGGTGGTATAATATTTGTGCCAGCTATGCTGCTTGTCCTTGGCCTGACAATGCATAGAGCAGCACCAACATCACAATTGACATTGATGCTGACAGCTATTGCGGGTGTCTTTACACACTCGGTTCTGGGACACCCTGATTACCTTCAGGCAGTTGCACTGTCAGCAGGGGCCTTTGTCGGTGCTCAGATAGGAGCAAGGTTATCACTCATTACAAAGGAAGTGCTACTGCAACGACTATTGGGAATTATACTCATGGCTGTAGCAATCACTTTCATTTTGGATGGGCTTAGTTCGAAATATTGATTAAGCGATTGGCATGCTCAGTTGTTTTGATAATTAGATTTCAAACAAAATCTAACCAAGATCCTCTGTTAAGTTGAAAAGGACCTATTTAGGTGCCTCGTCAATGTAGAATATCGCTTCATTTCGCTTAAGAGCAACTCCTGCGGCAAGATTTAGTACGGAGTTGTAAAGTCTGGTGTTGTCTGGTTCTGAACCTTCGCTATTACCCGCTAACACCAGATGGAGCTTTATACTCGAGCCAAGTACATCACCGAGCTCCTGGTTTACAGTTGTAGTGTATGGCCGCAGCGCTCCACGGAAAACATCAGCCCTTGCCCTCAATAAACCAGATATCTTTTTACCAATCGGAGCATCAGGTCCTACGATCACAATAGAACCTTTAGAATCTTTGAATTTGGCAGGCTCTTGCGTTGAGCCATCTGGCGCCATAGCATTCACTCCTTCTTTTACGATGAGTCCGGGAATGTAAATGAAGTTATCAACCAAGGCATCCCATTGTTTCCTTGAAAGCGAACTCAAAGGTAGATTATAATCATATTCTCCTGTGAAATGAATGATTGAATCAATTTTGCCGGACCTTCTCTTTGCAGCATCAAAAAGCCGGCGCACGCTTTCTTCATCTAGCATGTCCATTGCGTGGCTGTGATATTCCCCGTATTCAGCCATGTCCTGATGGTTATGTGCAAGTACCGATGACATCTTTGGCCTCCCCTTCATGCGCGAGCCTTGCAATTTCTCTAACTCTCTCAATGTCCTTCTTTGCAGACGAGCTGGTCGTTATGACAACGACTTTGCCTTTGACATCTGGCTGTACCGTGCCGCTGACTGCTGTGCCAACGATTGGTTTGACTGGATAGAATACGCGGTCGTTAGGAATGACCCTACCATTTATTAGCCTGCTAATATCGTCGTCGCATAAATTCATGACCATATCAGCTACCTCTTCCTGCTTCAAGAATTGCCCATCTACTATCATTTTGCTGGTGTTGCTTTGAATCTTTTCGGCGATCTCTTGCATCTTGGCAAGAGCACCTGCAACCGTCTCTGACAAATTTTGGACATCCTCATCTGATGACTGCTGATCACGGGAATTCAAGATTTCAGCGGCAACTTGTGAGACACCTTTTGCTACTACAGCGGCAGGTTCGCCTAGCAGCGGGAGGGCGCCAACAGTAACTTTCTCAATCTCAAGAGAGCTGAGCCCAGGATAGCCTCCAATGCGTAGAAACTCAGCGGCAGCCTTTGGGTAAACGGTCTTGTAGATCCTATCAGAGTGCACTGGGCCAGGGTTTGTTGCAATTGATCGTATGTCGCGTTCTACAAGCTCCCATGCTAGTGCTTCTGCAAGGCGGTTTTTCGCCCCTTGTGCAGCAGTATATGGCGTCCTGAACCTGTACGGCCTCTGCTCATAGCGGTTTTCTTCCGTAAAGAAGGTCGCTATTGTGATTATCTTGGCACCTTTTTTCATCGCACCAAGGGCGCTCACAGATGTCCAGTATGTGCCTGTAAGATGGATGGCTATAGTCTCGCGGAATTCTTTTACGCTTGCATTAGTAAAAGTCTTGACGGGGCCTGAAACCCCCGCGTTGTTGACTATTATGTCAGCTCCTCCAAACTCCCTCCCGATACTTGCGAACATAGAATTAATGCCAGCCTCGTCGGCAACGTCTACGCCTGGGAAAACGGACAACCTGCCAGAAGAGCCTGAAGAAGCGATTATTTGCTCTAGGATCCCTGCCGTCTGGTCGAGCGGCTCCTTCCTCCTGCCCATGATGACGATGTGGGCGCCGTTCTCGGCAAACTTTCTCGCTATTGCCTGTCCAATGCCAGTTCCGCTGCCAGTGATAACTACGGTTTTATCTGTAAACTTTAAGCGAGGCTTGGAGGATACTTGCTTTTCCACAAAATTGCCACCGGCCTATGATTATTAAAGTTAACTTGATGTACGACCTAAAGTCATAAAGCCCCTAGAGAAAAATATGCCGGAGGACTAGGCGCTCTCGTGTAGTCTGTTTTTAATGTGTAATGCTATCCGGTCTGCAATTTCGAAGATAGCCTGATTGAACGCAAGATTCTCCTCATGAACCCACCTGCCGTAGATCCTGATCTGGTTTTCTTGCGGGTCAACCGTTATTTCGCCGCCCTTGTGCATGATTTCTTTGAGCATCCCAGTCAGATTCGTGTCTGCCTGCAAAACCTCCGCAAACTTATCATCCCCTGTCCACTTGACGTCCACAACGCGCTTGCTGCTGAAGTGTCCTTTTGTTATGGGTTTGCATCTTGCCAAAAATTTCTCATTGTCATTGCTTTGTACGTGGACTATATAGTGGATCTGATAATATTGCAGAGGACCATATGGCAATGGAATTGGATCTATGTTCGGCATCCTTTTAATTCCTCTGCAATAACTGGATATAGTCAATATTTTTGCCTTTGATCTTCACCAGGCCCTTATTCGTCACGACTCTAGGTGACATGGAGAAGGTCTGGCTATAGTACTCGCTGCCTTCAATTGGGTGCGAGCCAAGTGAAAGTGCTTCGCACTCAATCTTGCTTTGCTTCATTTCCTTAGCAAGCCTTTCGTGCGCAGACATCTTCTTCACTGTGACTGGATCGATATCGCCTTTACCGTATTCTTCTATCTGTTTTTCTTTGTGTACTTTAGTCTCAGCAAGATGACTAGGCATCTTATACATAGCGCGCATACAACTGGCAGCGACAAATAAAATTTACTCTAGGCTTTTCTTTTATAGCGTCCGATGCCTGATTCCTCAAGCATTCTTACTTTCTTGAGCACGCCCATGTTTAGCTCACGCTTGTATTTTTCTACTCTTGATGCAATCTCAGGATATCTTGTTCCTAGGATCTGGCAGGCAAGTATACCTGCATTCCTAGCTCCATTAATCGCCATTGTGGCGACAGGCACGCCAGGAGGCATCTGAGCAATCGAAAGAAGAGAGTCAAGCCCATCAAGGCTCTTAGTCTTGATTGGAACACCAATTACAGGAAGAGCAGTCAGTGAAGCCACCATGCCAGGAAGATGTGCTCGCTCCCCCTGCACCTGCGATGACTATTGTGATCCCTCTTTTCTTGGCAGTTGTGGCGTACTGAACCATCCTCTTTGTAGTCCTGTGCGCAGACACTATTGTGATCTCGTTTCCTACGCCAAATGAGTCCAAGATTTCTTTTGCTTCCCTCATTACGGGAAGGTCAGAATCGCTTCCCATTATGATACCAACAAGGGGACTATTCATTCTGGTGTTCCCTGGCCGCCATAGCCGTTAGCTCAATTCCGTTTCTAGCCTTTTCAGCCCGCATAAGCGCTTCCTCTACTGTACTGCCTGTGGCAGTGATATGACCTAGTTTGCGCCCCGGCTTTGATGTCTTCTTGCCATAAATATACAGCTTTACACCAGGAATGCTTAAGAGCCGTCTGAGCCCTCTTATCGTATAGGACCCATTCGAACCTTCATTTCCAAGTATGTTAACCATGACGGCTGAGCACAATAACTCTGGCTTGCTCAAAGGTAGGTCAAGCACAGCCCTGATGTGCTGCTCAAATTGCGAAACCGAACAGGCTTCATTAGTATAATGTCCAGAATTATGGGGTCTTGGGGCAATCTCATTTATCAAGACATCACCTTTTCTTGTGACAAACATTTCTATTCCAAATATTCCTGCTCCTTTTAGCACTTTCATGGTCATCTCTGCCATCATTTTTGCCTTCAGCTCGACCTCTTGGCTGATCCTTGCAGGCACTATCGAGGTGTCTAAGACGCTATTTTTGTGGATGTTTTCTGCAACAGGAAATGATGTTATCTCCCCACTAGGGTTACGTGCTACCATTATCGATATCTCTTTTGTAAACGGCACGAACTTTTCAACCATTAGTTCATTTTTAGCGAAATAGTTGAAGGCATCGCGTATCTCCTCATTGGAAGTTATCAGAAAATTGCCACGCCCATCATACGAGTTCTCACATGCCTTGAGCATGACAGGATACCCAAATTTTTTGCACAATTCGAAAAGGTGATCCTCTGATCTAACCTGCTCAAAATCTGCGACATTAATTTTGTGCTGTCTAAGGAATGACTTTTGTCTAAATTTATTCTGGACAATGTAAAGTGTTTCAGGTGCCGGCCGAACAGGATAAGTTCTTGCTTCAAGGTTCTTTAGGGCTGTAGAATTTGCAAGTTCTATTTCATATGTCACAACATCGCTTTTTGCTGCCAATTGCATTATTGCATCTTCATTTTTGAAATCAGCCACTATCTGCTCGTCTGCTATCTTGGAAGCCGGACATCCTTCCGTTGGATCCAGAACAATAACCTTGAGTGACATACGCCTTGCTTCGTGGGCAATCATCTTTCCAAGCTGACCTCCGCCTATAATGCCAATACAAATCGGTCTTTCTATGGCAAAAAGGTCGGCGTTTACCATATCCGGTTAGGTAAGCTGATTAGCAGCACCGTTAAAAATCTTTCAATCAATACAGATAGATTTTTTATTGCTTATAGATCTAGCATGCAAGTATGAGATTTATGAGGAGTGGAAAAGTCAAGGACATATATCAGCTTGACAGCGGTAACATTCTCTTCCATTTTTCAGATCGCGTCTCTGCCTTTGATGTCAAAATCGCTACACCGATTCCAAAAAAAGGAGAGGTGCTATGCAGATTTGCAGAGTTCTGGTTTCATACGCTTGGGGCACCTCACCATATGCTGAAAGTGGTGGACAAGGACAAAATGGAGGTCAAAAAATTACAAATGATACCTCTTGAATGTGTAGTAAGAGGATACTTTTACGGCAGCTTTGTCGAACGCTATAAAGAACGCTTGGGAAGAGATCTGCCATCCGATTTTAGTCCAGTTCTGGGATCGAAACTGCCAGAACCCATATTCGATCCCACTACAAAGTCTGAGGAGCATGATATCCCTATCGATCGGCACACAATAATCTCATCAGGCATTTTACGGGACGACGATTACGACTTCCTCGAAACGACATCAATTTCGCTTTACAATAAAATGAGTAAGATTGTTGAGAGAGCAGGATTTATCATATCAGACGTCAAGTTCGAGTTCGGCTTGGATCAAAAAGGAAATATACTCCTTGGCGATTCGCTTGGACCTGATGAATACCGGCTGTGGCTCAAGACTGACTACCAACCTGGCAAAATTCAAGAAAGTTACGATAAGCGAGCTGCTGCGTGACTGGCTTATCAAAATTGGATTTAAGAACAAGATAGACAGGCTTGCCAAGGAAGGCAAAAAACCAATCTCCCCCGATGTCAGTCCGGACCTAGCAAATGAGTTGAGCAGACGGTATATCTATGCCTATGAGCTGATCAGCGGGGGAAGGCTATAGCTCAATTTTAGGATCAGTTTCAGCCCAACTTTCACTCGTAGCCAAAGCGGAATTTAGACATATCAGGCCAAAGTCATCTATCTAAAAGCAGATGTTGTCTGATTATCAATATTTGAATGTCTGTTAGAATGTTATCATAGTATTAATAGCATTATGATAGCAGTTATAATCTTTGTATGAAGCTCAGTTTGAAGTGATATGGTGTATAATAAAGTTATTATTGTCAAGACATTTAACAACTAAGGCAAAAGTAACTGATAACAATCTTTACTAAATTAGGCGTACTTTCTTGGTACCGTAATGGCTGGAACATTTTTTGAAAAGGAGGTTAAGATGAAAGGAGTAACTACGCTAGGTTATCAATCAGCTCGTGCCCTAAATGACCCCGTCAGGATAAAAATCCTGGAAATCTTAAGTCACAAGCAAATGACTACGGAGGAGATTGCAAAGATACTTAGACGCTCGGGACACAAAAAGGCTACAACTACTATTAGGCACCATCTTGACACTCTCAAGGGTGCCGGTTTGATCGAAGTCACCAAAATGGTAGAAGTAAGGGGTGCTGTCAGAAAGTATTACATGTCGACTTTGCGTGCATTCAGTTATAATGTCCCAAACCTTGAGAAACATTCCAAACTGATAGAAGACATCAGTTCAAGGCTGCTGAAAGTGTTAAGGAACGTACATGAGGACGGAAAATTCATTACAGAGATGAGTGAAAAGGACAGCTGCAGTCTTTGCAACGGGGACCATTACAAGGAATATGTTGCAATCGAGGTACTGAACAATGCTTTGGCTAGAACCCTCGAAAGTAAGGAATATGCAATGATAATCAATGGTAACACACGGGGCAAAAAGTGATCATTCGGCTGTGATCCTGAATATCCCCGTTGTATCTCGGTCCTGCAATCTTTCTACCATTTTCCTTGGCACCTCTGAAGAGGCCTTATTGCATAGAACAGACATCGTGCGAGGGCACGCAAAATTTGACCTACGTATCACTATATCGTGTGAATTTAACATACTGAGCCGGTGGTCACCCATGCCGGTTATAAGGAATGATTCGTTTCCGACCATCACCTCTATCTTTACTAGGTACTGAGTTGGATTTTAGTCTGTGCTTGAGTGCTTCATCCAAATCCGCGCATGCCTTGTTGGCTCTTACACCTATTATGCAATCGCCCCTTGGCGTCAGGTGCTCATCCTTGGTTATTTCGATAGTCTTAGGATGAAGCGACCGAACATTGGGGTGGCCGTAAAACGTCACATCATCCTGAACCATTATGGTTCCTGCCATGAAACGTTATTAAAATGATGTAGGATTGCATTTGCTTTTGACTTATCTCTCATAGGTAGGCTTAAATGGAACATTACAAAAAAAATAGATCGAATTGTTACCAGCAGCAGCGGGCTATGACCGAGCCATCACAGTATTTTCGCCAGATGGAAGGCTTTACCAAGTAGAATATGCCATTGAAACTGTCAGGCGCGGAACACTTGCAATAGGTGTTAAAAGTACAGACGGAGTAATCCTTGCAGTAGAGGAAAAAACAAGAAAGCTCCAGATATCAAATGTAACCCAAAAAATCTTTCAAGTCGACGATCATATTGGTGTCGTGGCGGCTGGATACATTCCTGACGCTCGCACTCAGGTCGACCATGCAAGGTTCTTCGCACAGAGCAACAGGCTTATCTATGATGAGCCAGTAGACGTTGAGGGAGTTGCCAAGAACCTAGCAGACATGGCTCAGCAGTTTACACAATATGCAGGTGTTAGACCGTTCGGCGTTGCTCTAATACTTGCAGGTGTTGACAAGAATGGCACTGCTCTTTATCTGACAGATCCAAGCGGCACGTATATCGGCTATGATGCTGTTGCGATCGGTGCAGGCAGCGATCAAGTGACTGAATTCTTAGAAAAAAGTTACAAGCCGGACATTGGCCTTGATGAGGGTGCAGCTCTTGCCATCGAGTCCATATATATGGTCAGTGAGGAAAAGACAGGCACTCGGCACTTGAAGATGGCGATAATTGACAATAAGGCAAAGGTAATGCGGAAGGCAGAAGACGACGAAATTCAAAGATATGCCGCGACGGCTAAAGACAGGGCCTCAAAGCGCGGGGCTTGATAAAACCAATTTATACAGATCCTATTAAACTAAATTAACAATGGTAGTGACAATAGGCGAGAAAGCTCCGAACTTAGGCGTTTCGACTTGGGTACAGGGAAAACCGACTAACATCGAAGAAGAAAGAGGCAATGTTGTATTAGTCGAGGTATTTCAGGTCAATTGCCCTGGCTGCTTCCTTTACGGTATCCCTGAAGCAATTGAGATTTACAGAAAATATAGAGATAGTGGCGTGACGGTTCTAGGTCTTGCAACTGCCTTTGAGGATTTCGACAAAAACAATCTTGAGAACCTGGAAAAGTTAGTCACAACGGGCGAGGTCATAGGAGAGACATATCGTGCTTTTAGTAGCAATGGTCAGCTAAGCGGAGGTAACAAGCTACCTTACAAGATACCTTTTCCTGTTGCCACGGACATGCTAGTCAAAGCTTCCGGACCGCTGACCCAAAGCAAGATAATGGACTTTATCGAAGCCAACATCCCTAACTTTAGGTCATATCCGGAAGAAGACAGGCAAGTAGTGATTGAGCGCGTAAAGCAGTACCTAAAATCAAAGGAGTATTCTGCCAAGACTTTTGAGGAATATACGTTACGGGGCACCCCATCCACGATCCTTGTCGACAGAAAAGGTGTTTTGAGAGGGACTTACTTTGGATCAAATGGATTTTTGCAAGGCGCAGTTGAAGAGCTGATACGGGAGTAATGCCCAATCTGTGGATAACAATACCAGACTCCTCACTTTCAGATGAGCAGACAAAGCGCGACAAAAGCATCAAAATAGCACAGTTTGCTCGAGCCTGCTCGATTTTTAGGGTTAAGAGGATCTATATCTATCATGATTCTCTATCACACTTCGAAAAAGATGACCCGGATTTGCTCAAGACAATACTTCGCTATCTTGATACGCCTCAGTACCTCAGAAAGATCCTATTTCCCATGATGCACCAGCTGCAATACGCTGGCATACTACATCCGATAAAGGCACCCCACCACAGGGTAGTAGATGATTTCAAGAAAATTAAAGCTGGCGACGTCCGGATAGGCGTTGTAGTCAAGGTTAAGGGTCAGCTATTTGTTGAAGTAGGGTTGGGATCACTTGTGCCCTTTATGGGCGAGGGTTTTGAAGGTAAGAAAGTGAATGTGAGGTTCACAGAATCATATCCTAACCTCAAGGCTGTGCAAGCAATAGAGGAAGACATTTTTGATTATTGGGGCTATGAAGTAAAAGAAGTCCCGTCGATTTCGAAGCTTCTTACAAGTGTTGAAAAAACCGACATAATCATTACGTCAAGAAAGGGCCGCCACTTCAAAAATATCGAGGCCCAGCTCGCTGAACACGCCAAAAGTGTTCAGAACATTCTAGTCGCCTTTGGATCGCCTAAATATGGTCTCCACGAAATCCTTGCTAAGGAAGGTGCTAGCATCAAGCCGTACCAGTACCTTGTAAACATGTTTCCAAATCAAGGCACTGAAACTGTACGGCTCGAAGAAGCGATGCTTGGAGCTCTGGCGATATTGAATAGCGCTTTGCAATTAACCCAACATTCTGGCAGATCTAAATAAGATCTTATAAGACCTTTATTGTCTTCAAGTACTTTTAGGTATAATGTGATGAACTTGAAGATTCTAATAGGCGGAAGAGATTATATATTTTCTAATTTCACAGGAACATATGTGATAGACCTAACTAATATGATATCTCTTTTATCATAAAGGGAGTCTTTTATAAGAAACCCCTTTTGTAAATGATAAATTTGATGCTGCTTCTAGATAAGGTGTTGGAAAGATGTCTGCTTCAAGTATTGGTCCAACTACAGACAGCGGGGATAAAGCTAGTCCCCGGGCAAGGATAGCCCAGCCCTTTGCGTGCAGAACATGTGGCAAATTGTTCAAGTCTGAGAACGAGCTTAACTTGCACAAGAGTCTAGACCATAAGCCCTAAAAAACCTGCTGCGGGTCACAATTGTTGCCTGCAATAGTTTTTCGTGTGTGCCTATATGCACCCTATGTATTGATCATGTTATGCTCTATCGCGGTGTCACAATCTCCGTATATGCATTGTGAATTTTACTCTGTCGATTTTTTTTGCTTTCTAGTTATTCCCTGTTGTTATGTACTTCGGGTCAAATAACTTATTAAAGGGAGAGGCAGTGTGGTGCAGTATCTATGGGTCATCGTAGGTACAGTGCTCCTAGGAGGGGCAGTATTGCTTTTAGGCCAAGAGCACGAGCGAAGAGCTTGGAGGCGAGGGTGAGAACGTGGCCCCAGCTTGGAGCAGAAAAGAGCTCTCTTTTGGGTTTTGCAGGTTTCAAAGCTGGAGGTATTAATATCTTGACAGTAGATGATAGAGAGAAGACTCCGAATTTTGGCAAGCAGCTGATGAATGCTGCTACTGTAATTGCAACGCCGCCGATCAGGATTATTGGTATTCGCGGCTACAAACACGATCTTTACGGTATGCATGCTCTATTTGATGTCTATGCCAAAGACCTACCAAAAGAGCTTTCACGGAAGTTTGACCCGAAGCGTACTGCAGATGATGGCTTTTCAAAGGTAGAATCTCTCCTCGACGACGCGAGTGAGGTGTTGGCCATTGTTTCAGTCTCTCCGAATTCAATCGGCCTTGCACAAAAAGTGCCTTTCGTATTTGAAGTAGCAGTTTCCGGCAAGGACGCTAGGTCGCAATATGACTACGTAAAAAGCATTCTCGGAAGGGAAATGAGAATAAATGACATTTTCCAAACTGGGCAGAATATTGACGTTTTTGGCATTACCCGTGGCAAAGGAATAGAAGGTCCGGTCACGAGGTTTGGCGTTAAAAGAAAACAACACAAATCAAGAAAGAGTGTCCGCGCTGTTGGTACGTTGGGTCCAATCTCACCAGCTGTAGTTATGTATACTGTGCCTAGGCAGGGCCAGAGGGGATTCCACCAGAGAACTGAATACAACAAGCGCATATTGATAATGTCAAACACAGAAAAGGATGCAGAGAATTCAATAACTCCCTCAGGCGGCTTTAAACATTTTGGCCTAGTCAAAGGTGACTATATTGTAGTGAGAGGCTCAGTTCCGGGTGTTCCAAAGCGGTTGGTAAAAATGAGGCAACCAATACGCAGTGTTTCTAAAAAGGTGGTTGAGCCGAAGGTCGTGGAGCTAGTTGTTAAATGAAAGCCAGGGTTATTGCTCTAGACGGCACAGACTCTGGCGAAATAGAGCTGCCAGCAGTTTTTGATACCCCATATCGGCCTGAAGTAATCCATAAAGTATACGTGAACGTCCTTTCGCACTCGTACCACAGACAGGGACGCTATCCAGCAGCCGGCGAGATGGTTAGCGCTGAGTCTCGCAATACAGGCCTTGGAATTGCTAGGCTTGCTAGGGCTCGAGGAGAAGGTTTTCCTAGAGCAGGTCAGGCCGCAGGCGTCGCTGGCGTGAGGCACGGGCGAGTTGCCCATCCGCCGGAGTCTTGGAAAAATATTTACAAAAAGATCAACCGTAAGGAAAAACAGCTTGGGCTTTGCTCTGCAATAGCAGTCACTGCGAAAAAGGACCTAGTACAACGAACGCGGCCACAAGATAGGTAACGAGGTTAAACTTCCTCTAGTCGTTTCAAAGGACATTGAATCAATAGCCAAAACAAAAGACCTGAAGAACGCCCTGGTACGTCTTGGGCTTGGAGATGACCTTGCAAGAGCAAGCCTCGTCCGAAAGGCAAGATCCGGAACCGCAAGGCGTAGGGGAAGGTCCGCTCGCTCTGGAACAAGCGCCCTCATTATAGTTGGAAATGACTCTAAACTGGTCACGCTTTCTGAGTCAATACCAGGCATTAACATCAAGCATGCCAAGGAACTGAGCATCCTTGATCTGGTGCCTGGCTCAAAGCCAATAAGGCTAACAATTTACTCTCAATCAGCAATTGATTATTTGAAGACACTGCATGCACCCATACACAACGTATTGGAGATGATCCGAAGGTGAGCAGGGAAGAAGCAATCAAGTCAGAGCCTACACCGGAAAGGGAACAAGAGGCACCGACGCCTGCTCCAAAGAGCAATATGACTTCAGAGCAAGCAGCGACTATGATATTGGCCCCATATGTTACAGAGAAGACGTTCAACCAGATAGAAAAGGAGAACAAGCTTGCATTCATTGTGACAGAAAAGGCTTCCAAGAAGCAGATCATTGAAGCAATTAATATGCTCTATGAAGCTGACATTGAAGAGGTTAACACTACAAGGACAATTCGGGGCAAAAAAGCCTTCGTCAAGTTCAAGACTCCAGAAGGAGCAAGAGATCTTGCAACAAAGCTGGCTTTAGTATAGAAGGCACCTTTTTCTCGTTAGATTTAAAAGTGGCATGGAAGTCAAAGATCGGGTGATATAATTGGTACGTGAGTTTAAGTTTAAAGGTTACACACCAGAGCAGTTGCAATCACTCTCAATAGAGAACCTGCTCCCGCTTCTCAATTCAAGACAGCGCAGATCGCTTGATAAGCGCGTCAGTTCTTATATGAACGACGATAAGAGAAAGCTTCGAGAGAAGCTCAAGCTTGCAAGAGACGGAAAGCTTAAGGGCCAGTTAAGGACACATACCCGCGATATGATTATTCTTCCTGACATGGTTGGTCTGACCATTTATGTTCATAACGGCAAAGACTTTGTACAGGTTAACATCAAGGCAGAAATGATTGGACACTACATTGGCGAATATGCGATTACAAATAAGCGTGTACAGCATGGAACACCAGGTGTAGGCGCATCTAGGTCTAGCCTTTACGTTCCATTAAAGTGATAAGCATGCCACAATTTGGTTACGCTTTTCAAAGTTATAATAAAACAAAACATGTGCGTGCTTCAATTCGCGAAAAAGACATATCTCATAAGCATGCTCGTGAGATAGCTGTCGCCATTAAAGGTAGGTCAATTGAAAAGGCACGTGAGCTACTTGAAAATGTCATTTCCCGCAAAGAGGCCATCCCATACCGGCGTTACAATAATGAGGTGGCTCATAGATCGAATATACGTGACGGATTTTTTGCTGGCAGATTCCCCAAAAAGGCAGCATCTGAGTTCCTCCGGATATTAGACAATCTTGAATCCAATGCTGAATATAAGGGCATGGATCTTGACAGGCTCAGAATCGTGAGTGCAGCTGTGCATAAAGGTACAAAGCTGAAGCGGTTCCAGCCACGAGCAATGGGCAGATCAAGTCCGAAGTTTGACACTTTGGTTCATGTAGAGGTCATTGCACAGGAGGCAGACAATAGAGAATGAGTGCGGTGAAAAATGTCATCAAGAACAATTTTCGGAACATGGAGCTAAACGAATTTTTCGCTGGCAGCGCTCAAGGATGCTGGCTACGGCGGCATTGAAGTGCAAAAGACACCTGTAGGGGCAAGGATAACTGTGTATGTTACAAGGCCAGGCCTTGCTATTGGCAGGAAAGGAGTTGGTATCAAGGACCTCATGACCAAGATCGAGCAAAAGTTCGACTTGCAAAACCCTCAAATTTCAGTTCTTGAAATCCCAAACCCTGAGCTTAATCCGGATATAATGTGCAATAGAATTGCTCAGCTTATTGAGCGAGGGACCGCCTTTAGACGGGCAGCCATGTGGTCGCTTAATACAATAATGAGCGCCGGCGCACTAGGAGTTGAAGTTGTGATTTCTGGCAAACTTAGAACAGAGCGCGCTCACTTTGAAAAGCATACAGTTGGCATTGTACCAAAGAGCGGTGACAGTTCTGATAAGATAGTCAGGACTGGGCTCTCCCACGTCTTAACCAAGATGGGACTTATGGGTATCCAACTGAGAATTGCATCAAAGGCGAGCACTACCGCAAGAATTTGAACTCAAAAGTGAAGCTGGAGGCACGCAGGCTTTTGAAGCTCAGCCGATTCCTGAAGCTGAAGCACCCCCCAACAATGAACAGGCAGTAGGAGCAGTAGCAGAAGGTGGAGAAGAAAAAGGAGGCAATCAAGATGACAAGACTTAAGACGAAGATACTGCGGGAGATGAACGATCGGGATCTGACTGATAAGCTAGCCGAGCTGAAAACAGATCTTGGAAAGCTTCAACTTGAAAAGTCAAAGGGCACGCTGAAGAAGCAGACAGGCGGCATTCGCTGGCTTCGGCGTGATATTGCTCGCATGAAGACAATAATGAACGAGAGAAAAGGCCAGAAATGACGGTTAACTGTCAAAATGTTCTCTGTCACGAGATCGTAGGCCTTCACGCTAAGATACTTGAATCTTCTGATTCAACATTACAGGGCAGCGATGGCACGATTGTATTTGAAACAAAGAATACAATATGGATAAGGAAAGATTCTGTAGTAAGGCAGATTTCAAAACGGGCAGCAAAAAGGGTCCAGGTTCGAACACCCTCTTTCGTTTGCTTTATAAGTGGTTCCGCATTGATAGGAAGACCTGAGGATCGCATAGCGCGGTTAAACAATAGGTGATATGATAAATCATGGTTAGAAATATTGGTGTCTCTGTTGCTTCTCCAAGGAAGGCATGTGAAGACGAATTCTGTCCATTTCACGGTACTCTGTCTATAAGAGGCAAACTGCTGGCGGGCACTGTATCAAGCGCAAAGGCACCTAAGATGGTTGTAGTATCAAGAGAATACCCGAGGGCAGTGGCAAAGTACAAGCGTTTTCAGAGAAGCAGATCGAATGTGCATGCGTATCTTCCCTCCTGCGTCGAGGTCAAAGAGGGTGACGAGGTAAGGATTGCAGAATGTAGACGACTTGCTAAGACAGTTTCATTTGTGGTGATTGAGGTGAATACAAAAGATGGCGGCAGGGGCTAAGTCAAGAGCAGTCTCCGCAAAAGGAGTCGAAGAGTTCCGCCCTTATATTACAAGGGCTATTCCAGTTACAGCAAGCCTTGTGTGCACCGACAATACCGGCGCGAAGATACTGCGCGTTGCTCAAGTGACAAGGTATAAGGGAAGACATTCTCGACAGCCCTCAGCAGCAGTAGGCGATTTCGTTACCGTCACTGTCAAGAAGGGTCCGGCAGAGCTGCGTAAGCAGGTTTTTGGTGCAGTCATTGTCAGGCAGAAATACCCAATAAGAAGGCTTAACGGTGTCCGCGTAGCATTTGAGGACAATGCTGCAGTGCTTGTGACGCAAGAAGGTGAAATCAAAGGAACCGACATTAAGGGACCAGTAGGAGCAGAAGCGGCAGAAAAATGGCCAAGAATAGCCAACTTGGCAGGCATGATAATATAGGTGAAAATTATGCCAGGTATTAATCCAAAACTCATCCACATTCCTAAGCACCAACGCGATAAGATGGTCGGCGCTATGCTTGAGGACTCACTACGCAAACAGTATGGAAGAAAAAACGTAAGGGTAATCAAGGGTGATTCTGTCAGGGTAATGAGAGGAGAATACAAAGGAGTGGAGGGCAAGGTCGAAAAGGTAGACACAGAGCGTGCAACATTTCACATCGAGGGTATTCAGAGGGAAAAGATCCGCGGTGGCCAAGTCAAGGTCCCAATTCATTCTTCAAACGTGATGGTTATTGGTCTAAACCTTGATGACGACCACAGATCTAGTAAGTTGCAGAGAGGAACTAACGCGGAGTCACCCTCTGCCTCAAAACCGGACGTAAAAGAGACAAAAACAAAACCGGACGTAAAAGAGACAAAAAAGGAGGAAGATAGTAAATAATGGGCAAGAAAGGTGGCGACACTAGAGTAAAGAGACAGTTAGCACCGACGTTCTGGGCCATTAAGAGGAAAGAGGGTCAATTTGTGATGAGGGTTAACCCAGGCCCTCATCCTAGGATAAGGGCTTACCCACTGGGGATGGTTTTGCGTGACGTGCTCAAAGTTGCAAGCACAGGACACGAAGTCGATAGAATTTTGAAGGCGGGTAAGGTCAAGGTGGATGGAATTATAAGACATGAACCCAACTTTGCTATTGGGTTAATGGACGTGGTGGAACTAGCGATGGGCCAAGCATACAGGATGGTTCCAAAGAATTCGGTGTCCTTGTCTCCAATTGCAATTGAGGAGGCAGAAAAAGGACTGAAACTGATCAAGATTACAAGTAAGACTACTATTAGAGGCAAAAAGATCCAATACGGATTCCATGACAGCAAGACTATCATAAGCGACCAAAATCTCAAGGTTGGAGACACATGTGTTATCAGCCTGCCAGAAGTCAAGATCACAGATCATATTGCTTTTGATAAGGGCTCTATAGGAATTATCATCACAGGAGAAAATGCTGGAGCGGTAGGCAAGATCGAGGACATTCAGGACGGCGTATTTTCTCTTCCAAAGCGAGCAATTGTTTCATTTGACAATAAATCAGTTGAATTGCCGGTTGAAATGGTAATGGCTGTCGGAACTGACAGACCTGTCATTAAGGTGAATTAGCATGAGCCAGCAACAAATACCCCGACATGACATGAAAAGGATAAACGTCCATAAGGTAGTGATAAACATCGGAGTCGGGAGGTCCGGCGAGCCCATAGATAAAGCGAAGAATGCTCTGCTTGAACTGACAGGTCAACGGCCGGCTGTACGTGGAGCGAAAAATACTGTAAGGGATTTTGGTATTCACAAAGGGGAGCCGATAGGGGTAGTCGTAACCATGAGGCGAGAGCCTGCAACTGAATTCCTAAAACGTGTCATAGCAGCCAAAAGGAATGTACTCAAAGCGTCATCATTTGATAATTATGGCAATCTCTCTGTTGGTATACATGAGCACATAGATATCCCAGGCACAAAGTACAATCCTGACATCGGAATCTTTGGAATGGACGTAAATATTGTGCTCAATAGACCAGGATATAGGATCGCAAAGAAGTCGAGAAAGAGCGCCAAGATAGGGAAGACACACAGGATAAACAGAGAAGAAGCTGTCGAGTTCTTTAAACAGGAATATGGAGTAGAGGTTGAATAAATAAATGCCAAAGCCGAGAGAATATGAAGCAACAGGAAGAAAGAAGCTTGCTCATGGCAAGGGCGGAAGGTGGTGCAAAAGGTGTGGTTCATATAATGGGCTGATCCGCACATATAACTTGATGCTTTGCAGACAGTGCTTTAGAGAAGTTGCCAATAGCATAGGCTTTGCCAAATACGAGTAGGAGAAAAAATTAAAATGCCCGCATTAAATGTTCTATCTAACCTCTTTACAACTGTGTACAATAACGAGTCTAGAAGAAAGAGAGAGTGTATAGTAGTCCCTGCATCCAAATTTGCAAGCGAAGTGCTGCGTGTGATGCAAAAGCATCGCTACATCGGGGAATTTGAGCAGATTGATGATGGTAGAGCCGGCAAGTTCAGAATTCAACTGTTAGCCAAGATAAACAAGTGCGGCATCGTTACGCCGTGCTTTTCAGTTAAAAAGGAGGGATACTTCGGTTGGGAAAGACAGTTCCTGCCCGCATATACCATGGGCATACTTCTTGTATCCACCAGCAAAGGGATCATGTCTCACCATGAAGCGCAGGCGGAGGGTCTTGGAGGAGTTTTGGTTGGCTACGTCTACTGAGCAAGAGATAAAAGCAGAAGTTGAAGCTCCTGCTAGCGTCACTATAAAAAAGGAAGGTAACATCATCGAGGTTAAGGGCACACTTGGCACAATAAAGAAGGATTTCACAAAGCTTCCAGCTACAGTGACAGTACAAGGCAATAAGATAACAATAAAACCCTATGGAATGCGAAAGCGCGATCTGGCTGTGACAAATACTGCGCGCAGCATAATCGCAGCGATGATCAAAGGTGTTGAAAGAGGCTATACATATAAGCTTAAGATCATATTTGCACACTTTCCTATTTCTGTCAAGGTGAAGGGCAAAGAAGTACACGTTGAGAACTTTTTTGGCGAAAGGTCTGCAAGGATTTCTAGGATAGTAGGTGATTCTACCAAGGTCAGCGTAGTAGGAGAAGATCTTGTCATCCAGGGGCCAAGTCTAGAGGACGTTTCCCAGACTGCGGCTAATATCGAACAATCGACTAAGACAAAAGGCAAAGACCAACGAGTGTTCCTCGATGGACTTTACATATACTCTAAAGAAGAAGGTATACAGTAAGCCCAAAGATTTATTTTGTCCATGGATTTGCTGTAATAATGCGCCGCTCTAGCTCAGCATGGTAGAGCAAATTCGCTGCGCGATATTGCGCTTCGAAGCTTAACTGGCTGTTAACCAGTGGGTCGTCAGTTCGAGTCTGACGAGCGGCGCTATTATTATTATCCTCATAATTGTCTTCTAATGCATCGATCGTAGGTTCTCCTTATTACAATAATTTTAATCGTATTGATCATCTTGCTCTTCGAGCAATCTTTCAGAACTCGAGTTTTGAAATACATTCATATGGAAAGTATATCGAGCGCAATGGCATCAGCGAGCAAATCAAGATGGCGGCTCGCAACGATGTAACCATTCTTGATATCGCTTGAAGCAAGCCACCGATTCGAGGAACTGAAAAGCCTTTCTTTTTTTATCCTCTTTTCAATCTCCTCTACATCAAGCTCCCTCTCCTCGACTTCCTCAGTATCGTTGTATTTGATAGTCAAAAGCACCTTCTGAACAAGCACCCTGCGTCCAAAGCGCTGTGAGAAATCCCTGGCACTTTCGTCAATTTCAAGTACTTTCATTTTGATCTGCATCTTGTTGAGAGCATCGCGACTTGTAAGGAGCCTCTCGTCAATGAACCTGTCGTAGCTCATATGTATACATCTTGGACTGTTATTTGCTAGTGTATATTAATGTCAGCCTATGACCGGCTCAAAAAAGTAGTAGGGAGTACCGTCAGGCATTACGCCGCAGCTCACCATTTTCACCTTAATACCCTCTTTCATCTCGGGATTATCAAACGACCCTATTAGTTTAATTCCTGACATTTCAACAACACCATAGCAACCTTCACTACCTTTCAGATACGACGTTGTGAATTGTATTAGAGTTCCACACGTATCAATAACTTGAACTGATGTCTTTGAAAGACACTGTGGGCAATAACTTGACGGTGGCCATACGTTAACCTTGCACAAAGTACACACGGGCAGCCGAAATTGGCCTTTTTTTAAGTGGTCGATAAACTCCTGCAATAGGTCATACACCCATGACAATTACTGACGCCGACGAGCCGGCTGCGGCTAAGTTGTGGACAAGCCCTGTCTTGCAGTGCTTTACTTGCCTCCTTCCTGCTTTTCCAGCAAGCTGAGATGCGATTTCAGCAACCTGCGCGACTCCAGTTGCTCCCACAGGATGGCCGGATCCAATTATACCTCCTCTTGGGTTTATTACTACTTGCTGCTGGTTGACGAACTTACCCCCTTCTCCTTTCTTAGCAAATCCAAGATCTTCATATGCTAGGATTTCGAGAATTGTAAATGCATCGTGGAGTTCCACTACATCTATCTGAGATTGCTTTGTATGCGACATTTCAAAAGCCATCTGAGCAGCGCGTTTAGCCGCCTCAATTGTTGTGAGGTCACCTGTCGCCTTTGCAAAGCTGGCTGAGTTTGTTTGCTGTCCTATTCCCTTAATGAACACAGGATTATCGAAGCTGCGTGCTTTTTTTTCAGATACTAATAGTATTGCGGAGGCACCGTCGCAGGAGGCAGAGCAGTCGAGTAGCTTGATAGGATATGCAATCTTTTTGGAATTCATCACTTCTTCTAAGCCAACTTCCTTTCCGAAAAGGGCTTGAGGATTTTTAGTGGCATTTTTATGGTTCTTGACAGAAACCATAGCCATCTGTTCTTCAGTCGTGCCGTATTTTCTCATATGAGCATTTGCAAATATTGCGGCCCAGTGTACAGGAAATATGAACGATCCCCTAGTAACGTCCCATAACAGCTTGTTACCAGGGCTGTCTGCCTTTTCTGCACCAATCACGAGTGCTGTATCACATAAACCAGATGCAATAATTGCAAAAGCAGAAGCCACAGCATTAGTGCCTGAGTTGCAGAGATTGTCTATGCGATGTGAGATCCTTGGCTTTATACCAAGCATCTCAGATAGTATTGCAGAGCTGTACTGGTCAGTCGCGCATGTAGAAAACAAGACAGCATCAATTTCTTTAGCAGAAATCCCGCTTTCCCTTATTAGCTGCGCGGAAGGCTCGCAGGCCAGCTCAAACAAAGATGTCCCTGAGCCTTTCGTAAACGTTGAGGTTGCCCATGAGGAGATTGCTACCTTGCGCATTTTAGAAGGTTGATAGCATCTCCTTAAATGAGCTTTCGGAGTCCCCAACAGGATTGAACTGCATAATGGGTAGCGTAATCCCTGCCGAAACAAATTTTGAAAGTGCCTTTCTACACTCTTCGCTGCTACCACAAATTACAAGCGAGCTGAGCATTCTATCAGAAACAAATTTTGCTGCCAGTAACTGCACCCAATTTTCTATACTCTGAAGTTATCTGCTCAACTTCCGTCTTGAAGCCATTTTCTGCAAGAAACGCGCCATAGTACTTTCCAACAGCAATATAAAACGCAAGGGTTATTGCTGCGCGTTCTCTTGCTTTTTCGGGCTCCTTGTTTGATACCGCGCATATAAACGAGCACGCAATTTCAAAGCTTCTTCCCTTCGTGGCCTGCTTTAATTCAGCTGTGGTCTTTTTTAATTCTTCAATCGGCCTCAAATACAATAATATACCATCTGCCAGCTTCGATGCCATAGCGACCATCTTTTTGTTTACAGCGGCCATAAAAATTGGGATCTGAGTCCTTTGCGGTTGGTGTAGTATCTTGAAATTATTTATTTTGAAGAATTGGCCATTATATTCTACCTTTTCGCCATTAGTCATGAGCCTCAGGCATTCGATGTACTCCTTCATACGGCTAGCAGGCCTACTGAACTTCAGACCATGCCAGCTTTCAACGATAGCTGCGGTGCTTGCTCCAAGACCGATTATTGTCCTATTATCCGAAAGCATGTCAAGGGTGGTAGCCGCCATGGCTACCGTTGCCGGCGTCCTCGAATAAATGCTAACTATTGAGGTCCCCAGGAGTACTTTTTTGGTAATCTGAGACATGGCCCCGAGGGTTGCAAATGATTCCCTGCCCCAAGATTCTGGGACCCATACTGAATTGACGCTTTCATGCTGATCAGCCATATTGGCGCAGAGAAGAATATCGCGCATTGACAGCAAAGGACCGAGGCTATATCCTACCTTTTCCACACTCATGATAGTTTTGCTTCCTTCATCTCTTTGGATGCTTCTTCGATATCCTTGTGAGAATCTATTGAGCGCCAGAAAACATCTTTGTATCTTACACCTCGCAGCTTTCCTTCTTTTGCCATCGCCGGCAGAGCAGTAACTTCAATGTTGCCTTTTTGAGGCAGATATCCAAATACTTGTTGAGTGAAGCGATATATTCCAGCGTTAATCCACTTATCATGGATTTCTGGCTTTTCGATAAATCCACGGACCATCGAATTCTCATCAATTTTAACAACTCCAAATGGACTACGGAGGGGAACAACGGCAAGAACGTTCGAATTTGCAATATTCAACCTGTTTGGATCGAGTACCGTAACAATATCTCCGTTCAACACGAAAAATGAGTCTTGGTTGGAAAGAAGTTCTTTAGCGTTCAAAAGGGCACCCCCTGTTCCAAGAGGCTTCTCCTCAAATGAGTAATCGATTCTGGAACCAAATTTAGCGCCGTTGCCCATATGGTCAATTATCTGCTCCTTCATATATCCGACGCACAGCACAAACTCTTTGACGCCAAATTTCCTAAGCCATCTTACCTGCCATTCGATAATTGGGACATTAAAGACCTCAATCATTGGCTTAGGTCTTGTGTCGGTAAGAGGCTTTAGCCTTTTTCCAAAACCCCCTGCAAGGATCGCTGTCTTCATAATAGCAATAAGCATCCTGAGATTGTATAAAATGTTACCCACTGGGATGCATAAACATCTGATCCATTATGCTTTTGTTATTTCATGGTTTGTAAATCGCCAATACCTCCGCCACTACAGACGGACACCCTCTCACAGACAATTGTCGTTGGTAAGTTAGCTTTGATAGTTGTCATTCATCGAGCCTAGTCCCGATAGACCTTTTCATTTCTGAGCGGGCTCTTTTCTCCTCGTAGCAAGTCCTTTTTTATCAATTATAAGCTTCCATGCCCCAAGACCTATGAGTATAGCCCCCATTACAATTGTAGATCCAATCGTACGTAATGTGCTTGAGGAATCTTCCGATGAAAGCGCACCTTGTGCAAGAAGCGCAATCATTCCTGCGATGATGAGGCCCCCATTTACAAACAGCAAGACAGATACAATAGGTGCATATTCTTTACGCGCTATTACGAAAGCAATTATCGACATTATGACTGCACCCCCGCCAAAGGCCCCACCCCTGATTGACTCGTCAAAAGGCAAGAAACCTTCTCTGTCTCGAGAGCTTGAGGCAACTGCAACATCGGCCCCATACACTATCAGGAGGATCAGCGAGGCGATAAGGAGACCTGTAGCTATTCCCCTAGCCATATATACAATAGTCTCTGACAGATTTAATAAACTTAGCTTGTATGCAATAACTGTGCCTGCAGACATCAAAGACATTTTATATTCAACCATAGACATCATCGGCAAAGAAAAAATCCGTATGGAAGTTACTGCCGAGATTGAAAAGTCGGAACGATATTGTAATGAAATCCTTGACAAGTGTAAAGGAAAGCTGGATCATGGTTTAGATGACGAGTCCCTTGTAGCCCTATGTGAGGCATTGCTGCATTTTATGCTGACTGCTTCTGTCCTTCCCTCTGAGAGAAAGGTTAATTGGAAAGGCTCCCAACTGGACCTAGTTGTTCCTTCACTAAAGATGCTGAGCAATAGCCCGGAGAAATCTCTTGTTATCCAAATAATAAAAGGAAACGCAGAGCTCACAAAGATAAAACATGCCGAATCTGTGCAGCCTCATGATGCAAATATTTGGATCGTGTCAGCAAAACGACTAGAGGTTGATCATAAAAATTACTACATCGACTCAAATAAGTTTCCATTTTCACGGATCGTCTTAGATATCAATGGTTTTCTCCTCCGCAAGGGAGATCGTGGTCTCAAGCTATTACATGGATAATAATTTGTCAAGGTCTAAATCATGTTCCAGAACCTTGCCAATAGCGAGCATAATTTACCTCATGTGAAAAAGGGATTACGGCTAACACTTTCACGTGTGTGAGCCTCTCAATAACTTCTGATGTCTTTTGTTCTACCATGTTAGGTTTTTTAGAAATTTTATTCAAGATTATTCCAGCGATTTTGAGTCCAAACTTTTCACAGGCCATTACCGTTAGTAGAGTGTGGTTAAGGGTTCCAAGCTTAGTTGTCGCGACAATAATTACAGGCATGTCGACGCGCTTTGCAAAACCTGCAAAATATTCATTTTCAGTCAATGGTACCATGATGCCACCGATGCCTTCGGCAATTAGAAAATCGTATTTGTTGCCAAGATGTTTCAATGAATGCATGGCTTTTTTGATATTGACTGCAGCTCCCTGGTTTAGCTCCGAGGCTACGAGGGGTGAGGCTGCTATTGGGTAAAAAAAAGGATTCAATCTGCAGTCAGGATCGTTTACCCCCGAGGCCTTTGCAAGTATTGCGGTATCTTGAGATCGGTATTTGGTTGAAAAAACTCTGTTTGCAGTTGCAAAAGGCTTCATGATGCCCACGTCTATTTTTCGCTTTCTCAGAGCCCAAGCTAGCCCCGCGGCTACTAATGTCTTGCCAACTCCTGTGTTTGTACCCGTTATGAAGATGCCACGCATGGAAATATTATTAGAGTGCAGATAAAGCATGCATTTAACTGAATTGAATCTGAAAAATGCCGACAAGGAATTCGTGTGGCATCCCTATACACAGATGAGAGATTGGGTAAAATGGAATAACAGGGTAATCGTGAAAGGAGACGGATTTTACCTAGTTGACAGCGAAGGGAGAAAATATCTCGATGGAAGTGCCAGCATGTGGTGTAACGTCTGGGGGCACACGCAGAACGAAGTAGTTCAGGCGATGATAGATCAGCTAAAAAGCATCCCGCACTCTACTCTCTTTGGTATTGCCAATGCTCAGTCCATAAAGCTTGCAGAAAAACTCATTCGGATGGCAAGAGGGATGCATAAGGTGTTCTATACGGACAATGGATCTGCCGCGATTGAGGTTGCATTGAAGATGGCCCTTCAATACTGGTATAATAAGGGTAAAGATCAAAAAAGGGAATTCATCTCACTGGAGCACGGATATCATGGTGACACGATCGGCGCAATGTCTGCTGGATATATCGAGAAGTTTTTCAGAGCATACCGACCGCTCTTGTTGAATGTGCACAAGGTTCCAAGCCCGGTTCTATATGGGAGCAGATTTACATGTGAAAGCGACGTCGTAGAATGGTGTCTTGAAAAAACTGAGACCACTCTTAAAAGACATAAGGATCGGTGCGCTGCACTCATTATGGAAAGCGGGGCTCAGATCGCAGGAGGCGCGATTATTTTCCCCAAAGGATATCAGAAAGAGGTTGCAAGACTGTGCAGAGATTACGACATCTTGCTGATTCTAGATGAGATTGCAACTGGATTTGGTAGACTAGGAAATCTCATGGAATATCTTGCACAGAGGTCACAACCTGACATTGTATGTTTCGGAAAAGCCTTAACCGGAGGCTATTTTCCGCTAGCAGTGACTCTTGCTACACGGCATATCTTTGATGCTTTTCTGGGAAAATATCGTTACAACAAGCACCTATACCATGGTCACACTTTCACGGGTCATCCTGTAGGATGTGCTCCTGCTCTAGCGAACCTTGAGAATTACCAAAAATATGATCTAAAGCAACGACTCAAAGTGAGCACAGATTATATAGCGTCAAGACTGCCTGAATTTTCGAAATCTCCAATAGTAGCCGATATCCGGCACAAGGGCCTACTCGCCGGGATTGAGTTGGCAAGGAACAACAAGCCTATTGACATCTTGAAAAATAAAGAGCACATAAACTACTTTATAATGCAACAAGCACTAAAGCTGGGCGTACACCTAAGGCCACTAGGCAATATTATGCTCTTAATTCCACCTCTTGGGATTGGAAAGGGAGATCTCGAGAGCCTGCTAGATGTACAGCTTAAATTGGTAAGGAAGATCGAGAAACTATCTTAGCTCCCTTAATTTCTTGTAAAGCGTAGCTTTTGAAATGCCAAGACTCTTCGCTATTCTTGTTTTCGCGTGATTCTCTGCAAGCAATGTGATGAGCTCATTCTTGTCAATTACCTTTTGAGGCCGACCAATTCCTTTTCCTGCTGCTTTGGCTCTGTCCATGCCATCCTTTGTCCTCTGGACTAAAAGCTCACGTTCTCTCTCCGCAGCCCATGTCAGGATCCCAATCATGAGTTTTCTAATGCTGGACTCTGTTGTTTGAAGAAATGATTCTCTAGGCGAGCATGAAATCAAAGACGTGTAGTGCTCAACTGCCTTTATCGCATCTAGCGTGTCCCAGAAAGTTCTTCCAACACGCGATAGCTCATACACTAAAATGGCATCCACCCGTGTCATTTTTACCAGCTCAAGCATTTCTTGAAATCCGCGCCTTTGGGTAGCTGGAATCTTACCGCTGATAGCAGGATCTTCAAAAGAGTCCAAGATTAGGTAATCGTTTCGTTGTGCCCATTTTTCGAGAGATAGTTTCTGATTCTGAACCGTCTGTTCTTCTGTACTTACGCGCAGATATGCGAAGGCATATTTCATATTAGCTCCTATGTGGGGCAATTTAATTAGCTAATGGTTAAGAAAAGTGTTCAAAAAGGGTGGAATATGTAAATGGACAGCTTAGTTGGAAAGTACTGTAAAGCAAGAGTAAAAAAAGGGTATTGATTTTTGTCCAGTATAGAAAACGTTCCATTTTTGAACTATTTTGGGCGATCCGTTTAGCCGACGAAATTCGCATTTTCTAGTTTCCGCATCTAGTAAGAAATGATCTGCCAAGAATGACTCTTTTTCGGCTGTCTGGGGCCCCCTTTTATGACCTAATTTTGGGAAAAGACGCGACTTAGAAAGAACTAGAATATTAATTAGTACAGGAAACAGTGATTTCGCAACATGGAGTATCTAATGTGTACTAGCTAGGAATAGTTGTAAGTATTTCCTAGTTTATTTGCAGTTACTGATAAATTTCAAAACATCCTGGGAACATCCTACAGTCTGTCATGCGAGCTATAATTATTAAGAAGACTTTTTACATTCACCTCTATGAATATTTCTAAATTCGAGTTTAGAAATATTCGTTAACATTAGGTGTCGGACCGAAATTTTAATTACCCGCTGCAACTTGCAGGAAATCATGACGGATACAGTCTTCATTCGCTATTGTATGCAAAAAGTCCTTAGGGGTGACTCAATTACCTTTAAAGAGGCCGAGGGTCTGCTTGGCACGGATGATGTACTGATGCTTGCCGCATCTGCTAATGCTATCACTCGGACGTTTAATGGTGACAGGGTGGATGTCGAAACACTAGTAAATGCAAAATCTGGCAGGTGCCCAGAGGATTGTTCATTTTGTGCACAGTCATCATTCTACAACACTGGTGTCAAGAAATATCCATTGTTGTCGAAAAAAGAGCTGGTTGAAAAGGCGAGCTAAGGCTAAGCAAGAAGGCGCTACGAGTTTTTGCCTTGTATGCGCGTACAGGGGTCCGCCTGAGAGGGACTTTCAGCAGATCTGTGAAGCGATAAAAGAAATCAGATCCAGAGTGGAGATCGAAGTAAATGTCTCGCTAGGGTTTGTAACTTTATCTATGGCACGTAGACTGAAGAAGCTTGGCGTCAAGCGTTACAATCATAACCTAGAAGCTGCAGAGAGCTATTTTTCCAAAATATGCAATACGCATAACTTCACTGACAGAGTGAACACTGCAAAAATCGTCAAGAAGGCAGGATTAGAGCTATGCTCTGGGGGCATTATAGGAATGGGCGAGAACTCCAGGCGAGCGACTAGAACTTGCCTTCTCTCTTGCTTCACTCAACCCTGAAGAGGTTCCAGTCAATATTTTGATGGGCAGAGAAGGGACTCCGCTACAGAGTCTTGAGTCGATGGATCCTCTTGAGGTTATTAAGACAATTGCAGTATGGCGCTTTATAATGCCCAAAACTATTCTGAAGATAGCGGGTGGAAGAGAAGTGCACCTCAAGAATAAGGATAGACTGGCCCTCAAAGCAGGAGCAAACGGTATCATCACTGGTGGCTATCTCACTACCGGAGGAAACACGGTCAATAAGGATATTGCGATGATAAAAGAAATTGGGCTCAAACCATAAGACCGCCTTTGTTAATGAACAACTTGACTTTCTTGAGAAGAGCGGCTTATATCGCCGTCTGAGAACCCTCGTACCCAAGGGTCCCACTGCAAAAGTCGACGGCAAAGAAGTCATAAACCTTTGCTCCAATGACTATCTTGGGCTTTCCCAAAACGAGCACGTAGTCGAAAAAACTGTTAGAGCACTGAAGCAAGTATCACAGTGTAGTTCAAGGTTAATCGCAGGAAACCATCCAAAAATCATTGAGCTTGAAGATCTGCTGGCAGAGCACCGAAGGAAAGAATCAGCCCTGGTATACCCTACAGGCTACGCTGCGAACTTGGGCGTAGTAATGACAATTGCAGATAAAGAGACAACAATATTTAGCGACGAGCTGAACCATGCTAGCGTAGTCGATGCATGCCGACTAAGCGGTGCGACAATTACTGTCTTTCGCCATAATGACATAGATCATTTACAAAAACTAATGCGTCGGGGCCAAGGGAGAAAAATTGTGATAACAGAGGGTATCTTTAGCATGGATGGGGATGTAGGAAAATTATCAGAAATACAGAGCATAGCAGACCATCACGATGCAATAACTATCGTAGACGATGCCCATGGTGACTTTATCTTTGGCCCCGCTTTTTCAGGCATGCCGGCTAAATTGGGGGTTAATTTTGACATTCATGTCAGCAGTATGAGCAAGGGGCTAGGTTGTTTTGGAGGCTACGTAGCTACCACAATGCCCATAAGAGAACTCTTGATCAATACATCAAGGCAGTTTATCTATACTTCAGCACTCCCCGTCCACCTGTGTTCTGCCCAATCACTGCTATTCCGATAGCAAAGAGGGGACATTTGCAAAAAAGACTTCAATGGAATATACTCTATTTTTCATCAGCGATGAAAAGGGTTGGATTTGAACTAGGAAGCTCAGCAAGCCAGATAATTCCAATCATGATTGGTGGGGAAGTACAGGCGTTAGAGCTTTCCGATGAGTTGCTAAAGGAAGGTGTTTTTGTCCAAGCAATTAGATATCCTACAGTGAAAAAGGGGCAGGCTCGGCTTAGGATTTCACTCAGTGCAATACACCAGCAAGAACATTTAGATTCTGCGGTAGAAGCATTTCGAAGAGCGGGCAAAAAGAAGGGGCTGCTGTAGGAATATTTCTAAACCCGAGTTTAGAAATAAAACTTATTAATTCAAAATCCTTACTAGGGGGTATATGCATGTAAAAGAATTCATATTCAAACTAAACATCTCAGAAGAGCAAAGCAGAGAAATTGCCCTGTATATTAGGTCGCTTCCTCCATCTGACCTACTGTCAGGCCTGAGGTTTGCGTACAGCCGCCACGCTGCGGAAAGCGGTGGATATTTGATGCCTGGCCGAAAGAGTCTGGTGAAAAGAGAAACACTCTCCCTCACAGAAGACCAAGCAAAATGGCGACTTAATAATTGGAAAACCATGATCAGGACGTACAGGGAGAAAGGTTATAGCTACCCTACAATATCTAGAATAAAAAAACAAGTACAAAAAAATAGCAAGTCAGAAATAAAAAAGAGAGAGGCGGTAGGTTGGAGCTAGTAGCTTGTCGCCTCTAAGTTCTTTGCGGTTATGTTTGAAGAAGGCAAATCTGGAAATTTGTTCTTCATGTTCATTTCTACTACAGCGCTTGCTTCCTCCATTATCTGTGAAGTGTCTTCGTTTATTGTGTTGAAATTTGCGATCTCGCTGTTTGGTATCTGTCCGGAGTCTGTCATGATATTTCCCAGCAGCTCTGATATTTGTCCAAATGACTGATCTGCTTCCGGCATCATTCCCGATAGTCCGCTTTGCAATCCCTTTATCACAGACATTGCAGGGCTCAGCGTTACTACTACGTCTCCAAGCTCTGTCATTGTATTTAGTCTAAGTTGTATTTGTTCTAGAGCTAGCTTTGCTGATGTGACCATCTTGTTCATCTTTCGAATCTGCGACAGCTCTCCCGATAGCACCTTTGCATGCGAAGAATCGTGAGTCTGCATCGCTAGAACGACGCGCTTGAAAATTAGCTTATCTTTTTCTTGCATTCTTGAGGTTATGGCGTCCAGTCTTGCGATCTGCATATGCAACTTCTTCTGGGCTTCCTCTATCCTTGGTTTCAGCGGCGCCTGCGGCTTGATGCCCTCAAGCAATTTATGACCGACGCTTTCTCCCTGTGGCTTTATCCACCTGCTATCAAATGGCATTCTTATTATTATAGCACCCAGCCATTATAACATTCGAGCGTTAAAACCAACGCTGTAACCCCATTGTCTGTCACCGCGGTCACAGGCATCAAGGGTTGCTCAAGCTCCAGATAATCCTAGATTTTAAGTAGGTATTGTAGACAGGTTTTTAAAGGCTATAGTCTGGTTACGTGTAGAAGATGATAAAGGAGAAGATAAAGGTCAACAATCGGCAGCTACGACGTCACAATGAATGAACAAACTCACATGTATGCGATGCGATTGAGAAGGCTTTATCAACAGAGCTATAGCGACATGGATAGCTTTGACGAGGTCAGCTCTGAAATCTCCAGCACGGTGAGCAATTTACTCAAAAATGCCGTTTCGCCTGAAGTGAGGGAGGAGGATATGGATGGTATCATCCAGCAGCTACTGAAAATGTATGAGAGAACCACCAAAAAGTAGCGCAACACCTATAGAATAAACGTCTAAATAACAATCAGAAGTCTCAATTGATATGGAGCGACGCACTGTCAAAAAATGCATCAATCCTTCATGCGGTTTGACTCATGAGATTAACAATGATATTTACAGGTGCTCATGTGGCTCGCTTCTGGATATAAAGTATAGCGAGAAGCAAAGCCCCGATTTAATCGAAAAGTTTTACCACCGTAGGGATCACGGCGGAAACATCTACGATGAAAGTGGGGTATGGCGATTTCGGGAACTTATCAATTTTGCCGGCATCGACACAGAAGATTTTGAAGAATGCGCCCGTTTGCTGGTGTCACTTGACGGCTCTGAGGGCCGCCTTTCAAAACCTTACAAGATGAGCAAGGTAGCTGAGTATACAAGTATGGACCACAATTCTTTGTTTCTTCAGCCTGAAGGATACAATCCATCAGGCTCGTTCAAGGATAATGGCATGTCAAGTGCCATGACACATGCAAAGATGCTTGGGGTAAAAAGGATAGTTTGTGCTTCCACTGGCAACACTTCAGCTTCTGCTCGCAATGTATGCTGCAAACGAAAATATAGCATGCGACGTTTACATCCCAAGAGGCGAAATTGCCCCTGGCAAGCTTGGTCAGGCCTTCCAGTTTGGCGCACAGGTAATACAGGTGCAAGGAAATTTTGATGATGCTCTAACTGTTTCGCTTCAAAATGCCAAAGTAACGGGGGGATACACTGTCAACTCAGTCAACCCATTCCGTCTGGAAGGTCAAAAGACCATCCTTTATAGGGCCCTTGAATACCTCGATTGGAACCCACCGGATTGGATAGTGTATCCGGGTGGAGCTCTAGGTAACACATCCAGCTGCGGGAAATGCTTGCTTGAGCTCTATGAATGGGGCTGGATAAAGAAAATTCCGCGACTGGTAGTTGTGAATGCGGAAGGAGCAAACGCATTATACAAACTATACAATGGATTATTTGAGGATAAGCCTCTGAGATGGAATGGTGGGAGGCCAGATCTGACAATTATTGATCGCTATTATGCTGACGTAGACAAGAAAGGAATCAGGCCAAAGACACATGCAACTGCAATCCAGATTGGCAGGCCTGCCAATATTATCAAGGCACTGCGCGCGCTAGATTTTACCAATGGTGTAGTAGTGCAGGTAAGCGACAAGGAAATGAGCGACGGCATGTCCATTGTTGGTTTGAACGGCTTTGACTGCGAAATGGCATCAGCGTCAGTCCCAGCCGGTGTCAGAAAGTTACGCATGGAAGGTCTGATCAAAAAGGATGATGTGGTAGTCGGCATTCTTACTGGAAGGCAGAAGGACCCTGCACTTGCAGTGGAATACCATATAAATGCAAACAATATGTTTGCAAGGCCGCCTACAAGCCACTAAAAATTTTTCAATTTAAATGAGGCTTGAACACTTGCGATTTTATTACTAGATCTATTGTTTTATACATAACAATTCAGTATCAATAGTATTCATTTGAGACTTTTATCACAGTGATATAAATGAAACCAGATCTGTAGTTTCTGAGCCAGCTTCAGGGTGCCATCTAGATAATGCTCTTTTTTTTGTTTTATCCAGAGTAAAATCAAAGAATAAAGAAATACAGATGCCTACTCGATTGAGCAAAGAAGGCTAACAGCCTGATGCAGCCTTCTTTAGGGCAGACAGTATCGCGTTTGCCTTATGTTCTGTTTCTGCCCATTCAAGGTTCGGATCAGAATCGATAACTATACCTGCTCCAGATTCGAAATAGGCCTTGATGCCATTTACAAACAGGGACCTTATCGTTATTGCAAAGTCGCATGAACCATTAAATGAAAAATAGCCTATAGCACCAGCGTAGGGTCCCCTGAGAGAAGGTTCAAGTTCATCGATTATTTGCATCGCCCGAACTTTGGGAGCCCCTGAGACAGTGCCAGCAGGAAAGACAGCTTTGATAGAATTGTATGAATCAAAATTTTTTTGCAATCTACCTACGACATGAGAGACGATATGCTGCACATGGCTGAACCGCTTTACGCTCATGAACTCCTTTACCTTGACAGTGCCAAACTCACACACCCTTCCTATGTCATTTCTTGCCAGGTCGACAAGCATTGTATGTTCGGCTAGCTCTTTTTCATCTTCAAGCAAGTTTTGACGCAGCTGCTCGTTTTTCTTTTCATCCTGCACTACAGGCCTTGTGCCTGCAATAGGGAAGGTCTCAACGCAGTCACTTGTAACACGAATTAGCATTTCAGGGCTAGAGCCTATTATGCACCTATTAGACATTTTTAGCATATACATGTATGGTGAGGGATTTACTTCTCGGAGTTTAGCATATAGAGTAATGAGATTGCCCTTTACCCTAAAATCCATGCTCTTTGCAAGTACAACTTGGAAGATGTGACCCTCGTATATGTAGCGCTTAGCCTTTGTCACCATTTTTACAAACTGTTTTTTCGTCACATTCTTCTTTGGTGTCGAATAGGAGAACTTAGCATCTTTACTTTTCACTCGAGCCATCTTGTGTTCTATTTCCTCTAGCCGCGATTTTCCTAAGTGAAAATAGTAAGCTTGGTTTTCTTTGTGGTTGAAGAGTATCCCATCCTCGTAGATACCAAATTCTAGCAGCGGAAAGTTGCTAGCTTTTTTCTTCTTGTTGATTGGCATATGCTCCCAGAACCGCATGACATCATAATTGATGTAACCTACTGCGCCACCGACATAACGAAAGCGATCATCATTTACTTTGGGTATTATCTCCCGGAGGCTTGATAGAGGTTCCCTTGCGGGCAAGCTTTGTACAATTCTTCCATCCCTGTCTTTAACTATGAAATTATTATTGTCGCATGTTACAATAAGTCCTGGATCAAAGCCAATGATAGACATTTCGGCTAGCTCTTCGGGGCCAATAAGCGACTCTAAAATGAAGACCCTTTCGTAAATAGAGTAGAGCTTCTCAAAAAGTTTAAACTGATTTTCAGCAGTGGCCAGCTTCTGTAAGTGGATTGAACTGCCTCTGAGATGGCCAAAGGTAATCACTTTTGCTCATGTTCTCCTACCTATAATTGTCTCTTTGAAGTAAAAATAAAATTTAAACCTTTGTCACTTCATAGAGGCCATGACTGCACCTTCTGATGCAGACTCGACTAGTAATGCATACTTTGCAAGAGCACCAGTAGTATAGCGTGGCTTGATAGGCTTCCATTTCTTGATTCGTTTTCTTAGCTCGCCTTCCGAAACCATAAGGTCTATTCGGCTTTTTTGCATGTCAATCATGATTTGATCATCTTCCCTGACTAGAGCAATTGGTCCACCCACCATCGCTTCAGGAGCAACATGACCTATCATAAATCCTCTCGTCGCGCCCGAAAACCTCCCGTCTGTTACCATCGCCACTTTTTCCCCTAGTCCCTGTCCCATTACAGCAGCTGTTACTGCCAGCATTTCTCGCATGCCGGGCCCTCCTTTTGGTCCCTCATAACGGATAACGAGTATATCACCTTCTGTTATCCTGCGCTTTGATACGGCTTCAAATGCCTCCTCTTCCGTGTCAAATACCTTCGCTCTACCGACAAACTTTTTGCTTTGTACTCCTGCAAGCTTCATTATCGCGCCCTCTGGCGCAAGTGTGCCTTTAAGTACCTTAAGTGTGCCTTCGCGCTTGATTGGGTTGTCAAGTTGTCTTATTACCCTATTGTCACTCTGGAAGTTAAACTTGACCGAGTCCAAATCTTCCTTCATGGTTCTGCCGCTGACTGTCAGGACATTGCCATTTAAGAGCCCCTTCTTGAGCAGATTACTGAGTATTACCGGCACGCCACCAACCTTATCCAAGTCCGCCATGATATACATCCCTCCCGGCCTCATGTCCGCGAGGTGGGGAGTGCGCTTGCGAATCCTTTCAAAGTCTGAAAGCTTCAGTTTTACTCCCACTTCCCTCGCTATTGCGAGGAGGTGCAGGACAGCATTGGTCGAGCCCCCTATTGCATTCGCAATCATAATCGAATTTTCAAAGGCTTCAAAGGTCATAATGTCGCGCGGTCGGATGTTGCTTTCAAGCAATCTCATTATGGCCCCGCCAGTGTTGTAGCAGATTTCGAGCCGCCTTTTACTCTCTGCTGGAGCGGAGGCGCTTCCTAGAAGTGACATGCCCAGTGCTTCGCTTATTGAGGCCATCGTATTTGCAGTGTACATGCCAGCACACGATCCTACGCTAGGACATGCAACATTTTCAAGGCTGGTGAGTTCCTGTAATGTCATCTTGCCGGCGTCATATGCCCCGACAGCTTCGTATACATCCTGAACTGTTACCTGCTTGCCGTTCCATATACCTGGCATGATAGTCCCACCATAAACAAATATGGAGGGACGGTTGAGCCGGCCCATACCCATTAGTGTCCCGGGCAAGCTCTTGTCACAGCCTGATATGCCCACTAGGCCGTCGTATTGATGAGCTCTCACCATTACTTCAATAGAATCTGCGATTATCTCGCGGCTCACAAGAGAGGCTTTCATTCCCTCATGGCCCATGGCAATGCCATCGGAAACTGCAATTGCGGTGAATTCCCTTGGCGTGCATCCTGCGTCTTTTACGCCGAGTTTAGCGCTCTGAGCAAGCCGTCCGAGATGAATGTTGCAGGGCGTGGCCTCATTACAGGTTGAGGACACGCCTATCAGAGGCTTATCTAAATCTCGGTCTGTTAGCCCCATTGCCTTGTACATTGCCCGATGCGGAGCTCTCTCCGGCCCCTCGAGCGTCTTTCTACTCTCGAGCTCCATTATAATTATCGACATAGGTGCATATTTTAAGATTTTTCAGTTACTCAAGAGTGGCCGTTATCTTAACAGCGTCAATCCCTTCCACCTTGAAAACTGTCTCGCACATGCCGCATTCTGCATTGCCGCTTGAAAGATCCTTGGCAAGCACCTCTTCGTTCAAGTATTCACACTTGGGGCAGCGGAAAGAGAAAGACATGTCAAAGGTATCGAGCTCAAGTGTTTCTCCCATCTATGTAAAATTCCGACCTTTGGTCTATTTAAAAATTCATATTCCCTAATAGCAAAAAATAAACAACCAGCCAATCTACAGACGAACAGACACGCACAGCATGAGCAAATCTTGCATCTTCTGCTCCATAATAGCTGGACAAGAGCCCTGCGTGCCTATCCACCGCGACAACGGCTTTTTGGCCCTTATGGATAAATACCCCATAAATCCAGGACATGCGTTAGTGATGCCTACAAAGCATTACGAAACGTTGCTGCAAATGCCTCCTGCTGAGGTAGGGAGATTGTATTCTTTGGTACCCAAAATTGCAAAGGCAATAATATCCACAGTAAAGGCTGATGGCTTTAATGTGGGGCAGAACAACGGTACTGCTGCAAACCAGATCGTTCCACACGTACACGTTCACATTGTTCCGCGATTTCACGATGACAGTCCAGATGGAAAATGGCCTTCCCGAAGGGTCGCGTCCCAGGAGGAAATACTCAAAATAGCACAAAAGATCAAAGAGAAAATCTCCTGAATTCCTCCAAGATTATTTTAGATCTCCTCCATATGTTACCAGCTGCGGTAATTGCGAAGGCACTGTTAAATACCTAAGAAAACAAATCCAGCCAGCGCTATGACTATATGCTCAAGAAGCTAAGAAGAATTAGATGAATGAGACGATTTAAACCTCTACAATCGATCCTTAGTGAATTAAAAACTGTCATTTGACATTATCTCCTGCGTATTGACCTGTGGTTCATGCTATATCTTCCAGAATTTTATCTACACGGATAGGTCAAACTGCAACTGAAGGGGATGAAGGTCTTTTTTCTTCGTCGAGTTCGTAGACTCTTTTAGCATCAATCTCTAGAATTCCTTTGCCTTCTTCATATGCTCGTAAGGTTCCACCGAATACAATCCCGCCATCTAATGAGCAGGCCCAGTGAGAGACCCATGCCTTATCATGTCGCTGGTGCCCGAAAAAGATCTTTATTGAAGGAGCAGAGTGATGCCTCTGTGATGGGTAGAGATAAGGATATTCATACCACCATCGATCTATGCCCTCATTGGAAATTTTCTTAGTTTTTGGGTTCCATGTTCTAATAAAGATACAGTGGTCCTTGTCCTGTCGGGTGATAGGTCTATCTGGACGTATCCCTGCATGTACAACGTATGAACTGTCTGCCCACCTTACTATCCATGGAAGAGATTCTAACCATTTCAAGAATGACGGATCTCTCGAGAAATGTCTCGCCGCATTGCTCAGTTGTCTTGACAAGAGCTCTAGTCTGTACTTGATTCCCTCTAAGATATCTCAGAAGCTTCTTTTCATGATTTGACATGAGCGAATAAACGCAAGGAGTATTCATGGCAAACATAAGAGTCTCCTTAATTTTGGGGCCCCGATCAATTAGATCACCAGTTAGTATCAGAACATGACTCTGGGGTGACCAGTCAACCGCATCAAGGAGCTCACAGAGCTCATCATAACAGCCATGGATGTCTCCTATGATTGTAACCTTCTTGCCTCTGCATTGCACTCTTAGGTCGAGGATTTGAGCAAAATCTTCGCGATTAGATTTCGGTTTCATTTGCTGAGATGATTTGTTCTTGATAGTTAATGAAGGTGAAGTCTCTGTTGCCTATATGAAAGATATTAACGGTACAGGGGGTTTTGATACAAACTAGAAAAGTAATAGTCTATTATCATGCTGGCAACGAGTGATATATCGCTGCTCACGAGGATGCTGGGATGATTTGGCTGTGCTGAGTGTTATCTTGATCCTTACTTTGCTGCAAGATTGAGCGGCGTCAATATCAGGTCAAGATCAAAATCGGATTCTGGTCTTTTCTTGCCTTTTGACTGCAAACAGATAAGGCAGAGGGCTATTCACCTTCTTTGAGTAGTAGGTGGCGCCTTTTCGTTATCTCGAGCTCATTTTCCTCAAGGAGATACTTGAGATCATAGTCGTGCCGTGCACAAAGGTATAATATTATCTTGAAGGCATTGACGTCTGGCGCAGAGTCGCCCTCCACCGCCATCAGTTTTTCTCCTGCGTCAACGCTCAATGCATTGATATCGCTTTCCTTGATGACGACGTAGACAGAGGCACGCTCAAAGCATGCAGCAACTTGACATGCTGGGCGCTCCGCAATGGAAGTCTAAGACCCTCGCCATTATCGGTTAGCATGTTGCATTATAATACTTCAAAGTTTGATATTTACATGTTATTTCTGTCTGTAACGAATAGTTCTTCGTAATAAAAAATTAGATCTATTTTACTATAAAGTCTATGAGTTCCTTTAATATTACGATGTCTATGGTGGGTAGTCAATGAGATGTTGTTATAAATGGTGTATAGCTTTTCTATTATGCTACCGATGTCATAGATATCTCTGAGATTGCTGATATTTCCATCGGTATGTATCTAAAAATGACGCATTGGAGGTAATACATTGGTTGTTCAACGCTAATACCACCTTTGATCATGTCGTCCTGGCGTTATGATTATTATCATAGGTAACTATTTCGCTTATCCTTAGATTCTTCCCCATAATAATAGAAAAGGTATACACAGACTCACAAGGTATTCCTTGTTAAGTCATCTCTTGAAGATCTGGACTGTGTTGGCTAATTATCTTGGAGATACCTTTCATGTAGCTTCTGGCAATAGTCCGGACGGGTTGTGAAGAAGTCCAGATGCAACCGAGCACCTTGCAATCGTGGCATGTTCTAGCAATGTCCCACTCGGGAGCGTTCCAAATTTCATCTATGCTCTTCTCAAGTAGGCTATATGTATTCTCGGGAGAGTTATACTTCCAGCAGGGTACTATGACAGTTCCGTTGCCATTCACAAAGACGCTCTTCCAAACTCCGCATTCGTCAAAGAGCGTCCGGCCATGCTCTATTATTTGCTGAAAATATTCTGGGGGTATCAGCATATGAAGTGAGCCAGGCTTTTTCATGTAGTTGAGAATACTTCTGCAGACCTCGACCATGGCTTCCCTATCCGGCAACAGTGAATACTCAACATCAGATCTGTCTTCAACGAAGGTAAGAGATATTGCACTTGCTCCGAGCTCCTTTGCCCTCTCAAAGTAAGTCTGATCAATGAACTCCTGCGTATTGAATTTTGTTATCACGCTGTTAAAGTAGTGAGGTACTTGATGCTTTGTCAGCAAGTGCACGTTATCCATCACTCTCCGGAATACCTGCGAGGACACTCCTCGCACTTTGCAGTATGGCTCTTCGTAAGTGGAATCGATACTGCACGTCACAAATTGAATGTACTCTCTAAGATTAGCCAAGTCGATCGTGTGCAGAAGCGAGCAGTTAGTGATAAGCGTTATCGGCATCTTGATGCTGTGCAGATATTTAACAAGCTCCATAAAGTCTGGTCTGCTTGTGGGCTCTCCACCTTCTATTATGCACCATACACAATATTTCGACACCTTGTCAAAGACCATTTTCCATTGTTCTGTCGTAAGGTCAGAGGTCTTTGCGAGCGTTATCTGCCCTTCCTTGTCCGGATTGCCAAAGGGACACATGGGACAGTAAAAGTTACAGTAATGGGTCATGCTGAAAACCGCCACAACAGGACGCCTCCTTCTTAAGGCCATATCGGTACCCCATTTGCTGATGAGCTTAATAGTGCGGATAGTGTCAACCAATTTACGTAATTTTTTACAGCGGCTGTTGCTTTTAAGCACTTCCGTGATGTAGAAAACCTTAACAGTACCATGACAACCTTATCACAAAGGCAATGAACGTACTGGACTTTGGCACCGAGGTAATTGCTCTCTCAGCATTAGGTGTCCTTGCTCCTGGCCCCTTATTTTTTGCCAATCTGGCTTATGGCATCCGCCTTGATGGGTGGTCCGGAGTGAAAGTCGCATACGGCCACACCGTAGTGGAGCTGCCACTAATCATCCTCCTAGGAGCGGGCCTATTCACATTTGACGTCGCAAAAAGATATGCTGACATCATAGCATTCGTTGGTGGAATAGCGATCCTTGCCTTTGCAAGCTTGCAAATAGCCAGTACTGTTAAGAGAAAGGGGACGCATAATGTGCCTCACATCATCACGGGCGAGCAAAGGTCCATTTGTTGTAGGTGTCGCACTGACTGCGCTTAACCCCTTCTTCCTTCTCTGGTGGTTCACAGCTGGATTGAAATTGATAGCCGACTCTGGAGCGTTTGGCATAGGCACAGGTGTTGTTATACTCTTTGCGCTTCACATTTGGATGGATTATGTGTGGCTTGCATCCACTGCGTATTTTGCTTCAAGGGTAGATTTTCTTCTTAAGTCAAAATACTATCCAATTCTAGGATTGGTACTTGCAGCTGTGCTGGTATATTATGGGATTAGCTTTCTATTGCAGGCGGCGTCATCGCAGAACCAGCCGTGAGGAAAGTTGAAGAAATGTGTCTAAAAGTGCATCGAGGAATGGGTCTCCTCGACCTTTACTTTTACAGTGCTGAAGAATCCCTCGTATCATAAATTTCCATGACAAATCACTCCGATTTAGCTCACCGATGTAATCCGTCCTTTGGATATTTTTATATCATGGTTTTGATGGCTACAAAGAATATTTAGATCTCAGCATGGGATCATTTCTGCACGTCCGAGTGTTGTTTAATTTAGATGAAATGCCTAACGGTGTACCTACAGCTTCAGTCATCTTAAACTATACGCCAGCATTCTTGATTGCCATTGCCCCAGCCTTCGCATTGAAGCAATCTCTTGGTCGCTACTAAGCCTTGGCTGCTATAGAGGGGTGATATGTAGGACGTAACCCTGTTGCTGCCTTCAGGTTTTTTAGAGCCTCCCGTTGATGGCCTCAAAAGGCTAAATGTCCCCTCTTGACACCCCGTCACATCTATTATCATCAATCATCTATTAATTTTTGACCTACGACCCAATAACGCGCGATGCCAACGCATGCTATTGTCTTGACATACACGAAGCTAACGTGTCGCTCTACAACCTGCTTAAACATAACTAACTAGGCAGCAAAGAAATACGTTCTACGGTACCAAGCGAGGACTGAGGACTGCCACACGTCTATAGTTATGTTATAAATTTTTACTTAGCACGAGAAATAGGGACTTCTATGGTGGAGACATTCCTAGGCCTGCCGTCATCTGATTGGACCGTCTCGGAGCCGAGCTTAATTGGTCCGATCTTGTATCCAAGAGTGTCCATACGTTTTACAATAATCTGTGCCACATCTACCGCTCTTGTAATGCTCTTTCCTCTAGCTTTTATTACTACTGTTGGCTCGTTTGCCAGCTGCACTAAGGTTGCTGTAACATATGTCATGAGTGGTTTTTTCCCAATGAATATCTCGTTACTTGAACTGCTATGCCTGACTGAGTTGGTGCTTGTAGACATCGTGCGAGATTATTCAGCATGGTCCAATATAACGTTTATTGAGGCTGACCCTGATTGATGTCAGCATACCTTGCGAGAATGCTATCAAGCTCGGAAGGCTTTTCCGCTATCTCCTTCACTGCATCAGGGTTCTGTACCTCATAGCAATGAAGCAAAGATTGATCATCTTTGTAGAATAAAAAAACCTTGTTGTCGTAGATGCAATAATAGAGCTTGTCTATGACCATTTTCTCAGTCTTGAGTTTAATGCCATCATTATCTGCCACTATCGGGTAGTTATTGTCAGTTGCCGCCAATTGTGGATCTGATGATTAAATTGCCTATTTAACTTGAGGATTATAACGCATGCAAGATGTTCATTAGAAATGCTTACTGCATCGACGAAAAGTTCCAACCACTTTTAAGATGCGACTTTCGTTATAGTAACGGATAACCAAAGCCAAGGTAGTATGACAAAATTTAGACATCCCCAAATTGACAGACGTCGATACAATTGGTCTTTGATCGTTTGGTTCATTGGCGACTGACATCGTGTAAAGAAATTGTGAGTGGAGACAATGAAAGTTTGGTACGATAAACGGACAAGACAAGAATATCTCTCAGATTTTTCGCGCTATAACATCGGTACCCGCTGTTCTTGGGCAAAGGAGGTTACAGAATTATACTGACTCGCAATTGGCGCGTTCTAAAGATAGAAAAATTAGTATAAAGACGTTACTTACGCATTTCGAAGGCTCAAATATGCATCCGTTTGTCTGAAATAGCCAGAGCTTTTATTCAAAAAGATAGAGATATTATATTCTTGTCTTTCATAGTATGCCCTCAAGTGGCATTTTTAGCGGCTCCCTTGAGACACCTCGTAATGATAGCAGATCATAACAAGAGTTCATTATTAAGTATGAGAAACTTAGCCAATAGTCAAGAGCTCACATCGGTTTTTATTGCTGGAAGCTGATTATTCTTTCATAGGTGAGGAGCAGAAATTATTAACGGGCAATATCTTCTTATTGTTAACAAGTGATAAAGCTTGATGGCGAGATACTCAAACATCGATAAGTGTCTCGAATACTATAACCTAACGCCTCCAGCATACCAATTTCCATGAGGCGCTTCTTCGAAGACTACAATTATGTCTTTTTTCTGTAACTTCCATATCCTTACAACATCATCAGTTATTGTCTCCGCCAACCGATCCTTTTCAGTTTGCGTTCTCCCGCTGTACATAGCGACTGTTACTATAGGCATATAGAAGTCATCAGGGAAACGAAAATAAAATGGTTTATTTTCTTATTAATCCAAATTCTTTGTTTCGGTCGAAAATTTGAAGTTTTGTGGTTCAGAACAAGGATAGAGAAATTCAAGTTTAGATTAATAAAAGAATAGGGACTGAAGATTAGCAGGAGTGGTGAAATGTCAGAGTACTATACTAGCGCCATTGGGGCACTCTTATTTTGGGTTTGCTAAATTGATTTTCTATTTCAGCCAATCTTTCCATTGAACCGCTAGCTTTTCTCAGAGTTGAAAAAGATGTAATCATTACGAATTTTCTCAAAGAGAGAGATAACTTGCTCGCTGGTAACCCCATGTTTAATATCATATTCAATTTGTCTGCTGATATTTGCAAGGCTGCCATATTTTTTGTGATTTCTCTTCTCCCATCCTGATGCATTTTCTGACAGACCCTTGACGTGCACTTTACAACTGTCTTTTCCATGTGTTCAACATGCCATTCTCTCATCGGAAAACTATTTTGCACCAACCAAAAAAACCCTCTATCTATCACACAGCAAGCCTGTATATATTCTGACTGGTAGATATTGAGGACTACGTGGCACTTAACCTCTGAAAAGAGAAGAGGCTTATGCCCATGTTGTTACGCCTGGTAACTAGGATAGCACGAGGCTAAACCAAATGCTTGATTCTAGGCACTTGACCGATTAGAGTCTGGTGCTTCCCTAGTCGCTCCTGCTTGCAACTTGCGATTTCTCTTGTTCTCGATGTAGATTACTACTCCGAGGTATACTCCAAGCCAGGGTAGAAACATCACTTCTCCAGCTATGGAGTGAAATGCCTCCCACTCCTGTATGTCTGTAGTGACTACAAGCGCATATAGGGAAAGCGAAATGATTCTAACCAGATTCACAGCAATAGTTCCCAAAGTTCCGGTGGCAAAGTAGATCAGCTTTTTAGTTAATGGCATATTCATTTTGAGGAGCAACGCGAGCATGACAAGGGTATAGATTATCATACTGTGGACACCCGCCGACGGCCAGAAAACCTGCAATGCAAAGGGACCATTGAGCCCATTCAACACAAGGAGGTTACCTTTTGCGACCGCGGGGTCTGCAGGATTTTCTTGCATTTGCGGGCCGATATTAATAATTGATTTATCTATAAAGTTGACAACACCCTGATCGATCTGCAAATAAATTGGCACTATAACCTGAAGAGGCCCAAGAGAATCAAATGGAAAAAATGCATCAAGAGCGAGGATGAGCGCGCTTCCTACCAGATATATAGCTCCTGCAGACGCTATCCTGTACCATTTTTTGCCAAATAACAATACCAGTGAGCTGGCGACAAACGTGGCCATTACAATAAAGTCCCACATCCACATCCAGCTGTCCACCAGTGAGACGTTGTACACATCTTTTCCATTTCTGATGTAATCACTTAGTCCGTAGGGCAAAGCAAAAAAATATGAGATAGTGAGGGTCTGCCATGCCTGCAACCATGAGAAATCTTCTCTTAGTAAGGGAATATTTGAGCCCAATAAGCTCGGCTGCAATAAATGCCATCGCAAACAAAAAGCCGCCCCTACCCTCGTTCCAAGAAAGGGTAAACGTGTCAGGATATGCTACGAGGGTATACAAAATTGGCGAAATAAGTATCAAAGTTGCCGCCATGTTTGAACTGATGCCAAATATTGTGTAGCCTTCATTGCCACCGGAAGCAACAGCTTTGTCGCTTGACAAATTTCACACTTTCTGATCGACCCAGAGCATAAAAATGTTCTAGGACTGCACGATCGCTTCCGTAAACCACTGAGGCATCAAGTCATGCGCATTCTTAAGAAGGTAAGAGACACTGCTGTCTAAGACGTACGTTGTTGCATAATCCTCGCTACTTCGAACGCTCCTGCCATATGCCTGAACGAGTCTTAGAACTGTGTTCCAAGTATACCACTTTGGGTCACGGTCTTTTTTTCTGCAGCGATTTTCTTGTCAGTGAGGTCTGGATATGGTACCTTGACAATCACCTGAAATCTTGATAAGTCATCCTTCAGATCTACTCCGAGGTGAAGAGAGGGCGATATCAGAACCGACTGATTTTTGCTCTCATAATGCTTCTTCAGTACTTCGCTTCTATCAAGGCTTGATGCTGTCTCGATGAGCCTGCTAGCATTTTCCTTGCTTATGTTGTCCCTAATGAACTGGAGCTGGGAATAGGATGTAGTATGTATTATGCCCTTCTCATTCCTGTGTATTGACATGATATTGTCTACTGCCTGAGCAATTTTAGGCATGCTCAGGTTCATTGTTTTGGCACTGAGCCATGCCACATTCATCAAATGGATAGGCCTATTCTTGACTGGAAAATCGGAATCTTCAATCCGTAAGAATTTAACTTTTTCAGGGTCAAGGCCTGTAGTCTTGCACAAATGGTCTTTGCTAAGAATTGTGGCGCTCATCAAAAGCGATATAGATCCCTTGTCGAGGATCGTATTAAAATAACTAGATACATCTAGGGGAGTCAGAGTTACCTTTTGCAGCTGGTTTGCTGTATCACGCTGGACACCTGACACTATCCAATTATCCTTGTTTGCTTTCATGTCGTCAATTACTCCTGCAAGATTCTTGTCAAGTTCTAGCGCATCTATCAGATTCTTTTCAGTATAGGGCTCTAGGCTCACCTTCTGGTTGCTACGTTCTATGATGCCTTGAGCCCTTTCCGTAAACTCAAATAGGCGCTCCTTTAGCTTCACGCAAAGGTCAAGCCACGTTTCAATATCATCAATATTACTATCTGGCATCTGCATTTTCAAGAATGGAAGCATGTTTTTGCGAACCGTAAAACTTCTAAAATCTCCTACTTCACTTTCCAGCTGATGTGCTTCGTCTAGAATTAGGAGCTTACGTTTTTGTGTTGCACCAGCATAGAAGATGTCTGATAGAAAGTACCTATAATTGTAGACGGTATGGGTTGCATGATTACCTATCCACTTTTGGTGATAGTAATGACATGGCCGCCAGTCCAAGTCGACCAGTTTTGGTTTTGATTCTCATCTTCTCCAAGTATTTGCGCTCTGCAAAAGAATCAAGCTTGATTATCTCGTGGAGAGTACCTTGCCCTTCGACCCTATAGTCAATTAGGCGAGTCTTGTATGAACAGTCATACGTGTCATCCTTAATGCAGGGACCATAGTTGCAGCTCTCATCGAGGCCCATATCCTCCTTGACTATGCAAGGAAAGTTGCTCCTTCCCTTTATCTCAACTACAAAGGGGAAGTCGCGCCGATACTGGGTCTGCAGGTCTTTCGTTGCTGTGCAGATATGGGAGCTACCAAGATAGCGGGCAAGCGTTATAGCAACAGGTGTCTTACCAAAGCCAGTAGGAGCTTCGAGGAAAATTTGCCTGTAGCCGGAATTGACCGCTGACTCGATCATATCAAGGACTTTCTTTTGCTTTTCCCTGATGCTCGGAAAGGGAAAATATGTTAGTATCGTACTGGTCATTTTTCAAATTACCTGAGTACAGTGGTGACTCTTAACAGACCATGCTTTTTAAGGTTGGGGGTTCTCTCCAGATGCTTCGTGCAGCCAACAGCTGACGTAGCCTGTTTCTGTCTTAAACTCCGGAGGATTCCGTTTGCATATATCCATTGCATGGATGCACCGGTCATAGAACCGGCAGCCTAGAGGCGGACTGAGCAATGACGGGGGGCTCCCCTTGACATAGTGGATTTTTTTATCCTCTGTCCTCAGCCTCGGAATTGCTTTGATTAAAGCCTGAGTGTATGGGTGGCGAGGGTTATTATAAATATCACCTGTAGATGAGACCTCCACCAGTTGACCGGCATACATAATGGCTATCTTGTCTGTTATCTGCGATACAAGGGCAAGGTCATGTGTTATTAGAATTATCGTTATTCCTTTTTCCTTCTGCAATTTTTTGAGCAAGCTGATTATTTGCGACTGAACGATCATATCGAGTGCCGTAGTTGGCTCATCTGCTATCAAAACATCAGGATTGAGTAGAAGGGCCATTGCAATTACAACGCGCTGCTTCATGCCGCTGGAGAGCTCGTGTGGAAAGCGCTTTGCAATCGACAAATCTAGGCCAACTTGTTGCAGCGATTCGCCTATCTTCTCGTCTATTTTACCTTGGAAGTGGTGCTCTCTTAGAATTTCACGTAGCTGGCTCTCGATTGTGTATACGGGATCAAGCGCATTCATGGCACCCTGAAAGACCATTGCTATTTTTTTCCAGCGTACCTTGCTATCGAATTCTGATGAAGACATTTTGGTTATGTCAGTCCCCCCAAGGGTTATGTTGCCTTCAACTATTCTGCCAGGGGACTGTATCGATTGCATAAGAGCTGGAGCAAGTGTGCTCTTGCCGCATGCCGACTCGCCCACAATACCGAGCGACTCACCTTCTGACAGTTTAAAGTTGATGCCGTCTACTGCCCGGATTGGTCCATTTTCTGCGAAATAATATGCCTTGAGGCCGGATACTATAAGTTCAGGCAATAACGAGAGTATAAATCAATTATAGGTTATATGAGGATTCTGGAAACTCATAGGTGCGACTATAAAATTGTATTTATATCACAAGCGGGGGAAAGTGGAACTAGTTGGGTGCATTACTTGAAGCAAGACACCTCGTAAAATATTTTCCTATCAGGAAAAGTTTACGCCAGTTGTTTAAATCCGCAGAACAGCACTTTGTTGTCAAGGCAGTAGATGATGTCAGCTTTATCCTTGACCTGGGTAAGGTGCTCGTTTTTGCAGGGGCCTCCGGCTCGGGCAAGACCACAGTGGCGAGAATTGTCATGCGCGCTATAAACCCGGACCACGGCTCGGTGATATTTGAAGAGAATGATGTAACACGATCCAAAGGAAGCCAGCTCAGAGTCTTCCGTGCGGCAGTTCAAATGGTGTACCAAGACCCCTATGCGTCACTTAATCCCCGTATGAAGATAGGAGCCACCATAATGGAGCCAATCAACATTCACGACAAGACAACATCAAAGGAGCAGAAGATAGAAAAAGTCCTAAATGCTCTACGAGAGGTCGGGCTTGAGCCGCCACAGGAGATAGCAGACAGACTTCCATACACACTCTCAGGGGGTCAAAGACAGAGAGTCGCAATTGCAAGGGCACTTGTGCTCCGGCCCAAACTTATCGTGGCTGATGAACCAGTTTCGATGCTAGATGTGTCCGTTAGGGGCGAAATATTGGGACTTATGCAGAACCTAAGGCAGAAGTTTAATATTTCTTATCTATACATAACACATGATCTATCGACAGCCCGGTACTTAGGAGACGATCTGGCCATAATGAAATCTGGGAAGATAGTTGAGATAGGACCAATTGATAAAGTCATCTCCGATCCTTGCGATGCGTATACAAGAGAGCTAATAAATGCAATACCCCAGGTAGAAGGTAGATAAACCATCGACACCTTTAGAAAGAATATATTAGACTTTTTTAGGGTCTAATACCATTGCAAAAAGCTCGAGTAGTGGCTTCTATCGTTCCAATTTTCATACTGCTTCTGTGTATTTCTGCGCCCTTTGAGAATCTCGCTTTCTCACAGGTGCAAGAAAAAGGCCCCTATATCGATCAGGCAAGATTTATTCAACGGGGGGATGAGAACCTTGCCCTTGAAGAGGTTAAATCTGGCACCCTTGACACGTATTTTTCTCCAATCCCTGCCGAATCTGCCAATGATGCAAGGAATGACCCTAGGCTAAAGGTCTATGATAAAACTGCTGGTTCGTTGGGTCTTTTTGTAAATCCTGCCCCTGCGGCAGATTCAAACATCCTAAACCCCTTTCAGTTCAGGGAGGTTCGCTACGCCTTAAACTATCTGATAGACAGAGACTTCGTCATTAACGAGATTCTAAAAGGCTACGGTAGTCCCCTTATTGGACCATTTGGGATATATTCGCCGGAATATCTAAACGTTATCGACACAGTGGAATCGTTTGGCTTCAGGTATAATCCTTCACTTGCTGCAAACACGATTTCTGGGCCCTTGATTGGGGCGGGTGCTAAAAATGATGGTGGCAAGTGGACATTCAACGGCAATCCCATTACCATAAAGGTGCTCATAAGACAAGACGATGTCCAAAAAGAATCAATGGGTCAGCTGATTGCTTCAGAGCTTGAAAAGATCGGCTTTACCGTCCAAAGAGAATACGGTGATTTGAACAAAGCAAACACCGTGGTGTACGGTTCTGATCCAAAGAATTTGCAATGGCAAATATATACTGAGGAGATTGCTGGCACCAGTGCGTTTGTGAGATACAATCCTGTAACTCCGGGTCAGATGTACGTGCCTTGGATGAGTGGGATGCCTGGATCTCAAAACCCTTCATATTGGAACTATCAAAATGCTACCCTTGATGAAGTTACCGAGAAGATTGCCTTTTTCAACTTTACATCTGAAGAAGAAAGGAACCATCTCGTGGGTGATGCAGTAAAGATGGGGATTCAAGAATCGGTTAGGCTCTTTGTTGCCCAGAAGACTGACCCGTTTGTTGCTTCTGCCAATATCCAGGGTCTGGTGAACGATTTTGGGGCAGGGATAACAAGCAAGTATTCTCTACTAAATGCGAGATCAGGTGACGGCAATGCTTCCGTTGACATTGGCGTGAAACAGATCCACCAGGGATCATGGAACTCAATCGCAGGTTTACAGGACATCTATGGTAGGAGTATTTATTTTATGGTTTCAGACCCTGACACCTTCAGAGATCCCTACACGGGGGATGTGATTCCGTTTAGAAGCCAATGGACTGACATCACTACAAAGGGCCCGCTGGGCAAAGTACCCGTACCTTCAGATGCAATAAGATGGAATCAAACGCTGGCAGCAATGGACGCCGGTAGGTGAGGGCTCTGGCGCCACAAGCAAGGTGACATTCACGCCGCTCTATTCAAAGTGGCACAATGGCATTCAGATGGATGTTTCTGACATGATGTATGCTGATTATTTCAGTTATGAATGGGGTGACCGATACGGGTCCGCAAGATCGAACAGTAGATCCTGAATACACGCCTCTTGCGAGTGAAGCACTTAACCTTTCCAAGGGCCTGAGGTACCTTGCCCCGGATAAAATTGAAGCATACATTGACATTTGGCACTATGATGAGAAGGAGATCGCTGACTCAGGCATCTTCTTTGCCGATCAGCCATGGGAAATTCTTGCCGCTTCTGAAAGAATTGTCATGGATGGCAGACTTGCTTACTCTAGAAGCGAAGCCCAAGCTAAAGGCGTTGGCTGGTACGACCCAGTGGTGAAAGAGCATGCAGAGATGATCAAGGCAGAGCTTCAAAAAATGAAAAGTGAGCAGTTTGTGCCACCTGCGCTAAAAGGCATAATAACGGTGCAAGATGCCATCAATCGTTACGATGCTAGCATAAGCTGGATTGAAAATCATGGTCATGCAATAATTAGCAATGGTCCATTCTATCTCGACAACTTCAATGTAGCAGGAGGAACAGTGACTATTAACGCATTCAGGGACCCCTCGTATCCGTTCGAAGTGGGCCACTGGGCTCACTATGAGACGCCCCGGGTTGCTGACATTAGCAGCATCGACGTGCCGAGAATAGTAGCGATAGGTCAGCCCACTTCGATGAAGGTCAATGTTACCGTCGGCGGCCAGCCAAGGCAGCAATGTCACTGTGAACTATTTTGTTTCAAACAAGGATGGAATGGTGGTAATCAGAGGAGAAGCCCCCGCTGGAACTACAGGGCAATTCAATATTGACCTGTCACCCGACATGACTGCAAAGCTATCTGCTGGACCCAACCAAATTAAGATATTTGCGACTAGCAAAGAAGCACTTCGCCCAGATATCTCTTCAAGCACAATTCTTGTCTGCTCCAGGAGCAATTGGCAGCAATCAAAGTACAAATAACAATAATCAGATGGACAATGATCAAACTGTTGCTGATAGAGCTCAGTAGGACTACCACAATGGCGTTCATACATGATATTTTAAATTAGTTTTATTGTCCCTCAATCCACAGCATACCAGCTATGCTAGAGAGCAGTAACGCCATAGATACAAACTATTTTATTAAACCAGGATAACTACTACTTCTTCTTTATCCACTCTTTTTGAAGAACCTTACTTCATTGATTTGTGCGTCTTGCTGGATGTATTACCAAGGCTAGCCCTACAGCTTTGACACGCGCGCTCTGCATCTGAGATTTACAGGAAATCTATACGTAGTCCAGCGTACAGCCGAGGGAGCTTAAGGACAGTTATTCATTATTTTCAAAATCCCGTTCGCTTTTTCCTTTCCCCTAGTCTTACCATTGTGACTATGACTGCAGAAAAGCATGGCAGCTTCTAATAAGAAGCGCTTCGGTCTCTGTTGTATCATTGGTTAATGTTTTGGGAACGGCCAATCTTCGCAAGCGTGCCAGAACATCATATACAACATAGATATATACCAGTAGGAGGAACTGGTAGAAAAATATAACCCTTAGCCGGTGATTGAATATAGTTGGGAGACTTTGGCCGCTTTCTTGTAAAACGCTCGTTAAACATGGTCATAGTGCTCTTTTCCACCTTGATTCTGACAATGGCCCTCCTGGGTTCTACCATGGATAAGATACTGCTTGATGCGACAAAATCGTCAGTTGTTGAAGAAACAAACCGTGGCAATATCAAGTTCCAAAACACGCAGGAGCGCCAGCATTACATCGATCAAAGGGTTGAGCTTCAAATCAAGGCTATAGGTCTTGACGAACCGTGGTACTCTCCCAAGCGATTTACAAATACCGTATTGAAAGTGATGGTGCTGGATCTTGGGAAGTCTAACTACATTACGAGCGAGAGCGGGTCAGCAAATGTGCGAGACATCATCTTGGAAAAGATGCCAAAAACCATATTGCTTTTTACCACCTCAACTCTAATCATAACTGTCCTCGGTCTTTACCTTGGCGCCTTTGCGGCTAATCGCGCAGGCTCTATATGGGACAAGACAAACTCTGCTTTTGCGGTGTTTAGCGAGCACCTTTCCTACTTGGTGGGTGGGGATGCTCATGATCTTTGCTTTTGCCTTCATATATCATATTTTTCCTGCGAGGGCCACTCCTCTGACTTCACCATCCGATCCCTCATATGCAGTAGACCTTCTTTACCACATGGTTTTGCCTCTTATGACAATTGTGCTGGTTGGCTTTGGCTCGTGGGCTTTTATTGTACGCTATTTCGTGGTTGGAATCCTAGGGGAGGACTACATTATAGCCAAGAGGGGAGCCGGTATACCTCAAAAGCGGATCCTCTATTCACACGCTCTAAAAAATGCTGCACCGCCGATCATCACTGTGGTAGCCTTGAGCCTTGCTGCCTCCTTTAGCGGCGCCATTACAGTAGAAGCAGTTTTTGGCTGGCCGGGGATCGGAAGCTTGTATTATCAGGCAATAGGCTTCTTCGATATCCCTGTTATAATTGGATTGACGTATGTATCGACGCTCATTTTCATCGTCACTGTATTTCTCATGGACATCCTATACGCATACTTTGATCCTAGGGTGAAAGTAGGATGACGGGTCCTCTAGAAGTTCTTTCTGTATTAGAGATTTTCAAGGGATTCAAACGATCCAGGGGCGGTCTTGCCGGTGTTGCAATATTATTGGGACTTATCTTGATGACAATTTATGCAGTAGCGGCTATTCCTCTTAAATCCTTCACACAGTGGAATAACCCAAACTTTTGGATTGACCACCCCAAGTCGGCTATGCCTGTGTGGGTAAACTTGCTAGGACTGAATGTGCCGGAGCATTTGATCATGACCGCCAAGGACGCCGACAAGTCCACTCTCCTGCAAGATGGCGTGCGCACCGAGATCCATTCTTACACGTTCAATTTTAATTATGATTCTTATCCAAGCGACTTCATGGTACTATACTCCGCCAGGTACGGAGCACGCAGCCGGCACTACAGATCGACGTACTAAGACCAGACGGCAATCAATTCCAGATTTATTTTGCGTCGCTTCCTTCCTCTCAGAATGAGAGCAATCAATTCTCTTCTAGGATCTTTTCTACAGACAGACTTATCTCGGATAGCCTTGCTGGATACAGTAATCTCTTTGGATATGCGGTAGATCCCAATAGACCAGAAGTTATGATATTTTCCGAGACTGATCAAAACAGAGTGCTAAAAGGCACTTATGTCATACGTAATACTTTCTATATGTTTGACCCAAGCGATTCTATTGTGGATTCGGGGGTCATATTAGGAGGTAAAGCCTACGGAATCATGGGCACAGATGACTTACGACACGATTTGGCAATTGGCATCCTATGGGGTGCACCTGTTGCGCTTTTTATCGGCCTCACCGTATCAGTAGCTGCAGTGCTTATTGGCCTGCTATATGGTATTATCGCAGGCTACAAGGGAAGTCGTACCGACGAGGGTCTTATGCGGATAAATGATATCTTCTATTCGCTTCCCACTCTTCCCCTGCTGGTGATTCTGTCATTGACGGTAGGCCGGAGCATATTTTTGATAACAGGGTTTCTCGTAATATTTGGCTGGGTTGGAATGGCAAAGATAAGCAGAAGTCTTGCGCTGCAGATAAAGAGCCAACAGTGACATCGAAGCAGCAAGACTGATGGGGCAATCAGATGTAAAGATAATCTTCAAACACATAATTCCCCAGCTATTGCCGCTCACGTTTGCCAGCATTGCCATAGCTGTTCCAAGCGCAATTCTAGCCGAGGGCGGCGTTGTCTTTTCTGGGCCTTGGAGACCCGTCAATCCCTACATGGGGTAAGATCCTGCACGATGCCCACGCGGCGGGGGCTATGTCAAGGGGCCTTTGGTGGTGGATAGTGCCACCGGGCCTCATGATAGCCTTAACAGGGCTTGCGTTTGTCCTCATTGGCAACGCTCTTGACAAAATAGTAAACATTAGATCCCGGAGAACACAGTAATAAAAATAAAAATAATAATAACGAGGATGCCTCAGGTTCTCATAATCTTCATCATAGTTGATGATGATGATGACGACTACGACGCATCATCATCATGATCATCAGACGGCTCTTCCTATTCCTCATCAGCATCCATGCAGTAGTTAGATGATCTATTGTATGAACTTTAGATTCTAACCTTTAATCCTCACTATCTTGATCCTGTCAAGTACCTTCCAGTACAGTACATCGCTTCCCTGCACTATTCGGTCCTTTATGTCCTCGCCTACTGAAGATGAAGCTTCAAAGGTAGAGGATATCTCACTGTTTCGGTGATCTACTGAGAGATCGCACATGGGTTATATAACCCAAAAGGTACATCACTCTAAGTTTATAATAATTGAAGTCCCCCATCTGCTCCTTTGATGCTAAGTCTGGTGTGCTATGCAGAAACTGCGAAGCGAAACTGAAAGCAGGAAGCATAACACAGGATGACATCGACGCTGCAAAAAAGCTGATTGGTTTGGCAGATCACGATCAGGAAATCAACAAGTTTACACTTGTCCGGACCGCTAGAGTGCATGACGATTTTGTACTTGTGCTCCGGGGTTCAGACGTAGGCGTACTTCGGGCTAACAAAGAGCTTGCAAGCAAGATTGAAAAAGTAATGGGACACAAGGTCTGGTTTATTGAAAACGAGGCCTCTGATAGAAGATTCATAGAAAACCTCTTTCATCCTGCGAAGGTATTATCAGTCAACTTTTTCTGGCTTCCTGAAACCAACAAGCTTACCAAGGTCATTGTTGCTGAAGACTCGAAAACTGTCTCGATTAATATAGAGAAAGTTCAAAAGATCGCAAAGGCTGTCAGGAACATTGAGCTGTTGGTAGAGTTCAAGAATAGTCAAAAGAGGATCTAAGAAAAATGGATTTGGAAGACATCAAAAGGACACATTATGCATCCCAAGTTGATACTAGTCTTCTCGGGCAGCAGGTAAGAGTGGGAGGTTGGATAGAGGACATCCGGGATATTGGCAAACTTGCTTTTGTAACAATCAGGGATGTTACGGGCATTTGCCAAGTCATCGTGACGGGCAGCAATCTCCAATCTGCCCTGCAAGCGTCCAGGCAGAGCGCAGTAATTGTTACAGGCGTTGTACAAGAGAGCAAGGCAAGAGACTTTTCCGTTGAGCTAAAGGTAAGCGAATTTAGAGTGCTTGCAGAAGCGGTCCAGCCTCTGCCACTAGATCCCACCGGGCGCGTCGAATCTGCAATAGATAAGCGGCTTGATGCACGTGCGCTTGATTTAAGGAACCCAAGAGCTGCAGCCATTTTCCGGTTGCGTTCAGCAGGTCTTAAAATCATAAGAGATGCGCTTTCCTCGCAGGGTTTTATTGAAGTGAACACTCCCAAGATAATCGGCAGTGCAACTGAGGGAGGAGCAAACCTCTTTGGGTTTGACTATTTTGGTAAGAGAAAGGCATACCTTGCACAGAGTCCGCAATTGTACAAGGAGCAATTGATGGTTGGCCTTGACAGAGTATTTGAGATTGGACCATATTTTCGTGCGGAAAACTCTCACACCGTTCGCCACCTATCAGAATTTACAAGCATCGATATCGAAGCGGCGTTCCTTGACTATGAAGACGTTATGGATATTATAGAAAAGCTCGTAATAAGAGTCGCTACCGAGCTTCATGAGAAACATGGGGCTGACTTCAAATCAGCTGACTCAAAGGAAATTTCAGTCAGCAAGATAGACAGGCTAACCTATGAGCAATGTCTTGAGGAGCTGGCCAAAGACGGCGAAAAGGTCCAATTTGGTGACGATCTGTCAGACTCGGTGCTCAGAAGACTTGGGGAGCTGCATCCGGGTTTTTACTTCATCATGGATTGGCCCCTAAAGCTTAAGCCCTTCTATATCCACGAAAAGGGCGACAACCGCCGACTTTCGAAATCATTTGATCTACAATACAGTTACCTGGAGCTTGCATCCGGCGGGCGACGTCTGCACGACGCTGCGACGCTGCGGAGCAGGCTTTTAGAGCAGGGCTTGAATCCTGCAAGCTTTGAAAACCACCTCAAAGTGTTTGACTGGGGAATGCCTCCACACTCCGGCTGGGGTCTTGGTTATGACCGCCTGATGATGGTTCTTACTGCATCGCAGAATGTGCGCGATGTTGTGCTGTACCCAAGGGACACTGAGAGACTTACTCCCTAGCACTAATTTTTATGGTAACTTCCTTTACGTAGTCGTCATAGACGTAAGCCTTCAACCGCCATTCAGTTGTCGAATAAATAAGCCATACAACAGGGTTTATTTCCATGAATTTTATGTCACTGCTGGATGGCGAGGGCTGTGCAGGATGTGAATGGAAAATCGCTATTACTTGGAGCCCTTTGCTTTCAGCAAGATTATACGCGTCCATCAGTTCGGTCGACTCCATACTAAATGTGACCTGGGACTCATCAATGTTTCGCATAGGCAAAATTTCGACTACTGCGTTGTTCTCACCCAGGAGCAAGGCGCAGGACTCGTCTGGGAGGTACATCTTTGGCAATACTGACGAGCTCTTTAATCTGTCCTGCACTAAGCGAGATACTCTGCATTTAACTTGCAGTGACCTTGGCCGTCATCCATGGATGTATCGTGCAATAGTATGGATACTCACCGGCTTTATCGAATAGGAACGGAAAGCTACCTCCAGCATTTAATATTCCAGAATCAAACCTTCCATCAGGCGTAGGCGTGTTGTTTTGTACGGTCCCCGAGGTTACCGTGTGGGACGCAGTATCGTCATTCTTCCATGTTACCATGCTGCCTACAGTTATTCGCGCAACGTCAGGAGCATAGAATTCCTCGTTCGTCGGAACTGATGCTCCATTTGCTATTGACACGCTAGTTACTAACGGGCTCGCCGCACGAGAGTTTGGAGCCATTTGATTGGCCGCTGCGCCTGCAGTGGTAGCGTTGCCTGCTGTTTGATTGGCCGCTGAGCCGCCTGTAACTACAAGTGTTGCCTCCATAAATGGATGGAGTGTGCAAAAATATTCATATTCTGCTGGTTGCAGGTCGGCAGTGTTTAGGAGCCACTTGGCGGCAGCGTCGATTATGCCGGAGTCAAACACGCCTTCCTGTTTGCTGCTTACTGTATGGGGAGTGTTATCTTCGTTTGTCCATTCAACCCCGTCTCCTTGGTTTACTGAAAGAGGATCAGGATCATAGTCGGGGTTACCCTCCGCAGAAGCTCCTGGCAGTACCCTTGCACTGATTGTGTTCGCAGGTCGAGCTCGCTGGTTCCTCGGCAGGAGGCGGCGCTTCCTGTTCTTCCTCGGCAGGAGGCGGCGGCTTCGGGGTAACGACCCCAAATGCGTAAAATGTTGAGCCACCTACTATGGCAGCACTTACAAATATAACAGCTAGGGGTTTGAGGTACTGGGCTCCGCGGTAGGATGCAACGGCCAGCACTGTGGCTGGAATCGAGATTATGAGCATGAGACCTATGTATGCAAAAATGCTTGGAACCTGCGTGCTAACTGTAACAGTGCGGCAAAGCCAAAAGTTACTAGGAAGCCAAGTGTGATAAACGTAGCAGATTTGGCTCTTGCGGAAGTTGGAAAACCGTCCTTGAAGAGACCTGACGCAAGGAATATCATGCCAATGAACATGGTCAAGAGGGTAACGGCGTGCATTCCATCGATGAATGTCTTGGCTATGCCTGAAAGAGAAATTCCGACGCCGACGATGCCTATTGAAGTAAGACCAATACCGGGTGTCATAAGGTCCCAGTCAGTCATGTTGTTTTACGGTTATTGGGATCTGATTGGCATACTTAATCGTTTCCTCTAGTGCTTAAATGCCAGATGAAGTCTTTGCTGAATGTGTCTTCTGGTCCTAGCAGAGATGTGGTAGCCGTGCCGCATTATATTGCGCAAGTGGTCAGGGAAACTAAATTTTGCAGTAGATTTGAGGACGGTGAGCTGAGATTGTATAAGATTACAGAAGGATCAATGAAATGCTCTGTGTGTGTGATGTGTATGTGTATGTGTGTATGTGTGTGTGATGTGTTACTTCTAATCCTAAAAAAGTGGCGCTTATATCATAATGTCTCAGGTCCAAGGTGTTTGCCTACTGTATTAAAGCTATCTTCGAATCTAGGATTTTTGATGTCAAGTCTTAAGAATGCACACTGTGCACCAAAGAATATTGCCCGTAGCAGATCTTTTCGACATAAGCGAGAGTGATACAGTCTGGAATGCTTGGCTTAACACCATAAGTCTGCTTGATATCCTCGAAAACGTCGAGCAGATTTGTCAATATTATGACTTTCAGCAGTCACGCAAGAAGATAGCAAAGATCTATGAGCTGGCCGAATCTCATGCCATAGATAAAACGAATAGCAAATGTTCATGCGGCCTGTCAGATGGCGAACACGCCTTGCTAAAGCGAAAGATGATGAGATTCTTCAAGCTACAGGTAACCAACTTGAAACATTTCATCTATTGACCAGACAGAGAACGAATAAATTAAATGCGAGCAAAGGGAGAAATCCGATCGAGCCAAGCCCGTGACTATACATGACTATGTAGAAGTTTCAAAGCCAAGAATCGTGGTTGTCCTTGTAGTAACGGCTATTGCTTCACTTTTAGCTGCAACCAGGTTTGATTCTACTCCGGATGTTGCGTGGGATGTCAATGCTTGGCAGATAGGCTTCCTTACTCTTGCAGGGGCTTTAGCGTCTATGGGAGCAAGTGCTCTTAATCACTATTACGACAGAGACATTGATAAGATAATGGAGCGGACTGCAAAGCGACCGATCCCCGATGGGAGGCTTTCTCCAAAGAGCGTCTTCGCATATGGGTTTACGCTATGCACGCTTTCAATTTTCATTGCATTTTTTACCCTCAATCCGGTTGCCACTGGAATGATTGCTATTGGGATCTTCTTTTACGTCTTTATATATACGGCCTGGCTTAAGCGGAGCAATGCTTCAAATATCGTCATTGGAGGCTTTGCAGGGAGTGCCGCTTTTATGGCTGGCTGGGCCACCGCCACAGGATCCATTGATCTATTGGGCTTTCTGGTAGGATGGCTCGTTTTCATGTGGACCCCTCCGCATTTTTGGTGCCTTGCAATAAGAGCTAGAGAAGAATACGCAAGTGTGCATGTTCCAATGTTGCCTGTCCTAATTGGAAATCAGAGGACAGCAAGCTATATCTTGATTAATACAGCAATTCTGCTGCCATTTTCAGTGGCTCTGGCATTCTTTGGGCTGGGGTTGCTATTCACCACAGTTGCAGCACTTTCAGGGTCATTGATGCTTGCATATCACTACAAGCTGACAAAGAACCCTACGCCCGAATTTGCATGGAAAGCATACAAGGTCACTGCACCCTATCTCGTAGTGATATTTGTCGCGCTAGCGCTTGATGCTCTTTTTTACTATCCAGTGGTGCCTGCGTTTTAGCTTCTTCCAATCTTCAATTAAGTAGCAGTGTTGGGATCAGCTACCAGCTCGATCCTGCGCTTGTCTTTAGTTAGCCAAGAAACCCTGACAAGCCCATATATCTCAAGATCCATCAGAGTCTTGTTAAAGTCCGAATCGGCAAGGGTGATGCCCTCCTTTTGAAGCGCGTTCATAAGATCAGTATCAGTCGTGGTGCCTGCCAAGGTAATCTTCTCGAATACAAGGTTTCGAATTGGATATTTCATTATTATTCATCCTTGAAGTGTTTTAACAACAAACGGATTAGTAATAAGAATAGGTACATTAGATACATAAGGATTTCGACCTATCAAGAGCAAATATCATCAGAAACCTAAACTCTAGAAAAGTATGGCCAAAGTATTACTACTTTACATTAAGCGTAGTATCATAACTGCTTCAGGGGTCCAGAAAATCCGCTACTATCAAATGGCCTGCGCATCAGAGCAAACAACCAATCAAGTGGGCGGGGCGTGCTGTATCCTTAGATCTGTTTTCTTCTAGAAATATATCTGCTGATTGCAAATCCTTCGCTTGACATGACTTCCAAGTACAATAGTTTTATGAAAAGAACATGTCAGCTAAACGTCTTGGCTGACTATGTGATACTTTTTTGAGCCAAAATATGTCGTAATTGTGATAATAAAAAGGTGAGCAATGAGTCGCCATTATTTTAGTCATCTCAGACAGTATTTTGTGTACTACATCTGATCTGAGAAGCCACCGCAAATGTTGTGGTGATATTCATATGATCTTATTCTGGTCACGCATGTCTCATGATTAGCCGTAAAATGTCCTTTCTATTGGCTTAGGCATGGCGTAAGTAATGTTTTTCTTTACCGATTCGTACCACTCCTCTACATCCTTTGTTATCGATGGACGCACAAGTCTTACGGCGTTGGCGAAGTTCTCGTTTGAGATCATATCAGACCTGCTTTGGAGAGCGAGGACAGCGGCTTCTCTACAAAGAGCAACCAAATCTGCTCCGCTAAAGTTCTTTGTGGACTGGGCTATGCTCTCCAAGTCTACGTCGGGTGCAAGGGGCATAGGTTGCGCAGTTATCCTCAGTATCTCAAGCCGCGCTCTTTCATCTGGCGGTCCCACATAGACTATCATGTCCAATCTGCCTGGCCGCAACAACGAAGTGTCAATCAGATCGGGCCTGTTTGTAATGCCTACTACCACCACTCCAGCACTTCCTGCGTCATCCATTTCCGTTAGTATCTGACTGAGAACCCGCTCATTACCTAATATATCATCGTCGTGCGCCCTTGGTCTTGCAAGTGAATCGAGCTCATCAAACACAACAATGCATGGCGACGATGTCTTTGCCTTTCTAAAGATTTCTCGTATTGCCTTCTCAGACTCGCCGACCCATTTGCTGAGTACTTCAGGTCCCCGCACGACGATGATGTTGGCATTGCTCTCTGTGGCAAGGGCCTTAGCAAGGAGAGTCTTCCCTGTGCCAGGCGGGCCATAGAGCAATGCCCCTCTCGACGATCTAATGCCCATCTTGGCAAACTTGTCTGGCTCTTTAATTCCCGTTATGAGATTGTCATGTAGGGTCCGCTTTGCTTCATACAATCCCCCTACATCCTCCCACTTGATGCCCGCTACTTCCACATAAAATTCTCTCATTGCAGTTGGGACGATTTCTTTCATCCCTTCCTTAAAGTCGCGATCCATGATCATCATGCTCTCAAGGATCTCTGGCGATATCCTCTCTCCCTCTAATTCGATCTCGGGGAGGCAACGTCTTAGGGCTTTCATGGCGGCCTCCCTGCAGAGTGCCTTAATGTCTGCCCCGGTGTATCCATGAAGTCTAGCGGCAAGTTCTTGTAAGTCAATGTCCTCTGATAGTGGCATGCCACGAGTATGAATCTGCAATATCTCAAGACGGCCCTCCACGTTTGGAACACCTATTTCGATTTCCCTGTCAAACCTGCCAGGCCGCCTTAATGCTGGGTCTAGGCTTTCTGATCTGTTAGTGGCCCCAAGTACGATAACTTGGCCGCGGTCAGACATGCCGTCCATTAACGCCAATAGCTGCGCCACTACGCGCTTTTCAACATCACCAAATGCCTCCTCCCTTTTTGGAGCAATAGCGTCAATTTCATCTATGAATATTATACTAGGAGCAGACTCACGAGCCTCTTTGAAAATGTCGCGTAATCTTGCCTCAGTTTCGCCGTAATATTTGTTCATGATCTCTGGGCCATTGATTATGAAAAAGCTCGCCTCAGACTCTGAGGCCAATGCCTTTGCTATAAGTGTCTTCCCACAACCTGGCGATCCGTACATCAAGATGCCGCTATGAGGCTCTATTCCAAGCCTTGCAAAGACCTCAGGATGGCGCATAGGTAGCTCGACTATTTCTCGCAGCCGTTTTATCTGTTCTTTCATCCCGCCAATCTCTTCGTATGTGACCCGTGGCTTTCTGTCACTTGTGATCTCTGCCATTATGGTGAGCCTAGTTGATTCCTCGATTCTGGAAATGACCTTGGGCGTAACCCTTTGAACAATAAAGTCCATTTGGTTGCCCAGAATAACTACTGAAATTTCGTCACCCTCATTGAGGGGATACCCTTTGAGCCTATGCTTGACAAAATCACAAAACTCTTTGTCAACTGTGATATTGGTATTGCCTAATGGCATCAAAGTAACGCTCTTCGCCTGCCTGCAATCAATCTTTCTAACATTTAAAAGGTCATTGAGCCCCGCACCGGCGTTCTTCCTTGTCTGGCCATCTATCCTTATGATGTCTGTTTCCTTTTCTTCCTCGTCAGCAGGCCAGGCTGTCACTGCTGTGGTGCGCTTCCCTAAAATCTCGATAACCTCTCCAGCCGGGATTCCAAGGTGCTCCATATGGAGCGGATCCATTCTGGCTCGCCTCTTGCCTACATCACGGTGCTTGGCTTCGGCTACTCTAAGCTGGAGAGGAGACGATTCGTCGTTACCAGAGCGCATCTTTTTCAATTCTCGGGAGCCTCCGCTATTATCATTATTGTAGATATTATTATTATTGCTTCATTCTTACTGACTGCCGGCTGATATTCGTTACCTCTATCTCGCCTACACCTTCCACACTTTTGATAGATTCTTCAAGCTGGTCCATCTGCCCCTCAGCATCATCTAACAGAAAGTCACCGACAATTGCTTTTAGCCCAAAGGCAATTGGCTCCATTGAGCTGCTTTTCAGCTCCATTCCCTCAGGCAGAGATTTCTTTATTGACTCGGAGACATTTTCTAGGTCGGAGTCAGCCTCAGCTGGAAGAATTCTTATCCTAACTACCAATCGCGCCATGTCTATGGACCCTCAAAACCGCAGCCCACGCACTTATAGGGTCTTGCGAATTCACGGCAGCTCTCGCATCGCCACATCAAAACATACCCACAATTCGCGCAATAATACTTGACGCATTCGTCATTAGGCATAATCGGCCTGCCACATGAACTACATACTGGCAACTGCAATGGCTTAGACATAGGTGCAGCTTCTTACGAGGACCGAATTTATGTCTTACTTAGCTCTCTGCGATCAAGCGCCTTACCTCGTTGCCAAACAAGGCTTTGGCCATTCTGGCAACGCCCTTGGCTCCTCAGGATCTTAGCAAGCGCCGTCGAGTGAAAGTCGAAGTCGCCGTTCACTGAGGCCTCTTCAAGAGTCTCTGGAGGTATCGCCTTTATCAAGTCGTCTATAGCCTTGTTGTCCATCCGCTCCAAGAGCCGGCGGGCAAGCAGCATTTTGTCAAATTCAGGCTTGAACATTGATAACCAGTTCTTTTCATACTGCCTAAGCAAAAGCTGCTGCTCATGTCTGTCTTGATTCTTTTTCTCTGCTGCATGTACCACAGCTTGCCCTGCTAGAACGCCCCCCATGCCGCAAGTGTAAATACCCCCGGCAGTTGTAGGCTTGCTCTGGCCCGCAGCATCACCCACTATTACCGTCTTGTCAGATACAAAATTCTGAATGGGGCCATTAATCCATATGGGCGCGTAGACTTTGCGCACCACAGAATACCTCCCCTTACTCTCAATGTACGACTGGAGCGCGCTTGCGAGCATTAATCCCTCTGCCAGCGACGCCCACTTTGCCCCTTCCTTGACCTGTAGGTATTATCCACGCAAAAAAACCTGGATAGTACTGGCTATTAAATGCCACCTCAATGGTGTCGTGCTCTATCCATGACGCGTAAACTTCGTATTGAGCCGAGTGGAGAATGCCGGCCCTATTTCTGCTAATTATGGACGCTATACCTCTTGCGTCTATGAAGAAGTTGCATGAAAAGTCTCCTTCTGAGGTCTTGATTACATATTTGGATGCTTCCTTTGAAATTAATCTCATCGAGCATTTTACTCTTATGTCGGCTCCTTTCTTTTGAGCCTGAAAGGCAATCTGCTTGTCAAATGCGCGCCTGTCTAGCACAACAACCTTTTGCTTTTCAGCGCTAATTTTGAAAAAGCTGGAAGGGGAAAAGATTTTGGCATGCGCTATCCTGTTGTTCTCTATTGTATTGATAGCTGGAACGATACCAAGTTTATGTGTGCCTGAAATGCTTACAAGCCCACCGCAGTGTTCAGGTGTTCCAATTTCTATATCTTCCTCAAGAACTGCGACAGATAGACCTCCGCCCGCGATTTCTCGGGCAGCAAGGAGGCCAGAGACACTTCCCCCTGCAACCACCACGTCATAATCGGGCATCTTGCAATTGACTAGTAATGTATTTTTCAGCCGCTTAATTAAACTATGAGCAAGCGAGTATAAGCTATGGAATTTAAGCAAGTAATAATTGTTAGACGCGATGTCAATATGGGAACAGGCAAAATAGCAGCACAGGTTGCACATGCTGCGGTGATGGGCGCAGAAAAAGTAAAGGGTTCCAGAATAGAATGGTTCAACTCATGGTTTGTTGCCGGTCAAGCCAAGGTAGTAGTGAAGGTAAAGAGCGTCGAAGAGTTGATCAAGGTCAGAAATCTAGCCGAAGATCTGCATCTGCCCGTCGTGCAAGTGCAAGATAGTGGCTTGACGCAGATACCACCAGGCACAATTACTTGCATTGGAATAGGGCCTGCCCCCTCGGAACTTGTCGACAAAGTTACATTTGAGCTCAAGCTCCTCTAGTGGCGACCGACCAGAATTATGCCTACAATTATCAGGGAAGTCGCAATACCTTGGAATACAGTTATGGATTCGCCGAGGGCCAGCGCTGCTATCACTATGCCAAAAATGGGAGTCAATGAAAACATGGACATGGTTCTTACAGTTCCAATTCTCTTGATACCCTCGAGAAATAACAATAGCGCGCGCCTCCGAATCCTGCAATTGACATCACAACTATTAGGATCCACATGTCAAATTTGATCCCTAAAATGATACTTCCTTTGCCTAGCGCCATAGCTATTGCAAGCAATACAAGCCCGCCGGCAAGCGACTTGACCATCGCTATTTTGGCGGGGCTTGCCCTTGATGTAAGACGCCTGCTGACATTGTTGTCTACTGCCCACATGAACATTGACGTCAGTATCAGAACGTTACCCGTATTGAATTGAATAATTGTCTCTAAAGCTTTCAGGTCTTCTGTGGTAGCTATCACCAGTCCTATTACGACTAAAATCACTGCAAAAAGGCCAATTCTTCCATGTGGTCTTTCCCCAAAAAATATTGATGAAAGGACTATTGTAAATACGATTTCACCATTTGTCAGTATAGCTGCGGTAGAAGCAGCAGTCTGCTGAAGGCCGTACATCAAAAGCACTGGCGCCAATATTCCTCCAAAAATAGTTACAACGATTACGTAGAAATAATCGTCCCTTGTTTCAAATGTAAATGAGGCCTTTGCGAAGGGGATAAGGGCTAGGCCAGAGATCGTGTATACTACTGCTGTTAGAGCAAGCGGGTCTATCGTAGCGAGGGGAACCTTTGCTAGGCTAAATACTGAACCAAATAGAATTAGCAAACAGCACGGACATGTAGCCTATGAGCCGTGGCTGCCTTTGGCTCTCTTCTCCTTTTTCTGTCACCAAGCGAGTTTGCTAGTAATCCTGATCTATATTTCTGCGTATAGATTTCTAACAAGAGATATAAGGTGGAAAAGCTCGCTATTTTTCTAGCTGTTGTCAGATTCGCCCCGGAAGAAAACTACCCCCCAATCATCAAAAAAGATCATTACTTATGCTATAATTGGCATCGTGGCAGTTGCCACGGTCTATGTTGCCATGTTTTCACGAAGTGCTCCGGATATCAGCGGTCCTGGAACAAATACTCAAAATGATGAAGCTATGCGACAGCGATTCGAGGCACAATTCTGCGGGAATCAAGCGGCGCCAAATTCTAATACCTATGTTGCTGAAGTTGCTCTACCTGCACAATGTGAAATGCCTCTTGGCATTGCAATTGATGGCGCAAAAGTGTGGTATGTATCAACAAAACGTGGCCTTCTTGGCAGCTATGATACTGCTGCAGGCACATTCAATGAATACGAAATCCCATCATGGCCGACCCGATCACTGCCCTTTACAGCTGTACTTCATGGTCGATGTCATGGACGGTAAAGATTGATGGCAGGGGAGGGAATATCTGGTTCACCGACCAAAACAATACAATCTGGCGGTTTAACCAATCAGCAGGGGATTTTGACATGTTCAAAGTTCCAGCGAAATATCCCTCTATGATGGACTTTGACTCAAATGGTAACTTGTACTTTATAGGAATAAACTCTCAATCACTTTTCTTTGGCAATGTATCTAGGATTCAAAACGGAACTTCGGAAGGATTCACAGAAATTTCCCTACCGCTGGAGGGATTCTCAGGCGTTAGTTCGGATCTCGTTACTTCAGGCGGTTTGGTAGTTGATAAGGAGCGAAATGACGTGTGGGTTTCGCTCCTTGCTTTCCAACAAAAGAAAGGACAGCTCTTCCAGTATGATATTGAAACTGACAAAGTTGTCCGCATAGTAGACCTCCCGACGGATCTTGGCGCACCTGTAGGAATGGAACTTGACAATTATGGAAAAGTGTGGGTGGCGGATCATGGAACGAGCACATTTTTCAGATATGATCCGAGCATGGATAATATAACCAGATTTGTGACATCAATAGCATCCCCCAAGATCTACGGTGGCACCACTCCACCAAACGCGTATACACTTCCATATTGGATAGACAAAGGGGGCGACGGCTCGTTGTGGTTCAACGAGCATACAGGCAACAAGATCGGCCGCTTCGATCCCGAAGAGCTTGCGTTGGTCGAATATTGGATACCTTCGCAAAACAGAGCCTGGACGCTTTGTCCCCCTGAAGCAACAGTATGTGGTATTGCAAATGCCATGCAGTTTGCGGTGGATCCGGAGAACCAACTATGGTTCACGGAGTGGACAGAAAATAAAATCGCCAAATTGGATGCATCAAAGCAGGTGCCCATTGCAGTAGTGACACCTGCCGAAGTCGCACTTGCAAGGGGTGGAAGCACAGAGATAAAAGTGACAGTAGTTGCATCAAGTGATTTTAGCGGTCGAATGGTGGCTTCGGGAACATTTATGCCAAATGCTGCTCTTGGTAACTCGACGGGTATTTTCAGCGAAGAATCTATATCTCTTTCATCTGGAGGTTCAAAAGAGGTTTCGTATACTTTCACTGCTGCACAAGATCTAAAACAAGGGCAATACACGATAATGCTTGGAGCCGGGAATGATGACGTTTCATATATGAAGGCAGTAAGAGTCAACATAATCTAATGTTTTGTAATTGAACTGCTAGCGATAACCTTTGAGGAAATTTTGTAATTTGTACTTACTCTGAATGTTTAGGAATCAGCTGATTTTAATTTTTTTGAATTATTTATTCTTCTTTTAGGCTCTCTAAACCTATCCAGCCATAGCCTATGAAAAATGACTCATAGCATAGCTTGAGAGCAGAAATCCTTAAAGGAAACAGCCTCTCCTGGTTTTTCGACTTGCACCACTCACAGCAAGAATAGACTATTACCTCAAAAGCGATAATTTCAATAGTAACAGCAGCACCGCGATTGCTCGGAATTGTAGCGGTAAGGATAGGAGTAACTGTTCCACTACAACAACAAGCAGAAGCAAGGGGTGCCCAATTTTCACGCCAGCTATCAACGCTTCGAAGGGACATTGCTTCCATCTTTAGTAGTAGACAAAAATAGAAAACAAATAAGCAGGGACAACCAATCAACCACTTTCCCTAATTTTTCTTGCGAGCTAGCGACGCCGTCCGGGATCTCGGCTGCAACCCTAAGACAGGATTGTTATGGTATCCCCACTGTTTACACCATCAAGAAAGGAGGGTATGACTGGATAGGTTTACAGTGCCTTTTTTTTGCTGCTGTTCCTACAGGCCGGCAGCATCAATGGGGAAGAAGCTAGGTGAAGAGCTCTCTGTACGTTTACATACACAGCGGAAGTCTGGAACAAGAACGCTATCAAATGAGATCTAAGTATGTACAGTAGTCGTCAGGCGAAGCCTAGTGCCCGTTTAGTATGACTAGGCCAGGCATTTCGTCGCCTGCTAGGTAACGTAGCGTTGCACCGCCGCCGGTTGATACATGGCTTACTTCATTCTCTGCAACGCCAGCTCTTTTCATTGCTTCAAGAGTGTCGCCACCGCCTATCAGGGTCTTGCTTCCCCGCCAGTATGCAAGAGCCATGCTCTTAGCGATGTTTATAGTACCGTTTGAAAAAGCCTTTATCTCAAACATCCCCATGGGTCCATTCCAGAATAGAGCGCCGCCACCGTTTGAACTTACTTCTGTAGAATAGCGTTCAATTGTTTCGTTGCCTATGTCAAAGCCAGACATTCCATTTGGTATCTCGCCGTTGACCATAGTGACCGAACTATCGTTTGGAGAGTAGGCACAGAGGTGATCAGAAGGCAGCAATATCTTGTCTCCGTAACTGGCGAGTGCCTTATCCACCCATTGGAGGTGCTCTTGATCGATGATAGAGCTGCCAGTCTTGAGACCTTTTGCCTTGAGGAAGGTATATGCTGCTGCACCACCTATTATCACCTTATCTGCCTTTGGCAGTAAGTGCTCAAGTGCTCCTATCTTGTCCCTTATCTTCACCCCGCCTAGCACAATGGTAAATGGTCTAATGGGGTTCTCCCTTATCATTGAAAGGTACTTTACTTCCTTTATCAAGTTAAAGCCTGCCAGCCGTATGTCGAACATCCATGCGGCACCATAAGTCGAAGAGTGCTTCCTGTGAGACGTGCTAAATGCGTCGTTGACGTAGATGTCTGCAAGGGAAGAAAGTTTTTTGCTAAACTCGGGGTCGTTTGATTCCTCTTCCTTATGGAAACGCAGGTTCTCAAGAAGGAGAATGTCCCCTTTTTTCATTTCACGTACATAGCCCTCAATTTCTGTACCCACACAGTCACCTGCAAATCGTATTGGCGGCCTTGACCTGCCGATGATCTCTGTAAGCCTTTTGGCTACGGGTGCAATAGAATATTTGTAGTCACGCCCTTCAGGCCTTCCAAGATGCGAAGCCAATATGACCTTGGCTCCCCGTTTTGCTAAGTATTCAATAGTAGGAAGAGACATTCGGATTCTGTAATCCTCCCCTATCGTCCCGTTACATATGCTGACGTTGAAATCAACCCTAACAAATACCCTCTTGCCATCAAATTGTGAGTCTTCCATATCGGAAAGGGTTCTCAGATACAAATGAACGGATGGTAGAATGGTTAAGCTTTATTTATTTTTATAAGGGAGGATGTCAAAAAGAGAGAAAGCTTCATTAGTGAGTCCCCCGGGGAATCGTTGTGTTTTCTCGTTATTGCTGTTGAGATTCATTTGAAATGTTAAATATGATGGCCTATAACTATATAACAGTATTATCGTGAGTAGGCAGCAAGCCATCAGCCGGGAAGCCGGCCGACCTTGTCAACGAAGGCCTCATTGCAGGACAAAAAATTGCCAAGATTTCCATTGTAACCTTGCTGAGCATAGGAATTGTCGAGATCGTAATGGGTCAAATAAGCAGTAGTGTCGTCGCAACAGCAGACGGCATTGACTCGCTTTCAG
>CAWBAU010000005.1:0-90821 GCA_963786915.1 uncultured Nitrososphaeraceae archaeon
TTTGTGTCGGCCATTGTAGGCATCAGCATACTGTTTATTCTTCCAGTTAACAAGAAGAATGATCCATTTATCTGCGACGAGTTCGTAGCCATTTCTGTTCCATTATTAAACATGTCGATCTCTTGGGAAAACGCCGTAAATGAAACACAGCAGTTCACTGCAGACCCTATCGTAAATAGTAAGATAAAAGCAGTTGTAACCTGGTTGCCAAAGAGCATATCGAATCTATTCCTAGACTTCCTTACAGACCATAATAAAGAGATTGTAGTCAATTTCCTTGCTTTGAATGATGATAATAAGGGAGCCTTGGCGCGGACTAAGAGCACGCGACCTAATAAGTCAAGCTTAAGCTACAAATCCCTTGGTAAGGTATAGGTCGCGGGTTCATTTCCCGCCCAAGGCTTCTCTTTTTCTAGCAGGATAGACTTTTAAGATACTAGGAGAGCTTCCTGCCAGTAAACTAACTAGCCTGAAATAGTTCGCGGCTAAAGGAGATCAGTAGGTAGGGTACGTACTACTGGCTCAGTAATACCTTACTGCCATTCTTTAATATGTGATATTCCCCTATGTCATTAATGAAAGCAGCTAGATAAAGAGCTATGGAGATAGCGAAGTAGTTGAAATCAACCCAAATGCTCCTTCACTAAATGATCCGTCTGAGGCGATGGTTTTAGTCACTGTAAAAGCAGACTGGCGTGAACCCTTCAGATTGGAAACTTCGAGAGGGATTCTTCAAGCAAATGGTGCCTCTACAATTCCCTGCAACCTTGGGAAGTGATTTTTCAGGTGTTATAGAAAAAGTCGGAGAGCGTGTGTCCTCCTCCACCTCCATCTTTGATCTTAAACTAGGCGATGAAGTATATGGACACGCTGGAGCATTTGCAGGAGGCTCTGGAGCATTTGCAGGAATGGCTTTGGCAAAAGCAGATACTATAGCACATAAACCAAGAACTTTAGATCACGAGCAAGCTGCAGGTTTACCGCTTGTAGGTGTCAGCGCTTGGCAGGCACTTGTAGAAACTATGGGATTAACCAAGGGTCAAAAAATTCTGATTCATGGCGGAGCAGGAGGCATAGGATCAATTGCTATACAGTTAGCTAAGCACCTTGGCGCATATGTAGCAACAACAGTGAGTACAAACGATAAACAGTGTGTAAAAGAAGAGCTAGGAGCAGATGAGGCAATAGACTACAAAACTCAAACTTTCGAAGATGTGCTGGCGCACGACTTTGATGCAGTCTTTGATACTGTAGGTGGTGAAACCTACACAAGATCTTTCAAAGTATTGAAGAGAGATGGTGGTGGCATTATAGTATCTATGCTAGAGCAGCCAGTTCAGAGCTTATGGATCAGTTTGGTGTAAAAGCAGTATTCGTATTCAGTCAAGGAAATAGGGAACGATTGACAAAATTAGCGGAGTGGGTTGATCAAAACAATATACGAGTAAATGTCGAGAGGACATTTCCACTAGATGAGGCGCGTACAGGCACTTGACTACCAGAGAGACGTCCATCCAAGAGGTAAGATCGTACCTCGCGATGCAGTAAGAGAGGAGCTGCTAAGCGGTGACGAAAAATCACACCTAAAGAAGTTTTTAGACGATTGACTAATTGATTATGATCATGTGAGTCATTAATAAAGGTCAAAACTGTCCTTCGTACTTCTTTTCCTGTATTCTAATTTTATTAGATTTGATCGGCGAGGACTTTTTCAATTGAATCTTTGAGGACATCAAGACCGGCATAGCCCACCTTTGTGTGTTCAGAATCAGCATGTCTTGGGACTTGAAGAATGTTATAGCCCAAATTTGCAAACCCCTCCAAAAGCGAGAATGAATAGCCAATATGAACGGCTGCGTATAATTCAAAGTTCACGAGATTTTTATTAACCATAACTTCTGGAATATTGACCAGTCCCACAGGGAGATTATTTTTGTTGTTTTCATCCTTGGCGTAAATCTGGAAGAGTATGCGAGGATACAAGAAACCCATGACCTGAAGGCTCTCGTGAACTATTTTGTCTCTTGCATAAACTAGTGGATCATACCAGTCACATGATTGGATTAAATGAGCTAAATCTTGGCCCAACTTCTCAATACCTTTGTCTTCATTGCATATTTTGCGAAGTTCAGTAAATGAATGCCTCGGAGGACGACCACGATCTCTTATAATTTCTATTAAGGCTTTGGCGATAGTATCATACGAAGACCTGTATTTTGTGATAAACGCGTCAGCAAGTGCAGTACCGTAGTACATGTTGTATTCAGTATTTAGATGGCCTTTTATGACCGTCTCTTTTTGCCAAATCGCTTGATGGAGCATGGTGAGAAGGATGCGTAGATCGCTAGTTATAGGTCGCAAACGACCAAGCATTCTAGTGTACCTTTCTTTTAAGCCTTCATCTATTTCGGTGTCTGAATACATTAGTGTACGCTCTATATCATCTGAGAATCTGTCAAAAGTGCTGTTTGTATACCAAAACCACTGATCCGTTTCACTGGAGAAACCGTCTTATCAACGAGAGCGCAGTTTGTAATCTATCCTGATAAATGACCATGATGCGATTCGAAGTAATGGTACAAACATACTTTGGATTATTATATCCACCACCATTCCATCGGCAACTACTACCATATTTATGATGCCTCTTTACTAAGTCAGGTCTTACGGAGCAACGCCTTTCTTATCCTTATAGATATTAGCAGTGGAAATTAAGGTCAAATTTGAATCTCATATTTCTTAATATCCACAATCTTTCTTTCTAATTTTCTAAATAATATGACTGCCCGATAACAAAATAAGAGTAATAAATGGAAAATAAACTTGAAGGAAAAGTCGCATTTGTCACCGGAGCCGGAAGCGGAATCGGTCGTGCTACGGCGCTCGCGTTTGCACGGGAAGGCGCCAGCGTGGCAGTTGCTGACATTTCAGAACAGGACAATCAAGAAACAGTTCGCATGATTGAAGAAGAAGGAGAACAACTCGGCGGACGAGCGCTTGCGGTCAAGTGTGATGTGTCGAAAGTCGAGGATGTGAGGAGTGCCTTAGACAAGACAATCGAAACGTTCGGACGGCTCGATATTGCCTTCAACAATGCAGGTATCGAATACATCATCAAGCCTGCTGCAGAGGTAACGGAAGAGGAGTGGGATCGAATTATGGACATTGACCTCCGCGGCGTCTTTCTTTGCATGAAATACGAAATCCCGTTGATGCTCAAGCAGGGGGGCGGCGCCATCGTCAACACCTCCTCTGGTGCCGGGGTCAAAGGCTTCAAAGGGGGCGCAGCCTATGTTGCCGCAAAGCACGGCGTCGTAGGCCTGACCAAGGCGGCTGCTCTCGATTACGCGGAGTCAAACATCCGCATCAACGCTATGTGCCCCGGGATCATCGACACGTCCATGATGCAGCGATTCAGCGGGGGCACCCCAGAAGGAAGACAGGCGGTGATTGCGCAGGAACCGGTCGGAAGAATGGGAACGCCGGACGAGATCGCTGCGTCGGTTGTGTGGTTATGTTCGGATGCGGCTAGCTTCGTGGTCGGCAGCGCCATGGTCGTTGATGGCGGACAGACGGTGTAGCTGCGTCCGCCAAAGGTAAGCCGTAAGCAGCCATGATCCAGCAACCCATCAATTGAGACCTCGAAGTCTGCGTTGAGCAAGTGCCAACAGGAGCATTCCGGAGCTGGAGTCGCTAAACTGGTTGTTGATACCCTTGGTAAATAAATCCTCCAACAAAAATAGTAAAGGATGTGCGTGTAACATATATACATACATGAGCCAAAATGAAAGTGTCACTGTAGTTGTTACTCCTAAAGTTAAGCGCGGTCGCGAATTAGAATATGAGGATTGGCTTAGACAGATATTGAAAGAATGCGAGTCCATGAAAGGATACCTTGGTGCAACGATCGAGAGACCCGCACCTGGATCCACAGAATACACAATCATTTTTAGATTCGATACTGTCGAGAATTTGCGCAAATTTGAAGAATCAGAATTGCGTTCTAGGTATATGCACGAAGTGATAGATTATCTTGAAGCAGATCCGATCTGGAATAAATTTACTGGATTAGAATATTGGTTCACTCCGCCAAAGGGTACTGATAATTCCTGCAGCCCTCTCGTTTTAGGATGGCACTTGTGATGATAGCTGTTGTATTTGGACTTGTACTCACAATTGGCCAACTTGTCAGTATGTTTGCAGCGAACGTTCCGTATTATCTTAGGCTTTTTGTGACACTTTCCATAGACATTTTCTTGTTGACTTATGTTGTCATGCCTCGCATTACTAGGCTGCTAGCAAAATGGATATATCCCTCTTCTAAAACCGTAGCTGCAAATTAGCGTGCCTTAATACACAATGGACAGTCTACCATAAGGAGAGATGTCAATGTTCTCAAAGAAATGTCACAGCAATTAGTTTTTGATTTGGCAAAATCTGATTTGGCGTATTACTACAAGCAGTCGATAGATGGAATCGAGGAAGCAAAGAAAGAATTATGACTGGTATCAAAGACTCGAAAGTGTTTTTCCTTATTTAGTTCCAACATGGATCCCCCAAGAGTTGAAGTTAACCTAGTCATTATCTCCGTTATGACAGTTGCAAGTCAGAAAGAAATTGCCTCGGTAGGCCTCTTCCAACTAAACTCTCGACTGCTTGCGATGGCTGGAATCGCGAGAGGTTTATGTTATTCTATGGTTTCTGCCCGGAAACACTATTCTTTATAGCCTAAGGAAGTAACACATTATACTATTAGCACTAAGGGAAACTAAAAATGGAAATTAGAAGAATTGGAACGCAAGCCTCTAGTAAGGGGCCATCTGACTGGTTCACTGGCACTGTAAGGATCGATCCACTTTTTCAGGCGACTCCCCCGGCACGGGTTCAAGGTGCCAGCGTTACGTTCGAGCCCGGCGCACGAACTGCATGGCACACGCATCCACTGGGTCAAACTCTTCTTGTCACGGCTGGGTGTGGCTGGGCTCAGCGTGAAGGCGAACCTATCGAGGAAGTTCGGCCGGGAGATGTGATCTGGTTTCATCCAAGTGAAAAGCATTGGCACGGAGCCACTCCCACGACCGCTATGACTCATATTGCCATCCAGGAGCAGGCTCAATGGTAAAGCCGTTGACTGGATGGAAAAAGTTAGTGAAGAACAATACCGCAGACCCTAAATAGTTATTACATCATCTACAGATTAGTCGTCTCAAGCTGTCTTAATACTTCGCGTGAATTTGATGAGAGAGGAAAGCTGCTGTTATTGTTCTCAGAATAAGTGGCAAGTGCGAATTCAGAGAGGTTCTGACCTCGGGACCTCCTCTATGCCGGCTACTTAGATTTGAGAGAAGCCATGTCAATGGAGAAGCGGTATTTTACATCGGACTTGAGCATTCTCTCATAAGCCTCATTGACCTTCTGGATAGGGATGACCTCTACGTCGGATGTTATGTTATGTTTGCCGAAAAGTCAAGCATTTCCTGTGTTTCGGCAATACCTCCAATAAGGGAACCAGAAAGACTACGACGCTTGAATACTAGACCAAAGCCAGCGACGGCAAGAGGCTTCGGTGGCGCGCCGACCAGTGTAATATTCCCGTCTCGGCGGAGCAGTTGGATGTATGCGTCAATGTCGTGTTCGGCCGAGACTGCATCGAGTATGAAGTCGAAACTGCCAGCGTGCTTTTTCATTTGCTCAGTATCTCGCGAAACGACCACGTTGTCCGCTCCCAAGCGGAGAGCATCTTCTTTCTTGTTAGGTGAGGTAGTAAAGACCACAACGTGGGCTCCAAGCGCATGAGCAAACTTAACCGCCATGTGGCCTAGTCCGCCGAGGCCGACCACTCCAACCTTTTTGCCCTTTGTGACGCCCCAATGTCGAAGAGGTGAGTATGTTGTGATTCCAGCGCAGAGGAGAGGTGCGGCTCCAGCAGGATCGAGATTGGAAGGAACGTGGAGGACAAAGCGTTCTTTGACGACTATGCTCTCGGAGTAGCCGCCATAGGTGACGCCTCCTAGGTGCTTGTCAGGGGAGTTGTAGGTGGCTATCATATTCGGACAAAACTGCTCAAGGCCAGCTTGGCACTCGGGGCAGCTGCCGTCAGAATCGACCATGCAGCCGACCGCAGCGAGGTCGCCGGGCTTGAACTTGCTGACTGCAGACCCGACCCGGGTCACACGACCAACGATCTCATGTCCGGGGACGCATGGATAGACAGCGCCACCCCACTCGTTACGTACTGTATGGAGGTCCGAGTGGCAGATACCGCAGAACATGATTTCAATCTGAACGTCGTCTTCGCTTGGATCGCGCCGAGGGATCGTAGTAGGAGCAAGTGGCGATGTCGCACTTGCAGCAGAGTAAGCCTTCGCATCATACTGACCATGTGATTTAGAGCTAAATTGTGTTGTTGTTTTTGACATGACAGCCTGCGAGGGTATGATACGATTTACGCATTTGAGAGTACTGTTAGCCTATTTCCCTTCAGTTATTTGTTATGATTCCCGGAGTTTTTCCGGCAACTATTTACCAGACGAGCCTTTTAACATACCATCATCGCCATTTGAATTAGCTGCAAGCCGTCTCAAGATAATATATGCTCTGACCAGAAGAGTCGCGAATATCTATATCCTCCCAGACAACTCGACTGTAAATAAAGGTCAAATTTGAATCTCATACTTCTTTGACAGGAATTTAGACAAAATTTACGTTGCCCCACCTAAGAGGCCAAAGAAAGTCAGTAATCTAGGAGTGACGAGTATCGTCTCATACTGTATCGATGACCCTAATCCAACTTACAAAGGAGCTAGGGGAAAAGGAAAAGTGAAAATCCATAAAGACATTAATCACAAGATGGCATAGTTAAGAAAGTAATTACGAGTACAAGCGATAGCCTTGAAGATCTACGTCAAAATGGCTTTTGAGTGAAATGGAAAAAGGAGATGAAGTAATATTGGAAATAACACCTACTATTCAACATGGGACTAGGGTAGAATGGGTTGATGACAGACGAGAAATTAACACTCTGTGTGTGTATGTGTGTGTACACACAATAGAGCTTAAATCTTGAACTCAACTTTACCCACTGATTCTCTATGATCTACGGAGCAGCCAGCGAGACGGCAAAATCACAGGGGGAGCAAAGAAAAATGCTGCTCCTATTCCGTTCAGTATGTGAGACTCCATCCAATACTCATGTCTATACTCCTTTACCATTACAAACAGCTAACTGAATGCATTTCAGAAGTTGAACAGATAGACGCTAAAGTCAACAGCAAGAAGAAAGTATTAACGAAGAAGAAGGTGGAATAGCAATTGCCCCAACGAGCAGCACTGCCACAGCACGACAGTTGAAGTTATCAGAATTCTAACTTAATCGCAAAGAAACCCTAACAGAGAACTCACGTCGAGAAGCATCCCAAATGTCCCGAAGATTGAACGGTGTCTCCTAAATCCTCCGTCAAGTCACCAGTGTCAAATAATAGTAAATTCCCTAGGATCTATTAAAAGGAATAATGCGTATGTGGTGCTCGGCATATAATGACGACTCTCATTGTTATAGAGTTAATTCTAGCTGTGACAATAATAGTGTTAGCAGGAATTGCAATGGTAGCAACTGCCTCATTACTAGTTCAATCAGCAAGTGCTACTACTGATGTAATGACTACTACTACATTAGTAGGAGGAGAAGAGCAAGAGGCTGCAAGCAGCACGACTACCACCAACAATGTTTCAAATGCTGTTTTGGGCAGTGTGTTCTCATTTGGGGAAGGTACAGAAGCAACCGTGAACCCAATAAATGAAATAGTCGTACCAGTAGCGTTTGGAGGAATTATTATTCTGTTGCCCAAATATGATACTACAATATATGTTTCATTTATTCGTTAGAGGAGACGGATTCACTAAAGATATATACGAAAATTCTAGAAAAGAAGTGAATTGGGAGGTAATCCTCCGCCTGGTATGGTGTTACATGCAACATCATTTGATAACTCTGGCAACATTCGTGTTGCCGATGTTGGGACTCAGAGGATCAATGGAACAACTTTTTGAACACTCGCCTGATACCCTATATGCAGAAGGCTAAAGTACCTCCACTAAAAATGGAAATATTTCAACTCCACAACATAAACACTTCTCCAGGAATCGAGAGCTATAAAGTCCGTTAACATTAAGGTTAAAATCACTAAATACAAGCTTGTCTATTATGGCAAGGGGAGAATTCGATATTTGTCCTAAATGCGGAGTCGGGAAAATGAAGCCGACAGGCGGAGCAACATCAGCAACAAGCGCAGATCCAGATACAAACCGACTGACGGGCGATTCTTATCAAGAATACAAATGCGACAGCTGCGGTTATCCAGAAGGTGGCCAAGCCAAAGCAGTCCAAGTCAGCGATGAGCAAGAAGGGTTACGGGAATCTAGTGTTAAAGGCAGCCGCAACAGCAATAGCAGGCAGCGACATCGACAGCAAAGACAACCAACCCTTTTAACGAATTTTATTACCTCAGTACCGGTCGCATCGGCGAAATCATATTCAAGACACATACCGTAACATTGTAATGGATATTAAGATCATCTAGTATGCTACAAGATGTACTGCAGCGTCATCGGCGGCAGCGGCAGCTGTTGCTAGTTAAGCGGAGAAACGCCTATCTTATCCTTCCAGATAAATTAGTGAGATATCATCATCATCACCATCATTGTTTTCTTCTTGGCTAAACGACGGCATATTTAGACCAGATATGGAAGCCAGCAATGCCCTAAGTAGAATTGAGAGGGTGCTTACACCTATTGTAGAGGTCCCTGCTGTTCCACGCCTAATATTGGACATGAAAAAAGAGGATAGTTATAGTATTTAGAGGATTTAAGTACCTTAAATTGTAGAAAAACTAGATTCAAGTAAGGGTATCTGTCTCATAAAAACGATCAACTGTCACAACAACCCTCGTACGAGATAGCTACCTTACAACGCGTTTTAGTAAATAATATCCCGCTATACAAGGTAAACACCAAAGCCTAAAAAACAACAATCACATTTCGCATGTATATCTACAAGGCATCATCACGGCCCTTGTCAAGGATGGTAAATAGTACAAACTTTTTAACTAGCAACTAGGCTCGAACCAATTGCATCAATGCATGGCCCCATTTGGCTTGAAAATCCAATAATCTCTTTGATGCTATTAGCTATAGCATTTTATCTGCTTTATAGAGCATTGATCACAGAGAAGCGTCATCGTGAGCCTCAACATAGCAGTAGCAATTACAATATAGAAAAAAAGCTTTTCGGGCATAAGATAATCGATACAAGCAGGGGATGGCTATTTTTTACTTCCTTTCTAGCGTTAGTGGCACTTGGCGCTCACTTTCTTGCAGAATATACATTTCATCTTTATGATATAACGCCGATTGACAGGTTTACACATGACTTTCGGGAATGGCGCTGACTGCAATTGTTCTAAATGTTTACCTGACAAGAAATAGAAAATACTACTACAACGTCAGCATAGTCTGCCTCTTGGATTGCATTTGTTCTCTGGGAAGTGTACTAATGGATTTATGCAACTTATAATGGCCCAAGTGGTTTTATTCAAACTGAGCCGTGGGATATAGCTATAGACCTGTGGATAGATTCACTTGGTGCTCTGGCAATATGCTTTCTCTGCGACGAATTTACAGAGGACTAAAAAACAATCACATTAATTCTGTTAATGGAATGGGCCTAGCGATGGAGGACATTAAATATTGCAATTGCACGTGTATATCCACACGCCCATCTACCTCTAAGCATATTTGGGCAGTGGATCTAGCTTACCATCTTTCCTAAACTGCTTCCAGCAATCCTCATGAAAGTATTTTAGAATATCTAGCCAGGGAATATCTATATTGATGCCGCAGTAATCGCAATCCTCCCGCTATCAGCGTCCCACAATACATCCTTCGTCCATTCTTGTTGATCTTCTATTGTTTCTTCTTCCGTTTCCTCAAAGGCAAAATATTGCACACGCGTTAATTAAGCATCTACATAAGCTGTCTGGCTTCTTCCTGACGCTATCCTCTTAATAACTCCCCACTTAGCTCTCTGTCTTACTTTCTCCTTTGGCTTTGATTTTACTTCATTCATCCTTCCTACTGCTCGTCTAGCTGTCTTGGTTGCGGCCTCTTTTCTCTTCCTTGATTGCATGCTTTCTTGCCCCTTTTAAAATGTAATTAATCATGTTTTGTATTAATGTGTTTATTCGCATCAGTAGTCATTCTAAAGATGTAGATTAGGAACCTCAAGTTTCTATAATTATTACGCGGAAGGTGTAATCTATCAAGCTCTACCCAATAATTATATCAAAAGGGGAAAGAAGGATCTGAACCATGAAAGGAGAAGATAGCAGGCAGAGAGACTAGATATGACAAGGATAGAATTAACAAAAGAAGCAGAAACTAAGCTCACTACACTTGTAGAATGTCTTAATTTAGACAATGAGTCTACAGTAATTAATGAGCTATTTTACAAATTTGTTCTAGACCAAGAGCCTGATAAAAGGAGAACGATAATGGCAGTTTATCAGATGAACGTTAAGAATACTACTGGCTAGCGTTTGATCTTGATAGAAATGCATACTGAAACAATCTTTAACGTATATTAGCCGATTAATTATCCGTACCTCACCAGAGATAGTACTCTAATATTTTCTAGTATTACTAAATCTAATATAAAAAATCATTGAAGCGAAGAAGTTGCACGCAAGTAACTAGGAAGTGTCATATATCGCCAAAATTCTAGAGGTGCAATATACATACTTTTGCACGGAGACGAGGTGAGACCTAAAATCATTTAATTCTGTGACATGAAAATACAGTCAGTGCGATATAGCAATAAATTTAATCATCCAACAGTAACAGTCGATTTTGCTTCTTCTTCGTGCACATCGCCCTTTTCGCTATATGCTATTTTATAATCCTGAAACATTGCCTGTTTGATATTATCTGAAAGGTTTTGAAGTTCTTCATTGTCATTTAGTTGATTCTTTCTTTTGGGCTCAACTCCCAGTGAGTTTAATTCATTTTTTAAATATTCCTTCTTGTCTGTATGCTCCTTTTCAAATATTTCCGAGGAAGCTGGTGTCATACCCATTGTAACCAGTTCTATGCAGTCGATTCAATTTAACAGCTACTGAACTATTTTCTAGCTTTAAGATGCACATACATTGGTTTATAATCAATAAAATTATTGGGATTGTAATAGATGTTCGAGAAGATGCTAGACCCTCCCTACGCTCTGCATATAGGGGTTGAGGAATATACGTATATATCTAATATTTAGTGTGAACCTTGGATTTTTACTGCCTTCGGGGCTTCTTGATTTCAGCTTCTAGGCATCCTCCTTCTCGTCTATGTTGAATTTGAACCGCTTTGGCCTCGCTCATTGTGCTGCAGAATTGCTTTAGACTATGACGCTCACAAATTACTCTATAACCCATATATTCAGTCGATAGAGTTATTGGCAATTGTTGTCTTTTTAGCATTTAGCTTAAAAACTTCAGAACATTTCTCCTGTTATGCTTAAGTTTTTACACAATCAAGTTCTTCTAAAACATTTATCTAATTGTATTATATCGGATACAGCGCAGCGGCTCACATTATATGCTGAAGCCTGCGGACAATGTAGTTATATGCCCCAACTGCGGCGACGGCCAGAAGATAATTGATGTAGAGTCAGGTGAGCTAATTTGCACTAAATGCGGTTTTGTCATCCATGAGAGAGTAGGTGACGAACAGGAAGGCTGGAGCATCCTTGCCAGCGAGCCAAGGAGCAGATTGAGGGCAAGCCCGACTTCCTTGGCACGCTCGGGCATGGGTCTCTCAACGATCATTGGCAGGCCGGACAAGAGCGCTGGCAGTGGGCTCAACGCAGCGATGCGTTCAACCTTTGACAGGCTGAGGGCGTGGGATTTTAGGGTAAAAGGACAGGACGAGCGGAGCCTTCGACGTGCATTTGTTGAGCTGGACAGGCTGAGGAGCATAATCCAGTTATCAGATGCAATAGTAGAAAAGACTGCTTACATTTACCGGCGGGCTCAAGAGCGGGGGCTTGTCCGGGGCAGGACAATGCGGGCAATACTAGGCGCAGCCATCTATATCGTGCAGCGGGAGATGGGCATTTCAGGCACACTTGACGATATTATCGAAGCTACAAACACAAAAGAAAAAGACTTGGCAAGAGCCTACAGGATACTTTTGCGCGAGCTTGACCTCAAGGTCCCGATGCTTGACCCAATCAAGTGCATTTCTAGAGTAGCGAACAAGGCAAACATCAGTGAGCGCACAAAGCGTCGGGCGATGGGCATGATCCATGATGTTATAAAAAGTGGGCAGGGAGCAGGCAAGGACCCAATGGGGCTTGCTGCTTCAGTATTGTATCTTGCTTGCCTTGGCAGTAGTGAGACAAAGAGCCAAGCGACGATAGCAGACGCAGCAGGTGTTTCGGAGGTAACATTGAGGAAGAACCAGCGGTTGATAACGAGTAAGAAGCAGCCGGAGGAGGCAGCGAGCCGAGTCCGTATTCTAAGGCAGCTGTGATTTTTATCCAGCAGTGGAAAAGATGCATAAATGCATCTATATCTTATTATACAAACAGAGTTACTAGCTGCTCACGTATTTTGTCATTTGCCACTGCAGCATACGAGAATCTTGTCTTGACATCTAGGTTAGATTCAAGAGTCGAGCCATCGTCTGAATATATCTTGGCTCCAGCCTCTTTTGCTATCAGGTAGCCTGCCGCGACATCTGTCGGCCGAATCTTCCCTCGTAGATCAATATATGCATCCAAGAATCCTCGTGCAACAAAGCACATTTCCAGCGCATTTGCGCCAAACTGTCGGACATGAGTAGCTTCTGCAATGATTGGGGCAAGGCGCTCAACCATCGCAGGTTTGACTCCAGATACATTTATCCCAATTGTAGAATCTGAAGTGGGTTCTCGCTTGACAAAGATCCTCTTGCCGTTTAAAAACGCCCCTTTATTCTTTGAAGCATAGTAGAGGTCACCCCTTGCAAGATCAATTATGGCTGCGTCAGCCACCGAGCTTAGGCTAAAGTCGGTTGCATATGCGACCGAGCAGCAAAAGAAAGGTATCCCACAGATGGCGTTTGTAGTTCCATCAATTGCATCTATAATGATGTAGCCCTGTTTGCCCTCAATCCTACCGCACTCTTCACCAATTATCGTGGCTTCAATGCCTCGCTTTTTGATAACATCGATGACGGTCTTTTCAGCTGTCAAATCGATTGTGCGTGATATATCGCCGCCTGCACCTCTTCCCATCTCCCTGCTACCGACGGCAGTCCCGGCAAGACCCTTTGTCTTCTCATAAACCTGCTGGCAGGCCTCCTTTAGAATATCAACTATCATCATTGCACCATCCTTAAGATAGACTCAATAAAAGATTTGTCTATGCATGAAAGAGACATAAGCTACGGGATAATCTAATTCTTCTATTGCAAACATACAAGAGACCTTTCATATCATGGTGTCCTCAGTATGGCCGTAACTATGAAAGTGTTGATCCATATAATATTCTGACAGCAATTGCTTCAATGCTGTTGACAGTTGAAGCTCTTTTTATGCATTGTATTTTAAATGGTGTAAGGAAAGCCATTCGTCTAATATCTAAGATTATATCATAGATATGACAATTATACATCATGCTAGCTAGACCTGCCCCCTCTTATTCCCACAGATATGATGCCAGTTTAATGGAGCGATTGTTATTCAGGGTGGCAAAAAGGTGGGTTGCAGGCTATAATGCTGACGAGGTAATAGACGTAGCGCTTGACACAAACAGTCACGGAATGTCTGCAATTCTAAACTTTCTTGGTGAGGATACCACAGATGCCAAATTGGTTGACATGACAGTTAACGAATACCTGTTGCTAATGGACTTGATGCATGCAAGAAAGGTGCAAGTGTGTGTGTCTGTCAAACCTACGCAGCTTGGTCTCACAATTGACTATAACATGTGTTTGCAGAATTTCAGCAGGCTTGCTCGCAAGAGCCAGAGATCTTGGGCAATTCATATGGCTAGACATGGAGTCAGTCAAATCTACAGAAGACACCATTGCCATATATCTAGACCTATACAAGCAATACGATATGGTAGGCATAGCAATACAGTCATATCTGCGCCGGAGCGCAAGTGATCTTTTACACATTATTGAATGCGGAGGTAAGGTGAGGCTTGTCAAGGGCGCATACCATGAGTCAGAGAAGCACATCTTTGTTACAAATGAAGAAGTCAATGCCAGTTATTCAAAGCTGATGAAGATGCTATTTGACAGCAAGAATTATTTCGCGATTGCGACCCATAACTCAGCTCTAATCGAGGAAGCAATCAGTATGGGCAAGAATACCAAGTTTGAATTTCAGATGCTGAAAGGTATTCGAGACGATCTAAAATACGAGCTTCTTACAAAAGGTTTCGCAGTGGCTGAATACATTCCTTATGGTAGCCAATGGCTTCCCTATTCAGTGCGAAGAATAATGGAGCGAAAGCGCAACTTGCTGCTATTAGCAAGATCACTCATTCAACATTAAAGAATTATTAAAGTACAATTCCAGCAACAGCACCAAGAGGCTAAATCTGCAACGTTAAAAATAAGAAGCGATCCTTGAATAATTAAATATAAGAGGGCTACAGAACATAAAATTACAGAGATAGCAGATGCGTGATGAGAAAATCAGATCACTTTAGGCTAAATGCAGTCAAGAATGTAAAAAGAGCACTAAAACCAATATGCTGGCAATGACTGTGAAGTTAAGTTGACAGTCATTATTGATGAAACTGAGCCGCATTTACAAAAGTAGTTACTCTTCTAAAGACGGTGACCACGTCAGCTGATACGTTGTAGAGAAGAAGAGGAAGAAGCCGTAATAGCATCATCTCCATGTAGGTTTGGAGAATCAGCTATTCTATTACCTGACTTCTTAATCTTAGTCAATGCAGTTTCGAAGTGTCTCTTTGAGATCCTTAGCTTACTTCTACTTTTTTGTCTGACGTGTTCCTTTATTGCACTCATTGCAGCTGCGTTTACCAGTACGGCAATATCTGCTCCAGTCATGCCTTCTGTCATCTCTACCAGATTGTCAAGGTTTACATCCGATTCCAGCGGCTTTTTCTTTGTATGTATCTGGAATATATGCTTCCTTGCATCCTTATCAGGCGTCGGCACTTCAAGTAGCCTATCAAACCTCCCAGGCCGCAAGAGCGCTTCGTCAATAATGTCCGGCCTATTTGTTGCGCCAATAACTACAACACCCTTTAGGTCTTCCAAACCATCTAGCTCTGTCAGCATTTGACTAATGACGCGCTCTGTAACATGAGCATCACCTTCAGAACCTCCCCTCCTCGGCGCTACGGCATCGAGCTCGTCAAAGAATATAACACAAGGAGCTGCCTGGCGGGCTTTTCTGAAGACTTCTCTAACACCCTTCTCCGATTCGCCAACCCATTTGCTTATCAATTCGGGTCCTTTGATGCTAATGAAGTTGGCTTCAGATGTCGCTGCTACTGCTTTGGCTATCATGGTCTTACCAGTTCCAGGAGGGCCATACAGGAGAATGCCTTTTGGGGGTTCTACATCCGCTTCGGCAAATAGGTTTGCATGTTTGAGAGGCCATTCTATTGCTTCTGTCAATTCTTCCTTCACCTGCTGCCAGCCCACCAATATCCTCCCACCCTACGTTTGGCCTTTGTACCAATACCTCGCGCATTGCAGAGGGCTGTACATCTCTTAGTGCTTCGTCAAAGTCTTGCTTTGTGATTTTGATTTTATTCAAAATCTCCGCTGGGATCTTTGGCTGTTCTAGGTTAATTTCAGGCAGTATTCTTCTCAGTGAGCGCATAGCTGCCTTCTTTGCTCAAAGCTTCAAGGTCAGCACCTACAAATCCATGTGTCACCTTTGCAATTGACTCGAGGTTGACTTCCTCTGTTAGTGGCATGCCGCAGACTGTGAATCAACAGGATGTCCAATCGACCCTGTTCATCGGGTATTCCTATATCTATTTCCCTATCAAACCTGCCAGGGCGCCGGAGAGCAGGGTCAATTGCGTTTGGCCTATTCGTTGCACCGATGACTACAAGTTTGCCCCTTGACTGTATGCCATCCATCAATGTAAGAAGCTTGCGAAACGACACGCTTTTCTACATCTCCTGAAACTTCTTCTCTTTTTGGTGCAATGGAGTCAATCTCATCAATGAAGATAATTGAAGGCGCATTTTCTTCGGCCTCTTTAAAGACATCCCTTAGGCGTTCTTCGCTTTCCCCATATAATTTGCTCATAATTTCTGGCCCGCTGATGGAGTAAAAGTTGGCATTTGTTTCGCTGGCGACAGCCTTTGCAAGTAGCGTTTTCCCTGTTCCTGGTGGACCATGAAGCAACACACCTTTTGGAGCTTCAATGCCGATGCGGTCAAATATCTCCGGATGCCTTAGGGGGAGTTCAATCATTTCCCTAACTTTTTGCACTTCGTTCTTCAGTCCACCAATATCCTCATACGACACCCTGGGAACCCCTTTCGCTGCCGCCTTAGGAACGGAGCCGATAACGAATTCGGTATTGCTGTCAATCAATGACGCTGTATCAGTCGGCGAAGTGCTGGTAACAGCAAAGCCTATTCTTCTACCCATAATATTTAGGGGAATTATGTCTCCCCGAGTGACAACGCGTCCCTCAAGCAATTCAGGAAGATAGTCTTCGAGTCCCACGATGTTTAGCTCCTCGGTAGGTGCCAAAATTACCTGCTCGGTCTTTTTCACATTGACTTTACGCACACTAACACTGTCGTCAATTCCGACTCCAATATTATTGCGAGTATATCCATCAATTCTAATCACTTTTTTCCCATGGTCATCACGCTGACTTGACCAGAGCAGCACGTAGCTTTTCTTCTTGCCTGATATTTCTAGGACATCTCCTGTTGATAGATCCATCTCCTCCATTACTTTTGGATCTACCAATGCCATTCCCCTGCCCACAAATTTTGAGTTAGTCTCGGCTACTCTTAGTGATACTTTGTTATTATTGTTGTTGTTATTATTATTATTATTGCTATCGAAACGTTTCATTTGTATTTTCACCTCTCAATAAAAATGGAGTGGATCTTAACCGATTTTTACTCCACTCTGACTTCTCTCGCCTTTCGCTTTGGAGGGGCCTTTAGCTTGATCTTCAGCTCCAGAATGCCGTTTGCATAGATAGCTTTTGCAGAGGTGTCGTCTAGTGGGACATTTACTGGAATGTCTGTGTGGTACTTCTTCTCGCCCTTCTCTGCGTGTATAGAGACATACTCCTCTCCAACATCGACTTTGATATCTTGCTTTGTGACTCCAGGCATCTCTGCAGTGATAGTCAGCGTTTTCTCTTTCTCATCTCGCACTGTATCAATTAGTGGTTCTCTAACACCACTTTGCTCCACCAACCCTCTTGACGATGGTTTGACATTGCCAAATTCCCTTACATGGGGCTTCCCATCAGGCCCTACGGTGATTTGGTATCCGTAGTAATAGGGTCCTTGGACAGCCATCTCAGAGGGGCCGGTTTCTCTTATAGTTCTGAACATCCTGTTCAGCATCTCCTCCGCTTCGGCAAAATCCCTGTCGATGCTCTCAAACATTCTCCTTCCGAAACCTATATCCCAATCTCTTGACATTTTTTAATTCACTACTCCATGTAATACCTATTACATTATATAATTTTTTCGGTAAATAGCAATCCTTTTATTACATGATGTAAACCTATTACATATCAAGAAGATGTACTCAGAGACAATATCAGTTCCAGAGGCTATAAGAAAAGTTCTAGCAAACGACCACGTTTACATGCAAGCCTTGACGCTAGGCATCGCAAACTATACTGCGCTAGCTGAAAAAATTAAGCCTGAAATCGAAAAATTGATTGGTTCCAAAGTAAACTTGAATACAATTGTAGTCGCTATCAAAAGATTTGCAGATGTCCTGGAAAAGAAGAACCTGCAACAGCAGAATAGCAGTACGCATTTGACTGTAGCAAAAGCAAAGATGTCATTGACAGACAGTATTATAGACATCGACTTTCAAAAAGAAAATAATGACGATGACAATGATGTCTTGGCCCGTGTTTTAGATGAATTCTTTGAGCAGGACAGCAGATATAATCTGTTTCAAACGCATAATCACTTTTCGCTCGCTTACAGAGGATGCAGACGAAATCAGGAGAATGGTTGCTGATGCAATACAAAAATTTGACGGCAAGATAAGAGAAGGTCTTTCCAAGATAACTGTATCCTTGACTCCAGATGATCAAAGTCGATACCACATACTGTCTCTTGTTTCAAATATATTGTACCATCATCAAATTCCAATCCATAGTGCTTTCTTTACTACAAATGAAATGGTACTGATATTGAGTGGTAAAGATGCAGCCAAGGCATATGGCTTGATCAGAATGAAATTAGGATAATCATTTTTCAAATAGTACGGATAAAAGTTGCTATTCGCGACCGTATTCAGCGTGCCGACGGTTGTGGCACAACCTTCCTAGATTAGGCTTATCTCATATCCTTGCATTACTGCTGCTGCCCGCTTACCTCCTCCTCCTCAATACCGTATTTCAATACAAAGTCGCTCACAGTATCGTTGTACTCAAATGGATTTTTTCTCTGATGCTGGTAAGCTTGACAGATAGCAGAGCGAATGTGTTCAACTGCGAAACTGCCTGTTGCATTAAATTGGTTCGCTATCATCGTATTGTTTCCCCGCCATCTACAACAATAGTCTGACCACTGACAAAGGAGCAATAATCAGATGCAAGCATCAATGCTACACCTGCAACTTCTTCTGGCTTACCTGCCCTTCCAAGCGGAATAGAAGATACAATATCTACTCTTTGTTCAGTTGTCAATCTTCCCCAATTTCTCTGTGTAGCAATAGTTCCAGGAGCGATTGCATTGCATCTTATTCCATACTTGCCGAATTCAGCCGCTATATGCTTTGTAATTCCCAAATTAGCGGCCTTGGCCACAGTGTAGGGCGCGCCCTTTATGTACCCACTTATTGCAGGGGTGGATGAAATGTTGATTATAACTCCACGTCTTTTTTCGACCATTAAAGGCAGCACCTCACGGCAGCATCTATACGTACCTTCTGTATCTACGTCCAAAACCCTTTCTAGAACTTCATCAGATATTTGATCAAATCTTACATCCCATAGATCATCTTTAATTGGATACCCTGCATTATTTACAAGCACATCTATTCGACCATAATTTTGGCGAATTTTATCGACCATCTCCCTCACCTCTGTGACAGATGTTACATCTACCTTCAATCCCAAGGGCTTCGTTCCATACTCTTTTGAAAGCTCTTCTACGACATTTTGAGCTTCACTTTGATCTCTTCCTGTGACAACTACGTTGGCTCCTTGTTCGGAATAGATATTTGCCATTGCTCTTCCATTCCCCTTAGTAGAACCTGTTATGACTGCAACTCTGTCGCTTAGCAATTTCATCTAGTTATTATGCACTATCAGAGATAGGCAGCCTGCAAATATTTATCATCATCACCGTAACAAAAATTGGCAGTTACCATTAGGGAGCCGCATTCACTCCCCGCATCACTAGAGGGCATCTATCATATTCCTATGCATTGCTGCTTCATGATGTAACCCTCTAACACATTCCGGAAGGAGGATGCAGATTTAGACTAAATTTCGCACCTCCATCTCCAAGGACTATATCATGAGCAAGTCTAAATTGCACATAATAAAGGTCAAATATAGACGCAAATCAAGCCAAAAACAATGAGAACCCCATCACATCTTTTATAAAACCTATCCGCACATCATATAGCACAGTGGGAAAATTGCAGGGATTGAATAAGGGGACGGACATTGACAACTTTCTAATGGAGCATTTTGAACGTGAGATATGGAGCAAGATTCCTCATCTAGAAGAAGGAAAAAAATCAGGCGAATCGAAAGTTGCTAACCCAACTCCTCTGATCGACATCACAGAGGATTTGAAGCAGTGTGCAAGAACCGAATATGGCTTGGATCTTGCCGATAAAGATTTGCAAGTTTTCGGCAAGTTTGATTCAAACTTGCTTGCAGGCTCGATCAAAGTAAGGCCTGCAGTACCACATAGTCTATGACGCCATTGCTTCAGGAAAACTGAAGCGCGGACAGACAATAATTGAAGCCACCTCAGGTAACTTTGGGATCGCTCTGGGTCAGATCGCTAGGCTCGGCCTAGATGTCGTTACCCTCGTATCTAGGAAGCTTCAGGAAGGAGTTTTTGAGGAGTTGAGAAATGAGAGAACCCACATCATAAACCTAGATATGGACATTTGCCCTGCTCCAGGTATGAAAGTCAATCCAAATCTTTTGGCTGCTAAAGCAACTGCATCAAACATTCGCTCACAGCTCATCGAAGTCGGGTTTGACCCTGCCATTTTCGATAAATCACGCTCAGAGGTAGAAGAACTTCTAACGAGTCAGGATATAATAAACTTGGCAAAGCTTCTTGCGAAGATCTACGGTTGTTTCTGCCCAGAACAGTACCGACAACGAGCTCAACGTTGAGGTGCACAGAACTGTGACTGCCCCTGAGATAGACCAGCAATTGATGGAACAAGGCCATTCGCTGGCTGAATTCAAGGCCGTCTGTACCCTTTGGTACAGGTGGCACCTCAGGTGGATTGAGCAGATACTTGATGGACAAATATGGAAAGAAATCACTACATGTAGTCTTTCCACTTAGTAACCAAGATGTCGCAGGAATAAGGACTAAAGGGAAGGCAGTCGGCTTGAAGTTCTACGAGCCTGAGCGATACGCCGGACAACATGAGGTAGATTTTGGGCAGGCAAAACGTCTGTTGAAGTTTTTCGTAGACAAAGGATTTGATATAGGAGAAAGCAGTGCCCTTGCACTTTATGCCGTGATGCAGATGGCGAATTTCGGTGGAGATGGAGGAAGAAAGTTTGCCGTAATAATTGCAGATGGAATCCAAAAGTACAGAAGAAGCGTTGAAATGATGCAGGAGAAGCGAGAGGACCGTAAAGAGGTTCCTCTACAGGAAGCTGTCTCGAATATCGGAAACTACAACAGAGTTCTTTGGATTCACACAATGTATACTCCTCGCAAAGAGGGAATAGAGTTAATTGCAAATTCGCTGGGTGTTGATGAAAGCAAGATCTCCGTCCCAAAGGCCAGTGACGTGGAACAACTTTTAGCAACCCAAAAGATTCCAGAGCAACTTGATAATGCATTGGGCGGAGAAGGAAATAATGGGAAAGCATTACTCGTATGCATGATGGGTAATACTTCGCTCAGAGTTGCTGAAGTACTTGCAGAAAAAGGCATTGTAGCTAAAAGCTTGACTGGTGGAATTTCAGCACTTTCTCAAGATAAGGGTAAGCAAATTTCTGAATTGGTGCGAATAGCGACAGAATAATAGGCATTCTGAGAGAGAGATAAGCGGACTCTATCAAACTGGCGCGGATTGTAGAAGCATAATGTTACTCTAGTCACCTTGAATACTGCTTGTGTAGTTGCTATGGCGAGCATTTGACATAGACTCTAGATCTCTAATCTCTCTTATGCTCATTGATGCAGGACTAGTTTTGAATAGTTTAACCATGGATAAAACGATGAAATATTTATTGGCTAATCAACAACAATAGTCTGACTCTGCTCGCGCATGAATTCTGTCAGGTAATGAGGTCCTCCCGTTCCTTTACCCCTGGTTCCAGAGTCCTTCCATCCACCAAATGGCTGGCATCCGACCATTGCGCCAGTTGTTGCGCTTGCCTGCCTGTTAATATAAATAACTCCCGCATCAATACAGTCAAGGAACTTTTTGACCTCTTCCTGTCTTCTGGTAAATATGCCGGCGGTTAACCCATATTCAATGTCGTTTGCAAGCTTGATGGCGTCATCGAACTTCTCATAATCTGCAGCACATAGGATGGGAACAAACATTTCCTCCCTAAAGAGCCTGTGCTTTTTTGGCAGACCAACGATAATCGTCGGCTCTACATAGTAGCCGTACTTTAAGTCGTCATCCTTTTTTATAGAGCCTCCAACAAGCACCTTGCCGTCCTTCTCCGCTGCCTTTATGTATTTTTGATATTTCCGGTATGCATTCTCGTTAGCAAGTGGACCAACAAAGGTATTTGAGTCAAGTGGATTTCCTATCGGAAGGTTCTTTGTCTTTTCAACCAGCCGCCTCAGAAACTCATCCCTCACCTTCTTGTGGACATAAACCCGAGAGCACGCGCTCCATTTTTGTCCCGAATAGCTAAACGTTGCTTTGAGGACACCATCAACTGCGTTATTGATGTCAGCCGTTTCAGTCACTATCACTGGATTCTTGCCTCCAAGCTCAGCGATTAGCGGTTTGAGCCTTGTGTTGCTAAACTCTTTTGCTATGTTGAAGCCAGTGTCTCGAGAACCGGTGAATACAATTCCAGCAACGTCCTTGTTGCTGACAAGCTCATTCCCTAGCTTGCTGCCTGACCCGATAACTAGATTGAACACACCGTCAGGCAATCCTGCCTGCTTGAATATTTCTGCAAACTTCCATGCAATAATTGGAGTATTGCTTGACGGCTTGGCTACCACACTATTCCCGGTGATTATTGCGCCAGTGCTCATGCCTACAAAAATAGCAGCAGGAAAGTTGAACGGAGCAATTACTCCCCATACTCCATACGGTTTCATGACGCTCTTGCTCTTTTCGTTTGGATGAGCGCTTTTCATTATTGTTTCAAAGCCATTATTTCTTTCTATTTCTTCAGAATAATAGCGTAAAAAGTCGATAGCCTCATCGATGTCTGCTATTGCCTCGTAACGATTCTTGCCGTTTTCATATGAGACCCACGCGGCAAGCTCGAACTTGCGATGGGCCATGATGTCTGCTGCAGCCATGCATATTTGTACTCGCTTTCCATACTCTATTCTTCCCCAGCGCTCAAATGCTTCTTTTGCAGCTGCAATGGCCTTCCTCACATGGAGGGCACTCCCTATCGGCATATGTCCAAGCACTATTCTTGTGTCAATAGGAGACGTATGTACCACAGTAGATGGCGTCCTTACCTCACTTCCCCCAATCACCATCGTGTAGATCTTATCAAACTCTGATCTTACCTGCTCAAGTGCTTTCTCATACATGTCATGAAATTGTCCTTCAGCCTTCTCCATCATGAACCTGTGCAAAGTCTGCTCGTTTAAGAACATCTGTATCACTAGTATGTTGAAAGAACCTTAAAAATCATGAGCGAGAAAAAGAAAGAGAATACTGATTACTTTTGATTGTCGTGCTACATTGAGTAATGCTAACATCTTCTGTCGCTCTGCCATTTAAGCTGACTGCAAGGGGCCTATGTCGAGCTCTAGGAATTAGAAACTGTGAGTCGTCCGTAGCCTCAGCCAGTTAGCTTCTTCCGCTCTGCTTAATGTATCAGAGGCTTGCAAAAAAGTCACTGGCTATAAGGCCTATTTAGTGCTTCATCAGGCGCGAGTCATTAAGCTCAATTTCATGCCAATCTAGGACTTTACATACTGATTGGACAAGGCTATCCAAGTATATGCTATATTTCTGTTCCATTATGAGCAAGGTGTTAAAAAATGCTGCAGAATCATAGCTGGTAGCGCAGCACAAGCTCACCGTTCTTTTTCCGCTCTACCTTCTTGAGTTGCAGCTTGATGCTTTGGGCTATTTCATCGAATCCATCTCCCTCGACAAGCGTCGTCGCCAGTCTGCCGCCTGCTATTTTCGGGGCAATTGTTATTGTCATCTCGTCTACAAGCCAAAGGTGCAAAAGAGACCAGTTAAGCTCGCCTCCACCCTCTACTAATATTTTTTTCATCCCCATCTTTTCCAGCTTGCGAAACAGCAGTTTAAGGTTGACGCCATGGGGCACAGCGGCACTTTGCCCCTTTTTCCCTTCGCTCATAACCAGCACTTGCGCGCCCATCTCTCTTAATTTCAGTATCTCTTCCTCTGGCGCCTGATCCGTCACTGCTATAATAGTCATGACGCTGGACGCAGTGCGCATTATTTGAGAGTCAAGGGGGATCCTACCTCTGCTGTCGACTACCACCCTGGTGGGGTTCTTACCCCTTACTAGTCTTACTGTGAGCCGGGGGTCGTCTGCCAGAATTGTAGAGATTCCTACAACTATGGCATCGACAGAAGCACGCAGCTTGTGAACCCTCACAAGATCTTCTCTTGAAGAAATTTTTGAATCTCCATTTGACGTGGAGATCTTACCATCAACTGTCATTGCACTGTTGAGTATTACCTTCAATCTACAAACCGCCCATCGATCATGACTGCGCTGATAGAGTTTTGGCTCAGCCTGTGGACCACTGCTGCATATGGGTCATGCATTGGATAGAGGTCGGCATGTTTCTTGTCAATGAATACTAGATCGGCTGCGCGGCCAGCCTCTATACAGCCGGTATTGAGTCTTAAAATTTGCGACGCGTTTATAGTTACCATCTTCAAGAGTTCTTGTGCTCTTAACATCTCACCTTCAGTCGCCCTCGATGCCTTCCAAGCATAATCCAGTTCTCTCAGAATGTCTGGCGAATTTAGCATAACGTTGTCCGTTCCGACCGCTACAAGGCAACTTTGCCTGAGCATTTGGGCAACCCTTGGGATGCCTGCACCGAGTACACCATTTGCCCTAGGGCAAATTACGATACCCGTGCCACTTTTTGACACAAGCGACATTTCATTTTCTGTCGCAGTTGTCATATGTACAACAAAGTCAGGTTTCAGATGTTGCATTATCCGGTCTACTTCGCTTCTGCCGGTGTGCATCTTGGAAAAGTTGGCTGTCTCTTTTGACTCGGCGGCATGTATTGCTATCAATTTTTTTCCTGCAAACTGCCTGTATTGTGCAAGAGCAGCATCAGTGTTTTCATTTGCGCCGCTTAGTCCAAGTCCATCTGCATGCTCAAGTACCTGTTTAGTCTGCTCTCCTTTTTCAGGTGACAGGCCAGCTGTATCTATGGGGCTGCTGTAATAATTTATCCTGCCAAGCGTTACGCATTTTATTGGCAAACCCTCAACTGCTTCTTTTAGGAGCCTTATTCCCTCCAATCCATCCTCGCGAAAGTCTGCAAATGCAACTATCCCCTTCTTCATCATTGAAATTGCAGAATTCCTGATGAATGTCTTTAGATGTTCTGGCAGGCTCTTTTCCAGAATCTTCTTCTTAGCACCAAACACAGGATGCACCCGAGCATCAAGCTGTTGCCCGGAGGCAATATCTTTTCCTATTGAATCGGCAATGTGTGTATGCGCGTTGATAAATCCCGGTACGACTATGAATCCGTTTGCGGCCAGATTCTTGCCAGAACCTTTGTAAGTACCAGCAGAGGTCCTCCTTATTCTGCCATTTTCAATCTCAATGTAGCCCTGCTCAACATATTCAAGCTCTCTGCCCAAAAGAAGGCTGGTGTTAGTTATTGCTAGGGACATTGTATTTCATATATTGTTTGGATCTTTCCTTCCTCACGTAAATCTCTAATTGTATCAAGTGCCTTTGTCGCCGCTTCTGCTGCTCTTCTACCTGTCTTGCCAATCCCTATACCGCAGTTGAGTTTAATATCATTGCCGGCCATAACCTTCTTTAGCACTTCGTCTGCCTGCTCTTTTGTCATACCGTTAGAAATTACCATAACATTGTCGCCGCCAAGAAAGAACGCAAGCGAATTGTGCTTGAGGAACTCTTCTACAAGCGTACTGTAGATCTTCATGATGAATGCTGTCAGTTCATAAGGCGACAGCCAATTGCCAACCTTTGTCGAACTATCAATATCAATATGCATAATTTGTGCTACGTCTGCCTGATGTTGCTGCAAACTACCAAATATTCTAGCGTTGCTATCAAGCATCCTACCCTCTTTCCTTGTGCGGTAAGCATTAAGGTTTGCTTCAAATGCAGTCTTGCCGACTCCTATTGTCATCGACATTAACATGTTGTCGTACAGCTTTGTAAGCTCATGCTGTATATGTCGATGATCATCAGTATCAAGGCCATTTGTTATTGCAAAGTATTCATCGAATCTGTTGAAGAAAACAATGCTATCTCTTTCTGAGAACAGCCTCTGTACATCATGATAGATCCTTGCTTGCAGCATCTGAAGCTGTGCTTCCCTGTCACTTCCGAGTGTGAGAGTCCATTGCCCGTATCCTTCGATCCTAATTATTGTCAGCTGTATCATTTATTATCACAATCCCTCCGCCGACAGCCTTTTGTAGCTTTCTCAACCGCAAAACCATGTTTACGGCCGCGTTGACTGCTCTAGCCGGCACAAGCTTTGTTCGCGCTCTTGCTTGCTCGACCGTCATTCCAGGCCCTGCTACTCCAAGTGTCACCGGCTTGCCATACCTTAGCGATAGATCAGCTATCAGCCGTGCTGCGTTTTCAGCTACGATGTCGTCATGCCGGGTGTCACCCTTTATCACCGCACCAAGCGTGACTACGGCGTCCACATTTTTCTTTCTTAATAATCGCTCAACTGCAAGCGGCATATCAAAGGTACCCGGCACATACAAGATGTAGCTTACCTCAGCGCCTACATTGGCGGCGTGATCTCTTGCGCCTTCTAGCATTCTGAACGTTATCTCGCTGTTAAACTCAGAAACTACGATTGCAAGGCAAATCAATTGTTAGTTATGCCACCCTGGCATAAGTTTTGAGCTCGCTTGCGTCGATTAGAGGGACACCAAATTTTGTAGCATATTTTTGTCCAGCGTCAATTGAGAGCGCCCTATGTGTCACTGAGTCCATCATTTCACAAATGGCCACTGCCGGCGTAAGTTCTGCAAGCTGTGTAAGATAAACGCATAGTTCGGTGTGACCCATCCTGTCGTGTAGCAGGTGCTTTGATGCTATAAGTATCTGCACGTGGCCGGGCGCACGAAAGTCTCTAGCGAATTGTGCTACGCCACCATTGTCGATGTTCTTGCAGACTTCTACCATCTTGGCTATAGTGAGTGCCCTGTCCTGATCGGTTATGCCAGTGAACGTGGAGCGATGGTTGACTGCTATTGAAAATGACGGCTTATCCCCGTAGGTGGCCCTGCCCTCTGTCAATTTTGAAAACACGGGATTTACCTTACCCATATCTGCGAGAATGTCGTGCATATAGACCAGCCCCAGCTTGCTCGTGATCTCGTTTGCTAATGCAAGACAAACAAGTCCCCCAGCGTCTTTTCTCATAGTCGCAATGTGATACGGCTGGATATGCTCCGCAGCGATTACCATGTCGATCTCGTTCTCACGCGCTTTGTCGTCATGAACAAGTACAAACCTGCCAGCCATTAGTGCTGCTATTGCTTCTGCAAGAGACAACTATTAGTTATGTCGCTCAATCTTATTAAAACATTACTAAAATTCTGGTTGTTACCAGGTTTTTGGTAGGTGGCTCATAACGTATTTTCCAAGGATATCCGTTTCAATGTTAACATGGTCGCCTCTGCGCTTCATACCAAGCGTCGTCACCTTCAATGTGTGAGGTATGAGCGAGACAGAGACATGATCACCCTCAATGCCTACCAGTGTCAGGCTAACTCCGTCGACTGTTATTGAGCCTTTTGATACTAGGGATTTTGCTAACCACTTATCTAGTTTTATCAAGATGAGTGTTTCAGACGACATCTTTTGGATATCTTCAATAATACCAGTGCCATCCACATGACCTAAAACGAAGTGTCCCTCAAGCCTATCTCCAACTCTCAGCGACCTCTCTATGTTAACCATTTCGCCGGGTTTGACTTGCCCAAGGTTCGTTCGCCTGATGGTTTCGGCCACCATCTCAAACTCAGCTTCGCTTTTCGATAGCTTTATCGCTGTGAGACAGGTGCCATTTATGCAGACGCTGTCCCCTCTCTTGATACCTCGCCCAAACTTTCCGAGTCTGACTCGCATGATGACTTCAGCCGCACTCTTGCTCTTTGAGATAGATGTGACCATGCCTATGCCGTTGACAATGCCAGTGAACATGCAGTAACACCTGTCTAATGGACATTGAGAATATTTATTTGCAGTTGCTTTCATTATTATCACACATATACATGTGCCAGACAGCTGTGTTTTATGGTGAGGCGCTAGCAAAATACGGGTTCGGGAGCTCCCATCCATTTGGAACTCATAGGCTTGACGCGTTCTGGAACAAGCTGCAGAGCGAAAGTATTGACAATATCGTAGTGGAAGACCCTGTGATGGCAGGCTACCAGGCTGCGGTGTTATTTCATGACGCAGAATATGTTGAATTGGTAAAAGTGGCATCTAGGCACGGCGGTGTGCTGCTCGATAAGGGTGACACGCCAGCATTCAAGGGCGCTTTTGAAGCCTCGCTCTATGTCGTTGGGTCGACACTGGCTGCGCTTGACATGGTAGTGTCAGGTAGAGACAGGGAGAAGAGAAAAGTGGATCATGCCTTCAATCCCATCGGCGGCTTACATCATGCAAGACGCGACTCTGCTGGTGGTTTTTGCATATTCAATGACATCGGTATTGCAATCTTGGCAGCACGTGAAAAACATAGAATGAAGCGGATAGCGTACATTGATATTGACGCCCATCATGGAGACGGAGTCTTTTACGAATTTGAAGATGATCCGCTCTTGTTCTTTGCAGACATCCACGAAGATGGCCACTACCTCTATCCAGGAACAGGATCAGCAAGTGAGATAGGCAAAGGCGCAGCCGCAACCACCAAGCTTAATATACCGCTTGAGCCGGGGGCCGGCGACGACGAATTCATAGAAGGATTTGGTAAGATAGAGCACTTTATCGAGAGTGTAAAGCCGGAATTGATAATACTGCAATGTGGCGCAGATGGGCTTGCAGGTGATCCAATAACACATTTGCAATATACCTCAAAAGCACACATGTTTGCTGCAGACTCTATTCATAGATTAGCCCACAAGCACTGCGATGGCAGGATAATCGCCCTTGGAGGGGGAGGCTATAACAGAGAAAACATCGGCGCCGCTTGGACTGAAGTAGTGAGATCATTGGCTAACGATACCAATTTCGGACAATAGTAAAATGACCTTCTTAAACTAGATTTAAAAATCGAGACTAAGAAAAGATTAGCCGCATGATAGCATGACAAAGTCATACATTATCCATCCGATCGACGCCCTTACGAAATTGGATATTGTTGTGCAGTTAGATTCTCAAGGAGTTAAAATGACGGACAGGCGTAGTTGGATCTTCTCTTTGTATGGTCTTCTTTTTATTTTCCTCTTGCAGGGATGGATTCGTCTAAACTTTGTGGTGCGATTTCTCCGATCTGACCATATAGTTTGAGAAATTTGTCCCCTTTTTCAGTTGTCCTAAAAATCTGCTCTGAGGAGTTGTAGTCAAGTAGACCATTAATGGTGAGAACATTAAGATATTCCTTTAATTGGGCATATGACAGAAATGCTCTGTACATTATCTTAGTCTTTGTTGCTCCACCGCTTGCAGCTTCAAGAATTTGTGATATAATGTCTGTTCTGCTTCTGTATCGCACGCTATTTCTTATGACGTAGCAGCCTATTAAAGATTAAAAGCATAATTTATGATAACAGCGATAAAAGTATGTCGGCTTGTCACCTTGCTTTTTCATGAATAGCTTTTTTCAGCAGTAAGGGTTGGTGTTTTGCCAATCCAACAAACTTTAGTAGCAGCATCGTTATTCTTAAGGGCCATCTCAAGTTTCTAGAGAAGAAAAAAAAGAGGTATCGAGATCTGAGGATGGGCTATCCCTCTCTTTTGACTGCGTTTCGATGCCTTTGACATACAAGTTTGCTTTGGTATTTCAATTTATCAAATTTTTCAAGCTTGTCCAGTCTTATGGCTCCATCGCACTGTCAGATGCGGATATGTTTAAAGTGATTGGGCTAATAGTTGTTGGAATATTCTTGATGACTTTTGGCACCTACTTTCTTAGCATAGCAAACCTACCGGTCTTGCAGCTGCCAGATGTCAACTGGGCGCTTGTTGGCTTTGTCACGATTATTGGAAGCATTGTAACATTTGGTTCAGCATTTGCTGTTAGCAGGCTTGCCTAAGGGGTACGGCATATTCCTGAAATAGAGATACGAGATAGGAGTAGTGCTACTGCTTTTAGATATCATTAATATGATGTAACTTTCTGCTACGGTAAGAATGAGTTGTAAAATTCTTGGCCTATGTCAATTGGCAGATCTACAGTGTTAGAATCGATAACTTAAAAGAGCCAATTTGGTCAATCAATTTGAAATGAGTGCCAAAAAGGCCTACGATGATGTTTTGAGGCTGATGCGCGAGCATCATGAATGGTTTAACACATCGATCCCGCTTATCGCAAGTGAGAATATCCCAAGTCCTGCAGTAAGGGAGGCTCTTATGTGTGACTTTGGCAACCGCTACGCAGAAGGATGGCCCGGTGAGCGTGTCTATGCGGGCTGCATCTACATAGACCAAGTAGAGCTTTTATGCAACGACCTTGCCCGTAGGGTCTTCAGAGCTGAATTTGCCGACTGCCGGGCGACATCAGGAGTCGTGGCAAACCTTGCCATCTATGCCGCCTTTTCAAACCCTGGCGACTGGATGATGGCCGCATCTATACCGTCTGGGGGCCACATTTCACATGGGAAGAAAGAGCATTCAGGCACAGCTGGACTGGTACATGGCCTCAACATCGAGCATTATCCCTTCTCAAAGGAAGAGATGACATTAGATGTCGATGCAACAAAGAAAAAGATAGAAGAGATGGCACGCAACGGCAAGACTCCCAAGATAGGGATGTTTGGCGGTAGTTTGTTTTTGTTCCCGCACCCGGTCAAAGAATTGGCGGAGTTTATGCACGACTATGGCATGTACATCAACTATGACGGAGCACACGTTGCTGGGCTGATCGCAGGAGGCGAGTTCCAAGATCCGCTGAAGGAGGGGGCGGACTCGATGACCATGAGTTCACATAAGACGCTTTGGGGACCCCAAGGCGGTTGTATAGTATCGTACGCAAGGCATGCAGAGCATATCAAGAAGGCAATATTTCCTGGAAATACCAGCAGCCATCACCTCCACCATGTGGCAGGCAAGGCCATAGCACTGGCGGAATCGTTAGAATTTGGTAAATCATATGCCAAGCAAGTGATAAGGAATGCGAAGGCATTAGCTGAGGGACTTGCAAGCTATGGCTTTAGACTTCTAGGGGAAAAGAACGGCTACACTGCATCACATCAGATTGCTGTAGATGTGACTAAGTTTGGCGACGGCGGTACCATCGAAGAGGAACTCGAGAAGGCAGGCATTATATTGAATCGGCAGTTACTGCCGGGGGACATCAAGGCAGGCAGACACTATATGCACCCTAGCGGCGTAAGAATAGGAGTACCGGAGACGACGCGCCTCGGTATGAAGGAAGGTGAGATGAAAGAGATTGCTAATTTTATCAAGCGCGTTGTGGTAGACAAACAGGATCCGGCAATGGTAGCCAAGGACGTGGCCGAGTTTAGAAAACAGTTCCAGCAGGTGCAGTATGCATTTGACAACGCAGTCAAGGCTTACGAGTATATCAGCTTGACAGGCAATAGATAGATAGATAGAGATATTCTTTTGACTCAATAGAATTCTTTTTTCTTGTCAAAGCTGAAGCACGAAGGTCAATGAATTTTATCGTTATAACCTATTTCTGGAGAGGGATTGGTTGATTGAAAATCATGGCCACAGACATATAGGTTGTCTACAGCACGGCAATCAGGGAAATGTTAATGAAATTGAAGTTAGTAGTATGACATCACACCGTCAACCATTACTGCTTCAATCTGTTTTGTATTGCTTATATTTTCTATGGGATTCGCAGAAAGAACGACCATATCAGCTTGCTTTTCAGGTTGTATTGTACCTACTATATCATCAATACCTAGAGCCTTAGCCCCATTATTTGTGGCAATCTCTATAATTTCCAATGGCTTTATGCCCGTTTGAGCTAATAGTTCTAGCTCATTGTGAAGACTTGCTCCTGGTACTAGCCCAAGGTTCGGTATATCGGAACCCGATAGAATTTGTACACCACTATCATACATAATTTTTGTTAATTGTAGTACTTTAGCCCAGCGTAGCTGATTTTGTGGATTAGAAGAACCATCATCCTTTAACATAGCCTCGCATATGCTCAAAGTAGGATCTACGGGTATATCATTTTCTACTAATGCATTTATCATTTCCCTAATCTCCGTACTATTCAGATCCACCAAATCAAGCCACAAGAAGTGGTCAAAAGGACCTCCACCATTTTCAAGGAATTGCTCCCGTTTGTCGCCTGATGGTAATAAGAAAGGATTCACTGGCACTCCGTGAGTTAAAGCGTCAATTCTCAAGTTTGCTGCATCAGTCCAACTTGTCATATACAGATGTCCTATGACTCTTATTCCTTGGCTATGAGCTTCGTCTATAGCAGCTTTTACCAAATTTGGCGGTAAACCAACATATAGCTTGATATAATCCACCCCCGATCCTGCCTGATAACGTACCTCTTCTCGAGCTTCTTCTTCGTTGCTAATTTGCTTTTCTACAAACGGGATTGCTATTTGTGGACCATTAAGCAATCTTCCAGCAGTAAATATTTCAGGTCCTTCTATATTGCCTTCAGATACATTGTGTTTTAAGGCTATTGATTCATTGGTAGGACCACCAGGATTTCTTATAGTTGTAACTCCGTAATCTAAAAGCATGTCGAGTGCAGTTTCTGAAAAATTCTGATTGTATGAATTTTTTCTAACTCCAGCAACATGAGCATGCATATCAAAAAGGCCAGGTATGACATACTTCCCTGTGAGATTTAAGACATTTACTCTTGTAGTTTCATTATTGATAAGCGAATAATATCGATCATGATATTCAGTTTCATTGGTTATTGCTACTATTCTGTTGCCATTAATAATTATAACTGCATTTGGTTTTGGCGGGTCTCCAGTGCCGTCTATTAAGGTAGGTCCGACCAATACCAATATTGTGTCATTATTTATTGTATGCAGCGACAACGATGATTTATTCTGAGAAGTGGAAGAAGAGATAATAATATTATTAGATTCATTGTATGAAGGTCGTTGTAGTAGGAATGCAATTGTTGAATCGAGAAATTGAGAGATCGAATTAGAAACTAACACCCATAGCGTATAGACGACTAAAAACAATGGTATTACGGTGAATTTGAAACACCGAGGAAATATTTTCATAATTTAGCTAGGAATAAGAGATGTTAATATTTACCTAATTAGTTCTTGTGTTTTTAGTCTCTTTCTTTAGTTTGCAAAGATGAGGGCTTAGTTAAATTCAGGATCATTATGTGCAGGAGTTTTTTTAGTAAAGATGGCCATTATTCAGAACTGAGAATAATAACTGACCCATTAACAAGCGAGCCTTTCTTACCACTAGCAGATTGACAACGAGCAGCCTGCTATCAATCAGAGAAAAGAGGTCATCATGGAAGTGGCTGTCAAGAACTTTTCTTTTGAGCCTTTCGCCATTTTTCTAAAGAATGGGTCGCTCTTATTTATTCACTTATTTTGCTGCCTGCAGCCATCATTAACTCTGCAGCAGTAGAAAATAATTTTTTCTGCACTTCTTGTCTCTTTCTATCATTACCATTGTTGTGACCACCACTTCTGCTTTGTTCGAGTATTTTCGTTTTTGCTTCTATGTAGGCTAAAACGGACAACTCTTCGACTTCCTTATCATCAATATGCATATTATTTACGTCCTTATTCAATTCAAATGATATATAATAGAATTTTGACTTCAGCTTCATTACTTTTGTATACAATGGAAGAGTGTTTTTTGACATCTTGTTCTTGTTGCTGCTGCTGCTCGTGACAACCTCTCCGTCATTAATCTGAGAAATTACAAGCTTCGAATTGCCATATACTTTTACGATATCATTACTATAACGATTTTTGATAAGCCATTCAAGCGCTCTTATCAAGGCAGTATAATTGGCCACGCTATTGGTAGACGATGGAGAATTTGGCTCCGCTGCTAGACCGCAAGATTCATCTAATAAAAGACCCTCTTTATTCCTAATGATGTAAGCATAACACGCTATACCTCCAAAATTCCTTGGCAAACATTGCCCTAGAAAGCATACAGTTACTATTTCCTTCATCTTAAGTTTTTTGCAATACGCACATTTAATGGATATGTATGTCTGTCTATTTCTAGAAGCAAGAACCAAGGAAGGAGAGAAAAGTTTCCCATAGTGTATTCCTTCTTTCAACTATTACTTTTGACCTTATTGCGTTTTGACTAGCAACAAACTAGAGAATCTTCACGGGTCTAGTCACTGAAAATGAATATTATAGAAAGATTTGGAGTTCTTTAGTACTAGCGTGGGAGAAAACATAAGAAGGCAACTAGTTCAAAAATAGAGGACGGTTGAAATTATTCTTGCAAGTCGCTAACCCAAATACGTTCCACAATAGAGGTGGGAATTAATTCTCTGCGAATGATTATATTGCTAGATTCATTCTTGTAAAATGTAATTGTAACAAAGTCTGACACAACTTGGATATTTACAGTTTCGCAAATCAATGGATCTTTTGCTGCGTCAAATTCTTGGATTTTTATCGCATCTGGCTTGTTTACCTCTCTCTGAGAATATCTAATAGTCACATTAGCTACTACTAGACCATGGAACTTTACTGTCTTCTTACTCTGTGCCATATCTTGATGCCTAATACATAATGCAGCAATAAAATGCTAATGAATTTACAATTTTTTCAAGAATACATGCCATCGTATGAGGAGGTGTGGGAGCATCTTTTGTCAGGGTTAGGAAAAAGTGAAATATATGCATGTACGTCTCATAATCAGACAATTCTACTGAGGCTTTTACCCTTCTGAGGATGTTGCTTTTTTGCTTCTTTGAACAAAGCCTATTGCTTTATCAGTCAGAGAAGTTCCCAAGTCTATCGCTTTGGCGACATCTTCCTTGTTGGCTGGATCCACTGTCTGCTGCAAATGACTTTGTTTTTCCTCTCCTTCTCTGTATTCAATATGGGTGGTCGTTGATTTAATGTGATAGGATTCTTGGACTTTGTCGGCAGGTGTATTGGTCTTCTTCATTATTCCCTTCGACCATACTGCCACGTCAGGATTATCTAGTATATCGATTATCCCAGTTGAAGCACTATCAGCTTTTGTTAGATCAAAAATACTAGCTTTAGTCATTCTTTCACTCTTTTCTGTCGTCTTTTTTTTGCTGCCTTCTGGATCCTGTGATTCTCTGAGCTTTTCAATTTCATCTTTTGGGATATCAGGAGGCATTTTTGTATCAACTAATTATGGACTACATACATTATAGAGACATTCAACACGAAGTAAGGGTCTAGCAAAGACATCGAACTAAATCTAGGCAGCTTTGAAAATCAACTCAAGCGGATTTGTCTATTGTTATTGCAATCTGACTCTTTCCTTTGCGATGGTTCTTAATTTTATATTATGTATAGTTTATTCCTTTAGGACAAGAAACAAAGTGAAGATTGGCCTAATTTCAGACACCCACGACAATTTCAAGACCATTGAAGCTGCTGTCAGGATATTTAGCGAGAAAAGAATGGGTTATGTAATTCATGCTGGCGACATAACTACTGCCGAAGCGGTAGAAGCTTTTTCAGGACTAAAATTGATTGGCGTATTGGGAAATAATGATGTGGACAAGAAAGGACTTCACAATGCTTTTGAAAAAATAGGAGGCGAGCTTAGAGGTGAGCTCTGTGAGATTGAAGAGGATAACCTGCTAATTGGTGCCTATCATGGAACTGATTTTAAAAAACGGGAAGCTCTGATTCAATCAGGCAAGTACAATGTTGTCGTTTATGGCCATACTCACAAGGTAGATAACAGGGTTGTTGGAAAAACAATCGTTATTAATCCCGGAACTGCTAACGGTTGGTTCTTTGGTTACAAAGCAACTGCCGCGATATTTGACACAGTAAACAAGGAATGCGATTTTATAGAGCTATAATGAGATTTGACGTGGCGTAGAGAGAGAAGGAAGGAGCTGCAAATTCTTTATCGAGATATATATCTCAAATACCAAAATTTGAAGATCCTATATCATAACTGCTCTGTGCCAACTGTTTTCACTACGAAACCTGAGAAAGTTGACTAACGGTGCTAAGTACAAACAAGGAATCTATCTCAGCATGACAGCAATAATGTCAGTCCGTGAAACAGTTGTACCAAAAGGCAACTTTACGCCAGGTCAGAGCTGGGGCGCACTTAGGAAGTCATGGAAGGGATACAGGATTGCCAAAGTGCAAGGCGACAACGCTAAGATGAACGAATATGCAACCAAGATCAGAAAGCTCCAAGGCGAGTTGGGAATAAGCGTTGCTTCATTCCCGCACTTAGGAATAAACTAAGTGCAACCTTTTTTCTTTTTCTACTAACTATCGGTAAATTGAATCGTTGTTTGACAATAGTTGTTGTTTTAGTTTCATCTCAATCTGTGCCTTTGGCACAGCGCCTATGATTACGTCTACTGCCTTGCTCCCCTTGAATATCATCAGGGTGGGAATGCTCTGTATGCCAAATGAAGCCGCTATTCTCTGATTCTCGTCTACGTTGACCTTGCCAAATGCTACCCTGCCAGAGTATTCTCGAGATAATTGTTCAACTATTGGTGAGACCATCCTACATGGGCCGCACCAGGGCGCCCAAAAGTCCACAAGCATGATAGGATATTTTGCAACCTCGCTTGCAAAGTTAGAATCCGTGAGCACTATTGGCTCGGTAATGGATGACATCATTGCTTTGGTGGCGGCCTCCTTTTGAAGTTCGGCCAGCTTCTTATGCTTTATCGCCTCAAGTTCGTCATCTGAGTTCATACGCATTAGAATATTGACACAGACTGGCTATATTTCTTGCGAGCGATATCTAATTATTAGATGAGCTCCATTTTTTTTGGGAGCATAAGGTGATTTACTTTGGTCGAGAATGATGAAAGAGGCAATATCATGGCCGAGGAGCAAGAGGGCAAACCAGTTGAGGAAGAAGATGTTGTGGCGCTGAGAGATGAGCTCGAGTCAGTCAAGAGCGAGCTGAAAAAGGCAAAGGAATCCTCTGAGAACAGCCTCAACAAGATGAAGTACCTAATGGCAGACTTTGACAACTACCGTAAGCAGATGGAAAAGCAGGTTGCCTCAAAGGCAGAATCAATCAAGGCTGAATTGTTGCTCAAATTTCTCAACATACGTGACGACTACCTCCGAGCGCTCTCAGTAGCTAGACAGAGTAAGTCAGAACAGATAGTAGTCATTGAAGGGTTGGAAGGAATACTGAAGAATATCGACTCGCTACTTGCTTCGGAGGGAGTAAGGGAGATAGAGACAATTGGGACGCCTTTTGACCCAAACGTGCACGATGCTATAGCGTATTCTGCACGAGACGACTTGGCAGAGAATACAGCGACTGCCGAGATAAGAAAGGGCTATATGCTCAACGGCAGGGTATTAAGACCAAGCCTCGTTGAAATTTCAAAGAAGATAATTAAAAATAGCGTTAATGATACTAAAGAGGTAGATATTCAAGGAGGACAAGAAGGAGGCTGATAATATGGGGAAAATAATAGGTATTGATCTTGGAACCAGCAACTCGGCGGCTGGCAGCGATGACAGGCGGCAAGCCAACGATAATACAGGGAGCAGAAGGCACTTCTGTAGGCGGCAAGGCATTTCCTTCAGTGGTAGCATTTACCAAGGACGGGCAGCTCATTGTCGGCGAACCAGCTCGCCGTCAGATGATTTCAAACCCTGAAGGAACAGTCATTGCAGCAAAGCGAAAGATGGGAACAGATTTTAAGTTCAAGGTATACGGCAAAGAGTACACTCCACAGCAGATATCGTCGTTTATTCTGCAAAAGATCAAGAGAGACTCAGAAGCATTCTTGGGCGAAACAGTCGACAAGGCAGTCATTACTGTGCCGGCTTACTTTAACGATAATCAGCGCCAAGCCACCAAGGACGCTGGAGAAATTGCAGGTCTTCAAGTAGTAAGGATTATTAACGAACCTACGGCTGCATCGCTTGCCTATGGCCTTGACAAGGCAAACAAGGACCTCAAGATAATGGTCTTTGATCTTGGCGGAGGAACACTTGACGTCACAATAATGGAGATGGGAGGCGGGGTGTTCCAAGTCAGATCTACCTCAGGTGACACTCAGCTTGGTGGCACCGATATGGATAATGCGCTTGTCGAACACATTGTACAGGAGTTCCGCAAGCAATCTGGCCTTGATGTTAAAAGCGACAAGGCTGCAATGATGAGGATAAGAGAGGCTGCAGAAAAGGCCAAGATAGAGCTGTCAAACGTTGTTACCACAGAGGTCAACCTGCCTTTCTTGGCATATGACCAATCTTCAGGACCAAAGAACCTAATACTACAGCTGACAAGGGCAAAGCTTGAGGAGCTTCTCCGGCCGATTATTGAGCGCTGCAGGCAGCCTATGACCCAGACAATGCAGGACGCTAAGATGACGCCCGCAGACGTTGACAAGATCATCCTAATTGGTGGCCCTACAAGGATGCCCATGGTGAGGCAGTTCGTAGAGTCAGTTATGGGCAAAGAGCCTGAACGTGGGATTGACCCGATGGAGGCAGTGGCAATGGGTGCGGCAATCCAAGGTGCAGTCATAGCAGGGGACGTTTCAACCGATATCCTGCTTGTGGACGTAACACCACTCACATTGGGTGTGGAAGTACTGGGCGGATTAAAGGAACCCCTGATTGAGCGCAACACTACAATTCCGACAAAGAAAAGCAAGGTATTCACTACCGCTGCAGACTACCAGACTGCGGTAACAATACATATTGTGCAGGGTGAGCGCCCAATGGCGGCTGACGGTGTTTCACTTGGTATGTTTAACCTATCCGGCATTCCGCCAGCTCCAAGAGGCGTGCCTCAAATCGAAGTTGCATTTGATATCGACGCAAACGGGATATTGAATGTCACTGCAAAAGACTTGGCTACTCAAAAGGAAGCAAAGATCACCATAACTGCAAACAACAAGCTATCCAAGGATGAGATTGAAAGGCTAAAGAGGGATTCAGAGCAGTTCGCCGATGCTGACAAGAAGAAAAAGGAGGAGGCAGAGATAAGGAACGAAGCAGACAACCTCATTTATGCCGCTGAAAAGCTGGTTAAGCAAGATCTAAAGGACAAGGTTAGTCCGGATCAAGTAGAAAAAGTGAATAAAGCAACACAGGAAATCCGCGATGCCATTTCAAGTAATAACACGGAAAACATCAAGGCTAAGATACAGGAGTTGAAGAACGTCTTGGGAGAAATAAGCACGCAGGCATACCAGAGCGCCGGTGCCTCATCAGCACAAGCCGGTGCAGCAGGATCTGACTTTGCTGGTGGTAGTGCACCAACAGAAAGCGTGGCTGAACCAACAGGAAGCGCGGCTGGGCCAAACCCCTCACCATAACAATATTTGGAAGAGACACATACACTTGTCTAAAATAAGAGAGGAGGATGATCTGCATTGAGTAGCAAGCGGGATTATTACGAGGTTCTCGGCGTTCAAAAGAACGCAAGCAAGGAAGAGATCAAGAATACATACCGCAAGCTTGCATTGCAGTATCATCCTGATAGAAACAAGGAGCCAAGCGCAGAAGAAAAGTTTAAAGAATTATCTGAAGCGTATGCCGTGCTCTCTGACGACGAAAAGCGTAAGCGCTACGACATCTATGGCCATGTAGGTGCCGAGGAAGCATTCAAAGGGTCTGAAGCCAACTTTGAAGAGGTATTCCGCGACGCAGGCTTTGGAGGGATTCGCGACATATTTGATCAGATATTTGGCCGCAGAGGAGGAGGCTTTTTCGGCGGCGGCGATGACCTCTTCAGCTTCGGCTTTGGCGGTGGCGAGCGAGGAGCAGACGTAGGGGACGAGACATCATCTACGACATGGAGCTTTCAGTTGAAGATGTACTCAGGGGCAAGAAGGAAGAAGTAGAGGTACCGCGTTTTGACAGATGCAAAGAGTGTGGCGGCAGTGGAGCTGCGCCTGGGACCAAACTGCGCAAGTGCACGGTATGTGACGGACAGGGTCAGACAAAGCGCGTCTATAGTCAAAATAGGTTTTCAACAATTGTCACAATGGAGCCTTGCAGGACATGCCAAGGTCAGGGTCAAATAATTGACAGGCCTTGTGCCAACTGCAAGGGAAGCGGTAGGGCAAAACAAGTTAAAAAAATCAAACTAGAAATCCCACCCGGCGTTGAAGAGGGTATGGCATTTCAGCTACGTGGAGAAGGCGAAATGTCAGAGGCAGGAATATCCGGAGACCTCATCGTCAGGCTCCATATCAAGCCACATCCCCAGTTTGAAAGGCTTGCAGACGGACATTTGCTTTACAACCTAGATGTCAAGTTTACAGACCTTACGCTTGGCAACGACGTTCGTGTGCCAACGCTTGAAGGGTCAGATAAACTAAAGATTTCGCAAGGTACTCCGGCAAATGCCATCTTGCAAATAAAGGGTAAAGGACTACCCCGCTATGGCAGTCCTGGGAGAGGTGACCTTCACGTGAGGATAAATGTTAAGGTTCCAACCAATCTTACAGACAGACAGAAGAACCTTCTCAAAGAACTCCACAAAGAATTATAGATAATAACCAATAGTGAAACAAATAGTTTAAAATAGCAATTCCTCCTCTATGTTTCTAGATATATGTCATCACCGTTTGACGAATGGTTTGGTAGGAGAAGGCGTTTTGGATCTTGGTTCCCAGACGTCGATGAGATGATGCGGGATGTTGAAAAGATGATGCAAGAGGCTTTCAAGAATGTCGAGCAACAGCTTCCAAAGAATTTGGTAAAGGAGCGCAAGCTGGACGATGGATTTGTCGTTCGCGAGATGGGACCTATTGTATATGGATATTCTGTCAAAGTCGGTCCCGACGGCAAGCCGGTCGTGCGCAAGTTTGGCAATATTGATGCTTTTCCAAACATTCTTGGGGGTAACCTTACAGTCAAGGAAGAGCGCGAACCCTTAGTGGACATCATTAAATCGCCAGATGAGCTACGTGTTGTTGCTGAAGTGCCAGGCGTCAACAAAGAAGATTTGCGGCTGAGGGCAGACGAAAACTCCCTTACTATTGAATCGGTCACGGGACAGCCTCGCTATCACAAAAGAGTTGAGCTCGCCGGAAACAGTTGATTCGACTTCAGCCAAGTCCTCTTATAAGAACGGGATACTGGAAGTATCCTTTAAGCTCAAGAGCAAGAGCGGCGGCGGCGTGCCAATCAACATTGAATAAAAACAACAATATTATTCTAGTGAGTTAGAAATAGCACAACGAACAAAGATAGGCGGGGGTCGCCAAGCCCGGTCAACGGCGTGAGATCATCACCTTATATTCTGATGATGACACGATGCTCAGATGTTGTAATTGACTGGGAAACCTCATCCCTTAGGGGTTCGTGGGTTCAAATCCCACCCCCCGCATTGTTTTATTAGTATTTTTTTATTTAGAATAATCTGATTGTGTTATATCCAAAAATGCTCTTATGTTGTTGCTTGGCAAAAAGAGGCATTAGAAGAAACACAAGATATAGTGTGTGTATTGGTCCTGAATTCATTATTACTCATTCCAATACTTGAATATACCTTTCGTAGTGCCAGTATCAGCAGCAATAACAAAATGCAACACTCCAACTTTGAGGTAACAACAACATAAAAGCCTTTTATACACAAAAAAGTGGGACACATCTAGAAAGCAAGAGCATATGATAATAACTCCACAGGATGACCTTGATGCAATTTCTGCAATACTGAATGAAACCTTCAAGATACCTGCATTCAAGCGCAGCTACGATGAAGCGTTTGGCAAAATAGCCCAGATCCTATATCGCTACGGCATTGTGGAAAATGCACGCAATCTGCGCTTCAGATTTATTTTATGTATGCAAGAGTTCTTTGACGACATCCCTCAAGATCAGTGGCGCGTTAAAGATCCTGCGTTTATCGAGCAGTCAGAGGATTTTGCAATAGTGAAATTCCGCGAATGGATAATTGAGCAGATCATATAGTTTTGTTCTTAGCAACCCACTGCTCGTAGATCTTGATCAGTTCGTCTACGTCGTTTCCATTCTCCGAATACGCAACAAAAACCCCAAATCTACCCTTGTTGTTGTGCCCTCTTGCATAGTACCCCCAGAATATGTCAGGCAGTCGCTCAAAGTTTGACTTGTTGTTTGCGACCCCCATTAGGTTCTTGGCTATGGTGTCTACTACTCGTATCGAATCTTCAGCTTCTATCATCAAAATGTATTACAGGATTGATCGTCAATTTAAAATACCTCCTCCTGTAGAAATTCAAATATTATGCTTGTTAGCTATATAACAATAGGTCATGAAGGCAAGGTGCGGCCACTATGTCTCTAAGTCTTATGCAAGGGCACACCATGGGCTTTGCAGGAAGTGCCACTCCAATTTTTCATTTCTTGTAGAGCTTGAAGAAAAGCACGGCGATGATGCACTAGTAGAATACTGGTTCTCAATGATAATGGTCAACCTGTCGGATAACAGAGGAGACGCCGATTGTCTCGTTGACCACCTGATCGATTTCTATCAACGCAAGCTGGTCGAAATTCCATCAAAGCAGCGTTACATTCACAAAATGCTTTTCATGTTACGCTCAATAAAGGAACCTTTCGATGCACGGAAAATGGCGTAATCGCTATAACACCCGTTCTACCAGCTCAAAGACCTTGTTCATTGAGGGGGGTTCGCCGTTTGGATCCCGTACATAGAGCGAGGCACAACAGTTGGCGAACAGCAATCGCTCTTGGGGATGCAGACCTACGAGATAACCAATGATGGCAGCCGCATCCCATGTGTCTCCTGCACCAGTCAGTCTTTTTGCCTCGACCTTGATTGTATGTGCAAACGCTGTCTCTTTTCCATTTGACCACGCTGATCCTATCTTTGTATGGAGGTCAGTGCTGATGCCCACTCTTTCGGCGATTCTTTTAGCCACTTCCTTGACTTCATTAGCGCTGTAACTGGGTCCAAGTAGGCGTCCAAAGCCAAGTGCATCGGCAAGCGAATTGCACTCGTTTTCGTTTATGCTGAGGCAGTCAATCAAGCCTGCAAGCTTAACAAGCGAGTCACGAAAATCATGCTTTCTTGTCTCAATGTCAGCAGTGGCAAGAAAATGGAAGGAGCTGGGTGAGTTCTTGAACGAAAATTCTGCTAGCTCTGTCCCCCTGAGGTTAGTGGCCCAATTGACTACCATCACGCCATCAGCATTCTTTAATATCGTCTTGTCTGCTTCAGAGCTTATCCTTTCGGAACCGAAATTTGCATTATCTCCTATGTCGCTCACCATCACGTTTACATGTGTGTCTTCGTGAGGAAACTCAAAAGATGTAGTAAGGCCGTTTCTGCCGCTGGCTATTCTGAGTGAAACCTTATCACCGAATTGTGAAAATGCCTGCCTTATCATTGTAGTGCCCAACTCGTCAGCAATCGTAAAAAGCGATACTTTGGCACCCAGCTTTGCAAGGCAGTATGCCACATTAACAGCGTTTCCACCCTTGATATCCGTTGTAGGGATACCTCTAAAACTTCCACCTCCAACCTTTGCCTTTTCGGTAAGAATGTCAAAAAGATTCTCTTTTGACTCGAGCTGGATTATGCGGTCAACGAAAAAGTCAGGCATCACTACTATGGAGCCTATGATACTCAGCTGTCTCAACTTGTCAATTATGTCCACAGAGGGTCAAGATGGTTATAGGTGTATATGATATTTTATGGGAAAAGGATCGGAAGAACGGAGGCATTTACATCATATCCATCGCCGCTCCTCTGCCGCCATCTGGTATACTGTCTCTCCGTGCAACAAAAAGCACACGTCACTCAGCTCAATTACCATCAGTGCAACCTTGGTGGCAGATTTAGATGTCTGCTCCTCAAGTCGCTACTCGCTCAAGTATGTCCTACTGGAACAATGTCTATAATTGGGTGTCTATGTGAGAGCATTCTTGCTCATGATATATCTACACTCTCTTCCGCCTCATCGTCATCCTACAACGCACCTGCGAAAATGATGGATGTGTAGCATCATCGGCGGCGAATTGCTATCAATAGATTGTCATTCAATCATAATCTTCAGGTGTGGATACTAAACGGCTAGATGTTCTTGTTCCTTCCCTTAGTATTAGAAGTGTGACTTTCCGCCAACAATTGTCTGAATTAATAACATAATTCTATGTATATAGAACCTTCATAGAATGATGATATCATAGCCACACACAAGTCGTCTCTTATCTTGGCATGACTTGGCGGTTTCTCACATTTGAAGCTGTTTTTGCTTCTCATCGAATTTTGCACGAAAGCGTGGAATATTTATTATGAATCTTTCGTGCGTTCCATCACCTATTTTCTCAAGCTTATCTCGGGCCTCTACCTTGAACACGACGCGCCTATCATTGACCGATGCCACCTCAGCTTTGAGGAATACCTCCGCTCCAACAGGGGTAGGCAGCAAGATGTTCTATTTTGACTACTGTGCCAACTGAGTCCCATTCAGAGTCGGGTATCACTTGCTCTTTGAGAAGAAGCCGGCATGTCTCCTCCATTTCAGATATCATGGACGGCGTGGAAAGAACGTTTTCGCCCTTCCAGAGAAAGCTAGTAGTCTGGTTTGAGTTAACTGTTATCGTGCGTTCTTTTAAGGCGCCTATCTTGACCACAAAATCCATGCCTTAACGAGATCACAAGTTATCTTTTAAACTTGTGCATGAGGAAGTCCATCTTTTTTATTCTCTTTCTTCTTCTCCTCTTACTTTTTGTAAGATGAAGTCTGTCCTTCTCCTGCAGGAGTTTCCCGCCACATACACACGTTCTGTATATTTTACATATGTCTTCTCAAGGAAACGAGTAAAAATCATCTTCCATCCTCAGGGTATGATATCGAAAATAGTATTGATGATGATAAGGAGACATAGGTGGTGTGCATGTAAGTGAAAGCAAAGGAAAAGCCTTATCCAGCCAGCAAGAGACACAGTGGTATCTAGTAGAAACCCGCGGCCTTTACTACCAATACTTGTATAGCTACACATGAAATGTGTCCCAAAACAATAGGATGACAGCGCCAATGAAAAAAGAAGACCGCATCAACACAAGAAGAATGCCAAACTGCGTTCTCACGCACCAAGTCTTGTTGTCACTGCCATTGTTATCATCATATTTGTTGCAGCAATAACAGGACAGTGTCAGAGGCTCCTCATCTTTGATTAAGCCACTCTTCAGGTTCTTATGTCAATTCTTCTTTTGGTGTTGTTGAATATGTTATCGATTCCTCTTGTGTTGATGTTGGTATTACACTAGCAGCATTTGACCTTTGCATTAGGCATCTGCTGTTAATCACAGGTCGACCTTTTGGATCTTCATCACATACCTGTTGGGGATATAGAAGCCTGCGCTCGCTCATGTATCAGCAGCCTGTAACACTAGTGCTTCTTCCGCCAACACTTATGCAACGGTCCGGTCCATCGTCGTCTCCACCGCCATCATTGTCTGCTCCATCGTCGTCTCCACCGCCATCATTGTCTGCTCCATCGTCGTCTCCACCGCCATCATTGTCTGCTCCATCGTCGTCTCCACCGCCATCATTGTCTGCTCCATCGTCGTCTCCACCGCCATCATTGTCTGCTCCATCGTCGTCTCCACCGCCATCATTGTCTGCTCCATCGTCGTCTCCACCGCCATCATTGTCTGCTCCATCGTCGTCTCCACCGCCATCATTGTCTGCTCCATCGTCGTCTCCACCGCCATCACCGTCTCCTGCTCCTGCTTCATCATCTACTGCGCCTTCAGCGACTTCTGCTGTTTGTGCTTCTTCTTGAGCCATTGTTTGTGCCACTTCCGGTGCTGCTATGAGTTCAAATGAATCAAACACCTGCCCTACAACTGGAGATAATGGTGCTGGTGCTAAACTGCCAGATGTGCTTGTTTCGCAGTAGTGCTATTAGTAGAATTGCCTTCATAGAATACTGCATATCCCTTTGTTGTACCTAAGTTGGGTGGTGTACCATTTGTAGCAGTTGAAATGAAATATCCTGTTCTTGTTTCATTTGGAGCAGAGTTAGTACTGTATGCTATCTCTACAAGCCTGGATGGCACTGTTGCTATTGTTTCGTTTGTCTGTGGATTTGTAAGATTTAACCTCACCTCTGTACTGTTTATAATCTGGATGCTCCTGTAACCAACTTCCTGAAGCTTCTGTAGATGATATGATTGAACATCGTCAGTTGTCATATTGTTGTTGCTGCTGGTAGTAGTAACGTTACTAGCTGCTTGAATTCTTGTGTCCAAGTCGGGATATCGAATAATGTATATCACTTGTTCTGATCCTTGACAGTTGGTGGTGCTACTAGTGCTGCCGCCACTAGCATTATTGGTAAGCGGTGCTCCTTGTTGCTGTTGTTGTTGTTGTTCTTCCTCTGGACAGAGTTGTGCTAGTAATCCATAACCTCGTGTTGACTCTTCTAACAATGTAGAGCCTGTATTGTTCAGATCCTGAATTACCCAGCCATCTGGCACCTGTATGCTGAAGCTGTCATTTGTGCTTTGAAATGTTGTTGTTGCTGCTGTTGTTATCCCATTCTCAATTGCTGATGGTTGACTGGTCAGTGATTGTTGTGCGTCAGTTATCGTAAAATTGGAAGCCAAAAGGATGACAGCAGTTGCTATTGCTATTGTTGCAGTTAGCACTTTGGCCATAGATGAGGACATTCTCATACTGGATAGACGAGAAGAGATAGTCCACACTAACATAAAAGTTGTGGATTAATGATTCTATAAAATATTCTCTCAAGATGACTTCACGAAAGTAACCGGCTAAACTCATGTGAAGATGTAGCCCCTCTCCCTCCCCTTCGTTCTAGCTAGTATTTGCTGTAGTAACCTCTTTTTGGAGTTTATCATTTATTGGGATTCGGATGGCGGCAGAGTAGTAGCAACAGTATTGAGTGATTTCATAGTAAAATGGCAGAACAATACCGTCGTTTAGGATTGTGCTTGAATTATAGAAGGCGAAATGGAGGCCGTTTCGTATTCACTTAGCAAATCACATAGAAAGAAGGTTGATAAAATGATGTTTGATATTCCTAGACTCTTCATCTCCGCTTGCTCCCACATGCGGTTCAGCCTGTAAGGCTTTATCTATTACTGATGGCAATTCCGTATTACTGCTACGAGCAACTAAGCGACTGCATGTCACAAGTTGATCAGTTGGAGTCAAAGTAGAAGACTTACTAAAGACAGAAGAAGAACAAGATTCGGGTTTAGAATCAAAACTACTTGGTTTCGAGAATTTGATAAGATGAAACAAATAGAGGAAGAAATATAATTAATAACTATATATCTTTTTATGTTCTAAATTTTCTTTCCAGTTTTCAACTTGGAGCAACATGAAACAAACCAGTCAGTGGTAGCGCAGTAGCTTTTAGGATCATTTTTACATAGCTTAGGGTTTTTTGATAAGATTCCCAGAATGAAGTCATACTCAATGCTGGCTCTTAAGCTGTTTTATAAAAAGAAAGGGTCAGGCGCCGTTTTTATCGTCTGCGCCTGGCGGCCGAAGCAATTACGTAAGCCAGTCCTACGACCAGTCCAAACGTCAGAGGTATCCATACTCCAAATGCTCTTGGGTCTATTGACTGCTGAATGATGGATTCGAAGAAACCCGGGATCATACTGTTGAAGGGGTTGTAAGTCTTAGTATATTAGATTTGCTGTTATAGACCAGCCGAAAAACCCCTTAGATATATATACATTAAATTACCCCATTCAAGCTTCAGGTATTCATATATGAAGATGCAGAAAGAGATGCGCAAATTCTGCCCCCGTTGCAAGACTTATAGGGTCCAGAGCGTAGCCCTATACAAGAGGGGTAAAGAGAGGGCAGGGGCCGAAGGCACTCTCAGGCACGCTGAGGACAAGAAAGGGTACGGCGGCCAGAAATTCCCAGAACTTAAGAGAACTGCCAAGACTACCAAGAAAATGACTTTACGCTATACTTGTAAAACATGTCAGTACAAGACGATGAAGCAGGGTCAAAGGATTCGCAAGCTGGAGATATGAGGACAGCGACATGAAGCGAGAAAGCATGATGATTCCAAAGCCGAGGAGCTCATTTCTATCTGTTCAGTGCACAAAATGCGGCGAGAAGGCAATAGTGTTTTCGCACACGACCATCAACAGGAATTGCAAATCGTGTGGCGAGCTTTTGGCAGAGCCTTCCGGGAGCAAGGCCAAAATAATTGGTAAAGTTCTAGAGGTTCTAGACCAGTAATTTTTCTGCCAGCTCAAGCTCTTCTTTAGTATTCACATTTAGTGCAATTTCTTTTCGGTTCATGACCAAATAGTGTTCTTTCACTGGTTCAGTGCCGACAACCATCGTGTTAAATATGGTGATGCCAGAATGGCAGTACTGATCCAATACTATGATGCTTGGCTTCACACCAATCCGCTCTACAAATCCTTTTTCAATTATTATCGAAATCGCTGGCTCGTGCTCTTGCCTGTCAGCTATAGAATTAAGGATTTCGTTGATGATATGAGAATTTAATAGTGGAATATCACCCGGGACTACCATGACCTTTTGGGGTTTTAATTTTGAAAGTAGCTGTGATAGGTCCTGGGAGTAACCCTCGCCTGCGGTCTCAATTGTCTCAATGCCTTTTGATTTCAGAAATTCATTTGTTTTTGGAGTATTGGGCGAGATTGCCGCAACAATGCGGTCAAACCTTTCTGAGCTGGCCAAGGCTGAAACTACGCGCTCGACCATTGTAACACCATCCACTTTTAGTAGTGGCTTTTCCATGCCTGCTTTTTTCATTCTACTTGCCCTGCCACCACACATTACGGCAGATATCAAAAAAACGATATCACCTGCGGCATTGACGACAAGGTTGATAGCACCATAAGGGAAGAGAGACGGGTTATCTCATTGGATGCACCTAGAACATCTCCAGATATGCCTCCAAAGCTTTTGCTAGAAAGATACTTCAAGAGCTGCGCCAGAATAAGTGAGATGATCAGTGCAGCAAAGCCGGCATAGCTGGTGGCAAATCCTACAATTACAACCATAATGCCGGTGGCCGCAAGTATCTTGTGCCTGTCCTTCATGGCCACAATGAAAGGCGAGCTAAATCCCTCCCAGGCAGACAGACCCCTGTTGGCAAGGAGCACCATCACATACTTGGCTATTACCTCAGCTGTTATGATGCTAGTAAAAATCGCCAAGCCGGACCCAAAGCCGATATTGAATACAATTATCATGCCTACAAAATACATCACAAGCACCGCCACTCCTGCTGAGCCAACTGCAGGATCAAGCATAGCCTTATGCTTGGCTTCCTTGCTACCTTTTGCCATCAGCCCATCAGCGAAGTCGGCCAAGGCGTCGGTGTGGTGGACCCCGGTTAATATCATAAGGCCTCCAGTGGTCAAAAACCCAATGAGCAGAGGATGCAGGAAATTGGAAATCCCAAGAGCCATTGCACCGATAATCGAGCCTATAACAAGGCCGGCGACTGGGAACATGTACATGTTCTTGGCAATGTAATAGATATCCTGCTTCTGCTTGCCTACAGGTAATATCGTCAAAAATGCAAGCACCGACAGAATGGGCTTAAGTGATGCCAAGCACAAGCCCCCACCAGCCGGCCAGATATAGAACTGACATTACTGGGACAGATACTACAATGCAGAAGAGCAGAGTAGTGAGCTTCATTATTGAGATTGCCTCCTTGCATTTCTTGAGTGTAACAGGCTCTTGATCGTCGCCAAGAGTGTACTGCCCTATCTTTTCAAGCCTTACACGCAATGCCCCTGCCATAGTGGCCATCGGGTAGCCAGCATTAGGGCTGAATGTCTTGTCGTGGTCTCGTTGTAGAATGTTAAGCGAATTTTTCCAGTCAGCTCCAAGTATCTTGGCCGATACAACCATCAAGAATGCAGTTATTCTTGCAGGAATATAGTTTGCAACACTGTCAAGCCTTGCAGACATCCATCCGATATCCTTGAAATAGTCATCCTTGTAGCCAACCATAGAATCGAGTGTGTTTATTGCCCTGTAGGCAAAAGCGCCGGCAGGACCAAAAAGTGAAAAATAGAAGATGGGTCCCGTAATGCCGTCGACTGTACTCTCGCTTATGCATTCAATAGTTGCCGAGAGGATGTGCTGCTCATCAAGATCATCAGTTTTTCTTCTCACTATCATTGACAGGTTATGCCGGGTGGCTTCCAAGTCGCAAGCTTCTAGGCAGTTCATGATTGCCCTGACATGCATCTCCATGCCCTTCATTGCAATCGTAATCTTCAATATTATGGCAGACACTATGACAAGCTCAACGAGTCCTGCAAGATAACTGCTTGAGAATACAAGAAAATGGACTGTCAAAGCTACTGTTATAACGAGTGAAATGACAAAGATCGTTCCCTTGGCTTTTTCAGCCCCTCCTTTAAGCCTTGGTAGAAAAAAGCCGATCAGCTGCCCAAGCCACGCCACTGGATGATACCTATTTGACGGGTCGCCAAACAGCCAATCAATGACAATGCCGCCGGCAAGCCCCCCAAGGAGAGACAACAGCATCTAGAGCCCCACAACCTTTGACACCCTTTCCATATCGATGCTCTCTTTTATTGCCTTTGCAATAAGGTCTATCTGCCAGTTCCATGATTCCTGCGGAACATCTGACTTACGTGTCATGCTGCCGCCAACAAGTGAGTCCTCTTCAGGCAGATTGAACTCGATCTTAGGTAGTATGCCAAGGATTCTCTTCTTTGTCATCTTCTGAACTTCCTTGATCGCAGGTGCTAGAAGCGTGATGTCACCTCTGAACTTGTTTATTAGAAAGCCTTTAACCAACCCCCTGTGGGCTTGCTTTAGAAGCTGCGTTGTGCCAAGGATGCTTGCAAAACAGCCACCTCGCTCAATGTCGGCTACTATTATTACAGGTGCTCCTACCTCTTGTGCAAGCAGCATATTGGCAATATCATATTTTGCAATGTTGATCTCTGAGGGCGAACCTGCACCTTCAATGACTATAATATCGTTTTCGCTCCTTAGGCTTTCAAGTGCTTTCAACACCATCATAAAGCCCTGCTGTAGCACAAACTTCTCATAGTAATCTTTTGCGTACATCTCTGAGTAAAAGCGACCGTTCAGGAATACTGTGCTTCTATACTCGCCAAGCGGCTTGAGTAAAATGGGGTTCATCCTTGGGTCAGGCTCTTTTCTTGCTGCAACTGCCTGTATTGCCTGGACCAGTGCCATCTTGGATCCGCTGGATGTAGTGAAAAAGTTTGAGGACATATTTTGTGCTTTGAATGGCGCTACATTGTAGCCTCGATCTGAAAAAAGCCTGCACAATCCTATCACAATTGTGCTCTTGCCTGCACCAGATGTTGTGCCCTGTACCATGATAAGCTTGGCACGCCTAGTCATTGTAATCAAATGCCTCCAGTGCTTTTAACAGTACCATGTTTTCCTTATGCATCTTGACTGACAATCTGATATATTGGGTTCCCATGCCAGTGAAAGTGCTGCAGTCTCTTACAAGCACACCAGTTTTCTTTAGTAATCTATCTCTAAATTGTGTGGAATTTCTGCCTGGGAGATGGACAAGAAAATAGTTTGAGTCTGACCTTAATGGGCGAAACGATTTAAGTTTTCCAATATTATCATGTAAAAACTTTCGCTCTTTTTTGACAAGCGCCCTTGCTTTTGATAGATATCTTTTATCTGGTAGGGCATGCACTCCTGCGATCTGTGCAAGACCATTTACATTCCATGGGATCTTATTTGCTGACAATTTCTTTGCAAAAGTTGGGTTGCACACGCCGTAACCGACTCTCAATCCGGCGAGTCCAAATGACTTGGTAAGTGACCTCAGGATCACGAGGTTATCAAATTCCGATATCCGCTCCATCATAGCTTTGGCGTCTGCGTTGTCTGCCAGCTCAATGAAGCATTCATCAAGCAGGATTCTTGTCGAGCTATCAACATTTTCGATTATTTTCATTATCTGCTTAGTGGCAAGAATACCCGTAGGGTTGTTTGGATTACAAAGAAATACTGCATCAGCCCCTCTTGCTTTTTCAATTATTTGATTTGCGTCAAGCTCAAAATTATGCAGCGGTATGAATGTCACTTCTGCGCCCGCTTTCTGAGATGCAAGCTCGTATTCACAAAAAGTCGGTGCCGGGATAACTACGCGCCTCTTTACAAAGGCGGCCTGTACAAACCAATAGATAACTTCTATCGCTCCATTTCCCACGCTTATCCATTCTGCGTCAATGCCTAGGTAGTGAGACAGGCTTTTCTTTAGCTCTATGCATTCAGGGTCAGGATACTTCTGGGCAAGTGAGTTGATGTTCATCTTGACAGCAGCTATCGCCTTTCTGGGAGTACCAAGAGGATTGATGCTTGAGCTGCAATCGAGTCTGACAAGTCTAGGGTCTACTGAATGAATGCCACCATGAGAGCAGGCTTTCATCCCCTTGCTGACAACAACATCCCCTTCTCCCATTAGTTCAATAGCCGATTAGCACGAACTATATTTAGAATGTTTGTACGGTTACTAAGATCATTAGCAGTTTATTCATAAAGCCCTTTTAACAGAAGCGTGTGTGTCAGTGTGTCAGTGTGTCTTTGATAGCTGACCTTTTAACACAAATTCTAAGTGCAGTATTGACCGCTCCTAGAAAAATGTAAATCAATTTTTTCTTGTTAGAAATTCCATAACTTTCTGTATTGCTTCCCATAATTGGAACTATGCAGAAAAAAATAAGACATCGTGATATATGTGTGAGTGAGTAAGTGGTGTCCTCAAATCTAAATCAGATATTTTCATCGATGGATTGTTGAACTATCACTCAGGGATATTTCCACTACATAACAGCATTTGCATGTTGGCTTTCTTGGCAGCTTTAAATTATTATGAAAAAATTCTATTCAAGAATAGAAATGCATAAGGACTATTTAGAGAGTGGGCATAATAATTATTTCCTGGATTCAACTAATTGTTTTTTATTCCTACGAAGTTGCCAGCTTAGACAACGCTATCATATGTAACATCCAATTTTTTGTTTAGCAGCGTGCGCTTCTTGTCGAAAAGATACTCGTCTATTATATCCAAGGCGGTACGGATGTAATCATCAGTTATCAATGAGGGCATCCTCAACCTAGTTGTTTTTGGCAATAACGCATTTATTTTCTGCAGGAGCTCAAACTGCTTATCTACATCTATTTCGTAACGGCATTGCTGAATTAATGAAGACAATAGAGGAGGAGTACGATTAGCCATGCTATAAGCAATATCTTAATACTCAACATTAGATATAAGTTTAATATCGAAACAGTAAATCCTTAGTAGAGAAAATCTTTTGGAAGTAACTCACAGAGGATTAAAAGGTGTTTGCGATATCTACTGTTGAAGCTATTGTTATTTTTAGTTGTTGTAAGTTGGTTGACGAATAGAAGAGTGTATTTGTTCCTACCCTCGATGCATTTATCCATAAATTCAGTCATCGTACAAAATAATGTAGAACAGTTTGGAGTAGCTTTTCAATATTCTTTCATCCATTCTCTGCTTTCCAAGTATTCGATAAGTCTTACCATTTCCTCTATTCTCGCTTGACCCCCCATCTGACCTTTGCATGCTTCATAATGTCTGAGTAGATCCCTGTCCTCTTCTTCAGATATACTATTTTTCTCTTGTATAGATTTGAAAAATATATCCTCTTTTGAGGTGTGATCGGAGACAAAGATCGCATACGATTTTAAAAATCTCGCAATAGGTTCTTTGTTTATACTGTTCCATTTGAATCCAACACTGGCTCCTTTGCTGTCGCTACCATCACGTTCTATGAGCGCATCCAATTCACGCCTAAGCATGTTTGCTATCCTTCTTCCCAACTCATGCTCGATTAGGAATTTTCGAATATCTTCTGAAAAACTATCTTTGCTTCCTGTAACCGGGAAGTACGCTTTCTCTTCCTTTCCGTGGTGAAACGCATCGATAAATTCTTCCGTGACTACGGAGATTATTTGAATATCTTCTATCGATATATCCTCATTTGCATACAACTTATCAGAGCACCTTTGTGCGATGTTTCCTATCCGCCTTACGATTAGATGTTCTTGCATCAGGTTGTCAGTTGAAGAGGAAGAATCCATGCTAAATCCTGCGCACATTATATGCCTATTTCCTTACCGATACAAAAAAGTTATCAACTATAATAATTGTACATATCTCGGGATACAATGATAGTTAATAGTAATATCCAATGAATGAATGCCGCACTTACAAGGTGCTGTCAATTTTTGGTATCTGAATCCTAGATAAAAACAGTCTTCAAGGTTGGGTTCATGAAACGAAAATTTCTAGATCAGAGTTAGTATTGGGCTTTAAACATGTGTGTATCCATCGTTGGAGTTGTTCGGTCTGATTGTAACTCTGTTAGCTTTTGAACGTCTTTGAATGCGATTGCTCCTCCTTCTTCTTTATTACAAAATGTTGGCTTTGATTTTACTAATCATGTTTTACTCTTGTTGTTGAAGTCCCATCTGTGTTCTATATTCTCTAGATGTCGTTATTAGTTAATGGAAGAGTAAAACTAAATGTAGAGCCTCTTCCATCAGAATTATTCTCAGCCCAAATCTTACCACCATGAGCTTCAACAATATTTTGCGAGATAAATAGGCCTAATCCAGTACCTGTCTGGGATTTTGTTGCAAACTTTGAAAACAATCTTGGCGCTATTTCAGAATCTATGCCAGAACCTGTATCTTTTATGCTGACAATAAGTTCATTGTTTTCTTGTTTACTTTTTAATGTCACTTTTATTATACCTTCATCTGTAAATTTAATAGCATTATTCATTAAATTGGAGATGACTTGCATCAATCTCTCTTTGTCTGCTTCTACAAAAAAGTCATCTTCAGGCGTAAATACTATTTTGACATTATCATTCTTTCTATTATCCCGGCTTTCATATTCCTCAAGAACGTCTAATATCATCCGATTTATATTGAACTTTTCCTTCTGCAGAGTCAGAGATTGATTTTCAATTCTCGTGACATCTAAAATATTTTCTATCAAACCTCTTAGTCTCTTTGCATTTCTGACTACAACCTCTAATAATTCCCGCTGGCTTTCGTCTTTTGCTTTGGAGAGAACTGCCTCTGTTAATCCAAGTATCGGTTGGATAGGAGTCCTTAGCTCATGAGCTCCTATATTGATAAACTCTTTCTGCATCTTGTCATGAACTTTTAGCTTTTCATATAGCTCGGTTTGTATCCATAGATTCTCAAATATAGAAACATAAGATAAAACACCTGCTTTACTGCTAGAATAAGTTGATAGCCCTATGGCTTCATAGAACGTTGATTTGGAGTCATCCCTTAACTCAATTACCAAAGAAAGTTTTCTATCGGCTATCAAAATTGTAGCTTTTGTGTCTGATAGTTGTTGCAAATATCTGATATTAAGAGAGTTATTTGGATTATCTTGGTGTTGTTGTAATAGTTGTTTCGCTTCTTCTATTACGGGACTAGTACTACCCAAATTGACTTCAGGCATCAATATTCTAACTTGAACATTACGACTTTTTGTGGCCTCTGCTAAACATTTTATTATCCCCATCTTTTCCTGGCGGATGATTGCATTGGCAGTTGGAAATATCAACAATATTTCTTTTTCAGCTGATTTTATAATATTCCAATATAGCTCCTCTGTCCTGTCAGGGTTTTGAATAACTTCAATCTCAGATTCAACTCCTTCTTCTACTTGTTTCATTCTGTATCGTGCATCAATTCCATTCCTCCATATCTCTTCGAAAAGAGAAGTAAAATGTCTAACATAGAGAGGTTCATTACTAATGAGCAAACTCTGTATTCTCTTACCTCCCTCCATTTTTTCTATTGTTACTGCTATTTCTTTATCTGAAACACCAAAACTCATTGGTGGCAAGTTTTTCATATGTCTTATCTGGATACCATAATCAAGATACATCTTAGATAGGTGTAAATTTTCATTATCTATATTGGTGATATACCTAATACCCTTGTGCTCTCCTCTTTCCTGTTTGTCTAATAATTTCTTCTCTAAATTAAAGAAATAGATGTGGCCATATTGCAGCCCACCTGAGGTCACACAAGCATCTAGCTTGTTTGAGTTAGCAGCAAGACGGTCAATTTCTTTGATGACTTCATCAGGATTCTCTATTAACCTTGTTTCATAACGTATTACTCCTTCTTCAATTTCTCTTATTTTCTGGTCAGCTAAAATAGCCAAACTCCAAAGAGTATCAAAGATATATTGGTTTTGTTCTACAACTTCCTTCACATTGCTATAGATAACCTCTGTTAGAGGCTTTGATTCTTCTAAAATTGTAGTAGCCATATATTCTGATTCGCTAACCGCCATGCCACCTCTAACCCCATCTAGATGTCGAAGCTCATCAACTATCTTTATTAGCTCTTTGCAATATTGAATATTTTCTTTAGTAATCTCAGTAAAGGCTCTTATCTTTGCGCCTCTTCTTCTTATGTCAATGTATCCGTTTCTGTATTCTTCAATATCGATGACAATAGATGGAGCTTTATGGTCAAAGAATATATCCATTTTTTTCTTTGTATTTTGCATAAATTGTACATCCTCTTCCAACAGCATTTTCGGCGCCATATAGAATCTCAGAAGTTCTTTGCGGGTTGATATTAGGATTTAGCAATGAATCCGCAGGTTTGCCCGGTTGTTTTATCACAAGTAGCAAATAATCATTAACAATTAAGACGTATATAAAACAATGCCATATGCTTAACCAGGAGGCAAGAATGTCTCCTATTGAGCTTCAAAGCTTTCTAGTTCAAAGCTTTCTAGTTCAAAGCTCATAAATAATTAAAGCTCGTTACTAGCAATATGCCTCGACCAATTCATTTTGACCTGACAGTTGACAATCCTGAGCGAGCTATGAACTTCTACAGGGATATTTTTGGATGGAAATTTGAAAAGTGGAGCGGTCCTATGGAGGTACTGGATGGTGACTACGGGTGATGAAAAAGAGCCAGGAATTAACGGCGGCTTTTCCAAGAGAAGTGAGTCAGCTATGCCCAATATGAATACAATAGGCGTAGCTTCAGTTGACAAATTTTCCAAGATGGTCCAGGATAAGGGGGGCAAGGTCTTGATGCCAAAGACTCCAATTCCGGGAATTGGATGGTTTGCGACATGTCAGGACACTGAAGGAAACACTTTCGGAATTATTGAAGAAGATCGTCACTGCCAAGTAATCAATTACAATGTACGAACTATAGTGTGTGTGTCTCTCTGTTTTTTTTTTGTGTGTGCGTGTGTGCGTGTGTGCGTGTGTGCGTGTGTGCGATGAGCCTAAAATAATAGTAGATCATAATCATAAGGGGAAGAAGCTATTCACTTTGCACCTTCGTAAGTTCAGATACTGAAGTGTTAGGGTATAGGTAGGATGACTAAGCCAGTTGAAAATACCTTGTATAACATAGTCAGGGTTACATCTGATCTCATGTTTTGCACCGAAGACGATTCACAAACGATCCTATCCGTGTACCATGAATGCATTGTGTACGGCACAATTAGAGGCCCTGTCATTTAATTTCCTGACAGGTCCATAAACATTGGTAATTGCTGTAAGACAACAATTGCTAACCTTAAATTATGCATATGCATTGGATATATTGTCATAAGAATATGTCTACACCATTACCATCACCATCGTCATCTTTAGCCGCAGATTCTGAGGTTCAACCTCTTCCGGAAGAAGGAGATATTGTTGTTGCAAGTGTCAGAGACATCAAGGGTCATGGAGCCTATGTTAGGCTAGACGAATACGGTGGACTTACAGGTTTTCTCTCAATAAGAGAGGTTGCTACTGGATATGTACGCAACATCCACCGTTTTGTAAAACCAAAGCAAAAGGTTGTTCTAAAAGTAATAAAAGTTAACAGGTCAAGAAAAGAAGTAGATACATCGCTTAAGCAGATCTCCGGCGAGGAGAGAAAGTCAAAGCTCATTGAGGTAAAAAGAAACGAAAAGGCCATGGGATTTTTGGATTCAATTAAGGCAAAATTAAATCTAAGCGACATTCAGATGAAAGAAATTCAAGACACTATTCTTCAAAATTATGATGATGTCTATGCCTTTTTTGAATCAGTAGCAACAAAAGGGAGTGGAGATGCGGTCAACAAACTTGGTTTTGCTGAAGAGGTCATCAAGGCAATAGAAGAGGAAAGTAACAAGATACACATTTCTCAGAATGAGATCAGAGGAATCATGGAAATTTCCTCCAAGAAGCCTGATGGGATAGAAATTATAAAAAGCGTGCTTATTGATGCAGCAGAAGGTACCAAGACTAACCCCAGTACCATAAATATTGCATATGTCGGCGCTCCAAGATATAGAATTGCAGTCAAAGCAGAGAATTTCAAAATGGCTGAAAAGGCAATGTCTCGTGCCATTGAAAAGATACAGAAGGGAATAGAAAAAAATTCAGGGAATTTTAATTTTACAAGAGAGAAATCCAAAAAGAATATCTAGTAAATTTCCTACTCCAAAAGGTTAACCAAAAAGGTCAAAAGACAATTGACCATATATAATTAAGGGAAAGCTGCGTCTCTTTCCCCCTCTCTATTTTCTTTGTTCATGGCACTATGACAAACCATTGCTATTTGAGCCTGATGCTAGGATAGGATTTTTAGCATCGCTATTATTACATTGAAAAATCTTTACCGCAATCTTCATTAATCAAAAGTTAGCCTATACTAATATTATTGCTCTAGGCCATCATTATTAGCACAGACAAAGGTTTATTACTTGAGTTAACTTATTAAAAAGGTATAAGCGTAATGATCCCCGTTAAAGTTATTGTTGTAGTGGCAGTTGCAACAGCTATTCTCTCTACTGCATTTGCAGTTGCCAGTCAATCTTTCATTGATTTCTTCGCCACAGCACAGAATGCTAAATTAGTAAAAAATACTGTTGGAGGGCATACGGCAGGTTATGGCTTATATGAGACTAGCGGAGACGTTTTAGACCCCGCAAATAGTTACAACACTGCCAGCGAAAAGGTAGTCATTGACCCTGACAAATATCTCAGATCCTTTAACTATGGACGCATTTCCAAGCTTGCTGACGGCTCCACTGTGAGAGAGTTCACTCTTGTTGCAGACGATAGGCAGATAACGGAAATATCTCCAGGGGTGTTCTACAACATATGGGCCTTTAATGGTACCATTACCTGGCCCAACTCTAAGGGCTACCGAAGGCGACCTCATAAGGATAAATTTCATCAACAATGGTACAAAACCACATTCGATACATACACACGGCATCCACAAGGCCGAGATGGATGGAGTATTTGAAACTATTAATCCTAAAGGCAAATTCATTTATGAATTTTATGCTGAAGCTTTTGGAGTATATCCATATCACTGCCATGTCACCCCCCTTGAGGAGCACATTTCTCATGGCCTATATGGTGTATACATCGTCGATCCCAAGACTCCTAGGCCCGAAGCTGACGAAATGGTCATGATAATGAACGGCTTTGACACGGACTTTGATACTGAAAATAACTTCTATGCCGTGAACACCATTCCGTTCTACTATATGCATCACCCAATAGAGATACAAAAAGACAAGCTTGTCAGAGTATACCTCGTTAACATGCTGGAGTTTGACCAAATAAACAACTACCACCTGCACGGTAATCTATACCAGCTGTACAGAAGCGGTACTAGTATGGCGCCTGATGAATACACAGATATGGTGACCATGAGTCAGGGCGAGCGGGCCATACTTGAGTTTAACTACAAGTATCCTGGCCAGTATATGTTCCATGCACACAAGACAGAGTTTGCAGAAAAAGGCTGGGTAGGACTTTTCATGGTTAAGGATCCTGCCGAAACACGATCGGATGATGATGGTGGTGGTGGTAATAGTAGTAATATATTCCCAGAAACCAAGACAATATCGGGAGGTGTTGGCACCTAACCATGGAAAAAGATGAAATTCAAAGATCATCATCATTACAACAACCACGCTGGTTTGCGAGTGCAAAAATGCTGGCGGTTGCATTGGTTCCTCTAGTAGTTTTAGCAGCAATGATTGCCTTTATCTTCGGTCCAGGTCAGCAATTTCTTGGTGTAGGCACGCCTCTTCCTGAAATCAGCATAGAGAGGATAGAGTTTCAAGAAGGTGGAAAAATAATCGCGTTCATACGCAACACTGGCCCAATCGATGTTACAGTAGCCCAAGCAGACGTCAATGACAGAATCCAGGCGGCTGCAATAGAGCCGGGCAAAGAATTGCAGAGGCTTGCAGAAGCGAAAGTGATAATTCCGTTCCCTTGGAATAGAGGAGAAGCTTATGAGATAGGCGTGACTAGCTCTGATGGCACAAGGTTCAGTAAGGCTGTCAACGCAGCTGCTCCTGCTCCAACTCCTGATATGAACCAGGCAGCATTCTTTGGACTTATAGGAACCTATGTAGGTATCATACCAGTGTTGACGGGACTCTTGTGGCTTCCGTTTATCAAGAGGCTCAGTCTTCGAAAATACAGATTCTTTCTTAGCCTAACTGCGGGGTTGCTGGTCTTCTTGGGAATTGATGCCCTAGTTGAGGGCGAGCGGGATCGCTGCAGAAAGCGTAGCAGGGGTTTTCAATGGTCAGATTTTGATCGCCTTGGTAACAATACTATCATTTCTTGCATTGATGTATGCTTCTGTGAAGCTCGGAGAACGCAGCAAAGGCAGAGAAGAAGAAGAAGAAGTCGATGAATTGTCTTCATATGACTCTATACATGCAAGCCAAGCGAAAAAAACTCTGGATCAGCAACAGCAGCAGCAGCAACATCGCCTAGTTGTCAAGCCTGTAGCAATGGCAATGATGATAGCAATTGGAATTGGACTTCACAACTTTGGAGAAGGGCTGGCCATAGGAGCTTCCGTTGTCCTTGGAGAAATTGCTCTAGGTACATTCCTTATAGTAGGGTTTATGCTTCACAATACCACGGAAGGTTTTGCAATAGTCTCTCCACTTGCCAAGACAAGAGTAAGGAGAATGGTAGGCAAATTGATTATCATGGGTCTAATAGCTGGTGTCCCAACTATTTTTGGCACCTGGATCGGAGGATTTGTTTATTCTCCTATTGCTGCGATAATATTCCTGTCAATAGGAGCGGGTGCAATATTCCAAGTTGTCTTTTTGATATACCAGGGGATGGCTAGGGCACAGGATGGCGGAGGCAAGATAATGTCAGACGCGTCAATCATTGCAGGATTTGCCGCAGGTATGCTAATAATGTATGTAACAGGATTGATGGTCCCATCGTGATTAAAATGCAGAAGGATTCAACAACAACAACAGCAATCGGTACGAACAAGAAGCAAAAAAAACCAAAGCTTCAGTCAATAAGAGTTCATTTAAGAAATAAAAGCAGTAGCAATAGCTCTAATAATAATGATAATAATAATAATAATAAGGATAGCAGGCTTTCCTCAATCAGAGGGGCAAACAATGCCAGAAGGCCAGACTGCACATTTAGGATGGAAGACTACTTAGAAATTGTCTACGAGCTTGTTCAGCATAAGGGCTATGCCACTTTGGTCGATGTTGCAGAATATCTTAATGTCCGGCCGCCAAGCGTGACTACGATGATGCGCAGGCTGGACCAGAGTGGCCTGCTAAATTATGAAAAATATCGTGGCATCCGGCTAACAGAGAAGGGAATGGACATAGCAAAGATCATACACGATAGACACAGCGTTCTGTCAGAGTTTCTAAAAATGATTGGAGTCAGCGAAAAGATTGCAAACGAAGATGCCGAAAGCATGGAGCACCACCTTCATCCTCAAACTATGCACCGACTGATAGAATTAATGCGTATCATAAAAGTAGCTAATAATGATTAATTGATTGATTGATTAATACAACATATAATTCTCTAGAATATAGAGGAGCAACCACCTCTCTACTTTATAAGGATGTTACAGGGCGTGTTATTCTTCATCTCTGCTATGGATCCTCTTTTTCAATATTTCGTCTAATGATAATTGCCTGTAACTCCGTATACAATCATATGCCTATTCCATAAATAAGTAATACAATAAACAAAGTGCGAATAGGAAAAATGAGTCCAAATTGTTTGGAATTAGTAACATAGATAGACACTCCAATGCTAAGAGCACCAATGCCTATACTAAATGCTCTAAACCTTGTTGGCTGAGTTCTGTCAAAAGCTCCTTGTGTTATTCTAGCAAAGCCATTGAACATTACACTGATAGCAACAGATAACAAAGTTAGTGGTATTTCAGATACAAGGATAGGAGATATGAAAGCGATTATTGCAAATACTAACTATTGCTACAGCGCCAAAACCTACATTTGTAAAAGGGGTGACCTTGTTGCTCCGACCTGATGGTTTTTTTGTTGTCTTTGTTGTTGTCTTTGGTAAAGATGAGTATAACATCAGCAACATTATTCCTGTAGCCACTCTCTCAACACCAATAGTCAATAATGTAATTGAAAGCAGCAAAATAGGGTATTTTCGGCTAGGACAGAAGAATATCCTACTGCCATTAAGAGAATTATGGATAATGTGAGTGATATTATACCACTTCCTATTTGCAAGGCACGAAACCATGCAGACGGCGGCTGATTGCTAGTTATGGCTGATGTTATAGTCTGGATAAAGTCTTAGTAGCTGAAATGCTTTTCGTTTTCTTTCTGTCAGACTTCATTTAGATCTCTTGATAATAAGGTCGGGGCGACGAATAATAAAACATTCTCCAGCAGAATGGGAGGAGGGATGAATGTCCAATGCTTTTAGTTTACAGTATGGCACTTTCGTCCATACACATTATTTCCCACTAATATGCAATAACATTCTACATTATATCTAACTAAGCGCTTACACGTCTAAGCATGGTAGTGATGTCATAACAGCATCTTTAGCGTAAGGAACTGTTAAGTTTGCACAGCTATGTGTTCATATCTTTTTCTTACCTAAATCTGGATTGTAGCCTGGTAGTGTTGGGTCATTGTAAGGATTTCTTGAATCAGCACGAGCAGACTAACTTGTTTCCGTTATTCATATTGTATTTCAATTCCCAAAAGAGAGGACGGGAATAAAATACTTGCGCCTTGAAATTTCATGTTACAGTATGTGTTTGTTACATCTAGACTTAGGCTCTGTATTCTTCTCCTCGTCCTCCTCCTCGTCGCCTCTCTCATGTTGTGGTGATGGTGCAATATTTTTTCAATATTTTCATTCAGTCTCCCTGTCAAACTACTACCATAATAATTCAGACTTTTTAAGTAAGTTAACAAATGAAAGTCGTCAGGTTACAGAACTTAAATTTATGGAATGCTTAAGGGGTTGCTGGAAACTTTCTGAAATTACCTATATATCACCTAGAACAATTCAGAGTTTTTTTCTCAAAATTTCCTGTTTCATTTGATTAAATTCCGCTTCTGATAGAATTCCTTGCTCTTTGAGTCTGGCAATTTTGGTTAGCTCATCTGCAGCAGATAACTGCGGATTCGATGTGTGGGTATCAGGTTGGCTATGTATTGCACTAGTTGTTGCCTCATCCATCTTTTCCTGAATGTATAACAATATCTTTTCCGCTTTCTCTTTGTCTATGGCATCTACATCACCTGCAAATCCTTCAGCTCTGATTTTCAGCGTTGACGAAAAGATTCCCTTTTCTATATCCAAGGAAGAAATTTTATCATAATTGACCGACGAAAAATGTTCTCGCATGCCCATCATCGAGGGATTTCTAAAAATTAGACGTTGTGAAGTCACAAAGAGTGTAGCTGGCGTGCCTTTAGCTCCCCCAGGTTTGAATCGAGATTGCCTTGCAACAAACATTACTTTTTCATCCTTAACTACCCTATTTGCTATCCTTTGTATTTCTTCTAACTCCTTCTTATCCGTAATATCAGTAATAGATGAAGGAGGTGATCCTGTCTCCACGTCCTTCCTATCAATGCCAGACGGCATATATATGTTAGAAGAAATCCTTCATTATTTATTTGCTTTTCTAGGTTTCTTTGAAGTTATTTGTCGAATAAGTAAGATATCTCCTGAGATTTGTAACTTAGCAAACTCATTTCATTTGTTATCCTTCCTCCAAGGAAGGGTATTGAGAGGGTAGAAGAAATATCGGTGGCCATCATTATCTTATATTCTCAGGAGGTCTCTAATACTGGCGGTTGGGGTTGATGATGATGCTCATGCATCTTTCGCCATTCATCATTTTAGTTCATTCCATCTTTATCTTTTGAACCGGGTGGAGTCAGCCGAGTCTCTCTCTTCCTCCAATTTCTACGCTAATCATTTCCATGCCTATAATTAATAGAATAATTCCTATGATGAAACCACTAAAGATTGCTCCAAACAATGGAAATACAATCATCAAACCTGCTACCACTACAGCTAAAATGCCTACCCCTGCTATCGCAAGCTCATTTTTGAGAATTCCTGAGAGCATCTATACCTACAGAGACAGTGGCCACCTATTTTCTCTCAACTGGTTCATTCTGCTACAGAACTGGGAGTTATTTCTCTTCTAACAGAATTCGGAGGATTTCGAGAAGGAGAACAAATACGGACTACTTGAATCAGATTTTGAGCAAATACAAGCACATCTTCTTAATTCAACTTACTGGAACTATGACCTGTATCATACATAAGAGTGCAAGGATAATTGGAATCTTGAGAACTATTGTCTACTGGGGCCAAATAGAACCCCTAGAAATATAGATATAGTTGCTCTTCTGTATCCTGTGCGAAGCCTTGGCAGTCAGTGCTGATATTCTTCGACATTCAATCCAACTATGTCACAATAATTCTAATGAGAAGAGTGGTGGACGCTCCTACGGTTATCTACATTCCATTCAATATTCATTATGCGCATGAATTTTCAGTTTAGGCTACTAGTAAGGAAGCTAAATGGGACATAGCAAATCTAATCAAATGTTATACTGCACCCTGCAGAGAACCTCACACTCAATCAGATAATTATTGGTGCAGGTAAAAAATTTAGATGTTGATGTTTTATCTGAACAAGCAAGAAAAATAGCTAACCAGGTTGCACTAGTGAGTACTTTCAACTAATCAATATTCTTATGCGGTATTGCAATGACCGGTTTTGGTGAATCCAAAAATCCTTAAACTAGGTCTAGGTTTTCAAAGTGAGATGAGGCCAAGCTATTCACCAGTCTAAATCCAAGGGAAAACTATACACTCAATGCCCATTTTTGGTGGGTCTGGCAAAACTGTACATATGTGCATTTGTGACACACACAAAACTACTGCAAGTATTGGTTTATATGTTTTAATCTTTACCCTTTTGGTGTGTCTAAACGAGAGGAACGTGAAAAGACAGAGTCCTTGCAAAGACAACATCATGATGCGATTAACAGGTCAATTGATGAAACAAAAGACAACGTTAGCAGGGCAATAGATGAGGTGAAAAGGGAGACTCCAAGGTATTCTCAGACCATTACAGATTTCCATAATGAAACAGCTGAAGCAATGCGAGAGATTACAGTTGCCTTTTTGGATTCACAAAAAGAGGTAATTAATTCAATGCAATCTGCATGGGCTCCATTTGTAGAGAGAACCGGCAGGCAGCGATGACGGTGGCAACAATAACAACTGGATGATGATGGGTATGATGCAGCCGTGGTGGTGGTGGATGGGAATGTCGCCTAGGGATATGGTAAACATTTATGCAAGGAGCATAAGTGCAATGACTGACTTAGTAACAGCAAGCACACGCATGGTAACTAATATGATGTTTGCAGGAATTGAAGCGACTAGAGCAACTACAAATTATGCAAAGTATAGTTCTAGGGAACTTGCAAAGGTAACTTCAGCTACTGCAAAGATCTATGGGCAGAACACAAGGGAGACGGTTAGCAGGATGCAAGAGGGCAGCTATGGCGGTACTACAACAACAGGAACAACAACAACGACAGGCAGAACCACTGGGACGACATAGTAGCGCCAGAAGATGGTGAAGATGGAGGGTTCTTCTGCTTCCACACTTTAGAGCAAACACCTTGCATTAACATCGAGCTGGGGTATGATTTAGAAGCTAGACAAAAAACATCAAGCAAGTATTTGTAGAGGAAACCCTGCTACCATCTATGCTTAATCTTGAGAGAAGAACCTCTCTCAATTACGACACGCTTCAGCTCCTTTATTATTTTTAGCAGCAGTAGTAGCAGTCAAAGCGACACTTCCCACGGTAAAAGCATCAATAGAAAAATTCATAGATAAAACAGCGACTGATCGCAAATTTATACCTCGAATAATAAGCCTCATTCATTTCAACCAGCAATGCCTAATCTTTATTCTCCGATACTTTGATTGTTTTGACAAGAAGAAATTTCAAGAATGAATTCACTTTACTCATATTACGCGTATTGAACAAAGTATTAATTCTTCACTATTAAGCACAGCCAAAATATGCTGTAATTGAATTGTTATTTGCTTGACTACTTAAGAAAGGTGATGTTGGCTGAGGTACAAATGCAATATGTACATAGGACTCTAAGTCCAGCCTGCTATAGATAGAAAAAGTTCGTTATCTGCAGTTGCAATTTTTTATATGGTTTTGATCTACCATGATTACTCCATTATCTCTAATCTAGCTGATTCTATTTCCTTAGCCCAGGGGGACTCAGCCGAGTCTCTCTTCCTCCAATTCCTGCACTGATCATTTCTATGCCTATTATTAATAGAATAATTCCCATGATTAAACCAGCTAAGACTGCCCCAAAGAAGGGAGATACAATTATCATACCTGCGAATATCACAGCTAAAACGCCTACGCCTATGTAAAAGCCTCGTACCCATCCTCTTAGGGTTCTGTCTCCAAATCCGTGTATTATTCTTGCAATGCCATCGAACAATAATGCTATTCCTAGAAAGAAAAATAGTGCCACTGTGCTAACAGAGATTTATCATACACAGCTGACACCCCTAGTGAGCTATTTACACGAACCAGGGGAAAGAAGATACTCACTTTCCTTGGATATAAGTGAGGTCTTCAAGCTCATTATAGTAGATAGAGTAATTTTCAATATGATAAACAATCGGATCATAAAGGAAGTTAATTTTGTAAAGGAGCTAAATTTTTGCTATCTGAGTGAACAGGGAAGGAGAACATTTCTATCGGAGTATCAAAAGAAACTAGATTCAACCATATACAATGCCAAATTGAACCGCAATAAAAGCTATCAACGTCTGATAAGAATTGAATGTTTCAAAGCGGTGAAGCATTTACTGGGAGAAAAACAATACAAAGGATTGAGGATTAAGTAAAGATATTGTATGTCATTGTTGTATATGATGTTGGTATAGAAAGGGTTGATTCAGTTCGTCATATACTCAAACGGTATCTGACATGGATTCAAAATTCCGTATTTGAAGGAGAAATAAGCATAGGCAAGTTAGAAGAGATGCGTATTTTAATTTCTTACATAATAAATAAAGAAAAGGATTCAGTCATAGTCTATTCATTGAATAATCCATCATGGCTCCAGTGCAAATAATTCCATGCTTCAAGTCGTATACCTGACGATGCCATTGTATAAACAACAGGGGTGATTCTGCGATCTGGATACTCTATTATTCTACGGATCTCGTCAAGTGTAGGTGCTCTGTCATCTGCAAACCTCCTTGCTTTTGGCAGACCTCTAGTGATTTTCTTCCATAATATGACAATGTCATTCATTTCACAAAATAGCTTGATTGCTTTGATGTAATTTCTGAGGGTTCCAGGGCTTATCTCTCCATTTGAGACCCTTTCTTTTTGAGTTTGTGCAAAGCGCAGGATGCTGACAAATACCCACTCTGGTTGTTTTTTGCCCCTTTCTGTGAAAGTCTTGGCGCGCTCTTCCCTTGTGCCTTCGGTGAGGCCAACGAAATCAAAAAATTTGGCTACCCTTCCTCTATATTTTTCCCTAGTCATAGGAGCCTTCATCCCATAAAGGAATAACGACCAAGGATCCATCATCGTCGGAGATGACGCTTCTTCTTCCGTTTGCATCTTTTCTTTATTTCACTCCTTTATTTCCAAGAATCCTATTTTAGGAGTGATATCATAGCGGGCCCGTCGGGATTTGCATAAAAAATCATTTGAATCCAAAGACTGGAAGTTCAGTGGTTTATTATTATGAGTAGCAGGTACAGAGGAACTAGAACGATATCGGTTCTTTAACTGGAATCTAACAATTCTAGGTACAACTCGTTAGCTTAGGTTTGCAGATTGTGTGAATGGGGTTAGTTGCATGTTTCGTTGTCATTCTTGTTTAACATCGCTTTCTTTCTGATCCTTTGATAAATTGTTATCCCCTTGTTTAACCAAAGATGGTTCCGTCATGTCAGAGGTTACTTTTTCCCTCCCTGTTTTTAAGTGACGTTAGAGATACGGTGCACGCGGCGTCATCTGGGTTAGATCACGCCTGGTTTTTTAGCTATTATGCCGAATTAAACGATTAAGAACAGGCTTCTGATGATCTTAACTTTCAGAAAAGAATTGTGCTATAATGTTGAGAAATATTCTTGATCATATTATAGAAACTCAGTTTTTGTTCATGCTCTTTACTTGCCTGAAACCCAACCTTCTAATGCTTTCCGCATGATATCGAAGATTGGAATTTGTTGCAATGGCATCCAAAATAACTTTGCAACTACTTATCGGAAGTTTTAGGTAGGTAATCTACCACACACTCATCACATTTAGAATAATTTAAAGTCTCTCAAAATTCCTGTTTCATTTGATTAAATTCTGCTTCTGATAGAATTCCTTGTTCTTTGAGTCTAGCAATTTTGGTTAGATCCTCATCTGCAGCAGACATAACTGCCCATCGGATATGTGGGGTATCAGGTCGGCCATGGTTTGAACTGGTTGTCGCCTCACGCCATTTTTTCCTGAATGTATGACATTATCTTTTCTGCTTTCCTTTTGTCTATGGCATGTATATCTCCTGCAAATCCCTCAGCCATGATTTTCAGGGTTGATGAAAAGAATCCTTTTTTTACATTCACGGAAGAAATCTTATCATAATTGACTGACGAAAAATCTTCTTTCATACCCATCATCGATGGATCTCTAACAATCAGACGTTGTGAAGTTACAAAGAACGTAGCTGGCGTACTTTTAGATCCACCAGGTTTGAATCGAGATTGCCTTGCAACAAACATTACCTTTTCACCTTTAACTAGCCTATTTGCTATCCTTTGTATCTCTTCTAATTCATTCTCGTCCGTTATATCAGTAGTAAATGGGGGGTTGTCGATCCTTTTCTCCTCCTCCCTTTTATGTCAGCACCAGACTGCATATATGTGTTAGAAGTATTCCTCCATTCTTTGTTTACCTTTCCAGGTTTCTTTTTGAAGATATTCGTTGAACAAGATAACCCTGGAGATTTGTAATTTAGCAAACTTCATTTCATTTGTTATCCTACCTGCAAGGAAGGGTGTTATTGAGCTGGTAGAAAAATAAAGAAAGATGATGATCATCATCTATTCTCTCGAGGTCTAATACTTCTTGGTGGATGGGGGAGGGCGATCATGCATCTTTCGCCCTTCATTCTAGTTCAGTCTATCTTTTAAGCCCGGGTGGCCTCAGACTAGTCTCTCTCCCTGCAATTCCTGCAGCAATCAATTGTATGCCAATGATTATCAGAATAATTCCTATGATTAAACCAGCTAAGACTGCTCCAAAGAATGGAGATGCCATTATCAAAATTGCGAATATCACAGCTAAAACACCTACCCCTATGGAAAAGCCTCGTGACCATCCTCTTTGCGTTCTGTCTCCAAATCCATGTATTATTCTTGCAATCCCATAGAACAGTAACGCTAATCCTAGGAAGAAGAATAGTGCAACTGTTGTTCCAACAGGGTAGGCAAGAGCGATGCTGGCCATAATAATTACTAAAATACCTAACCCTATTGAGCCCCACCTTGACCTGCCTGGAACAAATATTCCGCTTATAATCATCTCTATTCCCACAATTAGAAATATTATTGCAAGAATCCATACCAAGGTGACTAACGTAATGCCGGGATATACTATTGCGTAGATGGCAAGAACTAAAGCTAATACTCCAAGTCCTATTTGTACTGCACGCCTCCAACCTGGAGCTTTTGTAGTAGTTTCAGTCATTTCTTATAAGCGGTGGAATCCTATGTTATATAAAAAGTTTTAGCAATAGCAGCTGAGAACTCTGCAACAATGCTTAGCATGTATCCCCAGTATATATATCTGCCACCATACATGGCCTCTATAAAGGTGCGGGGGAGCCGTACCTTGAAATTAAAGAGGGGTAAATCGGCTTGCAAATTGAGGGTTGGAAAAATTCCTCATTTTTTTATTATTTTCTTTCTTTCTTTCAATCATACTATGAAAAACATATAGAACTCATCTGGAAACTAATTTGATACTTCAATTTAGTCCATCTCGTCATTCAGCTTTTAGCTCTGAGTTCTAGTAATCAGAGCTCCATTTAGTTTCAAGAGCTGACTGATAAGCAAAGGAAGCTCGTTAAACAGTCTCTTCTAGGGCCACCCCACACGCAGAGGTAGACCGAATATCTTATTGACTATAAAACGTACACTGACGTTAGAACTAACGTCGAGAGATTCTTTGGAGGGCTGAAGAGCTTCAGAAGGATTCAGACCTGATATGACAAGCGGGCATCATCACAAACCTCGGGTTTTTGCAGTTAAGCATACATCACTATTCCGATGAGGATGGCTTCTAGATGATTTTTTATAGACTAGCCGCTAAGTCTAAGGCCATAAGTATTACTTCTGATTGCAAAAAATTACTGCCAATTCTGACTCGTAATGTTTCCGTCTGGAGAAGAACCCTATTCCGAGCTGGTCATGTTCGAACCAGCTCGCTGAGCTTCGACAAATTCAGTGAAATTCTGCAACCGAGCCATAATGTCTCCGTCAGGAGAAGCCGATTCTAATCTAGTGGTATTCAACCCACTTTGCTGAGCTAATTCACTTAACCTTTGAGAGAACTGTGTGTTATTGGTAAATTGTTGCACTGCATCACGTATTTCTCCTGGGGATGATGATGTCGTGTTCAAACCCATCTCCTGTGCTAACATTCTTACGTTTTGTGCGAAGTTCAGTACCTCCTGTGAGATTTGTAGCCGCCTGCTGTTGTTGTTGTTGCGTTGCATTTTGAGAGTCTTGTGCAAAGACATTTGCAGAACTAAAACCCAAATTAGAAATCAAGGCACCTGCAAACAAAGAAGTTATTATTGCTATACTGCATATCTCTATCTTATTCTTAATATGCAATGATTTGAATTTCACAGGCTATGATAAAGGCTGCTAATATAAATGTGTTAATACATTTATTTCTAGGCAAAATCTTGAAGATAAAAAAATGTTAATCGTTATATATTACCATGATGTCTCTTTAGAAGAGAATAATATGCAAGCATCAAAAATAACCATTGGAACCATTATCGCGTTATTGATTTTCGTGGCTTTTGGCACTGTCCCTCTACAATCTGGATATGCACAAGTAAGTTCGCAATCAAACATACTAGTAGGTCCTAATGCAGAAGTGTTTGGATTTGCGGATATTCAGTCAGATGGACATTCTCTTAACATTAACGGATTAGCAAATTACCTCCCACCAGAAGGACAAGTATTTGAAGTATGGTTACTGGATGCAGGATATGCTACTTCTGGCTATCCTCTTAGCATAGGCCAAATCAAAAGGGACCTGACGTTTTCATACGACGCGTATCTTGTCAACCCGTACACATATACCGACATGTTCGTGACTATAGAACCAGAAAATAATCCAGATCCAAAACCTGCAACTTCCATAACTGTAAGTGCAAGTCCGCTAAATGTGCCTTTTGGAAAATGAGGAGCTAAATCTTCTTCTTCTTCTTCATTTTCCCGGTTGAATTTTTTATCTAATTCAAAACAGCCTTTTGCTAAAGGTTGTCAATAGCCATATATTTTGTGAGAAAGCAAAACCTATCCACAACAATGACAAAATATTAGATGAATTTTTATCAGAAGTCAGAGAGTTATCGTTAGTCTTGAATTCGTAACGTGTTTAAACTGGCTTATGTTATCATCGTTATTCACGCGTGATTAATTGCCATGGCAGAAAAGAGTTAATTATGAGATTGATATTCGTACATGATAGGAACTTGAGTAGTAGTAAAAATTCTACAGCTATTCCCGCAAGGGAAAGAGCTTTAGTACTGCAAGGAGGAGGAGCCTTAGGTGCCTACGAAGCAGGTGCGTACAAGGCTCTGTACGAGTTTGTTACAGAGAGAGATGAAAAGGCAGGAAACAAGGGAAGACCAGCCTTTGACATTATTGCAGGTACATCGATAGGTGCTATGAATTCAGCAGTTCTTACAAGCTACGTTGTCGAAAATCGTACTTATGAGGGGTCTGTTGAGAGACTTTTAGACTTTTGGAACTACTTAACAAAGGAATCAAAAGCAGATGCCAATCCTATGTTTAAGCCATGGTGGGATCATTTACATAATATTGATAAGGCTGTCGCAACAGGAGAAGCAGCCAGAAGATACTATTCATCAAAGGAATTTGCCATGACCGGAGTACCACACGTATTTTCTCCTTTGACACCAATGCATGATAGGAGGTTTTTTGATTTTTTTGGTAATATCTGGTATCGCTTTAGTAATGAACCCCTAAGGAAAAGTTTAGAGAGATTTGCAAAGTTTCCTATAGCAACATCTCACGAAGAAAATCAGCCTAGGCTACTATTGGTCGCAGTTGATGTTGCTGATGGTGCACCTGTAGTATTTGACAGCTACGCTAAAGAAGATGGTTCTAGGAAATCAGTATACGGAAGATATATATGAACAAGATGGAAAGGAAGTAGGCTTTGAACATGTTATAAAATACGACGAGGGGATAACTGTAGATCACGTTTTGGCATCTGGCTCGCTATCCTATTAATTTCGATTTTACCTTATTACCTGTTGAAACCTATTCTTCTGATCCTAGTGCAATTGATAATGATAGCGTCCTAGCGGCGAATAGCATAAACGATGGTAGTAGTGTTAGCGAGCGGTGCTGGTTCTCCCTCTTCTTCTACTTCCTCTTCTGGCCCTGACTTTAAAGGACAATACAGGAAGGAGATACGACGTTTTTGGGACGGCGGGATGTTGACCAATACCCCATTAACCCAGCTGGTCTTACATCACAGACGTTATTGGTATAGGAGCAGGGGAGTAAAAGACAAGGTTCCTAGTCTTGCTGTTGCTGTAATTAATGTTCATCCTACAAGGCAAGCTGAAATCCCTACCGATCACGATGGTGTGGTCAGCAGAAATGCTGATATCACTTTTTCTGATCGGAGCCATAGAGAGCAAGAGGTATTATTGCTAGTATCTGACTATGTAGACTTGGTAAAAGATTTAATAAAGATTGCAAAAGATAATGGGGTCAAAGAGAAACTCATTACTGACCTCTTAAACAAAAAAACAAAGTATCATGGCATTGGCCTCCCACCTAGACTAAATAAGGAAATAGTAGAAGGAGTATTTGACATAGAGGATGTATATAGAATAGAAAGAACATATGATGAACATACAATTTCAGAAAAAGTATTTGATTTTTCAGTTGGGACGGTCCAAGCGTTAATAAAAAGTGGTTATGAAGATAGCTCGAAATACATTAATGCCATGAGAAGTAAGATAAAATATAAATAATACATTACTACACTATATCAAAAATGCACTGGTAATACAGAGAACCTACATTTTGTTAAGGTCTATGTGGATGTATTGTGCATGGACCTTGCAATTTTTCCCTTTTTACGGATATGATAAAATCAAGATAGAAATTTATGAAATACATACAATTTAGATACTTGAGGGAACAAATTACATGCTTGCTGACGAAATTATACACTTGCTTATGTATAGAAAACCACGATCACATGCCCACATATACAGTATATGAGGGATTAGATCTTTTGCTGAGTTGACAGGGCCGAGCTCGCTCTCATAAAGTATAATAACTTGCTGTCTTCTCTAGTAAATTATGAGAGGAAGATGGGCTTCAGCAGCTGTAGGAGCAGGTGTAGCCAAAAGACGTGCAGGAGCTGAGATGAATCAGCAAAACCAAGCACACGATGCTGAAATGCAAAAAGCGCAACAACAAATAGATGCACAGCAAAAGCAACTTGAAGCAATGCAACAACAAAAACAACAACCACAACCACAACAGGCGCAGCCACAGCAAGAAGACATAACTCAGAAGTTGAAAAAATATGGTGATCTCAAACAACAAGGCTTGATAACAGAACAAGAATTTCAGAAACTTAAGGCGGATTTACTATCGAAGATGTAAGCTATAAGAAGCTGCAACTGGACATACGTTTAAGCTAGCTTTTAGCTATGATTTTTCTGAGATCTTCTTTCTTTTCACACTATAAAAATTAAGTAAGTTCTACCATTACACATAAAATCAATTAGCATACCTGTTGGTAAACATTTCGAAGATTGCATGATCCCAGCTTTCCTTACATGAATAATAGTAACCAAACACTCAGCTGGTTCTATAAGGGACATGTTCGACAAAGATGACACTGTTAAACCATCGGTGATCGCTAGCGATATTGAGCACAGATTTTGGTGACATTACCAGAATCTCAAACAGAGGGATATAAAAGATGCATTATCGTCGCAGGTATGTATCACTGAATATAATTAGTCTGAAGGTATATTAATTCCCCCATATTCTCTTAAAATTATGAGAGGAAGATGGGCTTCAGCAGCTATAGGAGCAGGCATAGCTAGAAGACGGATGGGAGGTGAGATGGAACAACAGGCTCAAGCACACGATGCTGAAATGCAACGAGCACAACAACAAATAGATGCACAGCAAAAGCAACTCGAAGCATTGAAACAGCAAAAGCAACAACCACAACCACAGGCAGCAACAGCAGGAAGACATTACTCAGAAGTTGATAAAATATGGTGATCTCAAACAACAAGGCTTGATAACAGAACAAGAATTTCAGAAACTTAAGGCGGATTTACTATCGAAGATGTAAGCTATAAGAAGCTGCAACTGGACATACGTTTAAGCTAGCTTTTAGCTATGATTTTTCTGAGATCTTCTTTCTTTTCACACTATAAAAATTAAGTAAGTTCTACCATTACACATAAAATCAATTAGCATACCTGTTGGTAAACATTTCGAAGATTACTGCAGCACATTCCCAGTTTTCATATGCATGAATAATAATACAGTAACAATCGTACTTCTAGCGAAATGTGGCGATATTAGACGAGTTGACTCTAAAATATCAACCCCCATATAAATAGGACTTTGGTACATTGGAACACTTTAATCACTCGGCTAATACAGACAGGTCAGAAAAAGTCCATGCCTCCTTGATTTTGTCTCCCTCAAAATAAAGGATTTCAACCCCTTGAGCCTCAAATTTTTTATGAGTGGCAGGAAAGTCAGCAAAATCCTTTTCATGTGTAGCTTTTAAGGTCCACTTAATGGCAAGTTTGTTTTCTTCTCCAAATTCATCTACTACTGTGATCTTCATATCTGGAAATGCGGAGAGATCTTCGGCCACCCACTTTTTGAAATCCTCCAGACCTTTAACTTCTTCGGCCATCCCATGGTAAGCTATATCAGGTGTAAGGAAGTTCTTTGCCGCCTCTGTTTTCCGCTCATTAAATATTTCTTCAACAAACCTTCGAGCTACTGTCTTGTATTTTGTCTCGGACATATGTGTCCTATAAGGATCATATGTGACCATTAAGGGTTACTACTCATTTATCGAAATTTTGGTCAAGGTCCGGAAAAGTAACACGCAGAGGGGATTGTCATTGTGCACGAGTCCGTGACTTCATACAGTTAAACATTGCGATACGAAGACTGTATATAAAAGACCCTAACAAGACGACCCCTCATATTTGTCTTAGAAGTAAAATCATATCTTGCTGCTCGGGTCAATCAAAGATCGCGCGCCATATCAGAATTGCTACGATTGCGGCCACTATCACTCCAATGATTCCTATGATTATGAGCATGTTCGCGCTTCTATTGCTTCTCCTCACATTCTTTGGCTATATCGACTTAATATTTAAAGATGATTCCCAGATCTATATAGATGATAAACGAATTGAGTTTTCTAGATCCTGTATTGCCATCTTACGTAAGAGAGAATATGTTTTGTAGTTCTAGCTTTATCGCTGAGTTAAAACAGCTCGATATGGTGCAGTAATACTTATAATTTTGAGATGACTGAGGAAATCATATTATCAAGTAATGAAAATCACATCCAAGTTTAGCGATTCTGAAAATAGAGACTATTTAGACAAGATTTCTAGGTCAGCAAGAGATCTAAACTCTACTGCCATCGATACTATACTTTTCGTAGAGCAGATGGTGTCATTAAGTGCGTTGTTAAACAGCTTTGACCGAAATTTCAATAATTCATTTCCAGCAATTGATGAAAATGCACAGGATCCCACCTATTTTATAGCTGCCTACTTTGATACAAAAAATATAGCGGAGGCATTATGGGTATATAGAATAGTAAGATCGCTAACTAGATACATTCTTCTCTCAGACAGATTCTATGAGACTGGAAATGATAGGTACGCTTTGCTCGCAAAACAAGTACATAAAACTGTAAATAAAGAACTTCTTCTACAATCCTCCGAATCTAACGCGCAGCATCTCATTCATTCTATAGATTATGCATTAGAGCAATTTTCAGCATTTTGGAAATTTGAGCAGATTATAAGATGTCGTATACTTGAAAATTATACTTTCTCCTATACCGAATTAAGACATTTTAATCTAGCAAAATCATCAGACGCCTCACTAGTCTATTCAAAGGTTTTGGATGCGAAGCTTCCAACCTTTAATGAAAATGTCGCTTTGGTTCTTCATTACAATCAGGCGCTGCTTGATATACTAGACGACTGGGAGGATATAGAAGATGACGTTCAGGAAGATATGCCCAACATCTTCGTTATGGCTGCTGTTGATAACATTCCATACAACAGAATAAAAAAATCTAGACAGGACATGATTAGGAAGATTGTATTGAGTGCCACCAACTCATCGGGAGGATCTGTTAGTAGGTTAGTAAATGAGCTTCACGCCTCAAGCAAGAGCATTTCTATTCCTGAAAAATTCGCCTTTCTAAAATCCCTATCAGATCGTTACGCTGATACATTGAGAAGAAAGATAGTAGTACCTTCAGCTAAATCTTGATAAATATATACTGCTGATCGTATATGACGCTAGTTATTACTGTAATTCTCTAACCAGTGCAAGCTATAGAACCTCACAATGCGAGGTATATAGCGGTGACATCATTTAATTAGCATGATTGGAGCCAGAGTTGCTCAAACATGACAGCATATAGTTATGATAGAGAAATATTTTGGTAGAAAGAGGGACCTAGAATGCATGCATAAACAACATATATTAAAGTAGAGCTAAAGTTATTATCCCATACGTTCATTCAAGCAGTGGTTCTCTTCTTATCTTGTTGCTTTTGATAGTGGCTGCTTACAAGGTAATAATCTATACTTAGACTTCCTCTTTCTTTCGTCCTTCTGAGTTATTATTATTATTATTATTCAAAATCTAGCTGAGTTTGAGAATCCTTGAAAAGGCTTATGTAGGGTATCATTAGAAATTGCCATCAAAAGCATCAAAAAAATGAAATAAAGAATAAAAGCTATCTTGAGCAACAAAAAGGCTTACAATCCTCGCACGAGCAAGGACATCTGCAACCGCATTTCTTGCAGCGTCTACCCTTGCTATTTTTGCGAGTTATCTTAGTTGTTGAGCCGTCGCTATTTAATACAAATTCATAAAGTCCATCATCTGAGGTATCTGCTGGTTCTGGCTGATGCTCAAGAATAGCTGCTGCTGCCATCTTGCCAATCAATCAAAATTATGTTTCCATCGAAATTAACCTTGTCGGTCAATGGATCTATATCATTTTGAATAGTAAAAGTTGCAGATTTGCAGAGTATCGCGCGCAAGTTATATGGTCATATACACCTTCCTTCCTAACCCTCAAGGCTGGTATGAAACCTTAATCCAAATGTGGAATTAATACTTATAACGATCTTTGAAAAAACCAAGAGAGAAACGAAAAAGGTGGGGCCCTTTCGTTTTAAGACTAGACTAGAAAGTTCACTGCTGAAGTTGAAAGCAAGTTCCAATTTACGAGCGAGGGTAGAGTCTCGAGGATCCGCCAAAAGGTTTTCTAACTAACTCTGCCACACCAGCAAACAATCTTTTGTCTACAAGCAGAGCCTAGTAAACGCAACTCTTAGTAGTCATCAGTGTAATCATACTGTTAGAGTGATTGACGTGCGATGAGTGTATACATTTTGCGAAAGATGCTCAGTCATCTTGCGGTCTTGCTATTTGTCAATACTGTTTACATCTCACTTCGTCGCATCGGCAAACCATCATCGCATGTAGACTATGATATTAAGCTGGTCAAACAACAGATGCAGGACGTGCTAATTTCTGCAACAGCAATAGGCCTTTCATTTGGGGCTTTAGCTTTTTTGCTAGTGCTTGGGATAAAATGGAACCAAAATGTTTTGGTAGTAATTGCTGCTTTTTTCATTTCTGTTGGCATGGCACGACAGATTGTTTCTGCAGCGCTAGACGCTGTAACAACAAATATGAGTACCTTCTTGTCGTCTTGGGTATCAACTCTTCACTTGCTTGCAAAGGATAGACAGACATCAGAATGGAGCTTAATAGAAGATCGCGTCGAGTGGATATTCTTAGGGAAGAAGCTTGAGTATGATTTGCCTGATGAACTTCATGCGGTAAAACCAAACTCTCCGCAAGTATACAAGTATCTGAATGAGCGCAAGTGGGAGTTAGAGTACCAACATGATATTACGAGCGAAGATCATAGCTTCCTTGCATTTGCACAGCACGCACTCAAACAGATGAGGGATATCATGGAGATGTACGATCAACTGACAGAAGTTCAGGAAAGAACTGAAGCAGTTAACAATGTAATCCTAATAGCAATAGGAACGCTAATTTGGTTACTGTCATAGTCCTATGTACCATTTGCGTTACTTGAGTTCGTAGAATGGATTCATTTTGAATCAGCAGGAGATATAGAGTTCGTGCAATAATTCTAAAGTCTCTTGTGTTGAGCTTCAATGCAGCTAAGTAACTCTCAACGGGTCTGTTACTAAACTTAAGCAATACAAATAAGTCGCTAAGAGGAAATTGAAAATCTTCTCCTGTCGCGCTTCTATAATAAGATTGGAGAAGTCTTCTTGTTATTGTTGTTCTTCTTCTTTCTCCTTCTCACGCATCTTTAGATCCTGGCGGTAGTTCTCCTTTTTGGATATGCTCTACAGTGGTATGCCTTTGCATATCACCGAGGTTTTCAAACTCCTTTCCGCAAATGGAGCATTTCAGCTTTGAACGATTATCTGACGAATCTGTATTGGTGGACGTCATGTTTCTTTAGATCATTACGATGGTATCTCTAATAAGAATTTGAGCAGAGTAATCCATAAAAGCTACATGAACGATATTACCATGTTTTATCGTGACATTTGAAGAGATACCTAGAACTTGGAAACCGATTATCTCTAAGTCAAAAGCTTTCCTTGAGAAAACGCAAGCGCATGCCTTGCAAGGTGTCAATCCAGGAGGTTATTATCAAGCCATATGGGGCAGAGATGCTTCATATATCCTAAGAGACTGGTTTCTATCTGGCAATGTAGATGGCACGCTAATGCATCTTACTCAAATATGGTCTCATCAGATAATGCCAGGCAGAGAAAAGGTAGTCTATGGCAGAGGCTCGCCTGAAATGAATTTTACGGCCGAAGTGGCAGACAGCGAAAAGGAAAAGGAATTTGAAGGTGCACTTCCCTCTACAATATACCAGGTTGGTTTCTCTGAACTCTATGGGAAAAATCCGGACATTGATTCTACCGCTCTTATGATTTCGACAACATCTTGGATCTTGGGTAATTGGTCACTAAGACATAGGGACATGTATTCATCCAAGGACTCACAACAAGGAAAAGTCGTAGCTTCTACAGATTCCGCAGACTATGTTTCCGGTCTGCTTGCAAAAATTGGAGTGACAGATCCTCTAAAGGTTACAAATTATACAGTTCCTCGTATGATTAAAGCCGTTGACTATCTTTCCAAGCGAGACATCGACGGCGATGGCTTACTCGAGCAAAAGCATAACGAAGACTGGATGGATACAGCAGTAAGAGCAGGCAAGATCGTGTACAGCCAGGCATGCTGGATAATCGCTCTAAATGATCTTTCTATTCTGCTATCAAACCTAGGGCAGGATGCTGAAGCAAATAGAATGAGGCAGCTAAGAGACAAGGCGATGGACTCCGTGGAGCAGAAAATGTGGTCACAGAAGGATGGTTGCTACATGAATAAGCAAGAAACGCTTAAGGGCGACTATCGTGAAACGCTTACCGAAGACACATCGTTCTATTTGGCAGCGATGACTGCAGACACAGAGCAAAACAACTTAAGGATGTTGCAAAAGGAAGCTCTTGCCAATCAACAGCCACCCAAACCACTTGACTCAAGACTTGCTCGCAGAGCCTCAAGCACTCTTGAAGCCATAAAGAGCAGAATGTGGATGGGAAAATGGCCTCTGGTCACAGAAGGCTTTTTGGAGGAAACGGGCCCTTGGACACTCAAACCGTTTGAATACCACAATCAGACCTGCTGGCCTTGGATTGCAGCAGTAGAGATGCTAGCAAGAGCAAGATTTGATAGAATTGAGGATTGCGATACCATGATGTCTGCATTTACGTCGCAAGCCGGAGATCCTCAACCGCGTGCATTCTATGAATGGATAGATCCTAACACTGAGCAGGGACATGGTGCATTTCCGTTTAGGACAGGGATATCTACAATGAGAATAATGGTTACTGGATTCCTTTTCAAAGTAATGAGGGAATATTCTCCTTCTTCATCACTACTGCAGTTTCTTGATGACATTAGTCGAAAAAGCATGCCTTAGAGGGAAACAGTACAGCAGCCTGACTGAATTGCTAGGCAATATTTTATTTTAACCTATTTTATTTTTGCACTTCTATTGTTAGGTTTTTTTAATTCATGCAATTCTTGTCCCAAGGATCACTTAGATTAAAATCCTGAATGAAATTGTCAACTCTAGCTTTGTATATCCGTCCACCGTTATGGTGCGCGAAGAAGTCGGCAACGCATTTGCCAATCGCTGAAAGCGAATACTAACTCTCCATAATAATATAGTCCTTTTGCTCTTTTAGATGTCATTTTTTTGTAATGCTCCTTTTGCTCCCAAATGCTATAGTGTTAGTATAACTCTGGGTATTGGCCCTTGGTAGTGTTGTAGCAAAAGAAATGGGATAGGGGCACAGGTAGTGTTATATTAGTAATAATTTTACTATCTGGATGGGCATTAGTTCGCAAATCTGGAACCAATGCCGACATACGTATTAGTTTCAGTATGTCACACCTTAAAATCGATCCTGTCATATTTTCAGATCGATGCTTTGTACTGCCGACGTATATACATCCGATTTACAAGTCAAAGGACTTGACGCTTAGCTAGCAAGAGCAAACGTCCTAGGGTCCAGTAAGTTAAATTCCTTAAGAAAGGCATCCAGTCTTTCTTCTGGTACATTCCGCAAATCTAACTCGCCTTTTCTTATTTTGTCCAGGGTATCAATCGCTTTCTTGAATCGTTCTATACTCATTACTAATCCATAGTAGTCTTTGACTCTTTCTAGTGTGGTCTTATAATGCTCTTCATATCCTGAGGCGGTGGCATCAGATATCAACGCTACGTCATATCCTATGTTAAATCCTTCTCTCAAAGATGTCTCTACACAAATTGAAGTATCGATTCCAGTAAAAACTAGCAAGTTAATGCCTAGGCTCTGAAGCCAGACTCTTAGTTCTGTATCCTGGAAAGCAGAATCTCTTCGTTTGATAACTACGGGATCATTCTCTTTAGGCTTTAGCTCGTCAATCGTAACACCATCCCATGTGCCTCTGATGCATATTGGAAACTTCAGTCGCTCTTGTCTTGATTTTGGTAGAAAGTTATGGATTTTTGTCAACACGTCAATTCCGCTAGCCTCCTTAACTGCTTCAGTGTAAAAGACGGGAATTTCCATACTCCTGCAGAATTCGATGAGATCCTTTAGCTTTGGTATTATCTCCCTGTAATTGGAGGTGTTCATTCCTAATTTATCATATGAACCACCTTTGGCGACGAAACCATTCTGCATATCTACAACGACCAAAGCAGGTACAACTTTGCGCCCTGATGGAAAAACAGTTTGAAACATCTCTATCTGATGTTTAACATAGAGAAAGTATATAAGAGTACGCTCCCACTCTTGCATTGTCAAAATAGTTTGCACGAGCTTTATCTTGATTGGCACCGATGAAAAAAAGTTAAATAAACTGTTGAAGTTGCAATGGGTGCTCCTAGAGCATTATTATTATAATGAAGCAGCAGAAGAGTAATTAGAGGAGCTTTATTAACATACTTATATAATCTCGAATTCCCAGCGTCTCCAGTTTGTCATTCTAGATTGTAGGTTTTGAAAAGTGTATTATAATTAATCTAGATCTGAAAGCCTTGTCGTTAATAGATGCATCTTTCAATCGGATAAGTAGGACAATATATTTCAAGGGCAATAAGGGATCATAAACATATTCAACCCGATAAATTTCGGCGGTTCACGCACAAATTGTTAATATTAAGAATTATTGCTCACTATTAAACCTCAAATATAGTAGGAATCAACAATTCCGGAAGAAGGATGGTAAAGCTCGTAAACTATTGTTGTCTTTAGAACTCTCACTTCTTCTTCATACAAATGCTGTGGCAGTAAAACTGTATGCCAAATGTGTTTACAGATTATCTACATTTTTAAGAACATATTTAACGAACGATGATCACCTTGTTTTAGGCGCAGATGAACTCTGCATCTTGTTATCCATATGAAAGGGTTTGTAAGTTCTCCACTAACTGGTGAGAAGATGATGACGATAATAATTATAATACTCTATGCTGTTGCGACTTTCCTCTTCTTTGCACCAAATTTTGGAGCAAAGGCGTATGCTCAGGAGGAGAATAATAATACGCTCATCCTAGAGGACATGCGCGCAATAATGCGTGATCAACAGCGTGATATATCTTCAATCAGCAATATGACATCTGCAGAGGTTGAGGCTTTGTCCAGCGTGGGACCAACCTTTACTACATTAAGTACTCAAGGAGCCTATACTGCATTAAGTGTTTTTTTTCTGGGTATTAGTCTGGTGGTATTTGGACTAAGATTGACGACTAGGACTTCTCCCCAGATTGGCAGATATTTCACATAATGGTATGGGCGTTGACTATCCCTGTATGTATTTTAGTTGGTCTACTTCCAGTACAGATTAGTAACCGGTACTAATCCGTTCGCATTTTTGATAGCTGAGGATCCTTATTCTCTTCTCTCTTTTCTCCTGTACATTCCAATAGGAATAGTTGTCTTTATGCTATTGGCACAACACAAGATTATGCACGCTCAAGCAGAAGGAGCGCAGCCATAGCTGGCAAGCACAAGCACATGCAGCTCAGGCTCAAGCACAAGCAAAGGAGTCTAACCAGACTAAGAAGGATACGGTTCAAGAACTTGAGAGATTAGCTAATCTTAAGCAACAAGGCTTGATAACAGAAGAAGAGTTTCAGAAGCTCAAAATGCGACTATTCTCGGGCATTTAAGAATGTGATATTTTCTACTGCTATTCAAATGAACATAGGAGGAGACCGACTTGAACAGTACTAATAATAATAATAATAATAATGATGATGATGATAACACGCCAATATTCCCCAAAGTGTACTCAAACAAAGGTTATCATACAGGATCCACGCCACCTTTTGCTGCCTGTTCCCTACAGACTTTACTACACACAACCATATTCTTGGTATATAGAGTCATTCCTCCATCAGCAAAAAAGTACTCCCAGTAACATACTATCTTTCTAGGCTTACCCAATAGAGATGTCATGTCACAATAGTATCAGTAGATATGTTAATTCATCAGATGATGGTATTATTGCTATTATTCATGTGAGATTTGTTTGTCCCTCCCCGATGCTGCCGCCTACAACTACTTGTCCAGACATTCCAGGATGGAATGCACAGAAATAGTCGTATGTTCCAGGCTGACTAAACGTCACTGTAAAGTTGTGTAGGAACGGAAATTGAGGTGGACGGAATTCATTAACACCAAGTACTATGCCGGAGCTGACTACACTTTCAGTACTACCCATTGTATAGCTAGCGGAAAGCGGAGGTGGCATAGGTGTTCCTTGCTCATATGCCTGTTCCATCTGAAGCATTTGATTGCTAAGCTCTACTTCTTCTAGGTATGCCACGTTGCCATTTTGGTCTACAACCGCAGGATAAAATGCTACTTTGTTAAAACCTATTATAGCCTGTGTACCATTAGCCATGTTCTGGATTATAGGTTCACCAAGGTTATATGGTGGCGCAGGTAGTAATTCTTCGGCGACGTCGGTATACGCTTCTATAGAAAACTCGCCTGGAGGCAATGTAAAAGGCACCCCAATACCTGATATTGTTGTACCATTACTCAAATCAAATATGACATTGTGGACTTCGAAAGAACCCTCAGGGGCAAAAAATGTAACACTTTCACCTTGTTGAATCTCTACTGTTTGTGGCGAGAATTGGTTGATTGATAGGGTTATGTTCCCTCCTCCAACTGAAACTCTCTGTGTTGCATTGTTAGATGCTGTCGGGATGGTAGTAGTATTACCAGTAGTAGTTGTTGTTGTGCCGCTTTGTCCTTCAGTTGAAGCAATTGTGGTTTGCGTAAACAATAAAGCAGGAGCTGAGATCGACGATGCCATAATGGCAAAGATCATTGCAGCTACGACAACAGATCCTCCATGAAATGGATTCTTCATTAAGAGTTTAGAAGATTACTTTCATTTAAGGGATCGTCTAGAAATTTATCGATTTCATTTTTACTACCCCCAAGGGCTTCTAAGCTTTTTAGCTTTCTGCAGTCACGTTCTAGTTTTTCGTAGGGTCACAGATTGAATTTCTTCTTTGGAAGGACACCAAATAAGGTTTTGTAATATATGATATGGATAGAAGGGACAGACAGACCACCTTGCCTCTTTAGGAATGAAAAAATAATGCCTATTTTTATTCTCGTATGCTTCTTTTTTGCTTCTACCTTCCTCCTTGATTAGCTTTTCAGCATTCTCTTCAAAGGTAGACAAAAAAACTAAACATTACAATAACTGCAACGTTCTCACCTCTGTTAATCATATATACCGCAAAGGGAAGTGCAGATAAAGCAATGATTTTACCTGCGCTTCTAAGGCCGCGTCCAGGTTGTTTTTTACTATTAATGCTACTCATCTCTATACTTCTTCCTCCTACTAGGCTCCTGCTTCACGATATTGTCTGCTAGCCAGAGTATAAAAAGAGCAAAGCAGATTCATAAGATGGCTTCTGACTGGGGCTACTGCCTCTCCATGAGAATCCTGGCCTCGGCTTCTGGATCTATATGTCTTTCACCAGCAAGATCGATTACTACTCTCTCAATAATTCCCCCAGTAAATTGTGCACCAGCTTTATACTCTTCACTAACTGGAGAGGCTGAATCGCGTCCTATATCAAAACCTTCATCAAGCGAGTAACGGAATTTTGACGTATGTAGGATTTGACCTTCACCTACTTTATCATTGTTTATATACAGCCTGCCTATCCCACCTGCACCATACTTTTCTTGGCCTGTCTTCTCAAACTCGTAGCGAAGTTTTACTTTCTCACCAACGGGTACTTCTTTTGTAGATCGTATATAGGTCCGCTTGCTCAAGTAGTTGTAGCAGTATACCAAGCGACGATCTTTGATGTAAAGAGACCACCCCATAGTGACGCCACCTATTGCACAGATAGGACCTTCTGCTTTACCACCATTGATTCCGCTACCGCCATCGGCAAAAGGAGGTATCTCTACTTCGGCAGTAATGGAGAATGAGCGGTTCTGTGTGTGTGGCGCGCTAACTTCAGGAATTCTTACGGTGCCAGGATAATATACGAATGATGTTTTTTCCTTGTCCAACATAGCACGTTCCGCGAGTCTCTGCCGAAAACGATTATCTAATGGTAATACATTGTACTTGCCTGCTTCAGCCCACCATAATTCTACTAACTGCCGCAGTTTGTCAGGATGTTTTTCAGCCAAGTCATGGCATTCTGAGAAATCTTCCTCTACGTTATACAGTTCCCACTTGTCATCGTCAAAACTCCATCCTGAGTCGCTCTCCCAAGCAAGTCTACCATGGAATGTAACTGCTCTCCATCCTTTATACCATAATGCACGATTGCCAAGCATCTCAAAGTACTGTATCTGCTTAGTTGATGGAGCACTGGCATCATTAAAGCTGTAAAGCATACTAACACCTTCTATTGGTGCTTGAGTGTATCCACCTATCTGGGATGGTGGTTCAATTCCTATGGCTTCTAATATAGTTGGTACTATGTCAATGGCGTGATGGAATTGAGTTCTTATCTTGCCTTTGTCTTTGATTCCTTTTGGCCAATGTACTATTAGGGGGTCTTTTGTACCACCGTAGTGTGTATATTTCTTGTACCACTTAAATGGCGTATCACCTGCCATTGCCCAGCCAATAGGATAGTGGTTGTAACACTTAGGTCCACCAAACTCATCTATTCTCTTTATATTTTCTTCAACTGTTTCAGAGACCGCATCCACCATACTCATCTCGTCATAAAGACCTGTAAGCGTGCCTTCTGCGCTTGCGCCATTGTCAGAGCATACAAACAGAAGTGTATTTTCTAACTTGCCAATCTTCTCTAAAAATGCAATCAGCCGTCCAATCTGATTATCGGTGTGACTCAGAAAGCCAGCATAGCATTCCATCATTCTAGCAAACAACCTCTTCTCATCAGCCGACAAGTCGCCATCCCATTTTTGTACTCCTGCCGTAGGCGGTGCTAGTTCTGTGTTCTTGGGTACTATTCTCATCCTCTTTTGCTTTTCCAACGTCTCCTCTCTTATTTTGTCCCATCCTTTGTCAAACTTTCCCTTGTACTTGTCAATCCATTCTTTTGGTACGTGGTGTGGGGCATGGCATGCGCCAAATGCAAGCCAGAGAAGCCATGGCTTTTCGGGAGCTACAGATTCGTGATTGGCGAGAAACAAAATAGCTTTGTCTACTAGGTCAACACTTAGATGGTAGCCTTCTTCTGGAGTCTTTGGAGTTGCAACTGGGTGATGATCCCAGAACAGAGATGGATACCATTGATTGCAATCTCCACCCATAAACCCATAATATCGGTCAAAGCCCATCATCTCTCCAACAGGCCAGCGGTCAAATGGTCCCTCTGGTCCTGTGTCAGTATCTGGAGTATCGTGCCATTTGCCAACACAGAAAGTGTTGTAGCCATACTGTCGTAGCATCGCTCCAATAGCAGCCTTTTCTTTTGGCATTATGCCGTTATACCCTGGAAAGCCTGTTGCAGACTCTGGGATAGTGGCCATTCCTACTGAATGATGGTTGCGGCCAGTAAGCAAGCAGGCCCTTGTAGGAGAACAAAGAGCAGTAGTATGCCAGTTGTTATATAGTAGCCCATTTGCTGCAAGCTTGTCTATATTTGGAGTATCTATTGGACCACCATAACAACTCAGCCATCCATATCCTACATCATCTAGTATAATGTAGACAATGTCTGGAGCATCAGCTGGCGCGCGAGTCGGTTGCGGCCACCATGGCTTTGATTCTTCCCAAGTACGTCCGATAGAACCCTTGAATTGAGAACTACTAGTACTACTCATACATTTTTCTTGTGTGAGATAGATTTAATGTCTTTCGTCTACTGCCCCTCTACTGCCGCCATATTGTTGTCTGCCAATCCTCCTCTCTGTCCTCGTTTCTTGAGAGAGCTTTTGGAGGTTATTCTCTCTTCTTCTATCTCCTTCCTACCAGATTCATTTCATTTCATTTTTCTTTGTTGTTGTTGTTGCTAGCCCAGTCCTTAAAATGACTTACCTTATGGCAATTTGGACAGAACACTACATTCTGTATTAGATAATTTCTATCATATGCCCCTCTCCATAATTGAAATTGTTCTTCTACGGCTTGCTTCTTTATTTCGGGATTAGCGTTAACATGCTCACCTAGCTCGTTAACAGTTATGGACGCCTTACAATTTGGACAGTAAATTATCTGATTACTAATGTCCTTCATTAGTGTTCGATACTTCCTATAACTAAGTATCCAGACTATCTAGACCTTCACATATCTCCCCGAAATTCTCTACAAAACATCGGTAGCATATCATGGTTGCATACTCCCTGTCTGGCTGCGACATATTATAATCGCCTGGTTGCTCCTTTTACACCACTCACAGACTGCTCTCTTATTATTGCTGCCTTCTACCACTTATCATTTCTTTCTCCTACTATGCGCCTCCTGCTGCTCGTTGTCCCATTATCTAATTTACATCTGAAATTAACATGAAAGCCATTTTGCACAGGCAATTTGAATTCATGTTGCTCATCGCCTTTTTTCGTTATTCCTCCACTATCGGAAACCAACTTCGCTCGCCATTTGTTGTGACCTCAAGTGCTGGTTACCCTTGCCTTCACATGCCGGTCTCGATCCTCTGGTTATTTGAACTTTTTTTCCTATTCAGTCGTACATTCAATCAGCGCCAAGGTGGTACACCATATTCATATGACCCATGACCAATTGAACAACTTTTAAGGCTCTGACACTAGATCCCGATTACACGGAGGAATCTAATCCCGACGCGCCAGCATTAATTTTCATTCGAATCTCCTAATGTTTAAAGCTCAGGGTAAGCGTTACAGAATTACAGCTGGAAAAAGGAATGACTGTAAAAACAGTTGACAGGGCTTTTCTTCAAGGCAAGCGTTGAACTAATTCGCGCTGCAATCAAAAGTCAATCAACACTTGATCCATACGAAAGAAGACTGTTTTGGTTTTTCGAAAAAGATGGAAGCTAAATCTCTGGATGCATTAATTGAATTTCCCAAAAGTAATCCTACGATCGCTGAAAATAAAATAATAGCATTTCTATCATCTCAGCGGTCAAGAGCTGACCATGGTGAAATAGCTGCAGGTACTATAAACAATTGGGTCAAATCAGTAAGGCTTTTTCTTGAAATGAGTGATGTGCAGCTAAATTGGAAAAAGATACGAAGGGTGTTACCAAGAGCCAGAAGGTACGCACTTGATAGGGTGCTTACGCTTGATGAGTTCCGCGAGATATTGGACGCTGCAGACATAAGAGGCTAGGTGCTCACGCTCATCTTTACTAGCAAAATCAGACAATACAACACTAGTCTTTCTTCTTTAAGACTACCTTCTACAACTCATTATCATAAGGATTGTAACCTTCTAGCTCATAAAAAGCAACACACAATTACTAAAAAGACAATTACTATGGTACGCATGAAAGGCATGTCCGCTCCTCATAATGTATCCAAACCCCTAGCGCATCAGCTAATTAGCCTTGCAAAAAAGATTCTGATTATAGTTGCGATTAGTTGGATATCCTTGTATCTCCTTGATGTTCTCCTCCCGTCATCAGAAGCAGATGATGTAATAGTCCAGATTACGAGTACAATCCTCATAATTGGATTATCGCTCACGGTGATAAGAACAGTCAGACGAATGGTAAAGAAGGCATCTAATACGATCGGATTACAACTATCTGCCGTCATCTCCTTCTCCATTATAATATTTGTGTTGGTCGTCGCTACTCTCGCAGCCATGGTTGTATGGGAGATTAATATTGAGGCAGTCCTTATAGGAGGAGGAGTGGCTGCAATAATCATTGGATTTGCTATCTCCACCTTAGCAGGCAATGTTATTTCGGGCGGATTGATGCTTACAACCTTTCCTGCAAAAATTGGAGACTCGATATTCGTAGTCAATGACAACATACATGGCACAGTGGCAGCGATTACTTTCATGTATACAAAGGTCATATCTGATGTCGGCACTGAATATATTGTGCCAAATACTGCAATAGTGCAAGGTAGCATAAGGATCATCAAGGAAGCAAGAATAGCTGAGAATCTTCCCTTCGCTAACAGAGAACATATTGAAATTGTCGATGGTAATGAAAAGTATGGCGGAACTGTGACAAAAATCACCCCCAAATTTACCTTTCTTTCCTCAGACAGCGAGGGAAAGGAGATCATATTACCTAACGCTTCCATCTTATCGGGCAAATATGTAATCACAAAAGACAAGGATCAAAGCATTCCAAAATTATAGAATTTGAAAGAGATAGACGAATGGCTCGCACTTCTGTATATCACGATTTACAAAGATCTTTGTCTCAGAAAGATGCTATATACTTACACTCAAATCGGGTGGAAAAATAGGGTCAATTCTGTCTTGAATTCCGCCGAACCCGTTGAGTAAACAGGTTTGTATCTTATTACTGTATGGATGGCATTAATTGTGTTTTTTATGCAAGTTTTTTACTAGTAAACAAGGGTTTCTGGACATAAAATGGATTGCTTAGTA
>CAWBAU010000006.1:0-13873 GCA_963786915.1 uncultured Nitrososphaeraceae archaeon
GAATAAGCGCATTTTTCGATTTAGGACACCTTCGTCTTATGATAAAACTCTTTTATCCTTTGTTTCTCGCCTTGAATGTACGCAAAATGGGGATGCTGAATAATCGCAATAGAAAAATGTCCCTACTACGCAGCATCCATCTTGTAGCGACTATCTTCATACTGACAATAATTTTTGCATCAACTACTACACTAGTATCAGCCTCTACAAGTGGCAATACTACTACAACTAATACTACATCAGTAGGAGGAGAAGAGCAAGAAGTCTGTAAGCAGCACGATTACCACCAGCGTGACCCTCTTGGCACTCTACGTTCAGAATACATCCCTTCTCCTCCTCCCTTAGCACTACCAGCGTGGGTTAGGATGTGTCTATTCAACTCTGCTTTGTTACCGAATATCGCACGACAGACGTTACATAGATAGAATGATGGTGACAAGAGTATAATGGGACCTCTTTCTCTGATATGAGGTTCACCGCTTTTATAAGGTTCACTATTTTCCCAGATAGATTCTCTCCACTAAAGCTCATCATCGGCAAAACCCAGAATGTTAAAGCTGAGAACATGTTTATAGTAAATTGATTCTGTGTTTAGTTTCTTTAGCAGAGTCTCTAAAAAATGCATGGCGTTTGAGAGACTTCGAATTTTCTATTGTTATAAGTTTAAGGTTGACAAGGCTGGTGCGGGGGGATTTGAACAATTTATGTTCTCCTTTCATAGCCGCAACTTAGGAAAGGTGGGAGCGGCATAAGAAAGCTGGCTAAGGTCGTGGGTTCAACTCCCACCCGGTCCATTTTTATCAATATGGTAAACTACGGCATTAGTTTGAAATTGTTTTAGGTTATGTCTGACAAAAAGCCTAGCAATGCTTTGGATAAATCAGATAGAAAGCTATTTTAAGAATCCGTCCTTCAGAGTTGTTCCCTCACTATTATCTAGCAAATGCATTTAGCCTTAGTATTCGCGTTTGAACTGAGCAGGATAAAATGCTTTTTTATAACAAAAGGGGAAATAATACCAAAGTAACAGTAGAGCAGCGAGCATCCTTACACTGGCAATAATAATGGCTGCATCAAACATGGCTGTTGCTCCAGCATCAGCCGCAACAACACCTCCAGCTTCTCAATCGGGAATTGAGTTGTCATCGCAACCAGTCTACCAAACACAGGAAAAACTTGTGAGATCCCAATAAACCAGACCCATGCGGAGTTTGTCGTATCTGCAAATGGAACGCTGACTTTGCCAAATGGCACAGAAACTATCAGAACTACTGGCACCAAAAGCGGAATCGTATCAATGATGGATGGTACTTTTGCTGGAAAAGAAATCTTGACTTCAGATGATGGAAGCGAGAATGCAACTGCAACGATCTATGAAATAATACGGTTTAACATGGAAGCGGGCAACAGCACAGGTATCGCAATGGCACTATTACATACAAATTCAACAGAATTGCTAGCACCCTTGGACGGTATGATACTGACAGGTCGTGGTGAATTGTACACAGACGAAACTGGCTTGCACTCGTTGTGGAAATGGCAGAGTGGAATACCCTAGGTAAAGATGCAGCAGCTGCCTCTGAAAATGTTGTGTTATGAAAGATAATCACATTCACGCTAACAAAAGAAGAAGGACTAGCAGTGTGGCGTAAGAAGTAATAGTGAAACATGATCAGAACCAACGAAAAGATGGATACAAACAAAAAATAATCCATTGCATGTCTTATTTTAGACGTAAGGAGTAGTGAGCTACCCTTCTCTTACTTTCCAACGGAACGACTTGAGCCATGCAGCGGAAAGGGTGCAGAGTACGGCGAGAGATAAAGACACTGCTCCTAACTACAAAACACATTAAAAAAGTCATTGCAAAACTTTCAAAAATGAAATTGGCATACCGGCGCCTTATTGACAACTGTTGGAGTATTTTTTTCAAGCTAACAGCGCTACTACTAACAATAATGCATTTAAGAAGAAGTAAACATCTCTTATGATTAGGAGATTATAAGACATTGGTATTTGAAGTAGAATTAGAGCTAACAATAGATGAGGAGGATGGATCAATAGTAGTCCAAAAGATGTCGGAGCTTGCAACTAAGGCAAAGGAACTTGGTTTTGCTATAGTGGAAGCTGAAGTGGAACGAGAGGAAGAAGAAGAGGGAGAAGAGGGAGAAGAGGTAAATGAAGGGTAATGTGGTGTGGTGATACACAGCTATCGACGTCTGAGCTTAAGGATACTATGAGAAATTATGCTTTGGAGCATCGCGTTTTTTGAATGATTTTTTTTATCTGCAGTATACCTGCAGAGACAATAACAATGTCGTTGTGGAAACATGCCTTATGCGTGGGTTCAAATCCTGTCACCCGGTCCATCTTTATCAATCTGGTTAGTTACGGTATTGAATTAGCCTTGTTTTAGGGTATTGTCGGACAAAACTTCTAGCAATGGTTTTTTCAATAATTTCAAATAATAATGACAACTGATGATACTACCGAAAAGATAAAGTTCCGCATCAGGCCCTTTCTTCAGTACATATGGCACAACACTATATCATGTTGATGCGGTTTACAGACCAAGGAATAAGAAATGTTAAGGATACTAAAAGACGTGCGGAGGCAGAAAAAAGTGAGGCAGAAAAGTTAGGCTGCAAATTTACAGTATATTGGACATTTGGCAAATATGATGGAATCGGTATCTTGGATGCTCCTAACGACGAGGCAGCAATGGAGTTTGGGCTAAGGGTTGGTAGTCTTGGCAATACTAGGACTACTACATCAAAGGCATTTACTGAAGAAGAAATTGCAAAGGTCGTTAATAAGTTGGGTTAATTATACGGCAGCATATCATTATCTCGCACGCAACTGCTATTCCTCACCATTACCAATGGGAGATGGACGTCCGGAATTTTTTGCATACGATAGCAGTAGTAGCCTTGCGTCCTGGATTGAAGTCAGTGAATAACGCAGTTAAAGTTCATCTCGGTGAAGTATAGTGCTTATGGTGTAGGTTCTTATGACTCACAAAGTCAATATTTTCCGTATGTGGATATATTGAATCTGACAGTGGAAAAGATTCCTTATAACATAGAGGCTGCTCCAGCTGCGGTCGTGGGTTCCACTCCCACCCGGTCCATTTTTATCAATCTGGTAAACTACGGCATTCAATTGAGCTTAGTTTAGGTAGTTGTCGGACAAATTCAGCAGCAGTACAGATGGATCACACAGCCCCCATTCTGTGGATAGATTAAGGCTACGAAAACGCCGAAGCTATCGCTAAAGGGAGAAATAGAGGTGCGTAAGTTGAAAGTAGATAAGACCTGAAATCTTTGTCAACTTCGCAGGACACCTCTTTACCAATGGTTGAGTCATAATCAATATTTCTTCTAAATGTTTTTTAGTATTAAGATAGATATGCTTCAGCATGTCAACGCCACAACAGACTGAAGAAGAAAAGAACATCAAGATTGTACGGCGTTCCATAGAAGCTCTAAATACAGGGGATGTAACCAAGGTTTCTGAGTTTATACATCCTAATTATTTTGACCGTGATTCCCAAAGTATCCCTGGGCGGGAAAAACTTCGTGGTTCAGAAGCATTTGTTGATATTGTCAAGAATTTAAGAGCTGCATTGAGTGAACTGCATTATACAGAACAGGAAAGTATTGCTTCAAATGACATGGTTGTGTTGATAATGATGGTCACAGGTAAGCACACAGGTGACTTGTTTGGCATTCCTACAACAGAGAATAACTTCTCATATCAAGCAGCGCATTTTTATGCAATTGCTGATGACAAGATAGTAGAACACAAAGCGATTCGTGACGACCTAAGATTTATGATGCAGCTAGGTGTAATCGGCGCTGCGTCGCCGGCAGTACGAGCCTATCATTAATGCTTGGAAGGGGATGATGAATAAGCCTACGTGAGCATCCTAGTTCTGTACAACATTTGTATGATGGTCAATCGAAAGTAGATGGACGGACTATCTCAACGTCAGGCCTGCAGAAGCGCTCAGGATGGGAAAGTAATAGGTGCATACAAGGTCCTTGCTTAGAAAGCTGCTCTGCTGATGCGCTGGGGTCATGGGTTCAAATAATCCCACCCGGTCCATTATTATCAATCTGGTAAAATACGGTATTGAATTGAGCTCATTTTTGGTGGGGTAGGCGTCTATTTTGAATTAATATAACCGAAACATGAAAATAATAATTGGAGTTAACCTGAATAGGCATTTTAGAAAAAGTATACACGACATACTTATAGGTCGCCTAATAGAGTTCCCGAGATGCAAAATTCAAAAGAAAAAGTGCCAAAAGTAGGAGTTAGTCCAAGTGTGTCACTCCTTGTCCTAGCAGTGGCAGGAGCAGCCATACTAAGTATAGGCAGCAACAACAATAATATCATCAACAACAGCTGCATTCGCACAAGTCTGCACAAACGAGATGCAAGCCTGTAACAAAGGATCACCAAGAGAAGAGCCAGGTAAACCCAATATCCCTAGCTGTTGGGGTCAAGTATCAAGCGGATTTGCACAGACAGGACAAATGGGACAACACGTATCAAACCCAATACCAAGCGATGAAGATCCAGATAGCCCTAGATTAGGTCTAGGCAATACACTAGAAGATGGGCCTCAAGGACACGGTGAAGTAGTAGGGCCCGCTTTGGGCAAACTTGCGAGTAAGTAGATGAAGAAATAGAAATAAGGGACTCAAAGAAAAAAAGCCCTTCTATTCTTTTTTTATTTGATTTTTTTATTTTTCTTTTACTGTTAGCATTTTCTCTAACTCATGATACATTTGTAAAAATCTATCACCTTTCTCAGTCAGTCGAAATATTCTGACAATTTTTGGCTTCCTGCTGTAAGTCTTTTTGGATCTATTGACTAGCGATATTCGCTCCTGAATATAGCCGACTTGTATCAATAGATTGAGATGTCTATCAATGAGGCCATAAGATGTGTACAGTTTTTTGATTATCACATACTTTGGCAAAGCTGTCAGCCTTCGAAGATATTGTTCGTCTTTAATATTTTGCATAGCTTTGATGCAATCCAGGATGGAAGCCCAAAGCTCAAGGGTGTCTCGATTATATTGATGGTGTAGCAGAATCAATTATGCCTTAGTCGCTTTTACCTCTTTACATGTCACATATTTATATGGCGGATTTGAACTTAGCCAGTCGCTCTGTTTTTGGTCATTAATTCTGATTGTTTTCAGAGCCACGTCTCGGAGTTGGTAATCAAGCTGAAGACACACCAGCAGAGCATGGTGACGTCGTAGGTGACATGGCTCAGCCTGAGCCAATCAACTGTATCATAGGCTGACCAAGACTATTAGAGGATAATACAAACACCTTCCTTCTTCTTTTTTCTATAGTCTCTCTATAGATTGCATACTATCAAAAGTAATTGTAATTGTTCCTCTGTTGAGGAACTATTTTCTTGTTATTATCCTGGGCATATATCAAAGCCTATGTGTTCCTTCATAAAGATGCAACAATTTACTAGTCTCAAATAGGTACATTATTATCAAAAATCTTCTTACTCTATTTTATAATCAACAATATCGTTAGCAAGCGAGTCATCATATACCCCCACTCCTGTTTCTTTTGCTCCTGCCTGAGATCTTCTAGCTCTTCATGTTCTGCTTTTTATATTGCTGAGGTCGTGGGTTCAACTCCCACCCGGTCCATTTTATCTACGAGGGAACTACGGTATTAAATTGAGATTATTTTCGGTTATTGTCGGATAGATTCAGTAGCAATGCCATGTTATGCAACTTGTAGACATTTTTGTCTTCTTGTGCTAATCTCAATATTTTTGTAAAAGTTAAAGAACTAGCCATGGTAACAAATGCACGCAAGGATTAGTGTTGATGTGAGCAACATTAGACCAGCTTTTAACCCTGATGAATTCAAGGCTCAACAACGCCAGATGTGGGATAATGCTGCTGCAGGCTGGCAGACTTGGTGGGAGACCATCGAGCGCGGGGCACAAAAAGTCAGCGATAAGATTGTAGAATTAGCTGAAATCAAGTCTGGCGACAAGGTGTTGGATATTGCCACAGGGATAGGAGAGCCGGCGGTTACTGCAGCTAGGAGAGTCAAGCCAAATGGAAAAGTTCTTGCTATTGACATTTCTCCTCAGATGCTATTAATTGCAAAGACAAGAGCTAAGTTGCTTGGTTTGGATGGTGTAATGGAGTTTAGAGAAAGCGACGGCGAGAGTATAGATTTGCCAGATTCAACAGCAAAATTTGATGCTATTCTTTCAAGATGGGGTCTGATGTTCTTCCCAAACCTTTCCACAACGCTAGTTAAGATTAGAGAAATGTTGGTTACAAACGGCAGGCTTTCTGCAGCTGTATGGTCTGCTCCATCAAAGGTTCCATGGCTTGATTTGGCTTTTGCTTCAGTAAGAAAGCAGATAAATGCTCCTGCTCCCCCACCAGCGACGCCGGGTCCTTTTGCCTTAGCAGACATAGAGACTTTGAAACAGTCCTTTAGCCAAGCAGGATTCAAAGATATCAAAATTAATACCTTTCAAATAACATTTGAATTTGATTCACCTGAAAGTTATACTAAGCTCCATCAGCAGACTGCAACGCGTATTCATGCTATGTTAGCGAACCAGACTGAGGAAGTAAAGAAACATGTATGGAACTCAATTACCGAAGCAGTTTGGCAGTATGCTGATTCTCATGGTAGAGTGAATTTAGATAACGAAGTAATCTGTATAATAGGAAGAAATTGAAAAACCAATTCAATTTTGTTTGCACCAAATGACGTAGCAGCGCATTAACATGGAACCGAAACGAATTTGTTAAGAAATGGTGTGTCTCACCTAGTGTTGTGATATAAATGACCCATCTACTTACGATTGAACAAGTAATTAACTGACATAATGATTTGTCTATTAACATACAAATCACCTCCTATTCTCAAAACTTCGTTTGACGTAACGGGCTATTGAGCATAAAAAATGGAGTGGGTGGGATTGAACTGTAATAATCCTCCTTCTATATCTACTGACAATTTGGATAGGAGGGAGAGAGAACATAGAAAAAACTGGCTGAGGCAGTAGGTTGTTTTTTCTTCCTGTGTAGTCAATTCTCTTCTTTTATCTTGCTGTTATTGGCTTTAGTCTCTATTCGCTCAACTTCTGACATGCATTCCTTCAACTCTTTGTAATGGTGAAACAGAGAATCGAAATAATGACAGACTGAAATACTACCAATTGAACAGAATTAGAGCAGGCAGGAATGTAAAGTCTGGGAATGTCAAGCAATAACAAGATACCTTTCGAAAAGCCCTGAAATAATGACTTCACCCTTAGATAGAACCAGAAAATTACTTAAATAATTGAATCTCTTCGTTTCCTTCTATGAACTTTAGAGGAGGTTCGCATGAAAACAATGGTAGTAGATGAGGCAAAGTTGAATGAATTTATTGGAAGAGCTGTTGGGGAATGGGGAGCCATAGAAAGCGCATTGCTTACTTTCATAGGCGATAAGCTTGGTTTATTCAAAGCGATGGCAGGAGCAGGCGCATTGACACCAGAAGAACTAGCGAAAAAAACAGGCACACATCCGCGAATAATAAGAGAATGGCTCGCTGCTCACGCTGCTGGAGGTTTTGTTACATACAATCCAGCTGCAGGTTCATATACGCTCCCAGAAGAGCAGGCTTTTGCGCTAACAAATGAGAATAGCCCAGCCTATATAGTAGGCTTCTACCAGATTATAGCAGGACTTTTCAAAGACCAGGAAAAAATCATTGAAGCCTTTCGAACTGGAAAAGGTCTTGGATGGGGAGACCATCATCATTACTTATTTGAAGGCACAGAGAGGTTCTACAAGCCAAGTTATGTAGCAAACCTAACAACAAGCTGGATTCCTGCGCTAGAAGGTATTGAAGAAAAGCTTAGGAGGGAAGGGAGTGGCGCAAAGGTAGCAGATGTTGGATGCGGTCACGGGATATCAACAATTCTAATGGCAAAAGCATACTCTAACTCACGAATCATAGGATTTGATTATCACAAACCCTCAATTGAACGTGCAAGAAAGGAAGCAGAAAAAGAAGGCTTGAAGAACATAACATTTGAAGTAGCAGGCTCTACAGACTATCATGGCGACGATTATGACTTGGTAACATTCTTCGATTCCTTCCATGACATGGGGAATCCCTCTGCCGCAGCCAGGCATGTGCTGCAAACATTGAAGAAAAAAAATGGTACATGGATGCTAATAGAGCCTTTTGCCAATGATAAACTAGAGGATAATTTCAATCCGCTTGGAAGGGCATTCTACTCTGGGTCTACTATGATTTGTGTTCCTGCGTCTTTAAATGAAGATGGACCCGCACTAGGTGCGCAAGCAGGTGAAGAAAGAATAAGAGAGGTAGTGATGTCGGCAGGTTTTTCAAAGTTCCGTCGAGCAACACAGACGCCATTCAACTTGGTATTTGAAGCAAGACCGTGACCCTTCTGCCAAACGGACAAGACCAAAACCTGCCACACACTTTTTCTGTTTCTTACTAGCTTGGCTAGCTTTTTTCTCAAAACTTTCGCTTGACGGTACAAAATGCTACAGGTCATGCACAGAAAAAAGGACTGGGTGGGATTTGAACAAGCTTTCCATCAATAGCTGACTGGCTTAGGATAGAATGTGCTGAGGTCGTGGGTTGAGATCCCACCCCGTCCATATTTATTAATCTGGTTAACTACGGTATTAGATTAAGTTCATTTTGAGTAGTTGTCGGACAGAATGTCTCGCGATGCCCATATCCATGAACCCAACCTTAACTTTGAGTCTTTGTCAAATGGGACCATCTTTTTTAGAGTCGAAATCCTGCTTGCTAAGAGTTACATGACTGTTATTCTCTGTTTTTGATTTTATAGCTGACAGCCCTAACGCGATTCCAAGTATTACAAAAATTACAATCATTGAAATTTCCATTGGTATCTTATATACATCTGATGCCAGCATCTTTGCTCCTATGAATATAAGCGAAGCGACAAGCGCCGGCTTCAGATAGTAGAACTTTTCCATCATCCCAGCAAGCATGAAGTATAGACTCCGGAGACCAAGTATTGCAAAGATGTTAGATGTGATCACTATAAATGGATCAGTAGTAATAGCCAGAACTGCAGGTATCGAATCTATTGCAAATATAAGGTCGGTCACTTCTACTATGACAAGGGCTACAAGCATCGGGGTAGCATAGAGGGCTCCGTCCGTCAACCGAACCAGAAATCTATTTTCATACAGCTTGGACGTAAGCGGAACGAACCTTTTTAACAACCTCACTGCAATATTCCTTTCGATGTCGATGTTTTCCTTTTCTTTTCTCTGGATCGCCATCCGTATTGCAGTAACAAGCAGAAAAGCGCCAAAGACATACATCATCCAGTGAAAGTTTTCAAGGAGGGATGCTCCTACAATTACCAGCGGAATCCTCATGGCTATTGCGCTTATAATCCCAACAGAAAGCACCTTGTGCTGAAATCGATGAGGGATTCCAAGGGAAGAGAAAATAATGATAAATACAAACATGTTGTCGACGCTGAGTGATTTTTCAAGGGTATATCCGGTTATAAATTCAAGAAATCTGTCAAATCCTGCAGTCACATAAATAATTCCTGCAAAACTTACTGCGAGTGATATCCATACAATGGTCCATGTTAGTGCTTGTTTGAATGTGCTCTTTTTCTCATGTTCCGCACTTTGTTTGGTTGATAATGATTCTTTGACGCCTAGTCTATTTCTCAGTGTGCCTATGGCACCTAGGTCTATAGCCATAGCGATGCCAACAAACAGCCCAAAGATTAGCCAGAGGATGTAGTCTTGTAACATGATAAGTCCAGATTCCAATCTTATTAATAGAATAACAACTACTCATGCAGTATTTCACTGGAACGTTTACTTTGTCTTGCAAGGTAAACGTCTCTGCTAAATATTCTGACGGAATAATGGTAAGTATGGTAGTCAATAGTAACATAAACCAACTTGCGTCATGTCCTTACTGCGCATCCAAATTCAAGGACAACGAAGAGCTTTCAAAGCATATAGACAGTATACACCATGGTTTAGGACTGCTCGAAGGCGACTCACGCCGATGGTAATCCAGTCAACACTGATCGCTCCCATCTATGTACAGCCCTTGAACCACAACGATCTAAAGAGAAGCATTTAATTTAATCAAAAACTAAGGTAAGCTGTATACACTGTGCCCAGAGGCGACGATGATTCCGACGCCAAGAGAACCAAGACTGAAACTGTCACTTTTAGGCTCCTATCTTCTCTTATAGGCGAGCTTAGAATGGATGCCGAGTTAGAGGGTGTCAGCCTTAACAATTATGTGGCAAAGATATTTTCAAACCATATACAATGGGAAAGATATGAACGGAAAGTTGGGCTTCTTCCCATGACAGAAGCTTTTCTAAGAGAGGTTCTAAGCCAGCTCACTGACGAGCAGATAGTAAACCTTGCTCAAAGGCTAGAAAAACAAAAGTTCACAAATATACTTGCGTTCATGAAGAACAGCCATGATGTAGAAGATTTCGTAGAGGTTATGCGTGCATGGCTGACGGTCTCATGGATGCAGCAAAGTATCGAGGTTCGTGATGGAAAATATTACTTCAAGATCCAGCATAGCCTTGGATCAAAGTGGTCGCTTTACGTAAAGACCCTGATCTCCGAGCTTTCGTATGATATATTGGGCAGAAAGTCAGACATCCGCATATTAGGCGACACCTTATCGTTTGTTTTTACAAAATGAAAATTATGATTATATGATCTCGACTCTATTGTAGGTAAAACCTGCATTAGCATGGGTAGCAAGCAAGACAATGCAAGACAAAGTGGACCTATTTTTTAAATAAAATAATGGCTGCCTTAATCTCATGAGTCAAAATATCAAAGTAACCGAAAGCCCCAAGCACTTTACGGTGCTTGATGCAATTTCAAGGGGCATCGGAGATGCTGGCAAGATTGCAAAAGTAACAAAGATTAGCAAAGCAGAGGTCGAGATGATTCTAAATGATCTTGCAGTTCAAAAGCTGATTGTTGCTGAGCAAAAGAAAGGTCTTTTTGGCAAAAAGGCTCAGGCGCGCATAACCGACATTGGAAGCACACTCCTTACTTTTAAGAAGCAAGAATTGGAAGATAAATCAAGAGATCTCGAGAGCATGTATATGAATCGAGACAGAAGAGGCGTCGAGTCATTCATGGATGACAACAGGGCATGGATACCAATGATGATATTCTCTGGGATAATGAGTGCAATAATGTTTGCATCAATGATGTCGTTTATGGGAATGGCAATGAACCCTGCAGAAGCAGCTATGGCAGGAGAGACTGCAAACGCCGACGCACAGGGCGCGGCAGACACTCAGTCGGCTCCTAATGATAACGGCGTCGTCAGCGATGCAGGAGCAGATATCAGCACCGAAGAGTCTTCTGGCTTTGATACTATTGGTGGTGATTTTGGAGGTGACTTTGAGTTTTGAAAGTTGGAAGCCCCGACAAGCAAACTGTTGGTGTTAACTGCCCCAACTGCTTAACACCAATGCAGGAGGTTAGACGATATGAAGCTGATATAGACTATTGTCCTTCTTGTAATGGAATTTGGCTTGATAGGGGCGAAATAGACAAGATAGCTATAGCTCAAAACAGAATTGATGAAGAACATTACCGTCGCTACCACAGAGACAGAGATTATGACGATTATGACGATGACTATTACCATTACAGAGGGCATAGAAGACGAAGAGGTTTCCTTGGCGATCTGTTTGACTTTGACTAGGTAATGATGTGAGCGCGCCTATGCAACCTTCTGTCCAATGAAGACAACAGACCTTTGATCTTGTATATAATTGCGTTTAAAACTGGCACATGCGTTGATTTTGCTCCTCAGATCCCTGCTGATAGTTTACCTTGCAAGAAAGAAGCGCTCAAAACTATGTATTAAGTCTCTTTGAGACCATTACATCGGCAGGCTTTCTCAAAACTTCGCTTGACGGTATACAGAGGGCTAAGGAACATGTAAAGAAAAAAATGGAGCGGATGGGATTTGAACAGTACAGTTCTCTTTCAACAGTTGTTGCTCCTCCTTTAGATATAGAACTCTCTTAAAGGAGAGCTGGCTGAGGTCGTGGGTTCCACTCCCACCCGGTCCATTTCTTTTGTTCTAGTTAAATACTGCATTGAACTGAGATTATTTTGGACAGTTGTCGAACAAATTCAGCAGCATTTTTGATCATGATTATCTTCAGCCGCTGACGTTCATACTTGTTCTTTGCAACGAGCTCATATTGCGGCGTCGTTAACTTCTTCTTGTACTGTATTTGAGCTGCTCGCTAGGCGGTTGCTGCGACTATATTCTCAAAGAGGTTGATCCAATTGACGTTTCCAAAATCATATCCGTGTCTGATGATAATCAACCTTTCCTCTGGAGCGACATAGATGAACTGCCCAAGGTTTCCTCTTGCGGAAAAATGGCGGTTGTTGTCAACACCATCTTGTAGTGGATATATCCACCAACCATCCTGATATTCTATAGATGGATCGCTAGTACTATTTGCACTTGTAGAGGTGCTTACCCACTTCTCAGAGATTACTTGCTCTCCATTCCAATTACTACCATTATTCAGGTATAGTCTCCCGAACTTTGCAAAATCAATTGCACGAGCATTGATGCCACTCTCCATTTTTTCAAAGCCACTTACTTCACTGTCAAGGCTCCAAGATGTTGAAGATTCCATCCCTAGCGGCTTCCATAGTTTTTGTTCCATGTACCTTGCCACAGGCATCCCTGTAGCCCGCTCAAGGATGATTCCAAGTAGCAAATAATTGTAATTATTGTAGTGAAATGTCTTGCCTGGCTCTTCTTCAATTACTGCAGATAACGCAACAGCGCGCAGGTTAGGATCGTAATAGGTTTTCGTATCATCGCTAAAAGGAGTTTCTTCTTCAACATATCTAAGACCTGATGACATGCTAAGAAGATGTTTGATTGTAATTGCAGAATACCGTGAGTCTTTGTCCTGTAGCTCTGGTATGTACTTTGTGATTGGGTCATCGACGTTATCAATTAGACCTTCATCGATCGCTATACCTACTAGAGCGGACACAAAGGACTTGGCAACTGAAAAGGATGTGTTGATAGAATCTCTTTCGTAGCCGTTGAAATAGTTTTCATAAATCAATCGGTCGTCTTTTATGATCAAAAAAGCCGTGGTTTGAGTTGATACTAGTAATTCATTGAATGATGCTTGGGTAACTCTGTTAGGCGAGAATGGTTGAGAAGCTATTGTATTGAGCATTGTAAGATATTGATTTTGTGTGGCAGAATCAACTTTTTCAAAATTAAAGTTGGCCGGCGCGTTATCCATGGTTCGTGCAGGGAATTTTTCATAATCTTTGATATCTGCGTCCATCCAAATTAACGCCCGAGCAAATCCTGAATATGGAGTTAGAAGATACATAGCACCATAAAAAGACCCTAATGCAACGAAGATTATTATCACACCAATTATGATTTTTCGCACCCTGATACTCTTTTTGGTACCTGGTGGGGTTTTCAATTTACAATCCCCTTCCTAAAACAAGTGCCATAAAGTTGAGCAGTGTGATTCATACGCAGAAAATCTAAAGTTTTGATATTTATGCCTTTAAAAATCCTAATAAGAAAAAACGAGCCTACTACTTTTGTTCATTGCTTTATGATCTGCTGACGAGATTTCAATTCACAAACAAAATACAACCTCAAGCAATTCAAAGTCGAGCAGGTGGGATTTGGACACTTGAATTCTCCACCGTCATCTATCATTTAGTAGGCTGTATAGACCTGAGGTCCTGGGTTCCACTCCCACCCT
>CAWBAU010000007.1:0-328367 GCA_963786915.1 uncultured Nitrososphaeraceae archaeon
CTATGGAGAATAGCATCACAATACGTTGCTTAAGATTGGGCACTGCTGCTCGATTAATGCGTGTTTATACGTGAGCACATACTCTAAGTATTGAACAGTGATGTGACTATTCTGCAATCTGTCTCATTATTCTTGTCAAGAGTGAGAAATTGGCTCGTGTACTCATTTCTCTGCATCACACACATCTCGGCCTCCAGTCCATTTTCTTTATGATAAGGCTCTGATCTTAATAGCTCTCAATATAGCACTACATGTTGTCAGGCGGAGGAGGGGATTCTGCAGGATGGATATCGCTTGCTCCTATTTGTAATCAATGAACCTTACCCACTCAGGAAACCATAGTTCGTTTTCTGATACCCCAATGCCTTTTGCTAGAACAGCCGGCGAGTTGTAATATAAAGAATCAGCCCCTATTTCTCTGGCAATGTTTTGGTTGAGCTCATTGATGGAAGACACCTTGCCCATGTATTTATTTGCAATGAGGTCGCGGTTTTGTGTATACAACCCAACCTGTCTTCCATCCACTGTCGGCACATAGCTTACGGTTACGTCTATGCGCTTTGCGCCGGTGTTCTTTAGATAATATATCGTCTCCCGCGTTGTGCTGCCCGTTTGGATTGTGCCCTGCACTGTAGCAATCTTCTTTCCCTGCACTAGATTTTGGATGACAAATTTGAGTGACCTGCCCGTGGTGAGTAGCTTGTTTTTGCTCACCTGCTCTGAAAAGTCGATCATGTGGTCTGCGTCATCGTACTCTGTCCTTAATTACACCTTCTGCCAGCTCAAACATCTTTGAGTGCTTTTGATATTCAAGGCTAAAGCCCAGAGTCATTGGACGAGTATAATCAGGCTCTGCAAAGGCCAAGTCCACATCTAACTCTTTAGACAAAAATTTGGCCTGCTCCTTGCCGATATTCTTGCGGATTTGGTAGATGCTCTTGCCATTGACCGTCGCTACGACATTTGACTCCCTTATGAACTCAAATGGATCCATCATCAAGCTTATTGTAGACTCACTAGTGAGGACTTCGAGCTCACCGTTTTTGTCAATCTTCAAGAGATGGCCAGGCTTGACATCTGCAAATTCCATGTTAATGAGAGAGGTTCTGAGAGAGTTTTCAGATGCTATGATATTTAGGGTCTTGTCGCGGTTGGTTGCACTTACAAGTGGCTTGAATCCAGTCCTGTCACGGTATACGTAAATTCCCTCGCCCACCTTGATCATCAGGTTCCCTCTGAGATGCCTATCTAGAAACTCGGCCGCCCGCTCAGGGTTTTTCTCCAAAATTAAGAGATGAGTGAAAATATGGTAGATCTGGAAAAGCGAATCAGAGTCCCTTGCAGAACCAATGTATGGGTGCAGGTGCAGTTTTTCAGTATCTACGAAGAATCCATCAAACGCAACCCAGATGCTGTTCATGCTGGAAAAGGGCGGCGGTCTCTTTGAGAGATAGCCAATGCCGTTATTTCCACGAAGCCTTTCCTTTTGTGCGATGCGCAAGAATCGTTTCGTCTGCAGGAAGAGACCCTTCTGCACCTGCGGCAGCTTCGCCTACTATCATTTTCCAGTATGCCTTGCCTCTGTGTCTGCAACCTCCTCATAGAATGGGCAAGGTAGTAGATGATGTTGTTTTTGCTGCTTCGACCCGTAGCTATAAATAGCAACAATGCCAGCCAACTATCTTCGTCCTCCCCTTAACGAATTTAGAATAAAAGTCTTCTTAGTTGCTATGCAAAGCAAACATCTGCTTGTGTCTTTCATACCTTGCAATATAGTCTTCAAGCTGCAAGGTGAGCCCAATGTTGTCCAAGCCTTCAAGTAGCAATTTCTTGTGGAAATTGTCTATCTCAAAATGCATAGTTGTGGGGGCCGGCTATAACTATCTGTTTTGCCAAGTCAATCTCGATATAAAGATCTTCGTCACTGAACAAATAGTCTACTTCATAGTCTGGAAGCCGTACAGGCAGTATTCCGTTTTTAAGGCAGTTGGTATAGAAAATATCTGCAAATGATGGTGCAATTATTGCTTTAAACCCATAATCAAGTATGGCCCAGACTGCGTGCTCCCTTGAACTGCCGCTGCCAAAGTTATTACGTGTAAGCAGTATTTGCCGGCCAGAGTATTTGGGGTTGTTTAGCACAAAGTCGCTTCTTGGCTTGCCGTCCGTATCAAAGCGCCAATCGTAAAACAGGTACTTGCCAAAGCCAGTCCTATTAATCAACTTCAAAAACTGCTTTGGCACTATCTGGTCTGTATCGATATTTACCCTGTCAAGTGGCGTTGCCTTACTTCGTAGCACTATAAAAGGTTCCACCTAGATCCACTCCCTTATATCTACAAAGTGTCCCTCGATTGCAGCTGCTGCCGCCATAATGGGACTCACAAGGTGCGTCCTTCCTCCAACTCCCTGCCTTCCTTCAAAGTTGCGGTTTGAAGTGCTTGCGCATCGCTCACCGGGCGCAAGTATATCAGGGTTCATTCCAAGGCACATACTGCATCCTGATTCGCGCCATTCAAAGCCGGCCTCTTTGAAAACTCTATCAAGCCTAAGTCGCTCTGCAGCCGCCTTTGACTTGTTGCGAGCCGGGCACCACCATTGCACGTACCTTTGGTGAGACCTTCCTACCCTTTACTACAAGTGATGCCTCCAGCAAATCTTCAAGCCGCGAGTTTGTGCAGGATCCAATAAATATTCTGTCAAGTTTTATGTCTGTAATTGGCGTCCCTGGCTCCAGTGCCATGTATTTAAGTGCGCGGGTTGCAGCCTTGTAACTCATTCTCATTTCCCTTGGAAAATTGGTCTGGGTGCGGCACATATCAGTAATGCCTACCACCATCCCCGGATTGGTTCCCCAGCTAACCTGTGGTGCAAGCGCACTAACATTGAAGGTGATGGACTTGTCGAACTTGGCATTTGGATCCGTCCTCAGGTCCTCCCAGTATTCTACTGGTTTTTCAAGTTGCTCGGCCTTGGGCGCGTAGCGTCTACCCCGGATAAAGTCAAATGTCGCTTCGTCAGGTGCCATGATGCCAGCCCTTGCACCTGCCTCTATCGACATATTGCATATAGTCATTCTGTTCTCCATCGAAAGATCGGATACTGTTTCGCCACGGGTACTCAAGCACCGTGCCGCTACCGCCGGCAGTGCCAATAGTCCTGATGATGTAGAGTATGATATCCTTGGCGGTGATGGCATGCGAGTTTTTGCGCCTCCCTTCGATATTTATTGCAAATATCTGAGGCTTGTCCATCCATATAGTCTGGGTGGCAAGAACATGCTCTACATCACTTGTCCCGATCCCAAGTGCAAAAGCGCCAAAGGCACCGTGGGTTGAGGTGTGGCTGTCGCCACATACGATCGTGGTGCCTGGCAGAGTTAGCCCAAGCTCCGGTCCAATGATATGCACGATCCCCTGATCTGGGCTATGCATATCAAATAGCGTTATACCAAACTCCTTGCAGTTTTGAGCAAGCGTCTGGATCTGTATCGATGATATCTGATCTATAATTGGAAGCGACCTGTCGCTTGTCGGAACATTGTGGTCCATAGTGGCAAAAGTCAGATCTGGCCGCCTGACGCATCTTTTGCTCATCCGAAGCCCATAAAAAGCCTGAGGTGAGGTCACTTCGTGAATCAGATGACGATCGATATATAACAATGATTGACTATCTGTTCTCCTCCTCTTTTTCATATACTATATGAGCGTCCCAGATCTTGTCAAATATTGTCTTTGGCTGCAAGCTGATTAGAGAAAAATATCTCACAAGAGGAATATAAAACAAACAGACGGTGGAAGAGGTAGATAGTTTTAAATCAGGTGGCTTCACTCAATTTTACAAATGTACTCTCACGACAAGAGATATCCCGATTATATTGCCGACCAGATAAAGAAGGGAACCACTACCTGTGCCCTAATATGCAAGGACGGGACAGTGCTTGCTGCGGATACACGTGCAAGCGCAGGCTTCTTTATCGCCGACAGGCATGTGATGAAGATCCAGAAGGGTCGACCGTCATCTGGCAATGACTATAGCCGGCGGTGTGGCAGACGCGCAGAACCTCGTCGACATTATGCGTTACAATTCCAACCTCTATAGACTCCAAAACAAGGAGATGATGCCAATCAAGTCTGCTGCAAGGCTATGCTCAAATGTGCTTTTCAACCAGCGATTTTTCCCATATTATGTCCAGATAATAATGGCAGGCTGGACGGAAGAAGAGGGTAGCCAAATCTACAACATCGATCTGTTTGGCTCCATGACAACAGAGAAGTTCATCTCGACTGGCAGTGGCTCTCCTGTTGCATATGGCTACCTGGAATCAGAGTACAAGGATGACATGAGCGTAAATGACGCTTACAAGGTAGCAATGCAAGCGATAGCAGACTGCTATTAGGAGAAATGCAGGAACCGGCGACAGCATCAATGCCGTCATTATCGATAAGGATGGCTACCGCGCGCTGACAAAGGAAGAAAAGGCCGAAGTAGGCGTAGTCTTCTAATCAGCCGCTTACAATAGTCAATGCTTGCGTTTAAGTCAGAGACTTGCAGATGTAAAGAAAATCACATATGCAAGGCTATGACTGCCACCACAGTCAAATTGTGATCAGCAGAGCATATCTAGTTACAAAAAAATTTCTCACGTCCTGACATCAATGTAGTGGTAGGCCATTATCATGTAATAAGTTTCAACCCCCAATAACTCCTATTTCTTTTTCACCCTGGTATTTTTGATAACATCAAACTAATCTAGAATTGCCAGCTATGATCTGCATATGTCTTGCACTCATTTGCATGCAGTAGAGCCTTAGGCAAGAGGACTTTTGAACCATCTTCTTCTTGTGCAATAGTTGACTTCTTCCAGGATATAGACATCTTCTTATGGCATTATGCTAGGTGCTATATTTCCTTGGAACTAGGAGGTATAGTTATAAGATTCATGTATTACATACTGCCAATATCTGTTAGTTCATTCATAAATAGGCTGGTATCAAGCCTTGAGAACCTTGGTAGGTTTATTGCAGCTCCTGGCTGTATTATTTCTCGAATATATTTGCCGGTTTCTACTTGCTCCCACCATCTCTCTCCAAACCTACCCTGCAGGTGATGATCCAACTCAACAGCGCGAACTGCAGCAATGAGATAGCTTGGCACATACATTATTGCGTCTGGCAGTATGTGGTGTAGCATCCAATATTCACCGGGCATTTCAAAGCCAGTGTAGTCCTTTATCAGTCTTGCATATACATCGCTTGCCTTTTCCATTGACAATTTCTCATGCCAAAACTCAGCCTTCATTATTGAATTGGCAGTGTAAAGCGTGACAAAGAACAGATCCATGAACTTGTTCCTTGCCTCAATCTCTTCAAGAATCTGGTTGTTCTTAATTCCAAGCGATGACAAATATATCTTATTCTTTGTCAGCCGCTCCAGGAATATTGAGAATATCTCGGCTATACCCATCGAGAAATTGTAGCGATTCCAATATTCTGCCTGCGCGTTTATTGAAGATGCATGTACTGCATGTCCCATTTCATGATAGCACCCCTGCAGGTCAAAATAGGGGCTTTCACTTTTGTACAACACCCTGATATCATTTGGCACCTCTACAAAGAAGCATATCGGCGAGGGGTATTTATTCTTCCTGTGTTCGGTATCGATGTAGATGGAAGAGAGATCAAATTGCATTGTCGCAAGAGTGCGTCTGACTTGCTCTGCGGGGATTAACAGCGACAAACTCTTTTTCAAGATCGGCATATATCATGTTGCGGAAAAAATAAAAATCATCATAATATTCTGCTTTCCGCCCAACCACCTTTTTCGAGACAGCTTGAAGTGATTCTTGAAAGGGTTTTTTTGCCTGCCTCCCCATAGACTTCACAAAATCTATCAAATTGGAGTAGGAGATCTTTTCATTCTCAAGGTAGCCATCTAGAGGAGTCAATTTGTTGTCAGAGTATTGGCGGTAAATTCTTTCCATCTGGTCAAAGCGCTCCTTGATAACAGGTGAAATGTATCTTGTCTTTGAAATGAATTCGTCAAATACATGCTTGCGCCTTTTCGAATCTTTCTCCATACTGTTGAATTGACGCCATGTGCTCCAGTTGACGGGAGCTCTGGCAAAGCGGTAGTGCGAAGAAATAATCTTTTCATTGCGTAAATTGTACAGCTTGAGTTCAAGCTTTTTAGTTGAAGAATCTGCGATGTTTTCGAGCGAGCTTAGAAACAACTCCCTTGGTTGCGAAAAGAAGTCGACAAATGTCTCTGCACTAATAGTCCTCATTTCTGCAAGCCGCTCTATCATGCGTTCACTATATGGGAGACCTGCATGTTGCTTATAACGCTCGTCCATTTCCGCGATGTAGATCTGCTCGTCGAGCTGGCACCATTGATTTAGGTCCATGTGGCTTGGGCATGCAGACTATCCAATTTTAAGTTTCAAAATACAGCAACAATATGTATACATGGGATAGCAGTGGTTGCATGAGACGAAAATCCATAACGACAGCAGGTGGGTAATAGAATAGAATAGAATCAGCAGGTACGCTGAGAGAAAAATTGTTGGAGTCAAAAATTGCGGTCAAGATCTTTCTTACTTGTATCAATCAAAAAAGATTCCCCGAGACCAACAAAAGCAGAGTCTGAAGCAGAGGTAGCTGGAAAGACTATCAATATATGCCGATACTGCAACATCAGAGCACTCGGCTGCAATAGTAGTGGTTCTTCTTTTGGAGGGTACTGCATCATCGCCATTATAGCAATCGAGGCGCCCCGATTTTTCCATCCAAAATTGGCACTGACGCAGAAGTGTGATTATTCACACTACTAAAAAAAGAGAAAAGTGTGTGGTGTCTGCTTACGCACCAGCCATGCCATTGCGCAGTTCTACACCTTTATGATCGTCGGCTTGCTCTAAAGCAGCGGCCTTGTGCATTTCTGACAGAGCACAACCCATCTGGGCTTCTGGCTTTCCTCTTCTCATTAAGCCGCGATAGAGGCCTGCTTCTAGAGTCTGACCGTGAGCCTTCTCCCATTCTTCGACTGGGATGCTATACTTCTTCTGGATTCTATCGCGGTACCATTCGGGGATGACATTGAACGCACAGAATGGGATGATTCGGAGGTCTGGAGTGAGATAGTGGATGTCACACCTCTGTAGCCTTTCAAGATCCTCGTTGTACTTGTCTTGGAAGTGCATCATCCCAAGGAAGAGTGACCGCACATGCCATGAGCCTACAGAGTCAAAGTTGCGCTTGAGCAGAATGCTCGAGAACATTCGTGCCAGATCTAGGCCTCTTGGCTGCTTATCTTTGTTGACAAATTGCTTTAGTTTACGGACTACTTCAAGCAGCGCCCAATACCGATTGGCACCCGACTTGATCTCGTCGGCCTTTTCTTCAAAGTATTCAAGGACTCCCTTGATGTCAACAAATGATGTAAGAGGTATTAGCTTTTTCGTATCCCTGTCTTCAAATACATAGGTACCTGCACCACAGGCAAAGTGTATCGACAATTCATACTTAGGCTTCTTGCTGAACGCCTCAATCACATTTGTCATTGGCATGCATGAGGGAACTGGAAACCACGAGTCTTTTGAAATTTCACCATTAGTCTGCTCTTCGATCCTTTCAATGCAGTCTGGAATTGTAATTCGGTATTTTTCACGCTCTTTCTTTGTCATCCTGCCGGTAAGGGACACAGGTTGGAAGTTGACTGCGTGAACCACATCCAGGTTCTTCTGAGCGTATCCGATGATTTCACCAAGCTCGTGATCATTGATCGACTTGATGACTGTGGGGACGAATACTACAGTCATTCCACACTTTCTTGCCGATTCCAGTGTATATGGAATTTCCCAGTGATTCTTGGGGTTGGTCCTTGGACTTACGCCATCGAATGAAAGATAGAGGTTGTTGACACCTGCCATTCTTACCTGGCGCATCGTTTCTGGCGACATGGCCAGTTTGATACCGTTGGTGTTAAGTTGAATATGGTCGACACCCTCTTCCTTCATTATGTTGATTATTTCATTAATATCATCACGGAGCATTGGCTCGCCGCCTGTGATCTGAATAGAGTTGCCGGAAATCGGCTTTTCCGCCTTGAGAGTCTTCATCATAGCCCTTACCTGCTCCATGTTTGGCTCATAGAGGTAAGCGCCTTCAAGACCCTTCTTGACGTAAAAGAAGCAATACCAGCATGTCAGGTCACATCTGTTGGTGATGATCATGTTGGAAAGCCCAGAATGGGAAAGGTGGTTCGTGCAAAGCCCACAGTTGTTGGGGCATGAGCACTTGTCTATCATGACGTTTGGCGCATGTGCGCCCTTGCCGTCCATCCAATACGTACTGAACTTCTTGTACATTTCATATGAGCCAAAGTATAGTTCTTCGCACTCACCGTGCGTCGGGCACGTCTTTGTCATAAAGACCTTACCCTCTCTTTCAAAGACCTCAGCATCCAGAATCATATTGCAGTCTGGACAGATGCTTTGTGTGAATCGGATTGTGCGTCTAGTGCTCACGGTTTTGTTAGACATGTTCGAAATTTGGATTAAGTCCATACTACTGCTACCTTTTTGAACACAATCTTCGCTTTGATATAAAGCTAACTTGCTTATTCCTACGGTGATGAATAGGTTTATAATCACATAGGATCTGCGAGAAAACAATCAAGATCTGCATTGAAAGTAATGGTGGATCTCTGTTCTCAGCTTGAGAGAATACTAATCCTTTTTAACCTGCCAGCTATGGGTGTAGTCGCTTTATTGAAAAGCACACATACATTTAAAAAGCAAAAAATATACTAGAGTGCCCAGTTTGAGAAGAAGTGAGCATTAGCGACAGGTCAAGGAAGGCGATGGAAAACCTTGGCTTGACAGGTTATGAAATACGTGTTTACCTTTCACTGCTTGACACGGGCTCGATGACTGCCGCAGACATTTCTAAAAAATCAGGGGTTCCATACTCGAAGATCTACGAGGTGCTCAACAGCCTGGAAGAGAAGGGGTGGCTTGAGTCTGGCAGCTCTAGACCGCAAAAGTTTTTCCCCAAGTCTCCCTCGACAGCTCTTGGAATCATGAGGACGCGCCAAGAGAACAACTTCCGCGAGAGCCAGAGCACTATCGTAAACGAGCTGATGCCAATGTATACAAAAAGCGGCATAAAGGAGAGACCTGAGATATGGGTCGCAAGAGGAGTCTACAACATAATCGCCAAGGTCAATGAGATAATTCAGAACGTGCAGCAGGAGCTGCTGGTCGCGCTACCATTTGTTGCGGTGGACATAGCCAAGCCACTCCAGCCAGAGCTTAGGACGCTGCATGACAGGGGAGAGGTCAAGATAAACATCCTTGCATCTGCCAAGATAAGCTCCTGATACGATGAAGGCACTATCAAGGGTGGCAGAGGTTAGACTCAAGGATGGTCTTTTTGGAGGCGGTATCATAGGGGACGCAAAACACGTCGTCATACTTCTTGGAGAGGGCACAGGTGAGAACGGCAGCTTTGAACCGATAGCTATCTGGGCTGACCACGCAGGTCTTGCAGGCTTTGCAAAAGGTTACTTTCAGTACCTATGGGAAGACTCTGGCGAGAAGAATAAACAATCTAGGTAAAAACGGCGTTATACACATCAGATAAGGTTAATACAGTTTGGCGAGAACAGAATAACCGTCTTGGAGTCTGCCGTTGCAAGGAAAAAGCAGCAAGTGACCAAAGATGAAGAGCTCTATGTTGGTACAGCAGAGTCTGAGCATATTGAAATGTACCTGAAAGCAATATGGTATATCTGCGAAAGAGGGAAGGAAGTTAAGGTGAGCTCAATAGCCAAGCTTCTAAACGTCACTCAGCCCTCTGTCGTCCAAATGCTTCGCAAGCTGAACAGATCCCAACTTGTGCACTACAGCAGAGGTAGCGTGGAAATGACCAAAGAAGGGGAACACATTGGCAAGAAGATGATGCGAAATACCAGACTGCTTGAGGTCCTAATGAAGGACGCTCTCAAAATAGAGGTAGACGAGGAGATGATCTGTGGGATAGAACACCATATGAAGGATCTGTTCACAGATGCACTGTGCACGCTTTTGGAGCACCCGCAGAGGTGCCCTCACGGCCACGAAATTCCAAAGGGCAAGTGCTGTTCGTAGGTTTTTATTCTCGCAATCCCTCATTCTTAGCGTGGACAAGCGATGACTAGATAGCCCTGCTGACTCGGTGAAGGAGATCTTGAGTAAGGAGTTTGTCCACTCTTTTACGTCTCACAAAACTTGATAAATGGCTAGGTGGCTTTTATATATCTACATTGGTTAAGATAGAGACTACAGCTTCATTGGAGAGCTTTAGAAAGTTTATCATCATAAGCACCTGCAGGTCCTTCATACCAGAAAGTTACCTGCGCGATTACGAAGTGTTTCCAGAGCGCGAAGAGGGTCCTGGAGCAATCTATATTGAAGCTGCCGATAAGGTCACATTAAAGAAAATAAGGGAGATGACTTTTGTAAATGCAAAAGAGATCCTTGGCATCATTTATTCATCAAAAAGCGGCAACACTCAGCTAAAGTGGAGGCAGACTCGCAGGCGAATAGGCAAGGTTCAAGGCTTTGCATCGCCAAATGCCCTAGTCAATTTAGTGGAGTCAGGTGTGCTGACACAGGAATGGGTTGACAATTATTTGAAATTAATCCAAAACCAGCAGCAGGCAGCAAGGGCAAGATCCATCTTCTGCTGTAACTGCAAGCGAAAAGACAGTATGATAGTAAAGCCAAGTGGCACATCAAACAATGCTTTTTTTATAATCCCTGAAGATGCAGATGACCTCTTTACCTTGCGCCGTATCGTAGAGAAGGGAGATCATGTCATTGCAGACAGTACTCGTCTAATCAAGCAGGTCAAGGAATATGGCCGGCCTGACAAGGGCGAGCGCGTCAAGGTGCGTGTTGCTATCAAAGTAGAGCAGAGCAATCTCGACTCGGCAGTTGATAGGCTTAGGATATCTGGCATCATCATAGATACAGACAACGAGATGGTGCCAAAAGGGACTCACCACTCGCTTTCGGTACATACAGGCGACATGGCAACAATAGACAAGGGGAGAAGGTGGCAGGATGTTGAGCTTAGGATGTTAAAGCGGTCTGCCAGCAGCTCCAGCTTTATTCTGGTAGCAATTGATACGCAGGAAGCGAGCCGTTGCCAAGGTGTCTGGTACGCATGTCAAAGTGATCCCAAACATCTATTCTGGCCAGAGCGGTAAGCGCTATCAGACGAAAAACCCTAACATTGAGACCTACTTAGTAGACATCGCCAAGACTGTTTCTTCAATAATTGGTGAAAATGACAAGGTCATTATATTTGGTCCAGGGGAAAGTAGACGCAGGTTCTTCAATATACTGGTGAGCAGGCAGTATGTTATAAAAGACAAGGTGCAGATTGTTGATGGTATGGATGTTGCAGGTGAGGATGGGATATTTGTATTCCTGCGCTCAGCAGCAATGAAGGAAGTCATGAGCACAAGCAAGCTTGCTGAGGTATCTTCAATGCTAGACAGGGTAATGCTGATGGTGAACAGAGGGGAAGCAAAATTTGCTATGGGGATGAACGAAGTATCAAATGCGGCTGCATTGAAGGCAATAGAGGCAGTCGTATTCTCAGATTCCATCTTCAAGACCGCAAATGAAGAGGAGATAGTCAAACTACTCAATTTGATTGAAAGCTATGGAGCAAAGATGTTTGCTGTTGACTCATCAACGGATATTGGCCTGCGTGTCTCGTCGCTTGGCGGCATTGTGGCCCTTCTTCGCTTCGCCATACATTGATTCTGCAGCGAGCCATGACATATAGGGCTTCGATACATTGCTCATTTTGAGCTCCACTATCTCTGGCACTTCATATGGATGAAGCCTTACAATTTCAGCCTTGAGCCTTTTTGCTGATTTTGAAGTTGCTTTGAAAAGCACAAGGAATTCATGCTGATCCTCTATCTTTCCATGCCAAGAGTAGATCGACCGGATCTTGGTAAAATTGACACAGGCACACAACTTTGCGCTGACGACATGGTTGGCAACCTCTGCAGCCAACTCTTCGTTTGGAAACGTTGACAGGATTATGATTCCAGTGCTAGGCATATTTCACATATATAGCTGATAATGCAATTAAAATTATTTATTATTCTTATACTGTTTCGCAGAGCGGGTTTGCCTTTATGACTATAAACTCCTCGTTTGCCATATTCTTGGACATTACTTTTTCAAAGTCCGTTTTGGAGCACGCAATGACGATAGTTGTCTTGTCTGTATGATATAGGTCAAATGTTTGCCCTTGGTGCCGCTCTACATCGCTAATATAGTCCTTGACCTTTGTCTCAAATGACGACAGCAGTTCTATCTTGTCGCCTCTCATTTCATGCGGGTCAAGCGTCCAAGCTATCGCCACTTTTGTTCTGCTGGCCTTAAGGTCGCGCTTTTTCAGAGTTGCTCGTATCTGGTCGATAAGAAACTTGACATATCCATCTACGCCCTTAATGCTACCGTTGACCAGATACATCAGCGGTCCTGTGCCATCAAGCGATGATCCTATTATTCGGAGGTCATATAGCCCGCTTGTCACGTCGTCGATATAGAGGTCGGCAAATGTGCCGCGCATCAACTCACTGCGGATATTGCTATCAGTGGCTTTCTTGCAGATTTCAAGGATGCTGGCCATCCCAGAGTAGTGGCTCAACGTCTTTATGACATGTACCAACTCGGCTGAATTGACATCCACAAAGTTCAACTTGAGACGCGTGTCCGGGTCGAAGAGCATCTTGGAAATATGATTGTCGTGCTTAGATTTGACCGATCCTATCAGCGTCTCAGAGCTGGCTGCAGTAATAGCACTCATGGGGAGGTAATAATACGACACATCCCTCTCAACAGCCATTCCTGTCATGTGCTCAATAAGTGCAATGTTTTCATTGTTGCCACCGACTCCCGTCGGAAGCATATAGATTAGAGAAGCGCCCCGCTTGAGCGCCTTGATCGCGTCCTTGAACTTTGTCATAACGTCACTTTTGACGTCTGGGCCAACCTTTCTTATTCTGGGAGCAAAATAGACGTATGAAGCATTGCTTATTGCAATATCAATTGGCTGTAGATCAAGGAGGGGTTCGTCTTCCATAAGCGAGCTTACGTTTGGGTACGTCCTTGCGATATCCGGCTTGAGCAAAATGGCCATTCTGACCGATTCATCGATTAATGAAACCTTGGAGCCGTTGATGGCTATCGAGGAAGCTATTCTATATCCTTCAGTGCTCAAGCCATATACCGCCACAGAGGCAGTATTGGAAGAAGAGGAGGAAGAAGAAGAACTAGCGGCACTCAAAGTGTAGATTGAACTCCCCCTTTTCATCCCTCCCTACATACCTCACGTGGTCTACAAAAGGTTTTTCCAATGGCTTTCCAGCTAGATTGTATATTTGAAGATCTGGTTTGATATTTTGACACCTAAGCAGGTAATGTTTTTCAGGCGTGCCGTCACCTTGCTACATAATTCTGGTCATGAGGTGCTCTGCACCTCAAGAAAATACAGGGAAGCAGTTGAGCTTGCCAAGATCAAAAAGCTCGACCTTACGTTCGTCGGAAGCCACGGCGGGGCAGACAGGTACGATAAGCTGCCGCGAAGGCGCTCGCAGGACATACCAGCTGGCCGAAGTCGTAAAGCAATTTGGGCCAGACGTGGCAGTTACCTTTTCATCACCAGAAGGCTCGCGTGGTAGCTTTTGGCCTTGGAATCAGACATATTGGATTTAACGACTCGCCTCATTCAGAAGCTGTTGCAAAGCTTACAATACCCCTGACAAGCAAGCTATATTGCCCTTGGGTGATACCATACTCTGCATGGTCAGATTACGGCATAGCGAAGAAGAACATTGTTCATTACAGGGCGCTTGATCCGGCGGCGTGGCTCAAGCACCTGATGATGATATACAGGAAGTCAAACAGGATAAAAAGAAAATGATGATCCTTCTTCGACTCGAGGAAAGCAAGGCATCATACATTGCAGACAAGAAGGTCAGTACTACAAAAATGATCGATAGCTTTGTAAATGAATTATGGCAATCAGCCAACATTGTAATACTCTGCAGATATGAAGACCAGATAGCAGAAGTTGAGTCACGCTATGGAAACAAGGTGCAAGTGCTAAGAGATGTAGTTGACGGCACTGCACCTCGTAAAATCTACACAACTTTTTGTCGGGGCAGGCGGCACAATGACTGCCGAGGCTGCGCTTCTAGGCAAGCCTACAATATCGATAGCACCTATCCAATTTTACGTTCAAAAATACCTTGTCAAATCAGGGTTAGTTAAGAGAGCAAGCAACTCCAGATCGCTTGTAAGGCTTGGAATGAAAATGATCTCTGACGAACGGTACATACAGAAGCAAAAGAAAAGGGCAACGCGGATCCTTGGAAGGATGGAAGACCCCACGGAGAGGATGATTAATGCCTTAAGATTATAAGTATGTCCCAGATAGTTGAACTTACGCCCGGAAGCCCGGTGGAGGAAAAAAATTTCTTTTTCCGCTGAATGTAGTGGCCAAGCATGGGGGCCTTTGGAGCCCTCGACCCCAGTTCGAATCTGGGCCGGGCTATTATAATTAAATAACAATGCAAATGAAGACAATTCTAATGGTGCCGTGAGCAAGAAGAAGGTCTATGTCACAAGAAGGATACTAGAGCCTGCCATTTCCATCCTCTCAAAGGAATGCCAAGTAACTCTGAACAAAAAACCCCGCCCGCCAAAGAGGGCAGAGATATTGAAAAGCGTTGCTGGGAAGGCTGGCATCCTCTGTACGCTGACGGACAGGATAGATGCAGAGGTGATGGACAAAGCAGGTTCAAACCTTAAAGTCATCAGCTCATATAGCACAGGCTTTGAGCATATTGATGTCAAGGAAGCGACAGCGAGAGGCATCTATGTAACCTATACGGCCGATATTCTTGCTGAAGCTACAGCAGACTTGGCATTTGGCCTTATCCTTGCCTGCGCACGCAATATTGTAAGTGCAGATGAATATACCAGGAACAAAAAATGGAAGATTGCATGGAGCCCAGACCTGATGCTCGGATATAATGTCCATGGCAGTACCCTAGGCATAATTGGGCTTGGTAGGATAGGATCGGCAGTGGCACGCAGAGCAAGAGGATTTAACATGAAAGTCATCTACTACAATCGCAAGAGGAACCAGCGAGCTCGAATCAGAGCTCAGAATAACTTATGCAGAGCTTGACGAGCTGCTTGCTCAGAGCGACTTTGTGTCAATACACACAACTCTGAATAGTGCCAGCCACCAACTGATAGACAGGACAAAATTGCGATTGATGAAGAAAACTGCATTCTTGATAAACACTGCAAGGGGACAGGTCGTAAAAGAAGTCGATCTTGTCAGGAGCCCTCAAGCGCAACCAGATTGCTGGTGCTGGTCTAGATGTATTTGAAACTGAACCTCTGCCAAAGTCGAGTCCACTTTTGAAAATGAAAAACGTGGTATTACTGCCGCATATTGGAAGCGCCACATATCAGACACGCTCCAAGATGGCTGAAGTTGCAGCAAGAAACTTGCTTGATGTTCTAGTAGAAAAAAAAGAGCCCAATCCTAAGTTTCTGGTAAACCCAGAAGTAAAGGATGTACGGCCATTGTAGGATCATTTTTCGCTGGCTTACACAGGAGTTTTTTTGTCTCTCTTTCATTACTTCTTTGACTCCCACTCTTTCTTCTTTCTATCATATTCTGCACGGCTGTATGCCGGCCTAGCAGGATGACCCATTACGACAGTATCAGGCAGGACATCCTTTGTCACAACTGAAGCCATTGCAACCACACTGTTTCTCCCCACTCGAATACCCGGTTTGAAGACAGACCTTCCGCCTATTATGGCACCATCCTCCACTATTACCCCGGCCATCTTGGGGCTCATTGGATAAGGATCATTTGTGAATGCGAGCTGCCGGCCCAATGAAAACATTCTTGCCAATAACTGTGAGGGGTGGGATGTAAACGGACCCCTCAATTCGTGTATTGTCGCCTATTTTGACCTTGTAATCTACATGCGTCAGCGAACCTATCATGACATTGTCTCCTATTTCAGCTTCTTTTCCCACGTACGCAAAGTGCCATATTTTGACATTCTTACCGATCCTGGCACTCTTGTCAACATGGTTTGTCACGCCTGGTAATGCGGTATAGTTGTTGTTGTTGTTGCTCATTCCTTCACAAATGCCATGGATTTCCTTGCCTTATAACTTTCTCAGGGATCTTATCTTGCCATTTCCTCAGGAACTCGATGTCCTGGTTCTTTTGCTTTTCTCTAAGCTCGTCTGGCAGCATGATAGGTATCTCATCAATTATTGGGTAATAGCGGTTGCACTTTGTGCAAAATAGAATACCCTCTTTGACTGTCTGACCTTCCGAAACGATCTGGAAAAGCTCTAGCGGATAGTGCTTGTCTATGGGGCATGCAAGAATATCAAGCATTGACTTGTTCATTTCAGATCCAAATACACAGGCGAGCCGGTGTTGCTTGACAGTATAGCTGCCCTCTGCCACCTTTGTCACATTTGTTGCATCCGCAGCAGTCACGACTATCTTTGCCTTACCTTCTATGGATTCAACAAAATTCTTCAGCTCCAATGTTAGCGGCTCTTGGAACTTCCGGCGCGGTATTATGGTAGCTTCGGCATGGTCTATTCTGATCTCCTGTGTTAAAAAATCACCGGTGATGATGCCGTCAGTGCATACAGCGCTAAAAGTCCTCACCTTTTTTGGAGTGAGCCAGTTGGATGCGATGATGGCCACTTTTTGCCCCTCGAAGCCAAGCATTATGGTTGCAAAGTCCTCATGTGCATGAAAGCGCTTGCCAGCACGCGCAAATATGACGTGCGGCGGGCTCCCAAAGAGAAATATCGCCGCATCAATGTCATGCACCGATGTATCATATATTATCCCTACGTCTGTGATATGTGGCGGCATCCTATTTTCCCTGTGGAACTCGATCATCATGGGATCGCCATACATCTTTCCCTCTACGAGCTTGCGCGTGTCGCTAATAGCTGGGTTAAACCGCTCGACATAGCCAGATGTTAGAATTAGCTTCTTCTTATCTGCAATCTGTGTCATTTCTTCACATTCTTTGGAAGAGAATGACATCGGCTTTTCAACAAATATGTTGATGTCATGTTCCATAACCTTCTTGGCTACAGCCGCGTGCGTGTTTGTAGGTGTACACACTAAGCGAGCCATCAAGCCGTTCCTTTTCCAGCATCTCATCGATTGCGGAGTATGCCTGTGCGCCATGTCTGCTTGCAATCTCCTTAGCCCTTGCAAGGTCAAGATCGCATATCGCGGCCAGGCAGTCAAGTTCCCTCAACACTCTAGCATGGTTCTTGCCCCATCCGCCAACACCTATAACGGCAATCCTGGTGTTCGGACTGCTGGTGCCTACCATACAGGGGTCAACCACTCCATGTACTCTTTGGCTTCGGCAGACACCATCTTGGCATACCTCTCGCGGATGCTCTTTGTCAATGAACCTTCCTTTCCGCTTCCAACAGGGTGGCCATCTATACTGGTCACCGGGACTATTTCTGCTGCAGTGCCGGTAAGAAATATTTCGTCAGCCATATACAGTTCAGTCCTCGCTATCTGGCGCTCGATGACTGTGTAGCCCAAGTCCTTTGCTATCGTCATAGTAGATTCACGGGTTATCCCTTCAAGGGCTGAATCGGCGAAATGTGGTGTACAGATCTTACTGTGTCTGACAAGAAAAATATTTTCGCCAGAAGCCTCACTTACGTTGCCGTACAAATCAAGAAGAATCGATTCGTCGTAACCGTTGCGCTTGCTCTCCTGTGTTGCCAGAATTGAATTGAGGTAGTTGCCTGCAGCTTTAGCAAGCGGTGGGGTCATGCTGTCATGGATGCGCCTCCAAGAAGAGACACATGCCCTGATGCCTTCGCCCTTAAAGTATTTTGCAAACGGGAAGGTGATTATAACAGTATGAGTGGGCGAGTCCTTTGTCACATTTAGGTCAATGCCATGCAGACCTACAAATGTCAGCGGGCGTATGTAGCACGACTCTTTAATCTTGTTCTCTTGCAATAGCTCAACTGTGGCATTTGCAAGTTCTAGGGCAGAGTATTTGAGCGAAATTGAGTAAACCCGGGCTGAGTGGTGAAGTCGCTTCATGTGGTCTTCCAGCCGAAAAACATAGAGGTTGTTCTTGGCTGCATAGGCACGTATACCTTCAAAGACCGTAGTGCCGTAATGGAGGGCGTGTGTGTAGATTGGAACTTTGGCGTCTTCCCATTTCGCGAGCTTGCCATCAAACCAGACAAACTCGCCGCCTTTTTCCTTCATGTATGAAGCCACAATCCCTCGCTGGCTTATAAAAATCTTGAACTACTTGTAGCCTTCCTTGGGGAATTTCATACCCATCACCCTCGTCGTATTATCTTCCATTCTTGCAAACTTGTCCACAATATTCCAGTTCTTTTTGATGATTTCTGCTACGGCTTCAGGTACTTTTCCCCGCCATTCTTCTTCATTGTCACCTTCAATTACCTGTCGATAGAGTTTTACCCTGATCGATGATGCGGAAACTTCAAGCCGGTCAGCTTTGAGCGGGTTGAGCCTGTATGCTTTGAGCATAAGCCGCTCGGCATTGTCTCCGGTGTATGAGACGAACCTTTCCTCATTTATCTGTGTGATTATCTGGTTGCGGAGTTGCCACGACCGTGACGAAAGGAGCGGCGGCATGTACCTTGTTGTACGGCGCGTAAAAGGTATAATCTGGAAGCACTGCAACGGAGTCGCCAAAGACTGATTCAACCATCTGCTTGCGTAGCGGGTACGAAAACGGGAAGCTCTTTGTGTTTACCTCCCGTCCGTCTTTGATGAAGCGCACAGGGAAAATGTAGACGCGATAGTCCCTTTTGAGCGTCGAGATTATTGATTCGTGAGCATTGGTCATCGGGTTTAGGTGCACAAGATAGATCGCAGCGGCAGCGGCAGTAGGTACTCATGATTTAACATTGGGATACTATAAGGAAGGGATAATAAGAAAAAGGTAAAAGAAACAGCAGGCCTAGCTCTTCCTTATCTCGATTTCAATGGTAGAGACGTTTCTCGTCCTGCCGTCCTCTGATTGGACTGTCTCAGATCCAATCCTTACGTCGCCTATCTTGTATCCTGCATTTTCCATCCTCTTCAACGTGATCTGCGAAACGTCTACTGCTCGTCCAATGCTCAGGCCCCTTGCCTTGATTGTCACTTTTGGCTGGTTGGCCAACTGGATCAGAGTAGACGTCACATATGTCATGAGCGGTTTCTTGCCAATGTATATTGTATCATGGGGTCCTTCTCTGTGTGGGGTTGTCTGTTCTTGTGATGGTTGTGGTGGTTCTGACATGCATGGGTTAAAGATGTAGGGATAATTTAAGTCAACGGTCAACAATGCATCTCTAACTCCAATCTCAACTTTTTTGATTATCACTGGCGATATATCATATACACAGAAATATGTAGGGCAGGCATGCATGCTAATATCAGTTGCATTTGTTTGGCAAGAGAGGCAATAGGAGCAACAAGTGGAAGGCAGAATATGACGATAGGCTCTACAAGATCTATGACTGGGGCGGCAACCTTGCAGGTTACATGTTCCCAGCTTATCGGGATATCGAGCCTAAAGAAGAAGATGAAGAAGAAATTATCGCTGAGCTGAATAGAATCCACGCCCAAGTCACGCAAGGAACACTTTTGCTGCCGATGGTCAAGCTGAACCTGCTTGATAACAATGAAGGAATGGACATGGACTATGTCATTTCTTCACTTGAAGCAAACACAGAGAGAACTAACAGGTGGAAAAAGTGGCTGCACGATAACGCCGAACCATTCAATATTGCAGGTTCTGCCGTGTATACTGCAAGAGAAGATCGCAACATGCTTTCAATAGCGCTTGGCATCGTTGCAACGTTCAGTCTAGGTGAAAAGGAAGTGCGCGACTTTTTATCTCCATTGCTTGACAAGCTGCATGAAGACGGGCTTCTCTGATTTTTATATATATATGAGAAGGCGCTCCGGTGATATGCAAGCATGAAGATTCAGTTTGCACACCATCTAGTTTGCCTCCAACACACCGATAAGCAGCTGCGCCTCCACCTTGAGAGCCTTGAGATGGATGGTGCAAATGAGTGTATAGAGGGATTTCTAAGATGCAAAGAGTGTGGCACAATATACCCCATAATACAGGGCGTGGCAATAGTGGTCAAAGACTTCTTTGTCTATGCTGCAGGCCGGTCGCAGATGTACGGCAGGTGGCTTCTGGACAGCAGGACAAAGGAGATGAAGCAATTTTTGAAGGAGGCTGGTTCAAAAGTTGCGCCTGGGTTTATATCAAACGACAGGTACGAAGAGGGCGGCGAGCTGGTTCATCCCTTACAGGTGGACTCAATACGAGCATTCTGTAGAAGATAGGCTGCTCAAGTCGCTCCGGTGGAGATTAAAGCCAAATGAAGTTTACAACAGGGTAGTGCACAGTATCAACCCCAAAATGGACGGGATTGCACTTGATATGGCCTGCTCAATGGGCTATAGCACTTTGCTCCTTGCACAAAAGTATGCGTTTGCAATTGGCATAGATATTTCCTTTTCATTCATCCGGGAAGCCAGAAAAAAGATGTGCGAATTAAAACGTGGAAACGTTGAGTTTTGTGTGTCTGACTTGCGGAACACGCCATTTAACCCCGGCAAGTTTGACCTGATACTTGCGTTGAACCTGCTTGAGCTCGTGGATCCGGAAAAGCTTCTGGCATCAATACACAGGTTGCTTAAGCCGCATGCCGATATGATAATCGCTGATCCGTATGACTATAACCGCGACCCGCCAGCGGAAAAGATCTACGATGCGCAATCTTTCCGTAGGTTTTTGGAAAACTCAGGCTTTGAAATAGGGGAAAAGAGCAGCAGAAACGAGTCATTTATCCCATGGGTCCTCAAGGTAAATGAGCGAGCATACCTGTTTTATTTTGTAGACTATATCAAGGCTAAGAAGCTGTCGAAGCAGAAATTTTAATAATACAACCCATCAAACATATACATGCCAACAGCATACGTCCTTATCAATTGCGACTTGGGTTCTGAAGAAGAAATAATTCGAGAAATAAAAAAAATACCAGAAACCGTTGAAGTATCAGGTGTGTATGGTGTCTACGACATAATTGCTAGAATAAGCTCAGATTCTATGGATAAACTAAGAGAGACAATAACTTGGCATGTTAGGAGAATAGACAAAGTGCGTTCCACATTGACTATGATTGTCATTGAGGGCCAAGGCGAACAGCCAACAAAAAAGATCTGATCATTGAAGCAGGCTCTTGACGTAACTTGCGGTAATTGATGCCTCCTCCTCACTGTTAAAAAAGTGGGGAGCCGCTCTCACTGCTTTCTTTCCGCGTCCAATGTCTCTAGCTGCAAGTATTATGCGGTTCTGCTCAAGCTGTCTTATCAATGTTGACGAGTCGGCCTTCTGCGGTATGAATGTGACGATAGACGAGCGCTTGCTTTCATCATCAGGACCATACATTTTGACGGCAGGGATCTTAGCTATTTCTTCACGAAGGATGCCGGCAACGTTCATGTTCTTCTTCCTTATCCTCTTAAGCCCAATTCTAAGGATGTAGCGCAAAGATGCTTCAAGTCCTACTGCGCCAGGAAAGTTACGAAAGCCGGCCTGAAGCCTAGCGGGCATATCCAAATATGTTAAGATGTTCTGATCAGAAAGAGTGGCAGACTCGCTGCCAATTTCAGGCGGCTCTAATATTTCAAATGCCTTCTTGCTACAATAGAATACACCTATGCCCATCGGGCCGCAGAGCCACTTGAAGCCGGGAAATGCCATAAAATGACACCCCATCTTTTTGACATCGACTGAAATAGTGCCGGCACTTTGGGCTGCATCAACACAAAACAGGACGTCGTTTTCCTGCGCAATCCTGCCAACCTCTTCAACTGGCATTATGGCTCCAGTGTTGTAAAGCACATGGCTCAGTGTAATGAGCCTGGAGCCTTTGACCAATTTTTCAAGCTGACCAAGGTCAAAGTATCCATTTTCGTCTGTCATAGCGAGTTCTCTCAATTGCACGCCTTTTTTCTGTGACAGTGCGACCCAGGGTAAATAATTGGCATAGTGTTCGTGCCTGCCTCCCCTTACCACTATTGTATCACCAGTTTTCCAATCTAGCCCGTTTGCCACTATATTGAGGCCTTCAGTGGTACTCTGCACAAGCACGACTTCATCATGTTCGCAGTTGATCAGATGAGCCACCCTCGTCCGCAACTCGTCAAGGAGCGATTTGATGTAATCAAAAGTGCTAGGGGAGTCAGGACCCCCCTGTGCACATGTGAGCATAAAGTCAGTCATTGCCTTAATGGTGGATAGTGGTGTTGGAGCAACAGCTCCGTTGTTCATGTAGATAGTCTTCTTTGTTATTGGATAGTCATCATCTCTTAGCTGGCCATCGTCAATCTCACTCATGTGTTATATTCAACCTCCTGCAATAGAACGGCAAGTGGATCCTACCAAAATATTGAATAGAGGCGGCTTAAATACGCTAATGTTTACCGACCCATATGCCAAACTCTGCTACACCGTGCATCTAGCCTCGCAGTTTGATAGAATCATCTATATCGACCTTGACACCACGTTTACAGCGTATTTCAATGCTGGGTTTGTGCATACAAACAGCATAGTTGACATCTATTTGCCTTCAGAGGGCCGCCTTGCTGCCATGACAAAAGACGTGATTGAATCTATGGGCGATAGCTCGCTTGTAATTTTCGATTCTGTCAATAGTTTTTACAACCTGTTTCCAATACGGCAGCGTATGGGCAGTCTGAACCATCTGCTTTCTGTCTTGATAATGCTCGCTTGTACGGCGTGGAGTCGATACAAATGTTCCAGTGCTTGCTACAAGCATGCTTCGCTATAGAAAAGACGGCGGATGGGTCCAGTCGCCTGCGAGTCGCAGGCTGCTCCAGCGCAAGAGCGCTGTGAAGCTAAGCGTTGAGTGGCATGAGAGCAACTTGGCGCTCAAAATAGTACAACACGAATCGATTGAAGCTGGTAAGATATTTGTATACAAGTGCAACTCTATCACAGTTTGACTGCTACAAGTATGAATCCCAAGAGAAGGGCAATCCCCAGCACGCCAAATCCTGCTATCAGCAGCGCTTTTTGTACCTTTGGGTTTGCTGACCTTCCCGATTGGTAGAGCATAAAGGTGCCTGCCATGCCTATGAAGAGGATCAATGTAACTACTACGGCCTCACCAACAGTCTGGGCTTGGCGCGATGGAATCATGAACCTGTTGACACCTCTGCCCTCGATTAGAGCATTTATCAGGCCTGAGGCGAGCGCAAAGAATGTCGTCAAATATGCTACAGTGACTATCAACACAACTTTAGAAGAGGGTATAAGCATGATGTTATTATAACTCTTAAAAATCCTGACTATAAATAAACCTTCCATGAGGTACTACTACTAAATGCACTGCCTGCCACCGAATAGCCTTGTCAGGCAGCAAATATTGCCTGCACCACAAACAAGCATTTGATAGCATGATCAATCACTACAAAGTATGGGTTAAAGCATATGGTCGGATATCGTGGGAAGAATTTTTGACCAAATTATCTAGCATGCAAGAAACAGGTAGATGGATAAAAGAAGTGATTGAGGTGGAATCAAAAAAGTAAAAGGGGAAAGATAGAAGAAGAGTTATTGGAGGAGCCCTACATATCCATTCCGCCCATACCACCCATTCCGCCCATACCACCCATTCCGCCCATACCACCGCCTGGTGGTCCTGGGGGTCCTCCACCGCCTGATTTGCTTGAGGCAATGACGTCGTCGATCCTCAGTAGCATCGATGCGGCTTCTGTGGCGGACTTGATTACTTGCTCCTTTACTGCAAGAGGCTCTACTATGTCCAACTTGCTCATGTCGGCGATCTTGGCGTTGCGTGCGTCGACTCCTGTCCACCTGCTGCCTTTACTCTGCTTTGAGCGTAGCTCGGTGAGTGTGTCAATCGGATCCATACCAGCGTTCTCTGCAAGAGACAGAGGTATCACTTCCAAGGCTTCTGCAAATTTCTCTGCAGCAATCTGCTCCCTGCCGGTGAGCGTGCTTGTCCATTCTCTAAGTTTTGCTGCCTGCATAGGCTTCAGGCGCTCCGCCACCTGCAACAATGGCCGGCTTTTCAAGGACATCCTTTGACACCATCAGTGCGTCGTGCACTGATCTTTCGGCCTCATCTACGACTCTTTGTGAGCCGCCTCTTATGAGGATGGTCACAGACTTGGGATGTTTAGCTCCCTCAACGAATACCCACTTGTCAGTTTCGACTTTTCTTTCTTCAACTAAGTCGGCGCTTCCAAGGTCTTTGGCTGAAAGATCATCAAGGTTATTGACAACCCTTGCGGTAGTTGCCCTTGCCATCTTTGTCATGTCTGATTCCTTGACTCGCCTCACTGTTAGTATCCCCGCTTTTGCAAGATAGTGCTGTGCAATATCGTCAATTCCTTTCTGGCACACTACTACGTTGGCGCCACTCTCGATGATCTTGTCAACCATCGACTTGAGCATTCTGTTTTCCTCTTCAAGGAACATCTTCATCTGATCAGGTGAATTGATGTTTATCTTGGCGTCAAACTCAGTCTTCTCAATCTCAAGAGCAGAGTTGATGAGAGCAATCTTGGTTTTTTCTATTCTTTTTGGCATGCCCCCATGTACAACTTCTTTGTCCAAGACGATGCCCTTAACCAATTTAGTGTCGCGTATGCTGCCGCCAGCCTTCTTTTCTACCTTGACATCTTCAATATCGAGCCTAAAACCGGAGTCAGTCTTTTCAGACACTGCAAGGGCTGCGTCAACTACTATCTGAGCAAGCTCATCGGATTCCTTTGATACTAGCTTTGTTTGCATTGCTGTCTTGGCTATTCTTATCAGCTCTTGCTTTTCGTTGCCGGCAACCTTTTGTGCAATGCCGTTTAACACTTCAATAGCCTTAGTCGCTGCCTTCCTGTAGCCATCGACAATGACCGTAGGGTGGACACCTTTGTTGATAAGATCTTCAGCCTTTTCGATAAGCGCGCCAGCAAGCACCACTACAGAGGTTGTGCCATCTCCCACCTCGTTGTCTGTTGCCTTGCTAATCTCTACCATCATCTTGGTCTGCCGGATGCTGAACATCTATCTCTTTGAGAATTGTAGCACCGTCATTGGTTATTGTTACATCGCCAAGAGTGTCGACAAGCATCTTGTCCATTCCTCTTGGGCCAAGTGAGCTTCTAACGATCTCAGCAATCAGCTTTGCAGCAGTGATGTTGTTTTTTTGGGCATCTCGACCTTTGGTCTGCGATGTACCTTCCTTGAGAATTAACACCGGGACGCCTCCAGCTGAACCCTGTTGTATTGACATTTTTCACATTTCTCCTAAAATTGTAAATCTAAAGGGACTACGCGGGATATTTTAAATTTGCTGCAAGGTTATTATATGCTATTTTGCAAGCCTGATGCGGGCTATTCCATTAAGGTAATGAATGTCTTTTACTACAGGATTAACCGCCGTATCTGGCAACTTTGCTAATAGCTCATACTTTCTTGCTCCACGAGCAACTATCCTTACTTGCCGCGTTTCTACTTCGTATCTTGCACTGATGTCAGAAGCATCTGACACGCCGCGGATCTCTGCGATCACCTCGTAGTAATCTGGTCCCTCTATCACTTCAGGCGTCGCAGGCATAACATCCTCGATTCGAGGCCGGGCATTTCTTGCTAATGGATTTCGGAACATCGGCTTGACTTGAACTTCCTTTGCAGCATCTTTGTATTTTACTGAGTTAGGTAGAGCCCTCCATGCAAGGCCAGTAAGAGCACCTGCAGCAAAGCCGCCGATGTGAGCAAGATATGCAACGCCTGTTTCACCTGCAGGTCCCAGTTGGCCGATGATGGCAAAGATCAACTGCAGTACGAACCAGAAGGGTATGTAGATCAGCACAGGTATACGAACAGTGTATATGAAGAACACTGCTATTATGGTAAGGATGTTGGCTCTTGGATACATGACAAGGTATGCGCCAAGGACGCCGGAAATTGCACCTGATGCGCCGACTGCAGGTATCTCTCCCTGCCCAATTGAAACAGCGTAAAAGCTGTGGGCAAGGGGCTGCTGCCGCTCCCCATCCAAGATAGATAAAGATGTACTTTATCCTACCGTACCTATCCTCGATGTTGTCGCCAAATACAAAAAGAAATACCATATTGCCGATGATGTGGGCGATTCCTCCGTGCATGAACATGGATGTAATGATCGTAGGCGCGCTGTCAGGAAAGTCGTTGACTATCCTGCTGGGAACTGCGCCATAAGTCATGAATATATCCTCAGTTGCGATGGGATCTGAGAAGAAGCTTGTGGCCGATGCCTCCCAGATAAAGACGATCACATTTATGGCAATCATGCCATAATTCAGGTATGGCCTTCCATGCATACGTTCTGTGTCGTCGTGTATTGGAAACATGCTAGCCGAGTCTACTTTTATGTATTGACAAGAAATAAGCCTTTGTGCTATGAAAAGCCAAAGGGGTTCATATTAGGCATATCGTCGCCAGCCTTTTCCCCATGAGCCTTTCTTTTATGGCGCTTCATTCTTTCCTTATCATCAAAGATCATGTTGCAGTGCTCGCACTTCCACACCTTTTGCTCGCTACCGCCTCTTGTTTTGCCAAAGAGATCCATCTGCTGCCGGGTCATCGGCAGACAGGTTGATTAAAGTTGCTATCCTGTGTGATTGACGCAGGCTAATGAATATTCATAGAATTGATAGCTCGACGTGAAACCGCGGTGAGGTTAGCTACGTTGCCACAGTTGCACAGGTAATAGATTTCTTGGCTATCCTTGCACTAATGAGCAAATACTTCTTCTGTGAAGGAGTCGAGGTATTTACAGCCACGCTTCATTATTCCATCACTATCATAGTCAATGTCGACTTGACGCCATTGAGCTTTCGAAGCTTCCAGGTGATCGTTTCTTTAACCTTATCCATTGTGTCAGATTCAACCTGTGCCACGATGTCATAAACGCCGTAAACTTGGTAGACCTCCTTGACGCTTTCAAGTATTTTCAATTCATTAACAAGAGAATCCTCACTTCCAAGTTCGGCATTCATAAGAACAAAAGCTTTTGGCATGCATGGTTGATGAAGTCTGATATATAAAAATGTGATCTATACTTCGTTCTTCAGCTTGTTTTCGTCAAACGGTCCAGCTTTTTCCCACTGGTATGCAAACAGATCGAAGCACCATTCAAGAAATTCCTTGTCATCGCCGTAAAACATAATATTTAGATCCGGCTCACCCTTCATGTTAGGAAAGAGTACGCATCCTTGCTTTTCATTGAAAATCGTCATCACTTTTACCTCAGGTAGCATCCTGCGCTCGACTAGACCTGTGCTGATGAAATTGCGCCATCCAAGCTTTTGGAGAATCTGCGTTCGCCCTCTTGGGACGACTGCATTCGCGGCAAAAATGTAGGAGAATCTTACACCTCTCTCTACTCTGCTATTCACTGTTTCAATAAGGTCAAGTGGCACCTGTGCCATTATCTCTTTGATGTATTGTTCAGATTCACTGTAGAGATTCTTCCAGCGCTGGAGTATTGCCATGACGCCGTGCACTATTTCGCAGCTCTGAAACGTTCCCATTCTCTGGATAAACTTGGTCGGCAGGTCGCCAAGACTGTGGTCAAGGAAAAAGTCCTTGTTGCGATACAGAAAATCATAACTTGGCATTAACATTACTACTGTTTTGCCATAAACAGTTAGCATGAGCTCGCCTTCTCTACCTTTGGCTACTAACCCTGCCTCAATTAGGCGTGTCATGTTCCGATGGGCTTCCTGCATCGTAGCATTAAGTTCTGTGGCAAGTTGGGAAAGACGATGATTCTTCTGGCTCAGCTTTGTCAGCATCAAGAGACGGAGGTCACCGGCAAGCTCGAAGAACAAAGACCCGACGCCTTCATTAGGCTCCTGATCTGACATCGGCAATTACACACACCACGGGTTTAAAAACCTGTCAAGCCCAACATCTGCATTCAATATAAGAGCAAGAATTATAATTTGGCTCAACCCACTGCTGCGATGTTATGGGCGAAAAGAAAACCGTCTCGGCTCTAGTAAGCGGAGGAGAAGCCAATGCAGGACCACCACTAGGTCCAGCAATGGGTCCAATGGGAGTCAACGTACTGCAAGTGGTAAATACCATTAACGAAAAGACAAAGGATTTTCCCGGGATGAAGGTTCCAGTCAAAGTAGAGGTGGATACCGAAACAAAAAAGTTCACGGTTGAAGTTGGCATCCCTCCGACAGCTGCTCTAGTGGCAAAGGAGGCAGGGATAACAAAGGGCTCAGGCACCTCTGGCACCAATTATGCCGGCGATCTGTCGATGGCAAGTGCTGTCAAAATAGCCAAGATGAAGATTGATGGCTCATATGCTAAGGATCTAAGAGGTGCTGTCAAAGAGGTCCTCGGATCTTGCGTTAGTATGGGCGTAAAGATCGAAGGCAAACCTGCAAAAGAAGTTTATGCTGAAATTTCTTCAGGCAATCATGATACCCTCCTCGAGTAATTCGTAATAGCAGCGAAACCATACGAGTATATGAATAATAATCGTCTATAACACCACGATTAATTAGATCGTGCAGCACGCCTTCTGAGGCGCCTGTCTAACATTCTTGATGACTACAGCGTAGATCCTCAGGCTGTATTCTTTTTAGTAGAAAAAAAAGGCGTTCTTTTGCCCTAAAAAAGGCGTCTATCCCCGAAAATGCAGGCAACCAACTAATAAATCTTAAATAATAATTCATGCACTTCTATCTTGTCTGAACATGAGTGAAGAAAGGAAAACGGCAAGCATGCACGCTGCTAGGCAGCAGTTTGGTAGAATTGAGTGAGAAAAATTTTGATGAAGTCGTGGGAGGCGAGCAAGCCGGTATTGGTGGATTTTTGGGCAACATGGTGCGGCCCTTGCCAGTTCATGCTTCCTATATTTGACAAGCTGGCCAAGAAATATGGCGACAAGGTGGCATTTGGAAGGCTGAACGTGGACGACAACCAAGGGATTGCGATGCGCTACGACGTCTATGCTATCCCAACATTTATCATGTTTATGAACGGCAAGACTGTAGACAGGGCAGTCGGTGCGGTGGGAGAAAAGGGTCTGGAAGGCCTGCTTCAAAAGTACCAGTGATCCGCGTTCCTAAAGATATCCGAAGGCAGGGTCGCTCTTTCTTTTCTTAGCAACAAGCATATTCAAAACTTCCCTTTCTGAATCGTTTAGCCTGTGGTTGAACCTCCCAAGTAACTGCTTTGCCTGCCTGCTGTGGAGGTCTGTATAAAATATATCTCCCTCGTTTATCTGACGGCCAATTGTTGGTTCCTTGACCGACACTGCTACCTGCATGCCCGCAGTTGCTTCCTCAATCGCTTTTCCGCTTTCCTGTATCTGATGTATAATGCCTATCTTTTTACCTTCTTCGTTTATTACGTGTACCTTTTGCCTGAGCCTGCCTGCCTGAATCTCTGCACCAAAAACAGCAGGATCGTTTCGCCTAAAAATGAATCCTTTGAGGAACTGGAATTTGCATATTGGCGGCAGCTCGTTGAACAGGATCAGCTCTTCATGTTCACGTTGGTACGTCACCCAGTCTGTGTAGCTTCGTACAAGGTTGTATATTATCTGCTCGTTAAAGATCTTTACCCCACGATCCTGCGCTTCCTTTTGTGCATCTTCAAGCACTTTAACATTAAAGCCTAACATGACTCCAAGATATCGGTCATTCTCCTTCACTGCAGCGGCTTCTACAATGTCTCTTCTTGTGATGTTGCCAATGTCTGCGATCCTAATGGGAACATTTGCTTTCTTGAGCAGGTCTACTATTGCCTCAAGCGAGCCAATAGTATCGCATTTCAATATTACTCCGCTGGTTTGTATGTTGCTCACGATTGCATTCTTGACCTCGGACTCTACAAGCGACTTTAGGCGGTCAAGCTCGTCTTTGCTCTCCCTCTGGTTGTTGTTGTCGTATACATATACAGGACTTCCTGCCAGCACTCCCTCAAGGTCCGGCGAGGTGATCTTCAAGCCTGCAGCGGCTATTACGTCATTGACCTGCTTGAATTTGTCCCGGGGATCGCGCATTTCGTCAAGGGGTTTTGGCGACAACAACGCTTTTATTCTGGTGGAAATTGCACCATCGCGCTTGCCTACAACGATGCTGTCGCCTTGATGCAGTATCCCGTCAAGCAGTATGATGTTTGCAGACGGTCCAAGGCCCGTTTCTTCGCTCAATTCAAGCACTATGCCTCTTGCAGCATCCTCGGTATGGCGCTCCAGCTTCTTTCCCATGTACTGCTGTGTTAGACCGACCAAAACGGCTAAGAGTTCCGCTATTCCTACGCCGGTTCTTGCACTGACAGGCACTATCGCAACTTCCTTTGTGAAATCCGTAACCCGCCAGAATGCCTCCGACGGATAGCCCAACCTCGAGAGTATGCCAACAACGCTGTATATCTTTTCGTCAAGCAAAGTCTGCACTGCGGCATCTTGCCTCCTTACATCTTCAGAAATGAATCTTGTGGAGGTGCGCCAGCCAGCAACCATGTCGAGTTTATTGAGTGCAATGACAAATGGTACCCTGCGCTTTTTCAGAATGTCCATGCTTTCAATAGTCTGGGCTTCAAAGCCCTTGTTCACGTCGACAACGACTATAGCAATGTCGGCAGCAGAGCCGCCCCGTGTGCGCAGGTTCGCAAAAACCTCGTGGCCAGGTGTATCTATGACAAGCAGTCCAGGTATCGCCGCTTCTGTCTTGACAAGTTTGGCGTACAGTGGCCCAGTTATTTCTTTGATTGTTTGGACTGGTAAAAAACTTGCACCTATGTGCTGCGTTATACCGCCGACTTCTCGTGCCTGAACTGCAGTACCTCGAATGTTATCCAGTAACGAAGTCTTGCCCGAGTCTACATGACCTAACACTACGACGATTGGCTGCCTAAGTTCCACGTATATGGATCAGTCAAAAATGACACGCGACTCTTTTATGAAGCTTTCAGGAGAATCTGAAGCATGAATGATGTTGTCGGTAAAACCAAGGCCAAAGTCACCTCTGATGGTTCCTGGAGTCGCTTCAAATGACTTCGTCGCGCCGACCATAAGTCTTACTGTGTTTACTGCATTGCTGCCCTCTAGGATGCATGCTACGACAGTGCCAGACATGATAAACGATAGCAACTCGTCAAAGAATGGCTTATCCCTGTGGACAGAGTAAAATTCCTTAGCCTTTTCCTTAGTGAAGTTGTACGACTTTAAGTTCCTTAGCTGGAAGCCTTTTTCTTCAAACCGTGCCAATATCTTGCCCGTCAGATGGCGCCTAAAACCATCAGGCTTGACAACAATTAGCGTTTGTTCGGGTGCCATGACCTATCTACTAGTAATGCTGCCTGCTTTTTCATGTGTAGTCCGCCTTTTACATAGCGAACGGTCCACTTGAGTTTTCTTGGATCACGTTTTAGCACCCGCATGTTCTTCTTGCACTTGCTCGAGCAAGTCCACTGTATGTGTCCGTCATTTCTGACAAGCATGATTCCATGTCCACTAGTGATATGTTTACCACAGAAGGAGCAATTGCGTAGAGATGTTGCTGTCTTGCTCATTTACCATTATCACCTTATCTTACGGGCCTCGCGCTCGGTTTCTCTAAGCATCAAGACATCGTTCATCCTAACAGAGCCCTTGACGTTCCTTGTGAGAATCCTGCCTCTGTCCTTTCCTTCGAGGACCTTGACGCGTACCTGTATGACTTCGCCAGCGATCCCTGTCCTGCCTACTATCTGGATGACTTCGGCAGGGACGACCTTTTCTTCAGCTGCTTTGCTGCTCATCTGTCAGTCAGCCTCCACATACTATTTCGGAGTCGCCGCCACTCCTCTCATGGTGCTTATTGAGCTAACGACCTGCTCAACAATGTGTTGGGCCTCGCCAGCATCGACAATTGTGGCAGCTGCGGAGCCGACATCAATTCCAAGTGATGCACCAAGCCTGCTGCTTGCTCGGTACGAAGATAAAGGGTGCGTTTCTCTCTTCGCAGAGGATCGGCAGATGGGCCACAACTTCTGGCGGCTCAACATCCTCGGCAATTACAACAAGCTTTGATAATCCGCGTTCTATAGCTTTAGTGGTCTCATTGGTGCCCTTGCGGACTCTACCGCTCTGCTTTGATACCCGGACAGCCTCGTAAACTGCATTTACCAGATCCTTAGAAGTTTCAAACTTGACATAATATGGCTTACTCAATTTTCCTATCACCCATTGGGATCATCTTATTCTTCTGTGTAAGAAGAAGAAGAGTATTAAAAATGTTGTCCATTCCTATATTTTGGACTGTACATACCTGCGGTATTCATCTACCTTTGAGTCGAGCAGCGACTTATCAGTCGATTCTGCATACATTCTGATGAGGGGTTCTGTTCCACTAGGTCTTAGCATCAGCCAGGTCTCCTCATCGATCCAAATTTTGGCTCCGTCCAATGTCTCGACCTTTCTAGGGCTGCCGTGCTCGATGCATGTCTTAATTATCCTATCTACTATTTCTCTCGAGGGACACGTAAACTTAGTCTTATACTGGAAGGTCTGTGGCAGCTGCGCAATGTGCTGGGAAAATGACTTGTCAGAGGCAGCCATCATATCAAGTATAAGTGCAGTGGCCATTGCCCCATCCCTTACCTCATTGAGCGGGCCGTACATAAAGCCGCCATTCTCCTCCAGCCCAAGCGGGCGAGCTGCGCTTTACCATTTCTCGAGATACTTCGACGCTTCCAACCTTAGTGTAGACCATTTTAGAGCCGGCCTGTTCTGCCACAACAGATAGTATCATCGAAGTGTTGATAGGGCAAACAACTTCGGAACCATTATGCTTTTGTGACAGCAGGTATTTGACCAACAGCGCGCCAGTCTTATCGCCCATGTAGATTGTACCGCTGTTGTCGCAAAAGATGCTACGATCTCCGTCGCCGTCATATGCAACACCGAAATCTGCCCTTGCAGATTTGACAGTTTCTGAGAGCACTTCAAGATTGTCCGGCGTCGGCTCTGATCCACGGCTAGGAAAGTCGCCGTCTATCTGACCATTGATGACGATTACTTTGCAACCAAGCTTTTTTGCTATAAACGGAGCAACGGCTCGCTTGTGCGCCGTTTCCAGTATCCATTACAACAGTGAATTTTCGTTGCCTTATTCTGTCGACATCTATAAAGGCAAGCACAGCCTCAATGTACCTATTGACAATATTGTAATCAATATAATCGCGACCAGTTCCATTTATCCTGATAAATCTCTTTGAATAATAAATATCCTCGACCTTCAGCTCATCCTCCCTTGGAATTTCTACGCCATCTGCCGCAGTAGGTTTGATCCCGTTATACTGGGGCGGGTTATGTGAGGCAGTTATCATGACCCCTCCGCTGTATCCTAGGCGCTTTGCAGCATACTGCAAGCATGGAGTGGGAATAAGCCCTGCATTTGCGGTGTCGAGCCCTGCAGAGTTGAGGGTGGATCTAACAAGTCTTGAAAGGACAGGGTGGGATTTGCGTCCATCATATCCTACCACTATTGGCCCATTGTCAAAATATGTGCCAAGCGCATAGCAGAGATCAATTACAAGATCGTGTGTAAGCTCTTGACCGTAAACTCCGCGTACTCCATTTGTGCCAAAGAGCCGCTGGCCTTGCATTGGATGCTTGCATCTATGTATTGTCAATTTACAGTTCCCAAGATATAAATAGATAAATTTGGCTGAGGGTTCTTGCAGTCGTAGTAGGGCGGGGGTCGCCAAGCCCGGTCAACGGCGCAGGTCTTTTTTTCTTTTCTAGCGAGAAAAAGAAAAAAGTGCGAAGCTTAGAATGAGCCGGTTGGTTCCTGCAACCCTGTTCCTTAGGGATTCGTGGGTTCGAATCCCACCCCCCGCACTATTAGTTAGCTGATTGTTGACTGTTCTTTGAACAAGAGATTATACATTCCTTCATAACAAGGAGATACGTACAGTATTTTCTCATAATTTTGTACTAATAAAATTCTTTTCTCTACCTGCCGCAATCAAGAATTATCCATTGTAGCTAATTTAAATTTACAATGCTGGTTTGAAGGATATCATATACAAACCTAGGATATTTTTCGACCTATTCAATAGATAATATTGCTTAAGCCGGTATCAGAAAGAGGGTTGATTAGAGAATAGAGGATGATGTAGAATATTTCTGGTAATATTAAAAAGGTTGAATAGAGGGTTATTAAAAGCGTCGTAATATTGCTCAAATCTATCAAGCTGTCAAAATCGTCGGCCATTTACATCCTTCTAATTTTTACCCCAATAGCTGTCGGATTGGAGTTTGCGCATGCTGACGATTTGGTCCTATTTGTGATATCAGCAATAGCACTGATTCCACTTGCAAAGATGATAGGCGATTCCACAGAACATCTTTCAACCCACTATGGTCCCACAGTAGGATCACTTCTGAATGTTACCTTCGGTAATGCTGCAGAGATTATTATTTCTTTAGTAGCTATAAACGCAGGTCTTCTAGACTTAGTAAAGGCATCCATTACTGGATCAATAATTGGCAATATACTTCTCATCTTTGGGTTGAGTGTTATCGCGGGTGGCTTTAGACATAAAGAGCTAAGCTTTAGCAGAGAAAATATCGGCATGCAATCATCAATGCTTTTCTTGGCAATAATCGGTCTTGCAATTCCAACCATCTTAGCAACCACCATACTTTCAACTTCAGAAACGCAGGTGCAGGTACAAATACTGAGTGATGCACTAGCAGTCATCCTTTTGATTGTTTACATTCTTGGAATAATGTTCACCTTCATTACTCACAAGCACCTGTTCACACCGCCTGAAACTTCACAGGAAATACATGAAAGCAGTGGGACACATTGGAGCAAGAAGAAGTCGTTCCTACTCCTTGCGAGCAAGCATGGCTGGTGTCGTAGTAGTAAGCGAGATATTGGTGGCTTCTGTCGAGAAGACAGGTGAAGTACTTGGCTTTGGTCAACTCTTCGTTGGTGCAATAATCGTCGGTATAGTTGGCAATGCGAGCCGAGCACAGCAGACGCAATTCTCCTTGCAAGAAAAGGCAAGATTGAGCTCTCGATTGGTATAGGCAGCAGGATCTGGTAGCCAGATTGCACTTTTTGTAGTTCCGATTCTGGTATTCGCAGGCATCGCAATGGGACAGCCATTTACGCTCGTATTTACCCTGTTGGAGCTTGCGACACTTTTTCTAGCAGCAATAATACTGAATTTGATAGTACATGATGGGAGAAGTAATTGGTTTGAAGGAGTAATGCTGACAGCGGTCTATATCATAATTGCGATAGCATTCTTTTTTGTTCCAGACTAGTCCATAAGTCGTCTGCGCGGGTGGTTCAGGAGTTTTTGTGTCGCAATCCTGAGCATAGACGACTTGATTGAGACGGTGATGATACCAAGCTTGTAGCTCTAGCATACGGGCACGAACATGTCAAGATGCCTGCAGTGATAAAACATGAGGTAACCAACTTGTAAAAATCTCAGTGTTCTTTACTATCTAGACTATCTGTCGGTCGGGGATTCAGAGCACTTTGCGTAAACCCACTGTTCTGGCTCTTATCTCAATTCTTCTTTGGTGTTGTTGCGCATGATATCGATTCCTCTTGTGTTGATGTTGGTATTTCACTAGCAGCATTTGACCTTTCTATTAGTCTTCGGCGTCTGCATCATGGTCATCCATAGTCATCGCCAGCAAAACGATCTCCGCGAGAACTTATCCCCCCATCATCGTCTCCTCCATCATCGTCATTGGCTCCATCATCGTCATTGGCTCCATCATCATCATCGGCTCCGTCATCGTCATCTCCATCATAGTCATCGCCAGCAAAACGATCTCCGCGAGAACTTATCCCCCCATCATCGTCTCCTCCATCATCATCATTGGCTCCATCATCGTCATCTCCATCATCATCATTGGCTCCATCATCGTCATTGGCTCCATCATCGTCATTGGCTCCATCATCGTCATTGGCTCCATCATCGTCATTGGCTCCATCATCGTCATTGGCTCCATCATCGTCATTGGCTCCATCATCGTCATTGGCTCCATCATCGTCATTGGCTCCATCATCTCCACCTTCGGCGGTTTCGGCTGCTTGTGCTACTTCTGCAACTGCTATGAGCTCAAATGAATCAAATACCTGCCCTACAACTGGAGGTAATGGTGTTGGTGCTAAACTGCCAGATGCCGTTGTTATTTCTGCTGTAGCAACACTAGTAGAGTTACCTTCAAAAAATATAGTGTATCCTTTTGTCGTTCCCAGATTGGGGGCTGTTGCATTTGTAGCAGTTGAAATGAAATATCCTGTTCTTGTTTCATTTGGAGCAGAGTTAGTACTGTATGCTATCTCTACAAGCCTGGATGGCACTGTTGCTATTGTTTCGTTTGTCTGTGGATTTGTAAGATTTAACCTCACCTCTGTACTGTTTATAATCTGGATGCTCCTGTAACCAACTTCCTGAAGCTTCTTTAGATGATATGATTGAACATCGTCAGTTGTAATATTGTTGTTGCTGCTGGTAGTAGTAGTAGTAGTAAGGTTACTAGCTGCTTGAATTCTTGTGTCCAAGTCGGGATATCGAATAATGTATATCACTTGTTCTGATCCTTGACAGCTACTGGTGGTACCACCACTACTGCCGCCACTAGCATTATTGGTAAGCGGTGCTCCTTGTTGCTGTTGTTGTTGTTGTTCTTCCTCTGGACAGAGTTGTGCTAGTAATCCATAACCTCGTGTTGACTCTTCTAACAATGTAGAGCCGGTATTGTTCAGATCCTGAATTACCCAGCCATCTGGCACCTGTATGCTGAAGCTGTCATTTGTGCTTTGAAATGTTGTTGTGGGTATCGTTGCTGTAGTTCCATTCTCAATTTCTCCAGACTGGCTGGTCAGTGATTGTTGTTGTGCATTAATTATCGTAAAATTGGAAGCCAAAAGAATGACAGCGATTGCTATTGCTGTCACAGTTAGCCCTATGGTCTTGGATGATCTTGAAACCAAGAATGGCGAGGCTACTCCCAAAATGCTCATATAATGACATGTTCAGGAGCAAGATAAAGATTATGGGTCAATTACCCATGAAGAATGTTAATTTGGAGACTTCGGAGAACTATTAGCTAGATGTATACAGGCAGATGTACCTATCCTTTCTCCCCTTCAGTGCTAGCCGAGGTATCTATTGTAGCCATCCGAGTCCATCATGGGATGCAGATATCGTCATTTTGATCTTTCTGTTTTTCCCTTCGCCTTTTCAAAGATTAGAGCATCAATATATGGCAACACAATAGGCTAGGAAATGATAAGTGCAATGTGATGATAATCATAAGCGCACATTTACGTCTCCTGAGAATGGAGCTACTTGGGGAGACCGAGCAAGATAAGTGCTGTTAAGTGAAATATATATCCTCACGATCCGCTGTTGTTCTTGAATTCAAGAACCATATTGATCAGATGCCTGTGCATCCTTGAGTCACTAGAGAGCTCAGGATGAAACGCAGTCCCAATGATGTTTTTTTGCTTGACTGCTACGATTCTGTTGTTAAGCTTGCCGATTACCTCAACATCCTTGCCTACCTCACTTACGGCTGGAGCCCTGATAAATACTCCCTTAAACGCCTCTTTGCCCAGCATGCTTATCGAAAGGTCTGCTTCAAAGGAGTCGTTCTGCCTTCCAAAGGCATTCCTCTCAATGACTATGTCAAGGTCGCCCATCAATTTCTGCTTTGTGTCTCCTACAATCCTGTCATATGCCCTCTTGGACAGCATTATCATACCAGCACATGTTCCAAGCACCGGCATGCCTTCTGAAATACGCTTCTTTATTACCGGCAGGGAGCGCTGAATCGCCGCAAGGGTGCTTTGCACAGTGCTTTCGCCACCTGGCAAAATGAGGCCATCAATCTTTTCTATCTCCTCAGGGTAACGCACCATCTCGACACTCCTGTCCATATGAAGCTGTTGCAGCGCCTGGCTCGTGGCGAGCTACGTTTTCCTCTATGTCTCCCTGAAGAGCAAGAACTCCAATTGTGACTGATTTCTTCTTGCTATTACTAGCACTACTACTCAGGCGTGCTCGCCTCTTTCCTGCATACGAAGCTCAAGATTATTTGTGTCCATGCCAAGCAGCGACTTCTTTTCATCAACCATCTTTTGTGCTTCCATCACTATCTTGGGATCGTCATGGAACGTCGTAGCAAGCACAACTGCCCTTGCCCTCTGGGCAGGGTCGTCAGACTTGAAAATACCAGAACCTACAAACACACCATCGCAGCCAAGATTCATCAAGAGCGCTGCGTCTGCAGGCGTGGTAATTCCCCCTGCTGCAAAGTTAACTACGGGTAACCTTCCAAGGCGCGCCGTTTCTTCAACTATTTCATACGACACTTTCAGTTCGCGTGCGGCCTTCATCAGCTCTTGCGTGCCGCCGTCCTGATATATCGATCTGACCCTGCGTAATTCGCTGTTAACCATGCGGATGTGAGTTACCGCCTCGGACACATTGCCAGTTCCCGGCTCGCCCTTCGTCCTTATCATGGCGCAGCCCTCTTCGATCCTGCGCAATGCCTCGCCAAGATTCTTGGCTCCGTTGACAAACGGAGTTGTAAAATCCCACTTCCAGATATGGTGTTCTTCATCCGCAGGTGTGAGCACTTCACTTTCGTCGATCGTATCGGCGCCCACGGCCTCAAGTACCTTCGCTTCGTCGGTATGGCCAATTCTGCACTTAGCCATGATTGGGATTGTTACTGCGTCCATTATCTCCTGAATTACCTTGATACTTGCAGTCCTTGCTACTCCGCCGGCCTTCCTAACATCGTATGGCAGCTTGTCAAGGACCATAACTGCTACGGCGCCGGCCTCTTCTGCAATCACCGCCTGCTCGACGTTCGTCACGTCCATTACGACCCCGTGCTTTTGCATGTGGGCAAAGCCCCGCTTCAATAAAGTGGTTCCGCGAACCATGCGGGCATTCTCTATTGTCTCTACTTTAATGCCCTTGGGTTTTGGCTCAGTGGCCACGAGAGATATTGTCATTACCTACTACAACCTCAATTGGCTCAAATGCTCTATATATTTTCTGTCGGATGTGCTCTCCAAAGATTGTCTCAAGCATTAACCAAGCTTCCACTATTATTGGCAGGATTAAACAACTGAAAAAGCCCCTAAGTTGACCCAGTTGAAGATTTTCAAGCCGCGTTTCCTGCCTAGCCTTGAGCGACTATATGTTATGTTGTTAAGGCCATCCTTTGCGGTAGTCAGTCTTTCTTTCTTCGGTATCTGTATATAGCGGTCTACTATGAATTGTCTCCTTGATATGTTCTCTCCATCTCTAAAGTCAAAGTACATTGCTGGGGAGTTATTTTCAATTGCAAGCACTTTAGCCGGGGTGCAGTAAAACCCACCCGTTTTTGGTGTTGACTAATTTGTTGCTGGACGACTATTAGGAGCTATGCTGAGTAGACCTGATGTAGTTCAGAAGGCCGCCAGCTATCAGAACTTCTCTCTGCCTTGAAGTCAGATCGAGCTTGAGTGTGATATTGTTCTTGTCAGCTATAGCTTCAATTGTTTTATTCTCTTTGTTCAGGCTGCCTGACTACATTTTCTATTGTAATGGGTGTGCCCTGAGCCAGCAGCTCAAAGTCAGAGGCATTGTGGAACTCAAATGGTATTATCCCAAAGTTGATTAGATTTGCTTTATGGATCCTTGCAAAGGATTTTGCGATCACACCTTTGACTCCTAGGTACATAGGTGCCAATGCAGCATGCTCTCGGCTGGATCCCTGACCATAGTTTTCGCCTCCAATAATAAAGCCACCGTGTTTTTCCTTTGCTCTTTTTGCAAATTCAGGGTCAATCCAATAGAACACGTACTCACTTATCGCTGGTACATTGCTCCTGAGGGGCAGTATCTTCGCTCCAGCTGGCATTATAGCGTCAGTGCTGATATTGTCTCCTACTCTTATCAGCACTTCACCTTGCAGCACGGACTCCATGGGCTGCCGTAGCGGAAGTGGGCGTATGTTGGGACCTCTTGATATCTGTACCTTATCCGCCTGATCTGCTTGGGCTGGCGCTACAATGGCTGAGTCATCGATTACAAACTTGTCCGGCCAGGAGATATTGGGATACTCGCCTAGGTCGCGTGGATCAGTTATCTTGCCTGTCACAGCGCAAGCAATACACACTTCAGGCGATGTCAGATAGACCTTGTCGTCCTTCGTGCCGCTTCTTCCCGGCCAGTTACGATTAAAGGATCTAATTGAAATCCAATCAGTTCCTGGAGCAGAACCCATGCCTATGCAGCCTTGGCAACCGCTTTCAAGCAATCTCGCTCCAGAAGCAATGATATCATATATTGGACCATCACGGGCTACGGTCTCAAGCACTTGCTTTGAACCGGGGTTAATGGCCATCGTAACATTTGAGTGCACCTTCCTGCCCTTGAGCACATGAGCAACAGTCATCATTTCAACATAACTTGAATTGGTGCACGAGCCGATGAGCACCTGATGAACATCAATGCCCTGCACTTCGCGTACCTTGTGTACGGCATCAGGGGAGCCGGGAAGCGCAATCAGCGGCTCAAGCTCGCTCAGGTTTATCTCTATATTTTCATCATAGCTGCCAGCCTGGGTCTCCAGTGTAACGCTTGTAGTCCTGCGGCCTGCCTTGACGAGTCAGATAGTCAAGCGTGACTTCATCTGATTCAAACAAAGATGTAGTGGCACCAAGCTCTGCGCCCATGTTGCATATCGTTCCTCTTTGCGGGATACCAAGGCTCTTGATACCTTCGCCATAATACTCAAAGATCTTGCCCACTCCTCCTTTGACAGACAGTCTGCGCAGCATCTCGAGGATTATGTCCTTGGCAGTGACCCATGGTCTGAGCATGCCAGTCAACTTTACTCCAACTATCTTGGGCATTTTAGTGTAGAACGGTGCGCTGGCCATGGCTACAGCGACATCCAGACCACCTACTCCAATTGCCAGCATGCCTGCGCCGCCAGCAGTGGGAGTGTGGCTATCAGAACCTATCAGCAATTTGCCTGGTGCTGAAAAGCGTTCAAGGTTTACTTGGTGACAGATGCCATTGCCTGGCTTGCTATAATAGATACCATACTTTGAGGCAAACGTTTGGAGGAAACGGTGATCGTCGGCATTTTCAAACCCAGTCTGGAGAATGTTGTGGTCTACATAGATGGCGGCATGTTCTACCTTAACCCGCGGTATACCCATGGCTTCAAACTGGAGGCATGCCATGGTGCCAGTTGCATCTTGCATAAGAACGCGGTCTACCTTAAGGCCGATTTCCTGACCTGGCTCGGCCTTACCTTCCACAAGATGATCCGAAATTATTTTTTGAGCGAGATTTAGAGAAGCCATTATCTCTCTGAGGATTCTAGCGAGCAATGGATATTTAATAATATAACCTATCAGGAGCCGCTGGTATAAAGTACTGCAATCAATCAGCCAGTTATTGTTACTGGCTATCTCGTGATGGCAAGTGCTGCCTTTTGTATTGTGCTCATAGAGAGATATAACAAAGTAAGAGAAGGTAAGAGAAGAACGAAAAATAAAAAAGAGAGGTGGGAGGGATTGGAGCAATCTAGAGATTTTATTGTTTTAATACTTCTTGCGTTCTCCAAGGTAATCGACATGAGCTAGATGAGCAGGAACTGTATTTTCACTTAGTCTTATGACATGGGCGTTTTCGAGATTACCAGTAGGAATGTGACATAACGTTACTTTGCCGTCATCATCGCCGCCATTGCCACCATCGTGGTCATCATCATCACCACCAGTCGAGTATGTTGCAGGTATTGTTGATAACACTGGTGTTGCCAGTTCTGCTGACAGAACCAAGAAAATGGCAAATAAAAAAAGAAGTACCTAGCTGTTCTCTAGGTATTGTGTGGATTACCTGTGCTAGGGTTGTCCGGGTCTAAGTGAGGGTCGCCAGTTGGCTGCTGACATGTATGTGGATTACCGGTGGCACCAGACGCATCTGGCAAGTCCTTGAACGGAGGCACGTCTGTACTGTCGCATGGTTTGGGGTGACCATTGCCACCATCACCAGTCGCGTATGTTGCAGGTATTGTTGATAGCGATGGTGCTGCTAGCGCTCCAGATAGAACTATCCATGTTGTCATGATAGCTAATCTTTTTGATTTTTGTGTGGACATTTGGATTTCTCACAAATTGCCTGACTTCTTAATATTTTAGAATTGTGAAAGTTAGAGTGAGCGTAGAGTTATAAAGTGACAAGACAACATCTGATCAAAATAATATACTGGCAATATCCAAAATGTCGATACTATGGTTCCTTTTGATGAGGATCTTTGAAAATGGCTTTGGCTCTTTTCTCCGGCTTAGGTAATAGCAAGTCCTTATTAGCCATAAACGGACTACGGTCTATATGTGGATAAAAAATTCTTGTATTCCTGAATTTGAGGAATACTAAACGCTTGATAGTGCTTCTTGTTTAATAGGAACATATGAGCGCAGTTAATTGTCATGTTTATTACTGCTTCTGTTTTCCCTGCTGTTATCGCTTATATACAGACATCTATATGCAGGTATCTAAAACGCACTTCTGAATGTCTCTGAGCAGGTTTCCCTTTGTAATTTACACGAGTAAAACTAGATTATTGCTGCTATCTTCTCATCTGTTATTCTGTGATTCTTGTCTATATGTTCTTTTAGCGCTTTCTTTGAATCAAAAAGTCTGGCACAGCTATTGCACTGTGAGATTTTATTTGCCATCTCTCTTCTGCGATTCCTTCATCAGTTATTATGTCGTAATCTAACATATGCTTTGGTATAATTTGTTTCTGACTTGTTAGAGGTGTGCCTTGTGTACAATCTATGCTTATGAGATATACAATACATTCAAAAAGACATCTACAGTGGAGTGAGAGATAAAAAAAAGAAGTCGATCAGTCAGTAATTGTTATTGTTACTACTGTTATCAGCAGCAACAGCAGCTTGAGTTCATCACTTGACAAGCTGCTCGCCCTTTAGAGTGAGATAGGATTCACACCAGATAATTTCCTTTGCGATCAGGCTTGATATTTCCCACTCGTTCGATGTAGCTTTCTTTTCACCTAACTTAATCATTTTCAGTCCATAACTTACAGATCCCATCAGTTCTAACAATTCCATAGTATACAATCCCCATCGCCAGCATAAGCTCGTGATAATAACAACAATCTGGCAACCACTACCACTATTACTGATAATAATAAGGCAAAAAAGATCAATGTTATTATCTTTGGCGGTGAAAATACAATAGCTATTAATGATAATGCAATACCTCCCAAGTACTACTAATAATCCTGCATAAAAATACAGAGTTTGTATGTGCACAGCATTACCGACAGTAGATTCTATCACCGCTGCCACTCTCCTCCATTCTTGTTGTATTTGTTACCACTGCCTCATTATCTTTAAAAAAGAGAATGGATACTTGTGATAATAGTAAAGACGGAGGGTAAAAAATAGCAAGTTGGGCTTTCTATTTGATAGAATAAAGGATAGGGTAGCAAGGTGGTCAAATGACGAAAGTAGAGTAAACGATTCAGACCTTATCTTTTCTCTATCCTCATCCCACATTACTTTGGACACAAAGATGGGGCTTGTAACAACTGGCAGGTGTGCACTGTTAATAAAAACCAACAGCGGACAATATTTTCATGAAATGGAGCAGGAAGTTAAGAGATTCCTTGATGCCATGGAAAGAGAAGAATCTTCTGCCGTTGACCTGCATTATGATATAATTACAGATTACAGCGGTCATCTATGGATAACCCTCTATGGAAAAAAGATTGAAGACCTTTTGGTAGGGTTGACAGCAGTTGGAGACTTGGTCATAGAGCGAGGTTTTTCAAACCAAATACTTGCAGCAGTTTTTCAGTTTTATAACGAGAGAGACAACAATCAAAGCTCTTTTCTGGTTTATGATTACAAATGGAACAAGTTTTATCCATTTGTTCCTGTAAGCCATAAAAGAAAGACCCGAAACACCACAGAAGAAATGATAATCATGGAAACAATGGCCGACGAGATGCCTTTTGAGAAAGATAAAGATTTGTGGCGTCCGCTCTGGAATCTTCCTCTTTAATAAAAATATCACAATCCTTCCTTACGGGCTCATTAACCTCTATACTTAATTGCATCTCTTCTAAATAGTATGTTCTGGCTGGCTGGTCTTACGTGGGATGGCTTGGACGCTTTTATCCAACAAACTTACCGTAAGAACTCCTGAAGTACTACAGCCAGGTTTTACTTTAGTTCGGTTAAACTATGCAAGAATATTAGTTAACGATGATCTCTGGAAAATTCGAATTACTTGTTATCTATGGTCGCCGTTAAATGAGAACTTTTGAACAAGAGAGGTCGGAAGCTCTTGGTCGTGTGCCTGTTACTGTCGGATGATGATGATGATTAAACTAGCCCTTAAGAACCTTGTAACATAATTGCGTTAGCCCACTATCGAAAGACAGCGAGTTTTCTAGCTTTAAATTAACCTCCTTTTGGATATCCCTCAAGAGAGGAATACCTGTGCCAAGAATTATAGGATGAATTGATAAAATAATTTCATCAACTAAATCCGCATTCAGAAGTATGGAAACTATTTCACCACCTCCTAGGAGCCAGATGTCTTTGCCGATCGATTGAGTCAGAGTTGTAACAAAATCTTGAATGTTAGTATCTATATACTCAACATCTTGTTCGTTGTTTTTCTTTCTTACCTTCTTGCGAGTAAAGACATACACCTTTTTGCCCTTGTACGGATATTCATCAAGTGTCAAAGACTGGTCATAGCTCTTCCTCCCCACGATTATAGTATCTATAGAGTCGTAGAATTTCGCATAACCATAATCAGCATCTGTGTAAAGCCAATCAATGCCCCCATCTTCTCTTGCAATGTAGCAGTCAAGACTCGAAGCGATAAACAATTTTACCTTTCTCATATCATCAGACTTTTTTTCCTATGGCAGAAGTTAATTATGCTTCGGTTTTGATGCATAACAAAATACACTCAGACCAGAAGTAAAATACTATATGTAATAAACTATCTTGGATAACCCAAGATAGATATATGTAACTTTTGATAATGGGAGCATTGTTCGTGTTAATCCATCAGATGGTAGGGTGTTCATAAATTCAATGATCGAGCGTCTTGCAAATGTTATCTATTAAAATAAATCAGAGATGACAGAGCTAACAAGCCTTTACCATTAAAACGGACTAGGTAAGACGACTACTTATCATAGTGAATACAATATTATTGAAAAAAATGTGCAGCTGGTTTGTTGTGTGGTGTTTGCGGTGTGGTCCTGCCTCGTCATCGTCGTCTTTCTCCAGTAGTAGTAGAAATAAATAAAGAAGATAGGAAACTGGAAGAGAAAAGAGAAAGTGGTGAGCCATCTAATCCAGCCATCATCTTCGACTTCTTCTTCTTCTTATCTTCCCACCCTCCTCCTTCTCTCTAGCTCTTTCCTGTAGCAGACTCTATATGGCAAGCCCAGTTTCTTTTTTTTTATTTTATTTTAGCAAATTGAAGTATTGGTGCTACGATCAGACTAGAATTCAGAAGAAGAGCGAGTCAGTGAACGAATTAAAGAGCGGATCATCATAAAGGAGCAAGACTGTTCTTGCTGCCTGGGAACCTACGAGGATGCACACAGATGAGGAGAATAATCTCCTCATCTCCCCGCTAATTGCAATACAACGCAGAGCATCTCAGTCTCTTCTGTAACTAACCTTTCTGTGTCGTCGTCTTCAATCTTCTTCAATCACTATTGCTTCTTCCTTCTGTCGTCTTCTCTTTACTTGTAAAGCCTCTCTAACTTGTCTGGATCTCTGGGTGCATTTTTGAAGAGTCTTAATCTGTAATTCTAAATGTCTCTTTAGAGAGGATTAGGTCCCTCGACTGTTCTTGTTGTAGCAATCTTTGTCATTCCATTGGGTATCATACATAGCATAATAGAAGAGACTTAGCTTTAGCTTTTTTTGGGTGTCTAGAGGGTGTTACACCAATTTTAGACGTAATAATATATATATTATTCAGCGGATCCGTCGGTTGCCGCCAGTGGCTTGATATCTTCAACCTTTAACCCATTACCGCACCGAGGGCATTTGACATGCTCAGGATCATCTATCGGTTCTAGCTCACTCTTGTCTGATGGACACTTATTGTCAAAATGTGCATCCAGTACATCTACATGCACGAGCGCAAGCTCCTTTCTGCACACAAACAGCTTATATTGAGCAAAGTCATTATTGACATCAGTTAGGATCTGATCCTTGTCCGGAGTCCCAATAGAGTGCCTTGACTCATAGCCGCAGGATGGGCACTTGAAGCTATAAATCTTCAATGCCTTCTATAAGGCAGCTCAGAATAAAAGCATGTCAGATTGCAATTCTTGTGCAAGAAGAATTTTTTTGTCGTAAATAAGCTCGAAGAGTTTAGCCTGCCTGCCTACCTACCTGAAGCTAAAAGTGTTCTTAGCCAAGATGTCTGGGATTTATCTTATCGGCTATAGCGCTTTGGTGGTGGTGCCTAGACAGGATTCGACATCGAGTTGTTGTCGCTGTTATCATCTGTACGCGATCCATGGAAGGATTTTACTGATCGCCGGGCTGCTAAGCTGGCATATATGCTATGCGTACAGCTCAGTAGTAGAGAGGCTAAGCCTATGTAAGTAACATAGGCGGACATCGAAGTATAGCAGAAGTGATGTGGAAGAGAGCCACGCCTTCTCCTGCAGTTAGTAGTAGCCGTGAAAATGACCTCGATTCAGCTAGTGCCAGTTTGAACCCACTGGCCCTCCTTTGCCCCCTAGTTACATATAGCCCACTAGTGAAATAGTCTATGAGTGAAATCTGATATTATCCACGCTCATCATCATTTTAAAATACTATGGAAACACATATTTTGTTAAAAATGCCAGAATTTAACACGAAAGCAGAAAGTGATTGACGGTTTTATATTTATTATATGAAAAATAGATCCAGTCTTTATTTATATTCATTTATGCAATCTTATATTGAACTCAATCTGGAGGAAAATTACGTCTTATTTTATAGTTAAATAAAACCAGAGCATAAACACTCAATAGATAAAAGGTCTCTATTCAGAAATTGAGTTATGTGTTCTATCATTGGCATTATTAGTAAGAATATTGTCGCGCCAGCATTAGTCGATAGCCTCAAGAGGATGGAATATAGAGGCTATGACAGTGTGGGGATAGCTACGCTTTCAACTAATAATAAGAAGATTTCAGTAAGAAAAGGGATTGGCAAGGTAGGTCAAGTGAACAACCGTCTTGACCTTGAAGGAATGGAAGGCTTTGTTGGCATCGGCCATACCCGCTGGGCTACGCATGGAGGTGTCACAGACTATAACGCTCATCCTCACCCTTGCTGCAACAACGACATTGCGGTTGTACATAATGGAATAATTGAGAATTACCTACCACTCAAGGAAGAGCTGGTAAAGAAGGGGCACAGATTCCGAAGCGAGACAGATACCGAAGTCATTGCTCATTTGCTTGAAGAGTGTTACAAGACAGGCAGAGACATCAAGCGAGCAATGATAGAAACAGTAAATCAGCTTCAAGGATCGTACGCATTTGTGGCTATATTTGCAAATGGCACACTTGCATGCGCTCGCCTTGACGAGCCGCTTATCATTGGGATAGCTGACAATACCTATTATGCGTCAAGCGACGTGCTTGGCTTTTTGCAATACACAGATCAGGCGATATTTCTAGATAATCGAGATATGGCAATAATAGACAAGGACGGTGTCAGTATCGTTAATTTCAGCGGCGAACCGATGACAAGGAGCGTCACCAAGGTCGCATGGGAGCTTGCTGACGCCAATAAGGGCGAATTTGCACACTATACAATCAAGGAAATATTTGAGCAGCGCACAAGTGTCAAGGCAGCCACCTATCAAGATGAACACAATATAAAGGCATTCTGTGACTCAATTGTAAGCGCTAGCAATATCCTTGTTACCGGTAGTGGCACAAGTTATCATACTTCACTCATAGTCTCTATGATTGGCTCTCGCTTTTTGAAAAAACGCTTTGAGCCAGTCATGGCAAGTGAGTTCCAGTACAATATGGACTCGATAGACAAAGACACGGTAATTATTGCAATATCTCAAAGTGGCGAGACCGCAGACGTACTCAGCGGCGACCAAGCTCGCAAGGGAAGCTGGAGCAAAAATACTCTCCATTGTAAATGTTCAAACGTCCTCGCTTGCGAGAACTGCAGATGTTTCGCTTAGTATCAAGTCCGGTCCTGAGATCGGCGTTGCAGCGACAAAAAGCTTTACTGGTCAGCTGTCGCTTGTCTATGCAATACTTGATAGGATCAGCGGAGGCAAGATTGGCTTTGATAGAGAGGTGATTTCAGACAAGATATCGAAGATGCTCGCACAACAGGCGAGTATCGAAAGGCTGGTGAATATTACAATGCCAAAGGTGAACGACATCTACCTCCTTGGCAGGTCTATTCATTTCCCAATTGCACTTGAAGGCGCGCTTAAAATGAAAGAGCTCGCTTATGTCCATGCAGAAGGAATTGCGGCAGGCGAGCTAAAGCATGGTCCGCTTGCCATGATGGACAAAAATGCAGTCGTCTTTGTGCTCAATCCTGATGACAGGACGTACAGCGACATGCTTTCTAGCGCATACCAGGTGAAGGCAAGGGGTGCCAAGATAATTGGCATTTCAAATGTGCCAAATGAGATTTATGATGCGATGATAGAGATTCCCAAGATAGACAACGACTTGCTGTACCCGCTGGTTGAAATCATCCCCCTGCAACTGTTCTCTTACTACCTTGCGCTGCAGCACAACGCGGATCCAGACTTCCCGCGGAACCTTGCAAAATCAGTCACCGTCAGGTAAAAAAGTATATAATTAGTTTACTTGCATGAGAACATCTACGAGGAAGAAGATGGCAGGCAGTAGTATAGAGGAAGTGAATTGCGAGAATTGCGGCAACCCCATTGATGCATGTATGTGCGTCTGCCCTTACTGCGGTCAGAAGGATTCATGCGAATGCTGCCTCTATGATGCCACGACTGGCGGCGGATAGTTCTAAAGCATTAAAAGAAGGACGCGTGAAGAAATCAAGTTGGAAGGAACAATTACGAATTCGTTGAGCTGGGTAACAGGGGGAGCCCAAGGAAGCGGAGTCGATTCTGCCGCAAACATCTTTTCCCGTGCCTGTGCCATAGGAGGTCTGCACCTATTTGGCAAGAGGGAATACTATTCCAACATCAAGGGTGAGCACAGCTACTTTACTGTAAGGGTCAGCGACAAACCCCTACATTCGCATGTTGACGAGATCAACATGCTTGTTTCGTTTGATGCTGAAACCATCTTTCGCCACTTTGAAGAGGTAACTGCAAGTGGTGCTATAATCTACGATTCAGGGATCGTCAACACCTTGCTTGATGAGGTGCCAACTGTTGACGGCCCCGCTGCAGCCCGTATTAAGAAGGTGCTGCAAAAGGCAGGCCTAGGATTTACAGTGCAGGATGCACTAGAGCACGCCAAAAGACGTGGCGCAATCTTGTTCCCTATGCCGTTCCTTCAGCTCTTGCAAGAGTTTGCGCAAAAGGCAAACGATCCTGCGCTAGGCAGGCTGACCCGTATGATAAACGTCATGGCGCTTTCGGCTTCGATGGCAATAATGGATTTTGATAGTGGAGTGTTAGCAAAGGCCATTCAATTCATCTTTCGTACAAAAAAGAAAGTAGCTGACCTGAACGTACAGGCTTCTGTTCATACATACAACTATGCCAAGGCAAAATTTGCAGGAAGCAACTTTAACTATCGTCTAAAGATAAAGCCTGCCCAGCCGGACACGATAATAGTGCAAGGCAACCAGTCATCTGCTCTAGGCAAGATGGTCGCAGGCTGCCGCTTCCAGACCTACTACCCGATCACTCCCGCGTCAGACGATAGCGAGTTTCTTGAGGCAAATGAGATACTGGACCTCTACGATTCCGGCAAGAAAGGCTCGACTGTTGTCATCCAAACAGAAGATGAAATTGCAGCCATCACGATGGCGATTGGCAGTGCCCTTACCGGTGTCCGCACTGCTACTGCAACATCAGGCCCAGGATTTTCACTGATGGCTGAAGCACTTGGTTGGGCCGGTATGAACGAAGTGCCGGTGGTGATCTCCCTCTATCAGAGAACAGGTCCTTCTACAGGTCTCCCGACGCGCCACGAGCAGGGAGACTTGATCTTTGCAATTAATGCAGGCCATGGAGAGTTCCCAAGGATAGGTACTTGCATCAGGCGACATTGAGGAGAGCTTTTACGATACTATAAAGGCGTTTAACTTTGCAGACTGCTATCAGATGCCAGTGATACACATGCTGGACAAGGCAATATCAAATAGCCTCATCACATGCAGGAACTTTAACGTTAAGAAGCTTGCAATTGACAGGGGCTCGCGTGTAAAGCAGATAACAGAGGAAGACAAAGGAGTAGCCGGCAATTACCTCCGGTTCAAGTTGTCCAACAATCCTATAAGCCCAATGGTAGTGCTTGGCACCAAGGGTGCGATTTTTTGGAACAGCGGAGATGAACACACAGAGGAGGGACACATCACTGAAGATCCGGAGATAAGAGTGCAGATGATGGACAAGAGAATGAGTAAGCTTGATGTTGCAATAAATGAAATACCAGACGAAGATAAAGCAGTGGCTTACGGTAGCGGCGACATAGTCATCGTCAGTTGGGGCTCAACCAAGGGTGCAATATTGGACGCCATGGACAAACTGGCAGCCGAAGGCATGAAGGTCAAATATATCCAAGTTCGCCTCATGCACCCATTCCCATCAGAGCTGGTCAAATCGATGCTAAAAGGCGCCAAGACTGTGATCAACATCGAGATGAATTACACAGGTCAGTTGGGCTCGCTAATCCGCCAGCACACTGGGCTAGAAGCATACTACCATATTGTAAAATATAACGGTAGACCGATGTCACTTGACGAGGTTTATAATGGTGTAAAGAGAATAATACGCGGAGATGCTCCAAGGAGACAAGTGTTGAAAAGTGGCGCTTAAATTATCAGATTACAAGACAGATGTTCACAACGATTGGTGCCCCGGCTGTGGAGACTTCGGAATATTAAATGCCATCCAGATGGCGCTTGCAGATCTGCAAGTTCCACCACACAGGACCACGATATTTTCCGGCATCGGATGCTCCGGTAAGACGCCGCACTTTATCAAGACATATGGCATCCATACGCTGCACGGCAGGGTGCTCGCCATTCGCACAAGGAGCCAAACTTGCGAATCCTGAACTTGAGGTTATCGCGGTGGGGGGAGACGGTGATGGCCTTGGAATTGGTGCTGGTCACCTCGTGAGTGCAGGGCGCAGAAACGTCGATATGGTCTATATCATATTCAATAACGCTGTCTATGGGTTGACAAAAGGGCAAGCTGCGCCCACGCTCAAGCTGGGCATGAAGACAAAATCCCTGCCGCAGCCAAATGTTAATAATTCTGTCAATCCGATAGCTCTTACGCTTGTTGCGGGCTTTACTTTCCTTGCACGAGGCTATTCCTACGACGTCCGTCATCTGAAGGAATTGATCAAGAAGGCAGTTGCCCACAAGGGACTTGCATTCATTGACGTGCTACAGCCATGCCCTACGTATAATGATATCAACACCAAGGAATGGTTCCAAGGGCTTGACAACATTGATCCGAAGGGTGGCAAAGCTATGCCGAGGATGTATAAGCTGGAAGAAACAGGGTATGATGGTGAGGTGCATAGCCCTGATGAGATAAATCAGAAAATGTCCCAAGTGATTGAAAAGTCAAATGAGTGGGGCGATAAGATACCGATCGGTGTTTTTTATCAAAATGAACATGTACCTACCTACCAAGAGAGGATAACTGCACGAATTCCCGATTACATGGAGAATCCACCAGCCATGCAGCAAATTGCCGACAACGAGGGCAAAACGGTCACAAACATAGATAAGTTACTTGCGGATCTTCAAGTGGTCAAGTGACATGCCTAGTAAAGGCAAAATCCTTAAGCAAAATTGCCAAATATTTCGGAGAATGTGCTAACTTCTCTCAAAATAAGAAAATGATTACGAAACTTCGCTGATTATGTCAAGGCATGTTAGATATTTGCTGGATCGCGTTAGAATATAGTAGAAAACGCCATTATTAGTTTTCTATCCTATTTCTTCTTTTTTGGATTATTATTATTATTATTGCAGCAGATACATCCTATGGGAAATGTCTAGAAGCTAAGATAATACCACACAGATAATACCGCAGGAAGGGAGAGGAGATACATGAGCGTAAATGAGTCTGGAACCTACTTTTGCTAAAAGTCATCGCTAGGTGACTATTCATAGGGAATAATTAATCCATAACCTTATCTCGCTTTACGATATGTATATTGTCCTGAAAGTGATGAAGCGGTCACCATCGCATTTACTCGCAGTGGAAATGAAGATGATATTTCTAACAACAATTGCTACTGCCCTTCTTTTTGCTCCCAATGTAGGAATAGCAAGTGCACAACAACTGACCAGCATTCCGGTAGTAATTCAAAACGGGACATTTCAAAACACAGAGGACGGATTTAGAGTGCAGGTGCCAGATGGCTTGGTAGCACAGGACGTTGACAATTTCCATCTTCCTAACTTTCGTGCTGCCTAACGAGGCAGGTTTCTTGATACTGGCCATAATTTGCCCGCAGCAAGAAGCATTGCAGGATATTGGAGGACTGTATAACTGCGAACAATCTGAAAGTTCCGTAGAAATTCTACATGATCGATTAGGCCACAGACCCGAATTTGAGATCATTGAAGACCCAACCAACATTACACCCGATGATTTCTTAGCGTTTGTGATAAAGGAAATGCAAGGACGTAATTATACTGACATCCAGATTATAAACAGCACGAACCTCACAATGAATATCACTAGTCCAGAAGATCCAAGCACAACAATAAGGACGGTGCCTGCCAAGTTTGTAGAAATGACGTATCAGCCAGGTCTTGGGCTCGCATATATGAGGAGTTATTCAATTCTGGCTACTATTCCAGAGAGCCCACGACCGGGGCTAAGACAAGTCGTGTCAGGCGATTATGTCACCTACGAGGGTCCTGCAGCAACAACATCCTCTAGTAGTCCTCCAACGCCAGTACAGCAGATATTTCAGAGCTTCGAATTTATCAGAAAAATAGAGTGATCAAATAAGAGGACTCCATTTAATAATGGAAAATACTCCAATAACAATAACAGCACATGGAGTATATATCACGACATAGGCGAGAAGAAGTAGATTTCCTGCTTGACAATAGGGAGTTTAGCAACGCTTAGTAACGGTACATCCGATGCAGGCTGAATAAGAAACTGAAGGAGCTACTTGGGTACTGAACTACTGATGTTACCGGCAAAGGGCGCTCAGGAGTCCAGATATTCAAACAATTAGGCTTTTTGACTCAACAAGAGCATCTCAAATGATGTGAATAAAAAGATAATAGAACAACAATCCATCTATAGCACACATACATAATAGGATGGATTGCTAAGTAATTTTATAAATGCAAAATAAGACACCGCATGTAATAGTTTGCGATGATGATTCTGAACTTAACTCGTTTATGCGCAACCACTTCAAGTTAGATGGCTATGAAACCCATCAAGCATTATCTGCCAAGGAATGTATTGACAAATTAGCAGAACTAGGAGATACAATCGATGTAATTACAGTTGATGGAAAGATACTTCTTTGAGTTCTGTCACTTCAATATCTCACTTGGATGTATTGTTGTGAGCCGATAAAGTGACAGAACTCTATTTTTCCTTCTTCTATAGTAAATTCTGCTCTAAAATGTATCTGATTGTGCTCCAATGCTTTCAACTCCTAGAACTTTATCCAATACTGGTATCAATACTGCTTCATCATTATCTAAATCTAATCGAGTGTATGAAACAGGTTGAGCAGATCAAGGCGAGGGTCAACAGCAAGAAAGAGAATCCACCTATGAAGCATTGAGGAGATGGGGTGAAATGGGTAATGATGGGAACAATATTGTATCGATGATGCTTGAGTTTTACGGGAAACATCACCATAAGGATAAAAAATAACATGACTATAGGTGAGAGACCTGTATGCGATTCATGTAACCAACGAGCTACAATACTATATTCGACGCAGGAAGGGAACATAATACTCTGTAGATTTTGCTTTTTTAATTATAACGCCCGAACAAAAAATTTAAGAGCGATTGATTGAGTTATAATATGAAGAAGAAGGAAGAAGAAGGTAAGGTGGACTGATAAAACAAAATGGCAACAAAATTTATTCTTACCGGGTTTTTGTAGCTCAAGACCACGAAATAAATAATGCAAGTACTCAAGACCTATCAAATCAATTGCAAACAATCCTAGGAACACATAGATTATTATCGCGTACTAGTTCGGCAACCAATGGCGTCGTTGTTACGACTATAGCTTATGAGGTGCCAGACGAGTAAAATGAAAATGGAACCACCTATAACTTATACTATTATTGCAGCACTGAATTCATATCAGGAATTGTAACCTCCAACAGCGAGCACGACTTCAACATATCAAGCTTCAACCAAAATGAAGAAAGCCGCCCCAGCTGCGGTAAGAGCTCGACATACTCCAACACAGACTATTATATTTTGAAAAAATAACCGATAAGGTTTAAGCATAGCTGGCTTCAGACTATAGATGTCTTCACACGTTTGCTAGTTGCTGTGGTGTATAAGTGCGAGTAAAAAAGAAAAGTTTGTCTTTAGTCATATTGTACAACATGGCGGGACTTCTGTAAGCCCCGCCTGTGTGTATTCTTTTATTTTTAAAAAATGTAGTGTCTGCCTTGAAGTATTTTCACATTTCTTTTATTCTATCCTCCTCTTCCTCCAAACAGTCCAGAAAAACCCAAAGTATAGCTCCGAAGTACCGGTCACATACTCACACTTTATCGCATGATATGTCTCAAGACTACAATACTTATCGATTGCTTCTTGAAAACTGACATGCATTGAAAATGTGACATAGTACCATTGTTGTAAAAATGTTATTGGTACAATCGCCGAATATTTGCTCGAAGTTATTACACGCCAGATTTTCTGCCATCAACCGTTCTATTTCTAGTCGTTCGGATGTTTTTGTTAAGTTCGTACTGCTACTATTACTATTACTACTAGTACTATTTGTCGACGCGTTTGTCGTATTAGGAGGGTTATGCAATGGGTTATTTTTCTTAGCCTTCATTCCTCTTTTTCCATTTCGAGGGCAATTCCAAATGATGGCATTGTTCTACCCATTTACCTTACAGCCAGCGGCATTGTCATCCTTCTCTTTGTTCACCTACTAGAACCAGTGATTTATGATTGTCACAATTAAGTAGTAGTCATGATTTTCTCTTATCATAACACGCTTTGCACAGGGGGTAGGACTCTAATTCTCTGCGAGTCCATCTATCTAGAGTGCGTCCAGGGAATGTGTCTCCTCTATTGGGGTCACCGCTAATCGGTGTGTGGCATTCATTACATTCTGTCGATACTGTCATTAGTCTTTAGTTACCTAACCCCACAGATTTATGATTATTGTCGCTAAAAGCTATCTAGTAGTAGTATAATCAACTATATACCAGGCTCCTAAGTTGTTACTAACTGCTTTCGGCTCCTTTCCCTTATTGAAGTCCTCAATGGGCATAAACAATTGTTGGTTTTTTGTAATGTTATTATTCTTACTTGGCTTGCTCGATGTGTATTCCACATACCATGTTTGGCTAACTACATCATAGTCCATTCTACTGAGTCTAATTTTTATCGGCTCAGGTAACGACGCTCCCCTTCTGTCATCGACTATTATTGCCAATTGTCTTATTCTTCATCTTAGCCCCAAAGATTAATCAATGTTGCACTGAAATCCAACCGCAGCAACATTCTTGCCATGTTCAATTGGGACATTCTTTGAGTGAAGGACTAGCTTTACATTCAGAAGGGAAACAGCCACAGTCAGCAAATCTTATTTCCATATCATGAACAATTACATTTTGAAACAAAAAAACTTCTTTAACGTGGCGCATGAAAAATGACAAGGGCTCCAACGACAGCCACTATCGAGCCAATTATCTCATATCCATCTGGCTTCTTTTTATCAACTATTCTCCCCCAAATGATGGCTGACACTATGAATATTCCGCCATAAGCTGCATACACCCTTCCAAACTCGGCTGGCTGCAAAGTCGGATTCCTCAATTAACGTATTGCAATAAATCTCCCTCATCCTTGAACGCAAGAGCCGAATGTGATTTAGTATCCGCCATTTGATACCTTTTCACTGTGAATGCCTTTCATGAGTCACAAGTGTCGAAAGTGCGGCATTCTTAGCTCGCTAGCTCGGCCGTTTTAGAATTGTAATCGGAACTTCCTATTATAATCACGTCGTCTTGCTTAGGTTTCAGTTTTTCAATTAGGAGCTTTCGTATTGCTGGCTCTTCCCTTAATGAATCACGATGTATGTTTGTAGGCATTACCAGCTTCTTGTCAATATAGAGTAGAGTAGTAGCGCCAGTGCCATTCATTTTGATAGCTGCATCTCGTTGTTCAATTCCAGACCTTACGACGTAGCTTAGATTTTTTAATAATACCGCATGATTGAATTTCCCTAAAGCTACCGAGCACTTTGGAAGCCTTATCTCAGAAGGAATAGAAGACGTAAGTTGATAGCATATCTCCTTTCCCTTAGGAGTCATTTTTGTTCCGCCATTGGTTGTTGAGATTAAACCGTCCATTTTCATATGTTTGATGAGGGTCTTGATAGCACCTTCTCCAAGCACCAGTTCTCTGCATAGCATAACTCTGCTTACTCGTCGATTCTCTTTCATTAGCTGTAATGTTTTGAAAACATGCACTTCACTGAATGAGAGCACTCTACTTGGTGCGTATCTGGTAGCTACATTCGTTATGGCCATTACGAACGTATGCATTAATCATTCAGTTCTTGGCTGGCGCATATATATGAAGAGTTGGATAATCTAACCAACGGTTTAAATAATCTGAGATATATTCGACGGTTTAATGTCAACTATAAACGAAAGTATACAAATAACTAAAAGCCCTAGTAGCGTCCCAAAGATTGCTGTGGGTATATTACTAGGAGTACTGCTGATTGGAATCTTTATGGTCGGCTATGACCAAGGACACCTATTCAGCATGGCTCAGGGTCAGCAAGCATTTGACAACCTGTGGATGCATGAATTCTTCCACGATATGAGACATGCAGCAGGATTCCCATGTCACTAAAGTGAAGGAAGGAAATTGAAGACAATAACGTTCATTGCAATAACGCTCGTTGCAGGTGCAATTGCGGGTATCCTCCTGGCTATCATAAATCAGGGGATAGTTGAGCCATATATCGACCAGGCAATAAACATTGAAAACCAGAATGCAATTGCACAGGGGGAGGTCATCAATCCACAGGAATTCAATGACTACAGACTCTGGCAAAAGGGTGGAGAAATAGGCAGCAGGTACAGTCTTGGGAGTCTCATTGGGAGCGCTATTTGGAGTGGTATTTGCGTTTGCTCGCAATTCAATTCCAGGTTCAAACAACAAGAAAAAGGCACTGATATTAGCGGGTATAATGCTACTGGTAATCTACATTGTTCCAGCGTTAAAATATCCTGCAAATCCTCCAGCAGTGGGCGACCCAGAGACGATATATTATAGGGAATCGCTATATATCGCACTACTCACAATATCCGGCTTTAGTGCCCTTGGATTAGCCTCCCTATACAGGAAGTTTGGAGACAAGAAAGCAAAAGAGATAGTAATACCAGTCATATACATAGGAATAATTGCGGCAGCGTTCATGATAATGCCTCCTAACCCAGACGAAATTACAGCACCGATGAACTTGGTAATGGGTTTTAGAATAGTAAGTGGATTCACCGTGAGCGTATTCTGGGGATTGCTAGGCTTGATTCTTGGCGCGTTATGGGACAAGACTAAACCACACGAAACAGCCAGGATTGCAACAGTCTAACTGCCTGTGCTCTCTCTTCTTTTTGATATTTTTTGTCCAGAAGCTCTTTTCGCAATTTGCTAAACTGAATTCCGACCAGCCATTCGCGTAGTCCAACTATCTGTACCCGAAATGTCTTGTTCACTTCTGGCTTATAACTGGGTTTAATTTGTTCCATGAAGAATGAAATTCTCTCCTTGATAATTTGTTGTAGAGTTGGCGGTTTAGTCAAGGCTGTTGCTAAAACGTATAATGTAGGAGAGATAAGGTAATCGTTTCCGAGCTATATTCACGCTCACTCAAATAGTGGATTATGAAGACACAGCAACAACACCAACAATGGTGAACTACGATGAAAGAAATATCGAAAAAATGCACCCTCGATGGATACATCATTGTGTAAATCGTTATAACAGAGGACAAAATGGAATATAAACCCAAAATCTTTAATGTTACCTGCTAGATTCATTCTACGAATGTGATTTGACAGCTACTCGTGACAATGCTCCAACTGGCGGTAGCCACAACAACAACAGCAGTAGGTCTTCTTCTGAAAACATTGGTTTTAGGTTACGGAAGGATCAACTTGACCAATTGAGAAAGGAAGCCAATGAAAAACGAATTAGCTTAAACACTCTTGCAAACCAAATAGTGGATTTTTATGTAAACTATACAGCAAATGCTTCAAAAGCTGATTTGATCCCTTTCGCTAAACAAGAGATAATATCGCTATTGGATGGATACGAGGAAGAAGAGATAAAGGCTAAAGTAAGGTAGATCATAAGAAAAGTCGGAAAAGACATAGCATTATAGTTACGAGGAAAATATGATTTTGAAGCACGTTTAGGCGTCTTTGACTCTTGGCTCTTAGCTACAGGTTTTCCATATAGACGCAATAAAGATGCAGACAATAATAGACATATTTTCATAGTTCAACACAACATGGGTAGAAAATATTCAGTCTATGCTGCAGAAGGTTTCAAGACATATTTTGAGCCCCTCGTAACAAATGCAGTTGAATATTCTATTACTGATAACAGCATGACGATAACAGTGGAAGGAGAAGCATATTTTTTCGTCTTTGCTTAGACAAACACACACTCCATTATGTGACAGATTTTCTTCTTCTGCATATCTGGAAGGATAAGATAGGCGTTTCTCCGTTTATCTAACATACTAGAATGTGTCTTGTACCTTTACCCAACTAATAATGGAAAACAAGCGATCATGAGGAGGAGGCAGGAGCTGCAATTATCAGCGTTCCTCTCATACCTTCCTCAGCATGGATTGTACATAGATAGTTAAAGACTCCTGTTTCATTAAAGCTGTATTGCCACGATTGACCCTGCTGAATAAAGCCACTATCTATTGCAGTTACACCTGAAGAAGATGGCGATGATGATTGTGCGTCATTAGTGTTATTATTATTGTTATTAGTACTGTTTGTTGAATTATCAATAATCAGTCCAGTGCTATTAACAGCATCCTGTGCTGTTGTCTGGTTAAATATGCCAACTACATTGTGTGGCAAATTTGAAGGGTTAGTCCACCTGACAGCAGAGCCTGCATTCACTACAATCGCATTTGGCATAAACATGTTCACCTCCGTACGTACAATATCTGGATTTACTGAATCAGAAATGACTCGATCCGCCTGCTGATTAACCTGTCGGACCTGACCATTGTCTACATTAACAAGGACATGCCATATCTGCTGGTGCGACTCTAGGCTTCTGTCTGCAACTGCTGCAAAACTTTGTGGCTCTGGATAAGCTGTTCCGCCAATCGTTTGCCAACTAGATGTAATTACGACCTGTCCTGCGGAGCTATAAAGTAACTCTCCGCTTTGTCTGTCTATCATAACTGTAGGTTGAACAGCAGCAATAGTTACTGTAGCTTCCTTTGCTTTGGCATCATCAAGTATCTGTCTTACTCGTGTATCGCCTTGGGCAATATCGATGCCACGCTGTGCGACATCATTTACTGCATAAATGAATGTATTATCTCCGAGTGTCGGTTCTTTTATTACCTTCATGTCGCTTGCTATTGAAACATCCGTAAGAGAACGAAATTCCCTCGCCCTTTCTTCAGGGAGAACTCCTGAGCTGATAAGGACGGCTCCAATTACTATGAATGCGCCAACAATTACAAAGAGGGGCAGCAAACCCCTGATGCTTACCCGCAATAGTAGTAGCCTCATTAGCCCTTGAGGCTGTAATCTATATCACAATTTCAGAACATTTGGTATGATGAGGTAATGACGGATGCGGTAATTCGAAACTAATCTTGCAGTACTTCCTTGTTATCTTGGTCAAAAGGTGCTCGTTGAGATATTGAGAGAGAATAAGGACGGGCCCGGAGGGCTTCGATCCCTCGGCCTGCGGTTGTCTCCTCCTCCGCCTTTGGCGTACCAAGAGCGAAGATTCCGAAGACCGCCGCGATATCCTGACTACGCTACGGGCCCAGCAAGCATGTTGAATAATCAAGCCCCATATATCAACGAAATAGTAATAATGAACTTAGCCTGTCTACCAGTATCATATATGATCCAAGCCCTGCGACAAATGTTCTGTAATCATAAAGAGTCATTTGTCTACCGTAAGTATGAGGAATTCCAATTTATAGAATTCTGCAACTGCACTAGGTGCGGCAAAACGCTCAAACACTTTTTCGGCTTTGATGAGGATATAAGGGGCTAAAGGGAATGCAGGTATATATTTTGGTTGCAATTTGGTTTGCAGGAATTGCAACTGCGGGCATCGCCCTCTTGCTTGAAGATTACTCTAATTATGCTATAATTGGAACGGCTGGCTGGACAACAGTCGCGGCAAGCTCGGGAATGATTTTTTATGAAATAAAGAGAATAAGGGCAGAAGATAGGAAGAAAGAACTGGTCTGATCTAGCCTTTGCCACCTTGCTCTTCAATGACAACGAGCGTTACAGTTGACGTAATGCCGGGAATCTTGCGTATCTTGTTTGTAATTGTGTGGTTCATTGCCTCTGTGTTCTCTGACCTTACCTTGACAAATATGTCATGAACGCCATAAGTGCCCCGCACTTCTTTGACGTCAGACAGCTTAGTAATTTCATTAATTATCTTTTCCTCTGAGCCTAGAGTGCAGTTCACTAGAATATATCCAGTTGGCATACATCTGATGGAAGCAAAAGTTAGTATTTAGTCTTTGCTACCTTTTTGCAACGTTTTCCTGTAAGGTGCAATGTAGTGCTCAAACAACTTCTTGGTATAACACTGGCCGCACATCTGACCAGAGATGTTCCATTCAGGCATCGACCTATAATGAAAAGTAAGGGTGTTACCGCACAGTGTGCAATACAAGGAAGGGTTATTCTTCTTACTGCCCATCTGCACAGACACAGTGTCTTCTCATGTCCAGAATAAAAGCTTATTCCAAGTCGTATGCAGCATAGAGGGCGTGCCCCATGCAAAATGGACAGATGAGGGCAAAAGTCGCTCCAATCATGTCATGTGTTATCTCCTGCCTGCTGGTGTCGATTGTGGGTACTAGAAATTTTCTAGAGCAGTTTTTACATGTAACCATTTTTTGTTGTACCATGTCTAAGAGTGCAACACCTTGAAATATAGTCGTGATCCAGAAGAAGAAGTTATTAAGGGGATACTGGCTAGCGTGTAGCGGTTATGGGTAGTCCTGGAAAAATCGCTTTTCCTGTAATTCTTGCACTTGGTGCAATTACTGGCTACATAACTTACACCTCTTTTACAGCTGCAATCCCTGATGAAGGGAGGATCGATTCGCCGTATTATCAACCTCTTTCACCAGCCTCGGGTGGTAATCAGACTGGCAATACTGGCGAAGCCGTCCAAACAGCAGGCGGAGGCAATCAAACAGCAGGCGGAGGCAATCAAACAGCAGGCGGAGGCAATCAAACAGGAGCAACAGGTGGCGGCGGTGCCGCTGGTGGTGGTGGTGGTCCCATAATAAACATCCTTGAAGGTGCTGCAGTACCAGGGCAGCCCTGACTATGATCCTGAGGAGCTGACAGCAAAGAAAGGTGATGAAGTCACAGTTGTTAATCAAGACACAGTCCCACACACTGCAACCTCTGGAACCGGGGCAACCGATCCCAACTCTGCTAAGTCATTTGACACAAGCATAATCAATGGCGGCGAATCAGCCACGATATCTCTTGCTCAAGTTGAGCCTGGGCAATACGACTACTACTGCATGGTACACCCTTACATGACAGGAAAGATCACAGTAGGATAAGTAAGAGCCCAGCCGGCACATCTTATGAATTTAGCCGAGAGATGAAGTATCTTGCGCCAAGAGAATGGCAGAGTTCACGAATAGAGTGCAAGATAATCAACTTACTATTGCAAAGCACGAAGGACATGAATACTGCAAGAATCGCACTTACGGGGCACTTGAATTTCATGCTCAAAAAAGAACTTGGTGATAAGATTTCTATCAAATGTCAACTGAAGGATATAGCACCAAAAAGGAATTTTGAAATAAGCTATCTGTGATGTGTTACCTGCGATCCTCGATGCCAATAATTGCAAGATCGTGTTGTTTGAAGAATTATTAAGCCAAATCGAAAACAACTGAATTTGCTTCTGACGAAACAAAAACTTGGGCTCGGCAGTAGGTGGAGCAAACTCCCTGTGTTCGTAGCAGAACTCTCATCCGCATAATACTTATATTAAGTGCTTATAACACTGTTATAATATGACGTTTCTAGAGGTTAAGGACTTGCATATTAGCATTGACGGCAAGGGAATACTTACAGGGCTCAACCTTGGCCTCAACAAGGGGGAGGTTCATGCCATTATGGGTCCAAACGGCTCCGGCAAAAGCACACTTGCAAATGCCATTATGGGCCATCCTAAGTATAGCATCGATTCGGGTGACATTTTGGTCGCAGGTGAGAGCATCCTCAAACTTTCAACTGATCTGAGAGCAAGAAAGGGTCTCTTTCTTGGCTTTCAATACCCGACGGAGATTCCAGGAGTTGGCTACAGCCATTTTTTGAGAAATGCCTACAACATTCTCAACAAGTCGCTTGGTGAGGAACAAAACCGTGAAGTCTTCATTACAGTTCGTGAATTCCACGAGTACGTCAAGAAAAACCTCGACGCGGTGGGACTAGATCCTTCGTTTCTAAGCCGCTACCTCAATGAGGGGTTCTCAGGTGGCGAAAAGAAACGATCAGAAGTTATGCAGATGCTGGTTCTCAAACCGAATATCGCGATTTTAGATGAACCGGACTCGGGTCTTGACATCGATTCTGTCAAGTCGGTTGCTGAGGCAATAAATAAATTAATTGATACGGGCGCAGGCGTGCTTGTAATCACTCATTATGCCAGAATCCTTCGCTACCTCAAAAAACTTGATTATGTCCATGTAGTGGCAAGGGGCAAGGTTATTAAATCAGGCGGCAAAGAACTGGCTGAAGAACTGGAAGCGAAGGGGTACAGCTGGCTCGGCTTAGAAGAAGACAAGTAAAAATTAGGCCGCAGTAAATTACTTCCACCCAGATGGCAGAAGCAGCAGCAGCCGAACCTCAGGCCACAACTTTTCTCAACTTTTCATTCTACAGGCTAGATCCTAAGTGGCGCTGGCTAAATGAGATAGGCAAGGAGGAAGCAGCCAAAGAGTTCGCTAATCTAATTGAGGTTGCTAACACCAAGATAAAGGTGAGGACTTACTCAACTCTAGGCCTACGAGAAGATAGCGACTTGATGCTCTGGATGATTTCTAACTCTCTAGAAAAAACACAGGTAATGACATCCAAAATCTATTCAACTGTCATTGGCAAATACCTGATGCCATCATATGTTTTCCTCTCTGCAACAAGACCATCTGTTTACTCATCGAAGGTAATCCCCGGATTTATGACTGACGAGCAGCCTATGAAGTATTGTATCGTCTATCCCTTTGTCAAGTCAAGGGAATGGTACCTGCTCCCTTTTGAAGAGCGAAAGAAAATGATGGAAGAGCACATTTTAGTGGGACGTAAGTTTCCAAAGATCAGACTCAACACTACCTACTCCTTTGGCCTTGATGATCAGGATTTCATGCTCGCCTTTGAAACTGAAGATCTGACGGCGTTTCAGGAATTGATAATTCAGCTGCGCGAAACCAAAGTGAGCAAGTATATAATCCGTGACACTCCAATGATTGTCTGCATTTATAAGGGAGTTGAAGACATCATTAAAAGTCTAGGATAATTATGCAGGCGCTGAAAGAATGGGCTGTCGTCTGCAGGGCTCTTGAAGAGGGCAGACAGGTTCTTCTATTACGTAAGGGCGGCATACTGGAATACCGCCAAGGCTTCGAAGTCAAGCACGACAGATTTCTGCTATTTCCAACGTACGAGCACCAGGCAAAAGATCATTTGCAGGCTGACTATTCAGATAAACTTGACGAAGTGCTAAAGGATCAGCCGGCTGCTGGAACCAACAGGATCACAAGCTATGCAGAATCTGTAGAAGTCAAGGAAATAACTGACCGCATTACTCTCAGAATGCTTGCAAACTACCATATCTGGAGCGAAAGCTATGTTAATGCAAGGATGGATTACAATCCTAAGAAGCCTATGAGTGTAATACTCTTACGTGTTTTCAAACTTGATAGTCCGATCTTGGTTGAAAACAAGCCGGAATGGATTGGGTGCAGATCATGGATCCCGCTTGACATAGATGTAAGCGGCAGAGCCATAATGAATGATCTGCGATTCAACAAAATAGCGTCTGAAGTGAAGGGAGTGCTATCAATAGCTGTATGAAATACAGAACTTTGGGTAAGAGTGGCATAAAGGTAAGCGAGATTGGCTTTGGTGCATGGACTATAGCGCTTGACTGGTGGGGGAAAAAGGTTGACGATGATGAAGCCATCAGGATGCTAAAGCGCGCATATGATTTGGGTATCAACTTTTACGAGACCGCCGACATATACGGCAAGGGAAAAAGCGAGAAGCTTATGGCACAGGCGTTCAAGGATATGCGCAACGATGTGGTCTATTCTACAAAGTGGGGCTATGACATGTATAGCGCCAAGCAGGTAGGACACAATGAACTACCACAAAAGCACAACCAAGAATTTTTGCAGTTTGCTATTGCTCAGAGCCTCGACCGCCTGCAGACTGATTACATAGATGTTTATAGCCTCCACAATCCCAAGATGGACGCAATAGCAAACGACAAGCTCTTTGCTTCTATTGATTACATGGTGAAAAAAGGCACGATCAAGAGCCACGGAGTGGCGCTTGGACCAGCGATAGGGTGGAAGGACGAAGGCCTGAAAGCCATTGAAAAGAGGAACATTACATGCCTCCAAACTGTCTACAATATTTTAGAGCAGGACCCTGCGCGAGACTTTATGCAGGCGGCAGAGCGGTGCAATGTCGGCATAATGGTAAGGGTTCCTGATGCATCAGGCCTACTTACGGGCAAGGTCAGTACCGATACAAAGTTTGACAAGAACGACCACCGCAGTTTTAGAAAGCAAGAGTTCATCATTGAAGCGATGCAAAAGATAGAGAATATGAAACCTCTTGCAAGCAGCAAGGGATGGAACATCACAGAACTTGCGATTAAGTTCATACTGTCGCAAAAGCAGATTTCAGTCATACTGCCGACAATGATAAGCGTTGAAGAAATAGAACTGTTTACATCGCTTTCAGACGGCAAATACCTCAATAGCGCTGAAATTGAAAGAATGGAGGAGATGTATGAAAAGAATTTTTATGTCGAGCCTGTTGTTAAATGAGTGCAATTGAGGATGTGTCTTCTGCAAGACCATATCATCAGAAGCTTGCAGGTTGTCATCATTGAAAATTACATACAGGCTATTTAGAGCTGCTGCTTAAGAGAGCTCCGACGGGACGCACTAGACAAAATATTTTACCCGCTCTTTCTTGAACTCTCGTGAGCTAAACAGTATCTGATAGTCCCTTATACCCACTGTTTCTGACATGTTTGCAGCAATCTTTTCAGCCGCCTGCAGCGTCCGGGCATGTACCATGCTGAAAAGGTTGAACCTCCAGTCAGGATACACAGGTCTCCTGTAGCAGTGACTCACCTGTGGAAACGCAGCGAATCTGAAGCCTACTTCGTCTACTTTGTTCTCTGGGACATGCCATACGACCATACCATTTGCTACAAAGCCAGCTTCGCGGTGGCGAAGTATTGCTGCAAAGCGCCTCATTATGCCAGTGTTTTCATATTCTGTGGCCTTGACAAACAATTCCGCTGTGGTTACACCTAAACTATTGGCAAACTCTTTGAAGGGTTCTGGCGTTATTGCCAAGTCCTTCTGCAATTCACGGATGAACTCTCTGTCACGCTCACTTAGCCGCACTTTCTCTGGATTTAGATGCTTCACATCGTCCGTCGGCACAAGCTTGTCCGGATCTTTATTAACCATATCGAGCTTGACGCCGATCTTGTAGAGCTTGAGTGTTGGCAAGACTCTATGTTTGATAACGCCTTCAAATGAGGTCATTCTGTCAAGGTCTCGCTTGATATCTGATCCAGGAGGCACTGCAAGCGTGAACCACATATTGTACTCATGATTGCGCTCGTAGTTGTGGCTTACCCCAGGATGCTCATTGACTTTCTTTGCCACATAATCAAGTTTGTCAGGTCTGACTGCAAACGCAATAAGGGCACTCTTGTATCCAAGTCGCCTTGTATCAAAAATGGCATTGATCTGACGGATGACGCCTATGTCCTTCATGAATGCTATCCTATGCATAACATCCTCCTCTGAAATGTCATACCTCTTTGCAATCTCTAGATAAGGCCTGTCAACAAGAGGAAAGACCCACTGTATCTCGTTTAGAAGTTTTTTGTCGATGGCGTCAAGCTGCTGCTGTTGGTTTGCTTGCATAGTCGGGCAGTAAAAGTTGTTGTCAATCCATTAAAAACCTACCTCTGGCGTGCTTATTTGTAAAAGATATACATGCATATGCTTTGTCTGTTCCCCCGAGAATGTCCTCTCTATAGCCATTTTAATATGAGATAAAACCCCTCCTTTCAATCCCATTCTAGTGTAAATTCATACCAGCACTCCTTATGCTCCCTTTGGGTTGCCATATTTTTCATAGTAGGCAAGTTCATCTAGTGGAATGCGGTTCTTTCTTTTTCCAGAGATCTCTCTGGCAGAAAATCCGAAACCTACTATGATCGTGGGATTTAGTTCTTTTGGAATGTGAAAATCACCGCGCAATTTTTCGTCTTGTACTCCAGTAAATAAACATGATGACACACCATAATTCCAAGCGGCTAATTGCATATCTTGAACCACCCTACCAGCATCAATCATGTGGAATTTATGTCGAGGGTTTGTCAATACAATTATTGCAAAATTGGCACCTGAAACCCAGCCACCACTTGTGCTGTCCTCGGCAAGTTTTTTAAGGTTTCTCTCTTCCTCTATAATAATAAATCGCCAATGCTGAGTATTAAGGCCGCTACCTGTCAGTCGTGCAGCTTCTAAGATTTTCGACTTTATCTCTTCAGGGACATCTTGCGAGCTAAATTCTCGTACATCAAGCTTAGTTGCTATGCACTCAAAGGCATCCATATTTGCCATGATAAACGTGTTCATGTCTGATAAAGGATGATGCAGATCAGTCATATACAGAGACACAGTGTTAGAAACTAATTTCATGAATATGTTTTCTGGTCTGCCACTAGCTCCTCTTATACAAAATTAGTCAAACCTTGGCGTTTCTGCGATACCAAGACCAAGTAGTTGAGTTGAATCACTAGAACAGTTTTTGTATCTGCAGCATTAAATGTATCAGGGATTACATTACCATTTTACATCTCCAATTGGGTGGGACATGGATTCCCCACTTCATCATCAGGCGATACTACGCTTCAGAAGTAACTATTATTACTGCTGGGCACAAAATCTAATGTTCCTAAAACAACCTGACTGACAAATTCGGAGTGCTGTAATTGTCTATGCGATATTATTGAAGAGCCTTATTATTGGGAAGAATTTTTGCATTATAGGGGCTTTGAGAGAAGAAGAGGGAATAATATATATCGCTAGTTTAGAAGGAAGATTTCCAGTTAACCAAAAAAGAAAAGTCAGCTGCTCACGTTGACTGTTCCAACCATATTTGGATGTAGCGTACAGAAATATGGATAGTCGCCTGCTTGTGTAAACGTAAAGCTAAATGTCTGTCCTTGAGTCAGCAATGGATTAAAGTTTGGTGAGGAATTGAATTTGTTATCTGGCTGTCCATTGCTTCCCGATGTGACGGTATGCGGTTGTGAGTCATCATTTGTCCATGTTACTGTATTGCCAACGCTAACTTGAACAGGGTTTGGATTGTATGCGGTGTTAGTCAGGCTTGAAGCGCCGGAAACTATGGAAACGCTAGTACTGCCGCCTGCACTAGTTGCATTTGTCCCTGTAGTATTGCTAGTAGCACCTGTTGTTGCATTAGTACCTGTTGTTGCATTAGTACCTGTTGTTGCATTAGTACCTGTTGTTGCATTAGTACCTGTTGTTGCATTAGTACCTGTTGTTGCATTAGTACCTGTTGTTGCATTAGTACCTGTTGTTGCATTAGTACCTGTTGTTGCATTAGTACCTGTTGTTGCATTAGTACCTGTTGTTGCATTAGTACCTGTTGTTGCATTAGTACCTGTTGTTGCATTAGTACCTGTTGTAATACTCCTTAAGGATGGCGGCACCTCAAGCATTTGGGGACTCATCGTTTGCTGAGGCGGCAATCCATATTGTTTACGTAGCGACTCTTCCTGTCGTAGCATAACTTGTGTTGAAAAAGCTGGGCCTATATGCCCAAATTGTATCCACAATATGATTATTACAGCTAATGAAACACCCATTACAAGTATACCCAATGCAACACCGCGCATATGTGCCGAGTAACCTTTGCTTTCTTCGTCATCTGGATGCGGAGAAGACATCTTTTTCGCTATTATCTTATCTATACTTCTATATATAGAATGGAAATGCGACTGAGACAAAAGGGACGGAAAGGCAATGAGTAATTAGAAAAAGGCACAGAGGAAAATGCGCATGAGGGTTATTTTATGGCTTACACCCCTATTCTAAATGCTTTAAATGAACTCGCAAAAGATGGCCTCGTGTTTAAGAAGGAGCAGAATTGCCAAGGCTTGTCTTTGCTTAAAATATATATTGGAAGGATATTTTGAGCTCAACCGTTGAGAGTTTTAACAATAATTTTAAAAATGTGAAATCAGTCTAAGATAATATCTACAAAACTCATAATAACAGTGAAAACTGTTGTATATGAAAATATTGCAGATTCCTATAACCTTCCAATACTAAATCAAATGACACCACTTTTATAGATAGTCATTTTTATTGTAATGTGTGCGATGGTAATAAATATCGGCAGTAGACAAAATCTCGGTGAAGGAAATTGAAGCGCGCAATTCTCGTAACTATTATTTGTGTTGGTGTTCTATTGGCTTCGATCGGCACTCTGGGATATTATACTCCTTCTCAATACAATTTAGGGCATAAAATACCGCCAGCAGCAAGGGTTGCCCAAGGAGGAGAGTTGGTAGATAGCCCAGCCAATGTCACGACAAATGCTGTTCAGATAACAAGGAATAACACCTTAACTTTGGAGGATTTATTCAGAGATACCCAACAATCAGTAGTTCAGGTCAGCGGTACAGCGACTAATAATAATAACATGCTTTCAGGAGTTACCCTAGGATCGGGATTCGTTTACGATACTAGCGGTCATATTGTCACTAACTATCATGTTGTAGCAGGGGACGATGACATAAGCATAACGTTTATCGACGGAACAGTTTATCGGGCAACAGTAGTAGGTACAGACCAGTATAGCGATCTTGCTGTACTACGTGTGCAAGATGACGTTCCTACAGATAAGCTAAAACCTTTGCCACTTGGAAACTCTTCTTCATTGCGAGTAGGTCAAGAGGTTGTAGCAATTGGTAATCCGTTTGGGCTCTCTGGCTCGATGACTGAAGGGATCGTAAGCGGCCTAAATAGACTGATTCCGGTTTATCAAGATCCATTGTCTAATGTAGCAGCACCTGCCTTTTCCATTCCAGATGTAATACAGACAGATGCAGCGATCAACCCCGGCAATTCAGGCGGGCCACTTTTGGATATGGAGGGTGAAGTGATTGGCATCAATTCTGCTATCTTTTCTACGACGGGCGGTTTTGCAGGAATAGGATTTGCAATTCCCTCAAATACAATAACTCAGGTCGCGCCATCGCTTATCGCAACAGGTTCATATCAGCATCCCTGGCTTGGGGTCTCTGGAATAGACATGACGCCTGAAATAGCAGAGGCAATAGGTCTTGGTGAGCCCAGGGGATTTTTAGTTATAGAGGCGAGCGCCAGGTGGTCCTGCTGACAGCGCAGGGGTACAAGGAGGCGATACTCCAGCTCAACTTGACGGAAGGGAGATTCCACTAGGAGGAGATGTTATTTTGGCGATAAATGACAAGGATATAAGAAAAATAGATGATGTGCTTGGGTACCTACAGCAGGCTACAAAAGTTGGAGAAACAGTAACACTTACCGTATGGAGGGATGGACAGATCATTCAAATCGATGTAACACTTGGACCAAGACCAAGCTTGCAAGAATCACCATAATACTATGGAAAATAGTTTTGCCATAAACTGGACAGAGATATAGACATACATCTTCTGATTTTCAGCAGGCTTGGCATTAATTGAATCTGGTTAGACTTGAATCGAATCATATGCTGTAGGAATCCGTAGGCGTTAATGTAGCTGAACCGGTGACGTATTGTATATCCCGATCCTCATCCAACATTTTGCCTAACTCCTCCATTGACATTCTTATTGCTTTGAATTTTAGCGTCTTTTCCTCTTCAACTTTGGACATTCGTTGATATTTTTGATATATCCATTCCTTCTTTTGATCAATATCTAAGTCTGCGGGATATACTACCCGAAACACCACGCTACCTTCCCAATCAGGATATTTAGTTTGATAGTATAAGATATCAAGAAGAAGGCTTTGATCTACTTTGGGCATGAGGAGCTGGGCCTCCTTAAGAAAGTTCTGATAATCCTGTTTTATCCTAACAGCAGCAGAAAGAGTCGAAGGAGTTACTCCCGACTTTGCGGCATCAGCAAGGCGACTGTCATGACTCATGCTCTTCTTTGAAGCCATATGTCTTTTAACAGTTGCACCAAATTGTTTCCTATTATATGTGGTCTATCTGCCATGATTACCAATAATACTAGTGTGTGGTTATTGGTGTTTGGCTCATGCAAACTTGTAATTATGTTCTACAAAGTCGCCGTCTTCCTTCAAACGAACTACTCCCAGTTCATCAAAATCTACAATAGACGACTTGGGAATGAGATATTTGGTTGGCGTTATTGGACCGAATGTGGCAATAATTTTTTCTGCTTGAACTGACTCGACAACTCCGATATCTTTACCATCTCTAGTAAAGATCGGTTTGTTTACGATTTTCTGCCAATCATCAATTTTTTTTTCAATTGGAGATGCCATATATCCAAAAATTCATGCACCATATATGATTTAATTATTCCAAGGTTTCATTTGAAGTTATTCTTAGAACTTTAGATAACTAAAGTCATAACCATTTGCTTATTACAGACTTCATTCCAAGTCCAATGCACATACATAAACTAGAAGGAGGATCAAACGATATGCATCGGAAGGAAAGCCAATTCACGAATAGGCAGCAATAATCAAGCTTCCTCTTTTAACGGTTCACGAGAACTTATTTTTCTATAGCAGTTTATACAAAGCATTGCGTTGTTGTAGCGATAGATTTTCTTATTTGGATTGAATAAAGAGAATTTTGAAAGTTCCGCAGAGCAATTATCACAACTCTTCATACACAATACATATACTCTTCAAGTTATTTAAAAGAGATGGATAGTAGATCCGGTATTGAGTAGATATGACAGGAGAAGTACAACTATCTTATTAATACGTTATGTGGGGACGTATCATTACCTTAGAAGAGGAGAAGCAAATGGTCTTATGAAACATAGGCCATCTTTGGTGAGATAAGCTCTCGCCACCAGCAGTTAGAAGAACCATAACTGTAAAAGATAAAGTTATATCATTCATAGATTGGTTTTCCTTCAGAAGTATACTTTTTGATCCTTCTGCCAGGAGGTGGTTCTGCATTAGTAGGATGGGTAGGCTGAGGAGTTGTTTGTTCTTTGACCCTTTCTACAGTTTCTTCTTTCTTGCGCCTTAGTTTGTCTAGAAGACCCATTGGTAGTTATGTTGGATTGCAACAGATAAAAGGATTGCAAAGAAGATAACAGCGCGACTTTAGGCTTAAAAATTGAAGGTGAAAGCAATTGGCATATACCAACGCGATTTATGGCAAGTTTAGTGAAAAAGAAGGAAAAGAAACATATCTTTGAAAGTTGAAATTAGGTTTAAAGGACAACAATTGTGAGTTATTCTGTTATTATTGAAAAACCCGAGATCCTCTATGACGCGTTATTAATAACGTATTGAACAGATCACAAAGATGTTTAATTTTCTCGTGAGGCTCTGGTATCTTGTATATCCCTTCCTCAAGTAGTTGAGCGATGAGATGATCACGACGATGACGGTGACAACCCGGTTCGTATGCGCAACTGAAAGTAAAGGTTACTGACTGAAACTTTATATCAAATTTAGCCGTTTCTTTATGCGTTACAATAAGCTATGGTTGGAGAATTGTATACCTATCAAATGGTAGGATACAAGCGTATTGCCTTGTATTTGACCATCAAGCAAAAAGGACTGTGTCATCTATGCAACCAGCAAATTGGGAAGCTATCTCCAATAGTAAAGAAGCATGGCAAACCACCACGCTACTACCATGTCAAGTGCGCCAAAAGAATAAACTTGTTTTAATAGGTGTACTCAGCTAGTATAGAGATAGCTACGTTATTATTACAAGGCAAATTATCATCCCTCGATCCCAAGGACGGTTGGCGCTACATTGTCATGTCAATTGGCTTTGTTTCAAGGTAACTTCAGCTTGTAGGTATCACAACTCTGGTGATAGGATCCACACGCTTTTTGCTGCCAATAGTATCAACTTTGGCAATTACTTATATTTATTGGAACGAGGCAGGATTGGTTACTGCACTAACAAATATCCTATGAGAAATTTGGAGTGCTGTTTAGGCGAGCCTTTTTTTATTTACAGCTATGGCGAGGTCTATCTGATATTCTTATAATGCATAATCTGCAATTGTATGTAGATAGAAATGACAGATGGGTACAACAACGACAACAGCTCTTCTGAGAATAATACTTCTTCTTCAGAACCTTCCATGCCATCGCCTTCTTCAATGTCATTTACTCCAACGACACTACACACAATTGCAGTTGTTGAAGAGAAGCCTTCTATATCAAAAGAATCAGTCACAAGTAATACTGTCATTGAAAAGAGATGGGTTACAAAGACTGAGATAGTCAGAGTTCCTGTGACATATGAAGAGATTTATGTTAATGGCAAACCTATGAGCAGCGGGAGTGGGATTTTATCCGATCTCAAAAAAGCATTCTCTGGAAAAAATGACACTTCGAGAAAATCCGGAGATATGGAGCCCAAGGGGAATTTTGTGCCTCTAAGCACAAAAGAGGTGGAAAAAGTAGTCCCTGTTTATGGAGAGAAGATAATAATAACTAAGAAAATGGCAAAGTTAAATGATCTTGTGATTCGGAAAAGAAGAATAGTTGAAAATAAGAAAATCAAAATGAGCGTTACGAAAGAAAGCGTCAAGATAAAACATCCTAATGGCAAAATTGAGGATTTGTCATCGTAACAGTACATCGTAACAGTACATCGTAACAGTACAACAGATGATATGTACTTGATTAACATTGGACAGAAAATATGTTTTTCTTATGCTCGAGCTGGCATTGACGCCTTGATTTTAGATCTTAGTTCCATGAATAACGCTTTAGAAGCATAAAGAGATTTATGATCTAGTTAGGCAGACCAGATTATACTTCTAAGAATTTTGAGGGCAAGAAAAAACGCAGGATGTTAAATAGTATACATTGCTGTCTTATGTATGTCAAATACAAATGAATCAATTGCTTGGGATAATATCATCAAGAAAGAAGCAAGAGGTGCTGTCGATGACTCTGATTTTGGAGAAGTGCAGGAGGCAGGACAGCAGTATGTCCTCACACAAAAAGGCATGGTAAGCAAGCAAAAATACTACATACCAAAATACCTTGTGCAAGGCTTTGATGGTGACACGCTATGGTTCAATGCTTCTGAAAGCGACTTGGAAGGGTGGAAGCGCGACTCACCGCCAGACAACAACGAATATTCGAACTATAAGACACAAGAAACATCACCAGACGTTGAAACTAGGATACCTCTAATAGAAGAGAGGCTGAATGTGTCAAAGAGTACATCTACTTCAGAAGTAACAATAACAAAGGAACCTGTCACTGAAACCAAGACTGTAGAGGTACCTGTTACGCATGAAGAGCTTACGGTAGAAAGGAGATCCCCAAGTGAATCATCATCAACAACTACTGAAAGACCAGTTCAATCCAAAACGGACACGAAAGTTCAGCTAAACAAAGAGGAAGTACAGGTAACAAAGGAGCCTTATGTAAAAGAGGAAGTTGTGGTGAAGAAAAAGCCTGTCACTGAAACTAGGACTGTAAGCGATACTGTGACAAGTGAAAAGGTTGATATTTCAGGTAGCAAATAAGAAGAAGGCTGAACAGTGACTAACAATACAAGGATGTAATCCTACTATGAGTGAAAATCCAGTTGAGTCTAAAAGCTCAGAACCGTCGTCCCCCGGAGATGCAGTTGTTAATTGGGACAGGATAATTCACAAGAATGTCAGGACGCTAGACAATCAGGGAATGGGCAAAGTAATTGCAGTACCTAATGACGAAGATACGATAATCATCTCATCGCAGAGTGGAGGCGAACAATACAAGATACCAAGGTCTCTTGTATCGGGCTTTAACGGAGCAGAAGTGTTACTTAACGAAACTGCCTACAAAATCTCCTCTTCTTCCTATAAAGTTGACAGTGCAAGAGCATATGAAGCAAAACCCAGCGATATTATCACTGAAGAGCGTCAGCAAGAACAAGAAGAGACCACCGTTCCACTCATAGAAGAGAGGCTGAACGTGTCAAAGCCAACTTCAACTACTCAATATACTCTTACAAAGGAGCCTGTTGCAGAGAAAAAGACAATAGATGTGCCAGTTACCCATGAAGAACTTGTTGTAGAGAGAAGACCTGCTAAGGATTCTTCCTCGTCTCCAGAAGGTCCCGTAAAGTCGAAAACAGAAATTAAAGTGCCATTGAACAGAGAAGAAGTTGAAGTAACCAAAGAGTCATTTGTTAAAGAAGAGGTAGTGGTGAAGAAAAAACCAATCACTGAAACTAGGACTGTAAGCGATACTGTGACAAAGGAAAGAATCAACGCGTCGGGCGCTGCTACCAGGCGGCAAGGCATTATGGGGACAGAATGATGACAGATGTAGTCTCGAGGCAGAGAATATAAAAATGTCCTCATCCGCTGACCAACAGCAACCATCACCATCCTCCTCTATCATCACCGACTGGGATAGCGTCAAAGGCAAAAATGTCAAGACTGTGGACTATCAGCATGCAGGTAAAGTAATAGCCGCTGTTGACAAAGAGGAGGCAATAATAATTTCATCTGAGGGTCCTCATACCAGCTATAATTATAGAGTGCCTAAGGGCTGTGTGCAGGGCTTAGATGGTCCCGACTTGCTGCTTTCAATAGCCAGAGCTGAACTTGCAGATTATGAAATCAGTGACATCGAAAATTATGCTGCACAGCTAAGAACCATCAAGACTGAAAAAAAAGACGGAGAAGAAGAGATAACCGTACCCGTTATTGAAGAAAAGCTCAACGTATCAAAGAAGGTCTTAACTGATGAAGTCATAATAATAAAAGAACCTGTCACAGAAACAAAGACTATAGAAGTTTCTCTTATGCATGAAGAGTTAGTCATAGAAAAAAGACCACCAGCAACAGCAGAAGAAGACAATACGACGACATTAGAAAACCCACCTTCAAAGACCACAAGAACTGAGATACGAATTCCTTTAATCCATGAGAATGCCAAGATAAAGAAGGAACCTCGTGTGAAGGAAGAGATAGTAATAAGGAAGAAGCCAAGAACTGAAACAAAAACTGTCAGTGACTTTGTAATTAGGGAGAAAGTAGATACAAGTAATAATAATACGGTTGTCCAAAGGTCTTGAATTTCAAAAAGACTTGCCATACGGATGACTGATCCCTCTTCCTTTACCGCAAGAGACCTTGCATCAAGCTGTGGCGCTTATGAATTACGGTGTCACTAATCTAAAAAATACTTTTAAATCCTTTGATAATACACTTCGAGGTTGTTAAGAATATATCATGTAGGGATTGCTATCTTGCTTCCTCATTTCTGTAAAAACTCAGAGCCTTTCATAGGGGGCATGGAATGTCAACGGTAACATGTCATAGTAATTTGGTTTAAACCTTTTAATGCTTCTCTGGAATCTGTAAAAGCATCGAATTAGAAGAAGCCTTTTTGCTCTAATCCTGTTCTGCAGATCCGCATTATCATATTGCGCCAGTTTTTGACAAGCCGACTGTGGGCATGCTCTTGGACAATATTACAAATGATGATGATGTGTATATGGCATTGGGGTAATTGCAGTATTGTTCTTAATGCATCAAATATGGACAAAAACCACCATTATCCCTTCAAAAAAATATTCCATTTCCGTTAAATTACATTTTGAGGAGTGATTAGGATCACAGAGGGTAGTGTTGATAGTGCCATGACAGAACAACAATCAGACATTGAGAACTACTGGCAAAATGAATTAAGATCGCTCGGAATAGAGTCCAAGCGAAAGAACCAGCTTAACGATAAGGAAGAACTTCAAGCATTGGCTGACAGCATCAAGCAAGTGTATTATCAGGATTACAAGACTGCCTATAGCGAAGAACATGATGAGAAAGCCAAAGCATCAGACTTTGGCTACATTATTTAACATAAATATATTGGATCTTTCTCGGATAGCCGGGCCTGCTTAACCACCGTGCCCTCGAAGCGTTGCCTTCTTTCATAAACAAGTTCACTTTTTCTATGAATGAGCTGACGTTAGCTAGTAATAATATCCTATCCAATATACTGTAATTCCATGTCTTGCATAACCAACAAAGAGAATCGTTTAGTGGTGAGCCTCGAAGGAGCAAGCCTTTCCGAGGTATCCTCCTTCACTTATACCAAAGCTAGTAACCAACGTTATCGCTAGTGATATATATACAATGCATTAGGATAGTAGAAGCAACAATAAATGCAGCAATTTAGGAATCTGCATCAGAAAGTAGAACATAATCCTAATAACCTTCTCTATTCCGTATTAATACTCTGTTGGCTATGCACTTTCAATGACCAGTGATTCGATAGGAGATAAAATCAAGGGCAAGGTAAAGGAAACAATTGGAATGGGAGGAGAAACTGGACAAGATATTAAGGATAAAGCAAAGGAAACAATTGGAATGGGAGGAGGTAGGAAGGGGGAGCTTGGACCGGGTGCAGCCTCCGAAGTTGAGGAAGAGGTTGCAAAGACAAGCTCAGACAGCCCAACAAAAAAAGTGGAAGGTATCGGTAAGGCTTTAGGAAAGGAAGAAGGCGCCGAGTAAAGATACGCGATCTATGAAGGTAGGAGACGAGGAGACGACGGTACGTCGAGCGTTAGCAATAGTTGGAATCATATAGGAACCCATCGGGGTATTGAATACTTAATTTGAGTTTGAGTTTCTTTAGTGTCATCATGAGGAAGGGCGCCGAATGAACTCTCCTCTGATTTGAAAAGCGTACACTAAATCAGGATGTCCAAGCACACACAGCTACATAAAACAAAGAATATCAATAACGATTATTAGTTCCACCACACCAACCGCTCCTATATATATGCTCAAAGTAGCAGTCATCGGAGCTACGGGCGCAGTTGGCCAAGAATTCATTCTTGCCCTGAACAAACACAACTGGTTTGAACTGACACAGGTGGCCGCATCTGAAAAGTCTGCTGGAAAAAAATATGTTGACGCAATCCGTGATCCAAATTCTGGCATTTTGCGCTGGCACAATAGGGAAGAAGTGCCCGAGTACATCAAGGACATGGTTGTCAGCAAAGTGGACGACATCAAGCCAGAGAATTTTGACCTTATATTTACTGCCCTCGAATCAGATGACGCAAAAATAATAGAGCCTAAGTTCGCCAAGACCACACCCGTCATAAGTCCTGCTCCAGCATTCCGCTACGAAAGTGATGTACCAATATTGATACCCGGCATTAACGATAATCATGCTGAGCTGCTGAACATCCAGAGGAAGAACCGCAGCTGGAAGGGGTTTATTGCACCGCTGCCAAACTGCACGACTACAGGCATGGCAATAACCCTAAAGCCGATACTTGATAGATTTGGCATCGACAGAGTGTTCATGACATCTATGCAAGCCCTTTCTGGCGCAGGAAGGTCGCCGGGCGTCATCGCACTTGACATCATGGACAATATCATCCCTTATATTCCAAAGGAGGAGGAAAAGGTACAGGTTGAGACGAAGAAGATCTTGGGTCGTTTGAACAATGGCTCGATTGCTCCTGCGCCGCTCAAGGTTAGCTGTACTTGCACAAGAGTTCCAGTGCTTGACGGTCACACCGAATCGGTATTTGTGGAAACCAAGCAGACAGCAGAGGCACAAGACGTAAAGAAAGAGATGGTGAAATTCTCAAAGAATGTGACTATAATGGACTTGCCAAGTGCACCAAAGGACTACATCATCGTGCATGATGATCCGACAAGGCCGCAGCCAAGAATTGATAGAGAAATAAACGACGGCATGACTACAGTTGTCGGAAGACTCCGCAAGGACACGGCATTTGATAACGGCATCAAGTATATGCTTCTGTCGCACAACGAAAAGATGGGATCGGCAAAAGGCGCTATCCTGCTTGCCGAATTGCTGAAGGATCGCAACATTCTCTAGCTCTTCCAAGGATAGGCATTACAAGAAACAATGAGAATACCAATCTGAACTAATGACTCTCGATCAGATCAGACATTCAAATTGATTGCTAAGAATAACGAGGACTAAAATGAGGTGAATCCTAGGTGTGCTACGATTATCATAATGCGACAGCATGGCGGCTGTGGTGTCAGCGACCACTCAATAAAATCTTCTTTTTGAGTTAATTGAACTCGCAATAGCCTGTACCAAGTACAGAAAACAAAAACATTTTCGTCACTTTAGAGGAAAAAGCTCCACACGGAATTAGTCCATGGGAAGTCAAGCATGATAAATTAAACTAGTGTAGAGATACCAGGTGAACTAGAAACATCGACGCAGATGATGGTGTGATGATAGCGGTATCATTTGGCATGACAACAGCACTATTTTTTAGGAGCCGGATACAATGCAGCAGATTCCGGTGACATCTCCCTTGGCCAGCTGTCTACAACACTACAGCTAGAAGATCGGCAACATATCATCATAATATGAATGGTTTCCATCTGCTGATGGAAACGGCTGGGTACAAAGTTTGAATAAGAGGGCCGAGATATTCTTGTTTAGCGAATGTCATGCCCGCACAATCTGCAATTACCGACAATATATTCGCTTATTTTGTCACATCGGGGGCAGCGTCTTTCTTTTTGATCATTAGTGCTATTATCTGTAACAGGCGCCATAGCCTCAACGTAGGTTTCATCAAATAAACAACTTAATCAGCTATGGTTGTGAATGGTCACAATTGGACATAATTAGTCAAGAGAGAAGGGAAAGGATAAAGACCAAAACAAACATTCGACGATCTTGATGGTACTTAGAGGAGAAGTACTAGAAGTGGTAGCAGTTTAACACTGCGATTTAGCATATAAGGATCCATTCTCTTTATTATTTGACACGACATACTGATCTAAATCCTTTAAAGGAAGTCCAATCAGGGACCAAATTGACATGTATGAAGTTTGCGAATAATGTATCTTCTTGACCGATTCAATCCGGGGGAAATGCACAATCAGAATTGATGAATGCCAAAAGTGAAACAATATGTAGGCTTATCCGACATATTACTTGCTGTTGAGTGTGAAAAAAGAAATCTCCATTGATGCCATTATCATCACAGATGGTTCACATTATGGGCATCATTCGATATGATAAACTTTATCAACAAAACCTTATACTAAGAAATGTGGAGAGTGGCAGCGAAAAACAACAAGATTATGGTGGTCGTAGTGTTCTTTCAGAAATGAATGCCAGTGAGCTAGAGCACTTCAACTCACGCGAGACTGTAGGATTATTAATCTTTGGAGCTTGCGAGAATCATGGAGACCATATGCCATTTGGGTCAGATTTCATCATGCCATTTGAACTTGCCAAAAGAGTTGCTGCACGCTATGGTAAAAAAATGGTCATCTTCCCTCCAATTCCATATGGGATGAGTTCCCACCACAAAGACTTCTTTATGACTGTTAGTTTTGAGCCAGATACGATGATGAATGTGGTACGTGATATTTTGCAAAGTTTGGTGAATAATAATATAAGACGTATTCTAATAATAAATGGTCACGATGGTAACATCGCGCCCATCGAATTAGCTTCTAGAATAATTAAGGAGAGAAATCCGGGGGTTGTAATATCTTGTCTGGAATCATGGTGGACTCTAGTTGGATCAATAGACAAAGAATTGTTTGACGTTTGGGATGGTCTAGGACACGGTGGAGAGGCAGAAACATCTGCAATGCTCGCTGTCAGGCCCGATCTTGTAAATATGACTCTAGCACCCAAAGAGGTTATACCAAAACTGCCAGATAATATCAGGATATATTGGAAGTTCAAAGAATTGACAGACACTGGAGCTACGGGTGCTCCAAGAAAGGCAACTAGGACAAAAGGAGACAAAATAATAAATGCTCTTGAAAATGTTCTGCTTGCATTTATTCTTGATATGGAAAAGAATGAATGGAGGTATGGTATTGGCGGCGTGGTGGCGGCGGCAGTTCGTAGCAAAGAATATCCTATCACCGAGATGCTGGCAATGGCGTGATAGCAGTAACGTATCTTAGTCTAACAATACCTTTCCTTCAAACAATGAAGCTGGACTGCGGCAAAGAGCGTTTTTCATTAAAAGGAAGAAAGGTCATGCAGCGTGTAGTGTCAACTTATGTATATGGAGTAGTTGTAGTAACAAAACCTATAATTTTGAATATTTACGCTGAAATGTTTTTATTATGAGCTCAGCAACTGCAAGCCATATGTCTAACACATCCCTTGTATCGGTTCCAGATATAGGTGACAAAGCTCCAGATTTTGAACTCCCAGATGTAGACCAGAAGTGGCGCAAGTTGAGTGAATTTAGGGACAAGAAAACAATCGTTGCATTCTTTCCAGCGGCAGCATCATCAGTGTGTACAACAGAAATGTGTACCTTTCGTGATCAGCTTGACGAGCTTAGAGACTACGGAGCAAATATAGTAGCTATTTCTGTTGACAGTCCTCATGCAAATAAGGCATTCACTCAGAATCACCATCTTAACTTTCCAGTGTTGAGTGACTACAAACGCGATACTATCAAAAGATATGGCATTGTAATGAGTAAACTCGGTACCATGGAAGGTTACAATGCAGCAAAAAGATCAGTCTTTATCCTTGATGAAGACGGCAAGGTAATCTACAGGTGGATTTCAGATAACCCAACAATAGAGCCAAAGTATAACGAGATCAAAGAAGTGCTCAAGAAGACTAAGAAGTAGTATTATTCAATGACTGCCAGTACCTCATTTCTTGCGACACTGGCGCCCTGCTTTACCTTTATTTCTTTCAGGTTGCCATCTTTGTGAGCCTTCACCGCCACCTGCATCTTCATCGACTCGAGCACGACGATAACATCACCCTTCTTAACCTCGGTTCCAGGCTTTGCTGCGATGTTAACCACCCTGCCGGGGATCTGGCTTGTAAGGTTGCGGTCGCCTCCTCCGACTCCTCCCACTGCCGATGCCTTCTCGAGCACTTCTGTAAGCTTGCTATGCTTTTTCACTACCAATGGTTGGCCATCGATCATCATCTTCACTTCTGCAGTGCCCAAGTGCAAGATCTTGGCATGGTGAAAACTATTGTCAAGCAAAAATTCAAACTCGTTAGTCCCAGATTTCAATAGCCGCAAAATATGCTGCTTGCCTCCTATCTTGACCAGCACAGAATTGTTGTCAGTGGTGCGTAGCACTTCGCCCTCTAACATCTCAGCTAGGTCGCCAACTTTGAACTGCATTCTATCCACTCATCATTTTCCACTTTGACTTGGCCACAGAGCTCTGCTGAATGGCCGACACTCTTCCTGACAAACTCTGACTGCAACAGCACTGCTGCGACTGCCGCCATTGCGCTTTTTTTGGCTGCTCCCTTTGCATCCTCGTTCATCTTGTTAAGTATTTTGAAGCGTTCAAGATAGTCGGTTGAGAGCTCGCCATTGATAAAGTTTGGATCGTTCATTATAGTCTTGTAAAGCGGAATTGTAGTATTGATTCCCTCGATCATGAACTCATCAAGGGCATTTTTCATCCTAATTCTTGATTCGTCAAAATTTCTACCCCATGCCAAAAGCTTGGCTACAAGGGAGTCATAGTAACCAGATACATTGCAGCCGGGGTAGAGATAGGTGTCAACCCTGATGCCGGGCCCATAGGGAATATTGCAGTTTGGCACAATGCCGGTTGAAGGTGCGAATTCATAGAATGGGTCTTCAGCATTAATCCTGCATTCAATTGCACAGCCATTCATCTTCAGATCTTGCTGCTTGAATGGGATCTCTTCGCCCTGTGCTACTTCTATCTGCAGTTTTACAAGGTCTAGTCCAGTCACCAGCTCAGTTACTGGATGCTCGACCTGCAAGCGAGAATTGATCTCGATGAAGTAAAAGTTGCCCTGAGTATCACGCAAGAATTCTGCAGTTCCGGCGTTCAAATAGTCTACAGCATCAACTGCTCTTACTGCAATCTCACCAATACGTTCTCTTGTCTTTTGATCTACCACAGGTGAAGGCGACATTTCAATGAGCTTTTGATGACGCCTCTGAATAGAACATTCTCGTTCAAACAGATGCCGGCTGTTTCCTTGCGAATCGCGTATGAGCTGAAATTCGATGTGCCGGATACGCTCGAGGTATTTTTCTACAAACAGGGCTGCCTTGCCAAAAGCTGCGCGCGACTCTGCGGACGTCATTTCGAACTCTTGTCTCAACTGCTTTTCATCGTTAGCAAGTCTAATGCCTCTGCCTCCACCTCCAAAGGCGGACTTGAGCAAAACAGGGTAGCCTGCTTCGTCAGCAATATCAGCCGCTTCGTCCATATTTTCAACAATGCCATCGCTTCCAGGCACCGTTGGAACTTTGGCCTTTTTCATGACAGCTTTGCATTTCATCTTGTCGCCAGTAAGTTCCATAGCTTTGCTAGTTGGCCCGATAAAGATGATACCATCTTTTTCGCACATCTCAGAAAAGTTCTCATTCTCTGAGAGAAAGCCGTAGCCGGGGTGAATGGCATCTGCTCCCGCCTCCTTGGCAGTCTCCATTATCTTGGTCATATTGAGGTAACTCTGAGCTGGCGCTGCCGGACCGATGTGGTAGGCTTCATCAGCTCGCTTTACATGCACTGCGCGGACATCCTCGTCAGAGTAAATTGCTATTGATTTTATCCCAAGATCTTTGCAGGCTCGAATAACCCTGAGGGCTATTTCGCCCCTATTTGCAATCAGTATGCAGGTTATTTTTTTCGACATTTGTTATCACAAGTTGATGTTGCCATGCTTCTTCCAAGGCCTTGACTCTTTTTTATTGGCAAGAGCGTTGAGCGCCTGTATTATCATGGGTCTTGTCTCCATCGGATCTATAACCACATCAATAACACCTTTTTCAGCAGCTATATACGGATTTGCGAATTTATCACGAAACTCTTTAGCAAGCTTTTTCTTTGTATCACCTGCATGTGGAGTATTCTTTAGCTCCCTTCTATGTATGATAGTGACTGCGGCTTCTGGACCAAGGACTGCAATCTCGGCGCTAGGCCACGCGTAGTTAATGTCAGCGCGCAGGTTCTTGCTTCCCATCGCAATGTATGCGCCGCCATAAGCCTTGCCTATGATACACGTTACTTTGGGCACAGTGGCTTCACAATATGCAAATAGCAGCTTGCTGCCGTGCCTAATGATGCCGTTGTGCTCTTGATCTGTTCCGGGAAGATATCCTGGAGTGTCAACAAGCGTCACAATCGAGATGTTGAATGCGTCACAGAACCTGATGAATCTGGCAGCCTTGGTTGAAGAATTAATGTCAAGCGCGCCTGCCAGATACATTGGCTGGTTTGCAATGATACCTATCGGCCTGCCACCCATCCTTGCAAACCCTACGAGGATATTCTCAGCGAACAGCTCATGCACTTCAAAAAAGTCGCCATTGTCGACTATTGACTTGATTATTTCCTTCATGTCATACTGCTGGTAGGGGTTCTCTGGAAGGATATTAATCAACTTGGGATCGATTCTGTTCGGATCGTCGCTTGTCTCAACTATTGCCGGCTCTTCGGCGTTGTTATGCGGTATGAAAGACAATAGCTTCTTTATCTTGTCAAAGCAATCGTATTCGTTGCTAGCGATAATGTGGGCTACACCGGATTTTGTAGCATGTGTACGCGCTCCTCCCAACTCTTCAAAGGATACTTCTTGGCTGAGCACTTCCTTGACTACTTCAGGACCTGTGACAAACATCTGGCCGACGTTTTCAACCATTACCACAAAGTCAGTCATTGCCGGTGAATATACTGCGCCACCAGCAGATGGACCGATGCTCGCCGTGATTTGGGGTATGACGCCTGAGGCCATGGTGTTATGGAAGAAAATTTCGCCATAGCCATCAAGGCTCATTACACCTTCCTGAATGCGCGCGCCACCAGAGTCGATTATGCCAATTATGGGACAGCCGACCTTCATGGCACGATCCATCGCCTTGGTTATTTTCTTGCTTGTCATTTCGCCAAGTGAGCCACCAAGAACAGTGAAATCAAAAGAAAATATAAACACCTGCCGGCCGTTTATGGTTCCAAAACCAGTAACAGCCCCGTCGCCGTAAAATTTTGGGAGAGTAGGGTCGTCGCTTCTATGTGTGATGTACTTATCCAGCTCTACAAATGAGCCTTCGTCGAGCAATAGAGCGAGTCTTTCCCGAGCAGTGAGCTTACCTTTAGAATGCTGAGCCTCAATTCTCTCTTGACCGCCGCCGCTCTCAGCAGACTTTTTCATTGAAGCCAGCCGCTTGATTTTCTCTTCATGCATAGAGATGTAATGTAAGCGAATAAGTCGTCATATAAATTCATTACAGAGGAGGAGCTATTCTCTGAGGCTCGATCGGCCCCCTTGAGCCCGGCGAAAGACGTTCATGCCAAGATTGTAGTTTTCAAAGAGCGATTGCAGTGTTTCAAGTTCTGTAGAAAGCATTGCAATTTCGCCTGCTTTTTGCTCAGGGTTCTTCATAAGCTCGTCAAGTCTCTCCTTCTTTTTCGCTAAGAGCTTGCCTACATTTTGCTCATATTCGCTTGACACATGACCTGGTGCCTGCCATTCAAATTTTAACCTTTAGTTCGGTTAAACTATGCAATAATAATTAAATATGATCGAAAATTCTGTACTACACATGTTATGGGGGCCGCTGTCAAATAAGAACCTTTGAATAAGAGAGGGCTGATGTGGTGGCGTTAGTAGTCTCTCTCTATTTTCTTCAACTTTCTTCTATGCTTCGCCGAGTCTTCCTAATACAAATGCTACCACAAAGCCTGTCATAGCAGCAAGCCCTATTTTACTTCCGCCCTCTTCAAATGCTTCAGGAATCATTGATTCTGCTAGCATAACCGAGATTACTCCAGAAGCATAAGACAAGGCAATAGATACAATGTCTTTGTTGTTGACATTTACCAATATGGAAAAGCCGATAGCTGAACAAATTGTTCCAATGGCAACAACAATAAGCCACAAAAGGAGAATCTTTGTTATGCTCTTTCCGTCATTCTTGACAAGGTTTGTATGCTTCCTCAATTAGAGAAGGTTAGAGTTGCTATGAGCACTTCAGCACCAAAAGCCATGACGGAGCCAATAACACTCTTTTTGAGGTTGACAAAAGATGCAAGGACTGCACCAGCAATCAGCGGAAAACTTGCTATAAAGCCCCAAAGCAGAGAATCAAATATGGTTCCTGTTGATGAAGTTAACTATATCTTCGCCACCAATTGCTGGCGAGCAGTGAATATAGAGACTATCATGAGCAGGGTTATTTGAAAAGCATCATGCTTTCGTGCGCTGCTCTGCAAATCATGCGAATTGGGACACTATCATATTTCTTGACAAGGGGTGTGTGTGTCTCTCGGTCCTTGAAGACAAAGATGTCTGTCTATAACTGATCATGAGTAATTGTGTGAGCTTTTGCCCTTCCCACTTCCTAGTTTGTCTGTCTTCTCTTACGGAAAGAGGCTAGCTAGCTTTTCTTCTTCTCCAAGAGACTCAATATACCCCCTACCCATTTTATTCTCATAGTTTATGATTTCATAGCACTTCCCACACATGGGCTTGGACCTGGCAGCGATTAAGGAGGCTTTCTTTTTGCATATCCTGCAACGTAGTCTTAGGAATGCTTGAAGCGGTCTGGGTATTGTCTTTGAGTCTAGAGATAGAGTTGTGATGTCCTTAGTCATTACAAGTCTCATTCTCCTAATACCGCTCTTCTGTCGACAACGTAATTTTTACTCTCATACCAATCTGTAGGTAATAATAGTATCCTGTTTTACAAAAATAGTGCTAATAGCGGTAGCATAAAAAGAAGACATGCTCTATATAAGTAATAACCGCTGGTGATTTAATATGTGTGATTTTTTAGCTAATGTTATAAGAATTACAGCTAATGGTGGCATGCTTCTATTTATACACCTGATCGCCTAGGCTAAGGTTATTTTGAGCAAAATTTTTTGGTTTGTCCTTTACTATCGATCACAATCACTCATCTAAAAGCTCTTTTTTGACCTATACCAACGCTTGCAATCATAATCACAGTATAGAAAAAAGCATCTTATTTTATTATGCTGTTTTTTGTCTTTATAATACTGTTCAAGTGTATAAAGGAGTATAGAAATATTCCTTCAAATTCTAACTTTTGCTACTCTGTGAGCCTTTTCAATGAATGCATGCTGGTAGTTCTGGTAGGCATCCTTGTCTTCCAAACATCTATTGCAAATAGACGCTTGCGAAGTTGCCTGTCTGCCATAGTCGTTGTAGACTTCAAACCCCCAGTTGGTGCCTGCGACAGGCCTACCGCAGATAAAGCAATCATCAACCTCTGTCTGCCGTCGGCTTCTGCCTGTTTGTACCGGGTCTCTTTTTTCAGTTGTTGCTGGTGGTTGAGGTACCGTGCATTCGTTATGCCTGATCACCTTGCTGCTCTTTGACCAGAGTGCATATTGTCCTGCAGATATTTCCTTGCCACATGTAGAGCACTTGCCCTTGTATTTCACCAAAAGCCTTACCCAATCGTTCATTTTCTTTTCACTTTCTCGATCTCCTTTGCTATCGACTCTCCAACTGACTCGTCCTGAAAGTTGTCTAATGCAAATTTAACTGGATCTATTTTTTCATCGACCATAACCCTGGTAAAATATGGCAGGACAAATAATCCGGCAGAACTTCTTGATATATGAAGAGCCAGAGCAAGTTCATCCAAGATCTTCCTTGTTGACTGCGACCGGGCAAATATCGGTCCCATCACAGGCCACGGCATTGGATACTGATGGTATTTGATGCCCTTATCTCGGGATTTTTCGTACAACCCCGTTGCGATCAGGCTGTTTACATATTTCAGAAGGTGCCACTGCCTTAATGCATTCGCCCTTCCAACGATCATATCGGCTCTTGACAGTACGTCCAGCAACAAAGCAAGATCATGCTTTTCCATTTGTGAGGAAACGATGCTCGAGAATAAGGCTGCTAAGATGTCTTTCCGCCTTTCCTCGGGGGACATCGACCGATATCTTGGGTCAGGATATGACACATCTGCCCTTGTTATGAATTGCATTGCCTCATTCAAGCTGTCGGCATTAAAGTAACCATTAATTGCATCTGCAATGTCCACATCTACGATGTCTTTGTTTGAAACAGTGGAATAGCCAGCGGCACGTGACTGTGCGCTGTTGAGCATCGATCGGATGTCACCTCTGCTGTTGTCTATGATTGATGTCTTGTCGTCTGATCCAAGTTTTACTCCTTCGCTCTTCAATACATAATCTAGAAGCAGCAGCAATAGCCGCGGAGGTACTGGACTAAATTCTACTATTTTGCAAGCCTTGGCAAGCTTCATTATCTTAAGTGACTTTTTGTTTGCAGCCATTATCACTGGCACGGTTGGCTCTTTGATGAGGTTGATAAGTGTGTCAAGACCTCCTGTGTCCTCCCTACCCGAGATGCCATCTACCTCATCCAAGAAAAGCATTATCTTTTTCCCAATCAGGTTGGAGGTATTTTGAAAAACTGGTGTTATTCTTGCCTGCAGGGCTTCCTTGTTGTGTACGTCACTTGCATTCATTTCTACCACATCATAATCAAGCTGCCTTGCAAGTGTGTGTACAAGGGTGGTCTTGCCCGTCCCCGGCGGGCCCACTAATAAAAGCGGTCTGCTCGCCACTCACCCACCCTGCTAACCACTTTATTGCAATAAGGCGGGCATCCTCGTTACCCACCATCTCTTGCACTGTCCTTGGCCTATGCTTTTCAGACCACATCATCATCGGAATCATCTTCTTCTTGCAAGAGCTTCTTCTATCTTTTTATAGAATTCACCAAAGGGCGCGTGACGTACAAGCTCGTTATACCAATACTGATTGTAGTGACGGACAGTCAAAAAAAGAAATTCCAAAAAAGGTTTTATCTGAAAATTCTCAGGCAGCATGTCAAGTGCAATTTTTGCTTCATCGAGATAGAGATCACTTTTTGCCATTGTGAGTTCAAAGCCGCTCTGGACATTACCCGTGTTAACAGTAAAGTAGAGCGGCCATGATGGAATCTTGACTTCGTTATTCCTTAGGGCGTCTTCGATTTCATTACCACAGCCGACACACTCTCCAGCCTTGGCCATGCCTAGATGGAAGATATCAGAAAGTGGGCGCCGATTGAGCGCCATATTTCTGCCAGCAGTACCCATCACTGCTCGGTATTTCTTGTAGCATTCAGTCATGTTTTCATCATTTATTGACGCCGGTTCCATCTTTAGCTTGAGATCTATGTGCTGGCCGATTCTAGCATTGCGAAAGCCCTCTTCAAAAGCCTTCAGTACTGCATCTCCTCCCTGGGCAATATTAGCACGCGCTATTGCAAGTATGTATGGGTTCATGAACTTGTAATCTTCAAGATACTCCAAATCTTCGTCCTTGTCAACTATTCTGTCCATGGGCTCTGAAAGATCAATCGCGATTATATGGCCATCGATAACAGCTATCCTCCTTTCCTCAGAAACACTTTCGCCAAAATATTTAGATGCGCCGTCGTAAAGCGCGTTGAAAACCGGAAACGTCATCTTGACAAAATTAGAATTTAGTATGCGCCTGACTCTGTCTGCAAGAACGTCAGGGTTTGATAATCTTGTTTTGATGTCTGGCACGCTACTGTGTGAGAGGGCGAGTTCTTGGGAATTGACTTCTTCGGTGAATTTGCGTATCGTGCCGGGAGGATTACTGTCGGCAGTTACTGCCTTATGCAAGGACATGGTGAACCGCTGTACAAAACTAGGAAATTCCTGCTCTGTCTTTTCCTTGTAGTGGTTGAACTGCTTGTAGCCCTTGCTTTGTAGTATTCTCTCCTTGATTATATCCTTGCCGGCCTGCGTCCTCATCAGGGCTTCCTTTGAAAAAATCAATTCATCCTTGCCACTCATTCCTCTGGCTTCTGACACCTTTTGTTATTTAATCATTCATAAGCATAGTGTCCAACGTTAGGAAACTTCCCCGCTCATTGGTGTCATCAGCTCAGCTATAACCTTTTTCAACAAATTTGCAGCCATCATTGAGTTTATTGTTTGTTAAAATAACAAATCAGTTAAACTACCTTTCATAATCCATAATAACTGACACAGACTGAACAATCAGCGGGCCATACGACGAAGAAAAGGACCTTATGATTTTAATTATAATCCTCCGCTCAGCACTGCTCGCTAGCTCTATGTGTGCTGCCTGTTGTTGTCCACAAGTTCAGTAGATAGATAGATTAGGTGTATATACTAGCATTCTTCCTTTTTCTCATCCTTGTCGCTTTCCTCCGCATCGTCTTCTTGTTCCGCTTCTGCTTCCACTATAACAAAACCAAGTTCCTTTGCCTTGTTTACAAGTTCTGACATCTTTTAGACTACTGTAGCTCCATCTTCTTCATCTATTGTTAACTCTAATTCAACTTCAAATACCATGTTGTAATTACCTAATTCATAAAAAGGCATTTGCTTAAATGCATTATTATCACATGCTCTGTTGTTGACATTGCATGCGAGAACCCAAAACTCCAGAATGATAAAGGAGTGTGGCTGTTATCAAGTTGCTACGAGGTGGCATGCAATAATAGAATATCGGTATCAAGGCAAGTCAGAATCCATAATTGTTGAGTCGTAGGATGATACAACATTATCTCAAAGATTAGAATCCATCCTTACCTCCTACCGCAAACTCCAGAGTTGAAGTGCCAAAGGCAACTAGAGTTAGTCCAAGTACAAGAGCTGTTTGATATGCACTTTTTTGCAACATTGACAGAATTTATGTTGTGTGTCTACAGAGTTTTAATCACAGGGCACTGCATAGACCGCCAGAATGGAGGATGAGCTTTAGTATTCGAGCTTGAGTCTATTAACAGCAAAAAAATATTACTTTTCGCAACGCTAATAAAAAAGACGTAACTCACAAGATAGTCCTGTAGAAAAGAAGAAAAAGAGGCTCTGATTACCTTGATGCCATCGCGATTCTTTCTTGCTCGTTCTTTTTCTTGATCGCGTGGCTTGCCATGTCGTTATTGGCAGCCAGCAGGATTTCCTTGGCAAGTGCCTCTTCTAGAGTCTGCAGGCTTGAATACGTCGACTCTCTTACACCTTCTGCAATAAAGCGAAGCGCAAGATCCACTCTGCGCAGTGGAGCTACGTCAACCGATACATGATAGACGACGCCACCATATACGATGCGAGTTGTGTCCTCGTTTGGTGAAGAGTTCTCTATTGCCCTTACCAGCAGATCTACAGGGTTCTTGCCAGTTTCAAGGTATATGATTTCAAATGCCGTTTTGATCATGTTGAGCATCTTTGCCTTCTTGCCACCCATTCTGCCGGTGTTCTTTGCATACTTCTTGCCAAAATGCATCATCTTGTTTGCCAGACGCTCGACAATATTGACCTCTGCTTTCTTCAAGCGTTGGTGCTCGTGCCTACCAAACGTGACTGGGATGACGGCTGGCTTTAGGTTAATGACGGATTTGAGACCGGGATCGTTTATTTCGATATCGCTCATATCCCATCTGTGGAACAGTTGGATGTTTACCTGCTCCTTACCGCTCATCTTCTCGGTTTCTCCTTTCGCCCATGCACAAGCTCATTCAATGAGACACCGTTGACTTTGAACACCTGCCACCTGACGCCGGGGATGTCGCCCATTGCTCCACCCATTGCGCCCCCAATACCCCCAATAATTACCTCGTCGTGCTCGTCGACAAAGTTGAGAGCGCCGTCCCTTGGTAAGAAGGCAGTAACGGACTTGCCATTCTTTATTAGCTGAACCCTGACGCACTTTCGTACAGCAGAGTTAGGCTCGCTTTGACTCAATTCCAACCTTTTCCAACACTATTCCTCTTGCCTGTGGCGCACCTTCCAGAGGATTTGCCTTCTTGTCAAGCATGAGCATTCTTCTCTTATAATATTTTTCTGACCACCGAGCACGGCTCTTCTTTGCCTTAAGAACCCTGCCTGCGAACAGACCTAACGGAGATTTACCCATCTATATTCACCCTATTACTACTATTTCCCTGCTCAGGGCCAACTATTAATACATTCGATATTTGGAAGTATCGTCTAGCAAGAAGCCTTGCCTTTTCCGCATTCCTACCCTCTCTTCCCACTACAGCTCCTTTTTTCCTGGGATCAACTGTGACAACTGCCTGCTTTGTCCCGTCACTTCTTTCCGATATTCTAACATCATTTATCATATCAGCATTGAGCATATTGCGTATGAACTCTGCAGGATCATCAGAAAATTCAACAAGTTCTATCTTTTTTGCAACCATGTTTTGCAGCTGTTTGATTGTAGAACCGCCTTTGCCAATGGCAAGTCCCATCTGGCCCTTATTTACAACGAAAATAACGCGGTCCATTTTGTCGTCAACGATGCAGTCTCTTGCTGTTGCGCTTGTGATGCTCTGGAAGAGGGACATTAGGCGTAGCTCATCAGAAGTAAGCTTAATCTCAGTCATTTCACAGCGGCCCTATAATGAGGTAGGATGCAAAAGAGAGTGGAGACGGCAACAACAACAAATCATTCTCATAGCTCAATTTATATCTCACAGTACCTTTGTATTACTTGTCCTTTTTTTCTGACATTATGGCGCTTATTTCGTCTGCTGTCCCGCTCTTGATTGCTATGGTAGTGATCCTGAAAGGCTTATTGCAGAGCTTGCCCAGCTGCACGGAAGTGCCAGAATACTCATAGATTGTGACATTGGTAGACTTTGCCTGTTCTTCTAGCTTTTTTCTGTATTCAGGGTCGATGGATTTGCTGACGATTATAAGCTTCGAGCCTTTAACTGACTGCAATACTTCCTTGACTCCACTCTTGTACTTGTCTGCGGCTACTGCGTCCTTAATCACTTTTTCCAGTGTTCTCATTGTCCTTCACCTTCATGTAAAGGTCTACCATTCCAGTGCCGACTGGTACAGTAGCACCTACTATAACGTTTTCTGTCACTCCTCTCAATGTTTCAACCTGCCCTTCAAGCGATGCTTTGGCAATTGTTGGCACTGTAATTTCAAATGCAGCCCTTGCAAGAACTGATGTTTTAGTCCCTGCAATTCCATGCCTGCCTATCTGTTGCAGATGTCCCTTTGATGTCATAAGGTCAGCTACAAGCATGATGTGTCGTGTATCTACCTCTAGCCCCTGCTCTTCAAGCGTATTTGTGATCTCTTTGACAAGCGCGGTTCTTGCGGCTTCAATTCCAAGCATCTGCCAGATCTCATAAACATTGTTAGTCGTAGTTCTGGTAGTATCTACGCCATCTACTGCCATTACCTTTGCAAGGTTAGAGCCTGCGGTCTGGATGACCCACTCTTCATCCTGCTTGACTATTGTTACACGCTCAATGTCAGATACGCCCTTTACACGTATGTTAAGCAGCTTGCTCTTGAGTGTGAGCAGCGTCTGCGCGTCAGGCTCGTCTGGAACTGTTAGTTTAATGAAGAGCTTGTTTTCGTTTGGCTTGAGGCTGTATTTCTTCTTTGAAGTCTCAAGTACTTCTTGTGCATTGGCAAAAGTGCATCCTCGTTCTGCCAACTTTGCTTCAGATAGATGGAATGTTAATATGCCGCTATAGTCAGTCTCTGTCCTGTCGACAAGATCGCCTATCTGAGTGAACAGTATTTCCCTTGCTACTTCAAGGGCCCTTTCCCTCGACACTCTATGACTTTCGTCAAGGTAAATGTCCATCGTAGGCGTCACCGGCTTCTTTCTTGCATCTACAAGCTCGATGAGCCTAGGAAGGCCGAGCGTCACATTTCTCTCTTTAACGCCGGCAAAATGGAACGTCCTCAGCGTCATCTGGGTTCCGGGTTCACCTATAGACTGTGCAGTCACTACACCGACTGCCTCTCCTGGCTCTGCAAGTGCCCTGTCGATAAGATCAAGCACCTTCTTCATTACTTTTTCAACACCATCTTTGCTGAGCCTGTTCTCGAGGAGCGCCTTTTCCAGACTGGTCTTCATTCTAGGATTGAGGCTTCCAGCATATTTTGAGATTATATCCTTCGTGACATCCTCTATAGCCTTGCGCCCTTCATCAACAATTGATTCAGCTTCAATGACCCTGGAGATGTTGACGGCCTCGCCATGGTCACTCTTCGCAGGGTCAATGCCGTCCTCGCCATATAGATACTGCACTATGTTGCCATGAGGGTCGCGTACGGTATGATCATATTCAATCTTTAGATGCTCAAGTGCATTGATCAATCTTCTCTGCATATAGCCGGATTGCTGGGTTCGGACTGCAGTGTCTACAAGGCCTTCCCTTCCGCCCATTGCATGAAAGAAGAACTCGAGAGGAGAGAGACCATCGCGATAGTTTGACTTGACAAAGCCCTTTGCATCAGGGTTGGTTTCATTTGGCTTAAAATGTGAAAGCGCTCTATTATGGTAGCCCTTCTGGATTCTTTTACCCCTGATCGATTGCTGTCCTAATGCTGCAGTCATTTGACCGATATTGAGTGTCGACCCTCTTGCACCCGTAGATGCCATGATTACGCCTGAGTTTTCGTTGGGGAATGCCCTGTCGGCTGTCCGGCCTGCACGATCACGGGCTCGGGACAGTTCATTTACAACATACAACTCTAGCGCTTCTTCGCCAGACAAACCCCTTGTTAGTGGGAGCGTGCCTTCATTATACTGTTGTATCAACTCGTAGACCTTTTCATAGGTCCTTTGGATGATGTCGCTGATGCCCTGTCGGCTCTCGGGCGGCAGCCACAGGTCAGAGTACCCGTAGCTAAATCCCTTATGGGTAATGTAAGTCTTAAGCATGGTGAGTATGGAGTCAAGGAACTTTCGTGCTGCGTCTGTGCCATAGTCCTTGGCGATCCTATGAAGCACGCTGTCCGGCTCTTCAGCACCAATCGATGCCTTGTCAATTACGCCGCTGACAAGCTCGCCATTCTTTATGACTACATCCTTGCCTTCTCCCTTTGCGGCCTTGTTCCACTTTGAGGTAATGATAAAATTAAAATCCTTTGGTAGAAAGAGTGAGAACAGCTGCCTACCGGAGTATCTCTTTTGGCCGTCCTCTGAGGTTATCAGCGGCTCGGGTAGTGGCCCATGGTAGCCACCTAGCATAGCCAAATTTGCGAATTCATCTCTTGTCAGAGTTGAATTTTCGCTGGTAAGGATAAATGCACCGGTAATAAAGTCTCTGATGCCGCCGATGATAGGGCCCCCATACCGCGGTGAGATCAATTGATCTTGTACCTTCATAAGAAGTGTTGCTTCAGCCCTTGCTTCTTCGCTCTGCGGCACATGAAGGTTCATTTCGTCTCCGTCAAAGTCAGCATTGTATGGCGGACAGACTGCAGGATGAAGCCTGAATGTCCGGTAGGGCAGCACCTTGACGCTGTGAGCCATGATCGACATTCTGTGGAGTGAAGGCTGCCTATTGAAAATGACAATGTCATTGTCTGCCAGATGGCGCTCTACAATGTAACCAAGTGCAAGTGAATCAGCTATTGCTTTCCTGTCGGTAACATAATCGAGTCTAATCTTGACTCCATCAGGTCTAATGATATAGTTTGCTCCGGGATATGTATTAGGGCCGTTCATCACCAACTCTTTGAGCCGCTCTAAGTTCCATTGCGAAACTGTTTCTGGTATAGTGAGCTTCTTTGCAACATCTACCGGTACGCCAACATCAGATATTGCAAGGTTAGGGTCAGGCGAAATTACCGTTCTGCTGGAAAAGTCGACACGCTTGCCTGAAAGTGAGCCTCTGAATCTTCCTTCCTTGCCTTTCAACCTCTGTGTAAGAGTCTTAAGTGGTCTGCCAGACCTGTGGTGGGCCTGTGGAATACCAGAAACTTCGTTGTCAAAGTACGTCGTAACATGATACTGCAGTAGGTCGACTAAGTCCTGCACGATGAGCGGAGGAGTTCCTGCTTCTTTGCTTTCCTTGAGGCGCTGATTGACTCTGATGATGTCTACAAGCTTGTGAGTTAGATCATCTTCTGATCTAATGCCTGTTTCGAGAATAATCGACGGCCTGACAGTCACCGGTGGTACCGGCAGACACTTGTAATACAAACCACTCCGGCCTCGCCGTCTTGGGGTCATATCCAAGCAGCGTCAGGTCGTCGTTAGGGATATGGCTCAGCCTTTCGCGGATAGTAATTGGAAGCAGTCTGTTTTCGCCAGCATCAGTCCGCTCAACAAATATTGTTGGCTTCGTAAATATCAAATCATACTGCTCTTTGCCGCAGTGCGGACAAGCCTTGACCTTCTTGGCCCGCTCAATAATATCGTCTTTGATGTTTTCAAGTGTAATTACCGCATATGCCGCCTTTGTGTCCCGGATCGATTTGTAGTGGGCGAGCTCTTCTACATTCAGCTTGATCCTGTTGCACGATCGGCAGGTTATCAAGAGCAGTTTATGAATATCATCCACAAAAGCGATGTGGAGCACTGGCTCAGCTAACTCTATGTGTCCAAAATGCCCCGGGCATTTTGCAGAAGTGTTTCCGCAAGTGGCACATTTTTGGCCGGGCTCTAGTGTGCCTAGCCTGTTGTCCATCAAGCCCCCTTGCACTGGCATTCCGTCTTCGTCATATGTTTCAGGCGCAGTGATTTCTGCTACTGAGAACTTGCGCACTTCAGTTGGTGACCATACACTAAACTTTATTCCACCTAGAGTTTTTGCAGATTCTTCCATCATTCTATCTCTACACCTTCTCCTTTACAAGGAGCCTCGGCGCGACATTGAGACTCATCATTTCCTGCAACAGCAGCTTGAATGCATATGCAATCACTACAGATGATATCTTGGCTTTTTCGCCGCATACACGACAGATGTATCGGCGCTGCTTGACATCATAGTATGCCAGTAAGCCACAACGCTCACAGACATTTACTTCAGCCTTGTCCGACTCTTCTAGCAGCCTGTCCTTGAGCATCATGGATGCGCCATATGCAATAAGACAGTCCCTCTCCATTTCTCCAAATCTCAAGCCGCCGCCGCGCGCTCTGCCCTCAGTGGGCTGCTTTGTCAACATCTGAACCTGACCTCTGGCTCGGCTATGGATCTTGTCGGCAACCATGTGATGTAATTTTTGGTAATAAACGACGCCGATGTAGACATCTGTGGGAAATCTTCGTCCAGTCCTGCCGTCATACATCACTTCCTTACCAGTATACTTGAAGCCGTAATGCTCCATTGCACCCTTGATGTCGTCTAGCTTTTCTCCAAGGAAAGCCGAGCCGTCGACTATTTTGCCCGGAGTGAAGCGAGCTTTGCCGCCAAGCGATTCCATGAACTGGCCGACGGTCATCCTTGATGGAAATGCATGCGGGTTGATCATGATGTCTGGTACAATGCCGTCCTCAGTGTATGGTAGGTCTTCTTGGTTGACCAGCATGCCGACGACACCTTTCTGGCCATGCCGTGAGGCGAACTTATCACCAATCTCAGGTATGCGCATGTCACGAACTCGAATTTTGTACATCTTGCCACCTTCAACAGACTGAGTCACAATGACTGTGTCGACTACGCCGTTTTCTGACGGCCTGACGCCGACTGACGTATCTCGTCTGTAGGGGCCCTTGACCTCAAACTCCTTGTACTCCTCCATAAACCTTGGCGGAGATGTCCTGCCGATTAAGATGTCTCCTCCGTTCACCACAGCCTCGTGCATTATTGCACCGTCCTGCTCAAGCAGACGGTAGGCCTTCTCGCCTCTAAAGCCCCGAATGTTGGCATCTGCGGCGGTACTTCAAAATTATCTTTCATCCCGCCGGGATACTGCTTTGCTTCCGCCTCATAAATCCTATAAAAGAATGTCCTGCCGAGGCCTCTGTCAACTGATGCTTTGTTGAAGACTACAGCATCTTCGATGTTGTAGCCCTCAAAGGGAAGCACAGCGACGACACAATTCTGTCCTGTCGGGCGGTCTTCAAGACCAAGTAGATTAATCGCCTTCGTGCTCACTACAGGGGTCTGAGGGTAGAGCATAAAGTGCTGCCTGACGTATGTGCTTGCATTCATCAATGGCGTTGAAAATCCAAGGCTTTGCTTTGCCATCGCACTTTCATAGGTATTTCTTGGAGACTGGTTGTGCTCGGGATATGGAATGATCGAAGCTCCCACACCCAAGATGGCAGATGGGAATATCTCTAGATGAGTGTGCAGCGGCTCTATTTTCTTTGGATCAATTGCAACATAGCAGTTCTCCTCCTCGTTTGCGTCTACTAACTCGATCATGCCCATATAGACGAGGTCATTCCAAGAAAGGAACTTTTTCGATATCTTTTCAATTACCTCGTATGTTACAAGCGGCCTGCCATCTCTAATGACTACAAGTGACCTCAGGTACCCTGCCAGCGTTGCAGCTAATGTAAAGGCGCTTTGTGGCATGAGAGTTTTGTGAACTGTAAAGGTAGATGCCGACATGGGGGTGGATCTTGCCCGACCTCCTCATAGACCTAAGCGTGTCGGCAAGGTTTTCTCCCTTCTCAATGTAGCCTATAAGCCGGCCATCGACGAACACCCTTGTGCCTGACTTCCTCATAGCAGGGTCAACGTCATCTACGCCCTGTATTCCCAGCTCATACAGCTTTTCTGTAATTTCGGCGTTCTGGATGTTGACCGAAATTATAGCGGACAGCGCAAGATTTTTGACAAGGCCACAGTTGGAGCCCTCAGGAGTCTCTGCGGGGCATATTCTGCCAAAGTGAGTTGCATGTAAGTCCCTTGCCTCAAAATTAGGTTGGCTCCTACTAAGAGGAGACTGGATCCTTCGCAAATGCGAAATAGTCGACATATAGTTTGTCCTATCAAGCAGCTGTGTGACGCCTACTCTCCCCCTACCCCAGTTACCTGTTGCAATGGCATTGTTCAGTTTATCTGACACGATGCCAGGCCTGACAGCTGGCAGCGACGGCGTTGATGCCGCGCTTTTGGCCTGAGCGCTCCAGCTGATACTTCATATCGCGTATCAAATTGCGAAAGGCAGTCCTGAACAGGTCGGCAAGCATCTGGCCTGCAAACTTGATCACCTTGTTGCCATAATGGTCTTTATCATCAGCATCTATCCAGCCAAGCTTGAGCTCAATAAGCTTGCAGGCTGCTTCGCCCAAGAACAGGGCCTTCTCATGCCTGTTGTCAGGATTTTTGCCAATGTGTGGCAAAAGACCCCAGTCAAGCAATGTTTCGGATCGCTTGATTTGGAATTCTTCAAGCATGCCCGGTGCAATTCTCTTGCTGATATATACAATTGCATCCCTGCTTCTGATTACATCTCCTGCCTTCTCAAATGAAGGCTCAAGCTCATCTTGGATGATTTCATTGAGTGAAACTGAGTCAGCGATATCTTTGTCAGATTCTAGACCAAGAGCCCTTATTAACGTTATAAGTGGAATGTCTACTGGCGAGCCCGGGATCTTGGTTACTATTGAGCCATCTGGGCGCATTACCAGCTCTAGTTTTGCTCTATAGCCCACAATTGAAGAATAGACTTTGGCCTTGTATAGCATAGTGCCTGTAGCTTCTTCGGCATCGACAATTATTTTGTTATATGAAAGATCTTCAAGCCCTACGATCACGCGCTCTGAGCCGTTAATGATAAAGTATCCGCCGGGATCCCGGGCGTCTTCGCCAAATTCGACGAGCTTGGACTCAGGCAGGTTGTGCAGAATGCAAGTATTGGACTTCACCATCACCGGCATGTCGCCTATGTGAATAAAGCGCGATTCCAGAATCTTGCCGTCTTCGACTACACTACACTCCAGCATCACCGGCGATGCATAGGTCAAGTTACGGAGCCTTGCTTCCATCGGGGCAACATGGGTTATCGAGCCGTCAAGCTCCATTATTCTAGGCTGCTGGAGCTTGATCTTCCCCAGTTTGATCTTGTAAGGATATTCTGCAGTTTCTATTTCAATTTCGCCTACTTCGTCGATTATACTTTGGAGCCCCCGCTCCATGAATTCGTTATAAGAGTTCAGGTGCTGCCTTGCAACTCCTTCCCTTCGTAAAATGTCATTGACAATCGGCCACATCTCGATAGAATTCTCTATCATTGTATACTTAACCCTCTACGACGTAACGGTAATATACACTTTCACCTGCGGTTGGGCTCTTTCTCGTTATTTTAATAATGTCACCGGGCCTAACGTCTAAGTCTTCGAGCGCCTTGTCGCTTATCATAACGTACGGAAGCTGGCTTGGCTTGGCGTTGTACTTTTTTAGAATCTCTTCTGCCTGGTCCTTAGGTAGGATTTCGTGCTTTGGCTGGTAAATGTGGTTAGTTATTTTGACTACCTTTTTTTCAGACAATAAAACATACCTCCAAATAGGAAGATAGATTTTCTATTGAAAAAAACATCAAGCTAAATCTAATAAAGACAGAGCATATATAAGTATTCGCAGTTGTAATGCAAACTGATTTTCTTTTGAAAAAATTTGGCGGAATTATGTTATGAAGGCTCTTTGAAATGAATTAAGCGTTAGAGTTCTGCACAAAAAGGATAAATAGTAATGCAATTATAGCGGGATAGTGTGCATGAAGGAGAATGGACTATAAACCATATACACTTATGGCAATAATACTGGCATCACTTGCATTGGTTGTTCCGATTGGAACTACCTATGCCACGACTAACGCGACAGATGGTGCCACGACTAACGCGACAGATGGTGCCACGACTAACGAGGCAAATGTTCCAGCTATTAACGCAACAGAAGGAGGAGGAGGAAATTGGACAACATTTGACCTTACAGCAGGCGGCCAAACCTTTCCCATACAGTTCATGATTACGGGTGGCTCTGTAGAGAACATGACAATTCATAGTGAAAACCAAACGCTCGGAGTGACAATTAACTCAACGGGCAATGGCACGCTAGCTCTCAAACTACCAACAGAGGTAATTGACTCTAAGACAGCCGAAGGATCAAATGCGGACTTTGCGGCATTTATTGATAACGCTGAATATGCAGATGCAGGCGAAATCGAGCCAGCAGCAGACACGAGAACACTGTTAATCGGCTTCCCACAAGGTGCAGAGTCAATCGACGTTATAGGTACTTCCGTAGTTCCAGAATTTAGCACAATAGCTCTAATCATACTAGCTGTTGCAATTATTGGAATCGTCATAGCAACTGCAAGACACGGCAGGTTCAGTTCCAACCCAAGAATTTAAAGATTTTTTCCCTCTTTCTTTTTATTATTTGAAAGTGCCTTACCGAAAGGTATTGTTGCTGTTGTCCTTGAGAGATGGGGCCTTCGGAGGGATTTGAACCCTCCTCAAGCGGTCTCTGCCGTAAGTTGAGAAATCGGCCACAGCCGCCTATACTAACCAGGCTATACTACGAAGGCCAGCCAGCCAGCAAATTTGCAACAACTACAGTATATAATCGTTCGACCATCATCTATTTGGAAGAATGCCGACTCGGACAGTTTCAACGCCTAGGTTCTCAAGCCGCTCTGCAAGGCCGTTGAGGCCTATTGAGTCACCCCCTAGGTGTCCCATTACTACAAGGTTACCCTCCAACTTTTCTTCCCTCATTTTCATCAGTTCGCCATAATCTATATGCAGATAGATGACTGTAGAAATGCCATACTGGAAGTATGCCTTAGCAATATTGAAGCCACCGTTAGTGCCTGCCGCCACCACCAAAGTCCAATGCCCTGCTTTGTTGTTTTGATTGCCAAACCTTACTCGCACCTTGGTTGCAGCATGGCGGAATTCGGGGATCTTGCTAATGGATTTGACAATATCTGATACGTATTCTGTCCTACTGGCTTTGATGGCGCGCAATATAACCTGCCGCATGTATTCGTCACATGGTTGGTGGATATTGACAAGCGGCATGCCAAGCGCCTTGGCAGCTCCTACAACACCACTGTAAATGTCAGCATGGTTACGTGTCTCGATTCGTTCTTTGAGCTTCTTAAGTGCCTCTCTTGCGATTTTTTTTGGAACACCATGTTCTACCATATAGTCTACATGCCTATCAAACACCTTGTAAAAATTCACTGAGGCAGCACCAACGGGGTGGTGAGCAATGACTGCATCACACTCAAGTTGCTTTGCAAGCATCAGCTCTGCTGATCCTATATCTATTCCGATCAGCACTTTGCTTATGTTCTTACCCTTTACGTGCACGGCGCTGTCTGCCGGCATTTTCTTCCAGCCTGCAAGCTCAAGTCCCACTTTCATTATTGTATCTGTGTTTACAGCCACGGCTACCAGTCGGCACAGTGAAAAATTTAAATCTGATCTACAAGGCATTACGAAGCGGACATGAGCTGCTCAGACGAGCACATATCACACTCTATGCACGACAATCTGATCCAGATCACACCACAGCTAAAAGCAAGGTTGCAGAAGGCCAAATACGGGGTCTACAACCACTCTGCAGTAGAGCTGTGCCACTGGACAAAAAAGTCGTTTGCGGAAGAGGGTAACTGCTACAAACACAAGTTCTATGGTATTTCTACTCACCAATGCATGGAGATGACCCCGACTGCAATGAACTGTGAAAACAGGTGCATTTACTGCTGGCGTCCAACAGAGTTTTATGATACGCTGCAGATGCCAGAAGAATTAGTCGACGAGCCTGACATTATCGTTGAACAATTGATGGCTGAGCGAAAAAAGCTGATAAATGGCTTTTATGGTAACCCTAACAACAATAAGAAAAAGCTCGATGAATCGCTGCCTGCCAGCCCATTATGCAATTTCACTATCAGGCGAACCTACGATGTACCCTAAGCTGCCCCAGCTAATAAAATACTTAAGGTCGCTCAAGGCAACTAAGTCAATTTTTCTAGTGACAAACGGGCAAGAACCTGATATGCTAAGGAGGCTGGCTGCAGAAGACGCACTGCCCACTCAGATTTACCTATCTACTAATGCGTCAAACAAAAAAATGTTCTATCAGATAAACCGTCCTCGTCACCGCGACGCATGGGAGCGCTGGTGGGAGAGCCTGAGGTTACTTGCAACCCTCAACACCAGAACTGTGCTTCGAATGACTCTGATAAAGGGATACAACGACAGCTACGATTTTGTTAGAGAATTTGCAGATATTATGGTGCAGGGTAACCCTCACTTTATTGAGCTGAAATCTTATATGCACATTGGCATGTCTACCCAGCGGCTAGAGCAAGACAACATGCTGGAAATGGATGAGATAAGGAGCTTTGGAGCAAGCTGCGTGCCAAAATGCATTCATTCAAGATAATGGATGAAAGCGAGATTTCAAGGATAGTGGTACTACAGAACGAAGTGCGCTATGTGGACAGGTGGATTAAAGAATACATGGTTTCAATGTCAGAGCTTTAGATACCAGTGGGCAAATTTTTCAAGTGCTCTTTTGCGATGCGAATATTCATTCTTGTTTTTCTTTAGTTCAGCAAATGTGAGGCCGGTGCCATCAGGAATAAATATAGGATCAAAGCCCCAGCCGCTGCCCTCTGTTATCCTGTAAGATACGCTGCCGTGCACTCTTCCCTCTGATATTGACAATGTTATTCCATCATAGAAGGCAATCAGTGAGCGGAAGTACGCTGATCGCTTGGCTGACCCGGCCAGTAATTTTAGAATACCATCATTTCCAAGGGTTCTGAATACAAATGAGGAATACTGGCCGGGAAAGCCGCCAAGGCTGTCGATAAACAGGCCGTCGTCTTCGACGATGACTCGCCTTCCCACTTTTGTAAATGCAGTTTTTGCTTTCTCCCTTGCTATTTCCTCAAGCGAGTCTGACTGGATTTCAACAAGGGGGATTTGCGAAAAGTTAACGGAAATGTTTCTGGTCGAGAGTATTGATTGGACTTCAAGGAACTTATTTTGGTTTGTGCTTGCAAACGTTATGTTTTCCATGATCTAAGTCACCCTCGCATATCTTCCGCGCTGCTCTATCTTCCTGACATTTTCTAGAATTTTATCTGTCTCTTTCCTACCAGCAACACTAGCATAACCTTCTACAAAGCGAGGGAGGGATTTTTTTATTGCTATGTGTGCACTGGTAAATACTTCTTTTATAAGTCTGATATCGGTTGCCATATCTTCGGTTCGCTCTGAATAGTATGAAAGGCCAAAGTCTAGGAGGGCAAGCCTTTTGTTCATTATAAAATTGGAGGTAGTCAAGTCGCCGTGAATAATGTTGCTTGTGTGCAGCAGTGCGGCACATCGACCTATCTTGTAGCAGATGTCCGGCGTTAGCGCGTCTCGGATGTTTTGCCCTTCAATAAACTCCATTATTATTTCAGCCTTAGCAGGGTCGACAAAATATACAAATGGAGTCATGACACCTGCGGACTTGGCAGCAGACATGAAACTTGCTTCATGTATCGTCCTGTGCTTCCTGATTGCGGAGTCTAGCTCTGGATGGCGGTAGGACTTGGGTGAGCGCACTTTGGAAACTGCTTTCTTGCGGTCCCACTCTACAATGTAGATGTCGGCTTCTGCTCCCCTTTTTATCAGCAATGGCTGCAATAGTAATATAGGCTCTGCAGTGAAGATAAAAATGTGGTGAGTTTCCACCCAGCACCGGGCGAAAAAATACTCCTTGACGAAGACTGCTCTGAGGACAAGCTCAGAAGCGGCATACTCGTGCTGACTGACCATAGGTTGGTATTTCAAAGGACACAAGGCAGAATAGCAACTCTTTCAAAAAAGGAGACTGAAGTTGCTCTTGACATACCGCTTGATAAAATATCTTCCGTCAGGTCTGAAGGGTTCCTTGTGAAGAAGCTGGTGGTAGTTGTATCAGGAGATCAGATCTACAAGTTTGGTGTGTTTAATAATGGCAAGTGGGAGCGCCAGATAAAGCAGATCACTAGCGGCGCCAGCTGACATGCACAGTGTCAAGCCGCCACGACTGCTGCACAGTCGACTCATCCACTCGAACATTGATTTTTGTAGCCAGATACTCCTGCAAAGCAGTCCACGCAATTTGAGCACCATTGTCGCCGGCGAACTTGATCGGGCATACAAACAATTTTGCATCTTGCCGGCTGCATACACTTTCAAGCATCTGAGCAAGCCTCTTATTTGCTGCTACTCCACCTACAATCATCATTTCTTTCTTGCTGGTGAACGAAAGGGCCCGCTCGACAGCCTCTGCCAACATTGCAAATGCGGTTTCCTGCAGGGAGTAGCATGTATCTGCCAACTCTGTATTGCATGAAGCAAGCTTGACTGCTGCAGTCAGCAGACCTGAGAATGAGACGTCGTTTCCTTTAATGATGTACGGCAGCTGCAAGTATTTTCCAGCCGACTGACTTGCTAATTGTTCGATCCTGTTGCCACAAGGGGACGCAAAGCCAAGAGCTCGACCAAATTGGTCGAGCAATTGTCCTACAGTGATGTCAAGTGTTTCGCCAAATACGCGCCAGCGGCTATGGGAAAATGCAAGCATCATCGTATGTCCGCCTGACACCAGCAGCACAAGCGGGTCGGAAGCGCCAGTGAGTATTGCTCCAAGCTCGATATGACCAAGGGCGTGGTTGACAGGAACAAGGGGCTTCTTGTAAAATCCTGCAATTGTCCTTGCCACTACGGCACCAACGCGCAGACATGGCCCAAGACCAGGTCCAGCTCAGTACCCGACAATGTCGATGTCCTTCATTGTGACATTGGCGGATTTTAGCGCATTTTTCAAAATATCTGGCGACACTTCCATGTGGTGCCGCGATGCTTCGCGTGGATGTATGCCGCTTTCCCTCTGGTGCCTTGTAAACATCGCGGGCATCAGAAAGCATATTGCCCGTTGAATCAACTACGGAGCGAGCCAAATGTATGCGCAGTACTTTCAATTCCAAGGCACAACATTGTTATTATCTATCATCCCCTGCTTGTCGCTGACGCTATCTTAATTACGTCACCACTTTTCAGTCGGTGGTTGGCCCCGATCCTCTGTTTTGTCCTTGCGTCAACTGCATATAGAAAGCCCTTTGCCAGATCGGCATGTATTGCTTCTGCAAGATTCTTGGCAGTTGAGCCTTCAGGCAGAAGCCAGACATCAGGCAGAATATTCCCCTTCTTGTCTGTAAGTTTAAACTCGTCTTCCACAGGATATACGGCCACCATGTGAAGGAGCTTGAAGCATGCAATGTTGATAGCTTCCTGAACTCCCGTAGAGCCATATTTTTGCATAAACATCTTGACAATGTCAAGCGCCTTTAGTTGCTGGGCACTTAGTACCACCTCAGGCTTGACATCAAATGAACCGTCGCCGGGCAGGTAATGCAGAATGCCTTTTTTGGATGCCTTTCTCAATAGCGCTTCAGCTTCTGATACGCATGGAACCAGCTCGAGGCCGCCAGCTTTCATCTTCTTGATGTTATCATCCGCCGATGGTAGGTCAGCCTTGTTTGCCGCTATCACAAACGGCTTGGCTCTTGTGCGTAGCACTTTGCAAAATTGGAGTATGTCGTTCTGGCTCCATGCTACAGGCTTTTTTAAAGCTAAGCCTGATGCTTGTACTGCATTTATGATCGCCTGCTCGCTTATTGCAAGACCCGATAAGCGCTTTGCAAGCACCTGTTCCAGCTTTTGACCTTGGCTCTCGGCTTCCCGTGTCGTCTTGCCCCAGTCTCTTCCAATGATCGATTCAAGCCAGAGATCAAATTCCTCTTCTACAAACTTGATGTCAAATACCGGGTCTCCGGTTCCAGCTGGAACCGGTCTACCGTTGTTATCTGTAGAACCAGAAGCATCTATGATATGTATTAGAGCATCGGCCTGCCTTGCATCATCAAGGAACTTGTTACCGAGCCCCTTACCTGCATGTGCCCCTGGCACAAGGCCTGCTATGTCCACTAGTTTTACAGGAATGAACCTGTTGCCGTCTATGCATATCGAGTGGATAGGGTTATCCAGGACACCAAACTCTCGACAGACACATTTTGTTCGAGCGTAAGCTACACCTACGTTGGGCTCAATTGTTGTAAATGGATAGTTTGCAACAGGAACGGCAAGATCAGTGGCTGCATTAAAGAAAGTGGATTTGCCCACATTGGCCTTGCCAATCAAGCCTATTATCATGTAGCGGAGACATACTTTGTTGGCTCCTCCCGCCATTAATGTCTTCTTTCGAAATCTAATAAAATGCAAGGATAGTAATATTAGAGCCTTGAATAAGGAAGCGGTCCAGTTGATCAAGAGACTAGGGCTTAAAAAGCATCCAGAAGGTGGTTACTTCAAGCAGACATACACTGCAGATACAATAGTAAACGTTGTTGGGTATGACCAGCCCCGATGCATTTCAACAGCTATCTATTACATGCTAGTTGGCGACCAGTTTTCAGCTTTTCATAGAATTAGGTCGGATGAATTGTGGCACCATTACACCGGCGGCTCGCTAACACTGCATACGATTGGTAACGGAAAATTGTCCAAGATCAAAATGGGAAAGAGCAGAGGCGAAGCACCCCAAGTTGTTATAAAGGCAAACACATGGTTTGCTGCTTCACTCAACGACAAGAAATCATACTGTCTGCTTGGCTGCACTGTATCGCCTGGCTTTGACTATCGCGATTGGGAACTTGGCAAAAGGAATGATCTTATCAAGATGTATTCGCAGCACAGTACGATCATCGAAAGATATACTACCATTGTTTAATAGTCTAAAGCTCATTCTGATCGCATTGCCTACCATGACTCCTACGAGTAGACCGGCAGCAGTATGCATTGTAAGCGGAGGGCTTGATTCAGTGTGCTATGCCGCTTCTCTTGCAGCAAACGATGGCTATGATTTGTATTTGTTGACGTTTGCATACGGCCAGCGAGCAGAACGTGAAATTGAGCGTTCACGCTACTTTGCCAAGGTGCTGAATGCAAAAGACCACAAGGTAGCAGACATGGGCTTTATGAAATCGCTCTACAACACGAGCAATGCCTTGACAGACAGCAGGCAAGAGCTGTCACAGGAGTTTTCCCAAAGGTTAGTCGTTCCCATTCGCAATGCAGTGTTTCTGACAATAGCTGCTGCATGGGCTATGAGCATCAATGCCAAGGTTGTTGCCTATGGGGCACACACTGGTGATACTCTGCACTACTCGGATTGCCGGCCTGTATTTGCCAGCGCAATGAGCGAAGCGCTCAACACAGCTGAGGCAGACAGCATCCTATCTGGTGTGCGGCAGGAAATAATGATACTATCACCGGCCGTAATGGGACTTGACAAATCTGCTTTGGTAAGAACAGGCTACAAGATATTGGGCGACAAGATATTCCACACATGGAGCTGTTACTCTGATGGGATCAAAACGGACAGTGATTATTTGCACTGTGGTTGGTGCGAATCGTGTATAAATAGGAAAAGTGCATTTACCACTGCTCAAATAGAGGACAAGACTCAGTATGCGACAGAAAACCACATCAGGCACAACAATGAAGCTAAGTGAAATATTCACAAGCATTGAAGGAGAGGGTATACTTTTTGGCACCAAGACAATGTTCGTGAGGCTGGCAGGCTGTCCCTTTAAGTGCCACTGGTGCGACACACCCTATGCACTCTCAATGGACAGCGGGATTGAGTATTCTGTTGAGAAGGTAAAGGATATTATCTTAAAGAGCCTTCAGCCAAACACCTACAAGATCAATTTCACCGGTGGCGAGCCACTAGTGCAGTACGAAGCAGTAATAGAACTGGCAAAATTTGCCAGACAAAAGGGCTTGAGGATATACCTAGAGTCGGCTTGCTATGACGCTATGAGGTTTGCCAAGGTCTTGCCATACGTTGATATATGTAAGGTTGAGCTCAAACTAAGAGATTCCAAGATAGTAAATGAAAAGCAGTACGCCAACCTGCTAAAGAATGAGCTCGAGTGCCTGAGGCATGCAGTCACTAACTCCAAAACTACCTATATCAAAGTAGTAGTAACAAATTCATCAAACCTTAGGGAATTCAACGGTATAGTACATGAAGTGTTCAGAATAGCTAGGCCGACCGAGCTAGCAGGATTTATAATACAGCCAAGTTATAGAGTGGACGAGCCAACGTTGGATGTGCTTTTTGGCTTTTATGACACGGTTTACCCTATATACGATCAGGTGCGCGTCTGTACCGCAACTACACAAGATTATAGGAGCCAGGTAAGAAGAAAAAAATTGACAACAGACAAGAAAAGTATCAACAGGAAAAAGGTTGCCAGGCTCGTTAGGCAGTTATTGATAGAGCTTGGCGAGAACCCCGACAGGGAAGGGCTTACCGGTACTCCAAACAGGATAGCTGGCATGTATGAAGAGATATTTGGAGGTTACAGGATGGATGCCCAGCTAGACGTCAGCTTTTCAGAAGAGACAGAGGCCGTCATTGCAAAGGACATACAGTTCTACAGTATGTGCGAACATCACATGCTGCCATTCTTTGGCAAGATACACGTTGCCTATATTCCATCCGGCAAGGTGTTTGGTGTATCGAAACTGGTGAGGCTTGTCGAAAAGTATTCTCGGCGGCTCCAGATACAAGAGCGGCTTACAAAGCAGATAGCTGATGAGCTCGTACGGATGGGAGTAAAGGGCGCGCTTGTGATAGCAGAGGGCGAGCACCTTTGCATGAAAATGCGGGGCGTCCGCAACGACAGCTCCATTACAACTATAGCACATCGAGGAGTAGTAGAGCAGAAAGAGGTCCGCGAACAGGTGCTGGCGCTCATCTATAACCCCAAGTCGGAAATATCTAGGCTGTAAGGATCAGCTACTTTTTTACAAAAATAAATCATACATGCGGTTCCACCAGTCACAATATCATCAGCCGTTTTATCACTGTCCGCTCTCTATTGTTGCTACCGATCACGATTTCGAAACAGGGCTGAGAATACGAATACATATATTGTAATATTTCTTAACGTCCAGAAATTCACTGAGAATTTCTTACTAACTTTTCTTCATGCAGCTGTCGATATTGGTCCTGTATCTGTGCGATGAGTTGTGCAAAAATATTTACATAGCATCCCATGCAAAGTAAGGAGGTAATTAGTAGACGAGAGACTCATACATAGACTGCATAATATGTGGCTACAGGTACGACTCATTGTTATCAGCCTGCCCGCGGTGCGGCGTCCTAAACAGTTTAGTTTCAGGGCCTATGCTACCACCAAAGAGGAAAAGTGCCGCCGGCAAAGTAGCGACCAGCATAGTGGTTGCAATAGTTGTCATTTCAGTTATCATCTTGCTTGCTCCCACTCTTTCCAACTTTATAATCCAGCAGAAGGACAACCCGGCAATAACAATTCTGCAGCCGTCTAGCCAGCAGCCTAGGACTGTACCCCGCGAAGAGCTTGTGCAGTATGTACTCGACAGGGTAAACAAAGATAGAACCGAGATGGGCTTGCTTCCAGTCAAGTTGAGCTCCAACGAGGCTGCTCAGATGCAGGCAGAGGATGTTTTCAGAACCAAACAAATATCTCACTGGACGACAAATGGGGAAAAGCCCTACATGACCTACACCCAATATGACGGGGAAGGCAGTGTGCAACAAAATGTTGCCATTGCTGGCTTTAGTCCAGAGCAGTATGAGCAGTGTGTCACGAACATTCTAGTGGAGTGTGAAAAGATAGAACCCCTGTCCACCATCGAGCAGCTGCAGAATGAGATGATGTACAATGACAAAGAGTGCTGCAATGATGGCCACAGGAACAATATCCTAGATCCACACCATACTCACATGAGCATCGGCATTGTCTATGACCAGTACTACCTTGCATTTGTCCAGAATTTTGAGAACAACTATGGCCTTAACGTAGACGTGAAGAATAGCGAGATTGAGGTCTCAGGCAGACTATTGGACGGACAGCTTGACCATATTGCAATATATTATGACGAAATGCCTACTCGGGAAGTTTATGAGCAGAACAAGGATTTATTATCCTATTCTGCGGGCGAGCTTGTAGCAATGGTAGTTAAGCCACTGCCGCCTGGCTATTATTATGAATCGCCGCAGGGCCACAATCTGATCGAAGCCAATAGGTGGGATGTGCAAGGGGACTCTGTTAACGTCACGTTTGATCTTGCTGATGCAGTGGATAAGGACGGCGCCTACACTCTGTTTGCACAGGTTAAGGACGGCAATGAGATGTTTGATGTGACATCATATTCAGTTTTTGTTAATTCAGAAGAAAATAATTAGTAAATTGGATCTGCTTGAAACTTGGGATGATAAGACCTTCAGCTATAACGGTGTGATCTTAAATGAATCATTACCTTGCTACGACGAACTGCCTTCTCATTTCTCTTGCAGCAGTTTCTGTTGGAGTGATTCTGTTTACACCCATTGCAGGGGCAATGCTTGCTATCCCACTAATGACAAACCTCACACCACCTACAGTTATCATAGAGATATGGTCTCTATGGAGACTTAATGCTGTATCATGAATCTAGCATTTTAGTTATAGGTATTAGTTTAGCCTTCTTATTTCGACTTCTTTACCTAAGCCTTCGTTTCCAAATACCCTATGCAGCTTATCTGCAAGCTCTGGTGCTGTTCTAATAACAACATAGCCCAGATCGATGTTTGTATCGACAGTTTGGAACCAGTTTGGACGATATTCCTCTGCTTGGTAACAGAAATGTGTTAGATTTATCATATCACCAATGCCCCTCTTTATCAAAATCTTCACAAGTGCCGTCATTCTTTCATGGTTTGCTACTACATATCCGTCAGCAGCTTCAGTTATTGCTGTTTGTTTCAACATATTTTTGTTATTTTCTTCTCACTATACAATAGCTAGCTAGAGGATGTTAAAGCTATCTAAATTAGAATATTATTACTGTATCCAATGCGATGACAACAATAATCACACACATTGTTAATGTGACGTCATTTCGTATGATGCGAATCATTCCTCAACCCTAAACTCCTTCTTGTCTTCTGCTCACCACCAAATATGATACAACGTTGAGCATTTTGATATCTCTCTCTGTAACGAGCCTTTGAGTATCTGTGGCAATGTCTGCTGGTTGCTCCGCTGCTTTTCTCTTTCTTTTGCTTTCAGACTGGTGCAACTTAACCCAATCTCTAGGCGCAATTGAAGCTAACTAACTGGTTATTATATACAACTTCAGGATTTGGCAGAGAATAGTAAGACGAGAACTGCCGAGAGTTCAACCATCAACTTTCCAGTTCGCTCACAGGGTCCAGAGCCTGCCAGTTGTCAAGCATGTAGAATAGTATTGAATAGTTACCAGTGCTGAACCCACTGCGGAAAGGCTGGAAGGTAGAAACGACAGGCAGACCCCCCTTGGATGCTGCCATCTCCTTGAGCCTTTTTATTTCGTAACCTCTGATCCGGGGCACACCAGCGCTTGACTTTACTTGAATGAACCAGTAAGTATTGCCACATGTAGCGATAATATCTGCCGGCCCCCTGCTTCCTCTTGACAGAGCAACGTTCCACCCCAAAGACTTTAAGTAGAGAGCTACTACATATTCGGCCTCTCGTCCAAACTTGCTCCAAGAATGCAAAGTAAACTTCATTCACGGCAAGAACCATATAGCTGTTTTTGGCTGCAATTTTTTACCTCAGGCTCAACAAGATACTTATGTGACGGCAAGATCGTAAGTGGCTGTAACTCATATGACTAGTATCTATGCCAATATGAAGGTAGGAGGGTGGGACATAACTGACCTAGTCAAAGATCCTTCCAGTGAAGAATTTAGTCGGTTTTTGAGATCAATTGAAGAGCAGCTTGTGCAATTTGAACAGAGCCGGCAGCTCCTGCGCCAGGAGATTTCGCCAGAAGAGTTTGAAGGCCTCATTCACATGCTTGAAAGCATCTCTGAAAAAGTATCACTTGCAAGCGGCCATGCATACCTGAGATACTATGCCGACACCTCTTCAAATGAGGCATCTGCACTAGTGATCAAGATGGAAAAACTGGCGTCAGAAATCAGTAATAGGATGTTATTCTTTGATTTATGGTTCAAGAAGCAGATCGATCATGAAAATGCAAATAGGTTAATAAATGCTATTCCAAAAGCGTATCAGGAACATCTCCGCCATAAGCGGCTGGTCGCCAAGTATTCACTCAGTGAGCCGGAAGAAAAAATAATCAATACCCTTGAAGTCACTGGAATAGGGGCCCTCATCAAGATATATGATAAGATGACAAGCGGCTTTGAATTTACGATGAAGCTTAGGCACGGTAGAAAAACAATAGAGAAAAAATTTGATAACAAGGAAAAGCTAGTATCGCTCGTTAGAAGCCCAGATGGCTATAGAAGAGAAGCTGCCTACAAATCGTTATTACAGGTCTACAAAAAAAATAGCGGCGTGCTCGGTGAGATCTACCAGAATATCATAACGCAATGGCGTGACGAGGCAATTTTGATGCGCGGCTATAGATCTCCAATCTCTGTACGTAACATAGCCAACAACCTGGACGATGCAACAGTTCAGGCATTACTGGCAGCATGTAGGAACAATGTAGGCATATTTCATGACTATTTTGTAGAAAAAGCCAAGATGTTGGGAATGAAAAAACTGCACAGATACCATCTCTACGCTCCTATATCAAATAAAGCATCTGACAGCAAAAAGTTTACATACGCCAGAGCGGTCGAGAGCGTGCTAGATAGCTTTGGGGACTTTGACTCTCAGTTTCGCAGACTAGCCGAGCGAGTGTTTGACGAGCACCATATCGATTCTGAAATAAGGAAGGCAAAGCGGGGTGGTGCGTTTTGCTATACAGTGACACCCAAGCTGACACCCTACGTGCTCCTAAACTTTGATGGACTTACAAGGGACGTATCAACTCTTGCCCATGAGTTTGGCCATGCAATACATAGCATGCTCGCCTCCGACATGCCATTAATGGTCTTCCATGCGCCGCTCCCGCTTGCAGAAACCGCGTCAGTGTTTGCCGAGATGCTGCTCAACGAAAAGCTAGCGGAAAAGATGTCAAAAAAGGAGCGTAGAATTTTACTAGCAGAGCAAATAGACAACCTTTATGCGACAATAATACGTCAGGCGTACTTTACGCTTTTTGAAATTGACGCGCACAAAGCGATAGGCGAAAATAATGCTACCATTGATGCAGTCGCAAAAATATACATGGACAACCTCAAGGAGCAGTTTGGCAACTCGATAACAATATCCCCTGATTTTGAATGGGAGTGGATATACATCCCTCATTTTTACCACACGCCATTTTACACCTACGCCTACTCGTTTGGCAACCTGCTTGTCCTTTCTCTTTACAAGCAGTACAAACTTGAAGGAAGATCATCTTTTATCCCCAAGTATTTCAAGATATTGTCTGCAGGCGGATCGAGAAAGCCAGAAGAACTGCTGATGGAGGCAGGTATCGACATTTCAGAAGAAGAATTCTGGCAGCAGGGATTTGATTACGTACAAGAAATGATACAACAGCTGAAAGCACTTGCTCCATGACGACTTTGTTCTAATTGCAGCCATAGCTGGATCTATGACTGTAGGTATCCTATTGCCGGCAACTGGCCGATTGATCGAGCCATATATTCTTGTGTGGCTTGGTGCCCTATTGTTTCTAAACTTGTTAAGGCTCAACTCATCTGACCTTGTCGCAGTATTTAAAAAGCCAAGACAGATTGCCGTGCTGTCAATTATCAAGATAGTTGCCTTGCCGACTGGGATGTATTTTCTTGCATATGTTGTTTATGAGCCTTTTGCGCTGCCAGGTCCTGCTCCTTTCTGGCATTTCGACAGGCCTTGGCGCGCCATTCGTTGTAAACCTCATAGGCGGCCAGCTTCCTCTTGTGATAGGCATGATAATTGTCACCTCAGTTGCAGTGCCATTCGTTCTGCCATCTATTGTCTACGCACTTGCTCGCTCGCAGTTTGAAATACCTTTGCTGCACATGATGTTCTTGCTTTCGATTGCACTGTTTACTCCTCTTGCAGCCGGCTGGCTTACCAAGAGGTACTTTCCTGCAGGTTCAAAGTTTGCAGACAAGAATTCGTTCCATCTATCGCTGATTTTCATTATACTCATAAACTGGGGCATGTTTGCCAAGTTTGCGGAATTTTTTTATTCAGAACAGACGTTCCTGCTCCAAACTGTGGCAACAGCATTTCTCTGCTATGCTGCCTATTGTATAGTAGGGTATGCAGGATCCACAGGTAGCCCCCAAGAGAAAAGGGCAGGTCTCATCGCCATGAGCTATGTCAACAATGTGCTTGTTGCCGTGTTTGCGTTCCAGTTCTTTGGCTCGCAAGTTGCAGCGCTTGCTGCGCTCTACAACATTCCTTACTATATTGGAATTGTAGCAATTAAGAAAATTATTCTTGCCTCTGGCGTACCACGTTAAAGTGCTTCTTCCTCAGCAAATAACGCCTAATTGCAAAATTTCTTCTCTATGCACAAACCCAGTCGCTTTAATAGATTTTGATGTATTAGAAAAGAGCAATAAGTGACTCTTGATGACCACAAAAAAACAGGAAAGTAATTTTCAGCTCAACATCGTAATGTTTACCACCTAAGTTTAAGAAGTAATAACACATCTTATATAGCAAAAAAAATTAATACCGATTTGAGTCCCTTGATGGGATTTTTTCAGGAAAGATATTCTTGTAGAGATAGGGCCAATAATACTTGATTTAAGCCTCGGCTGCGGTAGGACCCATTCTCTTCTCCTCTTCGTCTTCTGTTGCAGGTGTTACAGCTCCTTCTGTAACCACCTCTCGTCCTTCTTCTCCCTCGGGTAGAACAATAGATGACTGTATTTCTGGATAAAGTTGGGTTATCATTGCAGGGGTATTGGCCCTTATCCAGTCAGCCATAGATCTTTCCTCTGCCAAGTTTTGATTTAATACAGGTATAGCATCTCCAGCATTCATTAATTGTGCCACTTGAAGCAATGTATCATACATTGTAATTTCCGCATTCTCTATTATCAGGTCTTCCTTTGCTGACTTTATTTGCTGTTCTGCAGAAGTCATTGATTTTTTTAATGTATTGGCAAGGGTTCTAGGAGGTACTAAAATAGGTAGTTGTCCAGAATCGTTGGTTGGTCTTGCTCCGAGATTTGTGATAAGTTGCTTTAGCCTATTTTGCTGCTCTTTTGTCTCCTCTAAATGTTGTTGGAGCTGCTCGCTTTGCATCTTCCAACTGTGTTTCTTTTATTCTAGATTGCAGCCTTGATACTGCTGCATTTTCAAAAGATAGTGTCTCGTTGAGATATTGGGCTAGTTTCTCTCCAAGTGTTAATCTTTTAGCAGTTTGCCTGCCGTTTTTTCTTTTCGCGCTTATTGTTTTCTTTTGTCTTTTGCCTCTTGTTGATTTACTGCTCTTGTTGCGTGCCAATTCCAGTTCAAGAAGACACTCTATTTGTATTAATCCTTCAAGAATAAACTACTGCTAGTATATGCTTTAACTTACATAGAGATCCATTTCTTGTTCTCTAACTCCAATTTTTTGGCGGACCAATGGACTTGTGAGAAAAAATTCCTCTGAATTTAGATAAAAAATGCGATTTCGGAAATAAGGAATCAGGGTAAACCGTGCGACGCACGTGACTACACGTGAAATGATCTTATTCCTCTGCTGCCAGCTAAAATAGCCTTTGCCTGCTTGTAGTGAACAGCATCTATCATCCTGCCTTCAAGTCTTACTGCACCTCTTCCAGCCCCCTTCTCCATTGCCTGGGCAAGCGCTTGCACTACCTTTTTTGCCCACTCGATTTCGCTCTTGCTGGGACGGAAGACATTGTGCACTGGCTCTATCTGGCTTGGATGGATTATGCTCTTGCCAGAATACCCAAGGCGTCTTGCCATTGTCGCATCTCTGATAAGGCCATCTATGTCATCAATCTTTTGCCAGATTGCATCTATTGCATGGACACCGGCGGCCCTTGCATCAATTGGGATCTTTGCACGCACATAAGAATATCCCACGGTATCATGCTCATTGTAGTCAATCCGCATATCGTAAAGAAAGTCAAAGACTCCGAAAACAAGGGCCTTTATTTGTTCGTCGGCGCTTGCAATAAAGTAGGCATTCACAACTCCTCTTGCAGTTTCGATTGAAGGCACTAACACAATTTTTTCAGTCTTTCTTTCTTTTTCAAGCGTGAGTACATGCTCTTTGATCCGGAGTATCTCATGAGCATCATTGACCTTTGGCACTACTATGCCATCTATTCCCTTTTGCAAAACGACTTTGAGATCATCAGGTATGAGTCCAGACTCAGGCGAATTCGTCCTGACATAGACATTACTGCCATACTCCTGTCGCCGTGCTACCAGCGTTTCTGCTATTATCCTGCGCGCTGCATCCTTTTCGTCATCTGGTACCGAGTCTTCTAGGTCAAAGCAGATTATGTCTGCTGCAAGCGTCTTGGCTTTTTCTACAAAACGCATGCTGTTGCCGGGAACAAAAATCAGGCTGCGGAACATGAAAAAAGAAAAGAAAAGATAGTGTTTATAGTTTCTGTGGAGTCGTCATGATCTTGCCGAACTGTTGGGCGTTTGCCATCATTACGTGACCTTCTACCATGTTGCTGAATGGCAAGATGGTATCTATTACTGGCTTGATTTTGCCCTTGCTAACCCAATACATCACGTCTTCAAGTTCTGCCTTAGTTCCCTGAGTAGAGCCCAACAGGTTGGTTCCCTTAAAGAACAAGAACCGCAAGTCAATAGTTGAGTCATAGCCGGTGGTTGCACCTGTCGCAACAAGTGTGCCGCCCATCTTGAGCAGTGCAACTTCCTGGGGAAACACCGATTTGCCAATGTGCTCAAAGAGTACATCAACACCGGGCTGATCCAGCTTCTTCATTATTTCGCGTACTTTCTTATACCAGTCGGCTTCCCGGTGGTTGACTGTATAGTCGGCTCCAAGCTCCATACACTTGTCCATCTTGTCTTTGTTGCCTGCAGTCGCAATGACTGTGCAGTTGTACAATTTGGCAATCTGGATGCCCACCATGCCGACGCCAGAACCTCCACCCATGATAAGCACCAGCTGGCCCGGCTTGATCTTAGCGCGCCCAACTAACATATGCCACGATGTCATGCCCACCATAGAAACAGTGCTCTGCATCATTAAACGAAACGTTGTCTGCAATCTTGACGACATTGACCTCAGGAAGATGTGTATACTGAGCAAATCCTCCCCAGAGCGGGCCGGTCTGGAATCCCCAGATAGTCCTTTCACTGCAGTCATACTCCCTACCAGAAGTGCATTCGTAGCACACTCTGCAGCTCATGTTGGAATGCGAAACTACCCTATCGCCAACTTTGATCTTTTGGACATCAGGGCCAACTTCAACTACTGTTCCCCCTACATCGCTTCCGGAAATATGTGGAAGTGGCGTCTTGACTGGTTCGCCCCATATAGCCCAAAGATCGTTGTAATTGTAAGACGCCGCCTCAACCCTTATTAAAACTTCATTAGACTTTATTTTAGGAACGTCGATATCTTCAATCTTGACATTCTTTGTCGGATCCTTGTTGTATTCTCGAAATACTGCTGCCTTCATAGAGCATCAAACACGTTTCACACTTTAAATAGTTAACTCATGCCCGAACTGTTGACTATACAGGGTAGCTGAGTCTTTAGCGCCTTTCAAACCGGAATTCTTTCTTTGGCTGCTGGATGCGCAACAGCAACTGCCTCAATTCCTCATCATTTAACGGACGATTGATCCTGCCGGAGGATGCCGCGTTAATAAGGTAATTTTCAACAGTAAGTGCGAGATCCGGTTTGACAAGCCGTATATTCATCAGCCGCTGGCGGGCCTGAGGGTCGAGAACCACCTGCAAAACCCGCTGGCGCATGGCCGCAGCCTCGGCTTCCCGCCTTCTTATTTCCTCATCATTTGGCTGCGAGGATTGTGGGACGGACATACTCTATGCGTAGCGTTGGAGCTGCGGCACAGTCTTGACAAGCTCTTTATGGATTTCAGTAGCTAACCTATCCATCTTTTTCATGCCTTCGCTTGAAATTATTCTGCCCTTGTGCTGTATCTTGACAATGTAGCCCGATGCTTCCAGCTGATGAAGAGCATTGCGAATGATAGCGCCGCTAGAATCCTTGTGGTGGGCAAGGTTGTATCCAATCTTTTTCCTGCCGCCGTAGGCAACTTTCAAGTCGGCAACTCCGAGAGGACCATGAAGATAAATCTTTCTCAGCAGAGAAGCGCACCTGACGTACCACCAGTCTTTATTTTGGGGAATCCTTTGTACATGCGAGCCTGTCTTGACAAATTGAGACCAAGTCGGGGGATCTATCTTTTTGTCCTTTTTCAGCTGATCAGCCAGTTTGGCTATCAGCTTGTCAGCAGGAACATCATAAACCTTGGCCATATAGTAGTTCGGAAATTTCCTTAGCCCCTATAAATCCTTATTCCATCAAGATTTTGCGATAGGTATGGCCACACTTTAGGCAGGTAATCCTCACTGCCCTAGTTTTTGCCCTGCCGATCCTAACGCGAGCGCTCCCACCTGGCACTATAAAGGCCTTGCACCTTTTGCAGTAAAGCTCGCCTTATCTCATATGGCAGGCGTATACGCCAGTGCGTTGCTATATTTTTGGCTTGGCGAGCCTGTTTCTCGGCAAGATGATCATCCTTCTCATGCAAGGCATATTCTACAAGCACGTCGATACGCTCTCTTGCTATTTGCTTAACTTTCTGCTTCTTCTTGTTCAATGCGTTATAGGCAGCAAGTATGTATGTGTGTACATCTAATTGATAAGCCTTGGTAACTGTTAATTAATTTAAAAAACCATTACTTTTATTGGCAAAGCTTGACGAACTGGATGAGCTGGCGAAAAAATATACACAACTCAAACAACAACAACAACAACAACAACAACAACAACAGCAAGATAATGCCAACGAAAGTGATCAGGTGGAGCTTGCCCGCTTGGCTATCAGGATCATCGATTCAATATCATCTGCTTCCTTTTTTCTTCCGCTTGAAAAAGATACATTATCTAGCGACGGGACGACTACTTACATATATCAAAATAATGCAACATATCCTGCCATATTTGATTTTCTTGCGGAGATCCTTCATATGACAGTACCAATAGAGATCGGCCGGGTGAAATTTGGGCCGGGTGAAATTTTAGTCACCACCCAAGATAGAAGTGAAGCAGACATTGAGCTTGAACTATCTACAAAAGAATTGCAAAAACTGGTGTATGCCAGAAGGGCAGAAATATTTACGAAACATGCTGGCGCTGCTCCTTAAATAGGATGCAGCCGGCACCATCTAGTACGATAACACTTATCATTGCTGAGGCTGCGCTCGAGACGATCCCAGATGAGATTGCCCGACACCCTGCGATAAGGAATCATTCTCGCAGACTACAGCAAAAATCATCAGAAATTCTGCTCGATAGGAGCTATCATCACGCCGCAATGAAGCGGCTGCCAGATAGCTGGAAGCGAGGCAGACCTGATATCGTCCATTTTGCTCTAATGGAAGCTCTATCTACACCTCTTTTTATGAATATGATGCTTAAGGTCTATGTTCATACAATAAATGACAAGATAATCGCCATTGCAGACAATCTGCGTATACCCAAGTCATACTTTCGTTTTGAAGGGTTGATGGTGGGCTTGTTTAAAGACAATGTAATCAAAAGCAATAATGATGAGAGTATTCTAATGAAGTTGTCCGATGGCACATTTACAGATCTGGTTGATATGATCAAACCTGATAGGGTCATCGGGCTATCAACTGTTGGCGTCCAAAGCAAAGCGCAAAAAGTGGCTGAAAATGCTCGAGACGTAGACCATTGTGTCCTTGTGGTAGGAGGCTTTGCAAAGGGTCACTTTTCAGAAAACGTCACAAAGTCGCTAGGTCCTACATATTCTATCAGCAACTTCATGCTTGAAGCCCATGTCGTCATTGCAAGAATACTGTATGAATGTGAAAAGTTACTTGAAAAAGGCATCGATTATAAAGGCAATGAAAAGTGCCGTCAGATAGGGGCTTGAAAACTTGAATACAGTCCACGAAGCTTTCTCGCTTGGTCTGACCAGCAGCCAAACGGATAACATGATCATGGCTACACCAAAAGCACTTGCCGTAACTAAATAGATCATGCCAAAGTGATTGAAAAAGAAGGGAAGCACACTGAACACAACCATCATCAACGTAGTGCCTGCGATGACCCTGACGGAGGACTTTTCAGATGACACAACTGGAAGCATCGGCACACCAGCCTTGGCATAGTCCTTTTTGACATGCAATGCAAGACTCCAGATGTGGGTTGGAATCCAGAGGAAGACAAGCCCAGCCATTACAAGGCCTATCTCAATATTTTGAGTCGTTACAGCAATATATCCTATCAGCGCGGGAGCGCCGCCTGAAAATCCGCCCAGTATGATGTTTGACTGGCTTCTTCGCTTGAGCCATTTGCTGTAAACGAGGATGTTGTCAAAGAGGCCAAAGGCCATCAGACCAAATGCCCAGATATTAATAAACCATGAGCAGGCGAGCGAAATGGCTCGCCAATATCAGTCCAAATATTAGTGCGTTCCTTGGTAATATCCGCCCAGAGGGTATTGGCCGGTTCTTGGTACGCTCCATTATCGCATCAATGTCTCGGTCATTGTATCCAGTGAGGGTGTCAGCAGCCGCCGACCCAGCGGCTACTCCACCCAGCAAAAGCATCCACGTTAGCGGCGTTATAGGGACGTCAAATAGAAACGAAGCCGTAAGTGCTGCTCCAAACGCCGTGAAAACCAGCAGATACCAGATCTTTGGCTTTGTAAGTTCATAATAGTCCTTGAGCTTGTTGCCAACTGTTATCTGGTGAGGTATTGTCAATTACTCGGTGTCGAGAATAAAGTGAAATTACTAGTTATTTATATCTTCAAGCTTTTTTTTCTACTTTGCAATAGATGTAGGATACGCCAGCTCGCGGCTTGTCTTGCGCATCTCGATGAATGTCTCTGTCTTTTGCACCCCCTCAATGCGTCCAATCTTTTCTGAAATTAGTTGATGCATTTCGTCTAGTGAGTGTGCATTCACGGTAACCAAGATATCGAATCTGCCAGTGACCTCAGCCACTTCTCTTACTTCTGAGATCCTAAACAGCTCATTGAGTACATTATCTCTTAGTTTGGAATCCATATTAATGCCAGTCAGAGCCTTGACGCTAAAGCCAAGTGCTTCATCATTTATAATAATTGTAAATTTCTTGATAAGGCCTCCTTTGACTAAGCGCTTTATTCTGCTATAAACGACTGACGAATTGACGTTGATTTTCTTAGAAAGTTTTGGAACAGATATACTTGCGTCTCTTGCAAGCTCGCTTAAGATTTTGATGTCTAAATCGTCAATTCTTCTCATTCAAAATTCAATTACATCATAAGTTTAGGGGTTAATAAACGTATAAAGTATTGTTAAACGAAGCCGTCAATCACTAAATTTTAGTAATAATGGGCTCTAAAAATTTCATAATCAATATATCCTGCTTTGACATGAAACCTAAGGCACATAATGCAGCGTTAGCAATCTCCAGGCGGACTTTCGTAGTAAGGCACAATTCCTCGCACTCATCGATGTCTTTTTAGTAGAGAAACTCCTTTATGATCTATATGATAGATTTTGATGATAATAAAAGAAGAGCAGTAATAGAGCGAATAGCAGAAAAGGAGATTGGAATTGTTAATGAAAATCCTTTCGTAATTAGATCAAACGGCTGCGCTGCCTGCCATATCCTTTTTACACTTGCAAATAAAATGAAGATAAGCGAACAGGATGCAGCTGACCAGCTTTCAGAAGTACTTCTTGATAATAATCAATTAAATGACCAGTTTATAGAGATGGTGGAAAATGTACACATGAAACAGAGAACAATGGGTCTGACCTTTGTACTGAAGAGTAGAGAGGCAAAAGACAGGCGTATAGAGTCCCAATTCAAGAATACCCTAAATGAGACTTTAGGAGATGCCTCCCATTACGGCAGCGAGATTGTTCTTAGAAAGCTGATCATGTCCCAGATAGCCCTTGAACTGGCACAAAATATAGGCATAGATTATCATGCTGCCACAGAAGAATTGTACTACTATATGAGGAAGAAAGATACGGAAACGCACACTGAACTTATGCACTTAATTAAATCAATCATTAACAAAACAGAAAAAAATAGAAAATTAACTTAAGAGCTATTTTCATACTGTATTATCCTCCTCCTTTTCTGAAGATAGATATATCAACGTATCATGCGTGGTGGTGATCATCGTGACACCGTTACAGCCTCCTATTCCATCATAGTAGTGTAGCACCTGCCATGTTTGGGCTGCAGGAAGTATTATGATTCGAGAACATTTCCTGTTCACACTTGTTATTCATCCTTTGGCTTTCTAATGTAATGAGACAAGAAAAAAATTTCAATAAATGCTCGAGAGACAAAATCAAACAAAATAATCATAATAATGAAGATGAATGTCGCTGCTTTTATGGTTTAGTTAGGAGAGTGTTGTTTTAGTATGACAAGGGCCGCTAGTTCGAATTTAGCCTTGGATTTATACTAAATATCCTCACCTTATTGGTCATGCGCAGCTAATTGAAGAAAGAGTATAAGATTAACAAGAAAGTTATTGCAAAGGGAACAGCTGCTATTGTAGTGTATGCTATTGTTATTATGATATTATTATTCAATGTACAACATCAGCTCTTCTTTTATTTTGGCAAAGAAGTTTTAAAACAGTAGGTAATCGTCAAAAATTCCCGATAACTCTCTGCTAAAATGGTTTACTGTTATAACTCATTTCAGCCAGCCATATACTTGCTCATGAACGGCGAAAGCTCACGAAGCTCCTTTACAACATTTGACAGAATATCAACTGCCCTGTCGACTTCATCTCTTGAATTGTGCATCCCAAGGCTGAGCCGGAGCGAGCCGGTGATTTCTTCATATGAAAATCCCATCGCCTTTAGTACATGTGACTGTTTTTGCTTCTTAACCGAGCATGCAGATCCTGTAGAGGCAGCAACACCATTTTCATCAAGTTTGATTATCAGATCTTCTCCATTCACTCCAAAGAATGTAAAGTGTGCATTGTTTGGGATCCTTTCAGTGCGCAAACCATTCAGTCTAGACCTCGGTATTTCCTTTAGCACGCGCTCAATTACGTAGTCGCGCAGACCAGTCACATGCTCCTGATACTGGCTCATTCTTTTGGTAGCAAGCTCACAAGCCTTGCCGAAACCCACGATGCCGGGCACGTTCTCTGTACCTGATCGCAAATACCACTCTTGCCCTCCGCCGTGGATTATCGGCAATATTTTTAGGTTGGATTTAATGTAAAGTGCCCCTACTCCCTTAGGTCCATTTATCTTGTGAGATGAAAGGGACATCATGTCTACTCCAAGGTTCTGGACATTTAAGGGAAGTTTTCCTGCAGCCTGTACTGCATCAGTATGAAAAAGCGCGCCAGCCTGATGCGCAATTTCGATAAGCTCTTTGATCGGCTGGATTGTGCCGACCTCGTTATTTGCATACATGATACTTACAAGCGCCACATTATCTGTCATCACGCGCTTCAGTTCAGATGGCCTGACAAGTCCCTCGCCTGTCACGGGCAAGTGCATAGTGACAAAGCCCCGGTCTTCTAGATCCTTGCATGGCTCAAGCACTGCATCATGTTCTATACTGCTTGTAATTATCATATTCTTTTCAGGCATTTTGCGTTTGATGTGCATAGCCGTGCCCTTGAGAGCAAGATTATTTGCCTCAGTTCCACCGGATGTGAACGTGATTTCACGGGGAGATGACGCACCTATCATTTCTGCAACCCTTTTTCTTGCAAGCTGTATCGCTCTAGTTGTTTCCCTACCAAACTTGTGGATGGAAGATGGGTTACCATACCGTTCTTTCAGGTATGGTAGCATTTCTGCAATTACTTCATCTGCAGCTGGTGTCGATGCCGCAGTATCTAGATAAATGTGATAGGAATGTTTGTCGTCGTCAGTCATATCTGTCTTTCTCGGGTTACTCCAGATAGATATAGATTGTTACCTAACGACAATATATCACTATTCGCGTTAATCCGTCAGATGAATAGCAGAAGGATCCATGACCAACGAGCTTGTCAACCAATGCTTGACTAAAGGAAAAATAAGAAAGAAGATTAGCATTAACAACGAGTCAAGCTTAGGATGATGTCAACGAAGAGAAAGAGGAAGAAGATAGAGAGAAGTAAAGCTAAATCTTTGAAGGTTTATGTGAAGGGGCTCATTAAATTGAGTGCCTAATAACAACTCGATTCTCGGCATAGAAGCTGAACAAAAAGATTCGCTCCTACTTCATCATTATTTTTGCTCTCTCTGCTTTACGCTTTGTCAGAGGGTGAGCATTCCAAACTCATGTTAAATATTTCTAGGAAAGCCTAATAAAAATAAGTTCAATCAATAGTGTTAGAAATTATTGAGGACCTCAGACAGGTTGCGATTAGGACACACCATTAAATGGAGAGGGAGTACAGAAAAAGAGATCCCAATTCGTATAACCATAAACTTTGAATGAGAGAGTGAAGTGAACGAGAGATCCAAGCTTGGATTACTCATAATAGCTGGATTTATTGGAACAATATTTGATACTCCTACTGTTTTTGCATCTACAGCAGAAAGCTTTCTCACCATAGAAAGAGCTAACGTAATGACAGATGATGGTGATGATGAACTCACGATTAGCTTAATCGTTGAAGGACTACTAATTCCAACTAATGGAACCGAAGGAGCATTCGGTTACGGAATTCTTACAGACGAAGGAGATGCTATCCTAGTTGCCCACACACATCAAGGAGTACTAGACAGTGAAGATCAGAGATTCATAGGAGATCCAATCTGGCATAACCATTTCGTGAAGCTTGGCGATGTGGAGCAGTGTGGCAAACACCAAGGAGTAATAGACATTACTTGGCAGTCTCCCGGAGTGGTGACAATTGACGATGACACCGCAACGATCAGTCAAATACCAACCGGCGAATTCGAAGGCGGGGACAGCATAACTGGCGAACCACTATCTATGACGCTGACAGGAGATGTAGATGATGTTATTTCATTCAAATTAGACCCAATCTTTGGAGAAGATGGATTGGAAGCTGTATGTGTAACTGACATAAGGTCAGCAGAGGAAGAAGTGAACCTAGATTAGAGTTCCTAGAGTTGTATAGGCTAACGTATTTCCCTCTAGCGTATCATATTATCTGATCTGCTATAGAGACAGAGGTCTCGGCCATTCCTGCATTAATCTTGACACCATGATGCTTTGCAATTTCAAGTGCAATCTTAACGATGGTAATTGTCCTACGTATCTTTTTATAAAATCACCACCAAGACAATTCTACTTTGACGCCTTGAATTGTAAAAGACGGTTATTCTATTGAGGCGCTACTGCTATAGCATCAGAACCTTGATCATTCCATAATGGATCATATTGCTATAAACTAGAAGCGACATAGCTTTAGCTTTTTCGGTGTCTATAGTGTCTTTCCCCTCCTAATCATACCTATCTATCATCACGAGCTTACCTGTCTTGTATCCTGCTACATCAACAGAAACGAACTTGAATGCAAGTTCCTTAAGCTTCTTGTCCAAGAGTGCAAGCTTGTCTACATCAAACATCTTGTGCAGCTCATCTCTGCCCACTTCAATCCTTGCAAGGTCGCTATGATCTCTTACACGAACCTGCCTGACGCTAAAAATTGTCTTGACTATCATCTCTGCATTCTCAATCCTTTGCAGTTTTTCATATGTGACCTCGCTTCCTGTCGGTATCCGTGAGGCAAGACATGCGTTGGAAGGCTTATCATAAACAGAGAGCCCAAAGCTCTTTGCGATTTCACGTATCTCTATCTTCCCTATTCCAAGCTCTATCATTGGGCTTCGCACCCCCTTTTCACGGAGAGCTCTAATGCCGGGCCTGTAGTCTTTCAGATCGTCTATATTCGTTCCATCGACAATGAGGGACGTATCTGTCCTTCTTGCTTCTTCTGCAAGGTGCTGTCCAAGCTCTGTCCTGCAATAGTAACAGCGCATTGTGTCATTTTTTACAAAGGATGCGTTTTCAAGCTCATTGTATTCAATCACTTTGTGCTTAATACCTATCTCTCTTGCGACTCGCCACGCCACGGCAAGTTCTTCCTCTGCCAGCGTCTTGTAATCAGCAGTTATGGCAATAGCGCCGTTGCCAAGCGCTTTTTTTGCGAGCTAGCGCTACGACAGCACTGTCGACTCCACCAGAAAGTGCCACTATGGCTCTGTCGCCTGCGTTCCTTAGGAACCAGTCTACCAGTTTGTTCAAAGCTTCCATTTTACGCGCCTCCCAGCTTTTTCATGACTTCTGCCCTGACCTGATCCATCGCTCTCTTGACTGGCATTTGGCACTTTGTTGCAATCACCTTGATATCTTCAAACTCAGGTTTAACATTTGTTATTCTTCCAGCTGAATCCTTGACGATCTTGACGCGCACGTCGAAGATGTTGTCGTTAATATCAACTGACATCGTCATTATGGCCCTAGGCAGAACAATGCGCTCTACTTCCTGCACCCGAGCACCAAGCGTCCCGGATTCGTCGAACAGTAACTCAAGCACGTTATTTAGCCGCGCATTTTCTGATATAATCCTAATGAGGTATGTTGGCCGGCTCTTTTTAGTGGTACCTGAAATGACTGTCACATCCTTGGCAACTTCAGCCAGCTGCTCTACAAGGTTACCCACTAGCTCGCCAGACGCGTCATCGATGTTTGTTTCCACGACATAGACCGTGTCCTTGGTCGTTTCATAAACAGTACCAGATGAACCTATTGTGATACGAACCACGTTGGGAAAACCTTCAAACTTTTTTGTGCCCGCACCATAGCCGATTTTTTCAGGCGCAATGCTGGGATAGTAGCTGACACTACTACTACCCTGCACCAAATTGACAAGCATTGCTGCCCCTGTAGGAGTCGTCAGCTCATCTTCAGCCTGCCCTCCTACCAGAACGAATTGTTTATTCCTGAAAATTTCAAGTATTGCACTGGCAGGATTTGAGATGGTACCATGTGAGAATCTTAGCAGGCCGCCACCAACAGCCACCTTAGTAGAATACATCTTGGCGTCAAACAGCTGAAGATCCTGCAACGCTGTTGCGCATCCAACTAGGTCTGCAAAAGTGTCAATGCTGGATGCTTCGTGCAGATGCACGCTGTCAAAATTCTGGCCGTGGATGGTAGCCTCAGCAGAAATAATCATCTTAAGAGAATCTAAAGCAAATTTCTTGGCTCTATGCTCAAGTCCCACAGAATCGCAGCATCTTGCAAGTGCAGGGTACATTTCTGTGCCCTTGCGCTTGAGCACCCTATCTTTGAATTTCATTTGTAACTGAGTGGCAGCAAAGCCGTGTGACGTCACTTTAGCAAAATGAGCATTAATTATCGTGCTGTCTTTGACAAAGTTCTGGCAAGCAAAGATTGCCTCAATGACTTTGGTCTTGTTTGCACCAGCATCCACTAGGCTGGACATCAGCATATCGCCGGCAATACCTGCCACTTGAGAATCAATGATCGCAATTCTAGGCATAGCCACGCTAGCATATGCTTTTGCTTTATATCACGTTTGTGCTTTTTTATCTTGTTATGCTGCCAAAGTCATAGTCAGCTGGAATATCTTTAGGTGGTGTGCCATATGCGAGTGCGATCTCCTTGAGCGATTCTATCGGTATTGTTCTAAGATCACCTTCAAATCTCTGACCATCCACATATGCTGTCACCGGCAAACCAGATACGGAGTCAAAGAATGTCGTCGAATTAGTGAGAGTCTGTTTCCAAATGTCAAGGAACTGCCCCACTGTGAATTCTCTGGTTTCAGGCGCTTCGACATGTATGATGCCATCTTCGCTATGAGTATGAAGCCAGTATAGGCATGAGGGGGAAGCAAGTATCCCAATATTTGAAGGGATTTGTTGCGGTACGCCATTAACAAATACATCCAGATGTGAATGAATATGGTAATTGAGCTGCTCAGACCTATGACACTCTATTCCACTTATTGCCATTGCCGTAGGAGGCTGGTATAAAATAGCTCCTGCAATACCAGCCGCAATCACTGCGATGATGACGGGTATTATAATTTTCATATATTTTCTTTTTCTACGCCGGTCTACAGCAAAGTAACTTTCATCCCGCCTTTTCTTTGACAATTCGTTATTGACTTGACATGCTGATTAATTTAAAGGTGATCCAGCTCCAATCATAATATATATATGCAATCTCCCAGTTGCAAACTCGGCTATGACAATTACCATAATAGGTTCTGGAAAGGTCGGTGCCTCGGCTGCCCTTAATTGTGGGCTGAGGGAGCTTGATAGAGATATACTGCTGCTTGATATAGTGCAGGGCCTCCCTCAGGGAGAAGCAATGGACATCAATCACCAGCTGTCAGAAAGGGGTGCTGACACCATAGTACGGGGTTCAAACAATTACGAAGATGTGCGCGATTCTGAATATGTAGTGCTTGTTGCTGGCGTCGGAAGAAAGCCAGGCATGACAAGGATGGATCTCCTCAAGATAAATGCAGGCATCGTCAAAGATGTCGGATCCAAAATTGCGCTATACGCAAAGGATGCGACCGTAATAGTAATTACAAACCCGCTTGATCCGATGACTTATTTTACACTCAAGACTCTCGGAGCAAAAAAGAACAAGGTCATTGGAATGGGCGGCATGCTAGACTTGTCAAGGTTCAAGAGCTTTATTCGAGATGCCACTAATATTTCACGCAGTTCGATTCAAGCCATGGTGATAAGCGAGCACGGCGAAAACATGCTGCCGCTGACAAGATTCTCTTCTATAGGAGGAATACCGCTTCATGAATTTATCTCAAAGGATAAGGCAATGGAAATCTTTGAAAAGACGAGAAAGGTCGCAGCAGATGTCATTGCACTAAAGGGAGCGACCGTACATGCACCCGGCAACGCAGTTGCGACTATGCTGGAGTCTGTCATACGAGACAAAAAGCTGGTAATTCCAGTGTCAACACTGCTTGAAGGTGAGTATGGATTTTATGATCTGTGCATGGGCGTCCCAGTTATCATTGGCGCAGAGGGCGTCGAGCGCATAATCGAGCTCAAGCTGGATAGCTTTGAGCAGGACATTTTCAGCAAGGGCGTTGCAAGCGTAAAGGAAGCCATCAAGGCACTTCCACTTTAAACCCTTTTATTTTCTTCTTGTTGATAGCTGGCTGACTGATGGATCTGCATACAATTCTTGACGAGTTTGCAAGTGGCAGCCTTAGCCTATCGGAGGTACAGAGGGAGATCTCCATTCACGCGATTGAAAAGATAGGCGATATTGCCAAGCTCGATGTGGGACGGGAAATAAGGAGAGGTGGAATGCCAGAGATCATTTTTTCCGAAAGCAAAGAATACAAAGACATCATCAGAATAGTCCCTGCCATTATTAGGCGCAATGGTCAAGCTGTGGTCAGCCGGATAAAGAAGAACGAGCTATCAAAAGTAGCAGGTGCGCTACGTAGAAAGGGTCTTTCTGTCGAAATTGGTAGGAACAGCACAACGCTACTTGCCTCTGAAAAGTCGTTTGCCTTCAAAATGACCGATGCAAAAATAGGCATAATGTCGGCTGGCACTTCAGACATTGGTGTTGCAGAAGAGGCTCGGATTGTTTCCAAGGCGATGGGTTGTGAGGCGATAACAAGCTACGATGTCGGCATTGCTGGAATGCATCGAATCTTTCCCGCTCTTAAAGAGATGTTCAAGCAAGATATAGGCGCCATTGTGGTCGTGGCAGGAATGGAAGGTGCTCTTGCCTCAGTTGTAGCATCGATGGTAGACATACCGGTTGTAGGGGTCCCAACTTCAATAGGTTATGGATTTGGTGCAAACGGCATAGCCGCTTTGGCATCTATGCTCCAGAGCTGCACCCTTGGCTTGGCAGTGGTAAACATTGATAATGGCATCGGAGCGGGCGCATATGCAGCATCTATAGCAAAGAGAACGACGAGGAGGAAATGAACACTAATACTTTTTCTTTCATGACTTTCAGTTCTTGTAGTATTCAATGTGTCTGCCATTACTAGTACAAAATAGTGCCAATTCATGAGAATCGTGGGCAAGATTAGATCCGATGTGCTGCTTTGAATTGCGATTCATAATCCTCAACTTGGCACCGTGAATTATTATTCCTATTGCAGTGGGACCAAATGGATTTGAATTCATTATAGCAGGTTGTCTGGCTGACGATATATCTCTCTCTTTTAAAGACTCAAAATAAATAAAGGTGAGATGCGACCTACACATGATAAGAACAACATATTCATGGCTCTAATGAAACCCAAGCGATGTAGGAGGAGGAGTAGTAGTATTATATGCATAGAATCTTGTAACAAGCGAAAAATTTCTCCAAGGACCTCAGTGGAAAATACAATAGCAAAAATAGAGATCAGTAGAGAGGAATAGTTAGTATAACTTGTCGTGGTAAATACAGATTGTATTTTGGTAGAAAGAAAAACAAGCCCTACGAACCATGGTTGAGCCTTTAACGTTTATAAGTGCTTTACATTTGTTGCTTCTCTAATCGTTGAATGGTGGATAACTATTGACTTATGTTCATACGCTAAAAAGGATTAGAGAAGATAAAACTAATTATCGCAAGAGGTCAGCGGTCCTGATCGGCAGGCACCTGTTTGTTACTGTCAAGATAAGCGATCAGAATGTCGCAGCCCAAGTGCTCAAACCAACCCCTACAGGCGACATTGTCATCGCTTCTGCGCACAGTAGGGAACTTGCCGACCACGGATGGAAGGGCGCCTTTAACAATTTGCCAGCATGCTATCTCACAGGCATGCTATTGGGGAAGAAGGCAATGCAAAAGGAGATCGATGCTCGCGGTTCTCTATATAGGCAAGAACCACTTTACTTCAAGGGTGGGCGCGTGCACGAAGGGCATTGTCGATGCTGGAGTCAGTATGCCTGTCTCTGAAGAATCGCTTCCAGACGAAGACAGGATCAGTGGGCATCACATAGCAGAGTACTCCCACACTCTGAAAGAAGATGAGAAAGAGTACAATTCACGTTTCTCCGGTATTTTGAAAAATGGCCTCAAGCCTGAAGATTATCCTTCTCACTTTGAAGAAATAAAGAGTAAAATTTCAGGCGAGCCTGCAGAAAAGGCGATATCAAAGAAGGCGGCAGCGAAAGAAGCAACAGCCAAGAAAGGAAGGTCAAAGGAAAAGAAGAACACCACAGCAGAGAAGCGAAGCCAGAGAAGAGAGGAATGAGTCAAATGTCATCATCGTCAGCAAGGCAACATCAGGTTGAATGGAAACCCAGAACTACGCTTGGAAGCATGGTGCTGGCAGGCAAGATAAACTCAATGGATCAGATTTACGAAAACGGCATGAGGATACAGGAAGCGGAGATCGTCAAGCACCTTCTGCAAGATATCAAGAGCCAAGTGGTTCATGTCGGTATTGTCCAAAAACAGACTGATGCCGGTGAGATGACTCGTTTTAATGCTCTTGTGGCTGTTGGCAACGAGACTGGTTGGTTTGGCATAGGCAAGGGCAAGGCCTCTCAAATGAGGGTTGCCATTGACAAGGCTACAAACGCTGCTTACCTTAATGTGATTCCTGTCAAGCTTGGCTGCGGTAGCTGGGAGTGCAAGTGCAATCAGCTTCACTCCGTGCCGTTCAAAGTGCGCGGTAAGGGAGGCAGTGTCACAATTGAAATCATCCCGGGCCCAAGAGGCCTTGGTATCGTGGCTGGCGAAAACATAAAGAACCTATTAAAGTTGGCAGGATTAAAGGACTCATGGACAAAGACATTTGGATCAACAAATACAATGTCTTCGACCACAAAGGCAATTTTTAACGCTCTCAGGAGCACATACAGTGTAGGATGATGACGATACTATATGGCATATCTAGTAGTTAGAATCAAAGGAACAGTAAACATCCCCCAGCAGGCCAAAAAGACACTTGATGGCCTCAACCTTGACAAACGCTTCCGCGCGACAATAGTGCCAGAGAGTAGAGAGTACTTGGGAATGCTGAGGAGAGTCAAGGACGAGGTAGCCTGGACAAAGGCAGATGCCAGCATAGTCAAAGAACTTCTTGAAAAGCGCGGCAGAAAGACAGGCTACAAGCCAATCACAAAACCGGATCTCCCAAATGGGTACAATAGTATTGATGACCTTGCAACCGCACTAGCAGAGAACAAGATCTCGATGAGTAAGCTTGGAGAGATCAAACCATGGTTTGCTCTTAACCCCCCAAAGGGCGGATTCAAGAGAAAAACCAAGACCCAGTATATGCAAGACGGAATTCTTGGAGACGACGGCCAGTTGGCCGAGATAGTCAAGAGGATGCTCTAGTGCAGCAAGACTTAATTAAGGTGCAAGTAAACGTGAGCTATAATTTCAACAGCACAGAGCGAGGGATAGTGATTTATGGCTACTAGATTTAGAAAAAGCAGAAGGCAGCGCGGTACTAGATACTGCGGCTGGGGCCAAGTCGGCCAGCATCGGCAGGCGGGGAGCAGGGGTGGTGTCGGAGGTGCGGGAAAGCACAAGCACTTCTGGATACGAACAGTTATCGAGGAGCCGAACCACTTTGGTCACGACGCTTTTAACTCATTTAACCGCAACCTCGTACAGAGGTGGGTCAACATCCGAGACTTGGACGCAGTATTTGCCAAGCATGGCAAGGCCGATGAAAGTGGCAGGGTTGTTCTGGATCTGACCTCGCTAGGTTATGACAAGCTGCCTTGGAGGAGGCTCTATTAGTGGGGCTTACATGGTCAAGGTAGCTAAGATTTCAGAGGGCGCCAGGTCTAAAATTGAGGCTGCAGGTGGAGGAATTATAACAGATGAGCAACACAACAACAACTGAGAACATAGTTCGGCGGTTCGTAAAGGCCGCCTCTGTTTACATTCCTCAAGTCCCAAAGCCAAAGAAGAAAATTTCACTTGCTGAAAAGTTCGTCTGGACTGGAATTGCCCTTTTAGCTTACCTAGTAATGGCACAGATTCCGCTGTATGGTGTCACAGACGACCCACGTTTTGACTTTCTTGCGTTTGCACGTGTCATTTTTGCCGCTCAACAAGGGACACTTATGGAGCTTGGAATTGGACCCATAGTCACAGCAGGATTGCTCATGCAGCTGTTAAAAGGCTCGGGTCTGATCAAGATGGATTTTAAGAACCCGGATGACAGGTCACTCTTTACCTCGGCGACAAAGATAGTCACTATAATAGTAATTGTTGCAGAAGGTGGTCTATACGGAGCTAGCGTCTATGGACCGCTTACTGCAGAGGAAGCTCCCCATGCCATTTATGTAGTAATTGCCCAGCTCATAGGTGCCAGTCTCCTCGTCATGCTAATGGACGAGATGGTACAGAAGGGATGGGGTGTCGGCTCGGGTCTAAGTCTGTTCATCATGGCAGGCGTCGCCCAGACAATACTATGGAACGTGGTCAGTGTAGTCCCAGCAGATGATGGTTTTTTGGGAATATTGCCGTTTACAATACAGGTCTCTTTAGACGGCCACGGTGCAGATGCCATCTTCCGCACAGGTCAGCTTCCAAGCCTCTTTACCCTATCGCTAACAATCGGAGTCATACTTGTACTCGTGTATGTTGAAGGTATACATGTCGACATCCCAATAGTCTCTACAAAATACAGAGGTTTCACAGCAGTATATCCAATCAAGCTGCTTTACACTTCGGTTATACCTGTCATACTGGCGTCTGCGCTAACTGCAAATGCAGTATTTATGGGCCAGATGCTGTGGGCAAACTATAACCCGAACAACCAGAACCCTGCATTCAACTGGATCGCGCAATTTGACCCGAATTCAAGTGGTGGTCAGGCAACCCCGACTGGTGGCATACTGTACTATATCACAGCTCCTAGGAGCCTTGATGTAGTCGCAGCCGATCCGCTAAGGGCAGTAGGATATGTCATATTCATGACAGCCATCGTCACAGTTTTTTCAAGGCTGTGGGTGGAGCTTGGCGGCCTGTCTGCAAAAACGGCGGCGCGGAATCTCCTCGACGCCGATGTGCAAGTACCGGGTTTCAGGCGCTCAGAAGGGTCGGTGGAAGTGTTGCTCAACAAGTATATCCCTTCGCTGACGATAATCAGCGGAATTATCATTGGACTTCTCGCTAGCGTTTCTGACGTGTTGGGCGTCTTCGGCGAGCGGAACAGGCATTCTGCTAATGGTCAGCATCATGGTAAGTTACTACCAGACACTGGTCAAAGAGCAGGTCGATACATACATGCCCAGTCTGGCGGCTCTACTTGGCAGAAAGTAAACGTGCAGTAATTGTTGGCATCCCAGGCGTGGGAAAGACCACCCTCATCGCCCGTGCAGCTGAGATGCTCAACCAGAAGCGCAAAACCACAGTTGTAATTTTCGGCACTATCATGTTTGAAGAGGCTAAAAAGATGGGCCTCAAAAACCGTGACGAAATGCGCAGGATGACTGTTGAAGATCAGCGGCGCCTGCAGGATGTGGCTGCTCAGCGAATTACAGAAATGAAGGATGACATAGTGATGATCGATACTCACCTTTTTATCAACACAGATGAAGGATACTATCCGGGGCTCCCAATGAGGCTGCTAAGTATCATGAAGCCAACTAATATGGTCATGGTTGCAGCAGACCCAAGGGAGATAGCAGAGAGGCGCAAGTCTGACCAGACACGCCAGCGTGACATTGCTTCTGCAGAAAATATCCAAAAGGAGCTTGATATTTCGAGAGTTATGGTGGCGTCTTGCTCTATTCTAACTGGTGCGCCGTTTGCAATAATCATGAACAATGACGGTCAGATGGGCGAAGCAGCAGCAAATATAGCAAAGATATTGCTAGGAGATAGGAGTTGTTGATGAATCTGCTGCAGGATCTGTTTATGCAGTCGCCTTTATCGCCCCAGTATACCACACACCCAATATTTCCTGACATGCTAAGTGCCATGCTTGTTGCGCTACTGATAGCAGTTAGCATGAATTTTGCATTTGCGATGCTCCGGAAAAAGACCACTGACATTCAAAAGATGAGCAAGGTCATGAAGGAGACAAATGAATGGCGCAAGCAATATACTGACGCGATCAAAAAGCAGGATAAGCCCAGAATTGAGGAGCTGAAAAAGAGGCAAGCCTATGTCAACAAAATGGCCCTTGAAATGCAGCAACAGCAAATGCGTCCGATGTTTATCTATATGATACCGTCCTTCCTAATCTGGATCTTTGTGTTCCCTACGATATTTGGCGCAACCGTGTCGCTATCGCCGATATATATCCCATGGATAACATGCAGTGACCAAAATGTGCAAACCGACACTCAACCAAAATTAGATGGAAATGGCCAGCCTGTAACAAATCCCGATGGGAGCATCACTTCTAACGGTTCCTGCAGAGTGCCGGGGCAGGTTTATCTGTGGGGTTGGTTCCTGCTAACCTCATTTGGATTTAGTGGAATAATATCCAAGGTGACAAAGACAAACATGCCGAGCATAACAGGATAAGATGGTCGTCAATAAATTATTTAGCATTGTAATTTCAGGCTGGCCTGCGGTAGGCAAGACTACCATAGCCTGCAAGCTCGCAGAAGAGTTTGGCAGTGTAATGTACAATGGAGGCGATATATTAAAGATGCTTGCCGAAGACAAAGGATATTCAGTTAAAAGAGATGATTGGTGGGACACCACTGAAGCAAAAAAGTTTATGGAGGAACGCAAGTCAGATCCTTCCTTTGACAAAAAAGTAGACAAGAAGCTCATTGAGATAGTGAAGAAAGGGGGAGCAGTCATTACAAGCTACACACTGCCTTGGCTTGTACTAGAGGAATCAGTCGTCATCATCATCAAGTTTTGGCTTCGAGGGTCGCCGGAAAACCGCGCTAAGAGGATGGCCAACCGCGACGACATCAGCTTTGCGGATGCAAAAAGTATAATCAAGCTCAGGGACGAGGAGAACAAAAGGATCTATTATAGACTATATGGCTTTCGCTTTGGCGAAGACCTTGCCGTCTTTGACTATGTGCTCAACACAGATAAGCTATCCCTTGAGTCCCTTGTAGAGATATCCAAATTAATAGTCAGACGGCACATAGGTGTATCGCCTTGCTGATGTTACCTCAGCTAGAGAACCTTATCAAGATAGACGATGACATTACCAACGACAATTATGGTCATTACCCGGATAAGAGATCAATCGAGTCACTGCTATATTATGGACTAGTGCTTGTGGATAAGCCGGCTGGCCCTACAAGCCATGAAGTCGTAGCATGGATGAAGCGCATATTGGAGATAGAAAAGGCAGGACACAGCGGCACACTTGACCCCGGCGCAACAGGTCTTCTGCCAATAGGATTGGGCGAAGGCACCAAGGCGCTCTCTGTGCTGTTGTTAGGACCAAAAGAATATTATGCACTGGCGCGCCTGCACTCACATGTTTCACCAGATAGACTAAGAAAAGTAATGCAGGAATTTACAGGGGAAATATATCAACGGCCGCCCCAGCGGTCATCCGTCCGACGTGTGACTCGCGTCAGAAGCGTCTACGAATTTGACTATCTTGAAAATTATGACAGGCTGGTGCTCATGCGTATCCTATGCCAAGCAGGCACATACATCCGCAAGATAATCTATGATATTGGCGAGGTAATGTCACCGGGAGCCACTATGGTAGAGCTCCGCAGGACAAGGGTGAGCAACCTGTCAGAACAGAATGATGGTCTTGTTCGCCTGCATGATATTGCAGATGCCTATCAGCGCTACAAGGAAAGCAAGGACGAGGAAAAACTGCGTAGGCTAATCCTACCAATAGAACACTGCCTGGTAGGTATACGGGCCATTACCGTGCGCGACACCGCAGTCGATGCGTTGTGCCACGGTGCACCACTTGCAGTGCCGGGTGTGATAGCAGTGCCAAAAGACCTACGCATCGGCGAGCTTGTAGGGGTCTACACTCTAAAGGGAGAGATAGTAGGGTTGGCACAGACTGCGATGACAAAGGAAGAGATCGAACAGAATGTCCGCGGTATTGCCTTTGTCATGAAACGCATAATCATGAAGCCCAATACCTACCCAAGGGCGTGGCGTTCAAAGGGCGAACAGTCCATCAATGTAGCGATACCCCCAGAGGTCGACCTTGACAAGCTTGAAAATGAAAATGTCGATGAATTCTAAGAATTAATTTTAGAGGGTTTCGCCAATGCCTGGCCGCTTGCGGTCTAGCTTGGCAATATTCTTTGCAAGGTTTTCAATCGTGCCGGGAATGTGACAGCGACACAGGCAATCGTTGCAATCAACATGATTCCCTGCCTTACAATGATCGGATAATCCAGGAGTAGCCAAAAGCACTGAATGGTGCTACATTCCTCAATTTTTAGCTTTGTCTTTACCCATGATTAATATACTGATGTAGTGGCTAGTGCACATGTTGTGTGATGCCGGGGTCGCCTAGCCCGGAAGGGCGCAAGCCTGGAATTTGTCAAACCGGCCAGCTTGTGACCCGTAAGGGTCCCGAGGGTTCAAATCCCTCTCCCGGCGCTCATCTACGGGAGACTAGCGCATGCTTTAAAACTGATGGGTGGGAGAGGAAAACCAAAGTAGTGAAAGCAGCAACGAGACGACGACTACGACGCATGAATGCAGCAGCATCCTTCAACGACACCGCAGTAGTAACAGCGGCAGAAGAAGAAAAACAAGCCAGAACAGAAGGAGAAGACTATGAGGCACTTAACCGGATCATAGACTCAATAACTAGAGATTTTTCAAGGAAAGGGATCAATTCTAGACTAAAAGCACTTACCAGGAAAGGTAGAGTTGTAACGCATCTACAATATGCGATCACATCCTTGCAGAGCAGACCGAACACAACATCAAGACATCAACTGCAGAGAGTAAAGTCAAGAGCCTAATCTGGCTTTCAAAAAATCTAAACCACAAACCATTTGAAGAAATGACAAAGCAGGACATTCTAAGCTACCTCAACAGCGTTCGCAAGCCTACATCTGTAGACCCTCAGCAAAAGTGGATAGGATCATATAACAACCGTCTACGCTACTATGCCAAGTTCTTTAGGTGGCTATACAACAAAGAAGAACCGGACTATCAAAAGAGAATAAGCCCGATGTCTTTACTCCTATACCATTTCAAGCAGCTAACCGACTGCAGAGAACAGGTTGAGCAGATAGAGGCAAGTCGAAAGGTTATTGTTGTTTGAGAAAGAAAAAGAATGGGAAGATTAACAGCGCTACCATCAATTGAAGCTGTTGTGATTCCTACTCCCTGAGTCGGATAAATCCTCCTGTGATAAGCTTCTTTCCCTGTGTGACTAGACCAAAGAACTCATTCCCAAGTGGCTCAATACTTTTGTCTTGCATCATCTTTGCGTAGACTTCTTTACAATGCTTGTGGTCTCTAAAGTATTGCTGCTCTATCCATACTTCCTCCTCATCTTCGTCGGTGGAAAGGATCTTGGCAACATTTTCCATAATGTCCATGCCACTTTCTTTCGCAGAGTCTATTGCGCCTTGGGTCTCGCTTTTGCCAAGTTGGTAGGTACTCAACTCTTACTCCATTTTTCTTGAACCATGGCATGAATTGCATTAGGTTCTTTGCGATGGCATCATGGTTCTTTTTCGGTGCTCGGTAAATAAAGAGCTGGAGATAATTCCCAGTCTCTTCTATTTCCCTAGTGGATCCAATTGTGTTTTCCATGACGGTACCCCTCTACTAGGTACAATAAATACCGCCAAGGGAGTAAAAGTATAGTTTCAAGAGTTGTCTTCGAAACAAGAACTCACAACACCGGATGGTTTTATTATTAACAAAAGGTGTCTGAAAGGGTTCTGTAAACTTACCGTTTGAATCATGAGTTTGTAAACTAGCGTTTGATGCGCAGTTAGGTTATGTAAAGAAAAAGGGGAAAAAGTTTTTTATCTGCTCCTATTGCTAGTTGGATTACTCTTGGCTCTGTATGTTGGCTTGGGTGGCTCTCTCCGCTGTGTTGGTGTCTTCTGCACCGTCACGTAGTGCATCTGCTCGGTCTCTGAGTGCATCAACTACTGCTTGATTGGCTCCTTGTTGTTTCAACAGGTCTGCTTGTGTGCGCGATTGCTCTGCTAGGCGTTCTTGTACTGTTAGAGCTTGTGCGGTCGGGGCTAGAGAGACTGTAAAGATCATTGCAGCACCTAGCACTACAGTGATTGCTAGTATTGCTGTTGTTGTTGCTATTGTTCTGTTAGTGAGATTACTCTTCGCTTCTACTTCTCATGTCACAGTGAAGATGTGTATAAAAAAGTTCCGTCAAAAGGTGAAGAATCAAGTTCTAACTATAATTATCATTTAATATCAAGGCTCGAAACTTCATGTTTCGGTGGTGAATGACGACGTTCTCCTACTCCATCTTTTGTTTGTTCCACCAGACCCACACTCCTTTAACAGAACTAACATCTTACCAGAGATTTATCTTCTGCACGCAAGTTATTCAGTCTATACATAACCTTGTTTCGTGAAGCCTCTCCCACCTTCGAGTGTATGTGAGTAATGACTTCCTCAGTTTCTAGTGAGCCGAACAGTTTTACCCTAAAAAGCTTTAGAGAGTAAATGCTACCATAGTAAAATAGGACGATATGTAAGGTTAGCTTAAGGGATGATAATAGTAGAAGAGTTGTCAGCCACAACGATGATGATAAAATGCCGAGATTGCGGTCACGAGCATCCATCAATTATCCAAATGGAAACATCTGACTTTAAAACTGCTAAGCTCCATAAGAAGAGGGAACTGTGTCCTAAATGTGGCGGTGTATCGACATACTATAAGTCTGATTATTTCTTCCTGTAATACCCGAGTCATCAAACGACAGTTTACACCTAGATGATTCAGACGGTAAAGTTTACAGAACCTCTGAAAGTAATAATAATAATAATAATAATAATAGCATAATATCTTGTGGCTTCTAGCACTAAAAACCTCAATAACTGCTTTTGATTAATTTGGCTTTTTTTAATCGCTAGGACATGACCACGCTGTTGGCGAGCCCTGAGAGTCATGACTAGTTGGTATACATCCAAGTGCCGTTAACTGTTCTTGCTGTGTAACTGAAGGGTTCTGAAGTTCCTGATAGCCATACCATAATGCTACCAGGGTGATTAGGACTATGATAATTATTCCTATGCTAGCGGCTAAGCGCATTGTATTATTGTTATTATTAAGTCTCTACTGATTCTTATGTTTTTTTAATACCAATGAGGTTTGAACTCAAACTATTATTATGATATGAGTAAAGACTTAGTTAACCGTCAGTCTCCTGCTATTAGCCATTACGTTATCAAAGTCACCATGTACATCCCACCAGTTGCGAAGTTGATCTCCCTGATACTCCTTTGAGTTGTTTATGCGCGGTAAATTCTGCCAATGCCATATCATGTAGAGGAGAGGAGAGTTGCCAGTATCAGTTTCTTCACCACATCCCCAGTTTTCGCAGCTAATGTCAGACAATTCTCCTAATCCATCAGGGTTCCAGTCCGCAGTCTGCTTAAGTAGTATAGTAGGAGGTTACCCCAAATATCCTTCTTGCTCCATCTCTCTCTATCTTGTTGACAAGGAATAAAAAATAAAACAAAATAATTTTGGCGATTTGGGTGGGATCATAGGCTGTATGACAAGCAGTTTTAAAGATCTTCTACTTTTTCTTTGACCTTTTCCTTGTTGTATTCAGTGCCTGCATCACGGTCTGGGTCTTCCATTTTCTTTCCAGCTTGCCTTTGCTCCTGCTTTCATCTTGTCTCCAGCATCTTTTGCATCGTCTACTAGACCTGACATAAGTAAATGTATAGTGCACTCTATTGAAGATAAAGAGAGCTCAGGTGTCTTATATGAGAATGAATTAGTAATAAGCTTTCGGCTTGTAAAAAGAAAGAATTGTGATTTCAAATCACCCCGTCCACTTCTACTATTCTGGACAAGTACGACGTTTATTTTGAGATAATTCTTGCTAGTTGTCAGACAAACAAACATTCTACCCCTATAGTTGGCATTATTTGATGATAATCCCTGCTGAGTTACTATTTCATTTTCTTTGTGGTTATGAAATTAAACATGTGTGTATATATGATTCTTAAACACCTCACAAATTCTATAAATATCATTAAGCGCCAGGGTGTGTTGATACAACGATTGTCTAATCCTAAAATACAAAAAGGTACTACAATGATACTTGCAGTACTTTTAGTAGCAGTTTTGCCAACCATGTTGCTCACTCATAGTAATATGCAATTAGCATTGGCACAAAGTGCAAATCAAACATCATCATCATCATCTTCTGCTGCTTCTCCTCCGCCTCCCTCTCCTCAAGCCATGCAAAACACATTTTATGCAAAGGGAGTTAATGGAATTCTGGTTCTCGACCCAAATGCAATTCAAGGTGCCCCTCCTCCTTCGAAGTATTTTGGAACCATCGTTGGTGGGAATTGGAGCCTAGATGTTGTAAATAGAAGTATTCAAAACTTTACAATGAATCTTTTGAGTATTAACCCAAGCGGCGCAATAGTTGAAGCTGCACTCATCGACGGAACAGCAAATGCGACTACAACAACAGGAGCAGGAGGAGGAGCAAATGCTACAAACACAGCAACAGCCAGTAATACTACTACTAATAATAATATGACTTTTGGTCGCAGTGATAACGATACCGTCCTTCAGGGTACCGCAACCATCGCCATAAATGGAACTGTCAGATGGGAAGGAGTGCCTTTTGCTATCAATATGATGCGTGGCACGGTGATCAGTGTTTCAATTGATAGCACAAGGACAGATAATCAGTTCGGAAGCATTTCCACTACATGGCATAATTATGTCAATGACAGACGAGAATGGACGTAACCTGTTGCCGGGTTTGCCATACTTTGTATCTGCAACTCCTAACCTGCAAGGGCAACAACAACAACAGTTTGGACCCCCTCCAGGACTCCCACCTGGACAATTTTCAGCTACTCAAGCTGACGCGTCAACAAACAAAACATGCACACTAACGCCTTCCTTAATAGAAGTTGAAGGAACACCTCAGCAGACTGAAGGACCCTACTTTGTGGATAATATGCCTAACCGCTCTGATATTACATCTGATACGTCAAATGGGTCTGTACAAGAAGGGATACCGTTGAAACTAATGATTAATGTCTATGATGTGGACGGAGATGGTGGTGGAGAGGGTTCCTGCATTCCTCTTAAAGGAGCACTGGTAGATATTTGGCATGCAAACCCTCAAGGCATCTATTCAGGAATTCAGCAGCAGGGTACTACAGGACAGAATTTCCTTCGAGGGAACCAAGTGACTGATGATAATGAGACTGTTCAATTTACTACAGTGTACCCAGGTTGGTATGAAGGTCGAGCCATGCACATACACATCAAGGTGCGCGCCTCTGAGGGCTCCAATGAGAATTTTGAGTGGACATCACAGTTTTACCTTAACAATTCAATTACAGAGCAGGTACACACGCAACCTCCGTACAGCGACCGTGGACAGCCAGACATGACAAATGAGGAAGATGGAATCTACACAGGACCTTCCACTGATGGTCTAATTCCAAGTAATGCTGGAGAGCATCTAATGCTAAATATGACTCATGACGATGAGGATCAAGGCTACATTGGGACGTTTGATGTTGTGGTAAATGCAAATCAGACAGGGCAATAAGCAGCATACAAAAAAATGTAGAGGTATATGCCTACTGCCATAGTCCATTATTTTTTGCTCTTCAGAATTTGTCAAAACAAAGCAATACACAAATGAAGTGTGGCAAAGCCCTGATAGTTCCAAATAGAATAGAGCATATTCTTTTTAATGAATTACCTACTGATCAGCTTCTTCGTCATTGTTTTTCTCCACATAAAAATACCAAGGATTACCACCCAAGCGAAGGTAGTTATTGTAGCCATGTCTCCCACGATGGGTAGAGGTGCAAACCCTACATACGCAACACCCACACCAGCAATAACGGTAGCGACGCCAGCAAATATCCCGACTCCTCCAATCCATCTACTAAGAAGGGCACTCTTTGCTATTGCAACACCAAAGATTATAGCAACAGCACCTTGTATTATACGATTAATACTATTGATGCCAATCTCAATCTATCTAATCCCTTCTGCAACTCGAAAGGCGATGGCTTTTTCTTCTGTAGCAGCAGAAGAAGAAGCAATAGTAGTATTATACCAAGAATCCACTGCTCTCTTTAGAGCGATTCCATCAACAGCCTGAAGAATGGCAAAAGTGCTGGCTGCCATTATAGTTACCGCAAAGCCAAGCCATGCTAACGCTGAAGCAGCGCTTGATTCTGACCCTACAAGTAACCGAAAGAGAGCTACAAATCCGCCAGCAAAAACTAACATGACACCGGCAAACTGGCCTATATGGGCACCTATCCATAGATCACTTTCGGCATATACTGCAAAGGCAATGGGATGGTTCGTTAAGTCCTCACTGGAAGCATGAAACAGGGTAGATACAATGATAATAACGATGCCTGCAATGAATGCAACTGATCCCATCTGAAGCATTGGACGCTCAAATTCAGGTCTGCTTGGCTGCATATGCCGCGATTAGCCACTCCTAACTTTGAATAACAACACTCACAACCAAAGCCCTTGCGCAATCTTATAATGCTAGCGGATTTAGGTTCTGTAACGTTACAGGCTCATCATATCTTCAAGCTGCAACAAGTCAGATCATGAATTGCACATTTTCACCTATTGCTATGAATTACTACTGATGTATCTCCTTCTTTATAACATCTTGTGTGAGGAAGATTGGGACAGTTATCATTAGCATTAGGTATTCCATCACCATCACCATCTTGTGTGGTTCCAGTCATAGAAGAAGAAGAAGAAGACGACTGTGGTGTTGTTGTATCTCCTCCTCCTTGAGAAGAACAATCAACAGCACCTTGAAAGTTTGCCAACTCATATTGATTGGGGGTATAGACGTTAATGCTGTTTGTATTCGATGTACTGCACGTTGTAATTATTCTAATGTCCTCACCTTTAGAGATGCAACTAGAAGTATTATTAGTAACGTCATTTGCTTGAGCGTTCAATCCAACTTCGCCTCCACTACTGGTATTGACATATCTTCCAGTGTGGACATTGCCACTATACAATATTTGTCCATCATGATTAGAAGTTATTCGAAATGTTCCACTCGTTATATCCACATATTGGGGATGAGAAGAAGAAGGAGTTCCTTGTGCATCAAAAGTTAACGTAGCTGTGTTTCTAGTGCACGTGTCACTGCCACGAGATGGCTCTGCAGTTCGGAAAGTATTAGGGGTCGTTTGAGCTTGTACTGGTTGAAGAAGGTTAAAAAGTATTAGTGGACCACTCAGGCAGCATTAGGATTACAGGAGATAATGTGAGCAGAATCCAAATTTTTTTTCTCAAATACGGTATATTTACCAAGATCTTGCTGCAATACGGTTTGGATTTATTTAACTATTCTTCTTTGGGTTCTGTCAGTTCAACATCTCACTTGGATGCATTGTTGTGAGCCGATAAAGTGACAGAACTCGGATTCATGACTACTCCAGCAAACTGGCTATCCATAGACATCAGTGCTGCTGCTGATGTCCAACAAACAGTAGCGCATTCTCGATTGATTTGAGCACAGCTTGCCATCATTTTGACATCTTGCTCTTTGAGGTCAGATGTGGCACAGAACTCACACGCTTCAGCACAATTCATGCAGGCATCTATGCAGCTTTGCCATTTTGTGTTTTGAAGTGTCCCTGTAGTGCAGAAGACATCTCAACATGTTTATGGTCATGCATTTTATTTATCATCAATCCACCCTTCTGATAGAACAGAGTCAGCACGAAAAATGCGGTAGGAGGTTGCAGGCAAAGATAGTAACTAATAGTAAGTAACCCGATCTGTTACTTCGCCTTGCTCTTGGAAAATTGTAGTGGCTAATTTGAGTTCATGCTGGAACTTCAAATGTAAAATCTGCTGTGAGAAGTCTTCCTTCATGCTGGAATTGTCCCCATGCTCTGTATAGCCCTGGTTTTGGAAAATTTGCCATAAAAGAAACAGATGGTCCTCCTCGCCAGCTTGCAAGTCTTGTCAGTACCCGATGGGCAACATCATCATCATCATCATCACCAACTTCTTCAGCAGGATGAACATGAAGGAATTCATGACTATCAGCGTCAATAATAACGCAATGACCTCCAGCAGCCATTAAGGGCTCCAAATTGCTGATTGGTTTGTTATTTATGTCTTTGATTTCGAAAGTCATTTTAACACTGCTCCGGGCAATTAGAGGCTTTGGCTGAAAATCTAAGGTGACTTGGTAGCTCTGTCCATCAGCGATCACCACTTTTTTCATGGAAGTCGTGTCAGGTACAATGGTAGCAGGGGTGAGAACTGGTTGACCTTCAACATTGAAAGCAAAGGCTGCCAGGATTTGCATTCCATCTTTGGGTTTGGCATCGATCCACATTTTGTACTTACCTGCTTTTGAGAATGTGTGAGCGATATGAAAAATACCAGTTTCTCCATCTAACTTTGGATGGATGTGAGCAAAATATGAGAGGTCTTCTCTGTTAACTATTACCAAGTGCATCAATTTGTCGTGTATGATATCAAACTGACTGATTGGTTCACCTACCTTTTGCTCGGTTACTATCAAGCTTAAGCTGGTTGGTTTGCCTGCTTGTGGAGTTGCTGGATCAAATTGAACATTGACATTGTAAATTGTCGTTATAGGTATCATAGAAGAAGTCGCAGCCGTTAATGTCGTAGTAGTCATTTCGGGTTGGGCAGAAGGATGGTTGTGCTGATGGTGCTCATGTACGCTACGTGATTCGCTTTCAGCCTTTGGCACATGATTCTTGACTCTGCACATGTGACGACGAACCTACCGCATCTTCCACATTCTCTTTTTGAACCTCAAGTCACAAATGTATTTCTGTATAGAAAGCATGAAGATGGCGTCAACTAACACATAAGAGCAGAGAGCTTCTGTCAACTCGACAGTCGATTGTGTCTCTATTCAATACGTGTTTGTGTTTGTTGTTTGTTTGTTTGTTTGTTTGTTTGTTTGTTTGTTTGTTTGTTTGTTTGTTTGTTTGTTTGTTTGTTTGTTTTGTTTGTTTGTTTGTGTGTGTGTTTGTGTGTGTGTGTGTGTGTGTGTGTGTAAATCATATGCTCTATCGGTAGGAGCAACTCATCGTCCTGTGTCTTACTCCAATGTATTAGCGATGTGCCAAGTTGGTTTTTACTAGTACAAAGTCCGAATAACCTGTGTAGTACAAAGACCGAAATCGCTAGATGAAGGGGGATTTAACATGCTAGCGGTAAGTCCTTAAGAAATTCAAGACGCTTAAACATTGATATTGTTATCAAAAGTAAATACCTACCTACGATAACCCGAAGAAGAAGAGGGTATACGTCCTGCTTCTTATTTTACTGGTGTATGGTTAAAGGAAATTCTTTGATGTCTGTTTGAGTATCCTTCACAAAAACTATCCCCTTCACAACATACACCGCTTCTTTTGCGGGAGATGCTGCGGCAGTTATAGAATCTTTAACTTCCCCTGTCCTTGCATCTTTGCCCAAAAACGTAGGCAATTGTATAGTGCTGTTGCTTATTGATAGATATGGCTCATAGCCAGATGGCTCAATCGTCATCACTACTCTGGCATCATCAATTACTTTATCTTCAGAATTTCTCACATTGATCAAAACGTTGGTACTTTCTCCAACTGCTATTTCCTGTTTATCTACTTCAAATGTCATAAACTTCACATTAGGCGCTTCGGGGTTCGGGTGTTGTTGCTGAACAAAAAACTGTCCTATTATGACTGCGGCAGAAGCTATTATTGCTATTGCAACTATAGCCACTAGGATGAATATCTTCTTCTTCCTGTTTTTAGGGTACTTTTCAGAAGAAGGTGATCGTGATGACAAGCGAAGCGGCGCGGTTAACCAATATAATACGAAGGATACTGAATATAACAGATAATGGCGTGCGGTATGCATGAATTCATATCCCATTTGGGTTCAGTGGCTATGTCCATCAAGGCATAAAGTTCAGATAGTCAAGATTGCTTAACAAAGCAAGTACCCATTTATTCATAATTGAGCAGTATAATTACTGCTGCTAAAATTAATACATCGCTTGTCAAGGAACCAAGAATACCGATGGCAAAGTGTCTCTCTATTAGACAACCTTATGCGGAGCTAGTTGTATCGGGCAGGAAAACAATTGAATCTAGAAAATAAAATACAAGATTTAAAGGAGAATTCCTAGTACACACGCATATATCTATCTTGATACAATTCCAAAGATTGATTGTCCATCAATTATACTTAGGACATCTCGTTGTCCTGTGTCTGTTATCCTTGTTTCATCAATATCAATACCATCTATGGCAAGAACTTGACCCCTAATCGATATTATCATTGGAACATTATCTATGATAGGTGCGTTGCTATCGACATAAATGCGAGTCATTAAATTAGAACTAACAGGAGGAATGGATCCAGTTGCCATAGTGGTATTAGTACCATTTCCACTCTCAGTCACTTCAAACCGATGAGGTATAGTCTCTTCAATGGTAATATTGTGGAGTGCTGTTCCATTGATTGCTGCTAGATCCATTTCGGCTATGAACCGATTAACAAGGCTTTCATTTGCAAATATTCTCCATCGCCCATTCACAATATGACTACTACTATTCCCAGTAGAAGCATCTCCACCTTGTGCAGGTAGACTGCTGCCTATAAATCCACGCAATAGAAACGTCGATGCGTTTGCTGATAAAGTAGGCTCTTCTTCCCCTCCTCCATCCAGAGGAGAAAGATTCGATTGTCCAAAGGCTTCTTGTATGATTGTTCCCCCAAACCCAAGACTAGCTGGCAATAATAAGAGAACACCCAAGGCCATGGCAGCAATTGCTGCGTTAAATTTATCTCCTAAAAAAACAAACTGCTCTGTCATTATTATGACATTCTTAGATTCGCTTATTTTGATTTATACTTTACTGGTAGCATGAGCCGCTGCATCTATCTAACTTCACAGACAAAGAAGTTTCAAATCATGCTATAACCTATTCTGAATCTTTGCATGATTAAGCCTGCAGAGCAAATTTTGTAGAAGGACAAGATTGTAGGCTTTGTCCAGGATCTCATAAAGAAAGCTAATGACTTGGTGTCGTCTATGGTATTATGAGCCCTGGAAAGAGCAGATAGGTTCATAGCTCTATCCATTATGGAGAAGAAGAAGAGGATGAGAAGGATGACTCTAGTAGAAAGCATCAATGAAGTTTTTTATTACCAACATTACAAAACAGCATCGACAATAATAATAGTCAAGGCAATAATAATAATAAAGAAGTATTGGGCAGATCCTATTTTGACCATCTTATCTAAAGATACCGAGATTCACGCAGAAAACTAGTATATCGTTTCGCATCCTACGGGATCCGCCCCCTTATGTGTGTCCTTTTTGGTGATTCTTTTTTAAAAAATAGGTGATTAAAAGAAGTGCGTGCAACTAACCTATACATAAAGCAAAAATTAGGAATATCAACAGATCGAGAGGATCTCGATCTGTTGATGTTATTGTCGAGCTTCTAATAACCTTCAGTGCCGCCGGTAGTTCCTCCTCCGACACCTGCAGCACTGCCGCCTGAGCCCTCACCTTGACCTGCTGTTGTCCCTCCAGTATTATTACCGCCAGTGGTAGCTGCAGTACCAGTCTGGTTGCCTGCAGCAGTTTGGTTTCCTGTTGTTGTCCCTGTTGCATTGGCAGCTGTTGCATTGGCAGCTGTTGCATTGGCAGCTGTTGCATTGGCAGCTGTTGCATTGGCAGCTGTTGCATTGGCAGCTGTTGCATTGGCGAGCTGTTGCATTGGTGCCTGTCACATTCTGCTGTGCTATAGCTGTCTCGCTGCCGATGACGGATAATAATCCTAATAGGAGCGCTGGAGCAACCAATATTCCTGCTATAGGTATAGCAAATGTTGCTTTGGCTGTTCTATTATTGTTGATGTTATCTGATCCATTATCTAGATTCATTAATGCGAATGAGGGGTTATGGAACTTAACTATTTCTACATATGTTAACAAACAATAAGATAGATGAATCTGAGAAAAGCTGTGCTTTGAGAGAATTAAAGACATGTTCAGCCTTGCAAACAGCTTGCAAAAGGGAAATAATAGCGATTGAGGATAGTTAAGTTAGATAGTATATGAGATAACCTAAAAGTTGTTCCAGAGACATAGACATTAGATCCATTACGAACAACACCTGAGTATCCAACACTTGATTCCACCGCCGCCTTCTGTCTTAGCAGAAGGAGCATCTGGTTTAATTCGGGGTCATCGCCAGAGGGATCCAAATATGAATTGCCCTACGTGAGCCAAAAGATTTGCAGAGGTAATAAGGTTGTTATTGTTATTGTTGCCTATTATTTGTTCTTTAGAGGTTTCTTCGCAATATTGTTTACTTGCTATCTGCCATACTAGCGAGTTTTTGGTCTTATCAAACTAAAAGTGCAGGAATTCAAAAAGGAAGTGGCAGGGAAAAGTGAGGAATAGAAAAAATGAATGAATGAAGAATTGCAAGAGAAGGATATCAGCTTACAGTCAACTGACCACCCGAGTTGGACTAGAGGTTAAGTCAAAGAAGATGATTTTATTGCAGATGGTAACTTTTTGTAATAATCCTGATACTGAAAGGAAAAAAGTAAGGTGAGTGGGGGGGGACACATTCTCGCATCACGCATCCCCTATTGAAGTACTGGCTGTCCATTGAAAGTAAGCGACCTCAGAGTTTGCTGGTTGTGTTGTACTACACTGTCTGGAAGAGGCACATAATGCAGTGGAGATGCAAATTGCTGTCCATCTGTGATAGCCCAGTTAACGAATTCCGCCAGAGCTTCTGCCTTCTCCATGCTGTTGATATTGGTACTTAGCTCCTTATACAACAGAAGGTAAGAAAAGCTTGCAATCGGATATGAGTCAGCGCCTGGAGCATCGAGAAGGGTAACGTGGGTCCATGACTGATCGCCACTGGGCAATCCTGCTGTACCAGCAGAAGTGGCGGTCTCGTTATTAGTAGTACTTGTACTATTCATAATTGCAGCCTGCGCAGCCACCTGCGTTGAATTCAATGTAGGTTCTACAAAATTTCCTGCCTTGTTCATCAAAGACGCATAATCCATATCCGTTGTAAGGGCGTATGTCAATTCAACATATCCTATTGAATTCGGTGTACTTTTAATTGTGCTAGAGACGCCCTCATTGCCCTGTGCTCCCAGACCAACAGTCCATTGTATAGATTTTCCTGCCCCGAAGGTCTGGTTCCATTCTGGGCTTACCTGTGAAAGGTAACTTGTCCAGATAAATGTGGTGCCTGATCCGTCAGACCTATGTACTACAACGATGTCAGCTGAAGGCAGTTGAACACCTGGATTGAGCTCCTTGATCCTTGCATCATCCCACTTTGTTATCTTGCCTAGGAATATATCGGAGAGTAGTGGTCCTGTTAATTTCAGACCCTTATCTATGCCTGCGATATTGTATGCTGCTACAACTGAACCTATTGTTTCTGGAATATGAACAGGCGTTGACGATGAAAGAGCCTGCATCTCTTCTTGGGAAAGTGGAGCATCACTAGCCCCAAAGTCTACCGTCTTTTCTGTGAATTGCTTGATTCCTCCACCACTTCCAATAGACTGATAGTTTATGTTGACACTTGGATTTACAGATTGGTATTGCACACGCCATGTGTCAATCAATGGAAAGGGAAAAGTTGCCCCAGCACCGTTGATTATAATATTTTGACCTGGACCTCCTCCTCCTTGTTGTTGTTCTTGTAGTTGAGATGGTGGCGTTATCTGTCCGTATGCATTCATTCCTTGTTCTGTGCTTGCTCCAAAGTATGGCATCATAAGCATAATAGCCACAATACTTGCAGTAGCAACTGTCAATGATGATGATGCATTGACTGGACTTCTTTGATTTGTTTTGTCCATGTCAATCCCATGAACGTATTCTTTAAATTAGTTCAATCTATAGTCTATATCAAAGATCGTTTTCTACAGTTTTCATATAGGTAGACAGGAACTCATTTTATTGTAGGCAATCATAGTAGATGAATTCTGAAATGTTTCAATAACAGAAAAAAGCATTACTAGAGCGTTTTGTCCGATAATTGCTTGGAACAAGCGTGATTTAATACCGTAGTTCCCTCATAGTAAAAAATGGACTGGGTGGGATTAGAACCCACTAGCCCCGCAATGCCGACTCGTATATTTTACGCTGCTGGTGAAGATCCTCCTGGTGATGACGGTGGAAGCACCACAAGCTGTCCAGTCATAGTCTCAGGATGGTACTTGCAGTGGTATTGGAAGATCCCTTCTTGATCTGCTGTAAGGGTTGCATTTCCAGTTTCGCCAGCTGCAGTATCTATGTCTACGCTATATGGCTGTGCATCCATTGTGAATGAATGTCTTCCTTCTGTTGCTTCTCCTCCTCCTTCTTCTGTTGCTTCTCCTCCTCCTTCTTCTGTTGCTTCTCCTCCTTCTTCTTCTGTTGCTCCTTCAGTATTGTGAAGGCTTACTGACACACTATCGCCTATATTGGCTACAATTACAGGAAGAGAGTAGATGTACGTCTCCTCCAATCCCGGTACCTCTGTGGTAAAGATAGAGAAGGTATTGTTGTTTGAAGCCGGCGGCATTATTGACTGTGTTGTTGTCGTTGCATTCGTAGTTTCATTTTGCTGCTGAGCAGGCTGCTTCTTGTTGTCCTGACAATGGAAATGTCACAAATAGGCTCGTTGCCATTGCAAGGGAAAAAGAAGCGGCTATTGCTGCGACGACGAATGCACTTACAAATCTTGGATTAATCATCTTGGGCAGTAATATGTGGTTAATCTATAAGAATACCTAGACGAATCCCAAGCTTGGGTCCCAAGTTTGAGATTGACGGCTTCCTAAGTTAAGAGGGTGCTGACTGGGTCAATACACTTTTTGATTTCTTTGAAAAATCTTTGAAATAACATGTCCCTTGAAAGAGATTCCTTAGACCATCAACCACAAAAAACACACACAAACGCATACCTACATGCATACACATACACCAATTGATAGAGAGTGAAGACGTTGACGTCGAGCCTATGTGCATTTTAAGCTTGGAAAAAGCAGGGTTCTCTCTCACACTCCCCCTCGACTCGGCTGCAGGAGACGGGCTTTTAGGTATTTGACAACTTTCAGGTCTGATGAAACTACACAATCAATAACAAAATAAGCAAGTGTTTGCATTTGTTATAGTTAATAATATGACTATAATCGTCATGCGGGACAGGTTTAAGCATGCGATTCTTACTGCTTTAGCTGATAGCGAAATGGTGAAAATCTTAGAGAGTGCAACCTTCCGCCCAACATCTGTAAATGAAGTGATCAGAGATACAGGAATTTCCCACAGTACCACATACAGGAAGATCAAGTGGATGCTTGAAGAAGGGTTGCTCTTTACTGAAAAAATAAGCATAACCGACGACGGAAAAAAATTCAGCCTATTTAGAAGCACGCTGAGGTCAATCGTTACAAAATATGACCAGGGAAAAATGACTGTTCAAGTTGAATACAACATTGATGTGGTTGAAAGAACTGCTGAACGGTTGTTCTCTCTAAGTTCAGACTAACTTTCTTGTAGGGTGTCTGCTATCCTTTTGCCGCTCTTTTCTGAGAGATAGAATCTTATCCAGAGCATGGCACTAAACATTGCCATCGCCAAGACATGGACATATATGCCTATTTCACTGGTTGAAAACAGCTTTACAACTCCTTCTTCTCCAAGCAATTCTACTATTTCACCTGTTATCCATATGAGGATAAACAATGATATCTGGAACTGAAAACTCTTAATGTTTCTTGATCTTGCAGTAAGCCACACAAATATCCCAAGGGCAATCACGAGCAAGACAAGCGTGAGGTCGCCAAAGGATGAGAAAAACGGCACATCTTCTATCATTTTCCTGTCGCCTCCTGCTTTTTCTTCTCGTACGACACACCAAGATAGGTTAAACCAAAGGCAATTAGTACGATTACGGATGCGGGCTCCAACACGCTGTCAGCTATCGACTCGATTCCTTGCATCCTAACCACGTGATATATTCCGTGCACTACGATAAAGGCTGTGAGCGTGATGGTCACTTTCCTAATATTGCCCTTCAGTTTCAGGCTCAAATAGGCTGGGATAATAGCTGCAAAAAACACCAAAACTGCACTGACGAGATCGAGCCAGCTTTCAATAGCCAATTTTACTGGAATGTTGTTCACATCGCCTGTTATAACATTTCTAGATGAATCCCAAACCTGAAATTCAAAGTTGGGAATGCTTTCTATCTATAAGTAAATAGTATATAGAGCTCAACATTCATGAACACAAAATACCGTGGCTCTGCTGAATCTATCATAAACTACAGGACTTGCACACAAGGAAAAGGATTAGGGTATTGTGGAGATAACAAACACCCTCAAAGAACTGAAAATGAGTTAAGAATTGAATATTTTGACGACCCCATCTTTTTGGAGTATAAATGCTTGCATTATTGATTGCGATCCTCATTGTATCAACTTATACAATTCGTCCCACTACGCTAGCTATTGCCCAACTGCAAACTATTGTTCAAGGGATCTAACTATCGAACTAGTGGTGCCGACGGCGGCGACGTCTTGGCGTGCCATCTTTGCTCCTTTTCTGTGTTCCTTTGATTATTATTATTCTTCCTTTCAGTAACTGACTTTTTGGGATCCTGGTATCTGATTCACTACTCTGATCTCTGGGAATTTGAAACTGGAATACCCTATGAAAAGAACTGGATGGAACTTTTGATGTCAAGTCAGGAATAGCTTGCTATTTTGATCATCATCTCTTCTGTGATGATAACAGATGCCCATACATAGAAAGTAACGGGCTCTAATCCAGGTTCACTTCTTCCTCTGCTGACCTTATGTCAGTTACACATACAGCTTCCAATCCATCTTCTCCAAAGACTGGGTCTAATTTGAATGAAATAACATCATCTATATCTTCGCCCAGCATTATTGAAAGGGATTCACCAGTCATGCTGTGCCATCCTCCAAATTCGCCGGTAGGTACATCGCTGATCCTTGCGATGTTATCATCGATTCCCACCTCTCCTGGAGACTGCCAGGTGATATCTACTATCCCTTGATCTTTCTCACACTGTTCTATATTGCTAAGCCTCACGAAATGGTTATGCCAAATTGGATCCTCGATGAATCCCTGAGCTTCGCTGTCTAATACTCCAGGGTGCGTGTGGGCAACTAGGATAGCATCTCCATCGTTTGTAAGAACTCCATAACCGAATGCTCCTCGGGTTCCATTAGTTGGTATAAGTAGTCCTTCGACGTCCAGTTCAGTCGTGAGTTCACCATCGTCATCATCTATCGATACGATAGATCTTTCTATTGTGAGGAAGCTTTCTGCTGCCAGATCCAAAAACAGAGGGTATATCAAATATTGTTCCAATAAATCCAGCTACTATGATTAAACCCAGTGCGGGTCTCTCGTTCACTTCATTATCTTATTAATAGTTTGTGGTTATACGAATTGGGATGTCTTTTTCTGTACTCAGTCTCCATTTAGAGGTGTAGTAGAATCCCAGGCATTCTGAAGTCAATCTATTATTTCAGTAAGTGTATAGCAATTCAAACAAACACGAAAACTTTAAAGCTAATAGCGGCATTATCCTCGATATGAAAAGAGTAAACCCTCACGATGAAATCAAGGGTTCAAATCCCTCTTCCGGCTCTTATTTCGAGCGTATTAGTTGAGGCTTTAAAGATGATGAGAGCGAAAGCAGGCGATTGAGAACTTGAAAATGCGTGTCAAAATTGAGCTCGTTCATGTCAAATAGAAAACTCGAGAAAATCCACAACACATTTTATGTCAGTTTATGACAGTGTTTGTTTTCTAGAAATTCAAAATCCATGATTGCTTAATAGGAATTATATTATATACAGCCAGTTGGTGCAATTCTTCAGATTTGTACATCTTGTTACAATCGGAGCATTTCCAATAGACACACCATATCATGCACCTACAGAGAAGTGTTTGGACAAGCTTTCTTACGTGCAACGAATTACAGTTAAGGCGTCTTGATGTTATGACCTTATCAGATACATCCTTTAATCTTTTTTGTCATTGAAAATCAAGCATGACCATGCACAATTAGATACAGATGCCGCCACCACAAACCTCAATGTCATTGAGACAAGCAAATGCACCCATCGAGGCCAACACGCTGAGCGAGATTATTCATGCCATACAATCCAAGACAAAAAGTTGGTTATGATTATTTAAGATGCATACTACTTTTTTCACCTAAATGCCAAAAAGGCAATTCTAAAGATACTGTCTTAGGAACACCATTGTCTTTTGCCATGCATCAGCAGTCTCCTTTGGAGCATAATTATCACCCGATGGATTTGCAAATGCATGTCCTACACCCTCATAAAGATAAATCTCATTTGTAATGCCTGACGCATTTAATGCGGATGTAAATTGCTTTACTGATTCAACTGAAATCGCCTGATCTTGGTCGCCGAAAATACCAAGTATCGGCCAACTGATACTAGAAAGTGAAGCTGTGTCTGTTACAGGGCGTCCATAATAGACGATAGTAGCAGCCAGAGGATTTTCGGAGCTATTTAGTGCAAGTTCTAGAGACCAATCCCCACCAAAACACCATCCGAGAGAGGCTATCCTATTGCCATCTACCATTTCAAGTGATTCGACATAACTTACTGCCGACTGCAAGTTGTCAATTGCAGAAGCGGGGTTATTTCTAACAGAAGATGAGAGTTCCCTTGAGCGATCAGAAGTTGTTGCAACCTCACCTTGGTATAAATCAACTGCAAGTACAATATATCCTTCCTTGGCTAAAATGTCAGCTTGGTTTTTGATATGTTCATTTAACCCAAACCATTCATGAATCATAATTACTGCAGGCAGCTGTTGTTGTTGTTGCTGAGTATTGTTTGCTAGCTCGGGGTAGACAAGATATCCTGTAGTGTTGTCATAATAGTTGACTGAACTGTTGTGAAGCCTTATTGGCGCTTCTTGAGTATTGTTATTATTTTTGTAGATATTATAGCTGTAGGCAATAGAATTATTATTAAGATTATTATTATTACTTTCATCTTCTGACGTAGGTGTGTCTGTTTGAGCAAAAGCGGATTGGAAATTTATAGATGGCAAGAGAGATGATGCTGCCTCCATTCCTAACACAAAAAAGGAAATTAACGATATAGTCAGGGGTACAAAACTACCTTTCATGAACCAACCGAGTAAAAATACGTTTTAATGCTTTTCCCTTCTTGTTAGTGAATAATATTGTAGTGCTGAGTTTTAGTTTTAGTTAGAAACAAAGAGAAAACAAAATATTGCATATGCATCTAAATGATCTGTTAATTACAATTCTGCCACTACCGAAGAAAAACAAATATGGGCAGTCCCTCTGTCATAAAAAGGCTTCAGCGATAATAGGCCACAACTCATTATTAATAATTCCAAGAACATTAGAGGCAAGGAATAGAAAAAACTTATCTTCTATTATGATTCTTCCTCTAACTGTTGACTGTGTGAGCTTATCTCTTGAAAGCAAGTACGACAAAGCATCGCGCTATTGTATCGGTAGATCTTCTTTTTGTCATGATGTAAGAATGAAAATTTTGATAATTCTCTTAAACAATTGTCACAGTACTTCTTCATTGTGACAGGTAAACGCTTAAAATAATATTTAACTCATCTGGAGTCATAGTCCATATTCGTAATTATGGACTTATAGTATATTAAAAATATCTAGATGATTTTTCACAGGATAGTAATCAGCAGGAAACAACGTTGATTTAGAAGTAATAGCACATCAGGCGCCCATATATATATATATATATATATATATATATATATATATATGCTGACCACTATCAGACCCACTCAAGATGCTGCGGATATAGCTGTGTGTCATTACTTGAGAGAAAGGAGAGTCCTATTTTGACTTCCTTGCGGAAATAAAAATTAGACAATATTGGAGCCCTATACGTCGCTTGTTCTGTCCAAATGACTTATAGTCAGCTAGTGGTGCCAGAGCCCTATCAAAGGAATAAGGATGTTCATTACGGGATAACTCTGACACAAGACAATTTTTAGAAGAATCCTCAGGGTTTCGGATGATTACCGTCTCGCGGTGTAACAGAGCTCTATGCGGTAGTTCTTTAAAGGATGGCACTAGAAGTAAGCTTTCATGGTTTAGTCAGATATCAGAGTTTCAACCGAGGTACATTAAATATGACTGCTGTTTTTTTATGATTCTCCAATCTGCAGATTTCATGGGATAATTACTATATAGTTTCCATAACTCTATAGGGTGCACCGTATTCTATGCGCATAAGCTCTTTATCCGATCCTCCGAATGTTGCGCATAGTAGTCACAAGAAGTGCATGAGCAGCTCCAAAAAAGTATCTATAGAGAAGAGCATAAAATTCAGAACACTTGCAAGTCTAGCTATACCCAATCTGACGATGAGATAGACAGGTTCAGCCTTTACATCTCTAGAAACTTAGTGTTAGCATTGCACAACGAACAACATCAGATAAATCAGATAGGATTGAAGACTGCGTCAGATTGCCCGAGCTATAGAATAGCTGTAAAGAGTATAGAACAGATAGGTGACCATGTATCCGGCATAGCTGAAAAATGTTTGGAACTTAAGGAAAGGCTTGCAATGGACATAGTTTCTACAATCAGCAAGATAAGTGAGCTTTCTTTGTCAGTTTTCAGAGATTCACTTGAGTCATTTCTGCAAAGAAATTACGAGTTAAATGTAAAAAAAGTAGACATATCACACTTTGTCTATCCCCTGGAGGAGAATGTCATAGCTCGCCTACAAAAAAGCAAAGAAGTACACTGTCACTCTGATAGTATTCGACTCGTTTTGGAGAACATTGGAGGAACAGCTGAATATGCAACCGACATAGCAGAAACTGCAATCAATGAAACAATAAGCGAAATCATGGAAAGTAAGAAGGGAGGAGGCGATCAAACACATGAATAGTAGGAGCAGACTCAAAATCAAGAAAGGACATCACAGCTGGAGTACCAAGCAACGTCTCTTCCCCATTTCAGCTCTTGTTGTAATTATTTTTTCCATATCATTGTCAATCGCTATTCCTGTCATGATCTTAGTCACGCCATCATATTCCGTAACATCAAATGAAGCATTTGGGCAAGAAGGTGGTAGTAGTAGCAGTAGTACTGGAGCATCTAATACTATCACCATCAACGGCGCTGGCGCGACATTCCCGTTTCCTCTTATTGATACTTGGCGAACTGAATATCACAAGATCAGACCTGAAGTGAATATCAATTACCAATCGATTGGAAGTGGAGGAGGCGTTAAGCAGTTCACTGAAAAAACAGTTGATTTCGGAGCGTCCGACGCTCCACTCTCATCTACAGAGACGGAAAAGGCTCCAAATGCTGTTCATATCCCTGAGACTATTGGCTCGATAGTAGTATCATATAATTTGCCTGCAGTTCCTGAAAAAGGGTTGAGACTTACAGGTCCTATACTTGCAGATATCTTCCTTGGTAAGATAAAGAGGTGGAATGACCCGTCTATTGCATCTTTAAATCCAGACCTCAATTTACCCAATGCCGAGATTATCGTAGTACATAGATCAGACGGCTCAGGGACTACATTTGTTTGGACAGAATATCTCTCTAAGGTGAGTTCAGAATGGAGGGAAAATATTGGTGTAGGCAAATCAGTAGAGTGGGCAACTGGAATAGGCTCGCCCGGTAATGAGGGGGTCGCCAACGCAATAAAAGGCACTCCATCTACTATAGGTTATGTCGAGCTCTCTTATGCCCTCAGCACTAATATGCCATATGCATTTTTGCAGAATAGTGATGGAAATTTTGTGGAACCATCATTTGACTCAATTCGGTCTGCTATTGCTGCATCAGCTTCTTTGTTGCCAAGGGGCGAGGAGTCATGGAGTGAGGTATCCGCAACTAACGCTGCAGGTAAGGATTCTTATCCAATTGCCAGCTTTTCTTATTTACTAGCATACAAGGAGTTGACTGACAATCCGTCAATAAATAGGCAAAAGGCTCAAGCACTTGTTGATTTTTTATCCTGGGCAGTAACTGACGGTCAACAATTTGCCGATGAGCTTGGCTATGTGCCCTTGTCTGAAGAGGTTGTGAAACTAAATCAGGAGACGTTGCGAATGTTCACATATGACGGTCAGGCTATATCACCGTCTTCTTCTCTGGGAAAGGAAATGCAAACACAAGACGGCTGGAATGAAAAAAGCACAATGACCATAACTGGAATCATCGCAGACGGCCTTGGCTGTAACAGGCATTTTTGCTATTGTTCTTTACAGGATCAAAAAGACTAAAACAAAACCAGCGTCCTCATCCTCAAAGCAAAAAGAACCTCCGACATCGACTATAACAACAGCAACAAAAGAACAGCGGAAGAAAGAGGTAGCAGTTTTCTTTCTGAGAGGTAGTTTATTAGGTGATAGAATCTTCCTAGCCATAATATTAGGAGCGGCAGGTTATACTGTCTTTCTGCTTGCACTTGTAGCTTATTCTGCTTTTGCAGGCTCTAGTGAAGCTTTTTCCAAAGAGGGCTTTATTGGATTTATCACTGGCACTGACTGGAATGCAGTCGAAGGAAGGGAATCTTATGGAGCGCTGCCATACGTCATTGGAACGCTGGCAAGTGCAGGTATTGCCATGGCAATCGGGGTTCCAATAAGTATAGGCATCGCTACATTCATTTCTGAAATTTCTCCACAAAGGCTGGCAACTCCATTATCTTTTGTAATTGAGTTATTGGCTGCAGTTCCTAGCATAATATATGGTCTATGGGCGCTATTTGTTTTCAGGTTCTGGGTTAGGGACCTAATCGAAATGCCTTTGCATCAACTTTTCGGCGATACCGTGCCCTTTTTCGCTAGAACACCATTTGGTCTAGACATATTTACTGCAGGAATAGTCCTTGCAATAATGATCATTCCAACTGTTTCGTCCATATCAAGGGAGATTATAAAGGCAGTGCCTAATAGTCAAAGAGAAGCTCCCTACAGTCTGGGTGCAACAAGATGGGAAACAGTAAGGACTGCAGTGTTTCCATATGCAAAATCAGGATTGCTCGGAGCTTCGATACTTGGATTAGGACGTGCAGTGGGTGAAACTATACTAGTGACTATGGTTATTGGAAATGCGGTCGGTGCAGCGGCCATTCCCAATTCGCTTTTTGCTCCAAGCCAGACTCTTGCAAGTTTGATTGCCAACGAGTTTAATGAAGCGGTGACATCGTTTCATACATCCGCTCTGATAGGTCTAGGTGCGGTTCTATTAATGCTTACGATAGTGATCAATATTGGCGCAAGGCTCCTAGTATCAAGAATAACAAGGGTCGGATCAGCCAACCGGAAGAGAACCAGAGAAATGCAGGAAATAACAACAACCAGAAATACTCAACATAAAATGAGGAGACAAGAGAGTTCCTTATCATCTTCATCATCGTTTCAATCGAAATTCAGAACAAGCAGAGATGTTAGAACCTCTCGGGAAATAGATAATAAAACTGATGATGATAATACAGCTACTACTTTTCCCCATTCAAGCAATCAAGATGCAAGGTACGAGAAAACGATTCAAGCGCTAGTCTTACATAGTTCTTCTAAGAGGAAAGTAACAAACATAGCAATCACATTATTGGCAATTGCATGTGTGGTCGTGGCAATAATTCCGCTTGGAAGTATTTTGATTGAGGTTGTAAAGAATGGTGTAGCTGCAATAAGTATAGAGTTTCTAACACAGCCGCCTGGTGCAATAGGATCAGGTGAAGGAGGAATAGGCCCAGCTATACAAGGAACATTGATAGTTGTCGGTCTTGCATCATTGATTGGAGCACCGATAGGCATCCTGGCGGGCATTTATCTGTCAGAGTTCTCAGGGGCAAGTGGTGAAAGCAAGCAGCAGCCGCTTTGCCTATGCTGTCAGGTTTTTCAATGATGTCTTGACTGGTCTTCCATCAATAGTCATTGGTATAGTAGGGTACATCACAATAGTTCTTTCAACAGGCTCATTCTCGGTTTGGGCAGGTGCATTTGCACTGTCCATTATTATGATACCCATAGTTGTTAGGGTTACTGAAGAAACTCTCAAAATAGTTCCAAACCACATCAGAGAAGCAGCATATTCTCTCGGCATACCAAGGTGGAAGATTGCACTTTTTGTCATACTTCCAACTGCCAAAAACGGTGTGCTGACAGGCGTGGTGCTTGCTATTTCGAGATTAGCCGGAGAGACTGCACCTCTTATAATGACCATACTTGGAACAAGCCTATTCTTTACCGGCGTTATGGGGCCAGTTGATGCTTTACCGCTCAGGATTTGGCGTCTTGCATCGCAGCCTTATGAGTCCGCTCATTCATTTGGTTGGGGAGCTGCCCTAATTCTGATACTTATTGTTCTTAGCATGAGCATTAGCTTGAGGGTCTTAGCTCAGAGAAGAGGAGGAGGTTCTTTTAGGACAGGTGCAATGTCTGCGAATGCAGTATGAAGTCAATTAGTGCTTTATATCCATCTATTATATGCACGGGGCGCAACTATAATAATTACGTCATCTATATAGACAATAGATAATTACTGATTGCCTTATAGTACAGATCAGACAAGTGTGTGACTAGCGAGGAACAAGTAATCAATAACATGTCATATTCTTCTTCTGACTCTGGCTCATATGGCGATACTCGCGCATCAGCCGCGGCTGTCAGTACTGACGCAAGGCATCGATACAAGGTGTCTATTCAGAATTTGAATGCATGGTTTGGAACCAAACAAGCTATCAAGAACATCAATTTGGATATTAAGGAAAATACTGCTGCGGCAATAATTGGCCCATCAGGCTGTGGCAAGACCACGCTTATTAGATGCTTGAACAGAATGCACGAGATGACATCCGGCGCAACCACAAGGGGACATGTATTCGTGGATAATGTCGATATTTATGACAAGAAGGTGGATTCTGTAGTTATCAAGAGAAGGATTGGAATGGTCTTTCAAAAACCAAATCCATTTCCCACGATGAGTACTTATGATAATGTTGCAGCAGGGCTCAAACTAAATGGCATTAAAGCTAAGAAGATAATCAATGAAGTGGTTAGGGAAAGTCTTGAGGCAGCAGCTTTATGGTCAGAAGTCAAAAATGAGCTGGAAAAACCTGGCGTTAGCTTATCAGGCGGACAGCAACAGCGTCTTTGCATTGCTAGGGCCCTTGCAATGCAACCAGAGGTGCTTCTCATGGACGAACCAACCTCAGCTCTTGATCCAATAGCCACATCCAAGATCGAAGAACTTATTCATGAATTAAAAAAAGACCTTACGATAATCATTGTTACTCATAATATGCAGCAGGCAGCTAGGATAGCCGATCATACTGCATTTATGTATCTCGGTGAATTGGTTGAGTACGGTCCTACAAAGCAGATATTTGAAAATCCTCGAAATGAGCTTACGGAGCGATATATTTCGGGCAAGTTTGGATAAATAATGATGATAATAATAACAATAATAAAATGATGACTATGATGATAATATATCCTGTAGAATGTCTAAGGTAGGCATCTTTGGAATTGGCTAGGCTTCTAGACTTAGGCATAGAACGCATCCGCAATATCATTATGGATATGGCAAGGCTCTCTGAACATTCAGTAATTACTGCGATTGAATCCTATGAAAAAGGGATACGGGCAAAAAGGACGATTCATGAATGGTCAGAGCAGCTGCGAGTTTTGCAAGATGAAGTTGCAGATTTAGCAATTGAGCTTATCGCAAGATATCAACCTGTGGCAACCGACCTTCGGTTTATCCGATCATGTATGGAAATAGCTTATGGATTCTCGAGATTCGGTCGTTATGCATATGATATTGTAGATGTCCTTGAAACTATGGGCTCGGTAGCAGACTGTGACAAGAGCGCAGTTTTAGAAGCCGCGACTACGGTCAGAGATATGATAGGTATGAGCGTTCAAGCTCTCTACTCAAGAGACAAGAATGCTGCCGAGAAGCTCTATCAAATGGATGATACCATTGATGCGCTATATCGAAAATATCTTCACGAAATTTTCAGCCCTGACTCAAAGGATGATAAGAGATTTGCTGACCCTCGCTGTTATACTTCTGCTTTGCTCATTTTGAGATATTTAGAGCGCATTTCAGACCATGCGTGCTATATTGGAGATTCAGTTCATTACATTGTAACTGGAGAATCTCGCCCGAGAAGATAAACGAATGTAGCACACAGACTTTAAGGTTACTATCCGTGTTCTTTCAGTAATAACTCACCAAGAAACCAATATTGTTCTAGGTTCCATCGAATTCATATTATTCAGGCAATGTACAAAATCGTAAAGATTCTGAACATAGAATGTGATTGCAGGCTGTCATTCAATGCCGAACAGTCTTTGGAGCAGATATTCCAAAGAATTGTCAAATTAATAGTTCATAAGCTAAACCTACCGATAATTATACGATATGTTCTCGAGCATACTGCTAAGGAATTTTGTTCTCAAGTCGCTAAACATCATTGTAGGCAGCAGAGCATTATGACAGGTTATGACATATTATAAACCTGGTCAATCTAACTGGCATGTTCTCCCAAAGAAGCGGAGTGCAACAATTCATTTCTAACGGTATCATGTCTACCATCATGAATTACAGGATGCAGAACTTTATGCAGAAAGGACTGGGCACATTTCTAAACTCAGGAGGAAATGATAGAGGCGCTGTGGTTCATGATTTTTAGAGCTAGATGATGGACTCAATAATGATTCTCGTCATCCACTCGTGTAACAGGTAAAGAACAACTGCGGGCTTCCAAGATGACAATCAGGCAAGGATATGTTACGCAACATGCCACAGGGGCTGATAAGAGAGAACACACAAACAATGACCCGCAAGGAATGAGCTCACTATTTGGCAATGTCTCAGGAGGAGGAGTAGCAGTAGGAGGACAACACTATGTACTCACCAAAAAGGCATAGGAAGTAACGAGAAAATTTTTAATCCCAAAATACTTAGTACAAGGATTTGATGGCAGCACGCTGTGGTTCATGCTTCTAAAAAATGACCTGCAGAGATTGGATATGATATCAACTAGCAGAAGAAGTATTTCTTGAAGTGATATCTGTTTCAGTTCCATCTGGATACCTTATGATAACTTTTTCACTCCTAGTGCTTAGCGGTATCTTAATATTCTCTGTTACTTTTCTCTTTGTTATCACTGCTTCTCCAACCTGTCGTATCCTCTTTCTGATCAATATTTCCTCTCCAAAGAGTGGAAGTATTTCTTGAGTGTTCAAACTGCCTTCAAAAAGCGGCGCCAATTCTCCCTTGAGCGATTCCTTCTTTTTTCTTACCATTTTCTCATCGCTTACCTCCTTTTTCCCACGAACACCAATCTTTCCTTTCATAGAGGATAATGTGCTTTCAAGTCCGCCTTTGGAACCTAATTTCTTACCGTTAACATATACCTCCTCGTACTTCATTGGCACCTCTATCTTTGCAGTACCCGTCACCCATCTCTTTTCTATTATGAAGTTCTGTTTTGTAATCTTCTTTGACACAGAATATTTATTAGCGACAACTGGAACAACTTGTACGTCTGTAGTTTTTTTCTGCTTCTCTTCATTTATCTTTGAGTCCATATGTGATGGCGACGACATTATCGCTTCCTCTTTTAAGATGGTATTTTATGGGATATAAAAATTAGGACACGTTGATTTGCGTATGAATTAAATGCGTTCACAAAAGCAATAATAATAAAAAAGGTTTGAGAGCAAGAGTCTATGTTGATAGCTCCTTGACGTCGTCGGCAGTAGAGCCGTTTCTCGAGAAGATAATAAGAAAGAAAAGCGATATTCATTGATAATATTATCTACATACTTCTTTTCTCTCTCGCTTTCTGAAGTCGAGCGTAAGCTCTGAGAAGTAGATGCTGATGAGGTAGTGCATTATATTAGAAGTTTTGTGTAGGCGATAGCATGCTCTCACTTTGCTACTCCACAGTGCAGTCGCACATGTGGTCCAAGCAAATGCTTAACTAAAAAGCTACAGAGTACCAGTTTCTATGTTATTATTGACATTCATCACGCAAACGTCTCAGGTGAAATCAGCGTCATTTTTTCAACCAGCTTGTGTCCGCTTAAATTCTTATGATCTTCAACATCACTGTGAAAAACAAACACCTTATGACATTCATGGCAGATCCATACTGCTTTTAGGTCGTCAGGATGCATATGTATATATCTCTCTTCCCAAGATAGAATCGCGTTGTTAATTTACGGATTGATCAATTATCTTGATAGTTTTTGTTCAAATATATTTCACCTCTTGAGGTGAAAAAAAGTTATTGCTGTATTTGAGGTACATGCCGATGCTATATTTTCTCTTCTTGGTAAATTTCATTTGTTGCACACACAGTTACTACTACTGACAGAAGGAGCTGAGGTATTGAAATAATAGAGACCAAGCAAGAAGGATCATTGACACAACTGAGCCATTGGCAAAAACCTAGACTACAGAATTAGGGTGATGACAATTATGAGCTTGTGCATTAAAGGAAAATGTCAAGAGGAGTCTATTAGTGGGAATACAAGTAGCATATAGCAGAAGCCTCCAAGGGAATAGCCATAAAGAATTAGTAGTGGAATCACACTATGTCCTATTATCTACAGTAATCAAAAATCTATGTAATAACTACAGATATCGGTCATCCGTCCATCCGCTTATGTTTTTCTGCGGATCTAAACTGCAAATAGAAAGGTAAACATCAGGATATTCTAATAATGCATTATTAATATAAGAAAAGCTAATGGATATAGTCGAGTCAGCCACATAGTAGACAATAGTAGAAATGTGCCTGCAAAGATTGAAGGAAGCAATAGACGATCAAAGAACTTCCAAGGAGTAAGAGATATTTTCAGAAAACGAAGAAAGATTAGGTACTATGCTCCTCTCAGCAATACGGATGCAACGATTACCTCTCACATTTACGAAGCAACAATAGGAAATGAACTTTATCCAATACGAATAAAGGTCATAGGACGAATAGTATAAGTGTAGTATCTTATTATAAATACATACTAAGGAATATTACTAGAGTAATTTATCGAAATCAAAATAAGCGATTCTAGGTCTGTCGTAACAATGACAGATCAATTTGCTTTTTTAGGAGACAGATGCAAGGCGGCAATTGCTGCTATGGCCTTGGGTGTTCTCTTATTATTGCCAGCTAGTCTTGGGTTTGGGGGAACAATCATAGAAGAAGCCTACGGACAGTTCAATCTTCCTCTTCTCGAAGAAGAGGAACCTGATACGGGAGCTGATACGGGAGATGACTACGGGTAGCATCGACTACACCGACTACTACGACTACACCGACTACACCGACTACACCGACTACACCGACTACACCGACTACACCGACTACACCGACTACACCGACTACTAACATAGAAGATCTATCTACGTATATGATGGCTGACAGGAACGTTGATCCAATACGGGGATTTATAGGCGAGCACCCTACCTACACAAGGCGCCGGTGGCAATTCTCTTACTGCCGCTGATAACAGTGGTCATATTGCGACAGGACGATTCAGACTATTTGCAAATGAAAGTCTTGTTCGAAGTTTTGTATCAGAAATGAATATAGCAGCAATTGATGGATCATCATTTCACAATGTTACCATTCGGGAGGGCACTCCTCATCGTTTTGAAGTGACAGAGGGTAATGAGACTGCAGGAGCTAATTCACGTATAGTAGGCAATATCTTCCTTGATAGTAGCCCCACACCGGTCATAGACAATGTTCCAATGACACTATCACTCAGAGGCCAAACTCTTGCCATAGAAGACATCGATATTGATGAAACAAGGTTAACAGATACTGGACAACGTGACATCTTAAGTGTAATTGATGGACAATCACTCTATGGAACCATACCCAGATGACAGATTCAATAGTAGCAGACTGCTCATGCTAGCACTAAGAGCATAGCATCTTCTTTTTAATACAGAATACAAGTCCAGCCCTGCATCAATGCAGGGCTGCAATCTATTTTTGATTCTCGGCTTGTTCTGCGAGTTCTTCCACGATAGTTTGCAATTAATTCTAATGAAGTAAGGCAGCTCTAGATAATACAGATATCAAGAGGGTTTTTAACTATTTTTGGATCAATTCGTCGAGGTCTACAATGGTATAAATTCAATTCTTCGTTGATCGCTGTTGCCTCGTTTGGTCTTGAGATAAGGAACGATAAGATGGCCCATCATATCACCGTAGTGCGCCCCAGCTTTGATATCCTGAGTAATATCTTTACGACGGCCTGGCTAGGCAATATTCTTGAGAAGTATCCGGGCGAAAAGTGGTAGTGTTAACGTTATTGTCTACTGTCCAGAATATTTTTTGTTATCTATTATCCAAGGTAGGCAATATATTCAGAATATTCTCTAGCTACTCTTATATTCTATGAATTTGTTCTACTAGAATGTAGTTGGACGTTATTCTTAATCGTAATGGTTGTATTATTTGTCAAAAGACCGGCCATCGGGAATCGTTATCAATAGGGTGTTCATTCTGCAATGGTACGGGTGAATATACCAAGGCTGCTGAGAGTTATATGAAATCCCATCCTTGCCACTGTATCTATCAGGACAGAAAGAATTGCAGTTTGTGCGGCAAGAAATGCCATCACGCTACAAACAATAAACCCAAACTAGTTATTGCTCCGCGTCCCTAGATCACTGCAATAGCCTCTCCGCACAAAAGGAAAAATCCTATTGCTCGGAACAAAGGTAAAAGGCAGATGCAAGATGGGATGGGTTCGAACTTGACAGACTTCAGAAGCAATAGAAGTTTTCCCTGAGCCTGTTCGGACAGAGATTTATTGAAGTACAATTTTAATTATTATTATCATTATCCTGCAAGACCCTTGCCTATTTTCTGCACTTCCACTGCGCTGTAATTCGCCAAAATTGCAAGCATATCTTCCCAGTTACAACAATAACATCTTTTGTTTATGAAATCAGCCAAACAGGAGGTGGCGTTAATATATCTTAATTAATATTAATTTTGGAGGCTTTAAAACTTGGACTTCCTCTGCAAATTCAAAATGGAAAATATGTTATCTTATTCTTAGAATATCTTATCTTTTAGACTAGCGGTTTTCTAACAATAGCATCTCCTTACACTGGGATTTACTGTGGGCGGCAGTTAGAGAGATTTATGCATGGGCAAACAGGCATATCAGCATTCACCACCCTTGGGAGGGCGAAAGGTCATCCAAGCAGTCGGCTGTATTGCTACCAAGTAGTAAGAATAACAATCGATGATTAATCTGAATGAAAGTGGATCATGGCAACATAAACATAGAGTCCAATCCTTAGGATTTCTTTATATTATTGGAGTACATTACACTGAAGTTACTGCAACAACAGTAATGTCGCCAATTTTTTTCAAGCTAACTATAATATCTCAATTAAAATAGAAATAATATAATTTAAACTTAAAAAATAAAAAGGAAGGGTCGTGTATGAGGTAGTTTGTTCTCTATGTGTTCAGACTATGCCCTGCACAGTCCAGGTGGAAGGCTGATTCCGCAGTTATTGTGCTCTCCGTAGGTGTTTCCGTTCACACTTGTAGGCTGCCCATCAGCATTGTTTATGTCAGCTGTCTCACTGCCGAACGCAGTGTTAAAGTCTATTGTGTTGCCGGTGCTCCGTATATCTACGTATATGCCGTTGTCTCCGTTGCCATACAGGGTGTTTGCAGCTAGTATGTTATCGTTGCTACCTGTAAGGACAAACCCTTGTAACTCGTTAGCCATTGCCGAGTTAAAGGCTATGGTTGCTTCGTTACTTGATGCTGATACTATTGCAATCCCGTTTTGGGTCATCCTATTTTTGCTGATTTCAGTCTCATCTGCACCAGACATTACGATACCTACGTTATTGTTTGTGAAATCCACATCTGTGACCTGTCCTCCCGAGCTGCCTACGAACCTAACTCCTGCGTCAAAGCCTTCTATTCCTCCAAGACCAGATATGACTACATTGTCTGCATCTGTAACTAGTATTCCAGTATTGCCATCATAACCCGTCGCCAGATCTGTGGAATCAGTCTCATCTGCAGAGCTTATTGTATAGCCATTCAGATTGATAGCTACATTGTCTGCACTTACAATAAGTCCATCTCCAGTCTCACACATAAGATCTGATGTTAATGTCACGTCTTCTGTTACGTCCTGTCCACATGATGCTACTCCGTTGCTTGAATCTATACCTAGGCTCTGACTCCCAGCGCCATTATTCTCGGTCGCTCCACCTTCATCACTCTCGTCAGTGCTTTCAGTTGAATCTTCTGCCTGAGTGTCGGCTTCGTCTGCTGTATTGTCATTGGCGCCGTCATCTGCAGGTGAATCGGTGTTGTCTACTGTATTGGTACTCTCGGTTGACTCTCCTTGGCTTTGTCCTCCGGCTGGTTGTGCCAGCACAAAAGAAGGAAATGTTGTTGCACTTATCACTGCAAGTATACTCACGGCTACTGCAGTGTAGAACGCTATGGATTTGGGCTCCATTGAGAGGGAAACCCCTATCAAACTATATATAGAATGGGTAATGCCGTACCCTGACTTTTTGCCAGTAATTTTGAATATGTTTCTAGGACAGATCTCTGTATGCTTCCCTCTACAATATTGTAGTAATAAAGATCTCTCTTTCTCTGGTTGGATAACCCTAGGAACTGACTGAAATTATGAAGGAAAATTGACAAAATATTCGAATCTTTAACAGTATGGCGGTTATCATTGTGCTAGGGATTGTCGTTCGGAAGTAAAAAAATCCATGGCCAATAATGTTAGTGTTTCAAAGAGTACTTCTAATCGTGATAGAATCGATATTATCACATCCATTCTGGATGCCGCAAATGGAGGGGCAACTAGGAGAAGAATATTACTTGTATCAGGTCTTTCCAGTAATCAATTCAAAAGGTACCTCTCTATTTTGATAGAGAATGATTATATCAGGATGGAAATTCAAGAGAGAAGTAAAGGAACCGCAACCTACAAAACTACGGACAAAGGAATTGCTTTATTGCACATATACCAACGTATTAGGGATCTGTTATCACCAGACACTACTACAGCCAACAATTGGTTCATTGACTATAGATCGAGCATACCTATGTGGCATAACATGCAGAAGAAGTGAGAAGATCAAAGGAATAAAGGGAAAGAATGTGAATTTTGAGAGAATAGAGATAAAGGGAAATGCGATAAGTGGAAGTTATACATCTTTTATAAGAAAATTTTGAATATTATGTGGTATTATTTCTTACTGATGTTAGAAGTTGAATAAATCTTTTGGCCACTATCAGACAGTGCCTGCCAAGCCTGATCATTCAATTAAAGCTGAGTCAACAACAAGGCAGATATACAGAAATTTTCTGTTTAAGGAGAGTAGCCCACTGATTAACATAGGATCTCGATGCAAAGATAAGATAAAATCATCATAAGACATCGTGGCTTATCATTTCTGACCTCATCTGTGGGTCATCTGTGCGTATAAAATGTATCCTTAATTTTATGAAAGAAATATCGTAGGAATGGAAATACCCATTTCATATATCCCGCTAAAAGTATGTTTTCTTGGGGAGTATGCAACGACTGGTCAGGCATAGAACACCTATGCTTGCGATCACATTAGCAGGTACTAGTTGCATTATCATCCACATTAGTGATGTTAATTACTATGGGACAACAGGAAGAAGCACCACTTCTAAAAGAAGCAAACTTGCAGGAGGATGACCAATTAATTGCGAGCACCGATGTAAAAGGTAAGGCTTATTTCGGACTTGGCATTTTGAATCCCATAGAGCATCGAATCATCGCCATTACAAATAACAACAAAGATAACAATGCTAATGCTACTTTTATCACAGCTACTGCCAATGGTATTACAAATAACAACAAAGATAACAACAATAACAACAACAATGCTAATGCCAATAATCTCGATACTCACAAAGGGGAAGAAAATAAGAAGAATAATGAGGCTACTGTCGATACCAACCCAAATATTTTTGTAAATTCTAAAAATAATCCGACAGCTATTGCATCTTGTGGTCAGCTAATAACTAGAGATGTCACATTGTCAAAAGATATTGAATGTCCAGGAGTTGGAATGATTGTAGGCGCAGATGGAATAACCATAAACCTCAATAATCACAAATTATCATTGGTAAATAACACAGACACATCAAGAATCCCAGAAGTAGAAGAGATCGGGATACTGGTCCCAGATCAAAAAAATATTACAATTAAAGGACCGGGTATTATTAGTGGTTTTGACAAGGCAATTGAATTTGCAGGAAGTGAAAGAGGCTATGCATTAGACCTTAAGTTAACAAATAATAATATAGGCCTATCGTTAAAAGCCTCAGATGAAATTACAATCTATAGAAGCTTTATTGAACAAAATACAATAGGCATAGCATCCCAATCAAGCAAGGACGCTTTGGTCCTAAGCAATCAACTATCACAAAATACCAATGAAGGAATTGTGCTTATGGATTCTAATTATTTCATAATAGGTGCTAACAATTTAATTGGAAATGGCAACATTGGCATATTCTTAGATGTAAGTAGCTTTAATAATACGATATCATCTAACAACATCCTCAACCATGCTGTTGATGTTAGCAATGCTGATGGGATACCAATTCACATATCAATGAATGAATATTATGAAAATAGTTGTGGCAAAGCACTTCCTGACGGAATATGCTAAAGAAAAATTCAAGAACTAGCAATCATACTGCAAGCCTTTTCTGCTTGAGAGGAGGGGGCAATGGATTTTCAGAGCATAAGCACTAACTTGTTATGATGGATTTGCTTTTTATGAATAGATTTTTTCCTGCCAAGTATATGGTTCGTAGAACCTTTGTTGTTGTTGCTAACTATGTCCTTAGCCCAGGTAGAATAGAAGCCCAAAAAAGTGCTGCACATATGAAGATTTCATCATAGCTCTTTATCTAGATCTTCAAAAGCGCCGGCCTTAGATATCTCGTGAAGACGCATGGCAACCATCCTGCGGTACTCTTTCAAATTGAGTATGCCTTTTTCATCCAGCATCTCTATAAGGGTTGTGAGCCGGGCGCTCAGCTCTTCAATTTCATTTAACTCCTTGCCCGTTATCTTTTTTGGCTCTACCAAGTCGTCGCTCTCAGCGCCATGATCTCGGTGATGATTTGTCCTTTTGCTTGGCATTTATGAATTAGGTACATGAGCCGCAAGTATTTAATTGTCAATTGAGCAACAAAACCCTGCTAGTTGACATTATCATCATCTTCTTGTCACGTTGAAGCTTTATTTAGGAAATTAGTCATAATATAGAAATGAGAGTATCTTCTTTTTAGCGTTCACTTGATGCAAAAAATTTGATCCAGTTGTACTCTACTTCAAATTCTGATGCATGGCATTTATGAGATCAAATTTTGGATACAGCTTTTAGACTTGCCCTCTCTTTCCCAACTCGCTCTAACACCCTTTTTGATTATACCGCCGCTGCCAGTGACTATAAGCATAGGCAGATCTTGTTTGTCATGTCAGCAAAATCCAGCGCTGTGGTTAGCTGCGAAAATTCCAGTCACACGTCTTTTCAAGGTCACTTGGAGAAGACACTACATAAATGATTCAAAAAATAGGCACTATGGCTATTCTTTTAAATATTATATTCTTGCATTGTTTTTTGTAGAGTGTCAGCTGATCCTGCAGTCAGGGAGCTTGAGTGGTACCTGCGTGACCACCTATTCAGGCAATCAAACGCTGGCAATACCTCATTTGAAAGAGAACTACTGCCACAGAAAATGGCTACTCTTTACCTGCGATACAGAAACTCCGACCTTGACCAGTTATCAAACATAATGACCTCTGTGATTGAAATCCTGACTGCAGAAAAGGTTGTGAGGCAGGACAGCAACGAGCTGAAGCTGCTGGGCAGGATGACACGGTTGCAGTGCGTAAAATGCTACTATATCAATTACCTAACAGAGGTTGAGCCCAGGGTCTGCCTTCGGTGCAAGCACAGTGAGCTACAGGACTTTCCAAAGAAGAAGGCGGCATGAACATCGCTTGCATCAGTAACATGAACTTGGTTGGCGTGAATGTTGACCATTGACCATTATAGCATAAAAAATAATGATATGAATTTCAACGATACTTTTTGAGACGTTCTTGGTTTACAGTTCTTGCCATAAAGCATTTGCCTTTGCTTATAGAAGAATCTCTTTTACTTTTTTGGTTTACTTATGAGGGATTTGTAATATGTTGATGATGGTCTAGAAAGCTTGATATGAACTTCAGCAAGGCCTTCTTAGTAGTGCAGCTGCAAAGCAGGAAAAAGTGGACGGTCAATGGCACGTCGAGAATTAAGCCCGCCCAAGAGACTTTGAAGAAGGTGATCCCCATATCAAAAAAGATAGGCGTCACCAGACTTGCCGACATTACTGACATGGACATCCTGCGTATCCCAAATTATTCTGCGGTGCTACCTGGCACTGAGGACTATATCTGGGTCTACAGCGGCAAGGGCCCGACAAAGGAGCATGCAATGGCAAGCGCATTGATGGAAAGTATAGAACGTTACTCTTCACTGCCCTCAGGCAGGTCGGGCAAATTTGTCAGGTCAAGCTATTCTGAGCTGTCCAAGACCTATAAGGTGTTACATCCGGATAGGATAGTAGAGCCAGTAAGGTTTGTGTACCGCACAGACATGATGATGGACTGGCTACAGGGCTATGACCTTGTGAGTGGCGAGGAAATAATGGTGCCTGCACCTATCGCGTTGTTTCGATACACTCCCCCTCCGCCGGCTGTCAATCCATTTGCATACTTTCATACAAATGGACTTGCATCCGGCAATGTAATGGAAGAGGCAGTCTGTCATGCGCTATGCGAGGTAATAGAGCGAGACGCAATGAGCCTGGCAGACCTCCGGGCAAGCGCTATCCCATTCCATATATTGCGCACAATTATACATTCCTTGAATGCTGCGGCATTTTCAGTTCCCCCCATTCTAGCCGACAGGTTTGTCGACGACCCGAGCCTATTCCCTGACGTCGATATTTCAGAAATTGACTTTGGGCCTGTCAAGAACTTGGTTGAAAAGTTCAAACAGGCCAGCATTTCGCTGATGGTAAAGGATATTACCTCCGACATTGGCATTCCAACATTTAATGCAAGCAGTGTAGAGTGGATCAGCCACGACTACGGCTACCTTGCAGAGGGACATGGAACACATCCGGATGCGAGGATAGCACTCCTCCGCGCAATCACTGAGGTATCACAGACAAGGGCTGCAAACATTCAGGGAGCAAGAGATGACCTGCGGAAGATCAAGTATAACGATCAGAATACGGATGATAGACGCGCCTGGCAGTTCATGCCCTCAACAAAAAAGATCAAATTCCCAGAAGTACAAACATTCTTTAACGAAGATATTCTCGAGGATATCAATCTGATTCTCCTACGGCTAAAGAGTGTAGGATTGGATCAGGTAATAATCGTCGACCTCACAAATTCAGACATTGGAATTCCAGTGGTCAGAGCAATAGTGCCAGGGCTTGAGACCTTCAAGATAACAAAGTCGGTTATGGGCATGCGGGCAAGGGCGTGTTTTAAACAATGGGCAAGCCAATAATATTTCTAGGACCATCACTGAGCCATGAAAAGGCAAGGAAAATCTTTGACGCAGACTACAGAGCACCTGCAAGAAAAGGCGACTTTTTGCGGCTGGCTGCAGATTTTGATGTAGTAGAGATGGCTGTTGGCTTTGTCGACGGTGTGTTCCTGCAGGACTATCCACCCACTCCGATTGAAGTGTACCATCTGGCAAGGAAGAATGGTGTGCTATTGGCCGGTGGCAGCAAGCCTAGGTGCATTGAGAGCAGTTGAGCTTGAAAAGTTTGGGATGATAGGAATAGGCAAGATATTCCAACTCTACAAGACGGGCAAGCTTAATGCAGACGACGAAGTAGCAGTCACATTTGCCTCGGAGGGTGACTACCAGCTACAATCTGAGGCTATGATAGATATACGGTATAACCTCTACCTTGCGCACAAAAAGGGATTCATCGGCGAAAAGGCAAAAAGTCTACTTGTCAAACTGGCAAAAGAAATTTACTTTCCACATCGAAAATATGCATTCATTCTCGAGGAAGCAAAGAGCAAGTATCCTATGCTTGAAAGCGAGATCAACGCTTTTGGTAGCTATATTAGGTCAAACAGAAAGAGCCTCAAGGAAATGGATGCGATAAGACTTGTAAAATATCTTAAGGAGCGATACGAGTCTGCGACTATTTCGATGTGATAGCTGCATTTATCTGATTGACCAGGTTTGATATGCTGACAGGTTTTCTGATGAATGCCTTGACATCTATTTTGGGGGAACAGCATCCTGAACTCTTCATAATAGATCTGAAACGCAGTTAGAAAGCAGACCTTAACACCGCTGTCTCTTTTCTTCAACTGTCTGTATAGGTCAAAGCCATTCATTCCAGGCATTCGAATATCAATTATCACAAGGTCATAATACCTAGGAGGAATGCTTGCAAGGGCGGCCTGTGGATCGTTAAAGGTGTCGACTGTGAAGCCATTGCGCTCAAGCCACTTCTTAAGGACATTTGTAATGTCGGGTTCATCATCCACTACGGCTATCCTTTTCATGAGCACATAAAATTTTTTTGAGGCACTATTTTAATTCAATGGTTACTTTTTCTATCCAACAGATATATTCTTAAATTGTCTCCCTTTTGTTCTAAATAGATAATGAAGATCTACACCAAGACAGGCGACAAGGGCAAGACTAGACTTATCGGTGGCAAGCAGGTAAACAAGGCAGATCTGCGTATAATTGCCTACGGGGAAGTTGATGAGCTCGAATTCCAGCATAGGTCTTGCGATTTCATTTCTGCGATCAAAACAGGATCTACTTTCAGATATAGCAGATATCTTGGAGCAAGTGCAGAATGACCTTTTTGTTCTCGGCTCAGATCTTGCAGACCCTTCCTGGCCACAAGTCAGTGGCAAGACGCCGGCGCACTAGCGAAAAAATGGCGTCTGCGCTAGAGCCATTCATCGACAGGATCGAGTCGGAGCTTGAATCGATCACATTTTTTATCCTGCCGGGAGGAAGGGTAGAAGCATCACTTTTGCATCTTAGTAGGGGAGTAGCACGCCGGACAGAGAGAGCTGTTGTATCGCTCTCAAAGAGCGGGCCAATAAACCCTGCAATAGTAATCTACCTTAATAGACTATCGGATCTCCTCTTCGTAACTGCTCGGCTTGCCAACAAGCGGCTGGGCATGCAAGACATACCTTGGAGAAAGTGATTTTTTACTACTCTGTCAGCAATTGCAATGAAAGACTAACATTAAAATGCCTAAAGCTGAATTGCCAAGGTTATAGGCCGTGGGCCAAATCTATAATGTCCTGATAATATTGGCCATCACTTTGGTGATGGCTATGACGACAACTGTGCTTGCATATTTTTTCGACCTGTTGCCGCATGTAGTTGACACTGTGGCGGGCATAGCATCCAATAATAATGCGTCTATCAGTAGTAATGAAGGCAGCAGCTCAAGACAATTAGCTTTAAAGTTAGGTGTCCCATTCTCATGCATTAAGCATGGCCAGCGAAAAAGATAGTGTCAGTTGCCCCTACTGCGCATCAAAGTTCGACAACAATGAAGAGCTTTCAAAACATATAGACAGGATACATCATGGCTCAGGCCTTCTTCAAGGCGACACGAGAAAATGGTAGTAGTAGATGACCTGTCTCTTTTTTTTCATTCAGTTTTGGAGCTTAAATCTATCAGGCGCGCCGGCTGGGTCTTAAAGGTACAAGTCGAAGATGCAGAGTCAGTCGCAGATCATACATTTTCAATGGCAACAATTGCGATGCTCTTGTCGGACATGCTGGGCCTCGACACGCATAAGGTAATCAAGATGGTCCTCATGCATGATCTTGCAGAGTCAATAGTGGGCGACTACATGCCCGGCGATGTGACTCCTCGGCAAAAATTAGCCAAAGAGAAGAAGGCAATGAGGCTCATCCTATCAGGTCTTCCCAAAGAGATAAGAGAAGAGTATGGAGAGATCTGGCTTGAATATCTACATAATAGCACAGAAATTGCTAAATTTGTCCACAGGATAGATAAGCTGGAAATGGCACTGCAGGCTTATCAGTATGCAAAGCAGGGATACGCATACAAGTTGCTGTCACCTTTCTTTGAATCCGCAAAAAATGTCGTTGGTGATGCAGGCGACATTGTAAGTGAAGTCCTAAAATCTTTAAGACCTGCATCGGCCAAGAAATAGTACATGCAGTATTTCATGGCTCTTAAGATAGGAGAAAAACGTGTAAAAGCTGCACAAGAATTGCTGACACGCTATACAGGTCATGCCATGCCTGCCCTTGCCCTCAAAGACAATAAGAGTAATATCTGGGAGCCCGTAGGAGAAGAGCTGCTTTATGCCGTAGTCAATGAGGAAGCCGGCTACATGATTGCCTTTTGCGACAGCAAAGGCATTGCAAAATCAATTGCACAGTGGTTTTCAGAAGATATAAAGAATGAGATTATCACCAAGATAAAGGCGGAGCAAAACATGCAGGAATACTTTGGGAAGGTGTCACTCCCTATCTAGTCCTCTTCATCACGTCAATTGCTGTTGCCTCTGTCTTTTGCTCATACTAACATTGTTTAAAGGGTAAGTGAGGCGAAGGATGTGTGCATATTAAGAGTAGAAGTGATCACCAGAGTTCAGCCAACCTATAAAATGAATATTGTGAGCTGATTGCAAGAAAATGCAATTGACTGCAGAATTATCTATCGGTCCTTGCACTTTTAGAAAGGAATAACCCAAAACGCAATAGATTGAGAAAATATATTGCCGTGACATAAACTAGACGCGCGGATATGGCTTTTATACCGAAGTAAGCTTATGAGCATAACCTTGGCAGACAGGTTCGAGCAGGAAATAGAGACAAGCGGACATCTTATCGATTCGATGATACTGACGAGAATATTTGATGGCATCATGGATCTTCGGGGCGACTTTCAGGTGCTCCAGTTTACCGTAGGCAAGAGAAAGAGCGATCCAAGTTACGCCCGGCTACTGGTAAAGGGGAAAAGTAAAGAACACCTTGAAAGCATACTTGAACAGGCATACAGGGAAGGCGCTCAGTCTGTATCAGTGCAGGAAGTGAAGCTAGAGCCTGCTCCAAATGACATGGTGATGCCTGACGACTTTTATAGCACCACAAACAACACAACACAAGTTTACTATGGCAGCAATTGGATAGACGTACAAAAGATGATGATGGACAAGTGTATTGCGGTAGATGTCCAGCGCAAGACAGCAGAGTGTAAGATGGTGCGCGACATTGTCAAAGGTGACATGATAGTTGTAGGTGAGCAGGGCGTTAAGATAATCCCACAGGAGCGCCCCCGCGAAGGCATTGACATTTTCCAGTTCATGAGCAGCTCAAGTTCTAGCGAGCGCCCCACACAACACATTGCCCGTAAAGTTGCAAACGATATTTATAGCACAAGGAAGGAAGGCGGCAAGATAATTGTAGTGTCTGGACCGGTGCTTGTGCACTCTGGTGCAGTTGAAGCACTCGCCTCGTTGATCAGGATGGGGTATGTTGATGGCCTACTTGCAGGAAACGCCCTGGCGGTGCATGATGTTGAAAATGCGTTGCTTGGTACTTCACTTGGCATGCGCGTCAAGGACGGCACACTTGCAGTCAGAGGACACCGCAACCATATGCAGGCCATCAACGAGGTTTTCAAAGCTGGAGGAATTAAGGCACTGGTTGAAAAAAAGCTCCTGAAAAGAGGGGTGATGTATGAATGCATAAAGAGCAATGTACCTTTTTGTACTCGCCGGCTCTATACGTGACGACGGTCCTCTGCCTGACGTAGTCACAGATGTTGTTGAGGCACAACGTAGGTACAAGGAAGTGATTAAGGGAGCTAATATGGTGCTGATGTTTTCCACCATGTTGCATTCTATCGCAGTAGGAAACATGCTATCTGCCTCAGTCAAGGTAGTGGCAGTCGACATTAGCCAGCCTGTGGTAACCAAGCTCATCGATAGAGGAACCGCTCAGGCAATTGGCATTGTAACGGATGTGGGCGCATTTCTGCCTATAGTTGTAGAGCACCTAAAGGAGGTTGCTGCCGCTAAAAAAGAGAAACGACTAAAATAAGTGAGGTATAAAAATAAAACATTGTTGTTGTATGGTAGACAAGCCTAATTACAAAAAGCACTTGACGCCTGAGAAGTACGAAATATGCTGGAACAGGGCACTGAACCTCCGTTTTCAGGTCAGTATCACGACTGCAAAGATAAGGGCATCTACAAGTGTGTCTGCTGCAGCAACAGCCTATTCACCTCCGACACCAAATTCAATTCTGGCACTGGCTGGCCCAGCTTCTGGACGCCAATAAATGAAGGAAGTGTAAAAGAAGAGAGGGACAAAAATTACGGCATGATAAGAACTGAGATCATTTGTGCCAGGTGTGGTGCACATTTGGGGCATGTATTTGATGACGGACCAGAGCCAACCGGCCTGCGCTACTGCATCAATTCTTTGTCTCTTTCGCTAGAAAAGGACAAGGGTAAGGAAATGCAATGAATGAATAAGCGGCAAAGATTGATTACAGTACTTGAACTTTGACAGCATAAACGTAAAAATGAGACGCGCAAGCAAACCGCTATAATATAAGAATAGCGAGTCTAGACAGGAAGTTATTATGTTTACGTACATAGGTGGAAGATAGAACAGCAGTAGAAATTCTGCTCATGAGTGTCAGTGTCAGTCAAGACCCATATACAAGTAAGGCCAAGAGCTCCCATATAGAGGAATACAAAATTTTTTGAAGGTGTTACTATTCAACAACTGCGGTAGCAAGTCCGAATATGTTGGCAGGCAGCAGTAGGGCAAGATGTGTATGTGCCTCTCCTCTTCTTCTTCCTCCTGCTTCTTGCAGGAAGCAAAAAAGCGCTATAACGGTCATTAAGAACTCTGTAGTAGAGGTTAAATCGACAATTCATTATTATTAGAGTATATGTGCAGTAGCGGAGTATATGCCCAATCCAATTCTGTCAATAGGCCTAGCATTGACACTTTTATTTTCCTCAGGATATAATTTTGCAGTTGCTCAAGAAGCCGAATTTACGGGCGGAACACCCTCTGTAAATGACATCAACCTTAAAGTTGAGCAAGTTACCAGCGGACTGGTATCTCCAACCACGATGGCTTTCTTAGACGAAGACACTATACTGGTGCTTGAAAAGGACAATGGCAGAGTAATGATGATTGAAGACGGCGAGATTGTGCCGGAGCCACTCCTTGACGTCGCAGTCGCAAATGACGGCGAAAGAGGAATGTTGGGCGCTGCAGTTTCAAGGGAAAATGAGACAACTACCTATGTCTTTTTGTATTTCACTGAATCCGGTGGAGGGGTTGATGGTGATGATATGCAGGGAGTTCCCCCCGCAGGCAATCGCCTCTACAGGTATGAGCTGCAGGGAGACCAACTTGTGAATCCAAAGCTCTTGCTTGACCTCCCAGCCCTTCCAGGGCCACGCTACAATGGCGGACCCGTCGTTATCGGTCCAGATAACAATGTCTATATCATCATAGGTGATGTTGGAGGTCATGCCACCCGGGTGCAGAATTTTGAAAACGGTTCTGCGGCAGACGGGACAAGTGGGATACTAAGGATCGGTAAAAATGGAGAGGTTCCCGAGGAGGTCATCGGAACTGGCTCCTTTGGCAAATACTACTTCGCATACGGGATGCGCAGGCAGCTATGGCATGAACTTTGATCCCCTGACAGGCATGCTATGGGATACTGAGAATGGCGCACCCTTTGTGGATGAGATCAACTTAGTTGAGGCTGGCTTTAACAGCGGCTGGAAAGACGTGCAAGGAATGGTACCATCAGACAACAGCCTGACAGGCCTTGTGATGCTCAACCCAGAGAGTCACTACAGCAACCCAGAGTTTACATGGACAGAGCCAGTTGACCCTACTGCCCTGGAGTTCCTCAATTCAAGTGCACTTGGGGAAGAGTATGAGAATGATATGTTTGTGGGGGACATTAGCAATGGCTCAATATACCACTTTGAGCTGAATGAAAATAGGTCTGCCTTTGTCCTTGAAGGCGCGCTGGATGACATAGTATCAAATACTCCTGAGGAAGCAGCAGACGCTATCTTTGGTACAGGTTTTGGGGGTATAACTGACATCAAGACCGGCCCTGATGGATACCTGTATATCCTATCAACTGTAGATGGGACATTATTCCGAGTCATTCCTGCTGCCGATACGCTGCCCAAATGCAGGAGGAGTAGGAGCAGAAGATACTGCTGCGCTGACCATCAGATCGGCGGATCTCTCAGGCGATACAATAACAGGTGTTTACATTGTCATTAAAGCAACCAACGGAACCACCCTGATTGAAGGACATGCTCCGCTAACATTTACTGGAACTGTTGGATCTACATACACTGTTACGGTACCTGTTTTAGGCAACGTAGATTTTGAAAAATGGGATAATGGACTTACAGACAGAACAAGAACCATAGTTCTCGGCCAAGACGACACTACCATTACAGCATATCTAGAAGTCGATGTACCCACTGTTAATGCTACAATAGATTCACGGGAAATCCTCATACAGAGGTTTGCTGATATTGTGGACCAAGACAACTGTTTTGATACAGATGATGCACGCAGGCTGAATATGGTTATTAATAGTGTAATTCGGAACATCTTTAGCGAAAGCGAAGGAGGCAGCAATCATCTGCAACAGGAGATAAATAGGCTTGTTCAAAATTGCCAAGTCGTTGATGCCGGTGCCGATGAACTTAACCAAGGCAATGCCAGTAATACCACAGGACCAACTGAACCGAGCAGTGACGAGAGTAGTGGTGATGAATCAGATGAACCGAGCAGTGACGAGAGTAGTGGTGATGAGGATGAGGAGGAAGAATAGGAGGACAGTGGATCGTGGACAATAGCTAACCCTCTTTCAACTTTTTCTGTATCATCTCTAGCGCAACCTTTGGGTCTGCCTTGCCTTCTGTGATCTGCATCACCTTGCCAAGCAAAAAGTTTGCAACATTGGCATTGCGTCTTGCATCTTGGACTGCTGCCTGCTCCGTCTTGAAGACGGACTGAACTGCTTGTGCCAGCATACTCACATCATCAATTCTACTAGCATGCATCCTTGTTGCCAGTGCAGAAGGCATCTCGCCTGTCCTTACTATTTGACCAAGGATCTGCTTGGCAGTAGTCCTGTTTATCATATTCTGATCTACCAGTCTTGTGAGATCCGCAATATGCTCGGGTCCTACCTTGACGCCTGCAAACAGCGAGTGCTCTTTCTCCTCATCATCTTCTTCTTTTTTCTGCCGCTCGTCTATAAAGCTCATAAGATCAGTCACTATCCAGTTGGCTACCTCTTTTGGCGAGAAGTATATCACAATAGTGGATTCGAAAAAATCAGCAAGCTCCTTCTTCCCTATTAGCACTTGTGCAATGTGGGCTGACAGGCCATATTTTGATATAAAACGCTCCTTGCGGGTGTCTGGAAGCTCAGGCATAGATTGCTTGATAAATGAAATAAACTCGCTTCCAAGCACTACCATTGGGATGTCAGGCTCTGGGAAGTAGCGGTAGTCTTGCTCCTCTTCTTTTGTCCTTGACTCCTTTGTTACTTTCCTTGCATCGTCCCAGTGCCGCGTCTCTGACCTGATTTCGATCTCTCTGGATACCATAGTTCTCTGCCTTGTGATTTCATAGCGCAATGCCTTTTCTACATCGGCAAAAGAGCTGATGTTCTTTATCTCCACCTTATTGCCACCATCTACCGATACATTGGCATCGCAGCGCACAGATCCTTCAAGCATTGTGTCGCATACACCAAGGTGCTCTATTATCGAAGTTATCTTGTCAAGGAACATCCGCACATCCTTTGGGTCGACGAAGTCCGGCTCTGTCACTATCTCAACAAGTGGGACGCCGGCTCTGTTGTAGTCGATCAAGACATAAACACTAGTATCCATACTACCGCTCGCATATACAAGTCTACCAGGATCTTCTTCCAGCTGCACTCGTCTTATCCTTGCGTCCTTGTCATTACCATACTCCAGTTTGCCGTCTACACCAATGCTCGTTATGCTGTATGCGTTGTACTGTGTCAGCTGGAAGTTCTTGGGCAAATCAGGATAAAAATAGTTCTTGCGGTAGAATGCTATTTCATCTGGAAACTTGCATCCAAGCGCAAGTGTAATCATTGCGGCAAACTCAACAGTCTTTTGGTTCAAAAGCGGTAATGTTCCCGGCAGTCCCGCACATATAGGACAGATATTCGCGTTTGGAGCTTTTCCCCTATAGTCCGAACTGCATCGGCAGAACAGCTTGCTCTTTGCGCCTGTGAGCTGGCAATGAATTTCAAGCCCTATCTTTGTAGTAGCCATCACAGCTCAGGGCTCCTTTGCACTTTTGCAGCTTGCTCAAACAAGTATGCCACATCAAGCATCGTCTGTTCGGCAAATTTGTCTGCCATTACCTGCAAACCCACAGGCAAGCCGTCAGCAAAGCCGGCAGGAACCGACATTGCAGGCATGCCAGTAAGATTCGCTACAACTGTATCAATGTCGACAAGATACATCTTGAGTGGATCGTCTATCCTTTCGCCTATTTTGAAGGGAAGTATGGGCATGGTAGGTCCTATCAAGACGTCATAGCTTTTGAAAAGGGTTTCCATCTCACGTTTCAGAAGTGAGCGCACCTGGTGCGCCTTAAGATAATACTTGCCGTAATATCCTGAAGAGAGCACGTACGACCCAACAATTATCCTCCTCTTTGCCTCCTCGCCGAAGTTGCTGCGTGCCCTAGCAAAATAGCTGTTCCATTCGTAGCCTTCAGGGTTCATGTCAAAACCGTAGCGGATGTTATCATAACGTGCGAGATTGCTACTTGCTTCAGCAGTTGCGATTGTATAGTAGGAGGCAAGTGCATACTCCACTGAGGGAAGGGACACTTGTTCGCACTTGCCAGCCCTGCTCCTCCAACGTGTCTGCAGCTTTGTAGATCATGTTAGATACTGCAGGGTCTGCACCTTCAGTGAACTCCTTGACAAGACCGGCACGTAACCCTTTTCTTTCTTTAAGAGAATATGTAGGTTTGCTGCTGTTGGTCGTAGTGTGATCGTTTTCATCGGACCCGGCAATCACATTTAGAATTGAAACTACGTCTGATACTGTTCTGCCAATAGGCCCTATCTGCTCTAGGCTGTTTGCATAGGATACAAGCCCAAATCTGCTCACAAGGCCGTATGTGGGTTTGAGCCCAACTACGGAGCAAAAACTGGCGGGACATCTGACTGAGCCTCCTGTATCTGAACCAAGCGATGCGGTGCATTCGAGCGCGGCCACGCTGGCTGCGCTTCCACCTGACGAGCCACCTGAGACCCTACTGATATCCCAAGGGTTCCTAGTGGGACCACGTCGGCTAAACTCTGTAGTAGAACCCATTGCAAACTCATCGAGGTTTGCCTTGCCGATTACAATTGCATCAGCAGCCAACAGTCGCTTGATCACTGTTGCATCGTACGCAGGTACATAACTTTCAAGCATCTTTGAGGCGCATGTAGTTTTCATCCCTTTTGTGCAAATATTGTCCTTGATGCTCACCGCGACTCCTGCAAGCGGGCCACTTTGCTCGCCATCTCTAATCTTTCTATCAAGTCTGAGCGCTCTATCAAGTCCTTCTTCCTTGTTGAGTGTAACAAAGGCGTTTACATGAGGTTCTATTTTTTCAATCCTTTCAAAGAGATGAGAGATATATTCCTCCGCAGAAAATTCTCTGTTTTTGATGCCTTCAATGACCTGCCTGGCCTCAAGGGTATAGAGCGGCAATTCAGACCATCCTTGGACCTTTCACAAAGCCGTCCTTTCTGTATCCTGTTCCAAGCACAGCGTCTTCGAAATTCTGTGGAGTATCTTTCCGAAGTTCTGAAAATTTCTTTTTCATCGCTAGCGGTTTGACCTGCTCAAGTGGTATTGTGTCCAGCTTGTTCAAGTAGCTGATTATGTCTTCTATCTGTGCAGTATAGCGCTGTAACTCTACATCTGACATCTCGAGCTTTGCGAGCCATCCAAGATGCTTTACTTCTTCTCTTGTAACTACCATACTATCATGGCGCCAGCCTATCTATGTCTCGGGGATAAAGTGTAACGTCGCGGATATTTTCTATTTTTGTTAATGCCATCATGAGCCGCTCAAGGCCAAGACCAAAGCCAGCGTGTGGTGGAACCCCGTAATCAAATACCCGTAGATGGTAGTCAAATGCCTCATGCTTTAAGCCCTGCTTTGTCATGCGCTCTACCAGCTGATCTTTGTGGTTTATTCTGGTGCTGCCTGATGAGACTTCAAGTCCGCCACACATCAGGTCAAAGGATTCGCATATCCTGCTGTCTGCAGCGCTTGGTTGGATATAGAACGGCTTGGTCGAAGTTGGCCAGTCAATTATGAAGTAAAAGTCATTGAGGCGCTCGTGCAGTATGCTCTTCATAATCTGTGGCGAAATGTCATCTCCCCACTGTATGCGCTCGCCAGCCTCCTGCAATCTATCGATGATGTCAGAATAGGTGTATTTTGAAAATGGTAGTTCCATGGACGGTAACTCAAGCTGAAGATATCCCAGATCATCTTGATTCTTTTCTTTTATTGTATCAACAATCTTTAATATCATCCGTTCAAGCAGCGACATGACATCATTATAGTCAACAAATGCACGCTCGACATCGATTGATATTGCTTCTGACAAATGTCTGTTGGTGCGGGAGGGCTCTGCACGAAAAATAGGCCCGATCTCAAAGACACTTTCAAATGCCATTGTTAACTGTTCTTTGTATAACTGGGGGCTCTGCGCAAGAAACGCTTCTCTGTCATAATAGAAAATTGGAAAAAGTGCTGCCCCGCCTTCTGTTGCAGTGGCTATCATCTTTGGCGTGTTCACTTCAATGAATCTCTGTTCTGAGAGGAATGCCCGGACAGAATTGAGTACAGTCTGACGTATGCGAAATATCGATCCAAGATAATTGCGCCGTAGATCAACTGCACGAAGGTCAAGCCGTGTATCAATGCCTACAGTTGACGTCCTGCTCTGAACAAGGAAAGGCGCCCGCCTTTTTTGCTACTGAAAATACCCTGATCTCAATTGGCACTATTTCAGCGCCGTTTGGGACCTTTTCCTGCGGCCTCACCTTTCCGCGTACACCAATAGAGCTGTGCTCCTTGACCTCTTTGGCCAATTCGAAAAGCGAATCACTGCATTCACTCTTCTTTACTGTGATCTGGATTTCACCGTACATATCCCTTAATATGATAAACTGGATGTTGCCGTGATCTCTTATACTGGCTACCCAACCCATGATAATGACTTCAGCATCTCCTACTGAGAGGGCTATTTCCTTGGAATAATGGGTTCTTCGCCAATGTCTTAGATCTTCTTCCTGCAGCAATTCGCCCAATTAAACAGGGGTATATCGAAGAGGTTAATTTAACCTTATCAACATCGGTATGCTGGCTAGGCAGCAATCGAATTATGCTAGTAGCACAGGATTTCTGTTGCAAGGCTGTCGAGCACTCTGCTGACGGCTTGCTTTTTGACAATGCCAGTAACAAAGTGAGGCTTGCCTCCACCCCGGCCATCAGTGTCAGCAAATTGCTTGAACATTTTGTTCAAGTCAACCTCTTCCATTTTTTCATTGCGAGCGAAAACTATGTTTGCTCTTTCATCAGAGATGTTCGCAAGAAGGACTAGGGTGTTTGGATTGATAATTATTTCACCTGCAAATTCTCGAAGTTGCTCATCTGATAGGTTTTCAAATATCCCTTTTAGAAGCGTTATGCTACCACTTCTGACCGGCTGTATACCGACTAGCTTTTCTCTGCTAAGCGCTTTTAACTTTCTAGCATTAATTTCATTTTCACATCTAAGCTTGAGTGCAGTATTTTCAATAGTGTTGATGTTGGCTCTAAGCTCATTGCAAACTCTCAATAGCTTGGACGACAAAGCGACAGCTGTATCCTTGGCTTGGAGGCCAACGACAAAGTCAACTTCGTATTCACTTCCGCTTTTTGACAGACGCGTGACTAGGAAAAAGTCACATTCTTGCAGGTTGCTGGCATGCTCCATGGCACAAGCGGCCACATCATGATTTTCGATCTCTACCACTTTTACCTTAGATGCTCCTGTCGCTGTTATCCTTTCCTCGTTTGCGCGCAAGTTAGGTATCTCGCGCTTTGCTTCTTCAAGCGACGAAAATGTACGTGTAGTTATTCTGCGGCCTTTGGCAATGAGGGAATTCACTTCTGCCTCTGCCTTGATTACAGTATCAAGATCAAGCTGCGGGATCAGAATGAAGGCGGTATTGTTGTGGCGGGAGCTCTTGTGCTCTACTTTTCGGACCTTGAGGGTCTGGCCGAGCAATTTTTGTAGTGACCCAATGAATGCGTGTTCCGCGGTGTGGGCTAGCTTGTTGTCATTTACTGAAACAATAGGTGTGTAGTCCTCGCTTCAGCTATAAATGCTATTGAGAAGAAATTTTAATCTCCTATAAATAACAGGGAGCTATTGGCTAGAAAGGCTGCTGCTACAGGAAGTAAACTTACGATTGCAACGCTTGGCTCCCATTGCTCATTGCAAGTTCTCAAGGGTGCAAAGGATGAAGGTTTTAGGACATTGCTTGTATGCGAGAAGCGGCAGGCTGGGACTGTACTCCAGGTTTGGATTTATTGATGAAATTGTTGAGGTTGGCAGTTTTGCCGAGATCCTTGGCGATAAGTGTCGCAGTCGCCTCAAGCAGACAGGCTCTGTTCTGATTCCCCATGGCACCCTAATATCTCAGATGAAAAGTGACGAAATCGAGAAGATAGATACACCCCTCTTTGGCAACAAGTGGATATTAAGATGGGAGGCTGACAGGGATCTCAAAGAAAAGCTGATGAAGGAGGCGGGCCTGAAGACGCCTCAGGCTATCAGATCAAAAAATGAGATCAATGGATTATGCATCGTGAAGTTGCACGGGGCCGCCGGCGGCCAGGGTTATTACCTTGCATGGAACAGCGAGAGCTTTGATGAAGGTGCAAGACGGCTCATTGAACAAAAAATAATCAGAGGAGAGAGCGACCTCTACATTCAAGAATTCATCAGAGGGGTGCCAGTCTATTTACAGTATTTCTATTCACCAATAACTGAAGAACTCGAGCTGCTGGGGATAGACAGACGTTATGAATCAGATATTGACGGCATCGGTAGGATCCCTGCAAAGCAGGCAGCTAGGCGCAGGCGTCGAGCCGTCGTATACTGTGGTTGGAAACATACCGCTTGTTCTGCGCGAATCATTGCTGGAAGAGGTATACAAGATAGGCGAAAATTTTGTGCGTGCTGCCAGAGCGGCTAGTGCCACCAGGAATGCCTGGACCATTTTGCCTTGAAGGAGTGTATGACAGCAAAGGCAAATTCACAACCTTTGAATTTTCTGCAAGGATCGTGGCAGGAACGAACCTCTACCTTGACGGTTCACCTTACTCCGGACTGCTATATGATGAGCCTATGAGTATGGGTAGAAGAATAGCACGCGAAGTAAAGATAGCAAAGAAAAAGGGCAAAATGGATAAAGTAGTAACCTAAGCCTCTTATGAAAACTATATGGCGAGTGCAAAAAGGGAGAGTTGTATGGTGAAGGAAAATTTGAATTCAAGACTGAGGTTCGTGAAATGGGAGCAAGAAAGTCATGGGAGAAAGATTGAAAACAAGATCGCCACTACGCTGCATCCAGCAAGTGCTGCAATAGCAGATCAATGGGTGTGTGTGGCTATTATATTAGGTATACAGAAGGTGCGATAATTTTGATAAAAATACTTACTAGTATATAAAAACTATTGCTATAATAGGGACTGGTCTTTGAAAGATGTATGAAAGTTGTCTCTATGCTCTGCATCATATAACAACACGCTGATGACAACTCTAAGTGGCAGAAAGCAGCAAACTTGTCAACTTTTTATATCAAGCTTCTTTCTCGAGATGATGAATCTTTCTATTCGTAGAGCACAATATTTCGAAGCAGGCTCAGATAACTGACTTAACAGCTCGTGATGTAAATATTGCTACAAAATCAAGTAGAGTGTATAGCTTGATCTTAGCAGCAGTTAGTCATAACATGATTCTTAGTCTATGTACAAAATTCTTCACAACAATCCTTAAAGTGTCCATTATTCCTTCACACATGTATCAATGACTACGACGAGGAAGAATAATAGTGCATTTTATGTAGGTTCCGTTATAGCTGCTGCAGCAATTCTTATAGCAGCCGGTGTGACTGGTTCTGCATTACTTACACCACAACAAGTAACAGCATCAACTGACACAATAGAAGAAGAAGAAAGAGTTTCAGTAGGAGGTGGCAACATGACCGTATCAGTCAACCAATTCTCACCTGCAGCAGTTGAGATTCAAACAGGAGAAAGTGTTACGTTCTATGCACCACAGAATTCCACAGAAGTGCATAACGTAATATTTGACTTGAGCAACGGATCAACAATATCAGATATTTTGCTCCCCTTTACATTGCCTTCAGGGATATCAGCAGAACAGGCTGAAAGCCTACAGCTTGCACCGCCTTTTAACCTTGGCGAACCAATAACCCTGAATATGTCTGATGGTACAAAGGCCATAATAGGTGCTAACAAAGTAGCATTTTACCCTGCAGTGGTAGACCAGGAGAACAACACAAGATACCTGATTGACCAAGAAGAACTGCAACAGCAAACAGAGCAGGCAATGCAGCAAGGATTGTTTGAGCCACCAAGCCTATCAGCCAATTATACAATGAATGGAACTGAGGCAGTAGTAAGTTCGGGCATAATACTAGATGTTAGAGGGTTTGAAGCGTTAGAAGAAGAGGGAGGAGAAGTATCAGCAGCAACGACAAATGATACTAACACCAATGCAACAGCAGCAACTGAGGAAGGAGGAGGAGAAGAAGAAGGAGAATTCCCACCGCTTCAATACCCAATTCTAAATGACTTTACGGTGACGTTTGGAGAACCTGGCACCTACGAATTCTTCTGTGCATTCCACCCTGGGATGTATGGAATAGTGACAGTAGCAGGTGAGGAAGGAGAAGGCAGCAGGAGAACGAGCAGAAGTATCAGCAGCAAATATGACAGCAGCAACGACAAATGATACTAACACCAATGCAACAGCAGTAACAACGACAACAATTCCTCCTGCAGAGACAGGACAAGAAAATGCAGCAGCAGCAACTGAGGAAGAACAGCAACAGCAGCAAACAACTTCAATTCCAGCATCGCTGATGGAATAATAACAAAGATAGTAGTGTAAGCAATTAGAAGTTTTTTGCTTGCCTAACTCTGCTTTTTTATTTTTTTAAAAAATTTATGTAGTTCTGTGCCAAATTAAGTTCTAAGCACTATCGGATTCAGCAACACAGGGGTGGAAGGAGAGATTCATTATACGTTTGTGTAGCAGGCAGCAGACAATATGCCACATTATCGAATAAATAATATGCACTTCTCCATCACAGGCATTATCGTGGAAAAGCTTTAAAGCGCATCGATGAGCTCTCAAGTTTTGTGCAAGACATCAAGATGGTTTATTCTACCGCTGACCGGCCAAAGCTCAAGTCACCGCATCTTATCTGCGGATTCCCTGGCAGCGGTTATGTTGGCAAGCTTGCAGTTGATCACCTTATACAAGAGCTGCCTGCAAACCACCTAGTAGACATTTATTCCAGCTCCTTTCCGCCACAGATTATGATAAAACCTGACGGCACAGCTGACCTAATGAAGAACAGTATCTTTTGGTGGCATGGCGATGGGGCTGACCTATTGTTGCTAACAGGCGACTCGCAGCCTGCAAACCCCGACTCTGAATACGCTCTAGCAGAAGAAGTGCTTGGGTTAGCAGAGCAGTTTGGCACGCGAGCAGGTGTTTACAGTTGCAGCATACATCACCGGCGTCTTTGTCGACAAGCCCAAGATCTTTGGTACGGCCACAGACTCTGAAACAATCAAAGTTCTTTCATCAAATAACATATCGGTGATGGATAGTGGAAGCATCACGGGCATGAATGGTCTTATTATAGGCATAGCAAAATTGCGCAACATGAAGGGAGTATGTCTGCTTGGAGAGACATCCGGCTACGTGGTAGATGGTAAGGCATCCAAAGCAGTGCTTGAAATCCTTCTCCAGATGGTCAATGTCAGGGTAGACATGGCAAACTTGGACAAGCGCGCAAAAGACACTGAAATGCTGATCCAGACTATAGAGCAGCAGATGCTTGCGGCAAAAGGCGGCAGGCAGTTTGAAGGTCAGCAGCCGCCTCAAAAGCCCCGCGACACTGGCTATATTAGCTAGACCTTTTTTAGGTTACCGAACTTCCCAATGTTGATGCTGTCTTCGCCCTTGAACGTGTTGATGTAGCCATTCTCTATCGAAACCGTGTCGCCGGGCTGGATCTTGTTTATGTCATCACCCCATAACGAAAGCTTGATGCTTCCCGTTTCGTCTGAAATTCTTGCGTCGGCCACAGTATTTGTCCCTCCAGCCTTAAGATTGACTGTGCGGGGCTCACCCACGCTATCTACTTTGCCTGTGACGCTTACATTGCGCATTCCCGACTTCAGCTCGCCTATATTCATATATTTTCTGCTAAAGCTTCATCTGATAATAAATGTTTTACATGGTAGTTACGATAAGCGAATACCCACAATCGGTGCAAACCAGCTTTGTCCCAGCCACCGTCTTTTCCCGTACTTCATGAACTGTCTTGGAATGGCACTTTATGCACAGCCTTGAAACAGTTTCGGGCTTAGGCATTAGCATATTATACTGGCACCAAGCAAATTTAACCTTATTTCATTTGCCGCAACTATGAAATAAGGTTTTACAGGCAAGACGTGTGAGCGGAGGGGTAGCGAAGCCCGGTCAAACGCGCAGGACTCAAGATCGGATATGCATGGCACCATTCTTCTCGCAACACATATAGAAAGAGAAAAAAAGCGAGATGAGTGATCCCGTCCCTTAGGGGTTCGTGGGTTCGAATCCCACCCCCTCCACCTTACTCCTTTTTTGCATAGATACCATGGCTGTAATATCACAAAGAGTGTGCCACCGACCAAAAGATAAGCTCGCGAGTTCTGAAAACGTAAAAATTGTCCTAACCGGAATCTCGCTATATCTGTCTCTGTTGTTTTCAGCAGGTATACGATGTCTTTCTTCCCACGGGATTATTTACAAGCATAAGTTATATTATATAACAATCAACTATTATTCCATTTCTATAGTTCAATACTTTATTGTGATACTTTTTGCTGAACTGAGTAAAACACAAAATTCAAATTATTTTTGCATGCATATGGGCCCATGGCGCGCAAGTCGACAGTGCTGATACCTGTGATAGTTGCTGCTGTCGCTGTAGGCGCCCTTGGCATAGTATTTACCCCCGCCGAGATCAGAGACAAGAACACCGCCTTTCCAAAAGGCACAGTCAGAATAGACCATGATGTCATAACGGTCGAAATTGCGGAGACTGCCGCTGAACAACAAAGATGGCTTACATTCAGGCAGGACAGGCTACCATTTGACACTGCCATGCTGATCAAGCATGAGGAGCCTGACCTCTATGAGGTATGGATGCTTAACATCGAGTACAACCTTGACTTGATATGGTTTGACCAAAATGGTAATGCAGTATACATGAAAGAGAATGTTCCTCCATGTGGCAACGTAGTTGAAACGGTCAGCTGTACCTACAAGACCACAAAGCCAGCATTGTATATTATGGCTGCGACTGCAGGTTTCATAGACGCACACAGCATTTCTACGGGTTCCAAGATGACAACAATCTCGGTTTAGATTAATTAGACGGCCAAGCTAACGCGCAGGATGTGCTGAACTTTGTCCTTGCCGATAGGCACGCAAGGCCTCTGTCAAAAAGAGAAGTCTCACAACTACTTGCCCGGCCAAACATATTGAGAATAGCTTACCTGGATGAAATGGGTGATCCGATCGCACATCCAGTATGGTACTATTACAGCGGGGGCAAATTTCTTGTTGCAACGGACAGAGAAGGTAGGAAGGCAAAGGTGCTTCAAAAAAATCCGGTCATTTACTTTCTCATCGACGAAAGCTCCCGCGAAAAAGGCACACTTGGATTAAGAGGCAAAGGGATCGCAAGAGTGATCGACGACCCTCTGTATGCTACAAGAGTGACCAGACGCAATGTGAAGAGGTACTTGGGCAAGCTGCAGAGTAAAACTGCAAAGGCCATACTTGCTATGGGCCCAGATTCTTGCGTGATTGAACTCACCCCATCGTATCTAGCCACTTGGAAGTTCTAAGAATTGACCATCTTCTTGAGATCTTCATATGCCTGTCTGACTTCGTCAATGGCCGCCTCGTCTTCAAGAGTGGTGACGTCACCGATCTCATCGCCGCTTGCAATTGATTTTAGTAGTCGTCTCATTATCTTGCCGCTACGCGTCTTGGGCAGCTTGCTAACGAAATATACTTCGTCAGGTGTTGCTATAGGCCCAAGTGTACTTCGAATGTGGGCGACAACTTCTTTACGCAGGTTTTCAGAGTCTGAAAAGCCTTCCTTTAGCACTAAGAATGCAATTATCGATTCGCCTTTTGTGTCGTCAGGCTTACTAGTCACCGCTGCTTCTGCAATGGCCTTGTGTGAGACAAATGCACTCTCCAGCTCCATCGTGCCAAGCCGGTGGCCGGCCACCTTGAGTACATCATCTGCCCTGCCAAGGAGCCACAGGTAGCCCTCCTCGTCAACTAGTGCATAGTCACCGGGATAGTAGAGGCCGGGGAACTTGCTCCAATACGTCTGCTTGTATTTTTCCTCGTCACCCCAAAGACTCAAGAACATCCCTGGCCATGGCCTACGAATAACAACATAGCCTTTTGTTCCAGGCCTTACTGGCTTGCCGGTTTCATCAACCACTACTGCATCAACTCCTGGCACCGGAAAGGTGGCTGAACCGGGCTTCATTGGGATGGTTTCGATTCCAGCACACATGCTAAGCATTATCCCTCCAGTCTCTGTCTGCCACCATGTGTCAACTATTGGGCAATTCTCATTGCCAATCCTTTTGAAGTACCACATCCAGACATGGGGGTTAATGGGCTCACCCACTGTCCCAAGCAGCCGGAGTGACGACAGATCAAACGAGTTTGACACTACACCATCATCGTCATATTTCATGTACATGCGGAGTGCAGTTGGCGTGGTATACAGTATGGTGGCACCATGCTTTTCCACAATTGCCCAATACCGGTTGGGCTTGGGAAAGTCAGCCGCTCCTTCATACATTATTTCTGTTATACCATGCATTAGAGGAGCGTAGACAATATAGCTATGACCCGTGACCCAGCCAATATCTGCAGTACAGAAAAAGATGTCCTGTTTTTTAAAGTCAAAGACCCACTCTGCAGTCGCATAGAGATGCGTAAGGTAGCCACCTGTCCCGTGCATTACACCCTTGGGTTTGCCAGTCGTTCCAGAAGTATAGAGAATGTAAAGCGGATGGGTGCTTTCAACTGGCTCCGGCGCGCAGTATGGCTTAGCACCATCCATTACATCATGCCACCAGAGATCCTTTGGTCCAATGTTGACCTTATTGCCAGCGCGCTTGAGCACTACTACATGTTCCACTGAGGGCAAGGACAGAAGCGACTCATCCACTACTTTTTTTAGTTCTACAAGCCGGCCTTTTCTTAGGCCACCGTCCGCCGTTACGATGACCTTAGACTTGGCATCATTTGCCCTGTCAGCAAGGGCCTGTGAAGAAAAGCCAGAAAATACTACTGAGTGAATAGCACCAATCCTTGTGCATGCAAGCATAGCAATAGGCAGCTCTGGTACCATAGGCATGTATATTGTGACGCGGTCGCCTTTGCTGACGCCAATGCTCTTTAGAGTGTTGGCAAACTTGTTTACCTGACGATATAATTGAAAATAAGAAAGCGTCCTTGTCTCTCCACTCTCGCTTTCCCAGATTATTGCGGCCTTGTTTTTCGTGTCAGTGTTGATGTGCCTGTCAAGACAGTTTACAGATGCGTTGAGCTGACCCCCGACAAACCATCTTGCAAATGGAGGGTTCCAATCAAGGACGTGATCCCATTCTTTGAACCATATCAGATTTTTGGCCTGAGCTGCCCAAAACTGGTCCGGCTCTGTTAGCGCTTCCTTTGAGATTTTCTCAAGGCGCTTGCCCATCCTGACGCTTACCTTGATTGCTCCACTACCACCGTTTTCAGATAGTCTTGACGGACTCGACAAACATTGTGAAGAAGTAAAACTTGTCTTTAAAGTATTTGTTTAACCTTTTAGCTCAAGAATAAATGTAGTGGCCGTTCAGATTCTTATTATTAAAGAGTCTATCGATATATTAAAAATCAAGAAAAATCACTCCTATAATAGTTTGAAGTATAGAAGCAGAACAGAAATAGTAGCAATGATCCTAGAGGCAGCGAATGGCGGAGCAACTAAGACAAAAATCATGTATAAAGCTTTCCTGAGCTATGCGCAACTAAGAGAATACCTCGCTGTCTTGATCGAAAACGGCCTGCTCGAATACATGGAAGGAACACAAACATACAAGACAACTGCAAAGGGGCTTAACTTCCTGAAGATGCATAGTGAGATTGGGGAGCTTTTACAGACAAGCGTCAGAGAACGCTAAGGCTGCCCATCTAAATTTTTTAGAATGAAAAACTGACTGGACACGGTCTGTCCAGCCCTAGAATTATTTTGTTATTACTTGGTTGAGCCAATTTGTCTCCGAGTGCTCAACGTTGTTAGAAGACACAGGAGCATTATCTTCTTCTTTTTCCTCGGAGCTTGCTGCGCTCACCTGTACAACGGAAACCACTTCCCCTGCAGAGCTTGGTGCCTGTTCAGTTCTCGTTTCTTCTTCTCCTTCGGTTGGTGGAGCAGCTGCCAAAGAGCTACTGCTAGTTGTAGCGATATTTTCTAGTGTCTGAGCTGTCAGCTTTTCTTTTACATTGCCTATCTCAGCCCTTTCGTTGTTTATGTGCTCTATTAGCTCGTCCGTCTGAACTTTTATCTGCTGGTACGTCTCTTCCTTCATTTCGTTACTTCTGAATTGGAGTTTTGCATCAAACAGGAGTGCCTTGATGTTCTTGACTTCTAATTCAAGTTCTGCCAATCTTGCGTTTAGTTTATCATTTACCTGTTTTCCCGTTTCATCAAGTTCATGAAGCTTCTTATCATATTTGATATACACTAGCTCTGCATCTTCCTTCATAGAGTCGTTCTCTGAGAGAATATCCTGAAGTGCCTTAATCCTCTTGAGTGTGAGAGACTTCTGCCTCAGTAACCTCTGTGCATCAAGCCTCCATCTAGGTATAAAGAAGACATATTCTCCTTGGATAACCAGCTGCTCATAAGGCAATTGCTTTAGACCGCCAGAACCACAATCTACTCCGACGGCTTCTATCTCGCCATCGTTTTCTGTTATTATGCCGATGGCTCTCCCGATGTAAGTACCATATATGTCCTTAACTTGCTTGCCTACAAATCCGAGCTTTTCTTCGCTCATGTGAATGATTGAGCAAAGATTGTATAATGATAATGGTGTCAAAACAGTTCGATAAAATAGTGGAATTAATCATGCCATCTAGTTTAGAGGATTTTCTTCATAAGATTTTGCATGTTTACTAAAACATTTTTTTGTACGGACTTCTTATTGGTCATGTGCATCCATCCCCATGTTTGACAGCAATGTCCTTCTAGACAGTTTTACGGAAGAGGAAAAGTCGATCCTCAAGATCCACTTCTCTAATGCCGACGGGCAGGTATTTGCTATAACAACTCCAAGGCAGGTAGATAGAGGTGCCCTAATGTCACGCTATTCCCGCACAGACAAGACGATGCGGAGGATATTTCTAGATGAGTTCGCAAAGAATCCAAATAGAGGAGAAGAATTTTATAGACGAGTTCTTCTTGAATACGGGGATGACTCGGTAGCTGAGCTGGGCGAGGCTCAAGTCGCTGTCGAGGGGATATCAAATATTGCTGCAAAGAAGATTGAGGATCGTAGAGTTGGCCTCTCATATCTAGAGAAGTCGTCTCGTTATGTAGCTTTTAACCAAAAGGTTGGCGGCTACTACAGGTATGCCAGAGAAGACAACATTATGTCATCATCTCATGCAGACAGGTACATTGAGGCTTGCGACCACTCTTTTGACACTTACAGTAAGAGCATCCAGCCACTACAGGAGTTCCTGAAGGAAAGGGAGCCAATAGAGCGCTTTACTTTCTTTGATTCGATGTCGCAGAAAGAGGTGTCCTTTGGCAACTTGATAGCAGACAAAGACATTGAAGCCGCTAGGCGGATCTACAGTATGACAATAAAGGCAAAGGCACTAGATATCCTCAGAGGTCTTTTGCCTGCATCCACTATGACAAACATTGGCATTACGGGCAATGGTAGGGCGTTTGAATACTTGCTGACTCTAATGTATGGATCAAAGCTAAAAGAGATCAGATCTATTGCAGTCCAGTTATTTAATGAGCTAAACGCAGTCATTCCTTCCTTTATCAGGCGGGCAAACGACAAGTACGGGCAGGCACTGCAAGAATATACAGCAAAAACTGGGAATGCAATCGGCGGCATTGCCAAGGTCCACCTATTGGGAATTCCACCCGAAGATAAGCCTGAACTTGTCAGACTAATTGACTACAAAGACAACTTTCAAGCAGAAGTAAATGTAATATCTGCAATTCTGTATGAACAAGCTCAGGGCCAGTCACTTCACAGGATAACCAATTACGTCAAGTCAATGTCTATTGAAGAGCGGAACAGATTGATCCGCGCATACACAGAATTTCGTACCAGCCGCCGTCATAGACCAGGCAGGGCATTTGAAATGGTCGATTATACTTTTGAATTGTTCACTAACTTTGGCATATTCCGAGACCTGCATAGGCATAGAATTCTTACGATTGAGCGGCAATTCCTCTCGACGAGGCACGGTTATGACCTTCCTCAAGAGCTGGCGGATTCAGGACTCGACAAGGACTTTAGAGATTGTATGCACCTATCAAAGCAGGTTTACGAAGAAATAGCCAAGACTATGCCGGAAGAAGCTCAGTATGTCGTCAACTTTGCATATCGCTACCCCTATTTTATCAAGATGAACCTGCGAGAAGCATGCCACATGATAGAATTGCGTACGGCCCCACAGGGTCATCCGGACTACCGTATTGCATGCCAAAAGATATACAGGGAAATTGAGCGGGTACACCCTCAGCTTGCACAGGGAATCAAGTTCGTTGATATGGGCAAATATCAGCTGGAAAGGTTTGATGCAGAAAAAAAGACAGAGAAAAAGAGGCGGCAGGCTACTTAGACAATTTCTGGTTTTCAATACCATTACATGGCAATCAACACCATTATTGACCAAGCTTTTTATATCACCATTGATTACCATTAATTGGTAATTAAAATGGTCGACAAAACTATACCGACGAAAGATGAAAGAACAGCAGATGTGTATGACACAACGAGAGACAACCTTATCAGAACAGTAGATGAATTTGCAAAGGCTCAGCCACAGTATTCACAGTCAATTTCTAACCTCCAGTTGGACTATATCCAGACAACCAAGAACATGATCCAGACTTCATTTTCCGCTCAGAAGCAGTTAGCAAACACCTTAAACGTCCCGTCAGTACCATATGGAGAAGTGTTCACAAGGCAATCAAACGAAGTGACAAATAACCTAGTTAGGTCGGTGGGCATAAACAATCAGCTGACGATCAACGCGTTGGATGCAGCAAGGGAAAACCTAAAGATCTACAACAGAACAGTCGATACACTGACTGACTTCTACACCAACATGGCAAAAGCGTGGACAACGTTCTATACGCAACAGGCAGCAACAGTTCACAAGGCAGTAAAAAACCTGCCATTTTTCTTCCTTTTTTGGTATACTTAATAAATGAGTTAAAATCCATATTATCTTGTGTCTACCACGGTAACCGAGTACGTGTGCCTAGACTGTGGAACCCTTTTACGTCACAGTAATCCGACGACCCTTGAAAGCATGAGAGATGTTCACAATCAATTATGTATTGTTAAAAGACAAAAGACAATGGCTGCGCAGGTAGCTGCGCCCAAGCCTGCTGCTGTCTCGGCTACTACTACGGCCAAAACACCAGCGACTGCACCAGCAGCTGCAGCAGCCTCTGCACCAGCAACTGCCCCCGCATCAGCAGCTGGAGCAGGAGGAGGAGGCGGCGGCGGCCCAACCACTATATCACTCACAGGAACAGGAACAAGCTACAGCACAGCGGAAGGCCCAATTGACCCCAAATTCAAAGAAAAAAGGCAGGTAACTGGTACCTATCAAGGAATCAAAGTATGGGGACCAATTGACCCACCAGGACAATTAGGTATATGGGGTCAAGAAGTATGCATAGACTTTGACATTTGCGTTGCAGACGGCGCATGTATTGAAGCTTGCCCTGTCAATGTCTATGAATGGCTTGAAACGCCCGGCCACCCAGCATCTGACAAAAAGGCCTTCATGATAAGAGAAAAGGACTGTATATTCTGTATGGCATGTGAAAACGTCTGTCCACCTCAGGCAGTCAAGATATTCAATAAGGGTTAGGCAGGCTACAGCGAATTAATATTGCACGGCACATAACTCTCTACTACGGGCATTGGCAGAAAGGTTTCTTATTGTTGCCACAGGTGGCACATTTGATGAGATACACACTGGCCATATCGTTCTGCTTGCCAAGGCGTTTCAGGTGGGCAAAAAAGTGATAATTGGGGTTTCAAGTGACAAGTTTGCAGCCAATAGAGGAAAGCAGCTCAACCACAATTTTGAGGTAAGGATTGCAAACCTGAAGAATATGATCAAAAAAGAATTTGGCAATGTCAACTACGAAATTGCAAAACTGGATGGCGATTTTGGTCCGGCAGTAACTACAGGCGATGTCGGAGCGCTGGTGACAAGCACAGAAACTCAAAGCAAGGGCAAGCTCCTCAACGAGATGCGTGCTAAAATTGGTGTGAAGCCTGTAAAGGTAATTACCGTAGAACTAGTCAAAGCAGAAGATGGCTCGACGATTTCTTCAACCCGAATCAGAACTGGCGAAATAGATAGACAAGGAAGAAGACTATTACCGAGAAGATCCTCAAAGGACCCAACTCCACGAAGTAAGGCCGGCGAACGGTGAAGGATAAGAAGAAAGAAGATAGAAAAAATAAGTGTGTACGTCAAGATAGAAAAATAGAAAAAGGTGTAAAGAAGCCTAAGAGAAAGAAGGCAGAATTCAAAATGCATTTCCGATGAACCCCTTTAGTCATATATAATATAGCTTTTCTATGTGTGATTATGTTATTTTGACGCTAGACCAGATGGTGAAAGTGCTTCTAGCATCTGTCGCTCATTGCCATCATTACTTTTGGTCGAAAGCAGTTGATCTTTTAGAACATATCAGGAGAGAGAGATGCACTTCCCCTAGGCCATATTCGCGCTGTAGTATATTTATATCCTCAGGGGGTTAAAATCATGGCAGGTATTGTGGATTGCTGCTGCCTTTTCCCTGCATTAAAGTACTCTATCGATCCTGTGCATTCCTCAATTGAAGTAGTTATAATAATAAGAACTTCAAGAATTGCATTATCACTAGATTCTATTCGGGCCATTTATAATATGTGGAATGCACTGGGCTTATGAATTACGGAGTATGGCTCAGATAGCGTTATTTATTGGATCTGTTAGACGCGACAGACAAGGTATCATAGTAGCTCGTTGGATGGAGGAGAAGTTGATAGCCAGAGGACATACAGTCTATTTTATAGATCCCCTTGAATTGAATCTGCCACTGCTCGATAGAATGTATAAGGAAATGGAGAATCCGTCAAGCGTGTTAAGAGACCTTCAGAACAAAATTAAAAATGCAGACGGATATTTGGCGGTGACCCCTGAATATAATCATAGCACATCTGCTGCAATGAAAACACTTTAGACTATTTCTTGGAAGAATACTTTTTCAAACCTTCAGCTATTGTTTTCATATTCAGCAGGAGGTTTTGGCGGAGTTAATGCTGCCTCAACATCTGCGGCTAATTTTTGCAGAACTTGGAGCCCCTTCAATATCCTCTTCTTTTGCGATATCCAGAATAAAGGAGGCTTTTGATGAAGCAGGAAAATTGGTTCAAGAACATTACAATAAGAGGATAACAAGATTCTTAGATGAATTTGAATGGTACATTGAAGCATTCAAAAATCAAAGACTGAAAGGGGTGCCATACTAGGGTCATGATTCATTGCAGGTACGCAGATGGATTTAGTTTGAAATACATACAGATACAGATCTAAAGAAGGAATGTGCTATATGGTGTTTAACTATAAATAGCAAAACCTTTACAAATCTTACTTTTTTACTTAGAGATGTAGTGGTGACAGTTTATTTAATCATGCCTGTATGATTCTATCTATTGGAGCATCAAGATATTCTTTATCGATCTCAAACCCGACAAATGAGATCCCAAGGCGCATTGTTGCAACTGGCAGCAGAGCCAATGCCGACAAAAGGGTCAATGACTAATTTTGCGCTGCCATGTAACCTGATGCACATTTCAGGAAGCTGGACAGGAAATGTTGCCGGATGCGGACGCTGCTTGCTTCTGCTTTGTATGGTTTGATAAGGTATGAACCACATATTGCCTCTGTCCCGCCTGTCTTCCTTGTTGGCTCGCCTTCCAGCGCTCAATATTTGTCTTATCCTGGTACGATACACCGACAGCCAGCTTGTCAAGGTGCACGTCGCCATACTTTGTAAAGTGAAAGATATATTCATGACAGTCATTGAGGAATCTATTACTCATTATGGGCTTGAAGTGGCCGACTGCAATGTCGCCGGCAATATTCGGGTAGTTACCGACTTCAGCCTTGTTTATTGCTATAGATTTGACCCAGTGGATGACGTTTTGTAGAACAAAGTACTTCCTCAGAACATGTGCTACATCCCACGCTATCCACGGGTCCTTTGGCTTGTTTCCTATATTTAGGAAAAAAGAACCGTCGTCTGTAAGCGCCTGCTTGACTGCAACGCCTACCTCTTCCATCCATGTCAGGTATTTTTCACGAGGGAGCTCGTCCTTGTACGAGCTATAGCCGGTGCCGATGTTATAAGGAGGGGACGTGACAACCACATCAGCTGACTTGTCTCTGACGTTTTCCTTCAATCCAGTTATGCAGTCCTTCATGTAAAATGTGGCAGTGCAATTGCTTTTTTGCAGGACCCTATAGGGCACGTCTTGATTCTGCAATCAGAAATAAGACGCAGCAGCCTAGCATTTATCTTTTGCATTTTATATTTGAGGATGTCGCAGCGATGACGTGGGATGGTATATGCTTCGCAGCAAGGCTTTGGCTGCTTAGTAGATATTACAACATTACCGGAAGCAGGATGCGTGTGTGTGACGTGAGACATGCTGAAACTGCCGGTTGCATATTATGGCCTGTGACAGAAATATTGGAAAGTGCAATCACCTACCTCTTTGGAATAATGATAAAGACGATGACTGCTATTACGGCAATCTATGCTTGTCGCAGGGAAGCAAGATGAAGAGATGGCGGTGTAGCCAAGAGCAAGAAAGAGGTACAACATAAGAAAAATTTTACCTGATAGTTTTTTAACATAGAATCGATATTGCTAACATCTAGCACTAAAGAAGTTGTTGGGTACAATCAAAGATAGAAAAGGAATGAGCCAAGCCAAAGGTCTATGTAGTATTATTATGCCAGTCGTTGTATGTTTTTATAGTAATTTTTATTTCTAGCGAGTTTGTCGATTACTAGGGCTCCGAGAATCCCCATCGCAGCTGTTGGAATAGCTACAAGAGGAAACACATTTTGTATCATCCCAAAGTATATCTGCGCAATCAGGCTTGGCCAGACAACCTTGCTCTCAAATACTTCATTGTATGTGTACGTTATCAATGGATAGTACAGCATAAAGAATGCAAGGCTGACAATTGTGCCTGCAGCATACAGTGAAAATCTTGATCTGGAAAATGCAAGCAGCGCATCTGCAGCCACGATTGGGATGATGCTTGATATGTAGAATGGGATAGTGGAGGCAAGTGCGCTGTTTGGAATAATCGAAGTTAATACACCTATTATGATAAAAGCAACACCAGCCATAGAGAGCACACCAAACCGCTTGCCGGCAAGGGCAGACGAGCCTATTAGGCAGGCAGATATCAGAAATGGGAAGGCAAGTGTAGCAACAGTCACTCCAAGAGTTGGGTGTGGATTAAAGTTAAAGTATGCAGTCTCTGAGAACGGCAGAGAAAACATATCAATCATGCCTGATGCTGCAAGCCATATTGGCAATATTGCAATCACTATCAGAACAGAAGGCAACCTTCTAGTACTCTGAGCTAAGCCTGCAAGCGCGCCAGAACTACCTATTACCATGCCACTTACAAGCACAAAATGGGGCGGACTGAGTAAGCCGTCAAGCCCAAAGGCTGAGTGCCACCCAAAGTCTACTGGCGCAGCACTTATCAACATTACTACACCGGCTATAACCAACTTCACCGGCCAGATCATTTTGCCGGCAGGACCACTAGATTTTGAAGCAGAGAATACCAGAACTGTACCTACCACTGCAGAAGCTACACCAGAGTAGAGTGGAGCATGAGGAGGTGCAAAGAAAGTTTCAGGTTTGTTGAGCAAGTGGTTGGTGATATCCCAACTGCCGCCTGCAGCGGCTAGGAGCATGCCAAGGCTCACAAGCACATAACCTGCAAAGAGCTTGTGGCCGAGACCATATACTTCAAGGTACTCTTGATGCCGGAAATAGTTCAATACCCATTTTTAGCAGATTTAATAATTAAGGCTTTGTCACTTGTACTGAATATGTTCCAACAAACTCTTTCTGTTGATTGAGGGTACCATCCTGTGGATAATGCGCTTGCTCCCAAGTATGGGGAGCGCGACAGATTTGATAAAAACCACAAATTTTCCCTCAGTCTTTGGTATGGCCTCTATATCAGCGCTGTAGGTCTTGCCTGCCTCCCATGGCCTGCTGAAAGCTTCAATTGAAGCATATTGAGCCGATACAGACTCTTCTGTAGTGGAATATTGAGAGCTCAAGAGCTCGCCGGGTGTTATCAACATCGGTGTCTGAGTAAAGTTATGCTTCAGTATCTTGATGTTGTCAATGCTCGTAAGGTTTGGAAATCCTACGGATACAATCTGCATGTCTGCGGCGTCCTCGCCACTATTTGTCCCAGTCACAGAGATAATAAGCGCCTGACCAAGAGTGATAGTAGGTGCAGATAGGTTCACATTCGTCACGATGGCCTGAGGCCTTCGAGGTTCTATTGACTGGTACGACTGAGGAAAAACATAAAGTGAGAGTGAAAAATATGCCACCAGTGCCACTGCAACTGCGCCGGTAAGAATGATCGCCTTTAACAATGTAATAAGTATAAAGTTACACTATGACCTTTTTTATTCCTTAGGTACATGCAAATCACACATAGGCATACTCTTGCAAGGATACTTACACATAGCAGGCTAGCGGCTCTTTATATGCGACTGCCGCTCATAGATCCTTTGCACCTTTTCCAGGGTATCAATATCACTTACAGTCTTGTCGGTCCGGATGTACTTTATCCTAGGGAAGCGAAGCGCAAACCCGCTGTTATGTCTATCGCTTTTCTGTATACTATCAAACGCCACCTCAAGTATAATTTCGGGCCTGACGACTAGTCTATAGCCTTCATCTCTGACAGTTATTGACCGTAGCCTGTCAGTCATCTTGCTGATCTCTGCATCTGTAAGGCCTGAGTACGCCTTACCTATTGTCTTAAGCGAGCCACCATCATACTCATCTCTGACTGCAAAAGTATAATCAGACAGCGTCCCTGCACGCTTGCCATGACCATACTCTGCAATGACAATTACAGCGTCGATAGTATCAAGCTCGTGCTTTAATTTGGTCCAATGCCTACCGCGCTTGCCTGGATGGTACTGAGATTCGAGCTCTTTTACCACCAATCCTTCATGCCCCGCATCTCTACTTTCTTTGAATGCGCAAGCTATCTCCTGAGCTGTCGACACAATCCTAAAACCGAGGTCGATTATGGGCTTTTTGAATCTAATCTGCGAGAGCAATTTCTTGCGGTCTGTAAGCGGCCTGTCAATGAGCGGCTGCCCATAAAGGTACACGATATCATAGGGTACATACACTACGGGGATCTCATCCATCAGACGGTCTGTAACAGCTTTTCTTCTTAGCCTCTTTTGCAGCTCTTGGAAATGAAGCGGCCTACCACTTTTATAGGCAAGCACTTCTCCATCCAGAATAAATTCTGCAGGGAGCAAAGACACAGCAGATACAATCTCCGGAAAAGAGCTGGCAACATCTTCCAGCTTCCTTGAGAACATTTTCACCTTGCCACCGAATTTGTGAAGTCTGCACCCTTATGCCGTCATACTTGAACTCACAAATCAGTTGCTTATTATAATACTGCTCAATCTCTTCTGCACTAAACATCACATCTGCTAGCATAAAGCTAAGAGAAGCAAGTGGCTTCATTATAGCAGTCGATAGAGCATCTTTTTTGCAAGCAGTGCTATCTGTGAAATATCTCCGGACAGTAACATAGCCTGCCGGATTGCCGGTATGTCCCTCCCAAACGCCTTGGCAATAGCAAGTTCGACCAAGCCCTCTACCACACCTACGCGCAGCTCGCCAGTTGCTATCTTGATGAGGTATTTTGCTTCAATGGGAGAAGAGTTGAGCAGAAGTCCAGTCAGGATCTTCCTTTTTGCCTCTGCTGCCCCAGAGCCAGCTGCATCAGCGATTTTTCTTAGTTGATCGTGTAGATCTGGAAGCAACAGTTGCTGGGCCACAAGTGGGCTTTGCTCCCTCTTGGAAACTACATATTCAGCAAGCGCACCCATGTCGCCATGCTTTAAGTAAATCTCCTGTATCTCTTTCGGCCCCAGACGTGCGATTTCTGAAAGCGACCGCATTATCGTATTAAAACCGACATTGAGTGCAAGACCAGAGCCCTTAGGAAAGATAGCACCAGACATAAAGAGCGCAGCTGCCTGCAAGCGAGGTGTCGCCGCCGCCGTCATCGTCTTTCAGTTTGAGTATATATTCTGCGATGGCAGACACCTTGGCATTTTTACTCGCAGTCTGGCGAACCTTCTCACACATATCGACAGTGCGAAAATTCGCTGGCAGGCATTCTTCTTCTCCGTATATCCAATTTTCAGTTGTTCTTAAATCTCTTGGCAAAATGCCGAAATACAACCTCTGTGTGATTTTTTATGTGCCCAAGGCATCATCTGTTCTTGCTATCGCAGTTGCAGTTGCAACTCTCATACCCGTTTCACTTGGGCTGTCTGGCTTGGGGCCGGAGATAAAGATGGGTGAGAGGCAGACCGTCGGTATCTATAACAATGCCGACAGGCAGCATAGAAGATGCACAAGGCGATGTGACGCCTGTATACCAGCAGGTTGGGATAGAAGAAGTTCCCGAGGCAAGAGACTACCACGACATCTTGCGAGCCAGCGTGCAAAAGCGAGGGGAGGCATTCTTTTTCACAGTGGTGCTTGCAGGCAATCCAAATGATAACGACAAGTATGAAACACAGTATCGGTGGCATATAATCACCACCAGCCCTATAACAAATAGAGAGCAACAATATATAATCCGATTTCAGAATTCTGCTTTCGGGGGCAACTCTACTATGCAAGGGTGGTATTTCGCGGTATTTGACAGGACTGTCGGAAGGCTCATCGTCCCACCTACGAGTATCCCGGATATGACAGATAATACAGTCGAGTTTCCTATAGAGGACTTTTATATCGGCAACCCCTCGTCATTTTCCTACTGGGTAGATGTATCAGTAAGGGTCAATGCTACCTTTGGCCAGCCAGACTACATAATGGACTATGCGCCGTGATCATGCAAGGCTGGTTGATACTATTCTCTCTCGGCGACTGTGATCTCTTTTTCCAGCTCGAAGCTCTCACCGGAAACCTCATCAGTCACAGAATATGTTATGATATAGTCACCTATCGGAAGTGGTTGAACCTCCGGCGTAATTGTCAGCGTCAAGGGCATCTCGGTGTTGGGCCTATGAGAAGTAATGCTTCCCGCCTGTACGTCCTCTATCAGTTGAAGCTCAGTGCCGTTTGCAGACAGCTATTTCATAATCAGCTGTCATGTTCATAAAGTAAAGCGTATTATTGTTGCCGCCTTCTTCGTCTATAATCTGCCTATGGGCAAAACCCACCGGCTCTACATAGAGGTACAATTGTTTCGCCTGGTGCAAAGACATTGCTTCGCTCTTCATATACACCATATCCAGCGGCAGAGAAGGGTTCGACAAAAGTGCTAAAGGTGGCGTTAAACTCTGTTTGATTCCAGACCGACAAGTATAGATCCTTTGCATCCTCAATCGTCATGTTATCATTAGCAGTCATGTTTGTAGCACTGGCAGTAGTAGTCGTCGTCATATTAGTAGCAGTATTGTTTGCAAGAGTCTCCGTGGTAGTAGTATCATTATTGGTGGCTTGGGTGAACAATGCCGTTAAATTGACTGTCTGGTTCTTCTGCTGCTGCCCAACGACTGTGATAGTAGTACCAGCAATTGTAGCGATGAGAGCTATTACTACTACTATTATTACGATGATAAAAAATTTGTCATACATTGGTAGAGGCATATGCATTCATAATTCTTAATTGATCTGATGGCATTGTATACGCCAGTACTTTCAGTTTTATCTAAGAAAAAAAGTCTAGTAAATGAAAACTGTAAGATAAGTAAAGGCGCTTGGCGATCCTGCATCAACGACCTTGTTACAGCCTATGCCGTTAAAGGCGCAATTTGTTATATGATGCAGTTTTGTCCGCCAAGCGCTACAGTCTAGCCATAGTTTTTTGCACTACCACTTATCTATACTACTAATTATATAAAAACATTTGCGTTTAATTATATCTTAGAAATAGGTCAATTTATGAGCAATTTTTTACCATATAATTGCGAGATTAATTAAAATTTTAACTATGCATTTTGCTCAAATTAGCCCTACATATGCTATGCCTTTTTAATCTTAATTTTTTTCTTCAACACATCATTTTTAACTCCTGACTTTTGATAAAAAAGGATTGCCTTCATTGCTCAATTCAATAATATCACATCAGCTTACCAGCTCCAGTTGCAGCAAACTGCTGTCAGGCGACGGAATAACCACCTCTGATCTAACCATTAAAGGTGCGTATGGAATATTTGGAGGCAGCGTCAATTGATGCACGGTCTGCCAGAAAGAGTATGCCAGCCATAGGCGACGTCGCAAGCGCTGCAAAGAACCTTGATGAATACCAGTTCCTAATTTGCTCGCTGGTCCCTACTCTTCCAGACTCAAACCCGTCAAAGATGGAACTGCAGAAATATCGTGTGGCCATCATAGCGGCGTTTGTAAAGCTGGTGCCGCTACTGCTGTTAAAAAGTATGCAGCAGGACGATTTTGTGCAGTGGAGCAAACATGCCAAAGCGCTTCTAGAGGAAACGTCAGACACATACCTTAAGGCTAATTCAAATTCCAAGCTGCAGATTGCTTCTCACAAGGATGCCTTTGAATATTTTGGGGTTCCTGAAGAAAGAATACGAGCTGCGCTCAGAGCATTTTACGATTATGGCGCTTGATAGCTATAAAGTAGATTATAATAACTCCACCGGCAATTTTTACAGACGTCTATACACATATGATAGTTGCAGTGGCCCTGATCGAGCCGCATACCCCATTAATGTGGGCCATATTGCCAGGCTGATGAAAAATTTTGGCCTCAAAAGCTTATATTTTGTCAGACCCTACTTTGACAAGGCAGAGGCGAGCAAAGTATTCGACTCATGGCAACGATATCCTAGTATCTGGCAAGACTGTGACATTGAGGCAACTGACAAAGAAATTTGACGTACTCATAGGGACAACTGCAATTCAGGCTACCAGCAGACTCAACATTTTGCGAGAATCAATAAGCGCAGAGCATCTAGCCAGGATAATACATGGCTCAAGCACCAAGGACTTTTGTATCTTGCTTGGGAGAGAATCATCCGGCCTCAATAACGAAGAGTTGAAGATGTGTAACCTTGTCGTCACCATTGACACAAAGACAAATTACCGGACAATGAATGTAGCCCATGCACTTGCGATATTGCTGTACGAAATTTCCAAGCTACAATCAGAATTGCCAGTAAAAAAGAGCAAAAAAAGAGTTGACTTAGCTTCGCAGAAGGATATTGATCTTTTCCTCCAATATGTAAACAAATTAGCAGACACCGGAAACTATGACCTGCACAAAAAGCCGTTGCTAGAAGCGGCTGCAAAGAATCTGCTGGCAAAAAGTATGCCTACAACAAAGGACGTCATGCTCTTGATGTCACTACTGAGAAAAAGTCTTCTTGCAATAGAAAGGTCACGGCACAAGTAACTAGGAGCGCTGTCTAAACAATAGAGGGCATACAATTGGCCCACCTGCCCGCTACACGTAGGTGCGGGGCGGGCCAACTGAATATCCCTTTTCTTGTGTTGCCTGTCCTTTTCTTGGAACTTATGTTTAGCCGCAAAACCAAGAGTTAGGCCGCCCACATACACACAGATATCCACATACACATTACCTACAGGAATTTTGGCAATACGGCGCGTTGCAACTAATCAGCTCTGGTGCCATCCAATGATGGTATAACTGACTACTGGTGGTATAACTGACTACTGGGTAGTGCCTCTACTGTTTGCTAGTCCTCTTGTTTTCAGCCTTTGCTTTTTTCCTGCGATGTGTATGTTACTGCCATCGTTAGCGTAATCCTCATTGTCGTTATTGAGGTGTGCGTATTCTATCATTTCAGTTTATCTTTGTTGTTGTCGTCGTCGGCAAGCTTGTGCGTGTAATTGTTTTGTTGGGCCTTGCTCTTGTCTTGCGCGGTATTACATCGAATAATCTTTGAAAAAGAATATTGTCAATATTTTAGATGTTTTATGTTAGCTTGCAACAAGATTGGTAGATGAGAATCTCGATGGCAAGATGGAGACATAGGATCAAGATTTATGGCAGGGAATAGGATTGACATATATCTCTAGTATGGAGCACCATGAGCTGGCACCGAATCTCAAGATATGCAGGATTCTCAATGGAATGTGGCAGGTTGCAGGCGGGCACGGCCCAATAGATCCAAAGATTGCAGTCGAAGAAATGGTCAAGTATCACAATGATGGATTTACCACCTGGGACCTTGCAGACATTTATGGTCCTGCAGAGGACTTTATTGGGGCTTTTAGGCACAGCCTGCCAGAGCAGGAGCGGCAAAATATTCAGGCACTGACAAAATGGGTACCTGAACCTCAGAGGATCACCCAGCAGATCGCACAGGCAAGTGTTGAAAGATCGCTTAAGCGTATGGGAGTCAGCTCTCTTGATCTAGTGCAGTTTCACTGGTGGGACTACAACAACCCATACTACATTGATGCCATCAAGTATCTATCTCGCTTACGCGATGAAGCCAAGATTATCAAGAATATAGGTCTCACCAACTTTGATACTGAGCACATGCAGATAATAATGAAAGATGCTGGCCTGAAGATAGTAGTGTCAAATCAAGTTCAATACTCCATAGTGGATCGGAGACCGGAGGTCAAGATGGTGCGATTTTGTCGCGAGAATAATATCAACCTGCTTGCCTATGGCACAGTCTGCGGTGGCCTGATGACAGAGCGCTATCTTGGCAAACCAGAACCATCGTCATCTGAGCTTGATACATCGAGTCTGCGAAAATACAAGCGCATGATAGACACATGGGGCGGCTGGGAATTATTTCAAGAGTTGTTATCTACCTTACATCAAATAGCGCAAAAGCACACTGTGAGCATTGCAAATGTTGCTACACGTTACATTCTTGATAGGCCTGCAGTGGCAGGTGCAATCATTGGAGTGAGGCTTGGAATAGCAGACCACAGAGACGACAATGCACGTGTGTTTAGTTTTAGGCTGGAGAAAAATGATACTAATAGTATAGAAGAAGTAAGCAAAAAGTCAAATGACCTATTTGAGACAATAGGGGATTGCGGCGACGAATACAGATAATAATCTGCACATATCTCTCTCGTCAAAAAAATGTATGTCGTTGCTGCACATAATGCTCATGTACTAATGTCATCTACTCTCTTAACTTGGCATTTATTTTATTTTTTGCAAGATTATCGTCAGATAAGTGACGAAAAGGAAAACCCCTTCAATACGTGAGCAGGCATCGTATAGCGCAACTAGGGGCAAGTTGGAGAAGAGCCAAGGTCTGAACTAATATCAGGATGAGTCCAGCATACTAACAATACAATGTCAAGAATCACACAAGAGTATGAATCAAACAATTCTAGATCAATGTTCTATCATATATTTTTCAAAATTCATAAAGTTATTCTTCTTTTCTGTCTCACTGAAGTTTCTAACCTAATGCTTAATTGCAATATTCAACCTCTAAAGCTATATGCCTACTACTAATAATCCTAAAAGACAGAAAGGAGAAGAAAACACCACTCCGTCAGCGACAGCTTCTGCCACAAGACCAGAAGAAGATGAAGACACTATAACAACAACAACACAACGGATTAACAAGACTTTTGATGAAGCAAAAGCAAATACAAGAAGAGCCGTAGAGGAAGCAGAAAGAGAACTTCCACGATACATGCAGATCGTCACGACCAACCAAGAGCAATCAGTGGCAGCGGTGAGGGATACTATAGACAACTATCTTGACTCACAGAGAGAAATTACTAACTTTGTTCAGTCATTTTGGAAATCTTATATTGATAATGTCTTATGGACGCCTACAAGGAGAACCATAGAGAATTATGCAGCGACTGTAAGCAATACAACTGATGCTACTGTAGGCAGCAATCAGGATTTACAATAACATAGTTTATTCAAATGCAGAAGCGGTCAGGCTTTCACTAGAGTACAATAGAGACAATGCAAGGGAAATGTCAAGAGTCTTTGTAAATACAGCCAAACAACTAGAAAAAATATAAAAGACGATGGTGAATTATAACAAGGACACAATAGCAGCAATGTTAAAACAGAATGAAAAGAAAAACCAGCAGGAGCAGCAGCATCGACAGGCAGCAACAACAACAACAGCAGCAGGAAGAGGAGCGTGTAGAACTCAGCAAACGCGAGATCCAAATACTCAACTGCATAAAGGGTCAATCACGAACCGAAAAGAAAATAGCCAAAATGGTCAGGCTGGATAGTCTTATCGTTTCCCCATTGATAACCGAGCTGATGCTGAAAGGCTATGTCGAGACAATTAGAAGGCGTAGGTTATTTTTCTTTTCAAGAGAATACTGTACAATCACAGTAGAGGGACTTGATGCCCTTGAACGAGCAAGGAATCTATTTGAAAACATAGTTGAGCTCATTAGAGAGAGGACTCTTGAAACAATTGACAATATTGCTGCCGATTCCCCCCTCTTAAAACTTACAGTCATGTCCGCCAAGGCAGCTTACAAGACTGTAAAGGTGCTGATATAAGAGAGGGATAATATAAAATTGCCATATCCTCTTAGACGTGGCTAATCATCTCACAGTATATATGGAAAAAGAGTTATTTTCCATCCAAAAAAAGGGCATGCAAATGATGAATTTGGACAAGCAAGCCTTTGTAGCTGTAGATCTCAATTGGAGTCTGCAAAAAATAATGAAAGAATCTAGAGAGATTTGACGTTGTCCAAGTTGACCTCACTACGGCATCAATAATAATTAGGATAATTATATTGGTGGCACACACCAGTAAATAGTATCAATGTTTATTGTTAAGCATGGACGCAAAAGAATCGGCGGTAGCAAAGTCTAGAGGTTCACAAGATGAGCGTGATATGTCTCCCCCAGACGCTGCTCTACTCAAAGTGCTTTATGATAAGAAAAAAATTTCAAAAGATGAAGCAAATTATGTGGAAAATGAAGAATTACGTGATCAGTCATGCATTAAATGCAAGTTCAATCTGGGGGACGAAGGCAACTGCCATGTAGTCGAAGGACAAATCAATAACGAAAAGGGTATCTCGAAGTTTTTCTCGCCAAAAGGAGATGGGATGCTGCCTGGAGATATTGTTTGGATGTATGTAAAAAAATCGGGAAAGAAGCTGAAATATGAAGAAGGATATGTTATCGAAGAAGGCGCACCAGGATTTCAATGCAAAGATTGCAAATACTATATGTACTCTGGTAGTTGTCTGTTCATAGAAGGCAAGTTCAAGCCGGAGATGAGCTGTGGTTTTATCGTTAAAATAGGACACGGGACTGAGATTTAGAAGCCAGCTGATTCTAAGAATTTCTTCCAAATCTTGCGTTATAGGATGATAGTAGGATGCTAGAAAGGCTCTAACTCAAAAAAAGAGATAAAAAGTAATATCAAGTAAAACATTTGTAAACCTAAATGTATACATTAACTAGTAGAGGATATGTCACAAATTGAGCACTCACACCAGAGAAGAGTCAGTAGCTGAAAGTATTGGAGAGCCAAAGAAAAAGTTGTTATATTATCTAAAGGTCATGCAAATGGCAGGGCTTTCAGAGCTCGCAGAAATGATGGGAATTTCCAGAATGGGCGTACATAAGCACCTGGAAAAGCTACGAGAAAGAGGCATGGTGGATAGCATAGAAGTCCGAAAGGGTGTGGGGAGACCCAGAATGCAGTATCAATTAACGAGCAAAGGCAAGACACTATTTCCAAAGTCCTACAGTGACATTGCAACGTCTGCTCTTGATTTTATTGAAAGAAATGTAGGACAACAAGGAGTCGGGAGTTTCCTTAGAGAACGTCAAGAACAGCTCTACATTAGATACAGAGAGCGCCTAAAGGGTTTAGGTTTTGATCGGAAGGTAAAGGAGCTAGCAAGAATCAGAGATCATGAGGGATATATAGCTGAATCGAGAAAGCAACAGAAAAATGATAGCCATATTCTTCTAGAGTATAATTGCCCTATCATACAGATAGCAGAGAAGCATTGGGAAGCATGTTCAGTTGAGACCGAGTTATTCGAAAAATTGCTCGATGCCAACATCGAAACTACACACAGAGCGGCCAAGGGAGACCAAATTTGCAGATTTGTGATTAAAGAAAAAAAGCAAGATTTCCTGTGATTGTTAGACAAGTTTTTGAGAAGAAGGCTTTTTCCATTATCAACTGGAATCTATCTATCGTTGTTCCTAATAGTAGTTTGGTAATTATATAATTTGTAAACCTTCAGATTTATAAACTAAAAATCATTATTCGAAAGCATGGAAAGACTTGGTGGAGAATACGTCTCCATAGTTGATAAGATTGGGTGCTCAAATAGCCCTCATCGTAAGCAATTTTGGAGCCCTATCATCATGACAGACACAATTCTGGCCACAGGTAACATTGGCACCATAGGAACCCAAGAGGTTGTAAGGCAACTCTCAGAAAAGGACATCAACTGCTTGAAATCAGGAGCATTTTCGAAAGTCACCTTAACCTTAGAGGATACTAGGGGAGGAAAACCAATGACTCTGCGCAAGTTTGCAGAGGGCTATGCAGAGAAGGAGTTTAGATGGGTATGAGATACAAACTGCTTGGAAAGAGTGGATTACGGGTTTCCGAACTATGCTTAGGTGGCATGACATTTGGACAGGATTGGGGCAACATGCTCCCAGGGGCTTCTAAAGAAGAATCAAAAAAGATCTTCGAGCATTTTGTAGAAGCGGGTGGGAATTTTATTGACACTGCTAACGTGTACCAAAATGGTTCCAGCGAGAAGTATATCGGCGAATTTATTGCTCCAGAGAGAGAAAAATTCGTTCTGGCAACCAAGTATACTATAAGCACAAATCCGGACGATCCAAATGCAAGTGGAAGTCATCGCAAGAGCCTTGTTCAGTCAGTTAACGCAAGCCTGAAGCGACTAAACAGTCCATACATAGACCTTCTGTGGGTTCATTTTTGGGATTCTATGACTCCTGTTGAAGAGCTAATGCGTTCTTTAGACGATCTTGTGAGATCTGAAAAAATCCTCTATATCGGGATCTCTGATGCGCCTGCATGGTTTATCTCACAGGCAAACACTCTGGCAGAGCTGCGTGGATGGTCTCCATTTGTGAGTATCCAGATAATGTATAGTCTAATTGAAAGAACTCCAGAGAGGGAACTCTTGCCTATGGCAAAGGCTCTCGATATAGGCGTAACTGCGTGGTCTCCATTGGGAGGGGGTATCCTTTCAGGAAAATACAACAACAATAGACAAAGTGAACACGAAGGGAAGAGATTTCGTGATGACAATCCAATGAGTGCGGTATTTGTGAACAAGAAGAACCTTTCGATAGCTGATGAAGTACAAACAATAGCTAAGGAGATAGGCAGGACTCCGTCGCAGGTCGCGTTGAATTGGATAAGGCAGCAAAAGGACAGGGGTGTGATAATACCCATCATCGGAGCAAGGACAGAGGCTCAAATCAAAGACAATCTAGGGTGTTTGGATTTCGAACTGAGCTCTAATCATAGGGACAGGCTGGATGAAATAAGCAAGATTCAACTGGGATTTCCTCACGACTTCATAGAATCAGAGTCGGGGAAGATGCTAGCATATGGCAGAAAATTTCCATTTATTGATAATCATAGGAGAAGAGCATGAAGAGGATTCGTGAGCTTCCAAATGAATAGAGGAGAGACAAGATGAGTGAAATTAGTCACAGGGTGCAGAAGGAGCTTTTAAGCTGGCCTGGAGTGACCATTCACGACCATCGTTTTGGCGGCATAGAATTTCGGGTCAACGGAAGGGAGATGGGACACATGCACGGCGATAGACTAGCAGACCTTCCGTTTCCAAGGGATGTTGGCAAGAAACTCATAGCAGAGGGCAAGGCATTGCCTCACCACGTTTTGCCTCAGTCAGGATGGATCAGCTATTACATCAAGGGCATTGAGGACATTCCTGGTACGATAGAACTATTCCAAATGCAGTATGAACGAATGACCAGTTATGGCAAGAAGGAGAAGAACAACGAAAGACTATAGAAGTCTAACCTTCCATCCTCAACAGCAGCTTCCCTTGGTGAACCCATGTGAAAGTTAGGACTACGAACAAACTAGGAGGTTGCGCCAAACGCAAGCACATCACTCTTGAGAGATACATAAAGGAACTGCAGGCTGTTATAACAGAGTATATGGTTCATGATCGATTACAACCTCATTCATGTTGTAAATACGCCAATAACTGAAAGGCCAAACGTTTGCATCATCATGAACGGCTATTCGTATATAGCACCACATGGCTTCAGCGTAAAGCTCAAAAGAGAATGGCTTAACAGAAAATTTGGATTTTTTGTAGAATGGAAAATGGAATCTGAATATGCCAAAGAATTGCAAAAGAAAAAGTATGGTTTGGAACATAGATTCGATGAGGAGATGTACCAAGCCATATTGAGGACAAATAATAGTTATTGCAACACAAATTTCATAAACTTGAGCTCAGAATTAGGAGGGTGATGCCTTGAAGATACAAACAAACATCTACATAAGGGAAGCCTCAAGTTTCTTTACAGTGTGGCTTCTATCGGTATATTCTTCAGCCTCGAGAATTTCTGAGATAGGCACAAAAAATAGTTGAGGTAAATAACACAATGACTGGCTTAGAAAAGCAGAGCAACATTACCCGTTCGGCATGGACGACACTGATAATCTTGAGCTCGCCTGGGCCTGATAACTATGTATGGAGAGACAATGGTGCTGCCAGCTATTCCGGATTTTATACGGGATTTCAACATTCAGTACAACACTTCGTCATGGATACTCTCTTCTTATCTAATTGCAGGGGCAGTAATGACGCCAATTGCAGGCAGATTATCAGACATCTATGGCAAGAAAAAGATATTGCTCATAGTCATGGCAGTATACTCCACGGGCATTTTAGCAGGAGGATTCGCAAACAGCATAGAATTCATGCTTGTAGCAAGAGCTGCACAGGGCATTGGGATGTCTATGTTCCCAATAGCCTTTGGAATCATCAGGGAAATCCTTCCAGAGAAAAAGCTTGCGATAGGTCAGACAATTTTCAGTTCGACATTTTCTGGCGGCGCTGTAGTGGGGCTGGTGGTTGGCGCAACTATAATTCAAAACTTTGGGTGGCAAGCCACATTCTTTTCAATATTTCCTATAGCAGTTATACTTGGCCTGGTGATCAGAAAGATCCTTCACGCCACAAAGCCGGCAACCTCAGAGGTGAAAGCAGAGGCAGGGGGAGGAAATGATGAGAATTCTTCTACCAAGAAACAGACAATCGATTTAAAGGGGACACTGGCCTTGGCTGTTACTATAATTTCATTTCTGGCTGGCATTTCGTTCTTGGAAAACAATAGCACCGGTGCAGGATTTCAAGTGGCAGGGCTTTTCTCAATAGCAGCAGTATCACTGGCAGTGTTTATCGTCATAGAAAAGAAAGTGAGTTCACCTTTGCTGGATCTCAAATTGATGACTCACAGAATGATCCTTCCTGCAACCATCATTTTGATGTTGGTCTTTCTATGCATGTTCATGGTCTACCAGACAATACCTATTCTGGTAAGAAGCCCTCAACCACTAGGGTTTGGAGGAGATGCGGTGGTTACTGCGAGTGTGCAGCTCCCATTTATGATCGTTTTATTGGTTGGTACTATTATGTCAGGTTTCATCTTGAATAAAGTTGGCAACACCAGACTCACATTATTAGGCACCATAATTAGCGCAATAGGTTTCTTCAGCCTGCTTTTGTTCCACTCAACAGAATTCATGGTTTCTGTCACACTGGCAATAATTTCAGCAGGACTATCGCTTTCAATTACTGGAGGCTTTAATATCGTGCTTCTGTCAGCGCCTATACAAGCCACGGGAATTGCGCTTGGAATGACGCTACTTCTTAACCTAGTTGGAATGTCAATAGGCCCATCAATTGCTGCACTGTTCCAGCAAATGTATCAGGGAACTGTGGAGGGAGTAGCAGTGGAACAATTCCCTACCCAGGAGGCATACAATCTCATATTCCTTACAGCAGCTATAATATCTCTGGCAGCTATTGCTCTTGCGTTGGCATTAGCCAGAAGAAAAATCATAGCAGGGCACATATCATCCAGCCCCTCCCAATAGAGCTTTAGACCTAAAGCATGCTGCTGATAATTATGGAATATCATATTCATCAAGATTGGATATATTCTAACGGGATTAGCACAGTATGACATTGCAAAACTGTACAATGCTGTAGCTGCACAAAGGGCAACTAGCGGCATAGAATACGTTTTATCTTTATATCCTTGTCGGATAATCAGAATATATGTTAGGGACCAGAAAATTCCCCCAACAATCGTTAATAATGTATACATCGAAAACAAAGATTATTACCTCTTATCTTAAATTGATATTAATAGACGTTTCTTTGAAAAATAATGATATTTCAATAATTTCCTAATCTTCGACCGTTTAAACATATATGTATATACGTCCAAGCGTCAAATAAATTGTTGAGTGGATCGCATTATCCTTATCAGATACTTAGCTGTGTGACCTGTGCACAGCGTAGAGATGTTATGAGCTTCTGAATTGCTTGCTTCTTTTCATTCCAAATGCGTTAAAGCTGCAGTGACGCACAAGGGAGAAATCTACTATTTTACTGTGGCTCTATTGTCGCAGGGGGCTTGCTTGACACTGCATATGTGACCCATGTCACTCCTTCAACTTCATTTGTTATCCTGCTACTGATCTTCTCGATCAACTCATAAGGCAAGCGCGACCAGTCGGCAGTCATTGCATCCATAGACTCTACAACCCTTATGATCACAATATGACCGTAAACACGCTCATCTCCTAGTACACCCACAGCCCGGTCGTCTCCGACTGCTGCGTATGCCTGCCATACCTTGTCATACCAGCCAGCATTATTATTAGGCAGGCAGCGGCTGCCGCAGAAGCAACAGAAGCAGAGGTGGAAGCATAAGTAGCAGTCGCTTTCAACTCATCTTCTACTATCTTGCTTGCATGCTTGCATATTCTAATCTTTTCCGGAGTCACTTCGCCAATTATCCTGACAGCCAATCCAGGTCCTGGGAATGGGTGCCTCTTTCGCAGTTCATCAGGCACTCCAAGCAGCTTTGCCGCCTTTCTCACTTCATCTTTATACAAGTAGCGCAGGGGCTCAATCACCTTGAGATTGAGCCACTTGGGTAGGCCGCCGACGTTGTGATGTGTTTTAATCACTGCTGCGGGTCCCTTTGACACACCACTTTCAATTACATCGGGATATAATGTGCCCTGAGCAAGCCACTGAAACGATTCAACAACATCATTGTCGTCATCATCCCCGTCCTCCTTCTCTTTCTCCTTTTTCCTTTTTACAACAGCAGCAAAAACGTTAGCAAACTCCTCGCCTATTATCTTGCGCTTTTCCTCAGGGTCACTGACGCCCTTTAATTTGCCAAGGAACTGCTTCTCGGCGTTGACGTAAATGACCTTGATGCCTAGGTGATCTTTGAACAGCTTGACCACTTCTTTTTCCTCATCCTGGCGGAGCAGACCGTGATTGATGAAAACACAGCTCAGTTGGTCGCCAATAGCTTTGTGCATTAATGCTGCAACTGTAGTTGAGTCAATGCCGCCGCTTACTGGCAGCAAGCACCTTCTCCTTACCAACCCGCTTGCGAATGTCAATAACCGTCGCCTCGATAAAGCTCTCAATGTCCCATTCAGGCTTCGCGCCGCTTATTGTCTGTGCAAAGTTCTTCAGGATTTGGGTGCCCTTTTCAGTGTGGACTACCTCTGGATGAAACTGAATCCCATACAATTTTTTCTCAGGGTTGCCAATAGCTGCTGAGAACGAATTTTCGGTGCGGGCCAACACCTTAAATCCTTCGGGCAATGTTTCTGCAGCGTCAGCGTGGCTCATCCAGCAGTTGATGATGCCTGTACCTAAGCCCTTGAACAGGTCTGAGGTGTCGTCGCTTTGTTCTTCTCCTCTTCCTCCACCCTCAATTATAAGCCCAGCCCTACCTGTACTCTCTGCTGGTGGTGCGCTTGACCTTGCCGCCAAAAGTATCGACTAGCACCTGATGGCCATAACAGATGCCAAGTAATGGTTTGTCCATCTTGAAAATTTCTTTATCAGGCCTGGGAGCATTCTTGGCATAGACGCTTGCTGGACCACCAGAAAATATTATCCCCTTTGGATCAATCTCCTTGATCACTTTGGCGGGTGTATTATATGGTAATAATTCGCAATAGACGTTTGCCTCGCGAATCCGCCGGCAAATCAGATGGCTGTATTGAGAACCAAAGTCTAGGACCACTAATTTATCCATCTTCTCTATATCTCTATTTCTAGATATTATCTCACATATCTTTCTCTTTATCTATCTGCCGCTCTTTTCCAGCATACGTGTAAACACCCATGCAGAAGTGTTGAATATCTCCTGCAGGCGATCCTTCTCGCGGTATTTATTTATCACAATTTGCTTGATTATGCCGCTTGCTGCCGCCACCACCACCATCATCACTGGCTCCAATGTCTTGTTCTTCTTCAACCTTGTAATTGAGTGCGTCAGATTCTCTGAGCGCTCCTTGGCTTACCTTTTCGGTGTCTTTGCTCTTCATACCCTCTAAAATCCTGTTCAAAAAGAATGACTTGAATGGAGGGGTGTTGACGTTGAGGTTGATGCCGGGGGCTGGAATAATGACAACTGCATCTGGCGATATCTCGGCGTTTGCAAGCAAAAAGTCGTCCTTGGCGCGCTTGAGCGGCTTGATATTTCGGCTATCATCACCAGCACCACCACCACCATTATCAGCTGTTGCTCTCAAAGTAGGTGCGGCGACTGCTGCTTCCTGTGGTTGTTGCTGTGGTGCTGCTGTCGGGCGAGTCTGCTGCTGGACCTGCGCTGTTGTTGCTGTAGTCGTGGATCCAGTTGGAGCAGAGGTGTCGGCTGCACCCAATCCAAGGTTTGCAGCAGCTCTTAAAGCTACCCTGCTTGAGCAGGTTGTCTATAATCGAAAGTGTCGTGCGCAATCGCTCGACTTCTTCTTGCTTATCTGATATTTCCTTGATAAGCCACTCACGTATCTCTGCAGCGCGTCGGATGTCTTCCTCAGAATAACCTGACGACATTAGCAACCCATCCTACTGCATAAAAGCTATAATAGTTTTTATCGCCGCTGACCCTGTTTTTTACGCTTGTTCAGACTAAACACAATCACCATTGCTGCTCCCCAGAGTATGGCCGCAGGAATATATTGTTGGAAGAACCACGCCACTGCGCCGAGCACAGCAAAGACCATGCCGACGATACCTTTTACCTGCTTGCGCCCAAAATTCATGATGGTGATTGATGATGATTATTGTTGCTAGTAGTATTATTAGTATCAGTATTATTAGATGGCAAGTGGGGAAAATCCCTTAATGGGTTTCTGTGCTGTGTCAACAAGCTGAGAACGAGATTGTTTTGCGAGCATTTCAAGTAGGCGCCTGCCAGCCTGCATCTTATGCTTCTTGAGCTCGGGATCCTGGACCTTTTCCTTTGAATACTTGCCTATGCTGTTGCCAAAGTCCATGCCTACAAGCACTATCTTCTTAGCGCCAAACTCTTCTGCCAAAAAGACGCTCCTGTCGCCGTCTGTAAAGCCTCCAAAGTTGTGGACATTTTCAACAGGGGCAACCTGGGTAGACCCTACTAGCTTTCTGAATTTTGGAACAAGCTTTTTGAGTACAGCAGTATTATCGCCATGGGCATGAACTACCAGTATAGCACCGCCTTTTTCTGCCCTTTGAAGAGATTTGGAGTTGCCATCAAGATCAGTAACTACAATATCGGGCCTGATCTTATTTTCAATCAAATACTGCACGGCATTATCTGCAGCTATCTTGACAAATTTCTTATTTTTCTTAATGTATTTTACCACTTTCTCATCTTCCAGGCTCGGGCCAGCTCCTACCACAATGACATTCTTGCCCTTGATCCTGCGCAGGAGAACCTTTGGGTCAAGTGCCTTCTTCTTTATCATTTCAGACAGAATTCTTGCAGCTTCCTGATCCTTTTCAGTGCTGTATCCAAAATCTGCACGGATTCCCTGATAGTATGGGAACCAGTCTGCGAATTTCATTATTATACAAGATAGCATGCGTAGGAGTTACTATTAATATTATCTTCTGAAAAACTGAGGCTTAACAATAGCAAAAAGAGAGAAAGAGCGAGAATATAATTCCTTAATAAAAAAAATAATAATAATTAATAATACCTCCATACAGAGGACAAAAGCAGAGCAGAGCGCAATGGAGCCAAAGATCCAATCCACATCGTGGAACCCCGAAATGGTAGAGAATGCAATACTCAGGAAGTGGGAGCATGAGGAAAAGGAGAAGAATGTTTACCATTTTGCAATAGATGATGAAAACAAACCGGCGTTTGTAATTGATACTCCACCGCCGTATCCTTCGGGGCGCCCTTGGCATATTGGTGCTGCAGCACATTATGCCCAAATAGATATGATAGCAAGGGTTGCCAGAATGAATGGCAAAAATGTGCTGTTTCCAATTGGCATCGACAGGAACGGTCTGCCTGTTGAGATCTATACTGAAAAAAAGTACAAGGTGCGCATGCGCCAAATGGACAGACAAAAATTCCTTGATCTTTGTAAAGTCGCCCTTGACGACTTGGAGGCGGAAATGATCCAGATAATGAAAAGGATGGGATTGTCAGGCAATTTCAAGGAATACTATCGAACAGACTCTGATGAGTATCGTGCGCTGACACAGACAACATTCATTGAGCTGTGGAAGCGAGGACTTGTATACCTTGCCAATAGACCCAACAATTATTGCCCAGATTGTGGTACCACGATAGCTGACGCCGAGATCATCTACAACGAGATCCCTACAAAGCTTGTTTACATGAAGTTCAAGGTAAGAAAGAAGGAGGAGGAGAAAGAGAACGACAATAATACAGACGACAGGCTCATTATCGTTGCATCAACAAGGCCAGAACTGCTCTTTGCATGCCAGGCAGTCATAGTCAACCCAGAAGATGACCGCTATAAGCATCTACAGGGCTCACATGTCATTTTGCCATTGTTTAATAGAGAAGTCTCAATAGTGCCACACCACTCAGCCAAACCGGAATTTGGCTCCGGCGCGGTGATGGTCTGCAGCTATGGCGACCAAAACGATGTTCAGCTCTTCCGGGAGTTAGGCCTCAAGGAAATAGTTGCACTAAATGAGAATGGATTTACAACAGAAGCAGCAGGGCAACATTATGCCGGCCTTCGTGTAAATCAAGCAAGAACCAAGGTAATAGAGGACTTGAAGAATGCAGGCTTGGTGGAAAAGGAAGAAAGTATTACGCACAGGACTCCTCTTTGTGAGCGAAGCAAGACTCCAATAGAGATCATTCCACTGCAGGACTATTACGTAAAGCAGCTTGAATTTGTGCCACAGTTAAAGGAGCTTGCTTTTAAGTTGAAATTCCATCCTGACATGCATCGCCAGATCTTGCTCAAGTGGCTTGACTCAATCAACATCGACTGGCCAGTGTCAAGGCGTCGGTTCTATGGCACTGAAATTCCGATTTGGTATTGCAATGCCTGCAAGGCTCCAAACCTGGCTCCACCCGACGGCAAATACTACCGGCCTTGGAAGGACAAGCCACCTTTTGAAAAATGCGAAAAATGCGGCGATAAGGGTTCTGGATTCACCGGGGAGGATAGAACATTTGACACATGGATGGATTCAAGCATCAGCCCACTTTATGTGACCAAGTTTGGTAAGGACAAGAAGATGTTTGATTACGCTTACCCTGCTGCGATACGCCCACAGGCAAAGGACATCATCCGCACCTGGCTTCACTATACGATGCTGCGATGTGTGCAGCTGACAGGTAAGATACCTTGGCATGAAGCATGGATAATGGGTTACGGCGTTGACGAAAAAGGGGAAAAGATGAGCAAAAGCAAAGGCAATGTCATTGACCCATTCCCTGTAATACAAAAGTACGGAGCTGACACATTTCGCTTCTGGTCGGCAAGCGAGGCTAACCTTGGCTATGACTTTCGCTGCTCAGAGCAGAGGATTGCAGGTGCACAAAAGTTCCTCTCAAAGCTGTGGAATATTGGCCGGTTTCTGTCGTCATTTGAAGTGATAGAGGAAAGACAGGCACCACAACGTCTAGAGCCATCAGACAGATGGATATTGTCAGAGCTTGCTCAGCTTGTCAAAGAATGCAGGCGCGGATATAGCGATATACAACTTTTTCGTTCCAGCAAACGCAATTAGAGAGTTTACATGGCATCTGTTTGCCGCCCACTATATTGAAATGGTCAAAGGGCGTGTATATGCCACGAACAGCAACAACAGCTATAGCAACAACAATAATAATGATGATGAGGACAGGAGCAAGAGGTCAGCACTCTATACATTACACAGGTGCTTTTCTACGATCCTGTCACTGATCGCCCCGGTAATACCATTTATCGTAGAGGAGCTTTGGACAAAGATGTACTCAAATGATATCACCATCCACAGGCAAGCAATGTTCAGAATAGAAGAGGAAGAAGAATATAATGAAATGACAAAATACACCAAGCATATAATTGATTTTAACTCTATGGTGTGGAACAAAAAGAAAGATACGATCTTAAAGGGGACAGGAAAACCACTCTCACTCAAAGACCCAATAGACATCCCTGTTCCACAGGAACTGGAGCAGTTTGGGCAAGACCTGAAGGCAATGCACAACCTGACTGCAAGGTAACATTATGAAAGCTGTTGCGTTTTTTGAACATGGACCTGTAGACGTACTGCAATATCACGAAGATTTTCCCGATCCTGTCACAGGCAAGGATGATGAAATTATCATTGATATCAAGTACTGCGGCATAAATCATCTCGACATCTGGACGAGGCAGGGAATGGAGAGCAGCAGGTAAAAAGATCAAGCTGCCTCACATCTGCGGGTGTGATATTGTTGGAACTACTCCTATCAAAGGACAGAGGGTAATGACTTACCCCGGTGTTTCCTGCGGCAAGTGTGAGTACTGTACAAGCACTAGTAATAGAACAACAACAAGAAGAAGAACAAGAAAAGAAAGTAACAACGGCAACAACAATAACAACAAGCATGAGAGCCTCTGCAGCCAATTTGCGATCATTGGAGGCTTTAGTGACTATAATGGAGGCTATGCCGAACGCGTAGCAGTGCCGGAAAAAAATGTCATCAGGCTACCAAGCGCGCTAAAGGATGACAGATAGCAGCCACTCTTGCAGTGTCGTACCTCACTGCTTGGAATATGCTGCAAACAAATGGTGCCAGCAGAGGGAAAAAGATCCTTGTTTATGGCGCATCGAGTGGAGTAGGAATGGCAACTATCCAGCTTGCAAAGGCGCTTGGTGCAACAGTAATAACAACAGTGTCTGGCAACTCTAAGCATGACTTTGCGAAAAAGCTGGGTGCCCATTATATAATTGACAGAACAAGGCAAGACATTGCTGATGAAGTAAAGAAAATTGTTCCCGCCGGCGTTGACATTGTAATTGATCATGTAGGAGCGGCAACTTGGGCAACGAGCATAACTGCTCTTCGTCAAGGCGGCAGAATGGCGGTCTGTGGTATGACATCAGGGAACGAAGCGACAGTGCCTATTCGGACGTTTTACACCAAGCAAATAGTCATGGCAGGATATCTCTTAGGCACGCGAGCACAGCTGCAGGAGTTGATAAATTTCGTGATGAGAAAAAAGATCCAACCCGTTATAGATTCTATTTTCCCACTTCAAGACGCAAAAGAAGCACAAAAGAAGATGGAGGCAGGCCTGCATGCTGGCAAGATTTTGCTCAAGTCATGACTGCTTGCCGTCTAGTAGCTCAAGTGTATCGTCTGCAATGTCTATTGCTGTGTGGGAGTCGACGTTTGGTTCAAGTGTGACGAGTAGTATCTTGTCTCCCATGTAAAACGTAAGTATGGACACCTTTTCGCGCTCGACATAAGCGAATCTTGCCCCTCCCATAGATGCATCAAAGCGATCCCTCATTGACTTGCGTAATGCAGTATGTGTGAGGAACAATTCTTCATCAGTCTCGCTCACTATTGAGTCAGTGCCCTTACGCATGCCGCCTGCAACCAGAGTTCCGGCACTGTCGATCACGCCAGCATACCTTATGTCCTCGTTCAACGCAAATACCCGCTCACAAAGCTTGTTATGATCCATAATTCTTTTATTAGAAAAGGGTGTTTATTGAATTTTTAGTAAAGCCATATTAGCAATGGATGTCAAGTTATGTTGGAGATAGAATCAACATATGAGTACCCGAGCGGAAGAACCCATTCAAGCGCGACCAGGCATTAAACGATGCCACATCAGGCCAGCTAGGCGAGGAGCCAAGGCCGGGACCATATCCGGAAAAGGATCCGCGCATGGAAGCAGCACGCAAAAGGTCAAAGCAGATCTCAGCGCGCGCAGTTGTTTTTTATGTCATACGTATAGCAATTACTACATAATTTTTGCCTGACATAAACATTCTCGTCATCTTGTATATCATGCCGTATTTTTTCTCCAGCATTTTAAACACTTTCAGCTTCTCTTCTTCGCTGACAATCCTTGCCTCTCCTTTGACCCACTTACCTTTCACCTTGCCGCGCATATCGCATGGAGCTATCTGCACAGACGGATTGTTGAGTATACGTTTATACTTGCCCGTATCGTCAGAGGTCCGGACGTACAGTGTGCCATCGCTTTCGACAAACCACACAGGTGTCCTGACTGCCAGTCCGTTCTTTCTGTAGGTTTCCAGGTTAAGATATTTCTCACCGTCAAACTGCAACAATTTTTTCTCTATTGCCCTCTCTCTGCTGTTGTCTTGGTCAGTCCTACAATATAAGAATAAAAAAAGAGATAATCAGACAGTGGTTGAAAGAGGTACAAGTAAGAATCCAGATTATTTTGCTAAGTAAATGTTTTAGCCGATGCTGCCATATATTATATCGTACTTGAATGACGTTGTATGTAGTCAGGGCTAAGCCAAAAGGAGAGCTCATGGCAGATCTCAAGAAAGAGCTCAAGTCAGGCAAGATATCAAAGATTAGGCCATTTGGAGAGGAACTGGCAGCACGGCTTGGAGAATGCAAGAATGCATGCAGGATATGCATACTGGGTGGAAGAAGATTATTGCTCTCCGCCACTTGCAATGGAAAGGAAAAGTGTGCTTGATCACTATTTCGAAGATATTACAGTCGAGCGGATTGAGTCCCAGGAAGAAGGGTGGAATAGGATCAAGGACAGACCCATGCTTTGGAAGTGACATATTTTATTCATCTCTATTCTATTTAATAGAACTATTAAAAAATATTATGGAGAATGTTAGCAAGAAAGAAACAAACAAGAGATAGCAGATTTAGAATGGGAAAGATACAGTACTCTATGGGTTATTGTTATTATTAGAGAAGCATAGAAGAAGCCCATAGCGCTATTGATGCTACCACGATCGCTTCTAGAAGAAATGTATTCTCATATGTGCAAGTTCTTCTGTTAAGTTTCTTTCTATCATGGTGTTTGTTATTTAGCTTGAGTTCCATTACAAGCGATCTTAATTCGTTTTTCCCAATAGCCATTTTTCCAATAGTTGTTCTTCTTCGAGTTTATCTTTCATCATACATCATCAAAGACAATACTATAACTTATTCTACGTCTTCTATTATTTGATTTGTTTTCATTTCTCCTTCTTCGATTGAGTTTTTGATTGTCTCAGGTGAAAAGTCTGCATTTTCATAAATATGTGGAAAAGGCTCATCTCTTGATACGTAGAACACTTTTTTTATCTCAGCTCCCCGCTCTTCTTTGTACTTCTTGTACTTGTATCGGATTCTTTTAAGTTGTTCTTTGTCTATTTTTGTATGATCCGTCTGCTTTTCTATTATCTGATATAACTCCTCAATATACTTAAGGTAGCGTGAGATTACTTTGGACATGGTTACATTGTGCTCGGTCTTGTCACAAAATATTATATCTCTTGCCCTATGTTGAACCTCGAGCAAATTCCTAGGCAAAATATCGACTTTCTTTGGATAGTTTTCTACCAAAAATATCCGCTTGTCATTTATTGGTGATGCATCTATGACTTCTCTTAGAGGAGTGTTACTCAATAGACTTCCATCCCAGCCATACACACCTTTTTCTACCTCTGTCCACGGAAAATTGTATAAAGGATAACCGCTAGTCGCAAGAATGTGCTTAGGAGTTATCTGTTGCTTCGAACTATCAAAAGTCAATGGTTCTGCAGTTAAAATGTTCACTGCAGTCAAGATCAAACGTGAATTAGGATGTCCACTAGGCTTCAGTTTATCATAATCAATATACTTTTCTAATGTTTTTACTAAAGGCGAGTGATCATAGATATAAGTCCATTTTTGTGGTGTAAAATACTCTGGGTCTGTTAGAGCATATTCCTGCCTCCATCTAGGTTTAAACATTTTATCATTTCCAAAAAAAGCCGAGCTGTAAAAAGATCTTATCTGCTTCATTCTTATGGCAAGTTCATCATCACCATCACCATTCGCCCTTGAATAATGTTCTTCATGCTTGTTGGACGTGGTTGTAGGAAAATAGTTGTAAAAATTAGCATATGGCAGTAATAGTTGTTCTATAACTTTGGGCATAGAAGCGGAAGGGAGAGTGACTTTATCAAAATCTACAAAGCTCTCAGATAACTCTAACCAGAACTGTTCTAAGAGGCGCTCTGGATGTTTTGCATCTTTGCTACCAGCTATAATTGCTGCATTTACTCCGCCAATAGAGGTGCCAGCAATAATATCCACTCTAATACTTCTTTTTGCAAGTGCCTTGAATACCCCACAAGCAAAAGCCCCCAAAGATCCGCCGCCTTGGAGTATCAGCACGTTTTCTATTGTCTTATTCTTGTTTTCTGCACGCGAAGAGGACAAGGGTTTATTACATCTCTTCCCATGATTTTTCGATCTTTTAGCATATGTAGAAGCTTCTTCTCTGGCCTGATTCTATTTGAATCGATTTGAAACCATCGGTACAAAAATAAAGAAAAAAAGATTAGATCGTATCCTTGCCTTCTAGATGGGCCCTTAACATCCACGCCATTTTTTCATGTTTTTCCACTGCTTGCAGGAAAAAGTCATTTGTTGCCATATCTTCTAACTCTTCAGCTTCGTCAGCGTTCTTCCTAAGCGTCTTGATTACTGTTTCATGATCTTTTAGCAGGTTAGATATCATTGTCTGTGCGTCTGGATTTTGACCGGGGTCTTCGTTTATGCTAGAGTAGCGGACAAACTCATCAAGCGTGCCAAGGGATTTTCCACCAAGCTGCCTTGCCCTTTCTGCTATTTCGTCTACCATTTCATCCAGAATTTCGTATTGCTCTTTAAAGAACTCATGTAGCTGATGGAAGCGAGGTCCTATAACATTCCAGTGATACTTCCTTGTCTTTGTGTAGAGAACATACTCGTCACACAGGCGCATATTAAGCGTCTTGACCAGCTTTTCACGAGCATCATCTTTTACTCCAATATCTGTCTTAACATCGTGCTCCATTATTGCCGCAGACGTGGTGCTACTGCTACTTTTTGACGTCATGGTAAAGATTGGTCACAAAGTTATATATGAGATATATAACAATGAGTAAGACAGCTTTATTACACAGAGTATCTACTATTGCTCCCAAATATGGCAGCGTGTAGAAAAAAAAGTAAAGTGACTGCCCAAGATATCGATATGTTGTTTCGATTGGCTGAACTTTACAACACGGACTATGATTTCCAGGCTGCCGAGTGGTTCTGGGGTCAGTTCCACGAGAATACGATCGAAGAGTTCACAAGTAAATATCTGCACGGAAGCAGAGAGTATCAGTTCTTTGAAAGGTTCACGTCAAGGTGGGAGCTTGCAGGCTTGCTTGTGGAGAAGGGATTCCTAAACGCCGACCTACTTTTCGACAGATATGGACCACTTCAGGAAGAGTGGAATAAATGCAGGCCTATAATCTACGGTCTTCGGGAAAAGTGGAACGAGCCACGCCACCGCGAGAATTTTGAGCTTTTGGGGGAGCTTGTCCGCAAGTGGCAGGAAAAGCACCCACCAAAGGTATGACTCGACATTGTGAGGTATTGGCATGGTTGTTATTGCTGCTAAACATATCGCCATCTAATCTCGAATGAGGAATGCGTGCATATACAGGCCGACGGCGAGTCCACTGCATAAAGCAATGCCAGTAATGACATCACTTCTGGATCCTTAGCTTTCTGAAAGATTCATTATCATTTATCTAATGCATATTTAGGTAAGGTATTGCATCCACCCACCCACATACACCTACGCTCTAATGCAAGGGGTTAGTCTTGTGTTGGTGTGAATATGGATAACTTGGGCAGTTCATCTGATGGCAAAGTTCTAGACCAAAAAAAGCAGCTAACAAGCTTGTACCATTAAGCAGGTGGGGTGGAACCCAGAACGATATCGGTTCGTAAAACGAATTGTACTAGTTCTGAATAGAATTTCTAGCTTTATGCCAGCTCCTGTAGATTCGGCGGCCTTAAATCACATGCATGAATACCTCTCCATCATATCGCATGGTAATGCTGCCTGTTAAGGATGCTTCCGATCACTGCAAGGAATGACTTTGCTCTATGTCTTAAGAAAAATGCCCTGTTACAGCAACGTCAGAATATGTAAGATAAGAAGGAAAATAGGGAGCTTTATAGGGTACTTGGATTATGCCTACCCGTCCGAATTTAAGCTATTATCATTTCCTTGACTTTAACTGTAGTCACCATCGTCACTGGCTCTTTTTTTACTGTAACTTATCCGCCTATGCAGTTTTGCATTGGCCCCAAATTTCCATTTATTTGAAATTGCAGAGATAATTATATGATTCTACAAATTTGTAGCAAAATTATTTTCTCTCCCATATGTGCACGGTAGTAGAAGGCAGGCTAGCTCATTTTGATACCTTTTAGTATTTGGTTAGTCTTTAATTCTCCATCCTTAATTGAAGCCTTTATCGTATCTACTGAAAAATCTGCATTCTCATAAAGTGATGGAAATGGTTCGCTCCTAGTTATATAATGTACACGCTTTATTTCTGCTCCATGTTCTTCTGACACTTTTTTATATCTTGCACGGATCTTTTCAAACTTATCTATATCTTCTTTTTTTTCTGAACTAAAATTATCTTCTAGCATCTTATAAAGATCATTAATGAGCCTAAGATAGTAAGTAATTGTTTTGGACATTTGTACATTGTGAATAGTTTTATCACTGAACATGATATCTCTGGCTCTGTGCTGAACCTCTAGCAAGTTATCGGGTAGTGTATCACATCTTTTGGGGTAATTTTCTACAAGAAAAACCTGTTTGTCCTTAACTGGAGAGGAATCTATGACCTCTCTTAAGGGAGTATTGCTTAGCAAACTGCCGTCCCAAGCATATACTCCTTTTTCTACTTCGGCCCATGGAAAATAGTATGAGGGATATCCAGTTGCAGCAAGTATATGCTTTGAAGTTATTTGTTGCTTGGCACTATCAAAAATCAGCGGTTCTGCAGTCATTACATTAACAGCAGTTATTATGAGACGTGAATTAGGTTTTCCATTGGGCTGCAACTTGTTATAATCAATATACTTTTCAGCAGTCTTCACTAAAGGCGAGTGGTCATACAGGTACGTCCACTTGTTAGGTGTAAAATACTCTGGATCCGTAAATGCAAATTCAGGCCTCCATCGAGGTACAAAGATCTTATTATTTCCATAAATTGCTGAACTATAGAATGACATTACTGATTTGACTTGTGAAATATGTGTCATTGCTGAATGGTCTGTGGTTGGCGTTGATGGTGGAGGAGGTAATGGTGTTGGTGTTGGTAATGGATTTCTAGGCAACCCTTCCATAAAAGGAGAATTTACAAAGTTTGCGCTGCTGTCCTCACCTAATTCCAACCAGTATTGCTCTAATGCCTTTTCAGGATGATCTTCTCCCTTACTGCCTGCGATTATAGAGGCATTTAGCCCGCCAATTGATGTACCTGCAATTATATCGATTTTTATATTACTATTTGCAAGTGCCTTGAAGACTCCGCAGCCAAAGGCACCTAAAGAACCTCCTCCTTGAAGTATCAACACATTCTCAACAATATTAGACATAGTGGAATTTTCTACCCCTACATGTCATTATTTACTATCACTCAACATAGTGATTGTGGATCAATTGATCATAGAACCTGACTGATTTAATGTTAACAAATTCTAACATACCGTATCTTGACAACTCTCTACCAAAGCCACTTTTCTTTACTCCTCCGAATGGAACTCTAGGATCAGAAGCTACTACATTATTGACAGATACTATACCTGATTCTACGCTACTTGACAATCTCTCTGCCTTATCTAGATCTTGAGTCCATATACTTGCTCCAAGACCATATTCAGAATCGTTAGCAAGTTCTATAGCTTCAACTTCATCTCCGGCTACAATAATCGGAGCAACTGGACCAAATACCTCCTCCTGTGCTATTTGCATTTTTGGATTAACGTTCTTGAGAACTGTGGGTCTATAGAAATAACCTTTTTTTCCTATCTGTTCTCCTCCTGTGAGGACTTCAGCACCTTCTTTAACTGACTCCTTAACCTGAGAATCTATTTTCTTTAAGCTACTAGCGTTTACAAGAGGTCCTATATCTGTATCATCGGATAGAGGGTCTCCCACCTTAAGTTTTTCAGTTTTTTGAACAAACTTTTCGATGAATTCGTTTGCTACATCCTTTACTACAATAAATCGCTTTGATGCTATACAGCTCTGACCACAATTAATAAATCGCCCCTTTATTGCTCCATTGGATGCTTTCTCAATATCGGCATCTTCGCACACTATAAAGGGATCGCTACCTCCCAACTCAAGCACGGTTTTCTTTATTTGTGATGTAGCTCTTTGTGCAACTTTTGCACCTACTGGAACGCTTCCCGTAAATGTTACAGCGTTAATAGCGGAATCAATCAGTGATTCAGCAACACTGGAGTCTCCTACTAGAGTTTGGAACACTCCATCAGGTAAGCCGACTCTGTTGAAAGTCTTCTCTATTTCAATTCCACATTGCATGGTAGCACTTGCCGGTTTTAATACAATAGTATTGCCAATCATTAACGAAGGAGCTGCGAAATCTTAATGCTTGCCAGTAAGGAAAATTCCATGGCATTATACTACCTATTACTCCAATAGGCTGAAATCTTATCACAGTTTTCCGGGCATCGGTGTTGACAACTTCATCTGTTGAAAAGATCTGTCCATTATCAGCATAATATTCCATCGCCCAAGCACATTTTTCAACTTCAGATCGGGCTTCTTTTATTGCCTTTCCCATTTCATTTGTAGCTCTCCTAGCAAGGTTCTCCTTATCTTTTCTTAGTTGATTAGCAAAATCATGAAGGAGATCAGTTCTCTTGCTTGCATCTTTTTTCCAATCTTGAAATGTAATTTGTGCTTTCTTTACTTTGTCATTTATCTGTTCTTTGGTCATTATTTTGTATTCGTTAAGAACCTCCTCTGTTGCAGGATTTATCGTCTTTACTTTCCCTTCGTTCAAGGATTTATCACTCCTCTACCAAGGATTTTACCCTCTTTTAACATTGTTAATGCTTCCGTTGCTTGATTGAGTTTAAATCGATTCGAGACAAGTGGTTTGATTACTCCTCTTCTTGCTAACGAAACCAATTCCACCATATCACTTAGTGTTCCAGTATATGAACCGATTAATCTGTATGCTCTCGTTGGCATACTGACTAAACTTAATTTTAATTCGCCTCCAAAGAGTCCTACCAAAACCAATTTCGCTCTTCTTCTAAGAAATTGAATATCGGACTCTACAGTCTTTGAAGCGTTGACAAAGTCGAGCACTGCATCAGCACCCATTTTATCAGTCAACTCCATGACTGCTTTTACTGGATCTTCTTTTTTAGAATTTATAGTGTTATCTGCACCATTCTTTTTTGCAGCTCCTAATTTTTCATCATTTAAATCCATGGCAATTATTTTAGAGCCTGTAACTGCTTTTGCTAGTTGTATAGCCATCAACCCAAGCCCACCTGCACCAACAATAACTACATTATCATTTGGTTTTAGATTAGCATTCTTTACCGCCCCATATGCTGTAAGTGCAGAACATGATAATGTGGCGCTTGCATTAGTATCCAGCTCATCGCCCATTTTTAATAGATATCTGTAACTTGGTACCAGTACATACTCGGCATAACCTCCATCCATATAGATGCCTAATGATCTAGGTTTATCACACAAGTTTTCTTGCCCAATTCTGCACGCAGGACACCGCCCTTCACCTATCCACGGGTAGACAAGGACTTTTTCATTTTTAGTAAATCCTTCTGCTTCTTCTCCCAAACTATCCACTATTCCTGCTATCTCATGTCCAGGAGTTAACGGATACTTTACTCCTCTATCCGTAGTTTTTAGAAATTGTCCTTCAAGACCCTCGTAGCCTCCTTCCCACAAATGAATATCGCTATGACAAACACCTGATGATTCAACTTTGATGAGAACCTGTGAACCCTTAGGCTTTGGAGTTTCAAGTTGTTGTACTTCTAAAGGCTCGTTTGGCTTTACAATTCTTGCAGAATTCATGCCAATATTAGCAGGAAGTTGTTGCATATAAGGAGGAGCTACGAATCCCACATCTGAGATGAAGACCCTTCCGCTTTAACATGGTTTTAAATCCTTGATTCTAGTGAAGGCAACATCAGCTCTTCCAGTTACATACTATATGTAAAAAAACGATATATCTCATCCCATGCAATATGAAAATGACATGGATTCGTTTTTAACATATATGCCATTTATTTCTGTTGCAATAGTTGCAGGTCTCTTTATGATGGCACTGGTGAATTTTTCAACTTTAAGGAAAAGTATGCAGATGCAAAGTGAGCAGCAGATATATTCTAGAATAATGGATGCTAGGCTTAAACTTGAAAGTACGGAAACGTTTACTAAAATGGCAAAAGAAAGTCCAATTTTTGCAGAGAGATTTGCACTAGTAGACAGTCCTGATGAATATTATATCATAGTGGCATTTCTTGACTTATTCGAATTATTATTTCGTCTTAATAAAAGAGATATGATAGATAATGAAATTTGGTCCCGTTGGAAAGGCCTTGCGGAAACGATAATGACAATACCAAAATTTAAGAGGGTATGGGAGAAGACGAAAGACGTTCACGCTAAGGAATTCAAAGATTTTATTGATTCGCTCTACAATATCTCTTGAAGGGTTTGGCAGATGCTCTAATCACAGATAAGGTAATGCCATAATCGTATAACCTGTTATTTTATCTCACGGTATTATCTATGTGGCTTTTGTAATGATTGCTCATGATTGCCTATTTTTACATCTTTACTGAAAGAGATTAGAGAAGATGTTAGATCGAATTCTATTATGACTTGATTCGCAAACAAGAAATTACTACAAGATAAAGGTCACACATCAGACGTGAATTTAAACTTGAGAATGTGCATGGATATACATTGCTAATTTCAAAGCAATGGAAGTAAAGTGAATGCATAAATTTCTAGTTGCCCTAATTCTATTGCAAGTCCTTGACTTCTGAATTCACCATAAAAAAAGGACCGACGCAATGGGAAGCCAAAATATTTTCAGAGAATGGAAAAGAGGTTGCCGAGATAAAAAAGAGAGGAAAACAGTCGGAATTCAGATTGCTTAGTAAAAACGATAACCAGGAATGGGTGCTCACTAACAAAATTGATGGGGAACACAGGCGGTTCTCTTTCTCCATAAGGGAAGTAGAAAAACAACAAGAACAAGGTCAAAGAGAAAAAGATGCTCTATTGACAGTCCGAGATAACATCTTTAAACATAATGGCATGTTCTACATGCTTGCGAACCATCCAGAAGGCAAATCATGGCACAACTATATCAATAATCCTGTCAGGTACATCTCTAGATTAGACAACTTTCCATATTCAGATGTATCAGAGATGGATGAAAACAAGCATCACCAAAATTTAAGACACAAGATAAAGAGGTTTCGGGGAGTTCCTGTAGGCGAAGCATCTGGACTAGGTACAACTCCTGAAGGACACCATGTCAAAGTAAATGACGAATTAGATGACATTGGCTTGTTCCTTGCAGCAACTTCGTATCTGATGTACGCCTCAGCCTAGCAATCCACTTTTTATTGTACTTACCACTGCCGCATCGTGGGAAGTAACAAGTAGACCGTTCTTCTAAAATTGTAATAAACTAAAATGCCGATATGGCTTTTGATGAATGTTGAGCCAAACCGCGTCGGGGAATTTCCTTTTCGAAAAGCTGATCCAGAGGAACGAAAGCACAATTTCTCTGAAGTCCAGCAACCTTATTCAGAAGAAGAAGTTATGCGTGAAGCTGATCGATGTTTGTTATGTGGAACGCCTGTTTGCATAGACGCCTGCCCTGTTCTTTTGGACGTTCGTGGCATGAATGAGGCTGTCTCAAGAGGTGATTTTAAGACAGCGTATGAGCGCATAAGAGAAACAAATCCATTGCTTGGCGTAACAGGCAGATGCTGCCCTCAATTGCAGGGCTTATGCGAAGATGCCTGTGTACTGAAATGGTCTGGCCAGCCAATTGGAATTGGCCTTATTCAGAGGTATGTTGCAGACTGGGAGCGAAAGAACAAGCAACCACCGCCAAGTATAGGGACAGAGACCGGAAAGAAAGTTGTGGTAATTGGCGCAGGCCCTGCTGGTGTAGCTGGAGCGGATTTGCTAAAAAGATATGGTCATCATGTGGTTATCTATGAAGCACTTCCTACACCAGGGGGCACTGCGTGGTACGGCATTCCAGACTACCACTTACCAAAAGATGTTTTGCTGCACGAGATTGAGACGGTCAAAGAAATGGGAGTTGAAATAAAAACAGACGTTATGGTTGGCAAGGATATTTGCATGTCCCAATTGCTAGATGAAAATGATGCGATACTAATAACCACGGGCTCAAAGGATCCTCAGAGGCTTGATATTTCCGGCTCTGATCTTCAGGGTGTAATCAATGGTTATGAGTTTCTTGAAAATGTCTTTGTACATGGCGTCAATAACTATTTGAAAAATCCAAAGTATGACCTCGGAAATGATATTATCGTAGTTGGCGGGGGGGACACTGCCCTTGACTGCGCCAGGACAGCGTTGAGACTCACCAGGGGTCAAGGCAATGTTACCATAGCGTACCGAAGAGCAGAGGAAGACATGCCTGCTGACCCAATAATGGTTGAAGAAGCAGAAGAAGAAGGAGTGAAATTTAAATTTCTTACTCAGCCCAAATCGTTTGAAGGCTCGGATAAGAACCATGTTGTAGCAGTGGTCATGGATTCTATGCAGCTTGGTAAGCCTGATCAATCAGGAAGACGGCACCCCGAGGCAATGCCAGGCAAAGAGTTCAAAATGCATTGTTCCGCCGTATTAATAGCCATTGGCAGAGGACCGGATTCTTTTCTGCAAAAACAAGCAGGTCTTAAAATGGGCAGGCACGATTCAATTGCGGTAAATGATAAATACAAGACATCGATGGCAGGAGTCTTTGCTGCAGGGGACGTTACAAGCGGAGAAACTCTCGTCGTAAAGGCAATGGAATTAGGCAGAGAAGCAGGTCAGCGCGTGCACGAATATCTGGCGGGTCTTGAAGATCAACACATCTCTTTCTACGAGAGGTATTACAAGCAGAATCTTTATGATAGAATGCTGGAGGGCAAAGTTGACACTGACCTTCCTCCAGACTAGAATCTATCGATATCCCAAACTAACTAAAACAAGGAGTAATAGAAGCGCACTATATGACTTATAGTCTATGATAGCCTAATAGCTATCGGATATATCTGGAGCAGATGAGTACCAAAAATGACTGAGGCAGGTGTACATAGTAATAATAATAATAATCGTAGAAGCAAAGTTGCCGTTGTTACCGGCTCAAGTAAAGGTATTGGCAGAGCTATCGTCTTAGCTTTTGCAAAATCCGATACATACGCCGGCATAGTTGTAAATGCTCGTAAAAGAGACGAGGCTGAAAGAGTAGCTAAAGAGGTACAGGATATAGGAAACTGCGATTCAATAGCAGTCATAGCAGATGTCTCACAAGAAGCTGATTGTATAAGGTTGATTGACGAAACAGTGAAACATTATGGTAGAATTGATGTTCTTGTCAACAATGCAGGCATACAGCAAGAAGTTCCTTTTGAGGATACCTCAATAGAAGTTTGGCAAAAAATCATAGCAGTCGACTTGACAGGTCCATTTGTTTGCGGCAGAGAAGCAGTAAAGCACATGCTAATCCAAAACCCAAAAGGAGGATGCATAATAAATATCTCATCAGTTCACCAGATAATTCCAAAGCCGCATTATCTTCCATACGCAACATCAAAAGCAGGAATTGAAATGATGACCAAGACTATGGCTTTAGAGTTAGCGCAGGATAATATTAGAGTAAACGTGGTTGCTCCTGGTGCAATAGAAACAGACATGAATGAGGAGTTAGAAGAGGACAAAGCTGAATTAAACAAGGTGCTCAGGAGGATTCCTCTTCGACGAATAGGGACTCCCGAGGAGATAGCAAACATGGTTGAATTTCTGGCATCAGATAAGGCAAGCTATGTTACTGGAAGTACCTTTTTTGTTGATGGTGGAATGACTCTATACCCAGCATTTGGTCCGTCCTTTGACCTAGGCAAAAAGCAAGAAGAAGTAGCTTAGCAGAGCAAAGGTAGGAATTGTATATATGATGATGATGATGATGCTACAGTCCCCCACTCATCATCTCCAAGAGAACTTGGAGAGTTTGTTTTTTTCAAGCCTCAGATGATAGCCTTCTTCTAATATTGCCCAATATGTCAACAACAGAAATCCTGACAGCCGATATGCCCGTTCTAAATGGGAACGCTCCATTCCCTTCTCCAGTAATAGGGTTTATCCATTCATAGAATGTGTGCATGTGAAGATCGCTCTCTGAGGTAAGTAAGGACAGTAATAGATTACATTCTTCTACCCTATCAAATCGACTTCGAGCAAACATTTCGATTCCAGTAGTCCAAGGCCAAAACGTATGATTGTGGTACTGGTAGGGCTTTAGAATCCAGGGCCCAGTGCTTTTGAGTACAACTTCAGTTACAAGAGGCCATTTTTCCTTCCATACTCTGTTTTTTAGGGCATCAAGGGTTCTATTGGCTCTATGCAGGTTCAGGTGGTCGTCATCGGTTTTTTCTCTTGGAAGACCTTGTTCTCTGTTGTTTGTCAAATTCTCCCTAGCTGAGTTTTCAGAGATAGCGACTAAGTACAGTGAAACGTCTTGAGTTAGAGTCCTGTAGGGACCTCCAATATGATGGGTTTCTTGAATATCTATGTAAGCCCCATCTTTTTCAGACCAAAGTATTTGTTCCACTGCCTCTATCGCTTTTTCGGCCATCCTTCTAATTCTATCAGATTCGTTCAGTTTGCCAGTGGTAACTAACAAGCTCGACAAATTCTTCAAAGCAAGTATCCAGCAGGCTTGGCTGTAGACTATCTTTCCGGCTCGAAGGACAGTATCCATCCAGTCTTCATTATGACTCTGCTCAAGTAATCCATCGTTGTCGATGTCTGCGGCTTGCAAGATAGTCTACTGCCCGCAGCATCCGGGGAACGAGAAAATCAATTGCCTTTGTCGGATCTGTTATTCCAAGTTTTAGCAATAAACCAGAAACATAGTCTGCGGAGTGTTCTGATGCAGTGGTGGAAACCATGGATGAACCACCGGATAAAGAATTGCTCTTCAAAGATTTGTTCAAAATCCAAGCAGTTGCTGAAATCATTAGTGATGTGGAATCAATGTCGGGATTTTGTCCGTATAATTCAGAGAATCCCGCTTGGTATATTGTCGTAGGCAGTGCTCCAGCAAATTCTTTTTGTTTATCTTCTTCTGCTTCCTCAGACAGGAATTTCATTTCTGGCGACCCTCTACCATAAACAAGTTTTTCTCTGCCTGGCTGTATCTGATGGGACCATATCAAATACAGTTGCTGTAATGCTCGCTGTCATGTTACCAGAGAGGGTCCAGTCTCGCAGAATGTAAGATGCATCCCTGCACCAGATCGCTTGATAATACCCCCCTGGATTTACGCCTTGAAGAGCATGCTCTTCTGTCTTTACGATAAACGTGTCGGCTTTTGCAACAAATGAACCCCAAGGGCCAGGCGGAATATTGCGCACCAATTATTATCTTCTGATATAATCATTATTCATCTTTAGTATTATGGATTATAGAATTTTGCAAAAGGCTTTTCAGCAATACAGTTCTAAGTATAATGAGGTAGGACAATAGTTGAACACAAATGAAAACCTTAGTCACGGAGAAGATCTTTCAAAGTATTTCAAATGCAGGTCATGCGGTAAAGAGTTTGACAGTTTTGGAGACATGCAAAAACACATTATGACAGAACACATGCAAAAAGGCGATATACCATAATTAAGGGAAGAAGAAGTAGAATCCTCATCCTCCTCCTCAATTACTTTACTTACGCATAATGTCTGCTTCATACTTTACTAACCCTGCTTGTTTTTCTTTCTTTGATTATTCCTTCATCCTTGCCAAAGGGATGTCCACCAAACCCATGTCGCATCAGGGCGATTGATTTGTAGGCATCACTTTCATTCATTCTGGATTTGAATAACTCCATTATTGATTGTGATATGACAGGTATCGGAATTTCCTTATTGATGGCATCTTGCACTAACCAGTTTACTTCACCGGTATCTTCTATGTAGCTTTCAGTCTTTGCGAGGCCTTGCTCCCGAAGGCCTTTTTCCATGAGCTCCACAAGCCAACTTCTGATGACAGAACCATTTGACCAGTTCTTAAAAATTGCAGCCAAGTCTAGCTCAAAGCCGCTTTTGCGGAGTAGCTCAACGCCTTCTCCTATTGATTGCAGCATACCAAATTCAATTCCATTATGAACCAGCTTTACGAAATGGCCAGTGCCGGGTTTGCCAGTATAGACATACCCCTCTTTTACTGCCAATGCAGCCAAAATGGGCTCGGCTATCATGATGCCTTCTTCTTTGCCACCAACCATAAAACAAGCGCCGTGTCGGGCACCTTCTAGTCCTCCACTCGTGCCGCAATCTAGGAAATAGATTCCCTTCTCATGCATCTTCTTCTCCCTTTCAATAGAATCAAGGTAGAATGAATTGCCTCCATCCATTACCACGTCTCCCTTTTCAAGATGAGGGTACTAGCTCGTCAAGCACGCCATCTACTGTCGGACCGGCAGGCAGAGAAAGGTAAACTACCCTCGGATGCTTCAGAAAGCCAACAAAGGACTCATAATCTATCACTACTTTGACACCCTGCTTCTCCAGCTCTGGCTTTTTGCTGCCGAGCTTTGCCTATGATTTGTATTTTTTTCTCATTGGCTTGTAATGCAAGGTTTCCGCCCATCTTACCTAGTCCGATTATTCCAAGCTGCATTGTCACTAGCCGCCTTCTCCTCCTTTTTTCAAGCCAATAAACCCGCCAAATGCCAGAAATTCTACCATTTCGTTGCCGTCGTTTGTTATCGAATGGCTGGTTTTTTCCGGTATGTAAATAACATCTCCATCTCTGAACTTGGATATTTCATCACCTATCTTTATGTGCCCACTTCCATTGATTATGTAGTAGATCTCCTCGTGATCCTGATGTTCATGCGGCTCGTATGAGAGGCTTGGCTGTAACTTTGCTAGTGAAACATAGGTTATACTTTTCAAGCATTGGAACTTGGGATCGACTTCAGCATCTATATCTCCATGGGTCTTGGTGTCCATAGAAAGCAACCGCCAATCTAACCCGCTCTTGTGTGCTATAGTTGGGTAGACGTTTCTCCAGTTCTGGACTATTAGAGCCAATGATTAGTCACTACCCCACAAGTTATTTTACTATATCAAAAAGGACTGCTCTAGCAGGCGACCCGTCGATCCCTTTAAGCGGCAAGGGCAAGCACACAAAAAACATCCTGCTGCCAGCAAACGGCTTCAAATTAGCGAGGTTTTCAATTATGCCAATGTTGCCTGCAAGCAGCATCTTGTGAACAGGGGCGTCCTTTCTTCCATATTTTTCTACACTGGCGGTGTCAATACCAACACACTTGATTCCGTGCTCCACCAGCCATTCAGCTGCAGAAACTTCGAGATAGGCAAAGTCAGTGCGCCGGTCGCCCGAGTCTGTGCTGATCAGTACAATGTCGTTGCTTTTGATGTCGTTGCCAGAAAACTCATTGGCGCTTATGCTGTTTCTTCCCGAAGCATCAATGATTACTGCCTCGCCAATGAATTTATCCAGAGGCTCTATTTCTATGCTGTTTCCCTCTTGCAGAAAGTGCCACGGCGCATCAACATGAGTTCCGGTATGTGAGCCAAGCGTGATTCTAGTGACATTAGCTTTATTGTCTTTAATTGTCGCATAAGGGTCGAATTTTGGTTGAGGGTCTCCAGGATAGACCGGCATATCGGGGCTTATTGTGCGAGTCAAGTCATTGATTTTCAATAGTTTCAAAAGAGCCATTCTCTTTCGCCTTATAGTATGCGTTTGCGTGTTTTGTAAAGAGCCCTACTTCAATCACGCCTGCAATGTTTTTGAGCTCAACTTCTTGCTGCCTTATGTCTGAGGGAAAATCAAATGAGGTATCTAGGATAAAGTTGCCATTCTCTGTAACGTATGGATAACCTTCCTTTAGCATCCTCATTTTCGGCCTGCCGCCAATAGTATCTTCAAGTTTTTTCTTGACAATGTGAATTGCAAAAGGATGTATTTCAATTGGGACTGGCCAGCTGAATGTGGGTACAAATTTTGTGGATTCTGCTGCAATAACGATCCGCTTGGCGGCTGAGTGGACTATTTTCTCTCGCAACAGAGCGCCGCCACCGCCCTTTATCATGTTAAATTTAGCATCGACTTCGTCCGCACCATCAAAAACGACATCAACTTCAGGCATCTTGTTCTCATCAACTAGTTTTAGCCCGCTGCATTGCGCTTCCAATTTTATCTGAAATGAAGTGGTGATACACTTAAGAGTTTCCTTGCCATCGAAATTTGCCATTTCTCTTACGATGGAAGCCGCCATCGGGCCACTTCCGAGGCCGATGACCTGATTGGGTCTTATAAAGTGATTTACTGCTTCTTTAGCTAAATTTCTGGCGGCCTCTTGGAATGAGCGCGATACCCAGTTTGTTTCCTGCAGGCCCACATACAAGGCTTAGCTTGTGCCATATCTATTAAAAAGAGTTGCAACAAATCCAACTAATACACTTAGGCAGAAGCGGTCATTTTTCCTCCAGCGCGTTCACCCTTGAAATGCGGCATTACATTTTTGCTAAACATTTGGATAAATTTTATCTCATCTGGGCTGGTGCTGTGCATATGGACTCTTGTAAAGCCGGCTTTGAAATACTCCTCTATTGATTTTATGCAATCCTCAATTGAAGTTGTTATTTGAATGGCTTGCTTTAGTTTTTCATCAGAGACTTCCTTTTCCGCTTTTCTCTGCAGCTTTCTAGGGTCACTGATGTCAGAATCGAATACATTCTTTATCAGAGTAGCTCGCCAAAAGGTTGCAGACTTGAATGCCTCTTCGTAATCTTCAGAAAATGATACCTTGTATTCTGCTATCTTTTCTAAAGAATTTAGATCTCTTCCCTCTTTTTCTGCCGTGGAATCGAAAACATGAAGCACCTTGCCTGCTTCGGCAGGTTGCAAATATGATATCAAGCCATCCGAGTATTTTGCAGCAATCTTTGTTGCCTGTTGTCCAGTCGCTGCCATGTAGATAGGGATCCGGCTAGCGGGCAGAGTGTATAATTTGGCGTTACGGATAAGAAAATACTCTCCATTGAAATTCACAAATCCTTGATTAGCTTTTCCTTGATCCCACAGTTGCCTGATTATATGAATTGCTTCTTCTGTTCTCGTAAGTCTTGCGCGGGGTCTCGGCCAATCATATCCAAGCGGCGACTCATTCATGGCTTCTCCGCTACCCAGACCAAGTCCAATACGGCCCGGATAAAGCACATCGATGGATGCAAAAGCTTGAGCGATAATGGCTGGATGATATCGGTAGACTGGTGCAGTAACGCCAGTCACAAACTGCATCCTTTTTGTGCGCTCTGCAGCTGCTGCAATCCAGATCCAGGTAAAGTTGCCATAGGCATTGTCATGCCACCAGGGATGGAAATGATCACTTGTCATTGTTGTGGTAAAGCCACCCTTCTCCGCCTCTACAACAAATTTGAGCAATTCATGCATTGAATACTGTTCATGGGCGGCCCAGTATCCTATTGAAGTCATCACTAGGAAAGAGCGGGCTGATGGCAAGAATGTTTGTGATGATAGTTCTATCTATTTAATAAATAGAATATCAGAGTTGGGGCGTGTTGGTAGATAATCGCTCGCTATTTACCTCATGACCGGGATGACGACAGCAATCGTTATATCTCTATGGTCAGAGGTCATGTCTTTCTTAATGAGTTCAGGCAGCAACAAAAGTCATCGACAAAGAAGTAGAGTAGGCTAGTTAAGGGTGTGTTAGTGGTAGGGAAGACGTAAGAACTTAGTAGCACTGTCTCAAGGTTTTACAGTGAGTTGGCATCTAACTGAAAGTTTTGCGAGCAATCATCTCTGTAGTTACTAGACCAATAAGGTTGCCCTTGTTGACAACAGGCAAGCGGTTTATCCCATTCTGCTTTAGTATGGCAAGTGCCTTCTCGGCAGATTCATCAGAATCTATTGTGATGATAGGGAAACTCATTATGTCCTTCAACGTAACCTTGAATGGTCCCTTGTTTTGAGCTACTACCCGGAATATGATATCCCTTTCAGTGACTATTCCAAAGGGGCTTCTTTGCCTCGAAGTGGGATCATAATGAGTAACTATTATGGTACAGCTTTCTTGCTCGTACAATGTCTTTGCCGCTTCGGCCACAAGAGTATCTTCATCCAAGCTCACAAAAGTTGTGCTGGCTATATCCTTGACTTTATTATCTGTCTGGGATGATCTTTTTGCAGACATTGCGGTCCTCAGCTTGACTTGATTATTGTAAAGCAGGGGATATCAAACTTTCTGATAGAACGTTAGAAAGAGAGTCGGATGTTTGCAAGTATCAATGATCAGCCTAGATATAGGCTATGAAGGCCTGGGATATACAGATGACGTGTGTAGTATACACATCGCTGCGTCTTTAAATTAAACCCGAGATACATAGCTCAGAGAAAGTAAATCCACTGCTTTGCAATTAATAATATCTCAAACATGGCGCAGACAGGGATACATTCCAAACAATATTTCGAAGCAGCTGCTGCTCCAACTAGGAGACATTGCAATCCTCCTTTTTTTCGTCTTTCAACCGATTCAACGTTTGAGCCAGAAAAGCAGTAGAATTACCGGTGTCCGGATTTGAACATGACAGATCAAAAGAATCCATATAGTTATCTATTTGATTAAACAATATGTAATGCCATAACAATGCGCGTATGGGATATTGAGGCTGACATACTATGCAACAACCATTTGTTAGGAGAGCATAGAGAAATCCATGCGATTTGGATGATTTTGACAGAAAATAAGAAGGGATATTCGCATCATCCTGAAACCTTGCGTTGGAAGGGCAAGCTATTGGCTCTTTACAACAGACATGAAAAGATAGTAGCAGAAATGATCAAACGCGGCTTTAGCCACAAAAGCACTCTGAAAAAGGAGCTGGCGACTGGCTCTAACATGCAATCTCTTTTTGTTGATCAACCAGATAGACAGCGAATGATCTTGCTGAATAAGAGATGCAGATGCAAGTTATAAGACTCTGAATTTTTTTAAAATATCATGGACAGCAACCACAGCTCTATAGACAGATTATGCATAACTATACTTGATTTATACATGAACCTTCGCTCAGAAGTTTGAACTGTACATCAGATATCTTGTCATCAAGTTACAACTTATTATGAAGGAAGTGTTGCATTATCATTAGATGCAACCGTCAGACATTGAGGATATCCTACCACCAGAGAAAATAGCATTCATCGCTTACAACATCGGGATTTTCGAATCGGTTCAGAAGTTTGGCAACCTTATTACCAGTAGCAAACTAACTGGCGGGATGGATCCAGGCAAGGTTGCGGAGTTGCTGGAGGAGACGCGGGCATTCTATGATGCAGAGATGATTGCACAGGTCATCAACGGGATGCTCGGCCAGAATGAGAGCAGGAATCTTCCTTCCCCGCTGACAATTGGCAGGGTCACAGCAAGCCAAGTAGATTATGTCATAAGGCAACTGAAGGCAGCAGGCATATTCATCAATAAATAGCGCATTATAATCATAACACTCGTCAGTATCAACATAGGCAACCATCGGAGGAGGAGGCCTTAATAATTCCTTGGTTGCATGCATGTGTGTTGCAATTTTCAAAAGTTGTCTCTGAAACTATTCATGCAGTTACTAATAATTATAATTGTTTGACTGATAATTCTTCACTCGATTTTCGCTAGAGTAGAAATTCAAAATATTAAGATACTTGCTAGATTGCAATAGATTATGGGTCTGATAACATGGATAGCAATTGCAGTAATAGTCCTCGTAGTTATCGGGCTTGGGGCCGGTGTCTTCTTTTCGGGATTGATAAGGGGTGCTGAAATAATTGGGAATAACCCAGCAGTGCAAAACGTTACCCAAGAGGCTAAAGAATTTCTCAACGGCAACTTGCAGGGGAGTAGGAGGCAGCTCCAGTGTCTTGGTGATAACCACTAACGAGGCAAGATACAGAATCAGTGAGCCGGTGACAATCACAGTCAAGAATATAGGCGATGTGACGCTGACCTTTCCTAACTCTGAGCAGGTTTAAAGATTCAGAACATGAACACTGGCCAGATATACAATGTTGCTGCGGCCCAAGTAATAACAGAATTGGGACCGGGGGCATCTAGAATGATAACTTGGAATCAAGAGGACGACAACGGCAACAATGTTACGCCTGGAGATTATACTGCCACTGTACAGGCTACATCATTATCCTCATCATCGGCTCAGAGCACCTCCTCATCACAGGTTATCTTTGAAATTACAGAATAAGCACGGCTCCACTGATGACTGTAGTCCACAGGCCATCTTTGTGGCCCTCTGCTGATTGGGTAAAGTTCTGGGTTCGGTAGATCTTGTTTGACAGTCTCCACTGCTCCTCTTTCTCATTCCATGCAAGGCTTGGATCATTTGGCAGCCTGAGAGTAGTTGCAAGCATTTCCATTGCCATGTCCTCGGCATAGTCACCTGCCTTTTGCGCAGTTTCGCCGGTAGAGTGATGCTCTGACAGATATCCGTGCTGGCTCCCATCCACAGGTGTTGCCAGACCTATTGACGCTGCAATAAGCCGGTTTGGCTCGTTGGTGGCAGACCTTGCCATTATTATGAATACAATCTGTCCAGGCTGCAAGTGTTTTCTCCCCTCTAGGCGGCTGACAATTTTACAATGCGGAGGGAATATGCTTGATACTGACACGAGATTGAGGTCTGCAATCCCCGCATCTCTTAGGGCAAGCTCAAAGCTCGTCAAATAGTCCTTGTGAATGCCTCTGCCCTTGGTAAAAAACACCGCCGTGGGGACCTTGCTCATAGGATTGGCAGTATTGAATTCTTGCTCTTCCATGCACAATGTCTGGCATACAAGTCAAATTAGAATTAATATTTTTTATTACAACTATATAGGACAGCCGGCGGCTAGATCGGAGCGTTGAAGATCAGCGCAATGCCAGTTGGTAAGAAGTTAACGGTAAAAGTAATGGGCATAATCAATACCAGCCCTGAATCCTTCTACAAAGGCTCGGTTAAGACTGGCGAGCAGGAAATAGGCAGCAACAGCAAGGCAGATGCAAGAGGATGGCGCTCACATGATAGACATTGGCGGCATGTCGACTGCGCCTTATGCGCAAACCGTCATCGTCCCCATCGAAGAAGAAATTAGAAGAGTCACAGAGGCGATCAAGGTTGTCAAGAGTGCCTGCTACTTGCCGATTTCAGTAGACACACCAAGGGCCACTGTTGCAAAAGAAGCGATAGCAGCTGGCGCAGACGCAATCAACGATGTAACTGGACTAAAATACGACAGCGAGATGGCAGATGTCGGAGCAAAAGCCGGTGTGTCTATGATAATTGGCGCATACAACAAGGCGCCTGCTACCGGCAGAATGGTCGGTACACTCAAAGCATTGAAGAACAGCATAAGATTGGCAACCGAGGCAGGCATCAAAGATGTAATTATCGACCCATCGATAGGCTTCTTCCGTCAAGAAGGAAAAAATCCCTTTTTCACTAAAATGACAGATATTCCATGGTATGCACGTGATATTGAAATCCTATCCCACCTGCACAAGCTTGCCACGCTCAAGAAGCCAATCTGTGTATCAGTTTCCAGGAAGTCTTTCATTGGGCACCTGCTGAACCTGAACGCAGCAGAAGATCGCTTAGTACCATCAATAGTATGTGAAATAATCGCTGCTCTCAATGGTGCAAACATTATCAGAACACATAACGTTCGCGAAACGGTGCAGGCAGTAACGATGCTGCGATTGTTAAAGATCTAAGTGGTGTTGGCAAACGCTTATAATACTTCAGATCTGTTACACCTCAAGGAAATAGTTGGACATTGTACAGGGTCTGACATTTGATGACGTACTTCTCGTTCCTAAAATGTCGCCGATAGTTTCTAGATCTCAAACAAACTTGCGCACCAAGCTGTCGCGCAACATCTCACTCAATATACCAATTATCAGCGCCAATATGGACACGGTCACTGAATCAGGCATGGCAGTTGCTTTGGCAAGGGAAGGTGGGATTGGAATTATCCATCGATTTATGACAATAGAGGACCAGGTAGACGAGATCCTGAAGGTCAAACGCTCAGAGTCAGTCATGATAGAGCAGCCATATACCATCAAACCTGATCTGACAGTGGCAGAAGCAAAAAGGGCTATGGCAGAATACAGCGTCTCCGGCCTGCTTGTAGAAGATCGAGGCAGACTGCTCGGCATAATTACAAGGCGCGACATTACATTTGAAAATAACAACAAACTCAAGGTGTCAGAACTTATGACAAAGGATGTCATCACTGCCAAGGTAGGCCTTACCATAGATCAGGCAAAGGAAATTTTACACAATAAAAGGATAGAAAAGTTGCCGGTGGTTGATGACAAAAGGCAGATTGTAGGGCTTATTACCAGCAAGGACATTTTGAAAATGGAGCAGTATCCGTATGCATCAAAAGACAAGAAAGGCAGATTGCTTGTAGGCGCTGCTGTCGGCGTCAAGGGTGACTATCTAGAGCGTACAGAGGCACTGCTTGAGGCGGGTGCAGATGTTATTGTAGTCGATATTGCGCACGGCCACAGCGAAAATGCTATCAACACGGTACACATGATCAAAAAGGCGTTTCCTGACTGCGAGCTCATTGCAGGCAATGTTGCTACAGGCGAAGGCAGTCGTGACCTCATCAAGGCCGGTGTCGATGCAGTCAAAGTAGGAGTAGGATCAGGCTCGATATGCATAACAAGAGTCGTGACAGGCTCAGGCGTGCCGCAGCTGACCGCAGTAATTGACAGCGTCAAAGTCGCGCGCGATTATGATATACCTATAATATCTGACGGAGGCATCCGCAACTCTGGTGACATTACCAAGGCGTTAGCTGCAGGTGCATCCTCAGTAATGATAGGAAGTCTATTTGGGGGGACAGATGAGAGCCCAGGCAAGACCCTTGTCAAGAATGGCAAAATGTACAAGATGTATCGGGGTATGGCGTCATTCTATGCGTCACTTGGTCGTAAATACCGCGAAGCGGGACCTCAGGTAGTAGACTCTGATGACCTCAACGACTATGTCCCAGAAGGTGTTGAGGCTATGGTCCCATACAATGGAAGCGTAGTAGAGATCATAAGACAGATGGCAGGCGGCCTGCGATCGGGGCTCAGCTACTGCGGTGCAAAAACAATTCCTGAGATGCAGACAAACGCCGAGTTCATCAAGATTACATCTGCAGGATATATCGAGAGCCAGTCCCATGACGTCGATCTAATGTAATATGTAACACCTTAAGAAGAAGATCTTGCTGCTGCTCTCGTTGAAGCACCATAAAGCACAATATATAGTGCAGCGCTTCGGCAATTTGTATGCGGTCAAGCAGGGTCTTTTACATTGCTATTGCAGCAGGGATAGCGTTCATTGCCATTGGCATAGCATCAAGCATATATTCCAATGTGCCAGTAGATGTCCCACTTGACAACACCATCAGACCGGGGGCAGTGGATGTAATTACTCCAGATATGAATGTAGAGAGCACTGCAAGCATTTCGGTGAGCGGCACTACATTCCATATTGAAATCAAAGATCCGGATGACCAAGTGATTGAGTCAAGAAGCGGCATTTCCTCCTTCACTTACGATCTTACTGCGCAAAAGGCAGGCCAGCATAGGATAACAATCAACAATACGGGTACTTCAGATCTTACAATTGTGGGTCATACGCAGACAAAGGCAAGTCCGCTGGGCCTGAGTGGCGCGCTTATGCTTGTAGTGACGGGCGTAATAACAATAGGCCTAGGGTTACGCTTCCGGCGCCACTACTGAAACTCGGCCTTTTTGTAAGAACCAAGTATCTTAATGTAAGCTGTCTTTGTCTTTATTGACAGGAGTGCTTCATGCACAGCCTTGTTCTGGAGATGACCTTCAAAGTCTACATAAAAGTTGTATTCCCAAGGTGTCTCCTTGGTTGGCCGCGATTCTATCTTGGTCAAATTTATTTTGCGAATTGCAAATTCGCCCAAGATGCCAAAGAGTGCACCAGGGACATGCCGGACTGAAAATATGATCGAGGTCTTGTAGTGTTGGCTGTCGCCATCATGTGGATCGCTTTTTCCACTCTTTTTCTTTTTCAGCGATAGCACAAGGAACCTAGTATAATTGTTCTTCCAGTCCTCTATACCTTCATCAAGTATCTCCATACCATATAGTTCGGCTGCTCTCTTGCTCGCTATAGCAGCAGAATCTGTCATCTTGCTCTCCTTTATCATCTTCGCTGCGCCGGCTGTGTCATAAGTCGGCACCGGCTCGAATCCTTTCTTTTGAAGATATGCTCTGCATTGTGCAAGCGCCTGTGGATGTGAATGCACATACCTGATCATTTTTGCACCCCTGTTTGCGATAAGACAGTGTCTGACGCGTTGGTAGATCTCGCCTACGACATTCATTTTAGTCTGGAGCAACAGGTCATAGATCTCATTGATGCTTCCCTCTATCGAGTTTTCCACGGGTACTACAATATACTCTACTTCGCCATTCTCAGCAGTGTCAAATACATCCTGAAAGGACTTGAGTGGCAGCGGTTTGGCGTTGGGGAAATACTGCAGAGTCGCCATTTCACCATAAGCTCCTCGCTCACCTTGAAAGGCAACCTTCGGTGCCATGTTGTTATTGTTGTTGTTATTATTACTAATAGTAGTACTACTACTAGACTCTACTTGCCTGCTTTGTGTATCAGGCGGAATGTTTCCTTGCCATAGTCTTGTGTCAGCTTACGTTCTTCAAATGCACCGCACTCAACACATTTTATCGTGCTTTCATTGGTGCGCACGGTATCTCCGCCGCACATAAAGCACAAGGTATAGAGCACTCCATACTCTTTTTCTGCAAGGGTAAGGTGCACTGTAGAGTTGAGAAGGCTGACGACTCTACCCCTTACGATGTCACCTGTATGAAATATGGCGCGCCTGTCACCACCCCTTCTGTCCCTGTCTCCGCGGCTTCCAACCCTTGCTGATGCGATGGCCGAAAACCCAGCATCAGATCTTTTGTCATTTATGTATAGGATCTTGACAGAGACCATGCTGCTAAACAGCATATCGACATACCCGACGATGGTATCACCCACCTTTGGCAGCATCGGCGAGTTCTTTTGGTCAACTTTGACAATCCTGCGTTTTACATCGTAAACTTTTGTTCCGACAGCTGCCAGATCGCACAGTCCCATCGGAAGCAATGTAAGTATTCTTGCCTCCCTCAAATTCCTCGATGGATGCAATGTGCTCGCCGGGCAGCATCGGTTTGTTGTCCTCTTTTATCATAAATTCATTGAGTGGAGCTTGTAGGAAAGTTATAATTCTTTAGAGTTTAACCTATTAGAATTATTTGTATGTAATTTATAGCAAAACCTTGCATTTGTAATCATAGATAGGACGAAAGATAACAAAGGTATAAAGAGCGGTATTTCCAAGGTGTTGGTGTGAGCCAGAATAGCCTATCCCTAAAGGTACTGGAAGCATATACCAGAGATGTAGGTCGGGGAGTAGCAAGAATCGACTATGACTCAATGGATTCGCTGGGCGCATCAACTGGAGATGTTATTGAAATCAGAGGCAAGCGCAGGACGGTTGCTAAATGTCTGCCGCTTTATCCTTCTGATGAGGGCAAGGGCATTATCAGGGTGGACGGCCTTGTCAGGAACAATGCTGGCATTGCGATAGGCGATACTGTAATTGTCAAGAAGATAAAGGCAGTCCCAGCTGAAAAAGTGATTGTGGCACCTCTTGAGGCTATACCGCCAATAGACGAGCGCTATCTGGCAGATGCTCTTGAAAGCGTACCGCTAATCAAGGGTGATAACGTGATGGTTCCATACTTTGGCGGCAGGCTGACATTTCAAGTAATCGGTGTCACCCCAGCTGCAGATGCAGTTCTAGTCACACAGAAGACGATATTCCACATTGCAGAAAAGGGTGAGACTCTCAGAGGGGTCCCGCAGGTAACATACGAGGACATAGGCGGCCTAAGAGAAGAGATCCAAAAAGTTCGAGAAATGATCGAGCTTCCGCTTAGGCACCCGGAGATATTTGAAAAACTAGGCATAGAGGCCCCAAAAGGAGTATTGTTATATGGCCCACCAGGCACAGGCAAGACGCTTCTAGCCAAGGCCGTAGCAAACGAAAGCAATGCCCACTTTATTAGCATCTCAGGACCTGAAATCATGAGCAAATTCTATGGAGAATCAGAAGCTAGGCTGAGGGAAATATTCAAAGAAGCAAAGGAAAAGGCACCATCGATTATATTTATAGACGAGATCGACTCTATTGCTCCAAAACGCGAAGAGGTTACAGGCGAAGTAGAAAGAAGAGTCGTGTCGCAGCTGCTGTCGCTGATGGACGGCCTTGAAGCGAGGGGAAAAGTCATTGTCATTGCAGCCACAAACAGACCAAATGCAATCGACCCTGCTCTGAGAAGACCAGGCAGGTTTGATAGAGAAATTGAAATTAAAGTTCCCGATAAGCGTGGCAGGCTAGAGATACTGCAAATACATACGCGCAACATGCCACTTGATACTGACGTAGATCAAGACAGGATTGCAGCAGTGACACATGGCTTTGTTGGCGCAGACCTAGAATATCTCTGCAAAGAGGCAGCAATGAAGTGTTTGAGGAGGGTATTACCAGAGCTCAACCTCGAAGACGAAAAGATATCACCAGAAGTGCTCAACAAGTTGATAGTTACCATGAGCGACTTTGAACACGCAATCAAGGAAGTGATGCCATCTGCCATGAGAGAAGTATACCTTGAGTCACCAGACATTCCATGGTCTGCAATTGGTGGCTTGGAAGAAGTGAAGCGTGAACTTCAGGAGGCAGTTGAGTGGCCGCTAAGGTATCCTGACCTATATACAAAGCTTGGACACACCATGCCAAAAGGTGTCCTGATGCATGGACCATCAGGAACCGGCAAGACATTGCTTGCAAAGGCGGTAGCAACAGAATCTGAAGCTAATTTTATCAGTGTAAGAGGACCCGAGCTGCTGAGTAAGTGGGTCGGCGAGTCAGAGCGTGGCATCAGAGAGATATTCCGAAGAGCAAGGCAGGCAGCTCCATGCGTTGTATTCTTTGACGAAATAGACTCAATTGCGCCGACAAGGGGTATGGGAGGCGACAGTATGGTAACAGAACGGGTTGTATCGCAGCTGCTGACAGAGCTTGACGGCATACAGGCGCTTTCAGGCGTGGTAGTAATCGCTGCAACCAACAGAGCAGACATGATTGATCCAGCGCTCTTGCGTCCTGGCAGGTTCGACAAGATAGTGTTCGTCCCGATGCCAGATAAGGCTGCAAGACAAAGAATACTGGAGATACATGCAAAGGACAAGCCAATGGGTCCAGATATAGACTTTGCCAAAATCTCTGAGATGACGGAAGGCTTTAGCGGAGCAGACACAAGTGCGGTGGCAAATACTGCAGTCTCACTCGTGCTACATGAATATTTAGCAAAGTACCCCACACCTGAAGAAGCAGCTAATCACGCGTCAGAAGCACATGTCATGATACGCCATTTTGAAGAAGCCGTAAGGAAGATTAAGACACAGAGAGAAGGCAAGCCGACAGAAAAGGCAGTCCCGTACTACCGTTAAGCCAGCTGACTTCTTTTTTCTTCTTTCTCTTTTTTTGCTGTCATTTCTGAAAACTTATTTTCAAGATGCACACAGAAAAAAACTCTTTTGCTAAGGGGGCAAATGTTTTTAAGTTATTGATTTTATGATACACCTAACTAAAAGAAATTGGTTGAAAATTCTCAAATCCAACTCGTAGAAAAACCAACTGCAGTTAATCTAAATCGCTTTGTGAAGCCAATTGACATCAACAAACTAGTCGGACAGTATGGCACTCCACTTTATTTGGTTGACGAGGATACACTTCATGCAAAAGCAAAAGAGCTACACAAGGCATATTCAAAGTTCAAAGGTCAGGTCAAAGTAGCTTACTCGATCAAAGCCAACTTTACGCCTGCAGTAGTCAAAGCATTCATGAAGGACGGCATGGCATTTGACCTGACATCACTTGGCGAACTCCATTTCATCAAGCAGTGCAAGACAGACCCGGAGAATGTAATCTATACAAGTGTCACAGAGGAGCTAGAAGAGTATATCGAGGTGCTTCAAAGCGGAGTTAGAAGGATTGTCGTCAGTTCTTTTAACGGAATGACAAACTTAGCCAAGGCTGCAAGCAAGGTAGGAGGAGGAGTAATACCACTGACAATGATACGTGTAAATCCAGAAGTGGGCGTCAAGGCCGAAGTTCGCGCCTCATACAGAAACAGCAAGTTTGGAGTGCCATTCAACGGTGGAACTATAGACAGTGCAGCTAAAATGGTCAAGCATTTGATGGGAAGCGACCTCTTGAAGTTTGAAGGCTTTCATTTTCATCTAGGATCTCAAATCACTGACTTTTCATGCTATACCCATGCGCTGGACAAAATGGATGCATTCATAATTAAGATGAAGAAGGAAAATCCGGCCTTCCAGGTCAATACATTTGACATTGGTGGCGGAACGCCAATATTCTACAATGACCCTGTGCCAACGCCGGCTCAGATGGCTGAAAACCACATCAGCAAGCTAAATCAGCTAGCAGAGATGCACGGTACATTTACTCTCATGATCGAAAGCGGCCGCTTTCTAGTGGCAGAATCGTCAATCCTTGTCTCAAGGATAGTGAATACCAAGGAATATAACGAGCACAAGATAGTGATCGTGGACGCAGGCTACCATATCTTACTTGATGCTGCACTACTAAAGCAAGAGTACCCACAAGAAGTGGTGCCAATAGTACCAGACAGCAAAGATAAGACGGCCACACTTGCTACTATAAAGAATACTCATCTAGCAGGAAGACTCTGTGATACGTACGACGTATTCCCGCTTTCGAAAGTGTCGGACCTAAGCGAGTCGGAAGTTGGACGGTATGTATCTTTCTACAACGTAGGCGCATACTCTGTAGTATTCAACATGCCATTCCACTGTCAGACTAAGCCTCCCATAGTGATGAAGGATAGTGATGGTAAGTTCAGGCTGGTAAGGAAGGGGACGACGTACGATCACCTGTTCCACGAAGAAGGCGGAGAGCTAGAGTAACTTCATCGCCAAAAATTTTTTGCTGGCGGGAACATTTTTTAGATCAACAATTACAAAGAGTCCCAGTGAGTGAGGATACCAAGGAAAAAACTCGCGCCCATGTATTTATCAGAGGCAAAGTGCAGGGAGTTTATTTCAGGCAAAATACAAAGCAAGTAGCGACTAGACATAGAGTCACTGGCTGGGTCTGCAACTTGTCGGATGGTCGTGTAGAAGCAGTCTTTGAAGGTGACAAGATAGATGTCAACGAAGTAATAGAGTGGTGCCGCATTGGCCCGCCAAACTCTAGAGTGGATGATGTCGACGTAAGATTTGAGAAGTATTGTGGCGAGTTTGAAAGCTTTACTATTAACAATAATTAATTACTGAATTTTGTTGTATGCTTCGGCTATCTGCTTCTTTGCACGCTCTGCGTCCTCGATAGTTATGACCCTGAGAGATACAGGTGGCGCACCTCTGCCATACCTTATCGACAACATCAACGAGTCGCCAGCAGTTGGCTCTATGTCAAGAAATATTCTGAAGTTCAGGGTCTTGGAATACACTATTCTATGAGGCCTTACCTCTTCTATCACATTGCCGCCAAGCGATATCGCAAATTTTCGTAGGTCGACCATCATGGTTCTAGCTGGCTCTTTTAACTTTTCCAAGTGACTTTCAAATGGAATGCGGCGGGTCCACTGCCAAACATCATATAATGATTGTAATGCCATCTCCTTTATATTATAAATTATTATTATATCCTGATCCTGATACCATTTCTCTTTAGGTATTTCTTTACCTTGTCGACTGTTGACTTTTGGTAATGGAATATCGATGCAGCCAGAGCAGCGTCAACGTCTGTCTTTTCAAATACATCGAGCATGTGACGTGCCTTTCCGCAGCCACCAGAGGCAACCACAGGCACAGGCACTGATCTACATATAGCCTTTGTCAGCTCTATGTCATAGCCATTCTCAGTACCGTCGGCATCAATGCTTGTCAGCAATATTTCGCCAGCTCCGTGCTGCTCGACTTTCTTCGCCCACTTGATAGCATCAAATCCTGTTCCTTCCTTGCCGCCATAAATCCGGACCTCAAACCAAAATTTCCTTCCATCCTTATCCTTGAATATCGTCTTGTCTTTTTCAATATTGTAATTTCTCTTTGCATCTATTGCTACTACAATGCACTGTTTGCCAAAGATCGACATCAGATCCGTTATCAATTCAGGATTCTTGACTGCGGCAGTGTTGATCGAGACCTTGTCTGCGCCAGAAAGCAAGATGTCGCGTGCGTCTTCAAGCTTTTTGATGCCGCCTCCAACTGTGAACGGTATATCGATGACTCCTGCCACCTTTCTCACGACGCTTGCCATTGTATCCCTCCCCTGCTGCGACGCAGTGATGTCAAGGAACACTAGCTCATCAGCCCCTTGCTCGCGGTATTTTTTGGCAAGCTCGGCGGGGTCGCCGGCGTCCTTGACCTCTGCAAAATGCACTCCCTTGACAACTCTGCCGTTATCGACGTCAAGACAAGGGATTATTCTTTTTGCAAGTGTCATTATGCTACTGCCTTCACCTTTTCGATGCTCACCTTGCCGTCGTACATCGCTTTGCCAATTATGACAGAGATACAGCCGGCGTTTCTGATTCTTATCACATCTTCTATACTTGAGATCCCCCCACTTGCAATTATTCTTGCATACACAACGGCGTCTGACAACGTTTTGATATCAGGACCCTGCAATGTCCCATCACGATCTATGCTTGTCAGCAAAAATTCATCAACACCTATTGCATGAAACTGCGATATTGCGTCTACAACTGTTGTTCCAGTAGTTTCTTTCCAGCCTTTCACCATAACCATACCATCTATCTGATCTACAGAAATTGCTACTCTGCCGGCATTCTTCTTTACAAGCTTTCTTATGAGCTCCGGTTCTCTGTAGGCCATAGTGCCAATCACAACCCTTGATGCCATTGACAGCATCTCTTCAGCTTTTTCTAATGATCTAATGCCGCCTGCAATCTGCAGAGGGATCCTGACTGCTTTGGATATTTTTGCGATAAGCTCAGAATTACTGCCAGTCGAAAACGCTGCATCGAGGTCAACTATATGCAGCATATCGGCTCCGACAGCCTCCCACTTTTTTGCAGTTTCAACAGGGTCATTGCTATATTCTACCTTGTTAGCAGGATTCCCCTTGACAAGCCTGACTACACTTCCACCCATGATATCAACTGCAGCTATGATCTTCATTTTGCTTCTTTTTTGCATATTTCGATAAAGTTCCTGATCATAAGTGCACCAACATCGCCTGACTTTTCTGGATGAAACTGGACGCCGATCAGATTATCCTTTTCAATGATTGCTGGGATGCTGACACCATAGTCAGAAGTGGCCACCACTAACTTACGATCCTTTGGTACAGTCTTGTAAGAATGCACAAAATATATCCACGACTGATCCTTGACTCCCTTTAGAAGCTTGCTCTCGCCTTTTATTTGGAGGTTATTCCATCCCATGTGAGGAATCTTGACCTTTCCCTTTGGGAGCATTACTACCTCGCCATCCAATATCTTCAACCCTTCCAGTCTGCCTTCCTCGCTGTTGTTAAAGAGTATCTCCATGCCAAGGCAGATTCCCAACAACGGCATGCAATTGTTGATAGCTTTATCGAGATAGCTTGCACTACCCTCCTCTATTGATCTGATTGCAGGATCAAAGTTGCCGACGCCAGGAAGCACTAACCCGTCAAATTTTGGCAGTTCTTTTAGATCGTAGATTATGGTAACACTTTTTGCTTCGTTGCGCTCAAGCGCGGATTTAAGGCTGAAGAGATTGCCTGCGCCATAGTCAAATATTGCTATTTTTGTCACTGCATAACCCCCTTAGCACTTGGTACGCCCTTCCTTTTGCTGTCTATGCTACTGGCCATCCTAAGTGCTACTGCAAACGCCTTAAGCGCCGCTTCAACCTTATGATGATCGTTTTCTCCATAGTAGACTGCCATGTGAGTGCACGCATTTAGGTTCTGCATCAATGATCTTGCAAAGTGCTCAAGGTCTTCTCGTGGTAATCCTTCAATGCTATCGCGGGTAAGTTTCAGCTGGCACATCGTAGTACTGCCGCTTGACTAAGTCGATCGATACGTATGCAAGTGCTTCATCCATCGGGATAAGCGCATAGCCAAATCGTGTGATCCTTGTCCTATCACCCAGTGCTTTGTCTATGCTCTGCGCCAATGCAATAGCAACATCTTCTGCCAAGTGGTGCATGATACCGTCGTTGGACTCGCCATTGAGCGTGATATCGATCATGGCATGCTTGCCAATTGACATGATCAGATGGTCAATGAATGAAAGACGCGTCTTAATGCTGGTCTTACCAGTGCCGTCAAGATTAACGTTAACATTTACCGCCGTCTCCTTTGTGACTCTTTCAATCCTAGCCCTTCTTCCGGCAGAAGCCAAGTGTATTTTAACCTACAGGTGTACTTTATTTATTATGTTCGGTAGTTGATTGACACTTCTCATAATTGCCTTAACGCCCTCTTGCTTGAACTTGTATATTGTTTTGCCTGGCTCGGAGCTGTTGCCATAGATGGCTATAAATGCAATTTTTATACCCGTCTCTTTCTCGGCCCGCCTTGTCATAAGCAGGTCTTCTACAGAGTCGCCTACATAGATGGCGGTTCTTGCACTCATCACCTTCATCGCATGCTTGATTGCATAAGGGTTTGGTTTGGCATACTTGCGCTTTTTGTCCTCTAGAAAGACGCAGGCATCAGAGTTGAAATACTTTATTATGGGCTTGAGAGAATATTCTGCAGCGAGTCTGCTCCTGCCAGAGACTATTGCAAGATTGCCTTTGAACATTTTGTTGAGCTTTTTCATCGTTTTGACAGTTACTGCGAGCTTATCATTCTTTATCAGAGGCCTGCCAGTAATCCAATATTTGGGCTCCAAGTGATCCTGCTGTCTGAACAGGTCCGGCCCATAAAATATCTCATCAAATACCCGTGCAAGCATGCTATCTTTGACGGGTGCGGGGTAGATCAGCACTTTTTTCCACTTGTCAATGTCATAGATAGCAAGGAACTTTTCCACCGAGATACGGCCGCTCTCGTCAGCATTCTCTGCCACCCGGGCAAGAAACTTCCTTCCCTCGGAGATGTTCTTTGGAGGGTTGGCAAGGGTTGCAAGGGTTATAGCATAGCTTGTGTCCGTGTCATTGTTAAAGCCACCGCTCTGCCGGAACTTCAAAATGATTTGGTCGGTGACTAGTCTTTGAAAAGAACTGCCAGTGATAAATTTCAGCATGTATTCGACAGTCTCTTTGATGGCAGCATTGTAGGACTTGCGAATGTCAACCAATACGCCGTCGATGTCAAAGAGTACACAATCGTACATCAAATTATCTGTTCTATGCATTTAAGATACTTGTCATTCATTTCCGGGGTACCTATCGTGATTCTTATGCAGCCTTTGTGGTTTGTGATATTGCCCAGCAGTTTTACTATGATTCCATTGCTGTTGAGAGTCTTTGAAATTGCTTGGTATTTCTTGCCAGCCTCAATGAAGATAAAATTAGCATCAGATCTGAAAATCTTGATGCCGTCAATTTTTGATAATCTGGTAAATACTCTTTCCCTTTCACTCCTTACAGATCGGATTGTCTGCTTGATCTGATCTGCATCTGCAAGGACGCCTGATGCAATTGCAAGCGAAAGTGTGCTTATAGGGTATGGCGACTGGATGATAGATTTGAATATCTTCACAAATTTTCCATTTGACACCATGTAGCCAACCCTTGCGCCGGCAAGCCCAAATGCCTTTGATAGCGTGCGAAGCACAATTACGTTACTACGCTTTATTGCGTCATGGGACAGCGAGTAATCTGCAAAGTCTACGTATGCTTCGTCGATCAGCACAAGTTTGTCTTCAAGTGAATCGACGACTTCGATCATTTGCTGTCTATCAATCTGGTTGCCAGTAGGATTGTTTGGCGAGCAGATGTAAATGAGGTCTGATCTCTTTGCTGTCTTTACAAACGCCTTTTTGTCAAGCGTAAAGTCGGGCTCTAGCGGAACTTGATATACCTTTATACCATGAAGCTTGCACCGGTTAATGAAATACGAGAACGTGGGAGAAAATACTGTTGCACGTCTACCTCCAAGTGTTGACAGCAACATCTCAATTATCTGATCAGACCCGCTCGCCAACAGCTACACATTTTGCGCTGACACCGGCGTACTTGGCAAGCAGAGCATAGAGCTCATCCATCTGGTCTAGAGGGTATTCTCTGAGATCAACCTGCTTTGCAGCTTCAGCTGCTACGCCTGCAACAAAGTCCCTATCAAGTGCGAAATTTTCATTTGAGTCTAGCTTAATTGCACCTTCCACTTTTTCAGGCTTTGAATAGTGGTCGAGCCAAGCAATCCGCTTGATATTGTCGCTGAACCAGCTATTCTTTTTTTTCATTCATCCTCGCCTTCACTGCTTCATAGTGGTTCAGTAGTCCTTCTGCAGATGTTATTTCTCTAATGGATCTATCCACCTTTGCCAATCCCGACTTGTTTACTTTCACCTTGTTTACTATTTTGACAAAGTCAAGCACTGACAGTGATGCGCGGGATTTGCCAAATCCAAGGGTAGGAAGCACATGATTTGAACCAAGACTGTAGTCGCTTGCAGATGATGGCGCATACTGCCCAACCAGCACAAGCCCAGCTGAATCAATCTTCTTGGCAATAGCGTCAGCGTATTTACACATTATTTCTAGGTGCTCTGGTGCAAACTCGTTTACAAATTCAATGCAGGAGTTTTCATTCCTACAGACGACAACAAAGCCATTGTTTTCTAGGCTCTTTTTCGCAATATCTAACCGTGTGATATTTTTAATTATAGACTCTACTTGCATCCGTACCTTCTGATGCCAGCCCGTCAGATGTGGTCACAAGGCCACATACGGTGTCAGTACCTGTGCTCAGCCTGCGAGATCAGATCTACAGCAATAAGTCTGCGAGTCAGCAGTTGCATCCGCATATATCAGCAGCTCCGTCGGGCCGGCTACCATGTCTGTTGACACCGTGCGGGAAGCGACCAGCTTTGCAGCAGTAACAAACATGCCGCCAGGACCAACTATCTTGCTGACGGGCCTAATCGATTGTGTACCATATGCAAGAGCAGCTATTCCCTGCGCGCCGCCTATCTTGTAGAATTCGTTGACTCCGCAAATGTCTGCAGCTACCAATGTTAATGGGTCAATGGTGCCGTCCCTTCTTGGAGGAGATAGCGCCACAATCCTTTTCACGCTAGCGACCTTGGCAGGTACCGCGCACATGACGACTGTGCTTGGATATCGCGCACTACCTCCTGGAATATAACACCCAACGCTTGCAACCGGCTTAACCATGCGATCTATCCTAACACCATCAGATGACACTACGATTCCTTTTAGCCGCTTAAGGATTGCCAGCTCGCTCTTGACAAGCCTCTGTTTCATCAGCTTGATTGCCATAATCTGATCCTTTGTGACCTGCGCATATGCTTGCTTCATCTCTTGTTCGCTAACTTGTAGCGAGTCAAGCCTTGCGCCGTCGAACTTTGACGTATAATTGAGAACTGCAGGGTCGCCATGCTCCTCGACATCCCTCATTATTGCCTTTGCGTCTTCCAAGAGTGAGTCTTGGATTGTAGTTGCTTTGCGAAGCTGCGCAGCTTGGCTACCGGGGTCGGCGACGTGGATTATCTTCATCAGGAATATCCGTCCAAGTTTATTTCGTCAAGTTGCAGTATTTGCCTTGGCTCTAATACAACTAGGCCCTGCGCCAGCTTTCTCAGCTTTGGCACTATCAGGATAAACTCATTCTTGTCGATCACCGTGTTGACTCCGTACCAGCCTTCCTCAGAAAGCGGGCTGACAGTGGGTCTTTTAAGAGCAGGTAGTTCCTTCAACAGTCTTTCCAACTTCTCCTTCCGGACATTGACAAATATGTGGAGCTTTTTCCGCCCCTCTACGACACCCCTTAGAAGCGCTATCATGTCGGCTATTTTTTCGCGCTTAGCAGGATCCTTGAGAGACTTTTTATTTGCCATCAGCACTGCTGTAGATTCGGCTACAGTATCTATTATTTTGAGTTTGTTCTGAGCAAGCGTAGTGCCAGTTTCAGTGATATCAAAAATGGCGTCTACATCTTCTGGGGGCTTGGCCTCTGTAGCGCCAAATGAGAGAAATATCTCTACCTTTTTGTTTTCACCTATCCGCATCCATGGAGTAATTATCATAGGGTCGGCGTTGCCATAGTAGTTCTTGTACACGGCATTTGCCTGGATGTGAGCAGAAGTCGTGGTAAGGTCCTCTGATGATATCCTCAATGTCTTGTTGTTCTTGGCAAAGTCGGTTATCATGTCGCTGAGGTTATTGAATGGAAAGCTGGTGGGGACTGCGATCACCTGTTTCACGCGTCCAATCTCTAGGTCTAGTAACACTTCAACATCTGCCTTTGCCTCAAGTATCCAGTCTCTGCCGGTGATGCCCACATCATAGAAGCCTTCCTGAACATATGTGGGGATCTCTTGCGGCCTCAGGATCTTGACATCAATATCAGGGTCACCCAATTTCACTCGATAAGTGCGCCCCCGGCCACTCACATGTTGCCATGCCTGCTCTAGCAGATTGAACGTGACCTCCTCAATGCTACCTTTTGGGATCGCAAATTTTACAGTAGGCATTATATGATGTGACAGTTTGAGAAAGATGTTTTTACTGGATATATATCTATGTGACACTAAGCAAATACGACATAATTATCTGCAGCATTCTTCTCGAAGGAATAAGAGACTGAGGTAACTTGGGCATCGCGAGCATATTAACATCCTATGGATTAATGATTCGGCTTTAACATGAGTCAAACAGACTGCCATCCTATGCTCCAAAGTGCTTATTAGCAGGAATAGGCCGAAGCACTTTGGATTTGCATGCTGAACATCCAACATTTAAACCCCCTGATAATATGGATGGCAGGATTTGGCGATACATGAACTTTCCAAGATTCGTGAGTATGCTGGATCGCGAAGCATTATTCTTTGTGAAAGCAAGCAAATTTCGTGATCTCTATGAGGGCACACTACCAAAGTATAATGACCTTAATCGTGCTTTAGTTTATGAAGAACAAAGGAATAGCTTTCAAAGTGAAGAACAATTTATTCGATTTATAGAAACTATGCCATCGACAATGAAACCACTTTTCAAGGCTCTGCGTGAAATCATTCTGATTAACAGCTGGCACTACAATGAATACGAATCAGCTGATATGTGGGATCTATATTCGCAAGCAAATGTAGGCATAGCTATACAATCAACATATAGAAAGCTAAAAGATAGCTTTCAGAACAATACTGATGATACCATCTGGATCGGAAAAGTCAACTATTTGGACTTCAATAAGGAGTGGATGAATGAATGGAATACACTTGAAGCATTTGTGATTAAAAGAAAATCCTTTGCACAGGAAAATGAGATTAGAGCAGTGACCAGTTTACCTGATGATCATTTAGGAGAAAAGGTATTGTCTAAAGTAGATAAAGAAAGAGAAAGAGTCAACCCATCAAAACCGCGTATAGTGAATCCCAAAGAGCTTACTGATAAGGCAAGTATGTGAGCACCGAGCTAGACATATTGATTGAAAACATCTATGTGTCGCCCTCAGCGGAAAAGTGGTTTAAGGAAGTTGTTGAATCGCTTGTATCAAGGTATGGTCTTAGCAAGAATGTCATAAAATCAGACCTCTATACTGCAGATTGAACATTTGCATACTGCGTGCGGTTATCATTATTCATCTTTACTTGACTTCCATCTATCATCTACGATTTCAGCAATTAATTCTCGGCTTATCGTTTGTTGTTGCCAAAGCACTTAGAATAGATCAACAGACCAATTGTAAGAGATTGTATATTTTGAAACAAGATCGCCGTAATGTCTGAGTGTACATATCTACTTACAGAATTTCCTTGCATGCAGCCTCATGTGACCAGTTTGAATACCCTCTGAGGATAGCGCCCTTATTGCAGCCAGATTCTGCGCAAGACCAGTAGCGGCTATCACCATTGCTAGCTCCTTTGCGCTTTTGACCCCCAAAATTTGAAGTGCAAACTTGGCAGTAGGATGGGCATTGACTATCCCTCCAACCACGCCTACTGCCAATGGTAACTCGATTCCACCAGCCAAGTCGCCTTCCTTTGTCCTTCTCCAGCTAGTCAGCGACCGATACGTTCCATCCCTTGCAGCATAGGCATGCGCGCTAGCTTCAATCGCCCGAAAGTCCTGGCCGGTGGCAAGTGCAACCGCATCAATACCATTCATGACGCCCTTGTTGTGAGTAACGGCACGGTAAACGTCAGAATATGCAAGTGCATAAGCATAGAGTATCCGCTTGACAATTTGGCTGCCGCCAAGATGTTCCTTGTCAAAGATGGCTCTGCATCTGACCATCCTTCTGGTAGCATAATTGGATAATATCTTTAACACAACTTCGCCACCAGTAATTTCGGCCACATGCGGCGCTATTGCTTCGCACATCGTATTTATCGCATTTGCACCCATGGCGTCCTTGGTGTCAATGATCAGCTCTACCATCAGCATATTGCCCATATTGTTTGGGCTTTTGTCGCGCAGCTGTCGCACCTGCAAGTCCACTGCAGTCACAGACCTGCTATTTGAATTAGCAGTGACAAGTAGCTGTTTTTTGTTTCTCAATATCTTCGTCTTGGCATGCTTGACGTTGCCAAGCCCTACAATTTGCACTTGACCTATCATAAGAGAATCATCAGCCTCAGCGATAAATCCACCCTTGACCTTTGCTATTTTTGCAGCCTTGCTAACTGCAGCAATAACGGATGGCTCTTCTATGGCCATTGGGATCACACATTCTCTGCCGTTTATGACAAAATTGGTGGCGATACCCATTGGAATAGACATTATGCCAATAGCATTCTCTATCATCCTGTTTGCGTCTTCAAATGAAAGTGGTCTGAGCATTGCTTCAATGTCATCAGATATTCGAGTAGTCTTTCTTATGTAGTCTAGGCGCTCTTCTCTGCTCATTTCATAGAGTTTTTTCTCCGCCATTAGTGTCATGCTACTGCGGGCTGATGATCCTTAAAATCTTGTCATCATTTTGCGCAGGTACGGCTCTTCCGTCTTTATTACTTGTAGTGAAGTAAAGCGACCCATCAGGAGCTTCAACTACATCGCGTATTCTTCCAAATCCGGTCAGGATATTGCTTTGAATATCGGATTGCAAGTCGATCAGACGAATATGTTGGGCCTTCAGGGTGGCAAGCAATATGTCATTTTGGTAGCCCAAGCTATCTGAAGCGAGCAAAGGTCATTCCCGCAGGAGCTATTGCTGGGTTGAAGCATACGACCGGCTTTTCAAACTTCTCGGCATTGCAATCCTCGATGGGCCAGCCGTAGTTGCTGCCCGGTTTGATGAGATTGATCTCATCATTGCCCTCAAGCCCGTGCTCGCTTGCGTAAAGCTCGCCTGTCACGGGGTGCCATGCCAAGCCCTGAATGTTACGGTGTCCATAAGAATACACAGGCGAGCCTTCAAAAGGATTGTCTTCGGGGATGCTGCCGTCAGAGTTGAGTCGCAGGATCTTGCCTGCGAGGGATCCGGCATCTTGGGCAAGCTCGGGCTGCCGTGCGTCGCCTGTGGCAATATACAACTTGCCATCAGGTCCAAACTTGATCCTGCCGCCGTCATTTCTGTCAGCAGCAGGGATGTTGTCGATAATGACTTTTGATTCGATTATCTTGTTGTCATTTTCTGTAAGCATTAGGACTTGGTTCAAAACAGCCGAATCGTTGGAGTAAGTATGGTAGGCATAAAGTAGATGGTTCTCAGTAAAGTTGGGATGGAGCGCCAATCCTAATAGCCCTGATTCGCCGTTCTGCATGACATTGATATAGGCTACAGGGTCTGAAAGAAGACTGCCATTCTTGTCTATAGCCATTATCCTGCCGGTCCGTTCTGTGAAAAAGAGCCTGCCATCCTCGGCAATGTCAACGGCCCAAGGGACGTTAAGGTTCTCGGCAAGCACCTGAACGCCAGAGCGGGTATTGTTGCCGTTGCGCTGTCCCGGCTCAGGTATTGGAAGCGTGGTCTGAGACGGAGTGAAAAAGGTGGTCGCTACTGCGAGCCACCGTTACAGCGGCGATTGCTGTTATTACCAGCCGCCGCTCTTTATCCATTGCCCTAGTTAAAAGCGGAGAAGCATTATAACCTATGCTGCCAGCAAAATGTGTAAGGTTTAAAATAACAAGCACGAGATGTTCTATTGAATGAAAGTATCAGAAATAATGGTGACAGACATCGTTACTCTGAGCCCGGAAGACTCAGTTGCAAAAGCATTAAACCTTATGGCGAGTAGATCAATTAACCAGATACCCATAGTAGTGGATGAAAACGGCAAATACCTTGGCATGATATTTGCGAAACAGATCATTAATTCTACTGCGCAGTCTTCTTCAAAATTAAAAGGCTACATCGTCAGCACGTCGACATTGAGTAGAGACCACGACATCGAAAAGGCTGCCCAGCTTGTAATTGGAAGTGGAAACCGCGCCATGCCGGTGGTAGAAAAAGGCGAGCTTGTCGGCATTGTCAGCGAAACTGACTTGGTCTCTACATCAGACTTTGGACATGCTATTGTCGACGAGGTCATGTCGGGCGCAATAGTGATAGAAGAGAATACCTCGCTTGCCGATGCAGTCTCTAAAATGAGGAGGTACAACATCTCACGGCTTCCGGTGATAAATACAAAAGGCATTCTACACGGGACACTGAGTATACTTGACATAGCTAAGATAATTGCAACTCCGCGTGAGCGCACGAGCAAGTCTGCAGCAATCTCTGGTGGAACTGCGAGCATCAAAGATGTCAAGGTAAAGGATATCACAAGAAGGGCCGTTTCAGTCGAGCGTGGCACCAAGCTCAATGCCATGACAGACCACCTCAGGCAGAATGAAGAGGTGGTCGTGGTTGGGGATGGAAGGCCAATGGGCATAGTTACCCCAAAGGATGTGCTCGAGCTTATTTTGACCAAAAAGAGCAGCGAGCCTATCATACACATGGCACATTTTGAAGATGGACAGGACAGAATAGAAGTTCAAGAGCGAGCTTGCCGCTTTTTGAAAAAGATTCAGGGCAAGCTTGGAGACGTGAGATCTATAGTCGTGTATGCAGACAAGCACAAGACACGCAAGTATTCGCTCAGGACTGCGGCTTATCACGTCAAATGGTGTGATAGATGCAAAAGCTGTGGGATATGACCCACTCAGTGCATCAAAGGAGCTCGTAGCACGACTTGAGCGCAGGATCAAGTCTGAGCATAGCCAGAGAGTAAAGGGGCGACAGCACCGGGATTCCCCAAGAAAAATGGGATAATAATATAATTATATAGATAATGGCGCGGATGAGGAGATTCGAACTCCTGATCGCCCGAGGGCGAATCGGCTTACCGGCGCTTGTCATCTCAAGGCCGACGCATTATTATGTTCGTCTAGAAAGAAGACCACTCTGCCACATCCGCGCTACCAGTTTCTTTTTAAGTTCCTACTATTATATGTTAATTATAAAATAAGATCGCTTTTTTCTACGCCATATAATTCTCCAAAAATTTGGGATGATTTGTTGCCGCAAATATGAATGGGCATTTCGGAAATGAGTCTGAAAATTTACAGATTCTGCATTTCTTTTTAATAGTCCTTAAAACTAATATGCAAAAAATTAAATAGCATACACCTCATCAGTGCATTATCTAGAGCAAACAAGTTTAATTCTGAGGTCATCCCTCCGGCTAGGAGCCTGTTTACAAGAAGATTAGTTTTAATTGGCAAAACGTGAGAAACCCTTACCTACGGAAGGACAACTGCCAAACCCATAAACTCTCAAATAAAATGAAAAAAGACCTGAAGGCCTTTGTGGCCAAATAGCCCTGATCTATGGTGTGCAATAGAGGGAAGCGGTAGGTCTGCAGTCGCATATCATATGACAGATCAAGTCCTATCTAACAGGACAGATGCAAAGGATGAATCCTTGTTTGTGGTTATACCGTGTACTTTGCAAATCATGATGATCATCCTAAAGAAAGATGTCCATAAAATGCAGTAATGGCTATAGGTCTTTCTTTCTCATGCTGAAAAATATCATATGAATATCTACAACAGAATCTATTTCACCAACCTGCGACCAATTTTTATACCCGAAACACGAAGGAAATATCTGTGCAAGAAAAGAAAGGCAGACAAAAATTGAAGTCAATTTCTGTACTTGTGCCGTTTGAGAGGGTGCAGGTTAGCCTTTCTGAAATTGGATTTTTGCTAGACGATACTGTTACGATTGTTGCTGACGGCAAATTCTGGAACAAGATGCTGTATGTCAGGGATAACGAGACGGTCAGCGTCTCAGAAGAGATTGGAGATGCCTATCCAAAAGATCCGATAATTACTATCTGTGGCTCCAAGATGACAATATCAAAAATGGTCAAGGACATTGGTGGATAAAATTGCCACTCTACGAATGTAACGAGCACCAGTTTGTGGAGAACATCCGGCGTCTTTTAGAATCAAAGGAAAGGTTCCTTGTGAACCGCAAGATGATGCTGCATGATGACGCTAAGTACGGTCCAGCCATCATGCCAGACCCCGAGTTCAAACGGTACGAAATGATATGCTCAAGGAAATCGGTCAACTCTACAGTTTACGCCAAAGTGCCGTTTATTGACAACTTCCACCACAGCAGAATGTACGAAGAGGGAGAAAACCTCCACTCTGCCAGCGCGCTGCCTGTTTCCAAGGATGTCAGTTCCATACTACAGAGTAGAATACTCGGTCAATGTATGGGGCGGGACCTACTTTTTCGCATTTGATGCATTGTTTAACCCCGAAGTAGTGATTGAGAAGAGGATTGGCAGGAGGTTTGAAAAAGAGGGTACTCTGATCCACGTATTAAGATACAACCCGCCGGAAGAGCGTGTGCTAGAGATCAACCTGCCAAAAGAAGTGATGGTGTTTGATGTCAAGCACATGGTGCGGGTAATAGATCACTCTTCAAACTTTTAGCATCCATTCAAAAAAGGCATGGAGCGAGTTTTTAAACGGCAGTGACTGCATATTCTTGACGTTAAATCCGAGCAAGAGCATTCTTCCTTCAAGTTTATTTTCTAATGCGGGCGGCAGTTGCTCCGCTTTAAGAGGCGAGAAGAGTTCAAAAAAGAAGTCCTGCCGGTGGTATGCGACATGCTGGGCAAAGCAGTCCGATAATATTATCGGGTCGCCGGCAACCCGCCTGTCTACATCTGACTGCCTATCACTACCACTACTGTCAACAACTATTTGAAGCGACCTCTTTGTATAATTCTCACGCGTAAATCGCGCATCCATTTTCTGAGGTATGGCGATATAGACCCGGATATCTCTTGTTACTTGCTCGACAGTCCTTTTTGCCAAGTCGCTTGCTGCATTGACCTCAGATTCTCCAATAACTTCATAGTCTTTGCCAAATAGGTAGAATACAGCCAAGAGCTCATCCTTTTCTAGGAACGGAAAATCTACCTTGGCGAGCCATGAACTGCTTTATCCTGACTGAAATGTCAGGCGGCAGGAACATACCCATATAGGAATCGGCAATGACAGGCAAATCTACTTTCTAGAAAATTAATAAGGAGCTCAAAGATAAAGGAAGGAAGGAAGAAAAGGCGCGCGCCTAGTGCGCATGTGGCGGAGGTGCACTACCTTTAGACAAGGCTTCATTGAATGTGCCAGCGGACTTCTCATGAAACTCTAGGTTTGACTGATCAACTTTTATCGCCTGTGGCGGACACACTGATACGCAAGCCATGCACCAGATGCAATCATGCTCTCTGATTGGATCTGCCTTATCTGTATAGTCTTTACGTTCTTCTTTGACTGCGTTGCCTGTACCTGCGCTTGTGGTATTTGCCATCTCAACTGCAGGAACATCATTCTCTGTTCTGTACCACTGAAATACCTGCACCGGACAGGCTTCAATACATGCACCGTCAGCAACACAAGAGTCCCAGTCGACAGCTACCATTGTCCCATGAACACCTAAAGGAGCCATCTCTTCTCCTCTTGTTTGATATGCAGATTTGACCTCTTCGTTTTCTGTCGCTTCTGCAGCCCTTCCAGGCCCCCATACAAAATGAAAATGCTCCCCGTCTGTGTGCTGGTGCTTGCCAATTGGCTGATGATTTTTTGGAAAGTCTGGATCTATTGGCATTTCTTTCTCAAATTTAATCAAATTCGATATTATATAAACTGTTTGTAGACAGCCTGATAAAGCAGAGGTTAATAAGGTTCCTTCTCAAACTGCACGCTTAGTTTGTGATTCAAAAGCTTCGCCTTGGCAAGCTTCATCCCTGCAGTCGCAACGGGCAAAGGAACAACGTTGGCTATCTGTCCTGTCACAGTCTTGACTGTTATGGTGAGCTGGTCGCCATATCGCTCTATGCTAAAGTCATCTTTCTCGGTAAAGGGTACCTGCACAGTCATATTGATCGCAGTTCCCTCCTTTACAAACAGATAGGGTTCACCGCGATAGAAGATCTTGGATGGGTCGTCACTACCAAAGAGCATTTCACCATGTGTTCGCAACATATCGAGGCCACGAAGCTCAGTACCATAGAGCTGTGCTTCTCTTACAGGCAAAGGATAGAAATTTGCCTTTGCTTCCTCCACTTTTGACCTCTGGAAGCTTGCCCATTTAGCATAATATTCATCTGATGAGCTGGCCATTATTTTGTTTATTACTGCCATATCGACATTAATGCCATAGAGGCTTGTCGACATGGTACACGCTTGGCATTTTCGATGCTGAATGTGTCAGGATTTGCAACCAGTCTAACAGAGGTCCTATCGTTGTTATTGATAATGTCGGAGAGTGCATTGAGTCTGTCGAGTAGATCCATTTCACTTTGTATGACATCCTTACTAGGTGTCGGGAACTTGGCAAATGGTTGGAAGATCTTGGAAAACCCACTAAAGAGGCCGGCAAGCCCTGTCAGCTTGCGGCCGATGCTGCCTACAAGCTTAGGGAAATATAGATATCGTAGCGCTTCGCCGGAGGCAGGCATGTCAAGCACTACTGCATCAAATGTTTTTGCACGGTCGACTTCCTCCACCTTCAATAGCGAAAATAATTGAGTCATACCTGGCAGCATAGCAATTTCATAGGCAAGCGTCTCATCTATCCCTTTGGAAGAAAACAGGGCTGCAGTATAGGAGAGTATAGTATTGTACTGTCGGCTCATTTCAATGACAGGGTCTATTTGCAATGCAGTCAAGTTCGGCAGCACCTGTTTTGGATCGTGGCCGACATTAGGCATCGTGAAAGCATCGCTCAGCGTATGCGCCGGATCTGCTGAAATCACAAGCGTCTTATAGTTACGCTCCGCCATCTTGATTGCAGTCGCGCAAGAAGTCACTGTCTTGCCAGTGCCACCCTTGCCAGTGTAGATTATCAGTCTCAACAAATAAAAAATGGAATACAAGCCAATAAAAGACTTTAGAATGTAGATATAGGCAGTACGTAAATGCCTTGTATCTGGAACCACATCTTATCTCAAAATGCTGGTTGAACACTTTAAAAAACAATGAACCATTTGAAGTAATGAACTTTTCAATGAAATACTATAAATAGAATAAGCGGAAGCTGTAATAAAATGCCTTATGTTACAGTCGACGAGGGCGTATCTATTTACGTTGAAGACATAGGCAGTGAAACAGGGGCCAAAGATGTTCTCAAACCCGTCTTATTTATTCACGGATGGCCATTGAGTCATAAGATGTTTGAATACCAATTCATGGCGTTGCATAAGAGCGGTTATCGCTGTATCGGTATTGATCTTAGAGGCTTTGGACGCTCAGATAAGCCTTGGACCAGTTACAACTATGATGTATTTGCTGATGATATAAAGCAAGTGATTTCTGCGCTTAACTTGCAGGGAGTAACTATAGTAGGATTTTCAATGGGAGGTGCAGTAGTGATGCATTATATATCAAAGTACTTTTCAGAACTGGTTTCAAAAGTAGTATTGATGAGCGCAGCTGCACCTTGTTTTACCAAGAGAGAGAATTATCCTTATGGACTTGAAAAATCAGCTTGTGACGATCTCATCATGCAATCAAAGCAAGACAGGCCAAAGATGGTCTCTGACTTTGCCAAGATCTTCTTTAAGAGTGAGAATTCCCAAAGCAGAGAGATGTTAAAGTGGCTATTCTCAATAAATATGGAAGCATCTCTATTTGCAACCGTAAAGTGTCTAGAAGAATTACGGGATGCAGATCTTAGAAATGATATGCAGGTAGTGAATCAAAGAAACCTGCCAGTAGCAATATTTCATGGTACACATGACAAGATATGTCCATTTGACTTTGCAAAAGTGATGAGTCAAGGAATCAAAGGCTCTAGACTGATTGAATTTAATGAAAGCGGCCATGGTCTGAACATTGAAGAGAAGGACAAAACAAATGAACAACTAATGAAGTTTATCGGATAGCAAGACTTTAGCAGCGATACCGAAATGATATGGCATACATGTTTGCAAATTAGCCAAAAGCATTAGCACCTGGATAATTTTTGTAAAAACTCTTGTCAACTCAGAGTAACTAAAATTTATAGCAGGATAATGAAAAAATTCATCTTGCGAATTTTGGAACTGCATTACATGATGTTATATTAATAATATTTTATGGCTCCACATATAGCACTCCAAAAAGAGTTTACGAACCGATAAGAAGGAAAAAACGTTAGCTGACATACGCCCGCTCTGCATGCTGCGTAATGTCTAGTCCGATGTCTTCTTCCTCCTCCCGTACCTTGAGCCCTATCGTGGCGTCTATTATCTTCATGATGATGAGGGTGCCGCCAAATCCAAGAGCTGCTCGCTACTGCAACGCCAAATGCCTGCACTGCTAGCTCGCATAGGGTTTCCATATAGCAATCCATCCGGGCCTGCAGGGTTGATAAGAGTGCTTGCGATAAGACCTATCGCTAATGCCCCCACTATGCCAGTTACGCCGTGGACAGAGCTGACGTCGAGGGCATCATCAATCTTCAAGTGCTCTTTTAGCAGTAGTATTGCATAGTAGGAAGCAAACCCTAGCACAATGCCAAGCAGGAATGAGTTCTGGGCGCTAATGAAACCCGAAGCAGGTGTTACGCCTGCAAGCCCTGAAATCGCGCCGTTGATTGCGGCTGTACTCGATGGTTTGCCCGCCCGTTTCCACGAAAGCCCTATCCAAACGAGCGCGGATGTGCATGAGGCAATATGCGTCACAAGCAGAGTGTTTGCAGCAAGCGATCCTGAAGCAAGTGCACTACCTGCGTTAAACCCAAACCATCCGATCCAGAGCAGAGCCGCTCCTATGACTGCAAGCGGTATATTGTGAGGTACCATGATATCAGGGCCGAAATTCTTCCTGCGTCCAAGTAGTAGCGCAGCTGCCAGGGAGCCAAGACCCGCACTTGTGTGAATCACAATGCCACACGGCAAAGTCGAATACGCCCATTTCTGCAAGCCATCCTCTTCCCCATACCCAGTGTGCAAGAGGATAGTAGATGAAAATGCTCCATACCACAATGAAGACTACAAACGCATTCCACTTGACCCTTTCTGCAAAGGCACCTGTGATGAGAAGCGGCGTAATGACTGCAAACATCATCTGGTAAGTGGCAAACGTCACGCCCGGAATTGTAGGCGAATAATCGAGAGATTCATTGAAGGGCACATTATTATAGAACAGCCAGTCAAAGCCGCCTATAAAGCCACCCTGTGATGGAGAGAAAACAAGGGTAAATCCAAGAACGAACCAGAGTGTGGAAAGAATGGCAAGCCCTGAAAAGGTCTGCATTATTACAGACAGCGAGTTTTTGCCTCGGATGAGTCCTGCTTCAAAAAATCCGAGCGCAGGAGTCATGATCATGACAAGGCCGGTGGAGATCAACATCCATGTAGTATCTCCAGTGTCTATCGCCATTTCCGCCTTCTAGTTGGTCGATCCATAATATAAAAATGCATCGGCATCTAGAAAATTAACCAGATCTGCAAAATTTATGATACGTTTTGGTTCTCCATTATAGATTTTAGACTGTTTGCTATACGATCTACATCTACTTCTGCGACGTGCGGATGTACGGGCAGTGAGAGTACGTGGTCGGCGCACCATTCTGTCGCCGGCAGCTTTGCTTCTGATGCAATATGCGCATAGAATGGCATCTTGTGCACTGGCGGACTGTAATAGACAGTTGCGCCCACGTTATTTTGAACAAGGCTATTCTTTATCCTATCTCTATCGTCCTGAAAGGCTACAGTATAGAGATACCAGTTAAACTTCTTGTCAGCAGTTTCCTCAGGAATCTTTACTTTGTATTTCTCTGAAGATGCAAACAGCAGTTTGCTCAAAAGCTCTGCATTGCGTCTCCTGATCTCTAGCATCTTGTCCAGCTTTTGCATCTGTACCTTAGCAACAGCAGCGCTTAGCTCAGGCAGTCGAAGGTTCAGACCAAGTACCCTTGTATCATGGCCTTCGACCATGCCATGGTTCCTTATCATCTTGAGCTTGTCGGCAAGCTCATCGCTGTCTGTTGCAACTGCACCGCCTTCTCCCGCTGTCAGTACCTTGCTTGCATACATACTGAAGCAGCCCAGCGTGCCAAACGTTCCAGTCTGCTTGTTTTTGTAACTTGATCCTAAAGACTGGCAGGCATCCTCTATAAAGTCAAGTGAATGCTTCTCTGCAAGCTCGCCTATTTCATCAATGTCTGAAGGGTGGCCGTAGAGATGCACAGGTATTACCACTCTGGACTTCTTGGTGATTTTGGCTTTTAGGTCGGAAACATCCATAGTGTAGTCGTCTTTTTTGATATCTACAAAAATTGGTCTACCGCCTGCCGCGACAACGGCATTGGCAGTTGCTACAAACGTAAATGATGGGATTAGTACTTCATCGCCCTGCTTTATGCCAGCGGCAAGTAGGCGGCATAGAGCGCTGCAGTGCCAGAATTGACAGACACTACATGTCTGATCTTCAGGTAGCTTTTCATCTGCGACTCAAAGTCACGCACTCGCTTGCCGCTGTCGCGTGCGAGCCGTCGTGAGCGCGTTTTCTTCAAGCACACTTGTTACCTCACGCTTTTCTTCTTCGCCCATCCAGGGCTTGTTAATTGGAATCATATTTGACGATGCTGTATGTGTGGTCAATATCTCATCATATAGTATTTTTGCTTATAACGAGTCTCATTATAGAAATGAGGTCATAATGGTTAAAGAAGTACATAGCGCTATGTATTGGCATAGAAAGAAATATGCATCTATATAAGATACATCGAGCTTGCATCGATTGCTGTCTTGGAGTGGACTGTGAAATCAGAAACGGCAGGTTGGCTGTAGGAATTGCTGGTGAGAAAAGATCCTAACTGTTCAAATACCCTGTGGCGGGAGTGACGCAAATTTTTATTCGCTGCGGCAACCACCCACCTCTCCGTGCAGGTATTATTTTGCAGATTTGATTATTTTTTGATGGATGTTACATAGTATTTTGTAATACAAAGAATCAGGTTACGCGATCTGAATAATAATGGGCAACACAATCTCAATGTCATGGCACAGAGGGCTAAGCTCATCTACAAGTCGAATAATTATATCGGTCTAAGGAACAGGAACCTGCTTTTCCACTGCGATAACCTGGATTGTGTCAATTATTTGCTAAAACATGGCTTTGAAAACAAGATAGATCTTGTTTATATTGATCCGCCCTTTCTCAGCGGCGAGCGTTACTTACATCGCGTTAAAAACAATAGCAACCTGGCATTTGAAGATATATTGGAAGAAAATGAGTATCTTGAGATGATGCAAGAACGCTTGAGTGGGATCCGCAGGCTGATCTCATCTTCTGGATCTATTTTCATTCACTTGGATTGGCATGCCATCCATTACATCAAGGTGATGATGGATCAAATCTTTGGCTCTGAAAATTTTAGAAACGAAATAATAGTAAAGCGCGGCCGTAGGAAGAACTTGCAGTATCAATTTGATTCAATAGATAGGATGCACGCTGCCCATGACACTATACTATGGTATTCCAAGTTGGCCGATACCAAATTCCGGCCTCCGCTTGCAGAGTACCATTCAAAGGCAAAGTGGATGAGTTTTTGGAGCAATGTAGATAGACCTACAATGCGCTATAAGATCTTTGGCTCCAAACCTGCAAGGGGACAATGGAAGTGGGCAAAGGAGAGAGCACTAAAGGCAATTGAAAATTATCGGCTTTATGAGAGCAAATTCTCTCACATGGTCCTTGAAGAATACTGGCGCGCTACCAGCAAAAAACTAGAGTTTGTCCGAAAGATCCCTCACAGGAAATACGCCGAGTATTGGATCCCCCCAAAGACACACAGGATAATCGATAATGTCTGGCTTGATATTGAAGCGTACAACTATTCTACGGGTTACGGCACCGAGAAGCACACCCAACTTCTGGAACGTATAATCAGCCAGTTTTCAAAACCGGATGATCTTGTTGCAGACTTTTTCTGCGGCTCGGGCACTGCACTTAGGGTTGCAGAAAAGCTAAGCCATCACTGGATCGGATGTGACTCGTCGCTGGCAGCAATAGCAGTTACGAAAAAGAGGCTTGAAGGTAATTTTGTAGTAGTCGATATACGTTAATTAAGCAGAAATGCAACTTATCTACCTATGAAAGCGCAGTCTGCTAGCGACTACGAAGTTTTGCTCAAGAGGCTGCAGGATAAAGTGGGCAATACTGCAAAGAAGGCAAGGTCAAGGCTTGAGATTCCGACTCCCGAGATAATCTTGGTTGGCAAGAATACTTTTTTCCGCAACTTTATGGACTTTCCGAAGGCGCTAAGGAGAGATCCTGAAAAATTCCTGTTCTACCTCAACAAAGAGCTTGCCTCTGCGGGCTACATATCTGGCGAGCGCGTGATATTTTTGGGCCGTAAGACACTTTCGTCATTTCAGGCACTCATCGATCGCTACATCAAAGAATATGTTCAATGCCCAGTGTGTGGGAGCCCCGACACACATACTGAAAAGATCAAGCCAAAGGTTGCATTTTTGATTTGCGAAGCCTGTGGCGCCAAGTCATCGATAAAGGGCAACTATGCCTAAATCCAGGTCTGACCTTTCGACAAGAAGTATAATTGTAAGGTCTTATCCGAGCCCGAACAACAACAAACGTGTCATTTTGGTATGACGAATTGGTCTGTGCATATTCATCTCATTAAGCTTAACTACATTTTCCCGACTGCATAGTTTTTGCTTGCGAGATGCGGGTCAATGATCGAAGAACTTCATCGCAAATATTGCGTATTTTTCTACACATCTTAGAATTGTGATTTTGTATTATGCATTGTAAAACCGAACCTGCTTGGTGTATTCGTCAGCTATTTTTGATCGGGTACTAAATTCAGATATTGCAGACAGAAATTTCAACAGTTCAACTTTTCTTTTTATGTCATAGCAGTTACAGGGAGAGGTATTTTCAGCATATCATGCCCTCCTGTTTCCAAGACTAAAAATAGTTCTTGCGCTTAACAAATATCTGACAATTTCAGATTCTTAAAGGGTATTTTATTTGTAGTATTCCTTGATATACTATTGAAATAGAGTGATTCTATCCTGAAGAGGTGTTCCTATAAAATATGCTGAATGAGCAGATCTGTCAATATTAAAGCTCTCGATTCTTCGTCTATTCTTTTCACAATAGATGATATGATCCCCCTTGGCAATACTTACTGTTCATTGTCATGCAAGTTATTTTTTATCAAGCTATCTTGGCAGGTTCTCATTAAGCATAAGGGCCAACAGTGAGCCCTTAGCTCCTTTCCATAAGATGCCTGCTTGAAATATATTGCATTTTTAGTATGATCAATTGACTGTGAAATTTCGTCCACCCTTGGCAATGGGTGCATGACTGCAATGTCGGATTTGGACTTTGCCAATGTATTTTCATCTATTGTATATGTTCCCTTGACTTTTTCATACTCTTGCACATCCGGAAAGCGCTCACGCTGTATCCTTGTAACGTAAATGACGTCGATCTCGGGCAAGACTTCGTCAAGCTTGTTGTGTTCCTTTATCTGGAGCTTGTCTTGTATTTCATAGAGCGACTCTTTTCTTATCCGCAGTGTAGGCGGCGACAGAAGATGTACCTCGACTTTATAATTGACAAGACCATAGAGCAAGGAATATACAGTTCTTCCATATTTTAGATCGCCCACTATAGCCACGGACAGGTCATCGATCTTACCCTTCTCCTTCAATATGGTATATAAGTCAAGCAGGGCCTGCGTCGGATGCTCTTCGCTTCCACTCCCAGCGTTTATGATAGGGTTTTGTGACAGCTCAGCTGCAAATCTACTAGAGCCATCCAAAGGGTGGCGTAGCACTATGACATCCGAGTATAGATCAATAACTCGTATTGTATCAGCAAGGCTCTCACCCTTTTCTACAGAAGATGACTTCAAGTCAGAGATGCCGATCGAGCTTCCTCCAAGCGATGCCATTGCGGCTTCAAAGCTCATCCTCGTTCGGGTGGAAGGCTCATAGAAGATGTAGCCAAGCGTCCTTCCCTTACCAAGCTCACCTCGCTGGCTATGCTTAAGGCGGCTTATACTATCGGTGGCGTCAAACACAAACTCCAAGTCATCCTTGGCAAAATCCTTTATCGAAACGATGTCTCTGTCATAAAAGGGATTAGGCATGGCTACTACTTACCACAAGCGAGACTATAATAAACACTGTGAGCTTGAAACTTTCTTGATTTTTTACACTGAAGGATTGCCATTTTTCTTTTCTTGATCTAATCCATCCAGTTTATAGTGATAGATTGTCTATTAACGATAGTTGACAGATTACCTAAACGATGTCTAGATGGTCACTATCATAGAAGAAGTTGAAAAATTATGATGATGATGAACCGAAAGCTTTGAAGGTAGTTTTTGATGTGACGATGATGATCTTAAGGGTTTCATCCGAGAGTGAAACTGATCAATCGTTAGCGCTAGGTTCATATCCTTTATTTTGCGAGTTTTCTATAGACAAGATTGGCGATATATCGCTATACAGCATACAAGAGCCCCAATATTGGCATATTTGTCAAGACAAATGGCAGTATCATCTTAGTACCATACGGTTTTGCCGAGACAAAGACAGAAAAGCTTGCCGACTACCTGCAGGTAAGCGTAGTGTATGCTTCCATCGCAGGCACCCGGCTACTTGGCCCTATGGCAGTCATGAACAATAATGGTATGCTGCCTGCCTCCGATAGCATCTGACGAGGAAGTCCACATGCTGAAGCAGTCAAGTAAGCTCAATGTCGAACGGGTGAAAAGCAAGTTTACTGCAATAGGCAACCTGATTGCAACAAATGATAATGGCGCAATAGTATCGCCGCTCTTTAAGGGGGAGACTGACAGTCAGGTGCAGGATGTACTCGGCGTCCCAACCAACTCTATGACTGTAGGAGGCTTTGTTCAGACAGGATCGATGATCGTCGCTACCAATGGTGGTGCAGGCGTCCACCCCAAGGCCACAGAGGACGAGGTAAAGGAAATTTCAGAGATATTGCAAGTGCCGGCAGAGCCAGTAACAGTGAATGGAGGCGTACCTTTTCTGTCATCAGGTATCGTAGCAAACATGAAGTCAGTTGTTGTAGGCAACCTTACAAGTGGTCCTGAGCTTATTATGCTGAGCAGGATCTTCAAAGCATGATCGTGGAAATCCTCTGCGTAGGAACCGAGCTTCTATCGGGCATCACGCTCAACACCAACGCAGACTGGCTTTGCGGCGAGATTACAAATGTCGGAGGCGTTGTAAGAAGAGTGACGGTTGTACGCGATGACCTTAGCGAGATTTCGTCTGCAACAAGAGAATCGCTTGCAAGAGAGCCTAGTATCGTGATAACGACAGGGGGTCTAGGTGCGACCTATGACGATATGACACTCGAAGGCATAGCAGCAGCACTTGGCAAAAAAGTTGTAATAGACGACATGGCCATCGAAATGCTCAAGAAAAGCTATGCAATGCACAAGCTTCACCAAGAGCTGACTGACTCGCGGCTAAAGATGGCTACTATACCAGAGCATTCGACCCCAATCCAGAATCCTGTAGGGACCGCGCCTGCAATCATGGATCAGGCCGGCGGTATAACGATCTTTTGTCTGCCTGGCGTACCCTCGGAGATGAAAGCAATATTTGAGGAGCAGATCCTGCCAAGGATAAAGAAGCAGGTAGGCAAGTTCGTTGCAGAGGAGCTCAACTATAATACAAGAGGCATCACTGAGGCTATGATCGCTCCAGTGTTGAAAGAAATAGTCAAATCACATCCCAAGAACATGATCTATCTTAAGACTCATCCACGCGGATACTACAGGAAAAAGACACCGCAGATAAAGATACAGTTGATATCACGTGGGGACGATGAAAAAGAAGTGAAAGAGAGGCATGCTGGGATATCAAAAGTTATTGAAAAAGAAATTGTAAAACTAGGCGGCACAATATGCTGATATTTTTGATCTTGGGGGGGGCAGCTGGTGGAGCCACTAGCGCGTTATATCTTGTCTACAACTACCATCCACTACTGCTAAATGGTGTGATACATGGAGGAATTTTTATTTCACTGCTTGTCCCTATGTATTTTGTCAAGAAATTGAATATGCGTAATATTGGCTTATACCTAGCCGGCGCACTACCTGTGCATCTTGCAATACATTTTATGATAATAGGGGACCTTGCTCAGTTGATGAGAGTGAGCCACTTCTTGCTGAATTTTCGGTCCTTGCCGTGAACTGCTGAATCGAACAGTAACCTTAGTTGCTTTGTCCTCTTACCTGTCCGGCCGTCCCCTATCATTCGGTTATCAATCTCAGCTACGGGTTTGATCTCTGCGGCCGTGCCAGTTAGAAATACCTCGCTAGCAGTATAGAGTTCATCTCGGGAAATGTTGCGTACCTCGCATTTGATGCCATTTTCTTTGGCAATTGCCAGTATGCTGTTTCTTGTGACACCTTCGAGGGCACCAGAGGCAGTAGATGGAGTGGCAAGAATGTTGTCTTTTACTACGAATATATTCTCGGCGCTTGCCTCGACTACTGTCCCGGCAGAGTTTAGCATTATCGCCTCGTCAAAGCCGGCCTTGATAGCTTCTACCCTTGCAAGCACAGAATTGGCATAGTTGGCAGTTGCCTTGGCGTGCATTGGCATTGCCCTATGGTCAATCCTTATCCAGGACGACACCATCATGCGCACGCCCTTGTCTGCCCCATCGCTCCTTTTCAGGGTACTCGTCCCACTTCCAGACCGCTATGGCGACAGACACTTTGTTTGGCAGAGGATTGACTCCCATCTTACCATAGCCATAGTATGCAATCGGCCGTATGTAACACTCTTCCATGCCATTTGCCTTGACAGTTTCAATCACTGCTCTTTCCAGCTGCTGCTTGGTGTATCCAAGCTCCATAAAGTAAATCCTAGCACTGTCTATCAGTCGCTGCATATGATCGCTTAATCTGAATATGGCGCTCGCCATTCACCGTCTTGTAGCAGCGGACACCTTCAAATACGCCTGTTGCATAGTGCAGCCCGTGCGTTAATACATGAATCTTGGCATCGTCCCAATCGACAAGCGATCCGTTGAGCCATATTTTCCCTTGTGTCATTTCAATCCGTGGATCTTCGTCCGTGTAGAATGTATCGCCCTCACTGCATCTGCAACGCTAGTCCCCTTGTCCTCGACCACTATTAGGATCCTTGAAGTTTCCTCCTGTGCGTCAAGGTTGAGGATGTTGAGGTCATGCTCACTTACTGTGCTGCTGGCAGTTGATGCAATCTTGGGCACGCGCCACATCTCGTCACCGATAAGCGTAACCACTCCTCTACCATAGACTATTTCGGTCTGCGGATAGTAGGCGCGGATGTACCTTTCATGCCTTCTGACGTAGTCTGCGTCAAGGAACAGCAGACGAGTCATCTCAGTATCATCGATTACATAAGGCGACAATTTCACGAAATCATGGTACTGCCTGTCAAGTTGGAGCGATGCCACAAGATGTGATGATGCCGTGCTTTCCATCCTCACCATTGCGCAGTTTCTCTTGCCGGTCACTATTTTTATCGGATTAGCATGCTCTAAAACCGGCGGGTTCTTCTTGATCATGGTGACATTGCCGTCTGGCTTGACCATCTCTGTGATAACAATAGGAATGTCAAGGTTATTGTCGTCTATTTCTTTTATTGCAATTGGGTCGAGGATTTTCATACCAAACATACCTGCAAGCTTAGCCTCATTGTAGGATAGACTGTGTATGTATTCTAATTCTTCTTTCACGATCCTCGGATCTGCGCTTAAGACTGCGCTATCCTTTTCCAAGTCGATCTTGACATCATAATGGTCATGGAGTAGAATTGCAATATCCACAGCAGTCCTGTCTGAGCCTCCACGCTCGTATGTCGTTTCAAGCCCATCTACAGTCTTGCCGATAAAGCCTCCCATGGACACGACATCGCTATGATCTATAAGATCGATAAGATGGTTGGCATGGTGTTTTGATTCTTGTACCATAAAGTTGGCGGCTTCAAAGTTGTCATCGGTGATTATCGGCCACTTTTCGATTAACACATGTGACGACTTAAGGCCAATGCTCTGCATCACATAGTCCATCAAGTAGGACATTGCCACTTCACCGCTGTATGCAAGCGTTCTTGATCTTATCACATCGACAAAGCGTCGATTCTCTGCCGCCTGCTTGAGCGAAATTATTACCTGCCTATAGAACTTATCAAGAGTATCAAGAAATTCATGGCGGCCAGCTCTGTCCAAGTACTTGGAGGATATCCTCTCGTAAGTCTCTCTTAGCACTTCAATTTCTACAGGGGTGGAAGAAGCATAACTTCTGCCTACATAAATCGCCATATCAGTCATCGAGATAATTTTGCCATTATATTCAATGAGAGGTGCTGAGAAAACGGTGACTACCTTAGATTCTTGCTGCAGTTGTTTTATCCTGTCAACGATCTGGGGGATCATAGCTCCCTCTAGCCCAAGGGCGCTGCCGCCAAATTTTGCAACTGTTATAGGAGTCATTTGCTCAGATCTCTGGGGCTAGTTGCAAGTAATTCCATATATTAAAGATGGGAAAAAATAGGAGGAGAAAGGTATCTCTTATGTCATTGGTAATGATCATCAAAAAGTATGGACTAGTGGTCTCACAATCTAAATTGTAGTTTGTTATAAATCTCTCCTCGGTAGTCGAATAATTGCCGAGGGTGTTGTGACTTACCACCTATTGTGTCTATATAGCTGATTCAAGCAAAGCCTGCCAGTAGTCTGTAGGGAAGCGGGATTGCAGACATACGCAAGGTGTGTTATCTGTTTTATCCATCTCGACTTGCACTCGCTGTACAATTGCTTGTCTGTCACTAGCGAGACACCTTTATTCTCAAAAGAAGTGTGCTGGTCATTTGTTGTTCATAAGACCCAAGTGTTATCATTTATGACCACATAGCAATTGGTAAAAAGCATTATTATTATTAATATCTATGCCGCACTAACTTATACATGACAACGGAACCAATGACATGCACGTGTATCGACTGTTCACACGAGCTGCGCACAGACTGCCTCAACATGCAATGCTCCTGCTGCGTTAGACAAGATGCGGAGGATATGCTGACGCACATTGGCGGAAAACTCTAGGTTCTGCAGTCCTGCGTCCAGCTAACTTTTCTTCTTGCAGGCGGATCTTCAGCCGGCTTTTTCATGATAAAGAGATATTTGTAGCCCCGCAGGTAGAAGTTGAAGCGGAGTGCGCGGTTGTGCCATATTTCCGTGTTGGATGTCTGACTTCTCCTCACTACACATACAATATCAACTGTATCAAAATATTTGCAAAGGCCCGCGTAAATACTGAAGCCTACGGGCGTGAATTTTTTCTTCACCCATTGATCCCCTATTAGCCAGCCGAGCACCTTGCCAGACTTGAGCACACGGTGGCATTCGGCCATCACTTTGTCGAGCTCTTCGTAGAACTGGAAGCCTCTGCAGATATCTTGCCGATGTTACCGGGATGATCATTGTAGTAGATGTTGTCCCCGTAAGGTGAGTCGATGAATATCATGTCTACGCTTGCAGTTGCAAGCGGTATCTTGCGAGCATCGTTCTGAATTATATCAGGTCGAGTAGGTGAAATATCATACGCTATGCAGTTGCGTGCCTCCTCAGTGCACACATCTATGGTAGTGCCGCTCCCTGCCATCGGATCAAGCACAAGGTCGCCCGGTTCTGTGTAGCGCTTGACCAAGTTGTAGATGACAAAAGCAGGTGTGACACCGGCGGTACTTGTTGTTCCCCTTTTGAATCTTGCCATAGGTTTGCCGGGGATAGTCCCAGAGAGTAGTGGATTCAAGCCTTGGCTTGTCCACTGCAGTAGTCTTTTTGATGATTTTCAGTCTGCGATCAGGGTTCTCGAGGTATCGGGAGAGCAATTGAGCTAGCTCTCCATCAAGCATATCGTGCCAACTGATCCCCATTCCTGAGAGAAGTTTTCTTGCACCTACGAATGAGTGCACTGTGCCATTTCGCGACACCTCCACTTGGTATGGATATCTGCCCTTCCAAGCTTCAGGCACAATATTCTTTGCGCCCTGGGACTGGGCTAGGAAAGTACCATAGAGCGTGTCGGTGTCAAGATTGAGCAGAAAAAGAGGATCACCTCTTCTTATCTTCAATACGTTTTCGCCATATACACGGCTCGTTGCAAAGAGCATCCGGTCAAAGCATTCTTGCTCGCTCTTGCGAGTGCAGGCGAATATGTGCCCGTTTGGCGCCTGCTCCATATCCTTCATTTATGAAAGAACATGGCAGGACAAACAGATTTAACGATATCGGAAGCGACAATGATTACGTATAGCTACAAAAAAAGTATAGTACAGAATATAATTAATCTGCTTCGAGAGTTACTTCTAGCTTTTTCTCGCCACGTCTTACTCTTGCTCTACCATAGACTATCGCAAGAAAAAACAAATCTGCCTGCTTGCAAACAATATTTTAAGTATCCAGATCCACTTCTGCCATATTTCGAAACAAAAAACAAGCAATTAGTAATAATCGTTCTCCACGTAAGATTCGAGAATTATATTAAGAAAAAGCCTTTTGCAAAGACTGCCAATCGGCAGAGACTGAATTCTTGAGAGCGGTAAATTATGTTCCAAGAAACCTTTTAGGGCACCGATGACATCATAATATTATGATGCTCTGTTTTCTCTGTAATACTAGGACAGCCTCAATGGAATGTTCTGAATGCAAGAGACCGGTGTGCAAAAAGTGCACAAAGGATTTTCCATTCTCGAGTAGCGCATGCCTTGAATGCGCCGCAAGCATCAAGACGGGTTTGGGAGGGGTCAGAAAAGACGAAGAGATTTTTTAGTTTTTCTTACCCATGTCACAGAATAAAAAGTGAAAATGATGTGCTTTAGCATGGATTCTTGATAATCTTAGGACACCTCTTGAAGAACAGATATTCAACTAAGACAATATGTTTTAGCGCTTGCAAAGTGCAATATTGCATTTCCCACTATCCAAAGCCAGAATATGACTGCTCCGATATGCCGCGCTGGCAAATTTGACAAGTCTGCGTCGAAAAGAGGGTTCAACAAAGGATTCATAGAGAATGGTCTGTCAACATGGATGACTCAAGAAGCGATCCAAACTTCACAGCTTTCTATTCCATTTTACAAGAATTTAGCCAGCTCTCAGCATATACTCTGCAGAGCAGATAAGAATGGAACGGCGGTAGTCCATGAATGAAAACTGGCTTAACATCAAGATAATCTGGATACAAATGGATCATAGAGATCGTGCAGCTAATTTATGCAGGTAGAGACTTACTCCAAGGAACAATACCTTGACAGCACAGTATATGCAAAGCAAGCCCATCTAGAAATAGCACATACAGCAACCTACAACTAGGAGAAAAACAAACAAGCAAACAAAAACGCACACACGCACACACAAGCAACCATAGTATGTACAAGATGCAAATGCACTACTTGAAGAGAGGCAGATGGATTTGAGTTCAATGCTGTTATGTGTATAACGAAAACCGCAAGACCTACGTCAGAATGCGGCCGATCACCGACCTGCTGTTATTGAAAGGATGAGGGCCATTACAACCACTGCCCCAAGGCCTATGCTTACTATGATCCATCGCTTCAATCTAGACACAGATCGTTGAGATCTAATTTGACATTTATCTGCTATGGTTGGCATAGTGATCCTATATCGTTTCATTTATTGTCTCGTTCATTACCGCCTAGCAGGTGTATCATGCATATTTGGTCATCATTTAGTGTTCTCAAGTAATCATACATGTAAGATAAGAAAATGGCGCAGCACGTCAGCATGCAAGAATCCAAATCATCACAGACAGCATGATCAGAAATCCTATCAAGGGCCTGAAAAGACGAAGAATCGTTTTGTTTGTATGCAGGGCAAGTCTTGGCATTTTCTAGTTCATGTCAGGAACATCAATGAAAAATTTCTACTCAGCCCACCTTGCATCGACATTATTGTATGGCGCACTGGCGGATCTATGGTATGAGGGTCTAAAACCTTGTTAAGTTTTTACAACTATACACCTTTAGCGCAAAAGCTCCAGTACTAGGTTTCCTCTTCTTCTTTTTCCTTCTTTGAATCTGCTTCAGTTGGCTCAGTCAGCTTGAATCGACTTCCGAACTTTATTATGAATGGTCCTATAAACGTAGTCACTATTGTGACTACACCAAGTATTGGCAGAATGGAAGGAGTAATGGCGTTTACATCCTGTCCGCCCTTGGCAACAATCAATGACAGCTCTCCCTTGGTAGCCGATATCCCAAGGCCAGTCCTAAGCGCAGTTGTGCTGTCATAGCGCGCCCTTACCAAAATGCCAGTGACTATCAGGAGCTTTGAAGCAAAGGAGGTCAGTATGAGAATTATGGCAGGGACTATGAATGCAGGGATCAACGAAATATTCATGAGCGCCCCAATTGATATGAAGAATAGGGCTGCAAACATATCCCTCAGCGGGATTGTGATTATCCTTGCCACTGCCGCGCTTCTGCTCTCGGCTACAAGGTACTCCAGCAAGGAAGGCACCAACTACGACCGACATGCCAAGACCGTTTGCAAGGAATGACAGCCCAAAGGCGATGCTGAGGATCGTTATCAGGAAGGCAGCGCATAATCGTTTGTCTTGCCGGCCCGATCTATTATTCTTGGGACGAACTTGCTGCCTATTATGATTACACCACCGATAAAGCCGCCTACTATTCCAAGGACGATGGCGATGTTCGTAATGGACAAGTTGCCACCAGTCGCAACAAAGGACTGCAAGATGCCAAGAGCGCTGATGGCAATTATGTCCTCGACTATCAGCATCCCCAAAATGAGCGTAGATGATTTATCGCGTATTAGGCCTACATCCTCCAGTATCCTGATCGTGATGACAGTGCTAGTAATTGATAATGCCAAGGCAAGAAAGAGGGAATCATAAAAGTGGAACCCAAGGCTTTGGGCGATAAAGAACACTATCAAGAGCGTTCCCAGCACTTCTGCAAGAGCAGTAGCTATGGATATCTTGCCCACCGAGCGGAGTTTGGCTATAGGGAATTCAGTACCAGTAACAAAGAGTAGCATGATTATACCCAGCTCTGCAAAGAGATTCAGAGTCTCAGGGCTCTTGATAAGGTTGAAAGGTGGAGTAAAGGGCCCAATTATCATGCCGGCAATGATATAGCCGATGACCATAGGCTGCTTCAGCTTGAATGTGATCGCAAGCATTATAGCCGCGACTACCATGATTACTGCAATGTCTTGAACCACAAAATCTATAGGCTCATTACCAATTGCAAAGAACTGCGGAAAGATCGTATTTCCTGCACTTGTTGTCACTGCGGATGGTTCACCGCTATTGTTATGTTCCACATACATAAAAAGACAAAGTTGGGCAAGAGTGAGAAGAATGACAAAAGTAATTATACAATACCAAATACAACCATTTCAGTTGCGTTTTAAGACCAGCAAGCGACGCCTCGTCTACCTCGCGTTTGGGGCAGCCGCGTTTCTCATTGCCTATTCCACGGGAGCGGCAGATACCCATGAGTGATGATGAAGCCGAGACGTTGACGCATGAGTTTTCGAAGCAGATAGAAGGGATCGATCAGAACGGCATCTTTCTGAACAACATCCAAATCACGCTAATAATGTTTGTACCGGCAGCAGGCATGGCATTTGGAGCATTCTCAGGTTTTGCCACCGGCTCGATTTTCAGTGCGCTTGCAAGCTCGTCACCCACGCTAGTCGGAGTTTCGCCACTTGTCATCCTGATAACGCCCTTTGGGATCATGGAAGTGTTCGCTTATGGCCTTGCCATGTCAAAGAGCGGCATGCTAATCTACTACCTTCTTAAGAGAAGGCCCTGGCGTAAATACGCCATCCCGACTCTGATAGAAGTAAGCATTGCCATAGGAGTGTTGTTTGTAGCTGCGATAATAGAGTGGCAGATGATAGAGCGCCTGGGCGGCTTTGATGCGAGCATTGCTATAGATCCGGCGTAATCACAAAGATTCCTCTAGGCTAGCCTGCTGTGCATCATTATATCATACTTTTCGATAAGACTTTTGGCTTAGAGGTTATTTGTACAATTCCACCTGCTGACCTCTCTACTCCTGTAGGGATCGACCTTCAATGATACTTCCTCTTAGTTGCCAATGAAGCGACACCTAGCCTTGCTGGCTTTGGACCACTACAAGTGCCACTATCAAATAGTTCTTGTGATAAATGACATGCTCGTCAAGCACAGCGAATGTCTCTGCAGCATAAGATACTTCACTATAATAATCTAAGCAAGATTTTCTAACAAAAAAGAGGATATAAAGAAGGCATTATTGGCTTTCGCCACATGCAGGACAGGTCTTTTGCGACTTAGGTATCTTTGCGCCGCATTCAACGCAATATCGGATTGGGCCCTTATCATCGCCCCGCATAATGCCAACAGACTTGTTTTGTATTGATGACATATACAAAAAATAAGCTCAATTTAATATTTAAACTCTGGCTAGAAATTGAGGTATGTTTGTCTCTTTGTCTGGTCTACTACCATAGCAGACAGTTCGCTGAACTCCTTTCCTTCAAGGTCGACCACCGTACCTCTGAATGTTATTTCCTTTTCAGTCGTCAGATGCTCAAAGACCCAAACCTTCAGCTTAGTAGTGTCGATGCCACTTTTGCGCAGGAATTTTGCAATTTCAGATTGCATAAAGTGCCTTGAACTGTCTCTTGGCCAAGGCCGGGGTAGCAGTATTACGCTTCTACCCTGCCGGACTGCCTGCAGCATTTCCTGTTTTTTCTGCTCTATGTCGTCTGTCACATGAAAGGTAACAATGAAAGCCTTGTCAGTTGGGACGTGGGCCTTGGCAAGCAGCCACTTGGATGGAGCTGATACCGGGAATCACCTCAACGTTGTCGCTGCCAAATATTTCCAGCAGCCTGTCGACGACCTCCGATTCGGAGAAATTGACATCGCCTGTAAAAGGAATGGTACAGGTACTCGCCATCCTTCATTTTCGTGTAAATGTCATGGTAGACGCCTTCTTGGGTCTTCATTGTGACTTGAAACACCCGCTGCCTGCTTTTGTCAATAATACCTTCAATCGTCAACAGAGGGTACTTGTAGCCTATGATGTAATGCGACCGGGCAATGGCTTCTTTAGCCGCCTCAGTAAGGTACTTCGGCGAACCAGGACCCACGCCGATAACGAACAGCTTTTTTAGCAATATGCGAACTGTAGGCAGCATGTCGCCTAATTATATTACTTTGCAATCACTATTGTACTGGTGTTCTGCGCATTTGCTTTATCTTTAGGAGATCTCGTAAGACAATCTTAGACTTGCACTTGCAGAGGTCCTGTTTGATACACGTTGTCCAACACTACTTGCTGTACAAGTCGTATACAGCTTCTACAATTCAAGCGACTTGAACTTCTTGTGAAGAAGCTCTTTCGGTCCATTACCTCCTACATATTGTGAGAATGGAACTGGCGATGTTATTCTTTTATAAAATCATATAAGTTATGCTCTCAGCATTGCAAAAAAGTCAAGTTGATGTTCTTACCAAGTTTATAAGCGGTCTCCAATCCATGCGCTGGAACTCAAGCGGATCTTTTGCAGGATATTTTATCCATCCCTTCACTATCGAGAATCTGAGAACCTTTGCTTTGTTGCCAAGGTTCATCTTCACCTTAAGAAGTGTCCCCCAGTCCTTTTCCTCAGATATAACGTCCAGAATCTGGCTGAACGGGACCTGGAGGTTATCAGGGCTCTTGGCAAGGTCTTTTTTAAGGTGCTCTAGCTTGTATCCTTCAGCCGGCCGAAAAATGTTTTCACCTGCTTCAAAACGCTTTAACTGTCTGAGGGAATGGGTTTCGTGCATCCTATAGGTCATGTCTGTCTTTACGATAAAGGCAAGGCGCCTGTCCGTGACGACTAGCATGCCCTCCTTGCCACGTTTGAAAAAGCCTTCTTCTCCGCCCCAGACCCAGAAGAGGTGGCCCTTAATCTCTTCGTCCCAGTCGATCAACTGGAGGATAGGCGAGCAAATACGTTATTAATAATTTATTGAACTTATTGAAGAAAATAAAAATTAAAAAAAGAAGTTTGTCGGAGGGACTAACCTTCTTCCCAGCCCTTTGTGAACAGGCCTGACTTCTTCAGTGGGATTGGCTGTCCTGGTGTGTAATCCATCGGCCTCATCCAGAATATTGCCTTTGTTGGGCAAACTCCAATGCATGCTCCGTCAGAGATGCATCTTTCTGGATAGAACACGAAGGCTTTACCTCTCTTCCACCCTTCGACTGGTTTTACTCTGAGCACATCCGGACCTAGGGTAGTGCAAATCTCTACACAGAGCGCACAGCCGATGCAGTGTTGTTCGCTAATATCGGGAAGTATTGCGACTGGCATCTAATTCACTCACCCAACAATCCTTGCTGAAACTATTTAAACCCTACGTCTTTTTTATAACACTGATATAATTTGAATATGCAGAGAACAGGATTCATTAGCCCGGTGCACGCATAGGGCAAACTATAATTAATCATGACTTTTTCGTAGAACCTTGGAAGCAGGGCCACGTTCCTTGTCCCCAGCGCAGTTTCTGAGGGCTTTCCTGAATCCTGTTTCAGCTATTCGCTATACCATTTCAGTTCTTTGATAAATGCATCATGGTTGATTCATCTATAATGTAGTAGTCTGCCACTCCTGGTTTTTTTGCCTCCCTTTGTCCTGATGTTAGTTTTGAGGGTCTTGGTATTATGCCCTTTTCCATCATCTCAAGTTTCAGATCACGCTTACATTGTGTCAGAAATAACTTTGCGTAGTACTCACGCCTTTGTTCTATAAACGTCCTCACATGTTTGATGTTTCTGTATCCAAGATGCTTCTCCCTCAATTCGTCTGGAATAGACTTACCACCAATTTCTTTCTCAAGTTGCTTTATTATTACCTCTGCTGCCTGTTTTGGCAGCTTCTTCAGGTGTTGTTGATTTAACTTCTTCTACTTCTTCTACTTCTTCTACTTCTTCTTTTTCTTCTTCCTTTACTTCTTCCGCCATCCCAAGTACTTACACAAAGAGGGAAGCTATAAACGTTCTTGAATTAGAGAGAATTAATCAGTGAAATTAGCAGCTTTTCTTGTGTAGTTGATTGGTCTAATATACCATACTTAAGACTTCTGCTTACATTAGTTAGTTGGTTATTTAGCATCAGCAGCTATCAAATCATTGTTATTCTAGGATTCGAGTGGGTGATATCATATACCGCCCCAGATAATCATCATCATCTTGTTATTCATCATTTTCTTTTTTCTCTCAATGAGGAGGTAATAAGCAGAGCACTTCCATCACCATCAGCCCCAGAAGAAGATAGTGATGATGACGGCTTGGATCCTGGCTGATAGAGCATGGATAGAAGTTACAGCTCTCAAATTATATGACTATATAGATGCTACAGCAACAGCAGAGATCATGCACACTCTCCACGTTGCATTTGACGACACTGACTCGCGTGAGGGTAGGTGCACAACACACCTTGCATTCAAGGTAGTAGAACATCTGAAGAAAAAAGAGGGCGCACAACTCATCGATTATCCTCTGTTGATTAGGCTTAATCCCAATATCCCTTGGAAAACTAGGGGGAATGGAGCAGTATGCCTTCGATTAAAAGTGCAAGATGCAGACAGAGTCGTCGACTATATCAGGCAGGCAGTGGAAGAAGGTTCCGCCATTGGCAGTGGGGCTAACCCCGCGATTGCATTCCTTGAAAGCGACTATGTACCTACAAAGCTACAAGAGTTTAGCACACTCGCAATGTGCGACATAATGAGCAGACAGATGTCAGAAAAGGTAGCCAAGGCAGCCGGTGTTCAATACTTTGCCTTTGGCAATGGTCAGGGACTTGTTGGCTCTCTAGGTGCAATGGGTTGTCTGCTAGATGGCGATCATACTTTTGAGCTAATTGCATACAGAAAGCAGAATAACTGGGGCAGACCGCGTGTAGTAGACAAGCAGAGTGTCATTAAGTTTAGCACAGACACCTATCCCCACACTTTCAACAATTACGATCAAAATCAAGGGCGTGTGTTGATTGCGCCGCATGGCCCAGATCCGGTCTTCTTTGGGATAAGAGGCGAGAGCCCAAATATAGTTGAGTCAGCCCTCCCTATGTTGCAGCCAAAGGAAGAGCTAGATGGCTGGACAGTCTTTCGCTCAAACCAAGGAACGAACATGCACCTGCAAAATGAGATCAGGATTGCCAACGCCAAGGCATACACAGCAGGATATATCAGGTGCAAGGTTAGTAGCAAGCCATATGCAACGGAAGGTGGTCACGTCATTTTTACAGTCAAGCAAGAGGGAGCAGAAATGCTGGCAGCTGTCTATGAACCAACGGCGCTTGCCAATATTGCAACCAAGCTTGAAGATGACGATATCATTGAAATTGGTGTCGGGATCAGGAAGGGAACTACAAAACATCCCAAAATTCTAAATGTTGAATATTTGCGGGTGCTCAAGCTTGCGCCTGTTTATGAGATATTGAACCCATTGTGTAAAATGTGTGGCAAGCGTATGAAGTCAGAGGGCAAAAATAAGGGCTATCAGTGCGACAGATGCAAGCACAAAGACCGTAACACAAAAAAGATTCTGATACTACAGGAGCGTAGAATCAAACCAGGGTTATTTATCCCAACGCCTAAAGCACACAGGCACCTGACAAAGCCGTTACAGAGATATGGCATTGAAAAGACAAAATTCCTTTTGAAAAAAAGTAGTAGCGAGGGGTTGATTTGAACTTACGACCACCTGCAATTTTTGCAGAAGTGGAAACCGCTCTGCGGGTTATGAGCCCGCCGGGATAACCTGACTTCCCCACCTCGCTGACAGCATCTTGACACAAGGGGAATATATCTCTGTCTGCACTGCCTGAAAGAGGAGAGAGGTGGATAGCAGCGACAAACATCACCAGATCTTTTCTTCTGTCTTGTCAAGAGAGACACACACATACCGGCTTCCGTTCAAGATGGCTTGATAGCTGCGGAGTATATGCTGCCATTTTCTATGCAACAATTCCGGATTTTGCAGATTGTTGAAGGCACATATACACGACCTTAGGGAGACAAGGTTTCGTTCCCCTTGTCGCTCAGTGCACACATAAAGTAGAAGGAATATACAACCCACAATAGACAAGTAGAATACCCGCATAACCGAGATGGAGTTCCTAGACATGGCAAAAACAGTAAGTAAATGACGGAGAGAGGTAAACCGAAAATACCGGATATGCTATAACAGAGGGACGTAATTCAGGGTACTAAAGAAAAAGAGAAGATACAAATAGAATATATACAAAAGCGAGCAGCGGTCATAGAGACCGTCTAGAAAGGACAAACAAACAGAAATCTCTCTCCTATCCACCAGCAATTTGCCAATCCTTTATAATAACAGCGAACGATTGCCTTGTTCTCTTCAGTTGCTGTTGACGCAGCAGTATTCTTTATCTTGTGTCTATTTATTATTGAATCTCAAATGGCTAGATTTATTTCTGTCTCTGTCCATTGCCAAATGGGCATGAATGCCAAATCGCTCAGCGACATCGACTTTGAAAAGCGCAAGGGGCTTCTGCCTGTAGTAGTACAGGACAGAAAGACCAAAGACATTCTGATGCTAGCGTACGCCAATAAAGAGGCACTTGCCAACACTATCAAGACAGGTAATGCATGGTTCTGGAGCACATCACGCAACAAACTGTGGATGAAAGGTGAGGAATCTGGCAACGTCCAGCCAGTGTACAAAATATTGGTCGACTGTGACTCAGACTCTATCTTGTATATGGTGGATTCAGAGAAGCCAGCATGCCACACTGGCAATCGCTCCTGCTTCCACAATTCACTAATATAGGCCATTAAATATAACACATTTTTATATTATTATGCTTTTTTATTATAATCTATGTATGACGTATGCTGTTTAGTGTCACAAAACATAGCCAGTAAAAAATTTAGTAAAACTAAAATTGTGCTTAGAGAGGTTTTAATTATATTCTAATCGAAGGAGAATAGGAAAACATGGGAAGTATCAAATCGCTAAAGTGCAGAGAGTGTCTCAAAGAATATGAACCAGGGTTTCGTTATGTATGCGAGGACTGCTTTGGTCCTCTGGATGTCACATACGAGGAATTATCTATAAGTAGACACACTTTTGAATTAAGGGAAAAGACATACTGGCGTTATTTTGAGCTCCTGCCAATTGCAGACAAAAGCAATATTGTAAGCCTGAACGCGGGCCTCACACCGCTGCAGTATGCAGATAAGCTAGGCAACAAGCTTGGGCTTAAAAGTTTGTACATCAAGAATGACTCTGTTAACCCGACATTTTCATTTAAGGATAGACCTGCTGGCGTTGCAGTTTCAAGAGCCAAAGAGACAAGATTAAAGGCGGTAGGCTGTGCATCTACGGGCAACCTGGCAGCTGCAACTGCAGCTCGATGCCGCCAAGGCGGACCTTTCATGCTATATCTTTGCACCATCTGACATTGAGCATGTCAAGATCGCTCAAGCGCTTTCATACGGCGCCGAATATGTTGCAGTCGAAGGCACCTATGACGATGCCAACAGGATTGCTTCAATGGTCGGAGATAAGAAAGGCATAGGCATAGTCAACATTAACATGAGACCATACTATGTAGAGGGATCAAAGACACTTGCCTACGAGGTTGCTGAGCAGATGGATTGGCAGGTGCCAGAGAGCCTGATAATACCGGTAGGAAGTGGTGCCATGCTCAACTCGATATGCAAGGGTTTTGAAGAGCTTCACTCGCTTGGTCTGATTGACAGTCCCAAGAATATGAAAGTCGTTGCAGCACAACCGCGCGGCTGTGCACCCATAGTTGATGCATTTAAGCGCAACAGTGACGAGGTGATCCCTATTGAGCGGCCAGATACAATTGCGAAGAGCTTGGCAATTGGAGACCCCGGCGACGGTATTTATGTTTTGAAAAGGTTAAAGCAGTATAATGGGCTTGCAGAAGAGGCAAGCGATCAGGAGATCGCCGACGGCATTATGCTCGCTTGCCCAGACTGAGGGCATTTTCACCGAGCCTGCAGGCGGCGTGTCAGTTGCAGTACCTGAGGAAGCTGGTAGAAGAAAGCAAGATAGACAAGGACGAGCGCATCGTCTGCTATGTCACGGGCAATGGTCTGAAAGCTACAGAAGCGATTATAGGTCTACTGCCAAAGCTAAATGCCATCAAATCTGATACAGCAGAAGTTTCAGCAATTATAAGGGGATAATGTTGGCAAAGGTTGAATTTGTAGTTCCTTCAGTATTGAACAAAGGGCAGGGAGAGAAAAAGATCTCGATACAGGCTTCCGACATGCAGGATGCCTTTACAAAAGTTTCGGAGCAGTTGGGCGATGACTTTAGGCGAAGGGTGTTTGATCATAATGGCAAACCAAGATCGCTTATCAATATATACATCAATGGCAAGAATGTCCGCTTTAGTGGCGTCATGTCTGCCCAACTGAATGACGGTGATTCTATCTACGTCTTGCCAGCGGTAGCAGGAGGGGCGGAGCTGACAAGTGAGGAGCTTCAGCGCTACTCTAGGCAGGTGATGCTTGAAGAGATTGGCTTTGAGGGTATGGAAAAAATAAGGAGTGCAAAGATATGTGTCGTGGGAGCAGGTGGCATCGGCAACCCCGTTGCGACGCAGCTAGTGGCAATGGGAGTCGGCAAACTACGCATCGTTGACAGAGACGTTATTGAAGTTACCAACCTGCACAGGCAACACCTCTACACTGACGACGACATTGGCCGAGTCAAGGTAGAGGCTGCTGCAGAGCGGCTGTGCAAGCTAAACCCGACAGTCAAGATAGAGCCAATTCCAACATCTGTAACCAAATATACTGCCGAAAGCATCATCAAAGGCTTCGACATCGTCATTGACGCATTAGATAGCGTCGATGCTCGCTATGCTCTCAATGACGCATGTATCAAACACGGCATTCCACTGATCTATGCGGGAGCGCTTGGCATGGTGGGATCTGTCTGCACAATTTTACCAAACAAGACTGCATGCCTTCGCTGTATGTTTCCTGAGCTGAAAGAAGAAGAAATGCCAGCATGGAGCACTGAAGGCGTGCACCCATCTATACTGTACCTGGTTGCAGGCATACAGGTATCAGAGGCAGTCAAGATAATCACAGGTAGAGAACCGACGCTGGCAAACAAGCTACTCTACATTGACCTGAATGAGCTATCATTTGAGCGCATCCAGATGTTCCGCCAGGAAGAATGTCCGTCGTGTGGGGTTGCGCGCAAAGAAAGCACGTTAGCGGACAATGAACTAATAATTGAAGAGTTATGCGGCCGGGACAGAGGCAAGCGCACATGGACAGTCACTCCTACAGAGCCTACGCCTATCAACCTGAGCTCCATGATCAAGAATGCTGAGTCGCTTGGCTACAACATCAAGACAAGGGGCAACCTTGGAATAACTGCAGTTAGTTCAGGCAGGATGTCTGTAAGTTTCCTCTCAAGCGGCGCTGCTACAATTGTTGGCGCAAAGGACAAGGAAGATGCGGTCAAGATCTACAAGACATTTGTAGAGCATTCTTAACCACTGATAAACTCCATCATGCTCGATTGGGTCCTCCTTTCTTCCTTGAAGATCAATTTTAGTTCCAGTGCTATTGATTCAATTCTGCTACGCAAATAATCGTTAATTTTGTATTGTTTGCACATGTCAGTTGCAATGCCAAGGTATTTTTCAACTGCTCCCCTTGTCACTGTTTGAATCAATGCGCAGCCGCAGTCAATGCACTTGCCCATCAGGGGCATTCTGCGGAACTTGGCTCCACACGTTGTACAGCGAAATGTCTGCGAAGAATAGGATCTCATGTTGCCGATTATGTCAGGTAGAATGTGCGTAGTAAGCACCATTGCGGCAACTTCGTTAGCGTCCACCGCGTTTATCAGTTTTGCAGTATCAAACTGCATTTTCAACTTCTCTTCCATTGTGTTAAGTGTAGAGTAGGCGCTCCTCTGTGCCTTTGTGACAAGCGTGTTGGTTAAATGAGTAAAGCCATAGTCAAAGAACTGGCGCGCATCGCCTATCCTGTTCTTGATGGTCTCTGTCATGCCGGCTATGTCGGCAGCCTTGGCCAGCTTCCATGTTGCTTCATAGAATTCAAGTGAGTATGCGCTTGCAATATCTACATTGTGCGCCTGGCGCTGAACCTCGTGCGGGAGGACAATAGGCTGTATAAGTAACGGCGCGTCCATCAGCCCACCTATCTTGTCTGGTAAAAAGTCATAAGAAAAGTTCAGAAATGCATCCATTAGGAGCATTATAGAGTCGGCATCACCATCACAGTCGCGGCGCTTGGCAGAGTGCCATATTGGCGATGCCAAACAAACCTGCGAATCAGCAAAGCCAATTATCCTTCCCACAATGCCTACCGATGTATGGGGTGCAAGACCTACAATCAGGTGACCAACAAGGCCATCAAGTGAAGACAAACTATAAAATGACTCTAAGTCATATAACTTGACAAGCTCTTCGTCAATGTACTTCGCTGCATTGACAAGGTGCTTTGCAGAGACGTAAGGGATTATGACATCTTGCATCATCAACTCTACAATCTGATCTGGAGAGGTTAGATCTTTGCCAAGATAATCATGTGTGTATCCAAGGTCTCTTAACTTGTCAATGCTGACAGATATCCAGGCTGGCTTGAAGTGGGTAAGCGGCTCATTGGTAGCATCGAATCGGATTGTGCCATCCTTGAACGTGTGGAGACCATGCTTCTGGCGCAGGATCCCCTTTTCCAAGGGCTCTGCAGACCTGTGCGTGCTCATGAGCGACTTGACTCCTTTGAAGGGCTCTTGTGGATCTACGCCGAGTTTTTTCCTTGCCTGCTCCAGTACAAACTTGAGCGGAAAGTTGACTGAGGAGTAAGTTCGGCCTTCTTTTCCGCAGCGTGCGCATTTTTCACCCTCTTCAACTTCTCCTCTGCATACGATGCACAGGTTGCGCAGCATGGCCGAAGCGCCACAGATCCTACAATGCGTGCCAATAGAGGGCATCCTGCAGCTATCGCAATATCTGTTAGCTATTTGGGTGTACAAAGAATCTTCTTCTTTACAGGCCTTTAGAATGTCACGAGTCGCGCCACCCTTTGATCCGATTGGGAAGAGCACATGTACTGGCGGCTTCATCTTGCGCTCAGCGAGCCTTTTCTGGCCTGCCGACTCTCACAGCAATAGCAGAACAAAACTTGGGCATGACAAGAACACCGGATGACTTGTTGACAAATTCTATGGCATTGTTCGATTCAACAATGGCTGGCCCGCCGAGAAGCCTTCTCAATGAAGTTGCTTGACTGCTGTCGTCAAGGTTGATTTGGTCGTGCGTTATAGAATGGACTACGCCCAGCAGTTCTAAGATATCCTTTAACTTAGTGTCATAGGCCAATGGCATATCACCAGATAGCCTGTCTTTTAGGTAGAGTACTTCGTCAACCGTGAGGGAGTCCCAGTAAAACGAATACTTTGGATGCAATGCCAAGCCAAGTTTTTTGCTGATTTCAAATGCTTCGTCAACTGACGGTAGAGCAAGCGGGTTTTCAGCCATCTGGATCAGCCTCTCCCTGTCAAGGTCTGACGCCTGCATTGTAGGCGAGCTTTGAACGGAGTTGCTGTCCCCAAATTTCTTCTACGAAGCTTGCAGGAGGCAACTGGGCGTTGTTTTCGAGAAAGTCCCCGTAGCTTATCAGCATGTCGCCAAGGTATAGGATCTTACTGACGTGGGGGCGGATCCTTTCAGCCTGCTCGACCGTAGGCACTTGTATCACTTGGCCATCATCCAACCTGACGATCGGCGGTTCAATAGTATCGACAAGTGCTATCGTGGACGCCTTGCCGGGCATGTCCATTTTGATCTGGGTACCAACGACAATTGCATAATTAAGTAGGGCCGGCACTGCTGGATGTATCCCTACCGTTGCAAAGCCAGTGTTATAGCAGCGGCCATAGCGTAAGCGAAAGCCGCCTATCCTTTTTGCCATTGAGAGCACGGGCCTGCCTGTGATAACCTCCGACATTCTATGGTGTATCGCGTCATCATTTCCCGTCTGGATTGCCCCTTTGAGTTCGTTGAGCCAGCTCCAGCCTTCCAGATTTAGCGTCTCAACCAGTTTCAACAGCTTCCTGCTCCTGCCAATAAGCCCATCATTCATGACTCTGAGTGTGCCTCCTCTCACTCTGTCAGTCGTAATCCGGCGCATGTTCTTATGCCCAACCACTTCTACAGGGTCAGTGTCAACGCCGTCTAGCTCTACTGACAGGTTTGAAATGCATTTCACTACATCTTCATCAAGAACCTTGAACTGGAAGCCCATAACTTCCCGCTCATAGATCCTGAGTTCTTCAACGAACCTACCTGTTTCGTCATCAAATGAATTTGCTATGTACCTGTCAAGACCGGCCACCTTTCTTGCATGATCAGCAATAAGCATGGTTAGTGCAGCTTCGGTGCCTCCTGCTGATCTAATGGGGCCAGCAAAGGACACCGACAGGTATTGTGACCCGTCGACGTTACTCTTGATCGTGACGTCCGATATCCCCTGTAGAGGGGCAACGGTCACACCTTCCGTGACCACGGCTAGTGAAACCCTGACGGCACTATCAAGCCGAGTTTTCAAGTCTCCTGAACCGTATTCGCCGGCTGAATCTCTTCCGCTATCTTTAGTGCGGCCTTTTCCTTGGTAGTTTGTGACAAAAGGGCACGTAACCTGTCTGCGATGTCTATATTATGCATCTTGGCAACTCTGTCCGCTAAGTCATATGCAATCTTGGGCTCGATGATGTCTGCTGCGTCAATTCCGCGCCGCCGAGCCCTGAGTGCATGCTGATAGCTCGTGTTAACATTTTTCAGAATATCCTGTTGATACCGCCAATAGAATGCAGGCATGCGGACACTCTTGAGATGGGTTTCGGCTTCCTCCAATATCATGTTCTCACCGCATCCTGATAGCCTTGATTATTGATGAAAATTTTTCTTGCCAGTTTGCCTCCTTTTCTATCATGGTGCCAATAACGATAATGTCAGCACCTGCCTTGGCTATCTGGCCTGCAATTTCGGGTGATTTTATGCCACCACCGACAATGATCGTACCCTCATAGTGCTCCCTTACCATCGCCACCATTTCAGGTGGCACATTTTCGGCGGCACCGGAGCCTGCCTCCAGATACACAAATCGCATGCCCATATACTGAGCCGCCAGTGAATACATCACCGCAAGATTAGGTTTATGCAATGGGATTCCCCTCGCTCTACCCACGAACCAGGCGGCTGTCCCTTCACCCACTATAATATAGGCGGTTGGCAGCGGTTCAATCGCGTACTTCTTAACTGCCAACGCAGCTAATGCCTGTGCTTCAGTAATAAAGTATGTGTTTTCTGAATTAAGTAGTGAACTAAACAAAATCGCGTCAGCCATTGGTGATACACCTGTGACATTCCCTGGAAACAATATCATAGGGACTTTAATAATCGGTTTTATTTCTGCGACGAGTTTGGCTAGCTCTAATTGGTCAATGGCGGACGATCCACCAACAAGGATGGCAGAAGCTCCTCTTTCCTCTACTGTTTTTGCAATTGATGCTGCATCTGTCGAAGTTTCAGAATCAATAAGCGGAAGGCAAATTGTGCCGTGATTCTTTATCTCATCCCGAAGGTATTGTTCGACCCTTCCCAATGCCACTTCCCTCTTAAAGGAGAGATGCCATTTTAAAGTTTGATGCTACCAAGATTCTAATATCGCGGACACTATACAAATCTGTATAGTTTCCATGCCAGATTCAAGATCTAATTCTAGCACAATTTACACCCATCTTGTTGCAAATTCTCTATTTACACCACGACAGCTTTCAATAATCTCGAAGAAGTTACAAGGTGGTGGGACGACTGAAAAGATCAGTTCAGGAGCTTATTATAGGCAGGTCAAGCAATGCCGGAAGAAGGTAACTTCCGTCCTCTACAGTATGATACTTTTGCAGTCGATGGGAATTGTCCAGTTGGAAGCTCCATCAACCCTAAGTAAGTTAGCAGAACAGTTAGCTGTGATATTTGCTTCAGAAAGTAATAGTGATGTTACGACTAGGTTAAACGTGGATGATGTGATATCTGTGATAAATGAGGTGATAAAAAGAATGTCCAAGTTGTGAAATAAGGTTATTCCATAATATTAAATCACAGTATTTGAAGTAATGTTGTGATATGACTGTTGACCTGACCTTCTTGGACAGTGACTTTGTGATATCAGGAATTTTTGCATTTCTATTAGGGATGGCGAGTATGACGGTGTATACTCGGCTCAAGACCACATTTGAAGAACGCCAATACAAGGCCAATGGGGAGGTTGTTGAAGCAGTGGTTCTAGAGTATACTCACAGGCTGTGTGATTATGATAAAGCCATTGCAGAGCTTCGGGCCAAGGTCGATGTTATAGAGATTAGGGCTCAACCACCTCAGGTAGTGTCACAACATCCATCACAACCACAACCTCACGTAGCGCCCGTGAGCGAGCCTGTAACAATCACACAGCATGCAACAATTGAGAGAGAGGTTAATGGTACAACTGACTATATATTGAAATTGCTCATTGAGAGGCCCCGAACATCAAGAGAAGTCCAACTTGCCATAGGCAGGACTAGAGAGCATACCGCCCGTCTGATGAAAAAACTTCATGACTTAGGACTTGTTAGTAGAGACATCACTACTAAACCCTTCCGCTATAACATTACTGATGCAGGTCAAGAGATGTTGAAGGAGCGGGTTGAGGCTGCATCGGTTGCTGTCTAGTGATCTTATAGATCCATTCTTTCCCCTGTCGGGTCCTCACGAGTCTGCTGCGTTCAGTGTATCTTGAAAGATAAGTTGAGATAATACTCAGTTTAATAGGCTCATTGTACTGATCCTCATATAGTTCGAGGATATCAGTAGAGGTAAACCCACCGTATGGGAACTTGCCCTCAACCAGACTCCATATCTTGTCGCCCACAGAGGCAGGGGTTGCTCTGCTGCTCCTATAGGTCTCACTTTCATTGTTCCCATTAGACTCGATGTTTATGAGATCCATGAACTCGACTATTTTCATTATCTTTTCTTTCGATATATTGCCTTCTAATGAGAGGTTATACTTGCTTCCTTCTGCATCCTCCAATTCTATCTTGAATCGCTTTTTTCCAGAGTTCATACGTGTAAAGATTACTTAACTTGTTAAGGTCTTAACACTTAACATGAGCTATGCCATTGTTGATAACAAACAGCTTAGCTGAAGTTAACTATGTATGAGAGAAAGGAAACTTTGGTTAACAATCATCTTTAGTTAACTAATTTTATGGTAAAGAACTATCGGATCTCTGTTCCAGTGGAAATGATGGGGTTCTGATTGGTGTTGTTAACAGTATCAGTGTTCATGTTAACGCTCCAGTGGAAATAAAGGGGTTGTTTTAATGCCTTTTTTTGTATTGATGATCTGGCAGTGCTAACATAGTTATCAACTATGAAATATTCTTACATGCCGCCACCCCTTTCTTTCTTGTGCAGTTCCTTCTCTGAGCTCGTTTTTTCTTGTATAATCAAGATGATGTAAAAGTTAATTATAATTGATTTTGTACTTTAAAACTCACCTGTTAATATCACTGTTAAGAAAAAGTTAACAAACTTTTGTTCTGCAAAAGAAAAACAGGGGGCGGCGGGTTAAAATGGCGCACACAAGTGAGGTGATAGATAATAATTGAGCTCTGACATTGATAATATTTTCACCAAAGCGGCAAGTGGTAGATCGCTTGTTAAGAATCGCCGAGCCCTTACTATTGATTATGTACCTGAAAAATTACCTTTCAGGGACGAAGAGACCAAAGCACTTGCCCAAGTGTTATCTACAATTTTTAAAGGTGCTAGGCCGTCAAACCTTCTTTTATTTGGCAAGCCTGGTACCGGCAAAACTGCTGCAGCAAGAAGCGTCGTAGATAGGCTATCGAAGAAAGCAGGCGAGCTCAATACAGATGTCACTGTTATTTTTGTAAATGCAAAGATTGCAGGAGGTAGCGCTTATAAAGTAATTTTTGAAATTGCAGAAGAGCTTGGAATCAACAAGGAGCAGGAAAAGCAAGTTCACTTTACCGGCCTGTCGATGGGCGAAGCAACAGACAGGGTCTTGAACTTCATACAAAGAAAAAAACTTAATCTTGTTTTGGTGATAGATGAGATAGATTCGCTTGTAGACAGGAGTGGCGATGATATCCTTTACAATTTTACAAGGGCCAACCAGAGAATGAAGGGTGGTTTTATTACACTCATAGGAATCTCTAACAGCCTTACATTCAAGGACAAACTTGATCCGCGTGTAAGAAAGGCAGCCTCAGCGAGGAGGAAATAGTCTTTAATCCATACACAGTAGATCAGCTACGTCAGATATTACAAGAGCGCGCCAAGCTGTCCTTCACTGAAGGCGCAATCTCTGAAGCGGCAGTCAACTTGTGTGGCAGCAATAGCGGGAAGGGAACATGGCGACGCAAGAAAGGCAATCGACTTGTTGAGAGTTGCAGCCGAGCTTGCAGAAAGAGAAGGCACCATCAAGGTCGATGAAAAACATGTGCGCGCAAGCGAAGACAGTATTGAAAGGGACGCACCTTTTATCGCACTAAAGAACGCACCAGCGCATCATAAACTTGTTATTCTTGCTATCATAAAGTCAACAAATGGAACAACTGGCAAAGTATATGATATTTACTTATCCCTTTGCAAGCATACAGAACAAAAACCGCTTACCCAGCGGCGTATGACTCAGATAATAAACGAGCTGGATTTACTCGGTCTAGTTTCGACAGACATAATCAACCAAGGCCGGTATGGTAGGTCACAAAAGATCAAGGTGATGATACCACTAAAGACAGTCGAGGAAGCCCTCAAAGACGATATCAGTCTTACATCACTCATTGATATATATCACATATAGGTGTAGATAATCTACATTCTTTCCTCTATGTAGTCTTCCTCTCAAGGAAACTGACAGTTTCTTTTAGCTGAAGGATCAATGTTGTAGCATATATTGTAGCCCGACCCACCGTCACCATCGTTGAAGCCTAGAGATCCATCTAGTAAGTCATCGCCATCGTCGCCAGAGAACCCTTCATCTTGGCTGCCGCCAAAGAGCCCATCATCATCGTCGCCGCCAAATATTTGGTCATCACCAATACCGCCTTCCATGACGTCATCACCACTGCCGCCTTCCATGCGGTCATTACCACCCTCGCCCAGTAAGTGATCTGCACCTCTCATTCCATAAAGTAGGTCATTTCCGGAGCCGCCAACCAAAGTGTCCAAACCATCGTTGCCGCAGATAACGTCGTCTCCACCTCCTCCAAATACTATATCCCTACCCCCAAAAGCAGCAATAATATCCCTACCTTCAGTTCCATCTATTCGGTCATTACCATCCGTACCAGCAATTGTAGCAGGAATGTCGCGACATTCACCGCCGGGAAGAGTTGGGATATTTGTCGTTGCAAAAGCTCCCGAAGTACCTGCTGCCTACAATTGTAGCTGTTGTACCCACTGGAGCAATCAATATTGTCAAGGCTACTGCAAGCTTTGGTGAGGATACAGTTACCATATTAAGTGACTGCGCGAGCTTATACCTTATATACGGTACGTAAGATATTTCAGATGCGCTAACGACGTTTAACCGTTGTTGGACTTAACATGGTTAACAAGCAAGAAAAAAGATGAGAACAGATGAGCTGGCTTTGCAAATTCAGTAGCAGTCGCCACCATATGTTGCCAATCGCTCAGGTATAATATAAAATGTATATAGTGAACCTCTACGGTATGATAATAATAGTATCTATAATGTGCAATTAGGGCACAGCTTGCCTATAAACACAATCTTTTGGCTGGCTGAAAGATCGAATAAGTCCTATTATCTTTCTTCTGTATTAGACGATTGACCAATTGATTAATTGATTATACGAGTTATTAATAAAGGTCAAAATTGTCACTAATAACAGACATATATGACTTTCATTGATTGAAATCATACACTACAGGCTGAAGCGTTGCTAAGTTGACTATTACGGCCATACCCGGCGTCGGCGTTATCCCCATTGTCTGCTGGTATTTTGTCTGACTCTGCCAAGCACCTGAATTTACAACAAGGGTGCCGCGGTAGCTCTGCACATCGACCACGTGCACATGCCCTGAGTGAAGAATGTCAGGCACCTCTGTAATAACCATCATGTCCTCTTGCTCTGGTGCAATAGGTGTGCGCTCGCCGTATATTGGAGCAAGGTGGCGAGCCTTAAGAAGCACTTTCATAGCCTCTGACGGCTTGGAATAGCTTAGCCCTGGTGTTGTTGCGATAATGTCGTCAAGGCTTTGGCCGTGGTACATTAACACTTTGACACCATTGAGTTCAACAAAAGCAGGGTTGCCAAGCATCATACAGTTTTCAAGACCGTAAACCTGCTCACCCAGATCCTTCCTCGGGATCGCAGGTTGTGGAAGCGCCCTTCTACCAAGGTCATGATTGCCTGGTATCACCAATACTTTGATGTGTTTAGGAACCTTTGCCAGTAACTGTGCAGCATGGTTCATCTGCTTTGCTGCATCTATTTCCAACAACTCTTTGTCCTGGTTTGGAAATATACCAATACCATCGATTAGGTCACCTCCAACACAGAGGAACTTGATCTTCTTGACAATGTCGTCATCAGACGATGATGATAGCCAATCCAAGAATCGTAAAAACTCTCTTTTCATGAAATACTTACTGCCAACATGCAAGTCAGAGATCAGCACTGTGTACGCTTCCGACTTGCTCTTGTTGGGCAAATGGTCAGGAATGTCAGGCATCATAACACTCTTAATCGTCAACCCTGGCCTTCCTTTGCCATTTTCAAGCTCGAGCATCACCATTTGGTCAAGCGCAAGGGTTGAGGCCTGCTTTTTTGCATCTTCTGTCGTAGAAATTGCAGTGAGGATCCCTGTGTAATCGTCGATTGCTAGTTCAACCTCATTTTTCTTGGTGCGCTTTGACATTAAGAGGCCGGCAACTATGATCGAGCTAGCGACGCCGTGGAGGTTCTTTTCATCTCTTTCAACCTGCTTGCCCATTCTGACTCTCTGCTTAACAGCCGACACCTTTGATATGCGCTTGCTGTCTGGCCGCTGGGCTAAAATACGCATCGTCTTCTCAAATCTGCTGCGAAACAACGCTGTATAGCCTTCTACGCCTTCTGCAGTAGTGACCCTAGGTGTCGGATCGATAAGAACCGTACATGTTTGCTCGATTGGACCTTCTTGTTTTTTTGGTTCTATTAAACTCTTGATGTCGTCAACTACTATGACTGCATTTTTCGTCGGCTTTTTCATCTTGATTATTTCCTGAATTATCTTAAGCACATCGACATCAAGACCCTTTAACATGGCAAACGCGTTAGGATGTATTTGGAATCCCTTACTGGTTGCATAAGATAAAGCGGTGGAAACTTGGTTTTGCAAAGCCAATACAGTCGGCCATTTTCATGTTGAATATCATCCTTAATTAGATTTCTATTGTCATGGTTTTATCTTATAAGGGCGCATTATCCCCATTGTTTAAGAAATTCTGCGGCAGGTGCAAGAAAGTGTTGCCTGCCAACGCTAGGTATCTACTGTGTGAAAATTGTCACAAGCAAGTAGTGATGGCCGAAGAGGATCAGCAATTCTACGAAAATTCGCGCTTACACTACTAGGCTTTTCTTCTTGTTGTCTTACTACTGCTTGTTCGCTTCTTTCTTCTTGTGGTGGTAGTATCTGTGCTCTTGCGCTCCGGTGGAGTTCGGTTCCCTTCGAGCTCCTCTGGCAGCTCCGGTGGAGCTTTCAACTCGCGGGTCTCCATGTCTCCAGGTTCGACTACCGAGACATTAACTGAGTCCTTTAACCTCTCGGCAAAGTCTCGACGTGCAACCAACAATGTGCGCTGCTGGTCAATCAGCTTTATAAAGCCGGTGTAGATTTGCACTTGTTCCGCATACGTCCTTGCCCTTATCTCGGACAGCACATCCTCAAATGAATCTGCAAACGTCATTGCAAGGTCACCCATTCTCGATATAGCCTCTCCATCCATTTCCGCCTGCTTTTCTGCGGCATTCTCTTGTGCCTGTTTGGCTTTCTTCTTTGCAACTCTGGTCCCTGCCACTATTATCTCTTTGAGCTCTGCAAGTGCACCCTTCATCTTCTTTGATATTTCTGACTCAGTGTCGATATATCCTTCAGGCCTTGACACAGAAGTGGTTTCAGGCCTTGGCACAGTTGCAAGCTGCCTTCCTTCTTCCATTATTGATTCAGCAGTTGTGCTCTTCTCCTCAATTTCTAATTGCTCTGCAGCTGCCGTCCGTATTTCTTGCACTGAAGCTCTTAAAGCTCTGCCCTCAGGCATTGGCGCATCTCTGTGAGTTCTGTATCGGAACAGCAGGTCCTCGTTTGCAATGACAGAGGCCCCTGCTGTAGATATCTCTGATTTTGGAATATCAAACCTTATTGAACTATCGGTGTCGCTGAACACGACAATAACGTCATCCGTTTCCTTTGCAACACGTCCCATCGCCTGCTCGTTTACAATCACTGTCTTATTGAACAGGTCCTTTGGATACTTACCCTCATAGCTACCTAGATCAGTCTCTGTAGATGATTGCTTCGACTCTTTTTCAAATTTCGTCATGTTTTCTACACTCAGCCCTGCTTCCGTACTACTCTGAGCTGCTCCTATTTTCTCTTTGGCTGCTTCAGCTCCTGCCTGAGCCAAATCCTTGATTCCACCTGCCGCTTGTCTCAGCTGCTCCTTCTACGTCAACATTGACTACGGCTTCACCTGCATCCTTCATCTTTTCCTTGACTGTCTTGGAAGCCTGTCCCAACTCATAACCCACAGAGCTTTTGACCTCAGTAGCAGCACCTCTAACCTTTTCCTCCACCATCGATGGCTTCCTCTCTTCTATCGGAAGAGTCGGCTCCTCGGGGATATCCCCTGCCTTTTCTCGTATCTCTTGCACTGAAGCTCTTAAAGATGTATCTTCCGGCATTGGCGCATCCTTGTCAACTGCATACTGCTCAAGCGGCTCACCTACCATTACAGAGCCTCCTGAAAGCGTGATCTTTGACTTGGGAATGTCAAACCGTAAATTACCAGAATCGCTAAAAACAACTATTTGGTCATCCGTTTCCTTTGCAACACGTCCCATCGCCTGCTCGTTTACAATCACTGTCTTATTGAACAGGTCCTTTGGATACTTACCCTCATAGCTACCTAGATCAGTCTCTGTAGATGATTGCTTCGACTCTTTTTCAAATTTCGTCATGTTCTCTGAGCTTAATCCAGCTTCTGTATTGCTCTGAGCTGCCACAATTTTCTCTTTGGCTGCTTCAGCTCCTGTTTGAGCCACATCCTTAATCCGGCTTGCTGCTTCCTTCTACGTCAACATTGACTACGGCTTCACCTGCATCCTTCATCTTTTCCTTGACTGTCTTGGAAGCCTGTCCCAACTCATAACCCACAGAGCTTTTGACCTCAGTAGCAGCACCTCTAACCTTTTCCTCCACCATCGATGGCTTCCTCTCTTCTATCGGAAGAGTCGGCTCCTCCACCGAACTGTATTTCTCGTTCACTGCAGGCATCTCCCCTGCCTTTTGCCGTATTTCTTCAGCAGATGGTCTAAGGCTTCTAGCCTCCGGCATTGGCGCATCCTTGTCAACTGCATACTGCTCAAGCGGCTCACCTACCATTACAGAGCCTCCTGAAAGCGTGATCTTTGACTTGGGAATGTCAAACCGTAAATTACCAGAATCGCTAAAAACAACTATTTGGTCATCCGTTTCCTTTGCAACACGTCCCATCGCCTGCTCGTTTACAATCACTGTCTTATTGAACAGGTCCTTTGGATACTTACCCTCATAGCTACCTAGATCAGTCTCTGTAGGTGCTTCTTTCTCCATTGCAAAGCAAGCGGCTATACAGCATAAAACGGGTATGAGAAAATGGAGTAGAAGAAAGTTAAATGCCAAGATTATAATTGACGTAGCACATTTTTTCTGCTGTGGAGGTGCAACACTCCTCTAGTCCAAAGGTGGCGATAGGCCTTTCCTTCTCTGCCCTTGCTATGTTGTACTCTGTAATGCTGGTTGGGGTTTACATCAGTTCCTCGAATCAGGGGCTTTCCTGCCCTGAATGGCCGCTCTGTCCAAACGGCTTTGGTCTGCCTTCTGAGAAGCATTTCTTTGAGCATTATCATAGGGTGATGGTGGTGATAACGGCTGGCCTTATCTTTGCTGCCTGCTGCATACTCATTCACGAAATTCAAGCCAGCGCGAAAAACCGCAATCATTGCAGCAATAGTCATATCGGTGCAGATACTATTTGGCATGCTGGTGGTCACTACCCGTCTTGAGCCTCTTCTTGTCGCAACTCATCTGTCAACTGGTATCTTGCTTTTTGCCATGACACTCATGACATTCCTAGCAGCGTATAAAGCAGGGCGTCAATAGACCTTTCTGTATATATCGGAAGACCCTCTGTCTTAAAAGGCGTAATAAAAAAATGAGAGTTCAATCAGTATCTTTTTGTGAATCAAATCCAACAGCCCGCTGTCATGCTTTGACGGCCTATGGTGATACAGACAGCTTTTTCAGTACTCTGCTCTAGGTCTTCTGAAGCACTTGGGATTTGCGAGCCAGAAGAATATTAAATAGTTATAACTACTTTTGTGATGCAGACCATAACAGAGCTTATTAATTTGTGTACCTACAACTTGATCTATTACAGCCAAGTGAGGTGGGGTGTGGTTTGTTTGGTTCATGTTCTCCGTCTGTGTCCAATCAGTCCCTAGCACTCACGGATAGTTCAGCAGAGATAATCTGATGAAAAAGGGCCGCTGTCTACAAACTGGGTCATCATCAGCAAGATCCGATAATCAGCAGCAATAATTATGAATAATCGTTAAATATGCTATTTATGTGCGACAAGAGGTCGTTGCGCAGCTGAATCACCTGAGCACGCTTCTCGCCATCCAGATCAGTCGTCAGCAAAGCGTCAAGCCCTTCTACCAAATATTTGATGTTTGGCAGCGTCAACAGGATCTTTCCTTCGTCTTGATTTTTACTCGCCATTGCTTCACTTGTATATTACTGGCGGCGGTTATTATTGATCGCGCTGGAAGTTAATGCAATAACAAATAATAGTATATATCTAATGCTTATGACCAAAGCTCATCGCATATGGCTGAGAGCCAACGGCAGACCATACTTAACTTGTACAATTCCGGCATATCACCAGAGATAATTGCATTCCAGCTCGATATCACCCCCCAAGATGTCGACAAGGTAATCCAAAGCATAAATAGGACGGATATGCCCGCCAAGCAAGAACCTGATGCTACCGTCTTGGCATCTTTCTACCTTGATGCCGTAGTCGACCTTGACAAGGCAATCAGGATGGCTCAGCAGAGAGTCTGGAAGGCGCTTAAAGTGGAATCCAAGTTCGACATCTCTACTGAAGAAACACATGAAATTCTTTCCAAGTACTCCAAGTCAAAGGTTATGCTCGTAATCCTCCACATAGACCTTGTCGGCTCCACTAGACTGTCATCTGATTTGCCGACTGATAGGCTCGCAGCCATAATCCAAGCGTTCACACAAGAAATGTCGATCACAATATCGGCATATGGTGGCTATGTGTTGAAATATGTGGGAGATGCCATCATGGCGTTTTTCCTTGCAAACAATGACAAGTATCTCCCATCCATCAATGCAGTCAACTGCGCCCACTCGATGGTCAAGATAATCCGGGAGGGCATAAACCCGATCTTGAACCAATACGACTATGCTGAGATGAATGTGCGAGTTGGCATAGACCTAGGCGAAAATGTCGTGGTACAATACGGATGGGATACCTTCAACGTAGACGGCAAAAAGTTCAAGAGGCCCCACTTTGACATCTTGGGCCATACCATCAATATAGCAACGAAAATGACATCGCTTGGCAAGCCTGACCAGATAGTGATAGGCCAGATGGTCTATGATGTCCTGGACGATCGACAAAAATCAGCATTTCATCGGCTTCCGATAAGCGCCGATGTATGGGGCTATATGAGTGACTACTCTGGCGGTATTTATCCCCTTTACGGTACATATAGCGCTTATGTGCATTAAGTATATATCAGAAAAAACACACACTATTAGCATCATTATATGCATTCCATAGAATACGAGGACTCTTTTGTCAAAATTGCTGGTTTGATAGGAGGCGAGGAGTACCTCAAGGTCGCCCGCGCCCTCTTGAACACCAAGGATGTGACAGACGAGGAGATTGCGAGCGCAACAGGATTAAAGATAAACATGGTACGCAAGGTTCTCTATGACATGTTTGGCAAGGCGCTGATAACTGGCATCCGTGTCAAGGACGAAAAGAAAGGTTGGTTCGTCTACCGCTGGCGGGCCAAGCAGGATCAGGTCGACAATTTCATTGACAATCAGAAGAAAAAGATCCTTGACCGGCTCCACAATCGCCTTGAATATGAAGAATCCACAGAGTTTTACCACTGCGGCAACCGTGACTGTCCGCGGGTGAAATTTGACGTAGCAATTGAATTGTTTTTCAAGTGCCCCAACTGCAAAGAGTCACTCAACATGATAGATAACACCAAGATCAAGGAAGCGTTGCGCCACAAGATAGACCAGGTAACTACTGACATCAATTCAAACAAAAAGTAGATTATATAGATATTTGGTGCTGAATAGTATGGAAGTTCCTTATATGGTCCGTATTTGTGTTTTTTGTTGTGAGACAGAAAAGAGCAGAGCGATAGAGAGCTAGACTGCCAAAGGCAATGATCATTCTTGTGTAGAAAGGTTAAGGGTCATCCACTGATGATCGGTGATGGTTGCCTTTCTACTTTTGACAAAGGTACTTTCTTGTAGATGATGTTCCTTATATATTCACGATATGAAATAGATGCGGTATATTCCATTCTATAATCCCCGCAAGTTTCTGATGTTAACCGCTTTCTAAGGTATCGCTAGTGTGACAGACATGAAGGCTCTTGTATACTACGGGCCAGCCGATGCCTCATTAAAGTATTGTACAGGCTTTTCGTTGAACGAGTTAGACATGGTTAATAATACCTAATTGCATGCTCTTTGAGTGGTGGTTGCGATCGCTCATAATTCTGTGCTCTAACTTTTTGTAGAAGCAATCCCCTCTTTGACGTGGCACTCCTCCCGCGGAGGATAATCTGAGCTTATTAGTTTTGGTTTCAACCCAAACGAACAATCATGTTATATCCTCTGTCCATTAAGAACCTAAAATAGATCTTGCCTTTTTGAAAATATCAAACCACCTGTGCCATGTCAGCTTGCCTGTGTTAGTATTCTGCCTGCTTGGATGATATGAGGCAAGTAGCACCTTACCGTTTATCTCATAGCTAGCTCCATGGCTAAACACGAGCCTTCTCAATCCTGCTGCTCGACAGTAAGCATCAAATCCAATTTTGCCGAGCATAACAATGACTTTAACATTATCCAAAAACTGGCAGCTCTGTAACAAGATATTGAGAGCAGTTGGCCAGTTCGATTGGCAGCGGCTTATTATCTGGTGGTGCACACCTAATCGCCGCAGTAATGTAGGCGTCCTTGAGCACGAGCCCATCATCCCTTGACCTGCTGGTCGGCATGTTTGCAAATCCTGATTCATACATCGCCCTTGCAAGCCAGTCGCCTGAGCCATCACCCGTAAACATCCTTCCTGTCCTGTTGCCGCCATGTGCTGCCGGTGCAAGCCCCACTATCAGTAGCCGCGCATTTGGATCACCCCAGCTTGGCAGAGGCCGCGCCCAGTACCTCCTCGCGCGCAAACCTCTTGACTTTTTCTTGGCCGATCTGCCTGATGTACTGTGACAATCTTGGACAGCGAGTGCATCCAATCACCTTGTAGTTGAGCCATTGCAGTTTGTCAGAGGTCATGGACAACACTAGCAAACAAGCACACATTATTAGAAAATCTTTTTATCACCCGTCAAGTGTTTGTTTTACGTTTGTCTACGAATATTGGCGCTAGCGACGATTTGACATGGATCGCCGGATCTGTGGTATTGAGCGACAACCCTCCCCAACAGCTAAAATTCTGTAGGAAAAAGTTCGGGATCAAACAGGCAGACCTTGCAAGGCACATGCGCCTCACACCATCCGTCCTAAGTGACTACGAAAAGGGTCGCAGGCCCTCGCCCGGAGTCAAGTTCATCAAGCGTTACCTACTTGCAGTCTACGAGTTGGCCAGGTCAAATGGAAAGTCCATCGAACAAGTGGCGCCAACACCAGTTGCCAGTGTGCATATAAACCAGCCATAACAAGATACATTCACATATGCCTCTCATTACCGTGTCAATGTATCCGGGTAGAACCCCTGAGCAGAAGGACGAGTTTGCCAAAGCCATCACTAATGCAGCGGTTCAGATATTGAACACAAAGTCAGAGCACGTGATCGTTGTCTTCGATGAGAAACCCCAAGAGAACTGGTTCCAGTCCGGTAGGCCACTCTAGTGTAGCAAACTATTTTTATTTTTATCATCTTCTTTGAACTGATTGAGGAAAATAGCAGTAGTACAAATGCGCTCATCTGAAGACAAGCAGGAAAACCTGAAAAAATCTATTGACTTTATCCATAAAGCAGCCAGCAAGAATGCACATCTCGTCTGCTTTCCAGAATTCCAGATGGCTTTTTCGCCCCGTAGTCAATCTGCAATTCAGTTGGCTAGAATTGCCGAAACCGTCAAGGGCAACTTTGTTTTGACACTTGCAGCAGGCTGCAAAGAAAAACAGAATCGGAGTTGTCGTCACTATTTATGAGAAAAGCAGCAAACCCCAGCATGTTCATGATACTGCTGTGATCATAAGCGAGAGGGGTGCAATAACATCGGTATACCGCAAGCTGCACCTTTATGACGCACTCGGGTTCAAAGAATCTACAAAGCTGATGCCCGGCAAATCAATCGTCAAGCCTGACAAGACACTTGCTGGCATTGCAGGGCTTTTGATTTGCTATGATTTGCGCTTTCCCGAGCTGTCTAGACTATTGACAATTAAAGGTGCAGACGTGCTTATCGCACCATCTGCTTGGGTTGCAGGGGAGATGAAAGAGGAGCACTGGCAGACGATGATTAAAGCAAGGGCTATTGAAAACGGCTCCTACATAGTTGCCCCGGACCAAGTGGGCAATATTTACTGCGGCAAGAGCATGGTAGTGGATCCATTTGGCGTAGTGCTTCTAGATATGGGTAAGCGGGAAGGTATGGAAATAGTTGATATCGATAAGGCGCGTATACAGCAAGTTCGCAGAACCTTGCCCTTATTAAAGAACCGTAGAACAGATGTTTACACTCTCTCCCCTAAATAAAAAAACAGAGGCGAGTGGTTTCTATCTCATACCTGTAATAAGATGAGGATGTTCCTGTCCTCTCTTCTCATAAGTAAATGAAGAGGCTACCGAAGCATATATTACGTGGTGCTTCGCCTTTTTGAAGGACAACGAATGTTTGTGCAAATTCTCCACTGCTTTGTGCCTCGAGCAAAAACTACTCCTACTAACGGCCAGCTACAGTCGAGACATGATTTGCCCATAGTTCTAATTGAGCCCTTTTGTGGCAGCGGCGCAGTTGCCTTGCAGCCGCCTGCATAATTCGAACATCCAACAAAGCGCTTTTTTGTAGTGCGCGATCGGACCATGCAAAGCTGCCCTTTCTTACACAGTGGGCATTTACCAAGCACTGCCGCCTGTGCACTGTCTGCCGATACAGCATCATTTATCCGCACTCCGATATCAGCTTCCTTTTCTATGAATGAGGCTAATGACTCTAACAGTTTATCTACTGCCTGCTCAATTACAGAAATGCTGTCAGCCGATCCTTGCTCTACGTTTGCAAGCTGCTCCTCCATCAACCTTGTCATTTCTGTGGAAACTATGCCCGGCGCAAACTCTTTCATAGAATCAATGACTGCAAAGCCTAGGTCAGTTACCTCGAGCCCACCCTTAGATGCTGCCAAGTAGTTCCGCTTGAATAGTGTTGATATTATGTCAGCTCTTGTCGCCTTGGTTCCTATTTTTTCCTGCTCCATCTTGGCAAGCATACTTGCTTGGTTGTAACGGTGGAGCGGCTGAGTGAATTTCTCTTCCATTTCGATGCTTAGATTTTTCAGCAGGTCGCCCTTGTGAAGCTCCGGAAGCGTGCGCTGATTAAACCTGACATAAGGCTTGTAGAACACCATCCAGCCTTCGTAGGTTAAGGTCATACCCCCTGCCTTGAATATGTACCCCCTTACATCGATCGTAACATTTACGGCCTGGCTGATAGCTGGATCGCCAAATGCCGCAAGGAATCTCTTCACTATAAGATCGTACACCTTGAATTCAAGGCCGCTCAGTTTCTGATGCGGTGCAACACCAGTTGGGTAGATAGCTGGGTGCGCTGGATCTGTCATCTGACCTTCATGTGGCACCAGTCGATCCTTTGAGAGAAGCATTGATATCAATTGACTATATCTGCCAATCTTTGAAAGGCCAGAAATTATTTTATTATATCCTATGGAAGGCGGAAGCTTTTGGCTTGATGTACGCGGATATGAAATCAGTGCATGCAAATACAATTTTTCCGCTATTGCAAGTGTATAACCTGGGCCAAGCTTGAATAGGCTGTATGCTTCTCGCTGGAGGTCGCCTATGTTGAACGGCACAGGTGAGCGCAACACCTGCTTGTTGTCGCTAACGCTGTTTACAGTTCCGTTTCTGCTTACGCAGGCATTTATAATTGTCTTAGCTTCAACAGGCGTCTCCACTTTTGGCTTTTCATACTGCGCAGAAAATATCTGTCCGTCTTTGTCAAACTGTGCAGTTATAATCCAGTAGGGATCTGGTATGTGCAACCTGATCTCGATCTCTCTGTTGACTGCAAATGCAAGCGTCGGTCCCTGCACCCTCCCAATTGAGAGGTTGCGATATCTACCAATGGCCTTAAACGATCTAACAAGTGCTCTTGACAGGTTCACTCCATAAATGAAATCGAGCATGTGACGCGACCTGCCTGCCTCTGCGAGCCCGCAGTTTGGCTTGGCCATATTGGCAAACGAATCCCTTATCTCTTCATCAGTTAGTGTCGAAAATTTAGCTCTTAATGCTTCCGCATATTTATCCCCACACGTGTATTGTAAGATGCTGTGACCTATCACTTCTCCTTCTTGGTCGTAGTCACACGCATGCACGAATGATGTGGCATCTTTAGCTAGCCTGGAAATGACGTTGATAGCTCTGACCACTCGCGGGTTCTCGGCAACAGGCGCCCACTCCAAGTCAAGTACAGGGTATACACTTCTGCTCCTGGTGACATCTGTCAGGCCATACAGATGTCCAAGCGCTGTGCAGATTTTATAGTGGTTCTGACCATTTTTTACCTCAAAGATGGAAATGCCGCCTGGCCTAGACTCCGTCGGCTTGCCAAGTGCCTGAGCTATCCTCCTTGCAGCAGCAGGCTTTTCACAGACGACAAGGGTGTACGCCAATTAGGTGAATCTTGGCAGACCTGTGCATATTAATCCGATCCTTTCTTTTCATATTTCCATAGTGCTTGCTTGCTTATTCCAATCTTTGTGCACTTCTATATCTCATCCTTCTTGAAAAGATTTGTGGCTATGACTCTGTAACTCAAAAGAAAAAAAAGCGTGTTGGGGACAGGTGAAGTGACGTTAACGCGTCGCTAGAGACATTGTGATTGCAGAATATGATTGCGTTACGATGTGGCACACACAGAGAATACTACAAGTGTCCATAGGCTGTGCCATGGTGAACCTTCCTTTGACCTGTAGATTGTACAAGTTTGGCTGTAATGATAGGTTTCGTCATGAAAATAGAAAAATTTCCATAATGAATTCCTTAGTGTGCATGTATGACCCCTACACTGCAAGCCTGCCAGTTAAGACTGATATTTGCCTGACATGCTGGCAGGGGCCTGTTTGGACTATTCCTTGCTAACCATCTAATATGATTCTTACCTATCAAGGGTGTTTAATCTATTTATATACAAAAAAGCAACTTTTATGAGATGACAACCAACAAAGTTTGCCTTCTCGGTGCGGGCGAGCACGAAATATGGGAAATTAAACGAAAGCATCGTAGAGATTGCGCTAAATGCGGCCAAAGATGCCATTGAGTCCGCTGGGATTACTCCAAAAGAGATCCAGGCTGGATACATTTCAAACGTTTTCGGGGTTGCAGACAAGCAGGTTCATATGGCACCTGTCATCATGAGTAATCTTGGAATTCCTAACGTTCCTGGCCTTACAATTGAATCGGCGTGCGGTTCAGGCTCCGTGATGTTTAGAGAAGCTTATGCTAATGTAGCAGCCGGATTCTATGACTGCCTCCTTGCGCTTGGTGTTGAAAAGGTGACACATACTGGCACGGCGCGTAGCACGACCTTGTTCTCTTACTGCTCTGACTTTTTCTATGAAGGTGGTAACGGCGCGTCGTTCCCTGGGCTCTTTGCATCAATGGCCCGCGCTTACATGACTACCCACAAGGCAACTGAAGAAGACCTCGCTCACGTTGCAGTCAAAAACCATGAAAATGGGTTTATGAACCCAAAGGCGCATGTCCACAAGAAAATAACGGTCGACGATGTGCTAAAGTCACCGGTGGTGGCTTCGCCGCTGAAGCTGCTTGACTGCTGCCCGTTCTCTGATGGTGCATCTGCAGTTATTCTATGTAGCGAAGAGTTTGCGAAAAAGAGCGGCAGGCCATACATTGAAGTAACTGGATCTGGCAGGGGCGCTTCTCCAGCAGCTGTTCAAGGGCGCGAAGATATTACGACCATTCCAAGTACAGTGAATGCTGCAAGGCAGGCCTATAAGATGGCCGGAGTGACTCCAAAGGATATTGACTTTGCCGAAGTGCATGATTGCTTTACAATAGCAGAGATAATTGACATTGAAGATCTTGGATTCTTCCCAAAGGGCAAGGGCGTCCATGCAGTAAGGGATGGAGCAACACGCCTTAACGGCGAGATCCCGATAAATCCGTCCGGCGGCTTGAAATCAAAAGGGCACCCGATCGGTGCAACAGGTGTCGGGCAAGTGGTCGAGGTATTTGAGCAGTTCACCGGTAAAGCCGGAGGGCGTACAGTTCCAAATTCAGAGATTGCCCTCACTCACAACTTTGGGGCCACTGGTGCTAGCGCTGCAGTTCATATATTCAAAAAAGTGGATAGGAAATGATAGAGGAGAAATTATCGACTCATAAAAGTACATTGGAAAAGTTCATCGAGGCTGCAAACAGGAAAAAGATCTTGGCCCAAAAATGCGCAAAGTGCGGCCACCTGATGCTGGAGACTGTGATCTTTTGTGAAAAATGTGCCGGGAACAAATTTGAGCAAGTTGATCTTGAAGGCATGCGGCATTGTCGTGACATATACCATCCAAGCAGTTGTGCCAGAAGGTTTTGAAGATGTCGGCTCGTATGCATGGGTGGTGTTCAAGTTAGACAATGCACCCCTGAGAGCGTCAGGATTTCTCCCTGGCATCAAGACTCCTGCCGACCTACCGATAGGCACCCCGGTGAGGATTGCAGGCTATGATCCCAAACACGGTCTCATGCTCCAGAAATAGTTGCTCCTATTACCTAGAACCTGCATATCTTTTTCTTGTGATCCCCCTGCATATTCTTTATCATTCTGTATATGCATGTTTGAATGAATCTAGTATATACAAGTGCCAATCACGCAAGAAATTCTTCTTCTTCTTCTTCTTCGTCTAGATGTGGGCGCTGACGAGCACACATACTATACAAGCCATTCTAACTTTAGGGTTACAGTAGTCCATATGGTGAAAAGCTGGTCGCAAACGCGATTACAATTACCGCAGCACTGAACTCGAGCTTGCTTCCGCGCTCCGATGTAGCTTGACCCGTTTCACTTTAAGAGGAGACGGCTATGATCATCGTCGCTGGCGAGCATCTGATTCTTGTATGCCTCTTGAATTGCTACTATAAGACACAAATTTTTTTGTAGCTTAGCTTTATGATAGTATTTAGTATATTGTCTTCGACACCTGGACTTTTTTCCATTTAATCTGGCATGTAACAGTAAGATGACGGGCGGAGACAAGCGTCAGCAGTTCATGAGCCAGATCACTAACGCGAACAGGAGTCGTGTACAACCAGCTTGGGCGTCTCAAGCTGCTCGACGGAAAGTTCGCCTCAATGGAGACGTCTTTTCTAGAGCAAGTAGCTACCAATATCAAGGCGGGCAATAATGCCCGAGCAAAGATTATTGCAACCGAACTGATCAACGTGCGGCGGCTGCGTAGAAACACTCAACACACCGGCCTAGCACTTGAGGCAGTAGTGATCCGCTTCAGCACGATCAACGAATTTGCTGCTATCCTTGACGCCATAGAGCCGACGATTGAGATGATAAAGGGTATCCAGACGGAGCTGACTAGGGCCATTCCAGCCGCTAACGAAGTACTCTCCGAAGTCTCGACAGTCACTGCAGATGTGCTCCTCAATGCAAATATCAAGGCAGATGCCAGAATCTCGACTCCTATGGACACAGAGGCTCTTTCAATACTTCACGAGGTCGAAGGAACACTTGAGGACGAGGCAAAAGCGAGGCTTCCTGATGTCCCATCTAGCATTCCTCCTCAAAAGCTAGAGGACACGCAAGCTGAAAAAACTGAGGTACTGGTTGAAAGCTAGAATAGCCGACCAAGGTAGATTTGATCAGCATAGAGCTGATCGTGCAGTTAGTTAAAAATATTTTACAAAGTAGTTTTAATCATTTATGTAGGTCATGAGGCGTAATGGAACAGCCGAGTTTTGATTATCAAAAGGATTCCAAGAAGGGCGGACTTTTAGAATCTGCGTCAAGGCGGGTAAGGATGATCTTCTCTGTGATGGCTAGCCCTAACAGGATCGACATTTTGCGAATATTGAATGCAAAGGGCCCTCTAACATACTCGGAACTAAAGGCTCTTGCGGGCTTTAAATCAAAGAAAGAGTCGGGCAAGTTTGCCTATCACCTGAGGAAGCTGCTTCGCCAGCTGCTGGTTGCCCTCAACAAGACAGAGCGTCGGTACACCATCACGAACCTTGGCAAACTGGTGCTGAGCCTTGCCCGCCAGATCGAGGAGCGCTCAATCATAGAGAGCGGCAAGATGTACGTGAGGACAAACAAGCACACCATTGAGGAGTTCAATTCCCACAAGATAATCCAATCACTTGTAAGAGAAGCCAATCTGCCACTTGAGCAGGCCCACAAGATCACTGAAGAAGTCGAGAACAAGATCTATAGGTTCCAGACCGCTTATCTAACATCCTCGCTCATACGTGAGACTGTCAACTCTATTCTCATAGAGCACGGCCACGAGGAATATAGAAATAAGCTGAGCGCGGTTGGGTCTCCCGTCCTCAGACATTGTTCAGATGCTCTCCCAAGACGAGGGGCACTCGAAACGGAATAGAGCGTGTCATGACAAGGACTGCCGGTGCAGTCTTTTCTGAATACTTGCTGTTCAACATGCTGCCAAAGGATATTGCCGATATGCATCTGACAGGCGAGATCCACATTTCTAATGCCGATGTCTGGGGTTTATTGCCCGATACTGTATTCATCGACCTGTCAGAGCTAGAAGGCGGCTTGGATTTAAAAGGGAGATTCTTGAATATGACTAGAATCCCTCCAATTAAGAGCTCTGATGATGCTCTCGCAACCCTGCCACCATTGGTCTCACTCCTTTCAAGAGAAGCATCAACAGAAGTTGTGCTCGAAGGCTACGTGCCAGCGCTTCTTAACAACGTCAATGCCCCCGAGGACATTGCCTCTCGGTTTGCAAGGGCGCTTCTAGCCTCGTCAGCTCGCACCTTCCTATGCTGCTGGCATGCCTGTAACCACCATTGCAGTGCAGGCTGATAGCTTAGATTCCCAGCAGCTCAATGCACTATTGGACGGCTACAGGAGGCATGTCAATAATACTCCCATGCCCAGACTTGGCCTTACGCTGGTTGGCAGGATAAAGGACAGCCTTGAACACATCATAGGAGCAGTACCAAGCGGAGGCATAATTTCGATTGGCAAGAACAAGGTGCGGGCAAGCAATGGCATCAAGAAGGCAGACGTCAAAGCTACATCTGCAATGTCGCTCCATTTGCTTTCGATAAATCTGCCAAGGCTTGCATATGAATCGAACAAGGATGAAACTTATTTCCGCGCCAAGCTTGCGCTCATGATAAAACCTGCGCTTGCTGCAATGTCGCTCCGAAAGAAAACAATTGTCGACTATGTCAAAAAGGGAATGATGCCTGCATTTGCAAGTGCAAGTCAGTTGATGCAGATGAGCACAGCTAGCATAGCACTCAACCTTACTGGCACCCGGGAGTCGGTCTACAACATACTGGGAGAATCCTCAAGCGAGGTGCTTCAGAAGGTGCTTAGGACTGCTGCTGAAGTTACCAATGGGCAGGGCAAGCAGCTTGGAGAGGAAGGAGCTGGCATTGCAATGGTTTCAGATGACAGCGGGTCAAGGTTCGCCATACTTGATTCTGAGAAGTATGGCAAGGTCTCCCTTCTGCAGTCACATAATACAGCCAGCTATTCCCAAGGGATGACACTCCATGGCCGAGATATACTTAATGACGGTGAAGTCTGCAATTCAAGAATGTTTGGCAATTGACAAGCTGCTGAATGGAGGCTTTACAGTATCACTTGACCTGACAAACCTGTCCCCGGACGAAATGAAAAATGCAATAGAGACTGCTTAAAGAGTTGCCGTTCCTGCGCCTAAGTATCGGGTTTGCAGTCTGCACAACATGCGGTCAGCGCTCAAAAGGAGGTGTAGATACGTGCGAATTCTGCAAATCGCCTAATAGGGTGCCTCTCTATTCGTAACTGCAATTACTAAAGCAGCTCTTGCTGACTGTGCAATCCGTGTTTTTGCCAGTATGAATCTAGCATCTTCTATCCACCACCCGGACAGCTCCGTGGAGGAGCGCGCCATCGAGGTGCTGCCCAAGCTGCGCGGCGCCTTCTCGCTTCGTCTGGATGGACGAGACGACGCTGTACGCCGCCCGCGACCCGCAGGGCATCCGGCCGCTGGTGCTCGGCCGGCTCGAGCGCGGCTGGGTGGTCGCCAGCGAGACCGCCGCGCTCGACATCGTCGGCGCGTCCTTCATCCGCGAGGTCGAGCCCGGCGAGATGGTCGTCGATCGACGCGCGACGGGCTGCGCTCGACCAGCTTCGCCGAGGCCGACGCCCAAGGGCTGCCTGTTCGAGTTCGTCTACCTCGCCCGCCCCGACACCCTGATCTCCGGCCAGCCGGTGCACGCGTGCGGGTCGAGATCGGCCGCCGGCTCGCCGCGCGAGTTCCCGGCCGACGCCGACCTGGTCATCCCGGTGCCCGGAGTCCGGCACCCCGGCCGCGATCGGGTACGCCGAGGCAGTCCGGCATCCCGTACGGCATGGGGCTGGTCAAGAACTCCTACGTCGGCCGCACCTTCATCCAGCCGAGCCAGACCATCCGCCAGCTCGGCATCCGGCTCAAGCTGAACCCGCTGCGCGACGTCATCGAGGGCAAGCGGCTGGTGGTCGTCGACGACTCGATCGTCCGCGGCAACACCCAGCGCGCCCTGGTCCGGATGCTCCGCGAGGCCGGCGCCGCGCGAGGTGCACGTCCGGATCTCCTCGCCGCCGGTGAAGTGGCCGTGCTTCTACGGCATCGACTTCGCGACCCGCGCCGAGCTGATCGCCAACGGCCTCGACAACGACGAGATCTGCCGCTCGATCGGCGCCGACTCGCTCGGCTACATCTCGCTGGACGGCCTGGTCGAGGCGACCACCGTGCCGAGGACAACCTCTGCCGGGCCTGCTTCGACGGCGTCTACCCGGTCGAGCTGCCCGAGCCGCGAGCTGCTCGGCAAGAACCTCCTGGAGATCGCGCCGCTGCATCGAGGTCGACGGCCTGGCCACCTCGCTGGCCGGCGGCGGCGCCGCCGACGCGCTCGAGCGACCCTGAACCCCCGACGGTCGCGAGCCCAGGAGCGCGCCGCGACGCCACGCGGAGCGACTCGCCTGACCGGACGACGCGTACGCCGCGGCCGGCGTCTCCATCGAGGCCGGCGACCGGGCCGTCGAGCTGATGAAGGACTGGGTCGAGAAGGCCCGCCGCCCCGAGGTGCTCGGCGGCATCGGCGGCTTCGCCGGGCTCTTCGACGCCAGCGCGCTGAAGTCCTACGAGCGGCCGCTGCTGGCCACCTCGACCGACGGCGTCGGCACCAAGGTCGCGATCGCGCAGGCGCTCGACAAGCACGACACGATCGGCTTCGACCTGGTCGGCATGGTGGTCGACGACCTGGTCGTGTGCGGCGCGGAGCCGCTGTTCCTGACCGACTACATCGCCACGCGGCCGGGTCGTGCCCGGAGCGGATCGCGGCGATCGTCAAGGGCATCGCCGAGGCGTGCGTCGAGGCCGGCTGCGCGCTGATCGGCGGCGAGACCGCCGAGCACCCCGGGCTGCTCGAGCCCGGACGAGTACGACGTCGCCGGCGTCGACCACCGGCGTCGTGGAGGCCGACGAGCTGCTCGGCCCCGGCCGGGTCGCGTCCCGGCGACGCGGTGATCGCGATGGCGTCGTCCGGGCTGCACTCCAACGGCTACTCCCTGGTCCGGCACGTGCTGCTGTCGACCGCGGGCTGGACCCTCGACCGGCACGTCGACGAGCTCGGCCGGACCCTCGGCGAGGAGCTGCTGGAGCCGACCCGGATCTACGCCAAGGCCTGCCTGGCGCTGGCTCGACGAGCGCCGAGACGCACGCGATGTCGCACATCACCGGCGGCGGCCTGGCGGCCAACCTGGCCCGGGTGATGCCGGAGGAGCTGAGCGTCGACGCATCGACCGCTCGACGTGGACGCCCGCCGCCGGTCTTCGACCTGGTGCGGCAGGTGGGCGACGTGGCCCGGGCGGACCTGGAGCAGACCCTCAACATGGGCGTCGGCATGGTCGCCGCTGACCGCCGCCGACGACGCCGACCGGGCGGCTCTCGGTGCTGGCCGGGCACGGCGTCCGGGCGTGGGTCGCCGGCACCGTCGGCCCGCGGCCGGGTCCGGAACCGCGGGCGCGTGTCGGCTGTTCGGTGAGCACGCCTGAGCCCGATCGCGCCGAGCGTCGCGCCGGCTCGCGGCTGCCACAAATGGGGGTCCGCTGTGCGGGAATCACCACCAACGGGTAGCGTTGCCCTCACGAACAACAACAATCGGAGCCGCGGCCCTGCCGCGGCGCCGGCCAAACGTGCGAGGGGGTCGACCCAATGGGGCGCGGCCGTGCAAAGGCGAAGCAGACCAAGGTCGCCCGCGAACTGAAGTACCGGACTCATGAAACGGACTTCGCATCGCTGGCCAAGGAGCTGCACGGAGACGAGCGACCCAGGTCGACCGCGTCGACCGCGTCGACCGGGTGGACGACGCCGACGAGTACGACAAGTGGTCGGACTACCCCGACACCACCTCTCGCGACTGACCTGACGGGTCGGGATCCCACCCCTTCAAGGCAGCCGAGTCAGGGCAGCCAGATCCCCCGATCGCCCCCGGCGTCGGCCATCCGCTGCTCTGCGATGCGGTCTGCTGCGACTGCAGGCGGCACCCCATCGGCCCCCGCGAGGGCGAACACCTCGAGGGCGGTGTCGAAGATGTGGCTGGCCCGCTCCCGGGCCCAGCTCGAAGTCGAACCCGTGCAGCTCGTC
>CAWBAU010000008.1:0-56917 GCA_963786915.1 uncultured Nitrososphaeraceae archaeon
AAGCATGCATTATATATAATGTGCTAACCAAGAACAAAATGACTAGCTAGCTTATGCGTACTGGTTGGCTTTCATGGGTTAGGGCTAATGACAAGACTATTATTGATATGCTAGAAAATCAAGGCGCTAATTTAGTCAAGACCACATCGTCACTTGTTGAACTGTTTACCTATTATGACACTGTAACAGAACGCAAATCGAAAATTAAGGCTCTAGAACACGAAGGGGATAAAATTACCCATGACCTATTTACTATAACATCTCAAACATTTGTAACTCCTTTAGACCGAGAAGATATCTCAAGGCTTACAACTTCTATAGATGAAGTTGTAAACTATACGGATGAAACTGCTGATAAACTTGTAATGTTCAAAATAAAAGAACCAACGCTGTACATGATTGAACTTTCGAAAGTGCTCCTCTCAGCATCACAAGAGATTTATCTTCTAATGAAACGACTCAGAAAATTCAAAAATGCTAACGATTTGGTAGGACATTGCCGCACGATAAGAAAATACGAACATGAAGGAGACACAATATATAGAAATGCAATAGCAGAACTATTTGAGACAAATACAAATGCTGTTGAGATAATAAAATTGAAGGATATTTATGAGAACCTAGAAGACTCTATCGACAAATGTCAGGATACAGCAGATATCGTAGAAGATATTGCTCTAAAATATGGTTGAAAGCTCCTAATGGTAGAAGAAGGACTTGTTAGCATAGTTGTAGGTGCAATAGCAGCTGCATTATTTTTTGATTTTGTAAATGGTTTTCATGATTCAGCTAACGCAATTGCTACAGTCGTTGGAACAAGGGTTCTGAAACCACTTCATGCTGTAAGTATGGCTGCCGTAGCGAACTTTGCTGGTCCGTTTATTTTTGGTACTGCTATTGCTGCAACAGTCGGTAAAGGAATTATACAACCCGAGTTCTCAACTGTATATGTCATACTTGCAGGACTAATAGGTGCAATAACATGGGACCTCGTTACTTGGTATTTTGGTCTGCCATCTTCAAGCGACCATGCGCTAATAGGTGGTTTGGTTGGTTCTGCATTGATTGCAGGAGGATTAGAAGCAGTCGTATTTGGAGGCATTGAGAAAACATTGGTCTTTATGGTAGTATCCCCAACACTTGGTTTTGTACTTGCTTTTGCTTTTGCCATTGCAATAATGTATTTTCTACGAGATTCAAAACCAAAGTTAGTCAATGGAGTGTTTGGAAGGCTACAGATCGGTTCTTCAATATTTTTTTCACTAACACATGGTGCAAACGATGGCCAAAAAACAATGGGAGTAATTACAGCATTGTTGATTGCAGGTGGATTCCTAGATTCAGAATCATTTGTGGTTCCTGTATGGGTAATATTAGGGTCGGCCGCGGCTATTGCAACAGGGACTTTTCTTGGAGGATGGAGAATTGTAAAGACAATGGCTTTCAGGTTGACCCAGCTGCGACCATACCAAGGCTTCTGTGCTGAAACAGGTGGTGGAGCAATATTAACGTCTATGGCTTGGCTGGGAATTCCCGTTAGCACAACTCATGCAATATCTGGTGCTATAATGGGCGTTGGAGCAACTAAAAGACTTTCAGCCGTTAGGTGGGGAGTAGGAAAACGCCTTATTTTTGCATGGATAGTAACTATACCTGCAAGCGCTGGAATTGCTGCTATTATGTTAGTTATTATAGACCGTCTTTTTGGTATACGATAAGGAAGCGAACTAATAAAAGAGCGTAGAATAGTAGTAGTACTAACCCGTTATTTTTTGAATACAGTCAGAGCAAAATCTTTTCAAAAAAGAAACATTAGCAATACCACTGTCAACATATACATCATATGGGGCCAATCTCCCTTGGCACACATCGCACGATATTGCTTCAAGATTTTTTATGATATCAGAAATAGGTTGGACCTTTGGCACGGTAATACTAGACTGTAAGCCAGACGCTGCTGTATCTAGCATTAGCAATCAGACTAGCGCCCATGCATAAATTTACTTCCTCAGTGTTCTATATAGGTGTCAATAAATTATATAGATTACGCACCATTTGTAGAGCTATAGCTGTCTCGATTTTGGTGATTCTAGTGACAGTTGTTGCAGGAAGAGTGGCCTTTCTTCTGGGCTACAGAGCTCAACAGCAGCAAGAGTTCAGAGAGACACGAACGCCAGATTCAGCAACAAGAAGGGATTGAGAAGTAGCAGAGCCCGATTTTCTCTACTGTGTAGAATAGATGTCCGCGAATATCTGAAATACTGTCCAAACAGTCCCGCTATAATCAAGATAATTAATATCTCCTCGTTGTATCATGCATGCTCTTCTTTTTCCCTCCTATGTCTTATGTTTAAGTGTCTCGTCTCTGAAATTGATTTATTATAAATCCTGCTCCTCCAGCTACGGCACCAACTACCGTAATTATTAACAATGAAGATACTGGCACTATGAACTGATTGAGAATTTGCTGCGATGTTTGTTCAATAGTCATCCCAAAGCCGTCAGATTCTTTCTCGCCAACAGCAATATCGCCCAAGTATCCAGCATATATCATTAGTAGGCTAGTAGCAGCAACTCCAACATTCATCAATACAAGATGTGACCAAGCCAGGCCATTGGTTACTATTCCTTTGTACGGCTTGCTTGCCCTAATCTCAAAGTGGTGGTAAAACTGCGCTGTAAGGCCACTACCAATTACTCCCACTACCAGATAGAGCCCTAATCCTGCTAATGCAGTTATTTCACTAAAACCGACTTGGGGGATTGATAGCATAGTTTGAACGAGCAGTGAAGGATAGCCTGTCGTCGCTACAAAGGCCGCAAGCAAGGCAGTAAGCAAGGCCACTATTGCGCCTTGGATTATTGCAGTCCAAGTGAAGCGGCCTGCCCACTTGCTGTATGCGATGGATCCTAATGGGATAGCACCGGTACTATCCTGCAGCTCTTTATCACTTCTCCTACTGCTTCTTCTTGTTCTGGACATTTTCGGCATGTCAATGCCAAGACTATATTCTGATTTTCTGTCGGTTTTGCTTATCGTCGTGGGGCGTGTCTGCTTGGAGCATTGAGAAAAGCTCTAGTGGAAAGACATAGTTGAAATTCTTCGTGCGCGATCAATTCACTCTTTTTGGCATAGTTGTTGTTGTTATAGCTGCTACGTGTTTCCAGACTCCTATTATGTCTTTATTACTATCGTATCGCTTGCCCTGTTGAACAGTCTCTGCCTTTTGTCATTTGTAAATATCCAGCCAAAGAACACATCTATTGGCAACAATAAAGCTTTGCCAAAGCTTTGGATCGCAACGCTTCTATTGTCAGCTAAATTCCCAGCCAAGTTCGTTGTCTTTATCTTGAGTAGCTTCTTTCCTATTGACTGTCCAGTGGTGGATTCAAAATACAACCAGTAGCCAAAGAACAGCAGACTTTGCACCGCAAATCTTACAGCTCCTAACGCCGGATTATCCTGTATGCCTTGATTGAAAGCAAGCGGCGCATATGCTATTGCAAATATTATTTCAATTGCTACAGTTACTATGATAAAGTCGACAAGCCATGCCCAGAACCTTGTACTCCATCGTGCTAATGTTATTGCTGGCGGTTGATTTGGTTCTCCATTCGGAGGACCTTTTGGTTCTAAAGTCACATCCTATACTTAACATCAATTGTATTATAAGATGATGAATGTTGTGCAATGCACTGCATACCTACACGTTAATTTATCGTTTGTGAATCAAGTATGATCAATAAGAAATGTCAAACAACCCATCTCGTATGAATAAGAGAAGAACCCGTACCATGATACTGTGTGGTATTCTTATCATATCTGCAGTGTTAGGTGCTCTAGTTTCCTTTTCAGGCACCGTTCTTATAGACAATAATAATGAGATAAAGGGAGGAGCATCCGAAGCAGAAGCCACTACCAGCAGTAATTCAACAACAACAACACGAAAGGAATATACTCTAATAGCTCAGGACGCAGAACTTGAAATCGCTCCAGGAAAGGTTGTGAAGACCTGGACATTTAACGGAACGATGCCAGGTCCTCCCTTAATATTCACTGAAGGGGATAATGTGACGGTCAAATTTATCAACAAGACGCCAATTCCGCATACACTACACATGCACGGAAACCACGACGCTGTCAACGATGGTGTGCATCATCAAATTATGCCAAATGAGACATATCTGTACAACATTACTGCTGGGCCGGCTGGTGCACTGATGTATCACTGCCATGCATATCCAACATCGCTTCACATTAGGATGGGAATGTATGGAGCAATGATAGTTTATCCAAAGGATAATCCACTGCCTCCTGCAAGGGAATTTGTCATGGTATTGAGTGAATTCGATGACGAAAACATAATGAAATTTGAAACAGAATATTACCCGATAAACGGTTATCTAGACCAATATGTACAAAATCCTCTTCAAGTAAACCGTGACGAGCTGGTAAGGTTATACGTCATCAACATCGGCACAACAATACCATATCAATTCCACCTTCACAGTACAATCTTTAAGGCATATCCGTCTGGACTGCTTTCAAATGAGCCTATAGACGTTCAAACGGCTCCAGTAGGACCCGGGGATGCTACATTAATTGAGGCAAAGTGGAAATACCCTGGGACTTGCCTGTTCCATAGCCATGGTTTCCTCGAAGAGCGTGGGAATATGGGTCAGATAGTGGTTGCAGAAAATATTAACGAAAATAACAACAGCAGTCAGATGGTCTCAGGTAATGAAACAACAACAAGTATATCCATGTTTGACTGGCAATATGAATTGCAGAAAAAACTACAAAATCCAACAATAATCAACTACACTGATGCGCAGCTTACAGCAGCAATTAACGGAAGCACTACCGACCGCGGCGGTATGATAGCCCACGATAATACTACTACCTTTAGACAGCCCACTGCAAATGCTAGTGGCTCCTCTATACCAGAAGATCAACTTTCACATGGGAACAATAGCAGTGGCGTTACACCAAACAAACAGGAAATATCCATAGTTGAAGGGTCGTCGAATCCAAGTAATGACGACTTTTATGATCCTTCGCCAGCTACAGTAAAGCGAGGCAGCTCTGTAACATGGATTAACAATGATTCCGTTCCTCATACCGCAACCTCTGGCAATCCTCAGAACGGAGAAGCACCCACAGGAGCAATCTTTGATTCCGGTATTATCGGCCCTGGACAGGCTAGTAAAGAAATTACAATAAATGCAGATACAGGAAGATACGACTATTACTGCACTCTACACCCATTTATGAAAGGGCAACTGACGATAGAGGAGTAATTTGGTGTAGCAGTAGCAGAACCCTTTCCATTTTTCGGTCGCAATCTGTCCATTGCAACTGTCCTGACATTGATCACGACAAAATGGTAATAGTCCGGCTCGAAAAGCTGCGGTCCCCAACCAAGTCGCTGAAGGGTCAAGACCATAATCAATTTCAGTTTTATTCCGCTGTTCCGTCCAGCGGCGGTAGCAATCTATAACTAGTCCAGGTGTCTATGAGACAACTGGAACCTCGATTTTCATTCTCATTTATCTTGTGCCAAGGTTGCCTTTATAGAATTTCAAGCCATCTTTTGCTGTAAAGTTCTAAGAAATGCCCACTGTTGTAGTTGTCTTAACGGACAAATTAAACTAATTAAACTAACTAAATGTACTACTGAATGTAGTTTTACTAATCATATCCTTCGCTGGGCTTGGCAATACTTCTATATTGTATTTCCTGCCCTTCGCTTGTAGTGTAATGACTGTCTGAATGATCGCTCAGCTGCTCGGCGGAGCTAAACACAGCCGCACAGCCTACATCCATGCTTTTGCTCTGAAGAAGATCCCATGAACGATGTAGCGCTTTATCTTTTTATCTCCCGTCATCAATCAGGCGCCTCTCTTTTCGGTTGCACCCCTACTTCTCGTTTGGCCTCTATAATGCAACGCCCTGCGTATCAGCGCGAAAGCCCATTCATAGCCTTAACTAGAAATCCTTTAAAATCATACAATGCAATAGATGAAAAATGGCGGCAAAACACGAAAAAGAGGAGAAGGAAAAAATGATCAAAGTTGACGGCATGGAAGTCAAAGTCAAGACGCCACCACCTCGCAAAGTAAGGCCTGTATACCATTGTCAAACATGCGATACATCCTTTCCAAGTCAATTGGATTTAGTGGAGCACAAGAAAATTGACCATAACGACAGCAAAAAGAGTAGTAGTATTGCTGCCTAAATTTTTTTCTATTGTTTTCTGAATCTATCTAATGGTATTACCATTCAAAATGAATATCTTAGATATCTGCCACACTATATCATGTCTAGAGAAGATGCGTCTCAAATTGTGGAGCAAGGAGATATATTTTTCTTCTATAGACCAAAGGTTGGAAGAGAGGAGGTAAGCAGCACCGAAGACGTCCAGCGTTTTTACATGGTTACAGCACTTGAAGAAAAAGATCGTAAATACAGGCTGTTTATATTGGGTAGAAAAAAGCTGCCAGAGATCGTTGAGGGCAAGTCCACGTCGGAAGAAAGAAACTGGGCGCTCAACACTCTTACCACAAATAATCCGGAGGACATACGCAAGGAGCTTCTCGCAGCTGAATATGAAACAGAGACAAAAGGCAAGAGAAGAGTTGCAGGCAGCTGCGCCAGCTGGCGAAGGCAAATACTCTATTGTAAGGCACGACAACCATACAGAGTTTGCTTATGCATTGGAACTGCCAGAGGTACCAGGTCCAATCCAGAGAGAGTTTGAAATAAAGAAAGAAGCCAGTTACATAATGTCGGTCAAGAATCCGGATATCAAAATCCCCGGATTCAAAGCTTTTGAGAAAAGAACACCTCAATATCCTGAAAGTTTCAAGAAGGAGTTTGGAGACAGACGATGGATCAATATCGAAGACCCAAAGTTGCTAGATTACGAGAAGCTACAAATTTGATTGGTTTATTCACTTTTCTACTTCGGCAACGGAGGTATGCGAGCTCTTTCCCTTACGAATGAAAAGCAAGAGCCCCAGCAGCAGTAGCACTTTCTGTAACTTTAAGTAACTTCTTCTGACCATGATCCTGAAGCTCCTTTTTCTGACTATCATTAAGATTCTTGTAGTCTCCAAGATGATAGCAGCTAAAGCCTCTTACATTGCCACCATCTGTCCTTGATGGTAAGGATGTCTCATAACTTATCAATTCTGAATCGTCGCCATCTCCGTCATACAGAAAGAAAAAGCCCATGTTAGATATGACAGAAACTCCAATTCTACCTTCTTTTCTTGCACGCTCCGAAAGTGACGCCACTAGCTTTTTCATACCATCAATGTTTGGATAATAGCCATTAAATGCGTCTACTATCAGTAACGAACCATCGTCTATATGGCTCTGCACATCTACACCAACAGCACTGAGGTTATGCTTTACGGTGTTGACTGTATCATAAAATGTTGCGATAAGAATAATTCTTGGCATTAGTAATTGTTCCTTGAGTCTATTGCTGTTATCGTGATAGTCCTCATAATTATTATCATGCTTAGTCTCCTCTTGTTCTTCTCTTGATACTAGTTGGTCTTTAGCATACTGCATGTATATCTCCCTGAATGTTTGCATATTGGGATATACCAATATGCCATTTTCTCCTTCCTCTATTCCATCTTCGAACCATTGCATGACAGATTCAACATGATGACTTCCAGTCCTCGTCATTCTCATTGATATACTCTTCTCTTACTTTCGCCTATGATGTCCAATATTTTGTTGGTTAAATCTTCAATCTGAATTGGTTTTTGAGCAAAGCCGTCAACTTGCGTAGAAGGAAATACTTTTGAAAACTCATTATCATTTATCTCAAAAGAAGTCATGAGGATAACCTTAACCTTGGGATTAATCTCTTTGACTTTTCTTGCCAGTTTTATTCCAGACATCCCGGGCATTCTGATATCTGACAGCATCAAACAGTAATCCTCTGAATTAGATTGGAAGTTTTTTAGTGCCTCTTTTGGATTGGTAAAGGCACTAACTAAAAAACTGTTTTTTAGAAAACCTTGCTTGAGAACGTGAGCTATATCAGGGTCATCGTCTACAATAAGTAGGTTTGCGAAGGGTTTGTCATTCTTTTTATCTTCATTTGAGCGTTCTTCTTCTTTTGACCGATTGTGATTTAGACCTTCATAATACTTATTCTTATTAGAGTGAGTATCCTTGTCCTTACGCTCTTTACCTGACAAGAGTAATCTCACTACTACTGGCAGTGATGGTAACCCTTGCACAAACTATCATCGACATGTAAGAATGGTATGCACTCTAGTGTAGATAAGGCAAATGTATGTTCAGCTTTAGCCATTGATATATGAAGACATCTGACTATGCAAAATAGAATGAAGTCTTCCAGATAGTGGGCAGAAATATTATTTATAAAATTTAACTAACTATCACACTAGAAGAATGGACTATAGCATTTAAGTAATTTATTTCTTAATGGCAGGACGAAATACGACATTGAAGTCTATCGATACAAATGATTCGACAAAGCTACATCTTAATCAGCGAGCATGCTATGCTTCTCTATCGCGGCGATAAAGAAGATGCAGTTACAAAATATGTTAATGAATCATTAAGTAGAGGATATCTGACCGTCTATCTTCCAGTTAATGGAGCTAATAATAATAATAATAACAAGACATCACACCTGTCCAAAATAGCATTATCGGAGAGTATAGACTACGAAGAGAATGTGAACCGTGGCAATCTTTTGACTATAGATATGAGAACATTTTACAACTTTGCATTAGCTGGTGACCTGCAACCTTTTGAGGAATTAAAAGTGTTGATAGAAGAGGCAATAGAAGAAAGAATTGCGTCTAAAGGAAATGAGGAGGAGCTAATTGTAGTAGTAGCTGGAGTTGCTGCTGAGCTGAATAGAAATGAAAAGTTTGACGAATGCATCAATGTAGAGAAATGGTGGCAGAAGACTCATTCTGAATGGCTACAGAAAGGCCTAAAGGTCGCCATAATATGCCCTCATCTCAGTCCAACATTAGACAAAGATGAGTTTATGCATCATAAACGGGCAATATCCTCACTCCACGAGATTACAGTGGAGTCTGGGTCTGAGTGATGATAAAGATTTTTTGCCACCATATTATTGGATAACTACTATACATCTCAAGTAATGATGGTGTCCCATATCATCAGGCATTCTGTCAGCAAATAGTTGTATATGGATGAAATCTGGAAAATCGGCTAATTAGTATGCAATCCCGCAGCCTACAATGAGAAGTTATGGAAAAAAGAAATAACATCAATCGTCACTGAAAACAATTCGGCGAATATCAGACCATAGGTAAAGCTATAAGCTACTGGTATCTTATCTATCTTATCTAGCCCTAAAGGGAACAATTAAAATTGATATATTACTTCAGTGAAGGAAAAGGCCCGCATCTTTCCGTTTCTTTAATAACATGCTGGGGGTCTTCATGTTGCTGGGGCCCTTGCCTATCTTCTTGCTCAAGTTGTCGACAATGCGTAGGCCAAACGCGTAGAAGATCCATTCTGACTTCAATTTTTTGTCAAGAGTATATGTCGTTCACCTTTTCAAGGTCATCTTGACATGATTTTAGAATGCTTTGTTATTAGAGATGCACAACATAATATAGGAACGATTCTCATTTGTACGCATAGTTTTAGGACTCGCCCAAAAAGATATAGAGACATATAATCAAAAACGTTAGATTCTTGTGACCGATAAAAGTTTGCAAGGCACTTTTTAGCAGTATAATTGCACTAACGTTCGAAGAGATCAACAAAGTGCGCTCGAGCAACCCCTTAGATGAGGTCTCACTCGTTTATGGCTTGGATGAATAGCAAGATTAAGCAAGAGGTTAGATAAAATTGCCGCACCTTAGTAGGGCGCTGGCTGTAAAAAAATTCTAGTTTTTCAAATCATTAGTATTTTGCGCCTCAGCAGTCGCTCATCCTTTGCTAAACGCACCCCTAATAACCCTAAAAGCATCGTTATAGTGACCAGCCCGCCCACAGCATACCATTCCATTATGAGAGTCGAACCTCCATCGAAGCCAGCCACCTCTTGTTAATAGTCCATACAGAGTCCATTGCAGTCGTCAGAGTAGGAACAAATCCCAGCACATGCCAGCCGATCGATCCATGCATTTTGTTCATTCGCAACATATTAACAGAAAAGAGAAGATTAACTCTGCTCAAATGTATTTTGTAACTATCAGCTGCAAATCACATTAATTAGAATGTACGAACAATATCATTAACGTCTCTGTGTAGTCAAACATGAATATGACTGTCCATAACGGCATGTTAGCAGAGGTAGAAATTATTATATTTTGCCAGTAGACCCATATGGCTGTAATACAGAAATAGACAAGATAAATCGACAATTTTTTCGGTCTATTCTCTGTTACATTTTCAAAATCTTTGGAAACGGCTCAGAGCTAGAAAGCAGTCATCATTACCATTTCCATAATAACAGCGTGTCTTTTATTATATCAACCTAGCAGATAAATGTTAAGAACCCGGCTGGCAGCTTTACTCTTACTAGTTGATAAAGAATTCTGATGTTGCCAAGGTTATGCGGGACCTCGGATTTCTTACAGAGGTGACGGAAGAGGATCCTAATATGCAATTTCGAGCGCGCGCCTACTACAGGGCGGCGGACACGATCGCAACCCTCCCTGAAAATGTTACTGACATCTACTTCAGACATGGCGTGAACGGGCTACTAGAGATCCCGTCGGTTGGTAATGCAATCGCATCGAAGATAGAAGAATACCTCAAGAGAGGTAAAATCCGCCATCTTGAAGAATTAAAGATAAAAGTGCCTGTCGATATAGACGAGCTCTATGGCATAGAAGGCTTAGGCCCAAAGACAATAAAGATGTTCTACGATAAGCTGCTGATAAAAAACCTAGCTGATCTAGAAAAAGCCGCCATTGAAGGCAAAATGAGGACCTTGCCCGGCTTTACTGAGAAAAAAGAACAAGATATCTTTAAGAAGATCGAGTTTTTCAAGAGAGGCAAGGGTCGCCTTATAATAGGTGAGGTCTACCCACTTATTAAGCAAATCGAGAAGCGTCTTCAACATATTGCAGGCGTCAAGAATGCGGCTGCAGCTGGTTCGATCCGCCGCATGAAAGAGACTATTGGAGATATTGACTACCTAGTGGCAGCCAGCGACCCCCAGCAGGTGATAGACTTTTTCGTCAAAATGCCAGAGGTACAAGAGATTCTCGGGAGGGGCCAGGCCAAAGCATTTGTCAAGCTTGCAAGCGGGATCGATGCCGACCTACTGGTGGTGCCTGAAGAAAGTTGGGGCTCGGCTCTTCAGTATTTTACTGGAAGCAAGGAGCATTCGGTTCAATTGCGCAAGATAGCGATATCAAAAGGTCTTCGTCTGAATGAGTGGGGTGTTTTCAAAGGTGACAAGCGTGTTGCAGGAGCAAAAGAGGAGGAAGTATACAAAACACTAGGCCTGCAGTGGATCCCTCCAGAGATGCGAGAGAACGCCGGCGAGATAGAACTTGGAAGTCAAGGCAAGGTGCCTAAGCTGATCGAGTATGGGAGCCTGAAAGGAGACCTGCAGGTACACAGCGAAAATAGTGACGGGACTGCAACGATAGAAGAGATGGCCCGCGGCGCCAAGGCATTTGGTCTTGATTATATTGCAATCACTGACCACACAAAGAGCCTGAAGCTTGCCGGTGGTCTTGAAGAACTTGAACTTTTGGAGCAGGCAGACAGGATATTGCGACTCAATAACAGGCTAAGAGGAGAATTCCGCATCCTCTCGTCAGCTGAGGTCAACATCATGAAGGATGGCTCGCTTGACATCTCAAACACTGTCCTTGACAAGCTTGATATCGTAGGCGCTGCCAATCCACTCACATTTTAACCTGCCAATCGAGACTCAAACAGAGCGACTGATAAAAGCTCGCCAAAAACCCAAGCGTCGACATCCTGTTCCATCCCACAGGTAGGCTCATAAACAAGCGTGTAGGCTACCTTGTCGACATTGAGAAAGTGATTGAGGTTGCAAAGGATACCAACACAGTTCTTGAAATTGATGCGCACTATGACAGACTCGACCTAAAAGATGAATATGTGAGAATGGCAGTAAGAAAGGGGGTCAAGTTGGTCATCGACTCGGATGCGCACCATCCTATTCATTACTCCTTTCTCATATTTGGCATAGCCCAGGCAAGGCGAGGGCTGGGCGATACAGTCAGATATCCTTAACACACTGCCGGCAGACAAGTTGCTCAATGCATTAAAGTAAATCATATATCATGCTTGTAGAGATACTTTATCCCTGTGCGCACGACATTTGAACAGGATGACTTGAAAGCAAGGAAAATATTTCTGGGAGTCTTTTACTTTTGTGCCTTTATAATGGCATCGGTAACGTTCTATGCCATATATGTGAGCCTTGGCGAGTACCCTGCAGACAGGCAGGGTCGTAATAGGCGAGGTGTTGGTAGAGACGGAGTTTCCGATCAAGGGTTTGGCCAAACTCACCACCTATTTGATGATATCATCTGTGGTTGGTTGGTACTGCGTGGTCAGGTTGGGTGGCGAAAAAGTAAAAGGTATTCCCCGATGGCTCAAATCTATCCTGCAGTTGATGGTACTTGTATTTGCAGTCGTGGCTCTCTATGAATTTGTCTACAACTTTATCATATGGAACTCACTGATTACTGCAGATGCAATAAGAGGAGTAATGAGATTTGATGATCTTAGTGTAGAATATCCAGACCCCGAAGCTCCTTGGAACTTAGTATTTGCGACCAAGATGACGCTTGCTGCATTCTTGATCTCAGCCCACTGCTTTTATACAATTTCCAAGCCTGAAAAAAAGTCAGAATAGCCATTCTTTTGCTCTGACTCAGGTCTTGATTTTCGTCGAAGTTATGCTTAGACAGGTACTTAACCTGATCGGAGGGTCAGCAGGTTTGAAAGATCTTCTTCGTGCTGCGAAATCTTCTCAGTAATTTAATATTGTACCTAATCTAGAAGTGGTAACACCCTATAGATACCGAAAAAGCTAAAGCTAAGTCCCTTCTATTATGCTATGTATATAATGCCACATGGAATGACTAAGATTGCCACTACAACAAGAACGACGACGACATCCCAACAAGAAGAACAACCATCAGTATCCTTTTACAGTTCAAGGCGTTTGAAGCTGTATACCCCAGCAGAAATTGAACACTGTGAAAACAGCAAAACCATTATGAAGTATATTAATGTAAAGACAATTCAATCCAAGAATACAGGAATATGGTATAAGACAACATTGCAGTCTTTTGCTCAGTTTGTCTACAGACGCTACAATAAGACGCCTGTTGACGATATGAATTGCCCTACATCAGCCTAAAGATTTGCAGAGGTAATAAGGTTGTTATTGTTATTGTTGCCATTCAGAAGGAAGGCAATCAAGATCCTTCAGCGTGGCGCATAAAAAATGACAAGCGCGCCAATGACCGCAACTATTGAGCCTATTATCTCATACCTATCTGGCTTCTTTTTGTCAACCATTCTCCCCCAAATGATCGCTGATACTATGAATATCCCACCATATGCAGCATACACCCTTCCAAACTCGGCGGGCTGCATTGTCGGAATTATCCCATAAACGAAGAGGATTATACCGCCAAGAGCTCCTAGTGCAATTGTTTTCCTTTCCCTCAGCCACAACCACACTAGATAGCCACCGCCTATCTCTGCGACTGCAGCGACAAAGAATAACGCTAATGTGACAGGTGCTTGTGTCACTTCTTCTTCGACCAGACGGCTTTCTCTCCCTCTCTTTTTCTTGGCATATAGAAAATGATTGCCACACCAGCCAGTGCGATTGCAGCACCTATAATATCGAATCTGTCAGGGGCAATGCCTTCGACAATCCATCCCCATGCTACAGCCATGACAATAAAGATACCCCCATATGCAGCGTAAATTCTGTGAAAGTGCGATGGCTGAAATGTTGGCACCACTCCATATAGGAATAGGACAAAACCACCCAGAGCGCCGAGTATCAAGCTCATCCCATCGCGCAGCCATAACCATACAAGGTAGCCACCACCAATCTCGCATAGACCCGCTATGAAAAAGAAAAGCAGTGTTACAGCAATTTTCTTTACCTTTGTTCTCTCTGCTGCCATGTTATCATATACGTGTGCTCTATAGCTTTGCCTCTAGTGTCGCTGCCTTTCGCAACCAAAAGAACCTGAAAATTAGAAAGACGCCAAATCCTGACATCACCAAGGAGCTGATACTATCAATAATTTCGTCGTGACGGTGTCGCTGTTCTTCTCCTTCTTCTCCTTCTTCTACTTGTTCTTTTGTTGTTGTTGTTGTTGTTGTTGTTGTTATAACTATAGCCTCAAAGAGCTCGCCAGCCATCCACACTGCAAATGAAGCCATCATTGCAATTCCAAATATCCCACCAATGAGGGCATGAGAATCTTTTGAGCTGAAATATAAAGTATGAAACCATCAACCCAAATGCAGAGATTATGAAACAAACCTTTGCAAAGAAGTCATAATTAATTATCTCAAATGATTCGAGCATGGAATGAAACCCGTAGGCTAACAATGCAACGAACAACAGTGATGATAGTATTCTCTGGCTTTCATGTTTCACTTTTATCGCAAAATAAAGTGGAATGGAACTGGCAGCAAACGCCACGCCTGCAGAGATGACCTGAATCAGTTCCATGTTCATGTATCTACCGACTATCCACTTTCACAAGTCATAGAATCTCATAGAAAGTTTTTCAAGAGCGTCTTGATTGGGTTCTGCTTCTATCGTAGTCTCTGCAACACCTTCATAGCTTACACTTACAGAGCGAAAGGTGCTTTTGTAGTAGGTAATCCTCTTCCCTCCTGCTATCTCTGACCTGTAAAGAACTAAAAGACCGAACTTTATCAGCTCGTTTATCTTCCTGTATACAGTGGCGTGGGGAAGACCATGTTCTCGGATGATATCGTTGGGAGACCTGTCAGAAAAAGACGTTGATTGCAATATCTTTTGCATATTCGAGTCTGACAGCGCAGACAATATGTGAGATTTGAGCTTCTGGCTTTGTATTATTGTCATAGTTTAATTCCTAAGTTTGAGACTCAATACTGAGAAACGACAGGGAATTTAATAAATTAACTGCTCACGCAAGAGCGACTTGAACAAGAGGAGGACGACCGTGTTAGTCATATCGGGAATCGCGGCTGCAGTCATTGTCGGCTTGGCAATAAGCACTCATCTTAGGCTTTCAGCTTTAGAGCCTGAAGGTCATGAAAATGAAAGCGCAGGGGAGGTTGCACAAGAGATTCTAACAGGGCAACCCGCACATACAGAAGGTGAAGAATCAGAAGCTGCTAACAATACAGAGTCTTCTCATTCAGAGGGCGAGGAATCACCAGAAGAAAGAGCAGCCGAAGGCGGATAAGACACTATTATTATAGCTGCAACAATGATTGATACATGCAACCTTTAAAGCCCAATAATTGAACCTTTGCGTCCAGCGTTCTGATCCTGAGATAACTACTCGTAATATTTGATCGCTTGTTAATTATAATGTCCATCAAATCAGAGTTTCGATTTTAACCGAATGAGTAGGGACTCTTTTATTTTCGCCTTATCTTAAATTCTTATATGTTACTATAGAATAGGAACATAATCCTATTAGAAGTTCTGCAAAAAACACTCTCATAGAGGCGTATCACCATCATATTGCGGTGGTGGCATGTCCTTCTCAGTTTCATAATCATCATCATTTGATGCATAACGGTTAGCCAGTAATTCTAATTTCTTAGCCAAATGATTCCTGCAATAATAGGCGCTAGTAACAGGAAATTGAGTGCCTGTCTCAGTTTTTCCTCCGTATTGAGTACCAGTCCATTCTTTTAATATTAAAAGGTACTTGCCCACTTCTCTACAGTCAACTGCACAACATTCATACAAATCCTCATCTCGATAGCCATCTGTCATTTTCTTATCCTCTTTCCTTCTTTGTTTACTATCCCATATAGCACATCTGTGTGTCATACTTTAGCCAGACGCAGCTGTCCTGTTGCTTCTTTTGATGGTTCTTCGGTCGCTCAAATCCTGTCTAATTGCACGTGATATACCAGACATATCTCTCTATCTTGATAATTAGAGTTGCTTAGATACTCCTTGTTGATAGTGATCTCATAGTCTCCAGTAATCTATGGGAACATACATAGCTCGAAATCTTTTATGACGACGCGCTATTTATGATTGTGATGACTACTCTATTTGCCAATCAATCTCATACTGTCATGTCACATTATGAGTTGTGATGGCTTTTTTCTTAGTTTGAGCCTTCTTCTTCTTTTCCTAAAGCCTTTCCTGGACCTTCCACTCTTTTCGTTGGGCTGTCTGAGCTTGTCTTTGCAACCTCATCGTTAAGTTTAGTAGCAGCTCCTGGTCCGAGTTCTCCTTCGTCCTCTTTCCTGGCTCCTTCGCCTCCTCCGCCCATTCCGATTGTTTCCTTTACTTTGTCTTTAGTTCCCATTACTTTTTCCTTGATTTTTTCTCCTGTTGAACCATCGGTCATGGAATAAGTATAGATAACAAAATATATCAATCAATATGCATCAAATAAGGAAGCTAATGGAGATTATTTTTCCATTGAACACCAAAAATTGGAAGCAGGAATGCAGGTGTAGATAAGAATTGCAGGTTTATTGCCCTAGCAGACGTTGAGCTGAAAGTTTTGCTGTTGCTGCCATCGCCACTGTAGTCCTAGGTTCTTATTGATGGCTTTCAACTATATTCTATCATACTACACATTCCTAAATCCCGCTTGCGATAGTCGTTTATTATTTTGCTGTTGGTGCCTCCTGCTGTATCTTTACAATCGATACTGCAAGGTTAGCTGCCACGCCAATCGCTGATAAAGGCATTTGGTCGAGGAAGCCCTTCTCTGACCCACAGATAGCCACCGCCAGCTTCGGGCATGGCTGAACCGAGCTCTGCATACCCCATGGCTGTAAATAATGTGATTAATCCATTGATAGCAAAGGCAACGATCACTGCGCCGCCTGCAAGATTTATTGCAGGACCAATTAGGATAAAGATAGCTCCAGCAATCATTGCTGCTATTCCCACCATGGTTATGTCTAGGAGTCCGAGCGAGCGCACGAGCTTGTGCTGGTGAGGATGCTCCGGAGACATAGGTGGTGGTGGTGACTGGCTGTCTGATGGTGACGAAGCCAACTGTCAGAGCAATCGTCCGATGTTATATCTGGCAATTAAATGTTTATTGACGTTGTACATGATCAAGCTTAGCGCTTGTGTGTGGCATTGAACATCAGGGTTGAATCAAATCAAAGAATGACGGGGAAAGAAAATAGTGAGGCTATAGACAAACATTTTGAATTGCAAATCCAGATGCTTCAAAATGCTCCTAGAGTTGCAGATAAGCTGAAAGCGTTTTTGAAATCAAAACAAAGACAAAAGGAGGAACAGGCAATGCACATAGAAGATATACAAAGGTTAGTGACACAGATTGAAATGCTCATAGTCATATTGTATTGTATTTGGTGTCGAAGAAGGGAAGTAGAACTGGCTAAGGCATGAAGGCACATAAATTCGTGCTTTGAAGATTATTATTGTTATGCATCTGGTGAGTCTCTGCAGGCGTTGTTTGCTGCTGTGTGCTGTTGTAACCTGTACTCCTGCGAAAAGCGTTGTAAAGGCTATTAGCACTCCTATTCCCACAAGCGCGAGCCATCGCAAAAGTTGAATCTTGTAATCTTATTTAGTCCTTGCCGTTACAAATGTGAAGTTTGATATTCTTATCAAAAGTAAACAACATATCTATCTGGGGTTACCCGAGATAGTTTACCTAATCTATAAATGAACAATCAGTTATCGGTCCTCGCCTTAGGCGAATCAAAAAAGTGATTTCCAAATTGACGGTATTTACCGTTCTTGAGTTGTTGGTCTTATCAGTATCTCATTTACATTTACATGATTTGGAGTCTGCAATGCAAATACGATGGCATTTGCGATATCTTCTGCCTGCAGTGCCTCCATCTGTTTTGTCCTTTCAACATATTTTTCCAATGTCTTGTCGGTTATAGTGTTTATAAGTTCTGTAGTAACGACCCCTGGCTCAATGAACGTAATACGTATATTAGACCTCTGGCTGAACTCTTGTCTAAGACCTTCACTGAATGCGGTAATGGCATGCTTTGTCGCACAGTAGACGCTTCCAGCGGAATAAACAATCCTTCCAGCTATAGAAGAAATGTTGACGATGTGTCCTGACTTCTTGTTCAGCATAGGTGTAATTACTGCAGCAGTGCAGTAAAGCACTCCCCTGATGTTGACATCGATCATTTTGTCCCACTCCTCAACCTGGAGATTCTTGAAAAAGCTCAGGGGTTGGAGACCAGCTTTGTTAACAAGGATATCGAGGGTACCCCACTTTTTCATGACAGCATCAGCGAATGCGTCACATTCGGACTTTATTGTGACGTCCAGTTTTTGAACGAAAACTTCTCCTCCATTTTTGATGATCTCACTTTGCAACGATTCTAGCCTGTCCATGTGCCTTGCGCCTGCAGCGACTTTTGCACCAGCCCTTAGATAAGGCCAGAGCAGTAGCATAGCCTATGCGCATAGCCTATGCCGCTACTTGCTCCTGTAACTATTGCAACTTTATCTTTTACCATCTACTATCATCATTCATTCATTTAGTTTTTTATATGCTGTAACATGCTTTTGCCAAGAGGCGTCAAGTTTAAGTACAATGCTTACATTTCTAGAACTTGTGCACCTATGAGCCTCGACGATAGCGACGAGCTAGCATATCTTTGGACTAAGGTAAAGTTTATCCAAAAATACATGAGCGAACACAATTGCAGCTACGAGGTTGCCGAGCACGAGTTTCACATTTGGATTGAAGGGTTAATGGATAGCAGGATCGAGCGTGCAAACAAGATGCTAAATTCTCATTAGATATTCTGCTGCAGCTGCTCGATCTTTTGCTTCCTTGCCATGAACAGCAATAGCGCACCAAACATTCCAAGCACTATTGCTAGTCCCTGCGCGCCGCCATTCGGAACTGCAAAAATATATGCGATTGAAAAAGCGATACAAGTTATTCCCTGCAGAAAATATGATTTTACAGCTTGCATCTTGGTCTTCTTTGCAACATACCCTATCACGAAAAATGCGGCTGCAGGATATATAGTAAGGAGAATGAACTGATCAATGTCAATGCCAAGATGAACCATTGATATGCATCATCACTGTAATTCGATGCTAAATAAGAATTTTTAGTCCTTATTGATAGCAGGCATGGCAATTGATTAAAGTCCATCAGGCATATTAGACTAATTACTTAATCTTTCACTCAGTCATCAAGTAGGCGTTCTTTCTTTTCGCCTGTATCTTTCCAGCAAGCGAGCTTGACACTTTTCTTGCCGCTTCTACAACTTTCTACGGTGTCATTGATGGCAGCTTCACACTCTTCTGTTTTGCACCACCTTTTCATTGCTGATTTCTTGCGGAAGTCTATTAGATCTGCTACTTTGTACCATCCACTGTGCTCTGCGAGATCCTTCTTTTTTGGAAGGCTCTTTGAAACTATCATCATAACTATTCTGGCCTGCTCTGCCTGATTTTTACTAACGGGGCTAATAGGGGGAACAACTCTTTGTTCATAACAAAGCAGTCTAGCATTGCTAATAATAGATCTTCATAATTTAATTTTTTCCAGATTATTCAATACATGCTTCGATGGCCCCACCGCCATCAATTATCGAGCGAGCATTTTCGAATGGAAGGGTTGCCACATCTTCCTGCTCGTATGGCCCGTACTTGTTCATGTCTATCCCAACGAATGCTTCTATTGGCTTGAGGAATCTAACTACTATTTGCTTTGAGCGCATCCTTGCAGATATTGACTCGAGCACCTTTGGCCTACCCTTGACTAAGGCGAGCAATAACTTCGTCTATTCTTTTGTTTGATTCCCGTTTGCTATCAAGGATATATTTTTCCTCATCAGTGAGTTTTGAATAGTCCAGAGGCTCGTCGCCTGAGCTCATCTTGGACTGTCTTGTCTCTATCATAAGACATGACGAAGTCGCAAGCATCTCGACCATTTTATCCCTTACCTTTGCTTCGATACCTTCATAGGCCTGGCCCTTCAGGCTGCCTAGTGCCTCTGCTATTTTCTGGAAAGTGTCTGGCTCTAGTGACTGAAGTGTTGGCGTTTCAATTTCTTTTTCTAACATTTTGTAGACTTCTTTAAGTGTAAGGCTACCGCTATTTTCGGCGTCCATTTCATTGCTGTTTTGTTGCCCAGATGTTGTTGACATTTGGCTCACTAAGCCTTAAATTATAGGATTCTAGTGCCTACTGATGGTATATTTCAGTTGCCTTATAAATTGATTGACGGCAGGATCGAACCATTAACATTTAGTGAGGAGCAAGTTATGCGGCGGCTCAAAGAAGACAACATCAAGTTCCTCGATTTGCAGTTCACAGGGCTCTTTGGCAGGTTCCACCACACTACGATAGATTCTAAGATGTTCCGGATCCAGGATTTCACTGATGGCCTTCCAAAGCTTGACGGATCTTCAATTCGCGGCTTTACAGAAATACACGAATCCGATCTTATTATAAGACCTGATCCAGCTACATATGCCACCGTGCCTTGGATTGGTGCACCCACTGCAAGGCTGATATGCGATATTTTGAGCGGAGGGAGCAAGCGTGAGATATTTCCACGAGACCCCCGGGCATTGCAAAAAAAGCAGAAAGGTATCTCGTAGAGCAAGGCTTTGACACTTCTTACTGGGGCCCAGAAGTTGAATTCTTTGTCTTTGATAAGCTTGAGGTTAATACCATGACTCCATACGAAGGTCAGAGCTATCACATCACGTCAAGAGAAGCACCATGGTCTACCGACAGTGTGGGCTATGCGCTAAGGCTCAAGGAGGGTTACCTTCCAAGCGCACCTGGCGACACCCTCATGGAATATCGTAATGAATGCGTCGATGTACTTACTAATAATTTCGGCATAGTGTGTGATGCTCATCACCATGAAGTAGCGACTGCCGGTCAATGCGAGATCGACATCAGATTTGATACCTTGGTTAATGCTGCCGATGCCGTTCAAAGTTACAAGTATATTGTCAAGAACATTGCCAAAAAGCAAAACATGATTGCGACGATGATGCCAAAGCCGATTGCGCTCGACAATGGGTCCGGCATGCATGTTAATATCAGCCTCTGGAACAAGGGCAAGAACCTATTCTATGACTCTGCTGACGAATACGCAGAAATATCGCAGACAGCACGCTATTTTTGCGGAGGCATAATAGAACATGCTCGAGCACTTGCGGCAATCGTGGCGCCTACTACCAACTCGTACAGGAGACTTGTGCCCGGCTATGAGGCTCCAGTGTATGTGGCATGGAGCACCGGTAATCGATCTGCAATAATCAGGATCCCTGCTCATTACAAGGGAACCAAGTTTGCTCACCTAAAGCGAATCGAGTTTAGAGCTCCTGATCCTTCATGTAACCCCTACATTGCGTTTTCAGCCATTCTTGCGAGCGGCCTAGATGGTATTAAGAAGAAGAAGGACATAAGTGACCCGGTGAATGAGGATATCTTTAGGATGACCTCAGAGAGGAGGCGCCAGCTTGGAATAACGCAGCTGCCGCCAAGCTTGAGAGAAGCCTACGAGGAGCTTAGAAGTGATAACGTCTTCTTAAAGCCAATATTTGACGGCGACATCATAGATAGGATAATAGAGCATGAGGAGAAGGAACACGTTGAGCTGGCTGTGAGACCTCATCCGCATGAGTTTTCAATGTATGCTGATATCTAGCCTCTTTTTTGCATAATGAATCTTGCGGCCATAGTTCCATGACTGAATCCTACAACTCGTCAAATGCAGAGGAGATTAATGCATATGCAAAGTTGTGTGAGAAATGTGATGAGGGAAAACCGTTTATTTTTTGATAAAATTTTACTAAGAGGTACATTATATATAACATCATATAAGGCCACAATATACAAATCTGTTTTCGAAATCATGATATAAGCGCGATCCGGTAGTTGAGATAAAATGTTGGACGATGATCCCTCTTTGTCATCTTCGGCTGCAGTCCCATTTCCAACACTTACAATCCTGTATTTGCCAGCAGAGGCCAAAACCGTGGTTGAAGAAATGGGCCAGAAATATCCTAACAGCACAGTGGAGGATTGCATTGGTTTTTTCCACGGGGTGCAGAGGCATTACAAAAAGGTAACGATCTGGAGCCAGGGCATAGACAGCCTATGGCTCAATGCAGTAGTAGCAAGGGCAAAAGAGCTTGCAGGCGTGGAATTTGTGACGCTTGTTTCAGGCGGCATAATGTATCTGCTATAGGCGTTAACAGACTACAGATAGATATATCATTAGTTATTGATGCGGATGCAATGCCTAAATACATACATTCTCTGTCAGCAATAGCACAAGGATTTGCATTCACTAGTCTAGCTTTAGTGTTTAGTGTTTCTACGCTTTTGCCTATGCATTTGCGTTAATCATTGCAGGTATATGTTTTTTGACTATCTCCTAAATGCACGGTTCAATAGAATTTGAACCGCGTAGTCAGTAAGCTCAAAATTAACTGATAACATTAAGCTACTTATTTATAAAAATCAGATACGAATTAAAGGTTCCATTTGGACAACCTTCATATTTGGAATTTTCCTTTCTATTTCTCCCTTCTTTTTATCGGCTTTAGAACTATTCCACTTAGCAAAACATGTGATGTGGGTTGCGTTGTCTTCTACTTTGCCAAGGTATACTTCCTTAACTCCTATTCCTTTGAGTGTTTTTTTGATAATTTTAGGTTCCAAATCTAGTTCTTTTCCGAGATACTTTAACATCAAGAGCATTTTTTCATCAGCCATGTTACGTCTATATGAATATTATATTGTCATATCGGTTATAAGTCTTACATGCATGAAGCTTTGAAGTTTACTAAGATATTTCTCTCTAAAATGCAATTCTCGTCTAATCTTGCAAACTTTCAATAAAAAACATCATTGCTACTACACGCTAATTCTTTGATTTAATATCGTTACCACATGGCAGGAGTAGCAATATTTTACTTTGCATAGCAGATATACTATGCACAAACAGTAGCAGAGCGTCTATTTCCAAATCTTTTGATTACCTCTTTTTTAGCTGATTCATCCAAACAAGGAAGTACTATCTTCGCTCACCTCAACCTCAAATAATACCTGCAATATATGTTAGGTATGAAAGAAGGAGAGGAAAAGGTAAAGCACTGCCCTATCTGTGGATGCACCGAGCACAGACTCATGGGGTGCGGCAAGCACTGGGGAAAACATGAAAAAGGTCCAGGGGGCAGATGCGTGCCCCGCTCATCACTTTAGTTCATAAAGTGCGACTGAGAGTTTAAATGCCAGTTTATCGTCAGTTGCAGTTGCAATGGGGACTACATATTTTTGAGTCTCTTCTTTGTATCTTATTACCTTATCCTTGAAAGTCTGCCCCTTCATGCTTCGAATATCATCCAGCCGCTCTGCCAGCTTCACATACCGGGTATCTTTGGACGCTTTCGTCATGCTGGCAAAGTATTCTTCTGAGGCCTTTTCTTTGGTCCATGAATCAATAGCGCTCAATGTTGAATATACGCGCTCTCCAAACTCTTTTAAATCGTCTTCAGGTATCCGCGCATCATGCAATAGCGCAGCGCATACAAGATCAGTGTCTTGTATCTTGAGCTCTTCGGCCAAGATTAGCGCAACTCTCAGTGAATGACTAATATAGTGTTCATATTTATTCTCAGAATGTTGTCCCTTATGGGCCTTGGTTGCAAGCCCAAATGCTCTTGTTATCTGGACAACATCGTCAGGATCATCATCAAACGACCTGAGCAGCCTAGTGAACCCAGCCCTAAGCTCTGAATTCATAAATGTTAGGCCCAGACTTAAACCCTAAATGTAACTTTGCTTGTCCCCTATTGTTCAAATCCAAGTATCGGAATACCTCCGAAAAGATTACTGGCCCCAGTCCCCTTTTCAAATCCTACTACCAGTATGCCGTTTTGGATCATTATAGTGACAGGGGTATCTTGCAGTGCAGTTGTGCTGTTTGAGGCAACATCTATTGTACCTGCCATCACGAGATCGTCATTTATCTGATTAATGGAATGCAGTTCAAATCCGCTCATTACATATCCTATAGGGGCAGTACCGTTTGAGGGTTTGTAGGTAAAATTGGCGACAAATCCAGACGTACCATCCAGAGACCAGTCGCCAAAGAGGACGGCTTCCACTTCACCACTTGTGAGGTTAAGAGTGGAGCTTGCGATCATGCCTGATGATTGCCTATCTATTTGGAGATTACCGTCTGTACGGCTTACTACCGTGTTTGAAGAAGAAACACTGTCACTACCGCTATTTTGGCTAGTCACAAGCGAGCTCGCTTGAACTCGACTGTGATTGGTCTGATGACTGCTGGATTGTCGTGCTGCCATCGTTGCTTGAAAGTTGCTCGCTCACTATAGATGACTGCTGTGTGCTTAGCGATGTCGCAATAGCGTTGTTGGTTCCATAACCTACAATAATGCAAGTAATAGCACCAAGTAACGCAATGACAAGATAGATACTCAAATTCATATATACTCTCTTTAAAACGGACAAGCCGTGTATAGACATTACGCCAGTTTCATCTATTACAATTTACTTATAGACAAATTAAATGTGAGAGTATCAGGTGTTATTCTCGCCTATACTACAGTTGTTTTGGTGTTCCGCTGTGTGGTTACATCATGCAAATTGCATTGATTATCATTATCAGCTCTTGATCTACTCAGGGAGTTATTTCTGCATCTCAGCTCCTCTACAGAATATTGCATAGCGGATATGAGTAGGATTATCAAAGTGCAGAGTCATTTTATGAATATTCACTCTAGAATCGCATCCGACTATAGAGTATCCGCCTGTTAAGAGAAATCTCTATTCCGTGGCAAGGCCTTTGTACTCATATGTGTTAGTGCTTACTGAACTGCTTACTTGTTACCACCTTGTGCTAGCATAATTCCCAACCAGCATAGTTTATCCGCTCGTTAAGGATATGCGATCGATGTCAAATCTGCTGCCCCACTCCTCAATGTCACCTTTGTTTGCAATTGGACTTATCCCAGTATAATAATAGTCAGTACAAATGTGTGCCTAAACACCATTGCTGGCCAACCTTAAGCTGGCAATACTTGATGCATAATTAGAATCATCAGAACCGGATGGTCTGCGAGCCCGGTATACGATGACGACGATTGGCATGCCTGTATTGATGCAGATTGCTGTTATATTACAGGTCCTCAGTGCTGTCCAGATGTACATCAGAAGTGTATGCCAATAGTTGCCTACGCAGTATTGATTGATTGATTGTTGGAATGCAGGTTACAAGTACCAGCAGCATCAGTAGAACAAACTTTGATAATTTTAATATAACGTTATTCCAACTCCCTCCCTGAGGAAATTGAAATATTAAACAGGAAGACTTAAAAAGTAAATATAGTCCATACCGAAGGTAGATTCAAAAAGCTCTTCCTTGGATGTAGAGGCATTTTATGCATAATTCGTTATACGGACTCTGTGTTGCTATCGCTGTCAGTTGATGTGAACCCGCTTTCGCTAACCCCACTTGATTCTGTTGATCCTATCATGTCCTGTTCCCCCAGAGCAGGTGAAGACGATGTCACTTCTTCAGATGCGATCTCGGTGAATGCTGCAGGAGCAGACACCGTTTCACCATGTTTTTTTGCCGTTGACCGAGGCGCTGCTTTTCTTCTGGCCGCCTTTTTCTTGCCGCCCTTACGAACCTTGGCCGTAGCTTTTTTCTTTACGCCGCCCTTCTTCCTTGCTTTTGAAAGATTTGCTTGCTTTCCCTTCTTTTGCTTGCTTTTGGCTTTTGCCATAACGGTTAGCATTATCTAACCACTTGTTCTTAAGCTTGTTCTTTTTAGGCAAGCAGAAGTCGAGTTTGTAAAAGGTACACCAAAATATCGCTAGTGATATGTTAGGATATTAGGAGAAAATAGTTCTGGTAACTTAAAGAGAGATTTCCTGTCATTATAACTGAAGGGCGATAGAAGATTTCTTTACACACGGTAGATCAACTCTCTTGGAAAATGACGAGTATGGTTAAGGGGTAACAATGTAATATCTGGCAAATACCATATAATTGTCTATTAATTGAGCTATTAATTGAGCAGTACAAAATCCTTCAAAAATCTCTACTGTCGGGTGGTGTTTTAGAATAAGACATAATAATTGAGTTAGCCTAAATTGTCTAGACTTGACAGACAGCAAAGACTACTATGCAGTTCTTGGCGTTACGGAGAAGGCCAGCTATAAGCAGATCAAGTATGCGTATAGACGGCTTGCCCGAAAATATCATCCGGATAGGAACAACTCAGTCTTTGCTGAAGAAATGATAAAAAAGATAAACGCTGCGTTTGAAGTTCTGTCAGATGGGGCAAATAGGGCACAATACGACAAGACTGGATTTGATAGCACGTGGCAGATGAAGCCGAAACAAGAGCCAGCGTACACAAACCCCAAGCCATGGAAAATGGCAAACGAAAGTGTAATTGCAGATGTTTTCAATGAGTCATACTTACTTGATATGCCAAGGGGCAGGTTCCACATAATTGTTGAGCCTTCGCTATGTATGGCGTTTGGCAGCTGTGAAGTTCTTGCGCCAAAAGTCTTTGTGGTGGAAAAGAACAAGATGGTCAATCCGAAGGCAAGGGTCGAGTGTGAAACCTGCGCTGACTATGAAAGCATACATGCTGCGCAGCCACCTGCCCGACTAAGGCCATAAGGATCGTCGACCGCTACACTGGTGATCAGCTCTATCCATAATAAACTTAAATTGCTCTGCGATTGTGCTGTAACCCATGAAGCTTTTCTGTATTGGATGCGGCCCGGAGACCCAGAGCTTGTCACGGTGCGGGCAGCAGACCTTATAAAAAAAGCAGATGTAATATTTGCACCCACTTCAAGGGAGGGCAAATCTAGCATCGCGCTTTCTGTTGTTGAAAAATATATTGGCAAGTTTACCAGGACAGTTAGCCTTGTTTTTCCGATGGTCAAAGACAGGGAATCGCTCAGGGACTACTGGAAGAGAAACGCTGATGAAATTGCAAGCGCAGTCAGAACCGGCAAAAAAGTCATATATCTCACAGTTGGAGACCCGGCGCTCTACAGCACCTGGATCTATATCCAGCGCGAATTGAAGAGGACGCACAAGGACATCGAAATCGAAATCGTGCCTGGTGTGACATCCATGTTTGCAATTGCCGCTAAAGCAGGGATAAGCTTGGCAGAAGGAGACGAAACCGTAGCTATCGTACCTGCGTGTTATGATCTGGAAAAAGTCAAGCGCACAGCAAGCGCTTGTGATACAGTCATTTTTCTAAAAGATGGACGCTACTTTGATAGTGTAATTGATATGCTGGGGGAGGCCGGGTTTCCCGATAGTGCGACCGTTGCAATAGCTCAGAATGTTTCAGACGAGGGTGAGGTATTTGAGATGAAAAAGATTTCAGAGCTTCGTGGCAAAAAAGGCCCGACTGAAAAGTACTTTTCTATTATGGTGGCAAAGAAAAATGCCAGAGACTAGGACGGTATATTTTGTCGGCTCAGGCCCTGGCGATCCTGAACTTATCACGCTTAGGGCAAAAAAGCTGGTAGAAGAAGCAGACACTATTATTTATTCCGGCTCGCTTCTTAACCCTAGGATTCTGCAGTACGCCAGGAAAGGTGTGCAGCTCTACGATGCAGCAATAATTGACAGAGAAAGGATCTATCAGATCTTGTACGATTCTGCTAAGGAGGGCAAGGTTGTTATAAGGTTCCACGATGGAGACCCAGCGCTCTTCAGCGCAATTAGAGAGCAGATAGACAAGCTGGAGTCAAATGGTATAAAATGCAAGGTGGTGCCAGGCGTAACTGCTTTATTAGGAGCTGCTGCAGACATGAACTTAGAGCTGACTCTGCCGGGTGTAACACAGACTTTGATAATAACAAGGGCAGAGCTTCGCACGCCAGTTCCAGAGCGCGAATCAATAGCCGAGCTTGCCAAACATGGCGCAACGATGGCATTCTATCTGAGCGTGCACCTAATAGCTGATGTAGTAAATGAGCTACTAAAGGGCGGAGTTTATACTGAGAAGACGCCAGCTGCTGTAGTCTATCGAGCGACGTGGGAAGACGAAAAAATAATCAAGGGGACGCTTGGAGACATTGCTAAGAGGACGAAAGAGGCCAAGATAATCAAAACCGCACTGATAATTGTCGGTGAGGCCATTGCCCCAGCAAAATATGAATATTCAAAAGTGTATGATGCAAGGTTCACACATGGATATAGAAAAGGGGAGCAGCAAAAGAAAAGAAAGAGTGAAGGGTTTTACGGTCTTCTCGCCCACAAGGTTATCACACTCGTGCTAATGGCTGCTCCTGCCACTCCGCTTATCAGGGCAAAGACAATGCTTGCATCCACATTCAGGATCGTTGCTAATGCGTCTGCAACCGTCGGCGATGCTAAGAACGCTACAAACCCTATAGCAAATCCTATCGCTCCAAAGACTGCTAATATTCCGGTTCTTGATACCATTTTACATCACTGCTGACTTTCGGTGTCTGAGATCCTGAAGCTGCCAGCTGGGATCGATGGGAACTTGTCATTCATATTCTGCTCTGCGACTGCCGAAGCTTCCATCATTATCTGGTCGACATCGCTCGCCAGAGCTGGTATTGACTTCGATTCCAGAGCCACTACTCTGCAAAGACTCCATCATTATGCCGTTGAGCAAAGTCTGCATGGTGTTGATCTCGCTATCAGCACCTGGTACAAACTTTCCAAGGCCAGGCTTTAGGCTCTTTATTGAGGCTATTGCTGGCCCCAGTGCGACCATTACATTTCCCATATCGTGTATTGTTGATAATCTCATTGAGACCTGCTCAAATGCCATCTTGGCCTGCCCAAGAGTGCGGGAGACCTTGCGCACCTCGGCAAGCTCGTTTGAGAGCACCTTTGTAGTATCAGTGTCGTGCCTCTGCACAGCATCTACTACTCGCCTAAACAAAGAGGCATCTCTCTCGTTTAGTTTGGTAACTATGGTGTCTAATTTTGATATCTGCAACTGTAGCTTGTTAGATGCTGTCTCTAGCCTAGGTTTGAGAGGGCCCTGAGCTGCCAGGGCTTCTTTCAACTTGTCTCCTGCGCTTGTCCTATTTTGATTATTCCAATTCTTATCGAAAGCATTCATGCAAATTCGAGTGGGGGATTTGCTATTAATTGCGGGTGTGTAATTCGATAAACCATAAGCTAAACTAATTGTCTTCCGCTTGTAAAGATGGTCAGATTGTGAGGAACAATTCTTCTATCGAATGTCACAGGGGTATCCTAAAAAGTTCCTTCTGGGTTATTGAAGCCCATGCACCCATCCCCTGCCCGCTGTTACTGCCTGTGCCAGTTATCTGGCTCACAACGATCTCTTTTGGACCCATGGGCGGCCACAACATCGCCACATAATCACCAATGTCGCCGGCCTTGTCAAGAGATGCAGGCTGCATGTTCTCTCTCAGGAATTTGGTGGCAATAAGCTTGTCCTTAGTAGGCTCTATTAGCTGATGCTGCCCATGCACGATAAGATGAATCTTCCTTGCGCTATCAATTTCAAACATACCCTAGTTTGCAAGATGCGTACAACTATATGCACGTTAAATAGTTTTTCTCACATGATAGTTATCGACTCTCATATGGCCATGATCCTGCCCGATGACATGGCAGAGCGCATCTCTGATTTTATTGCAGGTAAACGAAACTTTCCCTTTGTAGACCCCGATGAGCTGATGTGTATGATGTATCTATACGGCAGAAACAGCATGATAAGAGAAGATGAGATTGACGAAGTCGGCAGTCTTGCGCAGTGACACTGCCTCCCAGCTGGGAAAAGAGATCGACATTTACATCAACAGCTCCGCAAGCAAGCTTGAAACGGAATACATCAGAAGTAACTACATCAATAGAGAACTGCAATTGGCTGTTGAAAGAAAATCACAGGATGTCAAGAATCAAATAGCAGGAGATCCAACGATAATATCTGACTGCTTTGCGCATCATGTTGCTTACTACAAGCAGGACTACTTTTTGGAGATATACGGCCCGCTTAAGGATTCTCAGCTTACGTCAGACATCCGCTCGGCACTAGCTCAAAGGATGGTCATGGTGTGCTACAATAGAAAAGGAGCGCAAGAGACGAGATTAGTGCATCCCCTGATTCCAGTGTATGTGTGGTTCAAGGATCAGGCCGGCGCAAAGCCGTGATAATATGGAATTTGCGAAATCTCCTCCTGAGGCATCTGAACAATTGATATCAAATGCCCATCAGGATCCTGGATTATTGTGTGCTTACCAAACGGCTCCTGTTTGGGCTTTTTGTAGAATTTGACCCTTTTCTTTTTCAGGCTGTTAATAACATCGTCAAAGTCGCTTATGCTAAAGCCAACCAGCATGCCATTGTTCTTTTTGATCTTCTTTTTTCTCGCAGGGTGGAGCGCAAGCACTGTGCCGCGCGTTGAAAGCTCTGTCCAGTCCTTTGACTCTTGCTTTAGCTCCATACCAAGGGTGTCGCGATAGAATCTGATCGACCTTTTGATGTCGGAAACAAGCAAGATGACCGCTCCTATCCGGCTAAACATGTAATAATGTATTGCATCCATAGATATAAAGGTGAAAATGCCGATCGATGTAGTATTATATATATCGATCAATGGTTCAGCAGGCTATCTTGCAGAACGACGGGACATCTGCTGCCATCGTCAGGTTCTCAGAATTTCTGGGAATAGGGTACTTTGGCGACAAAAAGCAGCGCGTCGTAGCTCCTATTTTTGATTTGCGCTACAACGCAGAGCAGGGGTGGGAAAAAGTAATGGCAAGTCAGGCAGCAAGAGGTTCCTATATTTCATACTGTATTTGTGGAGCACCCTGCAAGATACGAGTTTATTGCCCATCCCGTAGAAATGAGCTCTGAAAGGATCAATTACGTACTTTACCGCTCATCTTCTAGCCTGGCTAGCTTGAAGAAATTCAAGAGCGATCACGGCGGTGGCATGACGTACATCAAGTTTGGATGGCATGATCTAACAAAGCCGCATAAATTTGATGTGCTTCCACAATATGCTGCTGTTGACTCGATAGAATTCAAGAAGGCAGACGAGATTAAACCCGGGACGCTAGTCGACCAGATAAGGAAAAGCTAGCACGAATTCATACAATGTTGTTGTTGTTGTTGTTGCTCTTTCTGTGCAGAGTCCATTATATGGTGTTTGAATGAATTGAATCGGTATCATAAGATACTTTCCTTGAATGACTGAACCTATACGCATCGGTTAAGGGTCGAATTCATTTGTAGCAGATCATCTGGCGCAAAATGAGTTTTATAATAGATCTGGTCAGAAGCAGTAAAGTCAGAGCAGCCACAGAGATGATCGAAATTAGTTTTCTTATAGAATTAACTAAAGCGACATCGCTTGGGCATGATCTATTTCCAGAGGATAAGCTCGAAAATCTTATGATAAGACTATTTATCCCGTTCCCGACGGTATTAAGCTCTAACACGAATTTACTCCATTGCAGGCTTCAGTAGGAATTGCTGAAGTAATATCTGTTACACTATTGATTGGCAGTAATGTAGCATTTAGTATAGCTTGCAATTTAGTTCAACATACCTATATATCAAAATGGAGAAAAATACAGACAAAGCGGCAGGGTGGATGATACGAAAGAAAAGAACGAAGAATAATCCAAACAATATAGCACAGCATTCTTAGAAGAAATTGGGAGGTTAAAAAAAGACAAAGAATAAGAAGCTATGACACCATAACTTTAGGGCATGGTTAAAGAGTGTTTTGTGCACACCTACAAGAATAAAATAATATTATAAACACTTCACAGTTAGCTTATCAGGCGATCATTTGGAGTGTGTTTTAAGTTACATTGTAAGTTCTCTTAACTTGAAGGCCATAATATTGTAATATCGCTTCAAGATGTACACATTTATTTTACATCATGCTCAAAAAATAGCATTGACTAACAACCCTGTGGTCGTGTTTGACTCAGGCATTGGCTCGCTCTCAATAATACGCGAGCTAAGGCGCGAGATACCATATGAAGACCTGCTCTACTTTGCAGACAAGGTTCACTTTCCATATGGTACCAAGTCGCATTCAGAACTGCGCGAGATCATTGTTAATACAATAAACTACCTCAAGCGCTATAAACCAAAGCTGGTAGTAGTTGCCTCAAACACTCCCTCTGTACAAGGTACTCGACGAGGTAAGAAGGAGTATAACTGACATCTCGGTAATTGGAGTCAGGCCACCCCTCAAAGAGGCCGCCAGACTCACAAAGAAAAAGCATATTGGAATTATGGCCACTGGGGGCATGATAAGGAGCAGAGAGTTTGAGAACCAGATTCGCAGGGAAGTACCCCAACATATATTGGTGACCAAATTCAATGCCTCACCTATAATTGATCTGATAGAGCAAGGGGTGCATCTGGAGAATGAGCGACGCACATTTGATGTGATATCACGCGTTCTGGGCGATAACGTCGACAAAAAGATCGACGTCATTACTCTCTCAAGCACCCACCTGCCGTTTGTAAAACGATATCTCAATTCGCTCCTGCCGGCCGCTAGGTTCATTGACCCGGCTCAGATAGTAGCCAAGGATGTAAGGAAGTCTCTTGCGTTTTATCGAATGATGAAAAAGCGGCAGGAGTAATCTTCGGATCTTAGTCTCTGATGGCAAGCGGGAATTCGAGAAATCAATACGTGCAATGGGAGTACGAGAGCCGGTTGAAGAAGTGTTCCTTACATTTTAATTCAAATCAGTAACACAGCCTAAATATACGCAAACAGGATAATCAAGGCATTAAAAGGCAGGCAACTAAGAGCAAAAATGGTATTTCAAACAGATATTGATAGAGGAGGCAGGGCACTGATGGATACCTTTCTCCAGCTCAGTGGCATATACACGTTTTATGAAAGACATTTAGAGTTGGAAATTATCAAGTATCCGCTGCCAAACCACATTGCAATTGTGCTTGATGGCAACAGGAGGTGGGCCAATATGCATCTGCTTGATACTAGTTGGGGGCACAACCACGGGGCGGACAAGGCAGAAGAACTATTGAATTGGATACACGATGTAGGCATCAAGATCACCACGCTGTATGTACTTCTCAACTGAAAACCTCGAGCGTAAGGACGAAGAGCTTGAGAACATCTACAGGCTTCTTGAAAAGAAGCTGGAAAGGCTCTACAATGACGAGCGGGTGCACAAACGCAGGATGAAGATAAAGGCGATAGGCGACGCTAAGCTCGCTTCCATATAATTTGCAGCAGATATTGACAAAGCTGGAAGAGTCGACTGCCGATTATGATTCGATGTTTCTTAACATCGCGATAGCATATGGTGGTCAGAAGGAACTCATCGAGGCGATCAGAAAGATAGCTCAAATGGCCAAGCAGGGTCAGATAAAAGTTGACGAAATTGATGAAAAGACCATTGAATCATGCCTCTATACGTCACACTTACCGCAACCATCGCCTGATCTTATCCTGAGGACATCTGGCGAAAAGAGGCTGAGCGGCTTCTTGATATGGCAGAGTGCCTACAGCGAGTTGATGTTCATGGATGTGTTCTGGCCAGAGTTTCGCAAGATCGACCTCATGCGAGCTATTAGGACATACCAGCACAGAGTGCGCAGACATGGCAGATAATGCTATACTAACACAGCATCAAGTTGGTGTTTTTTTAAACCAGAAGCTAGGGAAATTGTTATTTGACTTCTTCAACTTGCCAGTTGTCGTTAACATAGAGACCAATGATTTTCGCAGGAAGTTTCCATAAAGATATCTCTTGCAGAGCCTTTCTGATTTGAACATAGTGATGGCTCTTGTCTCCAGGTTGCCTGCGCAGTCATAATGTCCAACTACTGCTATGATCCGTGAGTTGTGTTTCTCAACAGATATGGATGCTGAATGTTTTGCAAGTGATGCTTCCACAAGGCGCAATTCATTTGAGAAAATTCCATTGGCACCAGGGAAAGTTATCATGTCTACTATGTCAACGGCATAGTTTTGCTTGATATAATCTATTACAGGCTGTTGTGTTCTTCCGTCAATGCAATTTATAGCAGTTCCAAATTTGTATTGCTCTTTCATTGATGATTAATTACTAGTGGGTTTTTCTTGTGCGATATGACATATTAATCAATAATAATATTAAATAATATTATACCTTATATCGTGGCGGGCTCTCATGAATAGTGATAGACGAAAATACAATGACGATTAATAGCAGTAGGAGAATTGCAGGAAAAAGTAGAGAAGTAATAACAGGCACAGTAGAAGACCCAAACTTTGACCGTAAGCTTGACCTTATTACTGAAGGTCTGCAGGCCTTTTGTAAAGGAGCACCTGCTAACCAAGATTTCAAGAGAGAACTGCATAACCAAAAATCACTGAACAGGAATAAAATACAATAGAGCAACGCATTATGCACTTGATAATAGTCACTAGCGAAGACCTCTCACATTTTGCTCACATCCATCCAATATTTACCCACCCCCTCTATATCAAGGGGAACTCTTTTATCTATAGTATTCGTGCTTGGCAGTCAGAGACATGATACATCTCAATAATGACAAAAAGAATAACAACCGTATCATACTAGCAGCGACTATCTTTACACTGGCATTAATAATGACTGCATCAATTTCTACAGCTCCATCAGTAGCTACCACCACCACAACAACAATGCCCCAACCGGTGACTGTAGCAACAGACAATCAATCTGTAAATGTGCTGATTAGTTGGGAGCCTATGGAGATAGAGCCAGGCCAAGATACAGAGTTCACGCTTGATTTCCAGGATCCCTCTTCAGGTGAGTCGATAAGTCATGTAAATTACAACTTTGAAATCATTGACCAAAATAATGGTGAGACAGTTCAGTCAATGACAGATCTTCACACACATTCTGGATTTGATGAGCAAACTGTGATGTTTGACACTACAGGAGGCTTTAACTTTGTAGTGACAATCATTGGCATAGGCATAGACCCACCATTTGATACAACTCAGAGTGGCACTGCTCAAACAGTCATTCCAGTAGGGCAGCAAATAGCGGGCCCCACAGGAGGTAATAATACAGCAGGAACAACTGTCAATATGACAGCACCAACAGGAGGTATTGCCACCGGTGCACAATCTGCTTGTGATCCAACACAAATAGCAGGAGAGGTAGGAGGTGGCCAGAACGCTACTGCCAATGCAACAACAATAACAGCTGGAGGCGCTACTAATGCTACAACTGGCACTATGACTGCAAATGCTACCACAACTGGAGGAGGAAACCAAACTACATCATCATCGCCAACACAGCTCATAGAACAAGCATGCATGGCAGCGTTGAATAATGACACTCAGGGCGTGCTGACGAACCTGAACTTAGCCCTTAATGCATTAGGAGGTAACATGACCACGGCTGCAGAAGGCATAGAAGTAGAAGATGAAGGAGAAGCAGAGTAGTAGCAGAGAGAGATATATACACACGCTGTTCTAAACTCGAACAGATACTCCCTTTTCTTCTATTATTTTCTTTTATAGTAGAAGTTGTTTAGAGGTGTAAGGAATGAAGTAAGCGAGGCCTTCTTTTAGCAGGTCAGGAAAGCTAATTCTCAAGGCGCCGTATAATAACGAGCAACACTGTCATTAATTAACGCCAATTGTCTTTCATATATTAAGAACAACCGTTGTTAGATAGAACAGCAACACCTATCTTATTCACAGGAATAAAAAACAATAGAGCAACCCATTATTCAATAATGATTGGTGTTATAGTAGTAGTCCAGCTCATTCTACTCCTCCTAGTCACCCAATCATCAAAAGGGTAGGCCCTAACATCACCCGTTAGAAGATCTATTCCAGAGGACTAATGTCGTTGCGGGCGAGGGATAACTTGATATCATTTTTGCATCATAGGAATGAGACTCTTAAAAAACATAATATGTGGATTATCTTGGAGTCATGTTTGCAGTAAAGAACAACAAATACGTTAGCAACGCCATGCAAAAAGATGATGTCATAGTTTAGGAGCTTACCGATAATGTTTAAATCCGATAATTAGCTTCTCACATATAACGTGGTTACTTTCGTATGTCTCACATGAGTTATACGGTTTTACCATCGTAGCGCACATGCCAGTTCTATCGCATTAGTGATCTGACTTGCATAACCGTCTACTATATGGTTGCAATGGATGAAAGTATGCCGCGGGAGTAGAAAATGGAGAAAATGGAAAAAATGGGATGGTTAGCTGAAGGAGGTTTCGGCCTTTTTGACCAACAAATGGTCATGTAGAGCATGCGGAACGCGTTTAGCATCAACATCAAATTGTGAAGTATGTGCGGAAGCAGTCAATTGGGAATGCAGCAGTTGTGGAAGGATGGAGGACATTACGCATTTGCACAGCAATTACAGCAATTATTCCTCGATAAATCATCGAAAAGAAAGTATAGTCATGAATGCACTCGACATGGAATTGAACAATAGAAGAAACATGATCCCAAATAACAAAACCAAATTGTGTGCTCATATGACGGGCTGGGATTATGACTTAAAGTTTGATAAGATCATTCTGCCAGAAAGCGGCCTGCAGTTTTACAATGGGATATCAAACGGCGACTTGTTTAATATATTCTATAAAAAAGACTATAACTTTTTGCCTGTCAAGGATAGGGTTGTCATAGATATCGGTGCAAACATTGCCGACTCATCGATATACTTTGCAATGACTGGCGCAAAGAAAGTTATCGCCCTTGAACCATTCCCAAAGAATTTCGAAGTAGCTCAGAAGAATATCACCCTGAATGGTTTTACTGACAAGATAGAACTTCTTAACGCAGGTTGTTGTGGAGGTCAGAGCAAAGACATGGTACTTGATGCTTCAGCCAAAGGAGTTTGCTGTCAATCAACGCAAAGCAGTTTAGGAAGCAATATTCATTTTTACACCCTTCGAGAACTTATAAATAAATACAACATCGACTCTCCTGCTGTCCTGAAAATAGACTGTGAAGGTTGTGAGTATGACATAATTTTGTCAAATGGTAAGACTATGTTGGATAAGTTCTCTCACATTCAGGTAGAATACCATCATGGTTTTAGCGATTTAGAGAAACATCTAGTTGATGCAAAGTTTGCGGTCTCTCATACAAATCCTAAATATGAAAATGGGATGGAAATTGGCTGGATTTATGCTACTAAAACATGCATCAGAAAGTAATGGTGGTGCCTTCTGTAACTTCTAACAGCTTTTTCCCTTTTTGAGCAAGCTCTTTTCTCTGACTGTCTTTTAGAGTATTATAGTTTCCTCCGTGATAGCAGCTGAAGCCTTTGACGTTGCCACCTTCTGTTTTTGGTGCTAAGGATGCTTCATAATTTATCAATTCTGTAGCTCTGCCGTCTCCACCAAATAGAAAGAAAAAGCCCATATCCACAATGGCAGTAACTCCATCTCTGCCCTCTTTTCTTGCACGGTCTGAAAGGGATGCTACCAGCTTTTTCATACCACTGACATCTGGATAGTAAGAGCTAAAAGCGTCCACTATTACTAATGAACCGTTGTCTATAAGGCTCTGGGCGTCTACACCGACAGCACTGAGGCTATGCTTTACGCTGTCGATAGTTTCGTAAAAAGTTGCGATAAGTATGATTCTTGGCTTTGATTGTTCATTGTGTGTATTATTGTTATCATCTTCTTCTTTTGCTAGTTGATCTTTAGCATGCTGCGTATAAATCTGGCGGAACGTCTGCAAATTGGGGTATATGACAATGCCATTCTCTCCCTCTCCTACTTCTTCATCGAGCCATGTCATGACTGATTCCTTATTATCATTCTCACTTTCACCACTCAAGATTTTTTACATCTCTTCCTCCTCAGCTTTCCTTCTCTTGGTTTCGCCTATAATGCTCAAAATCTTGTTAGTCAGATCTTTAATGCCAATGGGCTTTTGAACAAAGCCGTCAACACTAGTAGAAGGAAATACTTTAGAAAACTCATTATCTCTTATCTCAAAAGCAGTCATTAGGACAACCTTGACGTTGGGATTAACCTCTTTGACTTTGCTTGCTAGTTGTATCCCAGACAAACCTGGCATTCGGATGTCGGACACCACCAAACAATAGCTCTCTGCATTAGATTTGAAGCTTTGTAATGCCTCTTCTGGATTGGTAAATGCATTTACTAAAAATCCATTTTTTAAAAGACCGAGCTTGAGAACTTAAACTATATCAGGGTCATCGTCTACAACAAGTAGTTTAGCTAGCGGTTTGTCGTTATTATTATCATGGTTTGTGTCCTCTCTTTGTAGAATGCCTCTATGATTAATATTAGTATGATAATTATCGCTCTTGTTTTTACCTGATAAGCGTCAGTCCTCCTCCTCTGATATTGCTAACACATACAAGTCGTCTCATGCTTTTTGGAAGAGTAGAGATGTATCTGCAGTAGATAAGGCTTTACTTCTCTGCCTGCCCCTATATCTTGTTCAATAGCTAGACCTTAACTAATACTAATGTCCATATTCCTTACCAATTACAAGCAGCTAACAGAATGCAGTGAAGAGGTTGAGCAGATAGGAGGTTAAAGTTAACAGCAAGAAAAGAAGAAGAGGATTGACAAAGAGTGAAGAAGACTCCCCACTACTACAGCCACTAGCACAAGCAAGACAGCTAAAGTTATCAGAATTCTAAAGTTGATAAGTAAGGCAAAAGAGGAGGAAAAAAGTCAGTAAAAGAATTCAAAGTATTATATCTCTCTCATCTGTCAGACATCTTCTCGTTTTCCTCCTCCTCTACATTAAATCTATATCTGTTTTTGTTGTGGTCGTGGTCGTGGTGATATCTTGATGGCATCGTTGATCTGATTGTAGGTGTTAAGAAACCTAAGACCCTTTTCAGTGGTCTTGAATGTCTGAGTATATGCATCATAGTTAAGCAAGTTATTTTCAGTTAGAGCCCTCGCATACACTTTCACTTGTGTAAAGCTAAGAAATGCCTGATACATTATCTTGGTCTTTGTAGCGCCACCGCCATTTGCAGTATCTAGAATCTTACTGATTATGTCCGTCCTACTTCTGTATCTCATGCTATTTGCTCAATGGGCAATGAGGATCATCATAAATAGCCTTCTAATGAAAGATGTGAAAAGTCAAGAGAAGTTCATACAAACAACAACAATCAGGGACTACAAACTTTTTGTTCTTGCTACTATTTTATTCTATTACTCTTTTCAACAGCCTTTGCGGGAGATTTGTTTGCGTCTCTGAGTGCATAGTCTTGATAATAGTATGTGAGTGTGTGAGGGTATGTATGAGTGTAATTATTGGGTCAATTTGTCTTGGATTGAGTCCTTTATCGTGGTCATGATTGATGAAAAGTCAAATCAGGGTATTATAGCAGAACTGGAAGATCCAAAAATCTTTGTAATTTGCTATAAGCAATATGGCACTTGTTGTATTCAGTATGGCTATGATACCAGTAGAGGCCAACGTATCTCTCCATGTCGAAGATACAGGCGGCAATGGCAAGCCCATTTTTTTTGTTCATGGATGGCCACTAGACCTCCATATGTTTGAATATCAATTCACAACTCTAAAAGAGAACGGCTATCGCTGCATTGCCTTGGATCTTCGAGGTTTTGGTATGTCAGCAAAGCCATGGCAACATTATAACTATGATTTTTTTGCTGACGACATCCAAAAGGTCATGAATGAGCTCGAGCTTGAACAAAAATTTGCCATCGTAGGATTTTCAATGGGTGGGGCAATTGTAATGCGCTATGTTGCAAAGTATTATCCAAACACTTTATCACATGTAGTATTCATGGGTGCAGCAGCGCCTTCTTTTACCAAACGAGATGGCTATCCGCATGGACAGGATAGAGCATTTTGCGACCAGATTATCACAAAATTGATGCAAAACAGGCCAAGAACAATCACTGAATTTGGTAAACTCCTCTTTCACAACCCTGAATCTCAAGGGCCAGAAATACTCAGCTGGCTCTTTGCGCAAAGTATGGCAGCGTCTCATTACGCTACTGTTAGTAGCGCAAAATCCTTGCGCGATGAAGATCTACGAAATGACATGCAAATGATCAGTGGTAGAAATCTGCCCGTGGCAATATTTCATGGTATTCATGATAAGGTAAGCCTATTTGACTTGGCTGAGGTAATGAATAATGGTATCGAAGGATCAAAGTTAGTCCAGTTCAACGAAAGTGGACATGCCTTGAACATTGAGGAGAAAGAAAAAACGAACGAAGAGCTAATGAAATTCATAACATAGACTAAGCCAGACACCACGAGAATCATAAACCTTCTTGGAGAAATTGAGAGATAATGTTCAATGGACTCGAGACGGCATAATTAGCTCGTCAATTATCACAAGCAAAGAGCCATGTGCAAAGAACTTGCTGCTGGCACTCTCAACAACTACTATGGCGCTGCCAGATTATTCTGTGAAATGAACGATATAACAGCAACAAATTGGAAGAGGATATCCAGAGGATTACCAAGGATGAAGCTTGCTCGCCAATGATAGAGCTCCCGCTTTCGAAGAAATACGTAAGCTGGTTGAGTATCCTGACCGTAGGATAAAACCAATTGTTTATACAATGTGCGCATCAGGCATCAGGCTTGGAGCTTGGGACTATTATTTACGTTGGAAACATGTTTCTCCTATAACCAATGATAAAGAAGGTGAACTTGTAGCAGCTAAACTACTAATCTATGCAGGTGAGCTCCTAATTATCAGCAACCGCATCTGCCACCCTGTCACAGGAATAAAATACAATAGAGCAACCCATTATTCAATAATAATCCTTAACTGTTCCATTTAGGAATAGATAAGACATCGGTAGCTTATAGCTTTATTCATTATTACTTGTGCTTGAAGAAAAATGGTATAAGGCAATTACCAAAAATGGTGGTGTAGAGTAAAAACGTCGGATTCCTGATAGTTTACTCATGATGAAGCTTTGCCATCCTGATCTATTACCAAAAGATTGGTAGTGTTGATTTAATGGTTGTTTTCTTTGGTTGTTGCAATTTGGTTGGTGAATTGCTTCATTTTATCCAAGAGTGCTTTCAGCATTTACTATCATACATACATAACAATCTTGACAAAACCATAAATGCTAAATGTCACCCTATGTTAAATGGAGTCGTGGCTAGTATGCAAAACAGTGTTCCTTCTATGTTGAAAAAAGAGGAAAAGCAAAAGCTAGCTGAAAAAATAGGATTTATGAAATCCGAAGAGATTTCTGAAGAAATGAAGGTATTGCGTGAACATTTTGGTATAGAGGAAGAATACAAACCGCATACTGATTTGAAGTATACCCGTAAGATATTTGATAGTAAAATCGGTCAAATAAATGATGAACTTGTATTGATGAGAGACGAAGAAGATAAAGATAAAGAATAAGAGTGAATACAAGAGTTTACTTTGATACTTCAGCTCTACTGAAGGAATTTGTGTCAGAAATAGGTTCAGATCTCATAGATAAGACGATACTTGCGGCTACCACTACCCACAAGGGAAGACTACAGATCATCACTTCAAGGTGGTCTCTTAACGAAGCAATATCTGTGATAAATAGAAAGAGTGACAACAAAGAACTAAATAAGCGAGACCGCCAAGAAATCATGGCAGCCTTTGTCCAAAGATGGCAGCAAACCCATGAGGAAGCAGATTTTCGTGTTGTTCCAGTGGAGAATGAATTAGTAAAACGTTCAATGTTGTGGATAGACGATTATAAAATCCGTCCTGCTGACGCTTTACATCTTTTTACAGCATTCACTGTTGATTGTAGCTACTTTCTTGTTCATGATAGAAAATTTGTCAATAGAGTAAAACCACAACCACCTGAAGAATTGCAGATAATAGACTTAACAAATGAGACGGATAGAAAGCATTTAGAATCGCAGTTGAGTTTGTAATAGTACTGATCATGGCGTTTAAGTCGCTTTTTGATGAACTGCATTTTCTAACAATTCCTTCCAACCTTTAACGTCTAGTCCTGAGTTTTCTGCAGGTGTCTTTCCTTCTAATCCCATGTGAGGTTTGACAAAGTTGTAATGTATCCTTTGTCCTTCTGCAATTGGAGTTTTCTTAATCTTCTATCCTCTGGTGATTATTGTTTAAAGTTGATTGTTCTAGCTCCAGTCGATGTCTTGCAACTAAATTAATAGTGCTCGCTAAACAGGAAGAATATCAATGACAAAGTGTCTATCGCTTAAACAACCTTATGCAGAGCTAATTGTATCAGGCAGGAAAACTATTGAACTAAGAAAATGGAATACCAAGTTTAGAGACCAGTTCTTGATACATGCATCTAATGATTACAATGTTTATTTAAAGATGCTGCAAATGTTATATGGAGTTTATCGTCATTGTGATCTAAATGTCTTTCCATGCGGGTTTTCTATTACGATCTTGTCTATTTCTCCTCTGTCAAGCCACACGCCCTTGCACGATGGACAATAGTCAATGTCTGCATCATATCGGCTAATTTCCCGAATCGGAGTAGAGCAATTTAAAATACTTAAATAGTTCAATTAATGTTCACCAATTAATGTCCTTAATTTTTGCAAAAATAATTCTGCCAGCAGTCATTGGTAGTTTATTATTCACACAGATTGTTGCTTACGCAACAGTCACACCACCCACTACCTACCCTACCACAGATGAAAACCTACGCTAGTTCTATTTGGAATTTTTCTAGTGATGCAAAGCTCGTAGACCGTGTATACATAAAAGACAATTCCACGGGTCTGATTCTCATGACTGGTAATATGAATGGCACAAACGACGTATCGATTGCATTCCCAGCTACAGGCAATGTGTTCGAGATACCATTGGCCGAGACCATCCTCTGGGATGAGGATAGGAGGGCCCTTGGTGGGGATATGTATTACGATAGGTTGAGTTTGATAAAAGACCTTGGATTGCCCGTCAACTTGACAGCCCCTGAGACTCCTACGCCAACAGCTACAGCATCACCTGCACCTCATAGGGTGCCACCAGGCCCAGCACCAGCGCCATCTGACGACCTCAGACAACGTCATAATTGGCTACACGAGCAATTTAATGAGAGAAACCTATCTGCAGTTGAATCATATATAGAACCTGAGATTCACTACGTAGATCAAGCAACAGGCCAAATCCTGAATACCACGGAGGATTTAGCGAACTTTCTTAGCGGGCCATTAAATGCATCTAGCAACGCAAAGATCGCAAACTACCAGTATTACATATCAGGCGACCAAACCTTCTCCAAGTTTACGTTATATGGCACAAATGATAAGCCTTTTGAAGACTATCCTGCCACTGGTAACAACTTCTCTGTCGATGCACTCGAGGTCCTTGACTGGGACAGCGAAGGAAAGGTCAAGGGAGGTAAGATATACTACGATAGATTAGTCATGTTACAACAACTTGGTCTAGCGCCACCCCTCAACAATACAATAATGCCATATCTACACTGACGAATCTACACTGATAGTAAAGATAATATTTTTACTATCACGGTTCTTTTTTCTTTCCTGTCTAGTTTCCTTCTGCTTCTCCATGTCCCTTTGAATTGCCAGCTGGATTTCAGCCTCAGCAATGCTCTTTTCTTTTCGCTCAATCTGCGAGAGCTCATTAATTATTCGTGAATCAACCTGCTGCTCATCTGGTTGTTAACTATGCTATCGATTGGTTTACTTATGGGGTATTTATGATACCTCTCTCACCTCTTAATTTACCTTCGAGGATTGGGATGGAGGCGTCAACAATACCAGATGGGTGGAACTATTCATTAGCAAAAAATCTGAGATTATTATATTGCAATAATCTTATATACTTATATACCGGGAATACTGTAATATAGATCGTGTACGATTTTTCTCAGCTTGGTCAAATTATTGCATTGTTTTCAGTCTTCCTTCAGCAATCGGGTGTTCAATCAGTTATAGAGCCAGTCACTAATTCTCTAAACCAATTTGTAACAACTATAGCTCAAGCAGCACCCAATATAATAGCTGCCTCTGATTTTACTTGGAATAGGTCTTCTAGTCGGTAGAATTATTGGCTGGGTTGTAAAAAAGGTCGCCCAAAAAATGAACCTTGATCGCTATTGGAGCAGGACAGGTATAGGTGAATCGGTGTCAAGGGCGGGATGGAACCTAACAAGAATAATTTCAGTTGCGGCTAGGTGGTTTGTGTATCTATTCTTTATCTCTGCTGCAGTAAATGTGCTTGAATTTACTCAACTATCTCAAGCTATCAATGATGTGTGGCTATGGATTCCAAATGTTGTAGCCTTCATCATAATATTGGTAATAGGTGCGCTCATTGCAGACTTTGTTGGAAGGTGGATGCAACGCGAGCTTCCTGCAAGAGGAGTAGTAGGAGGTAAAGCCATCGGGTTAGTTGCTACCGGGATTTTGTATGCCATAGTATTGGTTGTGGCGACAACTCAGCTACAAATAGGTGAGGCTATACTTAATTCTGTAATCTCCGCACTAATATGGGGTATGGCAGCTGCCATAGCAATAGGTGTCGGGGTAGGATTGGCATACGGATTGAGAGAAGCGTTTCCAGCAATGATTAGAGGAACAACACAGATACAACCTACACTGAAGCAGGGACAAAGGGTAACAATAGGTGGCATGACGACAGGTACTGTACAGGAAGCAGGCTCATTTAGTATAATATTAAAGGATGATCAGGGGAGGACAATTGTGATTCCTACCAAGAATATAATAGATAAGGAAATAGTAATAGAGTCTGGACCTGCACCTGCAACACAAGAAAAAGCTGTAGAAGAAAATAGAGGAGGCAGCAGTAGCAGGGTCGTCACCGTCATCGTCGTGATCATCTCCTCGCACATTTGGTTGAGCAACGTGGATGCTACAACAGGGAGTCTGCAGGGATCATGCCATAAATGGCAGGCTTAACTACGACAACGAGGCATCGGATGTGATGTATGATCGACGTGCAAAGATATATGCGAACGTCACAAGGGCTCTAAGACCAGCTGACGGGTACTGGGAGATATATTCTACAGGATTAAAAGGTAGCAATGTGGGAGATATTTATCAAGCGGGACTGACTCTGGTATCCATGCTATGGAAGTAGGCTTAGGGCAAACGCTAGGAACACAGTAGACAGAAGAAAGCCTGCAATGGATTTGTCAATCGCTTCTGACGGTTGCAATCATCATCCTTTGGTCTGACTCAAACTATGGCGGCAGGCTGTGGCAAATGGACTCTATTTCAAGTAAATAGCGGTCGCACTATTAGATAATATAGTTCAAATTGTGGTTTGTCATTTCTGTGTGGCTGTCATCGTAGACAGTCATATGATCCTAAAATAGACTTCCTTTATAGCAGTAGCAAGTGCTTCCAATTCCTTCTTGTCATTAAGTTCATTCTTTCGTTTCTTTTCTATACCCAGCGAACTTAGTTCATTCTCCCAATAGTTTTCATTTTCCGCGTATTGTTTCTGTCCCAGTAGCATGCTCTCTTCCGTTCTTTCTAAAATACAATACAAGTGTTAACTAAAATAAGACAAAATCACCTTATTAGGCTCTGCTGCTAATTCTGACATATGTAAAAGAAGATGTATGAGATTAAGTTTTGTTATCTTAATTCTCAATTGTGAAGAATGCGAACTTTTGATTTGTCTTCACTTAGGTTAGACTCAATTTTAAGCCTAAAGTCGCGCTGTTATCTTCTTTGCAATCCTTTTATCTGTTGCAATCCAACAACATCCATAGGTCTTCTAGACAAACTAAGGCGCAAGAAAGAAGAAACTGTAGAAAAGGTCAAAGAACAAACAACTCCTCAGCCTACCCATCCTACTAATGCAGAACCACCTCCTGGCAGAAGGATCAAAAAGTATACTTCTGAAGGAAAACCAATCTATGAATAAAAGTTCAGTTTTACCATGTTGTTTTTTTTAACTGCTGGTCGCGGTGGGAGCTTATCTCCTCGAAGCAAGTCTGATAAAGCATTACGATATTGTACTATAGATCTTTTGGCGTGATTAAAGAATGAAGATTTTGATAATTCCTTGAACAATTGTCGCATTGTTTCTTCATGCTCATAAATAAGTTCAAAAAACATTTGAGATGTGCAAATTACAGTCCAGACATGTCTTTATTGCAAAACCAGCCATGATTTGCCATTTCGATTGTATACTGGTTGACAAGCTAGTTAGTCATGGATCCTAAAGCTTATCATCTGACTGATTAATGCGAATAGTGATAATATATTGCTGTCATGTAACAATCTATATCTATCGGAGGTAACTGAGAAAAATAGGCATGCTCTGCTTATCTTGTTACTCTACTACTTTTATCATTGCTCTGGTAGCCATATTAGCAGATACAGGACGTAAAGATTAGCTTTAGAGAAGATACAGGGTCAATATTTCAAGTTTTAAGCATGTCCAATCAGGCTGTTGACAATGTCTTCCTTAGGATCATTAGCGATCGTTCGAAAATTCAACGATGTAGTAAATTCTTCGAGGCTACAGATTATTTTATGGCAGCTAGTTGTTATTCCAAATTGACTTGCCACTATTTTTAAATGAGTGAAGACAGAATATGATAGATGAAAGATATGGAATCTATGTGGGTGTGTAAACATTGCCAGTTAGTTTTCGCCTTTGATTCACACATTAGAGCACACAAAATGCTAACAGGTCATACTAGGATTATCAGATATGAATTACCATCGACAAATACCGTGAGGGAGTCAGAGCATATTTAATAGAATGCAAGATCAAGCGAACTTCCAATACGAGACAAAATATTGTATTATTTTCCTTATAATACTTCAACTCTTACTAAAGATCTTCATTACTCATCTTTGATTGAGAATCTGTAAGATAACAGAAGTAGAAATTACATATATCATTAATCAATTTCTGTCCGACATCGAGAGCATGCATTATCAAGATATATGGAACACATAAGAAGAAGTAATAATTTTCAATGCTGCTAATTGCAAATTTCTTTATTTTATAGCGCAGGCTCTGGAGTGCACGCAGGACATCGCTTTGGTCCTGCAGCTTTTGCTACCTGATTCAAGCGTCAGTCAGCCTGTCTGCCTGCCTGTCTTTCTAAAAAGAAACTGCTGTACAGCCACACACTATCTCACTCGCAATTTGAGAAGCATCGAGAATAGTTTGCAATCAAGTCCTCATTGTTCTTGAGTAATGTCATTGACTGTATCCCAAGGTATAGGGGTCAAGCGTTTGCCACTAGCAGTTGACTTGATTGTAGAGCAAAGATACAGAACTTTCCAGCCGTGAAATAATGTGGTCATGAGTGCTTCTCCTGAGATCCACACAATACCATCAAATGGAAGAGACATCAATGAGACTTTTCAAATTTGGAATTAGATTCACGTCTACAAGCAAACAAAAGATCATATAGAGGCAATAGCAGCAGGGCTACGTTTATGCAAGCTTTTTTCTATCATCTTCTTGACCTTATTGACATGCTTTGTATGTATTCCTAGCTTTCTTGTCGCATCTTTTAGCTGCATTTTCTTGTCGACTAGCAAGTGCAGTATCGGGTCTATTATTTCATAATCCATTCCTATCTCCTCTTCTGCAAGGTGGTTGTCCCAGAGCCGTGGGCTGCTCTTCTTTTGAACAATTACTACAGGAATTCCCAGATATTCTGCAAGAGATCTTACCTGTGTCTTGTACAATCCAGCTATTGGCATGATATCTGCGGCTCCATCTCCAAACTTACTAAAATATCCAATTTGAATTTCACTCTTATCAGAAGTGCCTGCCACAAGATATCCATTAACTCCCGCATAGTAATATAGAAAGCTCATGCGAATTCTTGCCATCAGGTTTCCTCTTGCTCCCTTGTCCTCTGGCAAAATCTCTTCAAATTTTCTGATTATCGGGTGGATATCAATAACGCGATATTTTATCCTGAGCTCCTTGGCTAGATCTATTGCATGATTGGTATCATCATTTGGGGTAGTGTCACTTGGCATAACAAGTCCAAGCACCTTTGAGGCCCCAAGCGCATTTACACTTAATTTCAGAACGACAGACGAATCAAGACCACCGCTCAATCCTATTACTAGCCCCTTTGCAGAGCTTTTAGAAATATAGTCAGAGATGAACTTCTCTATTTCTTTTGATATCCTCTTGTAATCTCGACCAAGTAGTTCTTCAAGCGTGCTTGGCTTCACACTGCTATGAATCAGCTGGCTAGGAGTATTAATACCCTCTACCAGAAATGTAGTTTTAGATGTCATCTAAATAATCATAAAGATGGTTAGGTTTTGGTCAGCAAGCATATTCTACATTTATCACATACAGGCAATGTATCTTTTAGTAATATGATTTAACCCACGAATGACTACAAAACCAAAGATTGAAATGGAACAAAGGGCCACCTCACTGGATTCATAATTTAATGAGATTGCAAGTTTTGATGGAAATGGGATATCATTTTTCATGGATACAAGATTTTCCAGCAGTTGTATATACATCACATAAGCATAGAAATAATTTTGGCCGCCCTCGCGGCACCCTTCATATCCATTGTGTTGCTTCTGCATCCGATCTTTTCTTCGATCAGGTAGGCAAGTCGAAAAATATCTTCATACTTGAAGCCAAAGCGTGCTGCGCCCTGCTCCTGCTCAAAGTGGTTCTTTATCGGTATAAAAATTCCAGGCGTTCCGTATGCCATAGACTCATCCATCGTAGATCTGCCAGCTAAAGATATTACGAGATCAGCAGCGTAGATTAGATCATGCATGTTGTTGACAAAACCAAGGTTACGATACTCCCTTGAATCAGGCAGCCTTAGCGAAGGACCAGGCACGATTATGAGTTCTGAATCTAGTTTGCTTTGAAGTGAGGGATGCACCTCTATTGCCTTTTGAATCAGGTATTTGCCAGCATCTGTTCCTCCGCCGGTGACAAGTATTACGTTTTTCCTAAAACCAAATCGTTTGCGCAGCGTGTTACGGTCAGCACTAACCTGCCTCACTACAGGGCCAACGTAGTGGATATTTTCTCTGTCGTCTCCAACCTCAGGAATGATGACACAGTCGCACGTCTGCATAATATTATGCATTGACTTGTTCATCTTTTTCTCCATTATTGACGCTAGGCCAGTTGTAAAATGGGTTTCGGTAATGTCGGTTATAAGTACGCGCCTTTGACCCATCTTGTTGCCTACTGCAATCGAGGCAAAGTCCTCATCGCTTATTATCAATCCATTACGATTGTTCAGAATTTCCTTTGCAATAGCCTTGCACTTTTTGTAATACAAATAATACCTCAAGATCCACTTGAATACATGCCGAAGCTGCCCGGATTCGACAATGAATTTATCAGGCTTGTAAACGTCGAGGGACTTGAATCCTTTTCTTGCGATCAGGGTTGATGCGCCTTCACCACTTACAAACTGGATGTCAGTTTTCAGTTCCTCTGCAATGGCAATGTCGCGAGTTGCGTGTCCAAGCCCAATTGGGCTTGTAAAAAAAGTGATCATAGGGATTATCGGATTATCCTGTTACTACATTACATTGCTATCAGCTTTACATGATCCATCTTTTTGTTTGACTGGAATTTCTTAGTCATGTCCTTTATCTCTGCAGCTTCGCCGTTTAGCAGGAATATTTCAAGGCATCGGTCTCTATCTATCTTGTTGTGTATATGGGTAGAGATCAGCTTATCATAAGCGTGTCGCATTTCTGTCACTTGATCGTCTGATTTTTCATCGTGTATTGCCAAAAGGACTGCAAAGAGCTCGCCATACAAATCCTGTCTGTCCTTTTCTTCTGCCAGAAGATTTCTGATGCCAGCTCTTACAATCTCAGATCTGCCAGAAAAGCCTAATGCTTTCTGCAAGTTGTCTATCTCTGTCAAGATATCGTTATTAAGTGAAATACTAACTATCGTCAATGCGATGTATTATTATTAAGTTATTTATAAGGACTTCCATATTTTTTAATAACAAAGGTATATATCTTTAATAACAGTCAGAAAAAGTAGGATGAATCAGAGCAGAGCCGCTCTAGCAACCATTGCCTTATTGATTCCACTTGCAATGATTGCCACTGTACAGACGGGTAGGCCAGCTCAGCAAGATAGAGAAGAGCAGAAAAAGATGACAGTTATTGCATCCTTTTACCCGCTTTATGAATTTGCCTCCAGGGTTGCTGGCGACAGGGCAGAAGTGTCAAGTCTTGTCCCGGCAGGCATAGAGCCACACGACTGGGAGCCTACAGCAGAGGATATGTCAAGGGGGCGCTCGGCCGATGTGCTGGTCATCAATGGTGCAGGTTTTGAAAGATGGATAAATGACATGAACGCCAAAGTTATTGCTAACACTAGCGAAGGGATCGAATTTGATTATAAAGAAGAAAATGAAACGGGAGATGATGAGCACGGGCACGAAGGTGGTGCTGCTGTCGTTGGAGTTAACCCTCACGTCTGGCTAGACCCAATGCTTGCAAAGTATCAGATAGACAAGATCCGCAATGTGATGGCCAGGTCAGACCCGGCCAACTCAGATTATTACAATCAAAACGCTGACCAATTTTCCGCAGAGCTTGACTCACTTGATGCTTTTATCAGGTCAGAGCTTGCCGACTGTGACAAATCAGACTTTATAGCATTTCACGACGCATTTATCTACTTTTCAGAAAGGTATGGCCTGAGGGAGCACAGCATCCATGGCGTTTCGCCGGAGGGGAAATATTGCCGCAGACAATTCAGCAGATAATTGAGTCTGCAAACGAATTAGACATCAATGTCATTTATTCAGAAGATCTGGTTGACAGCAGGCTTGCAGATACAATTGCCAACGAGATCCCAAACGGCAAGGTGCTAGTATTGAGCCCAATTGAAGGGGTTGACAAAGAGGAACAGGGCAGCAGGCATAGGATATATTGACAAGATGAAGCAGAATATTGCAAGTCTGAAGGAGGGTCTAGAATGCAGATAGTCGAGGTCGACAGGCTCTCGTATGCATATTCAGGGCAGCTTGGTTCTGAATAACATTTCGTTCACAATTGATGAGGGAGACATACTTGGAATAATAGGCCCAAACGGCGCCGGCAAGACTACACTTTTTAGCTGCATGCTCAGGGCTGCTTGATGACTACACAGGCACAATAAAAATTCTTGGAGAGGACATTAAAAAGAAGAACAACAAAGTCTTCAAAAGCATAGGATACATACAGCAAAAGAAAACGATTGAGCAGAACTTCCCCGCAACAGTTGAAGAAATTGTGTCACTTGGGATCACTATTAGTGGCAAAACATCTAAAGCGAAAATAGCTTTGGCGCTTGAAACCGTAGGTCTGCTTGAACAAAAGGATCGCAGAGTAGGCGAGCTGTCTGGCGGCCAGCAACAGCGCGTACTGATAGCAAAGGCAATGGTGAACAATCCTAAGCTCTTGATACTAGATGAGCCAGTGACAGGCATCGATCTTGAAATGCAAAACAGGTTTTATTTGCTTTTGAAAAAGCTGAATCAGGAGAACAAGATCACCATAATCTGGGCATCGCACGACCTTGATGCAGTTAACAGGCTTGCCACAAGCGTGGCATGTATCAACCGCTCAATGTTCTTCCACGGCAAGACATACGAATTTTTTGAAAATCCCGATCTCCTCAAGGCATATTCAGAATCTAGCATGCAGGCTCACATGCACCTACACAACCACACTCACATGGGATGAGAGATAGATAGATGATTTTGGAAGTTTTGGAATTCGGGTTCATGCAGCGCGCACTCATTGCTGGCATTGCAGTGGCCATAACCTCATCAGTGGTCGGGCTGTTTCTTGTACTAAGACGCAACTCGCTCTTTGGTGATGCTCTTTCTCACGCCGCGTTTGGAGGCATAGCAATAGGGCTTGCTACCAACATTTACCCTCTTTGGACTGGTCTCACGCTTTCCATACTAGGAGCGGTGGGCATCACAAAGTTACGTCAGTCTACCAAGATACCGGCGGATGCGACTGTCGCAATATTGCTTTCGTCCGGCCTTGCGCTTGGCATACTACTCATAAGCGTGTCAGGCGGGTTCACGCTTGACCTGTTCAGCTTCTTGTTTGGAAGCATCATGCTTGTCAGCATAGAGGACACCCTGGCGATACTGGCAATGACTGGCATCATTCTGTCCATAATCATCCTGCTCTATAGGAAACTGATGTACATCACCTTTGATGAAGAGCAAGCACGAGTTAGTGGCCTGCCAATTTCAAAGCTAAACTATCTTTTCATAATCCTTGCAAGTGTGGCAGTCATTGTGTCAATGAGGCTTGTTGGGATCCTACTTGTCTCGTCACTTTTGGTGATCCCAAATGTCGCTGCGCTATTGTTTAACAAAGGATTCAAAAAAACAGCTCTGATATCGGTATTGATATCAATATTTTCAGTAGTGATGGGTATCGCAATTTCATATGTTGTAAATCTGGCGCCTGCAGGAACAATAGTAATTGTCTCAACCACAATGTTTCTGACTGTGCTTGGCAGCTAGGCATTATTCAAAAAAGAAGCAAATAGTCAAAAAATTGGAAGAGACTAGAAACTAAAATCTCCACCGCCAAAGTCGCCACCGAAATCAGTACCACCACCGCTGTCTGCTCCGGCACCACTGTCTTCAGCTCCTGCGGATTCGCCTGAATCTGCAGCTGTTCCAGCTCCTTCGTCGCCTACAATACCACTCTCGGCAGGACTCATTGCCATCCCCAACATCGATATCATGGACATAAAGAACATGGCATTCATGATACCAGAGAACAGCATCATCGGCATCCACATACGGTTATTGTCCATGTAGCTTTGAAGCTGCTGCGTCTGGCCATTGCTTTGCCATTGTTGGATCTGCTGCATTTGCTTCTCTAGTTCCTGCTTTTTAGTGTTGAGCAGCTGAAGCCCAGTGTGGCTGAGGGTCAGCTCTACCTTCCTTCCAAGCAAGCCTTTCTTTTCAGTGCGAATAACAAGCCTTTGTTCAATCAGATCATTTAGGATTAGCTCAACTTGGGCCTTGTCCAGCCGTGTAACCTTGGCAATTTTGTTAAAAGACTTTAGTCCCCGTCCAATGGCGTCCAGCACCATAAAGTGGTTAGGACTCTCATTGATTTTGACATCTGACATCTCACTAGTAATATGTACAAAGCAGAATTTAAACTCTATTTTTAGGGGCTCTGTCGCCCCTCGGGCTATGGCAGACAACAACACAGCCATAAGAGTAAGTGATTTAATTCTAAAATAAGAAAGTTATAAAAAATTAAGGAGGGGTGGGGTTACTGTGTCATACGCCACTTACCCACATAGTATACGGCACAGGCACTGCAACACTCAAAATCCGCACGTGATGCGAGTTCCCGCTTGCAGTTTCTGCAACGAACTGGTGTCAATGTCCCCGAGACAGTTTCGTTGAGACCGATTGTCTAGTTGACAACTATGACTATGTTAGCCACTTATCTCACCTCTCACCTCCTATCAAAGTTAGAATTTTCATAATATCCAAGATTATAATTTGTGAGACGCATTTCAACTAGTGTCCTCCACTTGTCATTTCCTACTATAGCAATACCATATGCTTCAGAAGGTGTCCTACCATCAAGCCCTTCATGTTGCCTAATGTAATTGTGAAAGACGGCGTTACTGTTGCACTCAGTCATCAACACAGTTTCGGCATCTAGTTTGATTATCCTTATGTGTATTCTGACCTACTGAACCAAAAAGAGAAAAAAGGAGAGGTAGTAGTAAAGGGCCTAGCCGGATCCACATCCACTAAAGCCGCATTCGATGCACATATTACATCCTTCAGTGATTATCAGCCTTGCATTACACGTCGGGCACCGATCCTCTTGTATGTCCGTATGCTGCATGATGGCAGATATTGAAGCAGACTTCTTTGCTGCAGACAGGGATTCTTGAGATGAAATAACCGCCGTCATTGCTGCAGGCTTTTCGTCCTCCGTCCTGGAGTCTTTGAATATCTTTTCCATTTGCTGTAGAACATAGGGCTCTTTAATGTTGCTGAGGACATAATCGACTACATACTTGCTTGGAGTAACAGCAAACGCCCTTTCGCCGGTATTCTGGCCAGTGATGTGAAGTACCTGTTCATGACGAGAACCATCTCTAAAGACGGTAACACCTTTCAGACCAAGCTCATGAGATAGTAGATAGGCACATTTGACGTCTTCGGCTGTCACGTCTCCAGGCATATTGATAGTTTTTGCAATGGCGTTACTAATCCATTTCTGCCATACGGCCTGTGCCATCACATGATCCGTCCAGTGGATGTCGATTGCAGTCACGAATATGCGCTCGCATCCACTCAGGAATCTCAGGTAAGCCGCGGACAGAACCATAGTTGTTTGCAACCTTGGTCAATATTTCGTCGGAGTATAGGCCGTTTTCTTTCAGCATGCTTTCAAACACCTTATCAGCATAGAAGAAGCGGCCGACAGTCACGCGCTTTTCATACACGAGTGCAAACACGGGCTCTACGCCATTTGAAGTGTCTGCGATCATTGAGAGCGTGCCGGTTGGGGCAATAGTTGATGTCCATGAGTTACGTATGCCGTGCTTCTTGATCTTTTCGATAAGTGTATCCCAGTCGTATGTATGCGTCTCTTTTGGCAGCTCGTAGTATCCTGCCACAGGTATCCGACCCTTGACATAATCACTGTTCTCAAATAGCGGGAATGATCCACGCGATTTTGCAATGGCGACACTTTCATCCATGCTCAAATATGACACCGCTTCTGCAAGCTTATTCATGAATTCATATCCGTCCTTGGAATCATATGAGATCTTGAGCAGGAACAACAGATCAGCGATGCCCATGATACCGAGGCCTATTCGCCGTGTCTCCTTTGTCGCAATCTTGACCTCATCTACAGGGTACTTGTTCATGTCAATGACGTTGTCTAGGAATCTTGTCGCAAGTCTGATTGCCTGTTCGTAGCGCTGCCAGTCAAACTCGTATGCACCATCAGCTTTGCGTTTGACAAAGTTTGCCAAGTTGATTGAGCCGAGATTGCATGATTCATAAGGGTAGAGCGATTGCTCGCCACATGGGTTTGTAGCACGCAGTGGCCCACCTCTTGCTCCAATGAGAGGGTTGTACTTGTTAATATTGTCAAAGAATATTACTCCAGGTTCAGCACTCTTCCACGCGCTCAATGCGATCAGGTCCACAAGCTGCTGCGCGTCAATTTGCCTCATTGGCTCCTTCATCCTTGGACTGTGTAGAGGATACTTGTGATTGCCATCCTTGCTAACAAGGGTCTTCCAAAAGTCATCCCAGATGCCGACACTTACATTAAAGTTCTCAAAGACTCCTGGCTTTGTCTTGGCCGTCACAAACTTTTCAATGTCGGGGTGCCATGCCTCAACGATGCCCATATTGGCTCCACGGCGCTTGCCTCCCTGCTTGACGACATCGGTGATGGTGTCAATGATGCGCATGAAAGATGTTGGCCCCGATGCAACGCCTGATGTCGATGCGACAATGTCGCCCTCCGGCCGCAGGTCAGAGTAATTGATGCCCACTCCGCCGCCTGACTTGAAGATCATGGCTGCGTCAGTGGATGCTTTCATGATGCCTGACATGTCATCGGGCATGTCAAGCACAAAGCACGCTGACAGTTGTCCAAGCTTTGCGCCGGAGTTCATCAGTGTGGGCGTGTTTGGCAGATAGTCCCGTGAAACCATCAGGTTGTAGTATTCCCTAACCCGCTCTTCATAGTGGGCCATCTTGCCCTCCGCTACCATCCTAAGTAGGTCCTTGAAGCTGATCTTCATCTGTCCCTGCTGTGCACAGTAGACGTAGTGTCGGATCATTGCTTCAAAATGGTACTTGTTCAGATAGTAGCTGCCAATGTGCAGTTTGTTGTCAAAGTCATCTAGCTTGCCATAGTAGCGATCTGCCTCTTCAATGTTCTGTGTGTAGCCGCTGGTAGCGGTAAATATAGCAGAATCGTGCATCATGTCTGCAATTGCGACCAACGTTGCAACCCTTTCAAACATCTGTTTTGGACCTTCAAGGATCTCATTATTGCTGTCGCGCAACAAATACCGCGCAGCAAGCACTCTTAGGGAATTAATGTCAAAAGCCTTGTCAACTTCATCCAGATCCTTCTTGTTGAGGATCTTCATCTTCTCATCGCGCACTTTACGCCTTTCATGCCTGTAGAGTATGTAGGCCTTGGCTGTCTCGGATAGCCCTTCTTCAATAAGTATAGACTCCACTATGTCCTGTGCGTCTTCTACGCTTGGAATAGTCTTTTCGCTCTGCTGGACCATCTTTTGTACTACCTTTGCACCCAGCCGGTCAGCCAGAGAGTAGTCAGGCTTGCCCGTTGCAACGAGTGCCTTGTATAGTGCGTTTGAAATCTTCGACTGCTCAAAATGGACTATGCGTCCGTCACGTTTCCGTATCTTTGCGATCAGCATTTCCTTAGAATTATTATTAAATTCAGTAACTCCTGCCATCCCGAATTACATAAAGTTACTTAGTACTTATGAACTACGTGATTTCAATCCCTTTGAAGTATTTGATACTAAAAGACTGATGTAAATTATCAAGGAAGACTATATTATATCATAACATTAGATTGATCTAGAAGATCAACATCATAATATCTACTATAATAAGAATGCAGAATCTTGCTGGTACAACCGCAGGGATAGA
>CAWBAU010000009.1:0-64281 GCA_963786915.1 uncultured Nitrososphaeraceae archaeon
TTGCTTCAGGATTGAAGCTAACATTAAAGCCAAAAAGTTAAGTTAAATGGCCATAGCCTAACTAAGGAGGCACATGTGCTGACTTCTGCAATGTGTTCTTGAGGATGGTCATAAATTGACAAATCATACTTTGACCATTTCATTTAGATAGCCTTTAGCAATTACATATGAAATTGGGAGATTTGAGAGATATGATAACCCAACAACATCTTGAACGAAACAAAAAGAACGTGATGGCCTTCTACGACTTGATGTTCAACCAGAATAATCCTTCAGAGGCAATCAAGAGATATGTTGGAGATGTTTACATTCAGCACAATCCATCAGTGGCTGATGGTAAAGAGGCTTTCATTCAGTATTTTGAGAGGATGGCAAAAGAGTATCCAGGCAAGCGTGTTCAGTTCAAGCGGGCAATAGCAGAAGCAAACTATGTGGTCTTGCATTGCTATCAGGAGTGGCCTAGTGACGAAAGTAATTGGGCTGGAATTGATATTTTTCGATTAGAAGACAATGGCAAGATTGTTGAGCATTGGGATGTGCTACAGAGGATACCTGAGAAAAGTGCCAACAATAATACAATGTTCTGAATGAGATGGAGTGGCGGAGGCGGCTGCCACTACTTCTAATACCGCTGTCATGGGCCATAGTAATACCTCTAGCTCGCCATTGCCCCACTTCAAACTACCCGTGCTCTCTATATCTGAAATCTGAAATCGCTGTGTATATTCACGATCATACATATCATATGCTGAATCTATAGAGCCATGCTCATAGCCGTCCCACCATATGCATCAAGTTCTTCTGTTGTGAAATAACGCTCTCCAGCTTCTATTTCTTCTTGAGGGTTTGTCAGAGCGGGACTTCGACGGCTACATCAACTTTCGGATAATACTTTTTCACATCCCCCTCGCCATATTTAGACTTAAATTTCCTCACGATATCGTCAACCCTATTACTGTCTGTTATTGGTTTACCTCTAACAGGTATTTCTTCTCCGCCATTTACAGAAATCTTCAACGTTGAATCAACTAGCAAGTTCTTATACCAGTTGGTGTCAGAGCCCTGAACTGGAAGCAAATACAGAGTGTTGCCTTCATGCACAAACCAGACTGGTCTAGGGATATCTCTGCCTGATTTTCTACCTTTAACGCTGAGTCTTATCTCAGATGCCCTATTCAGTTTCTGGTGAAGGTCGGCTTTGGACATGACACATATTCTATGCTGCATCTGTAAGATATGGGTTTGTCTGTTGCTCTTTATCTGAATACTGTGTAAGCTAGTTCGCTATATTACTGTTGGAAAAGAACTAATTGTAACCATCTCGAACTTGTGGGATATTTATGATACCTCTCCGAGTCGTATCTTTACCTAGAGGATTAGATGGCATCATAATAGCAGATGGGTAGAACAATTCCTTCATTTAGAATAGCCCTACCGGTTCGGTCGAGTTAACAATTTTTATAGTAATTGTCACTACTGCTAGAGAATGCAGAGACCCGACTGGGACACATATTTCATGTTGCAAGCTGAAATAGCCAAGCTTCGTTCAAACTGCCTTACTCGCCACATTGGCGCAGTAATTGTCAAGGACAACCGGCAGATAGCTACCGGCTATAATGGAACGCCACCAGGGATAAAGAATTGCTATGAGGGCGGATGTCTTCGCTGTCTTGCCAGAACGAAGGGTGAGGTCAAGTCAGGTGAAGGCCTTGATCGCTGCTTGTGCACTCACGCTGAGGCGAATGCAATAATGCAGTGCGCCCTCTTTGGCAATGCTGGGAGCACAAAGGGCGCTATGCTCTACTCTACTTTTGCTCCATGCTTAGAATGCAGCAAGATGGCTATAAGTGTCGGCATAAAGAGGATAGTGATGCTTGACTACTACCCTGAAGACGGCACGCAGCTGCTGAGAGATGCAAATGTAGATCTGGTCAAGCTCAATCCCGACCTGTTGAAACCTTGGCTTTCAGTAATTACTGCAGACCCCGAGTCATCAGCAAAGGCAGTGAGCAAGTAAGAGTAGTACTAGCCCTTGTCGCCCAATTTAACATGAGCTTTTTTGCTTAAAAGCACACTCTACCTGATGACATGGATAAGCTAAACACCTATATTCCGCAATTCAAAGGCTTTTGTAGTAAGCCTGACCCACAAGACTATCCTATAGTGACTGGCGCAGTGCAGGAGGTCCATTTTAAGCAGGGTTTTAGCATAGACTCATCAGCTAAACGCCTTGACATTTGAAATGCTTTATGTTATGATCTATATGCCAATTGAGCTACAGCCCTAACAAGAGATAATATAATTTCTCCACTATATGCCAACTATGTTTAAAGTTGACTGTAGACATTGAAACTGATATCGACAAGCAATAAAAGTGGTATCACCTTCTACTGTACTTAGACCAAGCAGAATCACAGCAGCAACAACAACGTCTCTAAGTGTAGATTATTATGCACTACATTTACACCAAAAGCCTACATGCAAAATATTATGTCGGAGATATATCAGTTTGACAACACATCTCTATGTCGTCATAATATTAAGAGATTGACTCGCTTGTAGAAGTCCATGAATTCATTAAGAATGTCAAGTAGCTCATAATAACTCTTATCCGCATGATGGAACCAAGTGCTATAAGAAAACTAGATGATAACGATACGGCCTGCCAGAAGATCAGACAAGGACGAGATCCTCCGTTTTTGCATAAATACCTTCAGTTGGGGCGATTACATCGATAGAGTGTGGGATTATTGGTACACAGAAAGGAATGGCCAGCTATTTGTAGTCGAGTCTGGCGGGGAGAAGATTGCGATGTCACATGTTGCTATCTGTCCCGAACGCAAAGGCATCTGGCTTGAAGGTATAAGAGTACGACCTGATCATCGCCGGTCTTACATTGCAACAAGGCTCCTCGCAAAAATGCTAGAGTATGGCAGGCGGAAAGGAGCTCGACAGGCATCTGCAATAGTGGGTGCAACCAATTTTGCCTCGCAGAGCATGATAGAAAAGAATGGTTTTAAAATAGTATCGAAGTGGATGTACTACAGTGCAGTAGATACACCAAGGCACCAAGAGTCAAATGCAAGAATTGCAAATTCTGATGATATAGGTGATATCTGGCAGTACCTTCAGCAGTCCAAGATCTATCGCCTGTCGGGAAAGAGATATGTCAAGTCATGGCACTGGTACGAGTTTGACCGTAGAGCACTTCTAAATTTCGTGAAAGAACAACGTGTGATTGTGACTGGCAGACCCATTGATGGTATTGCAATAATTAACAAGTGCGGTTACTGGGACAGGGCCAACATTCTGCAAATAGTCTATCTTGATATTGCGCCTACAAGCTCACTCCGTGAACTTATCTCCTTTATAATGAATCTTTACTTAAATGGTAAATTTGACGGTCTGCAGCTAGTATGTTACGACAGCAAACGATTATCATCCTTTATCAATAAATTAGTGATAAAAGAACACGAGCAGTTCATCCTTTACAACAAGCAATTTAAGTTGTAGCTCATTTCTTACACTTATGATTGGACTGGAGATACTTAGAAGTTGATGGCCTGTGTATATATCATACTTGATGTCTGTATTGTCAATTCTATGCTTTTGATTATCTGCCTTTGCTTCTCCATCTAAAAGTGGGCAAATAATATGAAAGAAGTTCGTAATAGGACTGCAGGTGATTGCGTGCTTATCTTGCAGGTTTTCTTCTGAGTGATATCCTCCCGCGCTTCAACAGGATATAGTCACAAACTTTGTTATCAGAAGTTAGCGAAGCTCCCGCTCCAACCTATCCACCTTTTGCAGTAGTTCCAGATTCCTTGACTTGAGGTTTTCAAGTTCCTCTCTCATCTGTGCGACTTCTTTTGGCTTCCTTGTTGCTCCTCTTATAATGCTTATACATTCTTCAGCTACCCTTCTTACTCTGTAGTCTAGGTCATTCTCCATCACCCATGTCAGATCAGGAATGGCCGTTACCAATTCGGCATCCGCAAGTGCTCTGCATGTATTTACGCGGACTCGGAACCACTTGTCAGTCAGCAGGATCTTCAGTTGGTCAACGACGGCAGGGTTGCCTGCAAACCTGCCAAGGGCAAAAGTAGCGAGCTTCTCTTACCCTATGGTAATTTCCGTATTTGCTCTTTTCAATCATAAATTCTGCAACCTCTTTGTCGCCAGTAAACTCTTTAAGGCCTGCTATTGCCCCTTGCGCCACGATATTCTGAAAAGTGGTAGTTTCTGTAGCCTTTTTCAAGACGGCAATGGCGCTCTTGCTCTTGGTCTTACCTAAAGCCGTAGCGGCTTCAGACTTGACAAAATAACTCTCATCGTCCTGCAGCAATGGCCTAATCAGCTCCAGTGATTCTTCCTTCTTGAATTCTCCTATCGCCTTTACAACTGCACGTCTTATCTTTGGATGCTTGACTGCAAGGCAATCTTTCAGCGCTTCATAAGCATAGCTTGTCTTGATTGCTCCTAGTGACTTTGCGGCTTCGGCCGATACTCCCCAGAATTCATCGTGCAGGACGGCTTTCCCCAGCGCATCAATGACTGCATCTGATGACTTGTCCTTGAGCGCTCTGGCCGCTTCCGCACGCTTGATCACATTATCTCCTTCCTGGAGCTGCTTGAGAAGCAGCTCCTTTGGAGCTTTCATAGATATAGTCTTTAAAATCTTGAATTCTGGATCAACAGAGAACCATTCTACACCGTCGTCAACAGGGATCTGGAAGACACTCTCTCTGTCTCGGACTTTGAATGTATATATTTTCTTATTCCTATTTGGAAAACCCATCTCTACCTCAAGTGGGAACTCGAACTGCTCGCCTGCCTGTGACTGTTTGATTTTAATCTCTACAATGTGGTTATCATGACAAAAGTCGACCTTGAGCTCAGGATGGCCCTCTCTAAAAATCCATTGGTCGAAGAACTGCTGCAGGCTCTTGCCTGTTTCAAGTTCAAACACTTTTCGCAGAATCATCTGTCTCGGCATTCCCATTGGCAAAGCGCTGCCAAATATGTTCTAAGGGACCTTCTGAAGTACTTGTCTCCGACGAGGTGGCGCATCATGTGGAGCACGCACCCCGCCTTTTCATATGTGTGTCTGTCAAAGAGGTCATCAGGGTGCTTGTATACTTTTGTTACAATGGGCCTAGTATACCTGGTTCTGGCCTCTTCAAAATAGTCGTCAGCAGTCTGCATCATATAATACTGGAACTCGTCCTTGCCTCTGCTTGCCTCCCAGTAGAGTGCCTCACAGTAGGTGGCAAATCCTTCATTGAGCCAGATATGCTGCCAATCACTGCATGTGACAAGGTCGCCAAACCATTGGTGCGCCAGCTCATGAGATATAAGATAATCGCTTGTAAAGTCAAGGTGGGCTTTTTCATCATGAAGTGTGTCCAGCGTTAGCGTAGTGCAACTGGGATTTTCCATACCGCCATAAACGAAATCCTGGACTGTCACCTGAGAATATTTATCATAAGGGTAGTTCGTGCCGAGGTATTCTTCAAAGAACCTGATAATTTCAGGTGTATGTTCAAATGATCTGGGCGCGTCTTGCTTTTTTTCCGGCGGGACATAATAATACAAGTTCTTGCCATCCTTCATCTCGATGTACTCGCCAACAACTACTGATGTAAGATAGGCCGGGTGTGGGTTTATTTCAGACCAGCGGTAGATCTGCTTATTATTATTCTGCTTCTCGACATTTAGCAATATGCCGTTTGAAATTGCCATAAATCCTATCGGAACTATAACTGAAATTTCGCTTGAAAACTTGATCCTAGGGTGATCGATGCAAGGAAACCAATACCTTGCTTCAGTGGTTTCTCCCTGTGTCCATGCCTCCTGATGCTTCTCAGGATAATCCTTATCAGGACCGACAAAGTAGAAACCCTTGCGCGGCTTGGCAGCATAGGAAATGTAGAGCTCAATCTTACTCCCCTCCTTTAGAGTTCTGCCTAGTTTAACTACAAGCTTGTCATCAAGATTACGAAAATCAAGCCTGCCTGCTGCAGAGACCATCTTTATTTGGAGTTCAGCTGCATCGAGCTCTATGGTGTCCACGTCCTGCAAAGTTACAATCGACAGCCTTTGCTCGCAACTAATCATATGCCTCTGGAGGTGAGGCTCTATCTCAAGCCACATGTGGTTAATCGTAAATGAAAGCGACGGAGAATAGTGAGCCCTGCTCCCTGGAAGCTCGAAATTCCTTTTCTTTGTGTCATTCTCATCCTGCGTATACATTCGGTATATACTTGCTACTCGATAGTTTGACAAGATAAAGCTTCCTTGTCGCCTTATAAGATCGGCCTCTCCATCGCGCAGGTTCTAGATACCTCTATCAACAAAGTGCAATGGAAGAAACATATATGCAACTTGGTACCTGGGCATAACAATCAGTTATAGAGCAATTATAGAGATACTCTAAATCTGTGCTACCATCAGTAGCCTATGAATCCATATGACATAGACAAGATTCCAATGCTTGTCTTTTCTATGTCTATATTTATTGATGTGCCATATTTGACAGACTTGATTATCGTCGCCGGAGAATTGCAAAAAAGCTCTTCTGCTACTGCTACTGCATCTAATTAGAGCCGCGGTAACTGGGCCATCGGTATGAATAATATTCTGCCCCTTCTATTGCTCTTGAACTTCTCTGCGTCCACCTCTGTTCCAATAATCGGGAGGTTACCGATATCTTGGTCCTAGCTTACCAACATATTCTCTCATTTTATTAACTATTTCCTCATGACTGTATGGAACAGATGCCCTTACAACTAGGATCATTTTTCTGCCATTGACAACTACTGGAAAGAAAAAGAGATCTGTGTTGTCATTATGTGCCATCAAATAATGTGGTCTGCCCAAATGCTCTGCATTTGCCTGTAGAATACTCATGTAAAGTTCTGTCTGGGAAAACAGTCTTTCCAGCTTTGTAAGTGTGACTGACTTTACATGTGAAGCAATGGTAATGCCTTTTTCAACTATCTCGGCGCTGACAATGTTGTCATGTAGATCAGCTATTTCTTTGCAGACTTGGATTCCATCCATTGACATTGATTAAGCAAAAACATGTACAAATAACTTGTTAAATTCCATCAATTGACCAAGGGTTTTCAACTGTCGACAAGTCCTGGTCGGCAATATTGCCTCCAGTAATTTTTGCTTTAACAAGCCTCCTCACTAGCTTGCCTGTCCTAGTCTTTGGCAGCTCTGCCACTATTCTCACCTCTTGAGGACGAGCAAATCTTCCTATCGATTCTTCTACTCGTGTGATAATTTCCTCTATCAAGATGCTGTCCACCTTGTGGCCATCCTTTACAACGATGCACACAACTACTGCCTCACCTTTGAGTTCATCTGGTCTGCCGATTGCAATCGCTTCAGCGACCGCCGGATGAGATGCAGCAAGCCGCCTCAACTTCAGCCGTTCCAATCCTGTGACCTGACACCTTTATGACATCATCGGCGCGGCCTTGCATGTACCATAGACCATCGGAATTGACAAGCACTATGTCCCCATGATACCATACATTCTTGTATCTTGACCAGTAGGTATCGAGGAATCTGCTGGGACTGTTGAAAAGCCCCCGCGTCATGGAGGGCCATGGCTTTTTGATTACAAGATATCCTTGACTTACTCTCTTGCCAGCGTCATCAAAAACATCAGCATCAAAGCCGGGGACGGGACATCCCACTGTGCAGGGCTTAAGTGGCATGACTGGTAGTACACTGAGTATTGCACCACCAATCTCTGTTCCCCCTGATAAATTGATCAAGGGACAGCGTCTTTTTCCTACATTTTCAAAATACCAAGTCCAGGCTTCAGAGTTTATTGGCTCCCCAGTCGCAGCCAAAATTCTAAGTGATTGAAAATTGTATCTGCTAGCCTGCACGTTGTTTTTCATAAAGAGCCTAATTGCAGTAGGGGCAGCTCCAAAGATACTGACCTTGTGGTCTTCAATCAGCCTGCACCATGTGTCAGCTGTGGGGTAGTCTAGGGCATCGTCATATACAAGGGCAGTCCCCCCTATTATCGGGCTTCCATATATGACCCATACCTGCCCTGTTACCCAGCCCATGTCTGCATACCAGAATAAAATATCTTCAGGATTCATATCGATAAGATATGCTGCCTGCTGGGCTGAACAATGGTAAAGCCGCCATGCACCTGCAGCGTGCCCTTTGGATGGCCGGTCGTACCAGATGTATACAAGATAAACAGTGGATCTTCTGAATTCATCACCTCAGTCTTGGCCCTGCCCGCGTTTTTGATAAAATCGCCATAGTTGCCGCCGATCGTCACTATTCTGGAAACATTTGTGCTTTGCACTGCCTTTTGCCACTGGCTTGCAAGATCGATCTCCTTGCCCCGTCGCCTGGCTGCGTCAGTGGTGATCAGCAACTTTGCCTTAGAATCAACAAGCCGGAAGTGTAGTGCATGCGCGCTAAACCCTGAAAAGATTGTAGTGTGGACAGCCCCAATCTTGGAGCAAGCAAAGATCGCATAAAAAGCCTCTGGGATCATAGGGAGGTAAATGGCAATGACGTCACCTCTTTTGACGCCGGCTGTTGCCAGTGCACCTGCTAGTCTGCTCACTTGCTCGTCAAGCTCGCGGTAAGTGATTCTCCTTGAACCTTGCTCATTTGCAAAAATGTAGGCGACTTTATCCGGCTGCTTTTTGACATGCCTGTCAATCGCATTGGCAACAATATTGCATTTGCCGTTTAAGAACCATTTTGTCCAAGGGACGCCTGCAAGTGAGTCATACGTCTTGTCGTATTTTTGGAACCACTCTATGTCAAGGTCTTCGTTGACCGCATTCCAATACCACTCGATATTGCTGTTTGCCTTCTTGACCAGCTGGCACCAGTTGGATATGCCGTGCTTTTTCATGAATCTGCCAATGTTACTCCTAGCTATCTGGTCGGCCGAAGGTACAAATATGAACCGCTCAGTCAATAAGCTGACTTTTAACGAGACGTTTAATATTTGCAACTAAACGGCGGCGTTGACACATATCACGTCTGGGGCATATAGCGCAAGAAAAATTAAATTCTGATGTGCAGGGTATAAGACGGTATTGTCTTGGTTGTAGAGGAGATTCTTTATGATTTCGGGGAGTTTCCGAGCTACGCCGACGATTTTGTCAGGAACCTTCTTAATCTTATGATAATCTCCAAAATGAACGCAACTATAAAGAATCTGACATCCAAAAACTACTTTATGCAGCTTATATCGCAAATAGATGGTTGCGAAGCCTATGTTGTAAAATATGGCCAGCCGCTGCCTGTACGCTAAGTACCATGGAATGGAATTTACTGACCAAAAGGTAACGGCGCAGTTTGTTAGGTCAGAAGATCATATAATCGGCGTTACTATGGAATCGCTGTTTGGCGAGTTTGTCAAGAGATTTGATAGCTTGGCATCGATGACAAAGAGCAAAGTCAAATGGGGCCTTGCAAATGAAAAAGAAGATAAACCCGATCCGCTCTTTGCGCTGCTCGATTCCTTTGTAGGAGCAGTTGTCAGGCTGTCGTCGCTTGATCCTTCAAATCCTGACAGCCTTGTCGACAAGCGCTTTGGCATAAGAAATGCAAGCATCGTAAGAAAGTCGCTCCACCTTGAATTTTTAATAAACCGCAATCTCAATATCATAGAGCTTAGTCCCGACAAAAAGCGCAAGGACGATGCGATAAAGCTGCTCTTCGGCAAACCAGAGGTTGCCACGGCAATAGTGAGCCTAATGAAACAGTAGCGCTGATGTATACCAAGATAATACCCTTGTTCAGTGTGTCTATGTCTCTGTCTGTCTGTCTGTCTCCGTCGAGATTGATGATTTCCACATCTCGCCGAAGCGGTGAGGGGCACAGGTTAATGTCACATAATTCTCTCTTGCTGCTGATACGACACGATGAAAAGATTATCATACTACTTGCTCTCCTGCACTTTTTTTCCTTTTTCAGTCGGCACTATTTTCAGATTGGCGTCAGCAAACACCCTCTTGAATTGTTCACCTGTGAATATCCTGTCTAGGAAAATTGCCAATGCAGCAATTTCAGAGTGCGGTTGGTTGCCAATCGCGATATTGTAATCGGCAAGCTTGTACGCTTCCTGGGGGACTTTCTCTGCGCCAATTATTACTAGTAATTTGCTCTCTTTGCGCAGCCTCTCAGCAATATCGTCGATATTGATGCCATACATTGTAAGGTGAGCCACTTTGCCCCCTTCTTTTTTCCAAGCCTTTGCGAGTTTTTTCCAATCCTGTATGAACTCGACCTTGAACCTGCCTCCCCACCTCTCAGATACACTTGCAACTGTGTCCTTGATAGATTCATCTAGGATGCCTGTCATGTATATCATTTCTGCACCAAATGCCCGTGCCACAAGCGCAGCATGTGTAGTCACCCTGTCGTCACGCACAAGCCTGTGGCCAATTCTGAGTACTGATATGTTCATCCCTTCTCTTCCTAAGTTAAGTGCTAATCTCTTATTTGTCTCTGACTTTTTTAGTTTCAAACAGTATCGATGTTATCAGATTTTTCAATTGATCAATGTTATAGCCTGTCTTTGAAGATACTGCAAGCAAGCGTTTGCTGTCCAAGATGCCAAGTTGATCGGCCTTCTGATATGCGTCTTCGACAGTGGTCAAGTCAGCCTTGTTAAGAACGTAAATTATCTTAGTGTCTGGCACCTCAAACTCGTTTATTACGTCTCGAGAGCTTTCAAATTTTCTTCTTATTTCATCAGCCGGCTCACTTATGTCAAGCACCAAAAGTGCAAGGCTTGCATAGGTCAGCTCATCAAGAGTTGATTTGAATGCATCGATCATATACGGCGGCAGCTTGCTGATAAAGCCGATAGTGTCATTTAACAGCACTTTGCTCGCCCTCCAGGTCTATTGCCCGAGTAAATGTAGAAAGAGTAGTAAAGATACCTTGTCCAGTGACTTTGGTCTCGCCTGTCATTTTGTTGAACAGCGTGGTTTTGCCGGCAGAAGTATAGCCTGCAAGTGATACTGTCGGCAAGCCGACCTTTGCCCGCTGGTTCCTATGCAACTGCCGCCTCGTTTCCTCTCTTTCAAGTCTTTTCTTTAGCATCGCGGCTCGCCTCCTTATATCAAGGAAATAGATGTCGGCCTCATATTTGCCAAGGCCGTAGAATCCCGGTTGCTCTCCTACCCTTGCAAGTCTGACCTTTTCACGGGCCCTTGCCATATCATAGCGCAATTGAGCAAGCTTGATCTGTATGTGCGATTCAGCAGTACTTGCTCGCCGCTCAAAAATCTCCAAGATCAATCGCTCCCTGTCAATTATCTCCACTTTACACAGGCTTGCCAGATTGTATATCTGATTCGGCTTAATCGTTTCGTCGAATATGATGACATCCGGCTTGATCTCTTTGACAATCTCTTTTACTTCTTCTGCTTTCCCACGACCAATCCCAAATCTTGATTTTGTTATCTGATGTTGGGTCACAGTCTCGATGATGGAATATCCCGCAGCATCGGCAAGCGATATTGCTTCATTTATTGCCTGCTCAACAGGATATGTTATGAGAATAGCCTTTCTGTAATTTGCCATTTATTCCTCATCGCTATTGGCGCTGACATACAGCTTGATCGCCAGGTAGCGTTCCAGCTTTTTTGCAAGTATCTCATCGGGTTTGAGAGAACCTGTCTCAAACTTTTTCAGAAGCTGTGCTTTCTCGTTCATCTTCATACCAAGCTGTTCGTGTGTCAGACCCATCTTCATTCTGGCTTCTCTTATCAGCCTTGCAAAGTTAGGTGTAAGGATAGTTTCATCTGCTAGCCCAATCTTTTTCTGTGGTTTTGCTGCAAGCGGCTTTTTCTTCTTGGCTGCAATCTGCGGCAGCACATACGGCTTTCCTCGTTTTGAGCATGCAATGCAAACATTGAATACTGTGCCGTCCACTACCACCATCTTTTTCTCAAAAGTCTGGTGCCCGCAAAGCTCGCAATACGACATTTGAACTCAATGTGTGAGAGGCGGATTTAGCCTTTTCTCAGAGTCTGCTGAACTGTCATATTGATCACTATTTCTGCAATGTCACTTGCATATTCTGCAACCCTGCGGATATTCTCCGTTATCAGCTTGATCCTATATAGTTCGTTGACATCACGAGGCTTAGACACTGCGCGCAGTATCGCCTTTTCCATCTCGTCTATCTTGCGCGCCTTTTCTATCGCTCTATCAGCGAGCTTCATAGTCACGCTTAAACATTGACAGACATGAGTCGTCGAGCACCTCAAGGGCAAAATAGCTCATGTTGGATATTTTCTCCACAATGTCCTTGTTGAGTGGCTGGCGTATCTCTATGACATCCTTGGCTATTATTACTGCATGGTCTGCCACCCTCTCAACTGACTTGGCTATCAGCCTGTATCCAAGGCAGTTGCGTGGCTCCTCTAGGCCTATCTCTTTCAACAAATATTCGTTCTTGATCGCTATCTTCAATTGCCGCACGATGTAAAAGCTGAACCTGTCAACCTCGTCGTCGGACTTGACTACTTCTTGTGCAAGCTCGACATTATTTTCTCTCAGAGAGAGAAGAGTGTCGCGATACATCGACTTGGAGATAAGCAACATTCGCTTGAATGCTGTATCGACGGATAAGTCAAGTAGATTGATAAGTACTTGCAACGTAATGCCTGTGGCTGAGTCCGCAATAATCTCCGTGCCCATAAGGACGCGCCGGATGATGTTCTTGATAACTTCCCTCTGCTCCACAAGCAGCCTGTCTTCCTTAGGGACAACGTTGATTACGTTAAAGCCTACGAAATAGAGGGCAATCAGCTTGCGCGCAATAAAATACGGGTTGTGGTCCTTGCCGACTTCAATTGTCGCCTCCTTTTGCTCCTTGATGGGTCTCTTTGATGCAGGTGCTATTTGGAGTGTTGAGTTACCATGTCTTAAAATTACAACATGGTCTCCCTGCCTCAAGCCCAAGTCCTGAATCCACTTTTTTGGTAAAGATACAATGTACGAAAGCCGCCGGTGTATTGCAATTTTCTAGTTTCTTCGCTTTGTGAGAAGCCTTTGCCATTGCCCTCCTCTTCACTATGCATTTTTTCCATTGAGGTAGAACTTCTCAATGTTCTATATATTCTTAATCTGTATCTATATAGATATGGGACTGCAAATGCAATTATATTTATTTAGTATATGGGGAGCACTATCGCAAGTTGAATCCTCTGCCTATCGATGCAAATGAAAAAGTCCATAGACATGTCGATGCCATATTTGGAGCAGGGGTCTCAGATGCTCTGCCGGCTGATATTCAATTCGACTTTTCAAGGCGGACTGGCAGAATAAAGAACTTTAGCATAGGTGACAGGCTGGCCGTAACGTTGCGGACCGATGGTGGGCTTGCACTTACCATTAATGGCGCTAAGTATCTGCTTGAGAATAGCAAGCAGTTCTTGGAGAATTGTGTTAAGCCTGTGCCGGAGGCCGTGCCATTTGTAAGCGAAGGTCGGTCGCTTTTCTGCAAACACGTCGAATGGTGTGGTTCTAATATCAAAGTTGGATCAGACGTTGTAGTCATTGATGGCAGTAGTGGTGGTGGTAGTGGTAATGGTAATGGTGATGATGGCGGTGGTACTAGTAGTAGAAAAGTGGTAGCTGTCGGCATTGCGATGCTCCCCTCAAGACTGATGAAACAATATCGCAAAGGCGTAGCAGTAAAGGTTCGACAAGGAATAAAAGGTAGAACAGAGTAATCGGGATATAATATATGATGCGTGGCAATCGAGAAATGAGGCGCATGCTCGATAAGATGGGCCTTGACATGAAGACTATGGAGAATGTAGAAGAAGTAATTATTAAGACTGAAACAAAAGAGCTTTATCTCATCAAGCCGCAGGTAATTGAAATGAAGGGCAAGGACAGCACTATATTTCAGGTTGTTGCATCCGACATTGAAGAAAAACAACGGGAAGTCCCAGCGTTTAAGGAAGAGGATGTTATACTTGTCATGCAGCAAGCTAATGTATCTAGGGAAAAGGCGATACAGGCCCTGACTGAGAGCAAAGGAGATATGGCTCAGGCCATACTTAGCCTTGCCACTTAGCACTTAGTTTTAATATCCCTCTTTACTACTTTTGATTTCAGATATCTTGGCAAAGGGAAAGGCTGCGCACACTGAGATTCCACCACCAACTTCACATTCTGCAGTAGAAACTATTGTCAGTGCTTTATCTGAGCTTGAAAATGACATCGACGGGATGTATGGTCGCGTCGAGGAAATGAAAAGGCGCATAATTGCCCACTCTGATGAAGAAATCGAGAAGCTAAAGCAACAGATAATAACTCTTGCAAACGAGGAAGCCAAGCAAATAGTGGATATCACCAAAGCAGAGGCCGAGGCTGAGTCCGAAAAGATAGGAGAGACTGGAAGAGCAAACCTTGCCAACATTAGGAAGAACATTAAAGCATCATTTGACGCAACAGTTGATAGTATAGTTCAGGCGGTTCTGGGCGACACCCCTACTGTGCCAGTGACTCCACAAAAGTTGGAAAAAAAGTCACAACCATCATCATCATCATCATTAAATCCTCCCGCCAAGATAAGGAAATATACCTCAGACGGCAAGCCAGTAAGCTAATCCATAAGCTTTAAAAGCACTTTTTGTTTAAACTCAGTGTTGATGAAACGCCCCTGACTGAGGAGGAGCTTTCATATCGCAAGGTCACAGTGGCAACTGTTCGTGGCCGTCCATACTATAATATAACATGTGCCCTGAGGCTAATGGAGCTACAGTTCGACTCGCTATCGCCAGAGGAAGCTGCCGTATCAAATGCCAAAGTCATTATTACCACGCAGGATGAGGCTGGCATTGTCAACAAGAAAGGCGTCGTAATGATTGATACTGAACTTGAAAAATACCCCGCAATTGCCAAGGCAAAGATCCTGCGAAGCATTATGGGCGAACGAGTAGTAGATGATCAGCTTGTAATAGGGATAGATCCAGGCAGCAGGATTGGAATATCTGCCATCTACCTACATCATGAGATCGCAAGTGCAGTTGTTGAATCTTCGCCACAGGACGCGATTAACAGTGTGGCGGCTATGGTTGGCGGTATAGAGTCGAGGAAAAAAGTCGTGAAAATAGGCGATGGCAATATATCTATGGCAATACAGATCGCCCGTATTCTGAAAATGAAATTCAATGATGGCGTTAGTATTGAGATAGTAGACGAACATGGAACGTCATTACCGCAAAACACTGACGCCAACAGACGTGGAATACGTGACAGATCATCGGCAAGGGCAATAGCATTTAGGAGCGGAAAGAGCTTTACTCTGAAATAGATTTTTGTTTTTTCATGGTGTCTTCATCTGCTGCGATGCTGGACTGATGCCTGATGAATGATTAATTTTTTGTTTGTTTTTGATTTTACAATACATTTGATGTAGAGATTATACCATGGTACCACTTTTCCGTGTCAATTAACTTATTGAGACGACGATTTTTTGTGTTTATGACTTCTAACTAATGCCTTTGCAGGGTGCTAGTAGGTGATCTATATTGTTTGGAGTAGACCTCCGACGTGATGTCTGCTTAGAAAGAGGATTTTCTGGCTTTGGTATTTTGTAGTGTAGATCCTGCTGACTGGCCTTGAGCCTTCCCATTGTCAAAGTCCTTACATCTCTTTGTCGGAAGCTACGCTTGCAGCTTTTAATATGGTGTGTACTGTAGTCTGCATCTGTGTTTGAATTGTTGAACTGGTATAAAAGATGCGGTCACCGGGATTTGAACCCGGGTTATAGGCTTGGGAAGCCCATGTCATAACCAAACTAGACCATGACCGCACTTTGGTAGTAGGCGGATTGACAAGGATATTAAGTCTTGGTGACGGGATGCAGATGCTACCCTTTTCGATAAGGAACAATTCAAGTTGCCATGTGTGAATTCATTTATGAATCTAAAAAATCGACTGGAATGGAAATGAATCAAAACCAAAAGAATACAGGGAAAGGATATTCTGAGGCAATTCAAGACAAAGAGGAGAAGCCTGTGGCAACTATGAAGTGAATTGAGATGCACTTCTATATTGTATGTGTCTCTCTTGTTCTCTCTCCATCTCTCTCTTTTCCTTCATGTAACTGGCTTCTATATTTTGTTGCTAATGTTGCTAATGTAATGAAAGCTGCCGCATTTTAATAAAGTGGACAATATTTTTTTGCAGCCTTGGCTAAAGTGGATTAGTGGATCATGTTGTCGTTATGGAACAATGGCAAAAACAATGGATCTTAAAGCTGATGGGCTCTTACAGTGGCAACAGATTATTGACAGCAAAAAGAATGTCTGAAATTTCTAATAAAGGAATACGAGAATGTTGGCAGCTACTAGATGAAGTTATACCAATGAGTACTGTAGAACGAATAAGATATTGTTCGCTTGGAATAATGGATTGATATGATTGGTGGTGACCAATTTACTATCTTCCCCTCTTGCAAAAAAGATGCAGAGAGCAGTTCAAGAGTAGTGACTTGCGGCTTGATAGAGCACAACACTCATGCATAATGATACATTAGCGGTAGCATGTAGGTAAAAAAAGGCATTCTCAGATTCAAAAAAATTCAAGGAATCATTCATTAGGAAATTGATTTATTGTTATTATCGATGTATGATATTTGTTACATGCTACACTCTGCTACGCAGATCATGCAGCCAAGAGCTCGGAAGCTTGAGGAAGCTATATGTTTAATGTATATTCGTGCCTGTTGGTAAGATTGCAAAAACGTAATCCCAAATTACTCCTACTGTATTGTGCATTACTTTCTGCCAATAATCAAAACAATATTGTGTAATCGCAAGCAACACCTTGAGACATGTCAGAATCTCATTTATGTTACATAACAAAAGAGATTTTCACATGATTAAGATAAATGCCCTTTGATGCAATCTCTTGGATTGATAAAGTTGGTCTAGTCCTTGCGCCGTCCCTGTTGTTGTCTGCAAATTTCATTGCTTAATCATCTATTATTATAATCATTATGCTAGACAAGCAATTGATTCCTTCTCCTGTATGGTAACTGAGTGTGAATATGTTCTATTACTGAATATTTTTTACAAGTTCTTGGGAAGTCAGAATGCATCTACACTCTTTGAGGACTTTAAGATTTAGTTGCATTGTTTGGATGCTTTTGAAAGCAGAGCCGATAGCAAGTTTTTATGTAAAAACACAAAATCTTGGTCTGAAAAATATTGTCAGACTATTCTCCACTTAAAATCGACGTGTATATGTAATTGGAATACAACGCAAGTTAGAGTTGGAAGTGATGTAACTGGTTAAATTTATTAGTTCAACACCCTTAGAACAAGAAGTATTGCAAGTAATAATATTGTAATAGTGATATCTTAACGCTCAAATATGTTAAAGTGCTTATAAAGCAAATGGAATCGCCCCCTGTTGCAAACAAACTTGGTCAAGAAGAAATAATTTATCTTGACTGGAACAATGCCTTTGATATTCTAGAAAAAGCAAATGGGTCAGGCCTCTTTGTTTTGATTATTGGTCCAAAGGGCACTGGCAAGACTACCCTTGTAAGGAGATTTGCTTCAGAAATGAAAAAGGATCTGGATTCTGTCAACTTTTCACTTCGCACCAGAGAGTCGCATCTAGTGGGATCGAGGACTCTGAATAAGGGCGAAATAAACTTTGTCGAAGGCGTGTTGGTAAAGTCGATGCGCAATGGCACTCTATTGTATCTCGATGAGCTAAATGCAGCAGAGGCAGACGTACTGCTGAGACTTGACGAAGCCCTAGATGACAGGCGACAGCTGGTGCTAAAAGAAGCTGAAGGGCAAGTTGTCAAGGCAGCCGACGACTGGTTTGTAGTAGCCACAATTAATCCATTATCGCACGTTGGTACAAAGGAGCTACCACCACAGCTCCTCAGCAGATTCCCTGTGAGATTAAGACTTGACTATCCGCCGGAAGATATCGAGCTTGACATTGTTAGCCGCCATGTGACGATTGACGATTCAAAGGTCAGAGATGTCAAGCATGCAATCCAGCTTGCCAAGAACCTGCGTGAAGCGGCGGCAGTTGAAGAACTGTATTACAGCCCCTCGATACGTGAGACAATAGCGTTTGCCAAGATGCTCAACACTGGACTTTCTGGCAGGCAGACGGCCGAAGTTGTATATGCAAATGCATACGATCAATGGGGACAAGTCGAGTATCAGAAAGTGATGGACATGATAACGTCGATCTTTGGCGATCGGTAATGGTCAAGATTGCAAGCCCTGTAATGCGGAACGATGTTTTGCTCGACATTGCGACTTTTCTTGCCAGAAGATGGTCTGGCAACGACAAGGTAGTAATCATTCTTATGCAAGACAAACCTCCTACTGCCAAGCTGGACAAGAACCAGATCATTCTTTCTCTTCTCAATTACTATCCCGGCAATGACTTTCAGAAATATAGGCAGTGGCGTGTAGCCCTCTGGTTCGAATCGATGAGAATGAAACACTCTGCTAAGGTGCTGAGCAATGAGCATGCCTTCGGGTTTTTGCTCAATACCCTTGAAACAAAGAGAATCGAGATCCTTGGCTTGCGAGAATGGGAAGGAATGGCCAATGAGCTCATGTTCAATGAGGGCATTTCATGGATGTCGCGCCAGCTCTTGAATTCGATATATGGCCGCTACAAAATAGCAGAGGCATTTTCACAATATTTTCTCACCGGCTATCTGAAAGGTGAGCTATTTGGCAGAGAATTTGATAAGGTGAAAAAGGCGGTTGATTATGCAAATGAAATAGTAAAGGAAGCCATAGGCAACAACTATGGCACAGCCTGGATGGAGCAGCACATCCCAAAACTAATCAAGATACTTGAGCTTGACTCTTTGGTTTCGATCCCGATATTATCTCCTAGGACAAGAGTCGGTGCCTCACTCAACCAGAGCGACACGCTCAAGCAGGTGGAAAAGGTAGTGCATATGCGACACAAAAAAGACGACGTGGAGAAAAAGACTAAAGACGTCTATGAAGGTCGCGATGTGCTTCAAGAGTTCGAGGCTCTTGTCATGGAGAGCAAAAAGACAGAGAGCAAGGGTTATGAGTCATTGGAGAACTTTGGTCTAAGCGTCCCAGACAGGATGGACATCGACGAGACGCAAATCTACGACATTGATCTAATACAGAAGGTCAAAGCGGCATTTAGGGACTGGAAAACAGGATGGGTCGAGGCAGCACGATGAATCTGGCGACGAGTTTGATGTAGAATCATATGTTGAGGCGCTGCCCAAGACCTTCCTTGCTGATTTCAAGCTCTCAATCAAGACCAAGGTCGTAATATTGCTTGACCACTCTAGGCAGCATTGCTGATGTAGAGCTAGAATACAAGCAGGCGACAATCGCACTCTGTGAAGCACTACACTACCTTGGAATCAAATTTGCTGTTTATGCTTTTAGCACGGACAAGCAGCAAGTAAAGTGCTGGGTTATCAAGCCGCCCAACATTAAGTGGTCGGTGGTGAGCGCTAGGCGTCTTGTCCAGATAAGAGCAAGTGGCGGCACACCCTTGGCAGAGGTCTACGGTCTGCTCTTGCCTGTGCTCAAGTCGTTCAAGCCAGACATCTTTGTCACCCTAACAGACGGCGAACCGTCAGACTTTGACGCAGTAAGACAGATGGTGCTCTCATACAGGAAAATGGCCATCCGTATGGTGGCAATAGGAGTTGGCCGCAACCTCAATGACTCTGTCGGCATAGGGCACAATTTAAAGTACCTCGACTACGAAAAGGCGATCTCTGTCAGCCGATTACAAGATATTCCAAAGAAAGTGATCAAGCTGCCTGCGCAGCAGGAGCTAGATGACTAGATTGGGATTTTCCTTCTTGACCTTTTCCCAGTCACTCAGGAAAGCGGAAAGCCCCTTATCTGTAAGTGGATGGGAAATCATTTTGCCAAGTATGTCGGGTGGAAGCGTCACAACCTGCGCGCCAATCTTGCCGGCTTCGGTGACATGTAGAGGGTGCCGGATGCTTGCAACAAGCACCTCTGTGTTAAATTGATAATTCTTGAATATCTGCACTATTTCTCTGATGATTGCCATGCCCTCATGCCCTACATCATCAAGCCTGCCAATAAATGGACTGACATAGGCAGCACCGGCTTTGGCAGCAAGGATCGCCTGGTTTGCTGAAAATATGAGCGTGACGTTTGTCAGGATTCCTTCCTCTTTTAATTTCTTGACAACCTTCAATCCGTCTGGGATCATGGGAATCTTGACCACGACATTCTGTCCGTATTTTTTGAGCCCGTGGGCCTCATTGACCATTTCCTCCATTGTAGTTCCGATGACTTCGAGGCTCACCGGCCCTTTGACTATCTTGACTATCTCGCGCATGATCTCGGCAGGGTTGCCCTTCTCCTTTGAGAGCAGCGTCGGGTTTGTGGTGATGCCATCTACCAAGCCCATATCGCTGTACTTTTTGATCGATTCAATATTTGCAGTATCCAGAAAGATCTTCATTATTTTCTGCTCCTGCTTCTTGCTTCAAGCACCGCCTTTGCTATTTCAGCTGCAGTCATACCATAGTGCTCCAAGAGCATATCAATTTCCTCATCACGGGCAGACTCGCCAAATATGTCGTGGACGCCAACACGCTTGATGGGTACAGGGTAAGTTTCGCCAATAACTTCAGACACAGCCCCTCCAAGACCACCAATGACATTGTGCTCCTCGGCTGTAGCGATGGCACCTGTCTCCTTTGCGCATCTAGCTATTAAGTCCTTATCAATAGGTTTTATCGAAAACATGTCGACTACTCTGCAGGAAATGCCTTTTTTCTTAAGCTCTTTTGCCGCTTCGAGTGCGCTGCTCACCATAAGGCCACATCCAATTATTGTGGCGTCAGAGCCATCCTCCAGAATATTGCCTCTGCCAAGCTCAAATGACATTGATTGATCTGCATAAATTACCTCGGATGAAGGTCTTGCCAGACGCATATAAAAGGGACCAGGGGTAGACGCTACCATCCTGATGAGATATTTGACTGCAACTGCGTCAGCTGGCACTAGCACCCTCATATTAGGGATTGCTCTCATCTCTGCAACGTCTTCTATCTGCTGATGGGAGGCTCCATCTGGTCCCACCGTAAGGCCTGCATGAGAAACAATTAGCTTCACATTGAGGTAGGGGTAGCAGATAGTGTTGCGGATCTGGTCAACACACCTTCCGGGGATAAACGCAGCATAAGTGCTCGCAAATGCAATCTTGCCGGCTATTGCCAGACCTGCAGCCACTGAGACGATGTTGGCCTCTGCGATCCCAACGTTGAACATTCTCTCAGGATACTTGTCGCCAAACTTTTTGGTCTTAAGGGACTCAGTTGTGTCGCCTCCAATGCATACAATGCGGGAGTCATCTTTTCCAAGCTCCACAAGAGTATCGCCATAGGCTCCTCTCATGTCTGCGGTTCTTTTCTCGCTACCTAATAGCATGTAGCTCTTCCTCTATCTTAAGCTCATTTGCATATGGAATCAATATATGTTTACGGGCTTTCATCCAGTCCGCCCTTATGTTAAGCTGGGTCGCATGGTTAAGGAGCCTTCTCTCAAGTGCTACTTCAGCCTTGTGCCTCAGCTGAATAACCGCACCGTGGATGTCTCCACCGCCATACACAGCAGCACCAGCAACAAATATCCTTGCACCAGCGTCTGTACGACTGCTGTAGAGTCGTCGCATCAATGCCTCCGTCAGCTTCAATATATCCCCTAAAGCCATGCTCCCTCAATTGCTTGTTAAGCACTACCATCTTGTCCAATACTTCTGGCATGAACTTTTGGCCTGCAGAGCCGGGGTTAACCGACATGACAATGACAACATCAAGGTTATGCAAGTAGTAATAGAGCCACTCTGGCACATCGGTCCCCGGATTGATTGCAATCCCTGGGCTGATCCCGTTGTCAATCAATCTTTCCTGAATTTCTCTAAACTCATTTTCGGTGCAGGCCTCTGCATGCACTGTAACGATATCACATCTTGCATCAATGTAATCCTGTATGTTCTTTAATGGGTTTTCTATCATCAAATGGGTGTCAAACGGTAGGCTGGTTAGACGCCTTAGCTTTTTGATAGTATCAGCAAAAAATGTAGCGTTTGGAACAAACCGGCCGTCCATCACGTCTAAATGGATCATGTCGACTCCTTCACGTTCCACCTTCCTTATTTTATCTTCATAATTCTCACGCTCGCCGGCTATTATTGAAGGAGCGATCAAACATTCGCTCTCTAGCTCTTCCAGAAGCACTTCAGTCTGTCTCTTGGGCGGTGCTTTTCCGTGCCACTGGGGGTTGTTTGCCATGTGGCGTATACCGTTTCCCTTGACCGTATTGGCAATTATCATGACAGGCTTGTCATGCACCTGTGCAGCTCTGTTGAGAGCGTCCAGTATTTGTTCGACCCTGTGACCGTCTACTTCAAAGACCTCCCAGTTAAATGCAGTCCACTTGTCCTTCATGGGGTCAAGTGGCATAATGTCTTCTGTAAAGCCGTCCTGCTGGATGCGGTTGCGATCCAAAATGGTGACTAGGTTGTCGAGCTTGAATTTGCCGGCGGCCATGGAAGCCTCCCATATTTGACCCTCGTTTGACTCGCCATCGCCAATCAATACAAATACCCTATTTTTCCTGCCATCTAGTTTTTTTGCAAGTGCAATGCCAATGCCAACTGAAAGCCCAATTCCTTCTGAGCCCCCAGAGTATTCAATACCTGGCACGCTATGGTGCTTTTGATGCTCTGAGTACCGTACCGGGTGGCCTTGAAGGCGCGACCCAAGCTGGCGGAGTGTCTTGATCTCTTCGGGCTGAAAGTAGCCTGCAACTGCAAGTGCCGAGTAAAAGCCGGGCGCAGAGTGAGCCTTTGAATTTATGAAATAATCACGCTCGCTCCAGCCTGGGTTTGCTGGGTCGTGCCTCATCCTTCTGAAATATAGGGTGCCCATTATTTCAGCCGCAGAGAAGGAGGCACCGGGGTGGCCGGAACCCGCCTCCGTGATGCCTTGAATCGCCCACATACGCGCATCCCGGATCTTCCTCTTGAGGTCCAGATAACGCATGTTAAAGCCCATAGTGATTCTCCAATGTAAATAGCAGCAACAATATAAGAAAAAGCTCATTGCAGGAAAATAAAAAGATATAGCTCGGTAATATCCCTCCACTTAAGATTTAAAAGTTAGACAAGGCAGTTTTATATACATCGTGTCGTCTTTATCTTCATCTTTCAAACGACCACTTCTTATTTATGACGACAAGTGTTATTCCTGCGCAAAATTCGCCAAAGTGGCTAGTACGCTTTCACGTAGCTGGATAAGGGCAGCCGGCCATCACTATTCGGAGGCAGCCAAGGAAGCTAAGGAAATGATCTTTCCTGCTGACTATGATGCAACTAAAATGTTCTGGCTTATCAACAGGAGCGGTGCTCATGGCGCACGATCGGGTCTGATGCCCTTGGCAAAGGAAATTTTTGTCGGCATTTTCAGAAGAGGAGCAGGAAAGGCTAGTGATATTATTGCATCATGCGAATTTGACAAGACAAACAATAATATGTCTTGCTACTCATCCACTAATGTACTAAAGAGGATTGTTAACACACTCAGACACGGAACGACATTCAGGTTTAATACAGGATAACATAGATATCCTAAATTATATGATGATGAGAATAAGGAGCAAGCAAAAAATCTTCTAGGGTGTGGCAGCGTGCATCACTTGGCAGAGAATGCAACTATATTCTTATTAATCAGATAATAATCGCCTGCATTATTTATACCTCCAAATTCTAAACTTAAAATAAAGTCGCTAATAGACTTTAGACTGTCATGGTACTGATCAAAGTTGAGAAGGCTAAGATAGATCAAAAACAGACTCCGCTTCTGGTGATAGGCGTATTTGAAGGTGAGCAAGACTTTCCACATTCAAAAGAGATAGACTCATCAGTCTCTTCTTCGATCAAGGAAACGCTGGAGAGCAAAGAATTCCGTGGGAGGTTTGGCTCATCGATAGTAGTTTACACTTTAGGCAAGGGGCCAATGAAAAAGATAATGCTCGCTTGGTCTTGGCAAGCGGGAAAAATTCACTGACGAAAGTGCGCGGATCTGTGCGGGCAAGGCAGCGCAAAAGGCTCGAGATCTGGGAATAAAGGAATTTTCAATACTATCATTCTCAAACCTTGACGAAGGGCTTGTAGAGGCCATGACAGAGGGAATCGCTCTTGCACTATACTCGTTTGACAAGTACAAGGAGGCCAAAGAGCCGGCGACAAAAGTTGAAGAAGTCGCAATATTGATCAATTCTGATTCTCTAAGATTTCAATCGGTTGCTGAGAAGGCAAACCTTATGGTGGAAGCAGTGAACTTTGCACGCGATATGGGCAACCTGCCGCCAAACGACTGTCCGCCGGCCCATCTGGCAAGTATAGCCGTTTCGCTAGCGCAAGATTATGGCATGAAGGTACGAGTAATGGATCGCTATGAACTTGAAAACATGGGGATGGGTGGTATTGTGGCGGTAGGCAAGGGAAGCAATAACCCGCCCAAGCTCATAGTCCTTGAATATAATGGCACAAGCGATCCTCAGCAAAAGCCGTATCTACTGGTAGGAAAGGCGGTGACTTTTGATACTGGCGGTATTTCTATAAAACCGGGAGAAAAAATGGATGAAATGAAATTTGATAAATGCGGCGGCTGCACAGTTCTAGCCGTTATACGGGCAGCCGCTTCGATGAAATTGGCAGTCAATGTTGTAGGCATTGTCCCATCTGTTGAAAACATGCCGTCTGCTACTTCGTACAGGCCAGGCGATATCATCAGAATGTATAACGGCAAGTCAGTCGAAGTGCTCAACACGGATGCCGAGGGCCGCATGATACTTGCCGACGCCCTAGCGTATGGGATCTCCACATGCAGTCCGAAGGCTGTAATTGATTTAGCTACACTCACTGGCGCTGCTGTAATTGCACTTGGAGCTAATGTAGCCGCGGTAGTGGGCAGCAACAAGCAGTTGGTAGACAGGCTGCGCAAGCTATCCGATAAGACAGGAGAAAAGATGTGGGAGCTTCCGCTGTACGATGAATATCACGAGCAGATCAAGAGTAACTATGCAGACATCAAGAACGTTGGAGGCAGACCTGGTGGTGCGATCACTGCTGCAGCATTCCTATCTAACTTCGTCAACGATGTCCCTTGGGTGCATATTGACATCGCTGGTACTGCATGGATGCAAGAAGGAACGCATGAGAAAAGCTACAACCATAGAGGAGCTACAGGCTTTGGCGTAAGAACGCTTATCAGACTGCTGATGGAAGACGAAAAGCAGCTGCCAGCTTGATGGAGAAAATATATTATATATGCCGCTCTTCCCGATGAGCGCACTTGTGCAAGCCCTTGAAGAGCAGGGCTTTAGTTGCAGAATAGGCAGCATGGATCCGGATGTGCATCTGATGAAAAGACCGTATTTTGAGCGATGGCTTTCAAACAGGGATGGCTTTGTCCGGATAATGAGCGGCAGCATCGATTTCGTCGGCATAGAGGAAGTAGTGCGCATGGGGCCATTTTATGATATCTTCTGTCTTGTAGAAAATGACTTTATTTTCGACACCGACGACAATGCACACAACTTGCTCGATGCTGTACCGTACTATACTCTGTCCAGCGGTAAGGTGATAAACATGGGATGGAGTGGTGGCGTGATCGCAAACATGCTGGCAAAAGACGCCGTATTGTCGAAGGATCTTGCAAGAAACATAATGAAGGAAGAATTGAAAAGCATAATGATAAAAGGCAGCAAATTATTGCTGTGTCATAGAAACCCAGGCATGGGACCCGGCCGGCCTTGCGTCAGCCTTCCCGGTAATAGACCGGATAGGATATAATGTCAGGCAATTAGTCAAGACGATACGCCTGGGAGATTATGCTGAAAAGTAGTGAGAGAAAGATGCCAGCACTGCTGCTTTCCCAACCGCTCTCGCAGGTCAGTAACACAGCAGCGACAGCAGGTTTGACTTCCGGGTTCGGAATGGGACCGGGTCGCACCCTGCCGCTATGACCGGCTTACCATAGGAGTAGTCAAAGGGCTAATTTAACGTTGCTCCCATAGAAGCAGAGACATCATCATTCACTAGAGGAAATTACAAAATATCAAAATATACAAGAAGACGAAATGCAGGCAGCTCTTGATTTACTACAATAGAAACGACTATCCGCCCCTGTTTCTTATTTACAACCCGCTGTTACAATCTATTCTCTTTCATCTCTTCCCAGCCGCTTCTTTCAATCCAACCATCTTTCTAAATGAATTTACAATCACAGTCCAAAGGGGCCAATCAAACGGAAGGCTCAAAAGGCAATTGAAGGAATAATAAAGCGGGCAATGTTTGGAAAGGCGAAGTGCAGGCTTTGTGGCGACGAGGTCAGACTTGCATTGAAGCATTTGAGGGACAAACATGAGGAGATCTACCTCAGAGAAGTGGCAAGCAAGATGAAGATGTCAGGCGTCATGAAAAAGTACTTTGTTGATTACTGAAGCCTTGAATAGGTTCCAACTGAAAAAAGTGAATACAAATAAAAATAATTAGCAAATTACATGGCCTGGCGAATCTATAAAATTTTGAAAGTTGTCGTGACTGAAGCGGTATGTATATAACGCATTATTGCAAAAATTACATACAATTGGGCAATTCTGAAGCAGAAAGCACTCATCGCGTTGCAGTACTTGACGAGGAGTTATGCCAGCCAAGAAAATGTGGCCTAGAATGCATCGTCTACTGCCCAGTAAACAAGACTGGTGGTGAATGCATTATCCAGCGCCCAAATGACGGCAAAGCCGTGATAGCCGAGGATCTATGCACAGGATGTGGCATCTGCATCAAGAAGTGCCCTTTTGATGCCATAGTAATTGTCAACCTTGCAAAAGAGCTCTCCGAAGATAAAGTCCACCAGTATGGCATTAATTCATTTAGATTCTATCGCCTGCCGACGCCAAAGAAGGGTGCAGTTGTTGGATTAGTTGGACGAAACGGCATGGGCAAGTCTACAATTGTCAACATTTTGTCGGGCAACATGAAGCCCAACCTTGGGAGATATGATCAAGACATTTCTTGGGATGAGATTCTGAAATATTATCAAGGCACTGAAATGAAATCCCATTTCGAAAAAATAGCAAATGGTACGATGCGCGCTTCAATCAAACCGCAACTCGTCTATCTCATACAAAAGGCATTCAAAGGGACTCCAAAGGAACTGTTAAAGAGATATGATGAGCGCAAAGTGGCTGACAAGCTAGTATCGCAACTTGGCCTGCAGAACATTTTGGATCGCGACCTCGCACAGCTAAGCGGTGGCGAGCTTCAGAGACTCGCAGTGGCTATAGCTGCCGCAAAAGATGCTGAATATTATTTCTTTGACGAGCCATCATGGTACAACGATGTCTACCAGCGGCTTACAGTTGCCAAGGTGATAAGGGAGTTGGCGGAGCAGGGCAAGAACGTGATGGTTGTAGAGCACGATATGACACTTCTTGATTACCTGTCAGACTATGTCCATATCATTTACGGTGAGCCTGGAGCATATGGCATCGTTTCTGGCATGCAGAGCACAAAAGTGGGCATCAACAATTTCCTTGAAGGCTTTTTGCCTGCTGAAAACATCCGCTTTCGAGACAAAGCGTTCAGATTTGACATTACTTCATCAAACGAAGATGTCCTTATGGATGTCTCTATTGCCAGCTATTGCGACTTGACCAAGTCATTTCCGTCATTTAAACTCAATGTGGCGGCGGGCAGGATAAGAAGAGGTGAGATAATTGGAATCATTGGTGCCAATGCACTTGGCAAAACTACTTTTATGCGCATGTTGGCAGGCGTAGACAAGCCGGATTCGGGCAAAATAGATGTCGGCGCCACTATCTCCTACAAGCCGCAGTATCTGAACCAAGAGTACGATGGTGACGTACGGTCACTATTGTATATGGCATATCTGAACCCAATTGAAGGATCATCTGTAGAACAACAGATCATTATTCCAATGGGTGTAAAGAAACTCTATGAAAAGAGTGTCAGAAACCTGAGCGGTGGCGAGCTTCAAAAGATCGCAGTCGCAGCGTCACTGTTGCGCCAAGCAGATATTTACGCGCTCGACGAGCCGTCTGCATTTCTTGACGCAGAAGACAGGATAGCAGTAGCTAAGTTCCTCCAACGCTTTGTAAGGGCTCAGGGTAAGTCAGCAATTATTATTGACCATGATGTACAGCTGATCGATCTGGTGGCAGATAGCTTAGTGATATTTGAAGGACGTCCGGGTCTTGAAGGCTCTGCGACTGCGCCCATTAAAAAAGAGGAGGGTATGAACCGCTTTCTGAAGGCACTTTCAATTACATACAGGCGTGACGAAACAACTGGTAGGCCGCGGGTCAACAAAGAGGGCGGCAGGCTAGACCGTGAACAGAAGGAATCTGGCAACCATTACTACCTGAAGAATTAGTAAATGCCACACATGCTGAAAAATATGCTATCAAGCATTCTGTCATCAGACGAAGTCACACACGTATATTCTGCATTTGATCAGATAGGTGACATCGTAATCATCAAGATATCTGATGACCTACTGCCAAAAAAGAAGCTTATAGCTGACATGATCCTTGCTCATGTTAAGACTGCCAAGGTGGTTTTTGCTCAGGTCTCGCCCGTGAAAGGCGATTATCGTGTCCGTGACTTGGAGTTTGTTGCAGGCGAGAACAGGACAATTACAGAGTATAAGGAGCATGGCTGTAGATTTAGAGTAGACGTTGCCAAAACATATTTTTCACCCCGGCTCTCAACGGAAAGGCTCAGGATTGCAAACATGGTGGGTGAAGACGAAACCATAGTCAACATGTTCGCAGGCGTGGGCACCTATTCGATTCTGATGGCAAGAATGAACAAGACGTGTAAAGTCTATAGCATCGACTCTAACGCTGTTGCTGCAGAATTGTGCGAGGCAAATGCTAAGTTGAACAAGGTACAGGACCGGGTTGTTTCAATTCATGGCGATGCTGCTAAAGTAATCAAAGATCAACTTGCAGGTCAGGCCGACAGAGTGCTCATGCCCCTCCCTGAGAGAGCGAAAGAGTTCGTTGATTCTGCAGTGCTTGCGATCAAGAAAAAAGGTGTTGTGCATTATTTCATTCATGTCAGGGCCGACAACAAAAAGACAGGCCAGCAGCTGGGGTTACAGGACGCGCACAACGCTTTTGTAAAATACAACCATATTGTGCAGCAGGTTAGAGTGGTGAGAGGAGTAGGCCCAAGGATCTACCAGATAGTGGCCGATATTTCAGTGAAAACTAGCCCTGCTTTTCCTCTTCCCTTGGTGCTGTAAGCATTGTATATCCTATCCATCCAAGCACCGTCAGAAGGATTGCTACTGCAACTAAGGCGGTAAACTGCAGCGTCAACATACCCCATTCTGTTCCAAACAGGAAATATGTGTAAACGATAAACACTGTAATAGAAAGAAAAAGAAGTGCAGCACCAGCTCCTCTGCTTCCCTTCTTTTTAACATTCATAGCGGAAAGGCATTTGCAGCATCTTAATAATTCTTTAGCTCAGCTCTAGTGCCATAAGGTATGCATCCTCCCCGTCCCTGTAATAAGATCGCAACCTGGATTTTATCTCAAAACGCAATTTCTGATACATCTTGATTGCGCTTGTATTGCTGATCCTTACCTCTAGATATATCTCGTCAGCTTTTCTGTACATCACGCCGTTAATTCCTTCAACCATTAGTGCCTTGCCAATGCTCTTGCCTCTGTGCTCTTCTAACACTGCAACAGAAACCACATGGCCCTTCTTTACAAAGCCTAGTTTGCGAAAGTTCGAAAACCCAAACTCGATCTTGCACATGATGTAGCCGACCATTTTACCGTTTAGCTCTGCAACGATGAACGCCTCTGGAAGCTCTCGCAGAATCGATTCAAAAAAGTAGTCTGAATAGTGCTCTGGCAGAGCGGCGATGTTAATATCTATTACCGCTTGGAGATCACTCCCTTCGCAGCGGCGTATGACATAGTCGCCCACTTTTCGCAGAGCCGTTTGCAAAGTAACAACTACACAGCAGAAACACACTATTTAACTTTACACGCTCTCAGCAGGATAACAATATTTTAATTGGATTACCTCAAAAGAAATCTCCAGTGGCTACTACTTTCCTGAACAGCGATTATTCTCGTGTAGTTCCAATAATTTCATCACTCTTTACATTAAAAGATATGCAGCTGAATGTCAGGGAGGACTACATTGAGTTCCTGGTAGTTGATACTGACATCAAGGATAAATTCCCGATCTTGCTCAAAGAGCTGAGCAAAATCGGCATGGTCCCCACTGCCAGAAGGGAGAAATATTTCTCAAGACTTATGCCTGCCTTGTCATCCACAATAAGACTCCAGATAGAGGATGGCATAGTTATCGCCGTATTTAAGGTTCCAAAACAAAAGGTTAGAGCCAAAAGAAAATTGCCTTTGCATCTCATATTCTTTGCAATTGCCGTCACCTTTGTATTCTACGACGGCCTTATGCGCTCAGGCAGCATATTTGCAAAGGCCCACGTAGGTGATCCTGTCCTGCTTGCAGGAGCTTACACGATGTCGCTCATGGGCATACTGGGTATACATGAGCTTGGACACATGATAGCTCTTAAACATTATAATATCAAGGCATCGTGGCCATACTTTATACCTGGTGTTCCCGGCTTTATACCGACATTTGGTGCCTTGATAACCCAACAGAGCAATATGCCCAATAGAAATGTCATGTTTGACGTAGGTCTTGCCGGACCAATTGCAGGGTTAATAATTACGATAATTGTATCGATCTATGGCTCTGCTGTATCTACCCTCATACCTCTAGAGGACTACCAGAGGCTATCTGATGAAGATATGCTATTTTCATTCGATACTGGCCTGCTCATGATCGCCACACTCCATATGACCGATAAGGTGATGGATAACATGGTTCTAGTAATGTCACCTCTTCTTTTTGCTGCCTGGATAGGATTTGCACTTACGGCCATCAACCTAGTCCCTGCTTGGCAGCTTGACGGCGGGCATCTTGCTCGTGCTATGTTTGGAGAGCGTTGGCACAGAATTATAACCTATGCAGGCATAGGAGCACTGTTCCTGATGAGATTTTGGCCGATGGCAATATTAGTCCTGATACTTAGTCAGAGGATTCCCAGTAACGTTCCCTTAGATGATGTCACACCCCTGTCTCAAAAACGCAAAATACTCTTTTTCATAGCCATCGGCCTAGTCATAGTGATTGCACCGATCCCAAGCTCTATCCTGCCTTGGGCTTGAGCAGGGTTATGTCCGCGTTTGATAAGACGAGCGTCTTGAAATTCTTGCCATGCTTTTCTTGCAATTTTTGCAAGATGTCCTCTGTGCCAGAGTAGGTGGTAAAGCCAAGTTTTGTCTTGGTGTAATAATGGGGCAAGGTAGAGACAAGCCCCATATCATATTTCAGCCGCAGCTCTTCAATGAACAGCAAATGTTCAAGGCCATTGATATAGGGGCTCAGTTGCAGCTGCTCCTGCTTGAGCCGGCCCTCTATGAACATCTGCAGCGCTCCGCCCCCAATTCCTTCGCGGGTTTCTGCAAGCAGTATTGCTGTGCCGCCCTCCTTGACAATATGGATAGAGTTCCAAAGTGAGTTGAGCGCGCTGGCAAGCGTCGAATGTGTGCTGGCTTCATCGCTTGCACTTATTATGGCACATCTGGCCGGCTCAGCCTCAACAGCTGAGATTGAATGAAGCTGCGCAATTGCCTTATCAAACGCTTCGTTGATGCTTCCGATATGGATTCCCACCACATTGTCACCGTTAGCCACCAGTTCAACAGATGCGGCTGGTATGCTCTCAACTGCAGAAGTGGCGACTTTGAGAGGATCTCCTTCAACTCCTGGTGTCGGCCTGTTGTCCTTTCTTGCCTTGAACGCTTCTGCCATTCTGTCTGCAAACAAGTTACGCAGTAGAGTAGTCGGCGCACCTGCAAATCCAAACAGCGGATCGTATGCAACACTTGAAACAATGATAGTGTTCTGGAACTTGGCCATTCGTTCATTAAGTGACTGGTAGCCTATGCGATTGATTGAGATCGTCTCTATGCCATTCAAGTTGGAGCGCAGCGTGCTTGCGATCTTGTGCGGAACATCGATTGTAAAGCTGAGCCCTCTTGTGCCGGCTTCCTCTGCAAGCATCATTATAATCTTGGCCGCAGCCTTTGAGCCCGATAACCCTAGAAATAGCATTTTATCAGTTAGGGGCACAGCCGATGTTAATGCTGTCTTGATGTCTTGTTCATGTGGCACCTGAAACGTGGAAGAGATGTGGTTTGCCAAGTTTTCAAACTTGATGTCGAGCACCACATTAGTAGTGCCGTACCTTAGCCAAATCTCCGGCATAGAGTCTTCCCTGTGTTATGAAGGGTTAAAATAAATCCTTTTTTAAATGTACGATGTGCCAACACCGCGTAAGGACTTTGTATTTGAGTTTGCTTCATTTCTACTCAAGAGCAACTCTCTGAGGTTTGGAGTGTTTACTCTTGCAAGTGGCAAACAGAGCGCTTACTACATCGACCTGCGGATGCTGCCCAGCTTTCCGGGATACTTCCGGCTGGGTATAAGTGCATTGAAAAACATATTGATAGAAAAGGTAGGTCGGTTTGATACCCTTGCCTCGGTGCCCACCTCTGGGCTTGTATTTGGCTCTGCCCTAGCCTATGAAATGAATAAACCCTTCATTTATGCCAGAAAAGATCTTAAAGCTTATGGCACCCACAAAATGATTGAAGGCTTCTTAGAGCCGGGTTCAAAGGTTATCATTATAGACGATGTTGCAACCACCGGTACTTCTATTAGCGAGCGCGGTAGACATAATGCGGGCTAACGGCGGTATCGTGGAAGACGTGGTGGCACTTGTAGACCGGCATGAGGGTGCAGAAGACAAATTGAAAAAGATGGGAGTAAGACTGAGCGCGGTGGCAGGCATCAACGACATTGTAAACGCGCTATATGAGGCAGGCTTAATAGACGAAAATGCACTGGAGTCGGTACTGAAACAAATGGTTACACAGGGAGAGTATGAAATAGACTAACTAACCCTCATAGATCATTAGATTCTTCTCCTCTAAAAGTGTGTGTAGATTGTGCACGGCGCGGTATACTTCACTTTCTCTCTTGGCGCCTGTACACACCAGCTTGCCGGATGCAAACAGCAGGATGACCGTCTTGGGATCCAGCATCCTATGAATAAGACCTGGGAAATTGCTCGGGTTCGTACATACTCCGCGGCAGCACTCTTGCGGCAAGCTCTAGATGGATCTTGCCACCCAGGCTCGCCGATGCCACTATATTTTGGATCTCAATCTGAGGCTCATGCTCAAGTGGTATTCCACCCTTTTTAAGCTTCAAGACAACGCTCTTGACCGCCTGAATTGCCATCTTTTCTGACTTGGCGCCTGTGCAGACCATCTTGCCAGAGCTAAATATTAAAGTCGCAGTCTTGGGTGACCTGAGCCTAAAAACCAAGCCGGGAAACTGATCAGGATGATACTCCACATCTGGAAATATCTGAGTAATGAGGTTGAGGTTGACAGTCTGGTTCACTGTAGCAGAAGCTACCACGTTCTCGATGCTTACAATTGGCTTGGTCTGCGGCATATGCGCCTTTATAAAGGCGCTATATATATACCTGCTTGCTACAATTTTCAGTAAAAATGACTTATCAAGAATATGAATGCAATTTGTGAAATTTTAGCTCCAAAGAAGTGCAAGTTTCCTATCTGATGGTAGCTATTCACCGATTATCTTTACCAGTACCCGTTTTTGTCGTTGGCCGTCAAACTCCCCATAGAATATCTGCTCCCACGGCCCAAAATCAAGCTTGCCATTTGTTATTGCAGCTACTATCTCGCGTCCCATTATCTGTCGCTTCAGATGAGCATCAGCGTTATCCTCGCCTGTGCGATTGTGCAGGTAGCTTTGCGGAGAATAGGGCACAAGCTTCTCAAGCCATCGATCAAAATCCTTGTGCAAGCCGCTTTCGTCATCATTGATAAAGACACTAGCAGAAATGTGCATTGCGTTGACAAGGCAGAGCCCCTCTTTGATGTCGCTTTCTGTCACTATCTTTGCAACCAGTGATGTGATATTGATAAACGCGCGCCTAGTTGACGTGTTAAATGTGAGGTATTCAGTCTTGGTCTTCATACCGGCGGCTTGTCGGAACTATCGGCTGCAGCAGGCGCAGCGTCCTTATCGCTGTTGTTGTTTTTTCTGCCCAGCCTGTTAAAGAACAAGATCGCAAGGATGATCGCAATTATGATATAGTTGACAGGTGGACTGATCACTTTTGTTATTACCCCGATGCCGGGGATAACATAGATCACTTTGCCAATGTAATCGTCTTGCTTAATCGGGTAGTCGGTACCTGGTATTGATGCAGGATTGGCGTCTCCCCTTGTCCTAACGATCCTTTCGCCATCCCCATCCCCATCAATATCAGCGATACGATGGACTATGACTCTGTCCTCCCCTACCGGTCTATTGAATACTATGATGTCTCCTATCGTGAGGCCCTGCCAAGACCCTCCGTCTCTCACAATAAGAACATCATTAACCTTGAGGACTGGCTCCATGCTGCCACTTGAGACAACGTAAAACGGGTTAGCACCAAACACCAACCAAATGCCAAGCCAGACCACAACAACGCCGACGCCAATAATTATAACATCTTTAATGGCAACGGGCAGCCTAGACTTATCCTTATCTAGCAATGCAGAAGGTAATCATTTCATTCGTTAGATAAACTTTTACACTCTAACGCATATCAAATTCTTCCATTATTGACATACAAAGGCGCGGCATCTCGGACATCATTATCGACAAAATGTCTATGATTTCGTCCTTGTCTGGCTGCCTTGCATTCCTATTCTGAAACTGCGCAATAAAATTGCCCATGACCATGCCGGAGAGAAGGCCGTATGCAAAATCCTCGATGTCGCCCTGATTTGGCATCATCTTGCGCGCAAGCCCTATTGGCATCTTTGGATCACGGGTAGCTGCCTTGATAAGCGATTCCAGCTCCTTTCTATCACTGTCTGTCAGACTCATTATGCAGATATGATCATGCATGTTTGTTTAATAATGCTAACATTTTTTATTAGCTAATTGTTGTAGCTTCTCAAATGGCAAACAACACCTGCTCTGTAGTCCTGTTGGAACTTGGTATGGCCGCATTTGACCGAGGTGGCAGCCTCGTAGTGTCAAAAAGGTTCGATAATGCAATCAGGTCTTATAGGCTGCTCAAGAGCGGAGTGAACCTTGATGAAATAAGATGGTTTATTGAAAAATTGCGCTCATTTGAGCCTGTATCAACAAATGATGCAAGCATTGTTGCCGTATTACGACAGGCCGGCTTGAATAGTCAACTGATGTCAGAGGATCAGCAACAGTATATCCAAAACAGCAAGCCAACTCTTATAGTAAAGGCCGGCTTTGCCAACAATGAGCAGGATGCAATGCAAGCCCTCCGGGAATTTGCCATAAACCTCTCGTCGTCAAGAGTAAAGGAGGCATCCGAGAAGCTCGATCTTCACATCATACAGTCAATCAATGCACTAGATGAGCTTGACAAAATAATCAACACTGTGGGCGCAAGGATGAGGGAGTGGTATGGACTCCACTTTCCAGAGCTTGACAATCTTGTCTCAAGCCTTGGTGTGTACGCTGAGATAGTGAGCAGAGCCGGTTTGCGGGAGAATATCCTTGTAGAAATTTTACAAAGCATCGGCTTGCAGGACAAAAAGGTCGAAGTTATACTTGACGTGGCAAAGCGCAGCAAAGGTGGCGACATGACGCCGGAAAACCTTGCAATCGTCAAGCGGCTTGCAGATGAGGTCATTGCGCAGTCGGATCTGCGCAGGGTGCTTGCAGACCATATTGAAGCCGCGATGGAAACCGTAGCTCCGAACGTAAAAGAATTACTGACCGCAGCAGTGGGTGCAAGGATAATCTCGAAGGCCGGCAGTTTGGCGCGACTCGCAAGATTGCCAGCGAGCACAATCCAGATACTAGGTGCCGAAAAGGCACTGTTCCGTGCTCTTAAGACAGGCGCCCGGCCGCCGAAGCACGGGTTACTGTTCCAGCATCCTCTCATTCATTCTGCTCCCAAGTGGCAGCGAGGTAAGATAGCAAGAGCAGTTGCGTCCAAGGTCGCAATAGCTGCAAGGATCGACTATTACCGCCACAACGGCAAGGACAGCACAATTTATGGTAAGCTAAAAATTCGCATCAATGAAATACAAGAGAAATACCGGGAGCCAATGCCGGAGAAGGAGCGGGACAGAAAATACAAGGAGCACATCCAGCGTCAGCAGCAGTATAGAGGCGGCCGTGATGTGGCAAGAGATAAACATGATAAGAGAAAAAAGAAGGATAGAAGAAAGAGATTTGGAAAGCGACGACGCTATTAGATGGATTTCAATAAATGGCGAGAAGAATGTCTCCACACTCAACCTAGTAAAGGGAAACAATGTCTATGGAGAAAAGCTAGTGAAATATGAGGGCGAGGAATATAGGATTTGGGATCCTTTTAGAAGCAAGCTTGCAGCTTGCCCTCAAAAAGGGAATGAAAAATATGCCAATAAAGATTGGTAGCAAAGTACTGTATCTTGGTGCGTCTACTGGGACAACTGTGAGCCATATATCTGATATCGTTGGGCTATCCGGTCTAGTATTTGCAATCGAGCCGGCGACAAGGGTTGCAAGGGAACTTATCGAAAATGTCGCTTCAAAGCGCAAGAATGTGCTCCCAATACTTGAAGATGCAAGAAAACCCCACTCCTATTTTGCAGTATTCGGCAAAGTAGACGTCATCTACTGCGACATTGCCCAGCCTGACCAGACAGACATTGCGATAGCAAATTGCTCGATGTATTTGAAGATAGGAGGTATAATGATGTTGGTAGTCAAGACAAGGAGCATAGATGTGACAATGGATCCACGAGTGGTAGTGGCACAGGAGGCAACTAAGCTGAAGGAGAATGGTTTTCAGATAGATCAGATAATTAACCTCGAGCCTTTTGACAGGGATCACGGCATGATATATGGTATCTACAATTCTTAGTACTTGCAGTGGGTTATCTCGTCAAGCATTATTCGTAGAGGCTTCCACGACTTTCTTGTAAACTCTGGAGCAGAGCCATTCTTGGCTACCCAGTCTCGGATGAAGCGCATTGTGCGCTCATCCGAGGGATAGCCACTGCCTATGCTTCCATACCTGCTGCGTATATGCTGGATCTCTTGGTCTCTTGTTATCTTGGCAATTATTGATGCAGCCGAAACGACCATATTAATCACATCTGCATGATGCATCGAGTATAACTTTGGCTTGCACGTAAGGTGGCATTCCATGTATTCTCTGTATCTCTGCGGGTTGACATCACAACAGTCAACATAGACTTCCTCTGCTCCAATAGTGTTGATGACACTGGCCATAACCTTTGCCTCTAGCCTGTTGAGTCCTCTGAGTAATACACTACCATCAACTTCGACAGGGTCTATCTTGTAGATGCAAACAGAGTCGATGATCTTCATTATTTCGCCAAAAAGTCTGGCACGCACTTTGGGGCTCAGAGCCTTGGAGTCTCTGATGCCCATATCGCGCAAAAGAGTAATCTTTGACTCTCGGATACTAATCCCTGCAACAACAAGGGGGCCGACGATAGAACCGCGGCCTGCTTCGTCAACGCCGCCAATCAGAATGCTGTTGCCTTGCCATGACAAAATTGTCAAATGGTATACTCATTTGAGGGTATTTATATTATTATTATTATTATTATTTGTGCTTGCAAAACAGAAATACAGTCTTTTCTGCTGTTATAAATAATGCGTTAATGCAGAGCTCTGATATGGCTGAATTTGTCAGGACCGTTGAAGGTAAAACAATACTTATCGTTCCTAGGTCCTCGCTTACCGCGAAAGTTCCTTCAAAAATACCTGCCTTCTTCAACCCTGCTGCCAAGCTTAACCGCGACCTCTCGATACTGGCCTACAGTGCTTTTTCCGCATCATCATCTGGAAAAAAGACATTTGCCGATTCATTTACCGGCATTGGGGCCCGTGCTCTTAGGGTTGCAGTCGAGATCCCAGATGTAGAACAGGTTTACTGCAATGACATTAACTCTATTGCAATAGAAGCTGCTAAAAAGGCCGCTAACCTCAACTCTGTAACCAGCCGATGCCATTTCTCAATTGACGAGGTATGCAAGTTCCTTCTAAAAGGCGACAGGGAGGGTAATCGCTTTTCCATAGTTGACCTAGACCCTTTCGGCACTCCTGCTAGGCATGTAGACTGCATATTACGATCTGTGCTCGACGGCGGGCTTGTCTCGATAACTGCAACAGACACTGCAGTCTTGTGGGGAGTTTATCCTAAAGTCTGTCTACGCCGCTACTATGGCAGGCCGCTCAACAATAGCTATGGCAATGAAACTGCAATCCGGCTCGCTACTCTCACTTGCTGCATTGACCGCCTCAAGGCTAGAACTTGCGATCAAGCCAGTATTTGTACATTCCACTAAGCACTATCTTCGCATCTACATAAAAATGTCAGTCAGCAGTAGCCAGGCAAATGATGTTTATAAAAGCATAGGCTACATAATGCACTGCTTCCAGTGTGGCCATCGTTTCAATACCAAAGAATATGGAAAAGGTAAATGCGAGCTGTGCAACACCGGCTTGGCTGTCGGAGGCCAGCTGTGGACAGGGCCGCTACATGACAAAGAATTCGTCAAGAAAATGTTAGAGCAAGACCCGGATAGACAGTGCAAAAAGGTGCTCGAAGCGGCGGCGGAAGAAGCAAGCGAAATACCGTACTATTTCCGGGCTGACGAAATTTCATCAAAGCTTAAATCAAACACACATTCAGTGCAAAGGATCCTTGAAAAGCTGCATGCCGCTGGCTTTGTAGCGTCAAAGACTGCACTGAATACTAGCGCATTCAAGACAGATGCAAGGATCGATTCGATCCTTGATGTCTTGAGCTAGACGGGCATGGCATTTATCGAATTGTTGACATAGCCTTCCCATTCTTGTTTTAGACCGTCTAGTTTAACAGTAGAATCAACCATTCTGTCATTCTTTTCAATTGTTGTTTGCATCCCGTCAAGGTATTTCAAAAAGCTGTCAAGTGCCTGAATGTAGAAGCCATAGCTTTGTTGCCATTCTTGAGCTGGCGAGGCACTATCAAGCTGATGCCGCATATTTTGTATATCTGATCGATCAAGGCTTATCTGGCTCAGCATGTCACTAGTAGTCACCTCGCCATTTTTTTTCCACTGATCAAACTTTGACTGAATGTTGATTGCAAGGCTCTGATGCCTAGAATATACATCGGAAATGATCTCGTTGTCGTCACGGGGGAGCTCCGTCATGCTGCCAGGGCTACTCTGAGGTATGAGCCATATCAGAAAACTTGATCCAACTATTGCTGCTGCAATGGCTGCTGTTATGGCTATGCCCTTCTTGCTCGCCAAACCAGCATAATTCTGGTATCCTCTAATAAAAAGGATATCAACTTATACCCAAGTAACCCCACACCTCGTAAATATGAGTCTAGGTGAACAGGTGCCGCCTCATATAGGAAAGATAATCTATCACAAAAACCTGACTCCAGATCTTGCAATAATCAGGGTGCAGCCAGCCGTTGGAAGACCTGTGCCTAACTTTAAAGCTGGCCAATTCGTGGCACTTGGGCTGAAAGTGAATGGTCATCACAACATAACATACAGGCCGTACTCACTATCGTCGCCTCCTGAAGAAAAAAAGTATTTCGAGTTTTACATAAAGTCTGCATCAGAATACGCAATGAGCAAATTTACAAGCACACTTTTCAAAATGTTTGAAGGGGATCTCCTTTACTGGCGCAACCCTGCCGGCGCATTCACTATCGAGGACAAGAAGGTCGATGGTACTCTAGACACAAGACGGCTGGTATTGATTGCATCAGGAACAGGTCTTGCCCCTTTTATCAGCTATGTCCTCCATTTGAAAAACATTAAGTCAAAAAGAGAAATAGGACCTGCTTCATGGGGCAAAATACGTCCAGGAGCTTGGCTACTATGACATGCTTGAGAACATGTCTGCAAGCGATCCAAATTTCAAATACTTGACGACAGTAAGCAGGCCGGACCATGAGCTGTCTCGTGACTGGAGAGGAAATGTAGGTAGAGTGGAGACACTACTTGTAGGCAAAGATGGTTGCAAATCCCAACTTGAACAAGCAGTTGGCGAAAAAGTTACCCCGGAAAATTCTTTCTTCCACATATGCGGTTACGCTGGAACGATCGATGCAGTCATTTCAATCCTGACCCCACTTGAGTTTGTCACCAACCGCCAAAAGCGCGAGGACGGATCATTTGACATCAAGGTTGAAACCTACATCTGATAGGCAGCAAAACCCTCATTATGCAGTGCTCGCCAAATAGCGACAGTTGTCATATTATGGAGCGAGAACTATGCGCTACCAAGGCTCAATGATGGTCGACATCTGCGATATAGACTTGATTGGGACAAAGTTGGAACAGAATGGGCTTGTAGTCCACCTTACAAAGGAATACTACCAACAGGAAGTGATCAAGCCGCCCTATGCCCAGCAGCTTCTCCAGAAGTGTGACATAGCAAACCTTGTAGGCAACAGAATAGTAAAACAGGCAATTGGGATGAAGCTGGCAAAAGAGGTTAGTATAAGGAAAATTGCTGGCGTGCCTTTTCTCATGATCTTCAAATTTCATCACTGACAAAATCACTCTCTTATGTCGAGGTAAGATCAGTGAGATATAGAAATGTTCTAATGTACAGAATTGATTTTTTATTTTCTACGCCGATTAGTGTCTTTTGCTTTATCTTCTCTACCTCTCTCTTCCTTTCATACAGGTCTCCCCTCTATCTACCCTTTGCCTTCCCTGAATTTTTTCTATCATTGGCATAGTTTCATGTAAGCATCGATGTGACTAGAGAAGAAGAAGACGAGTCAGTGTTTTCCTGTGCTTTTGTAAGCGGTTTGAATGTTATTGCACATGCTGGCATTACACATATAACAAAAGACTACTAACTTTTGCATGTTGTCAGAAGTGGAGCCTGACGAGCAGCTGCCAAGAGAGGATACGTACAAGGCCGCAGCCCGAGCTGATAGACGGCTCTCAAAGAATGAACGCAAAAGTAGATTCCTAAACAAGATGTCTGAAGATTACGATGTTTTCGATAATGTATTTGACGTATCCACTCTCTTGACGATAAATGAACTGAGGAGCGATGGCATTATACAATATATCCAGAGCTCACTTGCAGCCGGTAAAGAGTCTAAAGTATACCTTGCAGTTGCGCCAGATGGCTCACTTAGAATAGTCAAAATATATCTCACAGTAAGCGCCGAGTTCAAAAAGCGCATGCAATACATCGCTGGTGATCCTCGATTTTCTGACTTAAAGCGGGGATCTCGCAGCCTTATAATGACATGGGCTCGAAAGGAGTTCAAGAACATGCGGACAGCTCACGCCGTAGGAGTGCGGGTGCCTTTGCCGATAGCAGTCAAGAAAAATGTGCTTGTGATGGAGTTTGTAGGTGACAGCGAAGGTAATCCTACTCCTGCACTAATAAATACCGAAGATATCACATTGAACGACTATCAGCAGGTGATTGAGCAGATGACGATTTTATACCAAAAAGCCAAATTGGTGCATGCTGACTTGTCAGATACAACATTTTCAAGACTGACCTTGGCATCATGTTGTTTGACTTTGGATCTTCTATCGATATCCTACATCCAAATTCCAAACAATTTTTATTACGTGATGTCATGAACATAAACAGGTTCTTTGAGAAGAGGGGAATCGAGGTCCTCAACACTGCTCAAGTTGTAGAAAAGATTAGAGGCGATACAAAATAATGAGCTTCCAACACGCGGTCAAGATCCCAAAGGAGAGGATAGGAGTCCTTATTGGGAAAGGCGGAAAAGTAAAGCAGCAAATTGAAGAACGATGTGGCGTCAAAATTGAGATCGACAGCGAGACTGGCGATACTATGATCATAGGGAACAGCTCCGCTGATCGTCTGGAAGCTTTTCGGGCCGTCGAAGTAATAACCGCCATTTCGAGAGGGTTCTCACCACAACGAGCTTATCTGCTCTTTGACGACGAGGAGCTAATATTCCAACAGATCGATTTGCATGACTACACTGGCAAGTCTTCAAACGCCCTTGAGCGCGTCAAGGGCAGGATAATTGGCGAAGGAGGCAAGGCGCGTAGAATTATTGAAGAGTTGAGCGGTGCGTATGTATCTGTCTATGGCCATACTGTATGTCTTATCGGAAACTTTAGGGAGATCAAGCTTACAACTGAAGCAATAGCCATGCTCGCCAAGGGCAGCATGCACAAAACCGTCTACAATATGCTGCAGGCTGCAAAGAGAAAAGACAAGATGGATAAGATGCGCCTGTGGGAAGAAAATCCTGACGAAATTAAGTTCTCTGATTCTTAATGTAAGGATAGTGGGGCTATAAAGTCAACCGATCGGTTAGCATTTTTTTGATATCGAGCTATATGTGCAGGTTCACCTACACTTGCATACCCTAAATTAACTAGTGGTGCACGACGAGATTATGAATACTTATACTCAAATTTCTTATTACTCTCTACTAACCTCCGCTCCAGCGTTTGAAAAGACTGTGGTCGATATTGAATTGATCTAGCACCTTGCCTACCAGATGGATTATCAGATCATCCATTGTCTTTGGCCTGTGGTAAAATCCTGGCATGGCAGGCAAAATTACTGCGTTGGCGCTTGCAAGTTTGGTCATATTTTTTAGGTGTATCTTTGACAGAGGGGTCTCCCTTGGCACCAGAACAAGTTTGCGCTGTTCCTTTATGCAAACGCCTGCTGCTCTTGAGACCAAGCTGTCATCAAGGGCGTTTGCAATGCTAGCCAGCGTTTTAGTGCTACAGGGAATGACGATCATACCGTCAACTTTGAACGAGCCGCTGGAAACAGGTGCGGCCATATTGTCATCTTCATAATATCTTGTTGCAAGCGACTTGACATAGTCTGCTGTGTTGTCTGTCTCTATTTTTATGTTCTTGGCGCCCCATTCGGTCATAATAAGGTGCGTGTCGATTTTCAGCCTCTTGAGAACCTCAAGTGTCCTTATACCGTAAATGACACCCGAGGCGCCAGTGATCGCAACGACTAGCCGCAAACAAATGTATGATCCCTTTGCTTGCTATTTAATGATGCCTACAAGCATTTAATAATGAAACTATGTTGGCTACCAAATAGGCATTGCTGACGGTCTTTGGCACAGTGGCACTAGACACTACCCGTACTCCTTTTCGGACAGAGACCAGAATACTAGGCGGTGCTGCCACTTTTGCCTCTATTTCATCAAGCATGTTCGCTCCCACTTCGATAGTGGCAGCAATAGGGTCAGACATGCCAACTGAACATATAAGGGCACTCAGCTCAAAGGGCATAGACACAAAGGGAATAATCATCATACAGGGGAGCAAGACCTTCCATTATGATTCTTCATTTGATTACGATCTGTCAAACAGGACTACTAATAAGACTGAGCTTGGAGTCGTAGCTGGCTTTGATCCTGTCATCCCTGAAGAATATATCAAATCTGATTATGTGTATCTTGCAAATAATGACCCAAAGCAGAACATCAAGATCCTACGGCATTTTCAGAACCCTCGGCTAGTAGTCTGCGACACCATAGAATTCTGGATAAATGGGAGCCGTGACGATGTGGTCAAGATGATAGAGATGACAGACGGAGTAGTGATAAATGACAATGAGGCAAGACTCTTATGCAAGGAGGCTAACCTTGCAAAATGCGCCAAAAAGATTATGTCATGGGGATCGAAATTTGCAATAATCAAAAAGGGCGAGAACGGTGCTATCCTCTTTACTAAAGAGGGTCTGGTGTTTCCGGCGGCAGCATTTTTTCTTGACGAAATAGTCGACCCAACTGGAGCTGGTGACTCCTTTGCAGGTGGCTTTCTAGGTCACATTGCTCGTAAGGGCATGATGGATTTTGCCACAATGAAGGAGGCAGTGATTTACGGCAATGTATTGGGCTCCTTTGCAGTAGAAGACTTTGGGATCAAGCGCCTCCTGTCGATAACAAAGGATGATGTAGAGGACCGCTACGCAAAATATTGCCATCTGGTGCAATTCTAATCTCTTGTTCAATTTGCAAAGAGGGTTATGGAAACGCCACCATATTGCAGGCAAAGCATACATGGGAAGATTTTGCTGAGAAAGTAACATACATTATATTTCTGTATGTAGCGCTTGTCAGTTATCCATTTGACAAGAAATCCCACTCAAGCGGAAAAGCCATCTGTTGAACGGAAGTAATTTTGTAATGATCGGGCAACCTAAGTCAAGCACTCTGAAGACATATGCTCAAATCGCTTGAATTAGAAAGAGAAGTAACATGACAGTCAATTCATCAAACATGGAGCAAGTCATTATTTCAGAACTCAAGATAAGCGAAGACGAGGCCAAGGTTTACATCGCAATTGTGAAAAAAGGCAAAATGGACGCCGCCAAGATTTCAGGAGCGCTTGGCTGGAGCGATGAGCAGCGAGCACTCTCTACAGCAAAATCGCTGGTCAACAGAGGCATGGTCATTGAAATAACAAAGACGGAATTTGAGTCACTCCACCCCCGGTTTGCAATAACCAATCGCTACAGAAGGCGTCTGCGAGGAAGAACACATACCCTTCAAAAGGAATGTTAAGATCGACAATATCGGCATCGTGCTTGAAAAGCCATATGAGGATGCAAGAACTAAATAGGTGGCAATATGCACAAGGATTATTATCATAATGACGACTTCCGACCCAACTGGCGGAGACAAGGTAGTGTACTTTGGTGTAATAAACATCAATGAAAATGGCAGGACGGTGGGTTCAGTAGACATCTGGCGAAGCCTTCTGACAAAGGAAATGTTTTGTGAAGAAAAGCGTTTAGGGATTTTAGAAATCGTCGATTACCTTGGCATGCCCAGGATTGACAAAGACAAAAAGTGGGCTGTGGCGATTAGCAGAAACTTCAAAGGTCACCAGCGCTGGCGGCTTATCAAGATAATAAAGGAAGGCAAGATGACATTTACAGATGCAGATGACAATGCAGTCGAAGTGAATGTCAAGGACTTTAAAATCGTTGACCCTGAGTGGTGGAGCTTTTTGGTCGAAGAGAATGTCAACCGTAACATGGAAGCGACGGATGTGCCAAATAAATGATACGCGATGATGATGACATTCCAGTTACGGTGTTTGTAAAAAGTGCTAGCGGGAGCGAAATAGCAAGTAAGCTATCTGGGTATTTTGTCATCAAGGGTCAGGAATTCAGGTTTACTGCAATAGCATTTGGTCGCATTGGAGGTCACAACGCAAGCATCAAGATATCCAAGACCAGTTTAGACAAAATAGCGAAAATGGGGGTTGATCCGGAAGCAGCTACAAATAACAATTCAACGTAAGTTGATTGAAGGTGACATTATTTTGCCGGAAGGATCGAAGCAGCCGCCGTCAGACTAGAGCGCCTTCAAGTGTCTTACCGCAGGTACACTTGTTTCTTGCCGCAGGAATTGTAGCCACCAACTCTGCAATCAATTTCTTTGTCTTTTCTACATTCTTGGCAAGCATCTCGATTATCTCGGCAGAGGTCACTGGGTGATTTGCCCAAACATCATAGTCGGTGATAGTGGCTATAGATAAGTAGCAGATTTCGGCTTCTCTTGCGAGATTGATCTCTGGTACAAGCGTCATACCAATAATATCTGCCTTCATTACGTCGCGGAAGAATCTTGATTCCGCTCTGGTGGAAAAGCGGGGCCCTTCAATGCAGATGTATGTCCCCTCGCTGTGCAGTGAATACTTTAGTTTCTTTATTTTATCAATCGCGATGTAGCGTAGCTCTGGACAAAATGGATCAGCTAAAGAAACGTGGCATACTTGCCCCCCATCGTAGAATGTGTAGTGACGGTTTTTTGTAAAGTCAATAAATTGATCAGGAATTGAAATGTCGCCAGGTTTGAAATCTTCTTTGAGGCTTCCAACAGCAGATGGAGCAATAATGCGTTTGACTCCAAGCTGCTGTAAAGCCCATATATTTGCTCTGTTGTTTATCCTGTGGGGGGGTATCCTGTGGCCTCGTCCATGGCGCGGTACAAATGCTCGCTTTGACTCCTGAATATTCGCCTACTGTTACAAGATCGGAAGCCTCGCCATAAGGTGTATGCATCTTGATCTCGCGCTTTGCACTAAAAAGTTCTGGATCATAGATGCCTGTACCTCCGATTATGCCGATATCCGCCCTATTCTCCATGAAAACTCACCAATGACTCAACATTATATCCCATCTTGCGCAATCTATCAGCACCCTTCAAGTCTGAAAGTTCAATTATGAACGCAAATCCAGCCACCTTGCCCCCCAGCTCTTTGATCATCTGAGCTCGGCTATTGCAGTCCCACCTGTTGCTATCAGATCGTCAGCAATCAGTACGCTGTTGTCTTTGTCTATCGCATCTTGCTGAAGCTCCATTACCGCGCTGCCATATTCAATATCGTAGGATTTCTTGACGGTTCTGCCCGGCAGCTTACCTGCCTTGCGAACCATCACAATGCCCCTGCCGAATCTGAGGGCAAGTGCTGTAGCTACGATAAAGCCCCTCGATTCAATGCCGGCTACCATATCTACTCTTGCCTTGCTATAAATACGGTAAAACTCATCGGAGACATAGTTCAAGGCATCATTCCTTTTGAAAACAGGATTTATGTCGCGAAACAGTATCCCTTGCTTGGGAAAATCAGGGTAGCTGGCTATTATGTCGCGTAGGTTGACCTGCTTGGCTTTTGCTCCCACGTCAGTAAAGCCATATTCTGGTTGTAAAAAGATTGCGAAGTTACTACTACATACTTTATACAGCTCTAGTGCGCATTAAATAATAATGCTTACAGAACAGCAGAGGCAATTTGTAGAAAAGATTGCAAGCCTGAAGGACTTCAATGAGACCTTTGAATTAGTGAAGGCAGTAGTCTTGCAAAAGTTCAAACTGCACCGAGCAGGACTGAGCCTGATATTGCAAATGATGCCAAGTAGCCTTGGTGCCTATCATATGCTGGGCTCAAACGCAATAGTAGTCAATACCTATCTCTTGACCATGCTGAAAAAGATAGTCAAATCAACCGAAGAGTACAACTCTTACCTATTCATGGTGCTCGCCCATGAATACCTCCACAGCCTTGGAATCGTAGATGAGAACGTGGTGCGCCAGATGACTTTTGAGCTGTGCAAGTGGATGTTGGGTAACGATCATGCTGCAACCAAGATGGCAAAGGAGGGCCCATCTGCGATATATCCTGAGTTAAGGTCAATGGTGCAGTCACAGTTCAGTAGGGATTTTCAAGTTGTCAGGAACTTTGACAAGACCAACCAGACCTATATCCAATGATCTTTATGTATTGTATAATGTATATTCAATCTTGATTGAACAACGCATATCTTGAGAAGAGATCGAAGATATAGAAAATGTGCTGATTCGATGGCGTCAATCTCAGCTGCAGGGCAGTCCAAGGGGGATTGTAAAGAAGGATGTTGAAATGGTATGGTTAAAGGATTTCGTGCTCCCACTAAAAGGCGAACGGGTCTGCTGAGGGACTAACTAATCAATGAGTAAAGGCTTCCAACAGAAAGTAGCAAGTCTTGTCGATTGTGTAAAAATTACAAGAAACGATACTATTTCTTTACTATATTACACTTGAGAAAGTATAATAAACATTCAAGTGCATATATTCTTATATGCCGATTAAGAATGGGGCAGAATATATTGAAAGCCTCAGAGGTAGAAATTTAAAGATATATCTTTTTGGAGATCTCGTAAAAGAGCCAGTTGATCATCCCCTGATCCGGCCATCAATAAATGCAGTGGCAGAGACCTATGACCTTGCGGCGGAAGATCCACAGCTTGCTGCCCCTCATTCTTCGCTGACGGGATTGCAAGTCAACAGGTTCTTGCACATTGTAGAAAGCGCGGAAGACCTAGTTGACCAGAATAGGATGCAAAGAAAGCTTGGACAGCTAACTGGCACCTGCTTCCAGCGTTGCGTAGGCATGGATGCACTTAACTCATTATATTCAACCACATATGAAATCGACCAAAAGCACAGCACTGAGTATCATAAGCGCCTAATCGAATTCGTCAAGATGTTGCAACGGGAAAACTTGATGATCGGTGGTGCCATGACAGACGTCAAGGGTGACCGTGGCCTGTCGCCTTCGCAACAGGAAGACCCTGATATGTTTGTGCACGTGACAAAGCGCGACAGCAAAGGAGTATACATCACAGGTGCAAAAGCCCATCAGACTGGCTGCATTAACTCCCACTGGATAATCGCCATGCCGACAATGAGATTGAAGTCTGAAGATAAAGACTATGCACTCATTGGCGCAATCCCAGTCGATGCTCCCGGCATCACATACATTTATGGTAGGCAGTCCTGTGATACAAGGAGTATGGAGGGAGGCAACATTGACGCCGGCAACGCAATGTATTCCGGCCAAGAAGCCATGATAATCTTCAAGGATGTTTTCATTCCAAACCACCTGATATTCATGAATGGCGAATATGAATTTGCCTCAATGTTGGTTGAGCGCTTTACTTGCTATCATCGCCGAAGCTATGTGTGCAAGACAGGTCTTGGCGATATCCTGATTGGAGCCTCTGCAGCCATTGCGGACTACAACGGTGTAGCAAACGCATCACACATCAAGGACAAACTGGTTGAAATGACGCACCTCAATGAGACGATATTTGCTGCAGGTATTGCATCATCTTACCAAGCACACAAGACATCCGCAGGCAACTGGCAGAATGACGACATGCTGGCAAATGTCTGTAAGCACAACGTCACTCGGTTCCCATATGAAATAGGCAGACTTGCACAAGACATTGCAGGCGGACTTGTAGTGACGATGCCGTCTGAGAAGGAGTTCCGCAATCCTGAGACAGGGCCCCTGCTTGAAAAGTACCTTAAGGGCCGGAAAGGCGTATCGACAGAGAACAGAATGAGAGTACTCAGGCTCATTGAAAATATGACTCTTGGACGAAATGCAGTAGGCTACCTGACAGAGTCAATGCATGGCGCAGGATCGCCCCAGGCGCAGAGAATCCAGATCGCACGTCAAATGCAGCTTGAAACCAAGAAAAAGTTTGCAAAGAGGCTTGCACAGATCAAGGAAGGTGAGGCTGAAGAAATGGTGTCGGAGTCGACAGAATACTTCGATAGGATATTTGGCGCAAAGAACAAAGCCAAATAAGTTCGTTGTACCTATCGAGCCAGCAGTGGGTTAACCTTTCTCTAACGATTTTTCAGCCATTGCTTTTTCCTTTATCTTTCAATGAATTTGACCTCAAAAAGGATTATTTATGAGTTCGACATAACTATTATGGAATTACTCCGGGGTTGTGTTGATTGAAATTAAACGAAGCTCAGATTGAAGATCTCACTGGCAAAGTTTTTCGCACTATAATTAGCAATGGCAAAGACGGCATATTACAATCAGAGCTGTGGAAGGATCTTGACCTGACAAGCCGAGACGGCTCTCGAGTTGCGATCCGGCTTGAAAAACGGTCACTGATTCGCCGTGAAAAGATGCTAGAAAACGGCCGGTGGACGTACAGACTTTTTGCAGTAAAACTGCCTGTTGACACTACCTGCATCGAACAAGCTCCATGTTTGACGTGTCCTTTTGAGCACATGTGCTCTCTTGAAGGTTCTTACAGTCCTACAAGCTGTAATTTGATTGAGGAGTGGCTCATCAAATCTTTTGACGATTCAAACCTGAAGTCTGCAAAACTTTCCAAAAATGAGGCTCGCTGACGCTCGACGTGACCAATACCGCAGACTGGCAAAGGATCAGGGATATAGGGCAAGGTCAGCTTACAAGCTGTTGCAGATGAACCGCTCTTACAACATTATAAAAAAGGGTGATAAGGTGGTCGACCTTGGATGTGCACCCGGAGGGTGGCTGCAGGTAGCCATGAAGGAAGTAGGATCGTCAGGAAAGGTCATCGGGGTAGACCTCAAGCCTGTCACACCAGTTGCTGGTGCGACAATTCTACAGGGCAGCATAGAGAATCCAAACGTGCTAAGCAAAATAGCTGAAATTTTGGGCTGCAAGGCTGATGTTATCCTCTCAGATATGGCTCCAAATGTGAGCGGTGTATGGGACATAGATCATGCAAGGCAGATCTCACTTTCCACAATTGCATTAGGCTTTGCACGGCAGGTGCTCAGAGTAGGCGGAAGCAGCGTGTTCAAGATATTTGAGGGCGAGATGCTAAAGGAGTTCAAATCGGAATTACGGAAGAGCTTTGGCAAAGTGCTTTTAAGCAAGCCTTCTGCAAGCCGGCAAGAGAGTAGTGAATTATATATCGTCTGCCTGGACTTTAAGCAATGAATCTAAAACATTCGTCGTTGTAATCGAGTACCTGAGGGATAAAATAGCAATTTGGTGTATGTGTCCTAAGATCGCCCGATATTTGATTGGGTTGTTCTAACACTTTACCCAGTGTACCGCCCTTATCGAGAGAATTTATGTATTGTCAAGCTATCCTCGCCAGGAACTAATAATGATAACAGATAAGTAAAACACAATAACGCTTTAAAGAACATTATTGTTCAGATTGACCTGTGAATTTTCGACAGTTTGAATAAATTTGCTTCTGCGGATGGGCTTTCCTATAACATCTTTTCCTTTAAACCTGGTAATGTGGAGATAAGTTCTTGAGCAATATCAAGAGCTGTTACAAAGTTAACCTTAGATTCTGGTTTATCGCCTTTAGGCTGTGTTGTTATACAGTTGTAGCCCATTCATATCTGGCATTTTTATATCGCTGATCATTAAGTTATAGTGGGAAGGTCCAATTAAAGCAAACTTTTGCAGCGCTTCTTTTGCATTACTAAATACTTCTACCTCTACGCAATTTGACTTGTTTTCCAAGAATGCCTTCAAAAATAGAAGAGTATCTAGCTCGTCATCAATAATCATGACATTTCTAAGCAGACTATCGATGTGATTCTAATACATGACTATTTTCTTCTCTTTCTTTTTCATCTTCTTCTGATGACATCTGTGTGGATTCATAACCAAAACCTCAGCTATTATCACACAGACTCGCAGTGATGCCAGAAGAGGATGTTTTTTTCTGAAAAGAAAGGTAAATGATGATGATAATGATATTTGACAATATCTTCGATTTTTCTCTTTACCAAAAAGACAGAATATGTCTTTGATAATCCAAAAGTCTTATGCCCTCATCTTTATTCCTTTATTTCCTCAAAATGATAAGCAGAATGAAGAGGAAAACGTTTTTTCAATATTTCATACAGGTCTAATCCCACAACTAGACCATTAAGTGGAGCTTTTGAATAATCTTTGATACGCATATTCATTGTAGGTCCGAAGAAATCATTGCCTACAGATGTCTTGGTTAAAGCCATTTCTGGTCTCTCCAATATCTGCGTTAATCTGATAATCTACACTAGGTAATCGTTCTTGTAGAGTTAAATTGTTAATTATTGTATGTGCTTTCATTAAAGTCATGCAGCAATCAATAACTCTTTCAAAGACTTGGTATCTGGTATGGTCGTGAGTTTGCGGAAAAATTACCAGAAACGACTTATATAGATGGAAATTTCTATAAGGCAAGCACTGCTAACATCGCTTTTTAATAAAACCAATATTCCACTTATTAGAAAGCGGATTAAATTAATTAATCTATACCCAATTCTGTAGAGTACTGATAGCAATATGCCGTATTCTATCAACCATGCCAGTGTAAAAAGCGCAAGCAAAGAAGCTACTTATAGCAAGATCTTAGTGCTCTGCATAGATAGGGATGACGACATTGGCTCAAAGGGCGGCATTGAGACGCCTATTGTCGGCCGCGATGCATGCATAAATGCCGGCACTAGGCTTGCACTTGAGGATCCGGAGGATGCAGACTCCAATGCCATTTTTGCCGCAGTCAAGACATACGAGGAGCTTGTGAGCAAGGGCTACGCTGCTGAGGTTGCGGTAGTGGCCGGCAAGTTCAATAGAGGTGTCGAAGCTGACGAGAAGATAAGCCTTGAGGTGAAAAGCATACTTGAGAAATACCGTGCAGAGGGCGCAGTCATTGTATCTGATGGTGAGGACGACGAGACGATCCTACCTGTCATCCAATCACGAATACCTGTGATATCCGTCCAGCGCGTAATTATCCGGCATAGTAGAAGTGTTGAGTATTCGTACGCAGTGCTGGGCCGCTATCTTAGAATGCTCGTTTATGATTCCCAATATTCAAAGTTCTTTCTAGGCGTCCCTGGCATCCTGCTAGCAGCAGGAGCACTTGCCGTCATATTTGACGCAGCAAAGTGGATAACTGCAATCGTGCTTGCAATTCTTGGTGGCGCATTCATCGTCAGAGCATTTGACATAGACAAGGCATTAAGCTCTTTTGGTAGGCTGACCCCAACGTCGTTTATTAAGATATTCTCAATCATTGGCGGCATACTTATCATACTTGCGGCCATTGCAAACGGTATATCGAGCATACCCTCTAACATGCTCACTCCTGAAATGAGTGCCCTTGATATCGTTTCAAACAGGACTATTATTGGAAGATTTGCCACCGGTACGATAACTCTGCTATGGATAGGCATTGCGACAATCATTGGCGGCGTCCTGTTGAGCGATTGGTTCAAGGGAAGCAGCAGGATTATGTCTGATATACTGCGCCTTGCGGTGCTTGCGCTACTCTATATCCCACTACTACAGTTCACATCCGTGCTTACAGAAGGGACAAACCCATTTTCCCTCATCTCGTCTCTGCTGATAGGCCTTGCAGTTTCGCTTGTAGCTGCAACAGTCCTTTACTATTATTTTAGGAACAGAAAAGGAGACGAAGTTCTGAAACACTAATGTAAAGGTAACTGCAACAAAAAACTATCATGCCACAACAGCATGGAGATTCTGATCTACAACAGCAAAAATGGTTTTGCGGCTACTGGATGTCGCAAGAAGAGTGGTTAGACATACACAACTATGCACCACCTACTCTATTGCAGTACGAACAGCAAGAGCCAGCCGAAAAGAGGATGATGACCATGACGAAGAATAACTCTGCAAAAAACTTACAAACAACCAGATCAATCACAGACTATTGATAGACGAGCGGTCGGCCGGTGCAGTGATCTTTTATATGGAAGACAATTCCGAGCCGGAATATCTATTATTGCATTACTCAGCCGGCCACTGGGACTTTCCAAAGGGTAACATTGAGACTGGCGAAAATGAAAAGCAGACAACTATCCGTGAAATTTGGGAAGAAACCAGCATTACTGGTATTGAATTTTTAGATGACTTCCGCATGAAGATCGAATACAAATACAGACATGGCAAGAAGCTCGTGCGAAAGGAGGTTGTGTTGTATCTTGTACGGGCGCACACGCGCAAAGTGATCCTTTCACATGAGCATATTGGCTTTGCATGGAGAAAATTCGATGACGCAATGCAGCTACTGAGTTATCTAAACGCCAAGAACCTATTGTCAGCTGCCAAAAGAACATCTTCAGCAACGCTCACTTGCCTATCGATGAAATTCTGTTTTGGATTTCTCTTGCGGCCTTGACAGGCTCCCCTGATTCAACTATCGACCTGCCAATTATTAAATAATTTGCGCCGTTTCTGATTGCCTGCTCTGCATCGCCACCTTGTGCCCCAACTCCCGGTGAATACACCGGCAGCAGCCCTGCGACCTCTTTTAAAATCTCATGCTGGGTTGCCCCCACTACTATGCCGTCGACACTGGCAACCACCACCCTCTCAAGGAACATTTTGTATAGCCTGCGCCCTTGTATTTCGAGCCCAAAGCCCTCTTTTGCCTCTGGGTGGCTCATGTAGACAAGCGCAATGATGCCTGCGTCTGCCTTGTGTGCCTTTTGTACCAGCGAAGCTCAGCGCGTCTCCCCCAATGAAGGGATTTGCTATGATGGCATCAAAGCCCATATTTGTTAGGTGGTTGACGGCAACAGCATTGGTGGTTTCAATGTCGTTCAGCTTGATGTCTGCTATCGATTGTAGCCCAAAAGAGTGGGCCAGCTTGTTTATCGCCGAAATTTCAGACGCCGACAGCGGTAGGATGATATGGAAGTTCATCTTGACGGCGCAGACATGGTGCTCAACTGCACAGATGGTTCTTGCTGAATCTCTGGCAGCCTTTGATTGGCTGATGGTCTGGGATCGAGGGCAAGAACTATTGGGCTCTTTTTTTCTATAGCCGCTCTTGCAATCCTTTCGAAAAAGGGTCTAGTCATAGGTCTTTACCATGGGGTGATCCTCTGCCAACCTTATCACCTTAAGATAAACGTATCCATGTTCATCCAGCCTTGTCAAGAACGTTGGCTGATCGGCCCTTTGACTGCTGTAGCGCAAAAATGGCTCCTTTGGCTCTTCTTCCACCGTCACGTAGTAAAAGTAGGATATGGTCTCATTATCATTTGCACTCATTGCAGTGCCTAACACGATTTTACCTCGGCGTTCTTTGAACAGAAAGAGCGGTAGGGGGGGCTAATCGTAAATTGTCTTATAGGCTGCGACCTTGGCAAGGCTTGGTAGGTCCTTCAGCTTTATGACTGTGTAGCCTGATCCTTTGTCAATCCTCGCCGATCTTGCAAGCGAGCGGGGGAACTTTTCCACCTTCAGAATAGGCGAGTAAACATATGTAGGATTGTCAACCGAGCTGGCAAGCAACACTTCTTCAATGCCATTGCTTACTCTGTAGGCCAGATACTGACCATCCTTTGCGTCTTCTTGTGTATAATAGATGACCGGCCTTCCGTTGATGATGTCAGTCTGGACGGCTAGCACCTCGTGCCTGTTAAACTGAAGTGAAAATGCAGGCAAAGGAGTCCGCTCCAGCGCGCATACTAGCCTGACAAAATCTCTGAGGCTTGCCAGCGCAATGTAGCATGGAACCTTAAGCTGCAAATCGCGATAATGTTAATACTTACGGTATTAAAGTCATCCGTCGGCAGTAGAGTAATTATCTTTGGAGAATCTGGAGAGGCTTGTAGAACAGGCCAAATTAATTGTCGTTGAAAGTAGCAACCCCGACAGGGTGTCGCTATGGCGTGTCTATGTGGCGCTCGAATACGCCATTTTGGATCTGAAACTACGTCATGGTCTTGAGTGGAATCCTCAACCCAAGCCTGTAAAGTCGGCAGACCTCGCTACTGCAAAGTCAATGATCGGTAGGCTTGATCCATCATCCGGCGATAAGAAAAAACTGCTCGATGATCTGCGTTTGTGCCGGGATATTGTAAAGGCACTCGTGGCAAGCAAGCTACGATGACCTGCGGTCTATGGTGTCATAGACCTCCTTCCCCGTACCAATTAGGGTTACCTTCAGGCCGGTCTCGTATTCAATGTTTTCAATGAATTTTCTTGCATCCTCAGGCAATTTTGTGTATTCACGCACGCCTGCAGACTGCGGGAAAACGACGTCCAGCTTTGTGACTGCAATCTGGGTTGCGCTGTTGAGCCTGATCGCTTTCTTGGCAAGCTCCATGTCAAAAGGCGCAGCCCTCCTCTGCCTTCCTGTGACGCTCCCATACTCGATCCATCCGCGCTTTCTTGCCTCTTCTTCGATGAGCTCATTCTCAAGCGGCCCACCACCAACACGTGTGACATATGCCTTGAAGACTACTAGTACCTCGTCGACCCTTTTTGGTCCTATGCCAATATCTGAACAGATGCCAGAAGCAGTCACGTCGCTTGATGTAACATATGGGTAGCCACCATGAAACAGCGACAAATAAGTGCCCTGTGTCCCTTCCACTATCACCCTCTCGTTGTTGTGTAGAGCATAGTTAACTGAATTGCTGACATCTTCGATGTAAAGCGATAATTCTGGAATGTCTCTTGCAAGCTTGAGCGTCCGGAGTGCCCTGTCCGCATTGGCCGGGCCAGTTCCAGCACCTGTAGTGCCCACCTTACTCTTAAGGTAGTCTTCGCCCATGTCACGGTCAATATGTATTTGCTCAATAATGCCGCATTGGCTGTCCACAAATGTCCTGTCGTCTGCATGAAACTTCGCTATTTCATCTAGCAACACTTGTGGGTTGACAAGCACTCCTGCGCCAACCAAAAGTCTAGTTGTTGGGTTGAGCACGGCACTTGGTAACATGCGCATCTTGTATTCTTTGCCTTCGAAAGTAAAAGTATGGCCTGCATTGGGACCGACGCCTCCCCGCACAGCAATAGTAGGATTATCCTTTTTCGCCAAGTAGGCTATAATCTTGCCCTTTCCTTCGTCTCCATAGAACCCGCCCACTGTCACAAGGCACGACACAGGTTCTCTCTTCCTAGTGTAGTTATTTAATTTCATCCTTAAAATAGGATAAATCCTTCTATGACATCATTTAACCATGAGCAATGCAGCTGGCAACATCATCCATATACTTGCAGACCTGCCGGATTTTTTGCGAAAACAAATGCTGCAAAACCGCCTCAAAGAGTTCTATGAAATGAGCGATGAAGAAAAACTCGAAACGATAAGCATGGCGTTATCAGCAGTGCCCACTATAGATCCAAATAAATTGTCAACACTTTTCAAGACTTGGCTTGAATTGCTGTCAGAATTTGACGCGGAGAAGCGTGGACTGATGTTTCAGACTTACTGTAGGGAGATTTTGGCAAACCCTCGCTCTATCATAAAACTTGACTTTAAGTCGCTGACTACTGTCTTTGTCTCACTTAATCAAGGGCAGCGAGAGCGCCTAACGGACTCGCTCCATGAAGTGCTCCTCGGGCTGCCAAACGGGAGCGAAATACTAAAGCTGATTCCGGAGCCCTCGCTAAAAACTGTCGGCCTGAAAGATCAGTGATGGTGGTGGTCATGTTGTGCCTCGGGGTTATCGGGCTTTTTTTCTATTTCACCAACACCCTTTTCAAGCCCAAAGAATGCCCTCTCATATTTGCGGAGGGCCTTTCTGTGTTCTGGCAGTGACATATCCAGCCTCATCTCATTCATGACTATGACCGCATAAGTAGTCCACTCCTTCCAGCATGCCGAGCATGCAGGGTATTTCTCAGCAGCTGGATCCTCGATAATTTCCTCAAAAGTCTTACCACACTTCAAGCAAGTCTTGCTCATCTGCAAATAGTGATGCTCTGGATATTATAAGTTGTTAGGATTATGAAAAAACGCTAAACCATCGCTATTCCTGCAGGAATAGCGATCTATTCCGGCTGGATACAAAAGTGGATTATTGTACTCTGTGATGAAATAAATCTCTATTATGATCTATTATGATTGTCAGTTCTTATTGAACTACTTTTGAAGATGTCAAAGCACTCATCATCCAGGCTGCGCTCTCTCCCCAACCTTTTTTTGGCAATGGTGCTCTGGTATTCAAATCAGTTTAGTTCAAGCTTATCTATGGGCTAAGTATATGAACAAATAAATTTTTTATCTGCCTGCTGACCAAACAGAATCACGTCAGCAGTAAAAGAGCTTTTTTTGATAAAAACCGAAAGAAGAAGTGCAATAGAAATTTAGTTATCTTGTAGCAAGAGAAATCCAGCCCCATTCTTGCACCAATCCGCAAAATCTGCTGTTCAACATTCACCTCATGTGTTGCAAGCTATCCGGGACTTGTTTGGCTTATGACATTAAATTCTGGACAAAGTTTGGCAACATTATTATACTTCTGGGTTCAAATTGGCACGTGAAGATTCGCTGTCCTGACTGCAAGGGTGCCGCAGAGCTAGCAGATGATTTTTCATTTGTCAAGTGTTCTAACTGTTCCTTTGATATGACATATGGCGAATACGTCAAGTACATAGCATATAAGGACTCGCGCTACCGCGATATACTTTCAGACTACAAATAAATATAAAATTCCTTATGATTATAGTTGGAAGAGTTTTTATTTTATGAATCTGTTGGAACATGAAATCTAGCCTTTCAGCAGGTTAGAATATGCTACCCTTGCAGGTTCTAACATGCTCAGCCTATTCACAGCCGATAGCCAAAGCCTGGTTGACTACCCCCGCGTATGTTCATTCTGTTATCAAGTTTGTAGGATTCGATCATGGTATGAGGATATCTATCTATTGCAAATTCACGCAGCTATCCAACATAAGACCGGGTACAGAGGTCATAAGCATTCGATGCGACGTCCTTCGCAAGACACTCAGTTCATAATCTTTACTCTTATGTAATCAAATTGCCGCAGAAGGATTCGTCAAAATGGAGATAAGTGAAATCAGGAAGTTCCTAAAGCTCTAGTACAAGAGCTCAAAGAGTTTGTGGAGATGTTTGAGTTAGATACGACGACTCGAAGCTCTCATCTTCGTTCCCAAACTCGTCCTCATCTTCGCCGAACTCTTCATCAAAATTGTCGCCAAAATTATTGTCGTCTTCGGACATGAATGAGGTTGATCGACTGAACACTTGTTATAAGTTTTGCCAGCTAGTGGATACTGACTCTTTACTTGCCTGCATTTTGCCTGACAGTCACCATGCAAGGGCAAATGGCCACAGTGCACCGCTTTATCTTTCCTGCATCATCCGGCAAACTTGCCACTATGTATGTGTGAAGCTCCTGAGGGTGAAGACATTTCAGTACACATAGGATCGTTGTATGGCAACTGTCGTAATCATATACTGTCTGATGTATTAAGCTAATCCAGTCAGCTTTTTATAGCTAGAAAATATCTCATGCAATCATATGGGCCGAGTGGACAAGGGCGTCAACTGCAGTGTTGTTGGCTGTGGAAACCAGGGCGAGCGCTCGATGAGTGGGATTAAGGCCAGCATGGCCCCCGATCTAGGATTGGGCGGAAGCAAGAGGGTCTATCTCTGCAGGGATCATTATAAAGAGTGGAAAAAACTTACTAAGGAAGACAGGGAAAACGAAAGGGCCAGATGGGCTTAAATTAGATACCGGATTAGGATTAGGATATCTATGCGACTGCTGCCACTCCATTCAGATTTTATTGAGTATGAGCCGATTGAAAAAGAGATCAGGGACGCTGAAGAGATCGCCCTCAAATCTAAGATCAGGCTCCAAGATCTGGTGGTAGCTTTTGTAGCAGTTGAGAACAGAGACGACGAAAGCGTTGCCAAGATGGCAGTCGACGAGATAAAGAAATATCTTGACACGGTCAAGAGCAGCCGCCTGCTCGTATACCCTTACGCTCATCTGAGCTCTGACCTTGCGCCGACAGGCTCTTGCAATAGATATGATCAAATCTGTTGAGAGCTTCGCCAAGGGATCGATAAAGCAGGTCTACCGCGCTCCTTTTGGATGGACAAAGTCATTTAACATCAAGGTAAAAGGTCATCCAATGGCTGAGAACTCTAAGGAGATTTCAAAGCAGGAAGAGCATAAACACTCTGACCAATTGTACAGAGAAAAGGAATCTTCTGCACTCCAGGATGAGGAGAAACTACAGTCATTCTGGTACATCTTGCAGCCTGGCGGACAGATGACACCTGTCAGCAAATACAACTTCAAAAAGCATGATCAGAATCTTCAGATGCTTGTAAACTATGAAACAGCAAAGAACAGAACAGTCAATGAACAGCCTGCACACGTCCGGCTGATGAAGAAATTGGCGATAGCCGACTACGAGCCTGCATCAGACGCTGGCAACATTCGCTTTTATCCAAAAGGCAGGCTAATGAAGTCCCTTATCGAGCAATATATCACAAGGCGAGTGATGGAGTATGGTGGAATCGAGGTCGAAACACCCATAATGTATGACACCAAGCATCCTTCGCTTCAGAGTTACTTTAACAGGTTCCCTGCAAGGCAGGTACAGCATTACTTCAGACAACAAACAGCTGTTCCTGCGCTTTGCTACATGCTTTGGCCAGTTTTTGATGGCCAAGGACTTCAATATATCGTACAAGCATCTGCCCCTGAAATTATACGAGTTGACAAGATACTCATTTAGGCGCGAAAAAAGTGGTGAGCTAGTGGGCTTGCGCCGACTCCGGGCATTCACTATGCCTGACTGTCACGCATTTTGCAGAGACTTGAATCAGGCAAAGGAGGAGTTTCTCAAACGCTTTGCTCTGTCAATAAGCGTGCTCACCGATCTTGGGCTAACAATCAAAGATGTAGAAATGGCCATAAGGTTCACTGAGGACTTTTACAACGAGAACAAAGACTTTATCACAGAGCTTATCAACAGGTTCGGCAGGTCGGTGCTAGTTGAAACATGGAAGGAGCGCTTCTTCTACTTCACACTCAAGTGGGAGTTCAATTTCATCGACGGCCTTGGCAAGGCATCCGCTCTCTCGACAGACCAAATAGATGTTGAGAACGGCGCGCGCTATAACGTGGAGTTCGTTGAAGAAGATGGCACCAAAAAGAACCCGATAATTCTGCACAACTCACCTTCCGGTGCAGTCGAGCGGATAATTTATGCGCTATTGGAAAAATCGGCCAAGATGTCCAAAGAAGGTGGCATTGCCTCACTACCGCTCTGGTTGTCGCACACGCAGGTTCGCGTAATACCAGTCAGCCAAGAGCACATCGTACACTGTGAAAAGGTACTGGCAGAGCTGACTGAAAACCAGATAAGGACCGACATCGATGACCGCGATGAAACGGTAGGCAAAAAGATACGTGAATCTGAAACCGAATGGGTGCGCTACACTATAGTCATTGGCAACAAAGAGATCAACTCTGACAAGCTGATCGTACGCGACAGAGACGAGGGCAAACAGCGCGAGATTACTCTGCATCATCTAATAAATGAAGTCAAGGCACAAACAAGGGATAAGCCCTACCTCCCACTGAATCTTCCGCTGCGCCTGTCAGCTAGGCCGCAGATTATCGTCTAGCGTATTTTCGCGATAATATTCTGTACAATGTCTGTGTAGCCAGCGTGCCTTCGCGGTAGTCTCCATTTTTCAAGGCAACCTCTACCATGTCCACTCCAATCAGACAAGCTGATAGATTTATCGCCTTGACCAATTTTAATACCTGAAATGGATCGAGGCCAAATGGTTCCGGTGTGCCGGTCCAGGGTACATATGGCAGATCATAGACGTCAATGTCAAATGAAATGTAGATCTTTTTACCTGCAGTCGCCTTTTGCAAATGCCTTTCAACAGTGTCAATATCATTGTGCACCTGCCATGCATCAAAGGTTGTAACACCGTTTTTGCTAGCGGTTTCGTTTTCTTCTTTGTCTGTCTGTCGGATACCTATCTGGATCAGGTTTTCGCCCGGGATATATTTCAACAAATGATAGAAGGGAGTGGTATGGCAGATCTTCAGGCTTTCATAGTTGGCCTTCATGTCGCGGTGAGCATCAAAATGTATCACTATTGGCTCTTCTTCAGCAAGCGCCTTTAATTGATAGTATGATAGCGTATGCTCGCCGCCGAGCATTACTGGGATCTTGCTATCTTTGCGAAGTGAAGCAACTACCTTTGAGATTGTTAAATCAAGATGGTCAAGCATGTTGATGAGGCTCTTTGTCTTGGGCAGCTTTAGGTCGCCAAGATCAAATATGCCGACAAGGTCATGAATGTTGGTCTTTTCATCCAGCATGAATGTCTCACTCTGGAGAGCAGAAGTTCGCCTTATTGCCTCCGGTCCCCTCGATGTCCCTTTGCCAAAGCTGGTGGTGATCTCAAGAGGTACGCCATAAATAACCACGTTTGATTCCCTGAATGAAATTCTGACCGGTATGTCTGCAAAGCTATAACCTGCCTTTGTCCTTTCCGGCACTATAAAGAGCGAAAGTATGTCCAATTCACACAATTCTTCAAAACCGGCTGATAATAAATTATGATGCGGGTTTACTCCAAAACAGCTCGTCAAGACTCTGCTGTCGTGGCTTGCCTAGGACCGATCTGAAGTCCAAGTTCAAGGCAGATATCACTTGCTCAACTGTCGACTCCATTGTTTCAAAATATTTTTCGGTGTCAATTTCTTCCGGATTGGAAAGCTCGACTGGCCTCACGCCTTCTCCTGCCTTTATTTTCACATAAGAAATGATGTCACCGGCTCGAACCTCGCGTTTGTTTGCATCCACAAGCATCTTGGCAGCCTTGATATGTTGTGGCAGGCCTTTGTAGATGTCACTGCTGTTGCCGTCCACCGTTTTGGAGCCTGTCTTCTTACCATACGTACTCAATGATTTATTGATGGTGACGTTGAAGCTTAGTTCTTCAAGTGGAATCTTGTGTGCTTCCAAGTTCTTGGCGTTTTCTTGAATAACGTTCTTAATTTTTTCTTTAGCAGATTCAAAATCTTTCTCCGAGCTGATCTTCCCAAGTATTTCTAGGATATCGTAGAATGCCTTCCTGATGAATGGCGGAGTATGTGACTTTTTGCCTGTAAGCCCTTTTACATCAACCGTTCCATCAGATAGGACTCCGAGGTAGTTCTTTTTCAGGTCGCTGAATACGACATAGCGATACTGCTTATCTATTTCAAGGTCTACGCCCAGCGTCTCTCTAGCCCACTGCACCAGTTGCTCTATACGCTTTTGGTCTGGATTGCTAAGGAAAATGCTGTCAGTGTCCCCATAAACAACCCGAATGCCAATCTCTTTGCATTTGTTGATGGTTCTGTTGATGGTTGTCCTGCCGAGGGCAGCAGTAGCATCTGCCACTGGCAGACAGTAGAGAGGGAATATTGCTGCGCCCATGACACCATAACTGGCATTGAGAATGACCTTGATAGCCTGGCTTACCACGTTATACAGCTTGCGCTCTTCTGGGGGAAGTGTCTTGTCCTTTGATAGGTGTTTGTAATAGTTGACCCTCAGGTCACGAAGCAATCCTATGAGAAACGAAGTCAAACCTTTCCTGTGCCTACAGACCCAGTGGGTTGTACCTTCCACCTTGTTTTCTCTACAGTCTTCATGAGAGCAATTGATAGTTTCGTACGATAAATTATGCACTTTAATAATGCTAGGATAGAGGCTTGCAAAGTCAAGGACAATGACGTTAAAATGTATACCTGGTACAGGCTCGACGACTTCGCCACCACGATATTTTTTTTCCTTAATGATAGCCGTAGTCGACAAAGTACCTTTTTTTCTAGCTCACTCCTGCTGGGTATCAGTTCATTTCGCTGGCGATGCTCGTAGTACAAGATGCCCCTAATCCATTGATTGACGCCAAAGCGGGCGATATCATCTACTGACAACCGGCCAATTCTTGCAATGACAACGAGCAGTTTCATTAGCAGATTGTCATTAAAGCTGGTCAGCCTATATGTGAGGTCGGCGTCCTTGAGGCAATATTCTGCTAATCTCTGAATGGGCAAATCGCTTATCTCCCCCTCAAACTCTATTTTTGAGTCGCCCAACAGTGCTTCGCTGATAGCATTCAGGGTATGGTCGGTGTAGGCACGGCTGAAAGCATAGATCTGGATAGACCTGTTGTCAAACGTCCTGTAGAGGTCTATGTGGATGCCATGCCTGACTCCGACCGGCTCCGCCTGCATCCCATGTTTAATAAATGACTCTTTTTTGACCATTATGGGCACCTTGTCCTTTGGGACCGCAATGCCGTTAGGATCAATGCGGGAATCCTGCGAGCGTGTATAGAGATAAGGTAGGTCAAAGTCATCCCCATTGAACGTGATTATAATCGGATATCCATTGATTATCGAGAATGCCTTTTCTAGCAACTCTTTTTCAGTTGCGCAGGGTTCTGCTTCGGGAATTAGCGGTGTGCCGTCGCTTGATATGTTATTTGCAAGCACGAGCACTTTCTTGAAACCGTCACTTCCAACAAACCCAACAGCTGTTATACGCCTGTCATGGTCGCGCGGATTTGGCATTCTTCCCTCTTCACTCTCAACCTCGATGTCGACAGCTACTCGCTTCAGCTCCGGTATTGGTTGATTGAGTAATTTGGCCCAGTTTGTGATGTATTGTCTATATTCCTTCCCTGCCTCTCCTGTTTCCTTTATCTTGTCCCATAGTAGGCTTCTGAGTGCAATATCCACCTTCTCAGAAATAGGATACTCAAATGGTATTATCTGCTCGTCTTTTCTAACGTAATATGAGCCTGCTATTAGCGCGCGATCATAGAGGTAGTTCTCATGA
>CAWBAU010000010.1:0-197709 GCA_963786915.1 uncultured Nitrososphaeraceae archaeon
CAGGCGCCGGATCCCCTCCTCCTGCGCGTCGATCGCCAGGACCTCCCATCCGCGGCGGAGCAGCTCGGCCGTCTCGAATCCCTGCCCGGCCCCGAGGTCGACGGCCACGCCGACCCGCCCCTCGGCCTCGAACGAACGGAGGGCTTGGAGCAGCAGGTCGCGCGGCTCTCGGTCGCCCTGCCCGTCGTAGTAGCCGGTCCAGTCTCCGGAGCTCACGCGCTAGCTCGGGACGACGCGGTACGCGTCGTAGACGCTCTCCACGCGCTTCACCGCCGACAGCAGGGACGACAGGTGCGTGACGTCGGCCATCTCGAACGTGAACCGGAGCCGCGTGATGCGGTCCCGGCCCGTGCTCGAGGTGGCGGCGAGGATGTTCACGTGGCTGTCCGACAGCACCGTCGCGACATCGGACAGCAGCCGCGTCCGATCGAGCGCCTCGACCTGGATCGCCACGAGAAGGACGTGGGCTTCCCCTCCGCCCAGGCGACCTCGATGATCCGCTCGGGCTCGCGCCGTTGGAGCGTCCGGACGTTGGGACAGTCCTCGCGGTGGACCGAGACGCCCTGCCCGCGGGTGACGAATCCGACGATCTCGTCGCCCGGCACCGGCGTGCAGCACCGGCCGAGCTTGACCCAGACGTCGCCGAGCCCGCGCACCATGACGCCCTTCGAGATCGTCCGGCTTGCCCGATCCGCGACGGGCGGGCGAGCGGAACCTCCGTGACGTCCTCGTCGGGCGTGCCCGAGACGAGCCGCGACATCCGCGCGACGATCGACTGCGGCGAGACGTGCCCCTCCCCCACCGCGACGTACAGCGCCTCGAGGTCCGGGTACTTCAGGTCGTCGGCGACCTGCGCGATCGTCTCCTCGGTCGCCAGCCGCTTGAACGGCAGGTTCTGCTTGCGCATCGAACGTCTGGACGCGCGTCGCGGCCGTGACTCCATCGCGTCCTCGCGCCGGCCGCGGCTGAACCACTGGCGGATCTTCGTGCGGGCGCGCGGCGTCTTCACGAACTGGAGCCAGTCCTGGCTCGGTCCCTCGCCCTGCGCCTTCGAGGTCAGGATCTCGACCGTGTCCCCGGTCCGGAGCTCGTAGTCCGAGCGGCACGAGCTTGCCGTTCACCTTGGCCCCGATCGTGCGGTGGCCGACCTCGGTGTGGATCGAGTACGCGAAGTCGACGGGCGTCGCGCCCTGCGGGAGGTTCTGCACGTCGCCCTTGGGCGTGAAGCACGAACACCCGGCCACCGGACAGGTCGATCCGCAGGCCCTCCATGAACTCCTGCGGATCGGCCATGTCCTTCAGCCACTCCATCATCTGCCCGAGCCACGCCATGTCCTGCGGCTTCCTTCGAGGACTTGCCCCCTCCTTGTAGCGCCAGTGCGCGGCGATCCCGAACTGCGCGGTCCGGTGCATGTCCCGCGTCCGGATCTGGATCTCGAGCGGCAGCCCCTTCGGCCCGACGACCGTCGTGTGCAGGGACTGGTACATGTTCGACTTGGGCATCGCGATGTAGTCCTTGAAGCGTCCGGGGATCGGCTTCCAGAGCGCGTGGACGGCGCCGAGCGCGCCGTAGCAGTCGCGGAGCGAGTCGACGAGGACGCGGAGGCCGACGAGGTCGTGGATCTCGTTGAACTCCTTGCCGCGGATCACCATCTTCTCGTAGATCGAGTACAGGTGCTTCGGGCGGCCCTCGACGTCCGCCTTCACGCCGAGCTCCTTGAGCTTCGCCCGGAGCGAGCCCTTCACGCCTTCCAGGAGCTGCTGGCGCTCGCCGCGGCGCGTCTCCACCAGGTTCGCGATCTCGCGGTACGGGCCCGGGTTCAGCGTCTTGAACGCGAGGTCCTCGAGCTCCCACTTCATCTCCTGCACGCCGAGGCGGTCCGCGAGCGGCGCGTGGATCTCGAGCGTCTCGTTCGCGATCTTGTGTCGGCGCTCTTCGGACAGGGGCGCGAGCGTCCGCATGTTGTGGAGCCGGTCGGCGAGCTTGACGAGGAGGACACGGATGTCGCCGGCCATCGCGACGATCATCTTGCGGACGTTCTCCGCCTGCGCGAGCTCGCCGCTTCGGAACTCGAGCTTGTCCAGCTTCGTGAGGCCGTCGACGATGCGGGCCACCTCGTTGCCGAACTCGCGCTCGATGTCGCCGAGGCCCACCTCGGTGTCCTCGACGGTGTCGTGCAGGAGCGCGGCCGTGAGCGTGGTCGTGTCGAGCCGGAGGTCGGCGATTATTGCAAAATCATGTGACGGGCCTTCTCCTGCTTCTCCTAAATCGATTCCCCGTCTAGGGGGTGCATCGTATCCTATATATGCAACCTCTGAATTTTCAATAAATCCACCCTCGATAACTCGTAAATTGATAAATGTTCTTGGAACTGATCCCGTCTGTGTCTGAGAGATTGGCGAGTCAGTTTCAGAATCCCATGATGTTATTTTTATGCCACTTATCTCTATTCTTCCCTGAACTATTATCCCATTTTCGCCAGAAATCTTTAGGTATTGTAAATTATCACCACTTGAATTCATTTTAAAGGTTATACCATCACCCACTTCCAAGTTAGCGTTTAGAATGTATTGGCCATTATCCTCTTGCTCAAGTATCTCAGGATCATTTATGGCCCGGACAACATCTAGAAAAGAAGCGTTGCAGTTAATGGCAATGGTGTTTTCTGCCGCTTCGTAGTCTATACATGCTGCTGCTTCTCCTTCTTCTTCTACTGCTGCTTCTGCTTCTTCTTCTACTGCTGCTTCTGCTTCTTCTGCTTCTGCTGCTTCTCCTTCTTCTTCTACTGCTGCTTCTCCATTATCATCAAAGGGGAGTTCCACCTGCTGCTGGTATGATATGCTGGCCATAGAGAAAATGAGAATAGCCGCTATAGCGGTCATAAAAAGTGCTTTAGGAAAAATCATTGTCATCATAGTCCTCCTTTTCGAACATTTAAACAAAAGGGTTCCTACTATAGAAATAAAAAGATGTAGAGCCTATTCTATATCACAGCTATATAGGTTCTTTTATAGCGCTTTATAGGGTCAATAATAGGTAGGAAAATTCATTTTGTAATTTCTCTAATAACATATTCGATTAACACATCAATCTGTTGTACAAGTTCGCTTCAATACCATGAAAGGCGGTAAGCAGTGAGGGATTATGGAGGCTGCTGAAACACTACGAAGTCTTATAGAACTGTTCTTATATATAATAATATTCTTTGATTGGAAAATATTCAACCCTATTATTTTCCATTGTGTATTTCATTGTCAGCACAATTTTAATAGTCGGTAGAGAAGCTGACATCAGGTCACGTACAACTTTTTTGCTAAAACTACAGCAGGTACAATGAGAAGCAAAGTTGCTAGCCCACATGGTAGGCCAGCTGTCCCAGTTACAAATACAGAATCAAGTATTATTATCGAGATGACCATGTTTCGGACTGCCTTTTGTACTGAAGGCAACGCTTTCATAAGATGCTGCTTGAAAGTAATAATCATCACTGTAGCAAATATCGACAGGTTTAGAAGAAATATCCATTGCAACTGCAGCAACAAGCCTAAAGCGGCTACGACTGAAATAACACCAAATACCATCAAAAAGGCCAAAGTGGAATTTGGTTTCTCATTTCCTGCTTCTTTTTTGCTCAGGATTGTTATTGCTATTATGTATACAAATAGTGCCGCTGCAGCGGCTCCTAAAATAGCATATGAATGATTACTGAGGTATGCCAATACAAGGCTTGCTCCGAAGATTACATTTAGGAACCTCGCTGCACCCATTGCAAATGGACCCAATAGGCCATGCTTTAGTCTGTAATCATAGACAATTATTGCAAGAGTGAGGGCCAGACTCAAAGCAAGGCTCGTAGGACCAAGTATCAAGGCGATAGTATTTGCAACTAACAGTGCGATCATAGCAATGGAAAGTGCATGCCGCTTTGAGATGTTTCCAGAAGGAAGCGGTCGGAAGGGACGCTCTCTTTTATCTATCTCAATGTCAAAATAATCATTTAGAACTATTCCTGCAACATACAACAAGCAAGATGAGACCACAAGGGCAGCGATATGCATGCCGTCTGCTTCAGCTACTGTAGTAGTTGCAAAGTATCCGGCCAATATATTAGAAGGAACCGTGAATACATTTGGAAGCCTGATTAGCAGAAGGTATTCTTTGAGGCGTTGGCCTACGTGATGCTGCAAAGGTAGCTATACGCCTCTTCTGCTGCCTGTACCGGATTATCTTGGTAAGGATATAGCTCGACAGTAACAAACCCTCGGTAACTGATGTCATCAATTGCATCAAACACTCGGCGAAAATCAATTGAGCCCTTCCCGGGAATCAGATGATTGTGAATTCTAGTGTCTGCAATGTCGGCTAAGTGAAAGTGCTCAATATAATCTGATAATTCATAGACGAGTTTAGCGGGATCTTCATTTACACAATAAAAATGGCCGATGTCAAAGTTCAGCCTGATGTGTCTAGAATTAATAAGTTGGCTCAGGAACATCTTGAACTGCGTTGAATTTTCAATGAGAAGTCCGGGTTCCGGCTCAATCAGCACCTTTATGTCTTCTTCCTGCGCAATTTTTGATACTCTTGTCACTCCATCGAGGAACATTTTTTCAAGCAGACTTATATCTTGGAATTGTTGTGGTGGGGCTGCTCCTTCTTGTGGTGGTGGTGGCGGTGGTGGCAGTGGCACTGGACCACCTGGCTCTGTAGACAGATGCTTAGCTCCCACTTTTTTTGCAAGCCTTATGCATTCAATCGTATGCTCTATGCGTATCTCTCTACTGTCCTCTATCCAGGAGGGATGATAGGTATCCCCTACTGCGTATAGGGTAAATGCATTGAGGTTTGAGATTTGCATGTTAGACGACGTGAGAGTTTTCTTCAATGATCTAACCTGATCATCTTTAAAAGTAGGCGCATATGCGTGTGGGATATCGCATAGGATCTCAACACCCCTGTAGCCTACCTTTGCAATCTCTCTTATAGAATCTTCAAGGGAATACCGCTTGAAGGCATTAGTGCTAAATGCCAAGTTGATCATTACTACTACGGGTTCCAGGTAAATCGTGACGACTGCTTGAAGAATTCATAGGCATTATAGAATGTTACCCGCTCTATTTCATTGATGCTAAAACCAGCCTTCCTCATTTCCCTTGCTACAAGCGGAACGCTGAGCGGGTCTGATGCGCCCCAGTCAGCTGCCACTATGGATCATTATTCTGTCTGTACCATATTTTTTGATGATGTTCATTGCACGCTCCGGTGACAACTTTGATACAGGATACACGGAAAGTCCAGCCCACATACCAAACTCAAGTGTCTTTTCAATTGTTTCTTCGACGTTATGGTCTATCAAAATGTTGTGCCGATTGTAGCGCCTGCCACGCTCGCTATTTAATATCAGCTCAATACGTCGCATGCCTTCCGGCTTGTTATTGTGAGGCAGGTGAACTGTCATGAGCATGTTCTTTTCTGCTGCAATATCCATCTGCTTTACAAATACCTCCTCTTCGAGATCATTTATGAGATTGTAGCCAAGCTCTCCGACTGCTACTACCCTTTCTCTGTCCAAGTATTTCTTCATGACCTCCATTGCATCTAAGGCAAGTGGCCGTTCCATGGCCTCCTTTGGGTTCACCGAAATGCAGACAAAGTGCTCTATTCCAAAGTCCCTTGCCCGCTTTGTTTCAAAAGTGATCATATGTTCCCAATAGTCCTCAAAAGTTCCGACCGATGTCCGGGGGCTGCCTAGCCAGAATGATGGCTGGACTATTACCTCTATCCCTGCCTTGGACATTGCTTCATAGTCGTCGGTGGTCCGAGAGTACATATGAATGTGTGGTTCAAATAACCTTGTCATACCTATACTATGACAAGCTGCGTTGTAACCCTTTTTAGGTTGTAGAACAAATTTACAGTATCAATAGAATATGCTGGCCACGGTTTTCCATGCACCAAACAACATTATTGTACAGCAAGTACCAATCACTCGCAGGCAAGCCATGCTCAAGGTGAGCGCCTGCGCAGTCTGTGGGTATGACGTTCGCGTCTTTAGAAATGGCCATCGAAAAGTGAGCCCGCCTGTAATCTTAGGGCACGAGCTTTGCGGAGAAATACAAAGCGACATTATGGTAGGAAATGGCATGACTATAAATGCAGGTTCAAGGGTTGCCGTTTGTCCCCTGATCCCTTGTCTTCACTGCCCATATTGCCAGACCGGTGATTACAACCTCTGCATGAACTTGAAGGAGATAGGCTCTACCTCAGATGGTGGCTTTGCACAATACGTCACAATACCAGAGCAGATGATTAGAATAGGAGGTCTAGTGCCGGTGCCGGACAGCCTAACTGACGAAGAAGCTGCCCTTTTGGAGCCTCTTGCCTGCTCCCCTAAACAGCTTTTCTCGCATGCTTCCTGTTGCGAAGCAAAACTCTGTTGTGATAATAGGAGATGGACCCATGGGCCTCATTCACCTCCAGCTGTTCAAGAGATTATCGAGCTCGAGAGTAGCAATCGTCGGCAAAGTTCCGTCAAGGATGGACAAGTCAAGGGCAATGGGTGCAGATGCAGTCTTTGCTTATTCCCCTCAAACAGTTGCTGACGTTCTTGATTTTGCGGGAGCTTCTTCTTCTGGTGCCGACGCCGTAGTAATTGCGACGAGCAACCCTGTTGCCTTTGAACTTGCGGCAAAGGTCTCTGGCAAGAACTCCAAGATAAATATCTTTGCTGGCATGCCAAGCGGACAGACTTTTTTGTTGGATGTCAACTGGCTGCACTATAACCAGATCTCGATCACTGGCACCTTTAGCTCTACGCCGAAAATGCTAGAGGAGGCTACAAGAATTGCAGCAGATAAGGCAATTGACCTCTCCGCAATCGTTACACACAAGTATTCTCTTTCAGAAATAAAAAAGGCGATAGACGTCACTGAAAAGTATTACGGACTGAGGGCTGTGATAAACAAATTCTAGCGTGCTTGCGGCCTGAAGTGTATAAATCAAGCGCGGACTGAAAGGTCTCTCTCTGTAGCTTCCTTGTCATTGCCACATTCCACCCGTTGGCTCTTGCTGTAGAACCGCTTCCCGGACCTCTTCTTTTTCTGGCGCCTCTTGATTTGTATCTAAGCTTGCTACCGCAGCAAAAGCAATGAGTCGCGCCTTCATTATGAAAATAAACAGCGCACCTGCTGCAATAGTTCATTCCTTTATTATACAGGCTACCGTTATGACCTCGCACCCCAACTCGCTGACACAAGTTTCTGCAAACCAAAGCCCAAGCGCTTACCTGAATCCAACTAGGTATAAAAGCACATTATCCAAGGAAGAGGAAAAGCGTGTTTTATTGGTCGGATATCACAAGTACCATTATCATTATTGTTATTGCTATTGTTGACTGAAGCCACAGTTGTTAAGATAAAGGTCAATTAAATCCCGTCCCCCTGTGATCTTGAATATCCTGCCTCGCTTGTACAGATAAAAATATGCTATTGCTTTAGAATTCTCGTCAAATATCCTTAATCGTAATGACTGATTATTGACCAAAGGATGTGATTTCCAGTATTAGTGATTGACTCCTAGCTAATGCTTTCCGAGTCATCAAAAAACACCATATGCAACTAGCATGGAACCACCGTCTCTTTCTGATGATAAGCTCGGAGAGATTTGCAACAGCGATTTTCTGATTATAAAATTCTAGGCAATTAGAGGTAGTCATGCCTATAGTAACCTTAGGCAATGTATTGATGACTGCTTTCCAATGCTATTCTATTATGATTTGAGAGATCGCTAGTAGTAACATCATTTACTATGTGGCATGTAGGGGCGTAAGGAATAGTAGATACCTTTCTCTCTAGTGACAGAGATATATTGCTTGTACAAATTCTGTATGAAAAAATATTCTATTCACCTGCAATAGAGAGTATTGCCTATATTTTTAGAGGGGGTTGATGACAAATTTTTACGGCACTTCATTTTTGCAGGACTGAGCCAAGAGAACTAGTAGTAGTAGTAGTAGAGGAGTGGGCCGTAAGGGATTTGAACCCTCGGCCTTTCGATTATCAGTCGAACGCTCCTCCAAGCTGAGCTAACGGCCCGGTCATTTCAAAATTGCCAGCGTTATTTAATTGTGTATCAACACCAGTACACTTTTAACCCGAATAGTTAACAATAAATTAGATCTAAAATAGGCAAGAAGAAGGTACTTTCTGAATCAGAACTGAAGGAAACGGTTATGCCCCAAGAGGGAGAGTTGCTGGGTCGTGTGATCAAGCTAGTCGGTGGCGACAATATCATAGTAAAATGTACCGATGGCAAGGTAAGAACATGCAGAATCCGTGGTAAGATAAAACGCAGAATGTGGATAAGGGACGCTGACTTAGTGTTGGTTGCACCGTGGGACTTTCAATCCGAAAGAGCGGACATCATATGGCGCTATATTTCCGCCCACGCAGAAAAGATGAAAGCTGACGGCTTGCTACAGGGTCTTGACTAATTTTTAACTATAACCCAAATATCCATATATAGAAGCGCAGACAACTCACTGTAGTTGCCGTTTGGTAAGGATAGCAAAAAGGCTTGTCCGTTACAACGTATTAGAAGAGGATTCTAGATACAGCAGTCGACGAATGCAGTATTCTTGTGAAAAGTGCGCCAAAAAGTTTGGCGCGTGGAAGCACCTGCGACAGCACAAGGTCGAAAGCCATTCTTATTGAACACTTAAATTATCAAAATCTTGGCTAGTTTAATGTGGGCCGGTAGTTTAGTCCGGTAGAATACCTGCCTTGCATGCCGAATACGGTAGAGGATACGTAGGGGGTCGTGGGTTCAAATCCCACCCGGTCCACTATGACATCGCTTATGTTTACTAAATGATGATTCTCGCAAACTCTGATTATAAGCTATGATATTGCATCTCATTATTGGTGAAAAAAGATAGATCATCCATAAATCTCAAAGAATATGTTAGTGGCAGCAGCACAATGCTTCAATTCAGCACATAATGCGCGGACTGATGGTATGTATACATTCTGTGGCTATACATACTGTGAGCACGGTATGTAAACACATTCTGTCAACAATTCTCATGATCAAACCAACAAGTCTTGAGCGGAGAGCGGTAGGTTCAAATATGGTCCTGAGTGGATGGTTTCTCCATGGAATATGTATATGCCGCTTTACTGCTACACAAATTAAAGCAGAATATCACGGAAGATAGCGTTAAGAATGTCGTGAAAGCTGCGGGCGTCACCCCAGATGATGTAAGGGTGAAGGCTCTAGTAGCTGCATTAAGCGAAGTACAAATTGATGAGGCCTTGAAGGCAGCGCCGGTTGCTGTCGCAGGCAGCAGAGCTGCTGCTCCTCCGGCAGCAGGAGGAGCAGGGGCAGCGGCATCAGGAGGAGGAGGAGAAGCTCCACCCAAAGAGGAAGAAAAGAAGGAAGAAGAAGCCCTCGAGGGTCTTTCGTCGCTCTTTGGTTAGATTTCTTTCAGGCTCCCCTTTTTTTTCATTTTATATTTTTTCTTCACAGCAATAATGCTTATGCGATAGGCATGGAGGATATACTTATGATCCAAGAGTGCTCTTTGATGATTTTACTACCGTTGCTATTTTCTATCGTGGAGAGAAGTTTCGATTCCATAAATAATAAAAGTAGCAATAGTTATCTTTGCTCTTCTTCAAAATACCAAAACTGTGCCAAAGTAGACACAGCGTCAAAGAACGCGCATTCGTTACTTATCGAGTGACATTATTGTGACCATAGTCACACACACAAACTAACACATACGTATCTCTCTCTCAATTTCTATTTTTGATTTCACTAAGAAAATTATTGGGGGCTATAGCCCTTTTCCTTTGCCTTGTTTGCTACAGCCTGAGCTTGCACTTGGGCTCTTGGCAGGTACAAACCCTGCAGTCTCAGGTGTGAGATATCCCGCTTCTGCTGCAAGCGATCTTGCCTGCTGCTGCGCCTTAACTAAGAGGGGTTTGACCGTCTCCGCTGTCATGTAGCCGGCTTCTGTTGCCAGAGCAAGAGCCTGCTCAAATGACCGGACGAGATCCTCCTTGTATTCGTCAAGGTTGATTCTAAGATCCTGTTCCTTGAATATTAGTCCTTCTGTGATTGCAAAGTTGACTGAAATGCCGGCTTCAATCGGCTTTACGTTGAGCTTGCTCAAAAGCGATGCAAGGGGAGTCGAAATTACATCCCCAGGCCTTACAACTATAGTATCCTTACTGACCCATATCGTTCCCTGATCTATCTTAGTGGGGACATTCGCCGTCTTGAACTCTGACAGAACGGGGCCAGGTGTAATGCCCGTGTTGCCTGATGGCACGACAATTTCCTTTGTGACAATGTCGCCTCCCTTAGCAGGAAGGAAGACTTTGTTTTGTGCGAATATCAAGTTGAGCTTGAATGGATTGATATTTGTGGATATTAGGGCGCATTGGCCTTCTAACTGCTTGCTCAGGTTCTCAAGGCCTGCAACGCCCTTGACCTTTTCAAATGCTCTAGTAGCAACCTTGTTTTTGATTATTTTAATCTTGATGTCATTTCGGAACTTTTTGCGAATCATCATCAACTGCGCAGCGCGTACCTTGGTCATTTTTGACAATGCAATCACAGTATACTCTGTGGGAACCCTCTGAAGCTCTTCGTACATAAGACGCTTCTTCTTAGGATAGTGCTTGCGCGTAGGTGGCGCCATCTTCTGCGACATGCTTATGCTTTGTTCTCCTTAGTGTTAAGTGCACTCAGTTTAGATGCCTTCCCCATCGTGAACTTAACCATGGCGTTTCTGATGTTTTTGTCACCTTGTGGCAACTTTTTCTCAATCGCTGCAATAACTGCGCTTGCATTCTCGGCAAGCTGTGCATCATCCATTTTCTCGTCTCCTATTTTGGCAGACACGTTGAGCTGGTTTTTTGACCTCACTCTGATCGACTTCTTGAAACGGGCAGCGATCGAATCCACAGGCGCCCCATATGGAAGCGGGGTTGGCATCTTTCCTTTTGGGCCCAAAAACTGTCCAAGTGATCGACCAATCGTGGCCATCTGGGCAGTATCTGCCAGGAAAAAATCATGTGCTCTTACGATTTTGCGTGCTTCGCGTCTGTTGGTGCCAAGTCTATCAAGCTCAGTGGGATCCATTATTGCATCTACGCCTGCGTTACGAGCTCTGCTGCTCATGTCTCCTGTCGCAATTACGCATACACTAGGCTTCTTGCTTGAATTATGAGGAATAGCTACCACCTCATTGAAGCTAAATCCTTTCTTTATATCAATATCCTTGAGAACAAGGGTCAATTCTGCAGATTGGGTAAAGTTGCGACTTGTAGCTAATTCTCGCGCCTTTTTCACCAATTCTAACACTTGGTTATTGTTTACCATTTATCTTTAAACACGCTCAAAGCGTATAAAGCCACTTTTAATCTTTAGGATTTCTTCATTGTCAATAGTTGGGAGTTAGTTAGTCTTCTTAGATGGACAGACTATTTTCATAAGAAATACTGTCTCTCACAATGAGAATAAGAGGCTCTATGTATGAAGGGTCAACTAGACTGAGGAAACGCAATCCTGTCGCGTTTGCAATAAGAGCAGGGGAGTGGGTGAGGGATTAAGTGGAAATAGTGCAGTAATTAATTTCTCAAAGAACCAAATTACTTCCTATTTTGTACACTAGGTAAGTATTCCCTTGAGGTCCTCTAATGAGGCAACAGGGCTCAGCTAAAATGATTTGATGAAGATCAGATGGAAAATCTGAACATAGCTAAGTGTCATGTATTGAAGAGTTAGATGTACAACTTTTGGTACTGCAAGGGGTGAGTCTACAATAAAGTCATACCAAAGCGATACGACGTATGCCTGAAGCATCGCAATAAGAGGCGAGATAGTCATCTTAGTTGCTTTCCACCTACCAAAGACTCCCTATGCCTTTGGATGTAAGCTGTTATTTACAAAAAGGAAAGCTCTGATTGATAATGGTAGATCAAGTTGTTGAATTAAGGCAAGCATACAAACATCTTTTGATTTACAGTTAGTAACTGAAGGCAGATTATTAGGCATCTTACAGGATGTAGAATCTGGCAACCACCATATGCTATAATGCTTGATTCGCTGTAACAAATGTAATATCCTGTCCCCCTCGGTACTCCACGCCCACAGCTGTCTACACTTAGGATGTCGATTTCTGCTTATAGAGGTACATTCCCACAGCCGAGTTTCTGTTCCCGCTTTTTGTGAATTTGTTTCTAACCGTTAAGCCACTAATTTTTGGGGGGGGGAGAACCATATGATCGTTAAGCAAATTCCACACATTTTACTGCCGATGAATATATTCTTCCACTGAGAGTTAATTTTCTGCACTGTATTAAGGATCATATCTGGTCTAAACTACAACATTTTTTTCACAGAATAGCAGACTCAGAAATAGTTAAAAGGATGTAAAAATAATGGACTCATGTATACAATGCCAAAGCTTCTTGACAAAGTAGATCAAGGAGGTAAAAATTTGTGTCAGAAGGATATATTTTAGGTAACCGTGACAGCGAAATAGCAAGGCTCGAAATGCAGTCGGCCTTATTTGAGCCTATAACAAAACAGACACTTTTGAATGCAGGTCTGAAAAAGGGCATGAGCTGCATCGATATCGGATGTGGTTCTGGCTCTGTAACTAGGCTGATGGCTAGAATTGTAGGCGAGACTGGACACGTAGTCGGTGTGGATATCGATAATAAATATTTGGAATACTGCAACCGCAGCATCACCTCGAGACAAAATATCGAGTTTATCCATGACGATATCTGCAAAAGCCGGCTAGATAGGAAGGAAAGATTTGATTTCGTCTATTCTAGGTTCATGTTTCACCACTTGGCCAATGGAAGAGAAGCTGTGCGCTCTATGAAGCGGATGACAAAAAACGGCGGCACAGTAATGATCCAGGACCTGGATCATGCGCCTGGCTCATGGATGTGTTATCCGGAAAGTAAAGTTGTCGACACACTCAGAAAAGTTTATGTTGCTCTCATAAAGAAGGGAGGAGGCGATCCACTGGCAGGTAGAAAGCTGTACAAACTACTGATTGATGAATCCTTTAGTGCAAATGTGGAATGCTACTCGCCTTGCATTTTAATGGGCCAAGAGCCATATAGCTCCCTTGGATGGCAGCTGGCAGAAAGCATTAAGCCCCAAATTTTAGAGCACGGCTTGCAAAGCGAGCAGGAATACGTCAAGATGTATGAAGGGTTAAGAGCGCTTGCAAAAGATAAACAAAGTTTTGTTGCATACTCTAGGTTGTTTAGTGCACTTGGAAGAAAAATAGAGAATTAGGATAGACTGTGTGCTCCTCGATAGTCAGGATAGGAGCCTCCTTAATAATATGGAAAAAATAAGACAATCGTTATTTAGTATCCATGCGCATGACAGCACGGGACTTTAGCCAATCTGCTATCGATGACATGATTTGCATCCTTGATTCCTCGCTGTGCCTTGACAAAGATTGATCGTAAAAAACTGCATCATAGAACCAGTGGTCGCAGTCAAATATCTTGATCTCTTTGTGCCGCTGATTTGGAGTAATTTAAAAAATTCTTCGGATACTTTGAGATACATCATTCTATCTTTTCTTCCATGTAAAATGAGGACCGGGATGTCTCCAACTTCAGAGAGTTCAGATATCTTGCTATTTTTTATTGCAAGTATATCTACAAGAAATCGATAGGAATATCTGAAATTTATTATTGGATCTTTCATCATCCATACAATTTCGTCGCCGCCGGCCTTTACATGTGCCGGGAAAGCCTCTGTTATGTCCACGAGTTTATTGGGCATAAATATCCTTGCAAACAGCAGTAACAGAAAACCCAAAGCATTGGGTTCTGCATCAAATCGCTTTTTCATATTGGGAACTCGGATGGAGGGGGATAGCAGAATCAATCCATCAATCGAAGCCTTGAACAGATGTGCGTACCACAGAGCAAAGATGCATCCTACGCTGTGAGCAACTATGAATACTCTGGCGGAAGTCTTCTTTAATTGCTCAACTATCTGATGAATGGATTGAATGCAGACATCAAAATCTATCTCGCCTGCTTTACCATCCGACATGCCGTGTCCAGGTAGATCAATGCTGACGACGTTGCAACCGTCAATAGCTAGTTTGCTTCCAATATATGTGAAAATTCGCGAATCGCAAAAAAGTCCATGTATGCACAGCAGAGTGTCACTAGCAGGCTTCCCGGATTGAAATTCGATGGCGTTTATCCTGCCACTTGCAGTCTGGTATAAGGTCATTCCTACGGCACTCCCTGTTGTAGTAGAAGATAAAAAGCATTTTTCAATCTATATGTGGAGGGTAGACAGCCGGACAAGAGATATCTTATTTTGTCTGGATGCTTTGAAAAAGTCTGCGGAACCTGGGCATCCTCTACCAGCGTATGATAATATGAGATGAAGCGCTGGGCGAGGTGTGGATCCTCATGATGTGTAATTGCGAGTGTGAATTGTTCCGGATTAAGATAGTTCGTAGTCTCATAGCAGACTGTGGTACCGTCTACTACCATGAAACTCGCAGACAATTTTTTTGCTTTCCTAAGCTCAAATCGCTGGGACTTCATTATCCTGTTCACCATTTCAAATGTTTCCCTGTTTGGCGGAACTCTCATTATTGCGTTAAGCCTATTTGCGACGCTTATCTGGTCTGGCAAGCCGTCCAGCAGATGCATCATGAGACCTTCATTAGCCACTTTATGGAACATCAGTTTCGAAAAATGAGGATCGTGATAGCGGGATGCCATATACACTTCTTTCTCTGCACCATCCATTAGTCTTGTTACTTCAACAACTAGCTTATTGTAATCCTTGATAACTGAAAATCCAGAAAGGTGTGTCCCATTTACAATACCATTTAACCCAGAGTTTTGTATTATTTCCTCAATTACTCTTTCCTTCTGATGCAAAGGAAAATCATGTCTCGACTTCAAAACGTCGACTGCCTTAAGGTTCCAATAATTAGCTAGAATATCCTCAAGAGTCTTGATCTGGCCGTTATAGATAAGCGAGCCGAAGGTTGTGGTTCTGTACATTGAGTCGCGTTTCTCTATAAAACCCAGGTCGCGCAGCCGCTTGAGCCGGACATAGAATTGTTTCTTACTAATATTGCCTATATACGCATCCGAAGAACCTTTGAAGCCAAGATATGCCATCTTTAGTATATTTAGTGTATGTCTATCTGCCAGAGGAGCAAAAACCTGCTCTAAACGGGTTGCTTGCTCTGTCATTCTGAGAGAGTAGCCACAAACGGTATTTAACTCTTCGCTAATTCCCAGGATTGGGAACGTGGCTTTTTCTCTCAGACCAGGACCAATATATGGTTGCGGGAGCATAGTTTTATGAAAATCATGATAAAAATATAGAAAATCGGTTTATTGGTAAGCCTTTACCAAGAGCTAAGTTTGCTTGAAAGACTGTAGACGGCAGATGATAGAGGAAAAAGCGGTCGGTTTTTGTCATAAATGCCACTGATCATGGTAAATAGTTCCTAAAAACAGAGCCTCTAGTTTAAAAAAACATGCTTTCTAGGTCGGAGCATGGCAACCATCCCAATTAAACAACGCCAAGACATACAACAAAATAACAAGGCAGGAACTCTAGCTTCTTTTTTCCGCTCGCAGCTAGTACTCTTTAACTCTCGCAAGAAGCATGGGATACTTTATTCCGTTGCAACTGGAGCAGGTCTATTTTGCATCCCCGGCATTCTAGGTGTAATGGGATCAGAGACTGAAATCCAGCTACTAATCCAAAGAACTATTCCGCTGCCTTTCATCACACTAATGATTACAGTAGGCATGTTTATTTTGAATGACCTTGTTGACGCGGACCTTGACAAAGCCAATTCTAAGAACAGGCCCATACCTTCTGGCGTTGTTTCAAAAAAACAGGCATGGAGTTTCATTATACTGACAAATGTAACAGCTTTGGCAATGCTGATGTTGGTAGTTACAGTAGCTAGCACAATACTTGTAATACCTATGATAATTATTGGGATACTATACTCTATTCCTAAGAAAATTGCTTTTATGAATCGGTTCTTGCTTAAGAATATATCTATTGCAGTATTTTATATGCTGTGTATAATGCTTGGTATCAGTGCGAGCTATGGTATAGATCTCGCAGTCAATAAGCCTATAATACCAATTCACATGATGGCAGTGTCCGGTATCATGATATTTGTCGGCTCCATAGTCAACGATTTGGGAGATACTAAAGGAGACAAGGGCAGCAGGCAGACGCACAATTCCAATTGTCCTTGGGGGCGAAAATACCATCAAGATGTTGATTATTCTCCTGGGGAGCATGCCAGCAATATCTTGGATACTTTATGGGGCACTTGTTGAGCATGACACCAGAAGCATTATCACTCCTATTGCAGTGACTATCGTGGCGTCGCTCGCGTTACTTAGAATGACCATAATAGAGAGGGTGTTTGAGGATATGAAATTAATGCGCGAGCAACACAAAAAATGGTTCCCACTTTACATGTTACTGCAATCAGGAATTGTGGTCGGATCGTTGCTGCCTTTATGATTAGGTTGCAACAATAGAAAGGTAATACTCTTCTATCTGCCAAGCAGGGTAGTAGTATCCTAAAAGGGCAACTAACATTCAATATCTGCACCCAACAGACAATCAAGCTATAATAATCAGGTTATCTCCTAAAATATGAGTGCAAACCATTGGTAAGATCTCAATCAACAGCATCAATTCTTAGAACTATTGCAGACGACAAGTCACTAGAATTATTTACAACTGTCGCCCTAGAAACAATTGACAGTAAGAACCTCAAGAGCAAGACTAAGCTAACCCGCAAGCAGTACTATTCGAGACTCTCAAGGATGACAAGAGCGGGCCTTGTAAGGCGGAAGAATGGCAACTATATTCTCACCACCTTTGGGAGGATTGTTTATGAGTCCAAGGTCACACTTGAGATTGCACTCAACAACTATTGGAAGCTCAAGGCCATTGACTCAGTCGAGATTTCCAATGAACTTCCAAAGGAAGAGCAGCAGAAGCTTATCGAGACGTTGCTTGACAACGAAGATTTAAAGGAAATCATCATGAAAGGGTTTTCTCCGCAGGAGCAGGAGAAGAACTATGTGCATTCAAGTCTGTTAACTCACCGTGCGATTGGGTGAGTGAATATGATGCCCATTTGGGCAGCCATTTAGAAAGTGGTCACTTGTTTTTCTATTTTCTAGACTAGGTTTTGTGGTGTTATCGCACTTGTCAATTCCATATAGACATTTGAATAACTTCAAATCGGACAGATCTTTGAGAGGTGAAACAAAAAAGAAACTCGACAGCTGTATCTGTTTTCTCTCCCATAACCTCTACTATTCTGTTACGCGGAGGATATCCTATTCCAGTCTGGCTTTGTGTTGCACCGACTTCTATCAGGTTTATAACCTTTCAAATTGCATACTATGAGCAAGCAAAAGAATTAGGAAAATTAAAGACCACAAGATACGACGTTGTATTTTCTGCAGGTTTTGGATTATCATACCGCTTTGGGGGTCGTAGGCTACAAGATTTCAGAGCGTGTGTGCTCCTACGTTTAACTTGTCTTTCAAAGTGGACAACATGATGTTGAACATAGATTTCTTTATCCTGGTGCAAAACATTGATTCTATTGATCCACAAATAGTCGTGGATGACAGCCTTTTTTTTGTTAGCAAGTTATCAGAGGGCTCCTTTATTCAAGGGTTCAGATAGCAATAAAGCTCCTTCGGTATCAGATGAGGGATAAGACATGTGTATATGCATCAGCATTTGCATTTTTTTAATGCAACACCATGCAAAACTAGCGCTGTGGTACTCTTCCTCTTCTTTCGATTTTCTTGAAGTATTTGTGAATTGACGACCCATACTGAAGTGCTTTCTTTGGCTTCATTGCTGATTCTTCCGGCACGCCTACAGCAAGTGCTGCGTGTCGCAAAATATGTTTCCTTGTCATATCATCTGGTCCTTTGATCTTTTGGTTGATAGGAATAGTTTTGGCAAACTGGATGAAACTAGGTGATAGAAATGGCTGCCGAACTTGTCCACCTAATTGAGCTGCCAAGATCTTGATTTCAGCCATAAGAGCAAATTCATTGGCGAGGCTATCTTCCATTAACTTGCTTATCTCTGCTTCTCCCCGAGGATAGACTGTGCGGTATCTGTCATAGCCACAGAATAGCTCGTCACAACCGTTGGCACTCAAGACTAAATTTACGTGATTCTGCTTCGCAAGCCTGCAGATGTAAAAATAGGCCATGCAGTTTTCAATGTGTGATGTGTTCTCGCATCTGATTAATTGCCGTATGCGCTGCAGGTTTTCTTGGAAATCATCATAATCAATCTCGTATACCTTGTGCTCAATCCCCATTTTTGAAGCAATCCTTTTTGAGAAATCGATGTCATGGGAGCCGGAAAACCCTATCGTCACAAGTGTAACTTTCTTGTTCAGATTATGGCATATCATGGCAAGAAGAGAGCTATCTACTCCCCCCGAGAAAGCCACTGCTACTCGGTGGATTTCATAGATATTCTCAGATACAGCATTGTAGAGAGCCTGCCTCAAGGCAGAAAGCAATATTGTTTTTACATCCTTTCTGCCTACATAAATGCAATTCCTAGCAGGCGGAAAAACCATTTATATATGCTTCAAAACAGATTTTCTGACATAGCAGTGCTAGAAAAAAATGACCGAAGAGAGGATCGTTCTTAACAGCGATCTACGGTATATAGACAGAGGCAACCTGCTGCGAAGTAGATCAGAACTATCCGTTGCTAAAATGCTGTCATTTCTGGGTCAGGATTACCAATATGATGCCTATCTACAAATGCCTGAAGGCAAGTCTACGAAAGTTGACTTCAAGGCAGGAGGAGGCAGTAAATACATCGAAGTTGTAGATTCTGAAGATGATGTGCTCAAGTTCAAGCATATTCGCGAAGAGCTCCCAACCCTTGACATAATTGCTGTAGGCCACTCAAAGTACGCAAGCAGGATAAGTGAAACAGACTCTCTGTTCTTTTTTGATAGTGCTGATCACATGCAAACCGGGTCAATCTTTATTGAGGATCCGACACTTGCTTTTGACTATGCTCATATTCTGCCGCTGGTAGAGAAATGCTCTGTGCTGCATGGCCACACATCTACTGTTATGGTAGAGATAATTGGTGCTATGAAGAATAATATGGTGGTTGACTTTGGAGAGGCAAAGAGGATAATCAAAGAGACGCTCAATGCAATAGATCACAAGTTCTTCATCAACAAGAAGTACCTGCAAGGGGAAGACGATGTTCACTATTACGTAGCGTTCGAGGGTCCAAAAGGATACTTTAACCTTCAGCTGCCAAAGTCTACTACTTACATGTTGTCTGGTGAAGCGACAGTGGAGAAGCTTTCTTCAGAAATAATTAAACTGCTTGCACCTAAAATGCCCCAGAATGTAGAGGCCCTTGGTGTGTACATCTACGAGGGGATCAACAAGGGAGCTCACATCATTGCAGGAATAAAAAAAGAGAAGTAGTGGATGCGGAGCGATAAAGCTCTTGTAATGCTTTCCGGAGGACTGGACTCTGCCACGTGTCTTTATTGGGCTAAAGAAAAATATCCTAATGTTTCTGCAATTACGTTCAACTACTTCGGCAGGCTTGTGCAAGAAAAGCGCGCTGCAGCAAGGCTGGTTAGGGCGGCTGGCATGAAGGATCTCATAGAGATAGACCTGCCATTTGTAAAGGAAGCGGGCGACTTTTACGGCGAGCGCCTGAAAAACCCTGATTCTGATGTGGGATGGTCGTCGTCATATGTACCGGCTAGGAATATGATATTCTATTCGATAGCTGCCCACTATGCAGAATACCTTGATGCCAAATGGATTATCGGGGGGCACAACTTGCATGATGTCAAACTCTTCAAAGATGCTTCAAAAAATTATATAGAAAAATTAAATGGGCTTTTTAAAGAGGGATGCCTCTTATGCGATGGGGAGGCGTATCAAATACTACTTCCACTAGCAGAGATGAATAGGAAACAAATAATCAGGTTTGCCATCAATCTGAAAGCACCAATAGAACTGACATGGAGCTGCCATAGAGAAGGAAGTGTTCATTGCGGTAGGTGCTACTCGTGCAGACAGAGGCTTGAGGCTTTTAATCTTCTTGGTCTCAAAGATCCCGCCTTTTTCCTCAAGTGAGCCTGGTTTCCATTATTCTGTCACTACTCAGCCTGATATTGCTGAGGTAAATAGTGTCGAACGGATTGATATCCGTCTGGACATGGATGATACCTCTGTCTGGCGTGACGTTTATAATTATACCAAATCCCGCTACTTTGCCATTTGAACCAAGGCCTACGAAGATCCTCTTCATGCTTTCTTGCTTTAACTGCATTACAGGTAGTCGCTGAAACAATAGCTCCGAAGGTGAAAACAATTTACCCATATATACCACATTAACTCGCGAGAGCTCCGCTGTGAATGATCCGTTGCCAATATACCGGAGGAATTGATCCAGTCGGCGGCTCAAGCGCTCAAGCCTTGACTTGTACGTCTGGCTACAGGGCCTACCACGCATGACCTCCCAAGGCCCGATCTCCAAAGTATCAAACAGAGCACGGTTTTCACCTAGCGATATTATTGCGTCAGGTTGCAACTCTTCCGCAAGTATTTCTTTGTACTGAACGCCACCGTTGCTCACGTAGCCGTCTGTATTGACAATGGTGATATTGGCGAGCGGGCTGATCCAGTCGAGTAGGGATCTTAACTTTTTTGCTATCAAGCCCTCTAGCCCTGCGGGCGTTATACTTCCAACAAATTCAAACATTGTGGTAGTGGTAGTACTAACATCTCTTAGGTCAAGCACCTGCTTTGAGAGAACTGCGAGCTCCGATGGCAGTAGGCGGGGCTAGGTCACCCTGACCAATGTCTCCATCTATTACGCAGGGAACAATCCCACGCCTGATTGCCATATTTGCAAGATACGTCGTGAGCGTTGACTTGCCGGTATCAGTAGCGCCTACCAACATCACTGTAATTTTTTTGCCTGCCGCCAAGGCAGACACCTGCTGGGCAATGCTTCGCCACATTGATGTTCCTGCATGATTTGGATGAGCCCACCATAACCTGGCTCCAAATCCAAGCCGGGCTTGCAGCCTGCACCTGTTGCCCAGCTCAAATGGGAGCGCCTTGCCAGCCCTTACATTTACTGTCTGCCCAGATACGTCAGTTCCAAGAATATGACATACACCATTTACGACTACTTTAGCTGGACCCTTTACCATGCGAACTCTTATCATGTACGACATCGTCTAGTGCACTATTGTGCATTTGCTTCAAATAATTTTTTTTATTATTGCTGAGCATTTGATGAGGGATGATCGATTCTAAACGTTTATTTCTCTATTAGATCGTTTTACCGCTAAATTTGTCGGCCTCGACAGGCCCAGAATCTGGGGGTCCGCCCGGAGAGCATCAACACCAACACCAGCTTGTGCGTACTCTGAGCCTCGTGGACATCATAATGGTGGGCATAGCAGGCATGATTGGTGGTGCAATCTTTGTACTGACCGGACCAGCAATTGGTTTGGCAGGCAGCGCAGTCATACTTGCATTTGTGATAAATGCCATTATTACGCTCTTTACGGCCATGGCATACGCAGAACTCGGCTCGGCAATGCCGGAGGCAGGAGGAGGATATCTTTGGATAAGAGAAGGACTACCCCGACCAAACGCGTTTATCAGCGGTTGGATGGCATGGTTTGCTCACATTATAGCAGGAAGCCTTTATGCAGTCGGCTTTGGGGCATTCTTTTACCAGTTGCTTGGCCCAAACGTTGCCGGTGTATTGTCTGACCAGCCGTTATTTGGAGTCATCGCATTTGACAAGCTGATAGCCGTGGCCTCCATCGCAGCATTTACATATATAAACATCAAGGGAACCTCTGAAACAGGTAAGACCGGTACTATAGTCACTATTGTACAGCTTGGCGCAGTTCTTTGTCTAATAGTCGCCGGCTCTTGGATGATACATAACAACCCGACTTCGATGTCCAACTTTGCTGACTTTATGCCAACAGGCATTCCTGGCTTGTTTGCAGCTATGGGCCTTACTTTCATAGCTTTTGAAGGATACGAGATCATTGTCCAGACGGGAGAGGAAGTCAAAAACCCAAAACGTAACATACCAAGAGCGATCTTTATCTCTCTTGCAACAGTAGTCACACTCTATTGCCTGGTAGCGTTTGTCTCGATAGGAGCAATATCACCTGAAGGGATTGCTGCATGGAGATTCATAGGCGAAGGTGGAGAACTTGGCATCGTGAAGGCTGCCGAAATATTTCTGCCCTATGGGGCCTTGATAGTTCTTGGCGGCGGAATGGTCTCGACACTAGCCACACTTAACGCCACCACGTTCTCCTCAGCTAGAGTGGCATTTGCAATGGGTCGACATTACAACCTTCCGCACAAGCTCAGCTCCATTCACCCAGTAAATAGAACACCCCATATTGCGATAATAATCTCCGGAATAATCATGGCATTTATGGCATACACGCTGCCACTTGCAGATATTGCGGTGGCGGCAGGTGTGATTTTTCTTCTCCTGTTTACGCAGGTAAACATCGCAGCTATTACCATACGGAGGATATATGGCAACAAGCTATCGTATGGATTCAAGACGCCATTCTTCCCCGTGATACCTATTGCTGGCATTTTCCTAAACTTGGGGCTTGCACTCTATCTGCTTGTTACCCAACCGCTGAGCTGGGGCATAACTGTACTATGGATATTGGTGGGCTTTGTGCTCTACAGGATGTATACTTTCAAGCAGGAGATACAGCACTATGCCCCTATAGTAATGTCTGAGGGAGACCTAAACAGGGAGGACTACCGCATCCTCATTCCATATACACCCGAAGACCCTGACAGGCTCTTGAAATATGCAATAAGAATAGCCAAAGAGACAGGAGGCGAAGTAAATATACTGCGCGTCATAACTGTGCCTCACCAGACGCCGACTTTCTGCCGGCATAGCATTTGCTGACACTGCGAAGCGATCCTTTGAGCCGCTCGAAAAAATATTGGACAAAGAGAATATTCCAAGCCACTACCTTGTTAGGGTTTCACATGACGCTACCGAAGCGATCCTTGCAACTATTGAAGAGCAAAGGATCGACCTTCTTGTCACCGATTTTGAAACGCTTCGCCACGACAGGAAACTTTCAACTCTAATGACCTGCAAAGTGCTTGCAATAAGGGCAGAGAATGATACGCTCGAGCTAGAGCCAAAGCAGAAGCACTTTGACACGGAGATGAGGGCGCACGCAATTGCAGATGGAGAGAAAAAGAGCATGGTGGCAGTCTATGATGGGGGCGACCACTCAGATGTCCTGCTAAAAGCCACCAGCTGGCTAGAGCATTCTGGCATGTTCGTAGTAGGACTGATCTCGGTTGTCAGAGGCGGCCACAATCATAAGAGTAGCGAGCATCGCAATGCAGCAGGATTACTTGAGCATGCTAGGTGTCAATCTAAAGGAGGTGAAGCTCCCTGAAGAAAGTCCAAGCGCTGCAGATACTGTGCTTGCAGCCGTCAGCTTGTTTCAGCCAGACATTGTCATAATGGGTGCCACGGTAGGCGGCTATTCAGTCTTCCAGAACCCTGACTTTTTAACTCTTCTGGATCAGTTCAACTGCCCTGTAATAATAGCCAAGGACTTTACCATACCTGGCGTCCATAGAGCCAAGTCCGCACTCATGAGAACGTTCAAAAAATAATAATAATAACAGTATATCTGTCTAGAAATCAGTCAGCTTTTTTAACTATCTGTTTGCGCCAATAATGCCTATCAAGAAAACATATGATGTATCGCTTATGTTTGTGATCTGTAGAGTGCACATACACCATTTTTTATATTAAAATCTCAATTTATGCAAAATCCAAACAAAAACAAAATGTTCTGCTCCGGTAATTATGACGGCAGCAAGTAAATAGAGTCAATGTAACAAACTTCTTTCGAATTGGCTTTACTATCTGACCAGGCGTCAGTGCGTGCGTGTTAATGACAGATAGGCAATACACAGACGGTTCCATTTTATTATCCTAGGGTTTGGGAGGGTTAATAGAGGCAAGTAATTCCTAAATAGGTCTGTCTTAAGAGTTATATCCATAAGATATGCCCCAATGCATTGCCTTCCACTCATACAAGGGCGGCACTGGCAAAACAACAATAGCATGTAATCTGGCCGCCATGCTTTCACTTAAAGGATATAATGTGTCCTTGCTTGATCTTGACGTTTATGCGCCTAGCCTTCATGCTTATTTTGATTATGCTCCAAATAAATGGATAAACGATCTCCTGATTGAAAATTCTGACTTGAATGAAATAATGGTAGACATGACACCCACTCTGACCAAATATGCAGCCGAAAGTACTAAGAAGATAGGAAAGTTATTGGTTGGTTTTTCAAACCCCCAAAAGGAAGAGATTTATAAATTAGAAGGGACCATTAAGACTGCGAATGCCAATATACAACTACTTAGAAGATTTGTTCAACTACGAGAAGATCTAATTTCAGATTATGAATCGGATTATGTTATCCTAGATACAAGCCCAGGTATCAGGTATTGGTCCATAAACTCACTGGCTATTGCAGATGTACTCTTCCTTACACTCAAGTTTGGAGATCTTGATATTGAAGGCACTATTAAAATGGCAAATGATATTTATGGGTCATTTACAAAGTTTGGATCGAAATCGTTTCTTCTTTTAAATTTAGTCTCTGGTTATTGTGTTCCAAGGACATACGATCTTAGCTTTCAATCTAAAAATAAGAGTAGGAGCAGCAGCGTCCCAGCTGAAGGGACTCCTATAAAAATACAAACGTTTAAGAATGAACTTGGTTCCGATACTTTTCTTTCTGATCAAACCAAGATGGATTTGATATCTGCTATCCCTTGCTATTGCGACATCCAGTTCCAGAGAAAAGAATTCCTAACGGTGTTGCAATATCCGGATCATCCTTTCGCTAAACAGCTCGAACAGCTTGCCATGACAAAACAGATAGAGGTGTAGAGCGCGTGGTATGTTTGATTGTAGAGTGCTTGCAATGATTTAAATCGTGCTCAGAACTATAAAAATAGCAGAGCAGTCTCTTGATACCAGGAATTTATCTGCCCTTTCAAGGCATAGGCCCAGAGGTATTGCTGCTCTCGGGTCCTTCAGGTGCAGGTAAAACAATGTACTGCAAACAATTCCTGTTAGAAGGATTACTTAAAGGAGACAAATGTATATTCATAAGTACTGACTTGAGCAAGAGGCAATTTAACTTGCTCTTTTCTAATGTCGAAAACAGGAATATTCTTGACCGTATGAATTTTATCAATCCATGCGACGATATCTCATTGCCGTATAATAAAGAGAGAGCAATTTCTGGAAAAAGACTAGCAAATGCAATACTTTCTGCCTTAGAGCGTAGTCTTGAAATTAGGGGGACAAGTGAGAAGAAGAAGGAACCATATTCAAATCAGAAGAATAATAATAATAATAATGTCAGCAGCACTAGCAAGCCAGTACCGATTAGTCATAGATTCGATGACCCATACATTTCTATTGCTTGGAGAAAGGATGTTGATAGAATTTGTAATGGATTTGACGCGTGTCTTGAAAGGTTTGAATGTAACTGCAATACTTGCACTGACAGCCTCATCAGTAGATCAGAGGATACTCAGTAATATGGGTTCTATAGTAGATGGCATTATCGAGATGAGGTTAAAAGAAGATTCTAACGATATGACAATTAGAAGTATCAGAGTGCGCCATTTAAAAGGTGTTTATTATGATCCTAAATGGACTAATTTCAAAATCTCTAGCAATGGCACCATTATTTTTAGGAATGGGCAGAGCTCATCTCTTAGAACTCCAGCTGAAGTTACATGTGCGCTTTGTGCCAAGCCAATAATAGGAACACCCCTTGTTGAATCAGACTTTATATTTGATAGCAAGGAGTGTATGGAGATCTACCACAGACTGGAAAATGCATATGGTTCAAAGATATCGGATACAGGCTTGCCCTCAGTGGCCTTTCATGCAAGCTTTTTCTTCATTGACATAGTTGGTCTTTCCGATCCAACGCTATCTGTGAAAAGGCAGGTTCAGAAAATTCAAATCCTCAATGAGCTTATTCATTCTTGTGATTCTTTCAGAAAGGCATCCACAGGGAAGAAGATTATTTTACCAACAGGTGATGGAACAGCAATTGGGTTCCTCTCAAACCCAGAATTTCCACTTGAACTTAGTATTCAGCTTCATCACAAGATGCATGCATATAATCAACAGAAATATAATGAAGAATTAATAGGAGTACAGAATTGGCCTCGGATCAGGTCCCGTATTTACAGTGAGCGATCTTAATAATATACAGAACATATGGGGACCGGGTATTATACTTGCTCGCAGAGTGATGGATGCAGGCGATAATGGTCATATACTTATAGCAGAAAAATTAGCCGAAGAGTTAATTTCACTAAAAGATGAGTATCACAGGGTGATTAATCTTATCTCCAACAAATACAAGATAAAACACGGGCAGGAAATTAAATTGTATTCGGCATATTCCAGTGACTTTGGCAATCCAAGAATTCCTTCCAAGGTTTTCTCTTCTGACTAACAAGATACAATAAATAAATTATCATTTTACTCTTTGAACATCATGCAAAAGTCATTGCCATATACGCTGTGGAGCCTCCTCAATATTGTTGCACACTGATCTTTATCTACGATATAATAAGCTCGACCGACTTTTTTCTTGATGGTGCTTGCTTTGATGACCCGGCCGCAGAGGGCACATGTTTGTTGTCCTTTGCCCTTCAATGTATTTACTCAGCCAACAACCATGAAAAAACAATGCTCTGATATATTAACGATTTATTACAAGGCAGCGGTTGCATGGTAATTATAACAATTCATCCTTTAACCTAAAAATACAAGATACACGTAGTTTAGAATAGCGTCCATATTCTAAATACCCAAGACGCAGAGACTTATCTTGGAAAAAGCTATTAGGCATCAAAAAGAGAAAAGACATGACATAAACGTCAAGAGACATCCTGACATTAAGAAACTCATATCTCTGCTAGATTTAACCGAAAGGATCGCACAATGGAAAATTGAAGCTTGCAAAAGTAATCTGAGGGGGAGGAGGAGCAGAGTTAAAATATTTGCAGTTTCTTGTTAGTGCTGCATTTCCTGCCATAATATTGACATGACGAAAGAAAGAGAAATCATGGGATTTTCGTTTCAATGGTATATAACTGTGATCCAGTAGCTTGAGAAAATCTTCATTGATAAGACTTAGAACTGCAAACATATTTTACTCCCGCCTATTTGTTCCAGTCAGGAATAATCTAGTATGAATATTGGCTATGATGGCCAACTGATTTGTTTTTGGTTAGGAACTGAGGTTCGGATACGTTTTATTTGTTTTACATGGAGGATGGTCAGCAACACTGGAAGGTCTGTTAAAGTCATCCTGAACTATTCAGCGGTTAGAAATTACCATTCTACTTATCGCAAATGCTTCTGCCATGCCGTTAGGTTTTGTTCCTATCCTGCCAAGAATATACCGTGTTTGAGCTAGAGACCTAATCATATGACCCTGCATGTATAACTTCTTTGATTGGGTATTATGAGGTGCAATACACTCTATTTTCTTTTCTATGTAATCAGTAATGTCGACATACGCATTTGCTCTGAATTCGGGGGAGGTAGAAGAGATAATTTCATAAAATAAGAATTGTTGAACATCTTTTGCAGCATTTTTGGCACACTCGCTCACTGATTCATGGACCTGATGATAATCAAAAGGGCTATGGGTATAAAGTCTGTGTGGATTTATATCATTTATAGTCCTTCTGAGGACATCTTCAAATTCAATTGACGGTTTATTGAGTTTGAGCACCGGAAAATCAAGGATGTGAAGTTTTGCATTCAAGATGTTAGCGGCATCTTGGGCTTCCTTCTCTCGAGCTTTTGGATCTCCCGATGTGCCACCAATGCCAAGTGTACAAAGGATAATGTGAACTTCATCGCCTCTCTTGCTATGTTTTGCAAGTGTTCCTCCCATTCCTAATTCAACATCATCCGGATGTGCGCCAATACTAACAACTATGGTCTTTGTTATTGCAACTCACCTCTGAGCTAGCAGATTTCCAGTCATAGTCAAAATAATCCATCTTCCTCAAGTAACAGAGTCCTATGGCTTTCGAATTTTTCCTTGATTACTTCAGAGCTGATGTTGGTTTTGAAAAGCTTATTCTCTAACATAGAGTTATTATTTGTTAAAGCGTTCTTCTTTATGTCCCTTGCATCTTGAACAATACCAGTAGTCGTATTTTCTATGATGTTATTTTTTTCACGTTGTGTAGAAGCAGGATCCACTGAAACTTCAAATATTATACTGGGAAAGAAGTTTGTATTGTTGGTAATGTCAAGTTCATACATCAAAATAGTGCCAATTCCTCTGCATGCAATAAGCGATACTCTAGAGAGAATCCTTCTCATATAATTGAGAGATTTCCATGATGGTACAATTACCACTGAAGGCTTGATATCTTTTATGTGTATATTGACCGCATCGGCGTTGGCCTGAGTTATTGCTGAATAATCAAATGTCTGTAGAAGAAATGTCTGTGTGATACCAATCTCGGCTAATAACTTTTGATCAGTTGCAATTTCTGAGGATGATGATCCTGATGACTCAAAGGGAGCGATTATCGTATATATCTTGTGTCCTTCTTTGGCAAGACTTGATATCGTGACGCGGCATGAAGATATAATCTCCGAAGCAGTGCAACCTATCACCGCCACTTTCATCGATACTAGCTCCTAATCAGAGGCAAGGCGAACAGCGATGATTTAAGAAGTTTGACCCTTTTTCTGGTTATTAAAATACAGTATATTGCTTAGTATATTGACTCCAGAATTCTGTGAATTTTTCTACTTAGACATGACACTTATATTTAGCTCACAGTAGCGGCAGGCAGTCTATATGTATGCTGATGGCAGGTCAGCAGAACCTGATATCACTTGGCTTGCAGAAATATAATGTGCTAACTTATGTCCTCCGGAACTCAAACCCTCAAGTCCCTCTCCCGGTGCTAATCTAGAGGAGGCTAGCGCATGCTTTAAGCTCAAGGCTGCGGATGGGAAGTAACAGTAGTAGGAATAGTCATTCTCATGACGCCATTGTGGATGTAGTTAGAAAATCACTACTGATCGGAAGTTCTATTACTGTTAGTATTTGCTCTATTGTTTTGTCTGCCGTCTTGTTCACTTTTGTCACCCTGATCACCCTTGTCACTCTCCGCGCTAGCTTCATCTTGTTCATCGTCTTCTACAGAGGCACCTTGATCTGACGCGACTTCACCTTTATCGGAAGCAGGTTTTTCTTTTCCTGTAGAACCTTCTTCATCAGGCAGCAGAGGAGCTTGATGGTGACGAGACTGGTGCAGCAGAATCAGAAGCAGTGGCAGGAGCAACTTTATCAACACTAGAGGAGCTTGATGGTGACGAGACTGTCAATGTTCTTGTCAGGGAATCTTTAATACTGTAAAGGTCATCACCAGCAAAGTGGCTCTGAATATTGTATGTTCCTGCGGTAGTTGGCGCTGCCTGTGAACTTGAATAGAATCCATTTACGTTTGTTATCTTGTTAGCGATTGTTATAGGGTTGTCTGCAGTGAAGGTTATTGTCTTACCCTCCAACCATGTATCTGTTAGCTGATCACGCAAAGTACCTTGTACCTTGTAGGTTTCACCTGGCGCTATTGTTGTACTTGTAGTTCCTGAGGCGTCACCTGTCTTTAGAACTGCAAGTCCTAGGGTAACTGCGTGTTTGACTGTACTATATGTCCTGATAGAAGAATCACTTTTCTTGTAGAGGCTATCACCAGCAAAGTGTGCTTGTACTCCCCAGCCGGTAGCTACCGTTGATGGAGCTTTACCTTTAGCTGTGAACGTACCATCAGCATTGGTCGTTACAGATGGGAGATTTGCAGCACCTGTGCCGTCAAATGTTATTGTCTCTCCATCTATGGCTGCACCTGTGGCAGAATCGCTAAGTTTGCCAGTTACTGTTACGTCTACTCCCCAACCCACATTAGTAATGGCGTTTAGAGTTAGTAGCGACGCTTGTGATGATCCAGGAACCCCATTGGATGAGACTGTCAATGTTCTTGTCAGGGAATCTTTAATACTGTAAAGGTCATCACCAGCAAAGTGGCTCTGAATATTGTATGTTCCTGCGGTAGTTGGCGCTGCCTGTGAACTTGAATAGAATCCATTTACGTTTGTTATCTTGTTAGCGATTGTTATAGGGTTGTCTGCAGTGAAGGTTATTGTCTTGTCCTTTAACAACGTATTTGTCAGCGGATCATTCAATACACCTTGTACCTTGTAGGTTTCACCTGGCGCTATTGTTGTACTCTGTAGTTCCTGAGGCGTCACCTGTCTTTAGAACTGCAAGTCCTAGGGTAACTGCGTGTTTGACTGTACTATATGTCCTGATAGAAGAATCACTTTTCTTGTAGAGGCTATCACCAGCAAAGTGTGACTGATATGTCAATCCTGTTGTTACATTAGCTGGAGCAGTGCCTGTAAAAGTAGCTTTACCATTACCGTCGGTAGTCTGGTTAGAAGAAGAAACTCCAATAACACCTGTGCCATCTAACGTAATACCTTTACCTGTTACTGGCGTTCCAGTAGGTACGCCTGCTGTTGTATCTGTCATAGTTGCTGTGAAAGAAGTTGCGGCTCCCCAAGGTACATACCCGTGGATGCGGCAACTGCAATATTTGCGGTATGCGCTATTGTATTGTATGTTCTTGGCAAGCTAACAGCTGCACCGTGAGCAGAGTCGCCAGCAAATTGTGCTTGTACTCCCCAGCCGGTAGCTACCGTTGATGGAGCTTTACCTTTAGCTGTGAACGTACCATCAGCATTGGTCGTTACAGATGGGAGATTTGCAGCACCTGTGCCGTCAAATGTTATTGTCTCTCCATCTATGGCTGCACCTGTGGCAGAATCGCTAAGTTTGCCAGTTACTGTTACGTCTACTCCCCAACCCACATTAGTAATGGCGTTTAGAGTTAGTGATGCAGTTTGTGACGGTCCAGAAACAACAGTGGAGGAGGGAGCGGGGGTCACATCAGACATGTACGAGAAGCCATAGCCCTTGGTTTCTAATGCGGTAATAATGTTTTTGAGATCTTGGAATTTAGCATTATCCACACCATTACTCCAACTTCCAGAGCCAGAATTGTAAGGAGCAATATCTGTAGGATGGAGCGTTATTACTGCAAACCCAGTATTGGCAATTTGGGTATCCGCTTTTGATATCACTGCATCGACTAGATTCTGTCCGGAAAGTGTACCTGTCGGTTGAATCATATTGAATAGCGAAATGTCGAACGGAACATGATATACTCTCCTCTTCTCGTATTGTCCGGTGCCGTTATCAAAGACTGTGACTTCGCTTAGCTGGATAATGGAATTATCAGTTTCAAAAGCATTGCTGACCTTGTAGGTATTTGTAGTCGTTCTTTCCGAAGAGTATGAAGAAGAGAAGATATCCAGCTTATTTTCTGCCATCGCCTTTATTGTGTCTGAGTTAAAATCATTGAAAGGCGGCACAAAAAGTCTCACATTAGGATCGGTAAATAACGATATTAATTTGTTCTTTGCCTTTGCAAAATCACTTTTCTGTTGTTCTTCTGCTAACTGGGAATGTCTGACATGATTGAAACCATGTATTCCTAATTCGAATAGTCCTGAATCATATCCCTGTTTTACTGTTTTCAACACGTTTCCATTAGTGCCGGAATTGCCAAAGTTATTCACAATGATTTCGGAGCTTAACTTGTGGTGTGTGTCGATGAAATGCTGCATTATGGCAATATTGGGCTTGTCAGCATTACCCCGATCTTCAACATCGTCCAGTCTAAAAATCACACAATTACATGAGCTATAGGCCTGTGCGTTTTTACTGGAGACGAAAGAGTACCTGTGGAATCACAAGCATAGTTGCAATTACAACTACAGTGACTATTGGAAGAATACGATAGTTTTTCATTATGTACCCTTATCCATATTTTCTTGCCTAAACTGCTTTGCTTTTCTCTCTGTCATTGATATCGCTCTCCTCTAAATATTCCGTCAAAGACCTGAGCCTTTTGAATAGTTTGTAACTGGAGAAAGAGGTTGTGCTACCTGCCTGGCGTTATCTGCAGACCACATAGTCTTTGGAAGTATGGCTTCTCTTTTCTCCAATATCCTATCTTTATGCTTGGACAGATCTTTTAACATTATCTCTACGGTTTCTTCTATCCTTCTAGTAGGCTTGAATCCAAGTTTTTTGAGGTGTTCATTGTCCACTTTGTAGTAATGCTCTGCTTTTTCCGTTCTTGGATTTTGAAGATGCTTTATCGCTGCATTAATCCCAAGTTTCTTGGCAACCGCTACGACCTTTTCAGCCAACTCGGAAATGCTGTAAACTTCATCGAGTTGATTGAAGACGCGGTATTCGCCTTTTGCTGGAGGGTTTTCTATGGCTATTGTGATGCACTGGATAGAATCTACTAAATCAATAAAACCCCTCTTCTGTTTACCTTGCCCATACGGAGTTAATGGCACGTCTATGACGGCTTCTGCGCAGTATCTGTTAATGACGGTCCCAAATGATTCATCAAAATCGAATCTTGTCATCAAAGATTCATTAATCATTTCCTTGGTCCTTGTACCGTAGACAACTCCTTGCATTATATCTGTAGAACACAGTTTCCACACCCGACATGCAAACATGGTATTGGCAGTATCATGTACTTTGCTTAAATGATACATGCTGTGTGGTTGTCTTGGAAAAGGAAGAATGTCTTTTCGTCCCCTGTACTCTACTTCAAAAAAGCCTTCCGGAATATCAATATTGGGCGTTCCATATTCGCCCATTGTCCCAAGTTTGACAAGGTGACACTCAGGTACTAAATCTTTCATTGCATATATTACATTAAGTGTGCCTTCAACATTGTTATGTTGTGAATAAATTGCATGATTTCTATCTATCATGCTAAAAGGTGCTGATGGTTGTTCTGCTAGATGCACTATAGAATCCGGGCGGGTTTGTTTTATAACATCCGCCAAAAAATCGTAATCAAGCAAATCTCCTTCAAAAAATGACAGGTCCAGATCATGTAACCTTTTGAATGCCTTCACTCTCTCCTGCATGTCCAAAAGTGGAATAGCTGATTGAGATCCTACGCTTTCTACGTTAGTCCTTCTCGCAAAATTGTCTACTCCAGATACTGTGTGACCCTTTTTTGCTAAATGCATAGCCAAGCCCCATCCGATATAGCCGTCGATACCTAAGACTAATGTTCTCATGTTGCAAATGCTAGAATAGACGAGCTATTAAGAAGTGCTCATAAAATTTCCAAAGTTTCTTAGTGTAAACACTTACTTTTCCAAAGTTTTAACAAATAACTTCATATTTCCATAATGTGGCGACTAATTATTATTTACTCTTATAAGGCAGTAAGGCTCTTTAATTGTCCTTTCTTGACCATAATCTGCAAAAGAAGATAGATTAGGAGACTCTGGGCTTCAAGCTAACAGGACAATATGTGTAGAGATATGATAGCTACTGCATGAAAATGAGAATAAGAATGTACATCATTTTATCAAGGTGATCTTTTGTCAGTGAGGATACCCATTCATTTATGTTAGCTCAAATTCATGTTATATCGTTGTATCTAATTTGGCCATGCCCCTCACACTTCCAGCAAATGTATCCCTCTAGATCTACTCCTTCTCCCTTGCATACTGGACACTCGATAAAGGCATCTTCCACATGGGACGAATGATGAATCATTCTTTAAAAGCATATTTGTAGTCTCCAACCAGCAAGTCATTGCTATGACATTGCACCGATTTTCGATAATTAAGTGACGGTCTAACAGAAAAACCAAAAGTACTTCTGACTTAGTATATTAGGTCATGCGAAGCGGATGAACCATATATGTATTGTACATCCCCCAGGATTTTCATGTTAAGTTGTTGCAGCTTTTGTTACTAGCATTGTCTATAGCAGGACATAGAGTCCGGCTAGTTCCGTACTCGCACATGTATAGCCATTGTGATGTACTTAGACAAGTACTACTCGTCAGTCGTTTTATTATCGTTTGTAATAGAACTTCTGTTTGGGCTGTCATTTTGTCCACTTTCGTCACCCTCTACACCGGATACATCTGGTACATTATCCTCTGGAGATGCCTCCTCATCTAAGGCATTATCTTCATCATTGGCAGCAGGTTGTTCTTCATCAACAGTAGAGGAAGACACATCAGGCTCCTCCTCCTGCTGTTCTTCCTGGCCGATAATAGTAGTAACGATTAATCTGAATTCGCTTATCTCTATCGAGCCTTGACCAGCCAAGTATCTATATCCTGCTACGAGGGAGTTGAGAGAATCTACCGTCCATGGTCCTCCTGTTACAGGATCATATTTCCAACTGAAACTATAGTCTTCAAATGAATCAGATAGAATGGATAAACTTGGAGTAATGTAGTGCTCTTGTTTATTAGGGTCATCTATAAGAAATGAGATAAAGCTAGAGTTAGCTGCTTTCTTGGCAGTCACTTGAGCTGTTACATATGCAATGCTATTGCTGGTGCGGATATCTATGCTGTCAGGATCAGCAAAGTCTTGGATTGAGAACGTCATGTCACTTTTGCCAGGCGTTTTAGAAGAAATAAAAGTACTATCTGAATTATCTATTAAACAATTTATAATATCATTGCCTCCATTCCTTCCGGTCCCACTATTAGTGCCACACCCCACATCGCTCCATCCCACTGTTTCTATAGTAGCATCTGGCCCAAGATTCTGCTCATTTGAGCCTTCTATCTCTTCGACATACTGAATATTTATAACCACAGATGCTTTCTTGCTTTCACTTTGGCCGTCGCTGACCACTAGATCGATGGTAACTTTGTCATCCTTGTTTAGGCTTGGAATAGTAATCGTAGGTGTTGCAGTATCTGCATCTATTATTTGCACAGCAGGCCCAGAAGATTGGCTCCAGTGATAGCTAATTTTATCACCATCAGGGTCACTACTCAGGCTACCATCAAGGATTACATCGTCGTTTGGATGCGCAACTAGACTCTCTGCAGCAGATAAAGCAATTGGTGGCGAGTTTCTATCATCCTTAGGTTTGACGGCAGTGGCACCTCCAGTGTTGCTGCTGGGGATTTGCTCTTCAGATGTGTCTGCAGTTGCATTATTGTTGGGAGCTGAGCTTGCACTATCGCTACCATTGTTGCCGTTGTTTATTGTTCGCGTATCAGCAGCTGTATCATTATTGCCATTATTGCCTTCAATATTTTCGTTGATTTGACCTTTGGTATTGTTGTTGCCTTGTGTTCCATTATCGTTAGGAGCTGTTGTTGAATTATCAGCAGTCAGAGCTGTTGTTGAATTATCAGCAGTGTTCGTAGTATTCGCTGCAAGTACAAAACGCTGGTCTACAGGTTCTTTCTCATATACTATAAACTTAAAGTATATTGCTTGCGCTGCCGAACTCTTACCCTTTACCAATTCAATAGCAAATGGAGCTACAACGCCTTTCAAGTCTACTCCATCAAGCGATATCTCATATCTTTTCCAATCATTAGATAATGTGATCACATTTGATGATTTTGCAAACTTTTCTTTGAAAGGACTGTCTGCTGTTAGTCCTTTCGTAAGACTCTTTCCTGCAAATTTGACTTTTACCATTTCTCCTCCTTTTTCACCCATCAGGAAGAAGTGGACTCTCTTTGCACCCGAAAGATCCACGGGACTGTCAGCGACATAAGCAAGTCCTGCTTTACCATTAGAGCCTGGTTGGAATTGCACATATGTACAGCTCATCTCGCAATTCCGATCGGCATCATTATTCCACTCCTCCACGGTTACTGCGTCAGCAACTTTTTCCTTGATCTTGACATGATGATCTACTGTAAATGGAAGAGATACTGCTGATGCGGCAGGGATTAAAGGAGCCGGATCTGGACTAGCTACACCTACAAAATTTGAAATATACGGAACAGCTATAATAGATCCCAATATAGAAGCTAAAGCAACAATGATGTAAGAGTACGATTTGAGGGCTGTTCTTATCATGCTAGCTTGAACCACTCTCCTGGCATATCATAGAAGTTCTGAACGCTATAGCTTGTGGCATACTGCACCCATTTCGTATTTTGACCATCAAAGCCCCCAGTATCACTATATGCAGATTTCCTTACCCTTACCTGATCAGGTACTTGAACCTGTCCCACCCCATTCTACCAAGATCCTGTCGTTAGCTGCAATAGTGTATGATGAAGATGCTTCTAAAGTGAATGTCTGATCGCTAGTTGTTGATATGCTGGCAGCATCTATGGTTCCAAATGTATGAACTATTGAATCATCAGAGAATCTTCTAACTACTACGCTTACTGTTCCTGTTGCATTGCCCGCTCTTCTCAAGATAACATTAACTCTTTTTACTGACTGACCAATCAGTGCCGAGTTATAAGTTGCGCTTCTGTGCATCCATTCTCCTGCTCTCATAAGGCCACCAGTATTTAGGTTACCATAACTGCCGCTGGCACCTGACACTGAATATATGCTCGTATAGGTACCACCTGTAAATGCCACTGTCACTGTAACGGTTGCATCTTTTGTATTGCCTGCATTATCTGTAGCTCTTGCAGTGATTGTATGGCTTCCCTCTGTAGTAACGGTATCTGAAGCTGACCAGGTTGACCAGTCATTAGGTGCTTTAGGATTTCCTAATTTAAATGAATTTGCAGATCCAACTTGAACTTCTACCTTTTGAATTCCACTACCGCCAGAATTATCTGATGCAGTACCTGCAATATTGACTGCCACTCCAGTTGAAGGACCTGATATAGTTGCACCGCCTGCAGGAGATGTGATAGCCACAGTTGGAGCAGTGGTATCAGAAGGGGCTGTAAATGCCACTGTCACTGTAACGGTTGCATCTTTTGTATTGCCTGCATTATCTGTAGCTCTTGCAGTGATTGTATGGCTTCCCTCTGTAGTAACGGTATCTGAAGCTGACCAGGTTGACCAATCTTGACTACCTCCTGGGCCAGTAGGTGTTGCTAATTTAAATGAATTTGCAGATCCAACTTGAACTTCTACCTTTTGAATTCCACTACCGCCAGAATTATCTGATGCAGTACCTGCAATATTGACTGCCACTCCAGTTGAAGGACCTGATATAGTTGCACCGCCTGCAGGAGATGTGATAGCCACAGTTGGAGCAGTGGTGTCTGATGGTGGCAGATCAGCAGATCCAGGAATCTTTATAAATTTGCCGACAGATGGCACGCCGGCACTATTTAATACATGAACTAGATAGTAACCTGGAGGTGCTAGCTTGTTATTAATCGGAGCTTTTACGGTGACGGTGGAACTAGTTTTGCCCGCAATCTGTAGCCAAATCAACCTCTGGTCGGTGTTATAGTGGTGTGTGGTAGCTGACACTCTGATCAACGAGACTTTGGTAATATCAGCGAGCATTAGGCGTTTGAAGGGTAATTGTGTTTCCATAGGCTCCGCCTGTAGGATCACCGGAAATGGTGGGCCTTGTTTCCGAGATGTACCAAGGGTTAAAGATTTCAACTCTTATCTCTTTGACTTGTGCAGTGGGAGTAGTACCTGCGGTCCATACTCTGCCATCCTGCAGCAAAAGTGCTAGTCCGTGGTACATCCTAGGGACAGTGGCTGCTGGCCAGACGGTCCAAGTCTCAGATACAGGATTGAACATCTCAGGATTTAGAACTGGCGATTGGGCTCCCCTTAAATTCCCTCCAAACATAACTATCTGTCCCGTAGGAAGAATAACCGGCGCTAAGTGTTTTCTAGCGTAGTTCATTGATTGGACATTTCGCCTTGAAAGTCCAGAAGTACCACTAGGTTCTGCAATCTGAGCTACTTTGGTAGCAGGATCAGTAGGATTAGGTGTTGATCCACCACATACCAAGATTTTACCTTTCTCAGTATCAATGTTCTCCAGTGGAAGTAAAACTGATGTCCCATAATGTCTTAGTATAGTTGTTCCTCTCCACACCCATTTACCAGTGTCAGGTTCGTATACTCTATCATCAACTCCCGCGCCAACAGATGCTATTAAGCCACTGGGCATCAAATGCATTCTGGGGTATAAACTAAGAAAAGGAGCAGCGCCAGGACCATAACAGGTCTTACCTGCTTCAGGATAATAGGCCTCAGCACCAGTGCCTACACAATAGGTCACATTACCAGCAGGGTCAAGCTTGATTCTCCATGATTTTATATCAGGGTCATAAAACTCGACTAGCCTACTGTTGGTTCCATATTCATCTAACCCCTGTACAACAAAAACCTGGCCATCTGGCAGAGTAATTTGAGTTGGATACCACCTACCATGCGCCATTTCAGTCCTATTGCCAACAGAACCAGAACTCCAATCAACCTCGTATGCAAATTTTGCTCCATGCCATTTTCCATTTAAAGTCTGGGAATCATAATCTATGGTTCCGCCAGCTAGCAAGACATTCCCATTAGCAAGCATATTCATGCCACAGCAGAACAGATCATCCCCTAGAGTATTTGTTGATCCAAAGCTACCATCTGGATTCCAGATACCATGATAGAAAGGTCCATCCGCCCAAGGTTGGTAATTACCAGAACCCGATAGCCAGAACACTCTGCCACCTGAAATTAATGCAGCGTGTATAGCACTTGTCTGCAAAGGTTGGTTTATAGGAGGACTCCAAGAACCTGCAGATTGCGCAGAGACTCTGCCACCATTATTCTTTTGCGTTTTTAAATTAGTAAAAAAGCTATTAAAACCGAACGTACTTAATGCAAGACCAGTGGCACCTAAACCCAATAGCTTTAGGAATTCACGGCGGTTTAGTCTGGTCTCGACCACACAAACGGAATGTTAATTGACTATAAAATTATTATTGGAGAAAATAAGCCATTATTCACCAAATTTTTATCGATTGCCGTTTATTCCCTTACGTAAATATTCTTTTCCCATTATGTCCTAGACTAGGTACAATATGGTTAATTTGTCCAATCCAGGAGGTAATAAAGAACAAACAAACAAAAGAAATTCGCTAGGAGTCAGAAGATTTTGTTAGAGGACCCTGATTGATTATATTATGTTCTCTAGTGCTGTTGTTTATTTTGTAGGTGATTATGTTGCCTCACATCGTCATCTCGAGGTCACCAAGCAAGCCAGCCAGCGGTAGCGTCGCACCTGCAATAAATGCGATTGTTTCAGTAATGAACCTGTACTTGTCCTTGTCGTTGTTGTTTTTATCATTCTTGTCATTGTCTTTTGCTACAACTAATTCATGTGAGTTTACTCTGTGTTGCTGATGGGTTATAATATGTATATGCTACGACGACAAAGCAAGAAAAAAAGAAATTCAGCTACATCCGAAAACAGAAAAGAGCAACAAAAACCTTCATGGGTTTCCTTCTTAGATATATTTGCTATTGTACCACTCTACAAACGATTTCAATGTATTTAGGTCATCTCGGGCAAACCATACAGTCACTCCATCTGCCACATCCATGACTGAATCTACACATTGTTTCATTGTTTCTAGCAGGGACAGCCCTGGTGCACTGCCCTGTTGTGTTGACACTTGAACGCTTATGAGCAGATTTGGATTCGCATTCTTTAGCATCGAAACCTGCGTATGTACATAGTCGCTGTATGCGTTTATTCCATTATCCTGAAGTGATTGTGCCTGTATATGGTAGTAATCAACATACGGAGCTATCTGTGAACCGTATTGCTCCGTGAATGATCTGGAAGGTGTGGCCCTAAACTTCAACCCTTGAGCATGCGCTGTCTCTGCTGCACTTTTCATTGCTGATACCACATTATTGTAGTCTGACAACGGAGACAGACCGCTCTCCAGATTGAATTCTATAAAATCAAAGCCCAAATCTTTCACACGTTTGGCATTGTCCACTATCGCGTTACTGGATTTGAATGTCACACCTGCAGGTCCGGGAAGGTTTTTTACTGCTGTAACATAACCTGGTCTTAGAGTCGATTCATCTATTACCCTTAATCGCGTCTGATCATTGTAGTTCATGTTTGGCGCATAGATGTTTGTCTGATCGTCTTTGTTTACGTATTGTAGAAAGAGTGTTAGAAAGAATTTTTGCTGTGTTGATGTTGTTGTTGTAGATGATATTGTTGGTCCTTCTTGCGATACTAGCGTATTGCTGCCAAGCAATCCGCCTAACAATAGTGTCGCACATACCACAAAAGCAATTGTTGTTGTTTTTGATGATGATTCTGCACCAGCAGCAGTTTTTTGTTTCGTACTAGTCATCATCTTTGGTCTTATATACCTCTTCTCTTCTTTTGTCTTTTCCTCAATATGCTTAGGGATGCAAAAGATGCCGTTACAGCAACACTATGGAACTATTGACACTGAAACTTCTGAGCCGGACATGAGGGCTTACTATCCCGAATATTTCGGCCATTCAGCAGTTTTGCATCTAGAGGAGAAACTATCCCAAATGAGACCGAGGATAGGAAAAAAAGGTGTTCTTCTGCTATCGGCCGACACGGATTGCTTATATCTATGAAGCGCTCGTCTTCAGAGAGAGATGTCTCATTATAACACTGATAATAGTACTTACCATCTAATCACCAACATTGCACCTAAAAGCAATCACGACAACGATGTTACCTGCCGTTACGATAAAGCAATTTTACGATGCTTTTAACCGAATACGAGATCAAAGGGAATGAGTGCGGTCAGCCGAAAAATCAGACATAGAAGGACAATAGTCCTAGTTAGTTGCAGTTTGTTAATTGTTATTTCGCTTATAACATCCCTGCAACAGATTCCTACAGTAGCACAGACTACAAAAATTTATGATAAAGGATATATTGCTGCACTTAGACATGTCGCAGGTGTTATACCTCAAAATGAAACGCTGGCAACCACCGAAAACTACCCACAAACTGCATATTTCACCGACCGCAAAGTAATAGTTCCATGGGTAGAGTCTGAAAGATCACTTGTACAATTTATGTGGAAGAATAATTGCTCTTATCTGCTTGTACCTGAAGACACTTCAGAACCCAAGCCTGATAATACTCCCTTACTCATTCAAATGGCAGAGAAACCATTTGAAATAATTTCGGATTATTATCAACACATTTCCAAGCTCAGATCTAATAATGTTCCTTTACTCAACACTTCAGAACCCAAGCCTGATAATACCCTGTTGAATATAAGGAAAAGTGCTGAAAACGATCTATTTGGAAAGCTATTTGAAAAAATTTTGGATTATAATACAGAAGGCAGTGTGCTTCATCTATATCTCCTGCGGTCCAACATCACCCGTGACAATTTAATTATAGTTACAGATAACACAAAACCTATGCTTTCTGTTTCGCTTCCAGTCAATGGCACAACTATGGAACCAGAATTCGGTGTACTGCGTGTCAATGTAACAGGGTCAGCAGAAGATGCAGACAGCAAAATAAAAAAAGTCGAGATATCATTTGGCGGTTTGCCATTCAAATTAGCAAATCCAAGAGCACCTAATGATTGGTCAACTTGGTCGGCTTCAGATATCATTACTGAGGGTACAAAGAGAATTCTAGTGAGAGCAACAGATAATGCAGATAACAGAATATGGGCGCCTGTTTATATAACAATCAAGTGATTAGTATATGCAGAATTTTGCTATTCAATCCAAGTTTGTGAGGGTTGTATTAGCAAATAAATTTGATATTGCGCTTGTATTCTTCATTACGGCTCTTGCGATCTGTTACTTCTTTTATGTATCTCAAATGGCGTTCCCATTCTGGGATAGTGCGCTATATCTTGAGAATGCCCAAAACTGGCTGAGAAACGAACCATTGGAGGCGGCCTATAGACCGCAATTAACCTCTTGGATCATTGCTGGTGTTTGGTCAATTACGGGTGAAGATTGGACTATTGCAAAATACATTCAGCCAATATTTACGATTGCTGCAGGAGTATTACTTTACCAAATATTGAAAAAATACAAGGGCGGTTTCTTTGCCTTTGGTGTCACAGCTTTGACCATGCTAAATCCCTATGTCTTCTTTTGGAGTACACAGATCCTTACAGAGGGTGTGTCATTATTCTTTCTTGTGCTTTCTATATATTTTCTTAAAAGTGAAAAGCAATACAGTTGGATTTTTGCAGGAATTGCTATGGGATTAACTTTTGGATCAAGATACCCCGTTCTTATTATGGCTGCTGCGTTTTTCGTCACAGAGCTATTTACTCGACAGGATGCTAAAAAATTAAAATTATTTGCACATACAATGATTGGTCTTGTACCTACTATTTTACTTATTATATTAACAGTCTACCTGAAATCAGGCGAGTTTTCATTAGCAATTGAAAGAGATACGGAAGTAAGTTTGTTTTTGTCGCTATTCTACGTAGAAGGATTTGTAAGAATTTTTGGTTTCATCGCGCTGCTACTGCCTGTCGCTCTTCTATTCAGAAGAACATACTCCGACAAATATAATTATGGTTTTATTGCATGGTTTGTCATTGGATTCTTATTCTGGAGTGGAGTTTCTGAAAACCAACAAGAAAGATTCATGATTCAGCTTACACCAGCAGTCTATTTCCTAGCTTTACTTGCAATCGAAAATATATGGAAAAGAAGTAAGGTGGTGTCAGTCAGTGACTATTAAAGACTCTGCACGAACTGCTTTGAGGTGGGTATCTCTTTTTCCAGTCAGATACTATCTGGGCGGTTTTGTTATTGCGTATCTTTCCCTGAGATACCTACAGCAACTCATATCAATAGAAGAACAGATGTTACAGAGTATATTCCGTTTTTTTAGTATAACCTATACCTTTGTCGATGGAGTACCTTATGCTGATATCCTAGGGTCGCATATTGCGGTGAGCATACCGATATATCCACAGCTTATTTTCTTGATTTTCTTTCCAACTATTGCAATTGTATCGAGGATAAACATCAAAAAGCGATTGCAGTTTCTGTCTTTCGGCTTATTATGTTTCTCTGCCTTTGTCATGATCGCGTTCCTGACCGTTCTTATTCCTGTACAGATGTCGTCACCATTTCGACATCTCATAAGCATTCTCTTAACACTTGTGGTTGGGGGGTTGATAATTGAATTGTCGATATGGAGGACTATAACAATACCACAACCAACAAAAATAAAACGTATTTTAAAAAGAAGTTATGCGAAAGAATATCTCTTTTTGTTATCTGTCCTTGCTGGCTCAACGCTACTTACGATGTACGTTATCATGCTTCTAGATATTCCTCTTAATTCTGCCGTAATATTATATGCATTATTAACAATATCGAGCATTTCATCAGTTAGCTATCTTTTGGCAAATCTCATTTATGAGATAAACAGACAAAGGAAGATACAAAGAAAGCGTAAAGCAAGTAGTCATCCTAAATGGCAACACGCCCCAACGATCTCATTCCTTATACCGGCCTACAATGAGGAACAAATTATTGGGAAATGCATCGAGAGTATAGACAGAGCAGCCGTTAACTATAGTGGCGAGACTGAAATAGTAATTGTTAATGACGGTTCTACAGATAATACCGAAGAGGTGGTTATTGATTCTATGAACAAATTAACAAGCGCTCATGGCAAGATTCTTACTATCCCTAACTCTGGAAAGGGATTTGCACTAGACTACGGCCTAAAGAGAATCTCTGGCGAGATAGTATTCAGAATGGATGCGGACTCTTTAATTGACAAGGATGCAATTAGCCCTTTGGTAGAACATTTTGAAGACCCGCTTGTAGGGTCAGTGAGCGGACTTGCTTTTCCTCTGGAGGCAACAAGCCTATTGGGTAGGGCGCAGAATGTATTATTTGCTTCATATCTTTATGTCAAAAGGGCACAGGAAGTGTTTGATTCAATAATAGTTCAGCCAGGAACCTCTACTGCATTTAGGAGGGATGCACTTTTAAAAATAGGCGGATGGACCCACAACCAATTCGGTGAAGATGGTGAAATAAGCAGTCGAATGGCGAGATTCGGCTATAGGTCGGAATTTGAACAACAATCTGTTGTATATTCAGACTCCCCTCAAACACTTGGGGGCTTCGTTGCTCAACGGTCCAGATGGAGTATTGCCTATTATCATTCCAGGGGGAGAAATTTAGAGCAGGTTAAGGAGCTTGCATCACCCCGTGCATTAGTTTTTCTACATAATCTAGAATCGCATGGTGCAGGATTTGGACTCAATTTCGCATGGATACTTATAGGCAGCGGCGCTCTTTGCAGGTAATACAAACTTCTTCCTTGCAGATGTAAGTGTACCACAGTCATTCCTGTCAACCCTACTTATAAAATTGACAGGCATCCATCTTCTCATTACAGTAGCACAGGTCTTATTATATGCTTACGCTTTGAAGAAGCTAAATAGACTTGGCGACATAAAATACTATCCACTCATGCGATTTTTGAATATGATCCTTAGTATGTGGATCAAAATACTTGCGACGGAAGCTGTTCTTAGCTGGTCATCCAAATGGTCGAGATATAATGATGAAGCATTCAAGGATCTAAGGAGATACATGAATCGGAATATCGATCCGAATTATCCTGGAGCAGAAACTAAGGACAGCATCCATATCCACTTTGGCAAGAAGCATTCCACTTCAGGCCGATGATATGATCCACAGTAAAGGCAATTGACAACAAGAAGCGCGTGCTAGAGTTATCAACTAACCGGTAGCCTTAGTTGATTGAATTAATACTATTCAAGAAACAAATTAAGCAACTAGATCTTGACTCAAGAGTTCGTTAATAGATATCATTTTGATGATAATTAAATAAAAACCTACTCCGAGCAGTTGCAAGGCTTTTATTATTTTTTCTGACCTGCCATCATAAAAAGACGGTCTGAGCTCACTTTTTCTTTTATTGATTTTGCAGGGATACCTGCGACTATGTCTCCATCTGGCACATCATGTAAGACGCAGGCACCGGCTGCGACCAATACATTATTTCCTATTTTCACTTTCTGTTTGACAGTAGAATTAAGACCCAGCCAACATTCATCCCCTATCTTAACACTTCCACCCACTATTGCGCCTTCTGTCAGGAGACAGCTTCTTCCTACTTGCACATTGTGGGCTATACTAACCAGAGCATCAATTTTGGTTTCATCGCCTACTGTAGTATCTGAAAGGGAACCTCTAGCAATTGCAGAGTTCGGACATATTTCAACATTATTCCCTATTATTACTCCCTTTAAGTGAGGAAACCTATCAAATTGACCATTGGCGAGTCTCTCAAAGCCAAAACCGTCTGCCCCAATTGTCACTCCGGACCATATGACACAATTTTGTCCTATTTTGCAGTTCCTAATCAGACTTACTCTATCATAAATTATGGTATTGTCTTCTATTACGCAATTGTCACCGATTAATGCGAAGGCTCCAATTTGGCAATTGGAACCGATTTTTGCGCTTTTTGAAATTACAGCATGTTGTGAAATTGCAGACACCCTCTCTTTTTTTTGTATGTTATTAACGATTTCTATAAAGGCAATTCTTGCGTCATCTACAAATATAAGCCCCTTGCCAGGCCTCGGGTGTATAGCCCCTTGTATACTTGAATTACACAGAATAAATGCAGCCGCTGATTTTGAAATAGATGAAATTGCTTCCGCCCCTTTAGAAGAACAAAATGAAAGATCATGGTCTGTAGCCTCCTCGATTGATGAGAATCCATTTATTTTGTTAAAAGAACCTTCCAGTTTATAATCAATCCCTACATCAGACAAGATTGCAGTGATGTCATATTCCATATACTATATACCCTCTAAAAGCATTTCTTGTCTACCGAAGATAAGATAGAGTTATTTAAGGATTGGTCTCGGTAGTGTTGCTCTGCTGCAAGATAATTAGTTATAAAGCATTTAGACTTGAATTAGGAAAGTCGTATTTTGCTATACATGGCCTAAATAAGGGAAAAGAGGGAGTGGACAAGCATAGGCATTTTTTGAGTACTGTATATTCTTTTTCTCCCGCTAAACAAGCTTATCCATGTGCTCTAAGGTGTTCTGTACCCATAATGGGAACAAAGTCAACAATTAATGCAAAGAAGGGAAGAAATTTGGTAAAAAATAAAGATCATCTTTTGTAGGTTATATTATGCTGCAATGAACATTTCCTGTAGACAATAATAAAGATATTCCATCTATAGAGTACACATGTGGGAAGGAGCAAGGAGGAGGAGGATGATAGTTTAATTGTTCCCCAATGATGATAACACTCCACCTAAATGCCCCAAAGGAATGATTTGTAAGCAGTTGTGAACCATTTAGGTGGAATGTTATGTTATCAGTAATTGTAAATAGATTATCTGTGATATCTTCTCCGCAGTATTTTTTCACTTAAGATAATGGAATATCTCTTATTTGCTTGTTTCACAATCAATGATTTGAATTGAACCATGATTGATGCTACTACAATAATATGCTGCAGTTTTTTGTCTTTCAAGCGGATCATTACCATTCTCACTATTACGGTGAACGAGGATATTTCTTATGACTGAAGGCAGGACGAGAAGGACAATCCTAATAATGATGATGGTCGTGCTGGCGGTAGGCAGCAGTGCCTTTAATCACATTGACGGTTTTTGTATTTGCAGAGTCCATACAGGGGACATCTGGCGATGATACACTTAATGGAACAGCGGAATCCGATACCATCAATGGTATTGAGGGAAACGATCTAATATTTGGACAAGCGGGCGACGACATCTTAGATGGCGGTAAAGGAAACGATGAGATACATGGCGGAGATGGAAATGATGAGATTAAGGATGGAAACGATGAGCCCTATGGAGGGGAAGCCGACTATTCTAACAATGTATATGCTGGGTCTGGGGACGATAAAATAGACGTTGGCATTGACTTTGCACGTAACGATTTTTACCAGGTTTATGGCGAAGCTGGCGCTGATTACATCGAGGTTGTATCCAATGCTGCCATAAAGGGCGGTCTTGACGACGACACGATATACTGTACAGGCTTTGAATGTGATGTGAATGGCGATGAAGGAAACGATGAGATCAATATACATCTGCGCGATGTTGGAAGCACCGTCCATGGAGGCATCGGAAACGATGAGGTGTTCGGTGAAGGATACTATGTCAGCGGCGATGAAGGAAACGACTATCTATCTCTGGACTCTGCAGTTGATCTTAAAGGAGGCGAAGGTGATGACGTTTTAGAAGTCTTAGCACCATCCTGGGAGAGTTATTATAATGGTGGACCTGGTGCCGACACTTTCAATTGCTCACCGGGTCCGGGTGACATGGTAGAAGATTATAACCCAGGAGAAGGTGATACAGTAACTGCGAATTGTGAAACGGTGCAAGACACTAACGCCACCTGATGTTGAAATTACGAAAGCAGTTGACAAAAAGGGACAAGGAAGTTATAACTGTGATAGCAGCACGACAAAGTCAAGAAGTATCAACATAACACTTGAAGCAACTGATGTACTTGAAATCGACAAGTTGGAATACAGTTTAGGTGGGAGGCATTTTCCTCCTGCATGAATCCTGCAACCCATGAAAAATTGTGTAGAGGTCTCCATAAATTTGCCTCAAGAGCAAGAGATGAAGCAGGAAACATGGAGAAGACAAGCTCACAGCGACTCTCGGAAAGTAATGCTGAGACTAAAATCAAAAAGAAATTCACACTAGCTAGCCATTTTTTTCTCTATCAATCAGCAATTTAGGAATCGATCCATGTCTTTAGCAGTCAAACCTAGTTGACGATGCGGAGAAGAATTGAATCTGCAGGTGAAAACAGTGAAGGAAATTCGTGGTAGTGAACTACAAGCGACATCCCGACTACTACTAGGAAACCTTTTTCGAAGGTAGAGATTGCTAAAACAGCTGGCATGACATTGGAAAATAATAATAAAAAAATAGTAAATAGCAATAGAGTGACTGACTGCTATCTTCTATTCTTTATAGCACAACCTGCATCTTTGGCTCCATGCCTCGTCATCAATAGAGCAACAACCCGTTTAAAATGAAAATTGAAAAGAGAGACCGATAGTTTGGTTTGTTAGTTTGTTGTTAGTTAGTTTCTTAGGACAATTATCTTCGTTATATTGTTATACCAATTGCGGGTATATGTATCGCCGTGCCATTGTGGACCTCCCACTAAATGGTTAACCATTCCATCTCATCATTAGCCATGCTGTCGATGCAATCTTTCTTTAGCTTCATCAATATGTTCTAGAGCTAGTGCTAGCGTGTTTCACATAAATAAAACCTACCTAAATCATATGATCTCTCTCTAAATTTGAAATTCTTTCGTATGAGAGTCAAATCTCCAGAAATAGTTTGGCTTTGAGTTGGTTACTTTCTTTTAGTGTAAGGAACTAGCCTACGAATATAGAGCTTTGCAACCTCTGGCAAAGCAAGAGCATAGTGGATATGGACGCAGTCCTTGCATTCGCAGACATTACAGTAAAGCGAGCGGTCGCGAAGGTATATCTCCGCAGTTTTGCCAAGCTTTATGTCCCGGATAAACAGAATATCGTCCTCATAGCCTACTTTTGACAATGATGGAGCGTACGACTGAAGGAACTTGTCTCTTTCGATCGCCTCCATAAGCACTGTGTTAATGTAGTCTTTTGCACTCCAACGCTTTCTAGTGGCGATAACTTTCATTGTATCGTATGTCTCTTTGAATATCTCCACAGTTATTACTTCCTTACCACCTCGTTTTACCATTTCAACTCACAGTGCTTATATGCAGCATTGACCAGCTTATAGCGATTTTGCTGATATTACATGTAATCACATTAGGTAACATGTTATCCCTCCCTCCCCCTTTCGTGCCAGCTACATTATAGCATGCCGTACCGAGCTTAAAATAATGCCACCATGTAGAAACCTGTGTGATAGACTAGCATATCCATGTTTTCCCTCGCCTAGCCCATATGTATTGGGCCTTAGGTATTGCACAAAGTGCGCCAAGTATTTTGAATCTGGTACTATTCGGTGTCCGTGCTGCAATAGACAACTAAGAGGCCAGAGCAGACGACGACACAATAGAAGAGGAGATTGCCAATTTTAGACGTGTATCTAGAAGATGATGTAATAGTCATCACACTACCCAGAGAACAAAGGATATTTTGCGACGTATGTAATCAGGAGGCATTCATTTTTCAGGATGAGGGTAACTTTTGCCTAAACTGTTGGCAAGATAGAACCGAGCCAGATATTGATTAGGAAGGCATTAATGCAAGACGAGATATGATAGCGGGCCTCTGAATCTGCTTATCATATAAAGTCCTGATAATTTGCGTGAACCACAGATGCTATTGTTGTCTTTGGGTTGCTTGCTATCTCTTAGGCATAGTAAGGTATCTTGACTCTATCCTTTGGGAAATTTTTGCTCGAGGCTCCAGTAGAGGTTTGGTTTTATCCTAGAAAAAGATAGTGATAGAAAAACATAGATTCAGTAAGCCTCTACAAAACTAGTCACTTTTATTAATAAACTGGCAGGAGTCGATCAGTATATTCAGGATATCATCAAAAGAAAAGTAAAGAGGATGCTAGACGGCCGTGACCCTGCTCACGACTTCCACCATATCATGCGCGTCTACAAAAATGCCAAGGTGATAGGCCGGCGCGAAGGAACCAATATGGAGATATTACTTCTTGCAGTCCTGCTGCATGACCTTGTTGTCTATCCCAAGGGAAGCACCAAATCGTCCAAGTCATCAGACGAAAGCGCTGACTTGGCACAGAACATCCTACAAAGCTCGGCTACCCCCAAGACAAGATAAATCAGGTATGTTACTGAATACGGGTGCATAGCTACTCCAAGAGGCTTGTTCCAGCTAGCCCTGAAGGACAAATATTTCAAGATGCCGACAGGCGTGACACGCTTGGCGCAATAGGGATTGCGCGCACATTTAGCATTGGAGGGTCAGAGAGTAGGACATTTTACAACGCTGACGACCCGTTCTATAGATCCAACAGGGAGCTAGGAGATAAGCAGTGGACACTTGACCATTTTCATAAGAAGTTGCTAAAATTAGAGGACTTTATGCACACCAGAACTGCTAGGAATATTGCTCAAGAGCGTACAAGATTTATGACGCTTTTCATGAGACAGCTGCAAAAGGAAATCTAGCTGTACTCTACATAATACTTGTAGCGCTTTTCTACGTCTTTATTCTCGCCTGTAAGCACCTTTGCAATTTCTTTTCCTAGGCTTTTCCTTGCGTGTTCTCTGAATTGGTCAGCTGCAGGTGTCTGCGGAAAAGAGGCAAGTGCATATTCAAAGTGCCTCATGAATTCCACAACCTTGTCCCGAAATTCTTCCTGAGTCGGTCGCTTGTTGCCACTTATCTTGAACCAAGCTGTTGCGAATGCAGTAGAGTAGAGCTTGGCAAGGTCATCTACCAGCCTATCTATCTCAAAATAATCAATGGTCATAATTGGATTTATTATTATATACAGATGTGTCTGTGCTTTTTTAACTTGATGATGATAAGAGAAGAGAGATGGAAATCTTGCAAACATGATACCTGCAGGAGTTGCTGCGACATTTTAGACTACTTCAGAGTCCATTATCATTAAAGGAACAGGTGCAATCCTTACTTCCATTGCTATAAGTAGATATCTCGTACTCTTAACTAGTAACTTGTTATAGCCGATATGAACCGAATGGATAAAAAGCGCTGGTATCATGATCACAAACACGTAGTTGGATAAGGATCAAGACTACCATGTTCACTGTAGCTATAACGATCATTCTGCCTCAAACCTGACGATCAAAAATGTCATAGCACGCGCTGAAAAAATAGGACTAAAAGTTATTGCCCTTACGGAGCATGTAAGAAGAACATCTGATTGGGTGCCAAGATACTTAGATGAATTAAGAGCAGAGACTACCATAGCGAGAAGCAATAAATTAAAGGTGATTCCTGGTTTTGAGGCAAAGATTCTCAGGGACGGATCCATTGATTGTTGTGAAGAATATAGTAAAGACTACTTTATAGTGGCTAGCTTCCATTCAATATTTGGTGATAAGAGAATTTGGATAGAGGCTCTAAAGACTGCAATACAGAATCCCGATGTAGATGTAATAGGTCATCTAGCACCTGAGCCCACTTTTGATTTGAACGATGATGAGCTTTCGGAATTAGCCTCCTTAATATTCTCAAATCGCAAAATAATCGAGATTAACGCAAAATATCATAGACCGCCACCAAACTGGCTTGTTAAATTTAAGGAACACAGGGTAAGGTTTCATTTAGGAAGCGACGCGCATTCGTTAGAGGATATTGGGAATTTTTCTAGGGTTTATGATTTGATTACCCTAGTTCAAGATGATTCAAGAAATAGGCAGCGGCAGTAGTAGTCTCTGATACAACATCAAATAGCTGTGACAATGGCTCGAATTGTGCTATTAGAGGGTATATGGTAAAAAACATATCAATACAATGTTCATAGGATTCCTGTCATTTTGAGCCTGTGGAATTAAGAAGATAATGTTTTGGATCTGTTGCATACTAAACTTTTCAGCTCATTTTCATCTACTTTTCATCTACTTTTGATATTGCCTCCTGAAAATATCAGTTCCTAGATATTATTAAATATAGCAGCGCGACTCGAATAATGATGAAAAATGGCAGTAAATTGCCTTAGTAGGCTCTTTTTGTTTATTGATGGAAGGGACTATCAAATACTTCATCGGAAAACTAAAATGGTATTGGCCTCGTCATTTTTATTCTTAATTATTACTGCCTTTATTCCTCTCGCATCTGCACAAAAGGCTATAATTTTGAATTTTGATGATGATTGGAAGGGACAATTTACTTATGCGGTGCCCATTTTAGAGAAGTACGGATTCAAAGCAACCTTCTTCGTAACAACTGGGTGCCTCACATATCAAAATTCGTCATTTTGTAATAATGCTGGGGGAGACTCAGCTATGACATGGGAGGATATTAAGTTATTATCTGAATTAGGTTATGATATTCAATCTCATGGTATGAGTCATAAAGATCTTACAACACTGTCTGCTAGTGACCTAGAGTATGAAGTCGGACAGAGTAAGCAATCCTTACTTGAGCACGGTTATAATTCCACAATCTTTTCAACCCCTTATGCTAGTGGCAGCGGTAATTCAACAGTAATTGATATGTTAGCTAAATATTATGATATGGCAAGAGTAGGATATGAACCGCTTGTATACCTTAATTCGACAGATAGATATTCTCTTCCCGTATGGACTGATTATGATTTACAGTTAATGTACAAGGGTAATAGTACAAAGATATTCGATATTTTTGTTGAAACTATTAACAGTCAAGCATTATACAACACTAACGGATCGATAAATGCAATTCCGATTATAGTATACCATAACGTTGATTATAAGAACAGTAGTTCTAATATTAGTCCAGATTGGGTTGATTCTACTATAGATGTCAATTTGTTTGATAGTGAAATGAAGTATCTGCATGATAATGGGTTCCAAGTGCTTACCATGTCGGATTTAGGATATAACCAAACAAGCAATAAGTTATACATAAAAAATAATACTGATGTTAGTTCTTTGACAAGATAATCTTGTACGTATACAATGATGAAGAAACACAATGCATTATAACTTAGCGGACAATCTAGCATTAGAGGATAGGAATTTCCTAAGAAAGGTAGTTTTTCTACTATTCTAACACAAAATCAGTAACCATATTCTGGCGCAAACCAGGGGGATTTGAGATTGATGGATATACTCCAAACAAAAGTTGAGAATCAAGATTATTTTAGCACGCTACACGCATAGCACAAATGATCCTAATGCCAACAATAATGACTTTTTTTAGTAGCTTAAAAAACTCATCGGATAAATTAAAATAAAAATAAATAGACTCCAGCATTCACAAATAGAAAAAAATCGATTGAAGATTTTACAAAACGGTCAGGAAGCATGAGTTAGATGGTTTCTCTCAAAAATATGATATCGGGCCATATGTTATCACAGAATGTGAGACGTGATAAGTCTCTATTCAAGAAGTATGCTTGGAATTATTGTGTTATCTTCGCTTTCCGTTCCTGTTGTAATTTCAGTTCCTGTTGTAATTTCAGTGAATGAACCAATATGTATATTATTTGATATTATCAAATCAATAAGACGAGAAAGATCAGTGACTTCATTTACATCTAATGTGTCAGTGGCATCGCCATTTGCGTCAGTTATCATAAAATCCTGTGGATTAATTACAATAACTGCATAACCGTAGGCCACAATACTCTGTGTAACATTATTAAATATATCTTCAACTGAGTTGCGAAGATATTGGTCGTCAAAATAATCTTTGAATGATATAGTTGAAGCTACATAGAAAATTGTTTTGGATTGTATTGGGTCTAATGGCCGAGTTGACGATTCATTATTGCCCATCAATTGAAGCTCGTTAAAAGAAGACGTGTTGGCAGACAATATTTTCATATCAACCTGCCTCATGGCATTTATAGTGTCATTGTTAAAGTTGTCAAATGGGGGGATAAATATTTCAGGAGCATTCCCAAACAAAGTAATCATCTTTGTGTTGGAATCATTCAAAGAATTTCTTTGCTGTTCCTCATTCAGCGTTGTATGATCGGTATCATTCGATCCATGCGTGGCTAATTCAAAAAGACCACTATCGAGTCCTCGTTTCACGTTATCAATTATATCAGTATCCTCTCCTATGTCGACCGTTACTATTCCCAAGGTTAGGCTCTGATTCCTTATCATAAATTGATTCATGACTCCAAGCTGCCCTGCATTAACCCAATAATCTTGAATACCATCCATTCTAAACACTACACAATTACAATTAGAATGAGCAGTCCCATTATTACCAAAAGAAATTATTTCTGAAAATGAAGGCTGCAGAATAAAATTGCTTAAAGTTAGTACCGTAATGATTGATAAAAGGCCTGCAGAAATGATAATCATAGTTGTTGAATGCCTAAAGCAAGTGACAAGAGATGTAAAGAGGGTGGCATTGGTCGTGATTGATGTCGCCGATTGCTAGATATGCACCCTCCATATAAAAAATGATCTATATTGAATCAAGATAACAAGAGATAATCATGAAATGTAATATTGCAGCCCAATTTGATTATCAATGCGGTTTTTTTGCAACGCTTATATCGACTGCTATAGAATAATAAAGCTATGATAATTTCTTGCAATAGATAATAACTGTAACAGCTCGTTCCTCATATAATGTAGAAAAGTTCAGTAGTTTATCTAAATGCCTCCCTTTTTATTAATGACTTCTGTAACGAATTCCATATATTCTACCATTCATAACGCCTTCTTTGCATCAGGATATCAAAGATACTTTTTATGACAATGAAGTTGATAATCTGTTTATATCCAATAATACTAAATGGAGCATACAAAATTAGTTTCCACTCTTTATTTTCATCCATCAGGAGGGCAATCCCGCACAGAAGAAATTGAAAAGCAAAGAATAGCGCAAATGACAACATGAAGGCTACGGACAGGGCTCCGGCAATTGCAAGAACTGTAAATGCAATAAGTATGATATCTAGAAAAGGAGGACCAATAAACATCAATACCGTAATGGGATACCCCACTTTGCTTAATATTCCATATCTGCCACTTTTCATGGCATCATTGTGTTTTAACAGAGTCTGAAAAATGCCACGATACCAGCGACTTCTTTGTTTATAAAAGGCCTTTAAAGTAGTCGGGGCCTCAGTATATGAAATTGCAGATATGCCGACTATCTTTCCACCTCCTTTAGCAATTTTTACTGTGATATCAAAATCCTCTGCAAGGGTATCTCTATCATATAATCCACATTGCGTTAGCCTTTTCTTACTAAATCCTCCTAGGGCACCAGGTACAACCATAACAATTCCCAACAGGCTAAATGCGGGCCTTAGTAGATTTGCCCCAAGGACTAGTTCTAGAGCAGTGCAATTTGTCAGGAAATTAGACGTATTCAAAACCTCGACTTTTCCTGCAACAGCAATAACACCGGAGCGCTGAAATTGTTTTGCGGTCTCCTTTAATGCATTTCGTTCTATGATAGAATCGGCATCTACGACAATTATGATTTCGCCAAGTGCGAATAGTAAACCGTAATTTATTGCTGATACCTTTCCACCATTCTGCTTTCGCATAACTGTGATCTTGCAGTGTTTAGAAGTCTGCATATATCGTGATGCTATGGCATATGTCAAATCAGTTGAGCCATCATCTACGACAATTATCTCCTTAGTTGGATAGTCTGAGTCAATAATAGAATCTAAAGTGCGTTTAATGTTTGCCTCTTCATTATATGCTGGCACAATTACAGAAATAATAGGGATAGACGTTAGTACTCTATTGTTAGCCACATCCCTGTTAAGAAATTTCTCATATATTGCAATTGGCAAATAAAACATAATGTTAATAAAAGTTAATGGCATCAGAAGTGAAATAATAACTAAGTAGATTTCATAAGAGTAAATGATCGCAATTGATAATGTAGCAATTACGGGAATGATCAAGATTCCAAACAAGATAAAAGGTATTTGAATTCTTCCAGGGTTGTATCGTGAGTAGCCATCATCTCGTCTCTTGAACAATACCATCAAATAGCCTGAAGTGAGCGCAGCCGGCAAACAGATTCCCTATTGATAGCGCATTCAATCCCAGAAGTATAACTAGAGATGCTGCTAAACAGAAGGAGGCAAATATGCTAAGAGTTATTACGATCGCAAGAGATTTCTTCTTGTTTATCATTTCTTATCCCTGTAAACCTTATGGTAAATTTCTTCTACGGATTTGACAAGCTCAAATGTTATATCTTCCCTGGATCTTAATTCGACTAACATAATTCCATTGGTATTGATTAGTTCTCGGAGGTCTTCTTGCAAGTTAGGGAAAGCAACAATAATCTTGTTTTCAATTCTTGAGTCAATACATTTTCCAATAAAAGATAGGAGGCGCATTTTATCCGTTCTTTGGTCCGTTTCAATTATATCGGCGACTAAGAATGGTTGCTCTAATTTTCCAGCATGGGCCACTAGGGAAAAGGTATGTGATATTCTTGAGGCACCCATAACTGCGCCCTGATGGACTGCTTTGATTCCCATCTTATCCAATTCCTTAATGATAGAAAACATATACGTATCAAGATCTACTATACTTGATAATTTATCTACATCAAATACATACTCGTTTAATAACAAAATTCGAGATTCGTCGACAGTTGAAGACTTTCCGCAATCCAGACACTTGTAGAACTGATCTATATCGTCTAGCATTGCTTTGCAGTTTAGGCAGTTGTAAATGCGGTCTAATCTTGAATAATCTACGCCTATTGCTTTGAGATTCTTATTGCATTTTCGACACACCAATCTTCCATCGTCAACCACATACTTATCATAAATATCAATATTGCCACAGGGCTCATGTACAATCGCTGATCCTCTCACGATGTTAGGTGATCTACATAGTTTGCAAATAAATGTTGAGCAAAACCTTTGAGAACTGCAAAAGGAGCATTGCATTATTGAAATAGATGGACTGCACGTTACTATGCCCGTTCTTTCAAACGATTCAAGAAACCTTGCCTGCTCTTCCAGTGTAGTTAATTCAATATTTGGATAGAAAAATCCCCTACCAGGATGAAATGATGGTTCCAACCGGACTGGCAGGCGAATGACCTTTGCGATAGAACGATTCCTTTCTTTTAGGTTGTCCAATAGTTTTGCTAATTCAATATTTTCAAAAGGTTTTTTTACGGATTGATCACTTGAGTTCAAGTTTTCACACCACCATCATAATTAGAGAAAATATGCATGAAACCATTGTTATGCAATAGTTCATTGTATATCTTGGCAAGGCAGCAGGGCAGGAATAACTGAGAGATTGATTTTCCTCTGTCGGTTGTCATTTGATACTCTAAAATAAGTTATTATCGTGTGGCTGATTCTGTATCTGCGTATAGAATGGATACTCGGCATCTTAAATTCTAAAGTAGAGATCGTAGTGCGCTCACAATCTATTTGTATAACTAATATTTCGAGAGCGTGAAAATAAGAGCATATGCAAATTCCCTTTATTTTGTTCAAGATAGTAAGTATTAAGGATTTTCCTCTCTCATAAAGGTTAAAACTCGAAAGAATAACGCAATTTGGTTAGCAAAATCCAAAATTGACAAGTAAAAGAAATATTTACATGACCGAGGAGATAGTTAGCCATCGAACGAGCCTTCTATGAGGAACCTATTTGTTATGGTCTTGCTTGCCATTTTCTCACTACTACCCCTATTATTTGCCATCGGACCGGCAATTGAAACTATTTTCGCAGAATCATTAGTGCCAAGCTCGGAATCAACTCTTCACAATTTGACGGTTAACCAATTGTCAATACTCAGGTCAGATCCAATACCTATTTCAAATTCTATGGCTTCTAATAATAACTGCTCCACAGGGTGGTATATGGGCGGCTATTTTCTACCTACCTACACACAAGCTATATGCCACCCAGATTCTATAATAACAACAACCAATATATCAATAGGTGATCCGGCATATGACCAATTTGATTCATATATTATCAATGCCACCAACCATTATGGCATAACTGATAGCATGATGGTAAAATCGATGATATTACAAGAATCTAGTTTTGATATGTTTGCAATAAGTCAGGACATACCATGCGGGATACCTGACCTCTGGACAGATCAAGAAAGCAGATCATTTGGACTAATGCAAGTCACACCTGCTTGCATAGAAGATCATGGCAGTCGGCCAGACCTGACGACAGACATGAACTCTCCGAACTGGAACACTTCTTGGTTCAATCCAGAGTACAATATCAATCGAGGAGTAAAGTCATTATCAGATAACCTGTTGCTAATGGAGAGCGAATTTCCAGGATGCAGCAACGCGCAGTATATGTTAATGGCTCTAGGTGCTTACAACTCAGGTGAGGGAGCAATATATGGATGCGGAGAGTGGAATGACCGTGCGGATGAGTATATTACTAATGTAACTACACATCATAGGATTCTATCGCAAATGTCAAATATCCTAAATGCTGATTGAAACCTTGACTGGAATAGAAGCTCTGAACATTTAGTGTATTCTAAAAGGAGTTCCAAATACAGTGCTTTTTTGATTCTTGCAATTTTATGGAGGTAGTAGGCATTATAAGGGGTTGCCCAAATTTTGGGGTTCCACATCTTGTCGCTTTTACTGTTTTGTCTATGATCAAGAATTGGCATATATCTTTTGAATAGTTCTCATAACGCATTCTAAAACTCCAGTAGTTTATAAAAATTCTTCCACAGTTCCCTTAGGTGAAAAGGAATGTATGAAAAGATAAATTATCAGATAGAACTTAACCATTATTGTAAGTCCTTCTTTATGTAAACATATAATATTTCTTTACCTCTGAAAGACCTGTCAGCTGCAAAAAGATAAAGCACTGACGGATAGCTATGAAGGTTTTTGTTCCATGAACTATCTATAAATTCAATGATCGGATTTCTGTTTCGAATAGATCTATGCTAACGAAACAGCAAAGTAATCGCTGTAGCGATGGATTTATTGCACGGCAAAACTCGACAAATAAATATATGGCGCGCCAAACTGTATTGGTTACATCTACAGGAAGTGTAGTAGCTCAAGGAATAATCAAATCACTAAACCTTGCAAATGATGGAAAAGACAATCCTGTGAAATATCGAATTATTGGCGCAGACATGAGTCCGAATGCCCCTGGCTTGTACCGATCTGATAATGGAATTCTAATTCCGCCAGCAAGCTCACCAGATTATATAGATAACCTGATAAAGCTTTGCAGACAGAGAGAAGTTAAGGCAATATTTGTAGGTTCAGATGATGAATTACTAACTATTGCTGGCGCGCAAACCCAAATAGAAAGAGAAGCGTCAACAAAAGCGCTAGTAGGATCTCTAGATCTAATATCAAAAGCTAGAGATAAGTGGAAGACATATGAATTTTGTCAGATAAACGATTTGCCTTATGCTGCATCTGCATTACCATCCAATCGTGAAGAATTTGCAAGAGAATTCGGCTTTCCTCTAGTTGTCAAACCTCGAGAAGGATATGGCTCAGTACATTTCAACATAGCAAAAAATAAAGAAGAAATGGATTTCTCAATTCAGGCGATCGAAAGGGCAGGATGGCATGCAGTTATCCAGGAATTCTTAGCAGGCGAGGAATTCACGACTGGAGTAACTGTCGATACATCAGGAAAAAAAATAATGTCATCCATATCAATAAAAAAAATAATAAAACATGGACAGACGTACAAGGCCTTTGTTGATGATTTTGATCTCATACGGGGTTCGGCAGAGAAATTCGCTAGCAAGCTAGGTGCAAAAGGCGCAATCAACATTCAAGCAAAGCTTCAGGGTGATAAACCTATCATATTCGAGGTTAACCCTCGCTTCTCTGCAACTTGTCCTATACGCGCTGTAGCCGGAGTCAACGAACCCGATATCGTTTTCAGAAATACAATACACGAAGAAGTAATTAATATTAGGACATATAGAAGGCTGTTTTGTATGCGTTACTGGAATGAGGTATACATACCGATGTCGACCTATGAAAAGACAGTTGCCAAAGGTGAGACAAGGAAAGACGAGAATTGCTCTTTCACAAGGAATTACTTTTGAAAAATCATGCAATTACAGTGTGCATAATGTTGATATGTTCATAATTGTAGCTCTATGGTAATTGTCTTGAGTATATGCATTTATTCAAATCGATAGAAAAAATATTCTTTGACATAGATAGATTATCGAAGATTATACATCACATTTTGATCGCATACAATCCTTAATAGGCTATTGGATTTTGTCCACCAATTAAGTTTTCGAAATCTTCTAGGTCTATAACTATGATTATATACAACCCTCGTTAAGGAACTCAGATCTTCTATCGTCTTTATCGCTGCAGTCTTGATTGAAATGGACAGGAGAGGCCAAATTGCCATTTTCCAAAAGGTGTCTGCACCAATGCTTCTCAGTATCAACCATCCCAAAGTTTACGGCATAGTCTAATATGCATGGAGAGAGACTCAGTATCTTGGACGCCTTCTCAATTATTACTATTTCTCTGCGAATTCTTCTTTGCTCTTCCTTAAGTTGAAATAGGTCTTCTAGAATACTGCGCAGAGAGCCATTAGCCTTCGCCAACTCTGTTCTTTTAGCCACAAGATCGCGTATTTTTCTTTCGTATTCATTATTCCTGGAATGCAACTCTTGCAAGTGCCTTTCAGCCTCTGGTATCTCCATGTGAATAGCATTCAATGCCTGATTTTGAGCTAACCCCCTGTAAATATCCTTTGAACCCCAGACTAAGGTCAAGGGCCATCTAATACCAAGATGTTTGCTAATTACATTCGCATCAATAAGGTATCCTAGCCCTCCCTTTCCGGAGCAATAACATGAAATTTCCAAATCCCGGGAAAGCAACAATGGAATCGCAATTGCCCTTGGAGAAATATAGCTGATAACTTTCGAAAGATCTAAGTTGCGGTGGTCATCAGCCAACTCTAAAGTTAACTCTTTCTTGCACGACATACATGAACCCGTAAACGCTAATTTTCCTTGTACCTGAGAGGGATACAGGAGCTTTGCTTCCGCATTTACAATGAAGCCACAGGGGAGCCTTCTCATACGAAGTGGAACTTACGCCAGTACTTATGCCTTGTGACAAAAGGCTCTGTTCGGTTCTACGTAGTACATCTGTATAGGTTCCTAGGTTAGATATTAGAAACTCGAAACCATTCTGGAAGACGTGCGATATTTCGGATAGCCGCACAAATAAGGTATTGTATCCCCATATGCTGTTTATGATCCTTGACATCAAGAATGCATTGAAGTCTGAATAAGATCTTGCCCTTGAATATGCGATCTCCACTACTTCCCAGAACTCATTCAAATTATGGACCATTTTCTCCCGGAGAGACGGGGATGAAGAAGATTTTTTTATCCATGAGATAATCTCCCTTTCCCAATTATACAGGGTTGTCTCTCGAGGCCGAGGGACATTGCATACCATCTCCCACATCTTCAAGTGATCTACAGAAAATCTAAGTTGCATCAAGCCAGATGAATGGTGAAAACTTGGGAGTTGAGCTCGTCTCATCCAGATTTCATCAATAAAGTCGTGATCAATTATAATGAATAAATTAATAATTCTTCCTTCTTTGTATTTTTCAATTGTTGTTTTCAACTTTTCAAGCACTACAACTTTCTTAAAGATGCCGCCATATGCGAATAGATTGGGCTGATGAGTGGAAACAAGCAGCTTAGTTGCAGGGTCATTTAGCAGATCCCACTGATTTTCGATATTGTCAGTAAGTGTGTCTGCGTCAGAATGAAATTTACGGCTAAACGGCGCGAGTCTGATTCTATTCTGCAGCACATTGTCATCCGCATAGATGTGATTTGAGTAAAGCAACCTCACGGCTTCCGCGAATGTTTGAGGTAAAGAATTAGTGAATTCCACAGTTTCAGGCTGAATGACAAGTTCTGTTTTTGGGGACAACGATGCATCAATATCATTTTTTATGTCTCTCATGAGGTATTTTCCGTTAGTAGAGACATATTCTAGGATTTAAGGTTATTCTTTAACGTAAACTTATGTCTTAATTGTTAGATGATGCTACAGAACAATTATTATACCTAATAAACATAAAATTCAAAAATTTTTTGAAAAATATGATCGAGTAGAAATAAATAATATGGACGAAAACTGAAGAGACATTCTTAACCTAGTATCCATTTATCTGGTGAGCGAGCAGATGATGCCGCTTCCCCTCCAATCGTAGTAATTTGACCTTCATCTGTTCGACTTTAATAATGCAGTGGCTCAGCTGGTATTAGCAGTAATGGAGAATTGACATAAGGTACTGGATAGAGTCTTACAGACCAGCTAGAATAAGAGCAAGCAGAATTTTAAAACTTCAATATCAAAGATCTCATTGGCCTCTTTCTGTCTGATTTGTCAAGGGCATCGCTAGAGCGCCTGCAGTAATAGAAATTCCAACAACTGATGCCACGGATCTGACGAATGAAAATCAAATCATCAGCATGCTAAAAAATAAGGCTATTGATTGTAACATAATATATAGAGGCGAGAGCGTGGCGGTGGCGGCACTCGCCATATCAATCAAACCTTGGAATGATATCCGTACAAAATTTATTCACAAGTTAAACTGTAAGCCGGTACTATTATGTACACGATGTATCCTTCGCCAAAAGCTGTAGTGGAGAGGCCTTTTGATGGTCTTGCGCGGTTCTACAATATAAAGTCTGCTAGCAGATGCGGTTGAGCTTTGTGGGCTCCGACTAATCCAGAACAAGATTCAGGACTTATTATAGTGAATGTTGTCGACCAAACAATATTGGATATATTCTTCCAGCATCACCAATACGCTGTACCGAAAATAGGAGTCCACTCAGAGTGTAAAAGTACCAGCCCACTCCCTTCCTGTAGAGCCGATCCGTAGTTAGCATGTACCTAATTACTTCTAAAACGTTTCATGCACACTTCGATCCTCTGCAAGAAGATAATATTTTTGGTGAACATATATTTATCTAGACCATGGTACCTTGAAATGTTAAATCTAAGGTTAGAGATGTATTCATCAGCAAAGGAGGACCAGTGATAAAAAATGGTGTCAAACAAAACAATGCTGATATTGGTGTCATCTTTAACTACCATTTCTTTAGCTACACTGTTGTTGGTTGCTAGCGCCTTTCATAGAAGAAAGCGTAAATCGCCACGAACACACGGGTTTTTAGGACAAACACGATCAACAAAAGGTGTTGATACTACAAGTAGTATTACATATAGGCAGCAACTGAAGGAAAAATCCCAATGGCGACAACCAACGCCCTCGCAAACGTCTAAGACAAAGGCAGTGTCGGGGACTACTACTAATGCAATTGCTAGTTCCAAAGATCCTACTGCCACTGCAACTGTTGTACCATCGCCAATTGCGCCTTCCAGTACTTCTGATGGCTCGGCAATAGTCTCTCCTCAAACTCCAAAAGAGGAGGAAATATCAGTTTCCGACGAAGCTAGGAAGGCAGGAGAATCACTGAAAGAACTTATCGTAACAGCCATCAAAGAGGCAAAAGATTCTGCAAAGGGAACAGGAAAACGGCTAAAAGAACAAACAATTGACATTGCTTCTACAGTTGATTCAAAAGATGTTCGCTCTTTAGGAGATAATGTCAAGGCCTCGGTCCAGCTCTTTGAAGAGATAATGATTGAGATCCGTAAAGAACGCTACGATGAGCAGATAAAGTTACTGGATGGCTATAAGGATCTATTGCAGACACATATCAAAGTATTGGATGCAAGAGGCAGAATGGCAAGCAAACTAAAATCTGGCGCTTGATGTACATTCTACCTTCCCAAGCTTTGCATTTTCAGTATCACCGACAGTTAAGGCCGCTTTCTTTAAAGATCTTACGTCTGCATCCAGACCAAGATCAAGAATAGTGAGCGATATATTTTCTCCTAAAATCGACTGTAGATATATTTCTGTCAAGATAATCTGGCATTTTCGGTTATTAGCCAAAAAGTGCTTACTTAAGCCCGCACCTCAAATTGATTTAAATCTGCCCTGATGAGATCTTGTTATCTGCTTGAGCGCACACAAGGATGTCTCAATTTCTTTGGCTGAAAGTTCCATAGCCGCAGGCAATGACCTGCATGGAGCCGTGGCCATCAACTACAGCGGGAGATTTGACAGCGTTGTAGTAAACTCCCAGATAGAGAACTCAAGTGACGTATTCTCCTACACTAGCCTTAACGGGAAAAACATCAAACATCCTTATGCACGACTATCAATATTTAAGTCAGAGCTTGCCGGTAGAAATACCATCAATTTTACCGCCACTACGAACCATGTTCCCACAGGTGAATACACTAATGTTAAGTTTCGCGTATCGATAATACAAGAGCATAAAGAGGTAGTAAGCGACATCGCCTACACAAAAATAGTAAAAACTTAAGCAAAGTTCTCAACGATTTCGACGCTACCTTGCATATGCGGATGGGGTTCGCAGTGGTACGGGTATTGGCCAACCTGGGTGAATGTAAAATCAAAGGTTTGGCCAGGTGCCACAATGGAGCCCAGCTGCTTGATCGAGTCAAAGTCTCCACTAATAAGATCGACGTATCCATCATCTGTAGTTACTGTGTGGCCGGTGACATCAGTGTTGGTCCATACCACCTTATTCGATACTCCAATCACTCCACGCGCTTCCTTTGGAACAAAAAACTGGCCGTTAGTTGGCAGAGAGGCGCCTTCTGCGATACTCACTTCGGTAACTTCCGGAGGATTAAGCACCTCTTCTGGCAGGGTGGGCTTTGCACTGGCCTGTGGAATGTATACAAATTGGTAGTAACCCATGCTTACGGCGACTGCAATAATAAAAGTAATGACGCTGATACCGCCTGCGTGGTTTACCATGGCCCGATCTTGGGGATCATTATTTTCACATATAAAGCTTATTTGTTAGAGAGCCTTTCGTCTTCGGTCTCTTTGCTGGCAGCAGACGTAAGTTGGGCATGATCAGATATCTGCCCGGTCTGGACACTGCCAGCTGCTGCCCCTCCAGATGGTGCATGCTTTTGTTGTTGTTGTTGTTGTTGTTGTTGTTGTTGTTGTTCGAGTTGCGCCACCTGGTCTGAACTAACTCGTGCAGTCACGGTCGGTGGAGCTGCCATTGGCTTTTGTGACTCAGTGGTTGTAGTTACAGGCGCAGGCTTGGACGGAGCTGGCACAGTTGCTGGCTTAGTAGGGGTGGGCGATACTGGCCGAGGAGGAGGCGCCTTTGCACGTGTCCTGCCGTACCTGTAGAGGTGAAACATCGCTGCAAAGACCAGCATAATTATGCCTATTATAAATAGTGACCAGTTATTCATTCCTTGAAGTACCGCATAATATGCCGAGATGTTAAGATAGACCTGGAAAGCAAGGAGCGATACAAATATAACATACAGCCACTTTTGCGTTATATTTATGGAACCTTTGGGTGCCTTCTTGGGCTGAAGCTTGGCGTTTGCTTCTGCATGCTTGGCCAGCTTGATCATCATGTAGGTAAACCCAAATGATAGCGGGACGAGCAATATCATAACTGTGTAAAAGAATATGGGGTCAATTACCAATCTATCAAGCAGCGCCTTATCCCTGTCAGGGTCAATATAGAATCCCCAGTATGTGGTGACAATGATCTGTGCAAGGCTCGTGATGCCTATTGCAGTGATAATCGGTCTATCCTTCCAAGAGAATTTCTTGTACCTGTCTATAAATGGAACAATCAATAGTGCAAATATGAATAGCCCTGGCCAGGCGACGCCCGTGGTGAATTTGTCATACATAGTACGTAAAAATGCGTAAAGCCCAGTAAGATACCACTCAGGAACTGTGATGCCAGGCGGCGTGTCCGGTTCGAAAGGCAGTCCAAGACCTACAGGGAACACTCCGCCTGTCAACATTACAGCGCCTGAGATTGCCATGACCATCGGCACATCAAATACGAGGAACCGTGGAAAGTGGACTAACATTAGGCCAAGCATCGCTATCGGTAGCAAGAATACATGGAATGCATAGAATCTTAGGATGAAGTCGTGAAAGCCTGCGCCAAAGAACGCTTCCCTCATCTGAGGCCCCAGCACAGGTATTGAGTTGGTTAGCGATGCAGCAATAGAGATCGCAAGCTCTGCGCGCTCACTAAAGATGATATCATAGCCCGTAAACGCCTCAAGAATTGTCAAGACGCCGAGTATGATACCTGTAACCCACAGTATCTCATTTCTAATCTTGTAACGACCACTGAAGTACTGGTAGTACATATGGAGAAGCGCCATCATGACCATCGCATTTGATGCGTGATAATGGATGTTGCGTATATGGAACCCATATGGGATAGTGTCGTTTATGTTCTCGACGCTATGCCACGCCCTGTCAAGTATGGGTTCGTACCACAGCATAAGCAGCGCACCAGTGATACCAAGTATAATAAAAAGCACGAATGTTAGCATGCCAAGGAAACCAAGCGGGCTAACGAACCTTCCGGGGAAGGTAAACTTCATCCCCATGAATATGGTTCGATCTACTCCGGCGTATACCCACCGGACGAATCTTACAAAGCTATTTTCATACGTTAAGGTAGCGCCCATATCCAACTATTCCATTTGCATTGGGGTCCCACGTAGGGGGCAGTATCAATACGTCTCCGTTAGTATCAACTTCAAGGCCAAGGTATGGAAGGACATTTGAGGGAGGTCCCTGTAGCGACGCAGGGCCTGCAAAGGCTTGGCCTGTCGCCGGATCGTACATACTTCCATGGCACGGGCACTCACCCCTCTTTCGACCTTCCTCCGGCCAATACTTCCATAGACACCACAGGTGCAGGCAGATCATACTGTAAGCTCTGAAAGCAGAAGCATCGTTCTTGTCGCCGCCAAGTTCCTTAGGTAGCCTTATCAGCTGCCATGTACGGAACGACTCCTTGTTCAGTACAGGATCATCCCCCTTGGGATAAATGATAACTTCAGAATGATTAACTTGAAAGGTTTTTACGTTAGCAACTGTGCCATCGGCAAGCTCTGCCTTTTGCCTATCACTCTGGTTGCTAGAAGGGTTTGGCAAAAACTTGCCCCAGTCTACAAAAGGTGTAAAGGTCATGACAGTACCGGCGGCAGCCATCAATTTTAAAAAGTCGCGTCGAGATACTTTTCCTCCAGTTGCAGGAGGGGTTTGCGCCATACCTAATGAAAAGGGTTCTTTGATATTTAATAAACCTTTGGAAATTATTTAGGTCTCCGATGGAAGAACGTGATATGACACGATATAGTATCTCAAGCCACAGCCAGTTCGCAAAAATTAATAATACATGTTTGAAGCAAAATTTTATTAATAAAATCTATTTATCTATGCCGTCCCCAATCTGCTCAAACCAAGAAGTGCCTTGCAACTTAGCGTACTTTATGTAAGCGGTAGGCTTGTCTACACCTGCGACCTTGGCATTTTGAAGATTTGCTTCAACAAATACCGTTTGCAGCACCTTGCTTTCTGTCAAGTCTGCATCTTGCAAATTGGCAAACATCAGGTTCGTTTTGATCAAGTTGGCGTTTGTAAGACGAGCTTCTTTCATTTCTGCGTACATTAGGAGCGTTTCATTAAGGTTGGCACCTTGAAAGTCTGTGCCATTTAGGCTTGCCTGAACCAAATTTGCCCGAGTTAGATTCGCGTTGGCAAAGCTTGCTCTGTCTGCAATCACACCGTTAAGAAAAGCACGAGATATATCCTTGCCTGAGAAGTCTCTATTGCTAAAGTCTAGTTTGACTCTTAGATTCTTTGCTATCATCCTCCAGGAGTTAAACTCTTGAATCCTACCTTCAGTTAACAGCTTAAAGCCTTCTTCCTGTGCGCTTGACATTCCTCTCGACGTTCATCTTTTTAAATATAAATAGATATATGTGTCTGCTTATCAAGCACCGGTATTCCAAGGGTTTATTCCCTTTTGGTAACGCAGCGCATCTATGAGCCCTTCAGCGTATCCTATGCTCAATACCGCCAGCTCAAACTTGCCTTGCCTAAGGAATCGTTCAGCATCTGCAAGATAGCATTCAGCGTTTTCAAGTACTTCAAAATCTCCATTGTTGCTACCGGTACCTTCACTGATACGCTTGCGCATCTCCTGGAGCGCCTGCTTGGCTTTTGGAGCATAGCGCTCGACCATTCGGGCTTCAATTCTATTAGCCTTTTGAGAATTGTCAGCTGGCTCATCAATGTTTTCTGTAACGGAAGCAAGCGCCTGTGTCTCGGTAAAGTGGAGCCCACCCGTGATAATCACTGAATGTGGACCGATGCCGAATTCCTCCTTCAAGAGCGACTTAACTTTGCCTGATGTTATCTTTTGATCTTGCATGCCCACTCTGGAGGCAACTACGGCAAAGGTGTCGTCAGAAAATATCTCATGCTTATGAGATCGTTCTGCATCTAGTAGCATCTTAAACACAGAACATGGATCAAGGAAGAACGGCTCTTTGCTTTCATCGTTGTTTTTTGTACTCTGTCAGAATTAGTGTGTGGCTTCCAGCAAGCAGGTTTTGAAAAATGGTGTTATAGACAGTGACTGCCGAGTGAAGCTCAGACATCATTGTGACCATCCTGCCAAATTTGTAGACATGCAGCCCACTCTCACCAATTATAGAGGCAATGCCGGATGCGGAATGTAGAATTGCAGTCTTGATGGAGTTTTTGGCAGCTCTTGAGTGAAGCTCGCTGTGGGTTGTGGCAATAAGTGGATCACCATAAGTAACAAGTGCTACATCTTTGGTTCTTGCTGTTTCTAAGAGATCCCTTCCGTCTTCTACAAACCACCTTTGCACAGGTTTAGTGTGCGTTTCAAGTAAAGAGTTCAGCCCCTGTAGGTCGACCTCAGAGAGGGCACCGGTGAACCTTTCAATATACACAATATCGCATTTTCTTAAGACATCAAGTGCTCGCAATACTTAAACCACGGTAGCCATTGATGCCAGTACCAACAAACCATAGCATGAAGCAGGGAGGCAGTCCCCGGCTATATTACTCCTTTTTTTTCTTCTTCAGATGATGTAGACGCGAAAGGTGAAAAAGAGCCCTTTTATATACTTCTATGCTTGCCACATACTCGTCTATTTTTACCCGCTCGTCGGCGGTATGCGACGCATGGGCATCACCTGGCCCATATGTGATAACGGGTATATTGAAGCTGTGGCCAAGCACGTTCATATCGCCCGTACCTGTCTTGCGCAAAAGTAGAGGTCGTTTGTTCCGCACATCTAGGACTGCGAGCAGAAGTGCTCTGACAAGAGGCGATGTGTGATCGGCTTCAAAGGGCTCAGTCTTGTCCTCTATTCTGTACGTTGCTCTGATGCCTTTTTTTGCTGCGACTCTCGTAACGACATCATCTATAGTGTTGAGCACGTCACCACAGGTCGTTATAGTAGGAACTCTGATGTCTATTGTTACCTTACACTTTTGCGGAGTCACATTGTGGCTTGAACCCCCTGTTATCTCCGTGAGACTACAGCTTATCGACTTGGCGTTATTCTCTGCAGTGCCAACTCGGCCTACCTCAGACTTGATCTCCTTCCAAAAGTCATACATTTCCTCAATTGAGTTCCTGGCAAGCCAAGGCGCGCTCGCATGCGCGCTCTCGCCTACATCGCATGTCAGCCGTAGTTCAAGCCTGCCTTTGTACGCAACAGTAATGTTATCAACTCCGGAAGGTTCGCCAAAGACCGCATAATGGACTCCTATTTTGCTCTTGACCAGCTGCTTAACACCTGTCGCATTTCCTTCTTCATCTACCACTCCTGCAAAAATGACAGTGCCGCTCTGTTTTGGAAATTCAGAGGCAGCCAAGAGCATCGCTATCAGGGGAGATTTTGCATCGGAAGCGCCACGGCCGTAGATGTAGCCGTCCTCTATCCTTACTGGCACTTGGCCGGGTACTGTGTCTGTGTGGCCGCACAGGAGGATACAGGGCTCGCCAGATCCTTTAGTAGCAACAATGTTGCCAACGTTGTCAATATTAACCTGTTCAAAGCCAAGCTCGTTGACGCATCTGTCCTTTATCATGTTGGCAAGTGCGGCCTCTGATCTGGATGGTGTATAAAGCTCCAGTGCTTTTCTTAACAGTTCTACAGCATAACTTGGTGATACCATTTGCTAACTACTTTCCTTGCCCAAGTGCGTAATCGATCATCAATCCAGGAATATCAATTCCTGTAACACGTACGGTATTTTTAAATTCAGTAGTATTGTTGACTTCGTGCACCACTAAACCCTGGCTATCGCTCTCCATCAAGTCGACACCAACTATATGGCCATTCATTGCATTTTTAGCCTTAAGACAGACATCTTCAAGTTCCTTTGTCACCGGGCACGCTTCAGCATAGCCGCCAAGCGCCATATTGGTCTTCCACTCGCCTTCTCCCGAATAGCGATATATTGCAGCCACAACTCTATTGCCAACCACTATCGCTCGGATGTCACGGGGTGGACGCTTGACAAATTCTTCAAAATAGTATACTTGATAAAGGGGAAACATGTGCTCTCTGTCCTCTATTACGGCTCTTGCTGCATCCTTGTCGCGCAGCAGCGCGATGAGTCTGCCCCAGCTGCCTACTGTAGGCTTGATCACTGCAGGGTAGCCGATCTTATCAAGCACCGCGATTGCCGATTCTTCTGAAAATGCTGCCACTGCTTTGGGTGTTCTGATCCCAGCCTTTTCAAGCTCCATGTGCGCGTACATCTTATTGCCACACATTATTGCCGCATGCAAGGGGTTTATGACTTGGGCCCCGAGCCCTTGAAGTGCTGCTGTAGAATGGACGTTTTTGAAGTAGCTGACGCTCCGCTGGAGTACCACCTGCCCCCTATATTTTGAATTCTTATCGTTCAAGTTAATCGCAAGGTTCTTGCAGTTTACATTTTCAACCTTGATGCCTTTCTTTATGGCGGCTTCATACAGAGCCTTCTCCTCCCACCTGATGCTGTCGTATAGAATGAAAAGCGATTTACCGGAAGGCTTTGATGATGATGGTGATGATGATGGTGATGATGATGGTGACGACTGATGGGGTTGTTCTTCCTCTTGCCTCACTGACCCCAGTCCTCACCGACAACTTGAGCCGGTTTTATGCCAAGGCCATCTGCCGACTTGACAAGCTCATAGCTTGCACCACAGTCTGGACATGTTACGATCTCGCCCTCTATTGAGTCCGGAGGCACCTTGATTTCAGCATCACATTCTGGACACTTTAGCATATTTCTTTAATCTACTCCTTTGTTGGGCTTACCTTTACGGGAGCATCATTAAGTATCTTTCTCTCCAGCCTGTCGTCAAGATATAGCTCGAGTATGTCACCCATTCGTAACTCTTTTAGGCCATAAGCTAGAGTCTCTGCTTCCTCCTTGCCTGTTTTAAGGCCAAGCAAGGACAAAAGATAGGCGGCGCCGTTCTTGCCTGCAAGCTCGCCAAAGACGATCTTGCGCCTGTTGCCAACCATCCTCGGTTCAATGATTTCATAGGCCGCTGGGTTGCGTAATATCGCAGCAAGGTGAGTGCCAGCCTTGTGCTTGTACGCACTGTCACCAACTACAGGCTTTGATTCAGGGATCGGGAGGCTGACATATTCCGCAATGGTCTTTGAAAGATCTCTTAACATTTGTAATCTTAGGTTGTTATTTGATTTGTGAATAAGAGTTAGCGCGACCGCGGCCTCTGCTAGGCTTGGAATTCCTGTGCGTTCGCCAAAGCCATCTATAGTAGTATGAATCTGATCAGCGCCTGCTTCACAGCCTGCTAAGGCATTTGCAAGTGCCAGACCAACATCGTTGTGGCAGTGCACATCAATAGATGTCTTGGTTGTGTCGATGTTGTCATACACCATCTTTACTAAATTATACATGCCTCGCGGTCGCATGATGCCTACAGTGTCAGGTATGCTTATCCTTTCAATGCCGCGTTTATTCATGTCCTTACACATTTCGATGAGAAACTGTGGTTCTGTCCTGCTAGCATCTTCCATTGTGAATCTTGCCTTCATGCCATGTGCCTTGATGTAGTCTGCGACTTCTAATGCCCTTATTTTGGCCTCTTCACGGGTTATCTTTAGCTTTGCCGATAGGTGAATGTCTGAAATCCCCATGTAGGTTGCAATCCAAGTCGCGTCGCAGTCGATTGCAATGTCGATATCAGACTTTATCGCCCGAGTATGCGCCATGATGTCTGCCCGGAGATCTTGTTTGATTATCGTCTTGGTTGCTTGAAAGTGATCTGGCGACACCACTGGACTTATCTCTATCTGGTCAACTCCAAAAGAGTCAAGCATCCACGCAATCTGGATCCTCTGCTTAATGGTGAATGAGACGCCAGGATGCTGCTCGCCTTCCCTCAGCGTGCTGTCGAGGATCCTTATCTTTTTTTTATCTTGCCCAGTTTGGTCCATCCAGTTATACTCATGCGCATAGTAATTTGGATCCTCTGATTTTAGTGACATTTATGCGATAATCAACTACTTCTGGATATAATATAAACGTTATCGCATCTAAAATAACGTTTTTTGGTCTGTTTAATTACTCAATCGCCAAAAAGCAGATAGAAAGAGGCCGAATTTCGGCAAAATGTTGCCACGCGGTGCGATAACATTCACGACTGGAGGTAATTCCTGACGGTTCTCTCGAGATTGTCAAATGAACCTTCGACCAACTTGGCTCGTTTTTGAATTCCAGTGCTATAATTGGATATGCCCTCAGACAACGATTTTATCATCTCTTCCTGTTCTAGCAGGCTAGGCGACCCTGATGATTTTCGAGCTTCAAGCGACTTTTCCGGAGTCATTTCATTGATTATCTTCACTAGTTCATCTGGCTTGACATCCACTTTATGAGCATTCAAGACTGAACTGGCATCAGCAAATTCTATCTTGACAAGAGATATGTTGCCCTTGCTTGCAGCCTTGCTTACTAAGGCTCCAACTATTCTGTGAGCAGTCCTGAAAGGTATCTTCTTTTGCAGTACAAGCTGCTCTGCGATGTCCACTGCAATTGCATAGCTTGTACTCCAGCCTGCCGCATGCGTTCCGGATTTACCTGCAAGGATCTTACTACATGGTCCATCATCTTGATTGTGTTAAGGGCTATAGCAGAAGATCCATGCAATGGCGCCTTGATGTCCTGTAAGTCTCGACTGTAGCCGGAAGGCAGAGCCTTGACTATGCCAAGCATTGACACAAGGTTGCTAGTGACAATCGCCGCCTTTGACCTTGTCAACTCCAGGGGATCAGGGTTCTTCTTTTGTGGCATTGCACTGGATGTAGACGTATATGATTCGTCAAGCTCTATGTAGCCAAATTCGGTGGTTGACCAGATAATGAAATCCTCTGCAATCCTTCCAAGCGTGCTTGTGAGTATTGCAAGTGTTGAAGCATACTCTAGAAAGGCATCCCGTGAGCTGGTAGCATCAATAGAATTCTTTACTATGCTATCAAAGCCGAGGCAGCATTGCTGTTCTTTTTCTGTCGATAGGGATAGACGAACCTCCTATCGCGCATGCCCCAAGTGGCGACTGGTTTATCCTATGATATGTCAGATAGAGCCGCTCCATATCGCGCATGAGGCCATAGGCATACGACAACAAGAAATGCGAGAAGGTCCCTATTTGGGCCTGTTGTAAATGGGTGTACATTAGCATCGGAACTTGCTTGTTTTCTTTTGCCCTCTTCACGAGTCCCTGTATTAGATTCGATAAAGCCGCACAAATTTCGTTGATATCGTCACGTATCTTCATCCTTATATCGAGCACTACTTGGTCATTTCTTGACCTTGCAATATGCATCTTGCCTCCAGGGTCCATTCCGGAACGTTGTATAACAAACGCTTCAAGGGCTTCATGGATGTCCTCATATTCCTCGGTCCTGATGCTAGTTGGGTTTTTCTTTGCCTCCTCAAGAGCAGACAGGATCTTTTTTAATTCGCCATGTGTAATGTGCCCTTTTTCATGAAGCATTATTGAATGTGCCTCGCTTCCAATGATGTCATAATACAATATCAAATGGTCTTGATCCATTGAAGAAAGGAACTTGAGTACATCATCGTTGAGTTTCTCCGTGGGACGGGACCTATACATATATTGTATCAAATGTGCACCGCAGGCGGTTTATTTTAAGGTTGTAGACTTTCCGCAGGGTTATCGATATTAAGCTATTCTCGCGTTTGTTAGAAGTTGAAGATGCACGGAATCTCGCCTTATCCTTCTGAGTTAGCACGGTCGATTATCTTTGTCGAGGCTCTAATCCCAAGATCAATGATGCTATTCCGAGAGCAATACCGATACCGATACCTAGTAACACATTTTGTTTGTTATTGGCCCAGTAAACGCGCTTGCAAATGTTGCAATTGCACAAGGAATAAAGTACTTTTTGAATATTTGGTACCTTACTCCAACGCGGTCAATTCTCTCTTTAATGTAGAGACCGTCTCATTGACGACTACGGAAAGATCTTTTTTAATGCTCCCACATATTAGATACAGAGTTTGATCTGTGTGCCGTGGAGTTCTGCAATCTGAACATTTCGCCGAGACAGAGCTATCTGTCAGAAACACATTTCATGGCCGTGCGATATATGGCTTGTATATATAGACTATAAAGAATTCAGCTTATTCGTTATACCCTTGTGCATATGTGTGCATTTTCTTGATGATAAAATGCCGATCAGATGAACATGACATTGTTTCTGCATGCTCATCACCGCGAGAGGATAATAGTCATAGCGACCATACTACCGTTCTTTGATAAGCATCAGCTCCCTATAGCCCGATAAAGACGAGGAGAAGCACTCGCGTCTAACGGCTTTGCATTTTAACTACTTTACTATCATACCCAGTATAATCATGATTCCTTTTATAGAATAGTTAAATATAGTATCCGAGAAATTATTACATAATGACTCAGGAAGAGCAGATACAGCAGACTCGAAGAAAAATCTTTGAAGAGCTAACCAAGATAGTCGACCCTGAAATTGGAGTTTCGATAATGGAGCTTGAGCTTATCGACAAGGTTGACATTGATTCAAACAAGGTCAAGGTTGACTTGCATTTGACTAGCCCATTCTGCCCTGCAGTCTTTGGCTTTAAGATAGCGCAAGACGTCCGGGATAATATCTACAAGTTGCCTAGCGTAGACGGAGTGAACGTGAACGTCAGCAATCACTTCATGGCCGATGCTATAAACAAGCAGGTGAACGAGAGCAAGTACCCACCTAAACCGGCCGCCTAATCATCTTTTTTCTGCCTTTCTTTCAGCTCTGCCACCTTCTTTTCATTTTTTGAGTACCCCAGAAGGTGTCCTCTCAGCAGCTGGATTCCTAGCGCAGGGTCGACGCCCTTAGGACAGACTGCGCTCCAGGAGCCGGCAAAATGGCAGCGCCATATGCCGTGCCTCTTGTCCACTAAGTTGAGCCTCTCCTGGGGTGCGTTGTCGCGGTTATCAATAAAATAGCGGTACGCCTGAGAAAGCGCCTGAGGCCCGGGGAACTGGGTGTCAGTGGCCACTGTAGGACAGGCAGAATAGCATAGGCCGCACTTGATGCAATATGAAAACTGCAGGTACTTGTCGACGTCTTCAGGGGTTTGTATGAACTCTGTGAGCTTGTTCTTTTCCTGCATGTCTGCGTTATTGTTCTGTATATATGGCTCCACGTTGTGGTGATGTGCAAAGAACTGGGAAAAGTCTGTGACAAGATCTCGAATGTGTGGGAAATTAGGAAGAGGCTCAACCGTTATTTCTCTTCCTTGAAGCTCTGATACTTTAGTATAGCATGCGAGGCGGGGAATGCCGTTTATCTTCATACCACACGAACCACATGACGCCATCCTACACGAATAGCGGATACTGATGCTTTGGTCTTTGTACGACTTAGCATACAGTAGTGCGTCAAGCACGGTGGTCCAGCGCTGTACTGGCACCTCTATCCTGTCATAGTGTGGCGATTCGCCGGCGCGCCTATTGGCTCGGTATATCTTCAAAGTGACAGAGCTCTTTGGGTACTCTTTTTCTCTTTGGTGTTTTTCCTTTTCATGCTTTTTTTCCATTGTATCTATTTTTTCGATTAACTGTTCAGTCATTTTTATTCAACTCCAAGACCGTTAGCTAAGATAATGGTACGCGTACCATACGCTATTAAGGCAATCATTGCTGCCTATCGTCAAGACTGTCACACCGTCCTCCCACTTCTTGCTCTGACGTAGTTCTAGCAGGATTACACGCAAGCCGTTAAAGCCATGGATCGACACGAGCACCAGTATCGATTCAAGCGACCACGATATAAGGAATGTTTTGATAGTTAGCAATCACATTCTCATACTCAAGACTCATGCCATATGGCATTATCGCTATGCGCATCATGATATGCACGGCAACTACAAATATTGCGGCAACTCCTGTGATATAGTGTATTTTCATTATTTGGCTTTCACGAAGCATTGTCATCTTTTCATTATTCGCCTCCAAAGAGCACAGATGCCCCATATAGCATTGCGACTGCCGCAAGTATCAATGCAATCCAGATGCCAGACTTTTGCCTGTAGTTGAGCGATATTGCATCATAGGGGTAGTCTGGCCTGCCTGGCTTGCCAAGCCCCTTGCCTCCATGTGCAAATATCAGACGGATTCCGTTTGCTGAATGGTAGACGCACATTCCTATTACCACTATTAGAATAATATGACCAAGAGTAGTTTGAGTAAGCTCTAAGAATGCTTCCCATAAGGCAGGCCCGCCAGCGATCTGGCTGGTTTCATATATGTGGGCGATAAAATAGACAAGCAGGCCGACACCTGTTAACCTCTGCAGCCAGTAGGACACCCGTTCCCATCCATAGCGCAGGGGATTGAGCCATCCCATCATTCCCTCACGGTTATTGCGATCAGCTACTTCTCTTTCCATGCTAGTATTTCCTCTCGACTGGGGCATATCGTGTAAAAGCCACTGGATACCATGTCATCTTAGGCCCGCCGTTGCCTGTAAAGTAGGCTAGTGTATGCTTCAAGAAGTTCGCATCGTCGCGATAGGGATAGTCTGTTCTTGCATGCGCACCCCTAGACTCCCGCCGATTGAGCGCGCCAACAAGCAAAACTTCAGCAGTTCTGAGCATCGAGTCTGTTTCCATTACGTTGATAAAGTTGGTATTGTATTCTTTGGCTTTGTCCTCGACGTGCTTCCACGTTGCGCCTTTCAGCTCTCTTACCTTCTCAAGTGCGCTAGTCAACTCCTGCTCATTTCTAAAGACATACGCCTTTTCATCCATCATGTCTGTCAGTTGCTTTCTAACTTCATAGGGGTTCACAGCGCCTCTTCCGCGGAACAGTCCATCGTATATTCGCTTTTCTTCCTCAAGCACCTGCTTTCTATTTATGGAATCAATTTTTTTTCCAGTTGCATATCTCGCCGCAAGCTCTCCGGTTATCTTACCCCACACTATGCATTCGGATGTTGAGTTGGCACCAAGCCTGTTCGCCCCGTGCGTGCTGTTGCATGCAACTTCGCCAGCTGCCCAGAGGCCGGCCATTTCAGTTGCGCCATCGATGTTAGTATGAATGCCTCCCATCATATAGTGACAGACGGGTCTAACTTCGATAGGATCTCTAATGATGTCAGTGCCGGAGAACTTGATCCCAATTTCCCGGATCCCCGCAAGTGCTTCCTTTATGCGGTCGGCCCTAAGGTGCGTAAGATCGAGTTTAAGACAATCAACACCGGTTTCATGCTTGAATCCACTTCCCTCCTGAATCTCTCTTATCATCGACCGAGACACAACATCTCTGGGAGCAAGCTCGAGCTTCCCTGGAGCATATTTTTGCATAAAGCGCTCGCCTTTGTTGTTAATAAGATAGCCTCCCTCGCCCCTTGCACCTTCTGTTATCAAAATGCCGGATGGCAGTATGCCGGTGGGGTGAAATTGCACGAATTCCATGTCCTTTAGGGCAAGTCCTGCACGGTAGGCCATGTCCAGACCATCAGGCGTAGATGAAAATGCATAAGTAGAAAAGCTGTAGATCCTACCGGCTCCGCCCGCGCATATTATGCCTGCGGGCGCCTTGAATATGGTAAAGTTGCCTGTCTTCATTTCGATGGCGGTTACTCCTTGGAAGGTGTTGTTCTCATGCAGTATCGAGGTGCAGAACCACTCATTATAAAAGTGAATATTTTCATACTTTTGGCATGTATCGTACAGAGTCTGCATTTCGTAAAAACCTACTTTGTCCTGCGCAAATGTGGCACGCGGAAATGAATAGCCACCAAATTTGCGCTGTGCTATCCTACCATCTTTGCGCCTTGACCAGGGCATTCCCCAATGGTCTAATTGGTAGACTTCATATGGCATGCTGTTTACCAAGAGCTCAGCTACATCTTGATCTGCCAAGAAGTCACTTCCCTTAATCGTATCGTAAATGTGAGATTCTAGGTTGTCGCCCTCTTCTTCATAGAGCACTGCTCCAGTCCCGCCTTCTGCAGACACAGAATGAGAGCGCATTACTTGCACCTTGGAAATGACAGCTATGGTCAGCTTTCTGTCAAGGGCTGCCTGCGGAAATAGCTCCGCGGAGGCCAGCTAGCCCTGATCCAATTATAAGTACATCATGTGCAATAGTAGTGATATCAGCCAACTATGCGCTTCCCTCCTCTTTCCATTTAGGAAGGCTGCGAATTCTCATATATACCTTGAACTCCTGTAATAATTGCAACAAATCAAAAAGCAATTAACTGTTGTATACAGGCAGCCATAATAGTAAAGATGATTCATGATATCCTTGATAGGGTAGTAGTAGTAGTACAAATACAAAAGAAGAGTCATCCATAGAAAGTTTGTAATAAGGCACAATCCATTTGAGTATAAAAATGTAATAAGAGGACTGACATGTTTGCTTGACGAGTGTAGTTGTTCCAGCGTATTTGACAACGAGCAAAAGAAGGGAGAAGTTATTCTCCTGCCAAAAAACAGATAGTAAAAATTGCAGGGATATGATAGATGGAGCAGAGAAGTATATGGTATATTGTCGGTACAGACTTAGACATTTTGATTGAAAATATATTCAAAGTCTCAATTTAAATAAGTTGTAGTTCCGCATATCAAAATACGGTCGGGACAAGGACGTCACAAAAAACAGATCTTTATACATTGTCCTAATTCAAGGAGACGCCTATCTAAATTTTGCAATTTTGTTTTTACATGTTTATTTTTGGCAAGCATCCAATTGAAAATGACATTGCCAAAAGGGTTCAGGAGTTGGGTAGGCTACTGATACCGACCGACCCCTGTTTGAGCAAGTAACACGGAATGAGTCTCTAGGAGAGATCTATGCGCTATTCTCAAGCAAGATAGTAGAGCCAAAGGTTAACAAATTGTGAAAAGATAGCTGCATCCAAATTACATATCCGCAGCTATTGGAGAATTGTTTTTCTTACAATGTCTATCGAATTACGGCTAAGGGACGAAGGAATTATGCAGGGAGATGCCGCCATATCAATAATCTTCTAACACACTGAAACGTTAATAGTCATTGCCCGGCTTGCTCTTATTATTGGAAAGTACAAACTTGAGAGATTATTTGGCAAATACTCCGGATGCTAAAGCATTTCTGGCTCCAAACTCTTCTGATCAAGAGCTTGTGGCCCGGGCGAAAGAGAGGCTTACTGAAAATGGCATCCATCAGGAAAGGGTTGAAATTAACTATGACGTACAGCAGACTGAGGACTGGCGACATTTACATAAGCTATGAGCCACCGGACCTTATAGTCAGAGTGGTGTACGAAAAAAAGCCTAGCGGTATGGTCAAAATGAAGAGCGTAGCTACAATCAGACTCTAAGCATCTCACTGAGCGTTTCTTTCAAACTGTCTGCATAGTATTTGCTTTCAGTTCCATCATTCATAGATCTGAGGATTACTTGACCTGTGGCAATTTCATTTGGTGCTACAATTACTACAAACGCCGCGCCTTGATTTGAAGCATAGTCCAGCTGCTTTCTGAGTGCCCTTCCAAGCATATCGTAATCGACTGCTATGCCTCCTCTGCGCAGAGACGAAACCAGCTCTAGCGCCTTTGTCCTGAGATCCTCTGTTGCATTTGCAACATATACAAGTGGTCTTGGCCGATGTTTCAATATACCATGCCTCTGGAGGGCCATCACTATCCGCTCCACTCCTCCAGCGACTCCTGTGGCTCCAATATCTTTTCTTCCGAATGCTTCAGTGAGTCTGTTATACCTTCCTCCGCCGACTAATGCCCCAGAATCAGTTGATTGGTCAAATGCTTCAAAAACCACCCCAGAATAATAGTCAAGTCCACGCACTATGCCAAGATTAATGCGCGCTCCTTCTACCTTCTTTACGTTGAGCAAGTCCATCAAGCTGACTAACTGCTGCCCAGCTGTCAAGATCCTTCACGTCAGCATTGCTGGCAACTTCGTCGATATTGCCTTTTAGTTTTGAAAGATCTATCAGTGCCTGCATTTTTGCAGGCTCTATTTTGTCTTTGTATTCTGCTAGCACGGCTTGCGGCCCCTTTTTTGGTACCTTATCTACTGCGCGAAACATTTCAAGCATCGTCTCTTCGCTAGAAATGTCCAGTTTTTTTCTTATGTACTGCTCAAGGAGCCGCCTGTCGTTTATCTCGATTGCTGCCTTTAGGCCTAATGTTCTGAAGAAGGTGTAAACAAACTCGATTACCTCAGCATCCGATTCTTGGCTGAACGGGCCGTACACTTCGATATCCCACTGGTGGAAGTAGCGGTAGCGCTCAGCTTGGGGCTCATCATACCGCCACACGCCTGCAAACGAAGCCAGTTTGACTGGCATTTTTAGATCGCGCCTTGACTCAACATATCGCGTTAGACCGATGGTGAGGTCAAAACGAAGGGCGACATTCCTGCCTCCCTTGTCCTTGAAAGCATAGATTTCGTTTGAGATTGCAGTACCGCTCTTTGCCTCTAATGTGGCAAGCATTTCAAGAGGAGAAGGCTCTGTGAGTCGGAAGTTGAATAGCTGCGCAATTTCAAAGAATGTGTCGCGGATATAATTTATGTTAGCATACTCTTCAGGATCAAGATCCCTCATGCCACGGGGAAGCTCTAACCTTGCCACACTGTAGCCAGCGGTGAGTTAGCATTTAGATTTTGCGATATTTTGGCAGAGAATAACGCAATAAATAGTCGTCATTTGTTCATGGTTATAGTGGCAGGCGGATACCGGTTCCTCGATCATATGACAGATGCCATTATAGAGGCTTACGGCTCCACGTTAGAGGAAGCCTTTGAAAACGCTGCTAAGGCTCTCTGCGACACCATGATCGATTTGAAAACCGTCAGAGCGGAAAGAGAGATTAAATTTTCTGCCAAAGGCAATGACCTATATTCGTTGCTCTTTGATTGGCTGGATAAGGTGATGCTTTTACTGGTGGCAGATCGGATAGCAATGTCTCAATTTTCTGTCAAGATAAAACAGCATGACAGCGACTATTTGCTCGAAGGCATTACAAGAGGAGAACCTCTTGAACTGGACCGACACCACTACAAAGTGGAAATCAAGGCAGTGACATATCATGAAATGGAAATCAGGCAAGAAAAGGATATGATCACCACAAAATTCCTGCTTGACCTCTAAGGCATTCAGAAGATTAAGTTAGTTTGCAGAAAGCCTGGCGAACGAGGTTGTTGACTCTGGCTCCAATTTCAATGCACCTGCCAAAATCTTCGGCATGAACCTTAATGAGGCATGGTAATACATTCTCTGTTGCGAAGAAGCATGTGACAATTTAAACACAAAGAAGGAGAAATTACATAATTAGCAAAGACCACTTACATACGATATTGCAAAAGACATCCAGAAGACAAAGAGACAATACTAGATATATAGTTCATCAAGCCCTCTATAGAAGGCCGTCAGGTCATGTGATCTCTTTCTGAGTTTTATCAGGGAGATACTATATTATAGCATAAAGTCAATCATTGACACTCTACTTTGGCACTGTTAGCCAAACCACTGTTCAAGTGACTGGTTGCGGTTCGCTGTAGACTTTTGCAGTTTGTCAAGTGTGCTGCTCACTCTATCTGTTGAAAAGCTTTTTTTGACACAAAGAAAATCAAGTATGTTTTCACGATAGACCTCGCTAAATTCGATCTTGTCAATTTTTGGAACTTCAGGATCGAGAAAAATCTTGCGTATCTCTTGATAGGGCACTTGTGGAAGCAGGCTCTCGATTTTTTTAACATCTTCCAGCCTGCCATTTTCTTTAATCAATTTAATTGCAGTCTTTGGGCCAATACCAGGAAAGCCACCAGGGTTGAAATCGGTGCCGATAAGTATACCCACATCTACCAACTGCTCATGTGTTAGGCCAGTCTCATGCAACACCTTGTCGTGCTCAAGTATTTCAGGTTCCACATCGATGTAGGTGTTGCGGTTAGGCACCTTGCGCTTGCCGCTAATTGCCAGATTGCGCACCAGCTTTTTGGCTCCAAACAATATCGAGTCGTAGTCTTGGCTTCCTACTGCAAATGCCATATCATGTCTTGTAAGATATGAGGCTGCCGATTCCCCATCTGAGGGTGCCTGAACATAGGGAATACCAAAATAGGACAGCAATTTTTTTGAATCTTCCACCATTTCAGGAGTCAAGATGGCCGTGCGTGTACTATACTTGCGTGCGTCCTCCAGCCTGCCCTCCTCAATTGCAAGATGATATTTTTCTGCCGCTTCTTTTTTCAGCTGGCTTCTGCGCTCTATTTCAGCCATCTTAAGCTCGTTTGCCTTGCCGTCAAAAACGTAAACAGGCCTAATATTATCCATCAGTAGGTTGGCATTCCTATAGAATAGGCCGCTCAGGTGGCTCGTTACTTCTCCCTTACTGTTCGTAAGCAGCTCCCCTGTCGGCCCCCTTATAATACTGAGGAATTGGTAAATCGTATTGTAAGCATCAATTGCAACAACCTTGCCTGCCAGCTCTGATAATTTGAGTGGCATAGGCGTCACCAGAGGCTTGAGGTCTAGGCCCATTTCTTGCTATCACACAATATACATGATGGCACAACAAAAACTTTAACTCTACATTAACAAAACTTCCCCACCAATAAGTAGACAAATATCACCATTCTCACTAATTCTGAGCAAGTAAAAAGATCAATGACAATTGATGATTTCTTGCCCTAGACCGAGAGGTATCGCCTTTTAATGCAAGTATAAAGGCTGCAACATACTATAACAAAGGCTCTCTTTAACGATAATACACCTTAATCCTTTGCCAAGATGATTGTGCTAAAATTCGCATCATTAGCGTCCAAAGGGTCGGCGGCTGTATGACTTAAAAAGCTACACTAAAACAGCCCTTAAATAAGGGTTTTCGATAATACGAAGACTAAAGTTGGCAATCCGTGAATTGCCAACGCATATCATAAGCTGCTTTAATACAAAAAATACAGAAGGTCTTGATCAACACAACACAGCACTTGGGCTATTGCTTATAGGTTCTAAGGGTTTGGGCTATCCATTCGACATCTTCCTTTGTCTTTGCCAAGCGTCCAATCTTTATACAGTCACGGATGTCCTTTGACTTGAGCTTTGTCCATACCGCCTCCGCTATTGCTACAGCGACATCAGGTGTGACCCCTTCACGGCCAAGGATGTGAGTACATACCTCTTGAAACGAGCCAAATGAGTATTGTTTGAAGTGGAGAACGACAAACCTGGATAAAAGCGGTGTCAGCATTCTGTCGGTGGCGTTGCTAGTTGCAAAGACCCATGTCTTTAGGTGGGTGTTACGCGTCTTTTGGAATTTGGTTTCTGCCAAGATACCCGTCTCCATCAGGCTTAGTAGTGCAGTCTGATCCTTCGCTGGCATGTGTTCTATTTCGTCCACAATCAGGTACCGCGGCCTTTTATTAAACAGATAATCAATCATGCCGGACTTAGTGCTGTGGCTTCCAAGTGTAAAGTAAGAGCGTTCGAGTCTCATACATTCAACCATGAAAAGCGTTTTGGCAGATGCTGGCGGGCCAACAAGCAACATGTGAACAGGTTTTTCAGAAGAAAATGATAGCTGAAATAGCCTCTTTACATCGCTGTACCCTACAATACTCTCAAATAGCGGCTCCGGTTTAATGTCGGTCAGCCTTTCGACTCGCGGCGTGACTAGATGCTCTTCGTGAGCTCGAACTGGCAGCTTCTCTTCAGGCATCGCACATTATGTGTACAGATAATAGATTTTAGAGGTTCCTACTAAACTGTAATATCTTTTAGCTGAAATTTTCTAGACTCTAGTTGGTAAACAAGCGTATAGCGCCTATTGTTTCGCCAGTCAACTTGACGGTGTAAGCCGCAGCGTCATCAGAGGATATCTTTGAGAGATGGTCAAGGAATTGAGCCTTGTCCTTACCACGTTCATAAGTACCACCGGACTCTTTCACGCAGAGCGGGAACTTTTGCATCTTTATCCCCTTTAAGGTAAGGTGTTCGATAAAACCCCTATAGGCATCAATATTGTACCAATCCCAACCGCGCTCATCGCTATATGCTATCCACACATCTATTGTATTTTGAAAAAATGCCTTCTGGCGCAGCTCTTCGAGAGTCATGTGTTAAAAGTCTGCCCGGCGCATTTTGCTTCCGCAGCGTGGGCACGCTCCGCCTTTGAATCTGTGGCCACAGGCTATACAGATATAGTTGATTCCTCCACCAGCACCCAGCATGCTGCCAAATCCACCTCCACCGCCACCCATTCCCATACGGGCCATCATGCGCCTGCGCATGTAATATGAGATGCCTATGAAAACTGCTATTGCTGGAATGAGCCCCCACAACCCAAGCCACATTGTAAAGAGCAGACTTATGGCAAGTGAAACCATTATCCATGCCATTTGCTGACCTATCCAGTTCAATTATTATCAATTGATATTGGAATTATTCTTTTATTAAGTTTTCCAGTGGAAGTACTAGAAAACCAAAGTATCTGTCAAACAAGGATAGCATAGAAGCATTGGTATCGCCAGAGCAATTAATAAAAACATTATCCATGCCTTTTTCAATTACTTTTGTAACATAATGAAAAACATATGCATTCGCTCATTCTGATCTCCCCTCTTAGGCTTGCTCCTGTATTGGGGTCCCTTAATGTTATCATTCTCCAGAATTATCATAGCATAACAAAAAACAGCTGCCAAAGATCTCTGCAAATACCTTGATCGAATCTGGTTTTGGCAGGCTCTCCTCTGTTGCGCTTGGGTTTTACATAGGATAGAATCATGTCAAACGCTGCTGTATCAATTTTTTTGTGCATATATGTAGCCGACAATCTTAACCCGACATGACATCAGATGGATATTCAACAATATTCCTGCCAAAAATGCACTAACTAGCAATACAGTCTTCATCATCACAGTGCATTGCATTACCTATTCGTGTTTGTCTCTCTCTTTTGCATTGGAGGATCTTTCCCACTACAGATTATTTCGTAATGACCGAAGGTAGTGAGAAAGTTCTCTGATGTTAGCCCTCGTTTACAGTTTCGATGTGGCGTAAGAAGTCATACAGGTTTTCTTTTCATACCTGTATCAGAATCAAGCTTAATGTGGTCGTCCAGATTAATTTTAGAAGATACTCTAACATTTGGATACGCTCAACCGTTGTAGAAAATGGATGCTGCTCCTCCTTTATTCAATCATTAGAAGATCATTTCTCTGTATCTTGTATTGCTTTAAGTCAATTAATTTACTGTTAATCACAAACTTTAGCCACAGTTAAATGTAATAACTTCTATTATGAATTATTATTGTTGCCTAAACCACCTGCCGCGGTTTCAATCTTTGTGCTGTGTGAGACCTGCTACTGGTGCGCAACATTCCTTGACAAGACCAAGGTGAATAATAGATGCCCGATCTGCTCAGCTGCTCGACTATCAAGCTTTCCAATAATGCCGGATGAATCGTTTATTTTCAGCTATGAGGCCAAGCGCGGACTCGAGCTGGACTTTGGCCGCAGGAAACGATCAGGCTAGTTCACAATCTTAAGTTCTAGGCTGTTGCCGTTCCTATCGTAGGCGGCTATCGTATTATCCTCGTAGGGGTGACTGATGATGATGGATACAAACCCGGTAAAGTGGTGGAGGTCTTCAAGCGACGGATTGTTTGAGCCTCCGGGATGAGAGTGTGCTGTGCCAACGTGAGGTATGGTGTAGGGAAGATCATGGATTCCAAAGCCGGAGTAAAATGGGCCACTCTCAGCAAATGGAGGGATTACCACTCCATCGACTGCGATCTGCTCTCGCGTACTTTTGCCCTGCAGGATGAGTATGGCCTCGTTTGGATGGTGAGTCTTTGCCCATGTGATTATGCTGTCCGCTACCTGTCTCGTAATGACGACGGCCCGTGCATTCTTTCTCTCACTCTTTTTCAAAGAATACGAAAACTCTTTGGCTTTGGCTTTTATTTTAACATTAACAGATCCAGAACATCTTTAGTGAGAAAACATTTCCTAGGGACGAAGGGCGAGAAAAAGAATGATAAAGCACTAGACTTCTGCCGGCTTGTATGGGGCTCGGTTTTTTTGCGACTTATGAGGGACAGAGGTAACAGTACCTGGAAAAAGCACTGAATTCTTCAGTCATATATTAATATGCGTTATAGGGAGTCTGCCTTGTCCTTTCTCTGTTCTTTGATAATATTTTCGTGACATATATGCAGATCTCTACCAAAAACAAACGAGAGGACAGTTGATTGCGCCTTTGCAGATACTTACTGGCTATTTTGGCATCACTGTTGTAGCAATGCTAAATAAGCAGCTGATGCATAAGAGGAGCAGCTCGATGATGACGTATGTTATTGAAAAGAGAAAGTGTTAGTAACAAACTAATTCTGCGAAGGGGCGTGGTTGGCAACGACTGCGACGGGACGCCGCTTCTAATAAACGGCAGGAGCGAGGCATATCGCGTCAACGATACTGCAGTCTCGCTTTGGAACATGTGTAACGGAATCACATTTGACGACCTCGTGCTAGAGGTTCTCCGGATTTCAAGCGGTGGGGAAGATGATGTAAGGAAATCGCTTGAGCACATGATAAGGAAGTTTCAGAAAATCGGCGTCATTGAGTTGCGAGATCAACGTTACCCACGATCTGAAATGCAAACATGATGTAGCCGGTCGTTATACCGTTGCGCCTATATGGATAAAAGTTGTTGGTTTCCTTTGGCATAAGCTCGTGCTTGATCGCAAGAGCATCTTGTTTTGATATCGACAACTTGACAAGCCGCTCTCCCAATATTGTGGACCATGGAAGTTGAGGAAGCGCCCCTTTCTTGTTTGCAAACAGTGCTATAATTCTGTTTAGATTCTCTCTGTCAAGTATGACAGAATAGTTGCAGTCATCTTTGCCAGCAAACGGATCGGGCACGCAATATGGGTCAATATGCACATGTTCGCGGAGCCTATCGCGAAACTCGTCTGCCAGGCCTGCAGCTATCGCAATGTCTGCAAGCGACAATTTCTTGATATCTTCAGAAGTAGGTAGCTTAATCGACGTAGCCAGCACAGCAACTTTTATTGTGAGGGTATGATTATATAATTTTTCAGTATAGATGCATATGGGTTTCAAATAGTTGCAGAGTACGCAAAATAGTCGTCTATCCGACGAGGTTAACAACAAGTAATATCTACCGGACTGATAAAGGCATAAATTGCAATACCGGTTCACAAATCAGGAGCGCCGGGTACCCAAGCTAGGTAAGTCAGAGTAGGCCCTAAAAGGGGTCAGCCTCGAGATCATATACGTTGTCATGGAGTATGACGCGTGAGCTGATGTCCTTCGGGACTCGAGGGTTCGAGTCCCTCTCCCGGCGCCCATCTAGGAGAATTAGCGCATGCTTTGTAGGTTGCTAATGCGGAGACAACTGTCAAGATAAGGTTCAAATCGAGAATCCTATCATTTATGAAGAGAAGGCAATCATACTCCTACCAACATCATTAGATATTACTCCTCGAGACCTAATGAAATTCTAATCATCAGTCTGCAGATAAATTAATTGTTCTGTTGCTTTGGTGAGAGCTTTTGCTTATTGCTATTATCAGTTCTAGTAGTTCTCAATCCTCGCAGTCGGATTTGGTCTCGACTTCACTGCAGGTATCTAAGTCTGGTCCTCCGTCACCATTGTCAGCAGTGCCTGCTCCACCGCGGAGGTTGTCATCACCGGGGTCACCCAAGAGGTTGTCATTACCGGGGTCACCCAAGAGAGTATCATCACCGGCGCCGCCTCGTAGCGTATCATTACCAGCACCAGCCGAGAGGGCATCATTACCGGGGTCGCCTATGAGGACGTCATTACCGGGGTCACCCAAGAGCGTGTCATTACCCACATCGCCCAAGAGAGTATCATCACCGGCGCCGCCTATGAGGATGTCATCACCAGCACCTCCACATATGACATCGCCGCCCAAGAGCGTGTCATTACCCACATCGCCCAAGAGAGTATCATCACCGGCGCCGCCTATGAGGATGTCATCACCAGCACCTCCACATATGACATCGTCACCGCCGTTGCCAAATATCAGATCGTTCCCGCCTAATCCAACGATGACATCCCTTCCTTCTGTACCCTGTAAGACATCATTATTGTTTTCCTTGCCAACCGTAGTTGCAGTGTTTCCAACATAGGTATAGCCGTTAGTAGTAGTAGTAGCTTCAGCGGATCGAAAAGGAGTTACTGTTAACACTGTCGCTACTCCAAGCAATGCTAGTGCCGAGACTAAAGCAATTATTGCTACTGATGTAGTTTTTTTTTTCCTGTAAGGGATCCACACTTGTAATCAGGTGTAAACCTCGTTCTTTTAAGTAGTTCTATGCTTATATTCCATTATCAGGCAACTTTTAGAGTATATAGCAAAGTTCAGTAAAAAAATTATGCTAATGTTTTGGTGATTGTGTCCATTACTCTCCTCTCTCTTTCGTTCTTCAGCTCTAGATGGAGTTTATTGTAGCTCTATAATCAAAGAGTTCAGCAGCAGTAGCAGCAGCAGAGGATTGGGATGGCGGTAGCAGCAATAATGATAATGTTAGGGGTGGTGAACCCTCACTAAATGGATAGAACAATAAGATCGTTTAGCATTGGGCTTGAAATGGAGAAAGTGCAATGGTAGTGATTTAGGAATGCCTTGAATAAATCAGATAGGAAGAAGTTTTTGATGGGATGTTTAGCATCCCTCAGCTTGCCCTCTCATGTTGCGCAGCTAATAATGCCCTATTCAATAGTAGTTACGTTAATTCTGCTGTACTGCTATGAGCAGATGGTCTAATGCATTTCACAAGTCTAACAGATGATGGTCAAAGTAGAAAGTTTCCAAGAGGTATCCACAAAGTAGAAGACTTGCGGATACAAGTAATTTGTTTTGATAGCCTACTGCGGTATTGAGCCCAAAAGCGCATTTAGATATTATAAATATTATTTGGTAGACTATTATTCAATCGGCTACAAGGTGCAGTTGCTTGCTCCTCAAGATAAACTTTTTCAAGTTACTCCCCCATGTTATAATAGGAGACACTATAAAGAGAGAGAAGAAGATTGATTAATTTAATTCTCAAAGAGAAGGTTTGGAGAATGAGGATATATTTCTCTAAATGAAGCAATTCTGATATCTCTATCCGCTAGGCTATCTACAATTTTAGTAAGATGTTGAAATCTAAGATCGTCTACTTCATTGATAGGTTTTCCACTAGGCAGCATCAACTTGGTAGAAATTTGAAGGATGGAGTCTAACTTGTGCAAAGCCGTATTTTGCAATGCTCTCGTCTTCAACCTCAACGATTCCTCTACTAACTCATCTCCAGATACTCCCTCGCTTTTCGAGTCTGAGAAAGGAAACAAAAAAGGGTGCATGGTATACTAAGGCTTTTTGATTCTTATTTTACTTACTTCTAACCTAGAATTATTAGTTACAACTAATGTTTGGCTCTTGTAAGGATTGGTTGTTCTCTGCTCTAAATCCGGATGAGTAGAAAAGAGGCTTATATTAGATCACTCATTGCTTCTATGGTATGAAGATTAAACCTGTTGAATGGTGGAATGAAAACATCTGCTCTTTTGCCAAATAGGTATTCTAGTTTTGCATTTGCTCTGCTGAGATCATCCTTCTGTTCTTCTTTGGTCAATAGCGAATGGCTGTATGCCGGTAGCCATGTATTGCAATTTCAAATAAATTCCTGTCAAGGCCCTCTTGGATTTAATGAAATACATCTAAATCTGAACTATTTGCTATTTGGCTGACTACGATAGAAGCTGTAAATGGCAAATTCTTTGAGATAAAGTATTCCATGGTTGCTAATTGCACCTTGTTAGATCCATATCCGAGATGTCATCCATTGCGAAAATAACGCAATTGTATGGAGAATAAGCATAACTAGGAGTGGAATTAAATCCCAAAATGGCGATAGGAGTAAAAACATACTGAATAGAATTAATGCAATCATTGATACTTTGGACATCAAATTTGAAATTATGTCTTGAATCCGTCGCATACATTATTTAATAGATTTGTTCAATTTTTTCGCTTTTTTGTGCTACGTATTATAATACTTTCCAGTGACGAGTAACCAGCTCATATAGGTAATCAAACTGTGATGTATCACCATTCTATAATTAACTCAAGTAATATTATAGTACAAAAAAGAGCAAAGTTAGGCTAACGTTCCTCTACTCAATAATTTTGGAAAAAGCGTACCAACCTCATGCTACTATTTTAGATGATATCCAAAACAACCTGATATGATTTGAGCTCCTTCAAAAGCCCCTTCATGACGAAACTTTAGAGCTAACAGATGCATTCTAGATCCTTGTGAAAGAAGTAAAAAACCCTCATGATGAAACAAGGGTTCGAGTGTATCTCTCCCGGCGCTTTCCTCCCCTTTTATGTCGCTCCATTCCCTAGCAATATTAGTCATCATTAGAAGCCTTTATTCTTTTTACTCTTCTCGCTTAGTTTCTCTCCCCATACCAAAGAGCAATAAGTTGTCCCGACCCGGAAAAAGACTATATGCAGCATTTAGAGCAGTGTTTCATGCCTAAATCGAAGAGGTTCTGCCAATACTCCGGAGCTGGCGTCATAGAGGGAATTGTAGATGCCGCCAGTTTGTCTATGGTCTTGCTAGGAATATTTTACATTGAAGGTAAAGAAACTGATGATTTTATTCAGGGTTAGAGTAGAGAGAGATACGATAGGTATTTCATGGTAGGAGAGTATTTTAGTTCAACGTGCTCGGATTATAGAAATAAGCGTCGACAATGCAAAGGGTTTGACTAATACATCTTCCTTATCAATTCCAAGCGATGTCACTTTGCTCCTGATTTCAGTTAATGGAGACGTGGTAGTAAGAACAATTCTTTGATCGGGTTTGGTGTTTTTAATTGTTTTAGCTAATTCAATGGCAGAAGAGAGGCTGTCCTGTAGGTGTGTATCTATTATGACTACTTCGAAGACCTCATCAGACACAGTGAATATCTGTTCTAGGCATTTCTTTACATCGTTTACAATTACCGCATCAATTTCTACGGAAGCCATATACGCATGGTAAACTGTTTGAATATCATTCTCAGGTTCTACTACAAGCACACGTAAAGCGTTGCGATTTCTCAGCCTGCACTTTTGTAATTCAACCATTAAGCTGTGGACATTGCCAATTTGGCTTTTGGCGTACAGATTAGACTCTTTATTTAAAACAGTGGCAGGATGTGGACATATTATGGTGATATTGAGTTGTTTGTTTTTTAACCAGTCGAAATGAGCGTCATTCCACCAGCTTTCCAGATCAATGCTTTTGTTAAAATGGCAATGCTCAGACAGAAATCCAGCGGCTTCGGCAAATATCAATACCTTATCACCCTCCCCCTCAGATATTCTTTTACGTAGAAGTTGCTCTATCCTTACCTTGAGCTGTTTAAACGGTGCAAGATTTGATGCCTTGGCAGATTCATAGAAATGAAGAAAATCAATTATGACCAAGTTGCCTTTCTCTATATTTGCCTGATAGTTTGTAATTTTGGATGAAATTCTACTCAGATGTGATTTGTTGCCGTTAAAGACTGAAGCATATACACAAAGCTGACCTGCTCTAAGCCCTTCGTTTAGGGAATCTATTGCAGCAGAATCGCACTCATCCTGATTCTCGCATAACAGCATAACATGCTCTCTAAAAGATCGATTTAGTAATTGATAGGTTTGATGGTGATGTCGAGAATGGGATGAAGTTATCAATTTATCTTGCCTGTTGAAAGGTTACTGTTCAGGAAGCTTCATAGTATATGAAGCTTGTTCTTGATAACTGGATAACCAGGTACTAATCAATCAGATCTCTTTCCCAGTTAGGCTGTGGCGATCGATAATGAGCCAGATAGCATATCACGCAATATGGGGTGCAAGGATTGTAGTATTCATAACAATGGGTCTGCCTGGTCAGACCATCGCTCTGACTTCAATGAGCTTACCTGTATTCAAATCAAATTTCTTTATGTGTTTATGTCGTGTTTTCTCCATATGATCCAAAATATCACTATGGAAGGCGAATGCAGTTTGGCAGTTAGAACATACCCAAATGTTGTTCAAATCCTCAGGGTGCATATATGTATTGCCTTGTTGTAACGCAGGAGCAAATTCGATTTAAGCATTGGGAGATCATCTTATGGAGATAACCACTATAAATGATGTTCCTTTCTCTCCTGGTCGAGATGAGAACCTGCTCAGCTGTATCAGCTGTTTCAGTGCCACATTGTTGTCAAAGGATTTGATATTCTATGCCCCGTTATGCATATCCATACGTCTCGCCGTCTTTTGGGACAACGTGCCCAAGAGCCCTCTTATTTTATCTAGCAGATGCGAGGATGTAAATGGCTTTCTTATTACATCATCAATTGGGGTTGATGGAAAAACGGCTTCAAATTCTGGTTTGTTTACTTCAAACATGGTCATCAGCATGACCTTCATTTCTGGTCGCAAATCCTTTACTTTTCTGACAAGCTGAAAACCAGTCAATGCAGGCATTCTAACATCAGACACCAAGACTTGGCAGTATTTGCAGTCCTTCTGAATGTGATGTAATGCGGTAAGTGGATCTGCAAAAGCATGAACTGTAAAACCTGCATATTCTAGGCTTCTGCCTGTCACTGTCAAGGTATCTATATCGTCATCAACAATTAGTATAGTTGTCTTTTCACTATTTCGCTTTACTAACCGTTCTTGCAACTTGTAGGGGTAACAATATGGCATACAAGTATTTAACATTGACTATTTCTCTCTATTCTATGAAATGAAAACTTGGGCGAGTTGATATCTAATAAATTTGTGTTATCATATGTCCTGCATATGCGTCTTATGGCATAATGCGCTATGATCATGCACTATGAATGACAATATTGAGGGAACAAATGAGAATATCAGAAACCCATCTCAAAGAAGCGGCAACAATAAAAATCAACGAGTAATTATAAGCAGGGACATAAAAACTGCAGGGAGCAGGCTATTATAGAACCAATATAGATGGTGATCCAACTAGGTGTGATGATTAAGCGCAATGGAATCTACTATCAAGGATAACGAGAGTAATCATGATAAAAAAGAGAACAGCAGTAATTGTCCAAAATGCTTATCAGGTGATATGGTAGAGCATCCTTCATTCTTATCCATACCGCTTACTTCTAGTTCAAAGATTGCCGAAAAATCAAAGACATCCATCGAAGACCAGGATGCAGACTTTGTCTTCAAATTCATCTCATGTAGAAAATGTGGGTATTCAGAATTTTATGTAGTCAGAGACTCTGTTAGAAAGCGGATATGATTTTAGCAATTAAATGCAGCAGAATGTGGTGAATGAAAAATTACAACCGCTCTGAATACACTTAGCAGAGGTTTGGTAGGGTTAAGGCATCAACTTTTTCCACAACGAAAAATCAAAGCAGATATACGAGCGCAGATGCTTGTTCTAGAAATATTAACTAAAGTATGCAATTATTATACATTACATAGCTGATATGTGGTCTTAGGCGCGATAGCGGCTATTATAATTGCGGTTGTTGTGCTAATTGTTTTCTTTGCAGTAGCCAGCTTTATTATTCACCTACTAGCACCAGTAATTGCTGGGATAATAATATTGATTATTATAGTCGTCGGGGGAGGATGGCTGTATGCAAAATACCGTTCACGTTAACTGTAAATTTTCTGTTACCATGATATGCCTTATTTTGAGGTTTGAACATATCAGCGACGAATAGATATACGAGATATAATCTGCACCAACTTTTTCATATGACATACGCGGCCTCTACTTGCTTGCACTGGTAAATAATTGATTAGAATATCGCTGGCTAGAGCCTTATCACGTTCTTTGCGGCAAATCTAATGTCGTCAGGCTTGATTGTTTTTCTTCCAGCATGCAAAGACAGGTCTACTGCTTGCTTGGCAATCCTCCCTGCGACCTCTTCTAGAACCTTTCTCAATTCGTCTGCTGCATCATCACTAACACGCTCTGCGCCAGATTTTTTCATGACACGATACATTGCCACGAGGCCAAACTCGGGTCCAGAAGACATAGGCAATACCTGACATAACTATATTAAAAGTGTCACTTGTACTTCTATTGATTAATCTATGGCAATGTTCTAGGTAACACTAATTCGAGAAAGCACACAATAAGGGTAGTAGGCATAATAGTATAGGGTAGTAATAATAAAAAATTTGCCTTCAGTCCAATGCCACTTTTGAGTAAGAACTATAGTGTCAATTCTTGGCGTGCAAAGAAGTGCAGGATTGACTCTCTGCCTATGAATGCATAAGTCTCTGCTGCTGTAATTACTTCTAGGCAGTTCCAAAGTGGTAGCTTTGTTACCTTGCTAACAGCAAGCAGTCTCTGCAGTGAGACTTGCAAATATTTATGTTATGATTCGTCTTTCGTCATATATCATTGCTCTTTGATGTTCATATCCATCTCACGGACAACAGCTATTCAGACTATGTGCATCATATCGTATCGGCCCTGGATAGGATGAAAATAATCGCGTGCTCAGTTACAGTTGATGTAGAAACCACAATTAGAAGTTTTGAGCTATTCAATACACACCGCAACGTGGTCAAACAATTTATTGGAATACATCCAGAAGCTTCAGGTAGAGAAGATCTAGACAGGTTCAGAGAAATCTTCAGGTCTAACTTGCAATCAATAGACGGTATCGGTGAAATCGGTCTTGATAGCACATATGACGTGCCTATTAAGCGGCAAGAGCAAGTCTTTGGTGCAATGCTTGAGCTGGCAGAGTTAACGAGCAGACCCGTGTCGATTCATTCTAGAAGAATGCTCGATGCCATCTTAGAAATACTACCGTCATATAATATCAAAAGTGCATTGTTGCACTGGTTTGCAGGCAGCAAGAAACAATTGGCAAAATCTATGGATAGTGGACTGTATGTATCATACGGTCCTCCCCTCGTATACTCAGAAGACAAGAAGGTGCTCTTGAAAAATACAGACAGAGATCGCATCTTGGTAGAAACTGATGGTCCAGTGCAATACTCTAGGTGCTTTGAGAACAAGCCAGCCATTTCCACTTCTTGTCTAGTCAGCGTTGTTGCTTCAGCTCGCATATACCATTGGTATGTCCTATAATGAGACAGCAGAGATGCTGCAGAACAATTCCAAGGTCTATCTTGCATAAACATAACAAAGATAAAATATCCTTGATATTGCCTTCCTTGTTGTATGAACAGGATAAAACGCATATCTACTGAGCTATTGGAAAAGTATCCAGATAAATTTGGGCTTGATTTTAATGCCAATAAGAACATCATCAGCGACGTAGCCATCATCAGATCGAAGGTCCTAAGAAATGAGCTAGCCGGCTACATCACCTCGCATTTGCGAAAGCAAGCTGCACAAGAAAAGGCTTCAATGGCGGCTGCTGTGGGAGAAAGCGACGAAGAAGCGGAAGAATGATAACTATAAGGCTGCTTGGTGGAGCGAAAAAGGCAGTCGGCAAACCTGTGGTGGACCTTGACCGACCCAGTGCGTCGGTCTCAGAAATTTTGGACTTTTTAACAACCGTTTCAGCTGAGCCCCGCCTCTTGCAAAGAGATAATTTAATAATTACATTAAATGACGTTGATTCTGCTTCACTTCAGGGCCATAACACCACGGTAAAAAGTCGGCGATAAGGTTACCATCGTCACTGTTGTTCACGGTGGAATGGATTACATGTTTGATGACTATCACCTATTAATTACAGGCGTTCTGAGGATCGTGTCCGATCCAGGCAAACTGGTCGATACGCTACGTGACCGACACGGCAATGTTTCGATACAAGCAGTAAATGCCAATGTAGTCTATGGAGAAGAACATTTGGTAGGAGGTACCAGGATAGCACTGGAAGCAGAAAAAAGAAAAATCATGCTTACAAACAGTCGTGAAATGGAACTACTAATTCGGCTAACAGGTACAAACCAAATTGAAGAAGCAATCAGACGGGCGGGTTTGAAGAAGGATACCGCCGGCTGCTTTATTGCCTTTTCACAAAATAGCGAGCCGTTACGCCAATTTGAAAGCCAGATTAAAAGCGAGTTTGACTTGAATGATTCTGTGCTGAAGCCAAGTAAAGAGAAGAGGATCCGGCTTGCAAGCATGCTCGGTTTTCCCAATGAATTGGACGACAGCGAAGTTCTACAATATCTTTTGGAAAAGGCAGCGATATTAATAAAATAAACATCACTTACGCTTTTCAATTACAGAGCTAAAAACCTGATTGGGCCTGAGGACCGATACTCCAGTCAACCCCCCAAGTACCTTGGTACTAGGATAACCCAGCCAGGATTCTCCAAATCAACCTTGTTATTGATCTGGCCTGCTATCGCCTTTATAATTTGCATCGAACCAAGAGAGTTGTGCCTTTTTTCAACCGTTATCCTGAAGGTGTCATTGCCAATTTTTGGAGTGAGATTTCTTGCTCGCCTGCATGATTGTGTCAAGCCCAGTGGGGACAACAACTTGTACTGGCAATACCCGCAGAATATAACGAACCTGCCAAGGTTCTGAGGCCACAAGATCCTTTAGTTTATCAATGACAGCAATAGGGTCAAGCGAGCTCTGTAACAGGTACCATCCCCTTTATTTCGATAATCTCAGACTCTGCTGCCTGGTCGCCAAAATTATCAAGCAACTCCAGAATTTCATCTTGTGCATCTTCTTCTCTAAATCTATAAGTGGACACAATGAGGTTAAAATCGCCCAATGAGCTGTGATACCTCCCTTGATTTTATCGCCCCTTCACGCAATATTTTAGGCTTGCCTTCGATAGACACTATAGTGGATTCTACACCCTTTTCGACTGTTCCGCCATCTAGGAGGGCATCATATCCTTCAAGATGAGAATCAAGCACTTCTTGCGCGCTTTTCGGCCCTCTCTTTCCTGACAAGTTCGCGCTCGTACCTACAAGGTACCTGCAGTGATTGAGAAGCATTAAAACGCAGTTGTTGGCCGGAACACGCACTGCCAAGTTAGAACTGCCTGCTATAATTAGGGATGATATCCTGCGATCGATTATTGGAGCCACTATTGTTAGCGCGCCGGGCCAGTATCTTTCAGCAAGCGTCCTGCCAGTCGTGCCAAGCGACACTATTCTTTCTGCATTTTGCATGCTGTGCGTCAGAACTGGGAGTGGCTTTTTTTCATCCCTGCCTTTTATTGAAAAAATGCGTTTGACTGCCAAGTCGTTGTATGGATCGCAGCCTATTCCGTAGATCGTGTCAGTTGGATAGACCACCACTCCTCCATTCTTAACGACTAATGCACAACTGGCCACTGCCTCTTCTGAGCACTGGAAAATTTGTCGTTTTTCCATTGCAGTCAGGCCTTACTATTGCAGAGATATCTGCTGGATATCCTTTTTTAGTTCATGTTGCATTAGCAAGCAATCTCACAATTATCCAACCTATAAATCATAAGAACCTTATATGAGATGGGTAGCTCCAGTGTTGGTATTGAACTGTTCAAACTTGCAATTAGGTCTCTTCATCTTTTTTCACCAATTTTGAAATGTGAGGTATTCGTGGCACTCCAACGGCAAATGCTGTAGCCACAGCTGCCAAAAAGTAGTATTGATAGCCTATTGCCATGCCAATTGCGGCAGCATACCATATAGCGAGGCAGCTGTGGTTAGGTTAGTAATTTTCTTGTCAACCTCGCTCTTCAAGATAATGCCTGCTCCCAAGAATCCAATACCTGATACCACCTGTGCAGCAATTCTTGAAGAAGAATTTACATCCACTAAGGAGGACAGGAACGTAAAAATCATAGCGCCTCCAATTACAAGACAATGCGTACTAATCCCTGCAGGCTTGTTCCTTGATTCTCTTTCTGCACCTATCGCAAATCCGGCTCCCAGGTACGATCCCAATATCTATCAAAAAACGGATTTCATAGCCAGTTGGTATTCCTTCAAGAACCATACAATACCCATATTCCTGCGCGCTCTATCATAATCATCATAATTTCTACTGAGACCTTGCCATAAGCCACTGCCCCACCTTTGGCAGTACATTATTCTGTGAGTAATGGCTAGCAATGAGTCCCACATGCCCGGTGTGGAACATCATAATACGCTTATCGGTGCTTGCCACTACATCATTTAGAGGGGCGCTCGCATTGCGGCGACACAAGATGGTCTTCGTCAGCGATAACGTTGAGCACTGGGACTTTAATTGTTGACAAATCCACAATCTTATCGCTCAGCCTCATCTCATTCTTCACCAGCAGGTTCTTCTGATAAATGTCAGATACCCACTGCCTGAATGTCTCTCCTGCTATTGGGGGCGTATCATACAACCACTTTTCAAGGCGCAAAAAGTTACCAACAAATTCCTCGTTATCGATATTCTGAAGAAGGTTCGAGTACTTGTTGATGCCCTGCTTGAATGGCTTTAGTGTCGAATATAATGCATACAATTGTTCAGATTGCAGATTTCCGATGACCTGCAGCATCTTGTCGACATCCATGTTCTTTGCAACGTTTCCAATTACTGTGAAATCGTTCTGACCGTCTATGACAGGTGCGATTACTGAAAGGTTCCTCACTTTGTCTTGGTGCAGTGCAGTGTACATCGTCGACATGGTTCCGCCCATGCAGTAGCCATGAAGTGTTAGCTTTTCTACTTTAGTCCTTTTGGTTACAGCCTCGACACAGTCATCGATGTAGGAATTGACATAGTCGTCAAAAGAAACGTACTTGTCTGCAGCAGTGGGTGCTTTCCAGTCAATGAGATAGACATCGAATCCCTGACTTAGCAGGCTGCGAATCCAGCTCTTGTCATGCTGGAGGTCAAGCACATATGACTTATTGATGAGTGCATAAACGACAAGTATCGGCGTCCTCGCTGTCTTGCTGACCATCTGCTGGTAGTGCAAAAGACGGTAGGCTCTATTTTCAACCAGGATTTCGTTTGGAGTCTCGCCAACTTCAATCTTGCCAGCAGCGTGCAGAATATTCCTCGCCTTTTCGACCTTGCGGTAGGCCTCCTTGATTTCCTCAGCAAGTGTAGGCTCTTTTTTTAGCAGCCTCTCCGGCTCGCTCTGAGCTGGTTGGACATTTTGCTCCTTATGGTCAGGTCGCAATTCTTGCTTGGTCATTCCTGGCCTCAACGCTCCTCTTTATATCCCGCACAGTTCTCTTCAGTTCCATAATGTCCTTCAGCATCTCATCAACCTCACTTCTTGTTGGAAGGTTGAGCGTCTTGAAGTTCTTCTCCGCTATGCTCTGCATAACCTTTGATACATTCAGCTGGCTACCAAATAACTTGCCATAGACCTCAGAAAATTCTGAAGATGTAAAAAGAGCAGTAAAAGCGTCTTCAAAGACCTCTATGGCGGTGCGTCTATAATTCTCAAGATCTTCTTTTGTTGTCAGCTGCATTGGAGCCCGCTCTACTGTATCTCTCACGGCCCTTGCATAGGCTGCATTCACAAGCGACCAATAGCTTTCCATGTTGTTTTTGAGTTCAACCATGACCTTGCCAAGGGTCACAAAATCGTTAGTGTATGAGCTAAAATCTTTTGAAAAAGCGTACATAGGACCAATCGTAGGCGAGCTTCAGAGGTACTGCTCAATTCAAACATTTTGTTGACTTGCTCTTGCATAAATTCTTGTGCGTTATCAGCATTACCCGTTTCAACCATTATCTTTTTCACACAACATGTAGAATTCGTCGACTGGCTATTATAGTTTCTTGGTATAGAATTTATACTAAAAGTGTAAATTGAATGTGAATCTTGTAATAGGTTTTCGAGCTTTCACTTTGTTGCTAAAAAGTTGACAAATTAGATGGGTGTAGCGCTTATACTTTGACTGAGTTCAGAGGTATGATACATAAAGCAAGAGTCAACAGGTCAACTCCTACTGCAATGTATATACTACTGACATACAGTTTCTCAAACTGGCTTGACGTGAACAGTTATACATATACATCTTTGTAACCCGCAATCATTAAATTAACAAGAGGGACTAGAGCGCTAGGGGGCCCGTAGCTCAGCATGGATAGAGCGCCTGCCTTCTAAATTCTATTGGAGAGAGCCGGAAGTCGTGGGATCGAAGCCCACCGGGCCCGCTTATCTTAGCAGGGCAAACAGACCTCCAGCCCCATAGGCGATTCCAATGAGGATTCGGGATAGCAATACTTCAATGTCTTGGCGTGTTGCAAAGAGCATACTGTCGATCATGACAGCAGCTGGTATTGCTGCAAGGGAAATCAAAGCTACTATCAGCTGCTCGCGGTTATCAGCGCCGCTATACTTCTTGATCATAAAATATGTCGACAAGTTGCCAAGACCTATGCCGGCTAGGATAAGGTACTGGTATAACGATGGAAAAGCCGCTATTGCAGCAAAAGGTCCTGCCCAACAAATGCCATTGAGCGCCTTCGCGCTTGCAGGCCACCCAGTGCTTGTCTTCATCCTGCCTAGGATTGCAGGTACCGCTTTGCGCAAGTGGGTGGAGCTTGCCCCAAACACTGCACCAAAGCTGACAATCCAAATTATCGCATAGTAATAAAGTGGAAACGTGGCGATGATGTAAGCAATCTCGCTAAGAAAAGAGGCAACCCCGACGGATATCGAAACAGCTATGAACAGAATACCAAAGGCCCTTCGAGTCTCAACTGCAGAGTTCTGCAATAGTGGTGATGCAGGTGTATCTAATTTAAATCATCTTGATTGTCCCCAGCTCATGATATAAATACTGCTGATGCTTCTTACAATAACAAAAATAGTCTTGCTTTGTTTAATCTTTGATGCAAATTATTCATAATGCACACGTACTCTATGTCTTTCAATACCACTCTCAATCATCAGGTTAAAATTCCATCATCACACATGGCAAGCCAGATTTTTTTCTTCTGTAGCCTTTATCGAAGATTGATTCGAACGTCAACAAATTATTCATCTACATCTAGATGCTATGTTGATTCGGGTCAGGTATGACCAACCATTTTTTCAATATCGCCAGTGTGCTTATCTATTACACAGCATACGATATTACCGTTCTCTGAAGAATAGAAATGACTAAAATTCTTGAACGCAATAGTAAGTGTAACATTATCCATGCCAAGCACTGCATGTATCGCCAGCAAAATCAGAAGCTCTTCGGATATATTACATGTGCATATTCAAGACAAAAAAATGGACATTTTCCAAAAGAATTAGCTTTGAATATTTCCGCTCAAACATTACATAGCAATATTTTGCAGTCCAAAAAATGAGAGGTTACTTTGCCTGGCTTCTTATCCTTGTCCACGTGGCAAGAGCGCCAGCAGCAGTTACCCATTCAATGACGGAGTGATAGACTGGAACATTTGTGTCCTCAATCCGCTCCGAGATCTTTTCCGTGAACGGTCCTCCCATGGCACCTACGAGTATTGGTTTTTTCTTTTGCCTCTGGAATGAGGCTAGAACATTTACAATTGTTTCTTCAAGCGGGTCGTCTTGGAAGACAAACCAAGGCATGATGATGTCAATGTTGGGATCGTCCATGAATGACTGTATCGCAAACTGGTAGTCATCAGCATTTGCAGATCCCGTGATGTCGCAAGGGTTACCTATGATGTATGTTGACGGATAATGACCCCTAAGTGATTTTTTAGTATCTTCACTCAGTTCGGCTACTTGTAGCCCAAGCCTTTCAAAGTGGTCAATTGCAGCGATTATTGGGCCTGCACCATTGGTCACCATTGCTACTCTACCCCCGCTTGGAACTGGTTGCCACGCCAGCGCCTTGAGCGCCGCCGTAAGCTCTTCATAGCTATCAACTGATATGATACCGGCCTGATCGAGCGCACCCTTCACGACTGCATATGAGCCGCCAAGTGATCCGGTATGAGAAGCAGCCTGCTTGGCCCCTCGTGCGGATCTGCCGTTTTTGAATACAACCACAGGCTTACCCCGCTCCTTGATTGCTTTCTTTGCAGTATTCATGAACTTCCTACCGTCGCCCAAGCCTTCAACATAGAGTCCGATGACCCTGGTCTGTGGGTCTTCAGACAGGTACCAGATCATGTCGGCCTCATCCACGTCGGATCTATTGCCGTATGATATCATTTTGCTCATGCCAAATGTGTCGGAGCTCTCCATGAAGGCGATGCCCACAGTTCCGCTCTGTGACAGGAAAGCGACATCGCCATTCTTGGGACGTATCATTCTTGCATGCCCCTGGAAGGCGCAATCTAGACGGTTCTCGCCATTGAACATGCCTATGCAGTTGGGACCTATAATCCTGATCTGCAGCTGCTTTGACAGCTCTCGGATCTGGCCCTCAATTGTTGCGCGCTCCCCTCCAAGTTCTTTACCGCCACCAGAAATAATTACAAAGTTATGGATGCCTTTCTTTGCCGCGGACCTCAGTAGATCCGGCACAAACTTCAAATCGACCGTAACGACTACTACATCCACCCTGTCAGGGATCTCATCGAGGCTCTTATACGCCTTGAGGCCCAGGATCTCAGAATAGCCTTTTGCATTCACAGGATAGACCTTGCCCATGTACTCGTGCTTTGCCAAGCTCTCCAAAACAGAGTTGCCTACCTTGCCAGGCTCAGGTGAAGCGCCGATAAGTGCCACCGACTGGGCGTTGAAGAACAAATCCAGATATTTGGACTCTGGTTGGGCCTTTGAGATGACTTCGAAGTCTGGCTTTTCGCGTAGCAGGATCTTAGCATCAACTACGACGTATTCATTTTCATAGAATATGATGGGATTAAAGTCGATGCTTTCATAGTATGGCGCCATGTCCGTTCCAAATTTGCCTATATTGACTAGTGCCTCAGCAAGCATATTCAAGTTGACAGGCGGCATGCCGCGGAAGCCCCGAAGTATCTTGTTGCCCTTTAGGTCATCTATCATACTGATTGCATCTTCCTTTGTTATTGGCAAAACTCTGAATGACACATCTTTGAAGACTTCAGTGTAAATGCCACCGATGCCGGTCATTATGACGGGGCCAAACTGCGGGTCGTTCTGCAGACCAACAATGAGCTCCACGCCACCAGCTGCGGCCATTTTCTCGAGGAGCATGCCTTTTACTTGGTACTGCTTGCTCAACCTGACGTACATGTCGTTAAATGTATCCTTTACGTCAGCCTGATTCTGAAGGCCGACCCTAACACCTCGAACGTCTGTCTTGTGTAGGATCTCTGGCGAAACAATCTTCGCGACGAGGGGAAAACCTACCTTCTCTGCCTCTATTTCTGCCTCTTCAGTGCTCTTGACCAGCGCGTATTTCGGCACCACAACGCCGTACTCGCTCAAAACTTGTTTGGCAAGCTCTTCAGTAATTACTTTTTCCTTGTTTGAATAAATGTCATCAAAGAGCTTCTGAACCTTCTCATTGGTCATTTTTATTGACAGAAAAAACTTGTTTAGCTTTTATATAGTTACCTAATGTGTGAAATGTATTATTTTTATTCATTTCTGCAACACCCTTGTAAAATTATTATACATAAGCCTGCACCAAGCCGCTAGCTGTTTCAAGTCGGAAGGTGCCGGCAGTATGCTCTCCGGGCTGGTCTTTTCACGGATCAAGTCGGCATTGTACTCCTTCATCCATGTTCGTATAAGATGCTCATTGATTTCAATGTGAAACTGGATCCCAACTGCGGACTCGATCCTGAAGGCTTGGACATAAAGATCAGAATACGCAAGGATCTTTGCGGTTGCTGGCAGATCATATGTATCGCCGTGCCACTGGAATACCCTGATCATTTTGTCGGTGAACCCGCTAAAGATGTCATTGCTGCTAGCCAGTGTGAGGTACACGTTGTGCCATCCTATCTCTTTCTTCTTGGCCTTGTAGACGCGCCCCCCTGCAGCCTGCGCGATGAGCTGTGAACCAAGGCACACGCCCAATACCGGCGTGTCGTTCTTCATGGCACTCCTGATGAGATCTTGCTCTTTTTGTAAGTAGGGAAAATTGTCGTAGACTGCCATCGGGCCTCCGAGAATTACTATGGCATCATATCCCAAAGGGCTGGTAGGCACAGGATCATCCTGTATATTCACCTTTTCAATATCATAGCCATCATGCACGAACATCGGCTCAAGTAAGCCAAGTGTCTCGCAGGGAATATTTTGTACTGAAAGTATCTTGTGCAACATCTAGCATGTGTGCTCATTTGTATTTATGCTATAAGGAAAAATATTAAATCAGACAGGCGCTACAGATTAGATGGGCGGTGGGCTACCAATATAAAGTCGATGACTATGAGACTGTTGAACGGCTGCGCAGTTTTATCTGCATGCTCAATGAAGAATCGGAGAAGGGTTCTGTCATTGTCGTCGAGGGTAGACGCGATGCCGAGGCACTCTCTAGAGTAGGTTTCACTGGCAACCTTGCAGTCTTCCATCATTTTAAGGGGATTGCTGACTTTGTCGACAGCTATGATAGCATAGGCAAAAAAATAATTCTGCTCTTGGATATGGACAGAACCGGCAAGTACCTCACAAGCCGGCTAGTGTCCCAGCTCCAGTTGAGCAGGCATAGCGTGAACCTGTCATATAAGAGGGCACTTGCAAGGATAACAAATGGCAAAGTGAGGCATGTAGAGGATCTCGTCATCTATGCACCGCGCATGTCAGGCATTACAGGGAGCCGCAAGGACCTTTACTTTTATACATAATTCTCTGAAGGTTTACAAAGCACTTATATTCAAGCAAAGAAAAGTGAAAGCTATATACCAGCAAACTGCGAGGTTATGAAAGAAATTGCCAACTACAGGTATAGTAAAATATCATGTTAAGTTAAAATTTGATGTTGATGGTTTGGTTGAGAAAGCCGATATTATTGGTGCTATTTTTGGACAGACAGAGGGCTTGCTCGGACCGGAGATGAACCTCAATGAATTACAAAAAGTATCCAAAGTTGGAAGAATTGAAGTAAACGTAGAGATTAAAGGCAACATGACCAAGGGCGACGCCCTCATACCTATGAGTACAGATATATCTACTGGAGCACTAATTGCGGCAGCCATAGAGAGCATTGACAAGGTAGGGCCATTTCCGGCTAAATTCGGTCTGGTTGGAATCGATGACATTCGAGCTATAAAGAAGAAGGTCATAGTTGACCGCGCTAAGAAGATAGGTACAAGACTGGGCTACCAGAACTATAAGTGAGGGAGACGAGATGCTCAAGGATGTTTATGATGCGAGCAAACCGGGCAAGCTCACAAGCTTTGGCAAAGCGCAGCTGGCGTGCGGCACAGGGGTCTTTGACTCTGCCTGGATAATACTGGTAGAGGGGAGGGCAGACGTTGTCAATCTTCTTCGCGGAGGCTACGACAACGCCATTGCAATAGAAGGTGCAAGGATCGACGAATCTGTGACAAAACTTACAGAAGGCAAGCGTGTGGTGGCATTTCTTGATGGCGATCGGGCAGGAGATCTAATACTGAAGGAGCTGCATGGTGTCGTCAAGATAGACAAGGTGCTTAGGGCTCCACAGGGTAAGGAAGTGGAGGAATGCACCCCTCTTGAGATATCTGAAATCTTGAAGGACGCATTCTCACCTGAAGTATCATCTGTTCAGCAGCCGATATACTCCCCGCATCAGCCCCCTCATCATCAACAGCAGCACCATTACGACAGGAGGAATTATAGGAGAGAAAGGGATCCGCAAGAGGATTACCGTGCTCCCCAGGTGCATCAGCAAGAAGCACTACAGTCAGCACAGCAGCCATCCAAAGAGGCAGTGGTTGAGGACAGTGCAGAAATTCTCTCTGCAATACGCGATGTTTATCCTCAAATAAATGAAACACTTGAGGCTGTCGTGTTAGATGGCTCGATGAATACTCTGCTTAAGGTTCCAGTGTCTGAAGTCATCAAGAGGCTCAATAGTGCAGAGGGTGGCAAGCTGCTCGTAATAGACGGTATTGTCACTCAGAGGCTCGTCGATGCAGCAGACAAGGCCGGTATCGAGTACATCGTAGGACATCGGACGACAGACTTGAAGAAACCAGCAGATATCCGAATCAGGACATTTGGTGACGTTGGGATAAGTAACTAGTAAGGGTAAATGCCTGAAATCAAGCTACAGCACATATTGACCTTGATTCGAGCTCCTTTCAAAAGGAGCCCGCCACAATTTTATCGAGGTGACGACCACGCTCCTTGGCAAGGGTATCGGCAGGTCGCAACAGGCAGCTTCGAAGCACCTGCTAGACCTGGAAACCTCCGGCTACATCGAGCGCCTAAAAAAAGGGCAAAAGTTTGCAGTCAAAGTCACAGACAAAGGCTATTCTGAGATACAGAACCTCTTTTTGTCACTGAGGACTGCGCTTGAATCTGCACCGGAGACTATGGATTTTGAGGGCAATGTCATTTCGGGTATGGGTGAGGGTGCATACTACATGTCATTGGAGGGCTATAGGAGACAATTCAGGGAAAAATTAGGATACGAGCCCTATCCTGGGACACTAAACATCCGGCTAATCGATCAGATATACATGAATGGCCGGCTCGAGCTTGGGAAGCATCCGTCGATATTTATCAATGGCTTTAGTGATGGCACACGTACTTACGGCTGGGTCAAATGCTATCGCGCCACCATAAATGACGGCGCAATAGACAATGCTGCCTGTCCTGGTGCTTGAACGCACACACTATGATGATAGTATGCTGGAGGTGATAGCGCCGATATCACTCAAGCAGTCAGCCGGCATCAAAAACGATGACAGAATAAAGGTGCAGGTGCGGCTTGCTTAGAGGCCATAGATCGAATCGCCTAGCTCTTCCTTTATTTTCGAACTCTTTGATCCGGGTACTGGAGTTGACAGCCGTATAACCTGGACATTCAGGTTGCGGTTCTTGCAGTTCTCGGCAATGTCTTTTTCGCTGTGAGCCTGGTCATAGCCAAGTGCGATCACGTTTGGCTTGACATATTCGACTGTGTCATAAAGCGTACCCTCTTTGCCGATTAGTGCTAAGTCGACAAAATTAAGCGAAGTAACTAGGTCTTTGCGAAGCTTTTCATCATGATAGATCTTTCTATATCTCTTTATCCTTTGAGCGGTCGACTGCCTTGCGACCACTACGACAAGCACGTCACCCTCTGCTTTGGGCAGCCTTGAGCGTATGAATGTGACCAGGGTGGATTAGATCAAACACTCCTCCCACTAGAACGACCTTCAGTGCATCACGGCCGATAAATGTAAGTTTGGTCGGGTCAGATTTTTCTACTAAACCAATTTTAACAAGACGATTAACAACTGAATTGTAGAATTCTTGGCCTATTGGCAGCCGCGCCTTTAGCCGGGCATAGGGTGGAATGGAAGGCTCTAGCATGCTCGAATACAGGTTAGCAAGAATGGCCTTGTCTAGCTGGTCCATCGGAGAATCTCTACTTGTGACAATAGCGAAATTATTAATGTTATAAACTATTGCCCGCCTGTACAAACTTTATAGAAGCCTCTGAATTTAATCAGAGCAATTCTTATAGACGTAGACATTCTATTTTGGCCAGGATTGCTGCTCTTTAAGGATGGTCTGATATACATAGTTCTAAAGAAGTTCTCGCTAAACACTAAAGCGATCTCAAGCTTGAAGAAGGCGCATATGCTATAAAGGCAGCGCCAATGCAATCATGTTAGTGTTATTTATTGTCGTCTCCAGCTGAGATAAAGAAAAAGCTTGAGAAGAATTGGATACGATTTATCAAGGAGAATTCTGCGAAGCTTTCGCTAGACACAATAGATGGCTCTAGCCCTCCTTCAGTCTTTGTGGGTAGTTACGGCTACCCGAAGGTCAGGATAGGACCAATGATACCTCCTTTACATGGTGATACCACTATCTTAGACAGAGCCGAACTGTGGACAGGTAAAAGCATTGAAGAAATAGCGAATTACCGCCTATCACTTGTCCTCGGCACTATGAACGTGGATATACATGACATTTCTAGCAGATATCTTGAGAACATGCAAGAGCTAGCTATGTCGGAGAGGCCCGCTGAAAGCGAGGTCACGTTTGAAAAAAAGCTCTTAGCAAATGTTGAGATGCAAAAAGAACTTCGACTTGACCACGAAGCCACACCTTTTGGGCCGGCTGCACCACTGAGAGCTTTTAAGGTGTCATCACTTTCTGCCGACCAGCGTATTGAAGCTGCATACTATGATACGGATTTGAGAGCTGCAGACGCTATGATGAAGTTGTACAGGCACCGTGTAGAAATGAGTATCATCCACAGAGTCCTCAGCATGGGGATGCTTGGAGTAAAGAAGAAACGCAAACTTGTGCCTACTAGGTGGAGCATTTCTGCGACTGATGACATCATTTCAGGCATGCTTGTAAAGGAGATTGAAATGAATCCTTCAATTGATCTGTTTGAGGTAACTAGGTACTCACACCTTGCCAACTACTATTCGGTCATATTGATACCTGATGACATGTGGAATTTTGAAATGATAGAGTCTTGGTTCACAAGCCAAGGCCAGATGGCCACAGGCATTGATAATGAAGATGAAAGAGCACTTAACCACAACCCGACAATAGCTGGAGCCTATTTTCGGAGCACGCCTTGCAGTAGTAGAGCAACTCGCACATAGACACAAAAAGGCTGCGGCCATTGTTCTCCGTGAAATACACCCCAAATATGTAATGCCGCTTGGAGTCTGGCAAATAAGACAAGGCGTACGAGAAGCTCTGAAAAAACTTCCTCAAAAGTTTGAACGATTTGACGATGCAATGTCGTTTGCCTGTTCTTACATGTCACTGTCAAGGAACGAAGTGGCACAAAAAAGTTGGCTTTGGAAGAGCTTCAAGAACCAGACAAAGATCAGTGATTTTGCTTAACTAAAGCCCACCAAAGGGTCATATATTAGCCCTGCGCTTAATGCTCTTGATAATGATGATGAGCGAGGCCCCTCCAGAAGGCATCAAGCATGTTGTTCCAATCAAGCAGGTGGAAAAAACGGTAAAGATCACAGATCAAGCCAAGGCTGAGCTCCAGAGCTCCGGTATGATGGATGAGAAGGGTAAGCTGAAGATGAAGGGTGTAAGTCCAAAGATGCTCAAGCGCATGAAGCTAGAGGCAGTTGACTGCCCTGTACTGAACAGGGAGATTGGCTTTCTGCAATGCTATGTCTGTAAAAACTTTTTCAGCAGGCCCATGGGCAAGGTTTACTGCAAAGGCGACCCCCTGTAGCCACCGATCCTTTTTTACAAGAGGGCTGAAATAGTTTTCAGCTTGTTTATAACGGCTTCACAAATCGGTTCTAATAATAGAGAAAGGAGAGAAAGATATTGAAGAGAACCCTTCATTAGTATATATGGATTTACTATTAGCTTGTGATGGGATCAGGCCTGTCCAAAGCGAGGCTGGAATTTATTCAAGCACTTGATGCTGTAGCATGGTGTTGATAATGAATTACTTAGGGTTACATTGGCTTTCAGCATGGTAAGAAGCCTGCTGTTCTCAAGCTGACTGAGAAACATGTACCAAAAAGTTCTTTCAAAGGAAGACAGCGTCTTAACCGTCCGAGAGGGAGAGCATTTTATTTTGATGAATGAAGGCCAAGAAAGAGGTCAGCCAGCTCTATGTATACCTGTGTATGAGTATGTGTATATATGTGTGTGTAACATGAGCTCGTAATGGCAAGATGTCATAACGTCACAGGCGACCGCAATTTTTGGAAGCAACTACAGGACATATCATACAATAAACTTCATAAATCCTAGTCGTTTTGCCAATGTCAACGTGGATTCTCTAAAAGAATCAGTTGGGATAACAGTCAAGAAAAATGTAGACTTTAGTGAGTGGTACAGCCAAGTCGTTCTCAAGACCGCTCTTGCCGACTACGCTCCTGTCAAAGGATTCATTGTACTTCGCCCATACGGTTATGCAATTTGGGAATCTATAAGGGATATCCTTGATAAGCGGTTCAAGGAAACGGGTCATCAGAATGGCTTTTTGCCTGTACTAATACCCGAAAGTCTTTTGGCAAAAGAAAAGGATCATTTTGCAGGTTTTACACCAGAAGTATTCTGGGTTACCAAAGCAGGCGATAAGGAGCTTGATGAAAAGCTAGCGCTCAGGCCGACATCTGAAACACTTGCATATTCAATATTTGCAAAATGGATAACAAGCTACCGCAATTTGCCACTCAAGGTTAACTTTTGGAACTCAGCCCTTCGAGCCGAGATTAAATCGACGAAACCCTTGATTAGGACTTCGGAGTTTTTGTGGCAGGAAGGCCACACTGTACATTCCACGGAAGAAGAAGCAGAGCATGAAGTCATGACGATACTTGATATTTACAAGGATTTTATAGAGAACTACCTTGCTGTACCAGTGATAGCAGGATACAAGACCGACAGCGAAAAGTTCGTCGGTGCAAAGTACACGACGACTCTTGAAGGGTTGATGCCTGTCGAAGGTAAGGCGCTCCAGATGGGGACATCGCACAATCTCAGCCAGAACTTTTCAAAACCGTTTGGGATCAAATACCTTGGGAAGGATACCAAGGAGCATTTTGCATGGCAGACTTCATGGGGAATTTCCTGGCGTCTGATAGGCGGACTGATAATGGTTCACGGTGATGACATGGGTCTAATTCTGCCGCCACACGTCGCACCAATACAAGTTGTAATAGTGCCCATACACAAGGAAAAGAACGCCAAGATGGTCAAGGAAAAAGCAAAGGAAATAGAATTTGAATTAAAGCGCGCTGGCCTAAGAGCATATATGGATGACCGAGATGAATACACTTCTGGTTGGAAGTTTAACGAATGGGAGATGAAGGGAGTCCCGCTGCGCATCAATATTGGACCAAAGGACATCGAAGAGAGGCAGATTGAATTTGTCAGGCGCGATACAAAGGAAAAAAGGCATGCAGAGCGGGTCAATCTTGTAAGTATCACAACCTCGCTTTTGACAGGGATACAGGAGACTATGCTTGCAAAGGCAACCGAATTTCTCAATGAGAACACCTTCATACCTGTCGATTTTGAGAACTTCAAGTCGATAATCCAGGACAAGGGGGGGTTTCTTCTCGCCGGCTGGTGTGGCGAAGAACAATGTGAATCCAAGATAAAGGAAGAGACAGGTGCAGACATCCGGGTGATACCATTTGACCAGAAAGACAAGCAGGCCACCTGCATTTACTGCGGTCGGGAAAGCAAAAAGGCAGCAATATATGCAAGGGCATACTAATTGGTAACTCCTGAAGATCTGTTTCCATTTGGAAGTGAACTAGGATACATAGGCATCCTCCTCATCAGCTTTGTGTCCAGCCTAATTCCGTTTATTCCAATTCCTTATTTTCCGGTCTTAATAACTGCTTCATTTAATCCCAATTTTGATCCGCATCTAATCTCCATTATCAGTGCGCTGGGCATAGTGGCAGCAAAGACGATAATCTTTTTTATTAGCTATTATGGCCGCAAAATTCTGAGCGACAAGACAAAGAAGAGAATGCGTCCATTACAAAACTTAGTAAGCAGGTACGGTTGGTTTGGCGCATTTATAGCGGCTCTTACTCCAATACCTGACGATCTTGTCTATATCCCCCTTGGGCTTGCCAAGTACAACCCATGGAAATTTGCAACAGCCACATTTGCTGGCAAATTCTTGATGAATGAAATGATTGTCTGGGGCTCGATCTTTCTTGGGAGACCTTTCGTCGAAGACATATTATCATCAGGTACGACAGGCACGTCATCATTAATCATAGCTGCAATAGCGAGTGCCATAGTGCTTGCAGTCGTTGTATATTTTTCGCTCAGGATAGATTGGGCAAGGATAATTGGAAGGTGGTTTCCTTGGGCGCTGGAGAATAATAATAATGATGATCATGATGAAGAAGAAGATGATCATAAAGAAGACAACAATGAAGGCAATAATCGCCACACAAAAAAGAGATCTAGCTAAAATTCTATAATACTCTTGTCTTTTGATTTGAGCTCAATATAGTCTTCATTGATACCGGTTACACAGTCAGTGACCACCGCCTTGACGGGCTGAAAGTGTATACTGCCCTGTGGTATCTTGTTCGCCTCTTGCATTGCAACTAGCCGCGGTTCAAGCACGCTCTTATGGTCGTCACATACCACTGCAAGCATGTATTCGCCCTCATGGGACTTTACTGAGATAATATATGAGGGAGCCAGTTTGCATTCTTCTCCCTCAACCTTGGCTGAGCAGTGCGGAGGCAAAAGCATCTCATCTTTCTTCACCGCAAGGCAATATAACAATAACTGACCTAGGGATTATTCAAAGGTATGAAACTATGAATTTATTTGAATCCTGCATCATTTTTCCTGGTAATTGGAGATCTTACCTTAGAACTATGAAAGACTAGCGATGTAAACGGCAGCGAGATTAGCAGGCTCTGTTCAGTTATTTTCGATTTATCAAAAAATTTCTTGCAGTAAGATCGACGTATATTATAGCTGAAAAAAACGCATTAGCCAGCTGATGCCTTCAAAAATACGATAATGTAACTATTATATATTCCTATCAAATAGGAATTTATTGACACAATTGCAAGTCGATAAGGAAACGTTACGATTGTTGGTCAAGCGCAGAGCAATGCTCCGATTGCTGTCTATCCTGATCAACCAAAAGGGGAATGCACTGCCTACTCGTATACTGCTCCAGAAGTTAGGTGCGAATAACCTTCACCATGTAATATTGCAGGCAGAAAAAGAAGGTTATATCAAACGCAAAAGAATGAAGCCACAAGGAAAGGGCAATTATCCAGTTTACAACCACTTGACACCAAAGGGAAGACGGTTAGCTGAGCTTAACAAGAAATTAGAATGCTAGACATGAGAAATAAGAAGGTTATCCATTAGTACATCTTAATTTATAAAACGGCAGAGAGTTCTTTTGCATGTGTATGGGTAGCAGAAGAAGAAAAACTCTTGTAAGGCCTGCAAGAAAGTCTCGCAGAGTGGATGGTAGATGTCCCAAATGCACCACCATTGTGAAGTTCAATGTCTCCGGGCCAATTGGCGACGAGATTTATGAATGTACCGGGTGTATGTCGAAATTCCATATAAGCGAGTTGTAAAATCCTATTAACGCCAAACTGTTTGGAAAAAAGCCCCTCCAGCCAAAGCATAAAATTATTGCTACTCATTTGATTGTACGCCTAAACGATATTTCCTGCTCGTGCTCTAGCTGTATGGTAGTATGGGTTATATTGTATCGCTCGGCCAACACCGTATTTATTTCAGATAAGAGCTTGCTTGATTCGCTTAACATCTGGTCGCGTACTACCACGTGACCACTTAGTGCGTCCATGCCAGTCGAGATTGTCCAGACGTGAAGATCATGGACATCTACCACGCCGTCCAGCTGCTTGAGGGTTACTGTTATTTCTCTCATATCAAGGTCTGACGGGGCCCCCTCTAGCAATATATGGGTGCTACTTCTCACTATAGAGTAAGCACTTCTTGCCACCAGGCCTGCTATCAGAAAGGCAACAAGCGGATCCACTATGGTGATGCCAGTGTTAAGAGCAATAAAGCCGGTAATGATAACCGCTACAGAGGATATTGTGTTATAGACAACATGGATGAATGCACTGTGAATGTTGATACTCCTGCCGGCGTGGTGCTTTAGCAGGAACATCACCGCTAGGTTGCCTGCAAGACCAATACTTGCTGTCAGCAGCATCAATGGTGCATCTATTATGCGCGGTGACATAACCCGTAAAAACGCCTCGTACAACACCCATAATGAAATTATCGCGAGCGCTACACCGTTTGCAAGTGAGCCATCACCTCGGCTCTATGGTAGCCAAACGTCATTGCGCCAGAATGGCTTTTTGTTGCCATTGTTATTGCAAAAAGACTTAGTCCAATCGCCATCACATCAGTGAACATATGCACAGCGTCGCTCAGAAGCGAAATACTGTCACTTAAAATTCCACCCACAACTTCGACAACCGCTATTGCGGCAATGACTGCAAATGACCACATCAGCATTCTCTTCGGCCGGCAGCAAGCTAGTTCCCAATGTAGATAGTCTATATATGCTGCTTTTCGGTATTTACAGATTGTTTTAGCTTAGTGGGCAAGGGCCACCCGCGCAGGATTCTTGTATTTCACAACCTGTGAAGCTCCTTCTTTTGGGTAGATGCCATAGATAAGAGGAGCTTTGGCCACAGTAGAGTCCTTCAAGGTGACCATGATTATCTGGCTATCCTTTGAGCGCTCGAGAAGTATCTTTGACAATCTGTCAGTGTTCTCGGCATCAAGATGTGCGTCTACTTCGTCCATCAAATAAAAGGGCGAGGGTTTAAGCGACTGGAGAGCAAGCAAGAACACAGTGGCAGCAATCGTCTTTTCGCCGCCCGACAGCGTGGTTGATTCACGGGGGACGGTCTTACCAGGGAACCGCACCAGCAGCATCACGCCGCTTGAAAAAATATCTTCAGAATTTTCGATCTCGAGCCATGCTAAGCCTCCTGTCATTTTCTCAAATGTTGCGCGTATATCGCTGTCAACTTTCTGAAACGCCTCCAAGAAGACCTTCTCTTTTTCTTTTACTATCTGCTCAATGAAGGAAACGATGGAATTACGCTCACTCTCAAGCTGGTTGCGCCTAGTTGACATGCCACGATAGCCATCCACTACCTGTACGTACGCCTCGTCCGCGCGGAGGTTGATCCTTGACTTGATTGCCTCGTATTCATCAGTCAACTCTTTGATAGCTGTTTCGACATCCATCGCATCAAGGAGATTCTTGTAACCAAGCCGTAAAAGATCACTTATCTGGCGTGATTCCTCAGCAGTCAAGTCCGTAATGTCTTTTCGAAGCAATGCAGACTCCCTCTCTGTTGAGTTGTACTCTTTTGACATTTTGCGCTCGCTCTCTGAGAGTGCCTTTATCTTGCGCTCATATTCTTGCAGTACGCTATAAGCGCTGCCCGAAGAAGAGATTGTTTGCTGCTCCTGATCTCTTAGTCCTTTGAGCTCCGCCTCAAGTGAGTGCGACTTCCTATACATCTCTTCTATCTGGCGTTTGCGTTCCTCTAGTTCAAGGGAAAGGCGTTCGTTCTCTTGGTTCATTTCAGCAAGATGCTGTATATCAAGTTCCAACTTGGATTCAAGCCCTCCGAGTATCGATATTGTCTGACCAAGCTCAATATTGGCTACATCTATTGCCTTTACTATCCGGTTATGTGCTATGTTCTTGTCAGCAAGCTCGTATTTGCTTGAGGGCTCTTCACTTATGCTCTGCAACCTTGACGAAAGCTTTTCCAAGGCAGGCGTAAGAATGGTAAGCCTTCTTGAATATTTCTTAAGCTCTGTCGTAAGCAAGTCGACTTCTGACTGGAGAGTTTGGTTATCTAAGATTAGCCCTGAGACCGACTTTTCTTTTGCTTCTGATGTATTCTTTTTCTCTAGTAATGCTCCTCTGGATATCTTTAATAAGAAGCTCTAGTTGAACTCTCATGGATTCGCTGGCGCTTATCCGCTTGGAAATATCTTGGAGCGTCATATTCTTCTCCTCGATCAGTTTGGTGAGCTTTACTACCATTGTACGGAGATTTCCCACCGACTCGCCAAAAAGTATCGCCTTTGTCATATCAGTTATCCTTCCTCCAAAGTCGACCGACATCGAACCCCCAGGTGGTTCGAACAGCCCGCCATCAGCTGATACTGTCCTAAAACCCTTCCTTGATAGCATGAACGCTGTAGAGGAATTTCTTACAAGCAGTATGTCTGTAAAAAGGAATTCTGGCAATTTGTCATAGTCAGAGTGTACAAAATCTGACAACCTTCCGATTAGATTGACATCATCGCCTGGCATGTCCTTTCTCTCCTTAGAGGATCTGACTACATCAAGTGGTATTATTTTAAGACGAGGAAGCTTCCGCTCCTTGGCATAGGGTGGTTATCATTATCATAGACCTGATGTCATTCACTACGAAGGCTTTCATCCATTCAGAGCCTGCAGCAAGCACAGGCCGCTCGGTACGACTTGTCCCATCTTATTAATTCATGCACAAGACCGCAGATGCTGAACCTGTTTTTTTCTTTCATTAATTCCGCAATAGCAAGATCCTCATTCATGGCGTTCTTGGCTATGGTGGCCCGTTCCTCAAATTTGTTCACAAGACTCTCTGCCCGCACCAGCAGGCTTGCTGAGCCGGCCAGCTCTTTTTCAAGATTTGTCTTTGCGTCTGCAAGTTCAGATGCAAGCCTGACGACATCATGCAGTTTTACGCCATCAGACTCAAGTGACCTTTCAAGTTGTGCTATGCGGCCTTTTGTAGCTAAAATTTCTGACTGAAGCAAATTGATGGCCGAATCGTTAGAATTCTTCTTGTAATTGATAGTCTTGATTTTTTCTTCGACTCTAGCGCCAGCAAGCTCAATCCGATCCTTTAGTGATGCCATCCTTGCAAGCCTCTTTTCCATTGTGTCTCTAAAAGCTGCATATCTAGCGACCTTGCTGGTTATCTTTTCAATTTCACTATTGATTGCATCAAGCTCGATCTTGAGGTTTGGGACGACTGCCTTCTTTTGCTCTATTTCTTTCTTCAGTCTGTCAATCTCAGAGCGCGAGCTTTCTATGCGCTGAACTGCAGTTTGCTTGCTCTTGTGAATAGAGGGTATCCTCCTTTCTATGTCAGCCATTCGCCGCTCAGACTCATTCAACATAGCCCTCGTTCGCTCCGACTCATGGACGATCCCCGATATTCTCATTGCAACCTGAGCCTTAGCTCTATTAGCAGCGTCGACCTGTTGAATGAACCTTGACTTTTCGGCGTCTAACTTTTCGATCTCTAGCTCCGCCTCCTCCAGTAGCTTTGAGAGATACGACAACTGTTGGTTGTTTGATTCAACGATCTGAGTGCTTGTAGTCAGCTTGTATCTCAGGTTTCGTATGGTGTTGGATATTTGCACCGCTTTGAACCTCTTGAGTTCCGTGTTAAGCTGATCATACCTTAGCTGTTCATTTCTCTCTGTCTCAAGCTCATCTATGCGCCTTCGGATCTCGCCCATCCTTGCAAATGCAACCTCAAGCCTCCTATCGGCCTCATCCAGCTGCTTGAGAGCCTCGGCTTTCTTTTCGTCAAAGTATGATAGGCCGACTATATCCTCTATTATCTTTCTGCGTTCTTCGGAATTTAGTTCGGAAATTCTAGTGATCATGCCCTGCTGTACAATGTTCAGCTTGCTTGGAGCCGCCAGCACTACTTCAAGGAGTTCCATTATGGCGGTCTTGGTTACCTTCTTGTCATCAAGCCAATACTGGCTCTCACCATTCTGACCCTCAATTCCACGCGTTAAAGTAACTGTGTCGGAATCTATAGGTATACCTCTGTCGGTATTGTCAAATGACAGGCTAACGCGGATAAGTCGGTGGTTGCTGTTCTGGCTGTCATGGAATAACGACTGGAACTTATCTACTCTCAGAGTCTTAGGACTGTTCTCACCTATTGCAAACATGATTGCATCAAGAATGTTAGACTTACCTGAGCCGTTTGGACCAGTTATAGCAACTAATCCCTTCTCGAAATGCACTGCAGTATTCTTGAAACCAAACGACTTGAAGCCGTAGACTTCAAGCTTTTTAATGTGCACCAAAGGTAGCTATCGGATTAGTTTTCATGGGTGCTAATTATACGTTGTCGCGCTCAATCCATCTCCTTTTAGTAAAAAATTTTTCGCATTCACATCGTTGCAGAAAGAGCTCCGCTATGTTGCTAAATAGCTACCTGTTCTGTTTGCAGGAGGCATTACATCTATGCAATAGCAAGCTTTGCTACCAGAATGACATTATATAGTTAAGTCTTGGATGATTCTCTTGCAGGCCTATTTGAGAATTGCTCCAAAAATTTTGATCTGAATGATAACATGGTTCATGATATAGACGAACATCTAAAGAAACTTCTTGTTTAGGGAGGCTTCTTCTACTTATCGACTACAAAATCTTACATGATAGAACTCTTGGTTACAAGGGTAAAGGTAAAATTGTGCCTGAGCTTACAGATACACTATTTCCTAAGTAGATAAATTGACTTTCTCATCTTATAGTAAAACTCAATTTTTCTCTGTATTGTCATTGGTGAACAAAACCTACTGGTATTCCAGTATCAGTATATTGGGAGGAAAGCTATGAGAAAGAAATTGTCAAACAAACCGCCGCAGAGATTAATAATAATAATAATAATAATAATAATTGATCAAAAAACATAAGAAAAGTATTCAGTCTTATCGTTCCTTTTTGCCTTCGACAAATTCCAAGAAGTTTGATTTGGCAACAGAATAGGGCAGCTGCACCGGTGGATGCTTGAAGCAGTAAGCCGACACGCTTTCAAGTGGCCCGGAAACGCCTCTGTCAAGTGCAATCTTGCTTGCCCTCACTGCGTCTATCATTACACCGGCGCTGTTGTATGCATCAACCACTTTTAGTTTGAGGTCAAGCTCGACAGGGATATTGCCAAAATACCTTCCTTTCATGGATACATAGCAAACTTTTTCATTATCCAAGAATTGCACAAAGTCTGATGGTCCAATCCTCATCGGTATTTCATAAGGTGCCATTGGCAGCTACCGCGCTTGTCTTGCTAACCCTTTTGTCCTCTAGCCTCTCCTCGTCGAGCATATTGTAAAAGTCCATGTCGCCTCCAATGTTTAGCTGGTAGGTCTGGTCTACCGTCACTCCACGGTCCACAAAGAGCTTCACCAGTGTTTTATGAACGACAGTAGCACCAAGCTGGCTCATAACGTCGTCGCCAGCACACGGTAATTTACGATCTTCAAATGCCTGTCTGCCATTTCGAGTTTGATGCTATAAATACTGGAATTGCATTAATAAAGGCGCAGCCTGCATCAAGGCAGGCATCGGCATAGTACCTTGATCCCTGTCTGCTTCCAACAGGCAGATAATTGAGAAGAATTTCGGCGCCGCTATCTTTTAGGACCTTGGCCACATTTGTGGGAGGTTTATCAGAGACCTGAACCTTTCCGCGGTAGTGCTTTCCCAAACCATCTAGAACTTCTCCTTTTTCAACAATTACCTTCGACTCCTCCACGTTGGCTATTTTCACTGTATTGTTTGGCTCTGCAAAAATTGCCTCCGACAGATCTTTTCCTACTTTTGAATCAATAACGTCAAATGCTGCCACAAATTCAATATCTTGTGGTTCATATCCTCCCAGGTTTATTGCAGTAAGCCCAATTGAATCATTTGACTTACCGTTACCGCTAGAGTCATAATACTTTGTACCCTGTATCAATGCAGAAGCACAGTTCCCAACACCGGCTACTGCAACCTTGATTTTTTTAGACATATTCTACAGAATAAAAAAGGAGATCTTTGTATTTATCAGACTCTATCGATCACCTAGGAAGATTACCTTATATGATCAAACTGAACATCACATCAGTTGGATTATACTCTTGATTTTTAGTATAGATTCAACTTAAAATCAGAGGCAGAATTTTTTGGCAAACCCAATTATAGTTCTATATGTACTTTTAATGGGCCTTGATTATTGATGATTTGGTATGGCTGTCCACAGTTTTGATCCTAGCACTTTCAATATACTCAATAAGATCTGTTATCTTTATTTACAGAGTTACAAGAACGAGAGCAAACAATAACTTACACGTCATGCCAAAAGTTGGCGCCAATAATCGATCGACAGCTGGTAAGATGGTTGTGTCACTTCATGAACAGGGCGTTATTGCTGATCGCTGCGGAAATATTGGGATTATTAATAGGACCTCTGGTCAGTGGGTTGATGGTGAATATCCATTCATCTCAATATTTGTAGCAACCCATAATGAGTCGCTTGTTATCGAAAGGCTCTTGAAATCCTTTGCTGCCCTCAGTTATCCTACTGATGGATTCGAAATCATAATTGTAGATGATTCTACTGATGATACATATCAAAAAATACAAACTATGTCGTCTGATCTCCAGAATCTTAAGGTAATTCATAGGGATAATAGGGCATGGTGGAAGGGAGGGGCATTAAATGTTGCCCTTCAAGCTATGGACAAGAGAGAAACATGAGGAAAAAGAATAATGTGATGCAACGAGGATATTATATTGTCTTGATTTTAGGTGGGATATTGTTTGTGATAGGAACAATAATAGCTGTCTGCTGTGGGGCTAGTCAATTTGCTGGCTGACATACACACATTATTTGTACAGAGATCAAATTTTTGGATTTGAGAAAAAAATAATGCCGGAGTGTGTGATCAAACTTTAGTTGCTGATATTATCATCACAGGGTTTCTTGCAAGCATCATCGTGCCCGTTGTGACCTTGCGCGCCTTGGATATTATAACCTGGGTGATGTCTATTTCCTTCAGTTCTAGCTCGTTGACTGCTGTAAGCGCCTGATACATCGTCTCAATAACTATAGTGTCGATGACAATCCTGCCTCTCTTTTTCAGTCTACCTACTGCAAGTTCAATGACCTGCTTTGTGTCGCCCCATGTGCCACCCACTATTACTGCATCGACTTCAGATAGCTTCGGCAAGATATCTTGGGCTTTGCCCAGTATGACTTCTGCCTTGACTCCAAATTTCTGCAAATTTCTTTTCGTCAGCTCGACTGCTTTTTCGTCAAAGTCAATGGCATATACTTTGCCCTCTGTCTGCAGGCATAACTCTACTGTGATGCTTCCGCTGCCGCAGCCAACATCTATTGCTGAATGGCCCTCCTTGAGACGTAGCTTGCTTATCGCTATCGTACGAATGTCCTCCTTTGTTATGGGCACTTCCTCTGTCCGTTCGAAAAGCTCGTCAGAGATGCCCGGAGTCCGGTAGTCCCATAATAGCAACTTGCTGTAACTGATGAACGATGATGGTATTTAACTTACAATGGAGGACTGGTGGAGCGCCGTATATACCATTATCATGAATGTCAGCAGTAAAAAGATGAACGGTATAATGCCCTCTGTTGCAATTTTTTTGCTCTTGTCCTTTGGCACATTCTTAGCTATTCGCCTGCCAATTCCAAGCGAGACAAAATAGAATACCATTCCGACGAGTAGGGCTGCGGCAATTGATGTGTATTGATCGAACTCAACTGGTATGACAATTCCGGCTACGATGCCTGCGACCATACCCGCCAGAGCACGCATGTAGTAAAGCCTTTCAAATATGTCCAATATCGCATTTTGTGGTTAAATTGGAGCCAGTAAAATGCCTTGCGGCTGTGTTGTTCTGATACCCATATCATAATTTTTCTTGTTCTTCATAATAGAAAAATAAGGAACATACTAATAATATTAATAGTAAGTAATAATTGAATTTCTCTCTAACTATTTCAGTTGTTTAATATTTGTGGAATGCTATTACTATCCTTCATCATGGAGCTATCCAGCATCGAGCTACGGTACCTAGTCAATGAGATTAGAAGCAGGGCGATTAATAGCTCCTCAGGCTATTATGTAAGGCAGCATCAATACCATAACAAAGAACTCACTCTTTCTCAGGCTTCACCACCCCATGCAAGAAGATATCATGTTTGTCCTCTCAACAAGAGGCATTTGGATCACAAAGTTAAAGTTCAAACCTGTGGAAGAGAAAAACACGCTTGAGAGCATTGCTCAGAAAGAGCTGGAGCGCGCCAAGTTGGAAACAATAGAACAGGCGGGGAGTGAACGCATTGTCTCACTAAAATTTAGGCAGCTAGATGGAAAGGTAAGAATCGTCGTTGGCGAGTTCTTTGGTGAGGGCAACATCATAATTTGCGAAGAAAATAGGCAGATAATTGCAATCCTCAATCCAATACAAGTGAGACATAGAACTCTCAGTGTCGGCCTGCGCTATGCTTACCCACCGGCAAGAGGCGTCGATGTCTTTGATATTACACTTGGCCAGATGCTCCTTCTGAGGGATGGAGCAAAGAACCTTGATGTGCTAAGGTGGATTGGCCGCAACATCTCCATGCCAAAGAAATTTGTCGAAGAAGTTATCAATCGCGCAGGCATCCAAGTTGACAAACAGGCTGCGCAATTATCTGACCACGAAGTAAGCAAGATTTACGAAACTGTCAAAAACATTGTAAATGAGGTCTGTGCCGGTGGCAAGAACCACGAGCCTATTGTAATCATGCAAAATGACAAGCCGCAGGAAGCACTGCCAATAATAACACGAGAAGCAGGCAGCAGCTGCTGCTACTGCGAAGATGATGATGAAGAACAACAACATCAAAAAAGTTGCATCGTATATGGATGCAGTTGATGAAGTGCTGAGTAGCGAAATCATGGACATAGGGCGCAGGCAGCAGGACGGTCGAGCTAGACAGGCAGATCACAGTACTTGAGCATGACCTAGAAGAGCAGAACAAAGCCAAAGAAACTGTAATCCAAAAAGCAGCTGCTATACGTAAGATGGCCAGCGAATTAATGGCGCTTTCCTACCGGAGGACTGACGAAATCGCTGACTTGCTGGCAGCCAACTCTGCATCATTAGTCACAGAAAAGGGCATAAAATACATTGAGGTAGCAGGCGAGCAGGTTGAGATGCAGCCAAACCTTGCCAAGGTAAGTTCGATGCTTTTTGCAAGGGCAAAAGAAATGGAGCGGGGCAACGCATCCATAGAAGAAGCACGTGCCAAGATTCTATCGCAGATTGAAAAATTAAGGACTGAGACTGCGGCCATACACAGAAAAGTCATTGTAAAAGAACAGATCTCTAGGGAGTGGTACGAGCGCTACCGATGGTTCATCACAACTGACGGTCTCCTGGTGATTGGCGGCCGTGATGCCTCATCCAATTCTGCATTAATACGTAAGCATCTGACAGAGCATGACATTGTTTTTCATGCCGAAGTTCACGGCTCACCATTTTTTATTATAAAGAATGCTGCTGCTTCTTTTGCAGCAACCCAAGAAGGTACGATCAATTCATCCTTACATCAGGTTGCACAGGCTACAATCTCATTTAGCAGGGCGTGGAAGGACGGGCTCTCTAGTGCCGACTCATACTGGGTCATGCCAGAGCAGGTGAAAAAGGGAGCACCAACAGGTCAGTTCTTACCAAAGGGCTCGTTTGTAATAGAGGGCAAACGCAATTACCTCAAAGGGGTAGAATTAAGGCTTGCAATTGGCATCATGCTATTGAATAACAATAGAGAAACGCTTCTTTGTGGACCAGAAGAAGCAATAAAAAAACGCTCGCTCTTTTATGCCGTGCTCTTGCAGGGTGGTATGGATCCAATGAATGCTGCAAAGAAGATCAAGTCCGAATTTGTAAAAATAGCTGAAGGCAACATCAAAATTGCAGAATCAATAAAGCATATCAGCCTCGACGACTTTATAAGAGCGCTGCCAGCAGGCCAGTGCCGACTGTCTTTCACTGCGAGGGGACAGGCAGCAGCCGCAAGAGATACCACCACCATCAGTGACCGTAGAATCAGGCGACAAATATTAGGCTAGACCATAACATCAAAGAGTATGAAGAGGAATAGATATGGTAGGGTAGTGAGATCGGAGAGCATATCAAAAGACCGCGAAAATTTTTTTAACAATGAAGTAGTCGTTAGCACAAAAAAAGAGGAAAAAAGAGAGAGAAGGATAAACGAATCCAATGAATAGCATATTATATATTTAAATAACAGGATCTTCTTCTAACTGAGTCAGATAAGTAATTAAAGGCAGAAATTCGAATATTTTTCGTGGTAAAAAAGCCGGTCAGAGAACATACTGATGCAGATATGACTACAAGAGTACTTGTAAGTGACATCATGAACAGCCCAGTTGTTTCTGCATCTCCCGATGACACTATACATGACATTGCAAAAAAGATGAAAGACGAAAATATTGGAAGCATCATCATAATGGAAAAGGACAAGCCGGTTGGGATCGTCACAGATTGGGACATTGTTTCTAAAGCCTTAGTCAACGACAGCAAGCCAAGCCAGATAAAATCAAAAGAGGTAATGGAAGAGCTCTATACGGTAGAAGGGGAAGAGAGCATTACAGAGGCCGCGTGCCTGCTCAGGAAACACAAAATCAAACGTCTTGGCGTAGTCTACAAGAACAGGCTTGTTGGTATTATATCCTCTTCAGATGTCATTGCAGTAACTCCTGACCTTGTAGAAATAGTATCTGAAAAAGCAACTATCATTAGGGGTGAGCTTGGCATAGCTCGCTCTGCCAACAACATATCAGGGTATTGCGACGAATGTGGAGAATGGTCGGACCTATTACAGTATGACGAGGGCACATTCATATGTGAAGTCTGCAGGGGCGATTCGTCAAGTGCAGAAGGCACCTAGTGTAGCTTTTCTTGCCGATGCGATGCTGGGAAGCATCGCCCGCAAGCTACGCATTTTTGGCTTTGATACACTATACAATGCGCAGGTAAATGACGACGAAATCTTAAAGATAGGCATGGAGCAGGACAGAGTCATCCTGACTGCTGACAAGGAGCTGTTCAAGCGAATAGTCAAGATTGGTGCCCGCGGTGTGCTGGTTAGTGGGGGTGCAAGCGAGCTTGAAGACTTGGTGCACATTCTTAAAAAGAGTGGAATAAAGTCCGTCGGTATGGACGGTATTGGCTCGCGCTGCTCAGTATGCAACGGGTCCTTGGAGGAAAGGACATCAGATCATGTGAGAAAAAATGATGATGACAACAATGAGAATGTTGCATTACCAGACAGGGTTATAGCATGCCATAACCAGTTTTTCCACTGGTACTGTCTGCGGCAAGGTATACTGGGAGGGCAGCCATCTCAAGCGCATAACAGATCTTGTCCGAAACCTAGACGCCGAGCTTGTTGACAGGGCTTGTACCACAACTACCACTTCATGCTAGAGAGTTCTGCGTCAAAAGATTAAAATCCGTGAGAAGGCGGAACACAACCAAATGAGCTCAAATTCTGCTTTAGAGCACATGATCGGTAAGGTTTTAGTTCAAAAGGAAGCTGAATTCATTTCTGAGATAGATTCTGCTTACCAAGAGTCGCTTGACAACCTCGAATCTTCTCGAGGAAAGCTGGAAGCCGAGCGCACAACGATAGTCGAGGCTGCAAGAAAGCAGGCCGAGAACCTTAAGCGCCAGATCATTGGATCAGCAAGGCTTGCAGCCCGCAACCAGGAACTTCTGACAATTGAAAATGCTGCAAATAAAGCCTTTGAAGAGGCTAGGAAAAAGCTGCAGGCCTCAAGTACCAAGGATAGCTACAAAGAGTTGTTGAAACACATGGTTGAAGAAAGCATCTCAGCTGTCGGAGGATCGAATGCAGTTACTATAGAGTGCAACAAAAACGACGCCGAGCTTGTAAGGAAGATAGTGTCTGACTTGCAGGATAGCAGCAAGGTGCAGCAAGCAAGAGTGTCTGACCAGCACATTGACGTGCTTGGAGGCATTAGAATAAAATCGGCAGATGGCACCATGACATATGACAACACTCTTGATTCCCGCATTGAACGACTCAAACCTTTAATAAGGAAAAACATTGCCCAGATGCTAAGAGGAGTGGCGTAAAGATTGGTAGCAAAAGGGAGGATTGTTTGGGTCAGCGGACCAGCAGTTAGGGCAGACGGCATGTCTACTGCAAAAATGTACGAAACTGTAGAGGTGGGCGAATCAAAGCTCATCGGCGAAGTAATCAGATTAACTGGCGACATTGCATTTATTCAGGTATATGAGTCAACATCCGGCCTAAAGCCAGGTGAGCCTGTCACGGGTACTGGCCAGCCGCTCTCGGTGCTACTGGGTCCTGGAATCATTGGCAAGATCTACGACGGTATTCAACGGCCATTGGATGAGATTGCAGCCAAATCAGGTGCCTACATTGGCAGAGGTGTGCTGACAAGCCCAGTTGACATGAAAAAGAAATATACGTTCAAGCCCAGCGTGAAAAAAGACGATCAGGTGGGCCCTGGATCGATCTTAGGGACAGTGGAAGAAACACCTCTTTTGACTCACGGCATCTTAGTTCCGCCAAACCATCCAGGTGGCAAGATAACCGATATTGCAAGCGAGGGGGACTATGATATTGAACATATAATTGCAACCACTGAAAAAGGTGGTGGCGAAAAAGTTCAGCTAAAAATGTACCACAAGTGGCCGGTAAGAAAGCCAAGGCCGTATGCCGAGCGCTATGACCCAACAGTCCCACTCGTGACAGGTCAGCGAGTCATCGACACCTACTTTCCGATTGCAAAGGGCGGAACCGGTGCAATCCCAGGTGGCTTTGGCACAGGCAAGACCGTGACATTGCACCAAATCGCCAAGTGGGCAGACTCTAAGGTAGTAGTATACATTGGCTGCGGCGAACGTGGCAACGAAATGACAGAAGTGCTTGTAGAGTTCCCGCATCTTATTGACCCCCGCTCTGGCCTGCCGCTCATGGAGAGGACGGTGCTTGTAGCTAACACAAGTAATATGCCAGTGGCTGCAAGAGAAGCGTCGATCTACACAGGCGTGACGGTGGCAGAGGTACTACCGCGACATGGGTTACGATGTCGTGCTTGTAGCTGACTCAACGAGTCGATGGGCTGAGGCGCTCCGCGAAATGTCGGGGCGTCTTGAAGAGATGCCTGCAGAGGAAGGCTATCCGTCGTACCTGGCATCAAGGCTGGCAGAATTTTACGAAAGAGCAGGTAGGGTAAGGGCGCTTGGCTCTCCAGAGAGAGCGGGGTCTGTCACTCTGGTAGGCGCAGTTTCGCCATCAGGTGCAGATTTTACCGAGCCAGTGACGACACACACTATCAGGTTCATCAAGACCTTCTGGGCACTTGATACAAGGCTTGCGTATTCAAGGCACTACCCGTCGATCAACTGGATGCAGTCGTATTCAGGCTATCTTGAGGACGTGAGAAAGTGGTGGAAGGAGAACGTGACAGGCGAGTGGTACGATCTTAGGGCAGAGTCATACCATGTACTTCAGAGGGAAGATACTCTTAAAGAAATCGTAAGGCTGCTCGGCCCGGAGGCGCTGCCAGACGAAGAAAAGCTGGTGCTAGAAGTCGCGCGCATGGTCAAGATTGGCATTTTACAGCAGAACTCTTTTGACAAGATAGACACGTACTGCAGCCCCCAAAAGCAAGTCAAGATGGTGGGATTGATGGTCAAATTCTACAGGGAGGCTCAGAAGGCACTGAAGGCAGGCATCCCACTTGCAGATATTAGAGCAATGCCGATAATCCCAGCTTTGCTGAAATCAAAATTCGAGATACCAGAGGATCAGCTTAACAAATTTGACGAGTTAGACAAGCAGATAAACGAACAATTTCATAAGGCCGCAGGAGGAGGAGAGGGTGTAACAGCAACGACAGAGAAGAAAGAAGCGGAGGTAGTTGCCTAAGATGACAACTACATCGTTTGGAATAGAATATACAAAGGTAGCTGAGCTCAAGGGCCCGCTGATGATAATTGACGGCGTCACCAAGGTGTCGTTTGATGAGCTGGTTGAAATCGAAACTGTAGATGGCGAGCACAGGCTTGGCAGGGTGCTCGAAGTGGGGTTTGGCAAGGCAATAGTTCAGGTGTTTGAGGGAACTACAGGTCTTACAATTACGGGCACAAAAGCGAAATTTCTTGGCAAGACTATGGAGATGCCTGTTTCACAGGAGCTGCTAGGAAGAGTCTTTGACGGCCTTGGAAAGCCAAACGATGGCCTCCCTGATCCAATTGCAGACAAGTTCTTAGATGTTAACGGCGAACCTATGAATCCAGAGAGAAGAGAATATCCCACATCATTTATCCAGACCGGTGTATCAGTCATTGACGGTATGCTTACGCTTGTAAGAGGCCAAAAGCTTCCAATATTTTCAGGCTCTGGCATGGCACACAACATCCTGGCAGCCCAGATTGCACGTCAAGCATCAGTCGTTGGCACAAATGAAGACTTCGCCGTCGTTTTTGCAGCTATTGGTGTGCAGGTACTCTGAAGCGCAGTACTTCAAGCGTAGTCTAGAAGAGTCAGGCGCGCTGAGACGTTCTGTGCTGTTCCTCAACTTAGCAGATGACCCTGCAATTGAAAGAATCATCACTCCAAGGGTGGCGCTGACTGTGGCAGAATACCTTGCATTTGACCTAGGTATGCATGTGCTAGCGATACTCACTGACATGACCAACTATGCCGAGGCCCTACGAGAAATCAGCGTGGCAAGAGAAGAAGTCCCCGGCAGAAAGGGCTACCCAGGGTATCTCTATACAGACCTTGCAAACAACTACGAGCGCGCAGGGAGAATCAAGGGCAAGAATGGCAGTGTAACTCAGGTGCCCATCCTGTCTATGCCGGCTGACGACATTACGCATCCAATCCCTGACCTGACAGGATATATCACTGAGGGCCAAATTGTGCTTGGGCGTGACCTGTTCAGAAAGGGCATTTACCCTCCAGTAAACGTGCTCATGTCACTTTCAAGGCTTATGAAGGATGGGGTAGGCGAAGGAAAAACCAGGTCAGATCACATGGAAGTTGGCAACCAGCTTTATGATGCTTATTCAAGGGCACAGGAGGTCAGGGCACTTGCAGAGATTGTAGGAAGGGCAGGTCTTACAGGCGTAGACTTGAAGTACCTAGATGCTGGCGATAGATTTGAGCAATACTTCCTAAAGCAGGCACCTGATGAGAACAGGACACTTGAAGAGACGCTAACTAGAGCATGGGACATACTCTCAAGTCTGCCCGAAGGCGAGTTGACGAAGATCAAAGAAAAGCACGTAAGGCAATACTACAAAGGGTGAGAAGTAGAGAAATATGTCCTTTGGAGGCAGGGTTACTGCAACAAAGATCGAGCTTATCAAGATAAGGCGCTCGATGCAGGTAGCCAAGATGGTACACAAAATTCTAGACGACAAACGTGAAGTATTGCTAAAAAAGATAGACGAAATGATAGAAGAAGCAAACAAGGCAAGGGAAGATATATGGACACCCTTGGGTGAAATATACAGCTCTGTTTATGACGCATATATGTCACTTGGTACAATGACGCTTGAATCGATATCGGACTCGACCCCCAGTATAATGGAAGTCGACGTCAACGTCAGACGCATAGTAGATGTTAAAATACCAACTTTGCAGGTAAAGACAGAGAAGGGCATGCGAGCAGCTTTCATATGGCTTTGTCGAAACAAATGCATCCGTCGACAAGGCAGCCAAGCTCATCAAGAACATGCTCCCCGGCATATGCAAGGCGAGCAGAATACGAAAATGCAATATTTAGCCTTGCAAAAGAGCTAGAGCGTACTCAAAAGCTGATCAACGCATTGGAATATGTTATCATACCGCAATATGAACATGCAATATACTTTATCAAGGCAACCCTAGAGGAGCGCGAACGCGAAGAGTTTGTCAGGCTCAAGAAGGTTAAAGCAGTACTGGATAAGAAAAAGGTGGCAGAAGAAGAGGCAAGCGCAAGGACATGACAGAAGAGATTTCAAACTATTTCGGAAAGGCCAAGGCACAGCTCAAGGCTGAGCACGACTCGATGGTTGAAAAGATCAAAGACGACATTGCTGCAAGCAAGCGCAAGGCACTGTCTAAAATCTAATCCTTATTCTCACCTTTTTCAAGTAATTATAGTTATAGTTAAATATGGCATTTTATTTCGAACTCTTATATGGAGAAGATGAAGGGACGCATCACAGTTTCACTTTTGGTGGTTCTTACCTCGGTTGGTTTAGCTGGCTTAGAGGGTCAGGCATTTGCGCAGGAAAGCTCAGACACTGGAGGCGGCCTTGGATCATCGAAGCTGATAGGAGCAGGTATGGCTTTTGGCTTGGCAGCCCTTGGAGCAGGCATTGGTCTTGGGTTCGTAGGTGCGGCAGGTCTCGCCGCAATTAGCGATAATCCCAAGATGCAGTCAAGAGTGTTCATCATCGTAGGTATGGTCGAATCGATCGCCATCTATGGTATAGTCATGATGTTTATCATCTTGGGCCAGACCTAAGTAAGTTTTTTCTATCCCCTTCTTTTTCATTTCTAAACGGAAAGATTTTAAAGAGATTAAAAATAACGGTAGGCAAGAATGGGACTAGCCAAACTAGTGAAAGCCACCATAGTCCTTCCCCGGGTAGATACGCAGGATGTGGTGAGCAGGCTGGCAGAGCTTGAATGGTTCCACCCCATCCAGACTCCTTCTGATCATCCTAACCCCTACCTTGACGATCTTTTGCTCAAGGCACAGAGGCTTTTTCAAGAAATAGACGAAATCACCAAGGACCTTGGCGTCCCACTTGAAACTGGCGTTATGGACACGATGTTCAAGGGCGCCCCAAAAGGAAAGACCGATTACTTCATCGAAAACATGCAGAACTTTATCGCTGATTTGGAGGACAAGAGCGCAGCCATCTTGGACAATCCTAAGAAGATGATTGCAGAGCGGAACAATGTTGCCAAGGAGCTTGAAGAATACAGTAATCTTAAGGGCGCGCTTGAGATGGCAGCCAAAGTTAACCTTGACCTGACGCTTTTTGGCAAAATTAAACATTTCTTTTCCAGCCTGTTCATAATCGATTCCAAAGATGAAGTCGAGATCCGAAGAACGCTAGGCGACCTGCCAATTTATACCAGCAAGATCTCCGAGCAAAAGTTATCGATGGTGGTTTTCGGCAGCGGCTGACGATTCTGACCGCATAACAAAAACGCTCAGGAGCTTTGGGGTCCACCCACTCCAGATTCCGGCCAACATGCCACAGAATCCAAGTGTTGCCTATGCTAAAGCAGACGCCAAGGTTAAGGAGCTTGAAGCCAAACAGGCAGAGATCGAAAAGAACATTGAAAAGCTCAAAAAGTCGCTTATGACCACGGTTCTTTCTTTGCATGAAGCAGCCAAGGTTGCCAAGGACGTGCTTGAAACTACTAGGAAGCCAGGTGGCACCCGCAATTTTGCGGTAATCCAGGGTTACATTCCAGACAAGATGGAGAAGAAGTTTAGGAGCATGACTAAGGATTATGTCAGCGTAATCGAGGACGTGCATGCACACTCTGACAATCATGGAGGAGGAGGAGAAATCCTGCCCACGCTTCTTACAAACAAGTCGTATATTCGCACCTTTGAAGTGATAACTGAAACTCAGGGAACACCGAGGTACGGCGAAGTCGATCCTACGCCTATTATCGCTTTTGTTTGGCCGGTTTTTTACGGACTGATGTTTGCCGATTTTGGGCACGGCATACTTTTGTTCGGACTGGGCATGCTTTTCCGATATAGAGGTAATGGATCTCTTAGAACATGGGGAACACTCATTGCAGCAAGTGGAGCAGCTGCCGCTTTGGCAGGTCTTGGAACTGGTGAGATGTTTGGGTTCCACTTTGAAGAGCTCGCAATTCTTGCGCCAATCTTTGAGCCGCTCGGCTTTGTTGGGCTCCTGAGCGTGTCTGAACTGACGTTTGAGCAAGTAGTCAAGATACTGGAGATATCTATAGCGATAGGCATAGTACATCTGTTGATGGCATACTTTCTGAGACTTCGTGCCGACTATAAGCAGGGCAACAAGTCGATGGTGTTCTACCACGATATCCCGACAATACTACAGTACTTTGCGGTGGTAGCTCTGATACTTGCGGCCATCGGGTCAGGCTATGACATTATTGGTATGTTTGGCATCACAGGCGAGACCCATACAGAGCCAGTGCCGTGGCTGACGGTTGTCTTTGGCGACTGGGTTACGGTAGATCTTGTGGCCAAGGTCGCACCGCTAGTCATCATTGCTACTGTTATCATCATGATAATTGGCGGAATAAAAGAAGAGAAGCATCTGAAGGCCCAAGGCAGAGACGAGGGCGGAGGGCTTGTGGGAATTATCGTCGAAGTCATCATGGTGAGGATCATAGAAATGCTGTCAAACACGATCAGCTACTCTCGACTTGGAATCATGCTGTTAGTGCACTCTGCGCTGCTGGTGACTGTCAACGACGCATTTGAGCACGGGGGCGGCTACGCGGTACTTATCGGTGGCAACATTGGCATCATGCTTATTGAAGGGCTCATTGTATACATCCAGACTATCAGGCTCCACTTGTACGAGTGGTTCCCCAAGTGGTACGTCGGAGAGGGAACAGAGTTCAAGAAGATCGTGCCTAAGATGCTCTATAGTAACTTTGTCTGGAAAGACAGGAAAGTGCCGGTTCAGTCCAAGAAATAGTGCATATTTTCTCATTTTTGACAAGTTATAGACGACACGCTGGGACTTTTATCCTAGCCTGACCAGCCGCGCCATTATCGTCTCTGCAGGAACCTTTTGTTCCACGCCTGCCGCAATTGCCGCTAGGTTCTTTACTTCAATCATCATCAACTTGATAGCTGAGAGCATTATCGCTACCGTGAACACTGCGCGAAATGAGCTAATGACACGCTTAAGCGCCACTGACTCAAAGCCCGCTTCGAGCTGCATTATTGCGTCAATGTCGTTTGTTGCATTTTGCGGAATAATGTCGCGGTAAACAGTATTATTGAGCTCTCCTATAGCCTCTGACGGTTTTTCTGTGTTAATCATTTTCTGAAGGCTTTCCCGCGTAACCTTAGGCGTAGTAGTCACTATCAGGTCGGTGATGTCTTGCTGGCTCAATCCCCAGAACTTGCCCCGGAGGACCGCCAGGACATTATACGAGTCGATGTCAGTTGAGACTAGCTTTTTTACGTCTTGCGACTGCGCGTCGGTTGCTAGTGCCCTATCAAGGGCGTGGTAGAGTGCGTGATCAAGATAAGTGTCAAACAGCCTGACATCCCTCTTTTCCTTGTAGGCTGCCACTGCCTTGGCTGCATCTTCGCCAAATTCACTCCCTGCTAGCGAGGCCACTGCTTCATCAAGATCCTTGGCCACAAGCGCCTTTATCACGAGATCACGCCTACCCACTAGTTCCTCAGCCCTCAAGTTGATCTTCGGGAGAAGCTCTTCGTAAGTCTTGCCCAATGCCTTGCCCTTTAGCACGAGCTTCAGATCCATGGTAATGTACTTGACAAAATAAGCGTCCAATATCGTGGAGCCGCCTGCGATAGTGACCATCTTGGCGTGCATGTTGACCATATATTCACGCAGAGCCCCTTCCACCTTCTCTGCCGTGTAGGGCTTGGTGAGCTTGGCAAGCGCATCAAGATAGACGGTATTTTTCGTCCTAGTGACAAGCTCTTCCATGTCGCGGGATTCTGCAAGCGTCTGGAGCTCGCCTTTTGTTAACATTCTGCCCCTCAGACCGTGTGAGAGGACAGTGCCGAAAATCTTGCTTGGCATGCTTACTTTGCTGCTCATAATGCATGCCTTGGTTCGTCCAATACTCTATAAAAAGCATATGAGGATGAGAAAAGGCTAGTCGTCAAACAGGCGTGATAATCCATTTGTCATCCTTTCAGACACTGCCAGAAGGACAAAGTGTAGGCCAAATCCTATAATCGCACCAGCAATGATGTTGCCGCCGTTGTAATAGAATGCTAGAAATATCCCGAGCGGAGGAAGCGTCATTATTAGTGCAAGGGCTGAACTGACCCAGAATGACTTGATAAGCGCGTCAGGGGAGACGTTTTCAAGCCGTCGACTTGAAAAGACTAATTTGGATTGTTGTGATGTCATTTTCTCAACTTTTATTGAGAAAGATTGAAATATTAATATTGACACAATAAAATGTCAAAAGCTGTATTAACATAATTGTACAATATTATGTCATGTCGTGGTCATGAAATGAATTTTTAGTGTTTTAGACGCTTCGGCTAAATTTTTCAACGTTTATGGTAACCCAAAAAAATTATAGCCTTTATTTATACCAAATTATCTCTATTGTCTATGTAAAAAAAATTAAATGGCAATAGAGATATTGCAGATTTACCAAAAAATAAGAAAGACTCGATAAACTTAATAATTACTAGTCAGACAATGTTGTAATAACAAATGGAACTTTCATCCCTTCATGAAGAGACCAAACTGGATGACAAGTTGGAAAAATTGCTTAATCAGTTCGAGCGCGAAGTAGAGCCTTACGATAGGTTCTCTACTTTCTCAATGTTTTCCACGCCGATCGGAATCGTGCTCTCAATATTCCTTCCTCTGGCATATTTGCAGTTTGTAGCAGGGGTCAATCCGTTTGCCTCGATGGTTCCTACCGGCAGCGTTTACTGGATAGTTGGTGGCATGCTGGCGACAGTAGGCCTGACCAAGCTACCGATATTCTACGCCGATCACAAAAAACACGAGATATCGAAAACAAAGTATAAGCCGGTTGCAGGTGTGTGTATGTGCGACCTCAGTCAGCTTCGCTCTCATATGAAAAAGATGGAAAAGTCCAAGGCGACAGGAGAAAGGATAGTGCATGCCAAACTGGTGAAATACTACAGGCAACAGATTGGCTGGGAATAAATTTCTTTTTGGCTACAAGGCAATGTTAATAAATTAAAATCCTTGTTGAAATCAGGATGAGCAACAAGCCAAACAAGGTTACTGCAACCCACGTTTTTGCCGCCAGCACAGTTTTGGCACTCATCATTTCCATTCCGGCCATAGCGGTGACGCTTGTGATGCATTATGTCATCAAGACTAACCTTATCATAACCATGGGTGCAGGCTTGATTACCCTTTTTATTGCTATGGGTTTTGGGTACAAGCTATCCAAAAAGCTCACTACTAAGGTGCAGGATGATAGTCATGACGGCCAAGATCTGGAAAAAATGAAATAGTCGAAGTGACAACTCTAGTGTATATGAATCTAAAGCATGTCGCGATACAGCTGTGCACCTGTACTTGGATTGAAATAATGACTGGCGCAGGCATTACGCTTTATCTATTGTACCTGCAGAGCTATTATCTGGCGGCTCTAACTGTCGTGGTGTTTGCGCCCCTTATCGGATTCCATTTTACAATTGACAGGCTGTCTAGCAATAAATTGGAACGAAGCGGCGGCCTTGTCAAGATAAAGAGGTTGTCCGTCAAAAGACCAGCCCATCAGTTCGGCTTAGAAAAAGAGCAAAAGAAATCATGAAATTTTCCAAAATCCACCTTTTTTCAATAGATCAGACTATCTTTCTTGGGTAACCCCAGATAGATATATGTTAACCTTGGACAACAATACCACATTGTTCGTGTTAATTCATTAGGGGAGTAGGCATAGATTCATGATTGTCAGTAGTTGAAGTTTGTACTCCTAAGAATGAGTAACTACACACTAGAAGAAAGTAAGACTAGAAAGACAAAAAGAAAAAGAGTTAAGTGGGTTGGATAGGTGATGGACTTTAGATTATTTGCGAGCTATCGCATGCTCATGGGTCTAGTTCATCTGCGCGCTCACGTAGATCTGCTGTTCTCTCTCTGAGTATCTGAATGGGAAAACAATATACATTCTTTCTCTAAATTATTATATAGTATTATTATTAATTATTCTGGCGAACAAAAAGAATATGCTCAAAATTCCTAGTGCATACAAACCTTATAGTACCATCTGATTGTATAACACCGTTGCCCATTGGGGCACCGCACTCTCCACAGGTTATTATTTGTCCTTCTTGTCCCATATCCACTTTATATCATTTCGAGATGCTGGCTTTCTGAAATAAAAATATGTAATGCGTACATGGATGTCCTTTTCTATTACCTTTGGAAGTGATTGCACCAGTCATATCCCTCACTTCTAGTTTCACTGTGATTCCATTTAACAAAAAACAGACGAGGATGCATTAGTACTGCTAGGCATAAGCGCTCTCGTCTCCCTCCCCTTTCAGTGCTAGGCTGCTTTTAACTATCTTTAGATTTCGCTATCATCATCAGTTTGGTCTTCTCAATCCATGACTCAACAACAGAAGCATACATCCAAAATAAGACAAAAGAAATTCAAAGCTGGATTAAACTGCGAAATAGCTCAATTATAAACAAGCATTTCAAATTACAGATTAATACCCTTCAAAATTCTCCACGAGGTAAAGAGAAGTTAGAGCAGCTTTTGAAATCAAAAGAAATGGAGAATGAGAGGGCAGCACATGTATATGACACACAAAGCCCTCGTTACAGAGATTGAACTGTTAAAGTTTGTATTATATTTGGTGAGCACAACAGAAAGCGAGATGAAATGATGAAACCATTCATTTTACATCCTTGTCTTTAGATACGACATGACAAATTTCTTCAGATTATAAGCTGACTTAGCTGTTTTTTTGATTCTGCTATGAATTATGATCAAAGTCATTGGTTGGTGTAAGGTAACAGGAACTTACGACCATTTCTAAGACTCATCCCAAGTCTAGCCCGCCAGCTAAATTTCCAACAGGACAGCCAGCCAAGTTTGCTAGAGTGTATGGAACATATGATGGCTGTAGTTATGGGTAGCCATTAATTCGATAGGGGTTCAGGGTGGCTACTCTTGTCAATTTTTATGCGCAGCGCTGATGAACCTTTTTTTATCATTATTTCAGCATGTAATTGTTCAGAGTATGGAAATAAGATGCGCTGACTGTGGCTGCCTTCCTTCTGAATGTAAGGCTAACCTTTTCTGTATAAGGGTTAGTTTAGCTGCTATTCTGTCCTTGGAGGCTTTGAGCAATTTCCTTTACTCGTTTGTCTATTTCGTCTCTTATCTCCCTGACCTTTTTGATAGGCTTACCTCTTGGGTCTTCGATACCCCACTCTATTACGTTATTTATGAATAGCAGTCGACATTCCGCCTTATCCATGCAGCCCATGTTTACTGACTTTTCTGAACCCTTGATCATGTCTTCAGTTATTATCTTGGATTTTTGACTGCTGATGTCGATGCCAACTTCATTCATACCCTGAATGGCAAGAGGATTGATTTGAGAAGCAGGTCTAGTCCCAGCACTAATTGCCCTGTAGGCTTTTGGCGCATACTTTCTGTTGAAGAACCGTTCAGCTATCTGACTCCTGCCAGCATTCTCTACGCAAACAAACAAAATCGTTCTTTCTGCTGGCTTTCCTGGCTTTCCCCCGAAATTAATCACTCTACCGCCTTCACTTGGGCTAGCGAATCTCCTCCGACAGAACAGCATCTAGGCGCGCAGCAGGAGTTGGAAGAGGAACCAGATTCGTTATTATTATTATTATTATCTTGCAGCGCTATCTTGCCGTATGTCTTGCGTTTTTTTTTCTTGATATCTTGCTGACGTTCTTTTTCCATGGTTATGCTTTACTTAGGAAACTATTTAAACTGTCAACTAGAAACATTACACTTAGTGTAAAAATGGAAACTAAAAGAAAACCATGTTAGAAGGCGAGAACTTCCTGTTTGTGGAGTAGGCGGCAGTTTTTTGTTGGAAGTGTGCACACACATATATGCGTTGTAGCAGTATCCTGAGAACATAGCCGGATTTAAGAAGATTTAATTATAGAAGTGTTGACAACAGAGATTATGATTGCTTATGCAGTCAATAGTCATAAACTGTGCTGGTGATAATGAGCTTGCTAGGAAAATTAATGACTACCTGATGCACAAAATTACGCAATCACGTGATACTATGTATATCTCGCTTTCTGAAGATGAAGTCGAAATAGTCTTAGAGAAACTTGGGGTTTCTAGAGATGAGGTAAGGAAGATCCTGCATGACTTTATAAAATCCGATCCTGACATTGCAGATCATTATTCAATAACAGAGTTTGAGGATGTGTTTATTCTGGGAATTCCAAAGAGCCTAGACGAGATGATAGTAAATTGTGAAATGTGTGGATATATTGCATCATCTGAAGAGGATTTGAACATACATAAAAGAACACATGGATTGATTTTCATCTTATAGCATAGTCTTCTCTCAGCAAAAGAGAAGTTCCAAATTGCATCAAATTACCACTTGTCACCTTCTGCACATCCCAAAGCGAATACTACTCTCAAGTTTCAGGTATGCATGGGCAGGACTATTGCTGTAATAATGGCTTCCATTTTCTTGGAAGCGAAGCGATTATCTTGTATATGAGGAAAGGAAAGGATTTAGGGAATATCAATTGTCAGGATAGCAATGTCAAGAACCATAAGACTGGCAATAATATTTAGCACTATAGCTATAGCGGTTGGAATAATATCCATTATGCTTGTTACGGGATATAACAAAACTCTCGCAGGGCTCTTTCTGGGAGCAGTAGGTCAAGACAAAGGGTATACACTTGGATTCTCTACACACTATCCGGGTATACTGGCTGTAGGTGAGGAAGGAACATATTCTGCCGATGCCAAGTCTGAAAAAGCGCCAATTTCGTTTGAATGGAAATTTAGCGATGGTCTTACCCTGACTGGTCAAAAAGTTACGCGCAGTTTTGATTTACCTGGCAAATACTTGTTTAACCTAACGGTTACTGACTCTACTGGCAAGAAAGTAACAAGTACACAATTGACTACCGATGTTGTGCAAGAAATGCCCAACAAAGAAGGAACTGGAAATACCACCACATTAACACATTAGAAACTAGATGAAAGTAAAAATACCTGCTTTCTACAATGCAGAGCCTGTCTCGCCACGTAGCCGTGCCACAAGCAATCAGTAAGAATGCTGTTCTGCATCTCACCTCCAATAGGCTACTACTACAAAAGCGCCATTCTCTCCAATTTTTAACAGTAGCTAGAAGAGCCCACTTAATTGTACCTTGTTCTACAATCCACGATCTATACAATAAAAAAATTCAAAGATCCATCATTTCCACATAGATAAGATCATTACACTTTTTACTCTTTTCCGCTTACTCTTCTTCCATGATAGTACAACCTCATCAAAACCCATAGTTTAGGGTAAAGAAGAAGTGAAAGGAAAATAAAGATTTCATATGCTAACCTCGATGAGGTTTCGAACTTCAGTATTTACTGTACAAGAAATGGCTTTGTGGATAGGCAAGTTATCATGCGTGGTATGGAATCTTACCATTCTATCGGTAGCGTTGCATCAAGGGTTGTTATAAAAGGGTATTGCAATCTGGTTGGTGGTAAATTGATGAGTTCTTTCTTAGCTGATTCGACCACACAGAGTGCTTTATAATATAACCGCAAAATATCACACTGTGATAACAAATCCAAACGTCGAAAGTTGTCCAAATTGCGGTAAACAGAGTGAGCATGTAATGGGATCATGCCGTAATTGCGGAACCGAACAACCAGCTATTTATAAGCATCCTGATGGTTAAAGCTAGCTAGCTTCATGGTATCAGAAGCATGAAGTCAGCAGATGTCAGAAAGGAGCTACAGAGTAGGGCAAACCCGGACAAAGAAGAACTCTATAGGTGGAGATGTCGAAATGGACTCCGTTTATTGTACTTGAAGGAAGTGTAAATCCGATTTCAACCCTGTTCGTGAATGCCACGGTTATTTCAGTGGATTTACAACCCGGGACCTGCGAACTGCTGCTGGCAGCAGCTGAAGGCAGACAGACCTCTAAAAAGCGACAAATGCGTATATCAATAGGATAGTTATAGTATGTTGCAAGATCTTCTCCTCGTTACATGGGGCTGCGTCCCCGAACTTACAAAAGATTGCCAAGACATGACAAATGCTTCGAGCACTTTCCTTGGGATTGCAATTGGGGCAGTCATTGGTGGAATAATCAGTTGGTGGATCTACAACAGTCAAAAGAAAACCACTGAAAAGCAAGATTTTACGCTCGCACACATAAAAGAGCTTAATGAGCGTCATGATAGAATTCTAAAAAGATTACAAGAATCAGATAAGCGTCATGATTCAACTTTGAATGCAATATTGGAACTAAATAGCAAGATAGAGCATATCATTGAAAGGCAAGATAAGTTGCACAAGTCAATTCAAACCAACATATTATCATCAAAGGATAATAATAATACTGAAAGACTTGAGGGATAGTGAACAGCAGTAAAGAAAGGGCAACTACTTTAGGATCCTCCATAATGTGAGAAGCTAATGTTGTCATGTAACACTTAGTGCTCTTTCTTTAACTCTTCGGGTCATGCATTCTAACACATCCTCTCCAGTCATGCCCCGATGGCAGGTTAACTGAACGACATATTGAAAATTTTCTACTATTATCGGCTATAATGCGACCAGCGTTGCTATTATCATATACTTTGCAAGTAGAAGTACACTGTTCCTTACTTATTCAGCTGCATCAACCGGCACCAAAGAGTTGCCAGTGGAGTTGACGGAAGGTAGCAAGAAGTCATCGGAGGGTGGCTGAGGTTGTGCAGTGTCGTCTACGCTAGTAATGGATACAGTGATCGTGTAATCCTGATTCTCTGTCATTACAGGACCTTGAACATGAAATGCTCCGTCGCTTGCAACTCCTTCTTGGTCTGTAAGATCAGGTCCCCAGGTTACAAAGTTTGATGCTGTTTGGTTTGATGTTGTTGTTGTTGTTGTTTGGTTAGATGATAATGACCTGCTTGAAGGTATCAGCTCTAGGTCCAAGATGCCGTCAGAATCATCAAACTGGCCAGAGTAAAGCTGCGTGCCATTTGAGTCTGCAATAACCACATTATACGTTATGCTCAAGGATGGTGGGATAGTGGTGACATTGTCATTTGGCACAAATGAAAAGGTTGTCCTCCCCACCTTGCCTGCTTCAAAAGGCAGTGCGTCTCCACCAACTAGCATGTTCATATACTGTCCACTCTCAAATTCGGCTCCTACGTTGATCCTCCCCTTTGATTGGGGGTTTGTACCGTCATAGTAGTCATAGGTTCCTGGAGTCGTAAACTTGTGGATAAAGAATCCTCCTGGAGCTATATCTCCTGAATCAATAGCTTCTGGATTCGTGTCATTAAAGGTAACAGAATGCTGCGAATCATCATCGTTAAACCATATCACTCCCATGTTTGATGGAATTGCAATATCTGATGGTTCAAATGGCAAATTGCCTAGCTCTGAGAAGGCAATATTGATGGCATATGATGGATCTTCCCTTGCTTGTTCATAGCCCGATGGAGATAAGAATTCTTGAAGTCCCTTGAAAAGACTACTTATGTCCCGAGATGTAGAGTTGGTAAGGTTATTTATGTCCTGAGTTGCAGAGGGTTGTGAGAGTTGCCCCTGATCAACAGATGTAGACAAAGTTGAAAAAACTGGAGATAGTGTAGTTGCAGAGACTAAAACATTGAAACTTCCTATAACAGCAAACAATATTACTAATGTTTTTATAGATATTGTAAATTTTCTTCGATTCAATAGGTCACATAGTAATACGCGATAGCTTATTTGAGTTTCGCCAGAAGTTTCTAAAACAGCAGTGTTGATAATTTGTGTTCTAGCTTTGGATCCAGTTTGGATCTTCTTTTCTCCTTCTCTCATTCTCTTCTTGATGCTTCAATTCTTATCTGCATGTAGATACACACGTGATTTGTTAATCAGCTCTGTAGTATCAGAAGACATAGCAGGTCAGATTCTATTACTAATACAAGTAACAACAGAAAGAAAGAAAAAAGTAGAGAACACGAACTTCTTCCGATGATGATATTGTTTGTTAGTGGAGATACCTCCACCTTTTGATGATCCCTCCACCGCTTTTGACTCGTTTTTGAGAGACTGAGTCGTTTCTCCTCTCTCTATTACTCTCTCCTCAACTTGTATAGCAGATAAAGTACATTCTTAGGAGCTGATGATCCCCCGTTTGCAGCATCTACAATTCGAAAATCAACTAAGTCGATGTTATCGCCAGATTGTGCTAGAAATGTGTTAACCTCAACTTCAATGAAGGAAGGATCGCCAGTAAATTGTTTTATACGTTCTTGAACCATTCTTTCTCTATTCCACCCCCTCTCTTCTCTCTCTTTCGTTCTTCTCGGTCTATCTTGACACCTATTATATAGATAAGAAATTCTATAATTGGTTGGTTCCCTTGAGTTGCATATTAGCTCAACGACGCTATACAATGAAGAGGAGTATATCATATACTAATAAGTGATATATCTTACAAAGACAGCAAAAATACGATCAAACTCAAACAATAGTTTCTTATTTACAATACAAATATCGTGAACATCCTATGCTGTAGATGATGATGAAGTGTTCAGAGGTTCGGGTTTTGTGTTTTAGCTTGAATGCAAGCAAGTTTATCTTATTATTTGGTGAATACAGAGAATGTTTCCTTCGCTATCCTTGAACCATGCCGCTTTGATTAAGCCTTGTGTGGCTATACCGTTTTGAGTTTTGATTTCAGGCATATCATACTCCTCAAAAATAACTCCCTTTCCTCTCAAAGCATTAACCTCCTCTTCTATATTAGACACTTCAAATGTAGCTACAGTGTGGTCTGCTTTCGAGGGGCCCCGTTGGTAAAGCTCCATACGAGTGCCGTTGCCACATTCAAAGATAGCCATGCCAGATGTGTTATCGTTATTGGCAGGCACAGGTTTAAGACCTAGGGTTGTATCGTAGAATCTTTTTGCGCGATTCAAATCTACTACCGGGATGGTTGGCCTAATAGGCGAATCTGATAACATATCAAAAATAGAATCTGTGGCTAAGTATATGTAAAATTGTGTTAATTTTTTAATATCAAAATCATATAAGAAGATTCAATTATATCGAGAACAAATGACCGTGCAATGCTGCTTGCATTGTCTGTAAAATCATCTTAATTTGCATTACTTTGAAGTGTGAGGCACGATATTGTCCATTCTGAAATATCTCCTCGACGAGCGGAAGACTTTGGAGGGAAAGATATGACATTTGCCATTAACCAACTGAAAGAAAAAAGGTTTAGCGTAACAAGTTAGCCCTAATACAAAAAAGAATTGAAAATCAAAAGGCATCCAATGCTTGGAAAACATTGTCAAAGATTTCTTGAATTGTCATTATCCTTATTTTTCTTATGAAATATTACATGACTTTCACCGCTGCCTTCATAGCGCTGCTCAAATGTTATTTCATAGTTATCATCTTTGAGAAAATTAACAATATTATCATAATGGCTTGGATCCTCAATATTATGTATTTCTATAAGAAGATACGTATTTTCACCAGACAATGTTTTAGTTGACCCTTTCAACACCTCAAACTCTGCGCCCTCTACATCTATTTTTATCCAATTGACTCGATTTACTCCATTTAGGTTGAGAATACTGTCCAATGTGTCTGCGTTTACCTCTACATAATTCTTAGTTTTTGCGGCTCGGGTCAACATTATGCTATTATATTTAGCTGAAGCTGATTGCTCATACAACTTGATTTTTGTTCTTTCCGAAAATACTGCGTAGTTTAATGGCATGACATTTGTCAGCTTGTTAAGAGCAATGTTTCTTTTTAGGAGCTGGAAATTTTCCGGATCAGCTTCAATAGCCACCACTTTGCCGGTGTTACCAACCTGTTTTGAGCTTGTTATAGTATAGCGACCTATGTGCGCGCCAATGTCAACAACTATGTCTCCTTCTTTTGGCGTAAATTTTGTCAAGATGTAACCTTCATGCCCAGGGAGAAAATCACCCTTTTCTATTCTGCAAAAATATTGGTAATGATGTCTTGGCACATGTATCCTTAGCAGATGAACATCATCTTTATTTCTATAAAGAAAGCGATGTAGACGAGCCATTAACAGATATGAAGGGCTCGCTGTTGTCGAGCCAAAACTTACCCAGAAAATGTATTTTATTTCTTCTCTGTCGGCCTAGCAATACCCGAAGAAGGAGTCTCAAAGATATGTAAGAGAACTTCAAAATTGGTAAAGTACATGCATCAACAAGCGGAATTGGCCCTTCTAACGAATCGGTCGTCACCCAATTTACAAATTGTTTTACACGCAATTCTTCTTTGTTCAGATGATTTTTACATATAAGTCTATAATTAACTAGCGATGTCTCTTGGCAAGAGAATATTGCATTATTTCAGCTTTTAACCTTTAGTGTCTACTATAAAGGGATTATTATTATTGTCATTATTATTGTACCTCATTAATATGACCTCTTAAGTTCGGCCATTCTTTCTCTTGTCAACTGCTTGCGAAAGTCCAGCATGAATTGCTTGTTTGGCCTTAACTCTGTCACCATACAATTAATAGCCAACTACATCATCAACATTAATTGGAAGAGCATTAACGAGCCTTGCCAGTTTTTAATCCTTCAGATGTGTGTAGACAGCGGCTTTCGAATAGAGTAGAAGGATTCCAAGATAATTATAAGTAACCACACTCAGACATCAATCATGTGAATCACAACAATGGTATGGTAAATGCAAATGTTGCGCCTATTCCATCTTTGTTATTCTCAGCCCATATCTTGCCATCATGAGCTTCAATAATCTTCTTTGAAATGTACAATCCAAGGCCAGTGCCTCTTTCTGAAGCGGTTGCAAACTTTGAGAATAATCTTGGAATGAGATCTCGATTTATCCCTGACCCTTCATCTTTCACGCTTACAGTTATACTATTTGCGTCAGAGTCAATAGCTGCTGTCACAGAGATAAGTCCCTCTTGACTGGAGTTTATCGAATTATCCAGCAGATTCGTTAAAACCTGTACAATTCTCATCTTATCTGCTTTGATTTTTACCTGTTGGTTGTCGCCTGCTGGAACATACGAAAATTTAAGATTCTTCTTTCCAATATGCTGACGAGCATCGATTATACAATCTTGAATAACGGAATCAATTGCAAATAGCTCCTTGCTTAGATCTAGAGACTTGTTGTTTTCGATTCGTGTAACATCCAGTAAATTGTTGGTCAGCTTCTCGAGTCTTTTTGCGTTCCTATTTATGATCTCTACCATTGGGATAATCTTCTCTACAGATAGTGACAAAGAGGACCTAAAGATTGAATTAGATCGAGTCGGACCGCCAGAGGAATCCTGTAGCTGTTCGTAAACAACCTCCTCCTCTCCCCTTTGCAATTGCTTGGCAATGTTCAATATTCTTTGCAGTATGATATCAGATAATCCAAGAATTGGCTGTATTGGTGTTCGCATTTCATGGGCAGCAATATTTATGAATTCATTTTGCATACGATCTCGCTCCCTTAACTGTTCATTGGTAACACCGAGGAGCCTATTTGATTCCTGTAACTCTCTGGTCCTTTTCTTTACTTCCTTTCCAAGACTGGAGTTCCAAAGTAATAGAAATATTATCAAGATTGCACTAGCCCCAGTAGGGGCTGCTAAAAATAATGCAAATCTTACGCTTTCTCTTGAAAGAATATTATCTATCTGTGAGTATATAGCCTCAGTTGGAGTAACTACCTGCAGAAAGTATGTAGGGCTGCCTGCAACATTTATGAGTTGAGAAGTTGAGAGCCTTTCTCCTCTTCCCGCGTCAAAGACTATAGCACCTGTTTTGCCTTGCAATAACTCAACTATATGCTTATTGAGTGTGGGATTGTGGTTTGCAAAGTTCTGCACTGCCTCTCCAAAATAGTCAAGACCTACTAGGTTTGGATTAGCTCCTACTGCAAGAATAGTGCCCTTACTATCAAATGCCGCTAGAAATTGTGAATTGATATCATAAACATTTCCATAATGCTCAAAGAAACGTACTGTGGGAATCGAAACCCCCACTAAGCCCAAGTATTGTTTTGTCTCTCGGTCTATCACAGGATCAGTAATGATTACCCTGTATTCTCCCAGATGTTCAAATCCCTCTGAGAAAACAGGTTTGAGGGTATCATGTGTCTCTCTGACCCACGGCCTGAAGGAGAGATCATTTCCTACAGGAGCTATTGTGCTTCTACCACCGCTAAGATTGCCTGCTCCACCTACCACTATGTCTTCATTATTCAAAATAAACAGGCTATCAGCCCTTTCGCTCATTTGCTCATATTTTTCTGTTGCAAGCTGTCTGATTTCTTGATCATAGAATTGGCCATCTTGCAAGTATTTAGAATTTGAAATGCCATCAAGAATTGACAGGAACAGTGTGAGATCAGAGCCCATATGATCAGCAATTTGCCGGGTAGCTCCTAGCTGCCTTTCCTTTTGCTCTTCAAAAAGCTGTGATTTTAGCTGCTCGTTGGTTTCACGCTGGAAATAAAAGAACAAAGCATAGGATGAAATTATAATCAATATTATAGCAAGAATTCCAAATCCTCTTATGCCTAACCTAATTCTTCTTATTTCTGTCACTATTGCTGTTAACCCTATGGTTAAAGTATAAACGGGTTGCTATACTATAAGTGCTTTTACCTACTTGGAATAGCCGGTCCAGAAAAATGAAGGAAGATGTTTTTATGCAAGGGCTGTGTCCATCTTTATAATAGTTGGGAAAACTGGAGCAGGAGTTAACACCATATAATTGAGTGGAAGATGTCAACTATTCAAGACGAATCAGTATTGTATTGCCAAGATGGGTCTGGTTGTCATAGCTCTTCTAACGATAATCATAACACCCACTTTTTTACAACCTTTGCTAGCTACCGCCACCAGTTTACCTCCTACTAACACAACAACTTATGATGACAATAGTAATGAATACAACACTGTAACTCTTGCTCCATCAAATCAGTCAAATTCATTAGCTGATAAATCTAATATTACCCTTAGAGGGCTTTTTACTGACCTAGGTGAGTCCGGAAGATGGATTCAGCCTGCTCCAGCCTGCTCTTGATGAGCTCAATAGACGCCATCCAGACATGAACATACAGTTAGAATACACTGATTTCCTTTACAATGAAACAAGAAATGAGATTTTAGATAGAATATCTCAGGGGGAATCTGTGGACATTATATCTGTAGATCAAATTTGGCTTGGAGAATTTGCAGAGAAACGTTTGCTAACTAATCTAACTGATGAATTTGAGGAGTGGGGTAGAATGTCTGATCTATACGAAGCAAATCTTGATGGCTCCGTCTATAATAACACTATATATGGTATGTGGCTATGGACCGATATCAGGGGTATGTGGTATTGGAAGGACATGCTGCAAGAAGCAGGAGTTGATCCGGAATCATTGAAAACTTGGGATGGATACATTTCTGCAGCAGTAAAACTCGATGATTTCTTTGAAGAAGATAATAGCGTAATTCAAGGAGTACATCTTGTAGGTGCTTCACATGATCTGGATATGTGGTATCCGTACCTTTGGATGCTTGGAGGAGAAATACTGCAGCTCCGTGAAGGTCATCCTACAAAAGGTGTCTACTGGTTTCCATCATACAATAGCTCTGAGGGAATAAGAGGAATGGACTTTCTGAAGCGGCAGGTAGATGCAGGCATTAAGCCGCAAGATAGACCATATCTTGACACAGCATTTGTCAATAAGAATTTCTCAGTAATGCTAGCAGGTTCTTGGATGCCGGGAGAATTTCCAATAGAATCTTGGCCAACGTTGGAGCAGGAAGTTGGATTTATCCCCATGTTTCCTGTACCTAACCAAACAATCCAAACCTCAACTATGATGGGAGGATATGAGTTATCTATACCAACTACCTCGAAAAATAGCGACTTGTCATGGGAATTGATAACAATAGTGGCTCAGCCAGAAATACTGGGTCCATTTTTACAAGAGTATGGCTATTTGCCAACACAGAAAGTATTAGGTGAGGGTCCAGCCTCCCAACCGCTAAAGGAATCGGTCCCATTCTTCGAAGAAATGGTTTCAATGATTCCATATGGTAGAAGCAGACCAAATTTAGCTGAATATCCGGAGATAGCTGAACATATACACCAAGCCATACAACAAGTTTACAACGGGACTGCATCACCAGAAGATGCCCTCAATATGGCAGCTGCCAAGTCTGCTGATTCTCTGGGATGGTAGATGCCTCAATAATGTGCAAAAATGCTCCATTAATTGAATTTACAAACTTCTTAAGTCAGCAGACTACAACATAGCAACTTAGAATGGAAGCCGAGGAGGACAGATAGATTGCGTCCCTAAAACACCAACTCGTCAGTTGAAAGAGTCCGGGCACAGTATCTACACTTGAGCACCACTTTTTCCTTGTCTATGACATCTATCAGAGACCTTATTTCTTCGCCACTATTTGTAATGCATTTTAGGTTAGGACACTTGAAGATTCCGACTATTGAATGAGGCATCTGGACCTTACGTTTTTCAAGCAGCTTATAATCTCGGATAATGTTGATTGTTGACCGCGGGGCAATGAGTGCAAGCTTGTTGGTTTCACTTGTTTCCAGAAACCTGTTTTCGACCTTTATGATATCCTTCTTGCCATGCTTGCTACTTGGGACATTCAGTGCGACAGTGATTACATTTCCCTCCTTGCCAGTGATGTCCAATGCTCGCAAAACCAGAAGTGCCTTGCTTGCTTCAATGTGATCTATTACTGTACCATCTTTTATTCTGCGCACAAGAAGCCGGCTTGTATCAGACATTTCTGATGTCAATGCGGTAGTGCTAAGTATAATATCAGCATACCGATAAAATATCAGAGACAGAGACAGAGAGAGTTCCAACGATACATTGATTATTCCGCTGCACTAATAGATACTCCGTGGGATTATTAAAACGCTGGAAACCAAAAGGAAAAATGTACAGTCTGAGATGCACTCAGTGCGGTGCAGGATTCTTGTCCAGCTACAACCTTGAAGCCCCTATCTGCGGCAAGTGCCTCCAAAAGGCCAAATCTTTAGATTCTACTGTAGATCACGAAAAAGCCTGTGTTAAATGCGGAACACAAGGCGTAATCTATGGCAAGGAATACTGCCATTCGTGCTACTTTGGATTTCAGAAGAAGAGTTGAGCTGATACAGAAAGTTGATAGAGCATGTGAGATATTAGTAGATGCTATACTTCCTGGCACATGATTTGACTTTATGTACGCACGCTATGTTGACTACAATCCGAAAATTTCATTGAAGATGGATGATAAAGAATCCTGCCATTTCTTTCGCTAGAATAATCTATCGAAAGGAAAAGTTGCAGTTTTCAGAATTGTATTAATCTATCAGATGGAAGAATATGGGTAAACCTGAAGCGCAAGAAAGATTCTGCTGTGAGGAGAGGGAGAGATGCGTGCGCAAAAACCTCCTATAGACTCTTAATTATTCACACTGAAACTTTTTTCAACTTAAGCGATGCGCTAGAGTTTTGCCACTTATTATCTTAGCATAGTTTTTCATATAAAAAAGGTGGCGGCTTCATATAAAGCTGTGATATTTTATAAGAAATCATGGAGCCCGACAAGTTCTAACCAAATGTGAAGGTGTATATATGAAACCCTCTCCCTACAACTTCGATCGCTATATCGTGGTTGCCATACTGTTCATGCCCTACAATGTTATAGAGCCTTTGGCCATCTATTTTGACCGTACCATCCTCAGAGATATCTGTGCCACTTGAGCTATTATCTAATTTGGAGTTGTCCTCCAAAATATGGAGCTCACCGCTCCCCGCTGCAACCATGTTGACTGCCTTGGCAGAGTACGATATGACAATGCGTCCAACTTCACTCTGGAGCTCCATGTGGTCGTTGTTGTTTTTCCATTCACCGGCAAGGTATATCCTATTGGGTACAATCGCGGAATCATCTGGGATCGTATACTTGACTACCTGATCTGGTTTGTAGCCTTCAGAGTTTCCGAGCGGAGCCCTTGAGGTACTCGTAGCCAAAGTACAGCTCAGGTGTGTCGATCCTATCAAAGTTGACGCTCTCCCGACTTTCGGGGTTTGTTATTGATTGATCAAATGTGACGTTTCCACCACCAATGTATTCTGTCCGCTCTGCAAGGAGTGATTGGATAACTTTTTCGGTTTCAGCGTATGCACCCTCTCCAATGTGGTCGTAGCGAATGTAGCCTTCAGTATCGATTAGATATTTCCGCGGCCAGTAGAGGTTTTCGTATACCTTCCATGTGTCCTTTTCGTTATCCTGTGCTATAGGATACTTGATGTCGAATTTTTCAACTGCAGCCTTGACGTTGTTATAGTCTTTTTCAAACTCAAATTCTGGTGTGTGTATGCCAACAATCACCAGACCATCATCTGCATATTTTTCGTGCCATGCGTTTAAGTATGGAATAGTTCTGATGCAGTTGATGCAGCTGTAAGTCCAGAAATCTACCAGGACCACTTTGCCCCTCAGATCTGCAAGCGTTATTGGCTGGGAGTTGATATAGCTTGTGATCTTCGTTAGCTCGGGAGCCATCTTGAACTGCGACTTGTCTATTTGCACTCTTGTTATTGTGCCGTTTTCTTCGACTACGGCGGCAGGCACAAAGCTCTTCTGCTGGACTGAAGCAGCATTGTTAAGCTCGGGACTGTTAAAGTATACTCCAAAGCCGATAATGAGTGCCACTACCCCGACGCCTACTGTCAGTGCACTCAGGTTGTCTGAATTCATACTCCTCGCTCCAAATTAATTATCTCGCTTGCAAGTGGAAAGTTGCCGATTATGCTCAGTTGGTTTGTGAGTACAAGTATGCCTAGGACGACCAGTATCGAGCCCATTATCGGGTTAAAATATTTTAGATGCTTGACCATCTTGCCAATTACCTTTCTTGACTGCGAAAAGAAGGCACCTGTCATGAGAAACGGCACGCCAAGTCCAAGAGAGTATGCAAGAAGTGAATTATAAGCGGCGCCAGGAGATGTGGCGGCAAGCGTAAGCGTCGTCCCAAGTATCGGGCCCACACATGGCGTCCAGCCAGAAGCAAAGGCAGCTCCAAACACAAAAGATGTAAGATAGGTAGTCTTAAAGCGGGGTAGATTTCTCATTCTCTTTTCAAAGTTGAGGAAGCGCAGCTTCATAGACAAGATAAGATATCCGCCAAATGCAATTATTACTGCACCCCCTATCAACTGGAAAGTGGTCTGAAAGCCGGTGCCAATGTTGGCAAGGAAGCTGTTCAACACCACGCCCATGACAGCAAACACAAGCGAAAACCCAAGCACAAAATAAATGGTGTTCAGAAAGATATTGAGCCTAGTAGATTTTTTCATGGCGACTGAAGCACCACTAGGGCTCGGGTTTTGACCCTGGACCTCAGTCAGGACTGTGCCAGAGAGATATGAGACAAATGCAGGGATTATCGGCAAGATGCAGGGGGAGAAAAATGATCCTGCCCCCGCCAAAGCAGATATTAGAATGCTAATCTCTACCAACTCACGCAGCATCTGCCAATTTTTGGATTAATACTTTTTTCCAGATCTCTACCAGATCTGTAGCTTGCTCTGCAGTCTATGAGGCAGCTTTGGTGGCCTTTAATCCCTCAGGCCAGACTGTTACTTTCAGAAGTGCTATCAAGCCCACAAGCTCCGCGATATGTATCCCGGCAAAATAGAGCAGCAATTCATTAGAATAAAGCGGCGCCATTGCAAAGTATCCGTAAACTGCTATGCCATTGTGCAGCATCAGCATGCTGGCAAAAACCGCAAGGCCGATCGTAAAAGTGGCTCTAGTCTTGACATATATTCTAGCATACACTCCGAGCAATGCAATCAGTATAGCCATGTTTGCCATGCTTACTAGGGAGCTGATGTCCATCAGCAGAGCCATTAATCATCAGACGTCAGAGGTAGCCTTATTTACTTTTTTCCAGATTTGTTCTGTTTTTTTCTATTGCGGCCTGAATCTCGTTCAATGCCTCAATATTAGCCTCTAGGTAGTTTGAAATAAAATAAAGTACCGCATACTTTTCACCTGTCCTTGTGACCATGTTGTTCCTCTCAAGCACGCCGATGTGATGCTGCACTAGCTTGTAATCAACTCCAAGCGCATCGGCGAGCTGGTTGATGTTGTAGGGCCTCTTCTTAAGAAGGTCAATTATCCTGATCCTATTCTCGCCCCCCCTGGAGCCAGCAAAAAGGAACCAAAGCAAGCGCTTAGCATCTGGGTCAGGCATTTATTAGCATGATCGTTAGGGGAGCTTGAAATTTAAACTGAATATGAGTGAATATGACACCGTATGCCTTATATCATTGTCTTGCCTAAACAAATCAAGACAAAAGTTTCTGTACGGCAGATTTGTCAAGTATGACCAAGAAAACGACTTTTCATATCTTCCGTGGCTTTTGTGGATATAAAAGAATATACAAAAGTGAAAAAGGAAAATGACAAAAACCTTTGAACAGTTAGGTTTGAGTGCACAACTAACAAAAGCACTCACAGAAAATGGATTTAAGGCGCCATTTCCTATACAAGAGACAGCTATACCTCTTATTTTGCAGGGTAAAGATGTCGTGGGACAGGCGCATACAGGAACCGGCAAGACAGCGGCCTTTGGCCTACCCATATTGCAACAAATCAAACCGGGCGGCCCGGTGCAGGTCTTGATACTTGCTCCGACAAGAGAACTTGCGGTGCAGGTGACAGATGAGATCACCCGATTCGCAAAGTATACAGGAATCAGGGCGGCTACAATCTACGGCGGCCAAAGCATCAACCTGCAGCTAGATAAACTCAGGAGAGGTGTACAAATAATTGTTGCGACGCCAGGAAGACTTATTGATCACATCAAGCAAGGCTCGATAATCCTAGATGATGTCAGGTTCGTAGTGCTGGACGAAGCAGACAGGATGCTCGACATGGGATTTATTGACGACATCAAGTTCATCCTGTTCTATGTCAACGATGACAGGCAGACTTGCCTTTTCTCTGCAACAATGCCGCCACAGATCTTGAGGCTGGCAGATGAATATATGAGGCAGAACAAGATTGAGCACGTGAGGCTTAATGAAGAAGAAATCACACTTGAAAGCATCGACCAATCCTATCTGGTAGTAGAAGAGCGCGAAAAATTCAAACACTTGATGGACTTCATTCGGCGGAACCAGAATGCCAAATCACAGACCATAGTGTTTGCTGCAACAAAACAAAGAGCAGATAGGATTGCCTATAAGCTCAGGCAGGAGGGCTTTAGTGCAGTTACGATTCATGGCGATCTTTCACAAAAGCAGAGAGACAATGCTATGCACAAGTTCAAGAGAGGAGCTGAAGACATACTTGTTGCAACAGACATAGCGGCAAGAGGCATAGATGTCCCGGCTATTGGAAATGTAATCAATTATGATGTGCCGGAGGACCCTAATCTCTATTTCCATAGGATTGGAAGGACTGCAAGAGCAGGGGGAGAGGGCAAGGCAATCTCACTTGTCTCAAACGACAGGATCTCTGACTTTGAGCGGATACTTGCGCAGACAAAGCTCGCCGATCCGTAAGCTGAATGATGAGCTTGGAGTTGTCGTGCCGGTAATAGCGCAGCGCCAAGCATCGTTTGGCCGAGGCGGCGGTGGATACCGCTGGCGCGGTGGCTATGGCAGCAGAAGCGGCTATCGTAATGAGCGTGGTGGTGGCGAAAGACGCTATGGCGAGCGGAGGAGGAGGAAGTTCCAGCGGCTATAGAGGCGGCAGGAGCCAGAGCGGCGGATATGGTCGCGAAAGAAGGCGCAGTCGCTATGATAACAGCCGTGGATACAGCGGCGGCTACAACAACAACAACTATTAGCAGGCAGGCACACCCTTTTTAAAGCCCGCTGGCTCTCTATTTTTTAATGTCTTTTGGCGTCGACACATTAGGTGGGTTAGCTGAAAAGCTCAAGCAGCTAATCAACGATACTCAGAATTTGTACGAAGCATTTATCGACGCAAACCAGCTCTACAAACAGGGCAAGATGGGAGATAAGGAGTTCTTTAACAACATAGGCGAGTATCTTATCTCGACATCTGCACTAAATTTTCTTGCTGTTCGAGTAATACTTGAAATCAAAAATGCCATGGACAAGGGCACATCTATCAAAAGCCCCACCGGGGGAGGTTCATCAGCCCCACAGGCAGGCTTTGGCATAGGAGGATTTGTGGGCACCGGTGGCACAGTAGGGCCCGCTGCAGCAGGCGGCGGCAATGACTATTCACTTCCTTTGCCACAGGAGCCCACATTCAAGCCTGTAGATATTGAGCTACCAAAACCTCGGGCAAGCTCAACAACAACAACAAAAAATTGTGTTGCATGCAATGCGTCAATACCAGCGCATGCGAAGTTCTGCAGCAAGTGCGGTAAGTCGCAATAATTAATATATCTACTTTCAGGCATTCATTAATAATGGTAAAGGTGTTCAACGGCAGGGCTGCTACTGAGGAATACATGTCAACTCACTCACTCACATTTTCTACTCCCGACATGACACTGAGAAAATTCGCAATTTGGCTTGGCGATCAGGTGAACCTTCCTAGCGGTGAACGCGGGCCACGCCTCGTGCTCTACCTTGAGGAAAAAGGGAGCAAAAAAGAACCACAGTTGATGCCAGACGTAGATGACTCATTCAAGCCTAGCGGTGCTGTCACAGATATGTACAAGGGAGTCGAGTCTGCGCCGCCCACAGAAATGATGTCTCCTCCACAATTGACGCCACTTAAAAGGGAGACACTGGAGCCAGAAACCAAATTTTGCATCAGCTGCGGCAATAAGCTTAAGGGCAATGCGAAATTCTGCACTAAATGCGGCAGCGTACAGAGCTAGCGCTCGTTATGCTTTTCTTTCATCTTTAGATAGCATTCATTGCATATGGTCTTTGAGAATAGAAAGTTGAGTGAGTAGAATCTGACTCTGCTGCAGGATTCGCAGGTGCGCATGTCTCTATTGTTAGTGTATTCATGAATAAATAACGTCGTACATGATAAAGGCTAATTGAAGAAGCTCAGATTTGTTATCACCGGCAATCCTGGTGTTGGCAAGCACACAACTGCGAAGATAATTGCAGAAAAGACAGATGCAGAGATAATTGACATCAACAACATTGCAATTGACAACAATGCCATTGGAAAGAAGACTGATCACGGGTTTGATGTTGATATTAAAAGGCTAGTCAGGCTGCTTGAGAACGAGCTCAAGGCGAAAGGAGATTTGGTGATAGTGGGACACCTTGCTCCCTATGTATTAAAACCTGCAGGCATCAGCTCGGTAGCAGTCCTGCGCAAGTCACCATATGAATTGGAGAAGACTCTTAAAAAGAGAGGCTACAGAGTGGACAAAGTCAAAGAGAATGTTGCAAGTGAGATCTTAGGTACATTACTCTACGATTCAACGAAAACCTTTGGCAAACGTAAAGTTGCCGAATTTGATACGACGGGCAAGACCCCAGAAGAAACTGCCGATGAAATATTAGCTTTGGTGCAAAAAAAACCAAAATCAAAACCAAAACTTCTAGGCATAGACTGGCTCATGCTTGTATCAGAAAAGGGAGACATGCATAGATTTTTCAAATACTAATGTTTCATCTCATAGTAGCGGTAAAATTTTCAATTGATAAAGCACATGTGACTGATATATCTGCTATTATAGAGACTGGCAGCAGAGTGTTTAGCCACTTGACAACAATAAAACTCAAAATAACCTACAAGAAAAAGAATGAGCAATGTATCTGTAGGAGATGCATACATATATGCTGCAGTCGGCGCGAAGTAGTTTTAAACAATATCACTATATACTAACAGCAGACGGACTTATGCAAAAAGGCCTACCCTATATATACTCAACCAAACTGCACATTTGAATTGACAACGAGCAAATTGTATAATATTGTAGTTATGAAAAAATTTTATTATAAAGCAAGGGAGACCAAGGATATTGTTGTCATTAGAGAAGCTTGATCTAAAAATAAGTTATAGTGATCATACAAAGCGACGACTACAAGACGCAAACATATATCCATATCACATAGAGTATGTGACAACTCTATTAAGCCATATCAGAACATTGGTTAGGCAGGCTACAACACAAAAATTCGTATATATACTACTCAACGATACCGATTAGTATGGCTGCAGTTGTAACACGCAAATTTGGTGAGGAGGCTCTCCAGTTCCTTGGAAAAAAGGTCTCCGTGGAAACTTCCGATCAAAAAATTTACAGTGGCACGCTTGCTGGAATAGATGAAAGACTTGATGTTGTGCTCGATAACGTTGAGGGACACGGGATCCTGAAAGTGATTATCAACGGTTCCTTTGTCAAGGAAGTAAGGCTGATGGAAAAACCATTTGATTTCAAGGCACTTGCAGAGAGACTGTCAAGAATTTTCCCGGGTCTTGTCAAGATACGGGAAGATGTTGGCGCAATAATCGTCATGGACAAGATCAAGGTGACGCAGGCTGGCATCGAGCAAGGTTCTGGGCTTGCTGCTGACAGGGTAAAGGCTATCTATGACGAATTCACAAGGGAGGCAAAGAAGTAGTTGTGTTTGAGATCGGGCACTCAGATCTGGCAGGTCGCATAGGTAGGCTTCAGACGCTCCATGGAGTTGTCGAAACTCCAGCCTTTGTGCCCGTAGTCCACCCGGTAAGGCAGACGGTCAGCACACAATTTTTGAAAAAGATGGGCTTTGATCTAGTGATTACAAATGCTTACATCACTCTCCGTCATTATGGTGACGAGGCACGAAGACGAGGAATACATGACATCATTAATTATGATGGGGCCGTTATGACCGATTCTGGTGGCTACCAGGTGCTTGAGTATGGGTCTGTCGAAGTTGAGCCAGAAATGATGGCCCGGTTTGAAAATGACATCAAAAGCGACATATCTATCCCACTTGATAGGCCTACAGGCTATGGCCTTAATTATGAAAAGGCAAAAGAATACGTTGAGACTACGCTAAAAAATGCAATGGAGAGCCTCTGTGTAATAGGCAACAACAACATAGGCGCGATATGGGTTGCGCCTGTGCAGGGAGCTGAACACTCTGATCTTGTTGAACATTCTGCAAGGGAGCTTGACAAGATGGGTTTTCAGCTGATGGCGCTTGGTAGCCCTGTTGAACTGATGGAAGCATACGAGTTTGCTATGCTTGCCCGCATGATAGTGTCTGCGAAAAGAGTGGTGCCTGCAAAACCCGTTCACCTCTTTGGAGCCGGCCACCCACTCACTATCCCGCTTGCAATCGCACTTGGCTGCGACACTTTTGATTCTGCTTCCTACATGCTGTATGCGAAGGATAATAGATACATGACCCCAAACGGGACAGTTAGGCTTGGCGAATTGGCGTACTTATCATGCCAATGCCCGGTTTGCTCATCGCATACAGTGCAGGAATTACACAATATGGAAATGGATAAGCGGATCATTGAAATTGCAAAACACAATCTACATATCCTTAAGGCGGAGGTCGAAGCTGTCAAGCAGGCGATAATGGACGGCCGACTGTGGGAATATGTCATGCAGAAAGCGCGAGCACATCCAAAGCTAATGGAAGCGGCACAGATTTTCAAAGATATCGAAATGCTTGAGGACGGCACACCCCTCTTCAAAGAAAGGGCTATTTTTTTTTATGATCCAATAGACCAACATAGGCCCGAGGCCAAAAGATTCAGGAAGACGGTTGCAACATTCCAGTCGTCGAGGAAAAAACTAATCCTATGTCCTGAAGACGAAATCCACCCATTTTACTCTACTACAACTTACAAAGATATTGTAAAGAGACTCCCCGATGCACAGATCTGCAGCTACAATCCGTTCCTCGGCATTATTCCAGCAGAAATATCAGATGTTTTTCCTGCGTCGCATAACCTTGCCACAAGGTCAGACTACAGACTCGAAGACTATCCAACATTTATAGAATCGCTAAAAGCATTTGCATGCAGGTTTGAGGAAATAGCAATTGTAGCTCCTGACGATTTCATGAAACAGGCTACCAAGGCTGCAAGGCTAAATGTCCGCCTTGTCGACAATATTTCTGCGCTTTGATATATGCTGATGCGATCAGGCTTCAAAAAGATGTTGCGAAAAAGGTAATAGTGGCCAAGGACGACTTTGGCGAGATAAGTCATATTTGCGGAGTTGACATTGCCTACAGTGCCAACAGCGACGCTGCCTACTGCTCTGCAGTGATTATGGACAGAAACACGCAGCAGCTTATCGAATCTATCGATATACAAACGATTGTGAAGTATCCTTACGTGCCAGGACTTTTGATGCTGAGGGAGGCTGAACCCATTTTCCACATACTCAAGTTGTTAAAGAGCAGTTATGATCTACTGCTTATTGACGGCCATGGGCTACTGCATCCAAGGAAATGTGGGCTAGCCTGCTACATTGGTGTAACCCTTGACAGACCCACGATAGGTATAGCGAAAAGCCGGCTGTGTGGAACGGTGCGACCTGATGGGTTTGTAGAGCTTGATGGCGAGATTCTAGGCTATGCGATTAGCAAAAAATTGTATATCAGTGTTGGCCACAGGATAACTTTGAAAACAGCGATTGCATTGGTAAAGGAACTTGGTATTGAGCCACTGAGGCTTGCAGACATTAATTCAAGAAAGAAGAAGAAAAGGGCTTTGGATTAGGCCTTGACAGTGATACAGGTTAAAACCTTAACCCCTTGATGTTTGGTTCCTGCCCTGCACGTATCAATCCTTTTTACCTGATCCCCTGCTTGTGCTCACATACATATAATTTTACATTATACTAGTAGATTATAAAATGCGGGGTACACAGAAAACAAGTTAAGGTTCTTCAGAGGGTTAGAAATACAATAAAAATGTAAAAAGGGGAGATATATGTTGCTGGTCGTTTCCGACTTAACCTTCTTCCCAGCCCTTGTCGAACACACCGTTCTTGTGCAGAGGGACAGGTTGTCCTGCGGTGTACTCCATTGGCCTCATCCAGAAGATAGCATGTGTCGGGCAAACACCTAGACAGGCGCCGTCTGAAATGCACCTTTCGGGATAAAAGACGAACGCCTTGCCTCGCTTCCATCCTTCGACTGGTTTTACCCTAAGAACATCTGGACCGAGTGCAGTGCAAATCTCTACACAGAGTGCACAGCCAATGCACCTTTGCTCATCTACATCAGGGAGTATAGCAATTGGCATCTATAATTCACTTAACGTCAATATCGTTCGAAACTATTTAAACCCTATGTATACTGCAAAACGCTGTTATAATATGTATATAGAAGAGCAGAGTGTAGAGTAATTAAATAATAAACAATGAATGAAAAGAAAGGAAAAGCTTATTTTATTTTTTGGTCATTCTGAGCACATCTACTTGGCCACTGTGTAGCCAATCCTTCAGCTCATCATGCGTTGGCTTGGCGTCATGCTTGCCTGCCAAATGAAGATGCAGAAGAACATAGTTAATTTGGTTAAGCAGGGGCTTGTTTGATTCGTCACCTTTGCGAGCTTTTTGCTTCAAGTCAGCTGGAACAGTATTCCACCATTCTTCAAATTTTCTAGTCATACCAACAAAGTAAGAACCGAAACTTATTAAGGGTTTTCGATTTTGCAAAACACCGTTATAGATTGATGAGATAACTTCTGCAACACATTAGAAATATAAGGATTAAGAAAAAAACAACAAGCTTGTGCCCTTCGCAATTCATGAGCTCACAATGCCTATAGAGCCTACCGGCAGTTTCAGGATAGCAATCCACCTCTCCACCACACGCGCGCTACATCTTCCCTTTTTTTAGGGGTTCGTATTTCGCATACCGTAAGGTAGATGTACTGCGGACTGTAGCGATTGCAAAGGCAATTTCTGCCAATCCAAGCTATGTCGATATCGGGTGCGGCTACGGCGATTTTCTCGATAAAGTGCGACAGAGCTTGCCTGACGCAAGGGGGATAGAAAAACATGGAAGTATCTTTTATGCATTTCAGATTTCAAAGCCTGATTACATTAGCCTGATGTCTGCTGAGGATTTGTCTGAGCCAGTCGATGTAGCATTTGTCGGCTGGATGGAGCCCGGTCAGGACTTTCGTAGGTTCGTGGCCGAATGCTCTAAGTGTGTTATTACAACCTTTGATACGGGCGGCCAGTGCGGCATAAGCTCTGGCTGTGAATATGAGGAATTTGGCTTTCAAAGGGTGGCGTGGTGGAGAACGCCGTCGTGGATAGATGTAAACGGAGAGCTCATGAACCACTACTATGCGCATTCACTTGACCCAGGCAAGAAGCAGCAGTTAGCAAAATTGCGCACTGCCCACAACTTTTGGTATGTATATGCAAAGCCGGAACTTACGGCTAGGATCGAGTCAGGCTTGCAATGGTGGTTGAAAAAAGTAGAAGATCCAAATGACAGATATGATTTTGAGTCTGTCCTTGACGAATGCGGCTTCCACTACATGGAGGAGCTGCCCGCACTTGCAAACAACAAGAAAGTGTGGGAAGTGAAATTTGACTAAATGCCATTTAATCTTGAAGATCTGCGCAAGGCTAAGGATGAGCAGGCCCAATTTATCGCAAACACAGGGTCACCAAACCATGAGCGCTACATCTTTCCTTTTTTTAGAGGGTCTTACTTTGCATACAGGAAGGTCGATGTACTGCGCACCGTCGCTGTTGCAAAGGCAATCTCAAGTAATCCAAAATACCTCGATGTAGGATGTGGCTACGGAGATTTCCTAAAACGGGTACGGAAGTTTATTCCAAGCGCGGAAGGAATCGAAAAGGACGCCGGGATTTTTTATGGCCTTGGAATTATCAAGCCTGATTATATTAGCATTGCCGACGCGCATTGGATTGATAAGAAATACGACCTTATTTTCGTGGGTTGGATGGAGCCAGGTCAGGACTTTCGCAATTCAATTGCTCGTAGCACTGATATTATCCTCACGACGCTTGATCAGGGCATCAGCTTGGAAGCTGAATTTGACGGTCATGGCTTCCAAAGGGTGGCGTGGTGGAGAACTCCTTCATGGGAGGATGTCAACACGGAGCTCATGAATCGGTACTATACTAAAATACCAGACAGCAGGCGAATCGAGCTTGCTAAGATGCGGGGAGCACACAACCTTTGGTACGTATATGCCAAGCCACAAAAAATCTGGAGCGTCAAAGCAGCGCTCAAAAAGGCAGCTTGAAAAAGAATCACCTTCCAATGCCCGGTATGACTTTGAATCTGTGCTTGATGAATGCGGATATGGGTATTTGCAAATGCTGGAAAATCCTGCAATGCTAGAACCAATGTGGCAGGTGCAATGGAATTAGCAAGATTTAAAGTGAGTGTTGCTGAGAGATCTATATAGTAATAACAAATTGAAAGTTAAGGTTTTGGGAGCGGCGAAGGAGGTCAGCCGCTCGGCATTTCTCGTCAACTGTGACCACACCAACATACTGATGGACTATGGCGTCCTGCTTAAACGTGAGCCCATTTTCCCAATGCACGTCAAGCCCAAGGAAGTTGATGCTGTAGTCATCACCCATGCACATCTTGATCACTCTGGCTTTGTTCCTTCGTTGTACCTATCGGGCGCAACAGAAATTCCTGCACTCGGTACTCTTCCAACTTTTGAGCTTTCTGAATTGCTCATTGAAGACATGATTAAGATCTCAGGGTTTTATTTGCCATTTGAATTCATCGATGTTATGACGATGCTCAAGAACTCCAAGAATCTGCAATATAGAGAACCCTACCTGGTAAATAATGCCAAGGTGACGCTCCACGAATCAGGTCATGTCGTGGGTGGCGCAACTACTGTAGTAGAACATGAAGGCAAGAAACTATTCTATAGTGGTGACATCAATACGCGTGGCTCAAAACTTTTGCGTCCTGCAGACCTTGACTTTGGTGAAATTGATCTAATGATAATAGAGAGCACCTATTCGCAGTCAGAACAGCAACCCAGGGAAGAGGCTGAAAAGGAGCTCATTGAATTTGCATATGAAGTCATAGGGCGTGGTGGAACTCTTTTTGTCCCATCTTTTTCAGTGGAGCGCGCACAGGAAATAGCATGTGTGCTCAAGGCCTACAATTTCAAGCACAAGGTAGTGATGGACGGCATGGCTCTCAAAGCAAATCAGATAATGAGTCGCCACCCAGCATTCCTCAAGGATGCAGAAATGTTCAGACGCGCCATAGGGGAGGCCGAGTGGATACAAGGCTGGAGCAGGAGGCGCAAGGTGGTAGAGGAGCCATGCGTAATAATTTCGCCTGCAGGCATGTTGGTCGGAGGCTCTGCAATATTTTACACACAGCAGATAGCCAACAGCGAGAAGAATGGCATTGCGATTGTATCATACCAAGGTGAAGGCACACCGGGCAGAATGCTCTTAGAAAAGCGTGTTGCCAACTTTGATGGCAAGATAAGGAAATGCTACGCAGATGTCAAGCGCTTTGAATTTTCTGGCCACAATAGCAGGAGCGAGCTTTTTGAAATCTTGGATCGTGTCAAAGGCAACCCAAAGGTTCTGACTGTGCATGGCGATGGCCCATCATGCATCAAGTTTGCTGAAGAGATAAAGGAAAAGTATGGCTATGACGCACATGCGCCCGGCCAAGGCGAAGTGGTCGAGGTTTGATTATCAAGAATACTGACCCTTACAAGATGAAAAAATGTGTGTCATGCAAGACGCGATATTGCACTGAATGTGAAATACTTCACCTACCCACTTTCCCTGCAGCAGATCTGCATAGATTGCGCAGAAAAAGAGATACCAAAAACTATTGAATTATTGCAGAAAGATTTGGAGAAGATAAGTGAGGAAAAAGACAGATGCTAATCTCATCGTCTTTTTTATCAGCACTACGGCGCTCTCGATGCTTCCATCTTGCTGCAGGGCTAACCGCAAATGTTGGCGTTCTTGATAAGAACATTGCATAGGATCGCGCCAAGAACCCCACGATATTTACTCTTTGGTTTTTGAAATTGCCACTTATTATGCCGATGATTGTGTAGATGCCTTTGTGAAGAGAAATTTGCCAATAACTTTTGCCCTTCAACTTCAAGTTGTTAATGTGAGGGAAGGAGGATGGACATCGTCTATAACATCTGCCAGAGTTACGATAGGCTCAAGGATTCTAACTGAATTGATTTACATACTATCCACATATTATTCATCATCGCTACTCTAAATATAGGCACAAGACTAGCTCATTAGCTGGAAGCATTTGCATGCACAAGAACAAAAATCTGACTATTCGGACTTTTCCCTCTTCACCCATACTGTACGTCCCTTGTGATCTAACAGATCAACGGAGCGCTCGAATAGCTTTTTCCGGATTTCATCTGCTTCTGCGAATTTTTTCTCAGCCCGTAGCTTGTTGCGCTGTACCAATACTTCCTCAATTTCTTCCCTTTCTTTTTTGCTAGCTTCTACAATTTTCAGTCCCATAATGTCCATTATCTTGTTAAGAGTTGGCAATGCACCATCAGCCATATCTTTTGTTAGCTTGTCTGCTGCAATATACCTATTGAGCTTCGTTACAAACTTCATTAATTCTGCAACTGCAAGCGATGTGTTCATGTCGTAGTCCATTGCTGCCTTCAAAAGCTTGCATCGATTTATCGCATATGCTCTGCACGGAATCAATCTCGCCACCGCTGCCCGACTGCAAGGCGCAGTTCATAGGCGCATGTCTCTATTTGGCGCCAGCGTTGGATTGACTCTTTTAGCAATTCGTCAGTATAATCAAGAGGTTTTGAATAGTGTATGGACAGACAGTAGAGGCGGAGGGCATTTGCTCTCCATGTTTTCAGCGCCTGTTCTATTGTCACAATGTTGCCAAGAGACTTGCTCATCTTTTGTGAATTGATAGTAACCATACCACTGTGAACCCATATCTTGGCAAACTGCTTGCCTGTGTATGATTCTGACTGGGCTATCTCATTTTCATGGTGTGGAAAAACTAGATCGTGTCCGCCCCCATGGATCTCAAATGTATCGCCGAGATATTTGCGCGACATGGCAGAACACTCTATATGCCAGCCTGGCCTCCCATTACCCCAAGGGCTTGACCATACCGTCTCATCTGAATAGAACTTCCAGAGCGCAAAGTCAAGTGGGTCCTCTTTTGAGGGATCGATCTCTATCCTTGCGCCTGACTCTAGCTCCTCAACTGACTTTTTTGATAACTTGCCGTACCCCCGGAAATGACTTGATTCTGAAATATACACCGTTGAGCGTCAAGTAGGCATGTCCCTTTTTCATCAGGCCATCAATTAGCTGGATCATTTCCGTTATATGATCGGTGGCCTTTGGCTGGTAATCTGCCCGCATTACATTCAAGCTGTCAAAGTCATTGAAGTATCTGTCAATGTATCTCCTCGATATTTCCTCTGCCTTCTTGCCCTCTGATTTTGCGCGATTAATTATCTTGTCATCGACATCAGTAAAGTTCTGTACAAAAATTACTTTATAGCCTTTTGATAGCAAGTATCGGCGCAAAACATCAAACATAATGATTGTTCTTGCGTGCCCAATGTGAGAGTTGTCATAAACTGTGACTCCACAAACATACATCCTCAGTGTGTGGTTTTGCAGCTTTAGCTCCTCGACTTGCCGGCTGAGTGTATTGTATAATTTCACTGTCGCGATTTGGGGTGGACTTGCCCCTGTTTTTTACTTTGCTAGGCATCGATGTAAATATCGTTTCCTCTAAGGTCTACATTGTAGGTCAGCAGCTTTACACCTTCAAGGTAGTCAAGCAGCTCTCCTGTTTTAACGTTGTAGTGCCACGAATGCAGAGGACACTCGATGACTTCGCCGTCTATCTTGCCAGGAGCAAGCGAGCCGTCCTGATGTCGGCATAGTGCCTCAATTGCATAGTACCTACCGTTTGCATAAAAAAGCGCAATTCTTGTGCCATTGATGTAAAGCTCCTTGCCGCTGTTCTCTTTAATTTCACCCCGCTGGGCGACCTTGACAAATGTCAATTAACAGCTGGTTGTAATCAATCTGGCTATAAATTGGTTATCGGACAGCCATTAATGGACCTCCGCCACATCTAAATATCTCCCGCAGTGCAATAGCAATATCAATTCCGGCATGACATCGTCATATAAGCTCATGATGGCCGGTGTTCTGGCTCTTATGATTTTTGGCATAGCTATGGCCCTTTACGGATATCAGCAGGCCGTTTACCCTGTCGACAGTGCGCTAGGATACCTGAAAAGGGCCCAGGCTGCCCAAACTCCTGAAGATCTGGCAAGCTTTGTGTCAAAGGCGAAGATGGAGCTCCCAAATAGGGGCAATCCTGTATGGGCATTTCCCACTGCAAAAACAGACTTAGCACTCATACAAGAGAATCTTAACGACGTTGTGGTCCGCGCCAACTCAATAGCATCAATGGGGCCCCATAGCACTGAATACAATTCAGGCATGCTGGACATTCATGTATCGCTAGAGACAATTCAGCAAGACATGATCGATGCAATGCCGTATCTCTACGTCAGTTTTACCAATATCATGCTAAGCGTAGTGTGGATAGCTATAATACTTGCACTCTTTGTCATCATAAGGAGGGGAAGAGCAAGGTTCCGCGAAGAAGAATACGAAAACCAGTAGCTTTTATTGCATATTCCATCACTCATAAATCGTGGCTGGCAAAATAGCGGATAGCACCCTTGCAGACAAAGGAAGGAGATCATATGAGTGGGCCACCAGTCACATGGGCATAATTGAAAAGATAAGAGCAAGCAATGAAAGCAGTCAATCGCTGACAGGTTTTCGGCTTGGCTTCTGTCTTCACATAACAAAAGAAACATCAGTTCTTGCGATGGCTGCAAAAGAGTTTGGGTGCGGACATAGCAATTTGTTCAGCAAATCCCTTGTCGGCTCAGGATGACATTGCAGCTTTTCTGTGCAACATGGGGCTGAATGTGTACACTTGGCGCGGAGAGACAGAATCAGAATATCAGCAGTGTATCCGCAATGTGCTTGCATTTAAACCGGTCATAGTGACTGATGATGGTGGTGACCTTCACTCTATGGCCCATCAGCAAAAGGTAAAGGACATACAGGGTGGCACCGAAGAGACAACGTCAGGGGTAAAGAGACTTGTTGCATTAGAAAGGGCCAGCAGGCTGATTTATCCCGTTATAGCAGTCAACAATGCGCGTACAAAATACCTTTTTGATAACCGACATGGAACTGGACAGAGCACCCTAGATGGCATACTGCGTGCAACTGGCATACTATTGGCAGGCAAGAACGTCGTTGTATGCGGCTACGGCTGGGTGGGCAAGGGTGTAGCAACTCGGGCAAGGGGTATGGGCGCTATAGTGACTGTCACAGAGGTAGATCCTATAAAAGCAATTGAAGCCAAGATGGATGGATTTGAGGTAATGCCAATGTTAGACGCTGCGCCTGCCGGCGACATTTTTGTAACATGCACGGGTCAGACCTGCGTGATAAGGAAGGAGCATTTTCTCAAGATGAAGGATGCTGCCATTCTAGCAAACGCGGGCCATTTTGATGTCGAGATCGATACTAAGAGCCTTTATGGCATCAGCAGCTGCCAACCTGTTCAGATTAATCCAAATATTGAGCGCTTTGATGTTAATGGAAAGAGATTGTTCCTGTTGTCAAAGGGAAGAGTGGTCAACTTAGTTGCTGCCTGAAGGCCATCCTCCGGAAGTGATGGCTCTGTCATTTGCCAACCAGCTGCTATCTATTTTGTACATTGCAAAAAATCATGACAAGATGGAAGTAAAAGTGCATGGAGTACCAGAACAAATAGATCAGGATGTTGGAAGTTATGCACTTGACTCAATGGGCATCAGAATAGATCAAATGATAGAGGAGCAAGAGCGCTACCAGCACTCCAGTTAGATTAAAATGCTGTGCATTGAATGCAACTGTAATGCCGGATAATAGCAGTAGCAAAAGCGCAATCATTACAAGCGCGCTCCCTTATGCAAATGGCGAGATACATCTAGGTCATATAGCCTCCACCTACCTACCGGCAGATATTTTCACTCGCTTTTTGAGACTCAAAGAGTTGAAGGCTTACCATATCTGTGCTACTGATGATTTTGGCACTCCTATCTTGATAAGAGCAGAGAAGGAGAAAAAGATCCCCAAAGATTATGTCGAGTACTGGAACAGGCAAGATAAAGAAGCTTTTGAATCATTAGGTATTTCGTTTGATTTTTTTTACAAGACAAGCTCTAAAGAAAACGTTGAGTTTGTCCAGTACAGTTTTCAAACAATTGCGCGAAAACGGCCTCATTTACGACCAAAATGTAATTCAGTTCTACTGCACCTATGACAATAAATTTCTACCCGATAGATATGTACTTGGCAGATGCCCCTACTGTAATGCAGAAAACCAGTATTCAGATTTGTGTGAAAAGTGTGGCCACGTTCCCTGATCAGATACTGAATCCTAAGTGTGCAATATGCGGCAGGCCACCTGTCAAAAAGGAGAGCAAACACTACTTTTTCCGTCTGTCAAGCCTTGAAGAGAAACTGAAAGATTGGCTCTTGTCGAACCAGAACTTGCAGCCAGACGTCAAAAACTATGTCATCAACTGGATAAATGAAGGGTTGCAGGATTGGGACATCACCCGTGACCTCCCGTGGGGCGTGCCAATACCCCTGCCCGGGGCAAAGGGTAAGGTGTTCTATGGTTGGTTCGATAACCACCTATGCTACATCTCGTCGCTTGCCAAGTTTGAGAATGAAAGGGGAGGCAATGGCAAGAAATTCTGGAACGAATCGGAAATTTACCATTTTATTGGCAAGGATATTATCTACCACCACTACCTTTTCTTGCCGGCAATACGTCTTGGCATCAACTCAGAATACAAGCTTCCAGACTATATCCCTACAAGGGGCCATCTTATGCTGCAAAACCAAAAGATATCAAAGAGTAGAAACTGGTATATTGGACTAAGGGAATTTACTTCCGCGTTTAACCCTGACTATTTGAGATTCTACATTGCATCTGTAGTTACATACTCGCAAGATGATCTGAATTTTGACTTTGATGCATTCTATGAAAGAATAAACAATGAGCTGATCGCCAACATTGGCAATTTCATAAATAGGGCCCTTTCGTTCACGCAAAAGTCGTTCCGAGGCGTAGTGCCCAAGCCATCCAACATTGACGATTCTGTTGAAAAAGAGCTGACGGCAGCGGTGGATGAAACAGGCAGGCTGCCTGTCAAGCAACGAGATAGACAAGTCGCTCAAGAGGATCCTAAAATATAGCAATTACATGAACCATTATTTCCAGACAAACTCACCTTGGGCAAATAAGGATACATCAAATACAACAGTCTACATTTCTGTGAACGCAGTACAAAGCTTGGCAATCCTGCTTGAACCATTTATCCCCTTTTCATGTGAAAAAATTTGGGCCCAGCTCAAGCTTGGAGATGGCAGCGTTCAGCTGCAGGTGTGGGAGTCAGCTAAGGACATCAGAGCAATTCCTACAGGCCATGAACTTGGCAAGATAGAGCCGATCTTTCGCAAGATAGAAGCAAAGGAAATAGAGCAGTGGAAGAATAAGCTAGGCAAGCCGCAATGACAAGACGTGGACTCATGTTGGGACGTTTCCAGCCCTTCCACAATGGTCACCTAGCACTTACAAAGCAGATTCTAACCGAGTGCGACGAGCTCCTGATAATAATCGGGAGCGCGCAGTTCAACTTTATCGACAAGGATCCTTTCAGTGCCGGCGAGAGGTTGCTGATGATACATGAGGGATTGAAAGAAGCAGGGATTGATCTCTCAAGATGCTATTTCATACCCGTTGCAAACGATGAGAATAATGCTCGATGGCTTGCCTATCTACGGTCAATGGCTCCACCATTTGATGTGCTTTACTCGGGCAATGACTTTGTGAAGCACCTTGCGCTCTCTCAAGACTCCAGTATTGCCATTAAGGACCCTATCTTTGCAGAAAAAGGTGAGTACAATGGTACAAATATTCGGCATCTAATTCAAGATGGTAAGCCATGGGAGCATCTGGTACCACCAGCAGTTGTGAGGGTAATACAGCAGGTTGGAGGCATAGTAAGGATAACTATGCTGGCTTGCTCGGATAGCAATCCACAGAGGTGGTAGATGAGGAGGCGTGGTAAAGGGTCAGAGGGCATGCCCTATCTGCATATCATGTGGTTCAAAGAAGTTCAAAGTGATAGATAAGAACGAAAGTCAGGTAATCGTTGAATGTTTATCGTGTGCCAAGCGCATCACCGTGTAGTCAAAGATGCGAATAACCAAGAACAATACCTTTAGATTGCGATACTGAGGATGAGTTGACTGCAAGTTGGAGATAGTGAAGGCCGCCCTCCGTTGCGCCTATACAGGCTGAAGCTCCTAGAGAAGTATATCCAATCAACAACAATTGATGGTGTGACTAGTTCCTGCAAAAGCAAGTCGATTAATCCACGGAGTTATCATAATAGTAAGAGATGAAAAATACATTCAACGTCTTAGGGGTTGCGGGTAGCACTCGGCAGAGTTCATACAGCACACGGGCACTCAAGATTGCACTCGAGCATGCGAAGAAGCACGGCGCAGAAGTTCGACTACTAGAGCTCAATAATACAGTGTTGCCCCTGTACGACCCAAGTGCCCCAGCTTCAAAAGAAGTAGAACGTGCAGCCGAGGCCATAGCTTGGGCTGATGCCTTTATCCTTGCATCGCCAGACTATCACGGCTCGATATCTGGTGCCCTTAAGAACTTCCTAGATCACTTCTACGAAGAGTTTGCTGGAAAAGTGTTTGGATACATCGTTGCATCACATGAGAAGGGCCTTACAGTTATGGATCAGATGCGTACAGGCTGTGCGCCAGTGTTATGGATGGAGCATGCCCTATGGAGTATCGATAAATGGTCCACAGGACTTTACAGGTCAGGAAACAGCGAATACAAGATTGTCAAGCAGGCTGCGGATGATGGCACGCGACTTGGTGGTATATGGCAGGCTTGTCAGAGATCAATTTATGCGCGACTTTGGTTCTAATGATCCGGATACGTTTGCAGCACATTACAGGCCATAAAAAAGAAGAGGGTTCACGCAAGGCCAAGGCTTATCTTCGTCTTCTAGTGTGTAGCACAGCTAATTCTAGCTCTGTTTAAACGACGCCAAATCTTCAGTGCTTGTCTTTTCTTCGGCGGATGCAAATATTTTAAATTGAGCACTATTGACCCGCATGCTTTTACATTATTTGCACCATTGTCGATTTCGATTGGCGCTTTGAATCTGTCAATTGTCCGTCATAAGACTTAGTAAGGAATGATATGGTGGCTCGTCACTTCATTATATCTGTTGCAGGCGATGCAATTTTATTTTTTAACTGAAGCAGTTAGCATAGCCTGCCTGCCTGTCATAACATCATTTCATGCCATTCAAAACTCACCCCTTTTACACACTTTTTCAAGGAGTGTGACTGAATTCTAGAATAGCCGGTCAATTTACCAGCTCTCCTCCAATATAGTAGCATGATACCTGTTCCAGAAGATGTCCTTATCAGCGCAGTGGAGAAAGTAAGCAAGAGTGTAGTCAACATCGCAAGTGTGAGGATGCTACATGACCAGATGTTCAGGATATTTCCAGTAGAAGGAGTAGGCTCAGGGGTAGTTATAGATGAAAAGGGCTACATCCTTACAAACAATCACGTGATCGACGACGCAGAGCGGCTCAAGGTGACACTGCCAGACGGCAAGGTGCTCAAAGGAAAGGTTGTCGGAAGCGACGAGACCACAGACCTTGCAGTGCTCAAAGTAGAATCAGAACAGTCGCTTCCAGCTACACAGCTTGGCAACTCAGACAACCTAAAGACAGGTCAGATAGTGATTGCAATTGGCAATCCCTTTGGGCTCACTGGTGGACCTACAGTAAGCGCAGGCATAGTCAGCTCATTGAATAGAAGCATACAGACAAGGAGCGGCGTGCTTGAGCTAATACAGACAGATGCTGCCATCAACCCAGGCAACTCAGGTGGACCACTCGTCAATACTAAGGGGGAAGTGATAGCCATCAACACTGCCAACATGCCGTATGCACAAGGCATCGGATTTGCAGTTCCTATCAACACTGCCAAGTCGATATTGAAAGAATTGATAGAGAAGGGTAAGGTAACTCGACCCTGGATTGGCGTTGCGTCAATGAAGGTTACCCCCCAGGTTGCACGATACTACGGGCTCCCTGTGAGTGATGGAGCACTCATTGCAAAAGTTGAGCCTTACAGTCCGGCTGATGATGCAGGGCTGAGAAAAGGAGACATTATCGAGGAAATAGATGGCAACGCGATAAAAGACCCTTCAGAGATCGCTTCACACGTGCGCAAAAAGCAAGTAAATGACCAGCTAACGGTAACTATCAATCGCTATGGGCGCCAGTTTCAACTCCCACTTCCGGTCGACGAGCGCCCATAAATTTTTTTTATCAAAACACTTTTGAGCGTGAGCGGCAATAATCATTCCAGTGTCTGACTACGATTCAATGGACGAGCTGATCAAGGAGATTGAAAAGGAAGAGGCAGCCATAGTGATTACCAAAGACATCAGAAAATATAGAAAGCCTGTCACCGTGATATCAGGGCTTCAGGACAGAAAAGATTTGAAGGAAATTACAAAACAGCTAAAGACCAAGATTGGCACAGGAGGCACATTCAAGGAGGGCCAGATTATCCTGCAAGGAGATCATCGAGAAACGGCTAAGAGTCTATTGGCTCAGATGGGCTTCAAGGAAGAGGCAATTGAGGTGTACTAGTAGCAATTTACTTACCTGCTCTCCAGATGATTACTTTATACTTTATATCATGAAGGGGCGCGTGTAATATGCAGGTGGAAAGCGACATTCCGACTGAATCAACTAGCCTCAAAGAGGAGAACCCTAGAGAGGACTTTGCAGCGGAAAAGCAGATGATCAACGGCAAGGCAACAGCTGCTGCTCAGATCTTAGTAGAAGAAGATGATAACTCGCAGGATCCGATAAGCGCGACCGATTTTCATAACAACGATAACAAGATTTTAGCATTGCTGAATGAAGCTGGATCAAACTACTCCTTTAAAGGCTTGATGCGTAAGCTGAACCTCCATCAGCAAAGCTTGTCAAGGGCGCTCCATAGGCTAGAAGAAATGGAACTTGTGGAAAAGTCTCCGGTAGGTTACCAACTCAGCAAGGCCGGTGCATCTGCAATGTCAAGGATCGAGTTGTTGCAGCAACAACACAAACCAAAGGGCAGAGAGTATATGCAGTTATTGCAGACATATATCCCGCTCAATGTCAAGGCCCCAGAAGTTATGCGTCCCTTGATCGGCAGGTGGTTTAAGAACCTTAGGTGGATAGGTATGATAAGAAGCGATACAGGTTATACGCTGCAGTGGACAAGTGACGATGGCTCTTTCCAAATTAATCTTCGATTGATCGCAGACTATATTGTCATAGAGACCAATGCATTCACTGAAAAAGAAAAGGTGCAAGCGATGGTGGGATCGTATACCATCTACGAGCAGATAACAAGGGCGATGCAGAGCAGGCTTGATGCTTACATACTGGATCACCGAGATGCTAGTGCAATCAATTAACTTTACGGACTGATCCCATTATCAGAGATTTAGTGCCTTTGCAGGATTTGAAAGCACCAGCCGGAAACTATAGTCCTCTTGTTGAGAGTTCTTGCTATGACTACTGCCGTGGTAGCACCAGCTATAATTGCAACAATGATAGATGCAGTAAGCGTCATGAATTGAATTTGTCTATTGTATTGCCCTTAGCTATAAGATTTTTTGTTTAACAAGATCTTGTATGATCTTTTAATTAATACTTTGGTAGATCCCGTCTGATTTTATATTCACAGATGCTGGTTCGGCTTTGCCTGAAAACCTTGAACCGCCATTCGTCCTAATTGTAGGAGATCTATTGTCCTGCACGATCCACACACAAACCCCAATGGGGGCGAGGGACAAACCGTTTGTCGACACACTAAGGGCTCTGATAACATATGCTCATTTATGAAGAGCTTAACGAGGACAAGAAGAGCTGTGACTTATTTCTAGCAATACGGGTCAATTAATCCCCTATCTTCCTATACTACTATCAGAAATGACTACAATTGTTGGTATCAAGACCAAAGAAGGAGTCGTACTGGGCTCTGATAAGCGGGCAAGCAAGGGCTTTTTCATTGGCTCAAAAATAACGCAAAAGATAGCCAAGGTAGATGACACACTTGCTGTGGCAATAGCGGGACAGTTATCCGATGCGGAGTATTTGATTAAAGTAGCCAAGGCAGAGCGCAAGCTCATGGAGCTGCGCAGAGGCTTTCCACTTACGACCAAAGAATCGGCAAGATTGATTGCAAACCTTGCGTACTCAGGCCTAAAGAACTATCAGCCTTATTTTGTAGAACTGTTAGTCGCCGGTGTTGACCAAGAAGGCGGGCATGTTTATGCAGCAGATATGAGTGGGGCAATAACAAACGAAGATTTTGCCTCATCAGGCTCAGGCTCGCCCATTGCCTATGGAGTGCTTGAGAGTACGTATCACAAAGAAATCACAAATGAACAGGCTGAAGCTGTGGCTACAAAAGCAGTGGCTGCAGCGATGGAGCGGGATCCTGGCTCCGGCAACGGCATTGAATTGCTTACGATCCCAAACCTGTTGGCAACAGTGGAGGTGAAAAAGTAGGGGATGGCTGAAACAGCAGCTGGAGGAGGAAGCATTGCTGCTGGAGGAAGGTACCCGTACTATTATGGGCCGGAAGGCCGGTTGGTGTTAGTTGATAGCGCCCTTGAAGCAGTAAATAGGGGATCAACCACAATAGGAATCAAGACACCAGCATTTGCTCTCCTAGCAAGCCACATTAAGCCTGTCAGGCCGCTGATAGACCCGGCAGAAAAGATATTTGTAGTCGACGGCCATGTAGGTGCAACAGGCTCAGGATATATTGGAGACATACTTCAGCTGATAGATGAGCTGAGACTTGAGGCACAAAAGCATCGGCTCAACTTCGAAAGCCCAATAGATGTCGGCTCACTTGCAAAGCATCTTGGATCATTCCTGCACAATTACACTGTGTATGCAGTTAGGCCGCAGGCTGCATCTGTGATAATAGCTGGGATTGACCAGACTGGTGTACAGCTTTATCAGGTTGACCCAAGCGGGACATTCTTCCGCGGCTCTGGTTTTGCAATAGGCAGGTCAGCTGATGCAGCAATAGACGTGGTACAGAGCGAGTATAGTGCTGACATGAGCGTTGAGCAGGCTGTAGCACTGAGCAACAAAGCGATAGAAAGGGCACTTGGTGAGCAGCCTATTGTGGAAATAGGGGTGGTCAGCGCGAAGGACGGCAGGAGGTTCCAAAAGCTGAGCTAACTTTTCTTTTGCGCAGCTAGCGGCTTTATTTCTGGGCGCTTCCACCTGTTTGCCCAACGAGCCAGATCTTTTATTATCACCCCGAGCTCTCTTGCCTGAGGCGTGATACTATATTCTACCCGTGGTGGCACCTCCGGGTAGATCTTTTTTGTCACAAGCCCTTCACGCTCTAGTTCCAACAGCCGCTCTGACAGCACTGTACTGCTGATGCCGGGCAACGATCTTTTGAGTTCGTTAAACCTAATGACTTCTTTTGTTTTTAGATTTTTCAAAATGTGGAGCGACCACCTTCTGCCCAGCAACTCCCATACATCCACTACTGTACAAGTGGCGCCGGTCCTGAGTTCTTCTTCTGGTTCTTCTGTCATACCTAGTAGCAATTACTTACTTGCTTGCTAATAAAATTATTGTAGTCCAAATACTTAGTGGATTTAGAGTGTATCTATACTAAGAGATAAAATAATGGATCCCATGGTTACAGGAGCATATGCTCTGCTGCCATCGTATTCTTGTCAGTCATCAGCCGCAGGTAGTATCAAAGCAGTAAGTAACTCAATCATTTTTTACCTGCACTTTTTGAAGCCATGTTTCTGTTGATCGGAATAATCCAACGTGATATCATGACAATTATCAACACACATCTATTGCGGTGCAGTCGCGATGACCAAAGGCTATTGGAGGCAGTTATACAGTGGTGTAGAGAGCTTACGACCAAATCACGTTAATTAGTTTGTACATAATAAAATCTGTTCTTGTTTTACCGCTACTACAACCAGTGTTGAGAATTGAGTTTTGGGGGTAAGACTTTTAATGCTTTTTTGACAAAATTACTAGTGCTCAAAGTTACGTTAACCTATGACAAGGGTACCATAGTCATCAGAGGTCTTGCACATATTCCGTTTGCCATATTAGACCCGAGGACAAACGTGCTAAGAGCACTTGCCCTACACTACTCCAATATTATAGAATATCTCAAGCAGAGTGGAATAGAATATTCAGATTATGTTTTATCAGAGGAAACAACGATGATGTTGTCATCTTCGCTTTCATCGTCCTCACAGCTGTCATTGAGGGATTATCAGCACAGGGCTCTTGAAAACTGGCTCCGTGCAGGCTTGAGAGGATGTGTCGTTTTACCTACTGGTTCTGGCAAAACCATTATTGGCATAAGGGCCATAGAGAAAGCAAATGCCGCTTCGCTGGTTGTCGTTCCGACACTTGACTTGATGGATCAGTGGACGACTACTCTCTCAAAATATTTCCCAAACCTCAGAATAGGAAACCTAGGTGGAGGTAATGATGACTTACAACCAATTACAGTATCGACATATGACTCGGCCTACATACGGGCACCTTTTCTGGGCAATAAATTTTCGCTTGTAATATTTGACGAGGTGCATCATCTGGCAGCTCTAGGTTACCGAACCATAGCGGAGCAAATGGCAGCACCATTTCGTTTGGGCCTTACGGCTACGATTGAAAGAGAAGACGATCTTCACAAGGACTTACCGAGACTTGTGGGTGAAGTTGTGTTTCAAGTCAGCCCTGATGAGCTTGCTAGAGACAAACATCTTGCGTCCTATGAAATTGAAAGGAGGACGGTGGAAATGTTGCCAGATGAGCTAGAAGAGTACAGAAGAAATATGAGCATCTATCAGCAATGCATAAAAAAACTCGGTTTTCAAAGGTATGCGATTTCCCTTGAAAAGTTGATAATAATGTCTGGGAGAAACAGGACGGCAAGGGAAGCCTTGTTGGCAAGAAACAAGGCAATGAATGTCGCGCTGAACAGCAGGGCCAAAATAGAAGAGCTAAGAGAAATTCTTGCGGAGAACAAAGGTGCCAAGACGATAATATTTACTCAGCATAACAGTCTTGTCCACGAAATATCTGATAGGTTCCTAATTCCATTTATTACTCACAAAACAATCAAAGAGGAAAGACAGGATGTTCTGAAGGGATTCAAGGAAGGTCGATACATGGCCGTAGTTACATCCAAGGTTCTAGACGAAGGTGTGGATATCCCAGATGCAGAGTTGGGTGTAATACTAAGTGGTACTGGGAGTGCAAGAGAATTCATACAAAGACTTGGAAGATTGTTGAGGCCCAAACCAGACAATAATAATAGCCCTGGCAGCAGGATTACTAGTAGTTATAGAAACTACAAGAACGCCAAGCTGATCGAGATAATATCTTCAGAAACAAAAGAAACGATTACAAGCGCAAGAAGAAAGAGGGCTTTGAAGGTAATGCGTGATAGTAATTATGACCAAGCAACAGAGGAAGTTCATAGGAGGAGTATATAGAATAGTCTATGCTAACTCTACAATTACTTAGAGTCAGGACTAGAAATGGAGCGATATTTCCTCTATTCTGTACCAAAAATGAAGAGATAGAGCTAGCAAAGAAGATAATCCAGGAATTTGAGCATACATGGAAGAATAAGGATAGGAAAGCGGTGCTTGAAGACAGAATTGCAGCAATAGAAGAATCAGACGGAGGCGGGGGGGATTACAAACTTGTAAGGGGATTTTATGCCCTCCTAGAAAGGAGATGCACATTCAAAAGTAGTGATAGCAATAGCGACAGTGATGGCGTAACCACCACCAGCGGCAGCACCAGCACCATTCCTATTATTGACCCACCTCGCATAAGAAAAGCAGTATTTGAAGAATCATCAAAAAGGGGCTTTGCACTAACTGAGCTTGAAAGAAGGGAAATTGCGGATTCTGTAGCCTCTAAATTGAGTTTGTCTTCTCATGATGCTGTCTTGAAAGCGATGTGGAGCGATTTGGATGATAATCTAATACTCGATCACTTTGATTCAATAGACCCTGCAACTTTGGTTGGATGGTACAATTTGTCGCTCATGCAAACTTTGCTCTTTAATTGCACAAAGCTTGATTTTTACATTTCAGGTGGCTTGAATTGGAAACGTGTGTTAAGAAGCGTAAAGAGGCTTGGGTTGATGTACCATTTACAGCAGCCGCAACAACAACAAGAAAATCGAATAATCTGTTCCCTTGAAGGACCATTGAGCCTCTTTAAATTGACCGATAGGTACGGGACATTGCTTGCAAAGTTGCTTCCATCAATAATTTTCTCTTCCGATAACAGAAGAGAGAATAGTAAAGGTGGTGGCAGTAGTGGTGGTGAATGGCACCTAGATGCTTGGATAGTAAGGAAGACAATGGATGGCAGGAAAATATATGAGTTTAAGATTTCAAAAGATGAAATTCCTGAACTGCTGACAGATCCATATCTTTTCTTTTCTTCTGGTTCCACTGCTGAAAAAGAAGTTGTAGGATCATTTCCCTATAATGATTCTAATTTTGATAGTGCTGTCGAAGAAAAATTTGCCAAGAGATTTGGGCAGGCTGAAACTGGTTGGAGGTTGACTAGAGAGCCGGATCCTCTAGTACTATCAAATGGCGGTGCTTTCATTCCAGATTTCGTATTTGAAAAATACGATAAAAAAATCTATCTTGAAATTGTTGGATTCTGGACAAAAGAGTATCTCGAGAGAAAACTGCAAAAGCTAGCTGATATCTTTATTTCCGCGGATAGCAAGAAGAAGAAGAAGAATAATAACAATAATGCAGATCTTCTATTTATTGCAGTAAATGAAGACTTTGCTTGCTCAAAATCCTCTTTCTCTTCGATAATACCAAAAGAGCAGCTGATATTCTACAAAAATGATACGGTTCCGGTGAAACCCATTCTTGATTACTTGAAGTCGATAGATAGAGAAATGATCGAGAGAAAAGTCAATGATCCTAATCTGAAAATTGAATTGGACAAGGACAATAATGATTCGGTTGTTTCCATTAACGAAGTTGCACAAAAGTACCTGCATTCCGGCGGAAGTAGCGCGGCGAATCTCTCTAAGAGATAATAACGAAAAGTACATGGAAGCAGGAATGTATCTGATACCTAAGTCCAAAGCACACAAGTTGGAATCTTTGCTGGCTGGAACAAACAGGTTTATTGATGCTTGCTCAATTCTATCGAAGGAGGGCGTACCAGAATCCTGCCATGCAGATCTTATCGTCAAGTTGGGCTACGACGTGAGCTGGCAAAGCATCGATGCCAGTACAGCAGTTATCGTAAAAAGAAGAGAATGATATAACACACGACTGTCCAGTTAGTAATGTATGTAGAGTAAGCCGAATGATAGAAATAACCAAAACGTTTTAATTGGTTCTACAAAAAGTTGGGGTTACGTGCGCCCGGGTAGTATAGAGATGCCTGGTTGCTTCTGGGTGAACAACCAGAATCGTACAATCCGGTCTAGTATGGGGGACTGTCACTCCCTTGACCCGGGTTCGAAATTCGGTTTGAAAGAACCGAACGGACATCCCGGCCCGGGCGCTTACACTAATTTTTTTACAGTATTTCAAATTCAAGCTCTAAGAATTTAGAGCAAAACCAAACAAACCGTGACAGTCCCCATCCCAGACCGGATTGTACAGCACCCAAGGGTCGCAGCGAAATTCTGCTTCTCCATTAGTGGAGAATGGGTTTTCTCTACGGGTAGAGAACCATGGTATGAATGGTAATAATGACAAGAATTTGTTAATGCTAGAAGCTACTACGATAAGAGGCACCAAAATAGATGAGGATGGCTCTAAGCAATACTTGCTGGCTCAGCGAAAAAGGAATTTGAAGCGAATACTTCTAAAGGCTACAAAACACAGTCATATTCTAGAAACAGGTGATGCAAGCGAAATTTTGACTTTTTCAAATACCAAGAGACGTCATGCTATGGTGGCCCTGGTGATGACTTCATAATGGGCGAAGTAGGCACTGACAGTATTGACGGTGGACCAGGCTTTGATAAGTGCGATGAAGCAGAGACTAAAACCAACTTTGAGGAAGTTATTCTTCCAAATCCGGAGGGATGACAAATAGGAAGAGATAGGGAGAGAGACAGGTATGCACACTTTTCTTTCCTTTCTCTCACATGTACTCACACACAGATACGTGTGTGAGTGGTGTACTTCGTTTCCCTCTTCCTCCCTTTTAGTTCTACCTTGTTTATAGAATACCATCATTTCATCGCACTATCATCTTAGTCTTTTTAATCCGTGATTCAACAAAATAGCCCTAACGTATTTGTATCATATATTTGGTGACGAGCTAGTGCTGCTACTATGGCTAGAAGACGGTGCTTTCTCCATGTCGAATATAAATTAAGAAGCCGCCTCCTAGCTCTCCTTCTACTCGACCGTTTATCATTGTCATTCTCTGACTTGCTTCTATCATTTTCCTTATCAGGCTTTTTCTGTAGAATGGCGGATTGAATAGACTAAGGTGGTTAGATGATATGTGTACAAGGTGACGCTTGTTATAAGCAAACTAGCACGGATGAGGGGGAGAAAGGATAGGATACATGAGAAAGTCATAATTAGTTATTTATAAAGAAAAAGCGAAAAACTTAAGAATATGGGTTCTCAACCATGAGAATGCCAAAAATAATTGCACTTTTTAGGACTAAAACTCTAGAAAATAGAGCGATGGGAACAATCCCATCTATGAGACGAGAAGCATCATCATCACCACCACTACTGATGCTTGGGGGAACAACACTATTGATACTCCTGCTGCTCCTTTTGAGTCCCATAGTAGGTGTCGTAAACGTGTGGGCTGACAATATCTTTGGTACTTCTGGACCTGATACCTTGGATGGTACAGACGAAGACGACAATATCTTTGGAAAGGAAGGTAACGATGACATAAGTGGAGAGGGAGGAGATGACTACATTGAAGGAAATGAGGGAAGAGACGAAATTAATGATGGGCCTGGAAGTGACAATATATGGGGTGGAAAAGGAAACGATGAGATAGAGTTGGGAGAAGGAAGTGAGGGAGGAGATGTTGATGAAGCCCATGGTGGTAAAGGCAAGGACAATATTGACAGCCGTGGTGAAGGTGGTTTCCGACTGATTTTTGGAGGAGATGACGACGATACTCTTGTTGGTGGGAGTGAGGGTCATGAAGGCAGGATGTATGGAGGCAGTGGAAATGATGAAATAAGAGCTGGCGGTGATGCGGCTTTCGATGTCTGGGGTGGTTCTGGAAATGATGATATCGAGGGGTCCAGCGAATGTGCTATAGATCGTGCATTTGGCGGATCAGGAAACGACAGAATTAACTCACCAGATGACTTCACAAGGGGTGGTTCTGGAAATGACATTATCACATTCGCTGATTGCGGTGGCGTAGCTTACGGTGATAGTGGGGACGACGAAATAAGAGGAGGAGAACAACCTGTCGAGCTTCACGGTGGCAGTGGAGATGACACACTAGTAGGAAACACAGAAGATCGAGATGACGAACTTTTCGGAGATAAGGGAGATGACACGTTGACTGGTCGCGGTGGAGCAGATTCCTTTGATTGTGGTCCTGGAAAAGATACTATAACTGACTTTAATGCAGCAGAAGGAGACACCAAAACAGCAGATTGTGAGAACTTCTAGAATGGAATTGTAACGTGATAGCCTCCTCCTACCCCTATTCTTTTTCTTTACTTTCAGTGAAACGTCTTGAGTTAGAGTCCTGTAGGTGCTATCATCTTTCTACCAGTTCAATAAAAAAGGCAGAGCATCTGTCATGCATGATATCTAATAAGAATGCCTGACTGATTGACTGCAGCATTTACAAACGGCAGACCGCCACAGCATTATTTGTCGCAGAGTCATTATTACCATATTATATCTGGTGAAGCCAAGCTTCAGATGATTGGTTAGTTATAACTCGGCTAGCACTAGAAGAGGAAGGGGGTTATCATGTTAGAAGGACAGATAGGTAGAGCAGAAAAAGTTATGGTATAGCTTTATTGTAGTGGCATGATCAAAGCGAATTGTCATTAAGCCGTCTCATCCTAATCAAAAATAGACGTAAGAGATATTATTATCATGTATAGAGGAGGTATTCATGCGGGCTCTTTTGATTCTTGGCTTTTCCCCTCATCCACCACTGATAGTTGATTCAACTTCCCATTCTTGCAATTCCTTGTCTAGTTAGAATTGACTTTGTGATTGGTTTCAATGAATCTTTTTGAATGTCTTTCTTCTTTTCCTCCATATACACTCTCTCACACGGATTCTACGTGTGTGTGTGGGCGCCCACGCATAGACGTTCCCTATAGGTTTAGTGCCATCTGGTATTTATGGTCTCTTCAGCCTCACTCATTCTCATAGGATTGGGATGACATTGGCGGCGAAAGTAGGATAGAATGGGCAGAACTATACACTCATTTAGGATTGCACCTGAAATGGAATAAAGCGATTGGAAGCCATTTCGCCGGTTGGAGACTTCATAATTTAATATGCTGCCATAACTCTTTTCCTAATACTCGCATTATAGTTACAGTCACATCCTCTTCCACGAGCTTTTCTATATTTGGTCTAGGACTTATTCCTACCTTTTTTTACCCCAAAGGCACCACGCCAACAACAACCATAATAACCACATAAAAGAAGGTTAGAAATCTAATCTTTTAAGAGCTTCTTCTCATTCTTCTTCATCATCTTCTTCATGTCGTCTTCTGTTTCTTCTTCTGGTGTTCTTGTTGGCTGTTTGCGTTGTATACATGATTTCATTCTCGTAAATGTAATTAGAAAATATGATATTATGAATAAAGTGCTGTTCTGTTCCGCTTGGGAAGAATCTGATACCGCTTCCATCTTCATAGTATAATTCGGTTGAATTGACAAAATCATAGTCCCGCAGCAATTGAATTTATCAGAATTCTAAAGTTTCAAGGTTCAAGCAAAAAGGAAGATAGAAAGAAAATTAGTGGAACTTGAATTACCCTCTTTCTGTGCACCTAGACATATTATTCCTTAGTTAGCTGGTCGAGCTGACCGTAGGCTTTAAGAAACATAAGACCTTTTTCAGTAGTCTTAAATGTACGAGTATCTACATCATAACTAAGCAAGTCCTTATGACTTAGAGTCATCAGATAGTCTTTCAATTGTGCATAGCTAAGATTTGCCTTGGACATTATCTTTATCTTACTAGTTACGCCACCGTTTGCAGTCTCTAGAATCTGGCTGATTATTTCGATTCTGGTTCTAATTGTCATGTCTTTGCGCTGCTGAAATGGATTGTCATGTTAAATAGCGTTATGAGGTGCATCCACCTAGTGCCAACTATTGCCTATTTGATTAGTTTAGTGGTTCTTGTCTCCTTCAATCATCCCACATATTCGCAATCGCCATCAGGATTTCTATGATAGCCATTTGGACATCTAGGCATTCCTCTTGTATCAGTTACTCTTTCACAGTCACCACTTGGGCTTCTATGGCATCAATTAGGATATTCTCATACTTCCATAGGTAATATACCGCTTTTGGTAGAATTGCATAACAGTAAGTCAAAGCACAAAGATGTGAGTCGTCAGAGCCGTTATTACTTACGTACAACAACAATTGACCAGTCAACCTGGACAGCTATTTATCATCCCACAAACCGATGAATGGACTCCGCTTTCTGAATCTGAAGAAAAAGTACGGTATTGAGTCTATGATTTCTTCTTCTTTAATGAGGATCTTATCAGTCTCAGCACATCATCTATTGAGTTCTCCTGAGGCTTTGAAATTATGGCACCATGAAAATTATTAATATCTCTTCTCAAAGATAGTGCCAATCCTCCTACCAAGATGGGAATCAAAAACTCTGATCTTATCCTTTTTACCAGACGTTCTCCTGCCTTGATATTATCTGAAAGCGTGATTGAAATCATTATGAGATCCGGCTCGGCATTCTTTATGAAACTAATAATTGAATCAGTAGGAATGGAAGGAGTGGCATTAAAAACTTTGTAGCCTCTGCTCTTCAAGACAGATTCAATTACAGATGCAGACAAAGCATGTAATTCACCCTCTGGGCAGCATAACAGGATCCTCTCACGGTTGTCTGATTTTGAAATTCTCTCGTTTATTGCTGCAAGCAGACCATAGGCAGTATTGGTACAAACGTGTTCCGTTGTGATATCGATTACACCTCTTTCCCATTTCATTCCTATCTCATGCATAACTAGTTTGAGAACTTTATCATAAAATTCTTCCAAGGAAAGAACATCCCTAGATTCTTCATATATTTTTGCAGAACCATCTACATCTCCTGAAGCTAGTTTTAAATAGAGTTTTTTGCAAGAAATCTCAATCAACATTTTCTTTTTACTTAGATCTTGCGGACTATGCTCAGAAAGAAATGATAATATTTTTGGATCTTGTTGGTATTGCACGGGTATATCTTCAAACTCAACATGGGAGGATCTGCCCAGGTACTTGATAGTTTGTTGCTTTGATGTCTTTGCATTAGCATCCCACTCGCTTTTTACCAGGTATGCGTACTCTATCCCCTTCACTCGCTTGCTCCGGATATACACCATATTGCTAGAGGATAACTATAATGCGCACATATATAACTGGTGCTAACTATTCCTAATAATGACTAACTATAATAATGCATATTGATGAAATCTGAATTGGTAATGGAAGTGTTTTTGGTAAGCTTACTTGCAGGTCTTGTTGCTACCGCCGCAATGACGTTAACAGAATTACTATATTGGAGGCTATGGAAATTAATTGGAGTTTTTGAGTGGCATGAAAACCAAGTATTAATTAGCAAATTCTTTAGACTTGATGTAAAAAGACTTAACTTTCCTGGCATCTTTTTGTTGCATTTCATAAATGGCGGATTGGGAGGAGTAGGGTTATTGCTAGCTATAAAGTTCATACCTCAATTAAGCACAGTTCCCATACTTCTTTTAGGAGTATTTTATGGCTTCCTTCTATGGATTCTTACGCTGGCCCCAATACACAAACCCATTACTGGACTTCATCCATGGAACCACCCATTAGGCAAAGGTCCTGCATTGGCCAGTCTTGGTGGTCATGCATTATATGGTTTGGTGCTAGGGAGTATTTTTTTAATCACACGTATTACGATGTAAGCTTGGAGAATGCTATAAAAGATGGAAAAAAGGTATTTAACAGACTCTTCTGTATCGTCATAAGAGAGCTCTTACTACAAGATAATACTCGTCTATCTCGAGCTCGAATTATCAGATACAGTATTCTCTTTCTTCATAGATGATCCTCAATTAATGAGGCAGCAGTAATAGAATCACGCTACTGATCAGTTTATGGTGAATCCATTGTTGACCTATTGTATCATTTTGAACCTAGAGCTGATGCCTTTACTTGTTCTTTAGAACACCTAAGGAATTGTCGAGAGCCATAGAGGAGATCCACACTCAGACTGTTTGTATATCAAAAAAATGAATAGAGGAACTGACGAATTTGGGCGATAATAAATGTAAAATATCGATAACTTTAACCATTACCTTCTTAATTAACTAAGATTCTAGTAGAACATTACAGAGGATTAATTATAAAGGATGGGCGAAAACCAATAAAGTAATAATTGTTAGCACTATGATGAGACGATTGGCACTTTATATCTAACTTCTTTGAAGATACATATTGCAGTATGAAAAGGGAAATGATGTTTGAAGTTAATGTTGATCTTGCAGAAAGTTATCTCCATGGTGTAGCTAAAGGGATCAATGGTAATTATGCGATCAATATTCAAGGGGGCAGGACTGGCATAGTTTTGCCAAAGGAATTGTTAAGCCCTGATCCAGATAGGTATGCAGAAGTGCTATTGAATGTCAGAATCAACTCTGGGATTGTATCATTGCGGTCAAAGATTGAAGTCGGAGAGGATATGATAGAGATTTTTGATGATAGGCTCCTTGAAAAGCTAGCTCTCGAAGAACCCCAAGCAATAGAGATCTTGCTCTTAGAAGATAGCGAAGTACCAGAATAACTCAAGAAATCGTGGAATATTTGAAAGATCAAATTAATCTAAAGACATATTTCAGTTGTGGAGTCTCACCAGCCGTCAAGTAACCAATTTTTAAATCTGCTGTAAATATAGGACAAGATGAAACTCATCTCAGCTAATTCAATGTATAGTTCAGAGACACTAATCATGCGGTCCCTGCCTTGCTCACGATTACATTTTGTGTTATATGACCAACACGCCCAGTCTTTTGCTGATTTAGGGCTGGGCAAGAGAATAGATCCTATAAGTCATATTTCCTTGGATGTTTCCATCTCCATTCCACTTCAGCACATGATAGTCTGAAGGATGGAGTTCTTTCGTGATTCCTTGTGTACGACTTATTTGTTCGAAAAGACATTGACCTATCAACACTGTATTTACCGATGCCAGTGCAGTAATCTTTGATACGATACTCAAACTAAATCCTATCAAGTCGACATTGTTTCCAAAAGAAACCACCAAAGCATCGCCGTAATCGATTCCAAGCTTGATCGATATCCTTGGAATTCCTTTCTTAATAAGCTCTGAGTTGATAGGACTTTTCAAGGTCTTAATCAGATCCTTACCGCATTCAATGGCATGTTTGCATGCCATATCATTGTCGCTGACAAATATGGCTATTATTGCATCGCCTACATACTTGAAGACCAATCCTTCATGTTTCTCAATTGCAAAGCTCATTTGTTCCCAAAACGATTTGATAACAAATTCTAATTCTTGGGTTGAAAGATAAACAGTCATCTTTGTCGACCCTACAATATCCACATAGAGAACAGCAATTCGTATTGTACTACCTGACAAGGGTTTCAAGAACGATTCACACCTATCAGTAAACTGCCCAACCTTGTTTACCTCTGTAATCTTGTCCACTTCATTCTCTACAAATTCTGAACTATACACATGTTAGTGGTTCACGACATGCTTTTTAAGCAGGTGCTAATAAACTAAGCTAGTGCTAAAGTCAGCTGAACTTACAAGAGTAGGATTACAGGTTCCACGAGAATATAACTTGAGTTTAGGCAGTGTATGAATAAGTTAAAGGTAACTACTAAAGCAAGCTAGGAATCGCTAATCTCCTGCAAAGATAACTGATGAAGTTAATTGATGTAACTATTTCAGTCCCAATTGAATTTCCATCATAAACCATGCCGTCTAAACCTTCCCCTCTGTTTAATAGTGCTTTAATGTAGTTATCTATTACGAAGTCTTCTGTATTTTCACATAACCAGCCCGAAATTGGAAAACCATTCAGTGTTCCCATGCAATGTGTTCCTAGCGATATTATTTGTCCCTTCTGGAGGTATTCTAATTCTATCATTTCCTCTCCAGATTCTTTTCTAAGTATGTTTTTGGCAACATTTCTTGCCTGTCTTACTGCAAATTGTGCTAATTGGGGAGACAACTTGCCATCATTATCTAGCTGAAAGGCAGAGATATCTCCAATAGCAAATACATTATCGAATATTCCGCCATCTGATCGTAGTACCTGGGAGTACTTGTTGACTATGATCCTGCCTGAGCCAATTCTTTTGGCTTCGGGAATTATGGTTATATTCTGTCCGCCAATTCCTGCAGTCCAAACTGTCATGTTTGTTTGTAAGGTTTCCCCAGAGGACAAAACGATGCTGTGGGGACCTATTTCTGTTATAGGTTTCCCTCTTAATATTTCCAAATTCTTATTTTTTTCCAGCTTTGCTTTCACCATCTCTATAATTATTGGATCCCAGCCGGGAAGTACTTCTTTCTGAGCTTCGATAACTCTAATTCTGATCTTCTTACCATACTTTTCGGACAATGCCCCTGCTAGACTGAGCCCCGTGGCACCCCCGCCTGCAATTGTCAGTATAGAACCTTGCTGCAGACTCTTGATTATTCTATGTAACTTAATGCTATCATCTACGGATCTAAGAGATAGTGTATTTTCTCTTGCTCCTTTTATTCCAAAGTATTCATTTTTTGCACCGATAGCAATTATCAAGTAATCATATTGTATGATCTGTACCATTCCACACTCTGTCAAGACGATTTCAGCTTGTTTAGCAACAAGATCCACCTTTTCAGATTTGCCTTTAACAAAAATGATGTCCTTTCCAAGAATACCTTGTATATCCAACGTTATGTCTCTGGGTTGTAGTTCGCCAGAAGCTACCCGGTGGATGTTTTGCAATAATTGAAGTTGTGGCCCGTCGCTTACCAATGTAACTTGAACATTTTTATTTTTACACAAATTAGACGCAGCAAATATTCCTGCGTACCCTCCACCCAAAATCAAAACTCTCATAAGCTATGACAATAGGATAGAGTATAAAAGCGTCGTGCCAAATTACCATAATAGTGCCTAACTTTCTGATAATTGAAGATTAGCAATCATTTAATAGCGTACTTCACATGTAGTTGAGATATTTTCATTATAGATTTTCCTGTTAATATCCAAAAAATCTAGCCCAGAGGTGAGTGGATTGAAACATAATGGTAAAGGATGATTTAGCTTCTAATTAGTCAGAAGGCAGTAGAAAATTATTCATTATCAAATCGATGTTTAAACCTTTTCTCGTACAGGTACGCGTTGCCTAGTAAATTCTTTCTTGTTCTGTCTAAGTACATATAGCCTGCTTGCAATCAAACCCATGATTGATCCGTATACCATATGGAATGCAAAAGCAGACCCTAATATCACATAATATAATCCATTAAAATGTGAAGCGATTCGGAGTATTTCGTAGTTGGGAGCAGAGAGGATATATGCATCCAATTGAGCCTGAATGCCAAAAGTTGCCAATGGGAAGAATAACACTGCCCATAACGCTATTCCTACAATCATTCCCGTAAATAGTCCGTTGTACACATTATATGGAGACAGTTTTGGCCAAAACATTGCGATTTGTCCGTAAATATTTCCTGCAGTTAGTCCAGTAAGCAAGTGTAAGCCAAAACCAATGAATTGCGCACTTGTAACATCCTCAAAACCAAGGGAAATTCCTATCACTGCAAAGAATGTACCAACAGGAGTTTGAGAAACAATATCTATAATAGCCAACATTCCTGATATTGCCCATGCTGCAATAAATCCAGCAAAAGAACAATAAAGCAAGAAAGATTTGGACTCCTTTAATCTTCTTTCATAATACATAAGATGAAGCTATTGATGCTAGTATTTAAACTGGTGGTAATCCAGCTTTCTAGTGCTAATTTTTTGATATAACGCAAATTAGTGAAGACATTGTCAATTTCAGAGTTATTTAATAGAAGTAAGAGAGAGCAAACAACTCATCACTATACAAATATCGGTTTACAAAACGAGGTTTAAAGAGGAGTGAGGGCCAAAAGAATTGACATGCAGAAGCATATATGCATCATATCAAAGCTAAAACAATGTAAGTGGATATAAATATTAACTGAAACAAGAAGTGTATTATTTAAGAAAAAATTTCAGGAATCTAAGTGGTCTTAATGTCTTTATTGTGGATTTAGATAGCACCAAGCCTAGAATACATAGAGGAAAAGTCAAGTGCAGAAAAGGACAAGATGAAGTATCGATATGAAATAGTGTAGGTTTATCGTTCATTGGCAGTATCATGATAGGATGAATCTACATTAATACTGCTCCTTGATAAACTAAGACATCTTTAATTATCAACCTAAAACAATCCGTACAATCAACCAGGCAATGCTTTTTCTACCCCGTGTTAGGTGCGAAAAATTTTCTTCGATCCGAATATCATTTCCTATGAATATAACCGCGTTACTTATCGGGTTTGACCTTGATACCGTTCATCCTATCAGAATAGTCGTAATGAAAGACAGATAATGGTTTAATTTCTATTGCTACTTCATTCTCTGTTCTTCTTAATAGGAAGTCAGCTAATTGAGATTTCTCGTCTTTAAGGTATTTCTTGATAAGTATATGAAGGATTTCAGAACCTCTTGTATCATTCAATTTTGCATACCCCCATCCCCTAACGCCTCGATATGGCGGTAAATCGCCAGCTACTTCAAACCCACATTTGGAATTGTTAGATAAATATTTCAAAATCGCGGCGTTTTTCTGGGTAGCACAAAAGAATTTTTCTTCCATATATGCATACCAGAGTGATATGGTTATTGGCCAGTCACCTGTCGTTACGCATGCAAGTCTAATTGGAACGCATGCTCTAGTTAGAAAATCATTTACATTCATTTACGTAGCGTGTGAATAATCAATACATTATAAAAATATCGGCACGACGATGGTTAGCACTATGTACATTGATTAGCCCTAGTTTATATATCAAGACGTTTTAGTAACTGCATGAAAACACAACCACTTGCGTGGGCGTTAATAACTGGCACAGCGAGCAGTAACTGCTGTAGGGGCTTTCGTACCAGAACCTGCACTGGCAGTAGGAAGTGTGGTATTAGGAGGAGCGAGCACTCGTCTCAACCTTGCATGCGCGGGTCCAACTATCCAGACAAAGAATTAGCGAGAAGATGCTCGAACAGATGAGATGATGGGTTTCTCCTCCAGCCTCCTTCTTTATATTTCATTTTTAGCAGGTTACTACCCTCTATTTGGATTAGTTATAATGCTTATCAATATTTTACAACAAAAAAAACTATCAATTCTAACTAATTCGTACATTGTGAGAGTTAGAAGAGGCAAAAAGCATTTGTAATATCAGTCATTGACAAGTCCTATACTATCAATGCTATTTATATCCCTAAACATGTTTTTTATATATTGTATTGACAGAGAACTAATTATTGACCTAGATATTAAAGCGCTTTTCTCTTGTCCTTTATCTGCCAGCATAATGCCTAAGTCAAATCTCTTTGTCTACAGCAAATAGGTCCTAAACAATACACGACAAATGGTGTAAGCGTGTGTTTCATAACTAAACGTTATTTGCGAGATGATAATATTGCAAATACATAATGATAACGCTCAATGTAACTTACAGCTTCGAGGTTTAAAAGTACTAGTGCTAACTGATAATCATAGAGACAAGATTAAATTAATTGGATCATGCTATCTCATATGACAATGCAGGCATCATCCATTTTCGAGCCAAAGACAAGAGGTGTTTTCATTAAAAGTACTAAAATTCCAGCAACAAACAAAGATGCTTTTGACTATCATGCGAGGGAAGGCGCGCTGGAACGACTGGTACCTCCTTGGAGTATTTTAACAGTTAAAAGTCATGAAGGGAATATCAGAGATGGGGCCGTTTCTACCTTGAAGGTCAGCTTGTGGCCTGTCAGCCTCAAATGGACGGCTGTACATTTTGGCTATTTACAAGACCGGCAGTTTCAAGACAAGATGGTAAAAGGTCCGTTTCAAAGCTGGATCCATACCCATTCATTCATACCCGACGAAATAGGCCAGTGTATAATGGAAGACAAGATAGCATACTCGCCACCATTTGGAAAATTAGGCCCTATACTGTTGAATGACACTATCCAAAACAACCTAAATCAACTATTCCATTATCGGCATCGCATACTAAGTAACGACATTAATCTCTGGAAAAAAGCTCGAAGGAGCAAGGGTCAAAAGATTCTGATAACAGGCTCACATGGTTTGATAGGATCTTCTCTAATTCCACTTCTTACCGCAGCTGGAGAACACACGATAACTCGATTGGCAAGACCTTCGTCTAATCGTAACAATACAAATTCGCATTCAATAGTATGGGACCCTAGTGATGACAAAGTAAATGTTAAGGAGCTTGAGGGATTCGATGTAGTCGTTCATCTAGCTGGCGAGAATATTTTTGGCAGGTGGACAGATTCAAAAAAACAGAGGATACTAGAGAGTCGTATAAAGAGCACAAGATTACTATGTGATTCCTTAATCAAACTTGCAAATCCACCATCGACCCTTATTTGTGCCTCTGCAACTGGATTTTACGGAAACCAAGGAAAGGAAGTTCTTACTGAAGAGAGTAAACCGGGTTTCGGATTTCTTTCAGACGTATGCCGGAAATGGGAAGAGTCAACAGAAACTGCAAGGGATGCTGGTATAAGAGTCGTAAACATGAGGTTTGGAGTAGTTTTGACTCCAAAAGGGGGGATGTTACAGAAACTACTCGCTCTATCAAGATTTGGCCTAAGTCTGAATCTTGGAGATGAGAATCAGTATATCAGCTGGGTATCAATAGAGGATGTGATAGGCAGCATATTTTATTCGATTATCAACTCTTCAATCAGAGGTCCTGTCAATGTAGTATCTCCAAACCCTGTCACGAACCTAGAATTTTCAAGAACTCTTGCGAGAATTGTAAAGAGCAAGATTATGCTTCCGATAAGCCAAAAACTCGCTAGGATGATGCTAGGAGAGCTCGCAGATGCCATGATAAGATCAAGTGCTTTGGTCGTACCTAACAAATTGTCTTCGATGGGTTACAGATTCGTAAATCCAGACCTAGAAGATGCATTTCGACTATTGCTAGGACGGCAGCGAATTATTACATAGGAATGAATTGCAATGCCGCATATAGTTCTGTCAGGTAGTATCTCGCTAAGCAATGTATTTGAGCATATGTATAAGATACTGTTCAAGGATCAGAAATCTAACATAATAGTGCGTATAGAAAATTACTTCATCAACCAACCTGGCGACATGATCCTAGCGAAGGCCGTTGCAGTTGACCAAAAACCGCAATCATTCTATATCATGGTGATGAATAAGGAAGACAAGACTACCATCAGACTGGATCCTATAACGGATCCTGAAAAGACAGACGGAGTAAAGATTGCCCTAGCATTAATGGCAAAAAGGATCCAGGAGATAGAAAAAGTACACAACCTTTATGTTTCAAAGACAAACATCCAAGAATTCATTGACAAGGTGCAAAAGATTACATAATGCAAGGAAATCCAATTGAAGAAGGTTTTTGTAGTGAGACTGGAATAAACTGCCTCAGTTGCTATTTTACTATCTATCAAAGGTGTCATGTTAATCTCATAGAAAAACCAGTTAATGAATACATCTTAGATCTAAGATACCAGTTGGAAGATGAACTGTTTAAGAAACTGCCAGCAATTCAGAATGATCAATATAACTACATTTTTCTTATATCTTCGCTTCCTGATGGAACTCGAGCATCTTCAACTGCATCATTGTACATTATTGCTTATGCTATGAGTATGCTGGCGAGATATGATCCATCATCATGATTATCAATTGTTAACGGTACAAAAGTAGGTTTTGCATATCCCATTATGGGACAACCTTGTCTTTGGTGCAAGAGAAGTTTCCGCAGCTCATCTTACAGGGACTTCAGCGTTTACCACTTAAGACATAAGTATTAAACTAATTTTTGTCATGCCAGGTAAATAAAAAACTTTATCGGAAGGCGAAGAGCTTAAGTAAGAGGGTAAATGAATATTCTGCTAATATGGCATCAGCAATACCAACTGCATTCTTGGTATTCTACAGATTTAAGGCGATGAGCGATCAAGAAGCACAAAAATCTAGTGCCGAATGGAATGATCTAAAAAAGAGCCTGCCATCTGATGTACGGCTGTCAGGTGAATACAACCATGCATGGGGTACAGAATATAATGGATTCTTGCTATTTGAAGCGGACAACACTAATTCATTTCTGGACTGGTGGTCTAGCTTTAAAGACAAGATCAGATGGTATGTAGACCAAACTCATACAATAGTGGCAAGACGACGAACGTAAACATTTTCGACAAAGTTTTTCGTAATTTCTTTTTTTGTAATTATTTCGTTGCTAAAATGAAAATATATGGAAGCGTGGCAGCTAGGCGAGAATCTGCGTGACGCATCTCTTAAATTTGCAGAATGTCCTCCACAGAAGAGATAACTATTATCCCAGCACTTGATGTGCCACTTTCAGCTGCAGCTGATCTTATAGCTGTTATAACATCTTCGACTCTGTGCTCATCTACTATTGTAACAATTGTCTTCCTATCAGAATATGCCATTTTTGAGCTACCAACTCCTCTTCCATAGGAAATTGTATACTTTTGACCCTTGCCCTTACCTTTTGAGTCATAATATGTTGCTGCTAACTTTAATGATCCTATAGCAGTTAACACTGCGTCAAGTTTTTCTGAGCTGATAAATGCTTCAATCCTTTTCTTGCGAGATCCTTGCTGTTGTTCTTCTTCTCCTCCTCCTGCAGCTGAAGAAGAAGAGGAGGATGATCTTTTTGCTCGCTCTCTAATTTCAAATGGTAATGGGGAGGACCCAGCTTTATTTTTATTGTTATAATCATCCTTGGCTTCCTTGGCTGTCATATGGTTGTTTATCCACTACTAGTTTATTTCCTTAACCGAAAAACTGATGCAGTTACACATGTATTAAAGATTTAGCAGCTGTAGTAGTATTGCAAATACCCATACTGCAATAGGCTTAAGTTTCTGATCGTGGCTCGTTTTCATGATGCAATATTATACTTTATGTTCTCGTGAAACTAGCGAAAGTGCTAATCCTATCTAAAGACCTTGAGGAGCTTTTCTAAAGACTAATATTCTCAGCTGAAGCAAATTGTTAAAGGGGATCCTCTATACTAATTGATTCTGTATGTAATAATAATACTAACAATATCAACAGTTTTGCTCTTGCTTGGTTCGTCAACGACAACACTATTGTTGCCGCAGTCAGTACTTGCTTTGGATTTATATGATAATTTCGAAGCTCCTCCATACACAATAACAGATAATCAAACATCTCCAAACGGCAAGTGGTTTAACAAATACAGCGGCTTTGGTTCGTCGGGTACTGTTACGATAACATCCTTAACGACATCAGATACAAGAGACAACAATAATACAGTTTTCTATGAGAAGCCGAAAACTTCAACAAATCCCAATGAAACTCATGCTCGCTCTAACTCTAACAACTCAAACTTATGAAGATGTAGAAATGTATCTGAAAGTCAAGACAAACCAGCAATTGAGGCAGAATTCTACGCCAAATCCATGGGAGGTGGCTTGGATTGTGTGGCGTTATCAAGATGATTGGCACCATTATTATTTTATCTTCAAACCTAATGGAGTTGAACTTGGCAAGAAGCAAAACGAAAATCAGGCAGAGGAGCAGATATTCTTGTATACTGCAAATGAACCCAAGATGAAAATAGACGAATGGAATACTTGGTATATCAAAATGTCCGGGAACCACATTGAAATATGGCTCAAAATGGCAGATGGATCATGGCAAAGAGTTGTTAATTACAATGACAATACACCGATAGTAGGTCCAGGCAACATTGGATTGTATACAGAGGACGCACATGTGCAGTTTGATGACGTCTACATAGCTTCATTAACTTCATGATAGACTGACTGTACTATTATTACTTCGAAAACACGCATTCTCCTATTGCTCCTGATTTTCTTCTCCTTTTTCCTTTTTTCTCAATATTATATTGGTGGTCACCATTGACGAATTGGATGCAGCATCTCATCTCCATTATCAAGTAAAAGTCTAGTATAGAGAAGCCCGATATCACTCACTCTTCCATCCCCGTTGAATACTTTGATTCCATCACCAATTCTAAATGGTCGTGTTATTGCCAGATATATCCCTGCAATAACATTTCCAATCAGGTTTGAAGCAGCAAAACCAATTACAAGCCCAGATATGGTACTGATTGATGCTGCTACGACAGGGTCTTGGCTCAGATAGGAAATTACAACGGCAATCACAATTATCGTGCCGGCAATCCTGATAAGACTTCTAATGGATTTGGCCGTCTGTTCAGAATATGAAATAGACAAACTGTACGAAGTCATACTGATTGTATGTATTGCAAAGAAGCCAATTAGAGCCACCTCGCCGACTTGAAGATATCTCAGATATGAGGCTGGAACAAAGGGGTTTAGTAGGTAGGTGGTCACTGCCAACATTATTGTAAGAGATACAGCAAGAATGACTGGCCAGCCTATTGCGGACTTCTTGACACTACTTTCTATTTTAATTTCCTCTCCTCTTATCGCCGGCTTGGGCTCTCCTGATTATTAAAATTGTCAGAAAGCCATCTTCTCTAGAAAAAGACCTTTTCAATATTCATATACTTTTTTTCGATCTGTGTAATAGTGCCCTATGTATTAAATTTACAGCAGAGCTTATATTATATTCTATTTCATGCAATTTCTATAAGTCATACGATGCATTTCTAAGATACCCTATATGTCATTTCAGATAACAAAAGTCAAGGGAATACCGGTGCGATTACACTTCACTCTGATCATAGTTTTCTTCTTGATTGCATGGACACTCGCTAGGAGCTTTATGCCACGATATTTTCCCAACCTTACAATCGTACAATATTGAATAATGGGAGCTACAGGAGCCATCATACTTTTCATTTCAGTTTTTCTTCACGAGTTTATGCACTCGGTACTAGCCCTGCGCTATGGTGTGAAGGTAAAGCAGATCATCCTGTTTATTTTTGGAGGTGTCTCCGAAATACCTGAAGAAACTCGAGACTTCAGAAAGGAGTTCAAAATTGCCATAGCGGGACCTGCAGCAAGCTTTGCAATTGCCGCAGCCCTTGCGGTATCTTGGTGGCTTGCATCTCAAATTACTATTGCAGCGCCGCAGCTTCTGGCTACAAAACAAGTAGTTGAAGGGATTCTGCTGTATGGCGCTATTATCAACACCATGCTTGGGGGATTCAATTTGATACCTGCGTTTCCACTTGATGGGGGAAGAATATTGCGTGCAGGGCTTGTGGCATGGAAAAAGGACTATGATAGTGCTACAAGGATTGCAGCCAGAGTCGGGATAGCAATATCGGTACGGCTTTATGGGCGTAGGATTCCTGACCATGATAACAGGGTCATTCATCAGCGGAATTTGGATTCTGTTAATAGGCTGGTTTCTTAATAGCGGGGCACAGTCTTATCTTTCTCAGCATGAGCTGACATCGGTGCTGGCTGGCGTGCGGCTAAAAGATATCATGAATACCAGAGTCATCGCTGTAAGGAGGGATGTCAAAATAGACGGGCTGCTGAAAGAATATTTTGCAATCTACATGAAGAGCTCCTTTCCAGTGATAGACTACAATGGTCGAATGCTGTGCATGATCACCCTGAAGAGAATACTTGAGATACCAGCGGACAAAAGGCGAGCAGCTGACAGCAGGAGAAATAATGATTCCTTTAGATGATCTAGTGGTCATGCTGCCAAATAGAAGTGCAGACGAAGCATTGATGAAGATGACACGTACACGCATTGGAAAGGTGTTTGTCTGCGACCCGCAAGGTGTCCTATTGGGCCTTGTGAGCAAAACAGACATCATGAATATGGTAAGTGAGAGACAAGAATTTCAACAAGAGCTCAAGAAGTTTGCCACAAATGATTCGAAGGCTATGTGAACTTAATGCTTCTAAACGATGAATCAGCAGAGGGCGGTCGGTTTAATCTTTTTTTTGAAGAACAAAAACTGACTGCATTCAAGAATTACCGGCTACAACTATTGTTAGAAACCGCCATAGATGCTGCTCACATTTAAACAACAAAAAATAAGTAACTTAGCGCTGATCGCGACTGCAGGTAGTATAACTGGTTAGGAGCATAATATTAGTGCTATACCTTTCAAAAGGGGATGATATTCTAATCAAAAATTGTTACTTGTGGCAAGTTGAAATGACGAACATACAAAAGTTTAGAAAACTGACTAGGGTCCACCACCTAGCGCGAACTTTGCTAATTCATTAACGGTCAGATTCAGAACAACTTCTGCGCCGTCAAATCCCGCTACATGCTCTTTTGGTATCATATACTGTCCTCTTGAGCCAGTAGTTTCTATCTGAATTGAATCTTTCATGTGAGCAACTATGTTGCCTATAGGCTCACCTTCTTTGGACCTAACATTCTTGTTCACAACTCTGTCCCAATCTATTACTGGTGGTTTACCTTCTTCTGCCATTGCATTGTTCTTCGCTCATAAGTAATTTTAGAATTATGAATGACCCTTACAGAAGACAGGCCCATAATCCAATGCCACATGGTAACTTCCCTCGCGTCAATCCACATTGTAAACGTCTTGATGAAGTGCAAATGGTGTATAGGGAAACCTTACAGGTCCATCCATCCTGGAGATCAGGCTTCTTATTCTATGGCCATAATATCTCTTATTGAGTTGGTGATATTGCTAAATACGTCCATAGCTTCTTCTGTAAACGTTCTTCCGACTTGTGTCCCCCTACTCTCAATTGCAGATTGTGCCTGTGTGGCGTTTACACCGAGTTCTCCTAGCTCTTGTTCAATTTTATCCTGTATACTACGCGGCGTAGGAAGTGTTACGGTAAAGGAATCATCCTTTGAGAGCATATTCACTGTACCATATATTGGCTGGTCATGAAAATGGTCATCTATATCTTCAGAATCAATATCGATCATTAAAACTGTCCCATTCATAATTGAGAGTGTGGTATCAGCTTGTGACCATGCGAGTTCATCATTAAAGTATACATCTGCCTTGCCTATTATGGTCGCAGTATTGGTGTTTGAATTGGAGGCCCGGGATATATCGCTAGCATTTGTTAAAGGCACAAAATTAGATATTCTGTGAGTATGGAGCATTGTGCCATTTGTAGTGACCTTGATGAATTCGGCATCAAATGTCATAGAGTTTTCGCTGTCGTTTGAACTAGATGTCAAGACCCAACCCCCGTTCAGAAGCCATGCAACATCTCTAGCCATAGAGTACCGCATAGCCCGGGAGGCAGCAGAATTATTATCGGTGGCTGCTGTACTGCCATTATTCATTATTTGCGGCATAATCATAGAATTATTCATCACATCATTATTTGTGTCGGCCATTGTAGGCATCAGCATACTGTTTA
>CAWBAU010000011.1:0-21205 GCA_963786915.1 uncultured Nitrososphaeraceae archaeon
TAAGATAGGCGTTTCTCCGCTTAACTAGCAACAGCTCCCGCTGCGCCGATGACGCTGCAGTAAATCTTGTAGCATACTAGATGATCTTAATATCCATTACAATGTTACGGTATGTGTCTTGAATATGATTTCGCCGATGCGACCGGTACTGAGGTAATAAAATTCGTTAAAAGGGTTGGTTGTCTTTGCTGTCGATGTCGCTGCTGCTATTGCTGTTGCGGCTGCCTTTAACACTAGATTCCCGTAACCCTTCTTGCTCATCGCTGACTTGGACTGCTTTGGCTTGGCCACCTTCTGGATAACCGCGGCTGTCGCATTTGTATTCTTGATAAGAATCGCCCGTCAGTCGGTTTGTATCTGGATCTGCGCTTGTTGCTGATGTTGCTCCGCCTGTCGGCTTCATTTTCCCGACTCCGCATTTAGGACAAATATCGAATTCTCCCCTTGCCATAATAGACAAGCTTGTATTTAGTGATTTTAACCTTAATGTTAACGGACTTTATAGCTCTCGATTCCTGGAGAAGTGTTTATGTTGTGGAGTTGAAATATTTCCATTTTTAGTGGAGGTCTATTTAGCCTTCTGCATATAGGGTATCAGGCGAGTGTTCAAAAAGTTGTTCCATTGATCCTCTGAGTCCCAACATCGGCAACACGAATGTTGCCAGAGTTATCAAATGATGTTGCATGTAACACCATACCAGGCGGAGGATTACCTCCCAATTCACTTCTTTTCTAGAATTTTCGTATATATCTTTAGTGAATCCGTCTCCTCTAACGAATAAATGAAACATATATTGTAGTATCATATTTGGGCAACAGAATAATAATTCCTCCAAACGCTACTGGTACGACTATTTCATTTATTGGGTTCACGGTTGCTCTGTACCTTCCCCAAATTCTAATACACTGCCCAAAACAGCATTTGAAACATTGTTGGTGGTAGTCGTGTCGTTTTAGCCTCTTGCTCTTCTCCTCCTACTAATGTAGTAGTAGTCATTACATCAAGTAGTAGCACTTGCTGATTGAACTATAAATTAGGCAGTTGCTACCATTGCAATTCCTGCTAACACTATTATTGTCACAGCTGAGAATTAAACTCTATAACAATAGGAGAGTCGTCATTATATGCCGAGCACCACATACGCATTATTCCTTTTAATAATATTCTTGAAGGGGAATTTACTATTATTTGACACTGGTGACTTGACGGAGGATTTAGGAAGCACCGTTGAATCTTCGGGACATTTGGGATGCTTTCTCCACGTGAGTTCTCTGTTAGGGTTTCTTTGCGATTAAGTTAGAATTCTGATAACTTCAACTGTCGTGCTGTGGCAGTGAGCCTGCTCGTTGGGGCAATTGCTATTCCACCTTCTTCTTCGTTAATACTTCTCTTCTTGCTGTTCACTTTAGCGTCTATCTGTTCAACTTCTGAAATGCATTCAGTTAGCTGTTTGTAATGGTAAAGGAGTATAGACATGAGTATTGGATGGACCCTCAGAGCACCCCACGGAATAGGAGAGCATTTTTCTTTGCTCCCCCTGTGATTTTGCCGTCTGCTCTGGCTTGCTTTGTATATTATAGATATTTAGTGGGTAAAGTTGAGTTCAAGATTTAAGCTCTATTGTGTGTACACACACATACACACACAGAGTGTTAATTTCTCGCTTGTCATCAACCCATTCTACCCTAGTCCCATGTTGAATAGTAGGTGTTATTTCCAATATTACTTCATCTCCTTTTTCTATTTACAATTAAAAGCCATTTTGACGTAGATCTTCAAGGCTATTGCTTGGACTCGTAATTATTTTCTTAACTATGCCATCTTGTGATTAATGTCTTTATGGATTTTCACTTTTCCTTTTCCCCTAGCTCCTTTGTAAGTTGGATTAGGGTCATCGATACAGTATTAGACGATACTTGTCACTCCTACATTACTGACTTTCTTTGTCCTCTTAGGTGGGCAACGTAAATTTTGTCTAAATCCCTGTCAAAGAAGTATGAGATTGAAATTTGACCTTTATTTACATCGAATTAGTCTGGAGGATATAAATATTCGCTTACTCTTCTGGTCATAGTATATATTATCTTGAGAAGGTTGGAAGTTAATTCAAATGGCGATGATGGTATGTTAAAAGGCTCGTCTGGTAAAATAGTTGCCGGAAAACTCGGGAATCAGAACAAATAACTGAAGGGAAATAGGCTAACAGTAACTCTCAAATGCGTAAATCGTATCATACCCTCGCAGGCTGTCATGTCAAAACAACAACACAATTTAGCTCTAAATCACATGGTCAGTATGATGCCAGGGCTGCCGGAAGTGCGACATCGCCACTTGCTCCTATTACGATTCCTCGGCGCGATCCAAGCGAAGACGACGTTCAGATTGAAATCATGTTCTGCGGTATCTGCCACTCGGACCTCCATACAGGACGTAACGAGTGGGGGTGGCGCTGTCTATCCATGCGTCCCCGGACATTAGATTGTTCGTCGTGTGACCCGGGTCGGGTCTGCAGTCAGCAAGTTCAAGCCCGGCGATCTTGCCGCGGTCGGCTGCATGGTCGATTCTGACGGGAAGCTGCCCGAGTGCCAGAGCTGGCCTTGAGCAGTTTTGTCCGAATATTACAGCCACCGACAACTCCCCTGACAAGCACCTAGGAGGCGTCACCTATGGCTACTCCGAGAGCATAGTCGTCAAAGAACGCTTTGTCCTCCACGTTCCTTCCAATCTCGATTCCTGCTGGAGCCGCACCTCTCCTCTGCGCTGGAATCACAACATACTCACCTCTTCGACATTGGGGCGTCACAAAGGGCAAAAAGGTTGGAGTGGTCGGCCTCGGCGGACTAGGCCACATGGCGGTTAAGTTTGCTCATGCGCTTGGAGCCCACGTTGTGGTCTTTACTACCTCACCTAACAAGAAAGAAGATGCTCTCCGCTTGGGAGCGGACAACGTGGTCGTTTCGCGAGATACTGAGCAAATGAAAAAGCACGCTGGCAGTTTCGACTTCATACTCGATGCAGTCTCGGCCGAACACGACATTGACGCATACATCCAACTGCTCCGCCGAGACGGAATATTACACTGGTCGGCGCGCCACCGAAGCCTCTTGCCGTCGCTGGCTTTGGTCTAGTATTCAAGCGTCGTAGTCTTTCTGGTTCCCTTATTGGAGGTATTGCCGAAACACAGGAAATGCTTGACTTTTGGCAAACATAACATAACATCCGACGTAGAGGTCATCCCTATCCAGAAGGTCAATGAGGCTTATGAGAGAATGCTCAAGTCCGATGTAAAATACTGCTTCTCCATTGACATGGCTTCTCTCAAATCTAAGTAGCCGGCATAGAGGAGGTCCCGAGGTCAGAACCTCTCTGAATTCGCACTTGCCACTTATTCTGAGAACAATAACAGGCAGCTTTCCTCTCTCATCAAATTCACGCGAAGTATTAAAGACAGCTTGAGACGACTAATCTGTAGATGATGTAATAACTATTTAGGGTCTGCGGTATTGTTCTTCACTAACTTTTTCCATCCAGTCAACGGCTTTACCATTGAGTCGCTCCTGGATGGCAATATGAGTCATAGCGGTCGTGGGAGTGGCTCCGTGCCAATGCTTTTCACTTGGATGAAACCAGATCACATCTCCCGGCCGAACTTCCTCGATAGGTTCGCCTTCACGCTGAGCCCAGCCACACCCAGCCGTGACAAGAAGAGTTTGACCCAGTGGATGCGTGTGCCATGCAGTTCGTGCGCCTGGGTCGAACGTAACGCTGGCACCTTGAACCCGTGCCGGGGAGTCGCCTTAAAAAGTGGATTGATCCTTACAGTGCCAGTGAACCAGTCAGATGGCCCCTTACTAGAGGCTTGCGTTCCAATTCTTCTAATTTCCATTTTTAGTTTCCCTTAGTGCTAATAGTATAATGTGTTACTTCCTTAGGCTATAAAGAATAGTGTTTCCGGGCAGAAACCATAGAATAACATAAACCTCTCGCGATTCCAGCCATCGCAAGCAGTCGAGAGTTTAGTTGGAAGAGGCCTACCGAGGCAATTTCTTTCTGACTTGCAACTGTCATAACGGAGATAATGACTAGGTTAACTTCAACTCTTGGGGATTCGATGTTGGAACTAAATAAGGAAAAACACTTTCGAGTCTTTGATACCAGTCATAATTCTTTCTTTGCTTCCTCGATTCCATCTATCGACTGCTTGTAGTAATACGCCAAATCAGATTTTGCCAAATCAAAAACTAATTGCTGTGACATTTCTTTGAGAACATTGACATCTCTCCTTATGGTAGACTGTCCATTGTGTATTAAGGCACGCTAATTTGTAGCTACGGTTTTAGAAGAGGGATATATCCATTTTGCTAGCAGCCTAGTAATGCGAGGCATGACAACATAAGTCAACAAGAAAATGTCTATGGAAAGTGTCACAAAAAGCCTAAGATAATACGGAACGTTCGCTGCAAACATACTGACAAGTTGGCCAATTGTGAGTACAAGTCCAAATACAACAGCTATCATCACAAGTGCCATCCTAAAACGAGAGGGCTGCGAAATTACCAGCACCCTTTGGCGGAGTGAACCAATATTCTAATCCAGTAAATTTATTCCAGATTGGATCTGCTTCAAGATAATCTATCACTTCGTGCATATACCTAGAACGCAATTCTGATTCTTCAAATTTGCGCAAATTCTCGACAGTATCGAATCTAAAAATGATTGTGTATTCTGTGGATCCAGGTGCGGGTCTCTCGATCGTTGCACCAAGGTATCCTTTCATGGACTCGCATTCTTTTAATATCTGTCTAAGCCAATCCTCATATTCTAATTCGCGACTGTGCTTAACTTTAGGAGTAACAACTACAGTGACACTTTCATTTTGGCTCATGTATGTATATATGTTACACGCACATCCTTTACTATTTTTGTTGGAGGATTTATTTACCAAGGGTATCAATAACCAGTTTAGCGACACCAGCTCTGGAATGCTGCTGTTGGCACTTGCTCAACGCAGACTTCGAGGTCTCAATTGATGGGTTGCTGGATCATGGCCGCTTACGGCTTACCTTTGGCGGACGGAGCTACACCGTCTGTCCGCCATCAACGACCATGGCGTTGCCGACCACGAAGTAGCCGCATCCGAACATAACCACACAACCGACGTAGCGATTGTCCGGCGTTCCCATTCTTCCGACCGGTTCCGCGCAATCACCGCCTGTCTTCCTTCTGGGGTGCCCCCGCTGTATCGCTGCATCATGGACGTGTCGATGATCCCGGGGCACATAGCGTTGATGCGGATGTTTGACTCCGCGTAATTGAGAGTAAACCGCCTTGGTCAGGCCTACGACGCCGTGCTTTCGGCAACATAGGCTGCGCCCCCTTTGAAGCCTTTACTCCCGGCACCAGAGGAGGTGTTGACGATGGCGCCGCCCCCCTGCTTGAGCATCAACGGGATTTCGTATTTCATGCAAAGAAAGACGGCCGTGGAGGTCAATGTCCAGAATCCATTCCCACTCCTCTTCCGTTACCTCTGCAGCAGGCTTGATGACGTATTCGATACCTGCATTGTTGAAGGCAATATCGAGCCGTCCGAACGTTTCGATTGTCTTGTCTAAGGCACTCCTCACATCCTCGACTTTCGACACATCACACTTGACCGCAAGCGCTCGTCCGCCGAGTTGTTCTCCTTCTTCTTCAATCATGCGAACTGTTTCTTGATTGTCCTGTTCTGAAATGTCAGCAACTGCCACGCTGGCGCCTTCCCGTGCAAACGCGAGCGCCGTAGCACGACCGATTCCGCTTCCGGCTCTGGTGACAAATGCGACTTTTCCTTCAAGTTTATTTTCCATTTATTACTCTTATTTTGTTATCGGGCAGTCATATTATTTAGAAAATTAGAAAGAAAGATTGTGGATATTAAGAAATATGAGATTCAAATTTGACCTTAATTTCCACTGCTAATATCTATAAGGATAAGAAAGGCGTTGCTCCGTAAGACCTGACTTAGTAAAGAGGCATCATAAATATGGTAGTAGTTGCCGATGGAATGGTGGTGGATATAATAATCCAAAGTATGTTTGTACCATTACTTCGAATCGCATCATGGTCATTTATCAGGATAGATTACAAACTGCGCTCTCGTTGATAAGACGGTTTCTCCAGTGAAACGGATCAGTGGTTTTGGTATACAAACAGCACTTTTGACAGATTCTCAGATGATATAGAGCGTACACTAATGTATTCAGACACCGAAATAGATGAAGGCTTAAAAGAAAGGTACACTAGAATGCTTGGTCGTTTGCGACCTATAACTAGCGATCTACGCATCCTTCTCACCATGCTCCATCAAGCGATTTGGCAAAAAGAGACGGTCATAAAAGGCCATCTAAATACTGAATACAACATGTACTAGGTACTGCACTTGCTGACGCGTTTATCACAAAATACAGGTCTTCGTATGATACTATCGCCAAAGCCTTAATAGAAATTATAAGAGATCGTGGTCGTCCTCCGAGGCATTCATTTACTGAACTTCGCAAAATATGCAATGAAGACAAAGGTATTGAGAAGTTGGGCCAAGATTTAGCTCATTTAATCCAATCATGTGACTGGTATGATCCACTAGTTTATGCAAGAGACAAAATAGTTCACGAGAGCCTTCAGGTCATGGGTTTCTTGTATCCTCGCATACTCTTCCAGATTTACGCCAAGGATGAAAACAACAAAAATAATCTCCCTGTGGGACTGGTCAATATTCCAGAAGTTATGGTTAATAAAAATCTCGTGAACTTTGAATTATACGCAGCCGTTCATATTGGCTATTCATTCTCGCTTTTGGAGGGGTTTGCAAATTTGGGCTATAACATTCTTCAAGTCCCAAGACATGCTGATTCTGAACACACAAAGGTGGGCTATGCCGGTCTTGATGTCCTCAAAGATTCAATTGAAAAAGTCCTCGCCGATCAAATCTAATAAAATTAGAATACAGGAAAAGAAGTACGAAGGACAGTTTTGACCTTTATTAATGACTCACATGATCATAATCAATTAGTCAATCGTCTAAAAACTTCTTTAGGTGTGATTTTTCGTCACCGCTCAGCAGCTCCTCTCTTACTGCATGCGAGTACGATCTTACCTCTTGGATGGACGTCTCTCTGGTAGTCAAGTGCCGTACACGCCTCATCAGTGGAAATGTCCTCTCGACATTTACTCGTATATTGTTTTGATCAACCCACTCCGCTAATTTTGTCAATCGTTCCCTATTTCCTTGACTGAATACGAATACTGCTTTTACACCAAACTGATCCATAAGCTCTCTGAACTGGCTGCTCTAGCATAGATACTATAATGCCACCACCATCTCTCTTCAATACTTTGAAAGATCTTGTGTAGGTTTCACCACCTACAGTATCAAAGACTGCATCAAAGTCGTGCGCCAGCACATCTTCGAAAGTTTGAGTTTTGTAGTCTATTGCCTCATCTGCTCCTAGCTCTTCTTTTACACACTGTTTATCGTTTGTACTCACTGTTGTTGCTACATATGCGCCAAGGTGCTTAGCTAACTGTATAGCAATTGATCCTATGCCTCCTGCTCCGCCATGAATCAGAATTTTTTGACCCTTGGTTAATCCCATAGTTTCTACAAGTGCCTGCCAAGCGCTGACACCTACAAGCGGTAAACCTGCAGCTTGCTCGTGATCTAAAGTTCTTGGTTTATGTGCTATAGTATCTGCTTTTGCCAAAGCCATTCCTGCAAATGCTCCAGAGCCTCCTGCAAATGCTCCAGCGTGTCCATATACTTCATCGCCTAGTTTAAGATCAAAGATGGAGGTGGAGGAGGACACACGCTCTCCGACTTTTTCTATAACACCTGAAAAATCACTTCCCAAGGTTGCAGGGAATTGTAGAGGCACCATTTGCTTGAAGAATCCCTCTCGAAGTTTCCAATCTGAAGGGTTCACGCCAGCCTGCTTTTACAGTGACTAAAACCATCGCCTCAGACGGATCATTTAGTGAAGGAGCATTTGGGTTGATTTCAACTACTTCGCTATCTCCATAAGCTCTTTATCTGAGCTGCTTTCATTAATGACATAGGGGAATATCACATATTAAAGAATGGCAGTAAGGTATTACTGAGCCAGTAGTACGACCCTACCTACTGATCTCCTTTAGCCGCGAACTATTTCAGGCTAGTTAGTTTACTGCAGGAAGCTCTCCTAGTATCTTAAAAGTCTATCCTGCTAGAAAAAGAGAAGCCTTGGGCGGGAAATGAACCCGCGACCTATACCTTACCAAGGGATTTGTAGCTTAAGACTGACTTATTAGGTCGCGTGCTTTCAGTCCGCGCCAAGGCTCCCTTATTATCATCATTCAAAGCAAGGAAATTGACTACAATCTCTTTATTATGGTCTGTAAGGAAGTCTAGGAATAGATTCGATATGCTCTTTGGCAACCAGGTTACAACTGCTTTTATCTTACTATTTACGATAGGGTCTGCAGTGAACTGCTGTGTTTCATTTACGGCGTTTTCCCAAGAGATCGACATGTTTAATAATGGAACAGAAATGGCTACGAACTCGTCGCAGATAAATGGATCATTCTTCTTGTTAACTGGAAGAATAAACAGTATGCTGATGCCTACAATGGCCGACACAAATAATGATGTGATGAATAATTCTATGATTATGCCGCAAATAATGAATAATGGCAGTACAGCGGCCACCGATAATAATTCTGCTGCCTCCCGGGCTATGCGGTACTCTATGGCTAGAGATGTTGCATGGCTTCTGAACGGGGGTTGGGTCTTGACATCTAGTTCAAACGACAGCGAAAACTCTATGACATTTGATGCCGAATTCATCAAGGTCACTACAAATGGCACAATGCTCCATACTCACAGAATATCTAATTTTGTGCCTTTAACAAATGCTAGCGATATATCCCGGGCCTCCAATTCAAACACCAATACTGCGACCATAATAGGCAAGGCAGATGTATACTTTAATGATGAACTCGCATGGTCACAAGCTGATACCACACTCTCAATTATGAATGGGACAGTTTTAATGATCGATATTGATTCTGAAGATATAGATGACCATTTTCATGACCAGCCAATATATGGTACAGTGAATATGCTCTCAAAGGATGATTCCTTTACCGTAACACTTCCTACGCCACGTCGTATACAGGATAAAATTGAACAAGAGCTAGGAGAACTCGGTGTAAACGCCACACAGGCACAATCTGCAATTGAGAGTAGGGGGACACAAGTCGGAAGAACGTTTACAGAAGAGGCTATGGACGTATTTAGCAATATCACCAACTCAATAAGAGATATTATGGCCATAGAATAAGAAGCCTGATCTCCAGGATGGATGGACCTGTAAGGTTTCCCTATACACCATTTGCACTTCATCAAGACGTTTACAATGTGGATTGACGCGAGGGAAGTTACCATGTGGCATTGGATTATGGGCCTGTCTTCTGTAAGGGTCATTCATAATTCTAAAATTACTTATGAGCGAAGAACAATGCAATGGCAGAAGAAGGTAAACCACCAGTAATAGATTGGGACAGAGTTGTGAACAAGAATGTTAGGTCCAAAGAAGGTGAGCCTATAGGCAACATAGTTGCTCACATGAAAGATTCAATTCAGATAGAAACTACTGGCTCAAGAGGACAGTATATGATACCAAAAGAGCATGTAGCGGGATTTGACGGCGCAGAAGTTGTTCTGAATCTGACCGTTAATGAATTAGCAAAGTTCGCGCTAGGTGGTGGACCCTAGTCAGTTTTCTAAACTTTTGTATGTTCGTCATTTCAACTTGCCACAAGTAACAATTTTTGATTAGAATATCATCCCCTTTTGAAAGGTATAGCACTAATATTATGCTCCTAACCAGTTATACTACCTGCAGTCGCAATCAGCGCTAAGTTACTTATTTTTTGTTGTTTAAATGTGAGCAGCATCTATGGCGGTTTCTAACAATAGTTGTAGCCGGTAATTCTTGAATGCAGTCAGTTTTTGTTCTTCAAAAAAAAGATTAAACCGACCGCCCTCTGCTGATTCATCGTTTAGAAGCATTAAGTTCACATAGCCTTCGAATCATTTGTGGCAAACTTCTTCAGCTCTTGTTGAAATTCTTGTCTCTCACTTACCATATTCATGATGTCTGTTTTGCTCACAAGGCCCAATAGGACACCTTGCGGGTCGCAGACAAACACCTTTCCAATGCGTGTACGTTTCATGTTCATCAATGCTTCGTCTGCACTTCTATTTGGCAGCATGACCACTTAGATCATCTAAAGGAATCATTATTTCTCCTGCTGTTGCTCCTTCCCTTTTGTCCGCTGGTATCTCAAGTATTCTCTTCAGGGTGATCATGCACAGCATTCGACCATTGTAGTCTATCACTGGAAAGGGATTCTTCATGTAGATTGCAAAATATTCTTTCAGCAGACCGTCTATTTTGACATCCTCCTTACAGCGATGACTCTGGTATTCATGATATCTTTAGCCGCACGCAGCCAGCACCGATGTCACTCATGCTGAGAAAACATAATGCCCCGCGGGGAATGGAGGAATCTTCTCAGCATAAGCTGATAGGGTGCTGGCTGGCGTGGACAAATAAAAGATATCATGAATACCAGAGTCATCGCTATTAAGGAGGGATGTCAAATAAACAGGCTCTGAAAGAATCTTTTGCAATCTACATGAAGTGCTCCTTTTCAGTGATAGACTACAATGGTGCCGAATGCTGTGCATGATAATAGCCCTGAAGAGAATACTTGATCCACGGACAAAAGGCACAGACTTGGCACAGGAGAAATAATGATTGCCTTTAGATAATCTAGTGGTCATGCTCCCAAAATCGAAGTCCGGAGAAGCATTGATGAAGATGACACGTAACGCATTGGAAAGGTGTTTGTCTGCGACCCGCAAGGTGTGTATCAGGGCCTTGTGAAAAAAACAGACATCATGAATATGGTAAGTGAGAGACAAGAATTTCAAGATAAGCTCAAGAAGTTTGCCACAAATGATTCGAAGGCTATGTGAACTTAATGCTTCTAAAGGCATGAATCAGCAGAGGGCGGTCGGTTTAATCTTTTTTTTGAAGAACAAAAACTGACTGCATTGCAAGAATTACCGGCTACAACTACTGTTAAACCGCCGTGCTCCCACATTAACAAAAATAAGTAACTGCAGCACTAATAGCAACTGCAGGTAGTATAACTGGTTAGGAGCATAATATTAGTGCTATACCTTTCAAAAGGGGATGATATTCTAATCAAAAATTGTTACTTGTGGCAAGTTGAAATGACGAACATACAAAAGTTTGGGAAAACTGACTGGGGTCCACCACCTAGTTTGAACTTTGCTAATTCATTAACGGTCAGATTCAGAACAACTTCTCCGCCGTCAAATCCCGCTACATGTCTCTTTTGGTATCATATACTGTCCTCTTGAGCCGTAGTTTCTATCTGAATTGAATCTTTCATGTGAGCAACTATGTTCCCTATCAGCTAGCCTTTCTTTGGACCTAAGCATCTTGTCACAACTCTGTCCCAATCTATTACTGGTGGTTTACCTTCTTCTGCGGATTGCATTGTTCTCCGCTCATAAGTAATTTTAGAATTATGAATGACCCTTACAGAAGACAGGCCCATAATCCAATGCCACATGGTGACTAGCCTCGCGTCAATCCACATTGTAAACGTCTTGATGAAGTGCAAATGGTGTATAGGAACCTTACAGGTGCATCCATATTGGAGGAGATGAGGCTTCTTATTCTATGGCCATAATATCTCTTATTGAGTTGGTGATATTGCTAAATACGTCCATAGCTTCTTCTGCTAAACGTTCTTCCGAGATTGTGTCCCCCTACTCTCAATTGCAGATTGTGCCTGTGTAGCGGTTACACCGAGTTCTCCTAGCTCTTGTTCAATTTTATCCTGTATACTACGCGGCGTAGGAAGTGTTACGGTAAAGGAATGACCTTTTGGAGCATATTCACTGTACCATATACTGGCTGGTCATGAAATGGTCATCTATATCTTCAGAATCAATATGAATCATTAAAACTGTCCCATTCATAATTGAGAGTGTGGTATCAGCTTGTGACCATGCGAGTTAGATCATTAAAGTATACATCTGCCTTGCCTATTATGATTGGCATTATTGGTGTTTGAATTGGAGGCCCAGGGATATATCGCTAGCATTTGTTAAAGGCACAAAATTAGATATTCTGTGAGTATGACATTGTGCAATTTGTAGTGACCTCATGAATTCGGCATCAAATGTCATAGAGTTTTCACTGTGGTTTGAACTAGATGTCAAGACCCAACCCCGTTCAGAAGCCATGCAACATCTCTAGCCATGAGTACACATAGCCAGAAACTCCAACAAGTATTATCGGTGGCTATTGTATCCCATATTTCGTTATTTGGCATAATGATCAAATTCTGGTCAGATCATTATTTGTGTCGGCCATTGTATGCATAGGCATATTCCTTATTCTTCCAGTTGACATAAAGAATAATCCATTTATCTGCGACGAGTTCGTAGCCATTTCTGTTCCATTATTAAACATGTCAATCTCTTGGGAAAACACCGTGGAAAAAAATGAAACACAGCAGTTCACTGCAGACCTATCGTAAATAGTAAGATAAAAGCAGTTGTAACCTGCATTCCAAAGACATATCAAATCTATTCCTAGACTTCCTTACAGACCATAATAAAGAGATTGTAGTCAAATTTCTCCTTGCTTTGAATGATCCATAATAAGGGAGCCTTCAGCACGGACTTGGAGGACACAACCTCTGATAAGTCAAGCTTAAGCTACAAATCCCTTGGTAAGGTATCAGTAACAGGTTGGTTTCCCACCCAAGGCTTCTATTTTTTTTCTGACAGGATGAGACTTTTAAGATACTAGGAGAGCTTCCTGCCAGTAAACTAACTAGCCTGAAATAGTTCAGCAAGTAAAGGAAATGGGTGGTTAAGGTACGTACTGCTGGCTCAGTTCAATACCTATTACCATCTTTTAATATGTGATATTCCCCTATGTCATTAATGAAAGCAGCCTCAGAATAAAGAGCTATGGAGATAGCGAAGTAGTTGAAAATCAACCGAAATGCTCCTTCACTAGAAATGATCCGGTTCTCTGAGGCGGAAAACATTTTGGTCACTGTAAAAGCAAGTCACATTGAACCCTTCAGATTGGAAACTTCGAGAAAAGATCTAAAGCAAATGGTGCTTCTACAATTCCCATGTACCTTTCTGGGAAGTGATTTTTCAGGTGTTATAGAAAAAGTCAGAAAACTATGTGTCCTCCTACCAGCCTCCATCTTTAAGAAATCTAGTTTACAAGACAATAGAATATATGGACACGCTGGAGGGGTAGAGGAGGCTCTGGAGCATTTGCAGGAATGGCTTTGGCAAAAGCAGATACTATAGCACATAAACCAAGAACTTTAGAAATATCACGAGCAAGCTCCAGGTTTACCGCTTGTAGGTGTCAGCGCTTGGCAGGCACTTGTAGAAACTATCAGATGAAGAAAGAGTCAAGAAATTTCTGATTCATGGCGGACAGGAGGCATAGGAATCAATTGCTATACAGTTAGCTAAGCACCTGCGCGCCATATGTAGCAACAACAGTGGTACAAACAATAAACAGTGTGTAAAAGAAGAGCTAGGAGCAGATAAGGCAATAGACTACAAAACTCAAACTTGGAAGAAGATGTGCTGGCGCACGACTTTGATGCATTCTTTGATACTGCTGGTGGTGAAACCTACACAAGAAATCTTCAAAGTATTGAAGAGAGATGGTGGTGGCATTATAGTATCTATGCTAGAGCAGGCAACTCAAGAGCTTATGGATCGGTTTGGTGTAAAAGCAGTATTCACTATTCAGTCAAGGAAATAGGAACATTACAGCGGAGTGGGTTGATCAAAACAAAGATATACAAGTAAATGTGGATAAACATCCCCAAGTGAGTGAGACAGCATCCCAGCAGCTGACTACCAAGAGAGTAATTGCATCCAAGAGGTAAAATCGTAGTTCAGCGATGCAGTGGAGAGGAGCTCTAAGCAGTAGAGTAAAAATCACACCTAAAGAAGTTTTTAGACGATTGACTGAGATTGATTATATCATGGTGTAGAATCAGTGATTGAAGAGTTAAAACTGTCCCTTCGTACTATTCTTTTCCTGTATTCTAATTTTATTAGGATTTTTCGATGGGCGAGGACTTTTTCAATTGAATCTTTGAGGACATCAAGACCAGCATAGCCCACCTTTGTGTGTTCAGAATCAGCATGTTTTGGGACTTGAAGAATGTTATAGCCCAAATTTGCAAACCCCTCCAAAGCTGAATGAATAGCCAATATGAACGGCTGCACATTATAATTCAAAGTTCACGAGATTTTTATTAACCATAACTTCTGGAATATTGACCAGTCCCTCAGGGAGATTATTTTTGTTGTTTTCATCCTTGGCGTAAATCTGGAAGAGTATGCGAGGATACAAGAAACCCATGACCTGAAGGCTCTCGTGAACTATTTTGTCTCTTGCATAAACTAGTGGATATACCAGTCACATGATTGGATTAAATGAGGTAAATCTTGGCCCAACTTCTCAATACCTTTGTCTTCATTGCATATTTTGCGAAGTTCAGTAAATGAATGCCTCGGAGGACGACCACGATCTCTTATAATTTCTATTAAGGCTTTGGCGATAGTATCATACGAAGACCTGTATTTTGTGATAAACGCGTCAGCAAGTGCAGTACTGTAGTAATGTTGTATTGCGTATTTAGATGGCCTTTTATGACCGTCTCTTTTTGCCAAATCGCTTGATGGAGCATGGTGAGAAGGATGCGTAGATCGCTAGTTATAGGTCGCAGACGACCAAGCATTCTAGTGTCTTTTTCTTTTAAGCCTTCAACTAATTCGGTGTCTGAATACATTAGTGTACGCTCTATATCATCTGAGAATATGTCAAAAGTGCTGTTTGTATACCAAAACCACTAAATCGTTTCACTGGAGAAACCGTCTTATGAGAGCGCAGTTTGTAATCTATCCTGATAAATGACCATGATGCGATTCGAAGTAATGGTAAGAACATACTTTGGATTATTATATCCACCACCATTCCATCGGCAACTACTACCATATTTATGATGCCTCTTTATAAGTCAGTCTTAGGAGCAACGCCTTTCTTATCCTTATAGATATTAGCAGTGGAAATTAAGGTCAAATTTGAATCTCATATTTCTTAATATCCAATCTTTCTTTCTAATTTTCTAAATAATATGACTGCCCGATAACAAAATAAGAGTAATAAATGGAAAAAAACTTGAAGGAAAAGTCGATTTGTCACCGGAGCGGAAGCGTGATCGGTCATGCTAGGCCTCGCGTTTGCACGGAAGGCGCCAGCGTGGCAGTTGCTGACATTTCAGAACAGGACAATCGAGAAACAGTTCGCATGATTGAAGAAGAAGGAGAACAACTCGGCGGACGAGCGCTTGCGGTCAAGTGTGATGTGTCGAAAGTCGAGGATGTGAGGAGTGCCTTAGACAAGACAATCGAAACGTTCGGACGGCTCAATATTCCTTCAACAATGCAGGTATCGAATACATCATCAAGCCTGTTGCAGAGGTAACGGAAGAGGATGGGATCGAATCATCAGCATTACCTCCGGGTGACTTCTTTTGCATGAAATACGAAATCCCGTTGATGCTCAAGCAGGGGGTCGGCGCCATCGTCAACACCTCCTCTGGTGCCTGGGTCAAAGGCTTCAAATGGGGTGTAGCCTATGTTGCCGCAAAGCACGGCGTCGTAGGCCTGACCAAAGGCGGGCTGCTCTGGATTACGCGGGAGTCAAACATCCGCATCAACGCTATGTGCCCCTGGGATCATCGACACGTCCATGATGGAGCGATTCAGCGGGGGCACCCCAGAAGGAAGACAGGCGGTGATTGCGCAGGAACCGGTCGGAAGAATGGTAATGCTGGACCAGATTGCTGCGTCGGTTGTGTGGTTATGTTTCGGATGCGGGTGGGCTTCCGCTGGCCTGCAGGGGCCATGGTCGTTGATGGCGGACAGACGGTGTAGTTGCGTCCGCCAAAGGTAAGCCGTAAGGAGCCATGATTGAGCAACCCATCAATTGAGACCTCGAAGTCTGCGTTGAGCAAGTGCCAACAGGAGCATTCCGGAGGTGGAGTCGCTAAACTGGTTGTTGATACCCTTGGTAAATAAATCCTCCAACAAAAATAGTAAAGGATGTGCGTGTAACATATATTCATACATGAGCCAAAATGAAAGTGTCACTGTAGTTGTTACTCCTAAAGTTAAGCGTGGTCGCGAAATTAGAATATGAGGATTGGCTTAGACAGATATTGAAAGAATGCGAGTCCATGAAAGGATACCTTGGTGCAACGATCGAGAGACCCGCACCTGGATCCACAGAATACACAATCATTTTTAGATTCGATACTGTCGAGAATTTGCGCAAATTTGAAGAATCAGAATTGCGTTCTAAGGTATATGCACGAAGTGATAGATTATCTTGAAGCAGATCCGATCTGGAATAAATTTACTGGATTAGAATATTGGTTCACTCCGCCAAGGGGTACGATAATTCCTAAACAGCTTCTTGTTTTAGGATGGCACTTGTGATGATAGCTGTTGTATTTGGACTTGTAACTCCACAATCGGCCAACTTGTCAGTATGTTTGCAGCGAACGTTCCGTATTATCTTAGGCTTTTTGTGACACTTTCCATAGACATTTTCTTGTTGACTTATGTTGTCATGCCTCGCATTACTAGGTGCGTGAGCAAAATGGATATATCCCTCTTCTAAAACCGTAGTGGAATTAGCGTGCCTTAATACACAATGGACAGTCTACCATAAGGAGAGATGTCAATGTTCTCAAAGAAATGTCACAGCAATTAGTTTTTGATTTGGCAAAATCTGATTTGGCGTATTACTACAAGCAGTCGATAGATGGAATCGAGGAAGCAAAGAAAGAATTATGACTGGTATCAAAGGACTCGAAAGTGTTTTTCCTTATTTAGTTCCAACATGGATCCCCCAAGAGTTGAAGTTAACCTAGTCATTATCTCCGTTATGACAGTTGCAAGTCAGAAAGAAATTGCCTTGGTAGGCCTCTTCCAACTAAACTCTCGACTGCTTGCGATGGCTGGAATCCCGTGAGGTTTATGTTATTCTATGGTTTTGCCCGGAAATACTATTCTTTATAGCCTAAGGAAGTAACACATTATACTATTAGCACTAAGGGAAACTAAAAATGGAAATTAGAAGAATTGGAACGCAAGCCTCTAGTAAGGGGCCATCTGACTGGTTCACTGGCACTGTAAGGATCGATCCACTTTTTCTGCACTCCCCCGGCACGGGTTCAAGGTGCCAGCGTTACGTTCGAGCCAGGCGTATGCATTCATGGCACACTATCCGCTGGGTCAAACTCTTCTTGTCACGGCTGGCTGCGGCCGGGGCTTAGCGCGAAGGCGAACCTATCGAGGAAGTTCGGCCTGGAGATGAATCTGGTTTCCTCCACGTGAAAAGCATTGGCATGGAGCCACTCCCACAACCGCTATGACTGATATTGCCATCCAGGAACAGTCAAGGGTAAAGCCGTTGACTGGATGGAAAAAGTTAGTGAAGAACAATACCGCAGACCCTAAATAGTTATTACATCATCTACAATTAGTCGTCTCAAATTGTCTTGATACTTCGTGTGAATTTGATGAGACAAGAAGGCTGCTGCTATTGTTCTCAGAATAAGTCGCAAGTGCGAATTCAGAGAGGTTCTGACCCCGGAACTTCCTCTATGCCGGCGACTTAGATTTCAGAGAAGCCATGTCAATGGAGAAGCGGTATTTTACATCGGACTTGAGCATCCTCTCATAAGCCTCATTGACTTTCTGGAGGGATTACCTCTATGTTGGATGTTATGTTATGTTTGCCGAAAGTTAAGCATTTCCGGGGTTTTGGCAATACCTCCAATAAGGGAACCAGAAAGACTACGACGCTTGAATACTAGACCAAAGCCAGCGACGGCAAGAGGCTTCGGTGGGGTACTGACCAGTGTAATATTACCGTCTCGGCGGAGCAGTTGGATGTATGCGTCAATGTCGTGTTCGGCCGAGACTGCATCGAGTATGAAGTCGAAACTGCCAGCGTGCTTTTTCATTTGCTCAGTATCTCGCGAAACGACCACATCGTCTGCTCTCAAGCGGAGAGCATCTTCTTTCTTGTTAGGCGAGGTAGTAAAGACTACAACGTGGGCTCCAATGAATTAGCAAACTTAAGCGCCATGTGCCCTAGTCCGCCAGGCCGACGACTCCCAACCTTTTTGCGCTTGGTGACGCCCCAATGTCGAAGAGGCGAGTATGTCTGATTCCGCGCAGAGGAGAGGTCCGGCTCCAGCAGGATTCCAGATCGGAAGGGACACGGAGGACAAAGCGTTCTTTGCGACCAGACTATGCTGTCGCAGTAGCCGCCATAGGTGACGCCTCCAAGGTGTCTGTCTGGGGAGTTGTAGGTGGACGATGAGGTTTGGGCAGTATTGCTCAAGGCCAAGTCTGACACTCGGAGCAGGTGCCGTGAGAATGGACCATGGAGCCGACCGCAGCGACTTGCTGGGCTTAAACTTGGTGACTGCAGACCCGACCCGGGTCGACACCACCAACGATCTCATGTCCGGGGACGCATGGATCCACAGATAACGGCCACGGGTTATGTAATCTACGGCAGTAGTCTTAGCGGCAGATACCGCAGAAGAGGATTTCTATCTGAATGTCATCTTCGCTTGGATACTGCTGAGGGATTGTCGGAGGAGCAAGTGGCGATGTCGCACCTGGAGGAGAGTAAGCCTTCGCATTATACTGACCATGTGATTTAGAGATAAATTGTGTTGTTGCCCTTGACATGACAGTCCGTGTGGGTATGATACAATTTACGTATTTCGGCGTTACTTGTCAACCTATTTACCTTTAGTTATGTATTATGGTTCCCTTTGCTCACCCGGCAACTCGTTCATCAGACGAGCCGTTCTTTTAACATACCATCTTCCCCATTTGAATTAGTTGCAAGCCGTCTCAAGATAATATATGCTCTGACCAGAAGAGTCGCGAATATCTATATCCTCCCAGACAACTCGACTGTAAATAAAGGTCAAATTTGAATCTCATACTTCTTTGACAGGAATTTAGACAAAATTTACGTTGCCCCACCTAAGAGGCCAAAGAAAGTCAGTAATCTAGGAGTGACGAGTATCGTCTCATACTGTATCGATGACCCTAATCCAACTTACAAAGGAGCTAGGGGAAAAGGAAAAGTGAAAATCCATAAAGACATTAATCACAAGATGGCATAGTTAAGAAAGTAATTACGAGTACAAGCGATAGCCTTGAAGATCTACGTCAAAATGGCTTTTGAGTGAAATGGAAAAAGGAGATGAAGTAATATTGGAAATAACACCTACTATTCAACATGGGACTAGGGTAGAATGGGTTGATGACAGACGAGAAATTAACACTCTGTGTGTGTATGTGTGTGTACACACAATAGAGCTTAAATCTTGAACTCAACTTTACCCACTGAATCTCTATGATCTACGGAGCAGCCAGCGAGACGGCAAAATCACAGGGGGAGCAAAGAAAAATGCTGCTCCTATTCCGTTCAGTATGTGAGACTCCATCCAATACTCATGTCTATACTCCTTTACCATTACAAACAGCTAACTGAATGCATTTCAGAAGTTGAACAGATAGACGCTAAAGTCAACAGCAAGAAGAAAGTATTAACGAAGAAGAAGGTGGAATAGCAATTGCCCCAACGAGGAGCACTGCCACAGCACGACAGTTGAAGTTATCAGAATTCTAACTTAATCGCAAAGAAACCCTAACAGAGAACTCACGTCGAGAAGCATCCCAAATGTCCCGAAGATTGAACGGTGTCTCCTAAATCCTCCGTCAAGTCACCAGTGTCAAATAATAGTAAATTCCCTAGGATCTATTAAAAGGAATAATGCGTATGTGGTGCTCGGCATATAATGACGACTCTCATTGTTATAGAGTTAATTCTAGCTGTGACAATAATAGTGTTAGCAGGAATTGCAATGGTAGCAACTGCCTCATTACTAGTTCAATCAGCAAGTGCTACTACTGATGTAATGACTACTACTACATTAGTAGGAGGAGAAGAGCAAGAGGCTGCAAGCAGCACGACTACCACCAACAATGTTTCAAATGCTGTTTTGGGCAGTGTGTTCTCATTTGGGGAAGGTACAGAAGCAACCGTGAACCCAATAAATGAAATAGTCGTACCAGTAGCGTTTGGAGGAATTATTATTCTGTTGCCCAAATATGATACTACAATATATGTTTCATTTATTCGTTAGAGGAGACGGATTCACTAAAGATATATACGAAAATTCTAGAAAAGAAGTGAATTGGGAGGTAATCCTCCGCCTGGTATGGTGTTACATGCAACATCATTTGATAACTCTGGCAACATTCGTGTTGCCGATGTTGGGACTCAGAGGATCAATGGAACAACTTTTTGAACACTCGCCTGATACCCTATATGCAGAAGGCTAAAGTACCTCCACTAAAAATGGAAATATTTCAACTCCACAACATAAACACTTCTCCAGGAATCGAGAGCTATAAAGTCCGTTAACATTAAGGTTAAAATCACTAAATACAAGCTTGTCTATTATGGCAAGGGGAGAATTCGATATTTGTCCTAAATGCGGAGTCGGGAAAATGAAGCCGACAGGCGGAGCAACATCAGCAACAAGCGCAGATCCAGATACAAACCGACTGACGGGCGATTCTTATCAAGAATACAAATGCGACAGCTGCGGTTATCCAGAAGGTGGCCAAGCCAAAGCAGTCCAAGTCAGCGATGAGCAAGAAGGGTTACGGGAATCTAGTGTTAAAGGCAGCCGCAACAGCAATAGCAGCAGCGACATCGACAGCAAAGACAACCAACCCTTTTAACGAATTTTATTACCTCAGTAACCGGTCGCATCGGCGAAATCATATTCAAGACACATACCGTAACATTGTAATGGATATTAAGATCATCTAGTATGCTACAAGATGTACTGCAGCGTCATCGGCGGCAGCGGCAGCTGTTGCTAGTTAAGCGGAGAAACGCCTATCTTATCCTTCCAGATAAA
>CAWBAU010000012.1:0-11385 GCA_963786915.1 uncultured Nitrososphaeraceae archaeon
CCACATTCCTCCTCTTGCACAAGAATAATAATAAAAAGAATGGAGGGATTTAGCCTGGTCTTGACCAGCCAATTCCTGCAGGGATATTCTGAAAGCCAGCTACTGCCAGCATAAATACCCAAGCAGTAAATACAAACGGACCAGTTAGAGCGGGCAGTCCCCATGTTCCGAAGAACCTCTGCAGAGCAGGCATCAGAAATGAACAGCCTATTGTGGCAAGGACAGCCATCATAAATGACTGAGGTGTAAGTGGTACAAAACTTGTCAGGGCTATCATGACTAGCACTTGATTGAAACCATGCAGCCCCAATTTTATTTCTGCAGTAGGCAATTTGGTAAGTATTGCCATTGTTGCTCCAATGCCTGAACCCAAAAGGGCCATCAAGCCTGCCAAGAAAAGCGGGGAGTTTTCGTTCCATCCTGCGGTATATGCATTGGTCCACCATGGTATTCCCTCCTGCACCCCGGCTATTACTGGTGGAAGTTGAAATGCAAGTGTGAGTCCCACTACCCAAAATACACCTGTCTTCCAGTTCTCTACAAACGTGACCTGTGAGACACCTTTTAGTGTCGCTATTATGAACTCCTTCGCAGTCCACTTAAATGCCCCTTCTTGCATGGGGTTGCCACTTGCAGATATTAGCTCCTCCTTAGGAGGCGGCGGAGGCGCTGGCCATATGTCATGTCCGAACCTCTTGGATGCGAACATCAAGGCCCATGTCGTGAAGATAAAGGAAGAGGTAAACCCTGGGATGGCCCACCCTCCAGTTGTTCCACCTAGAAGAAACATGTCCCCCATCAGGTGTGAGAATGCCATCCAGGTGAAGGCAGTTATAGCCGCCCCAAACACTGAGATAAAGAAAGTGGCCCTATTTGCCTTAACAAACGGCCCTGACCAAAATGCCATTCCAGTGAGTATGGAGTTATAACCGAACAGACCGAATGTGACCAAGTCATAAGGAGCGCCGGCCAAAAGAGCAACTCCTGCGCCTATCAAGCCCGAAAGTACCATCATCGCGCCGGCCTTTCTTGATGCGATGAAGACCCCTGCCAGTATCAATATGCCTGTTATCGGGGAGCTAAAGAGTGGTACCTCGGCAATACCATTAAAGAGTGTAAAGAAGAAGTCCAGAATTGGATCTCCAGTGGAATAGGTTGGAATAGCCATTGGTTTGGGTCTTGCGAATGCAGAGTTTAACATTTGTACATTATATCAATTTATTAACAAGATGAAGACAAGAATTTAGCCGATGTCGGCAATAGGCTACCAATCTTCGGCCATGGCTTAATTTTTCTTATTAAAAAGAGATATCGGATCTAAAGATTAATGTAAAGAGATCAGTAAAAGCAGTCACACGCTTGATAGGGGATACAGTCAATGCGGTAATTCAATCTCTCTTTAATAGTATGCAAAACAACATCAATGTAGCAGCACCAACAGGGATCCTTCTTCTGGGCCTTGTAACAGGCTTGCGCCATTCGATCGAAGCCGATCATGTCGCAGCAGTGTACTTTCAGTTGTTGCATCAAACCACAAGAACATAAAGCGTGCTTCTATGCTCGGTGCAATATGGGGGCTTGGTCATACTACATCGCTTTTTATTGCAGGGCTTTTAGTATTGCTTCTTGCAGTCAATATCAATGAGACTGTAAGCAGCAGGATGGAATTTGGTGTGGGCATAATGCTCGCTATTTCTAGGTGTTACTACGTTCACTGGTTGGAGCATTGGCAAGTTCTTCAAAGGCCTGCTACATCAAAAGTCATCACACAAGCACATCCACCAACATTATCAGGGCAATGTCATCCATTCGCATGGACATGTTCATGATGCTGAACATGGACATGGGCACAAGTCGCTCGTTGTTGGCATGGTTCATGGAATGGCGGGAAGCGGAGCGTTGCTCGCTTATTGTACTATCGACTATCAATTCTATACCTCTGGGCTTGGCATACATAGCAATCTTTGGAGCAGGTTCTATTGGAGGCATGACCGCAATCAGCACACTCATAGGGATACCTTTTGTCAAACTTGCCAACTCAGCAAAAGTTAGCCTTCTACTCAGATATGCTGCCGCAATAACTACGCTGGCAATTGGCACAGGGATGATTTATGATTTGGTCTGGATAGATAAGATATTCGCTTCATAGGCATAACAGGGAGAGGAGACGTCATGTTTTAGATCTTGTCATTTACAGCTTGTATCCTTAATGCTTCTAACTCCCTTTGGATCCATGGCTAGCATATCCACCTTCAATTTTCTGGAATTTCGAATATCTTTCTTGCAAGATGTCCGACTTTTACCAAGTTCTCTTATGTTTTCTCTCTGTCTCTGTCTTATACTAAATTGTGGATCATAGAGGTTTGACCATCGAAGTTTTATCATAAACTGCCAACGAGTTTCTTTTTGCAGTGCTATCTGGCAGTGCTGAAATAGCATTGCCGACAAGAGTCTTAGGTCAATGATTGGCTGATACTGAGATACTATTCTATAGAAAGCGTATGACGAAGCAAGCCATAATTAATTAGTATATCTAAATCCAAATCTTCTAAAGACATCAACTACGCAGCATGTGACAATGCATTTAGCAGTAACATCGTCATTAAAATGCTAGGTAACTTTGACGAACTGGTCCTTTCTGCGTTGAGCAAGAACTCAAGACAAGGTAGCAAAGAAATCTAAGACTTCCTCCGAGGCTAGGCTATGGTTACAACCTTTCAGAGGAAAAGATAGAATCAAGAATTACCAGGCTAGAAGCGGAAGGGATCATAACTGGCTATATAATATCGGTTGACACTCGAAGATTAAACACCGCGTGCTAAGAGTGGTGCTTGTAACGTTCAGGACACCACAGCACCTTCCAAGAAGGCTGAAAGGTCTGGAAAAACATTTTAGCTGGCGCGCCTTTTGTTCTCTACTCTGTCAGGACAAGGGGCGGATATGATTGGATATGTGTACAAGCTTTTCCATCAGAAGAAATGGCTGATGAGGAAAGTGATATTTATAGAGATCTATTTAGAGACATATATACGCAATCATATGAAGTATATGATTTTATACCAACGAAAGTTCTTCCTCCTTCCATTCTCTTGATACACAAGTAAAGATTACAAAAAAATCTGGATGATTGAGTGGATTTCGCCATTTCTACCAAGGTAGTCTGGCTAGCTACGAGCCAGGTTTTTTGTTTTTGAAGCGTATGCTCTCATCGATGAGCGAGTGAATGCTCAATCTTATTCCCATTAGGAAGTTGATTATTTCTGCTCTCTGATCCGGCTCTATAGTTGTGTGAACTTCATTTATCAAGTTATCAACTCTTGCCAGCGTGATTTTGAGAGTAAGTGATGCTTTCTTTGCTATGGCCGAAATATCTTGATTCATCTTTTGCAGAAGTAATTATTTTGTTAAATGTTTCTTCTTCCTTTAGTGTAATTTTTAATTCCCGGATTTGTCTGACAGTTAGATTGCTATTAATTACTTCACTAGCTATCCTTTGCTGCTTGTCGTGAGGAACTTGCACTATTTCTATAGCTTGACTCACCTTAAGGGAGTTGTTCATTATCCTGTGCTTGATTTCCTCCGGTAGTTTGAGCAGCTGCATATGGTGTGAGACATATTCTTCGCTTTTGCCGATTTTTCTGGCAAGCTCGCTTACTCCACCCCACCCAAAGTCAATGACATACCTTCTAAAGGCCTCGGCCTCTTCTATGGGATCCATTGACTTTCTTTGAATATTCTCGGTAAGCTGGATTTCATATGCTTGCTTGTCAGATAATTCCCTTATTTTCGATGGAATGAACCTCCATCTAAGACTCCTGCATGCTTGAAACCTCCTGTGGCCTGCTACAATTTCAAATGCATGTTCAAAGGGCCTTATTAGAATAGGCTGCAATAGGCCATGCTCTCTTATGCTATTGACCAAGGTCTCACAATCTGGATCAGATCTCTGAAATTTGTCTCGTATAGGGAATTGAGATGGACGAATCATTTTCATCTCTATTTGTTCAACTATGCCTGAGTCGACAAATTGCATCGCGATTAAATCCTATCAGGAGTACTTATCCTTTCTCTAGCATGAGACGCTCCTAGAAAAATTAGGATACTTGTTTAGTAAAAAGTGTTTCAAGAGTCTTATATTAGCGATTTCCGACTCAGACTCTAATCGTCACCTCCCTTCAATTAATATATTATCATCGCTTCAAATAGACTGAAAAAAAATTGTGATTCTAGCGAACTGTCATTTTTTATGCATGGCCTCTCTTGTTTCTGTGCGGTGGTATCAGAGTCTCCCAAACGCATTACAACTATAGGTTATTACTTGATTTTCTTTTTTGCCTTTGTGGTTGAAATAGGCAACAAAAAAGTCTCACATGTCCCTTTCTAGCGAGGGTAAGCAGATTACAATATCCTTACTTTTATTCCCTTACTAGCGATCAACACGAAAACATATCAATTGATGATCAGCACGGAAAACACAAACTAACAGTTCCACTCTTATTTATGATACCTTTTCTTAGAGTAAAAGATTTCTTCAGATACAAAAAGATCTTGAACATCCATTGGAAGTAGATCATGTTGCACAGATGCTTTTCCAACTGCTAAATCTTTGAGGAATTCATTCCCTACAATTTCAGAGAGCCTCTTGACCGGATAGACATATAGCTCATCTACCCAAGAGGGATAGGAGGGTCTCACATATCTATATCCCTCAGTAAGCTTCAGAGTAAAATACCACGCAAGTCCTTCTCTAAGCTGATGGGGATGATTCTTACTTATTATTCCATGTATCAATTCATGTAAGTAATGGCCAAATCTTGCAATATCGCATCTTATTACAATTTCCCCGAGATGGTAATCTGTAATACCCACGAACTTTGTATCGCTATACATTGAGAGCGTAGATTGACTTTTTCTAGATATTACTTGCACTTCCATCTCCCATCTTCCGCGACATATTAGAACATCAAATGATGTCACTATTCCAAAATAATCATCGATTATTTTGTTTGCATATTTGATCCATGATGATATTTTCTCAACCTCATCGCTGGTTGTAAATGTAAGAAAATATACTTCGCATTTGCTTGGGTAGGTCAATGCTTGTTATTACAACTTTCAATAAACAAGATAGAATATATATAATATTACCCAGCGTTCCAGAAAAAAGTTATTACAAGTTTAATCTTTTGACAGTGGAAGGTCTAGGCATCTGAGGCTTAGTTAGATAGAACCTTAAATACGACGCCACGATCACTACATTAATGACAAGCATAGATAGTGCTATGATACTGCGACCATTCTAGAAGTGCTGATAGATACCCTAGTTCAAAAAAATGTGATATCTGAACAAGAGGCTAATTACATAAAACAGGCGGGAAGGGGCGCTACTTACAGACAAGACCAGACAGGATACGAGCAAACTGGACAAACATAAGAGCATAAACATCCAAGAGCTTATGGAGGGCTCTTGCCAGATATTATATTATTATCAGATACTACAAAGAGTCTTGATTTATGTTATTCCTGCTTGTTCTTTGTAGACACACGCAAGGCTGCATAAATGAAGGGCAGTAGTGTACCTAGCCTCGCCGTGTATAGTGATTTGAGATGCCTTAGTGGTCACCTTCCCCCACGATATCGCCTCTGCAACAAGGGCGCCGGCTTAGGCTGCCATCCCATTCGTCAGCAGTGGTTATGTAAACAGCATAGTCAAGTCCACCTCTGAACTGGTTCCACCATAATGTATGATGCTTTGAAATCCCCCCTCCAATCATGAATGCACCCGACTTTTTGGCTTCAAAGACTAGGTCTGATAGCTTGCTTTGATCCTTCAATATATCTATTTTGAGGTCCTTGTGTTGCTGGTAAAACAACCATACTTGGCTACCGACTGCACCGTCTACTATGCCAGGAACAATAACTGGGATTTTGTTTTTATGGGCCCAATAAAGGAATGACGATTCGTCAAGGGTGCTCCCTATGTGGCTTGTTATTTCATAAGTCGCGATATCGCGCATGCCCTCGTTGTACATATCGTTTAGGCATTTTTGGACTTTTTCTTCAATAAGCGGACCATAGTTCTCCATTGGAACAAGTACATTGCCAAGTCTGTGGATATTGTTTTCAAGCAGCATGCCGTCATTCATGCGAAAGTCACCAGCGTAATACCTATCATATGTTCGTGCAATATCGTGGTCGATTGCACCACATGTGGTAATGATGACGTTAAACATCTTGTTCTTCAGCATATCGCGTATGATGCCTCTTGTGCCTGTTGATATTAGTGATCCAACGAAAGAAAGGAACTTGGTACAGTTCTGCTCGCTTATCATACTACGGAGGATATCAACGCCATAGGCCAGATTCCTCGATTCAAAGCCGCCAGAATTTGCCATTTCGGAAAGGATTGATTGAATATCATACTGCTCTATGTCGTAATCCTTCACTTCACTACTCAAAAGATCCCTATTCGCTTTCTTTCCGGTGTCTGCCATGCACGCTTTTTCAGGGCACCAATACTAATGAGTCTTTCTTGTTGAGATTATCAGTATGCCACAAAACTAACAAACCTCCAAATCGTGTTGATGCTTGCGGTCTGGTCTACATTATCATAGATTGTGGACTATCTGTAAACAACTACCAGATTCAGTCTACAAGTCAGGTACTTGGCAGATGTCCTAATTAGCATTGGTATAGAAATTGGTTGAGCAATCCTCTTGCTCTGAAATAGGTCGCATACACCCTACCTATAGAAATTCAAATTATCTATTATCTGATATTTTTGCCAATGATTTCTTTCCTTTGGCGGTACAGCAAGGAAATCTTGCAGTCTTATCATTATTATATTGCGATTGTGAATTTCAAATAATGCTTATGTCACGACATGTTTTTTGTCATTGTCTAAAAATAACAAAACGCAACTGAACGGATTTGTCACATCGACCTCACAGTACCTATGATTTCTGTATCTATCTAGCACATCAGTTCTAAACCATATTGGTTTTGATCCATCAGCTCTTTGTTGTCTAAGGAACAGAAGTTCCTGTTATATTTGTACAAGATCGCTTTCTGTCAACCAAGGCAGACGCTCAACATCATCTTCTGTCTTACTGGGTCTGTCCTTATTCAATAAATTGACAAGGTGCATCATCCTTTTTAATCTAGCCAAGAAGAAAAAACCTAAGGAAGAGGCATCATCGTATCTATGAGCCTTGCATTCGTTATTTGGCCGTCCTTCTCTTGGATTATTAGATCTACAGTATATTGTAGACCATTTGAAAGGAAAGTTACCTGAACATCCCAAGAATCCCTTTTGTGCTCGGTTGGGAATGGAAATAGGACTCTGACTTTGAAATCTGTGATATCTGTTCCATACAAGGCTTGTACTGCTCGCTTTGCCGAATTCTCTATTTCGGCAGTTGTTTTCACAGATTTCATAATGCCTCAAGTAATTATTAAATATATAAGTCTTGCCGTAGCCTGGGTTATGCGAATTTGTTCTACACTCAAAATTTGTAGATTACTTGGCTCCATTCTGGATTGCTAATGTAAGGTTTCGTAGTATACTGATTGCGGTGCATTGCATAAATAGATCCAAATTTACTTCTATAATGCACTTATTGTGTGCAACATGGTAGACTATATTAACACTCAACAACTCTTTGGTGAAGGTGTAAGAAGAACTAATGGCAGCGATGCTAGGAGGTATAATTTACTCGCTGCAAAGCTGATTGCAGAAATTGTCAGAAACTGCCTTGGACCGCGGGGTCTTGAAAAGATGTTTACCGATATTTTAGGTGAAGTTACAATAACAAAAGACGGTGCAACAATATTGCGCAAAATTGACGTTGAGCATCCTGCGGCCAAGGTCCTCATAGAGGCATCAAACGCTGTAGACAACGAAGTCGGTGATGGCACCATTTCTGTCATAGTACCTGGCTGGAACGCTTACAGAAAAGACAGAGGAATTATTGGATATGGGAATCTCTCCAGCTACAATTATCGATGGTTATGCGAACAGCCTTGACATTGCCCTTGAAGCATTGCATGAGCTTTCTCAGACTTGTGATAACACAGACAGGAATGTCATGTTGAAGCTAGCTAGAACATGCCTTCAATCAAAGGTTCTATCCTATTCCGGCGACCACATAGCTGAGCTTATAGTAGACGCAGTATGCACTATTGCTGACTTTTCTAACAATGCTATCGAACTTGATGATATCAAGATCGAGGAAAAACCTGGCAATATTCCAAATACACAATTCGTCAGAGGTATAGTCATAGACAAAACAATCGACAGCAGCGGTATGCCAAAGATGATAAAGAATGCTAAGATTATGCTCATCGACGATGAGCTTGAAGGCAAAAGAACAAGAGGTGAAGCAGAGATTCAAATAACTTCGCCGCATCAAATTGAGTCATACAAAGACCAAGAAATGCTCACGATAAAGTCTAAGATACAACACATAATGGATTCGGGAGCCAATGTCGTAATTTCCAGAAAAGGAATCAACGCTTTTGCGCAGCATATGCTGACGCGAGCAGGCATCATTTCAGTTCGGAGAGTAAAAGAAAATGATCTGCTGTGGCTTGCAAAGGCCACAGGCGCTTCAATATCTGAAAAACTTTCTCATGATGAGGATAGTCAAAGTCATGATCACGACCACAACCCGCGTGAGAATGATTATCAATATGACAATCAGGAGCTTGATACTGCTAAGCATCATCATGATGGAGATAGTAATTATCATCACGGAGACATTGACATCAAACTTGGTTATGCAGAATGTGTTTATGAGAAATTTGTAGGAGACGATAGAATGGTCTTTATCGAAGGATGCAAGAATCCCAAGGCTATAACACTTTTGCTAAGGGCCAATTCAAAGGAAACACTCGCTGAATGCCACAGATCTGTACTTGATGTGATTAACGTGCTAAAAGACTTTATAACAAAGCCAGCATTCGTTACTGGCGGCGGGTCAATTGAGATGGCAATTGCAAGAAGAGTAAAGGAAAAGGCATCTAAGATAGTCGGCAGGGAGCAGATAGTTATTCAAAAGTTTGCAGAAGCGCTTGAAGAAACGACTCTCACTATAGCAAGAAATGCTGGCATGAATGTTATTGATACTCTTGCACAGCTCCGCTCAAAACATTCTTTGTCTAATGGCAATGCAAGCTTTTATGGCGTAGATGCCATAGAAAGGACAGTAAAGGTGATGTTTCCGTCTATAATTGAACCTTATGTAGTCAAGGCGCAGGTTATCAAAACAGCAGTAGAAGTGACAAACATGCTTATCCGAGTTGACGACGTGCTTATGGCCAAACCTACGATGTACACTCATACCCATACTGATGGTACAAAGCATTCACATGCAGATGGAGACACAAAGCATGAACACGACTACTTTGACAGGCTCGGGAAGCAGCAGCGCCCAATGCATCACTACTATTAATGATTAGGCAATAGATGTTCCACTACATCAAGGTCATCGATGTCACACACATTAAACCCCCCCCACAAATATCCCTATGGTAACTGCTGCTATGTATTTTAGTGCTAAGGTAAACTTGAGAGTTTGCCTTTTGTAAATGGCAATTTCATAGTAGTAATAATTCTCATTATGCTTGCAATCGCTACTATTTCTTCCTCACTACTAATTTTTTGCCGCAGCTAGTATGTAATTAGTTGTAGTAATTGGCTCTTTGAGGGTTATACGCCTTTTTGGCAATTTGTCTATTTTTGCTTCAAAAGTAATTTTTCTCAGACTTTCAGGAACCCCAATCATGACCTTACAAGGATGCAGAATTTTTTGCGCATTCCTTTCAATAATGCTTATAGTTTTACTGGCACGCAATTCGCTAACAACATATGCGCAATAAATTACGAGTGATTCATTAATGTTAATTCTCAAATTCTTGACAAGCTTTTCCTTAATCATTTCCACTTTGTTGTAAAAAACTTGCTCATCAAACTTGTCGGCATACAAAAAATTGCGCGTAAAAGGAGGGGTGTCTGATTCTCCTTTTACTGTTGCTTTGATATCTATCATTTATCTTGCTGACACCTTTGCCTTTGAACCATAATTCAGTGCAGGTCTCCTGGGTATCTTTCCCTTTGCAGCCTTGCCAAAGTCATATGTGTGTCCTGTACCGTGGTAATGCTTGGGTCTTACTGGCTTGCCTTCAGTCATACCTTTCTTTGTCAGCGACAATCCTGCCAGTAGTTCGACAATCAGCCTATTGGCTAGACCTGATGTAATTCCGCCATTGTATGAGTTTACGTCACTAACGTCGTAACTTGGCGATACTTCTACAAGGTCAAATGCAAACCTGTCTGGATCGAACGAAGTTGAAAGTAGCCTCATTAGCTTCATACCTTCTCTTGATGTCAGCCCGTTTGGTTCTGGTTCTCCCGTTCCTGGAGCATAGGCTGGATCAAAGGTATCAATGTCCCAGCTTACGTAAACTGCGTCAACGTTGTCATTGGCTCTGTCTGCAGCTTCCTTTGCAATCTTGTCAATTCCAAGCTCTTCTACATCCAGCATAGTGAACCATTGAAAGTCTTGATCTGCCATCCATTTATACAGATCCGGTCCAGGCCAGTACCCTCTCGGGCCTATCAGAGTGTAGTTTTTGCCTTTCAGGCAACCCAACTCCATGATTCTTCTGATGTGGGCTCCATGATCATATTTGAAGCCACAGAGCCCCTGTGGAGCGCAATCAGCATGGCAATCGATGTGGATCATTCCTATATTCTTGTATTTCTTGGCAAATGCACGGACATTTGGAAATGTGATTGAATGGTCGCCACCGAGCATTACAGGAATTCCATCAATATCGAGTACTTCCTTTACCTTTTCAGTCATTCTCCTGTGTGACTCTACAACATCTCCGGGCGATACTACTACATCACCATAGTCTACCGTTTTGAAGACTCCAAATGGATCTACTCCAGTCTCAATGTTGAAGTGCTCATATGGTGGTGACGGCACTGTCGAGGCAGCCCGTATAGCCCTTGGACCGTATCTGGCACCTGGGCGGATTGTTGTTCCAAAGTCGAATGGCTCCCCAACGATGGCTACATCCGGCTTCACTTTTTTTAGCTCTTCACGGCTTCTGAGCCAAGGCAACTTCAGAAACGTGGGAATCCCCACAAAAATGGGTTCGTCATTGCCCTTGTACGAGTCACCATAGAATTCCATTCCCATTACTTTTCACTGATAATAGAAAATAGTAAGTATTTTTTAAATATTGCTAAGTAGTTTACGTTGTTTCATTTCTATTCCAAGCAACTAGTTTGTGCGTAATCCTTTAGTTTAGAATTAATTCTCGTAAACTACGTTTTTTATTACATATATCAGCATCTGATATAGGTTTATAAAAACT
>CAWBAU010000013.1:0-9229 GCA_963786915.1 uncultured Nitrososphaeraceae archaeon
TCCGACAAAAGTTGAAATTTTTACAAAAAGTGTCGGACAATGCCCACCGCAGCCCGACAATCAAAAAACGTGTCGGACATCCTTCAATTTGCTTCATTTGATCAAACTGCCCACAGATTCAGCTTTTAAAATGCAGTAGGTTACTGCTTCGGCTTTCAAGTTCATTACTTAGACCCTTATTACTGACTGGCAAACCAATTGATGATAGCCAGAAAAGCTTTAGCTAAGCGTGCCCATTCACGCTCATATATGGTTGACGAACACGACTCAGATCTCAGACAAGGTAGTCGGACATCCTCATCCACTGAAGTCTCGGTCGGAGGACAACAACAAGAGAAAATAATAATTCCTCCATCTGTAAGCAAGCCAGCAAAGCGCAAGCGTGTGGATGTTGGAGGAAAAATGTATGAAGACGAATTAATGGTTCTCAACGTGCGTCTGAAGCAGTATGGTTATGAGTCAACCATTGCTCTTTTGCGAGATTTCAAGGACGGAATATATCCTGAAAACTACTTCAAGCCCCAAGGTGCACTCCACATGGGACAGAACCAATCAAATTCTGGAGCCGTATCATTGATTAATGGCAAGCCCAATCCTGACTTTTTCAATCACATTGACTATGAAAAGATGTTCGAGTTTTATAGAAATGAGCTGAAACTGTCTGAGCGTTATGCACGAAGCTGTTGTAATTATTTCAAATATAACTGGCGGACGTTCTTTGGAGACCATCCTGAAGAACTGCAGAAATTGACAGTTGACCAGAGGCAGTGGATCGTTTTGTCTTTTAGGAACTTTGCCAAATACTATCTGCGACTCACTGGGTCAGACGAAGTGGAAGAAGCTGTCCGACTAAGAATCAAGCGTTATTCCCTAAATGTTGGACTTGGCTTTGAAAACAGACTGATTTTGGTTGACGAAGGCTATATTGGTAGAATGAGCAAAGCAATAGTTGAGCGGCTCAAAGGCGAATTGGGAATCATCTCTAGAATGGGACTGTTTGCTGGGACAAGGGAAGACGAGCTTGTCTACATGTATAACACTCCTATATGCGATAATGGGAGTATTTGTGACACTCAAAATTGCAAAAGCCTTCATTTAATCAGCAAAAAGAATGGAATGACTATAGTTGTTGTGAATTGGCATAGACGAGGAAAGCATTGTTATTTCACAATTCTTCCAACGACGCTCTGGCAAGCATTCAAAGCATTGCCGAAGTTCACGTATTACGATATCAAGTCCACGCATCTTTACTTGAAGTCAAGACTGGATCTAAAATTCATGTATTTGCGCAAGCTGCATTACAATGTTATGCTACGTACATTGGGGAAGGATGCTGCCCGAAGTCTTGGCGGGGAGAGCAAATACTGTATCAGCTCGACACTACCTTATGGTTGAAATTGATAGGCTGACAGGACACGTCATTGACGCTTGGAGCAATTTTGGAGTGCAAATAGAAAGAATACTTTAACATTCCAAGAGCGCTGCGAGAATCCAAAGTCCTCTAGAACAAGCGATATCCCTTATCCTGCAGTCTATGTTGATGTCTAATGGAATTTTTCGGATGCTATAATCCGTTTTTCTTGTTGTTGGTAAATTCAGAGCGTTACCTTGGTAAGGTCTCATTCGACGGAGGACGAGACCCCAAGGAGGTAGAGGTCACGGGTTCGAATCCCGTCCAAGGCTTTTCTTCTATATATTACAATAACCAGGCTTCGCTACCAAGGCAACTAAACGAACAATCGGGTATAAACTGGCCAGACTTCATAGCGTATTTGCTCAAGACCTGCAAGCCAAACACAGTCAAGACCCGATTATGTTATGCTAGGCGATATGCTTCTGCTTTGACATCGCCTGGTATCCCAGGACATCTATTGCAGCTCCCACCACAAACAAGGCTCAACGCCATGAAGGCATTAACTGCGCTGTCGAAGTATCTAGGAAAATATTCAGAGTGGAAAGCGACATGTAAGCAATACAATTTGAAATGGACTACAGGCAGTGAGTCCATAGATAGCCTTGAGCGATTCTTCAACCCCAATCTGACTCTAGAGTCAATGTTATCCAGGATAAAGGAAATGATTATGGTGCTGCCAGTTCCCATGGGAACTGTGATTAAGTTCGCTTGCTTGACTGGACTCCGACCAGGTGAGGCGTGTGAGTCTGTCAGGCTGCTCAATAATGGCGGGGATACCCGCCAGTCCTACTACAACCCAGAACGCCAGGTGCTTGAACACTTTCGCTTTGCTGAGATATTCCTACGACGGACCAAAAAGGCATATGTCAGCTTCATCACGAAGGAACAACTTTCGGCGATTGGCATTTTTGACCATTTACCCCCTCTACCTGGAACGCCATAAGACACGCTTGTAGTCGCAGAGGTATAGACATGAACATGCATCTATGCCGCAAGGTGTTTGCTTCATGGCTTAGAAATAAGGAAGGAATTCAGCCAGAAATTATAGATCTGTTGCAAGGGAGAGTCAGCCCGTCTATTCTGACAAGACATTATCTTGTGGCATCAAGTACCCTTAAGGACCAGGTACTTGAGGCTGTTAATAGGTTAAAGAAAGAGATTGAGTGAAAAACATGCAAAACATGATTATTCACACTTTGCATATTTTTAGTGAGCTCTCTCTATCTCTATCTCTCTTCCATTATCTCCAAGTATTCCAAGCTTTCTGCAGTCAAGTCGGCAGATTCTATATTTGTCGTCAAATTTCCAATGTAGGCGTCCATTATGAAATCTGAAGCTTGACCAACGGGTATCGTGTCAGGAACTACTCCAATATAATCGGAGCCGATATACTTGCCGGTTTCGTCGTAGAAGGAAGCTATCACTCGAACCCCACTGGTGGAACTAGTCCCGTTATAGTTTAGGACCTTACCAATTATCTGATATGTCTCTTCTTCTGTAAGACCTTGCCTGCTTACTTCAATTCTTAACGCTGCTGGATTATTTTGGACGAAGCTACTCGGCTCTAAGGTTAGAGTATAATTATTCATCCTCTCAAATACTGACTCTTCATTAATGTTTACCTGAAAAGGCGTCTTTTCTCCTGGTCGTAGCTCGCTAAGACCTACTGCAGATTGAGTGCCAATATAGATAAGCTGTCCACTAGAATCGTAGACCTTTGCGTATACGCTTGGCGTACCTATTCTATTGGGCGAGTCGTTTCTTAGCTCACCAATAACAGCTGGTAAGCCTGGAAGAACTTCAACCAATGATTGGCTTAGGATGGTAACATTACCACCACCAGCGCTGTCCTGACCATAAGCAGCTTTCCAAAGTTCAGGTCCAACAAACCTGAACATTTTTTCCTGCTGTCCTGTTACTACTGTTACTAACAACACTGCACTCGTTATTATTAGTCCGTAAAGTAAAGCTGGTTGTTTTTTCATTAGCTAAGTAGCACCGTCCCGTTACTGAAATAGATTTTGCCTTCATCAAACACCAGTTTATCAACACCTGGCTCTGATAGGTTGTATGTAAAGCCGACATGCTTGCTTCCATTGACTATTTCGCCGCTGTAGTCTTCAAAGAGTGTAATATTAGCGTCTTCTTCTTCTCCTTCTCCTCCCTCTCCCCTGTCCGTGCTAGCCTGTTTATAACTATCTCAAGATTTTGCTATTATGGTCTGTATCGGTTTGTTTTATTCAATCTCGAATACCGCTGACTCAACAGAGGAAGTCATCCAAAGAATGATTGAAGGAGCTCAAAGAATGATTAGGGTAAACAATTCTCAAGGAGAAGAACCAGAAGTAAGAATTAATCCAGCTACAAAAAGACACTTTGAATTAGAAATAACGACGCTTCAAAATGCTCCAAGAGATGAAGGCAAGTTAAGAGAGCTTTTGAAGTTAAAGGAAAAGGAGAATGAGCAAGCTACTCACATTGAGGATACTCAAAGGTTAGTTACAGAGATTGAGATGCTAAAGTTCGTATTGTTTTTGGTGTCAAGGGATAATTAATGCATCATCACCGCTGTTGTTGATATTATTCATTGGTTGCTCGCTGTGGCTGCGTTGTTGTAGTATTATTAGTTACTTGTGGCGAGGTAGTAGTAATAGAAGACGGCGACAATACAAATAAAACGACCATCACAATCACAGCTATAGCGACAGCGATGCCTCCTCCTATTAGCCCAAATACCAAAGCTTTATTCTTCTTTGGTGGCATTGTCATTTAGCCTAAAATCACCGTTTCGTTGCTTCTAAACTTAATCCCCTCTTGCGTATATTCGATTTCTTCAGGCGCTGGATTAGTAATGTGTAATTGAACCTTACCCAGATTGTGCCATTTCTGGTGATAGTGCCAGTATATTCTTCAAGGAATTGATTTTTTGCAGCACAATTATCTTCGCCTGTGATTATTTCTTCTTGGATTTCAGTTTGATGGAAATTGTATCTGAGGTATTCCTCTCTGTTGAGCGCATAGTATACCTGGAACAAAACCTTCAGCGCCACCTAGCATATATATGATATTAGGTAAGGACAGAACCACGCACGTACGGCTCCAATCCATACGATCCAAGGTAAGATACCTGACACTCCCAGTAGTGTGGATACTGGCGTCGCCCCCGATATCCCTATTATCCCCTGTCTGACAAGAAAGCTTTAGCCTGCCTTTTGTAATCAATAATAACACAAAGAATTCCTCGGAGGGTTGTTTAGTTGTTATTTTTTGTCTCCTGTAGCTGATAAAATGTACTTGGCAAAATAGCTTATGATAGTAAATGAAACATCATAAAGAGAAAAGCTTAATCACTCAGATATAGATGGGAGGATCTTCGAAAGATAGAATGCCATCAAAACTTTCCTTCTTTTCATTGAGTATCAGCGCTTTGCTGATGCTGAGCGTTCTGACAATGACAACACAATCATCTTATGCAGAACCCAAGGCCAATAGGACATACTACTGCTTTGATTACGATTACATAGACCGTAATACAGGTCAAATCATAACAGGGTCTTCAGCTTGCGCAGATACAGCCAAAAGTTGCGAAAGTCTAAAAGCTAGAGAATTGGCAGGGCCTGTTGTCGTATCGGCTGGAGAATGCTACAAATACAAAGACGTCAATCCAAACAATCCAAAGTAACTTAACTTCCTTCTTTTCTTTTGCGTTTTTCGTATCTATTCAAAGGGATTCAACGGTGATGGTAGGTTTTGCATCAAATCTTTCTGCTCTACTATTGCTCTAACCGTTGGATTATTTTTTATTATGTTGTTATAACTGTCTTGCATAAACTTTGTATGTCTAATAACATCAGCTGGTGTTTGAGTGGATAGTTTTTTTACAGCCCAAATCATCTCAATAGCCAATTCATGAGCAGCAACCTTTGCGTTTGCATCTTTAACATCTGGATTGTAGGCTATTTCTTTTAGTAAGTGCTGGCGTTGTACCAATAACCGTCCTATGAACAGGTTAGCTTGCATAGCAACATCTTGCGCAGTTGGTCTAAGTAATATGTCATTATCTTCTTGAAATATCTCATGTAGATATCTTTCAAGAGTTCTTCTAGGGATTTGTAACCTCTCGCACAGCTGGCTATTACTCAAACCTTCCTCGACAATTAGCCGATGTATCTCTTTTTTCGCCCACTCACGTTTTGAAATATGATTGCGTCTCTTCCTCTTCCCTGAAAGATCGCCATTATCCGCCAATTATTAAGCGTAATTATGCATAGCTGAAATAAAAAGTTGGTCTAATATCGAACAATTGGAGTTCCTTGCATTCCAAATTGACAACTAGCCATCCTTCTTCTTGGTCTAGACCTGAGCACTTTATTGCACTGTGAGCATTTTATCATGGTTTTTTCATTGTCATTATTGGTATACCTACCTGGAGGCTCGAACCACATCTCGCAATGGGAACACCACCTGTACCCATTAAAGTATCTAAGGGTTCGGACATTCATAATTCCAATCGTTCTTAGGAACCTACTAAGTTGGCTTTAGCTTTTATTATTATTATGTACCAAGCAGCCAAGTTTCTCATATTGCTTTTATGTGCGATTTACCCCACTGTCAGGTTCCATATAGTTTTGAATGTCTGAAGAAGACGGGGAAGATATATGGAAGGTGACGGTGGGGTAAACTACTGTCCTGCGCTTATCCGTCTTATCCTGCTCTAGACGTATCAGACCGACCGACTCCAATTGAAATAGAATGTTCTTTAGCGTGTCTGGTGACAGGGTTTTATGCCTAACTTCGTAGTGTTTTTTCAGGATTTCTTGTGTAGTTTTGCCTTCTACGGGTTCACCATCGCTATCTTTTAAGACGTTTCGCAATAAAGGCTCGACAACATCTTCGTATATCTTGTAAATATAAGGCGACAAACCCAATTCGTTTGCAAATTCTATCTTCTTGTACAGTTTGAAACCCGCTTCAATGTCTGCTTCAGTTGCCATTATAGTGTCTGGCTTTATCTTTTCTCGGTTGAAACAATTCAATAATGCATGGGCCTTAATAAAACTGAATATTCTGGGGAAGTCACGCTGATGTCTTGGCTTCAAATGAGGATGTTCACTGATGAACCGTCGGAATACAGTTTTGCCATCGTCTGGTATGGTTATTTCCCTTATACCCCACTGTCGGATTCCATATATTCTGTTTCGAAGCCATACGCCTTTAGAGTCTTGTCTGATACGCCTTTCGAATTCTTCAGGATTGGACTTTCTCAAGGCTGATAGTTCAAGTGCTTCTACCAACTTTTGTTGGTCTGTAGACGGACTTAACAGCAACATTCTGGTTTTTTCTTGTTCGTCAGGGTCTAGCCTTGCAGTGCAGAAAATGACAGATGGAGGGCCTTTGATAATGACCTTCTTTGTCCGTAAGCCATATTTTTGAGTCTTGTCTGTAATCCAAGATTCCAGTTCCTTGTCGTCATGTGACAACATGGGTCTAAGTCGTTCTATGAGTTGAAAGTGAGACTGGTCTAGAAATATTATGGTTTTATGTCTCAAGTCCACAATGATCGCTTGCTTTTCTTTGTCCCACACACCCCCAGTATGAAAGAAAGCAGTAGGTGATGCTGAAGCAATCTTTATGATTTCACCCTCTGGGAAGTAATTGGCAAGTTCTATTGGGATGTATGACTTGCCTGCGGCAGATTCAGCCTGAAATCCTATGTTAAACTGGTCTTCATTTGTTTGGTTTAGAAGCATGTCATCGAATGCAATTAGTTTGGCTGCATCGTCTTTCTTGATTGAAGATGACAAAATATCTGCTATTTCGTCATTACTAACCTCTCTGGTTAGGTCTTCGGTTAATTCAATTTTTTTGGGTTGTTCTTCTTCTTTTTCTTGTACTTGTTCCTGCTGCCTGTGTGTTCTGTTGTTTCTGCTCCTCTCTTCTTTCTCTCTTCCTCCTTTCGATAAAATTATTTGCACTTTTCCACTGCTTTTCAAATTCCTTTTCGTCAAGTGGAGGCCTGCAATGTTGTTTGTTCCAAATATGACAGAGTTCCTTTATTTCTTGCTCAGGCACCCTACCCCCAAAGATATTAATCCTAGAGTCCATGTATCGCAGCAGTCCCTCATGTCGATTATTTCCCTCAAGTATTACAAAATCCTCTTTTTCTAGTTCAGACATTGGAATTAGTGACTTGCCATTTCCGTTTGCTACTTCAAGGTATTGCATTCCATATTTTTTGTGTATATTATCCAGATGCTGCATTAACTCAGTTGACTGCCTTTCATTCAGAGTTATCGGTATAGTGCAATTTCCAATGAACTCATACTGTCTGCCATTCTGATGAAACGACGGAGTGCAAAACACAATGGTGTTACTCTGCGATTTGATTTCAAACCCAGACACTTGATTATTTTCGATTTTGTCTTTTCCTACAGTATTGGTGGAACTGGCCTTTGCAACTATTGGGATCTTGGAGTAAAAGTAAATGTGTGCTTTATTGGGATTGTCCTCGTGCTGCTCTACGATAAACTTTTCTGCAATCTTTTCTAATGATATTATCTGGCCATCTCTTGTGCAAAACTCGTTTATTGCTAGTCTGTTATCGCAATCTATGCAGTTGAAATATTCGCCTGCATGTTCACCTCTTCACACCTTTCCAGTCATTACGCCCATTCCATCATCAAATGCTCTAGCTTGTTTCCATGCATTATGCTGCTCTTCTGAGATTGGGTTGTCTTGGTAGCCACTTTTTTTCCATGTTGTGTATGTGACTTTTTCCCTTGACTTTGCAGGTATGACGTTGACACCAATTACATATCGCCAATAATCTGCAGACTTGTTAAAGTCTGTCCTGGATGGTGCTGGAGAAGCTGGCGGAGGCGGCGGAGGAGGAACGAGTGTCATTTTAAAGCCTCCACAACAAGTTTTATACTAGCTAGCTTCGCTAGCTTTTTTAGTTGGTACTTCGTATCTTCCACTGACGAAGACAAAGAGCCAGTCAATGCAGCCAGTGCCTCCTTTCCCGAAAGGAACTTTGCTTAAGACGAGTTGAAGGACCTGTTTTGTCGAAGGTCCACAAATGACAGTCAATCACTGAAACTTGCTCAGATGTGTGTCCCGTGAGGCTACCAACCACTGGGGACACACAATCCAGTGCCGTTATAGTCAACCTTTACGACTTGCGTCTCCTGCCGCCATTCTTGCTGCTAGTTCCTTTTTCAAAACACTGTTTCAGCGCTCTTTCTACATACCTTGACCTTGGTACCTCCTCACGCAGTTTGTCTAATGTCTCTAATGTCTCTGGGTCAACCGTGACCGACAGAGGCACTTTCAATTCTTTTTCGATTTGTAGTGTCAAATTTATTTCGCTGATAAATAAGAGGAATATGAATTTAAACATTTAGTCTCCCTTCAGAAATTAGTGCTATAGTCACTATATACAACTATAGTTTAGAATAAAAGCTAATAAGATAAGGACGGAAATACCCGACTGAATAGAAGGACTATGAAACAGTCCTGATAGGCACCAAGGGCGAAACATACAATGATATCGTCAAGCGTCTCATCAAACACTATAGAGCCACAGCACTAAAGAAATAGGCTCTCTCGCTTAAAGCTGTAGAGTATACTCTCGACAACATTGCCAAAGAGCACGCTACCAGAAAAGTGGTTCCAACACGCATCTAACTATCGAACTAGTAGGTTTGAAGTAGCGAGCATCTGAACAACGAGAAGAGGAGCTCAGCCTGGTAGAGCGTTACCTTGGTAAGGTCTCCTCATTGGATTTAAACCAACGAGACTCTCCCAAAGAGGTAG
>CAWBAU010000014.1:0-395729 GCA_963786915.1 uncultured Nitrososphaeraceae archaeon
TCGTAAAAGAACACTCCTTTAGGAAATCAATCAGCTTCAAATAGCAGTCAGGACCCTCAAACGTTTTCCTTGTAAGCACGCCTTCAAACATCGAAGTATTTACGGTGATCGAATCTGCTGTCATCAGCAGTTGAATATTCGGTTCTGCTGCCATTAGTGATAGTATTTGCGTTATGAGAGTTTATCAATAATTCGTATCCAAATTATACCAGATATGGCAATAGGCGATTTTGGTAGGTAAAGTTGCATTTGGTTGCTGTTAGGGTAAAAACCCTTGCATGTCTGAACAGTTACTACACTTTGTCCTCTATAATTTGTAAGAGACCAATACTCTTGCAGGTGATGTGTCAGCTCTTGCATGATTGCTGCAAAAAACACACACGCACACACACCCACCGAGAGAGAGACAAAGACACATATGCTCCTTCTTTGTCTTCAATCCCGGCAGGAATGTTTTGTAAATATCTTGATTTCAAAGCATTACTGCAAATATTTTCATTTCTATATAACATCAGTTAGAGATAGTACTTAATTCTCAATCGCCCAGTTGACATTATTCTTAGAATCAAAGGAGGCATGATGATTGGCAGTACCTTAAAAAAGGGCAAGATATACCCCAAGTTCAAATGTTAGAAGGCACCAGACCGTTGTTCCGGGCCGGCTCCGTTGAGTTTCAGACTAGACACCTATTGGTGATAGCTGTTCTAGCTTTAGCCTTTAGTTCTGCCCTCATCATGAGATTTTATCCGTCAAAGTATGGCTACTATCTTAACGAATTTGATCCATATTTCGACTATCGCGCGACAAAGTTCATTGTCGACAACGGGATCGACGCATACTGGCAATGGCATGATACAATGTCATGGTATCCCGAAGGCAGGGATGTCCCTGGAACATCTCAAACGGTACTGCACATAACAGCAGCCTATCTGTATCAAGCCTTTGGACGAGGCGTTTCGCTTCTAGACTTTACCATTGCATTTCCTGCAGTTATGGGTGCACTGACAGTAATTGCACTGTTTGCTCTTGTGAGGGTGCTTGGAGGAACCGCTGCTGGAATGTTCTCTGCGCTGCTAATGGCATTCAGCCCGGCCATCATTCAGAGAGGCAACCTTGGATGGTTCAAGTCAGAGCCACTAGGCCTCTTCTTTGGAATACTGGCCATGTACTTGTTCATATCTGCAATAAAACACAAGGAGATCAAGTATGCTATCGCAAAAGCAGTAGCCGGCGGATTGATACTTGGTCTTGCTAACGGTGCTTGGGGAGGAATTCAATACTTTAGCATTCCGATATCGCTCTTCTTCATTGCACTTCCCTTCTTTAGAAAGGATTTAACCATCCCCATATACGTCGCAATTGCGTTTACAGTATTTACGCTAATAACCGCGGCAGCATTCCCACGACCTGGAATATCGTTTGTACTGGGTCTGCCCGGCTTAGCAATGATCGCCGGTACCATCTTTTTGGCAATTGCCTTCTTTGTAAAGAAGATCAGCAAACCAATGGTGCGGACTAGAAACGTGGCCCTTGTGCTTATTGCATTTGTTGCAGTAGGCATCGGCTTTATTCTGGCTGGGCCCTACGTATCTCCTAGCTTTAGATATCTCAATGCCATCAACCCGTTTATAGGTTCGATAGATCCGCTTGTCGAATCAGTCGCAGAGCACTTTACACCTACAGTTGCTGACTACTTTCTTGACTTTTCAGTGCTCTTGATGTTTGCAGGGCTTGGTGGATGGCTCGCATTCCGGCGCAGGAACGATACAGCGATATTTGCACTATTGATCGGCATCACAGGAGTGTATGTGAGCGCTACTTTCGCTAGGTTACTGGTCTTTGCATCTGTTGGCATAATCGTCCTTGCAGGACTCGGATTATATGAAGTTACACGCAGTATCATGGCATATCGAGAAGCGACCGCGACCCCTGCAACATCAGGACCAAGAATAACTGCAGCCACAAGAGAAGAAAGGAGAAAGCTTGAGTTTGCGAGGAGGTCAGATTCTACCTCCGGGCAGATAGTGAAGATAAGTTATATTATCGTCATGATAATGATGCTATCAATTCCACTGTTCTACCCTACTAACGCTAACTGGATCAGCTCTGCAGACGTCCCAGCCGCGATAGCAAATGGCGGAACGGGCTATAGGGTTCAGAGTGAGGACTGGACAGACGCTATGGACTGGCTTTCAAAGAACACCGAGCCGGATGCCGTGATTGCATCATGGTGGGACTATGGCTACTGGATAACTACTCTTGGAAATAGAACGAGCCTCGCAGACAACGCAACCCTCAATCATACGCGCATCCAAACCATAGGAAAGATGTTCGTTTCTGACGAAGAATCAGGAATGAAGATAGCTCAAGACTTGAAAGCTGACTATATCTTGGTATATGTAGTTGGACAAGTACGATTTTATGCTCAACAAAATGCTACAGGAACAGACGCCGGTGGTAATGATAATAGAATTGCAATATACACATTAGGCCAAGGCGGAGACGAAAGCAAAAAGCAGTGGTTCATGAGGATCGGAGGCTTTGACGAGGCAACTTATGTTGAGCAGGATGGATTTACACCCAAGCCAGAATTCTGGAATAACACACTAATTGGCAAGCTCTTCCCATTTGAGCCACTGTACTATGCAAGGTTTGGTCCGCAGGGTCCATCAGAAATACAGCAGACATGGCAGCCTGGACTCACTGGACTATATGCACAAAATGTAAAGTATCCAGCAGAGGGCGGAACTGATCAACCACTACAACTTGTATATGCCTCTCCAAGCTTTGAGAACCAAGAAGGTATCATGTTGGGAGTATTGATTTACAAGGTAAATCATGACTATGTATCAAGCCATTAAGGCTACCCATACTTTTCGCATGAGCAAACAAAGCCCAAAATTCACATACGTATATACCATGTCTAAGCCAAAGTAACAAAGTCACCCTGAGAACTAATGAGAGGGAAGAAGAAGAAGAATTGTTACCTGATGCCCCTCTCAATTCAGGTTGTTGAGAGCATGTCATATGTGCATTCATCAATTTCTGTTGCATCTAGACCTATGGTAAAGGCAGAAATAAAGATGGGAGAAGAACCAAACATTATAGCGATAAGGCTGATTTGAGGAGCGTCGTTAAAGTTTTTTGAAAGTCAGCAGACCCTTTGAAGATCTCTTCGCTAATTGTAAGAAAAAGGAAACAATAGGTTCTATTGGAAAAATATTCGTTTATCAGTAGAAAGGCTAGGACGTACATATTTTACATAATAAGGACATTATTTCTTCAATATTATTTCTATTTCGCTTGTAGTCAAGGAAAGCTAAAAGTACAATTCCCATGCTTCTGATAGTAATAGCTGCTCGGAAGAAGAAGAAGAAGAAGAAGAAGAAGAAGAAGAAGATTGTAGTTGCCTTTGTTGTTGCTCCTTTTCATCCTCTCTAAGAGCAGTGGTATGTTTCATCCTTTTTTGAAGGTATCTGGCCAAGTCTGTCGCAGTAATTATTCCTATTACTCCATTGCTGGAAGAAGGATCCTCCACCAAAAGATGCCTCACTTTATTTCTTATCATCAGAAGAGCTGCCTCTTCAATTGGCTGATCCTTTCTTATAGAAAGGATAGAACAAGACATCAGAGAGCCGGCAGTAGTACCATCAGGCGGCACCCCTTTTGCGATACTCTTGACAATATCGCGTTCAGTCAAGATTCCCAAGACTTTCTTATTATCCTCTTCATCTGTTATGGCAACAGAACTAACGCTCCATTCGACCATGACTTTTGCAAGCTCCAACACGCTAGCTTTGGAATCACGCATAATCATTCTAGCATTCATATAGTCTTCAACAGAGCTCATTTGTTACCGATTACTAGGATGAGCTTTATGCATTATATCTTTTCATAAGCTTATTCTGAATTATACATATGTATTATTTCGCCTTCCTGCTCTTCTGTTAAAAGAATCTTCGGGCCCAGAGAGAATATTAAAACTTCTTGAAAAGGGATGGCTTTTCTTCTTCCTTCTGAGAACCGCGTGTATAACTCAATGAGGCAAAGGTACCGTCGGAGCTTTCCCCAATTTTGCCCTATTATGGGATTAATAAGAAAGTAGTCTTGCATTGTTTTGCAAAGGCACCGATAATCGCTTTACCGAGAGAGTCAATGCCACCTAAAATGTCGAGTCTTATTCTACGAATTAGACACTATCTCTCTCCTTCTTTAGTAAGCCCAATAAGCTACTGCTCTACTGTTTTGCCAGTCCCGCCTTCTCAAGGGGTGTGCTGTTGTTAAGACATGACTCCATCTCTGCCAAAATGTTGTCAATCTTTTGCTTTAGTACAGGCTCTATAGAATACCCAACATGCTCGCCAACTTCTCTTGCTCTGCAATAGAACTTTAATGTAGGCGTTCCTTCAACTGATGCATGGAGTAGTACTTTGTTGTTTTGTGGATCGTCTACCATCAATTTTAGAAAGTCAAGTCTGCCTAAATATTGTTCAGAGAGCCTGTTATATAGTGGTTCTAGTGCCATGCAAAATCCACAGCGGACAGCGCTGAAATTGACGACCACAGGATTTTCTGAATTGACAACTTTTTGCTGCCATGTTTGAACAGTCACATTTTCTACAGCCATATACCTTTTCAATAATATGAACACAATACGGCATATAATCTTGCAGTTTGCAGGGCGATGCGCCCGCCACCTGTAATAGATTTCTTAAGTAGATGTTAAATATCTCCTGTGTCTTTTCACAATGCGGCTCTAAATACAATTCAGCAGTCCCGCTTGAATTCTTTGCCCTTCCTATGCCTGCTCTATTTTTTCCATCATCAGAATTGTGGTTTTATCCAGACACTTTGAACGAAACAATGAAACTTTGACTCTAACACTTGCTTTATAGCACATCAAAAAATAGATAATAATATTTTTTTAGATTCGCATATTTGCCTTTAACCATGTAGGCTGAAATAAAATGCATTTTGAACTCACTCCTTCGATGTAAGTCAAAATCCATAACCAGGTGAGCTACGTCCTCCGCCAAAAAAACACCCGCGTACCTTAACGAATCGTTGAATTCTATCCTATCATACAGTACCTACTACCTGTCGTCTGGAATAATATCGTTTTAAGTAGAAGAAGTGTACAAAAAAAAGAAAAAAAGAAAAAAAAGAAATGCAGAATGCGTTTTCTTAATTCACATGTCCATTCCGCCCATTCCACCCATTCCACCGCCGGGTGGTCCTGGGGGTCCTCCACCGCCTGCTGACTTGCTTGCGGCAATGACGTCGTCGATCCTCAAGATCATACATGATGCCTCTGTAGCCGCGCTAATTACCTGTTCCTTGACTTTTAGTGGTTCGAAAATGTCTTTTGCAGCCATATCTGTGACCTTGCCGTTAATTACATCTACGCCATATTTTGGCTTCGCTAGTGCTCGCCTTAGCTCTGAGTTGTGTCTGAGTGTCTAGAGGATCCATTCCTGCGTTTTCTGCAAGAGCTATTGCAATTTCTTCCACACTATCAGCGAATCTCTCTACTGCTAACTGAGATCTTCCTGTAAGAGAAGATGACCATTCTCTGACCTTTTGAGAGATGTAAACCTCTGGAGCGCCTGCACCAACAGTAACGTATGGGTATTCCACTACATCTTTAACAGCCATTACTGCATCATGGACTGACCTTTCAGCCTCGTCAACAACCCGTTGAGATCCCCCTCTTATCAAGATAGAGACAGCCTTAGGGTTCTTACATCCTTCAACAAAAACCCATTTGTCAGTCTCTACTTTGCGCTCTTCTACTAGTTTGGCATAACCTAGGTCATCCGCGGAAAGTTCATCTATGTTCGATAGCACCCTGCCATCCGTCGCCTTTGCAAGATTATTCATGTCGCTTTCTTTTACTCTTCTGACAGCTAGTATCCCCTCTTTTGCAAGGTAATGCTGCGCCAAGTCATCAATGCCCTTCTGACATAGGAGCACATTTGCGCCTGAAGCGGATATCTTATCTGCCATAGATTTGAGCATGCGGTTCTCCTCTTCCAAGAACATATGCATCTGCTGTGGGTCGGAGATGCGGATCTCTGCGCTCATTTCCGTCTTTTCGATTTCTAATGCGAGCATTAAGTAAGGCTATCTTGGCCTCCTCAATACGCTTTGGCATAGTTCCGTGTACAACTTCCTTATCGAGCACAATGCCCTGAATTAGCTTAGTATCCTCTATGGATCCCCCTGCCTTCTTTTCGACCTTTATGTTATCCACGTCTACTTTGAGATTTTTATCACTAGCCTTTTCTGAGACTTCTACAACTGCATCTACTACTATCTTAGACAAGGGCTCTGAGTTTATGGAGACAAGCTTGGAAGCCATGCTTGTACGCGCTATCTTGCCAAGTATTTGCCTGTCTGTTGGGTCGACTTTTGTTGATGCATTCTTTAGTATTTCAATAGCTTTTTCAGATGCCATTGTGTAACCATCGACTATGACTGTAGGATGAACGCCCTTTGCTATCAGTTCTTCGGCCTTGGACAGTAGAGATCCAGCAAGAACAACTGTTGAGGTTGTGCCATCTCCCACCTCATTGTCTGTTGCCTTGCTAATCTCTACCATCATCTTGGTCTGCCGGATGCTGAACATCTATCTCTTTGAGAATTGTAGCACCGTCATTGGTTATTGTTACATCGCCAAGGTTGTTTACAAGCATCTTGTCCATTCCTCTTGGGCCAAGACTTGTACGCACAATTTCTGCTATTGCCTTTGCTGCAGTGATATTGTTTCTCTGCGCCTGATTGCCCTTTGTTTCATTAGTGCCCTCTTTCAAAAGAAAGATAGGCATAGGTTGCTGTTGCTGTTGTATTGACATAGATCATACTCCCTTTGTTTAGTACCTTGAGATGATCTTCTAAGAGTAATTTAAGATCTTCTACTGGCCACTTCATCAAATGCACACATTGGATATATGCTTATTATCTTTGTTTGATACTAAATACGTGAATAGATGAATTTTATAGGAGATCAAATTATAAGCTCACATTAAGGCAAGATAGGATACTATAAGGTTCCAAAGATAGTATGCCAGAATCACCACCACTATAGCCTATATCTTTGCCTATTAGCGCAGTGAGAGATAGAGAGAGAAAATTTACATGAGAAAATCTCTCCTTTCCAGATTTTTGGTTATGCAAACAGCCATGGCCTGTTTAGCACGCTTTAATTCTGATGAAGATAGTCAGATGACCCTACATCTTGGGATCCGCGAAGTGAAAATGCAAAAGGAATCAACACAGAGAGTATATATGTGTATTCAAGATCTCTCTCTGACATCACTTCAAACTAGTGATTTTGTTTATATAATTCCAGGAGGGTTAATAGAGCATGAACTCACTCACCTCCCAATCTATAGCAGTTTAATGTTTGGCGTCACACAATAATTTCAACAGCGCTCATCTGAGATTGAATAATTTGCTCTACGCAGCTTGCAGGATTGTCAAAGGCAAAATTGAATAGCCCTGTACAGTAGATAAGATTATTCTAAAAGGTTACTTTTTATAAAGTTCATAGAAGGTACACAATAATAACATTAACCTTCAGCTAAGCTCGCTGATTGTCTTGGCCAGGTTAGAAGTAATTTCCTTTATCAATTTGTCCCCATTTGACGCGGTAGCCTTCATCGGGTCTCCCCAAACACCATTGCCGGTAATCTTGGGAAAAGACCCCGGCGCATTTGTGAGGCTGCTGTAAGCGGCCTTTGATTTGGATAGATTTTTGGAGTTTGGCATGGCTCGGTCCATATGCACAAGTTCAGGCGCAATAGCCATCACAAGAGATGTTTCAACTTCACCTGCGTGGTCAAACTCTTGTGTCATCATATGCCAATAATGTACAGTGTGAATATTGACATGTGCAGGTACCTTGCTCTGTATCTCCTGCGGAATATACTGTAGTGCCCCTGTATTACCGTGATGGCCATTTAGGATGATTATTTCCCTTATCCTGTTTTCAGCAAGTGAAATGCATGTGTCACATAACATTCTAGACAACGTGGAGTTGCGAAGCGATATGTTGAACATCGGTTTATGTTCAAATGAGACACCATATGAAATGACAGGGAGGACAAACGCGCCAACTTTTTCTGCTAAGATCCTTGCAAGGTATTCAGCGATAAGTGAATCAGTGGATACTGGCAAATGCGCACCATGTTGCTCGAGAGATCCCACAGGTATTATGGCGCGCTTGATTCTTTTGAGTGCGACCCTAAAATCATGGTCGGTCATGCCAAATACCGGTGCTGACATTATGCGATAAGCAAGCTTGTGCCCATTAACTACCTTTTGTTCTTCTGTGGCTGGTCAATTTTTTATCTTCTTTGACATAGACCTTTCCCCAGTACACTTCAAGTTTGTTTTGAAGGTAGAGTCTGACTCCCTCAAGAAGTGTCGCAGCTTCAAGTTCTTGACCCTTTTTCTTGATGGTGTCAAGTGTTTCATAGGTCGATACCTTGAACGATTCCTGGTGGATTATTGGTCCTTGGTCGAGGTCCTCGGTTACGAAGTGCGCGGTGCACCCTATTATCTTGGCGCCCCGCTCGTATGCTTGAACATATGCATATGCTCCGGGAAATGCAGGGAGAAGCGACGGATGAATGTTGATTATCCTGTTTGGATAGCGCCAAACAAAGTTTGGTGTCAGTATGCGCATATACCTTGCGAGGACTATTAGATCAATATTATATCGCTCGATTAATTGCAGAATTTTGTTTTCAGCCTCTGCCTGATCTCTATGAACTACTGCGTGAAAGGGTATTCCTAAATCATCTGCAATTGACTTAAGGGTGGAATCGCTTGCGACGATAACAGAGATGTTGGCTCTTATTTGGCCCCGTTTCTTAGCCTCCAGTAGCCTTAGAACACAATGAGGTTCCTTGCTTACAAAGATCGCAACATTTCGGAGCCTGTAAGGTTCTTGGTAATGAACTTTTATTTCCATTGACAGTCTTTTGGCAAGCTGCTTTAGACCGAGGTCAAGTTGCTTCCTGTCAATCCCCTCTGCGAATGATGCCTCAAATTGCATGCCAAAGAGGCCGCGGAGCACGTTCTGGTTTATCTTTTCAATGTTGCCACCGGTTTTGAAGATAAAGTTGGTAATATCGGCTACGACTCCTTTCCTGTCAGGTCCCACTACAGTTACTTCAATGAGAGTCTTGTCCCTCGGTGCAGGCACGGGAACTGATAGCATTTCTGAAACACAAATAAATGTTCAGATGCACCGTCAATACTTAAATAATAGGATTGTTAAATGAAGCCGTTGGGTTACAGCGCTAATAATGGTTATTATTTCTGAGGGATGGTAATAAATGCACTTCCGTACTATTTCTCTAGCTCTCTGAGGCGCATGGCATATGAAGGCACAGCCAAGGCAACAAAAAACATCTCCTGCAAAACAAAGAAAAAACTACGACTACAACAAACCGATTGGCAAGTGTATAGTCTGTTACACCCTTTCGGGTTGGCATTGCTACGACTGTGACAACGACTTTTGCCAGATGCACTTTCAGGACCATAAGGAAAAGAAACAGTGCACGATAAGATGACGCATCACTTAGCCATATTTAGTAGAGCAATAAGACGAGGACTACAATAGACTTGAATAAATAGTTGGACGCAATAGTGTATTGTACATGTTATCCGCTATAGAATGTGCCTATGTCCTGTTATACCCAGTGTTCTGCTAAGAGAGTATTCAACAAAAACTTCAGCAATTTTTCTTTCAGATGAAAAACTGAAATAATCCAGCTGTAGTGATCTCCTTTACAATTTTTTCATGCATGGGCAGAAAATTGATACAAGTAGAGCGACAGTTCTCAAGGCCACTCTATTTTACCGTAACCCTCTTGAGTAAGAGATAAGTAGGAAGATATCTCGTGCTAATTGAAGTGGATAAGCAAATGCAGCCACAGAAGCAGAACAATTGCATTCATCTAGCTCAAGCCAATGATGTGAATATTTCATCCGTAACTAGGGAATGTGAAGAATGCAAGAAAGAGGGAACTAGCTGGGTTGCCTTGCGTCTGTGCCTATCGTGCGGTCATGTTGGTTGCTGTGACTCATCGCCTGGAAGACATGCGACAAGACATTTTATTGATACAGACCATCCTGTAATGGTAGCCTTGCCCAATAAGGCATGGAGGTGGTGTTATATTCACAAAGCTTATGGATAAGCGGGAGGAGAAGGCTGAAATGACAGTTCAACAAAATAAAGAGTTTGAAGACTTTGCCGCTGATGTTGAAAGGGGCTTGGCGAGCGGAGAGCAAGTACGTCAGTCCCAAGTATTTGTATGACGAGGTAGGGTCACAACTGTTTGAGCAGATATGTCTTCAGCCCGAGTATTATCTTACAAGGACTGAGGCTTCAATACTCAACAAGCATGCACCCGTCATTTCAAAGCTGGTTGGCAGCAATATCGAGATAATAGAACTTGGAAGTGGAAGCAGCTCAAAGACAGCTATTCTGCTCAGTTACTTATCATTACAGAAAAAGAGGATCTACTACTTTCCAATCGATATATCAAGCAGCATATTGGTGGAGAGCACCTGGAGACTGAAATCACAATTTCCAAACATCAGCATCATTGGAATCCGGTCGGATTACAACCTTGGCATTGACAAGGCTGCTGCCTGCCTGCCGGATGCATGTCTGCGGAGCGGAACCAGGAAATATCAGACATGAAGCTTGTGCTCTTTTTAGGCTCGAGTATTGGCAACTTTGAACTTATAGAAGCAAGATCTTTACTTGGATCAGTAAGGAAAAAACTTAATACAAACGATTTACTGCTTGTGGGATTCGACTTGCAAAAGGACGAATCAGTGTTAAACGCAGCCTATAATGACAAGGCTGGCATAACAGCCAAATTCAATTTGAACTTGCTGACAAGGATAAATAGGGAACTTGACGGGAATTTAGAGCTTGGAAAATTTGAACATCATGCTTTCTACAGTCGTGAGAAACAGAGAATAGAGATGCATCTAGTTTCAAAAACCGACCAACAGTTCTACGTAGGCGCATTAGGCAAAACATTTCATATCAGAAAGGGTGAGAGTATCCATACAGAAAATTCCTACAAATACACTTCAAACCAAATAGCTGCACTTGCTAACGATTGCGGCTTTACCCTAGAGAAAAACTTTATGGACAAAAATAGATGGTTCGAAGTAGCTCTCCTTTCGCCGTCTTAAACGTCTCTGGCGCAACGGAAACCAGCGAAGAGTATCCTTTCGTGCGGCTTGAAATAATTCCTATAGCTGTTGCGTATCTGCGGCATCGATGTCGCAAAGCAGCCTCCGCGCAACACTTTTTGGTTTATCGTCCATTTGTCGGTGTATTCAGAAAATTTCGACTTAAAGCCTGGATACAGCACATATTCTGATGATGTCCATTCCCAAACATCACCTATCATCTGGTGGCAGCCATAATAGCTCTTGCTAGTAGGATAGGTCCCCACCTTGGATGGGCCCCATAGGTAGGATTCCAGGAGGTTGGCATGTTTGGGGGTTGGCCTTTGATCTCCCCATGGATACAGCGTTTTTCTCTGCAATTCCTCGTTCCAGCTTGCCGCTTTTTCCCATTCTGCCTCGGTTGGAAGCCTCTTCCCTGCCCAGCGGGCATATGCATCTGCTTCATAGTAACTGATATTGACGACAGGCTCATCTGGGTCGATGTTGTTTAGGCCTCGAAAATCCTTCTTTTTCCAAATATTATTATTATCTTCTTGCCTCCAATATAGCGGCGCGTTCCATCGCTGTTCCTTTACCAGGTCCCATCCATCAGCAAGCCAGTGTCTGTAATCTTCATATCCACCATCCTCCATGAACTTCATATATTCGCCGTTGGTTACAGGTGCCACGTCCATTTTGAAGGGTTGCAAGTATACTTTATGCTCTGGAAGCTCATTATCGTAGCAAAAGGAATTGCCCTTGTATCCAACCTCAAAGATCCCCCCTGGAATATTGACCATCCCTGAAGAAATTCTTTCTTTTATCTCTGATGCCTTTGGAGGCTCGTTAATGATTGTTGGCTTGTAGCTGTCAGATGGATCGGGGAAGCGCTCGAAATAGTGCTGAAAATCATATACCATAAGCTCTTGATGCTGCATCTCATGTTGCATTCCAAGCATGATGTCGTACTGGCAGCTCGTGAGTGATAGCGTTTGAGTTTTCAGAAAATGTATTTGACTTTTCTTTCAAAAATTTGGTTACTTTTCTGTCTATAAATGACCTGTAATCTAGAGTCTGCTTTACAGTAGGTCGCGGGAACTTACCTCTCTCTTGCTTTGGCAGAATTTTTCCAAACTTCTGGTAGTATGAGTTGAGATATTCTAGGTTAAAACCACTGTTGTCTGATTCTAGGGTAGCTCCTGTACTTTTCTAAGACCTTTTGAAAGAACCAAGATACATGTGCAACATGCCAGTTGGGGGGGCTCCCGAAGGGGTCAGACTGCATCACTGCATCCTCTATTCTCAATGGTTTGAAAAGCTGCATAGTTTTTTTCCTGACCTGTGCAAATTCAGATAATAACAGATCAGCAGATTCCTGATACAGCAGTTTTGACATAACAGAAAAAAGATTTTGATCCTTATAAGCTGTACCTTTTTATTATTTTAGTTTGCCTGCACAGTTAAGGAGGTGCGGGGGGTGGGATTTGAACCCACGGACCCCTGAGGGACGGGATAACCCATTTATGAGATCTTAAGTCCCGCGTCTCCAAGCTTTTAGCCTATTTGGCCGGGCTCTACAACCCCCGCAGGCTCGAGGTTGCGTTAATAGGCATGCATAAATAAATCTTGATCTTATACATCTCCCAATAATTATTATATGGTTTATTGGCACGATTGTTCGTTCAGCTGCCCTTGGTAGCTCAGCCTGGTAGAGCGTTACCTTGGTAAGGTAGAGGTCCGGGGTCCAAATCCCCGCCAAGGCTTTCTTTTTTACCATTTTTACGCTCGATAAGCGGTAACCCTCTACCAGCCTGAACTACCAAGGCAGCTGAAGTATTGCGGAAATCTGCAATATTGCGAAATTCTGCAAGGTCTGAAAGATATCCCTTCTTCAATAACAAAGGTAACTCTTGGTCAACAAATACTTTCAGCTTTTTGTTTAGTCTAGACTTAACACAGACATAATCATGGTCAACTTCTTGTCTATCTACGGATAGCAAATAATCACGCTCTGCTTTGCTTAAGAACAATTCTTGTGAAGGAAGGACAAACTTGCTTTTATCCGCTTTGTAGGATATTAGTAGTTATAATAAGCTTATTTGCTTAAAATCATAAAGTTTCTGGCACTTTGACTTGCGATACTTTTTTACACTTTGCTGATAGGAGAGGATTTTTGTATTTGTGTTGCAACGAATTTTTAAAAATGCTAAGCACTAACAGCGGAAATAGTACCGACTGGGCTAGAATCTTTCTCATCATAATAAATCTGATTTAACTTCATTCTTTCGAGGGCGGCTTCATCTAATTCTTGTTTGATTGGTATGATATTATGAGTCATGGTATTTCAGGTTTGATTCGTTGGATGAAGCTGGTCATTTATTGCTCCTCGTGTCCTTCACTGTTATTGGTGGTGTTCTCCTCTATTCGCCGAGTCACCACAACAACGTTTTCAGTTATCCCGATAGTTTCATTAATGCTTACAGCTATCTCTTGGGGAGTTAAGCGCCTGTACATCCAAATCCTTCCACTTGTATTTTTTTCGACAGACTGCCTAAATCCACATTTCTCATTGTAATACCCGACTTTGTCTTGGTTAGTCTCAAGGGCAATATATCTGGAGGCAATTTGTTCACTGATAGTCTGAGCCAGACCTAAACAATAATTACATATTAGTTGCCCTAACCTATGTCCTCTGTATCTCTTATCCACTCCCATCTGACCAAGAAGAACTGCAGGGTATGTTATGGGTCTAAAATTGGTTAACATGTCGCTCGTAGCAACTCTGTTGCTTCTCAGACCTGTCATGGATAGGGTGAAAAACGCAAGGATTCTTTCACCTTGTTTAACCACATATACTGTACTAACCCTTCCCACATGATAGTCTCTAGCATGAGTCTGAAGGAAATTCTGAACTCCTAATGGGTCGGAGCCGTCTTCCTCAGGTACAGTCAAGTTGAGTGATGTCATCATTAGGTTCAATCGGACGAATTTCAACTGCATCAAAGTCAATTGCTTCCTGCATAAAAATACTCCCAGAATTGTTATTTTGGATTATTTCTACTACTATACTTGAGGTATAGAGCTTTAACTTCCTCAAGAGACTTTATTTCATCACTAGTCAGAGGTCTGGAGTCATATTTCTCAAAGGCTTTGGCATCATCACCAGTTAAGCTCTATGATGCGCTCTTTCTTTTCCATTGGCTACAAGTTTGGTTGAGGTTCTATTAACTTTTTTTATTACTTTCTTTAAAGCGCATGACGGAGGCTGCTGTGGAGTTATTACAATAGTAAGTACTACATTCAGACGTTCCTTTTCCATAACCGTTAATGGGCTCTGTTTTCCTGTTTCTCTTGTCTTATCGCATTTATACGCGGACTGAGATGTCCTTTGAGCCCCGTCAATATTAGATTAACAGCAGACCGAGAAGCTAACGAAGATACTATTGATGGCAATAGCTCACATTGCAGAGCCACGTGCTGACTTCTCAAAGCTGAATTACTCGTAACTTATGTTCATTTTTGAGCTCAGCATTTTTTCGTATTTTTTAATTATTTGAGATAGAATTTAGATTTTGTGCAGTATTGTACGTTTTTCGGTCTTTTCCCTCTTGTTGTGGTAGTAGAGTCGTATAGAGCGAAGCATATGACTATCGAGGTCTGCCAAAGCTAATCCTTCCAAACTACAATACAACGCAAAAAAACTTATAGTTGCTCTCTCGATTGAGTGTTCAGTGGCTTCTAGGATATTCGATACTGAACCATACTATAGTAAATTTGAATACATTCTTCCTGAGGAATCATTACAGTCTGCAATTACCGAGCAACTTAAGGAAGCAAAAAGTGAAATGGATACCATAATTCGAGAAGATTCACAAACCTTGCAGAAATTGGCAGCTAGTGCGAACAAAGAAAGTGCATTAGATTCATCTACATTGGCTGCCATACTAAAACATGCGTTTGCTCTTAAAGAAGAGCAGTCTCAGGATAAGATATCATTTCACTATGCTCATTGGATTATGAGTCAGGTAAGTCTACAGTACCTTGCGCTAAGTGCAATAGAGCTGTCAGGAGAATTAACGACATCTTGTTCTAACTATATGAATGGAACTGGCGAAGATAGGAGAAAAGCATTTGCGGAGTTCATAATGATATACTCTGATTTCACGGGCTATTTGATAAATTTGCGTAGGGTAATTACACAATATTATGATAACTTTGTTTTTGTATATAATGAGTTAGATGCGAACCAAAAACTAAAGCCTCGTATTGCCGCAAAGTCGGATTTGGGATACCGTGAGCTCTTGAATGGAACTAAAGAGTTGCTCTTGCGCGGGAATAGAGGGAGATTAGCAGGATTCGCATTTCTGAGGTCTGCAGCAGAAGTTTACATAACACGAGAATTGTTCTCATTGAAGAATAGCCAACGGTATCATGCAAATCAAATAATGTTTCCTAGGGATATTCCAAGCCTTAAATCGATATGCAAAAGAATAGAAAAGAACCCAAACCTTGCGCCGAACTTCAATACAGATTCTTTGAGAAGGTTGTATGATTGGCAAAGTATTGTAGCACATAGAGGTCTTCTAGCTGAAGAATATCTGACTTGGTTTGTATATTATCACACGCCAGATGTACTTGGAGTATTTATAACAGGATTAAAACAGCATCATGATGATATACTTGATGAACTTCAAAGAGAGGGCATGATAAATATAAAATAAACGTCTGCCTAAGGAAGGGTTCACGATTCCAGAACCCTCCTTTTCCCTACCTTGGCCTAATCAAGTTACGATGTCGACCTATTAAGTTTGATAAAGGTTAGATTAACAGGAGAAAGCAGTATAACGAAAGTACTACTAAAAGCCATAGCCTAAATTTCAGAGCCATGTGCTAACTTCTGAAAGACGTATTTTACTCGTAACTTATGTTCATTTTTGAGCTCAGTATTTTTCTGTAATTTCAATTATCTGCATTAGAATTCAATTCTTGTGCGGTTTTGTTCGTTTCTCACTCTTTTTCCATCTATGTTGGTTACGAGGTCCAAAGGGTATCAATACTTCTAATGGCTTGACTTAAGGTCTTCTAAATATTGGAATTGCTGTACTTGCAGACTTTCATCGGCCATTCAGCGCAGTTTCTGTCTCCTAAATTGATATCCCTGGTCATGCTCTTCCTTCTCTGTCATAGCACGCTTTGCATACTAGAAAGTCCCTCCCATCTCTGTGCAAATTAAATGTGTCTCCGTCTGGTGTCATATCACTATTGAAACTGCCAGTAATCCAGTTAATCCGCTCTCAAGCTTATCAATTCTTCTTGTCTTTAAAGTATCAAATTACTCACACCGTTTCCTTTCTATGTCATCTTCTCTACTATTGCAGTCATAATATATGCAAAAGGAAGTAATTGAAAAGGTAGCCGCTCTCATAACGGCAGCATTTGGTCTAATAGCAGCCCTTGCATGGAACACCGCTATACAGGAGATTTTTAGACTAATCTTTGGAGACCAAAGCGGCGTGTTGGCAATGATTGCCTATGCTGTCATAGTCACAATAATAGCAGTAGTAGTAACTATCTGGATAGGACGAGTTGCAGAAAAGCATACGGGTAAGAAGCTGGAGAGTTAGTGGTAGAGACATATGCATATCTCCTTAAGATGAACGCTTACAGGTGTGTGTGCTGTTGAGGACACTGTTTTTCTCTCACTGTAACGCATTCTTGTATGACGCAGAATAAAACTTATCATCAAAATAATTTTTTCTTGTACAACATTCCATCTTGATTTTATTTTAGTATTAGGGGTCAACCGTCGTATCTAAACAAAGGAGATATGGATAGAGAAATAGACAGAGATAATCAGTCAGATTCTAGAGGCTGCTGGCGACCCTGAGGGCTTGGAAAGTATCACAAAGAAGCTTTCCGTAGCCGAAAAGGAGGAACTTTGGGTCCTGCTGCAGTTCTATAAAGACCAAGCACATGCGAACGATGTCTATTCAAAGATGATGCAAGACGAAAGTATTGGCCAGCTTGTAAAGAATTTGATGGTCTAATCACCCAAGGGTCAAGTCCCATAATGGGAGGATTTAGCCACGTTGGGGTGTAGTACAAGTCATAGTAGTGTAGTAGCTATACAGTTGGAGATAATATTGCTCCCTTCTTCTTTTTTCTTCTTTAACAAAAATAGTCCTTCAACCTTGGCGTCGGATATACTTTTATTTATCTAAGTCTGGTGAAAGTATTTCAAAGCCTGCTATTATTGGTGCAATAACTCTGGGTCTTTCGACATTATTCTGGATAACACAAAGCAACCCTATTCTTCAGCCTCACTTTCCCTCAACTCCGGAAACTAATACTACCTCTACTCTTGTTGAATTTAGAGAGATTGGGAATGATACATATGGACAAACAACAACGGGAGAAATTCAATAGGAATCAGATAGTCTTCTAACGGCCACACTAAATGGTAATACCTTTACAGCTGGGGACACAATTACAATTAGCGGTACCGTTGAAGAGCGAGACATTAACTCACGTGTATCGATAGCGGTAATAGACCCAAATGGTGAAACTGTTGAATCTACTCTGCTACTGTAACAGCAGATAATACATTTACATTCAATTTCGAAGCAGGTGAACGCAACCAGTTTGATAATACGCCAATGGAGGAAAGCGGCAACTATAGACTACCAGCTACGTATGTAGCGCCAGGCGATGCATATGATTTCTTAGACGATGAATATATTTCAGAACTAGAATTTATTTTCGCTTATACACATGTTGAAGGCCAACAACAACTTCAAACACAATTAGAAGAACGATAAATGTGACGGCTATAAACAACATAGTGACGCAGGGACTCGACGATGTTCAATAACTGAATACAAAAATAACCCAAACAAACGCCCCTAATACTGAAAACATGCTTAGAGACTGGGAAGCAATTCAGCGAACATTCCAAAACATCCAAGGAAACTTAACGGGAGTCACACCACTAGCTCAAGGAGAAGTATTAGCAAATAATACAGCAGTCACAGCACCAACTACACCAACACTATCACCACCGGCAGGCAGCAAGGAGAACAACAACCCTCACCCTCACCACAGTCAGGACAGGACAGCCAGTATTATAGTAGCAGGAACAGCAACAGGTTCAGCAGCCGCAAATCAGGGGTCTCTGTTTCCACAGTCCTATGCATCCAAACATTGTCGGAGTAGTCACCGTAATGAGCTGACTCTTCCTTTACAAATTTTTTCTTATCTTTCCTTTGTTATAGGTCGATGCCCTTTTTTTAATCGGTCTAGTGCTCGCAATACATTATCGTTCTACTACACTTGCTATAGGAATTTGAGAATCAGAAGTACTTTTTGTTGAGACTTCTATATTCATTATCCTCCACCATCACCGTCTCCATCTCCTCCACCATCACCGTCTCCATCTCCTCCACCATCTCCATCTCCATCTCCATCTCCTCCACCATCACCGTCTCCATCTCCATCTCCTCCACCATCACCGTCTCCATCTCCATCTCCTCCACCATCACCGTCTCCATCTCCATCTCCTCCACCATCACCGTCTCCATCTCCATCTCCTCCACCATCACCGTCTCCATCTCCATCTCCTCCACCATCACCGTCTCCATCTCCATCTCCTCCACCATCACCGTCTCCATCTCCATCTCCTCCACCATCACCGTCTCCATCTCCATCTCCTCCACCATCACCGTCTCCATCTCCATCTCCTCCACCATCACCGTCTCCATCTCCATCTCCTCCACCATCACCGTCTCCATCTCCATCTCCTCCACCATCACCGTCTCCATCTCCATCTCCTCCACCATCACCGTCTCCATCTCCTCCACCATCTCCATCTCCTCCACCATCTCCATCTCCATCTCCTCCACCATCACCGTCTCCATCTCCGTTTCGATCTTCAGCGGTTTCAGCGGTTTCGGCTGCTTCTGGAATCTCTGTTGCATTAGTGTCTGCTGCATTAGTCGCCGGCAAAGATTGCCCCTGTGCTGCTTGTTGAGCTAATGCTTGTGCTGCTTCTGGTGCCAGTATTAACTCAAATGAACCAAATGCCTGCACTACAGCTACTGGTAACAATGATGAGCGGGTAGACGCTGGTGTTATTCCACCTGGTACAGCAGCACTACTAGAACTATTACCTTCATAAAAGAGAGCATAACCCTTTGTTGTACCTAAGTTGGGCACTGTTGCACTTGCAGAAGTTAAAATGAAATAACCTGTTTTTGTTTCATTTGGTTCAATTGCAGTAGTGTATGTCATTTGTACAAACTTGGCTGGTGTTGTTGTTACTGTTTGGTTTGCGTCTGCTGCAGTTGTAAGGTTAACATTCATCGTTGCACTCTTGAGAATTTGAATATCATGATATCCAACTTCCTCAAGCTTCTGTAGATGGTATGCAGTGATGTTACCTGTTGTTGTAGAATTAGTACCGTTGGTGGCAGCAGTACTGTTATTAGCCGCTAATCTTGTGTCCAGGTCTGGATAACGAATAATATGTATGACATCGTTTTCAGATGCTCGACAGTTGGGTGTATTGCTGCCGCTACTAGCATTGGTGGAAAATGCCACTCTTTGTTGTTCTTCTTCTGGGCATAGTTGTGCTAGTATTGCATAGCCTTGTGTTGCTTCATCTGAGGACACAGAACCTGTATTATTCAGGTCTTGAATTACCCAACCCTGTGGCACCAGTACTCTGAAGCTGTCATTTGTGCTTTGAAAGAATGTTGCTGCAGCTGGTCTTGTTGTTGTTGCTGCTACTGGTACTTGTTGTATTCGGAATTAGTGCCTGCTGGCTGACTGCTGCTGCTGTTGTTGTTGCAGTATCTGCTGCTGCTTCTGGCTCTGGGGCTGCTGCAGCGCCGGCATTGTACTCGAAAGGTAATTTGACTTCTTCTATGGCAACCCCGTCACTTGGTGGGAAATATCTGACTATCATGCTGTAGTTGCCGCTCGTTAGCGTCGGCGCATTAGGGTCATACTGCTCTTGTACACCTGCTACAAAGCTATACGAAAATATGTTATCTGGAGCTATAGGGGGGAATCCACGCTTAACTGTCTCACCTTGGGGATTTATTACCTCTATTGATACACTTGAACCCTGTTCTCGCTGCTCAATAGAGCCACTAACTGTGATAGTGTCACCAGTTGTAAAGTTATTATCATTTAGCGCAGCTGTCAATCCCCCTCCGTCGGAGGGTACTTGTTGCTGTGCACTAATTATCGTAAAATTGCAAGTCACAAGCATGACAGTGATGGCTAATATCAGTCCTATCGCTGGAGCTGAGGAAACTCGTATTGAGGAGGAGGAGGACACTTTCATAACGTCAGACCATGAGACGAGTTTCAATACAAAATAAGGGTATTGATGGATTATTCTGTAAAAATACTCGGTCAGCGAGGTCTCTCTGACGACCAACGATTGTGGTTTGGCTTATTCTTATCTAATCAGGCCACGAATGCTATTATCCGTGTAGGTACGAGAATGTGGCCATAGCATCAGGCACCTTATCCTTATAGAGCACAAAAACTGGAAGAGGAAGTCAGTATCGAGAAAAGGCTAAAGAAGCATGGGGGGAAAGCGATAGATGGGATTCTAGTAAGTTGACTCGTCTATAAACGGAGGGTATCTATGGTTGTTTCTGGATTATTTCTTGAACTGCGTTTGATAAGGCTATTACTACTGACCTATCTCCTTTTTTTGGATGCGTTAAGCGCCTGTAGCATTTTGTCCTAATAGGAAGGCTTGGCACCTAAATATGGCCTTTCAAACACCGATTTAGTTACTCTGCGAATTTCAAACTTGACAAGGGGACTTGAGGCCATGATGCTTAACAGAGATGTACTGTCTTGCTGCTGTTGTTGTAGGATATGCGGCAAGAAGCTAAATTCTTCTCAAGAACAAGTGAATACCCCTTGACATGCTGGAAATGCATGATAGCCAGTGCAGATTCCTGAGGACGTTCTTTTAGCATTTGAAACTAGCTTCATTATATGTCAGTCAGTTAGAAAAAAAGCTCCTCTTCTAGCCTATGAAACTGATGATTGTTTTAGTCATTTCTCTCTTTATGGTGGAGCCTTTGTTTTTTCTTCTTTTTTCTTTTTCCTTCGTTGACTGCCCTTTCATTGCCTATCCTACAATAAAATTCGATGCTATACCCTTCGAGCTTTGTGCTTCCTCCATTGATTCCTCGCTCTTTGTAATGAGTGGCAGATGTTAACTCCACAAGAAATCGAGCATGACCAAGAACATCTAATTGCCTGGTGAATTGGCAAAGATGTTATAGCATCTCATGGCAGTTTTGATTCCACCTCCGCCCAGGTCATAACTATGCTGCTTGACTTTTACGAGAAGCATCATCAAAAGCCCGCCGATAATAAGAAACAAGTATAACCCAAGCCACCTTTACAGGCGTAGGGAGGTAACTACTGTAGACGGAGACCCATGCAATGGCATTTATAATATACAAAATAAGCAAGTTGCGAATCTTATCTCTATTAAAATAAAGTGATTGCAAGCCTTGGCATAGAATCAAAAGACCTTTTTTTAGGTCAATGACTGATTGGTAAAATACGCCTACACATTTCGCACTAATTCCTTTCATATTGGATCTCTTTTAAAGACCTCCTTGTTCAGTCCCCTGAAGATGACGGAATAAATATCAGCATACGATCATGATGCCGATGTTGCTGCCACAACCAGCAACAGCTCCTCTTCATCTATAGTATACTCCTAAATATACGTCTGAATATGGAGTTAATAAGGGATGGGGAAATACCTTCTTAATTTATTGATCAGAAAGTTAAATTTTTCAAATTAGTGTTAGCAGATAAATTTCTGATAATACATCTTTGGTCGTACCTGAAAGACACTTTTTGCTAGGAAATATGAAGTATCAAACCATCGAATACAAGATTAAGAATGGTAGAAGAAAGTACATGCACTGCTAGAGGTGGAAATCCCTTTACTTATGCAAAATAGTTTCATTTCTACTTTTGGACAAGAGATAGAGACGTCTTGCTATTGCTTAGCCTTGGGTGGACATCTATTCGCGACCGAATTATGATTATGAGTAAATAATTGTAATAACTGTAATCGTAAGACGTTCGTTGATAAGATAAAGATCCCGAGCTGGGGCTTATACGTTATCTGCCGTGAAAATCTATGAACTATCTCATAACCTTAAAATGAATGAAAAGACCCTCCCACACATTCGATAATTACGAGGAATTCATTCTCTTCGATAGTAGGGTTGATCATATGATTGAATAATGCTAACGGTTTCAACCAGCAATAATAGAATACAATAATAGAATATAGCTTCTTTGGGACAGTGGTAGTCGTAACGAAAATTAACAAAAGTGAGTATCGGAGCGGCTGCCAAAACTGCTGGCAGCATACCCGCTCCGCTATATGGTACCGATCTGATGCTTATGATCTTGTCGTAGGTTTTGTTGGGGTTCTAACTTTTGTTTCTCCGAGTAATCTCAAGTATCTTCACCGCCCCCTTCTCCTCCTGCACCATCTCCACCGCCATCACCATCATCGTTATCATCGTCATCTTCCTCATCCTCATCGTCTGTCCCCTGATCCTCATCCTCGTCATTCTCATCTTCATCTTCATCTTCATCTTCATCTTCATCGGTTACCCCCGCATTTTCGTCAACATCATCGTCCCCTTCGTCTTCCGCGGTTTCAGCTGTTTGTGCTCCTTGTGCTGTTAATGCTTGTGCTACTTCTGGTGCTGCCTAATAGCTCAAATGAATCGAAAACCTGCCTTACATCTAGCGGCAGTGGTCGTAAGCTGCCAAATCCTATTGTTATTTCTGCTGGAGAAAGAGAAGTACCTTCGTAAAAGATAGTGTATCCCTTTGTGGTCCCTAGGTTGGGTGGCGTCATATCTGTAGCGGTTGAAATGAGATACCCACTCCTTACTTCCTCTGGAGCGATGGGAGTTGTGTATGTCATTTCCACAGTCTTTGCTGGCACTGTTGTCATTGTTTCGTTTGTCTGTAGATTTGTAACGTTGACCGTCATATCTGTACTGTTTACAATCTCAATGTCATTGTAACCAACTTCCTGAAGCTTCTGTAAGTTGTATAACATAATATTGTCTGATGTTGTCATGCTGGTATTATTGTTGGTAGTAGCAACATTATTCCCCACTTGGAGTGCATCGTCCAAGTCGTGATACCGAACAACGAATATGACATCGTTTTCAGATCCTTCACAACTGGATGTATCAGCGCTGCCGCTGACACTAGGAACTGTTGATTGTTCCTGTTGTTCTTCCTCTAAGCAGAGTAGTGCTAGCATTGCATAGCCTTGCGTCGACTCTTCTGATAATGTGGAGCCTGTATTATCCACATCATCAATTATCCAACCATCTGGAACCTGTATTCTGAAGCCGTCATCTGTGCTTTGAAAGAATGTTGTACTGTGAATAGCTCGCCGGTCGGCTGCCGGTTGTTAATCCTAATTCTGACTCCACTGCATCAGTAATAGCATTATACTCAAAAACTAACTCCGCTTGTTCCTTGTCAAGCGGGTCGCCTGGTGGGAAGTAGGTGACTACCATCCTGTAGCTGCCACTGGTCACCATTGGCTCATTGAGGTCGAATTGCTCTTGCTCGCCGGCTACAAAGCTATAAGTAAAGGTATTTTCTGCAGTTACAACAGGGAATCCATATTCTACTATCTTAGTTTGAGGATCTATTACCTCTATTCCCACAAAGGAACTCGGCTCCCGTTCCTCAACAGAACCACTAACTGTAACTGTATCTCCTGTCCTGAAACTCTCACCGTTTAGTGTAGCTGTAAGACCTCCATCCGACTCTACTTGTTGCTCCAGCGGCACTTGTGCATTAATTATGGTGAAATTGGAAGCCAAGAGAATTACAATGATTGCTGCTGTCGTCAGCGCCAGCGTCATAGCTGGCAAAGTCAATAATGACGAAGTTGTACTAATAATACCCAACCCCACTAGATACATTGATCAAGATCAAGATAAGGTTATAAAGTTCTGATTCTCTAAAAATATTCGCCGGTGGCAGTGACTTCTTCACAAAAGTGGTAAGTACGCAACGATGCAGTTGTTGTATACTCCTCTCAATTTACCTTCACTGCTAGATTGTCTTTAGCTCGTGGATGCCCCTGCATCTATATGATTGAGAAAGCAATATCTTAAAGTCTCTTTACAGATGCACAGCAGATAAGAGGAATATACTCAATGCAATCATAGATAGTTGTAATCAAGCTAGCACAGGCGCGACGACGAGCTACTTATTCAGGTTGAAGTACGAAAATAGGATGAACATTCACTTCGATAGAAGGCGTGATGATTAGTTAGAGGAACTACGTAAAGAACAGAAGATAATTCAAACTCTTGCTTTAAAGAACAATGGCATTATGGCTCAGATAGCAGAGATCTCAGACTTAAAGCGGAACAAGACTTGTGCTTCACACACCCAAGGTTGAAACAGCTGTTGAGACTGGTCCTTATTAGGATATGAGATTTGAGTATGGAGGACTTGATTTACTTGCGCTAACAGTTGTTGTAGGCAGATCGAGTGGTTCTTCTCAGGTTAACCAAGATAGATATGTTACCTTTGGCAACAATACCCCTATTTGTGTGTGTTAATTCATCAGGAGGCTGTTAGCCGACTATGCAAAGACAAAACACAAGAGAAGAGAAGTTTGTGATAACGAATTGCCTTGACAACAATACAGGGGGTCACCGCCTTCCTCAGAAGAAAAATACTACAGTGCCAGTCATTATTGTACCGGAGGACCTATGAGAGGAAGCAACCAAGCCAGATGGCGCACAGGCTTCATTCCCCGTTTCTTTTTCCAATTTTTTTAGCAAATTGAACCATTGGTGTCACGAGCAGATGAGAATTCAGAAGAGCGAGCCACTGCAAAAATTACTGAGCGTATCATCGTGAAGAAGCAAGACCTATTCTTGCTGCCTATATGATGGACTGGCGGAAAATCTCATCATTACTTGAGAAACTATTTTCTCTATATCTATTTGAGTCAGATTGGTATATTGACGGTGTTGAACATCTGGTTATATTTCTATAGTTGGTCAAGTTTCCTAAACATTTTCTAGTACTATAGAACGAATTCCAATATAAATAAAAATTCTCTAAAAACTTTACATATCAAAAAGTGCATTTAAAAGACTGCGTGAGTCTTTAAACTCATGGAGGCTCACGTAGATCGCATCCTCGTCAGTTGATCTCTCTCGTGGGATCAGCTGGCGAGTTATGGTACGGGTTCGAAGCTATCACTAATATGCGTTTCACGCCTTATGTATATAGATATGGCAAAGCCCTGACACTATGGTAAGTTGATTCCCTGATACAGCAATAATTATTATTATTATTATTATTATTATTCTTCTGTTAAATTGACCTTTCATTAGGGCCTGGATTGAAGATTATTCTCTCTCTCTCTTGCTAACTGATACTTATTGTACCAATGTGACTTCGTACTTAATAGAGATTGGGATGACGGCAGCATAGCAATAATGGAGTATCGATGCTGATTTCGTAGTGTATAGATAGAACAATCCCCTCGTTTAGGATGCACATGAAATGGAGAAATGGGATTGGAAGCCATTTTGCAATACTTTTGAAGAGTCAGACCGAATGAAATTTCATGAGATAATGTTTGTAATTACTAGATTATACATTTCCTCCTGCTCTAATTCTGTTCAGTATGTTATACTTCATCCAATACTGATATCTATAGTTCTTTACAATTACAAGAAGTTGACAGAATGGATTTCAGAGGTTGAACGGATATAGAGGCTAAAGTCAACAATAAGAAAAAGCCGACAAGAACGGAGTCAGTCTTCTCGTCAAGGAGAGACTCAGCAGCTCATCCTTCCTTATCATGGCCTTCGCAAACGTATCATGCTGGTTGCCCTCAGTTATTAGTCATCCTGCTCGATGCAGGCTTTTTCCAGAATCGGTGCATACTAAGGTGCACTACCTGGTTGTTATCTCTCCACCCGCAACAGCATGGCTGCTTACCTTGTGGGCATTCATTTGGCTTTCTGAATTGAAACTCATTCCACATCTATCGCATGTGAGATTTCTTCTTTTTTCCCCTCTGACATAGCTCAATTTGTAGAGTCATACTCGTCCAATTAAGGCATCCTCTATGCCTTCCTCCTCAATGCTTGGCTTGCTCAAGACTATGAATACTTGCCTATCATGCCCTCCTTGATCATCGGAGTATGCAAAGAAAAAACTCGGAGTGCAGCATCTCCCAATAACCTATGTGTTGTTTCTCGGGTCAGAGACCCTGGAAACCGATCTGTATTCATTTCGGAAGCACAGCCGGAGAACTGACTTTGAAAATGTAATCAGTTTAATCGATATCCCTGATCTGCATCCCGATACTACAATCATGCTTACAGAGGAAGAAAAAAATTGTATATATCACATGGTGGAATACAGCCGCGCAAGATCAACTTTGCGTACTCGCTATGAAAGTCACTAATTACAATGGCCAGACGTTTGGATCATTAGTAATGTTTAGTGCCAATTGAACTGTGAATAGCGATGTTGATATTGCTACTACTAGCGAAGAAGAAGAAGAAGAAAGACGGGACACGGGGGAATAAGAACAATTTCTTGTTATGAGATATTATTACCACTGCTCTACTACGAAACCACAAAGACCGACTGCATCCACACGATCCTCAGGAGATAATGCGAGTGTTATCGCTTAATGTTCCTAATGTTTATAACTTAACTAAGATAAAACGGTATCCTTTTATGGTAGTATTAATCCATAAGATTATCTTGCTCTTGAGCATGCAAACCTTCCTTGGCGTTATGAGATTTTTCTCACCACTTCTGGCTTCATCTTCAACCACGGCTACAGGGCTAACGATAACAGCAATAGCAATCGCTGCCGTTCTTTTGGCTTCCACTATCCCAACAATTTACGCACAACTCATGAACCAACCGTTAGCAATTGAGAATGGAATAGCCGCAACACCAACAACAGTTCAAAGCAAAAATGATAGCTTCAGAGTGCAGGTGCCAGAAGGATGGGTAATTCAGGATGTGAATAATTCCGGTCCTGCGTTGGGAGCGGAGGTACTACAAGGTTATGGAATACTAGCACAACTCTGTCCAGAGGAAGAACAACGACCACGAGGAGCACTTACCAATGCTAGCGGTAATACATCCAGTGATAGCAACAGCAATGACAACTGTCAAGGAGCTCAAGATGAAGTGATATATATTGTACGATATCCTAACTTGGGTGCTAGACTAGGACTTGATTCTGATGATATTATTAGCAACGAAAGTATCCCGGCCGACGCAATTTTAGAATATCAGATGCAAAAGCTTCAGGAAGTTGGTTATCGTGACATTAGAATCCTCAACAGCACAGATGCAATAATCGATATCGTCAGTACAGCGTTAAACAATAGTACAATAGGAACAGTGCCAGCCAGGCTTGTAGAAATGACATACAGCACAAACCTTAATCCCACAGAGATAAGACAAGGTTATCTCCTTTCAACTGCTACTGCTGCAACGCCTCGCAACCTGGGAATCATTACAGGGTATGCTATCCTTTATGAAGGTGGTTCTGCTGCTGCCAGCAGAAATAACACCTGCATCTAGCAGTTTATCGCCGCTACCTCCAACACCAGTCAGGCAGGTATTTGATTCATTTGAGTTAATCCTAGCACCAGAATTAGAACAAGCCTTATTGGCATCACTATCAACCCCAGCAGCAGAAGAAGAAGAAGAAGAAGAGGAGCTTACTAACTCTCTGACAGCAGAAATCAATTCAAACGATACAGAAGCTGTTGCACCAGCCACGTTTGAGTTTGAAGCGGATATCGCTGGCGGTACAGAACCCTATACCATTGGCTGGGACTTAAACGATGATGGTATCATTGACAGCAATCTGGAAACCATTGTGGTCTTCTTTAATGAAGATGAAGCCGGCACCTATGACGTTACTCTTTATGTCACAGACATCCGGGGTCAAATTGCATCTGATAGCATTGAAATCACAGTAGAGGAAGGACAGGGAGAGGACTCACCGGCAGTAGAGGAAGGACAGGGAGAGGACTCACCGGCAGTAGAGGAACCAGCAACAGAAGAAACCGTGTGTGATTCGTCTTATCCAGATGTGTGTATACCGCCTCCTCCACCAACCTTAACTTGTGATGACGTTGCTGCTCGCAACTTTAAGGTATCGCCACCAGACCCACATGGTTTTGATGATGATAACGATAGCATAGGGTGTGAGAGCAGAAGCAATCAACCCGATGAAGGGGATGAGCCAGATAATTCAGGCTCCAACGACGCACTTAATTTAGGTGATCTAATTAACCGGGCAATTGGCGGCGGCGTACTGTAAAACCTATGAGAGCGTTGCAAAACAAGTACATGGTCTTGAAGGAATAGAAGAACCTGTACCTAAAGAACCAGAGCAAGAGCAAAAGCAATAGAGTCAACAGCCTCCATAAGAAGGGCTGAGTCGAGAACTAGGACTGGCTATAGTCAAAGATGAGAAGAGGTAGGGCAATAATTCTATTATAGCAGCAGGTGCACAGAGGCAGCGGTTTGCTGCTCTTGTGCTCTTCCGTTGGCAGGTAAACCGCTCCTACTGGGTTCAACTATCTGGTCACTTTCTAAGTGCTGCTGCCAGTAGGTAAGCTACTGCATGAATGAGTCTCCAGCCTAAACTGATAAGGCGTATCATCACAAACGATATTATTGATTAGGGATATTCATTGATGTAGAAAAAACACACACACAAAACTACTATTGTTCTTGTGGCATTATTCTAGATATAGTACCCTGTGTCGGATGAAATGTTAGCACATATAGGTATCCATCAGGACCGGTCTCTATATCAGTAATACTACTGGGAAAGCCAGTACCAAATATTACTTCGGCCCTCTGTCTTTCATTGCTTGCTATTAAATCATCAGATAGTCCTGCCTGTCCAAATCTCAAACCAGATCTATCTTCGTCTACCTCAAAATAGTAGAGGTCACCATTGTTAGCGTCTCCGACGAAGATATTATCGGTATAATCATCACCCAGCTTATCGGAATCATAAAATTCTATGTCCGTAACACCTTGAGTACTTCCCCAGCTAAATACTGGGTCTGCATATGAAGAAGAACCAAGAAAGTTAACCAAGTCATTCTCAGGTGTTACATTACTTCTTCCAATTGGACCCATAACCTTCGTCCATCCACTGTTAAAGCCTGGTCTAACAATATTAATTTCATCAAAGTCAGCGAGACCATTTTCGGTGTCCCATAGAATACCTGTTACAGGATCTAGTGCTAGCCCAAAGCTGTTTCGAATGCCATAAGCATAATACTTGCTTAAATTCGAGTAGCTACCATCGGTTCTGCTAACATCTATAAATGGATTGCCTTGAGCCGGTGAACCATCCGGATTTATTCTTACTATCACTGATGTATCATCAGGCAGAGAACCATTCTTGAAATTCTGAAGCATTCCCCTTCTGTTAAGATCTCCAATGACAGCATAAATGTGCCTATTCTCTGAATCAGCTATTAATTTACCACCATTATGGTTTTCTCCAGGTAACACGGGGAGATCTAAAATCAATGTTCCATTTGAAAGAGATTTGTCAGCATCGTTCCATTCAAACCTATATATCCTGTTGCCTAATACATGCGATCTATCTTCTTTGCTAGCTTCGGTAAGGTAGAAAAATACAAACGTTGATGTTGATGATGGTGATGTTGTTGTTGAGGTAGAGTCATTGATGCTATTCTCTGGTGTTGTTATTGTTTGATTATTACTACGTGCTGGTATTGCTGTGGTGTGTAAGGCTGACATATTATTATTATTATTATTATTAATTACAGCCACTCCAAGCAGCCCTCGTTCAGTCTGATCGTTAACAGTAAAATTCAACAACGTTATTTTAGATTTATTTTCACTTACAAAGAGAATTACTTCGCCACTTTTTTCTAAAATTAGCATGTCACCTTGATTACCAATAAAGGCCATACTTGTTGGAGACTTAAGTCCCTCTGTCACGAGCTGTACCTCCAAGTCGCTATCCTTGAGGATAGGAGCAGGAGTAATATTGTTAGATGCTTCTGATTGTTGAGATACTGTTGCTGTTTGGTGTGGCAATAATTGTTGTGTGGAGAATGGATCCTGCTGTTGCTGTTTCGCTCTGCTAATATCTGTAGTAAGAAAGACTAGAAGCGAGACACTTAATAGAATAATTAAAAAACAAACAATTCTCTGTTGTTTTGAAACCACGCAACGTTTAGTTGATGGACCCTCTAAAAAGGGTTTATGGATTGTCTAAGTTTTTATTCTAACAATATCTCAAAAAGAGAACGTCCGGGACCGTTAGATTTGTGTTCGAGTTCTATGGTAAGGTTATTGATGTTCGATAAAATGTCACCCTTCTCTTGGCACAAGATCAAACTTGAGCAATCAATCCACCATTTATATTATAGAGAAGAACCACTATGCCTTTGATTAATGTCATACGGCGAAAGAAGGTATGGAGGAGGAGGTAACCGCTACGGTGGTGGAAGCTTCGGTCCAAAGCCTGTAGAAACAGGTAAGGAATACGACGTGCAAATTACTGAAACAAGCAGACAAGGCGACGGTATTGCCAGAGTACAAGGGTTTGTCATTTTTGTAAAGGGCGGGCAAAGTTGGCCAAAACTGCAAAGTGAAGATCACTAATGTAGGTGCAAGGTTTGCAACTGCAGAATTGACTTCACCACCAACAACAGAGTAAGAACATATACAAGGATTACAGAAACCCCTTAACAAAAGAATGTGGCAACTACGTTTTAACAGACGGAAAGTACCACAGTTGTTTTTTCTTCTTTCAAAGAAATTACCTTGTGTGCATAGTTTTAATTAGGTTAAGATTCACATTTTGGTTAGTTGAAAAGAAAATATACAAGCAGCGGTGGTAAGTGCGAATGCATTTGTCATAAAAGGCCAAATACTGACTATTGCGGCTACTGTTCCCCCTCACATACCAGGGGAATGTCATCTAGAAGATAATAAACCGCTGAGAAGATCTTCTTAATTTTTCAGTTTGAAAAATTAAGTATCGACTAAAATAATGTTTCGTGTAGATATAAGGAGGCTAACCTAAGCCAAAGAATAATCGGCAGGGTGTCAGCATGGTAGAGAATAATTCCAGAGTGGCCTGTAGGTTACATATGAACATAAACTAAGCGTCGCTTTTTTCATTGGTCTCATTTTCTTTTCCCACAATATACCGCCGGCTAATCTCCCTGTCCAATTCTTCGTGCTTTATTTGCTCTCCTCTCCTTCCTGGAGTTTTCATCCCTTGCTGCTTCACTTTTCTTCTTTCGTCGTCTAACTCGTCAGCCATGCCGTCTTGCTTCTTCTTCTTGAGTTCCTTTGCATATCTGTCACGAAAAAACCTTTCTTCCTCTGTGTCTTCTACCATGCTATTCATCTCCCTCTTGCTCAGTGAGCAACTTACAAGCAGCTAAATCTAGTTCCTTCCAGATTAATTTTTCCCTATTAAAGCGGGCCGGAAAGAAAATATTGGAATTCAAAATCAGAACTCTAATATTCAAAGGCAATGTATCATCAGTCCATATAATCTAATGTAACATATTCGTTTCTGTGCCCTTTTGAAGACAGGTGCAATGTATCGGCGCTTGTGGCAGCCGATTTGAAATCATTGCTGTTTCCTCTTCAGTAACACGAAACCTGTATAGAGCTCTCCCAAGTTTTGCACTTTAGCATATGAAGTAACTTTTCTTTACTTCTGGTAGAATATGGTCAGTCAATACTATAGATATACAATCGCTACCGGAATAAGCATTAGTAATCTATTTCAACGCAACAAATGATTTCTTTACATCTGAGTAAATCCATAGTTCATGAAAACACTGCTGCATCTCTTTTTGATAAAAGCTCTTGACGACGACGCACGTAGACAGTAACGACCTTTCGCATCGTGGCATCTGAAGGATGGCTTACTGGGCGTATATATGTTATGATAAGAGATTAAAACCAAACAAGAATTGACTTGGTTGAATTGAACAAACAAAAATTCAATGAGAAGAATTAGGAGATCGTCTGGAGCACTACGTATATCAATTTTTGATCTTAAAAAACTGGAGGCTAATTTCCCCTAATTCCCTGTGCTACAAGTATCGAGTAGCAACCAAGGCCACAGTCTTCGCACAGAGGCTTCAAGCTCTTGCTATCGGCACTTCCGATGCAACATGGTTGCTTCATCCTCCCCATATGATCAAGCGACAGAATAGCCCATGATGGACAATCTACGGGAGTCGTTCCGATGCCTCCCCAGTTGCCTTTCATGAGCAATAATTGCTTGATAGGGTTGACGATAATGTCAGGATATTTTTTCTTCATTTCAATTATCTTATCAACAACTTGGTTGCGTACATCTCCAAATGGTAGCATCAGCGGATCGCCCTTTACAAAGGGTGTATGGAATTGAAAACCAATTTTGTTTACTTTGCCTCTCCATTCTTCTACCAAGTCTTCAATAGTTATATAATTTTGCGAGTTGATTGTCATTGTTATCCAAATATCTTTCCATACTGGTTTTCCATTGCGGTCTGGACCTACAATATAATCAAGTATATTCTTCTTCGTCTTTGCATAAGATCCTACGCCCCTTATGCTGTCATGCACCCTCTCTGTTCCATCCATTGAGACCCAGTAAAAGTATAGGCCACTGTATCTTTTTAGAGGAAAGGTGGCGTTTGTGACGACGCAAACTCTGTGAGGCATTTCTCTACAAAAGACTTCTATAATGTCTGGACGTAAGGTTGGCTCGCCGCCAACGAGGGTGGTTACAAATATGTGCTTCTTATTGAAGGTGGTCTTGATTATCATGCGCCAATCTTCTGCTGTCAAGTCATGTTCCTCCTTACGGTTGAGCCACCAATAACAGTGAGTACAATGAAGGTTGCAAACATTGTTAACATCGACAGATCCGTACATTGGCTGTTTTGTCTTGAAGAGCTTATAAGCAGTTAGCTTCTTGAAGAAGCTAAAATAAAATGGCATTTCACGCAAAAGATCAGTCATGCTTCGACCATAAACCAGGTCCACCATCTATGAGTGGCACAGTCATCTAGTAATTAAGTCTATATATAGATAGAGAAGTCTCGCAAGCGTGGACAAAAGAGCTATAATCCTTTTGTCCTGACTCGAGGGGCTATTATTGACATGTTAGCAAGTTATTTTCAGGGCATAGAATATTAATTTATTGTAATTTTCAACTTTTGGACTCGATAGCTTACCTTTGATGATACAACTAATGGATTGTCTCAATGCATTTCCCTTGCAATTTCATCTATTTTTGAGTATTCGTACACTTATCATAAATTTTTCAGAACAACAAAAACTTTGGCATAATCTACTTTAGCTCTTCTAGCATTTGCCAACAGCTTGAATATTTTATGCCAATACCTTGAAGTGCTTCAGAGGAATCTATCAAAGATAAAACCAAATCTGCAGTAAGCCACTTCTCCAATTTTGGCTTGAACCCCTCTATTATGTAAGTGGGAAGTCTGCTCACAAAGTAGACGGTATCAGTAAGCAATAACTTTGTTTTTCATCATCTACCTTCAAGGACTTTGTAGTGATTCAGAGTAGAGCGAACAAGCTGGAAGATGTTTTTGTCTATGTTCAGATGTGAGCAAATTGAATAGTGTCGTCTCGCCTGCGTTTGTATAACGTAGCGGAGATACAATTGGAATACAACTTTTTTTCTCTGCTGATAATTCAAGTCGCGCTTGCTTTTTGCAGGCGCTAACTTCTCTTTTATAAATGACATTCTGTGTTTAAGGCCGCAGAATTTTGCATCCGTTTATGTTCAAAACTTTCTCTTTATCAGGCCGTACATTGCCTCCAGCTATCTTTGCTACTTCTCTCACCCACGAAGCATCAGATATTTGATTTAGGCTAACTGAACTAACATCTTTGCCTTATAAATTCTTGTGTTCGTGAAAAAAGATATCCAGAATCAACCGCTCCTTATTGATTGCATTTACACTGGTAGTTTTTTTTCTAAATTGAGCAAGTTACGAAGATTTGGAGTAGTATACACTACTCATTTTACATTAGAAAATTCTTATTTAGAAGTTCTTTAGTTGGTGATCTTTGTCAGAGCCGACTCCCATAATCGGAATGGTTAAGGTACTTCAGCGTAAAAAAACGTTGCACTTCAGACTGCCATTGATCCGGCCAAGCTTTTAGCTTCTTGTAAAGTAAAGCTGTCCGGATATTTACAAGATTACTTCAATAGCCTTCAAAAGAATTCAATTTCCTAATTCGTAAATTTCCAAGATAAGGGCAGAATAAATATCGCCTTTTTCTTCATCCGCAATTCTCAAAGTCATGGTAGAATTGATATTGTCTATAACATGAATATCTTGAGCCATGGTTTTTCCCAACATATTGTCTCTATATTGATTAAGTTTACTATGGTATCATTTATGCCACTTGTTCGGTACAGCTGGTGGTGAATGGAAATCTACTTAATTCGAGCAACACTATCGTTAAATGGAATGGGGCAATTTATGAAAACAAAAGTAGAGTTCGTGTTTTTACATTGCGCGTGAAGGTGGTGTTATCGTTAGAGTAGTGACCATAGTTCGTAGAGGGGGCAGGAACGGGGATCCACAAGTGACATGCAAGTTTTACAATAAAGCAGGTAATATTGGAATTCATGTTGGAGTTGCACTCTAAAGTTGAGAAATCAAGACTTTTCTGCATCTGAAATATCTTATATTATCCATGTGCCGGCCAGAATAAGATCTTCCGATGAGTTATATACACGCTTGGACTATTATAAATTAGGTTTTTTTATTGCAAAATAGTTTTCCGATGAGAGAATGGCATGTTGAACACATGGAAAAGACAGTTGTAAAGTACGTCAAGGGTCTGTCAGAAAATGCATCAGGATGGGAGAAGAGAAATAACAAAAAATATGGCAGTCTTCCAAAAATCTGCAGACAAATTGAATATGACATTAAACATGGGGTTACCAGCGAGCAAGTTATCTCTATGTTTTCTAGAGTGCGTAACGATTCGTCTTTTGCAAATCTTAGAGAAGGCAATGGTTCGATGAAAAGGTTAGATGAAGTCGAGAATCACTTTGCTAAACCCAAGATAGTCAACTGGTATTGGTAATGGTCCGAGAGATCTAGAAGTGGGAACACCATCTAACCACCGAAAAATAAATCTACAACTCTTCTAACATGGGGCTAGGATCCCCCTTGGGACGACCAAAATTGCTGCTCAAAGAACAATAGTAGGGCAAGAAGAGGAACCATCACCTTCCTTTACGATTCAACGGATCTGCAGCTTACTCTCCTATTGGACTCCGGCGTCAGAGAAAGCATGTTTATCCTGCATGCAAGTCTTAGACTTGTCATTCATGAGTATCAACACTATCAAATAATAAAATAGGTCGTGTCAAATTCTTACCGTTATTCCCATCGGATTATCTGCCCGTCTTTAGAGATTAAAGCTTTTTCTAGCGGCTTCATAGCACTTATTATATGATATGATGTGCCTTTATTGATAGAGTAATGATCTTTAATATCATTATATCTGCAGCGGACAAGGCCCTCAATATCACTTTTAGATGGCTAGATCAGAATTTCATATCCAATTTTTTAAACTTTGTCAAAGGGTTTGAATTTGCCGTAATCGTGATAGTTGCAATATTCTTCCTACTAGTTAGCGCATACATGATGATGAGACAGTACAGAAGATTGCCAAAGTCCTATGATATAGTTGTATATGATGTGTGCGGTCGGGAAACAGTCATTGATGGCCTGAGACAAACATTTGCTACATATGATGCTGCAGAAAGTTATGCTCGTTGGTATCGGGAGATGTATGGGGCACAGCAATACAAGTTTAAAGTCATTGGCAATTTCATGTAGTGTCTCTCAATGAAATCCTCTGTCGCTAGTGAACTCCATAATGAGTCTCTGTCTTCTTCTGCCAAACCCTTAAAAAACCGATATAGTTCTGCGTCGCCAGAATCCCCTTAAAAGAAGTCTTGGTATTACCCATATCTTCTTCAGCGTTATAGGGCTTCTACAAGACAGGCAGCAGAGTCATGAACTCAGCATAAATCCATTCATCCGGTGAGTTAACACCAAGAATGTTGTCTTTGTCATGTATCACATTAATCTCTGATTACCCAAAATAGATCTTTTTCAACACAAGTATCGCTGGCCGTCAATTCTGCAGTGTTTGATCAGCATTGACTGTGTCTTTGGTTCGAAAAGAGAACAGGCGCACTCAATTATTGAAGAGGCGATATTTGGTAAGAAAACAATTGAGTAGAAATAGGCCGGTGGCATCAGATTTGCTATCCCTTGCGTCAAAATTGCCAAAGCTGTATAATACTAATTTTTTTCCAAATACCTGCAGCTTTGACAGTAAAGATCCAAGTCAAGATAATATCTCTCATGCTAATGCCTGTTTAACAGCCTACGGGAACGTGTCTTGGGAAAATCCTCTGTAGATGACCGTAGGGGACTCTGCTTATATAAGTAATATTTTCCAATGATACATCAACAATATGGGAACGAATCCATCCAAGGAGAAAATGCCCAATCGAGGATTGGGTCGTGAAATGGGTAAAGACGATGATGAACAACCACAAAATGTCAATGTACAGGAAATTGGCACCGATCCTCAGTTTCCAGCTCCCGGCGCTGGTGACTAAAAGAGGAGTGGGAACAAACTTTACACATGTAAAAGAGAGCAAGACTGTGAAGGACGACGAATAAGAGATGGAGATGTGGTGGGATGATAAGTAGCCCTGCAGAATTCTGCACATCATTGTAAAGGACTCAGACTGCTATCGATTTTGAAGAAACCCTAGCTTAGCTCTAGATGGCAATAGCAGGTAGCTAAGGACTTACTCCTTTTCTGACTGATAGTCTGTTGGACTTCCCGGAATCTGAAATTAGAGGAGAGGCGCAGAAGAGCTGCTGACATGCATACGCAACATATGGCACAGCAAGAGATCGCCAGGTCCTTTGGCTGCGATCAATCTGTCATAAGCCGCGATATCAAGGCACTGAAGGAACTGTCACAGGAATTTGCTTTTAATTTAGCAAAGAGCGACCTGGCTTATTTTTATCAGCAATCAATAAACGCTATAGAACAAGCAATAAGGGAAGCTTGGCGTATTCATAACGGGCAGCAATACCGCGGTAAAGGAGCAGCTTGCAAGCTTCGGCTCTGTCCATCATGTCAGTTGGAGAAGAACTGAGTTCCAGCTTCTTTCTCTTGACGAAATAGTCAAGTTGCAGTGCCATTCTATTACTAAACCACTATTACAACTCTGGCAGCAAGTGCGTAATTCAAGCCATGGATACAGCAGTAGAAAAAGAAGAGCTAGTAGCAGAACAACAACAAAGAGACAATAATAATAAAAAAGATATCATGAGAGATGGATTTTGGACTGGGGATGGAGATGACCCCGAGGAAGATCTGCTGTTGCTTCTACGGCTCTGGCGATGGCGATGACCATTACTACTGATACGATTTTAGTAAATCTGAGCGTGTTTTAGTAGTTATAGCAATATGCATAAAAGTTTGTTTATACAATTAGATTCATAATTTGACTGTAGCTACTCGTAAATTTGCAATTATCGAACGCAGAAGACAAGTCACCTCCATGCTGGCTCAAGCAAAGACGGAGGCTGAGATAGCAAACGCGTTAGGCGTGGACCAAACCACTATAAGCTTGAATGTCAAGGCACTCAAAGAACCTTGCCAAGTCAGATCTCGCTTTTTACTATAGGCAATGCCTTGACCGGGTTGATGAAATAATCCGCCTGGCGTTTAATCGTTTCAATGATGATAATGTAAGTGAGAAAGTAAATCAGCCATGTTAAAATTATTGCTTGATGCCACCTCAGCACAATTTGAGCTCTATAATAAAGGTCCTGAGATGCTCAGCATAAAAACATTAGATTCGAGGTTATCACAAATTGAAGCCAACCAACAACCACAGCAAGCCAATGGTAGATAAGGTAAGCCACGGGCTAGCCAATTTTGAAAGTCGTTATCCTGACGTGGTAAACCCTGACAAAAAGGAGGAGGAGACAGAGCTTCAGAAGCTTCGCCGATTTGCCAAATTGAGGGAGGACAGAGCGAAGGCGGTTAATGCCTTTGACGAAAAGACATACAGTGATGTTTTAGATAATTTATCACAAGACGAAATTGATTACTACGCCAAGAAAAGGGCGGAGACAAGTCCAGCTCAATTATTCAAGGAAGGTAAGGAAGAATGGTTTTTCCGTCCTTCGAGCTATTACATGCGCGATATCGAGGAGTATGATGGCGAAGGCTCGCTATAATGGGATATGCTCGCCGGTGTGTGAATATTACATTGCAGAAATTGATGAAGAGCTTAGATCTAAGCTGAAAAGACAGCTGGAAAATAATAATAATGTAGATAGTAGGTGAAAAATATTATTATGCCATTGTCATTTTCTTATCATCTTCGTCTAATCTTCTTCATAGTTAGCTTTATCGTTTTCTGCAGCGGCTCTGGTGGAACAACAACAGGCGGTGCAGCTGGTCCACAAGTAAAGCCTTAAAACCTATTTGGCGGCGTTAGAAAAGGAAGAATACTACAACAGAAACTGGATATGATGATGATAATTATGGCGGCGGCAACGCCTAGGATGTCTGCGCCTTATCTGGCAAAGGTGACTAACCTAAACGGGCTGTATCTACTATCCTACCTACCGCTTTTCTTTTTCTTCTTTTAGTTTTAGTAATAGTCCGTACACCAACTGTGTGGTAAACCAATAGCATAGCATCTCCTATAACCTATAGTACCTAATTACAAGCGATATCCCCTATAGTATTCCTTACCATTATCATTAGAGTGTAATGTTATTGCGAAGTGCTCTGGTTTCTATCACTAGTGTGAGACAAGGGGTATATCATGGGGAATGTCCATAATCTGGGAATCCTCAAGTCTTTACTATAAGAAGAAAGAGAAGGACCAAGTAATAGAACAAAAGTGGTAGGAACGCAAAACACCCTCTCATAAGCTCTAGCCCTATGATGTATGACCTCTCCAAATATTAGCTAGCCTGTATTGTTCTCATTTGCTGTTACTTAGTAAGGCAGAGCGGTACTATTTGGTGTTGGGGCCCTAACAATTCAACAACGATGATTATATCCATACCATCAAATCTAGACTCTTGAAAAAGCTACAGCAGTTCACAAACCAAGATCTGCCCCTCTTATTATTAGCTAAGGGCTATCTTATAGATTTTGGTAAGGTATCAAGGCTCTAGTAGCTCAGCCTGGCAGAGCGAATTCAATTCATGAGAGGATTAAGAAAAGTCCTAGCCCCCCAACCGGAATTTGAACCGTGGATCTAAGGTTTACACGACCTATTCTAGAAGATTCATCACCGTTTCAAAAAGCCGCCTGCTGATTATAGCACTTACATACAGTTTGATTGTATTACAGGGTTTACCGTCTGAAGCGTGGAGGCTGTTAAGCTCATTAATGGTAAAGAAAAGTTCCAAAAGTACTACAAGTCTGAACACATGGCATTTGAGCACTTCCATTTTCCTGAAGTATACTTTAGACAGACAAAGAAGGCCTACATTTCCTTTGTGGATCAGGACATTATAGATATTGCCAGGAATGCAAGGTTTATATTGCAATGCTGCTGCGTGGCAGTCGTGATTGCTGCGACCATCATCATGGTCGTTCCTCCCCCGCTAGCAATATTTTTTGCAACTCGGAGATTTAAACAAATTAGAAAAGATAGCTGGAAATAGAATTCGTTGAACAATTAATTAGTCTTTTATTCGGATGTATCAAATGAAGACAATAATAAGATACTTAAATCGGGAACGATTTGTTTGAACAAAAGCTGTTAAGATGATTGGTTAATCGATAAATTTGATGACCTAAGAATGAAACTTATATTCTATGCATCCCGATGACCTAAAAGCAATATGGACCTGTCATGAATGTAATAATGTATTTGTTTTTCACAGTGACGTTGACGACCATAAGGATTCAACCGGGCACAAGATGATTATAAAAATGGCATTGATTCTGTCCGCAGAGTCATTGGCATGATAATAATGATGATGTAGTATATACATAATCATAATGGAGAGACAGCTCTGTTGTTGTTGATGATGATGTTGATGATGGTGCCTTTCCTACTAGCCTTGACCCAGCTCCTAATCACCAGATGCAGTACAACCTAAAGCATTTCAATCTCTCATATAGCTTGCCTTTGCTTCTCTTCTACTGCCAGCAGAGCAATGTGGTTAGATCATTAGTTTATTTTTCCCATTTCTGAGCGTCTGTCTAAATTCTACAATAAGAAATAACTTCCATAATTCATGGATTTAAACCACACCATATGCGACTCGATGAGAGAATTCGAAACTTTCCAAAAACCGCAAGAATCGCCATATTCGCGCTGGTAGCAGTGGCGACTCTGGTAATGGCTTTAACTTCAATATTCGGGCTACTTCACAGCAAGCAGCTGCAGCAAGTATGGGAAACCAAAATTCTATTGCTACAACATTGTAGGTTAGACCCCCTCTGCTGGACAACAATTTTCACGTTGAGTTGCTTTACTATTAAAAAGGGAGTGTGTCAAGAAGCCCAAGGCTCAGATTCCAATGCAGTCAGCGATTGCTATCGCAATCAATTGAAGCCCGTTAGTTCTCCCTGATCATTTCTTATTATCATTCCTTCTGAGTTGATTCAACCATCTTCTTTATGGTTATTTCTGTGGGATCATCTATGGAATAGATCAAAGCGATGGAGACGTGATACGAGAGAAATACACACATGGTTATAACCAGCCTATCACTGAAAGGGGAGGGTAAGGGCAAATACTGCGTCAGGATAATTTGCACTAAGGATCACTTATAAGCTACAAACGGCCATAAGCTCTCAAGGATAATAACAATGAACCAAGAAGAATCACCACTTGATATCGTTATAAACGGAGTAATAGGTTGGGACGACCGCTCGATTACCACCAATCAACCCATGCAGCCTGAAATAAAGAATCTTTCCAAAGGAAAAACATATTCCCCAAAAGTTTCGTGTGCAACCTTAAAGCACACTGGCAGAGGAGATCATTATCTCACAAATATCCAATTAGGAAACATTCGTCAAAGCCATGGGTCGAGAACCACTACTTATGAATACGTAAAGACGACGCCATGACCGACTTGCGTTAACAAAGCTATGTAATTACGAGAGGTATATACTATCGTCAAGCCTTTTCGTAGTTTCTACTCCTCGATGCCAAATACAATACCACCGTGAGTATTTCGATCTCCGTCACCAACCTTTCTGTCTCTTCTATGTGCATTGCTTCTTCTTCTTTTTCTCTTTACTTTACTTTCAAAAGCCGTCTTAATTTATCTATATTTCTAGGCGCGTTTTAAAGAATCTTTATTTCTAATTCTGATTGTATCTTGGCAACAGGATTAAGTCCTCCTCTTAGTTCTTCTCCCTTGACTGTTCAGCCTTACCATACGTTGACTTGCTTCAATCAATTTTTTGTATGGCCAGTTCAATGGAGTCGTGAATTAATAGACCAAATCGATGGGATGGGTACCATAATGACGAATCGTGAGGATAGTTAAAAGCCGCCCAATACTGAAAGGGGGGTTGCATGATGATGATCATAATAATAGTTAAAGCAACAAGGATCGTTTTTTTAAGTTATAACATACACACACACTATCTCCAAAGCAATGAGGGACGAACAATCACCTCTTGAAATTGAAGTACTAAAATGGGATGCACACTCATTTACCATCGAAGGCACAAATGATCAATTAGAAAAACTTCTTAAACAACAGAAGGTAATTCGAACTCTTTCTTTAAGGCACAAGGGTCAGATGGGTCGACTTAGCAGAGACGTCAGACTTACAGCGAGAAGAGACTTCACGTCTGAGGTTGAGGACGATTCTGTAGATGCTCCTATTCAGGATACTACCTTTGAATATGAAGGACTTGACTGACACTCTTTTTGTGCTAACAAAAGAACATGCAGTCTAGGCATGCTTATTTATTGTCTCAAGTCATTCTCTAGTTTCTACTTTTTCTCGCCACCAAATACAATACCACCTCGAGCAGTTCAATCTCTCTGCGACCAACCTTCGTGGTGTGTTTTCTATATGCTTAGCTTCTTCTTTCTGCCTTTGCTTTGATCTACTTTCAAAAGCCTTTCCAACTTGTCTGGATCTCTAGGCGCATTCTGAAGTATTTTAATTTGCAATTTCAAATGTCTCTTTAGAGCAGGACTCATTCCTCATAATTCTCCTTGACTGTTAATCGTTACCCTTCTTTGGCTTGCTTCAACCATTTTATTTATCGCTACTTCTGTGGGATCTGAATTGAATAGACCAAAGGTGGGAGAAGACCACTACAATGATAGTTATGAACAGGCTGACTCTTTGGGGAGAGAGCGTATGTACTTGTCTCTCTCTATCTGCTACTACTTTTAGATGAAGTCATTGTCCTCCTGTCTCTCGAAATCTACTCGAGTGATTACCCATGTATAAGGACTACCCTAGTTTTCGTTCAGAAGCAGCGTATACTATAGCACCTCATATCGCTAGAAGATAAGCTTATTTGCAAGCATCATCAGTCATTTGACCGATGTTAACATATTCAATCGCGCTCATACTATCAGCGATTTTGATTATTGGAAGTATAGTGGCGTTTACAACAATAACAACAACAGTGATTGCACAGCAGGGAGATATTCAAGTAGAATCTGAAGGAGGCCTTGAAGCCACATTAAATGGTGAGAGTTTCAGAACTGGTGATACGATTACAGTCAGTGGTACCTTAGAAGACCCAGAAATTCAGTCGTTTGTGACCATAGAGGTAATAGATCCAGAAAGCCGGACAGTCGTGCAGGCCTACCCTGAAATAACTGCAGACGACACCTTCACTTACAGCTTTGAAGCTGGTGAGAAAGAGGAGTTTGAAATTAACGAGCCTATGGTACGCAGTGGCAACTATAGGATGGTTGTGAGCTTCTTCGAAGGTACTGGCGACTTTGACATTAATGAAGTTGAATTCGAGTTTGGCTATGCCGCCATTCCATCACCATCATCATCGCCAGAATCAGAATCAGAAGACCAACCAAGAATAGGAGGGGGAGGGGGAGGAGGAAGCGAGCAACAGGATTAACACCTGAAGCAGGAACATTACCCTTCCTACCAACGACAATGTTTCAAAGCACGGTCGACGGCATTCGTTTGGGGGTCCCTGATGGATGGGTTGTTGAGGATCTAAACAACACAGATTCTAGTTTACAGCAAAGTGAGCAAAGCTATGGAGCTGGGAGTTTAGTTGAGTTATGTCCCCAAATTCTGGCGACGCCTCAGATAGGCGGCAAATACCTATGCCCTGACGCCCAAGAGGGATTAGACAGTGTTTCAGTCTGGAGGTTTGCCGACCTTAAGTCAAGACCGGAATTTGCAGGTCTTGTACAACGGAACCAAAGCATCACTACAACTGACTTGGTAGCATTTTACTTTCTATTTCTAGAACAAAAGGCTAATTTCACAAACATCAGACTACTTCAAAACATTGACACAACAGTTAATGTAATAGACCCTCAGACAAATGAAACCATAGCAAGGGCCCCTGCAAAGTACATAGAGACAACGTATCTTGAGTCTAACGGTATACCTAACGAAGGAGATATTGCCTTACTAGTACTGAGCAATGACGGCAATACAGGCTATGTCCTACTTCCCCTAGCATCACTGCTCACAGTAGCAGGAGAATTGCCGCCTGAGCACAAACTGGTGTTTGATTCATTTCAATTGGTAGCGGCGAATACTACTACTACTACCAACTCAACGACATCTGGTGCATTCCAGCCATCTCCGTTTTGAGCAGCAAATACAACAACAACGACAGCAGGAAAGATGACAACCGTCGCCAGCACAACTGCCACAATTGCAGCAGGGGCCGCAATACTGTCGTACTTGTGTTATTTTTTTGCATGAAACCTAGCAGAGACAGCTAGGTTTATCTTATTTGTGAAAAAAAACGAAGATAAAAAAAGAAGATAGATTTTTGATTCCTAATTTGAGACACTGTTTTGCCTTTTTTCCTCAATGGCTATCCTCGTAGATTGGCTAAACGCTATAGATAAAGAGCTGGAACCCATTCTAGATTCACTACAAGGGTCATAATTGCGAAAATGAACTTAGATAACAACAACAACAAGGACCACAAACTAGATGACAGCAGTAGCAATTTGTCAGAAGAAGCGGACGAACTAGCAAGAATCAGGAACTGGAGTCGACACTTTGCATTATACATTATGTTTTGCCAAGCAATGTCTGTAGGTGACAAGATGAGGGCTGAAGCTTGTATGAACCTGTCGCAAAAAGAGGGTATAAATTCACTTGTGGATCCAGTGTTTGGGAGACCTTAAAAAAAGATCGAGTCAGCTGAGAACAAATAACAATCACCAACTTGGATTAGTGTTTGCTGCAGTAACAGCAGAAACAGCTTAATAATAACTCACAGTATAAAATTTTGTCACATACAACAACCGTATGCCATCATCAAACGGTCCATGCAATCTAGAATCTATGCTTGTGAGAGAAGAGAGGTCTTTCTTATCGATTTCTTCCTCTCTTCTCTTTTCTCTTTTTACTACTACTACTCCATCAAACCTTTTCTTTTCAACCACTCTACCAGCTGATCGAGCTCTTTAGGGTCATTAGGATGATAGTCCAGAATCAAAGCTTGCTTCATGCGCTGAACGCTCTGCACTTAACTGTCCCTCCATAAACCCCTCATCTCTGCCATTTGAGAATACCTTTACAGAAGCAGGCGAGTACACCCATACTTCTGTATGCTCCATACAAACATGGTTGGATCAGTCAGCGTGAGCTGGGTCTTCTTTTTCTTCTCCACCTTCTTCCTCTCCTCCCCCCCAAATCCTCATCCTTTTTTAGGACAAACTTAACCATTATCTAATGCCCGATGCTTCGCTGTCTGCCAAAGTGTTGCAAGCAGTAACCCAGCTTTAGAATAAAGTGAGTAATGTTCCTATCTAATACCATTATATTATTATGGCTCTACGCAGGAACAGCAACAACACTACTACTATTATTATGACTATAATAAATCTGACTTAACCTCATTCTTTCCTGTATGGCTTTATCCAGTTCTTTCTTGATTGTGATGATTTGAGTAATCGTACTTTCAGGTTTGCGTTCAGCCATCAAAAAAAGCAGACTTTGCTTTAGAATTTCTATGTGCTCGTCTATCACTTTTATCGCCTCCCCAAACTCCAAAGACATATTCCTTTACTCCTAGTTCTGGATGTTCTTGTTTTTGGGTTATGTAAGCTTTTCGTCTCTAAAATAGGCGAAATAGCATTGCTGCCTGCTTTCTATGCACTAAATATAATACAACCTTTAGGATTTCAATCTCTCTGTAATGAGCCTTTATGTGTAATGCATCTTCTATGTCCATCGCTTCTACCTTTCGTCTTCGAGTTTATAGGCAATCAGAAACTCTAGAAACAAGTAGTTTTGATTGTAATGGCAACTCCTCTTCTGATTCTTCTTGTTCTTCCATGATCAGTTCTCTTTTCTTCTTATTGCTGTTTACTGATACATCACTTATGGTGTAAACAGCAAGCAAGCTATTAGTGTTTATGCTGTAAACAATGTTTATATCGGCAAACTCATGGTTAGTATCTATATATGAACCAAATCGCGGCTAAATTAGTTAGAGTATCAGACGACACTTACAGGAAACTGCAGAAGGCTCAGAGGGTGCGTGAAAGTTATGGTGACGTAGTAGACCGTGCTATAAATGCACTTTTGGAAAAGGAAGGGCAATGACAACACCTTCAGAAGAAGAAAAAGGAGAAGAAGAAATAGAGAAAGAGCTGTCGCATATTCTAGACGAAGTAGAGGGTATAATTTATGACCCTTCAGAATCGATTGAAAGGAAAAAAGAAGCACAGACAATGATTCAGCGGGCTATCGAAAAAGGCAGTAGTAGTAGCAGTAAGACCAAGAGTGGGGAGGAACTTCGGAAACGGTATGTATACATTACGAGGATGTATTATACGCGACAGATACAAGAACTAGAGGTTATTAAAGGAACTCTGAAGAGGCAAATAGAAGAAGAAGAAGAGTCTCCACTATCACCAAAGCATGCAGAAGAGCTCAAACGGGACTTAGAAGAATGTGAGAGGACTATAGAGTTGCACAAGAAGCTTTTGGAAAAGCTGGAGCACTAGGAGAATAATACATGCGCAAATTTGATGACTAGCAGTGCGTAGGAGTAAGAAAAAAATTGTCGTCACGATATACAGAAAAGTTAGCTCCAAGTTGAGGGTTATAAATGGGCCGGCACTAAAAGGAGAGAGAAAGAGGTACGTACTAACCTGAGGATAAATAACCTACCTTTCTAATCTAACCGATACATACAGTTGACAAAGTGCATTTTTAAAGGTAGAACAGACAGAGGCTAGAGTCAACAGCAGGAAAAGAGGAGGATTGACGATAGAGGAAGAAGAAAAACAAGAAGAAAAGGAAGAAGTGCCTACTACTTTGGATACATATATTATTAGCAACAAAACTACTGAAGGTGAAATAATAATAATTCGTGTAACTTCCCTGCGATTCTCAGGTTTTATCTTCCTCTCCTCCTTTCTTAAGAATACATTAATACATTGTATTCGCGCTTGGGACTGGGATTATATGCATCATCTTAACAACAATAAAAAGAATAACGCTGTCGTAATAACAGCAGCAACAACCCTTGCCACGCTGGCAACAATAATCGTCATTTTATTAACTGGGATTACTAATCCAGTAGCGGCCACAACGACAACTAGCAACACCCCAAGTAATACTACATTATCCTCAAGATTAGAATTGTCACCTCAACTCATCTACCAAGAACACGTAAGAGATGTAAGCGAGACTCCAATAAACCAGATGCATGCGCAGTTAATCGTAGAAGGGAATGGAGCGCTGACCTTGCCAAATAGCACAGAAACTATGAGGACCACTAGCACCGGAAGCGGAATAGTATCCCTCTTAGGGTACTTTTGCTGGAAAGGAAATTCTGATCACAGAAGATGGAAGTGAGAATGCAACTGCAATATCTTATGAAATAGCAAGGTCTAATAAGGAAGAGGGGATTGGCAAGGGCATCGCGATTGCGATAATTCATACAAATTCAACTGGCAGGCTAGCACCACTAGATGGTATGATACTTGCAGGTCAAGAAGAGTTTCAGCCAGACGGAAGAGCCTTGCTCACCTTTTGGGAATGGCAGAGTGGGATACCATTATCGCCTACAGCTACTGCTACTAATCAAGGACCCCCTCTGATGAACACAACAACCACGACGACAAATGCCACTGGTAATGATGCTAATGTAACAGCAACAACTCAAGAAGAAGGAGAACAACAGCAATGTCAGTTAGAGATAACGACGAATGAAGAAACCTTCGAGTTAGGAGAATCGGTCACAATTACTGTCACAAATGACGATGACGAAGCTCTAGAGTTTCCTAATAGCGTACTAGGCCTAGAAATAGAAAATCGTGACACTGGAGAAGCCTACCCGCTATTTTCAGCACAAGTAATAACTACGTTAGAACCAGGAGAATCGAGAACCTTTGAATTCACATACGAGGAACTAGTAAGTGAAATTGGCGCTGGCACAATTGAGGCTAGCGTCAGCGGTGGCGATGGGTGCTCGGCTAGTATTACTTCTTTTACATTGGCTGAAAGTAGCAGTAGTACTAATTGAAGAGCTCGATAGACAGAAAGGCTTTAGCATAGATGTCGCAAGAAGGCGAAGGAGGTAAAATTTTTTTATTAATATTGTTTCTTATGCTCTTCTCCCTTCTACCATCTTTGTTGTTAGGAATTATGCTCTAGAGTGACAGAAGTATTGAGAGAATTCTTCGAGGATGTAAAAGCTAGTCTTCTTCGTTGTTAAGAGTATCTTGCTATTTGACGTTGCAGCCATTCCAACCCCTCAGGCTCGGCAAACAACCTCTCAGACTCATGTCTATCTTTGCTATCCTTCAAGAGAGATTTCTTTTGCATAATTTTGGCTTCAACCTCTTCCAAATTGTCAGCAGCAGACCTAATAGCGTCTATATCTGTATCCGGAATGTGCTGTTTAATTCTGGCTTGCTATTTGGGTTAATTTGCTCTTTTAGAAAGGAAATTCTGTCGTCTATTATTTGTTGTAGTGTTTTTACCATCATATATTATCTAATGAAGTCAAGCACCGAGTGAGATGGTAATAAATCGGCCAGCACCGAAAGGGGAAGGGAAGGGATGCGCTCATTGTTGCAGTAACCGCTGCACACTTAATTGCAACGATGATTATCTTGTAGTTTTGAGAGGTAGCAGACTAAACTAGTACTACTACTTTTCGTGATGAGAGCGCGGAGGATAACGCAATGCTCCTGTCTGGAAAATAATCTTCCATTCGCCATTTGGCATCTTTGTGTAAATTTTGTAAACACGTCCTTTCCATGGAAAATCCTCTCCAGTAACCTTATGATGCCAATGGGTGTCAATATCAACTACAGCAAAAGCTGCGTCACCCTCACTACTGACTTCAATTTTTATTGTTTTGCGATTATTGTGAATCAAGTCATAGTTATCAAAGAGATTTTGCCAGTTCTTACGCCAACGTTCACGGTCGAAATGTCCAAATTCAAAAACCCACTCTACAGGGTCATGTGCATCTGGATGTGGTGGCCAAGGCCAAACCATATCTGGATGAATTATGGATAGAAACAAATCCACATTCTTTGTATTCCATCCCTCATTCTCATAATCCACTAATGACTGAATCTGATCTTTTATGTCTTCGATGTCCTAATCAACCCTATTTGAGTAGTATTCAGGTCGAGATTAATAAGCCAACTATTCTAATCCTATCCATACCTCCATAATCTATAGCGCTTAAGTGAGTCACGTTCACATACACATTGGTTTTTCATATTGTTCTGATTACGATGAAAATTTTATTCCCCGACAGCTCTCAGTTCCCCTCACCATAGAGAGACTAGAGGCACAATTAGAGGAATTGTCATAGCCTGAGAATCATCCACTTCTCTTTTAGATGAGGAAATAATAGAAGGATTAGATAATAGGCAAAAACATAGCAGGAACAATGACATTTCATAATATTCAGCTGGAAGCCGACGACACTTTAGTTTTCATCAGTCTTACATTCCTATGGAAGTTGCTAACCAACAAAGTGGATAAAAGCAAGCTTGTTCTTACTTTAAGAAGAAATTATTTCTAAGCAAAGCAGAACGTGACTACTTACTATCTGTAGATAGACAAGAGACCAACCATGATTATGTCTGTGTCAAGTCTAGGCTGCATAAAAAGCTGAAAGTATTTGTTGACCAAGAGTTACCTTTGTTATTGGAGAAGGGCTATCTTTCAAACATTGCAGAATTTCGCAATACTTCAACTGCCTAGTAGCTCAGCTGGCAGAGCGAGGTTTCGGCTACTATGATGACAGTTATGATAATGAGAATAAAAGCCCTAGCAGGGATTTGAACCCTGGACCTAAGATATCCGCCCCTTCTTTCCGAATAATGGAGCGAGGGTTTACGAAACCTTCGCAGTAAAAAAATGCGCGAGGCGGTTCCGTAACCCCTCGCTCATCCCAATTTATTGACTGGTTGACATCACAGAACAAACGACACAGCACCATCAAACAGATTGTAAACTACGCCATAAAATATGGTCACATCCTAGATTCCGGCGACGCTTCCATTATCATGAGTCTGTCACCACGAAACAAGCAGCACACGATGGAGGCTTTGGCTAATCTGAGCAAATTCCAAGGAAGGTATGACATTTGGCTGCAGATTAGGCAATGCTATAATTTGAAGTGGACATCTGGCAATGAATCACTGCAAGCCTTGGAGCGCTTCTTCAATCCAGAGATGGGTCTGGAACAAATGATTGGTAGAGTAAAGGCAATGATGCAAGTATTGCCACCGTCATGTCCAACATTGTCAAGTATGCGATATTGACAGGATTGCGTCCGCCTGCTATAGAGTCAGTTAAGCTGTTGAATCGTTTACCGGTAAAAAATTGCTCACCTAATACCAGTAATAACTACTACGACCCAGAGCAGCAGACGCTACGACATTACCTTTTCCCAGATATCTTCCTGAGAGCAACAAAGAAAGCATATCTGTCATATATCACGCCTGAAAACTTACAGCCTGTTGCCAATTTGAGCTATAAAACCCCCACTTGGAACGCCATTCGCTTGGCATGCAAGCGTAGGAAAATCGACATGGATATGCGCCTGTGCAGAAAGATATTCGCATCGCACCTAAGAAACTCGGGGATACAGCCGGAGGTAGTTGATATGTTGCAAGGGAGAGTGCCGCCATCTGTGTTAACTCGCCATTATCTAGTGCCTGACCAGCACTTCAAAGAGGATGTCATAAAGGCTCTGAAGCAGCTGGAGCCAAGATTGTAGCAGCAGGCTTGAATATGTTCCCATGATACTAGAAGGTTCAACTCCAATACAAAATCCAGTAGGTTATGCCACAAACCTGTGTTAAGTCCCAGCTTTCTGCAATTACTATTTAGCTATCTTTCTTTCGTTGTTGTTCTTCGTAACGATTAGATTCAATAATAATAATAAGCTATAATTTTCCAGGAAATACTTTATAATTATTACATACATAGTAGGCTAAAACGCCTACTAAGAAATCCGACGATGATGAAGAAGAAAAAAGATGGATAACAATGAGAATTGAACGCGTTCTTGATGAACTGAGCCAAGAATTAGAATCTGAGAGGCAAGTGCACGAGAAAATCGCAGAGGCGGACAATTTTAGCTATTAAGGAAACACGAAATACGGTAACAGCCGTCGTAATATTTGTCGCCACCATAATCCTGAGTTTGGCAGCTATACATTTGATTAACCTTGAGTATCTTGTTTTAGATATTGCTATAGGAATAATTGGTTTTATTGGTTGCAATGTTATGATGATCCGTATTGGCAGGAGTCTAGGCAGAATAATGGATGGTTACTGGGCTTCTATCTATTTAATGAATTCATTAAGTGGCTTTATTGCTGGTTACACGATTAAACTGGATAATACAACCGCGAAACAATTAGAATTATTATCACTTTTTATTCTTGTTTCAAGTGTGTCAAGTTATTATTATATATATATTCGCTACAGAGAAGCATCTAATTCATTTTTGCTTAGCTATTTTCAACTTTCAGATTATATCAGAACCAGAACCAGTCGTTCAATAGTTAATTTGCAACAAGTCCCCGCAATGTACGGTAATATCAAGGAGCAATTCTTAAATGAATTCTCGGGTGAATTAAAGAACAACCCCACATTACAAAAACTTTGTGAGCTTATAGACCTCGCAGATAATGAAATTAGGAAACAACCAGATGTTGCTAAATCTTAGAATATCTTCGCTTCAGTCATCACACGTTTATCTTGTATAGCGGTCGAGAGCCAGCAGCAGCAGCACCACCAACAACAGAAACAATAAAACAGCGAGCCAGAAGAGGGAGAAGAAGAAGAGGAAAATAATGATAATAATAACAATAATAATAATAAAATCCCCATTACCCACGACACAATTTTAAACATCCCTTATGGTCATGTGTGCCCCTGCGTAGAGGAGGAGGGCTGTAATAGGTACGGCAGACTTTAAGTGAACCTCAATATTAAAAAAAGCATGGGCGGCATAATCCTAGGTAAGGAGCGCCTTGACAAGTATTTTTTATCTTGTAGGAGGGAGGAGGAGAAAAAAGAAAAATGACTAATGCGATCAGCACCAGCAATGCCAAGCAAAAAAGAGAGGAGAACACTTTAAAACTCCTACTCTGGAAGCGTGTTTACTTGGAAAAGCAGGCATTCCCTATTCACGTAAGAGCACTTAATGAGACACCCCACAAGGGAGACACTGAGCTCTTTGAACACATTCAAAACGAGATGGACCTATGCGATCAAGGCATACGGTATTATCAGCAGCGGAGGCAAGAGCGGCAGCAAGAGCAAGAATAATGACATTAATATAACAACCTGCAAGTGCCTTGCATGTTAAGACCGCCTGCAACCTACATGTGCCGCTGTAGGTTAAGAAGACCGGCAGGTGCACCTGCCTTTCAGGACCTGCAACCTATAGGTTAAGAAGAGCATCTGAGTTAGCAAGCCTAGACAGCAGCTTCAATAATATTTGAGCCAGCAAAGCTAGGGTTGAACCCTCTCCCGCCAACGTGCTGGATCACTTTTATGCATCATAGCATAGCTGGCGGATATTATGGTCGCCCGGAGATTGGTCAATAATAATAATAGCGTTAATCATGAAGAAGATTCAATTCGGGATTCAACTGAGATAATAATTAGGAGAACTATAGAGGGAATCCAAAAACTACTCAATCCGCGATATGGTAATACCACCACAACCCCTGAGAAGGAGGAGACAGCGGCAGCAGTAATAACCATCAACCCTGCAACGAAAAAACACTTTGAGTTGCAGATAAAAACGCTGCCAGAATGCTCCAAGAGACACAGACAAGTTAAGAGAACTTTTGAAAATAAAGCATAGACACTATGAAAAAGCAACGCTTACCGAAGAGATACAACCACTTGTTACAGAGATTGAAATGCTGCAGTTTGTGCTCTTCTTGGTCCGCAGAAATGAGAGAAAAGATTCTCGGGATAGCTCACGCATACATTAATTTTTGCAGAAATTTCATTACATTTATTGTTCTTATTCTACTGAAATAACTCATAATAGGAATAATTACATAACTGTGTCCAGAATATGATAAAAAATCATATCAATCTCAACAATAAGAAAAAAAGACCTGTTGCCATTATGGCAGCAGCAATAACTGTGATGTTGGTAGTAAGTGTTGGAACAATTGGAACAGCATCATTATCGGTACAGCAGCAAGACCCAGAACGAGGACCGCCGGGTCTTAGAATAACATCTGAAAATATTGTAGATGGTGAAGTAACTAATGCAGATTTGGCGGATGATGCAATAAGGGTGCTTATAGGAGGTGATAGTCAGTTCCACAGGGTTGCTGCAGGTCAACAGGAAAAACAAATTTTAGAATGTCTCCCACCACAGTTCCCTCTGGGTGGAGGGTATACTCTTGACGATACAAGGCTAATAGTAACCCGAAGTATGATTTTCCAGAATTCATACGAGTTCATTGTATATAATCCAACTACATCTGAACTTGGATACAACGTCGCAATAACGTGTGCAAGATTAGCTACATGATAGATCAAACCCTCAACCCATCATTATCTTTTCTTTTGTCGCCATTGACAAGAATATTCTTTAGTTAGCGGGAACTAAAACACCTCCTCTTTATTTTTTATTACTACTACTACTGCTATCAATAGAAACTACTAAAAGCACGGATCTGAAGCAATTGAAGAACCTGCATCTATATCGTTAATTTAGGGCATATAATTATTATTATTAGCTTTTCATGGTGATATATACTCCTCTCTGTGCGTACTTAACTTTAATTAGGGCTATTCAAAATCAACTCACCTGGTGACATCCTATTTTTTTCCGCTCCGAATCTGCATCCTTTTCGGAGTTGGTGTTATTATATTGTTCACTACATCATCGCTGTTTTCAAACATAAAAAACAGTTACGCTCATTTCTTTGGAGGCGATACTATAGATATAGACAAGTATCAGGTGACATTTGTACCTTATCCTTCGGATCCAGTTGCAGGCAGTAATTCTACGACTCTTAACTTTAGTGTTCTTGAAAATAATACAAATATTTCCAACGTTTATTCCGCACTAATCATAACCAAGATGGGCAGCGGGGGGGAGGCAATTGCGCAATATCCATACAAACTCTATGAAATCAGTGACATTACTCTTCCCTTTGTTTTTAATGGGACAGGTGATTATGCTGTTACTCTTCAGACAAGAATAATGGGGGACCCAAAATATGAGGCGGCACCACTTGAGGCAACATTTGATTTGTCAGTTGTTAGCCCATTTCAGGCATGTTGGCTGAAATGCTATCTAACAGACTAATATTGTTAACCATCATTCTTGTTCCGGTCGTAGGCGGGGGCGCTGCTGTGTATGTATACGTCTTGAAAAGAATGTAACTGCTGACGGTAGAGCAAACACATATTTTTTCTGGCTTTAGTAGATTAGCCTCTAGTCCCTTTCCTCATATACAAGGTAACCGCTCCTAGGATAGGAGCCATTACAACGGCGATAGCTACTGCTGAAAATTCTGGAGTAACAACGGTATCAAATTCGACAGTTTCTTTCCCTATTGGCAAAAAGTTTACGCCCAATACCTCAACTACTGGTGTAAAAGCATCTTGTTCGTTAAACGTATAGTTCCAATACTCTGCACCATCTACTGTGTGACCCCCTGTGACATTGAGGAGCTCTCCTCTAGAATTTTGCAATTTCACACCATAATCTATGTGAGGATGGTTCCTGCCAGTGTTCCTATCAATGAAGGTCAATTTGAAAAATGTATCTTGGTTTACTTGCGGGTTTGCAGGGCTTCTTGAAAGTTGTACATCAATATTTTGTTCTTCGATGGTTTTGGAAAAGGTGGCTATATCATCTGTGACGATAATGTTTCCTTTCATATGGGGATACATAGTAGATTCAATTGTGTAGCATACGCTTGACTATAGCTCCGACAAGACTAGGGAGAGTTTATGAGGCAGAGCATTCGAAACAATGAACCTGGCTCTCGAGCATATACTCAAAGGACTCTAAAAGAAACTGAGGATTTATCACGTTCCTTTTTCACCAGGGTCAAAACCACAGAAAATATAAATTTGCAGCTAGTAGAGCTCCTACAGCGATAATAATTGCAATTGTAGTTTTGCCTGATTTCCTGCGCTTCTTATCGTCGTCATCCTCATTACCTCTGAAGATTGTGGTTCTACTGGCTGTCGTTTCTCTTGATGACTTTACCTCTCTTCATTTTCTTCCTCTCTGACTGCGACCATCTCGTTGTCATCGCCTGTGTCTCTGAGTTTAATCAGACGTTCTTTTCCTTTTTCCTCTTCTTCTGAGCCGCTGTCTCTGTCTTTACTCATGTCCCTTTGTGATACTCCTTATAGAACTCCCACACCTCAGAGCAGACATCATCATCAAAGTCTACATTGGATATACTGTCTAATTCGGATTATCATAGTGTTAATCTTCTGCATCCTCTCAAAGGATTTGGGTCTTTGTTTGCAGTAGGTTCTGCGGCAGAGACCATTTTCTCATCCATTGCAGCAAATCTATTATTGATTCAACCAGTTCCTGACCTTTAGCCGTAAGGTTGTATTCGACTCTAGGGGGAATTTCATTGTATGAACGCCTGCTCCAATATGCCGCCTTTCTCTAGCTCCTGCAGCCTATAAGCAAGAGTCTTACTGCTTATTCCCTTCATAGCCTCCCGAAACTTTTTGTATCTTACTGGCTTAGTAGAACAACAAAGCGGTATTAGAATCTCAAGGGTTCCTCGCTTTGTGATTAAATTTCTAAGCTTTGCAGTTTCAGCCATCAATGAAGAGGGATTGTATCCTTCAAAATTGCAGTTCGTATCTTTGTAGATTGGAAGCTCTTGCCTCTCAATACGGTGGTTCTTAACATTGTTCTTCTTGCTTTTAGTTTCCATCTTTACACTAACTGTCATTGTTTACCCTTGACAACTTAAATAGTTTCCATTGTAAAGCATAGTGATGGAAAAGCAGAATCAGCAAAATCAACAACAAGACATCAAGAAAGAAATACGCAAAACATATGGCAAGATAGCACTGCAAGAAGATACTAACGAATCTGGCGCCTCTTCCTGTTGTGGGCCTACCTGCTGCTCTGGAGAAACTGGAGTAGTAGGTTCGCCAACACAGGCTGCTGCGGTCGTAGGTTATGAGACAAGTGAGCTTGAATCTGTGCCACAAGCGTCAGTTCTTGGAGTAGGCTGCGGAGCTCCAATGAAGTTTGCTGATTTACAGAAGGGCGAAACAGTTGTAGACCTCGGTTCAGGGGGCGGTATCGATGTATTTTTGTCAGCAAACAAAGTCAGCAATACTGGGAGGGTTATTGGAATAGACATGACTGACGAGATGCTTGAGCGAGCTAGAAGAAATGCAAAAGAGGGAGGCTACACCAATGTCGACTTTAGAAAAGAAGACATAGAACAAAGAATTCCAGTTGATGAGAATTCAGTTGATGTCGTAATCAGCAACTGTGTTATTAATTTGACTGTGAACAAGGTAAATGCATTTAAAGAAATACATAGGATTTTAAAACAAGGTGGAGGAAGGATGGTCATTTCAGACCTGGTTACCGACACAGAGGTTGCTCCAGCCGATGCAGATGAGGAGAGATGGTGTGGCTGTATTGATGGTGCGCTCACAAAGGAACATTACCTTGACAGTATTAGACAGGGAGGTTTTAAAAATGTCGAAGTTCTAAGCGAACAGCTTTACCTGGACGAAGAGGATGGCAATCAAAGGAATGGCGAGAGCAAGAAGAGAATTACTAGTGTAGTAATAAAGGCGGTAAAGTGATAGCGGAAAAAAATGAAATTCAGCTTTCCAAGCAACAAACAGAAAAACGAGGAACGACAACAACAAGATAAGGTAATTCTCTTTGTTTGTGTGGAGAATGCTGGAAGGAGCCAGATAGCTGAAGGGTTATTCAACCAAAAATATGCGCCAAAAGGTTGCCGTGCAATCAGCGCAGGGACTAGACCAGTCTCTCAGATTGACCCACTCGCAGTTCAAGCAATGTCTGAAATCGGAATCGATATCAGCAGCCAAAAATCCAAGATAATAACTGAAGACATGATAAGAAGTTCAGCAAAATCAGTAAATATGGGCTGTATGGAAAAGGCTGAATGTCCTATGCTATTCATAAACAATGCTATAGACTGGGGAATTGAGGACCCAAAAGGTAAGCCAATTCAGAAGGTCCGAAAGATAAGAGACGAAATAGATAGACGAGTTAGAGAAATTGCTCAAAGCCTCCAAGGACAGGATAGCAGCTAAGCTAACCCTTTCCCAGAAGAGATTCGCTGCAGAAGTAATAGGGACATTCATAGTTGTAGCATTAGCTACTGGTTCGGTTGTAATTGATGCCAAGTTCGGGGGAAGGTTAGGACTACCATTTATAGCGATTGCTCCTTTTGTGGGTGTTGCGATAGGCGTTTACCTTTTTGGCAAGATATCAATGGCTCACTTTAACCCTGCTGTAACACTGGGTTTTCTTATTAGTGGACAAATTACCAAACTTCAACTGCTCCAGTATTTTGGAGCCGAGATTACAGGTGCTCTTCTAGCAAGTTTATTTGTTATGTCTTTAATTGGCACAGAAGCGTCATTGGGTGCAAATGCACCAGACTATTCCTACCCTCTTCCTTTGGTCTTTGGAATAGAAGTCTTCGCTACGGCTCTGTTAATGGCGGTAATTTACTTGGTAGTATATACCAGGGGCCTGCGAGGCTTGGGCGGTCTGATTATAGGTGGTATGGTCGGTCTCGATATTTTCTTTCTAGCCTTTATCTCGGGTGCATCAATGAACCCTGCCAGGTCATTGGCTCCAGCTCTTCTTTCTGGTGTCCTTGGCAATTTATGGCTCTATTGGACTGCAACATTCATTGGAAGTGCTGCTGTTGCTTTTCTCGTTCGTGAGAAGTTCAGGAGCGCCAGGAGGGAGCAGTGGCAACAGTAAGGCTGTCACTTGATGATAATGTAATCCTAGCGTTGCGCTGAATCCCAACAGCAACATTCTCCTCATGAACAATTGGGACATCCTTTGGGTGAAGGACTAGCTTTGCATTCAGAAGGGATACAGCCGAATTCAACACATTTTATTTGCAAAGAAAGGATAGGATAACTCTGAGTCTGAAAATTCAACTTGAAATGAAATAGAATATACACAAAAAGTGGGTTAATTAGTCCATCTGCCTCTATCCCACCTTGATGTCTTTCAATCCCCCAGTTGTTTGTCCGACCTCAATGATATAGCCATCAGGGTCACGCATATAGCAGCGAATCTCAATACCATGGTCCTTTGGCTCTGTAATGAATTCAGCCCCTCTACTTTGCCATTCATTGTAAGAGGACCAGATGTCTGAGACACGAATAATCATGAAGTTACTGGCCTCATTTGGACTCTGAGGTGTATGTAGAGTTATGGTCGGCTTATCGTCAGTTGGGCCGCCGCCTATGTTTAAAACTATCCAGCTATTGGCAATTTGGATGATAGTGGGTTCTCCACTGCGAATAACTTTCCCTCCGAGAATTCGAAGGTAAAACTCCGCAGAGCGTTTCACATCCTCCACAGTCAAGAATTGTGTGAGGACAAATCCTTCTTTGGGAGTGTATTCATATTCTCCTCCTTTGGTCATCTTCATAGCTTCTTCTTTCTTATTGTTAGTGTTTTGCATTTGTATCACCTTAGGCTTAGTAACTTCTTGCTATTATCTGATGTCAAGAATAGGAAATGACTCTAGACGGAGAACAGCAAAAGAAAGGAAGAAGAAAATTGAAGAAGAAGGACGGCTTGCTTGGACAGAACAGACAGAAAGTGACACCGCTTTTAGTTTAATTCAGTTTGGATACCGCAGGTTCACAACTGTGGGAGCAGCCGCCGCCGCCCCCACCCTTGCCAGGTACATCATCTCTTCTTGCTCAAGCCTCACAGTTGACTTCGGGGTCCGGGTCACTAAGGCATGTGTTAGTGCCTGTATTCCCGTTTAATCTGTCGTTATTCACTACACCGTCAATGCTGTCGAGGTTGTCATTAGCGGCCCCGCCACGCATGTCGTCATTACCAGCGCCACCTGACATGGTGTCAGCACCAGCGAGGCCAGCCCTGATGTTATCACCATACATGAGGTCATTACCCTCATTGCCATTCATGATATCGTCCCTATCGCCGCCAGCCATGTTGTCATCACCATCGCCGCCAGCCATGTTGTCAAGACCACCGCCGCCTTGCATGATATCATCACCAAGGCCGCCTTGCTGGGTGTCATCACCATTGTCGGGACCAATGAGGTCATCACCATCGCCGCCAGCCATGAAGTCCTCACCAGCCTGGCCAACCATGTCGTCCATACCATCATTGCCCTCCATGATGTCATTATCATTGCCGCCAAGCAATTGGTCATTACCCTCATCACCGCAGATAAGGTCCTCTCCACCTCGTCCTTCTATTCTATCGTCGCCTCCAAGACCTACAATAATATCTGGACCTTCTGTTCCAACTAAGAAGTCATTGCCAGAAGTACCAACGATAGTGGCAGTTCGTCCTTCGCAGGTAGCATCACCACCACCACCAACTGTAGGTGGCGGACGTATTATTGGAACTCCACTTAGTGTTTCGTCTATTATCCTGTTCGTGTCGTCTATTATCTTGCCTGCTAGTGAGTCTTCATCACCATTATTACCGCCATAAGCAGTAGCAAGTGCTGTTACTGGGCCACCTGTGGCCAATACAGTAATGGCAACCATTAAGATAGTTAATCGTGGAGTCTTTGTTATCATAAATAGGTGTAAGATATGTAACTGTTTGGTTAATAAGGAATCCCTAAGGTTTTGGCTGCTTTGGCATAACATTATCTCATATTTTCCTGCAAACTGAAGAGAAGAGGCGGCAAAAAGGAGGAGGAGGCCAAAAACAACTGACCGTCAAAGAAGCATTCGGAAGACGATGAGGATGACGACGACAATAGTGCATTTTGATAATAGCATAGTAGCAGTCATACGATACGAAACGGCACTACAATGGACTTTCTGCTAATGACACTGGTGCCAATTATCTGTATGAGATTATTACCTCCCATAAGAGGAGGAAAAAGAATGAAAAACGAACAAAACTGCACAAAAAATGCATTCTATCTCAAATATTTGAACTTAGGAAAAAATACTGAGCTCAAAAAGGAGCATAACGTACGAGTAATTCGCTAGGTGAAAGAGATGGTTAGCACATGACCCTAGAATTTAGGCTACGGCCATTATGGTCTCATTTCTTCTCGCTAGAATGTTAATCTAATATTGACAAGTCTCGAAGGGTATATCCCTCTTTGTCCATAACGGGCATAAGTAAAATAAGAGAAAAAAAGTGTCCTCCTAACAGGCAGAAGAACAAATGCAAAAAGGTACGGGGCTGGATATGATTACTTATCTATTTCTACTTTATGCATTGGACAGTTCCTGGTCTCAGGGTTCACTATGGCATAACCATTGTAATTAACGAGTGTATTTCCTTTCAAACTTTCTTCGAAGAGCAATCGCAAGCAGACCAAAGGTTAGTATTCCGCCTACTATCTTGATGATGTAGTCTATTATCCCCAAACTGACGTCTCCTCCTATCGACAGAAGGGGAAGAAAATCTGTCAAGCTTCTTTCAAAAGCCTCGAACCAGTGAGTAGTGTTTACAGCTCTTTCTAATTCTGCAAAAGTGGAGATTGTTGTATTATTACTAGGAAAGAAAGGGAGGAACGATTCAAGAATAAGATTGCTCTGCATTGAAAAAAAGACAGTTGAAAGAGCTAGAACTATTGCACCAGTCATGAAAGGTTTGAGTATACTTTCCCCATAGTCAGATAAAAGATGATACCAACCAATTAAGGAAAAAAAGTTCCTTCGTGGCCAACGATTTTTCGCAATTCGAGGAGTACCCTTCTCTGATTTAACCTCCCTGAATTTTCTCTTCAATTCCATTTCTTTTATGAAGAACCGTCCCGCTTCGTCATACCTTAGTCTAGACTCGTAGTTTTCTCTCAAATTTCTATAGACTGACAGGACAAGGTCCAAGCTTACTTCTGGTATGGGTTCCTTTACCTCAATTTTTGATTTAGCATATGCAATCTGACCGCCGCTATCTGTAACGATGAGAATTATGACATAGAAGCCAGCTTTCTCAATGGAACTTGAAAGGATTTTTTTGGTACTTCTTTCTCCATCATCATCAAAAACCCAGTCATATCGATAGGGTGCTCTGCCGCCCTTAGCTATTGGTACAAATTCGAAAGTGGCTGGAGCAAACTTTTGTTTCTCTTTATCAAAGGAAAGTATCTCAGCTGTAAGCGTATTTTCCTTTGTTGATTTTTCTTCTTCCTGTTTTTTTCCTATCAGCTTCTTCAGCTTTTTTGTTCTTGCGTTCACTTTATTTTTCCGATATGTTTTCTGTTCCAACCATTGTTCTTCTATTATAGTAAGTCCATCTTCTCCTCCCCATGTTATCCTGTCACCAAATTTTATTCTAGTAATATCGCTATCACCAAATGAAAATTTTGAAAAGTCGTTATGGCCAAAGCTAACCTTCTTTGGCTGTTCAAATAATACTTTCCTGAATTCTGTTTCAGCTGCAAATTGACTTTTTTCGAAATTTCCTGCGTTTAGAAATTTAGATAATGAAAAGCTTACTTGTTCATTGAATAAGGCTCCAGAGAAAAGGGCGTCATCGGAGAACGTAACGTCGAAAAAGTCTGCTTTCTCTCCGAATTTTGCATCATAAAAGAATGCTTTTCGGGTGAATACAGCCTTGGTAAAGTCTACTTTGTCGCAGAACCTGGCTTTACTAAAGTCTACTTCGTCTAAGAATATGCAATCTAAAAAACTTGCCTGTCCGTCGAAATTAGCTCTAGCAAATCTTGTTTCTGGAGAGAATTTAGCGCCACTAAAGAATGCAAACACCGCGAATGTAGATTCAGAGAAGTTCACTAAATCCCCTGAGAAGGTGGCATCCATAAAGAATGCTCGCTTCAGAGAATGTAAATCCAGAAAGATTCAATCTTTCATAAAAGGTCGCGTCAGTAAAGATAACAGCTTGTGAAAATGTTTTGTTGCCCAACAACTTTGCAAAATCAATATCTGGGAGATAGAAGCCGACACAGTCCAAAGGCTCATTATTGAAAAGGCTATCTCTTACTTTTTTTCTCAAATCTTTTGATTACCTTTTGCTTATTCTTCTCTAAATGTTCTTTGTCATGAAAGATACAGAATCTACCATTAGTTAGTTCAGCGCATTGAGGCCATGTTGATGGGTTCCCGCTACTACCGACAGTGTGAGACTTATACTGGTACTGGCACCTAAGCAATTTCTGATTAGGCTAGGCTAATGGAGAGATTTATTGTTAATTGTGAGTATAAGATTGCTTGGGTTGTCTGAGTAGCTGTATTTCTCAGAGGAAACGTATTATGAAGTGGTTCTAGTTCATCTCACTATAGAGAGACTGAATGTATCACAATGGGACTGCTCATAGTTTGAAATTTGTCTACGTCTTTATTAGATGAAAAGGAAAGAGAAGAATTAGATTATAGAGCAAAATCCTGCGAAAAACGGCACTTCATAATTTCTAAGCTCGAGACCGATACTTTAGTTATTATCTGTCCTCCTTCCTATGAAGGTTGCAAACCAACAAAGCGGATAAAAGCAAGTTTGTTCTTAGTTAACGAGTTGTTCCTTAGTAGAGCAGAATGGAACTATTTGACGGCTAACTCTGAACTCAGTGGAGATTATAGCCGCGTTATCAAGTCTAGACTTCAAAAGAAGCTAGAGATGTTTGTAAACCAAGAACTACCAATCTTAGTTGAAAAGGGATATCTAGATGTTACAGAATTCCGTAACGTTACAGAAAACCGTAACGTCCTAGTAGCTCAGCCTGGCAGAGAAAGAAGGTTGAGTTTTGGAAATACTAAGAATAATGAGAATGAAAGCCCTAGCAGGGATTTGAACCCTGGACCTAAGGTATTCGCCACCTTTCCTAAAAAGGAGCGAGGGATTACGAAACCTTCGCTCTGCCAGGCTGAGCTACTAGGGCAAAACAAAGGCAATTTCAGCTCCACGATATTTAATGCTTCACGCTAAAATAAATAACGCTGAGAATAGTTTTTTGGTGTGAAAATATCGATCTCAGGAGTCAGAGGCATCTACGGACAAGACCTCACCCTTCACGAGGTGAATAGGTTTGCGGGCCAGTTCGCAGGTTTTATCAAATCTAGTAAATGTGTAATTGCGCGCGATACCCGTCCATCTGGCGCGATTATTGCCCAAATCGTGACTGCAAGCCTGATGGCTGTGGGTATCGACGTTTACAACCTTGGTATTGCGCCCACCCCTGCGGCGTTTAGAGAAGCGCGGAAGTATGGCGCTGGTGTTATAGTGACAGCATCACACAACCCATTAGAGTGGAATGGGCTCAAGTTCATAATAGAGGGCAGGGGTTTGTTTGAGCATGAGTTAGAGGAAATGCTCAACATGACAAGCGAACATCGGGGCAAGTTTGGAAGCGAGTTTAATGTTTACTCCACTTATCTTGACGCAGTTGCAGAGATGACAAAAAGCAACAACGCAGCGGCCGTCAAAGTGGGGATTGATGCAGCCGGGGGCGCAGCATGCGGATACGCAGAGCACCTGTTCAAGAAGCTAGGATACGAGTATTACAGTATCAATGGCATTGCAGGTATATCCTCAAGGGGTCCCGATCCCACTGCAGATGATCTGACAGAGCTGCGTGCACTTGTAACTGCAAACAAACTCGATCATGGTTTTGGGCTTGACCTAGATGCTGACAGGCTTGTAGTTGTTAACAACAAAGGAGAAAAATTGAGCCCTGACTCAACGCTGCTGCTGTGCGTCGCAAGGGCACTTGAGATAGGCTTGAAAAAGTTTGTGACAAGCATCGACACTAGTGTTGCAATAGAGAAATACATCCAGAAGAGCAATGGCAAGGTTGTTGCATACTCCAAAGTAGGTGAGGCAAACGTCGTCAGCAAGATGCTTGATGTGAATGCTGACGCAGGCGGCGAGGGCAGTAGCGCAGGGTTTATCATGCCTAAGATTAACATGTGCCGCGATGGTCTCTTGGCGGCAGCAACGATCTCAACGCTTGACAAGAAGACCGTAGATGAATGTCTGAAGTTTGCATCGCAATTCACACAAATACGATCAAAGATAGTAGCTAATTCCTCACTGCACCAAGCAGTGATCGAAAAGCTGCCTGATATCTTCAAAAGTGAGTCGTACTCGATACTGACAGAAGATGGAGTCAAGGCGATAATGGACGAAGACTCGTGGGTACTGATCAGGCCATCAAACACCGAACACGCGATCAGGATATCTGTCGAATCCCGAGGTGAGAAGGCACATGCCATTTACAAGAAGGCAAGCGAGAAGGTTCAGGCAGTGTATGACCAAGTTAGATGAAAAAGAGATAATCGGGATCTTTGCGAATGAGCTTGGTATAAGCAACCTTGACGACGTGGCGTTGCTAGATAATGGAATTGTTATCAAAAGCGATATGCTGGTTGCAAGCACCGATGTTCCCCCTGGAATGGAAGCCTGGCAGGTTGCACGAAAAAGCGTCGTCTCATGTATAAGCGATCTTGCTGCCAAGGGAGTCAAGCCATATGCAGCGGTGATTTCACTTGGCATACCAAACAGCTACTCCACGCAGAGGTCAAAAATTGAAGGGCTTGCTAAGGGCTTTGCTATTGCCTCTAAGGAATTTGCAGTCAAAATAGTGGGCGGGGACACAAACGAAGCTGGCGAGCTTGTTATTGACTGCGAGCATGATTGGATTTCCTGTATTCAAAATTCCAACAAGAAGTGGAGCTACTCCTGGAGATTATGTCATCGTATCAGGCGCATTTGGATTTGCTCCAGCCGGCCTAGCAATCCTGCTGCCAGCAAAAAGTGATTACAGCCAGCAGCATATTCAGAAAGCGCGCAGTGAAGTCTGTGCTCGAGCCGCACCCAAGGCAGAGCTTCGGGTTGGTGATTGCAAGATATTCTTCAGCATCGATCGATTCAAGTGATGGACTATCAGTATCCTTGTATGAACTGGCAAGCCAGAGTAAGGGAGTCGACATTACTATTTATAGGATTCCGGCTGTAGAAGGCCTGGAAAAGTTCGCCCGGGAGAACAGTTTTGAAACACACGAGTTAGTGTTCCACGGTGGTGAAGAGTATGAGATCGTGGCAACGGTTCCACCCACCAAAATGAGGCAGGCCGAGGCTGCAGCAAGAAAAGCAGGCGTTAATTTGCAAGTCATAGGCAGAGTCCAAAGGGGCTCCGGTAGCGTCTTTGTCAGGAAAAAGTTGCTTGAGAATAGGGGCTATGTACACTTCCATAGGCGATAACATTTTTAACTCTCTGTAGAAGCAAGTTCAAGTGCATGTCTGATACAACCGGCGATATTACCCAAACAAAGTGGGGAGTAGCTCACATTTTTAGCAGTTATAATAACACGCTTGTTCATATTACTGATTTGAGTGGAAGCGAGACAATCTCATTCAGCTCAGGCGGACGCCACGTTACCGCTGACCGTTATGAGTCGTCGCCATATGCAGCTATGAAGTCTGCTGTTGCCGCCGCTGAAACGGCCAAGGCAAAGGGCATTAATGCCCTGCATATTCGCGTACGTGCTGTCGGCGGAGTAGGCCCCAGAATTCCTGGTCCTGGCGCTCAGGCTGCCATCAGGGCGCTAGCAAGAGCAGGCTTTCGTATCGGTAGGATCGACGACGTGACTCCTGTACCGCATGACACTACAAGAAAGCCAGGCGGCAGAAGAGGACGCAGAGTCTAGATTGCTTTCATTTCTGGCGCCATTTTTATCTGCCGCGCCACAGCCTCTATTTTTCAATTCCTTTTGAAGCCATGCAATGAACTTGTCCTCAAGTTTTTTGCCTTTTGAAGCGTCTATTTTGTAGGCCTGATGCGCATATATCTTCTCGACAAATTGCCCGGCCAGAAGCATCTTGGCAAACGACCAACCGAGACTCTGTACTGGCGGATCGAGAGCAAACGAGTTTTCCAGTTGGCATTGCCTCTGATAGTCAGAGAGCATATCGAGTGCGATCTTGGCATCAGGTTCAAAGTCAATTGTCTGAAAATCTAGGATAAATGTTCCCATTATCAAGGCAAATCATTCTTCTGCTGCTTGAGTTTCTCAGAAAATGAGATCAATTTGCCTTTGTCTTCGACTTTGATCGTCGTGTTGACTCTTATATTAAGGCCCACAGCCCTGAAAAGAGCCAGGAGTTCGCCTCCTGATATCCTGCTGGTTATTTCACCGGCCAAAATGAGTCTGGCAATTCTTGTGACAATTGCTTCAGTCTGGGATGGATACTGCCCGTAAGCAAGGTCTAGTACTTGGTCTGCCCTGTCATAGAGGTATGCAGATAGTATTTCTCTTGAGGACTTTGGCGGCTGCTGCTGGTTGACTTTTGCCTTTTCCATCGCAGCTGCCTTTTCTCGAAGCTCCCTTAGCTTGCGTGCATTAATTATGTCAATGTCAGGGTCGTCGGATGGCATTAGCCCTTTATCACTCCTATTGGCACGAGTCTCACTACTTTGGTTGCAATCCCGAGGGAATGCGATACATTGGCTATGGTGTCTACATCTTTGTAGGCCTCGGGCGTCTCTTCGACCACGCCTTCTCTTGTGAGCGCTTTGACGTAGATTCCCTTTGACTCTAGGTCACTTTTCACACCGTCAGCCGTATAGCTTCGCTTGGCAGCAGACCTCGACATCATCCTCCCAGCGCCATGTGCAGTAGATCCAAAGCTGAGATCAAGTGAATTTCGGTTGCCAAGCAGAATCCAACTTGCAGTTCCCATAGAGCCGGGTATTATTACTGGCTGCCCGATGCTCCGGTACTTGCTTGGCACCTGTTCCATGCCTGCGGGGAAAGCCCTTGTAGCTCCTTTTCTGTGGACTACTAAATCAGAGGTGCCCTTGCCATTGACCTTGTGGCGCTCCACCTTGGCGATGTTGTGCGCAACATCGTAAACGAGATCCATATCAAGGCCGCTTCCTTTTGAGTTGAAGATGCGCTCAAATGTTTTCCGTGTCCAATGCGTTATCATTTGGCGGTTGGCCCACGCAAAATTCAGAGCAGAATACATCGCTTTGCGATAGTCCTCTCCCTCTTTAGAATTGTTGGGCACGCATGCAAGCTCCCTATCTGCAAGCTTCAAGCCATATTTTCGTAGAACAGATTCAGAAACACGCAAGTAATCAGTGCATACTTGATGGCCGAAGCCGCGTGACCCACAATGAATAAGCACAGTCAGCTGGCCGACTTGGTTGAGGCCCATTGCCTTGGCCGCCCGCTCGTCAAAGATTTTGTCTACTTTTTGCACTTCAAGGAAGTGGTTACCGGAGCCCAGGCTGCCAAGTTCGGCCGCGCCCCTCTTTCTCGCAGTGTCTGAGACGCTTGCAGGGTCTGCTCCCTTCATCTTGCCACTCTCCTCACATGCTTCCATATCATCCTCAGTACCATATCCATGACTAACAGCCCATCTAACACCTTCTACCAGCAATTCATCAAGCTCCATCTTTGTAAGCTTGAATGATCCCTCGCTTCCAACGCCTGAGGGAACTGACCTGAAAAGTTCGTTGACCAGATCTTTTCAGCCGCATCCCCACATCGCGTTGTGTGAGGTTTGTCCTTATCAAGCGCACACCACAGTTGATGTCGTAACCCACCCCGCCGGGGCTGATCACCCCTTCTTCGAGATCAGTTGCAGCAACGCCGCCGACAGGAAAACCATAACCTTCGTGGCCATCTGGAAGCACCACCACATGCTTTTTGACGCCTGGTAGCGTGGTGACATTAGCAGCCTGGTCAACCGTTCTGTCCGTCACCATTTTCGATATCAACGATTCATTAGCGTAGATAGTGACTGGAACTTTCATACCTTTGGCCGGGTCGGGGTCTATTCTATACACAAGATCACTTACCTTCTTGACTCGATGGTTGCCGCTCCTAGTGATAAGTTCGTCCAATTCCGTTACTGCTATTCCTTGTGAAGTAATTATAAGCCTTGCCCAGCATGAGCGGTAAACGTGTACTTATTTTTCAATTTCTTGCTTGCAGGTAACTAACTAACTAACTAATTCCTTAGAGCCTCCCACCCCCAACCAAGCAGGATGAGATGCACACACATGTGATAAGAGATAAGGGAACTAATTGTATAAAGTGGCAAGAAGATTTATTTTCGCCGCTTCGTCGCTGTATCTTTGAGACTGATGCCAATACTGCCGATAGACTCTGGACGCTACGGAAGCAAAGAGATGCGCGAGATCTTTGAGGACGAGAGGAGGCTGCAGTATCAACTTGATTTTGAAGCAACCGTTGCACAGGTGCAAGCCCGGCTAGGTATCATCCCGACTGAAGCAGCGGATGAAATTACAAAGGGGACCCGCTCAGGCAAGATCACTCCTGCTAGAGTTAGCGAACTTGAGTCAGTGAGCGAGCACGACACTGCTGCAATGGTAGAGGTATTAAGCGAGCAAGTCTCGGCCAAATCCAAACTATGGATACACTATGGGTTGACAAGCAATGATGTCATAGATACATCCATTTGCATGCAGATGCGTGAGGCATTTTCAATAATTGAATCAAAGGCATCCAAGCTTGCACACATTTTAGTGGACAGAGCACTTGAGTTCAAGGATGTGCCAGCGGTAGGCAGGACGCATGGACAACATGCGAGCATCATTTCATTTGGATTAAAATTCGCAGTGTGGGCAGTAGAAATGGCCAAGCACATTGAGCGCATCAAGGAAGGTGAAAAGCGCTTTCTTCTTTGCAAGACGCTTGGCGTAGTTGGTACGGGCTCGTTAATGGGTGATAAGGCCCTTGAAGTACAAAAAATTGTTGCTCAGAAGCTTGGTCTCTACTCTGTAGATGCTGCAACGCAGATTGTGCCTCGAGAGAGGTTTGCAGAGATGCAGTTTTGTATTGCACTTATTGGCTCCACGCTTGACAAGATCGCTGTAGAGATCAGAAATCTGCAACGAACAGAAATAGGTGAAGTAGCCGAGCCTTTCAGGAAAGGCCAAATGGGGAGCAGCGCTGTGCCAGTCAAGCGAAACCCAATAAAAAGCGAGCGGGTGTCTTCGCTTGCAAGAATCCTGCGATCGTTTGTCAGTGTATCGATGGAAAATATAGCGTCATGGCACGAGCGCGACCTCGCAAACTCCGCAAATGAACGATTTGCGCTTCCAATGGCCTCTATACTGCTCGACGAAATGCTTAACGCAATGACTAAGGTGATTCAAGAGCTAAAAGTAAACAAAGAAAGGATCGCATCCAACATTGAAATGACAAAGGGCCAGATTTATGCCGAATTTATATTAGATGCACTAATAAAGAAAGGAGTTGCTCGCTTCGACGCCTATCGAGATATACAAAGAGTAGCGTTTTCTGCACATGAAACTGGCGAGCACTTTTTTGATGCTGCCTGCGGAGACAGGAGTATTTCAACTCACTTATCAAAGGAGGAATTGGCGGCTATATTTGACGCCAAGAACCATCTGGCTTCCTCTGGAATGATAATTGAGAACACCGCTAGAATAGTCACAAATGCCGTAAAACAGATATAAAATGCCGTCGGTGAGATTTGAGCTCACGACAGCTCGGTCTTCAGCTTCACCCCTTAAAAGGTCGAGTGCTCTCCCAGGCTGAGCTACGACGGCACTGACAAGACTAGTTTTACAGATCATATATAATCGTGTCTTAAAAGACAGACAGGCTGGCACTATTGCTCTCAAATTTGCGATAATTCTATTGTAACAGAACTTCTCTCACCAGGGCGACTCCGAGTCCGCTTAACTTTGGACCATCTTTATCTTTATCGCTATCCATATTCTTTTTTTTATAGCTGAACTTTTAAGCGCAAAGACTCCAAACCACGCTAATTTCCATTTTTACACGCTGCTATTACAGAATTATCTTACCTAAGGTAAATAAGCGTAAAACGTAGAGTTCGATTATATTATGATCAATGCTGATAATCAAAACCCAGTCATGGATTCAGCAGAAGAACGAAGGCGGCGGTTCCTTGAGGAATTTGAAAAGCCTTTCAAGTGTGAAAAGTGTAATGAACGATTTAAGAAGAAGAAGTACCTTCGTGAGCATAAATCCGAAGTGCATTCATATTGATGATAAAAAAAGGTGCCGGAGGCGGGATTTGAGCCCGCGACCTTACGATTTCTTACCGGATGAGATTATGAGTCGTACGCTCTAACCAAGCTGAGCTACCCCGGCACGAACCGTAACGCCACTGGTTTTTAGCAGTACATAATATAAGTTATGCAAGAATAACTTGTAGGTTATGGATGGCAAGAATGTAACCTGTCTAGGGTAGTTTCGTTACAGTATCCGGCAAATTTTCTTCTGTTGCCAACCTTGGCAGTAGATGTTATTCTTCGATCAACCTCCCCCCGCCGTTCCTTGTGAAACCGTTACAAAATGATGGATTGAAGAGGGCAAAACACGCAGGTCTTGATAGAATAAAACAATATATAATTTTGAATACATTACCAGTAAGAATTTGACTATGAGTAAAAGTTGCTTGCAGGTGGCAGACATCACCACCAGCTTGCATGACTGCATCAACAACGGTTAGCACGATATTTATTTCTTATATGCTTGCTATACGCTAACCTTGAGGAGATGCAGGTAGGATGTTTCCGCCGTTGTAGCAGTATATGCTCCTGTCATAAGTGCATAGGATATACCCTGCAGTATAGCATCGGTATTGTAGATGTTACCGACATTATCGTGGCGTCCATGTGTTGACGCCAAATAAGAAGATACAGTCATTCAAACATTCGACGTAAATCGCCTTCAAGTACGCCCGATCCTGAATGCAACCTGTCAACGTGGTTTGACAGCCCTTCTTTGGTATCAAACGGAGACTCACAGTATGGGCACATAAGCTTGGCAGTATTGATATCTCTCATGTAGACTATGGCCTTGGGATTGATAATGCAGACGGGATACCCTTGATAGCAGTATGCGCTGTGGAAACCGTAGCCATATGGATCTTCTCAAAGATGTCGTCCCGAGAAACCATCCCAAGCACCGCAGAATGGGAGCTGATTATTACCTGCCTTACTATATGTTTGTCCATTATCGAAAGGGTTTCCTGAACGGTGTTTTGCGGGCCCACTGCAAGAACAGGGCTTGTCATTATTTCCCTAAGCCTAACTTTACCAGGGTTTCTTCCCTGTGACATCACCTTGAAGAGAATGTCAGTCTTGCTCACAATGTCCACTACTTCTCCTGCATGTGATACAAGAACGCTTCTGACGTCTCTCTCCTTCATGATGTTTAATGCTTGGTCAGTGAGTTTGTCACCCTCTAAAATGGCTACATTAGTGTTTATGAAATGCTCAATAGGTGAAGATAGCAGTGCAGAAATATCGTCTGGGACGTAATGAGAATCGCTCATACCTAATTGTCCCTCATGTGTTTTATTTAAGCGTGCTAAGCAAGTTTGTCCTCGAACCTGAGCTTGATAAGGTTCTGACCTCCTGCCTTTCGTATTTCGACGAGCTCTTCGCGCTCTAGTCTCTTGACCAGCCTCCATATCGTAGTCCTGGGCAGCTGAAACTTGCTTCTGACCTCACTTTCAAAGGCTGCCCCTTCCTTTTCAGCTAAAAACTTTAACACCTGCTGGTCTTCAGGGCGCAAGTGCGGTTTTTCTACAAGTATATTGCCAACTATGTGGGAAAGGATAGAGCTATCTGTCTTAGAATCAGATATGGGGCTTGGCATTGGGGGAATGCTGGTCTCATCCTGCGATTCTGCCATCTCTTGCTGCTCCTCTACTTCTACAGCATCTTGCTCGTGTTCCCCTGGTGCTACTGAGCGAGTAGGGTGGAATACAGCTGCCTGGTGCCCTATTGGTGATGTTGCTATTGTTAGCATGGGGGTTTTGTAGATCATCTGCCTTCTGAACCTGTGGCACTGACTTTGAGTGCCTCCTCCTCCTGAGCAACAATACTATGGTGCCTATCCCTCCCGCGGCCGCTGCTGCCATTATTGCTGCGATCATCACTGGTATTGGTATTTCTGGTTGTGCAGGTTTGGCATTCAGCGCAGTAACAGCATCTTGTGCAGAGTTTCTAGCTTCTGTATAATTGCCAATTGCAAATTCGTTGTTTGCCTGATCGAGCATCTGTCTAATGACAGCAATCTCTGAGCCTCCGCTGCCCTGCGGCGCCGTTTATCTGCGCCTCGACACCTGCAAGTGTGTCTTGGGCTGCGGCATACTCCCTACCTGTGGCAATAGCTGCGTCATTTGCTTGATCTGCCAATCTTTCAGCGTCTGTGAACATGCTGCCATCACGTGCATCTATCGCTCTCTGAAGCAAATCCTTTGCTCTTGTAAGCACAATGCCCGGATAGGTGTTATTTATCTGAACAATGGTAGTTTCGGCTCGCATTGATGACAATGTTTGCTTGCTCTTGTGTGCCTAAAGTTCCTATTACATAAACGAACCGTATATTCCCAGGTTTGTATGTAAGGAGTTGCTGATCACCTACAAGAACTATGGACGGGTTTTCCCCTGGATCTGTCAATATGCTATCTGGGGGCAGCTTGACTGAGACACTGATCGTAGAATTAAGGCTGAATATCCATTCCCTTCGGTCCTTGGACAAAAAATCCGGTGTTGTATAACTTATTTTGAGATTTGAAGCGTTTGGCCTGCTAAGGAGAATTTCATTTGACGTTTCACCTCTCTTAAATTCAACCGCATTGTCCTCATAGTCAACAACGATTAGGTCATGGATGTCGTCTCCAAAAAGCTTGATCCTAATTTCTTGAGCAAGAGGATCTTCTATGCCAACGTTATGTTCAACAAGCGCGTCGCCATTTGCAAAGAGTGCGATAAAAAGTGATGAGGCTGAAGTATGGCCTTCCTCCTCGTTCTCCTGCTCTTGAGCAGATGCAGGGATTACGGCATTAATGACAATAAGAAGGAGCATACCCGGAATGAAAAACCCCGCTCCATCTTTCCAATGATATACAGATACCATTAAAGCGAGTTTACCAAGCTTAAAAGGAAAGCGGAAAACGATATAAGTCTTCTGACCTATCTAATTCCTTATCTCAGGATAAAATGTTCTAAAGTTCTTGTCTTTGTAGCCCTCGACCCACTTAAACTTACGCTGCAGCGTTGAAGTATATATTTTAGTCCAGTCAAGCTTGACGTAGTTGAGCCATGCCTTCATAATCCGCGGGTCGATATAGTTGCGAAGTGATGTGCCAAGATTGTAGTCACGGGTCTCCTGCTGAAGTATCAGCTGCACTTGTAATTTTTCTATCCTCTCTTCTAGCCGCTTCTTCTGGATCTCTGTCTTCCAATTCATGGCCGCAACATCTGCCTTTAGCTGGGTTATTGCTTGCCTCTTTTTGGTGATCGATTCTTCGAAATTTTCGAGTGCCTTTCTCGCCGCAGGGTTTTTGGGATCGATCCCTTTTTTGTGATTGCACGTGATTGCAGCTTCAAGGTTCGCCTTCTTCGCTCGCATAGATTTTCTGCACTTCTAAAGAGGTCTTGTCGACCTTTGCCTTTGACAGCTGCAGCTGCAGCACTCTGGTCGCGATACACGTTCTGAACACCTTGGCAGTAAGCCCTGGCATTATCTGCTGCAAGAATGCATTTACCTTGCGTGAATTTATACCGTCAAATATCGGGTCGCTCGGCTTTTTGCCTTGCATGAATTTTTTCAGGTTGTTGTAAAGTGCCCTTGTGTCTTCCGAATCTACTTCAAGCCTCTTTTGCCATGGGACGCTGTCCTTTCCCAAAAAATTGAATTCTATGACCTGTGTACCGTTTATGTGGGGAAACCCAATATGCTCGACTCTAAGCGTACTTGCGCCAACAGTGTCAGCCTCCTCAGGATCCTTTTCATCGCCGACTCTCATAGCAAGCTTTAGTATCAGGTAAGCAACAGTAGCTACCCTACCATCTCCCTTCATCATCCTACGCATCACTTCCCTGTGCACTTTTCCCTCACGCTCGGCCAGCTTTTTTGCCTTATCATACTTGGCTTTATCGTTTTCTTGACGCAGCGCTGCCGAATCGTGCCAGCCACACATACTTGCGCTTACCCGTTAGGCTCTCTATCCAAGTGGCGAGCCATGTCGAAGAATGATCGTGGATGATCGCCTTCCAGTTACCTTCTGGCACTGGCGCGCTTTCACCTAAGTTTAGCGTAACATCATGTCGGCCTCACCCGTGGCTTCCACCGACCTCTCATTGGGTGCTGCCTGCGGCCCATGAACAATCCAGGCGGGCTCGACCAGCCAGTTTGCGATATCGACTTCAATTCCATCGACTACTGCCTTACCATAAATGGCCTTGAGTCTTTCACGCTCGGCCTTTTTTGCCTGGGCGATACTTTTCTTTTCCTCTTTTGGAAGGGTCTTGTATCTCTCCTTTTCTTGTTCTTTCATCTCTCTTTCTTCAGCTGCAAGCTCGTAAGCCATCGAAAAGTCTATGTCCTTTATCATGATGTTGTTGTTATCACTCTTTAGAAGGAGCTTTTGGAGGTCCCTCAGGAAATTTTCTTGGAAGATGGGATCTTGGATGTAATGAGTATCCTTTTTCTTTGCCCATGAATAAACAATTTCTTCCTGATCCCGGTTGAGCGCCAGTTTCTCCCCTCTGATAGTGATTGTGATGCCCCTTGGCTGGTATTCAGGGGGGAAGGCAACACCCTTATGCTCAAGTGTCTGCCACTTTGCACGCGCAGCTCGGCAGTAGTACTGACGACTTCTTCCAATTTTATTTAAAGCCATCTACAACTACTCTTAAACTTTGTCCCGTTAGATAAGAGCTCTGTCACCCCAAACCTTCTCGCCTATTTTGGTCTTTTCACCCTCCACTATCCTATTCATTACCTCAATTGCAGCAGGTTTGTGTAGAAACTCGTTGTTGTTACCGCACCGATAGGAATAGGTGCAACGAGGACAGCCACTTTCGCTCATGCATGAGCATTCAGATAATATGCGAAGCGAGCGTCCAAAAGCATTGTCCAACCGCTCATACAATATCCTGCTGGCTCCATTGCCACCCACGCTACCGTCGTAGACGAATATTAATCCCGATGAGCCAAGTGAAATGCCGCCTAGGTCCTGCGATGCACCCCCTGTTATCATAGCACTTCCCTCTATTATGACATGCTCTGAGGCATGAAAGCCACTCATCTCCACGTACTGCTCGTCTTCCACTTCTTGTAAAATATGTGCCGGCCTAGGTGCTCTAAACACAAGCCCCTTTGTAAGGAATTCATACTCGAGCGGCTTGTCAAACATCACTTTTTTTCCTTGTGCCACCTCCTGACCAATTTCGATGTTGGAATAGCCTAGCACTCTCTTTTGGATCTTGAGGGCACAATATGCTACTTCTACTCCGAAAACTACTTTTTTTTCGTATATCTCTAAAATGGAGGGCCAGTCGTCTGTCAAGGCTTTAGTGTAGTAAGGATAGTCGGATGGAATGGGTGCAAGCTCCGCATATGGCTGGCTATTCACCTCAAAATGGAGCTGTTGCACTTTGTACCGCCGACCTGCAAGAAAGTATACTGCGTGTTGGTGGAGCTCTTCGAGCGCCTGCGGCAATGCTCGATCGCCTACAATCTTATTGTTAAGCTTGATGTCGACCCTGCTTCCTATACCGCGTATGCTATATCCATCAAGCACCTTCAATGCTTCCTTTAGGTCAGGTACGAATCTATCTCTAACCACCTTGACAATACCCTTTGAGACAAGCTTTTGAAGTACGTCCCATATCTGCTTGGATTCTGAAATCAACAACGGCCTGTCGCAGGCCATCGCTAGTACTTGGTTATCCAGTACGAACGGATTTGACGGATCAGTGTATGCCCATTCGTGATCGTCCATGTAGTCTGCTGGATGCATCTTATAATACTGGCTTATTGGATCATTGCCAAGTGCGAGGAATGCGTACCCCTGCTGGCCTCGCCTTGCTGCGCGACCGACCCGCTGAAAAAGTCGGTTAATAGGCACAATATTAGAAATTATCGCATCCACACTGCCAATGTCGATTCCAAGTTCGAGTGTAGGTGTAGCGGATATTGCCATGAGCTGGCCTGCCTTGAACTCTTGTTCTATTTGTTTTCTGAGAGCCGATGTTAAGCCGGCACGATGCACTCTGATGTTAATTCCCTGTCGCACTCCGTAGAATGCCATCAGCTCGGAGCTAAGATGCGAGCTGGCAAACACGATAGTTCTATGCTTTCTCCTTGTGGTTTGCCTAAGGAGGTCCAGCATCAATGACCTGTAAGATCTCAGCGAAGGAAATATTATCGCAAGGTTTATTCTGCCCCGCCTGCCTCTGCCGTTAACTACCTGCATTTGCCTTCCAAAAAGCGTCATGCAAAATTCGGCAGCATTTGGCAATGTAGCCGATGCAGCGACTATCTGGAGTCTGCGCCCGGTGAGCCTCTCGAGCCTTGCAATGATGTGGTGTACATTCGCTCCAAAGATGCCTGTGTATACGTGTGCCTCATCAGCTACCAGAAATTTGGCAGTTCTGATCATGCGTGAGAATTTTGTCTTATGCATCATGTGATAGTGCAACACGTCAAAATTGGTGATAATGACATCGGGCGGCGACTCTATTACGGCTTTGCGCTCCTTTTCTGATGTGTCGCCATCTAGGACTGCTACCCTTACTCCAAGCGGGTTTGCCATCTCTTCTAGCTTGGGCAATTGGTCGCGTGATAATGCCTTTGTTGGATAAATAAAAATTGCAGATACTATGCCTTTCCCAATGCGAAGTGATCCAAAGCGGGATAGGTGTTCTGCAACTTCTTGGAGAAGTGGGATGCAGAAAGCCTCAGTTTTGCCTGATGCTGTGGGCGCGGTAATTACCACATCGTTTCCCTGAAGGATTTTCTTATTCGCTTCCTCTTGAAATTTGTAAAGACGGTCGATTTTTTTTGCTTTCAAGACATTTATTATCGCCTCGTCCACCGGCACATCCTCGACAGGAGAACCAAGCTCCGGCGGAGGGTCGTCTATTGCCTGAAAGTCGACGATATAATCCTGTTGGGATCGCAGGGTCTGCTCAAGCAGTGGATCACCCGTAGCTGTAGCGGCAGCCATCAGAGCATCTATTTCTGCCGGAGCCCGAATTATTTTTTCTTGCTCCATCAGGAGTTTGAGGTCATCGGCGTATGCAATGCCTGTCCCACTTTCACAGCGGTCGAGGAACTCAAGGTAAGCCTCGTCTGTGCCGCCGCCGACAGCAATTACGAGTGCGCAAATATTACATTTAGAACATCGAAATATCAGCCCGCCCATCAAATATTTTGTCAACTCCAACCGAATGTAGAGATCCACACTTTGGGCAGCGGTAGTTTATCAAGCTGCAGGCGCATAAACAGAAGCAAGATAATTGCTTTTCTGTCTTTCTGGAAGTTGCCAGACGCTGTCCCTGCCTCACCCAACTGTTGGTGTGATCCTTGATCTCGTTGGCCTATATTTGAGTGCCAGTCATATTTTGCCTCAATATGATCAACATTATCCTATCATAGAAAAAATCATAGTTCTGATGAATCCCGGGGCAAGAGTTCTCGATCACTCTTTATTAGTGCGTGGCTAACATGACGCTTTCGCTTCAGGATAATGGTTATAGACCCTGGCGGCCCGATGGATGTTTGGAGACTCTTACAGACCCTATAGCTCAAACTACAAGCACCCTGAAAGACAGCTTATAGGTCTTGATCATGAAATTGATTGTTAGAAGAAAACCGCCAGAGAGATTGCAAAACTAGCTATAATAATGGCGTAATAGAAGCTGCCAGCCAGTTGTCCGGTCTTGGAAGCCGTTATTGGACTGAGGTGATAGAGGTATTGCGCACAATCATTCCATTTTATGATAAGGTCAACAGAGTCATCTCTCTGGGTAGAGACGAAGAGTACAGGCTACGAGGCATTAGAGGCCGCGTAAACCCAGGCAATATGATACTTGACGCCGGCTCCGGCTACGGCAACATGTCACGTTTAGCACTTGGAGAAGCTCGCGGGGACGCAAAGATTGTGATGTACGATCCACTGCTCGAGATGCTTGCCAATGTAAATAATTATTTGCTTGGTTCGCAGGCAGTGCTTTGTTCTGGTGTTTTTGAATGTATGCCCTTCCGCGACGGAATATTTGATGCTGTGTTGTGCGGTTATTCTCTTCGCGATTCAATACACCTTCGACAGGCCATAAAGGAGATGCATAGGGTGCTCAAGTTTAGCGGGACGGCTTGTAATAATTGACCTTGGCAAGCCAGACAACCCTGTATTAAGGGCAATGGTTTCTGTATATTTAAAATATTTTCTTGCAATATTCGCTTACTTGGCCGACGGCAAGGCAGGACTGAAATTCAAAACGCTTTACGGTACCTATTTACGCTGGCCCCAGAATTCAGAGATTGAGTCCCTGCTGAAGGAAAAATTTTCACACGTGCAGTTTGATACGGGCATGATGGGCGGCGCAGTCATCATAGCCGCACACAAGTAATAGTAGGATTGCACTGAATCGCGCAGTCGTACTCATTGCAATATGCTCCGCCATGGGGCGTCTCTTATGGCATGCATTCGCCCATAGTGCCAGTATTTGCCAGAGAGCGAGCTTGCAGCAGACTATTCACAAGTGGGTCTAATCGGTACGGTGACCATCCCTTTCTTCGTAGGCATCTTGCTGGATAGGCTCAACAAGTCCTATGTTCTCATCGCTGGCATTCTACTTAATGTATTTTCAATTTTTCTTCTTTCTATTGTGCAATCAATACTAGAAATAACGCTTGACAGGGTGCTTACTGGAGTCGCTCATGCCCTGTTCTGGTCTTCTTGTGAGGTTCTGATATCTATCGATTCATCAATGAACAGGCGAGTCAGGAATATTTCTGTATTTATCGCAGCCTGGATTTTAGGTTTCATGGTTGGGCCCATCATTGGGAAACTAGTTCTAAATGTATTTGACTATTACACTCTGTTCCAGCTTGCTGCCTGTCATCATGGCGGTAGGAATTGTGCCTTCAATACTTTTGCGCTCCTACGGCTGGCCGGCTGTCCAAAAAGATCTGGAAGTGCAAGCAAACTCCGTCGAGCTGGCCAAGGAAATGGCCACACATCCAACACTTGCAGGAGTCATACTATACCATGCAATGACGTTTGGAGTAGTTCTTGCAGTGTACCCTGTGTATGTGAGCGACGCATCGTTTACAAACCAAGACATTAAGCTAATGTTCTTCGTTTTTGGTATGTCGCGGTTTGTTACTCTTCTGCTGCTGCTTGTGACAAGGATATCGAAGTACAGGTCTGCCTGCACTTGCACTGGCTGTTTTGACTACTGCAGTAGGTATTCATTCTACAACACTCTTTTTGGCGCGGGGTGCATGGCCGGCACAACAGACGGCCGGATTTGCCTCAGATGTGTTTGGCTCAGGGAGCCCTTATCTTGCGTTCTCTATCATAGGAGGCATGTTTGTAGGCAGCAATTACAATATTTAGAAAAGACAGCAATCATTTTTAGGCATAAGGTGCTAGTTTGTATGTAATGTCTAAACAAAAGGATCCCCTCGAAGAGCAGGTGCCGGCATACGGCCTTGAGGCACTCGTGAGCGTGATTGAGGACGACCATGCCCTCATTGCAGCACTCAAGGAGGCAGGCAAGCGCTTTCCTATATTCAAGCGGCGGCTAGACGGACATACGGACTAGATTATTGAAACCCTGCGGCCTCCTATTTTTATCCTTCCCTCGCAAAACATCCTTACAGCCTCTGGGTAGAGTTCATGTTCTTGTTCAAGTATCCTTACTGACAAGCTCTCTTCGTCGTCCACCTCGTTTACCTGGACTGCCTTCTGAAGTATAACAGGTCCGGAGTCTATCCCCTCATCTACAAAGTGGACTGTGCAGCCTGTGACCTTCACGCCATAGTCAAGTGCCTGCTTTTGTGCATGGAGTCCGGGGAATGCCGGCAAGAGAGCAGGATGAATGTTCATAATCCTCATCCTATACTGCCTCACAAACTCGGGGCTCATTATCCTCATAAAACCAGCAAGGCATACAAGCCCTGACTGGGGGGTTACGCCATGATCATCCAGCACACTAGCTATTTTTTGGTCATAGTTCCAGCCCTGCAAGCCATCAGGCGGTATCACCTTTGTAGGTACCTCGAATTTTTCTGAGGCAATCTTAAGCCCCGCAATCCCGGGCTTACTTGAAATTACAATGCATGGCTTGGCATTTCTTATCTTGCCTGACTTTATCGCAGCCAAAATTGCATCCATGTTGCTTCCCCTCCCAGAGATTAGCACTCCGAGGTTGATCAAATGTCTTATAACTTGTGACCAGCTCCTTCTTAAACATCGCTAGTCCGCTTCTCATTAGCCTAGCGGGATTTTATAATGTTGCATAGTGGAGATCATGAAACTAGATCCACAAGACGTTACATACTATCATGTGCGCTGGACGGCAGAGTATCATATATTGCGCATGACACTCGAAAATTTTTATATTGTAAAGCATAGATGTGAGATTATCTTGGCAACATGATTGCCCATTGTACCAAGGAAATTTGGTAGAATTAGACAGTATATCTTTTGGCAAAGACTCAGATGATTACTCTCTCTCCCTCTCTCTCATTGTGCTGCCAAGAATCCAAATCCAAAGATACCTCATGCTTCGAACTTTATTACAGCTCTCTAGAGCACACCTGGATGGCAGCTTACTTCTGTCAATCCTTGCCTATTGTAGTCTTGTGCATCTGCAGATGCAGACATAGACCGATTGTGAAACCTGCTCAACGGTATTTCGAGTTTAAAATACGATATGAATGACTCTACCGTGAGTTGCTATAACTAAGCATTATGAATTATTCCACACCACCTTTTACTTTGATTTCCTATAGTATCTAAATCTTAAAATACTCAAATCCTCTAAGCATGACAGCTCATAATGAAAGCGAAAGTGGGACTTGGCCAGTCAGGCATAATGGTACAGCACACTGATACTGCAATCGCGCTTGACCCTTTGCGCCCCACCGATTGTCATTTTACGTTTGTATCTCACGCTCACGTTGACCACCTCCACAAGCGTAGTATGGAAAAAAAGAATAAAACTCAGGTGCTTGCGTCAAAGGAGACCGCTCTAATTGCACAGGCGAGGGGCTACAAAATTGGCGACCCTGCTGAACATTATGATGGCTTTAGGCTTGTAGATACAGGGCATATATTGGGATCGCGTGGCCTCTTGATAGGCGAGGACATCTACTATACGGGTGATATATCAATGCGAGAGCGTGCCTTTATGAAGCCAGCGGAGGTGCCCCATGCCAAGACATTGATAATTGAGTCGACCTTTGGCCGGCCCCAATATGTCTTTCCGCAGATATCAGAAATAACACACAAGACAAATAAGATAATTTCTGAAATGTACGATCTTGGTATACCTGTAATATTAATGGGGTATACCCTTGGTAAGGCGCAACTTCTGACAAAGCTGTTCGGCCATTGGGACCCTATAATACATGACTCTGTTGCCAAAATCAATTCAATTTATTCTGAACTTGGAGTAAAGCTTGAAAGCGTTATGACTCACTCGCAGGCGCAGGAAAAGGGGATTCTCGCAAAGAATAAACCTTGGGTGATGGTTGCTCCCCTTATGTCTTCAAGATGTCCCTTTTTAAAGGAGATGAAGAGCAGATATGGCGCCGTAACCATCGGGTTCACTGGATGGGCAATAGGCAGTCGTTACAGGTACATGATGGGCCTTGACTATGTGATGCCGCTTTCTGATCACTGTGACTACAATGAACTGCTAGCGGCAGTCAGGCAGTGCAAGCCGGAAAAAGTCTATACTTTTCACGGGTTTGCCAAAGAATTTGCTGAAGCCTTGATGCGAATAGGATTTGATGCTGAGGCAGTAGGATATGGCAAGAATAGAAAAGAGAAAACGCTCTCACTTGACTCATTTATGTAGAGGCAGTAGCCCTGCTTTTTGGGCAGGCGGCGACGTAAGCACAAAAGAATCAATTCTGTAAGAAATAAATTTCAAAAGAAAAAGCATCTATAGCATACAGACTCAGACGGATGTATAAAGAAGAAGCGAGAAGGTTAATAACTCGTTAGGATTTTTAAAAGAAAAACGGGGCATTATGTCATTTCTTGCCCTCTTCCTTGAAATATGGGATAACCTTGGATCCAAAGATCTCAATATTCTTAAAGTAACCTTCTCCCCAGAATCTGATGATAAAGTGGTTTGTTCCAGCTTTGATAAAGCGCTCTAGCATCGCAATCACCTCGTCAGGTTTACCAACACCAATTGCAGTGCGCGCTACCCTGTCGGGTATCTTCAGAGCAGCCCGTTTCATCTGCTCCATTAACTCCGGCTTGTTCATTGCATATTCGGTGAAGTATTTGCGGAAATCAAACTCTGAGTCCTGCGGTATATTATGCACCTTTAGAAGCTCGGGTTTGAATAGGCTCACCTTGACTGCATTTTTCATCTTGTTCCAGGCTTCCTCGCCATCCTCTGTGAAGTAAATGTCGACATCGTTTGCAAATTGGAAACTGGTTAGGTCACGGTCACGCTTCTTTGCATGATCCCTAATGACATTGGCATGATGTGCGAAGAGTTCCGGGGTGTAGCCAATCGGAATCCAGCCGTCGCCGTATTCGGCACACAGCTGTAGCGTCTTTGGAGCTCCAGCTGCTATGTAGACTGGCGGCCTTGGATTTCTTATGCTTTTTGCCTGGAGACACGCGTTTATCAGTTTGTAGTATTCGCCGTTGTAATCCACGCGGCGGTCCGGGGAAGACTCAAAGAGGCGCTCGATGACTTCGAGCTGCTCCTTGAATTTTGCGACAGGCTTGCTGAACTCGATTCCAAAGTCAACCACGTTTTGGGCCTCACCAGCCCCGATACCAAGAATACCCCTTCCCTGTGTTATCCTGTCAAGTGTAATGGTTGAAAGCGCGATAGCAGAAGGATGCCTGCGGATTGCATCTGTAACGCATGTCCCGAGCTCGACATTTCGGGTTACTGCGCCAAGTGCGGCAAGCAAGAGCCACGCGTCATTGACCACTGCATTCTTCCACTGAGGTACGTTAGAATGGTCCATAGCCCAGATAGAATCGTAGCCTAGTCTGTCTGCCATCTGCGCTGCCAGTAATGATCTGCTGTTCGTCTAATCCAAGGCGAGCTACATTAAGCCCCTGAGTAAAGCCAAACTTTATCTTCAGTCTACAAACCCTCCTTAACCAATAAGATAAGGCACCTGCTATTCATTTTAAAGTAAAATCAATTGAAGATGTATTTTAAGTCTTTGAATGCCAGAACGCTAATTTTCCAAGAGAATTTGCCACAGCTTTGTCAATATAATATATTCAAAGTGTCAATACTGCTTGAATTACAACGTAAAATCACCACTGTACTACAGCACACAGCAGATATGCTAGGGGCTAAAGATAGCGTTGATGACCAGTTCATGGAGATGATAGACGATCTTGTTGTGATGTCTGAGAAAGACTCTGAGCTGGCAGAAGGGCTGAAATGGATCGACTTCCAATCGCAGAAGAACGGTTTGACATTCTACGAGATGGCAATGATAATACTGAGAAAGCATATGGTTGAGAGGAGGGCCAAAGAGTGGCTGAAGGATAAAAACAACCAATAATAATTATCGTAGTAATAGGGGGCACAAATACACAGTGCCTTGTTAAATCATACGTCATTCTTTCTGCTGACTTTTTGGAGGAACTGCAGGTTCATTTTTAAAAATGAGATAGAAAAGAAATATCAAACTAAAAGAAACCTAGAGGACGAAGCTAGCGAGAGCATATTCTAGAACGAAGTTGTTTCCGCCTGATCTGGTGTTCTTTTTGCTCTCTGCTCTTACTTGCTCCTGCTTGCAATGGGCGTATACTCGCATCCCATCGGGCCGCAGTACTTGCCGACGTAGACTGCCTTTGGACGATAGAGCGCAGGCTTGGGTGCGGCTTCAGCAAACTTTTCCTCAATGACGTGGGCTGACCAACCTGCTATCCTTGATGTTGCAAAGATAGGCGTGTTAAGATCGATTGGGATCCCCATGCTATAGTATACAGAGGCGCTGTAAAGATCAACGTTTGGATATATTCCCTGGTGCTTATTCTCAAGCATCCATTTCTTTGTAGCTTCCTCAACGCGCCGGGTGATGTCATACCACTTGTTGTTCTTTTCACGACAGATTCGTGCCGATAGCCGTGCAAGAATGTCAGCTCGAGGGTCAGTCGTCCTGTAGACGGCGTGGCCCATGCCCATTATCCTGCCGCCCGATTGGAGGCGGTTTGCAACCCATCTATCAACGTTGGCAGGATCCCCAATCTCAAGCAGCATTTTCATCACTTGCACATTTGCGCCACCATGCAGCTCGCCAGAAAGTGCGCCTATAGCACCGCCGATACTAGCATACATATGTGCTCTAGTTGACGCTATTTCGCGTGCGAGCAAATGTAGAGGCGTTAAAGCTGTGCTCTGTATGCAAAATCAGGCAAATGTCCATTACCTTTGCCTCTTCAGGAGAGGGCTCGACTCCTCTAAGCATGTATAGAAAGTTGGCAGCATGGGATACTTTCTCAAGAGGATCAAGTACGTGATGTCCGCTTCTAATCCTATTCCAGGCGGACACAATTGCAGGTATTTTAGCAATCAATATGATTGCACGCCTTATGTGGGCCTCCTTTGAGGCATCTTCAATATTGAGATCATAATCGGCCAGCTCAGGGACGCACGACTGAAGAACGTCCATCGGTTGCGAGCGTTTAGGTCTGTTCTTTAAGCTCCTTATCAGAGGCTCCGGCATCCCACGAGCTTCTATCAGCCTGCGGTTGAAATCCTTTAGCTGGTCTGCGGTTGGGAGCTCGCCAAAAAGGAGCAGATAAGCACTCTCCTCATAAGTTGAATGGTTGACAAGGTCAAGAATGTCATAACCTCGATAGATAAGCTTGCCATTCTCGCCATCAATTGAGCATATCTTGGTGTCTGCAACCTCAATGTTGCGAAGACCAATGTTCCGTGCATCCATTTATTGTAACAGTATTAATTTCGCCAAATTTCTATATAAAGTAAGGTATTGTTAGGAAGTTATCATCTCAAGCAATCAATATTGTAACGTAAACCTGCTTAAACCAGGTTCAGCAAAATTCTGGGTCGATATTATTCTCGTAATGTAGTAGGTATTCAGAATCATATTATAGCCGATTGCAGATATATAGTAATCTTGACATTGAATTATTGTGCCCTAGATGCTGACTTCATTTTACAGCTTTATCCACTTCTATCTCCGTATACTGAAAACCTGATAGAGTTACTACCTTAGAGACTAGTGGAATTCTAATTCGATCTGAATATGTATTAACGAAACTAGATACTACAACTGATCTATTTTTCCAATTCGGATTGTAATGGGTTGGATCAAATATTTGACGAGTGGTGAACTATGCCAACATGTTTAAGATTACGTAGGAAAGGTTCTTCCCCATTTCATATGCTGTCTTGAAAAAGGGGACTCCTTTTGATTCCATGTCATATAGTACCCCTTGTTCTCGACTTAAATGTTGAACCTGAAAATACTTTTTGAGTCTTTCTGAAATACTCTGTTTATGTGCTACAAAGCTTCTGAGTTTGTTTTGTAAATCGTCTTCAATGAGCTTACCTTCAAACCAGTTTGCATTAACAATGATGTTAAGAATAGAGTCTGTCTTTTCATCCTTTTTAGAATTTTGTAATGTTTTCCGCAATCGAGAAAATCGATCCAAATTGTTGCCATAATGCTTAGAAATGAAGTTTGCTAGCGTATCGAAAGCAGCTCGGCTCTGCAAAAGAAGTAATTCAAAATCAGATGAAACTTCGCTAGCAAGAAATAATGTATCTCTCGGGTTCATGTCTTTGGCAGCGTCAATGGCTTGAGTGAGAAGTTGGTTTTGATGGTTTGAAAGTCTTTCAATTTGAAGGATCGAAGTTACTAGTTTTTCTAGGCATCCGTTCATTTCCCATAGTTGTGGATATTCTTTCAGGGGGATTAGTACATCACTACGGGCAGAGTATATTTCCCAATTGATTTATAGCTTTAATCCTATCATTCATTTTATGCTATTTCTACCGCACAGCGATGACCAATCTGATTATCTTTTTATGTCTTGTATGTTAGACAGGAACAGTCCTTAATCCTATAGGTATTTTGAAATATCCTACTCCAAGTGAGACGTCAAAGGGCATTAGGTACTTATTATAGAGCCCTAGCCAACCAAGTGCTGCACTTGACCGAGGGAATCACATACCGTGATGCGGGCGTCGATATAGGTAGCATACATAGGGGCCAGAAGTCGATAGGGGAGATAATATCTGTGACTCACAAGATGCTTGCAATTGGTAAAGTAACCTCTGGTTTTGGGCACTACGCTGGTCTTGTTAAACTAGCCCATGAAACCGTTGCACTCCACGCTGACGGTGTCGGGACAAAAGTGATTGTTGCGCAGATGATGAGCAAATTCAACACGGTCGGCATTGACTGTGTAGCTATGAACGTAAATGATGTAATCTGCGTTGGCGCACAACCCGTCGCATTTATCGATTACATTGCACTGCGCCATGCAAACGAAAGGCTCTTGCAGGAGATAGCTAAGGGTCTGGTAAAGGGTGCCCAGCAGAGCAAGATGGCTATAGTCGGCGGCGAGACGGCTATTTTGCAAGATATAATCGCAGGCGATAATGAAAACGCCTTCGACCTGGCAGGAATGGTCATGGGAGTGGTTAAGGGCAAGCCAATTCTTGGAGCGATGATCAAGCCGGGCGACATTATCTTGGGAGCTGAAAGCAGTGGTCTCCACTCCAATGGGTACACACTCGCTAGGAAAGTTTTGCTTTCAAAGTATTCAGTAGACGATACTGCTGAGCATCTGGTGCAGACGGTGGGCGAAGAGCTGTTGATCCCAACCAGAATATACGTAAGGCCTGTATTGGAGATTTTGAAGAAAGGAATAAGAGTACACGGCCTTGCAAATATTACAGGGGGCGGATTTACAAAACTACCTCGTCTAAATCCCAGAGTGAGATATGTCTATGATGATCTTCCAGCACCGACAGGAATATTCAAGCAGATACAGCTTGACGGAAACATTGACAGCAAGGAAATGTACCGAACATTCAACATGGGTGTTGGTTTTTGCGTAGTTGCCTCAAAGGCAAGTACTGATGATATTATTAGTGTTTTTGAAAAGCATAAGATCCGCTGCAAGGTTGTTGGCAAGATAGAGAAAGGTACGGGCGAGGTTACTGCTAGAATAGATGGTAAAAATGAAATGCTATGAACAACAAAAATTAATATTCGTACCTTGCTGATTATACAGAATTGCTCTCATCAGTAGCGCAGGAGGCCAACAACAATGACAACAACAACAGCAACAACTATCTGCAGGCCTGCAAATCTATTGCAGTGCAGATAGAGAGTAGCAACAATCTATTGTCAAGAGGTCAGGTTCTCGAAGTTGTCAGGAAGACTGCATCAAAATATCATCTACGCACGATACCTAGGAACGAGCACATTATCCAATATCTGCAAGATAACCGCTACCGCCGGATGCTTATGGTCAAACCGGCCAAGACGGCGTCAGGAGTTGCCGTAGTTGCAGTTATGCCTAAGCCCTACGGATGTCCGCATGGCAGGTGCACATATTGCCCTGGTGGCATTGAGTTCAACACCCCACTTAGTTATATCGGCACTGAACCTGCAACAAAGTCCGCTCAGAAGTTCAGCTACGATCCTTACCAACAGGTCCATTCGAAAATGGATCAGCTACAATCACGCGGACATGACACCGGCAAGACCGAGGTCGTTATTGTAGGCGGTACCTTCCCATTCATGCCAGTGGACTACCAGAGGCAGTTTGCCAAGTCGTGCTATGATGCTCTGAATGGCAAGAAATCAGCCACTCTCCAGCAAGCGATGGCTACCAATGAGACTGCCGACAACCGGTGTGTGGGGTTCACTGTTGAGACTAAACCTGACTATTGCAAGCAGCCACATATAGATCTGATGCTAGAGTTAGGGGTAACAAGGATAGAAATTGGCGTTCAATCTCTTAACAACAATGTATACAAATTAGTGAACAGAGGCTACACGATTGATGACGTTGTCCAAGCATTCAAGATCGCTCGGGATGCAGGCTACAAGATAGTGGCTCATATGATGCCAGGATTGCCAGGGAGCTCGCGTGAAAAAGATATTGAAGATTTCAGGCGATTGTTTGAAGATGATGCCTTCAAGCCTGACATGCTAAAAATTTACCCAACACTTGTGCTAGAGCACACTGGCCTATTCAAGATGCACAGTAGCGGCAAGTATCAGGCATACTCTGAGGACGAGCTCGTAAACGTAATTGTGGAGGCCAAAAAGGTAATACCAGAATGGGTGCGGATCATGCGCATCCAACGCGAAATTGAGTCAAAGGACATTATCGCTGGCCCAAAGAACGGCAACCTCCGACAGATAGTTTTGCACAAGTTAAGACAACAGGGCTACAGGTGCAACTGTATCAGATGTAGAGAAACCGGCTTGCAGAGAAGGTACCCTTCAGAAGAAGAGGTAGTATTAAGAAGAACAGATTACTCTGCTTCTGGGGGCTCTGAGATATTTCTTTCGTACGAAAGTAAAGCTGGCGATACAATACTTGGATTCTTGAGGCTGAGGAAGGTGGCAAGACCACATAGGAGCGAGCTTGATTGCAGCGCGGTAGTGCGTGAGCTTCATATCTACGGGCAGGCAATCAGCACTGGCAGAACTGGGAGAGACGATAGTTACCAGCATAGGGGATTGGGAATGAAACTGCTCAAGGAATCTGAGCGCATCGCTAAAGGTGAATTGGGAGTTGACAAGATCGCAGTAATTAGTGCTGTTGGTACAAGGGAATATTACAAAAAGCTTGGCTATCAGCAGGACGGTCCATATGTTTCAAGGTTGTTATAATAATGGAAGAGCAGTTAGTGATCGGTAAGGGAACTTGGATCGATAAAGTTGCAGACACTCTCATCAAAAGGGAGAAAAAGCTTGGTCGCAACTTGAATCTAATAAGAGTTGAGAGCGGCCTTGGCGCATCAGGCATTCCTCACATCGGGAGCATGGCCGACGCAGTGAGAGCTTATGGCATTGCTCTTGCCCTTCAGAATTTTGGCTTCAAGTCTGAACTGATTGCATATTCAGACGACATGGATGGACTTCGTAGAATACCCCAAGGTTTGCCAAACTGGTTGCAGGATCACATTGCACGGCCTGTCTCAACTATTCCTGACCCATTTGGCAACTGTCATGCCTCCTATGGCATGCACATGAGCAGTCTACTCTTGGATGGCCTCGACAGAGCAGGGATAAAGTATCTCTTTCAAAGTGCCAGCGAAGCGTACAGGCAAGGAATATTGAACAAGCAAATTGACGCAATATTGAAGAACAGAACCAAACTTGGGCAAAAAATAGCCGAGTTTGTAGGCCAGGACAAATATACCGAAGTATTACCTTATTTTCCTATATGCAGCAGTTGCGGAAGGCTCTACACAGCAGTAGCACAAGAGTATCTGCCAGATGAAAGAAAAGTTGCTTACGTATGCCGAGGCGGCAGGATAGGCAAGGATGAAATCAAGGGCTGTGGCAACAAGGGTGAGGCGGACACGACAAAGGGCGAGGGCAAACTTGCTTGGAAAGTGGAATTTGCAGCAAGGTGGCAGGCTCTTCACATACGCTTTGAGGCATATGGAAAGGATATTATGGATTCTGTCAGAGTAAACGACTGGATTGCGGATGAAATACTATGCTATCCTCATCCCCTCCATGTGAAGTACGAGATGTTTCTGGATAAGGCAGGCAAAAAGATAAGCAAATCTTCAGGCAATGTATTGACGCCTCAAATGTGGCTGCGGTATGGCACGCCGGAATCGATACTGCTATTGCTGTTCAAACGCATTGCGGGCACTCGTCACATCGGGCTAGATGACGTGCCCGCCCTGATGGACGAATATGATTATTATGAAGATATTTACTTTGGGAATAAAAGTGAGGGCAACTCGGCCAAGCTTACCAAGACCAAGGGAATCTATGAATACGTCAACAAGCTCAATCCACCCAAACAAGCCGACCCACACATTCCATATCGCTTCTTAGCACAGCAGGCGTCAATATTTCCTCCTGATGATGACAACCGCGACGAAAAGGTATTCAACCGGCTTCTCAAATATGGTATGGTCAAGGAGAAAAGGATTGATAGTGTCATGTATAAGATCAGGCTGGCGTCCAACTGGGGCTATGACATCATGGCAAGGGATGAAAAGTTTGAACTACAGCTTTCCGATTTGCATAGAAAGGCAGTGCAGGAATTGATCGAAGCGATCAGGTCGTTTAAAGGCCTACCGGATTCTCCAGATAGTGCCAAAGATCTCCAGTCTAAGGTATTTTCTATCGCAAGGGCAAACGGCATTGAGCCAAAAGAGTTCTTTGCTTTATTGTATAGAATGTTCCTCAATGCCGATAGAGGCCCTAGGATAGGTAATTACTTACTCGACCTAGGAATAGACAGAGCAACAAGTCTGCTTAAGAGATATCTCGCTGGCTGACAAAATTTATCCGATTAGTTATTTTCTCTTTGGAGTTTTTGTGTATTAACCTTCGGTCTTCTTCGGTATCTTTTAGTTGGATGAAACGACACAAAAAAGAGTCAAATCTGTAAATAAATCGAATCAAAACTTATCCGTTTCGATATCAATTTATCCCATAATACCCTCGTAAAGAAATAGTTTAATCCCTTACCAGGGTTGCTTGTTGGTTATAAATTGTCTTTTGCATTCCCGCACAACTATTTCAAAAAGATAAGAATCCCGCATTAAGTGAATACACATAAAAAACGAGAAAAAAGAAAGAAAAAGGAGAGTTTATACAACTTCCCTATTTGTCTTCATCAGTTACTATTCATCTATGCCCCGTCAACATCTCCAGCATCTGTTGCTGTGGCATTGGCTTCAGCGGCTGCGCCCTCTTCTCCTCCATCTCCATCGGCTGCACCACCGTCCTCGTCACCCTCGTCTCCCGCATCTGTTGCTGTGGCATTGGCTTCAGCGGCTGCGCCCTCTTCTCCTCCATCTCCATCGGCTGCACCACCGTCCTCGTCACCTGCTATTGTGACATTGCTTATAGTATTCATCGTCTGTGCCGGTAGAACCTGAGCACTTACAGCGTATGATGCTACAAATGGGTCTCCACCTAGATTGTGAAGCCAAAGTGCATTGCCTGCAAATGGAATTGATGCTGATGGAACTGGTGAATCGCCATATACTGGAGTAATAATATCGAGTACTACAGCGCTTTCGTTGTCAAGCCGTGATGTAAGGAGTGTTCCCAATTCGCCACTCTCTTGAGTAGCATTTAGTATGGCTCGTTCAGTTTCGTTGAGAGTTTGGATATTTAGAACGACTACCTCTACTGGCTCAGTAGCTGTATACGTGAGCACTCCTGTATAGACAGAACCATCTTGTCTTAATGGCAATATTGTTGCTCTTTGTCCTTCTTCAAAGCCGACAAGCGGATTAGGATTTGAAACTATGGTTCCTTGGCGGACTATTCTTCCTCCTTGTCCATCTTGGGCTCCATCTTGGGCTCCACCTTGCTGTGCATAAGATATTGTTGCCGCTCCTCCCGTAGCTATTGCACCCGTTAGTGATCCAACGGCAATAAATAGGGCAGTAGGCAGCAATTAACTTGCGTTTGCTTTGTGCTATTGGCATTAAAAGAATGCAGTCAGTATAAGATATATATTTATTGTCAACATATGTTATATTGATAATTACTGATCCTTGTCATAGAGTTTGCTTCCTCTACTGCTCTTATATAGTTCTGCTCCACCTCCGCTGATCCAGGTCTCCAAGATGTAGTCAAAATTAAGCTTTGGCTCAGGTTATTTTTCTAAAGCACTTAACAGAATAATCCTTTCGTCGGTAACTACAGTCTGCTCTTGCTATCCTATAGCCTCACCGATATATCTAAACTAAACACCTTCTCGTCTGACAGTTCGGCTATACAAACTATTTGTGATAATAATAAGGTCCCATGACAGTGAAAAAGCCAAATCTGACCTCTGTGTATATTTGAAGGTCTAGGAGCTTTAAGCTTGCTTGTAGCGCCTCCGCAGATGCAGTAGTAGGAGAAAAGGCGTGGCTTGGAGCAAAAACCGCTAGCAACACCAGCACCGACCGGTGGGTGTTACCAGCGGTACGCAACAATTTGCCTCTTGCAATACTTATCCCCGACAACATATAATATGGACCGCAAGATAAGATATTGGAAAGACAAGTTCATTGGCAAACGGTGCTAGAGAAGGAGGACGAGGAGGAACTGTTTGAATGATGAATGTAATAATATTCTCGCACGAATCCGATCTTGATGGACTCTATTCTGCTGCGATCGGACTCATGCGCTATCCTCAGGCAATGACGGTGTTTCTAGGCTACGGTGCTGAAAATTTTAGCAAGCTTGGTAACTTTATCTACTCTGCAGCTAGATACTCGCCATCAGAGTGCGGACAGATAGTTATCGCAGACCTTGGGCTCAACGATGAGTTGATCGAAACCTGCAGGAAGATATTTTCAGATGCAGGTACTCAAGGGCTGGAAGATAATGTGGGTTGATCACCATCCTTGGTCGCAGCAGGCAATTGATGCAGTCAAGCCCTTTGTTGAAATTGTGCTTGATGCTTCGGGAAGGAAATGCGCAGCAGACCTCATGCATGAAACACTTCTGCCCGGGAACATATTAGCTGCAAAACTTGCGAGCATAGCTCATACCATGGACTTTTTCACAAAGGATCAGTACCTAACGCCAATATCTGAGCTAATACGCTACTACCAAACGTTTCATGACTTTTATTATCGGCTTTCAAATCTTGCAGAGAAATCTGCAAAAGGCATCTTGTGGGACGTAGATATGCAGAGTGACTACAACAGTTATGTGCGTCTGCGCGATGAGGCAAAAGCTCTGGTCTTTGCCTTCATGCAGATAAGACAGACTGGCAGGTTCAAAGTAGCATATGTCCAGTCGTCTCCATACCTACAGAACAGTCTATTTTCAGAAGAAGTGTTTGCTAATACAAACGCCGATCTAGTAATGTTCTATAGTACCAAGGGTAAAGTAAGCATACGGCGTAACAACGACTTGATTTCGTGCCGAAGCATTGCAGCTAACCTTCACGAGGGAGGCGGCCATGACTATGCCGCCGGTGCAACATTCAAGAGCGACCCATCAGATGCTGCCGCAGTTATTGTGGAGCTTCAGGCAGCCGTAGCCAAAGCATTGGCCGACAAGTAAACACATGAACACTCAAATACTTTAAAAGAATACTTGCTGAAATAATATCACATGATAAAGGGTAAGGTCGCTATAGTGACAGGAGCAGGCGGTGGAGCTGGAAAGGCCATTTCAAAGAGACTTTCTTCTGAAGGATGCAAGGTCATCATGCTCGGCAGAAACAGAACCAAACTGCAAAAAGCTGCTTCTGAAATTGGTAACAAGAAGAACATAATGACAGTAATAGCCGATATTACCAAGGAAGCTGAGGTTCTCAGCGCAATCGATCAGACGATCAATTCATTTGACAAGATAGATATCTTGGTCAATAACGCTGGCACAATAAACGATCCAGTGCCCTTTCATGAAATGACTGAGGATCAGTGGGATGACCTTGTCAAAACAAACCTTTTTGGCATGTTTAGGATAACAAAGGCTGTAATCCCTATAATGATGAAAAACGGGGGCGGCAACATCGTCAACATCTCATCGGTGCTTGGCATAAGATCTATTCCTCGAGTGCCACTCTCGGTGTACGCTGTAACAAAGGCTGGCGTAATAATGTTCACGAGGAGTATGGCAGTCGAGTACGGGCAATATAAAATTCGCTGCAACTGCATTGCTCCTTCTACTATCAGAAGTTCGATAATCGAGCCCTATCTCCAGGATGAGGAGGCTAAAAAAGTTCTGGAATCTACATTTCCTTTGCGCGTGATAGGCGAACCAGAGGATATATCCGGCGCAGTGGCATATCTCTGCTCTGACGACTCCAAGTGGGTCACAGGCACTGTCCTGATGGTGGATGGTGGCCTATCCGCAAAACAATAGCTGAAACCATTATCAGAATTGTTGTGCAACTGACTAAAGAGGATGAAAGATATATCCAAAGAAAGCATCGATGCTGCAAAACATATGCCCGCCCACGATGCGACCCGGATCAATGATGCAGTAGAAAAAGCTGCAAGAAACCCTGAATTTGTAAATCGCGCTTTAGCCCAGCTTGCAGGACTTAGATTTCCTGCGTTCAAAAATAACATCATAGATCATGTCAAAAGCATCAATACTCGCGATGAAGAAGATGTTGTTGCACTTTTTGAAAGCCTTGACAGCTATATTCAGTATCGTGATGAGTATCATGTGCAAAAGGCGATTGAAGAAAATGTCCCTGCCAAGAAAAAGGATAACCAGATAACTGACAATACACGCGAAAGCCCGGATGTTCGGATCCGACAAACCAGTGCCGATGGTAGCATCAAAGATCGGGAGGCTGTGAATGAAACAGAAGAGCGCAAAGATTACCCAGAGGTCACTCCAACTGCTATGTCAAATTTCACTTGCGATAAGTGCGGTAAGCAATTCCAAAATCAACAAGATCTGGTGCATCACAAGGAGTTTGAAAGCGGCACTCCTGCAACGTAGGGATAGAAAATTATGCTGTCCTGATACATCAGTAGTTTCTTATTAACCCTTAATACCTCGATATCCTGATAATATTATATACCATGAAGAAGCTGGACATCTTGATTCCACACGAACGCCTTACAGATGTCAACGAACTGCTGCACAAGCACAAGGTAGGTGGTATGTCATTCTATGAAATCAAAGGAAGGGGCAGGGCAAAAAGAGAGCCCGTTTCGGTTGGAAGAGGGGTCATGCGATATACTCCAGAGTTTGGCTTTCGCACTAAAATTGAAGTGCTAGTGCCTGATGCCACAGCCAAGGAAATTATTGATGATGTGCTCAAGGTTATAAGCACTGGCTCTGCATCTGATGGCAAGGTCTTTGTTTACGACGTTGCAGAAGCATATGATATAGGAAGTAAGGAAAAACATGACAATGCCTTATAACAATCTATTGCTGATTGTTGAAATTATATAATGAACTCTATCTCCTAATGAAAGATCATCATTCCTGCTAATGCTGACGTTGATGGAAAGGAGGAGGACGACGAGGAGGATAGAGCAGGAAGTAAGTGGGCGAGACCGTTATGCGCGACATTAGTTGTTATATCACCAACACTTTGGGTAAATCAATAACATATTATATTCTTCGTTCTACTCAACTGGTGAGCATTTCTACGACGAAAATTGCAATAAAACACACAGAAAATCTTTTTTTACATGTCACCGATCCCTTGCTCGCATAGAATCTACCTTTGCATTAGTCTAGTAACAAACATACTATAGCTTTTCCCACGTTCTGAAAATATTAGCATACCTCTGAGAAAGAGTTATAATCTTGCAGAACCATATTCTAGTATGGAAGAAAAAAGAACTATGCCGATCTGTTTTACTTCTGATCAGCTTAGGCTGATAGAAGAATATGCAAAGAGGAGAGGCATGTTAAACGTAAGTCAGGCTATCGAGGATCTAATAACAAAATAAGAAAATTTTTGGATTCCTATAGCGCGCCTTCGCCACGCTGCTTTGATCCGATGTCGATCACGTCGTCCACATCTGAGACAAATATCTTACCTTCGCCAGCAAGCCCTGTACTTGTGCTCTCCAAGATCTTTGAAATTACGTTGTCAGCCATAGAATCCTGGGTAACTACAACAACTGTTGCGTTCACATTAAATTCCGGACGGTAGGTACTTGTGCCTCTTCCTGAGTGAATTTCTGGGCGGGGAATCTGTCCGCGCCCTCTTGATTCATAGTACGTAAAACCCCCTAAACCCAATTCTCCCAGCGCCGCAAAAGCACTTTCTAGCCTCGCAGCAGGTACAATCGCTTCAATCTTCTTCAAGATAGCTAAACCCTTCTGAGCTAGGTAGCGCTTTTATTAAAGCATTTTGAATTTGCAGTAGAATTCTAAGAAATTTATTTATTATCTTAAAATAAAGATTTCTGGTTAATCAAAAAAAAGAGGAAGAGGAGATTGTGGAGGTCAGCTCACGCTGACTGATCCAACCATGTTTGGATGCAGCGAACAATAGTATGGATATTCTCCTGCTTGTGTGAATGTATGTTCAAATGTCTGTTGTGGAGCAATGAGTGGGTTAAAGTTTGGTGAGGAGTCAAACTCGCCACTTGGCTGTGCGTTTTCGCCTGATACAACAGTGTGTGGCTGTGTGTCATCATTTGTCCATGTTACTGTATCGCCGACACTGACTTCAACAGGATTAGGTTGATATGCAGTGTCAGTCAGGCTTGAAGAGCCAGAGACTATGGAAACGCTGGTAGCGAGTACCCCCGCCACCATTAGCGCCTGTCTCTGTTGCTCCACCTGCCTCTGTTGCATTAGCGCCGCCACCTGCTGTTGCAAGGCTTTCAGCACCTGTTGTTGCGTTAGTTGTTTCGCCAGAAAGCTGCGTAAGATTGGCTTCAGCATCACCTGTTGTTGCATTAGTGCCTGCTGCCTCTGTTGCATTAGGTAACACCGATAAGGTTTGGTTCTGTGCAGCAGGTTCTGTTGCAGCCTCTGTTGCGTTAGCTGCGGGGCCAGCTGTTGCGTTCCCTGCGGTTGCGTTTGCCGCCATTGGTGGACCAGTTACCATATTGCTTCCTCGCGGAGGCACCATTGTCCCTGCTGGGTGATCATCTGGAGTCGAGTCCGGAGTTGCTAAGACTGCAAACGCTCCCCCCTTGAGCACATCAACCATTGCATGGTCGACACCAACATAGAGGCCCTCAGTTGGGAAAACAGCTTCAATTACGCTAGCAGATCCTGGTGGAATATTCCATGTCTCGTCGTTCAAATCTTGGGTCCCGTATCTATTCTGTACTGAGCCGTCGTGGACACTAATCATCCCAGATATGAAGTGGAATGCCACATCATCGCTCGGACCTCCATTGACAATAAACCATCGTGTTAGCTCGCCTGGCTGGACTTGGAATACCTGAGCGTCAGGATTCAAATCGATCTTCGAAAATGCTCCTATCGCTGGAACATACTTGTGAGCCATGCCGTTAGTCAGTACGAGGTCTGGATCGCGCGCAAGGAATTTGGTCAGATTTAGTATACCTGTGCCGTTTGCTGGAGTAAAGAGACCTTGGACGTTGCTAGTGTAGAGTTCACCAAAGACTACATAGAACTCCTTAGCTGGTTGTTCGTTCTCTGGATGCACCACGATGCCGCCATACATGCCGTTTGCAATGTGCTCCCATACACCATTGAGACCATCAGCACCACAGTGGTAGTAGAAGACACCTGCATACGGTGGACTCCATGTCCATGTCACGCTCTGACCTGGCTGGATGTTAGATCCGGTTTCACTAGCTTCGGAACCAACAGCAGCCTGTGGACCAAAACCTGCATGAAAGTCCATGCTGTGGATGACCTGGCCTTCGTTTATCAGCGTAAATTCAATTGTGTCTCCTTGGTCGACTGATATTACTGGGCCGGGGGTCGTTCCATTAAAGACCATTGCTTTATACATTACGCCGCCAGGGTGTAGGGCATTATCTGGAGCTACTTGGACATCAACTTCGTTTGCAATTAAAGTCACTTTTTTGGTAGTGCCTGTGGTAATCTGTTCTTCTTGTGCTTGCGCACTAAAAAATCCTGGAATAGGACCTAGTATGATCCCTGCCAGTAGAATACCTGCAGCAATACCCGCTATAACGGGTTTGTTCATCATTCTAGCAATGGAGAACTTCTCGGGTGATTAAAAAGTTTGCTTTTCTCAGGGCTTTTTGCTAATCACCCTATACAGGGATTATTTTATGAATATTCTATCTATAAGGCGATATCTTTCGCTTTCATATCTCTGTAGAGGCAGGAGGATATACATTTTTGTATGCGTTAAGGCATGTACTGATTTTGCTTGCACATCTTTGGAAAAAAGCAAGTCGTTCATTGCGCTGTATGCGGAAAAGAACTTGGCCGTCACAAGTACAAGCCTAGCGAAGAATGGGGTATCGAAGGCATGCTCTGCGGCGACTGCCATTTGGAAAAGACAAAAGAATTCATCTTTGAGCAGAAAGAAATCCCTGATATCTGCGCCATATGCAAAAAAGAACTCGCTGATCAAGATCGAAACAAGCCAAAATGGCAGTGGGAAATGGACTCAGGTACTCTTTTATGCAAATCATGCTATCAAAAAAAGGATGCAGACTATGATAAAAAAATGAGCTTTTGCGCGATCTGCAACTGCAAGCTAGGACTATTTTTTTACCATCCCAAACCTGCCTGGCAGATAAACGGGAACCTATGCAGGAAGTGCTGGGATCGGCAGAACAACAACAACAACAACAACAACAACAACAACAACAACAACAACAACAACAATAACAGCGAGAGGTAAGATAATGCATATATGTTTGAAAGACACAAGTGTGACAATTGTGGGCGCAAGTTCCGGAAGATCGAAGAATTGATGCAGCACCAACAGCTAACGCACGAGGAGAGCATGTACGTGTGCAATCAATGCAACTTAAGCTTTGAAGGAATGGAGCAGATGCGTGATCACGCCAAGAAGTTCCATTCGTATCACAAGAGGAAATGAAAAAGAAAAGAGAACTATACAGCTTTAAGCTGCTTTACTATCGGAGGTCTGGCTTTTCGAAATACTCGAAAGCCGCAAATACATTTTATCTCTGGCAGCCTAGAAAGCTCTTCCACTGTCACTCGTGTTCCACAGCGCATGCATTCGTATGCGACTGAGCTGTCTCCACCTGAAGTCTCCATATACTCTCTCTCTAATTTAGCCTCGAGCCCCACATTTTAAGTTATATGACAGAATGCTGGTGCAGGCGCTTGTTCTGCTTTATGGCAGACTGAGCTGCCGGCGAGTATCGCAATCGGGATCCTATGGGACGAGGTGCTGACATAATCGAGGCCAATATTGCTCCAAAACTCGATCGACTTAGGATCGCCTCCATGCTCGCCGCAGATTCCAATTTCTATATCCTTTTTCACTCCTCTTGACATGTCGATAGCTACTTTCATGAGCCTGCCAACTCCTTTGGTATCGATGCTCTGAAATGGGTTAACGCTCACGATCCCCTTTTCTAGGTAAAATGGGAGGAACTTGCCTTCAGCATCCTCCCTGCTAAAGCTGAAAGTGGCCTGAGTAAGGTCGTTTGTGCCAAAGCTAATAAAATCGGCAAGATGTGCAATCTCATCTGCTACAAGGCAGGCTCGGACTACTTCAATCATGCTGCCAAACTTTATCTTTAGTTTTACCTTGTGTCGGTGCTCTACTTCACGCTTGACTGATTCAAAGATATGCCTTACTACTGCAAGCTCCTCTACCAAGCCTATCTGGGGCACCATTATTTGTGGCTCAACTGCAATCCTCTCCCCGGTCAGCTCCGCCGCTCCCTCGCATATCGATCTTATTTGCGTCTCATAGATCTCGGGAAAAGATATCCCCATCCTGACTCCTCTGTGCCCTAGCATAGGGTTAATTTCAGAGAGCTCATGTACGCGGTGCAGTATCTTTTCTATGCGAGTGATCTCGGAGGTCATACCCCCCCGCGACTTGAGCTCAAATATCTTTTGCATCAGATCCTCTTCGTTCGGCAGGAATTCATGCAGTGGAGGATCAAGCAGCCCTTATTGTAACGGGAAGGCCTTTCATTTCACTTAAGATAGCTTTAAAATCTGATCTTTGTAGCGGCTTTAGTTCTGCCAGTGCTTGCCTCCTCTCGATCTCATCTTGTGCCATTATCATATTAACAAACTGAACTATCCTGTCGTGATGGTTGAACATGCGTTCAGTCCTACAAAGCCCAATCCCTTCAGCGCCATATCTGTGAGCGAGAGCAGCACTCTCGACCGTATCTGCATTTGCCCTTATCTTTATTCCCTTCATCTCCGAAGACCACTGCAAAAGTTCCTTGAACTCTGATGAAATTTCCGGTTCAACCGTTGGAACCTCTCCTACGTAAACTTTGCCTGTCGATCCGTCAATCGTTATCTTCTGACCTGCTGCCACTATTTTTTTCCCATTAATGCTAAAGCTCTTACCATCGGCATCAATCTCTATTTGCGAGCATCCTACAACGCATGGTTTGCCCATGCCACGCGCGACCACGGCTGCATGTGATGTTTTGCCACCTCTGCTAGTCAGTATCCCGACTGACTGAAAGAAAGCAGGGACATCATCTGGCTTGGTGTCTTCCCTTATGAGGATCACTTTTTCCCCTTTTTTGCCAAGTTCCTCTGCGCATCCAATGTCAAATACTGCACTTCCGCTTGCCGCCCCAGGAGATGCACCTACTCCTGTCGCAATCGGCTTTTGTTTGGAGTGCTGATCTATCCTATGATACAAAAGCTGCTCAAGCTCCTCCGGATTGATTCTCTCAAGCGCAGCAATTTTGCTTATAAGACCCTCGCGGTAGAGGTCGACGGAGATCTTGACCGCCGCTACTGCATTCATTTTGGCTGTCCTTGTCTGAAGGATATACAGCCTCCCCATTTCTACCGTAAACTCGACATCTTGCGGCTCTTTAAAGTGGTTCTCAAGCTTTTCAGTCACTTCAATCAGCTGCCTATATACATCTGGCATTTCGCTGTCAAGCGCGTCGATATGGTTAGGTGTCACCTTGCCTGAAACTACATCTTCGCCCTGCGCATTTACAAGGTAATCGCCGTACAGCCGCTTTTCGCCTGTCTCTGGGTCACGAGTAAACACAACGCCTGTGCAGCTGTCCGAGCCCATATTTCCAAATACCATGGCAACTAATGTCACGGCAGTACCCCCTGCCATTTCTGTTGTGATGTTGTATTGCTTGCGGTATTCTACTGCGCGCTTGCCCATCCATGACCTGAAGACTGCCTCTATTGCAAGCTCTATTTGCTTATATGGATCTTGTGGAAATTTCTTTCCGGTCTCTTCGTATAGCGACTTAGATGAAATTACAATACTCTTGAGTGCATTTACGTCAGAAAGATCTTTGCCAGCCACTATGCCGTCAAACTTGCGAGCATCTATGCCTACAATAATCTTGCCAAGCATTTGGATAAACCGCCGATATGTGTCCCACGCAAATTCCGGCTTACCGCTCTGCTTTGCAAGGCCCTCTACTGTCTCCTCGTTCAGGCCAAGGTTAAGAATAGTATCCATCATACCGGGCATCGACACCGGAGCGCCGGACCGAACTGACACCAAGAGTGGATTTTCACAGTCGCCAAACCTCTTTCCCGTCAGATCTTCTAGGCGTCTTATCGACATGCGCACTTCATCCATCAATCCGTCTGGCATGCGTCTACCTGCTTCGTAAAATTTTTCACAAATTTCAGTCGTTATTATAAAGCCAGGTGGTACAGGCAGACCTAGCCTTGTCATTTCTGCGAGGCCGGCTCCTTTGCCGCCAAGCAGCATCTTATTTCTGCCGTCTGCCTCCTCGAAGAAGTATATTGGCTTAACGATGTGAGGGATTCTGCCAAAGTCTGCTGTCTTCAGACATTGCTGGATAGTGTGATTCTTTTTCCTTAATGGCTTAAAATGTTGTGCGTGTACATGGCTGCGGATATAATTTCACTCCTCAATCGTCAAGAGAAAACTGTATGTTCTGGGCTAGTCGTTCTACTTTTTGTTCCTGTAAGGAATGTGTATGGCTTGGCTGTCAATATCTCTTGTGGCGTCTACAAGCGATTCTGGAAGCGTAGGGTGGGCATGTATCGTATCAGATATATCTTGTGGTTTCATGTGCATTCTAACTGCAAGAGCAGCTTCTCCGATCATCTCGCCTGCATGTGGAGCGATAATTAAAGCTCCCACAATTATTCCGTCTTTCTCAAAAACCTTAAAGATTCCCCTTGTGTCGCCTAGGCAATTTGCCTTTGCACTTGGAGCAAGCGGAAATTCTCCGCACCTTCCTTCCAGCTTGCCAACGAAAGCCACTTCCGGATATGTAAAGACGCATGCAGGTACAGTTCCATAATCCATCTTAATTCCTTTTCCCATTATGTTTTGTGCTGCTACCTCGCCCTGTTTTGAGGCGACATGAGCAAGTTCAAAGATGCCGGTTACATCACCTATTGCAAAAATGTTTTGAACCGTACTGCGCATCTCCTCGTTGACAGCTATTCCTCGGTCGCTAAATTTTACACCACAGTTGCTCAATTCACTGACGTTTATAGATGGTCTGCGCCCAATGCATACTAACACCTTCTCTGCTTCAACCGTCTGCCCGCCAGTGACCACTGCTGTCTCGAAGATCTTTTCAACCGTAGATCCTGTCATTACATTGATCCCGTCCAAGCGCATATATTTTTCAATAGTCTTTCCTATCTCTTCAGTTTGAAGAGGGATCAAGTGGTCCTGCGCCTCGATTAGAGATACTTTACATCCAAAAGAGTTGAGGATGGCAGAAAGTTCGCAGCCGCTATATCCGCCACCTATAACTACAATTGATTCAGGCAATTTTTCAAGTTCAAAAATTGTGTCTGTTGAAATTATATTTTTTTCAAAAGTGTAGTGGGGCAGGCACACAGGGTGGCTCCCTGTAGCAATAACAATGTTCTTTGTTTCCAAACTCTTATCATTCACCATTACTTTATTTCTAGAAAGCATGTAGGCTTCGCCACGCACAATGTCTATCTTGTTGCTTTCCAAGAGCGTTGTGATCCCAGATGCAAGCCTGTTAACAGTGCCTGCCATTCTTGACCTTACAGTCGCATAATTCAATTCGATATGTGCCTTCAATCCATCCTTTCTTGCAGAAGCAGATCTTCTGATTATATCTCCGATAGAGTGGAGATATTTTGTCGGAATACATCCCCTTTGCGTGCATGTACCACCAAACCCATTTTTTTCTATGATACAGATTTTGCCTCCCATCTGTGCTCGTTTTTGATAGCACACGTATAGCCGCCGGGTCCAGCGCCTATTATTATAGCATCATACATACGCAAAGTGATTTGTTACGGTTAGCAATAAAATTGCTTATCTTCTAAAATTCCACTCTTTGCTGCTGAATTTTCCTTCTGCCAGCCATTTGGCACGGCTAATTTCATGTGTGCTGAGGCAGTCACAAACAAGCTTGGCGTCAAATTTTGTGGCAAAACTGGCTTTCAGCGATGAAGCCATCTCATCAAATGTTATGCCCTCTAGACTGGTTACTCTTTGTTTGACGTCTTTGATTATCTTGTCCCTTAGCTTTTCAGAAGGCACTTTTAGAATGGAAAACATCTTGTCTACATCAACGTTTAACAGCACAGTGCCATGCTGAAGCAGCACCCCTTTCCTTCTTGTCTGAGCACTCCCTGAGACCTTTTTGTCGTTTACGACTACATCATTGAGCGGGACAAAGCTTGCATTAAACCCCAGCCTTTTTATCGACATCAGGAGGGCTTCGCAAATCCATCGATATGATTCCATGATGTTCTGCGGGTATTGCTTTGTTATGAAGGAGTAAGTGAGCTCAAACTCATGTAATACAGCCCCGCCTCCAGTCAACCTCCTGACAACATCAACTCCAGTCTCGCTGCACTTTTCAATATCCACTTCGTCTCTTATGCTCTGAAAATAGCCTACAGAGACAGCCGCAGGTCGCCATCCGTAAACTCTCAGAACCGGCGATTCGTCTATGCTCTCTATCAGCGCTTCGTCTATTGCCATGTTAAGTGCAGCAGACTTGTATCCGGTTTCCAATACTCTTATTTTGCTGAAATTTATAGTGCTCATTCTGTCTTACAACCAAGTATTGCCTCTGTCAGAGATATCGAATCAAAACCATATGCCTCAGAATTCTTCAGATACATATCAATCTCTTGATTGAGAGTGTCTCTTTCTAGCTTTGTGCCGATTAGATGTGCTTCAAGGGCCTCCAAAGCTTCCTCTGGATAAAGGAAAAAGTCGCCGGAAATTGTAATTGAGTAGATGGTATTTTCGCTTTCATCGTATTCTAGCGCTATTCTGATAAGTTTCTGAGATTTGTATACATTATGGGATCTTTTCATTCATTGCCACTTTGGTTTGTCTTTGGAAAGGCTGCCATCTCAGATTCGGCCGCCGAGCAGCAGCAACTTCATCCAGTCTGCCAACCGGTGTAGACAGTGGTGACTGCTTAATCGTCTCTGGATCTTCTTTTATTTCATTCGTGATTTTTTTTAGCGCTAGCACAAATCTGTCCAGCGTTTCTTTGCTTTCTGTTTCCGTAGGCTCTATCATCAAAGCCTCCTGGACTATGAGGGGAAAGTAAATAGTGGGAGGGTGGAAGCCATAGTCCATAAGTCTTTTTGCAATGTTCAGGGCACTCTTTTCACCAAATCTCTTTGAGGACACAACAAATTCGTGGGCGCACCGGCGATTGTAGGGGAGGTCAAAAGTATCCTTCAGAAGAGCTTGAAGGTAATTGGCGTTCAATATGGCATGTTCTGATACCTCTCTAATCCTGCTCCCCCAGGAATTGATATACGAATATGCCCTAACGTGCATGCCAAAGTTTCCATAAAAGGATCGAACCCTTCCAACTGATTTTTTAGCAGTGTAGTCAACGGAGTATTTACCGTCACGCTTGACCACGCGGGGTATTGGCAAATAGTCTGCAAGAAATGATTTCACTCCCAGCACACCCGCTCCAGGGCCCCCTCCTCCATGGGGGGTTGAAAATGTCTTATGGAGGTTTAGATGGATCATGTCAAAGCCTTGGTCCCCTGGCCGGGTAATTCCTAACAGTGCATTCATGTTTGCACCGTCGCAGTACATCAAAGTTCCATTCTTGTGTGCAAGATCGCTGATCTCGAGAGTGTTTTCGTCGAAAAGTCCAAGAGTATTTGGATTTGTTAGCATAACGAGTGCCACTTCCTGCGTAAGAGACTCCTTGTATCTGCGTATGTCCATATTGCCCCGCGAATCAGAAGGCACTGTGATTGTCTCCAGCTTGCACATTGAAGCTGTAGCAGGATTTGTGCCATGGGCTGAATCGGGAATTATCGCTTTTGTCCTCTTTTCTGCTTTTAGCCTAAAGTAGGCCTTTGATATCATAACTCCCAAGAGTTCACTCTGCGCGCCGGCAGAAGGCTGCAGAGAGACATCATCCATCCCTGTGATATCTTTCAGGTATTCTTTCAGCTCCCACATCAATTGTAGCGATCCTTGAATGCATTCTTCCGGGGACATAGGATGAAGGTTGCTGAACCCTTCCGCTCTTGCAGCATCTTCGTTTACCTTAGGATTATACTTCATGGTGCATGAGCCAAGTGGATAAAATCCAATGTCAACACCAAAATTCATCCTTGACAGGTTTGTGTAATGTCTGACAACATCGACTTCATTTATGTTTGGGATCGGCATCTCTTTTCTGACAATGTCGCTTGGCAACTCGATACATACATCTTCTTCCTGAAGATGCCCGGTGTTTTTCTCTTCTGCATATTCGAATATTATTTTCATTCTTTTTCAATCACCCGCTACGGCAGAAACAAACTCGTCGATATCCTGCATAGAATTCATCTCAGTGCAGCAAATCAAAAGATTGTCTTCACCCAGATTAACGCCTCCCAGTATTCCCTTTTTGAGCAGCCTTGAGGCAAGTGCTTCTGCGGAACCTGGAACCTTCACTACAAACTCATTGTAGAAGGGTTTGCTGTTCAAATTCCTGAAGTTAACTCTTTCTAATTTACTTTTCAGCATGTGTGCTCTAGCATAGGACAGTTTGGCAACCCTTGTCAAGCCACTCCTGCCCATGAGCGCCAGATATATTGTTGCCGCCAGCGCCATTAGCGCCTGATTGGTTGTTATGTTACTTGTGGCTCTCTCTCTTCTGATATGCTGTTCCCGCGCCTGAAAGGTAAGTACAAAACCTCTGTTGCCTCTCGAATCTGTGGTCATGCCACAGATCCTCCCTGGAAGTTTCTTTAGCAAAAAATCTTTGACAGCTATAAACCCAAGATAGGGCCCACCGAAGCTTAAAGGTATACCAAATGATTGCCCCTCTCCTGCCACAATATCGGCGCCATATTTTCCGGGAGGCTCAAGTATTGCAAGTGAAGTTGGCTCGACTATACAAGTGGTAAAGAGTGAGCCCACTCTATGCGCCTGTTCTGCTAAGTACTGCAGATTTTCTACATTGCCATAGAAATCAGGGTTTTGGGCTATTACACAAGCAGTATTGTTGTCTATTTTGTCAGTAAGTGCAAGTTCAGCCCCTTGGCAGTAAGTCTGCAAAACTTCCAGATACTGCGGATGTAGTCCTTCCTTTACAAAAATACGGTCGCGTCCAGTATAAGAGCATGAAAGTAGAGCTGCCTCAGCCAAGGCAGATGCGCCCTCGTACAAAGATGCATTTGCAAAGTCCATTCCCGTAAGAATGCATATGTAAGATTGAAATTCATATGTGGCCTGCAACGTCCCCTGGCTCATTTCTGCTTGATATGGCGTGTACCCAGTAAAGAGATCTCCCCTTGCCAGTAGGTGGCTCACAGCTGATGGAATATAATGATTGTATGCTCCTGCGCCGATAAAGCACCGCAAGACTTTGTTCATATGGGCAAGGCCTCTCATATGACGTATTAGATCAAGCTCACTCTTTGGTTGAGGCAGATTTAGTTTACCTGTGAATGCAGGAATGAACTCCCTGACCAGATCATTTATGGAACCTACTCCGATCAGGTTTAGCATTTCTTGTATGTCTTTTTCTGTTGTAGGTATGTAGTTCATCGATTTCTGTTGCTCTTATTTTATTTCGCCAATATATCTGTCATACTTTTCCTTTGTCATTAAACTTTCAAATTCTTCCATTCTTGAGGGTTTAATCTTTGCGATCCAGCCCAAGTCGTACGGAGACTGGTTTATAATTTCAGGTTTTTCAATCAATCCTTCATTGACCTCTATTATCTCCCCGCTAATGGGAGCGTAAATGTCAGAAGAAGCCTTTACCGAATCGACTATCGCCATTGTCTGTCCTTGCCTGAACAAACCCCCACCTTTTGGCAATTCTATTGAAACTATGTCTCCAAGCTGTTCTTGAGCAAAGTCAGAAATTCCAATTATTGCCATTCCATCCTCTGTCTTAATCCACTCATGTTCCTTTGTGAATTTTAACTCTGACACACTCCGTTTCTTTGAAGCAAACTTAAAACTTTATCTCTTTTCAATTCAGCCCTCACTTCGCAAAAATTTAATGCAGACGCAAGATTATCATCTCACATTACGCTTATAGAACCTTGTGCTTGTGACTTTAGCTTCATAGTGCTTGCCTCCAATATCGATTTGAAGTGATTGATTCTGCAAAACGTCAACGGGTACAAAACAAAACCCAATAGACTTTCTAAGCGTCGGAGAAAAACTGCCACTTGTCACAAAGCCTACCTCCAGTCCGTTCACGAGAACCTTGTTGCCCTGCCTTGCTATCCTCTTTTCCATAACTTCAAAACCAACGAGCGTTCTTGATGGACGGTTATTGCCCAACGCTTTTTTGCCTATGAATTCTTGCTTCTTGCCGAAGCTGACCGTCCATTTTAGTGGAACTTCTAGTGGAGTGGTATTTTCATCCATGTCGTTTCCATAAAGCATTAGGCCGGCTTCAAGCCGTAGTGTATCCCGTGCACCCAAGCCGGCGGGTTTGACTCCAAATATTTTAGCATACTCCATCAATTTGGCCCAGATTTCTATTCTTGAAGAATCGAAGAACATTTCAAATCCGTCTTCTCCTGTATAACCTGTCCTGGATAGCAAGCATTCAATTCCATCAATATTTTCATCAACAAGATGAAATGGTTTAACAGACTGCAGGTCAGTTTCTACCAATTTCTGCAGCACATCACACGCTCGTGGACCCTGTATCGCGAGCAGCGAAGTTCTATCGCTTATGTCCTCTACATGTAGTGATTTTGAATGCTCTGAAATCCATTCGAAATCTTTGCTCCTGTTTGAGGCATTGACTACAATTAGAAAGTGATCATGGGCAAGTCTATATGCAATTATGTCGTCAACTATACCGCCATCTTGATAGCACATCGGAGAGTATAGTGCTTGATGATCAGCCAGCTTTTCAAGGTCGTTTGTTACTAGCTTTTGCAGACATGTGAGAGAGTCCTGACCTTTAATTTCAAAACGGCCCATGTGAGAGACATCAAATAAACCGACGTTGGTTCTGACATTGACGTGCTCGTCTACGATCCCAGAGTACTGAAGTGGCATTTTCCAACCATGAAAATCCACGATCTTTGCACCAAGCGATTTGTGAATATCATAGAAAGGAGTTTGCACTACCCCACTAAGATGAATCCTTATTATTGAGCATATTGTCTGACTAAATGGCGGACGGACAAAGGGAACGAGATTATGATGGATAGACTCGAAAAAAAGCCTGAATGGCTTCGCATCAGGTTGCCTTCTGGGGAAAACTATGTAAACATTAGGCAGACTATTGCTTCGCTTGGGCTTCACACGGTTTGTGAAGAAGCACGATGCCCAAACATTAGCGAATGCTGGGGAGGAGGAACGGCCACAATTATGATCATGGGAGACGTATGTACAAGGGGCTGCAGGTTCTGCTCGGTGGGCAGTGGCAGGCCACTGTATCTTGACCCAGATGAGCCAGAGAGAGTTGCTAAAGCAATCAAAGAGTGGGGGTTGAGATATGTCGTGATCACTTCGGTATGCCGGGACGATCTGCAGGACGGAGGAGCGAATCATATCGCAAAAACAATAAAGGCAGTGAAGCTGCAGTGTCCTGAAACAATAATTGAACCCCTTATCCCAGATTTTCATGGCAATCGCCATGCCATAGAAAATGTGGCAAATGCAGGACCTGAAGTCATAAGCCACAATATTGAAACTGTAGCCCGTCTTTCGCCGCTAATCAGAGATGCACGCGCAACCTATGAGCAATCACTAAGTGTCTTGAAAATAATAAAAGAGATCGACTACAAAATCTATACAAAGTCGTCTATAATGCTTGGTCTAGGTGAGATGGAAGAGGAGGTTATGGATGCAGCCAAGGACCTAAGGTCAGCAGGAGTCGACATAGTTTCCATCGGCCAATACCTCCAGCCCACAAGCAGACACTTGCCGGTTAAAGAGTATGTAGCGCCAGAGAAATTTGATACATACAAGAAAAGCATTGAAAAGATGGGATTTGCCTACACGGTGGCAGGGCCATTCGTCCGAAGCTCCTACAAGGCAGGAGAATTCTTCATCAAAAACATGGTTTACAGTCGACAGTAGAGCAGTATTAGTCTCATCACAAACAAGCCTGAAAAGTTGGATAAGACCTCTGCGGCGCATTAACCCTTCATGCCAGAAGCAAGCTCGGCTATCTTTTTTTCCCAATTGGTAGCTTTGACTATGCCACTTGCAACAAGTATACCCTGAGAGCCAAGCTCCATCGCCTTAGTGACATCATCCTTGTTTGTGATGCCTGCTCCGCAGATGACTCTAGAGCGTGATCCTGCCGCTTCTATGGACTTGGTTATTATCCCAGGGTTTTCCCTTGACACAGCTTTTCCGCTGCCGATAAGCTCAGGTGGCTCTATAGCGATAAAGTCAGGTTGAAGGGTAGATATCTCAACAACTTCGCGTGGTTCCTGTGCACACACAATTGACGCCATACCAAGCTTTCTCATCCGCTGCACAAGGCTTGCGATTGAGCTCCTTTCTATTCGATGCTCGCTATGATTTATCAGTGACCCAATCGCACCACAGGACTTTACGATTTCAGGTACGATAAAACCGGGTACTAGGGCCCATCTTTTCGTTGTCGACATGCTGACATATCACCGGTATGTGTATCCTATTTGCAATCAGAGCCAACACAGGCTGGGGGGGCGCAACTACTATCTCTATTCTTAGTTTCTCCGCAACCTCACGCGCCGCCTCAGCTAATTTGATTGCTCTGTCTGCCAAGGCCTCTTCATAGTTTTTGAAATTGATGATCAGCGGCTGCTTCAAAGCTTGCTACTGCCAGCTTTAGTCTGTTTTGTAGGAGCAGCCTTAGTTGTGGCCGCCTTGCTCTTGCCATTCATTATCTCCTCTAAATCTTTGAACTTGCTCTGCAACTTTGACATTCTAGCCTCGTAGCCTTTGTTGTATTCCAGTTCATCTGGAACAAGTGTGGCTGGATGGATAAAGCCTTGGTTACGCATTATCATGGCACGCTCTGCTCCCCTCATCCTCTGTAGATCCCAATCGGCAGTGCCAAACCCGTCATGCGGCCCGGTGAGCTTGCCATTACGCATACTAAAAAGCAGACATGATACGATTGGGATAGAGTAATTCAATGATGCGGCGGAATTAAGTTTGACTGGCATCAGGGGCATGTGGTGGCTTCCCCTTGTGTTGCCTGCGACATAATGAGGCTCGTTGAAGGAGCTGCCTGCCTCTTCGGTGGCTGGAAAATTCTTTTGGGTTCTGACTATTGCTATTGGATCGTCTTTGCCGACGTACGTGCCAGCGATGTTATGCAGCCTGTCAGTAGACGCTGACACGATCTGATCATTGCCGTCCGATGACATGACAGAGTGGACAACGTAGCGTCCTGGATACATAAGCGCTGCTTTCTAGCTCAGCCTTATCTTCCCACAATTTCAGCTCGGCAACCTTGCCCTCCATGACGTCCATTATCCTAAAAATTACACCTTCTGCAAGCCACTCGTTGATCAAAAGCCCCGTGTTGCTGCCAGCATCAACAAACATGCGCCACATGGGTAAGTTGAATGCACCTGGCTCTGTCTTATCTGCGGCAAATATGCAGAATACTTCGCTTGGCCTCTCTTCCATTTCAATTTCTGCAACACCCGGCCCCATTCCCTTGACGTTGCCAGAGAATGAGTCTTTGAGTAGGTCCTGTCCTGCACCGTACAACCCCTGATCCTTTGCCAATTTTGTCCCTTCAGTAAAGGCATCCCACGCCAGCTTGTGGATTCTTTCCTCCTCCACGCCTCGAGTATGGGTCATTACTATGTGTATATCATCACCAGTGTACCCGACGTACTGATCTATTAGAAGCCCTTTTGCATTTTTGACGACAAAGTTCCTCACAGATTCTAGAAGTTCTTCGCTTGGGCAGGTGTGGCCTCCGATCCCTCCAATATCGGCCTTGATAGCACTAATTGTAACTCGCATAATGAGACAAGGTCGTGGCATATCATTTAAAACCTTTCCGTTAGGTAATAGGCTATAGAACTGAACTGAAAACCGCAAAGAACTAGTTATTAGCCAGTTGATATGAATTTTCAAACAATCACGGCCGAAATACAAATAAAGCCCATGGGGCGTTCCTGCTCTATGAGCGCTAGCAAAAAGCCACACATGAACCTAGTTGTAACAGGTCACGTCGATAATGGTAAATCAACTACTGTAGGTCATTTATTGGTTGATCTGGGTGCCATTGACCAGAGAACCATCGAGCAATATGCAAAAGAATCAGAAGCAACGGGCAAGGGTGATACCTTCAAGTATGCATGGGTTCTAGATAGCATCAAGGACGAACGCGAAAGAGGTATTACTATCGATCTCGCTTTCCAAAAGTTTGAAACATCAAAATATTTCTACACGCTAATTGACGCTCCCGGTCATAGGGACTTTATCAAAAACATGATCACTGGTGCGTCAGAGGCTGATGCATCCATTTTGGTCATTTCTGTAAAGCCCGGTGAAATGGAAGGCAGCAATTGAGCCAGGAGGACAAGGAAGGGAACACGCTTTCCTTGCAAGGACGCTTGGTGTGAATCAAATCATAGTTGCACTAAACAAGATGGATGATGCTGGCTTCCAAGAGTCACGCTACAAGGAGGCCAAAGAGGCAGTCGAAAAGATGTTAAAGCTTGTAGGCTACAATACCGCTAAGATCAACTTTATCCCTATATCTGGCTGGAAGGGCGACAACTTGGTTAAAAAGTCGGAGAATATGGCTTGGTACAAAGGACCCACCCTTGCTGAGGCACTTGACATTTTAGATCCGCCAGAAAAACCGGTGGGTAAGCCGCTGAGAATCCCTATACAAGACGTATACTCTATAACGGGTGTTGGAACGGTCCCAGTAGGTAGGGTTGAGACAGGCAAGATGAAGCCAGGTGAAAAAGTCATCGTGATGCCGTCTGGTGCGGCTGGCGAGATCAAGTCCATAGAGACTCACCACACTCAGCTTGAGTCTGCAGAAGCAGGCGACAACGTCGGCTTTAACCTGAGAGGTGTAGATAAGAAGCAGATCAAGCGAGGCGACATAATTGGGGCTGGCAGCCAACCCACCATCAGTTGCCAAGGAGATAGAAGCCCGTCTAATTGTGATCCACCATCCAACAGCAATCGCCCCTGGATATACTCCAGTTTTACATGCACACACAGCGCAGGTGGCTGCCACAATCTCGCAGTTCGTCTCTAAAATTGACCCTAGGACAGGCGCAACGACAGAGGAGAACCCCAAGTTCCTCAAGACAGGCGATGCAGCAATAGTTAGGATCAAACCGGTGAGGCCGCTGCCAATTGAGACCTTCAAGGACTTTCCAGAGATCGGGAGGTTTGCTCTACGGGATATGGGTACCACGATTGGTGCAGGAGTTGTACTGAGCATTACTGAGACGTACGATCCAAGCAAAAAGTAAAGTGGACGATAGATATGCCTCAGGCAGCAAGAATTAAACTTACAAGCACAAATCTTACAACGCTTGAAGGCGTTTGTAATGAGATAAAAGGGATTGGAGAAAAGACAGGTATCAGGTTGCGCGGACCGCATCCACTTCCGACAAAAAAGCTTAAAGTAGTCACTAGAAAATCTCCTGCTGGCCAGGGAACTAATACATATGACAAGTATGAAATGCGTATCCATAGGCGCGTGATCGATGTTGGGGCCGATGACAGGGCCATTAGACAGCTGATGCGTTTGAAGATCCCAGACGACGTTTATATCGAGGTCTCTTTAACGCAATAATACTTTACTAATTTTTTTGTACGAACCTTTCGGAACCCTGATCTGCTGTGAAGCCTCGGGGTGCAAGATTTTTGCCATTATTTCAAGGCCTATGACAGTACGCGGCCCCGGCTTGCTAAAATATTCATTTGCATTGACAGCGTAGACATTTCCATTTTTGACTGCTTCAAGCGATTTCCACTTTTCGTTTCGCACAAGCGCGGGGAGTTCTCTCAACGTTTGCTCTATGTCAAAGCCGCATGGCATAAGCACAATGGTATCTGGATTCAGCTGTACTGCTTCATCTATGTCCATTCGGCGCGAAGGCTCGCCAGCAGAGCTTAGGCCGTTTATGCCGCCAGCATATTCAACCATCTGGGGAACCCAGTGTCCAGCAGTAAAAAGCGGGTCAATCCACTCAACGCAGAGCACTTTGGGATTGCGTTTTATCTTCATACTGCGCACCATGTCGATCCTCTTTTGCAGAGAAGCTACAAGCTTTCGCCCTTCCGTAACCTTGCCTATTTTTTCTGCCACTTCCATTATGCTGACAAGTATATCATCAAGATCGTGCGGGTCGAGAACTAGCACATCTGGCCGGCGGTCTCCAAGGAGGCTTACCGCTCTGTTTATCTCCTTTGTAAATGGCGAGCATACTTCACAAATCCCCTGCGCAACGATAAGGTCCGGACAGATTCTTTTCAGGATATTTTCGTCTATATTGTAAATGTCTTTCCCGGAGTGCATCAGCTCAACTATTTTGCTATCTATATCCTGCCCTGTCATCTGGCTTGGGTCAAAAGAGGGCCGTATAACCTGGGGTTTTTTCCTTGCCTGAGATGGATATTTACACTCATGAGTCACACCCACTATTTGGTTTCCAGCACCGAGTTCATAAAGCGTCTCGGTTGCGCTTGGAAGAAATGAGACAATCCGCATGATAGGATGTAAAAAAATTTCATCTCTTAAAAACATGACTGGCTAGATTGCTATTTGATTCATCCAGTCATAGCAGAGACCCATCCAAAGGATACGAACATTTTTTCTTCTCTCTTTACCTTTCCTTCTTTTTTGATTTTTGGAACCTTCACCTTGATGTTTTCACTGCGGATTGTCTCTCATGCTCAATGTAGCCAATCATACAATAATCTCGCCATAGGTTATTATTATCTGGAGGCTTTTTTCATACCAAGTCCTTCGCTTGCATTATGGCAATTATTATTATTATTATTATTATCAGTCTTACTCTGTCCCTGGCATTGTTCTCAAGCATTCTAACCTTGCAGTCGATAACAGCACAAGAGGAGATCAGGCTTGAAGCAGTTACTGATCAGGCTACGTTCACGGTTGAAATATTGTGGATGCCACGCGATATTGGCAACGTAAACAATTTTGAAATACACTTTATTGACCCTGACACGGGCAGCCAAATTGAAGATATCAAATATGACTTTTCCATTTATAAAGATGGCAGGCCTGAGATTCAGCGATTAGATCAAATAACGATTTCTCAGGAGTTTTTTTTTGAAGAGATGGGATCGTATGAAATAAGCATAGACGATATTGAAGATCTGGGCGAGCGGGTCACTGTACCAATACAGGTTACGCCTGAGTTTCAGTCTCGAATTTTTGTGCTTTCTGCCGCCGCATTAGGCCTAGCTGTGCTTGCTATTGCTGCCTGCTGCTGCTCAGCGCCAACGGCAACAATTTATTTAGGCATCCAATCAATAATCCTAATGGCAAAAAACATGTTCTTCTTGATTGCGTTGCTGCTTGTAGCGATTTTCAGCGTCATAACCACCACAGCTATTGCACCCATTGCCTATGCCCAAGAAGGGGGTATGATGAAAACTACCAGCAAGGGTACACTTGATATTCGCTTAGACCCTGTTTGGACCGAAGGGGGACAGGGTCAGTTCACTGTAAGCTTTCTCAACCCTGGCACAGACACTCCACATCAGCACCAAGATTACGATGTTAGGATATTGAAGGATGGTCAGCAGGTTTTCAGCGCAGCAAACCAGACAGGGCAGGCAATTCTTCACAATGTTGAGGGAACAGTGACAGTCCCATTTACATTTCAACAAAATGGAGATTATACCATACAAGTGTCCCTTGCTGCCACGGGGATAAGCCCACCGATACCGACTGATGAAGAAGCCACATTTTCGATAACCGTGACCCCGGAATTTCCAGCCGGCGTTCTACTTGCTGCTCTGGCTGTATTTATGACAACTGCAGTATTCCTTACACAAAGGTTCAGGCTAGCTTAGGATTTTCTCTGTGGAAGACAGAGTGACTAGTCTGTGATAGCAAAGCCAGGCTTGATCATGAACAGTTGGCCAGAAAGGACTCTCAATCCGCAGCTTCAGTTCTGCTTTGCAGACATACTCGCGGCTTTAATTATATCAACCCGACAGTCATAAGCTCCTCGCTATAGGAGCAATGCGACAGAGCCTGAACGCAACGTCCTTGCGGCGTTTAGACTAAAAAAGTAAAAAAATCTTTGCTGACAATAAAAGTTGTCAGTGTCCTTACTGTCTTTCTTGTCTTAATGCAGCACGCATATTGCGCTTCAAGTCAATTGAAGACTTGGCATAGAAAAGTGCACTCAAAACTATGCCAGCTGCCATGCCCGGTCCTGCCCCCGCTGCAAATGAAAATCCAAGCTGTTGAATTCCGCCCGCTGTCGATGCGTCAGTCTGCTGCCTGCCCTCCTGCTGTGCCGTTGGCTAAAGCTAATGGGGATGAAGAAGGCTTGGCTGTTATGGAAACGCTGCCAAGTCCGTTACCCTGTTGAGCTGCAAACCAGACCCTTCCACTGTCATCTGAAGTTATCCACTGTATGAATGAGCCTGTAATTGGGATATTGGCCTCTTTACTTGCTCCTGTTCTTGGGTCTAACACTGCCATCTTATCAATTTGGTGTTCTGCGACCCAGAGGTTACCATAGTTGTCCATGGCCATGCCAAAGGGTAGGCCGGCCTCATTGAGTGGCGGATACCTGTGGAAAGTGCCGAGGAGTGTGTTAAAAGCAGTCACAGTATGGGCAGTGTGCTCTGAAATGTAAAGTGTGCCAGGATTATTCGGATCCTCCAATATTGCTGTTGGCTCGTCAAGCGCTTGCTGCCCGTTTTTTGGTGCGTATTCCGTTATGTTGCCACTGTTGACATCTATTTTTGCAATTTTTCCAATAGCTTCTGTAAACCAGATGTTGCCTTGGCTGTCAGTTATGATTCCCACCGGCTCTGCCTGAGGTGTTGGAATGTCATATGACACAAATTGCTCTGTTTGGGGTATGAATTTTACCACCTTGTTTGACTGAGAAGTAGGTACCCATAGGTTTCCACTACTGTCCATCGTAAGTCCAGTCCCGACACCTTCTATTGGTATCACAAACTGCTTTAGTGATTCTGTGTCAGGATCATAAACTCCTAGAGGTACTGCTTGGCCGCGCCGCCAGCGGGTCAATGTACCATAGCTTGCCATCAGGAGCAAGCACCGTTTGCGTCACAATATTTGCGCCTTTTATATTATGAGCAGTATAGTTGCCTGTAGTAATATCTAGCTGCCATATCCTTCCGCTTCCTAGCATCGAGTCACCCACCCATATCGATTGCCTCTCTGCATCAAATACTGGAAAGAGAGGCATACTGCTAGTTGGAGTCTGGTACTGGTTAATGGTAAAATCAAGGTTTGATACCTGCGGTTTGACATTCAGATCAAGGGAGGCAATCATGTTATCTCCTTGCGAGTTGACTCCTTCAATTATTACATCCCATTTACCGGCTACTCCAAAACTGGCATCGGAAGCAAACACACCATCTGATTGTTTGTTTGTATCAATTGTAATTGGTCCTATGGCTCTGTCAGTTTGAGTCATCTTTATTGTTGCAGACTCGATGCTGCTAACCGGCATGCCATCTGTTCCAATAAATGATATCTTGAAGTTGTTTTGACCCACATCAAAGGGGCTTATTGCCAGCTTTATCTTGCCCCCATCATTACCTAAGTATACATTCTGAACAAAGTCGGTCTTTAAAGGAGAGGTTGGGCCAGAAGTAGCACTTGCTTGTTCACCCCCATCACCATTACCACCACCACCACCACCACCATCACCAGCAGCAGCCTGCTGCCAGTTGCTCTTGGTTTTGATATGCTGGGAACTGACCTGATGGCACGGAGCTGTTTGACATAAGGGTTACCATCAATAGCAAGCCAATACCAACTGCCGCCTCTACCTTGAGGAATTTGCCAAAGTGTTTGAGGTTTGGCGTCCTTGTCTGTATCATGCTTGTGCCTCCTCCGCCACCACCACCGCTATTGACAACTGATACAGCCTTCTTTTGTATTGCAAATTGCGAATAAGCGCCCATCCCGAGCATGACACCTGCAAGGCTCAACTTGACTACGAGAAACTTACCATACAGCGATGCAAGTATAAGCGAAAGATCGCTTTCGATAGAATACAGCAAAAGAGGGCCTGTTATTGCTACGACTCCAAGTATTATGACTACTATTATAGAAAATCTCGGAATCAGAAGCGAAATTGCTGTAGCCTTTACCTTTTCATCAGCGATTTCAAGTATTCTTGGCGCTGCAACAAATCCAAGGAATATGAGGCCACCTATCCATATTGCCGCTGCAGCATCATGGAAAAAGTCGAGTGCTATTGCACTTATCTGGCTTGTTGCTGCGGCGTGGGCTATTAGACTAGAAGTAACAAGTATAGCAAGGCCAAGGATCAGTATCGCGAGAGTTTCCGATCTTCCCAGACTTAGATTCTTCCTAACGACCTTTCGATAAACTGAAAAAGCGATTGCAGCCAAGATTGCCGATTGCAGCATTCTTGAGAGCCAGACATTGCCAAACTTTGTTGCAATGGCGTCTTGGATGCTGCCTCCTACCGAATTGGCTTGCACAAGTATCATCGCTACGCCCGATGCAAGCACGAGTATGATGCCGATGATAACGAACTTTATCATGGCTTTATCTATTGCAATTTTCTTTTGCGCAATAGCGTCTGAAAGCCATGGGACCCTAGCGATTGGTTTCCATAGCCACAACGTGGCAAAGGCGGCGCCTACAATCATAATAAGTCCAATCGTTCCAGGATATCTTGATACAATCGCTGGCGTAGAAAACAAATCCTGTGTTTGCTGGTCACTACTATGACCGCTAAGTTGAGTGCCCACTCCGACTCCAAAAGTAAATGCGTTATCAAGAGTGTGGCCATCAACTGCAGAAAGTACCCTTGTAGATACAGTGTAGGTTCCATCAGGGACCCCGGGCTGAAGGCTGACTCCTAAAGAAGCTGTATCTCCGTCAACATTATGTGGGTCATTCTTATCTACTGTACTTCCATCAGGACCTATGACTGAGATCTTGCTGTATTTCAGTTCGATCGGCTCAGTAAAGAAAACGTTTACTGACGGGGGCGATGAAGCAACTGTCTGGAAGGCTTGTGGAGTAGATTTGACATAAGCAGGATGAGCAAAAGAGTCAGGCAAGCTGGAAGCAAATAGAACAACAAGTATTCCTATACCAATTAAACTAAAAGGCCAATACCTGCGTTGCATGTATATGCGTGTATTATCTCTTCTCTCTTTTTACTCTTACTTGTTTTATAGTACAAAGTCCGAAATTTGCTCAAAGATTATAAGTATTGTCAGGGCATTTGCATATTAGATGAAAAGGACTGCCTTGAGAGTTTTGGCCTTGGCTGGTACGCTTGCCTTAACTGTTTTGATCAACAGCAGTATCATTGTTGTACCCCCTGCTTTTGCTCACCAAACTGCGAATTTTGGAAGTATCGATGTTGAAGTAGGCTGGGGAAATGAGCCGGCGCTTGCAGGTCAACTCAATACCATTACAGTAGGAGTTTCAAATACGTCTGACAATACTCCAGTTCCTAATGCTGTTGGACAGCTTCAGGCAACCATAAAAAAAGGTAGTGAAACCAAGGCTATTGATTTGTTGCCTCAAGAAGAAGAGGGACTTTATGGAGCAGATGTAATACCAGGACAGCTTGGTCAATACGAACTCCTTCTGATGGGCACAATCAATGGCCAAAATGTAAACGGCTCTATTCCTCTTGATGACGTATCAGACCCAAAGGAACTTACTTTCCCCTCTACAGGAGATTCCGACAGTAGTCAGGTAACAAGCGGCATTATCAATCAAGTCAGCAATGCAATAACAGATCTATCTACACAGGTTGACGATGCCAAGGCATCAGCTGACCAAGCCCAGCAGACCGCTCAGAATGCGACGCAATCTGCTCAGAGCATAAGGGCCTCAGCAGATGGCGCTTACATGTTTGCGACAATATCTGTAGGAGTGGGAGTTGCAGGTATTGCTATAGCGGTCATTGCCTTATCGCGTAGAGAAAAAGTAGAGGGGGAAAAAATCCCTAGGTATTAAAAGCGATAGTGAATCGTCTATGTGATCAGTTCTTGCAAAAAGGTTTCAAAAAGAAAAAAGAAGTTCTAGTCCGTTGTCATCTCAACATCACTTATCGAAGTCTCTATCCCTCAAGGGGCGCCAATTGATGTTATTCCTCATGGCCGTGAGGGCCTTTTGCTATTTCGTTGATACCGATAACCACTGTACTTGTACTAGGCAAGGTAATGTCTTCATCGCCTGGATTTGAGATTGCAATATCTGTAATCGTTGCACTAGCGTTGGCAGGAGTTGTGGTACTATTGGTGCTGGTGACATTTCCCTGCTCGGTTGCTGGCAAGTCAGCATGATATAGACATAGCTCACCCGCGGTAGAAAGGTTAGCAATTAGTTCTAGAGGGGCCGGCGCAAAATCTGGAGCTTGTCCGACTAGTATATTCAGCATAGGAGTTGAATCCTCTCCGCATGGAATTTTTGCAGCCACGTGGCCACTTCTAATGGAGTATGGCGTGGTATCATATAGGTGTATAAAACCACTCGCTGGAACTGTTTGGTCTGCAAGTAAAGCGAAAACAGAGTCCCGTACTGTAAACGTATCTTCATGAGTTTCATTTGAACCCGATTCATGGCCTTGTTCCTCAGTCATTGCAGCCTCATCTTCTGGCGCTGCTTCAGGCGATGTAGTGTTCGTTGTTGTTTGTTGTGCCATTGCAGGAGATAGAGCTGCCATCGGGGCATAGAGAAGAGCGAGTACTCCTACTGCGAAAGCAACAACGCCTAACGTGGACAGACGTTCAGCTATTTTCATATTTTGCTCAACTCATACCCGTTAATAATATTTGTGGTTCAATCCTGGAAGAAGAATCCTTCATTGCTTGTAGCCAAGTTAGTTCTCTCTCCATCTTGCTACGATCACAAGAAAATCTAGCTCCAAACAAACTACTATTATTCTATGTGCTATTCACATGCAGAAGACTGCTTTTATAAGCAGTGAAGTGACTCTTTTGACAATATCTATATAAAAAGATCACACCTTAGCGCAAGTTTGAGAAATCGTTTATCATATTCTATTTTCGCAGTAATTTTTTTGCATTATCATCTTGGCTCATTAAACATCAAGTCCAGGATAAGTTAAGATATAATGACAAAAACACAAGAATTAAAACTTGCGCGCTCAACAAAAGAACTGCTCTTATATTTTCTGCCGATTCTTTCTATCATCTAAATATGAGATAGCTAAAATTACCTTTTTATCAAGAGCCATATTAGTGAATAATTAATCCATATCCTTATCTTGCATCTCATCATTGTTTTGCTCGGGCATTATGAGAGTCATCTTTTTCATTTTCGGTGTCGGTGCTGAAAACCGTTGTTATTATAGCTCTGATGATTGGGGCTGCTGCCTGTATTATTGTTTTTAATAATCTTCTAATAGCAAACGCACAACCAGAACAGCTGACTACTAATCAAACATTAACACAGCAAGAAGAAGAAAAAGTTGCGATTAGACAAGGAATAGTAACTTCCTCGCTAGATCCCCTACCGGGTCATGAAGAACAGCAAATGGCAACGGTTTTGCCATTCAGGCAAGACGGCTCTACGTATAGCGGAGTACTAACCTATACAGCTACTGAACCAGTAGAAGTTGCGATTCTAAATATGGGGACTTTCAATGAAACTGAGCAAGTTACACTAGATGTTACTCCGGAGGATAGCGAGTTTGGGACACTGCTTATACAGCTTGATAACCAAACCAACATAGCAATCTCTTATATTACTCCACCGTACGGCGATTCACCAGCTCCATCAGCATCAATTCCATTTGTAGGCAACGCACTTTGGCTTCACACATCAGATGGAACGCCATTTGCTGCATCGTACACCGTCAGTGCTGAGGTTTTACCTTCAGATATTAAGAATAATATAAACAGTACGACAGAAACAACTGATACAGTTACGCCTGAAGACGATGAGGTAGATGCTCCAGAGGATACAGGTGCAGCAGATACTGGAGAAACTGATACAGAAAATACAACTGCTACAGATCTCGAAGGAGGAACTGAAGAGGAAGCAGAGGGTACAACGGACACGACAACAGCCACAGACGAGGACAACATATCATCAGCTGGTGCAGACACTAATGGGGAGGACAATGATGCAGGTACCAACGAAGAAGCAATAGTGAGGATACCCGAAGGTGCTTCGGAGTTGACTGAGGATGCATACACGCCAAATCCAGTCGAAGTCAACGTAGGCGGTACTGTAACATGGATCAACGATGATTCAACGCCACATACAGCAACATCAGGATCTTCAAGTTCTGGGTCAACTGGTATGTTCGGTGGGACAGATGACTCCCCCGAGATAATAGGACCAGAGGGCGATACACAGTCATTTACGTTTAATGAAGCTGGCGAATTCGAGTACTATTGCACTCTTCATCCAAACATGGTAGGGACTGTCATGGTGACATAAGAATAGGCTACTACTACTATAATGATATCTTCTATCTTTCTTTTCCTACTCCCGTTGTCTTCTCAAGATGCAACTCATTTTCGAAGAATTTGCTAGCACAGTCAAAAGGTGCTAAGTTAAGCGAACCGTTCTCTGCGCTAAGCAGGAAAGATTGATCATTCTTTCAACACGTCGTGTCCAAGTGCACGAAAAAAATATTTGCATTGAAGGAGAGCATAGGTGACAGCAAAGAAACACCAATAATGGCAACAATGCGTTATCTGTAAACAATAAGGTCTTCAGCTGTCCTCTACAATTGAATCGAACACATCTTCGAACGACAATAATTATAAGTCCCTTTACAAGAGGCACGGAGATAGAATTACAAAAGAACAAGAGAATATAATACCGCTCTACTTATGAATATATGAATGCGGCCGTTGGAGATTCAAAAATTATCAGCTATAATATCGTTAAAACTGTTGACAACTAACAAATTAAATTTGGTATTACCCTCACAAAAGAGCGCTATCTGACTTTCGGTTATTGTACTACAAGCATTATTAACTACTATTGACCAGCGATGATCATGAGTACAAGAAAAATCCCTGTTATGCTTTATGGTGCGAGATTTCTTCTCGTGTCTTTAGTCCTAGCCGGCTCTTTTATATTCCCAGCCAGCCATCTAGTATACGCTCACACATTCTCCAGCAATGAAAGTGCTGAGTTCCTTTCGCTAGTGAATCAGATTAGAGCCGAGACGGGGTTGGTGACTATGAATCTGGAAAATAGCAATACAACATTAGCCCAGGCCCACTCTGAAAAAGCTTCAAGTCTATTGGATAATGATACCCTTGGTGAGATTAGAGAGAGGAATAACAGAATTGCAGATAGTCTGGAAACTGGCTTGAAGCAGTTACAAGGAAATGTAACATCATTGGCTTCCTCAGCATCGCAAGGTCAGATACCCCAAGACAGAATACAGAGTGTAAACCAAGCAGTTATGTCCCTCAACGACACCCTGGCAGAGGCTGTAACCGTCCGAGTTGAAAGTGAGCAACAAAACAATGCAACAACATGGGCATTGGCTCTTGCAGATCTAGTAAATGTTGTATTGAGTGATTATGGAAATGCCACAGGTGCATCATTCGACCTTACAGACATGTCCAACTTGGCAGGCATGGAAACGGACCATGCAAACAACATAACAATGACCACAAGTGATGAACAAATGCAAATGTCTGCCAATAGTAGTAGCGACGCTAATACGATGACAATGGGGGCAAACGCTACTTCTTCAATGAGCAATATGACAGCAATCATAATTGATGCAAGCGGCCTACCAGAGTGCTCAATATTTAGCAAACAATACCATACTACGAGTGTTCAATGACACACTCAAACCACTTACTCTAAGCTCCAACGAGACATCAACTGACAACAACAATGCCACCACGATGACGCAAGAATCACAGAATAGTTCAACAATTCAAGTTGGCAACATGGTGTCAGATATTGACAAGCTAGAAGCAGGTCTGATTCAGCTAAAAGATGACATCAATGGCAAAGCAACTCCAAATGAAGTCATGATAACTGCTCATGTCAATATTCAGCCACTTCTGATGCAAATTTATGGGTTGGTTCTAGAACAAGAACACTGAGAAGACGAACATCATATCATGGTAATGGCCGGTAGCCCATTCAAATTCTTTAGAAGGTTAGTACTATCAGATTTTATTAGGATTATATAAGCTATAAGTTGAATGATGTTTCCAATGCTGATACGAGTGATCCAATTTCAGACTAGTGGCTTCCTTCAAAAGGATAATTCTACTTCTTGATAGGTGCCGCTTGAAAAGACAGATGACACTGGCAGCAATTCTACAGTAGGTGGCTATTTGAGCTAGACAGGAAATTGGAAGATAGAAATTATTGTTCAGAGGATAGGAGCATATGAACTAAACCATAGCTTTGATGGCACTATTGAAGCAAGTCCTAATCATGAAAATATGAAAATATGGATATGAACACAGACAGGAACATGCAGACGCAACACAATACCAGTAGCGGCAGTACCACCAATAACGTTGCTCAAGAAGCTGAATTGGAATCTCCTCCGCCACCTGCCTTTGACTTATTTGCATGGCTAGCCCTCGGCTCCCGATAGCAGTAGACATGGGTAGGGCATACTGCTTTAAGAAAAGCAAGCAGCAGCTCGAAGACACACTAAGAACGCTTGAAGACTGAGCTGCAGTAGCAGTTGTCGTACTTATGAGCACTCGCCCGTGCACCAGCGCATCGGGGATCAGATCGTTGCTATCGAAGCCTAAGAAAAAATAGACTGGCAGTAGAGGAACAAGCGCGGCTTTAGACGGGACCCTTTTGGTTTGTAACGTTCACTATCAACCCAGTGGATTAGGCTTTAAAGCCCCCATTTTTCTCATGTTTACATTCGGCTCATGTACCAATCTCTTTATTAGTCATTCAAGGGTAAGCAAGATCGAATGCAAAAAGGGTGGGGCCAGGTTCCTGCAAAGGAATCTATGAGCAAGCCTATTCTCCTGGGACTTATAACAGCATTGGTATTAGGTATTGTTGCACCGCTTGTGATACCTCATGCCGGCTCATCCTTCAATGATATTTCACATTATCTTGCATATGGCAGGCCTTACAATAGCCGTATTCCTGAGCATTGTGTCATTTCTAGCATATTCAAGAAATACTACTACAAGGATGCTCCTTATGGCAGTTGGATTCATGACCTTGGCATTGGTAGAATTCTTCTATTTCCTTCAAGCAGGGGGAATAGCAGTGGTACAAGTTATAATTCCTACAATTAATATCGAGCTTTCCCACATAATTCTCTTGGCCATGGTCAGCCTCTTTGGCCTTGGAGTATTAAAGGTGAACAAATAGCATGCAGACTACAGAACAAGAAGAAGATACCAAAGTCTTGCTCGTGAAGCATATAGAACAGATTCCAGGAATACGCTACAGAGAGCTTTTGAGGCTAACTGGACTTGTTAATGGTGTTCTTACCCATCATCTGGCAGCGCTTGAAAAGGCAAACATGATAAAAGTCTATAGAGAGTCAAGGCTAACAAGATACTATCCAGTCGGTGTCTCTGATAAAGAATCGGCAATTTTGAAATTTGTAAGGCACGAGCCTATCCGGGAAATATTGCTCTTCATTTTAGAAAACGAGATGTGCACATTCAATGAAATTGTCGATCACTCGGGAAAGGCTCCTTCGACAGTTTCTTCCCACCTAAAGCGGCTAAAAGCGTCCGGCATTGTTTCAGTCAGGTATGGTGAGTATTATCAGCTCTATTGCATTGTTGAAGGGGACTTGGTTGCTGAAGTGTTCTCAAAGTATACAGTAAGCTTTGTTGACAAAGTTGTGGATAACTACACTGAGATGCTAGAAGAATTATAAAAGCCGGCATTGTACTACTCAGTAGTAGTAGTAGTACTTGAGATTTGCTCCTTCTTTTGTCATATTGCTGGTTGTTATAGGATTGTTAACGTTAGCTGCAGGCCAGCAGGTGTTTGCAGACCCGCTGAAAGTCTGCATCTAAGCAAAGAATAGGCAACTATGATGTTGAAATGACAACAGAGCCAAAAAACCCAATGGCAGGGACTAGTCCGACGGGTATTATGATAAGAATAGCAGGGGTCAATGGTGATGATCTAGTCGATGTACCAATAATGATGAGGCTAACCAGGGATGGCGTTGAACTTCAGAGGACAAATCCGATAATCGTACCCTATGGCCACTACACACAAGAATTTACATTTGCACAAGCCGGCAGATATGTGCTGTATGTTGACTTGAATGACTATAGTTACAGCGGACAAACCCTGACGTTTACTTTTTTTATCAATGTTGCAGGCTCATCTGACTATCTGTACATTGCAGCGCCTTTAGTCGCAGTAGTAGCTGTTGGAATAGTCGGCATGACGATTTTTATGAGAAGAAAGAACAAAAAGAAAAGCGAGCAGAAGGCCGGCAGGACAGAACTTTAGTAGTAAAGGAACAAACTTGTAATGGAGGTCGTGCTGGTGGACGGTGGCTGGGCATGTGTGTCTCTCTCTTATATCAAGACCTGCAGCCGCTCTTTGCTATCTTCTCTAATTCCTTTCGAAGGTTTCCATTTTTGTTGTTGTTGTTGTTTTTGTATCTAAGAGCTCACAGCCTTGCTGGCATGCTGGTGCGCATGAGGAGTATTGTTGAATAGCAGGTTTGAATGCAGATGACACACTTCAGTTTACATATTAATTCACGAGAAAAGAAATTATACATTTTCATTCAGAGCAAATTTGTGCATATGCCCGAAGACTGAAATTGTTGTACACCCATCTGCAAACGTTGCCATAGTCAATAACGCAGAATGCTATCTCGCTTTTCTCTTCAAACAAAACGGCAAATTAACACAGTTAGCTTTGTGGCGTACCCGCAAAATATACCACGGAGAGTTGAAATATGTAATTGAGGCATATTCTTGGTAGTAAAAATGTCCAACTTGTCATTTCTCATCCTCGCAATTTACATTATTTTTCTCAGCCATACAGGCTTAGCTTATGGCCACTTTTTCGGAGCAACAAAAAACATAGACAACTACCAGGTAATATTCTCGCCAAGTCCTTCTATACCTATTGCAGGTGATAATTCTACATCGCTCAACTTTAGTGTTCTTGAAAATAACACCAACATTCACAATATGTATAGTGCGCTAGTCGTGACTGAGAAGCAATCCGGTGATATCGTAGGCCAAGTGCCATATAAGTTTCAAGAATTCAGTGACATCAGTATCCCATACAACTTTAATGACACAGGCGATTATGTCGTAACCCTGCAAACTAGGATAGCTGGTGACGAAAAGTACCAAGGCAGCCCCCTAGTAGCGAGCTTTGACATTTCTGTGGGCAACCAGTTAATACCATTTGATGAATTGATGCTTTTCTATATAACACCTGCTACCGTAGTTGTAGCAGGCATTGCGATATACTTGCATCATAAGAAAAAGCTCTAGACAGTTCACTTATGCATGTATTACAGCAGGCAAAAGTTAAGCTCAGAGACAATGAACAAATGAATTGGAAAAAAGGTGTATCTGCCTTGTTGCTCTCTGGCTCAAATAATAATAATCAATTCATATCCCTTTCGAATTGACCGCACAGATATATTCTCACAGTACAAGTCTACTGTTCCTATTACCAACTATTTAGTCTCTTTCAACTTCGTCGTGCTTTCTAAATGCCCAATAATATGCCACTGTCACTAAAGCAAACGCAATGATATACCAGTTCGGAATCACAAAACTACCTATATCTATAGCTCCCAGATGCATAGATGTCCAGTCAGAGAATTGCATGAGCTGCCCGCCCTTTGGATCGTCTGCTAAAGGAACCAGCCACCTGTTGACAAACCACGCAAGATCCTCGATTGTGATAGCGAGCTATTAGATTGGCAAATCCGAGCATTAGCGCCTTTATTCTTTTGTGTCTTCCAAGTAACTTGAAGGCCATATCATCCCACAGGGCAGCAAAGCTAATCAAAATAAATATGAAAAGCATTGGAAACAAGTGATATTGATACATGTTGCCAATGATTGGCTTTGTTTCTCTGCTTCTGTCAAAGTTGGCATCATTTACTTCCACCTTTCCGTTAGAGATCTGCAATGCCGGATCCTTGATATAATAGTATTCAAGGTGAGCAAATGATATGGCAAATACTGCGCATATGACAGCAGTAGCGATGAATTCTATTCTTCTAGCTCCAAGTTGCTTGACAACATATTCCCTATGGGACATGTAGCCATGGTCTTCAGATTCAGGTTTGATGAAAAAATATAAGTGATTATAAATTAAAGCAGTTATTTAAGATTCTTAGTGAGGTATGCAAGTGGGAGCTTGGATGGTTAGTTTATCTGTGATGTTATCGAAAGTTAAGTGAGAATGCAGGATGAGCAAAACATTAACGCTGCTGTGGTAACGCCTCAGAAGACTCCGAGCGCCATCACCACCGCTACTTCTATTAAGAGAACCTTTCAGAAAAGGAGAAAGTCAGTCAGGCAAAAGGATATTGACACTGTATTAGTAGTTAATCCAAATTCTAGCAGCGGCGTAACTGGAGAAGGATGGGATGAGCTGTATTCTGAAATTAAGAATGCGCTAGGTAGTAATCTTGAGGTTGCTTTGACTAAGAAAGCTGGTGACGGGTCTACGCTAACACGACAATTTTTAAAACAAGGATTCAAAAAAGTTCTAGCTATAGGAGGCGATGGAACCCTAAATGAAGTCGCAAATGGATTCTTTGAAGAACCGGTAGGAATACATTCTGACAAGATCAATGGGCCAGCAGAATCCGCTCCTTTGAAATCAATAAATCCTGATGCAATAATGGGAGTTATACCAGCCGGCACAAGAAATGTTCTTGCCAAATCTTTGGGTCTACCTGAAGGAATTGTTGCATGTTGTAAGGCGTTTAATGTAGGCAAGCCAAAAAAGATAGATGCTATTTATGCTACTGCTACAAATAAAGAAGACTCCTCATCAACAACGAGCAGAATTTGTCTCAATGCTCGCTGAGATGGGCGTTGCAGGAGAGATAATTGAGAAGTCAAAGAAAGTCAGGGAGGTAGTTAACAGTAGAATTGTGTCCACAATTACAAGCATCGCTCCTACCTTGCCCACCTATCAAAGCAATGAGTGCGAAATATCTATTGATAACGATAGAAGGAAATTTGCTATTAAAATGACAATGGCAGTCGTTGCTAATGGTCAATTCCTAGGGGGTGGATTCAAAGTAGCACCACACGCCAGCATGTCAGACGGGTTGCTTGATTTGGTCGTAATAAAAGATTCTGGAAGCCTCAAAATGATAGATGAGCTGATTAACATGAAGGATGGCGATTACAAGGAAGAGGACAATATAATATACAGACAGGTTAGAAAAGTCTCCTTAACATCAAAGGAAAGGGATGTTACTGTTACGGTCGATGGAGAACCAATTGGAATTTTGCCTGCAACATTTGAAGTGATTCCCAATGCATTGACGGTAAAAATGTAGCAAGTCTAGGCTACTGGCATGTTCTTAATACCTCCAATATCCCAATGCATCAACTGTGAATATCATGTTCAAAACAATTGATCCAAAATAACAGTGAATTATGATTGAAACCTAGACCTTTAACCGGTATGATGCGAGTACATAATTACACTCTTCCGGTCTCACTAATCGACAACCCCCTGCCTTTGCACTAAATGACTCCCTTTCTATCTATCTCTAGTAGTTTCCTCTCAATCTTGCTTGATATCTGAAGTTAAGCCAACATCTATTGAAATCATTGGTGAAGAAGGAGCTTCTCGTTGACACATAACATGCCAGTGCAGTCCAAACGAGGCGTATATATTAAGAAAGCGACAAATGACTTACAAAGTATGCATGTAGCTCTTGGATTAATTGTGGTCTTGATGTTGCTTATGCCAGTTCTGGCATTTGCGCAGACCCAGCAGGATTTCCAGGTAGTCAAATCCGAGAGGAGTGAAAGCTTTGTGCTTCCCTATACTGCTGCTAACCGTAACGATCAGGATCCTCTTGTATATGCATTTGACGAACCCCGGCAGCCAAACATGGATCATCGCACTACAGAACAATCTGTCCTATGTCCCAAGAGAAGGCGCCAGAACCATCATAAAGATACAGGAGCCGGCGCCAAGTGAAAAATACATTGAACTTGCGATATACGGCGATCAATCAATGAGGTTCTGGGTGGCGGTAAATACTCCCGAGGCAGGATACGCCAGAATGTATGACAGTGAAAATGGCTGGTCAACTGAACAGCCCATATCTGTGACTCATACGGAAAATGGAGGTGTGACTGTCACAAATGGTATTAGAACTGTAGTTGATAGGCTCGATGTCAATGGCTTTGCAGCTGGATCGATACAAGTCTATGGCAATGACAGAAACTCCACACTTGCCAACGCATATGGCGGCGACATCTCTTTTCAAGTTTTTTACGGACGCGTCGACGAGTCATCGATCTACTTTGTGCCAGCAGCAGTTGGAGCAGGAATATTCGGCCTCGTCGCAGGCCTTCTGATACTCAAGAAGAGAAAGCCCTCTGATTAGAATTAGTCGTAACTGTGATTGTAGTATTTGCATATCCCTTTCAGATCGCATATCTTGCAAATAGGCCTGACAGGTAGACAGACGTTTTGTCCATACATGACAAAAGTATTGTTTACCTTTGTCCATAGCCGCCTGTCAACCATCTTGTTCAGCTCGATCTCCGTCTGCTTGACTGTTTTGGTACCGACAAGCCCAAGCCTGTTTGAGATCCTGTGTACGTGTATATCCACAGGTATTGCTGGTTTGTTGAAGGCATATACAAGCACACAATTGGCTGTCTTTCTGCCCACTCCGGGCAGTCCTAGCAGACTATCAATGTCGTCAGGCACCCGACCTCCAAATTTGTTTACTATTATCTGTGAAACCTGCTTGATTCGCTCTGCTTTGACATTATAAAAGCCTATGCTGCGGATTAACTTCTTTATTTCGTCAATGTCAGCTGACGCGATGTCGTCAGGTGTCTTGAACCTTGTAAAAAGCTTCTTGACAACCTTGGTGGTATTCTCGTCCCTTGTGCGTGCTGACAAAATAGTTCCGATAAGGATCTTGTACGGGTCATCCTGTTCCTCCACCTGCAGGCCGCGGAGGGCAGTCAGACGCTGTAGCTTATTTTCGCGGCTGAGCACACGCTCCATCTTTTTTAATATTGTGCTCATCAAGTAGCTTGTCAATTGGATTAGCTTGGCTGCAAAGGGTATAATTCTGTAGTGGTGATGTTTCTTGAACCCATTTTCTTAAATCCCAATCTTCTCTTGAACTAGACAACTGCTAAATCATGTAGCTCTAGGTCAAATTTGGTTGTTAGTAATGTTGGCATAGCTGTGTGTCTGTCTCCTTTTTTTTGTTTTGTAGCATTAAAAATTGCTCTAGCTCGGCTAAAATATTGAACATAAGAGCACTGTCTTAACAATAGTAGTCTAGGAGACTTCTTTGAGCATTCTTCTCTCTTTGAATGATTTCTTGCCGTACCAAGTGGGTTACAATCAAGCCTACTTTTCTGACAGGCGGCCTATTCTCAGATATCTCAAACTTATCCAGTAACCTGCCTAAGACCGATGAAATACTCTCACTATCATTTCGAAACTCTCCAAATGTAGTTACCCTAGTTTCTACCGAAAAATTTGTTCTTACAAGCTTGATACCGACTGTTCTGAACAGGTAGCCGTGTTCTCTAACCCTTTGGAATATGTCATCAACCAGCTCATCAAGAACGCCATGAATCTTTTCTTTATCTCGAGTATAGACATCTAGAGTATTCTCGGTACTGAGAGAGACATTGTCTGCTCTTGGCGCTACTATCTCGTCATCAGCGCCGTTAGCGACTTTCCACATCCAATAACCATTTTTTCCAAACCGTTCTTTTAGTTTCTGAACATCAGCTTTGGCTAACTGCCCCAGTGTATCAATGCTCATCTCTTTTAATGCCCTCTGTGTTTTCGGTCCAATGCCGGCAACGGTCCCGACATCCAGGGGCTCAAGAAATTTCTTTAGCTCGGTAGGATAAACAACGGTTAGACCATCAGGTTTCTCAAAATCAGATGCAATTTTTGCGAGCGGATTTCGTTGATGTTACTCCTATAGAGCATGAAAGTCCGCCACATTTGTCTTTAATTGTTTTCTTTATTTTTGCAGCGTAGGTTTCGGGACTTTCACTGAGGATTCTTGTTGTACAGTCCAAGAAGGCTTCATCTATACTAGCTTGTTCTAGGGTATCTGCATATCCTTGAACCGCATTCATTACCTGTTCTGATATCCCTCTGTAGTACGGTATATCGACAGGGTGCAGTATTAAATCCGGGCATAATGATTTAGCTTTTGAAAGTGACATGGCAGAGCTAACGCCATATCTCCTTGCTTCGTATGAGCAGGAAGAAACTGCTCCTTTCATAATGTCTCCCATTTTTTCATCTGTCATGATGACTGCATGAGCCTTTCCCTTCAATGAAGGGTCTCTTAATTCCTCGCAGGATGGATAAAAGGCATTCAAGTCAATACATGCTATGACTCTACCGATCCACTTTTCGCCGGAATTGAATATCTTCGTGCCCAGTTACGATATAAGACTAGTTCTTGATTTTAGTATTTCTGTAAATAGACACTAGATTCTAGCAACAAACCCAAATTCTTAAACTGGCTGTTTTCATTCTTAGAGACTCTTCTAGGTCCAATTCAACTGGCCCAAGCTTTGCCTACTCTAGCATATGGGCTAAAAGAATCAAAACTGCAAGGCCGGGTATCATAAAGTAAATTTCTGGAATATCGCAAGGGGCGGTAACTACAGTAGTAGTTGTGGTTGTAAGATCATTGCTTTCTGCAGCGATCTCTTCAGTTTTTACAGTCTGGTTAGGAAAAATTAAAAAATAGCCCACAGAAGTACCAAATGCAAACACAACCAACATTATTGCAATAGCCCCTCTTTGATTTTGATGAGTTCAGAAGTCCCAAAAGTTATGTACCTCTTTTACGCTTGGCTGGATTAATCTTTCCAAGTTAACATGTGCATCTGAGACAGATTGAAGCCGCCCTCCAATTGTTCTGCAGGATTGAAGACTCATTTTTCATGAGAAAAGCTTACGCCCCAGTTTCATATTTAATCTGAACTGGGAATTTAGTGACTACTTTCAAGCCTCGATTTATAGGATATTTTCACATCAGATTATTCGAGATATATCGCAGGCTTAAAAGGCCTTGCAGATTTTGCTCTTGATTTTGGATCATATTTTGTGGGGTCTTCTTCGGAATAAACCACTATCTGTGCTTTGTTGATCTCATCTGAGAATAGTGATTGCGCATCCTGTATTGCAGTTACTTCATTAAACCCTGTCAGCTTGAGCCGCCGGTTTCTTGCCTCAAGAGGCGCTGACAGAATGTCTTCCATAATCTTCTGCACCAGCTTGGGATCAGTTTTGGCCTCTGTAGTTTCGGGGTTTGAAATCAACTGCTTCATTATTTGGCCAAAATTGATCCTGCCCTCCAGTATGTTAGCAAGTATTGTCTTATACACTTGTGCCTTCCAGCCAGCTGAAGCATAGATGACTATTTTAGAAGGCGTTATCTTGGTGACTTTGACTATGTTCTGGACGTCGGCAAGCAGGCTAGAGATGAGAAACTCCGATTCTTCTGCCACTATGTCTATGTTTGCTTGCTCTGCCACAGGCCAGCCTGCTGTGGTTATTGATTGCCTGTTGCCCATGCGTTCCCATATTTCTTCAGCTGTAAATGGCGCAAATGGCGCAAGCATCCTAATCTGAAGGTTAAGAAATTCGGCAAGCATTCCAGTTATGTTTTCGCGTTTTCTAGGAGCAGCTCGTTTCAGATACCATTGCAAATCTCGGTCAAGTGAATACAGTATATGGTATATTCCTTCCCTCATCCTTAATCTGTCCATAGATGCTGATGTCTCTGCTATTGTGCGCTGGAGCCGGCTAACAAGCCATTTATCTTCTAGGCAGCAGCTGTTGTTGATGCTGCTGTGGCTGTTGATTTTGATGCTCAGTTGTCTGCCGCTGCAGCATACTCTTGCATTTTTCTGCCATTTCAAAAATGCCAAGAAGTTTCAACCTGATGCCGCGGACAGTGTCAAAGGAAAAGTCGGCGTCTTGAAGTATTTCAGCAGAGACCAACATTGCCAGCCTGATTGTGTCTGCTCCATATTCTCTAATCGCGGCCCGAAGTGGGATGATATTGCCAAGGGATTTGCTCATCTTCTTGCCCTCCATCAGAACAGAGCCATTGACTACTATTTGCTGCGGCCAGTTTTTCTTATCGAAAATGGCCACGTGGTTAAAGACAAAGAACGTGAGATGATTTGGAACAAGGTCGCGCCCTGAGTGACGGGAGTCTACGGGATAAAAGTAGCTGAATTCGTTTCTTATCTGTTCTACGGTATATGCAGCAACCTTGCACTCTTTGGCAACTTGATCTGCGCTACCTCTTCCAAGTAGGACATAGTCAAAGAATGCATCGGTGATGTTGTCTCTGTCATCGCTTATCTCTTTGCTGTTAACATATTTTGCAATAATGTAGTACGCCATGTAAATGACCGAATCTGATAAGCTCTCAACTATCCACTCCTTGTCCCAAGGCAATTTGGTTCCAAGACCGGATTTTCTTGCGCAAGCCCGCTCGCGCAACCAGTCAATCACATAATCAAATTCATGCCTGATGTCCTGAGGCAATATGTCCATGTTGTTTAGGCACCTGTGTGCCAGTTCCTTCCATTCTTTCTCGCCGTAGTTTAGAAACCACTGATCATTCAGCAATTTGACCACACACTCGGCCCCGCACCTGCACTTTACTGGTTTGTTGACAAGCTCGTATGTTATCTCTGCCCAGCCTGACTGCAAGAGGTCCTGCTTGATCTCACTCTTCGCAACGGCGACTGCCATGCCCGCAAATCTGCCAGTATTTTGCGTCATGTGACCTTTGTAGAATTCTTGGGAGTAAAGATCGCTTGTCGCTTTTTCCAGTATCTTCTGGTCATTATTATTATTCCGGCCAATAGCGCCCGCCTGCTCGATTGCTTCAGCAGCTGGGATGCCACTACCGTATGCTTCAGACTCGATTATTTTGATAGGGCGAACGTTGTTGTCGTCAACTGAAATATGAAACATTTGCTGTAGATTTTTATCTGATTTTAGAGATGCGAGTGCTTGGTAGTCATATGGTGCATGTGCCGGCACTGACATCACGATTCCAGTGCCACTATCTGCTTCAACAAAAGACGCAGGATATATGGGCACAGAAGTATTGTTGAGGGGATTAGTGGCATTCGAACCGATCATTTTGCTACCTTTGACTGTCTTTATGATCTCAACCTTGTGGTTCAGAAATTCTAGCTTTCTTGCTGCTTCCTTGCTTATGATCCAGCTTTGGCCATCGACTTGAGCCTGTACGTAGTCAACCTCAGGGTTGACCCATATGTTAGTCACTCCAAAGAGCGTCTCTGGCCTGAGCGTTGCTGCTGGCAGGATAATAAAATTGCCATCACCACCACCAGACTTAAACTTGATTACCGTGTATTCGTTGAAATCTGGCTCTACATCCCCTATCGTGTCGTGCTGGCTAACAGGGTTCTGGTCACGCGGGCACCATCCAACAGGGTGGGAACCCTGCACTATCAATCCCTTTTTACGAAGAGTCCTAAACTGCCACGAGATGAACTTTGAATACACTCTGTCAATGGTGGTGAACTCGCGCCGCCAGTCAATAGAATAACCCATCTCCTTCATACCCTGCTTGATCTCTTTGTGGAAGTAGCTTGCTATATTGACCGGCTCGACAAATGTTGCAATGACATCGTCTGATAATTTGTATATTGTGTGAAACGTTTCCATCAGCTCAACATCGTTTGCGGCAACCCTTCGCGACATGCCAAGGATCGGCGTGCCGGTATAGTGAAAGCCCATAGGGAAAAGTACGTTGTAGCCCTTCATCCTCATGTAGCGAGCATGGGTGTCCGCAAGCGTATACGTTCGGCCATGGCCAATATGCTGGGGCGAGTTTGGATAAGGGTAGGCTACTGTCACAAAGTACTTTTCTCTGCTACTGTCAGGGTCTGAATCAAAGATCCTTTTATTCTCCCACCTGTCGATCCACTTGCTCTCTATAGAATTCCAGTCTATACGGGCGCTCACAGTTACCTTGCTACCTCTTCAGCCAGCAGGAGTGCTTCCTTTATCCTGTCTTTTGATTTGCCTCCGCCTTGCCCAAAGCGATTATCCCCGCCACCCGAGCCGCCCAGCTTGCTGGATACCTGCCTTGCAATTAAACTGGCCTTGACTTTCTTGCCTGCAGCTTCACCGGCGAACACGATAACCCTAATGCCTTGACCCTTTGACAGAAGGGCAAGATAGATTAGGTCTTTGTCAAGCTCGATCGCCTTCTCTCCAATGGCAATATGGTAATCGTCATCAAGCTCTTCATCATATGTGGTATACAAGTGAATGCCAGAGTTAAGGTTCTTTGCTTGCTCTGAAATACTCTTTGCAATCGGGACTGAGACAACCCTAAGCATAGCCCGTAGCTTTTTCTTTGCAGCTTCTGCATCTTCCATCGCCTTGTTGAATGACTCTATAACTTTTTCTCTGCTTGAGCCTAGCGTATGAGATATGGACGCCAGCTGGCTATCTAGCTGCCTGCATGTAGCTGACAGCAGCCTCGCCTGCCACAAACTCGAGCCTGACGACCCCGTCTTGGATTCGCTCAGATTTAACTATCTTGACTAGTCCGATTTCTCCTGTGCTTTTCACATGTGTTCCACCACAGGCTTCAATATCCCATCCATTGATATTGACTATTCTAACGTTGCTTGTAGGCACGGTTCCGCCCTGATAGATGCGGAAGGAAAACTGCTCGCTCTGCATCTCCGCGATCATACGTCTTAATTATGACCGGATAATTTTCTCGAACTACCCCGTTTGCCATACGTTCGATCTTTTTTACCTCTTCTCTTGTGAGTGTGGAGGGGTGCGTGATATCAAGCCTGCCGTAGCTTTCTTCCTTAAATGCAGAGTTCTGCCAGACCCAGGAGCCAAGTGTATTCCTAGAAGCGGAGTTGAGGACATGGGTTGCTGTATGATGCTTGGTAATGAGATCACGCCGGGTTCCATTTACCGTTCCATGTACAGTTTGTCCCTCAGCAGGTATCCTGCCTCCGCCTTCAATCTTGTGTACTATCACATCGGCCTGCTTTGTAACTTCTACTACGTTGATGTCTTCAATTTGTCCGGTATCTGGCTCCTGTCCTCCGCCCCTTGGGTAAAAGGCCGTCTGGTCCAAAATGATATACTTGCCTCCCACCACCTTGAGCACCTTTGCATGAAAATGGCGTATCGATTCATCCTGGTAGTATAGCGATTTTGTGGTTGGCAGACCGTCCAGCCCGGGGATTGGTTTTGAAGCCTGGCTTGATATCTGACTTGTGTGCAGTTCCGCAAGTTTTGTATAAAATGTAGAAGGCACCATCTGTATAATTTCTTGCTCCATCAAAAAGTCTGGAGTTATGCCATCTGACTCATATAGTCTAATAAGGTCATCAACAGTCAGCTCCCTAGCCTTTTTGCTGGATTTGAGCGACGTTGCCACAGAGTTCATGCGCTCACGTGAGCTGGAGTATCTACTAGCTTCAAGTTGCAGGATTGTCTTGACATCTTGCCTGTGCTCTTCAAGTTCTGGATACATCTGCCTAAGGTAGTCGATGTGCAATTCGGCGATGTCTTCGACTCTGATAATGTTTTTCCAACCCAGTCTTTCAAGTATCGAAAGTGCCCGCCGAAGGATCACCCTTAGATTGTAGCCTCCACCTACGTTTGACGGAAGCGCCCCGTCTGAAATCGCAAATACAAGAGTCCTGATATGATCGGAAATCGTGTATATCGCTTCATAGGGCGCAACAAAAGCGCTCAGCTGCTCCTCAGAGATTCTCATCTCCTTTGCGATTAGCAATTTCAAATCCCGGATACTGTTACTGCTACTATTAATGCTCGTCGTGTTATCAAGCTTTAATGATATCGATTCAAAATACTTAGAAAGTACTTCCTGATCGCTGTCAGTTCCTGTCATGTCCACTAGCTTGCCAACTATAGGCCCAAAAGAGCAGTCGTAGCTTGTGGGCGTACCCATTGTTATCCATGAAAAGCGCTCAAGCCCTGCGCCCATGTCTATTATCTTATTTGGCATGACGCGGTAGTTGTTCTCATCACCTTCAAATTCGGTAAATACGGCATTGCCAAGTTCCAGACCGCGGACGAAATATTCTAATGAGTATCCAAACGCGCCAGCCCCCATCCATACGTCTTCGACAAACGTTATATCTTCGGCTTTGATGCCAAGTCCCTTTGTCAACATACCAAAATCAAGATCTATGCATTTATCTTTCCAGTAGCCACCTGGAGCATCGGCATTACATGTTTGACCTATCATGCAAAAGCCGGTATAGTGCCTACCACTCAGTCCAACATTTTCAATGTCATTGAATCGGAGGCACATCTGTGGAACTACAAGGGGGTTTGCTGGTAGTTCAAAAACTACTTGATTGCCGATAACTCGCTGGAAGTTAACGATCGATGCTATTGTGAAATATAGGTCCTCTCGCCAGCGGCACACGACAGGATAGCGCCTTACTATCTCGTGGTCGTTTGAGCGAAAGAACTTCTCAGTCTCCTTCCATGCATTGACGTAGTCTAGATGTTTGTTTGTCGGTGGCTTTCCGATGAAACTGTAATTTTCATGATCCGGGCATGAGTCCCTTGCAATATCAAGCGTCCAGAAGAATTTTTCGCACTTGGCGCACTTTTTTCGCGTAAAGCCCATCTTGTCAAAGAGCGATACTTTGTAGTACCTGTCAGGATTAGATGAGAATAACGCGGCGAGCTCCTTCTTTCCCAATGGCTGTTATCATGTGTTAGACATCAAAATATACGTATTAATGCTTTCGTTGAAAGAGAAAGAAAGAAAGAAAAAACACACAGTTTAGGACCTAAGCGCATCCTCGATGAACTTTAGGTATCTCTCCTTTGGTGCTGCACCTATAGTCCTTGATATTTCCTTGCCGCCTTTGAACAGCAAAAGCGAAGGAATTGATTGGATGTTGTACCTCATTGCAATTTCCTGATTCTCATCGACGTTTACTTTGGCCACTTTGACCTTGCCTGCCATGATTCTGCCAACCTGCTCTACTGCTGGCCCCACCATCCTGCATGGACCGCACCATTCTGCCCAAAAATCAACTAATACAGGTACATCTGACTTGAGCACTTCGGCGTCCCAACGTGGAGTAGTAACATGGGTGACTATGTTATTATTGTCTATCTTGCTCTCCATACTTACAAGTAGGAAGGGATGGTATTTTAATCCTATTGGCTACTGCTATCACCCAAACCGGCCTCCCGTGCCAAATGTGACAAATTCTGCTATTAGCTTCATGACAAAAGCAATACCACCTACTGCAATGAGGCCAAGTATGACTAAGCGCAGGTGTTGCAAATAATCATCTTTGCTGGTCTTCTTCGCAAGCCTGAGCGTCTGAACCATTTCTGTAACCCTGCGCTGTATAAGCGACAATTCATATTCTAAACGGTGGCTGCGTTATATAAAATATCTGTCAGTACCTTGAAAGCGACGGATGGACAGTATAGAGGGGTTCTTTGTCGGTCCTCTGCATCTCGACGAATGTTTCTGTATTTTGTATACCTTCTATCTTGCCAATACGCGCAATGACGACATTATGTAATTCCTCTAGCGTGTGGGCACTTATGTTTACTATCATGTCAAACCTACCGGTAACTTCAGAGAGCGATCTTACTTCTGGAATTTTCATTAATTCTTCATGAATGGGTTCCTTCAACTTCGGATCGCGGTTTATGCCAACTGTTGCCTTGACATTTATCCCCAGCATATTTTCGTTGACAATCACTGTGAAATTTTTAATCAAACTGCGTTTTGTTAGGCGCTTTATCCTGCTGTAAAGTACAGAAGCATTAACATTAAGCTTTTTACTCAACCTTGGAACTGAAATGCTTGCGTCTTTGGTCAGTTCAGATAAAATCCTCATATCCAGCTCGTCAAATCTCTGCATAGGCTTATCTAACGTTATTGGACAGTGTTAATAAATGTAATTCTAACGGATTATGTAGCCAAAACTCAATTCCTTAGGGTACGGACTAATGGATCATGAAAAACTTATGATCCTTTAAACCATAATACGTACAAAGAGGCGGGTCGAGATAACATTATATAATTTGGAAGCTGGGGTTCTAATGGATGTTTAGCAGCAGGGGAGCGATTAAGTCAGGCCAATATGTTTTCGTAGTGCAAAAAGACACAAGACACAACAAAATAATTATTGGTCGCATCAGATCGGTGAATGGCAGCAGAGTTCATGTTGCTGGCACCTATGTCCGACCGCTGGGTTTGATAGAGCGTATCGAATCTGGCAGAGCAGCAGGGCGGCCAAGCGATGCACTCAGCAACCCTGATCCAAACAACTGTATCTTTTTGCTGATCGACAGAGTTGAAACCGGCAAGTTCAACGAAGAGGTCGACCAAGCTACCTCCAGGGTCATATGGATAAACGAAAGCAGATATCTTGTGCTTGATGGATGGATAAAGGAGAATTTGCCTGAGATATTTGCGGCTGCCCTTTCACCCGGCACGGAAGAATCAAGGGCTCAGGCACGCCAGACACTCATTGAAAAGATGAATTCGCTTTATGAGCGCGACCTGAAAGAGCACGTCTATGCCGTAGCAAGAAGTGCTAAAATATTGTAAGAAATAAAAGCCTCCTGAGGAAATATAGTCAAGTTACCTGGCCGTATGCATACTGACGAACCGACTACAGCAAGAATAAGAAGGAAATCATGAAAAAATTCTATTGATTATCTATCGCAGACTGTGATTGTTATCCTTCTCTTTAGTCTTATTATAATTACTCTTAATTTTTTCCTTCTTTGAAAGGCTTGTAATCGGCATAAAAGTTGTTGTGCGATCGTAAGACATAAGTTGCACTATATGCTATTTAACGCGTGTCATTTTTCGGTGACGCGAACACTCCGAGTTATGATAAGAAAAAGTATGAGCACCTAACACTTGCTATCCGGCAGACCGTGCTTGAGCGTGCCCGCAATCGGTGTCAGAAATGCAACACCAAGTTCAGTCCACGTGTGCCGCCACAATTTGAGCACATTAATGGCTCTCTGAAGGACAACAGGCCAGCCAATCTACGCGCTCTATGCTCTGAATGTTTCAAATCAGTAGAGGATAAAGAAAAGAGCAGAAAGGGAATATTTGGCAGGATGCGCGGTATAATAGGCTAGCAGAATAGTCTAAATTATCATCTGGACTGACCTTACCAGAATGGGTATCATTTTGATGCAACTCATCTGCGATACGTGTGGGAAGGTGCTATTGGAAAAGCGTGGTGTGAGCGAAGAAAAGTTTCCGATATCAAACGAAGAGGCCAAACAGCTAGACAAGGAGCATAGAGGCCATGAATGCCATATAGAGCCGGTTGAAAAGGAACAGTAAATTGCAGCTTTGCTCCAAAGAATCACCAGCCTGCATTTGGGCAATTGTTGGCATATGTATATGTGAATATGGAGACCTTTGCTATCCCACAAGAGATAATATGGGGAAATATTCTGGCCTCGCTGTCTCTGCTCTTCTATCTACTATCTATTAGGACTCTTGGTGCACCCGCTACTATACAATTCTCTCCTATCCTCTCTATTACAAAAAAGGAGCACCGTGAGTATCTATGGTCTATGGCTCAATCTTATATTGCCTATCCAAGCACAGTATTCTATATGTATATGTCTAATATCGTTCAAATTAACAGGAATGCCAAGCCGCAGTATAGCATCACAATATTTGGACAGTCGCAAGATTCTCCTCCGTAATGGTCCTAGTTCTAACAAATGAGACGTCAGGGATAAAAGAAAACAAAAATTTGCACAGACATAGCAGAATGACTCTACTATTTTTTGGGTATCCCTACAATTAAGAACTGACTTATTTCACACCTTTCTTTTTATTATAGCGGCGCAAGCTTATGGACATGGTGAGCAGCAAGCCTACCTATTGGTTCAGGGACTTTATCGGTGTAGGATACCGCTACCATGATGTCTACATGAATGTCGTTCCGCTCTTTGAAGATAAAATGCCTGCCTATCGGTTATGGAAAAAGACAATCAATTGGTGGCCAGATGACGAAATAAAGATTAGGTTTGTAGAGCAGGGCGACAGCTACTGGCTCATAATTTATGGCGGCTCCAATTATAAAGACGACAACACTGGCTTTGTGAAGAAGATGCAAATCTCTGACAATTACAAGCGGTTTAAAGCAGGATATGAAAAGAGGGCAATTCTACGGTTTGGAGTATACAAAGAAAACCCAAAGAAAAAGGACGACGGGAAATATGACCTTGAAATTTTAAAGAAATCAAAATCGATTTACGATATTGCATTTTTGAAGTACGAGGAGCTTTCCCTGGAAAGCATTGAATGGCAGTGCATAGAGGAAAACAAATGAAAAGAAAGTTCAGCTGCGTGCAAGGATGCTCTGACTGCTGTATTTTCAGAGAATACTACCCCTCTGTTGAGTATGGCAAGATAGGGGTGCTTGTCCTGCCTGAGGAGAAGGCTTCAATAGAGCGCCTTGCAAAGAACTTGGGCACCAAAGTCAGGATAATACCACGCCTTGCAGTTGGCAAAAATTCGCCAGAGAGAATAATCGCCTACCAGATGATGGGCAAGAATGAGGATGGTGACCTATGCCCATTCCTTGAAGTTGAAAGCAAGGAGAGGTCTCCTCACGGTGGATTTAAATGTAAAATATACTCCGACCGACCGCTTGCATGCAGGGCATATCCTGTCATAGATGTACTCGACAATACGGCTAAATTTGATCCGCATTGCCAGTTTTGCAAGAAATTCTCGACCTGCAAAGCTAGCAGCGAAGGCATGCAACAAGAAATTGAAGCACTTGCCAAGATCAGAGCCAATGTGACTGCGAATGATGATGATATTTCTATTTGGCGCTATGCAACTGCCACCGGCAAATCGAATGGATTGCTGCCAGAAGGCTGGATTCTCGAACGCTAGTAGCCGTGCTTTTGGTATAGTACCTGTTCGGTTTTTTTGACGAGCAGGATTCTGTTCTGAGGTATTAATGTAAAGTTTTCAGATATCTTGAGAAATTCTTGCAGCGGTACTTCTACAATATTTTCAAAGTCGCGATAGCTAACAGAGTAAAGTGATGGGTCATCAGCATACAACGCCCTACTGAAAATTTCCTCCAACCTGCCTTTGCGAGTCATGAAATGGAATATTTATGCATATATTATATATTATGTTGAGCCATTGGCGATATGCCAAGAAAATCTTCTTCTTCTACTGTCAGACGTAGGAGTACATCCAGAAGAGGAAAGCACACCAATACCGGCAGAAGAACTAGTAGCAATAGTGCGAGGGGTAGCAGGAGGAGCAGTAACAGTATGAGCACTAGGAGAAGCAGCAGGCAGCAGCACTAGTAGTAGTGGAAGCACTATCTCAGCCCTATCACCAAGGACGAGAAAGGCGATAGATACGCTCCCATCTCACGCTCAGAAAATATACACCAAGGCTCACAAAAATGCTCTAAAACAGTATTCAAGCCCTTCAAAGAGACGCGGAGGTAAGCGTCAGAGCAAGGAGCAGGTTGCTCACAAAGTCGCATGGTCTGCTGTAAAAAAAGAATACAAGAAAAAAGGTGACAAGTGGGTGTCAAAAAAAGATTAGTCTGGCTTGTAGTTGATTAGTCCACCGGCCTCGACAATTTTTGCTATCAGCTCAGGAAATGGTTTCATCAAGTAATGGTCATTCTTTGTGATGTTGGTTATCTTGTTCTCCACTATGTCTATCATTAATTCATCTCCGTCAGATATTTTCTTAACGGTTGATGCGTCAATCTCTATTGGGAGCAGGTAGCCTCCATCCACTGAGTTTCTGTAGAATATTCGTGCAAAGCTTTGTGCAAGGATTGCCTTGATCCCTGTCTGAGAAAGGGCTATTGGTGCGTGCTCCCTGCTCGAGCCGCAACCAAAGTTGTTGCCGGCCACAAGAAAGTCGCCCTGTGATACTTTCCCCGGAAAGCTAGGGTCAATCCCCTCCATTGCGTGTTTTGCAAGTTCTTTGTGGTCATGTATCTTCAGGTAAGGGCCTGGAATGATAACGTCTGTATCAATGTTGTCGCTGTCATACTTGTGAACCTTGCCTCTTATGCTTTTACTGCTGTTGTTATCGTTATTGTTGTTGTTGTTGTTGTTGCTGTCTGCTCAATCTCTTACATCCCGTGGATCTGTTATTCTGCCGGTGACTGCGGAAGCTGCGACAACTATTGGCGATGCAAGATATGTCTGTGACTCTACATGGCCCATTCTACCGGGAAAATTTCGGTTAGTGGTGCTGATGCACACCTCATCCTTGCCAAGCACACCCATATGGGCTCCACAGCAGGCGCCGCAGGTAGGAGGGCCCACAACTGCACCAGCTTGCATAAAGATGTTGATTAGTCCCTCTTTTAGTGCCTTCATGTAAATTGACTGCGCAGCAGGAAGCACCTCTGTTCTTATCTTGACCTTCTTGTCCTTTAGGATTTCAGCTGCCGCCCGAAGGTCTTCTAGCTTGGCGCCAGTACATGAACCAATGTATGCCTTATTAAGCTCCGTTCCCTGCAGCTCCCTTGCGGCGGAAATATTCCCGGGTGAAAACGGCTTGGCAACGGTAGGTTCAAGTTTTTCTATTTCGTATGTGAAAACTTCAGAGTAGTGCGCGTCTTGGTCGCCGTGCACTGGGGAGTATTTTGTGTCTGTTCTTTCGCCAGGTATGCATAGGTTATTTCGTCTGGCTCAATGATACCGTTCTTTGCTCCTGCTTCTGTAGTCATATTGGTAAGCGTCAGGCGCTCTTCCATAGGCAGGTCCTTCATTATGCTGCCCTGCAAACTGCATCGCCTTGTAATTGGCACCATCAGTCCCAATATCACCAATTATTTTTAATATAATGTCCTTTGCCATGATATGGTCCGGCTTTATGCCATCGATCTTGAAGACTATCGTCTCTGGCACCTTGAACCAGATCTCGCCATTCATAAGGACATATGCTATATCGGTGTGTCCCAAGCCGGCAGCAAATGCACCTATGGCGCCAGTGGTGTTTGTATGCGAGTCGCCTCCCACATAGACTTCGCCAGGAAGCACCAAGGCCTCTTCATGTGAAAGTGTATGGCAGATCCCATACTGACCAAGACCATACTTGAAATGTTTATTGATGCCATACTGTCTCGTAAAATTCGAAAGATTGGAGATGTTCTCTGCTGAGATTCTGTCAGCTGAAGGGACGAAATGATCCTCAGCGACCCATACCCTGTCAGGATCCCAGACTCGATTGAGCTTTATTCCTCGCTTCTTTTCCCATTCGCTAAACACCTTGATGACACCTGGACCTGAAACATCGTGTAACATGACCTTGTCCACCTTGGCAAACATAACGTCGCCAGGTGACAACTTTTGCTTGCCTGAGGCACGCGCAAGTATCTTTTCTGTAATTGTCATTCCCCCCAAAACAATTCACGCAGTATATGTGTGAGTTTTTGTCAGCATGACGGATTAAAACCTTTGGAGCCTGAACATAAAGCACAAAAGAGAGAGTTCACCTACCAAGATATACTACTTGGTCGAGGTCTTGCCAATATCTATCAAAACTCAGAGAGCTAGGTTTGAGTTGTTTGAGAGTCTACAAGTATTTGGCTACAAACACAACGACATTGTAGTCATCTCAAGTAAGTTTGTGTCAATGAGCGAAGGCTCTATAGTCAAACTCAGCAAAGTTAAGGTGGGGAAAGAGGCAAAAGAGCTGTCGGCAAAATGTCACATGGATGCCAAGCTTGCTGAGCTTGTGCTTAGAGAGTCTGATTATGTAATGAACAGAGGAGTGCCAGGCTTTTTGCTTGCGATTCGGGATGGTATGATAGCTCCAAACGCCGGCATTGACAAATCAAATGTTCCAAGAGGATATGCAATACTCTATCCACGTAATCCTTTTGAGACTGCAGAAAAGTTGAAGCTCAAATTTCTTACCGAACTTGGAATTAGAGTGGGCATCGTGATAGCAGACAGCAGGTTAATGCCAACTCGTATAGGCACAACAGGAATTGCAATAGCGTGTGCCGGCTTTGAGCCAGTCGAGGACCAAAGAGGCCGGCGAGACTTGTTTGGCAATGTTCTAAGAGTCACGTTTAAGGCAGTTGCGGATGGACTCGCCACAATGGGTGTGGCAGTGATGGGCGAAAGCGATGAGTCTATGCCGGCTGCCGTAGTGAGAGGGACAAATGTTGTCTGGTCAAATAACAAATTCTCATGGAAAGATATGGCTGTTGAGCCGTTTCAGGATATATACCTGCGCGGAGAATTAGGGCATGCTGGTAGCAGAGGATTGCTATTTAACAGACCTGCATAGAGTTTTAATATGTCCTAATTTCTACTCTTAATTACATAACCTAAATGTCCGAATTTCTTACAAGTTATCCAAGGACAATTAGTGTCATCAAGGGCTTGCAGGACTTTATTCGCAAAGAAGAGATCGAGCTTAACCAACTAAGCCTTATGGTTAAGATAAAGAGGGACGAGATCATCACTGCGTTGATCTCTGAGGGTTTTAAGCGCGTCAAGCTGGAAAATAGAAAGCCGACTCAGATAGGTCATGGCTTTTCAAAAAAGCTGGTCTCACCTTGGGAGATACATGTGAGGTTGCTTCAAATGCAGCAGGATTTTATCGCTATACAGGCAGAAGTTGAAATTTCTCGCAGGTATATACAACACATTCGCTCGGTAAGAGCCCCAGTCATTTATGAAGTAGAGTCGATCCTAAAAAAGCACAAAATTGAATACCAAATCTGGCATGCAAAGATGCGTCAGTACATTACGAGTGTCATTGACAATCACCAGATAACCCTTAGTGCTCCAAGGCTTCCACCAATCCCATGGAGGCCCATGGCCGGCTCTGTAGTGACATTATCACTTATCTACTTGGCAAAGTTTCTCGGGATACTCTAGTAAAGACTTTATTATTTCTGCAGACTAAATGGGTTCAAGTGCCAGATACGGCCACATTCTACCATTATGGCATATCGCCTTGGGAAATTGAAGTCATCTACGATACTCTAAATCGGTCTTTTGAAGTTGAAGAAAAGCAGCTCCAACCAGACGATCCACAGTACGTCACCCTGGTTGAAATCGGATTTCCTGTCCCATACAGCGAGACATTCTTCCAACAGGAATTCAGCATGGATAGCTGGTTCAAGATAAAAGGCATGATAAAAGATGTAAAAAAACGGCGGGGTAGAAAGGGCATCAAAGCATCCATTAGATTTGCAGGCTTTGGAAATAATAAAAATATTGGTATTGTTTTTCCGCTGCAGAGCAAAGGAGATAGGCAATTTGAAATGGGTATCGAAAAGATAGAATATCTGCTAGATATTATTCCTCTTCAACTGCAATTGATACCGCCCGACGCGGAAGAAATATGGTAACTGTACGATGAGACTAGCTACAGATGGATTCCCTCTGTTGCTAAGACGAGCGGCCTCAACTATCTTTTCAAGAACAACGAATGGAAAACAAAATAAATATTATCATATTATATATATACACCCTTCTCTCGCTCTCTTATTCTCTCATTTGAGCTGATTTATAACAGGTGAGTCGTGGATCGCCTTGCTGAGCTCTTTGTATTTTTTGTCGATAAAGGTAAGCGACTCTGATAGCCTTTTTGACTTGCCCATCTTGAACCTTATCAGCTCGCGGTGGCGCCAAAAGTGCTTTCCTTCCGAAACTGAGAGAGTGGTAAAATAATCCAGCCCTTTGAGGCTGTCTGGCAGCTTGACGTTGAATGGGCAGCAAGTATTCTATTGTGAACCATTCATCGCCATCAGGGTAGTCTATGCCAGTTGAAATGTCAAAGTATAGATGCAAAATGTCTTCTATTGTCAGGCCATCGTCTAGAATCAATGGGTGCCTTATGACTGACTTACGATAGTCCATCTTTAGCAGCTCAGGTTCAAAGTAAGCCCTGATTATGGCTCGACGAAAGATTTCGTTTACCTCTTTAAGGTTCAAAGATACTATATAGCGGCTCATGGATATTATATAATCTTTGTAAGGGAGAGTCAAATATTACAAGAATGATTTTCTGCGGATGGGTAGGGGATGGTTCAAGGTGTATTAACCGCTACTACTATGTGTATAGAAATGTCCTAGGAGCAGCTCCTGTTCGCAGACACATAATAAGGTAACACTCAATGACCCTCGTCGCAATAATAATCTCATTTGAGATATCTGCCTGTAAAGAACGAATACTCTCCAGAAGAGTCATTTGAATAGAATGTTCGTATTACTATAAAACTACCATACGCTCTCGCAAAGGATATAATATTATATACACGCGCATACAAAAATTCTCCTTTGCTGCCTGAGGATGATCTAATAGGAGGATGATGATGCTACCATAAGAAAAAGTGCTCTGGTAATAGCTCGCTATTATTGTAGTAATAGCCATCATAGTTGGGCTATATGCTTTCGGAAGTGACAATAATAATCAGATAATGGGCGTTGGAGGAAAAAATCCAAACATGGTAGAAGTAGTCATCAAATCCGATGGCGGTTGGTCAGCTGATATAAAGGATAGCGAGTCTAGCTCACATTCGGTAGACGGCTTTGGAGACAGGACAATACAAATAACATGTAACAGTGACGGCAAATACTCGCTAACTGTGCAAAGGTCAGACGGGAGATTCTGGTACATTGAATGTAGAGGTAGTAAAGAATGGAGGCGGTAGTTCTCAGAGGTCTACGACAACATCTGCTAATGGAATAATTTCACTCTCCGGGACTTGCTAGTGTATTGAAGCATCAAATTTCGATGATCGGTGTACTTCTTTTAGAGAAGGGAGGATGGATAAAACAGGAGGCAGCTCTGCCTCTCGGGCAGAATTGCTAGTTTGCTAAAATGAACCATGAAATAAGTGATCTTAAGGAACTAAAATACTATAATACTTCTTATTAACTTGTAGAATGAGATTAATAGACAATAAATAATGGCAAAGGAAGAAGAAGAAGAAGAAGGAGAAAACATCAGTACAGTAAAGCAATTATATGATGCTTTTAAACGCCGTGACATATCCTCTCTATTAGATATGTTTACCGATGATGCAGTTATCCATGGACCAGCACCAGCGGGAGTCGTCCCGTGGGGCGGTGTTCATGACGTAAGGGAGTCTGCTAAATTCTTCATGGCTGTTGGCGAATCCCTTGAACCCCAACAGTTTGAGCTGCGGGAGTATATAGCCCAAGGCAACAAGGTTGTAGTGCTTGGATACCAAAGGGGGAAGGCCAAGCCTACAGGACGACCATATGAGATTGAGTTTGTTCATTTATGGTCTCTACGTGATGGAAGATTTAGAGAATTCCGGGTATTCAATGATACGGCGGCCCTAGTAGAGGCCCTGCGTAGAATAGAAGAGTCTTCGCAATGGTGTTATTTCCATCTTAATGCATATCGAGCTTGGAGCAAGAGTTGGTCTCTCTATGATTCTTCGATGCAACAGTTGTCAGTTTACCTCCGCGCTGGCATCGTGCCATGACTAATCGCTGCAGCTGCCATGCAGCTGCTCTGAGGTGCCGCCTACCTCCACTGCGCCTTGGATTGCTTGCATTAATCTTCTCTGTCCTCTAATCGAGTTGAAAAAAGGCAGGGGGCTGGGAGTGATAAACACAATGACATGCTTTAGTCTAATCAGTATCAAAGACAAGATGCAACAAAGGAAAACGTCGTAATTTTCTACATGAATACAGAATGCAGGCGATGTGTGTATGTGTGTATGTATGTCCCTGTACGTCTGTGGACACATCTCCATCCATCTGCAGGGAAGTCTCTACGGCTTTTCGTCTTTCATGACCTGCTAGCCGCTAGGGCAAGATTAAAGTCTAAACTAAACCGCCTGTCAACAACAAGAACTACTCCTAAAGAAGTAAATAGTTGCTCTACATTCACCTAGGTTGGTTGCCCCGTCTAGCTAAGAATCTAGAAAATTGCTAATTTCTCAGTGGAAGTGTGAATCTGAAGGTAGCTCCCTTTCCCTCTGTGTTATTCTCCGCCCATATCCTACCTCCATGAGCCTCTATTATGCCCTTTGACAAATATAATCCCAATCCTGTACCCTTGTCACTTTTTGATGCAAATTTGGTGAATAATCTTGGCAGAATCTCCCTGTCAATTCCATTACCTGTGTCCTTGATACTCACCAAAGCTTCGTTTTTGGCGGCGCTCTTTTCGACAGTTACTGTAATTATGCCTCCTGAATCGGTGAATTTGATTGCATTACCTATGAGGTTCGTCAGCACCTCAAATAATCTCGAGTTATCTCCTTTAACAAATAGAGGAGCGCTTTCCCTTTGGTCAAAGATAATTTTCAGCTCCTTTCCTCTTGGAATGGCACTTTTTTCATCATTAACTACGATTCTTATTTTTTGGTTAAGGTCAATCAGTTTTTCATTTAACTTCAGAGTATTACTTTCAATTCTAGATACATCTAAAATATCCGAAGTCAGTCGCTCTAGCCTTTTGACATTGCGCGCTATCATTTCGATCTCTTCCTTTGCCACTGCGATTTCTTTCTTGTTCTTCTTACCGCGGTACTTGCTGCTGTTCTTCACCTTCTTGCCCTTCTTCGAACTGAGACATGAGGATATCTGTCATACCGAGCAATGGCTGCACTGGAGTACGTATTTCATGTGCCGCCATGTTGATAAACTCCTTCTCCATCTTCTCCTGAAGTTCCAGACGCTTGTATAGTTCAGCCTGGTTCCAAAGTGAATTGAAAAATGAGCGCAACATGGTAGTACTTCGCTTGCTATTAGAGTAAAGAGCAATACCGATTGCTTCTGAAAACGTTTCTGAAGTAGGATTTACCAATTCTGCACTGATAAAGCGGGAGGAATCAATTAGCATAATACCAGATTCACTTTCATTTCCTTTAGCAAATTTAATCTGCGATTCTACTCTTAACCGTTCAACGATTTCGGCGCTAACCTCGGTAACTGGACAGATGACTCTGACATTTACTCCTTGTAGTGATGCTTTCTGCAAGGAATCTAGTACTCCCAGTTTTTTCATTCTTACAAGTGCTATATCGTTTGGCAAAAGGAATAGGACTTCTTCTTTTGCTAATTTTGATAATGAAAGCAAAAGTTCGGCAGCCTTATTTTTGTCATTTATGACTTCAAAAAAATCTGGTTCAACTCCTTTCTCTATTTCGAGTATCCTATCAGGAGCGTTAACACCTTGTGACCATAGTTTCTCAAATAGAGAATTAAATTGCTTAATGTAAGATGGTTCATTGCTGACAAGAACATTTGGAGCCACGGACCCAGCTGTCATATTAGATATTGTGAAATTGAATTCCTTATCTGTAACGCTAAAGTTCAGTGGAGTGTAAATTATATGCTTAATCTCCATACCTGCCGCCAAAAATCTCTGGACTAGATCCAGATCGTCCTTGTTTATTGTGCCAATCCATCTCACACCTTTATGCTGGCCCTTTTGCGATTTTTCTAAAATTTTCTTTATTGAATCTGAGACAATAGTCTCAATCATTTTCAAGCCCCCAAGGTCAGAGCATACAGATAAGTGGTTAGAAGTTTCTATAACATGCCTTGCCCTTGAAATGATATCCTCTGGAGATTCAATTATTTTTGTAATATGTGGTTCTATGCCCTCTTCTATCTCTCTTATTCTTTGGTCGGCATGGATGGCCTTTATCCAAAGGTTTTCAAAAAAATAACGCTGTTGGTCCAAAATTGGCTTGGCATTGCTATAAATCGTCTGCGTAATTGGTTTTGCACCTTCAAGTGTTGCTGTGGCGATGTATTCTGTTTCGCTAACTGCCATATTTCCTTTGACGGTATCCATGTGTCTAACCTCTGCATAATTGATCAAATCCTTCACATATTCCAGATTCTGTGAAGTTATTTCGGTGATGAATCTGATTCTTACCCCTCTTCTCTTAAAGTCATTGTATTCCTTTTTTATGGGCGCAACACCCATCGAAAAAGCTGCAGAGTTTGCGTCAGCGCAAACCAGCGCCTCTTTTTTGTACATTGGACATTGTCTGTAAGAGTATTTTCATTGCATTTTCTTCGCCATGAAATACTTCCGTTTTCTCATTGGTAGCACCCGAAGTAAGCGTCAATGAACAAAAGCAGCTTGCGCAATGCAGCTTTAAAACCAATGTAAGGAATGTTATATAACATGCCTAAACCATCGTGTTACAGAATCTATCCTAGGAGAATCCTCATCCTCTCACAGTTTATAATATTCTCACACGTGCACACACAATTCCCCAAAACAATAAGCGAGGAACAACAACAACCACTTGAAATTGGAGTACGAAAATGGATTCACATTCATTTACCATAGAAGGCACAAACCATCAATTAGAAAAACTTCTTAAAGAATACAAGATAATTCGGACTTTTGATTTAACGAACAATGGCAACATGGTTAGGATTAGCAGAGATGTCAACTCAAATCGAGAAAGACCTCTACTTCACACCTGAGCTTGAGACCGCAGCTATTGAGAATCCGCTTTATCGGGGTTCAATTTACTATGAGAACTTGACTGACTGTTTGCCGATACCCAGTAAAATATTGTAATATTCTTGAAATTATTGTACTGGATGTCTCATAAGAAGAGATTATACATATGTTGCTGCTCTGATAAGTCAAGTACAAGTCCTATCAAAGTTTATGCTAAATTGAGGGAAATAATCTCTGAAGGTAAGAAACTCAGAGGAGAGGGGAAGAGACTGGGCACACATATATCATGCATATCTCTCTCTTGTTGCCATAGTATGCATATGTTGTGTGCCCCTCTCTAGCTCTCTTACTCATCCAATCCTGATCTTAATTACTCTAGCTTCGATCAGATCGCTCGACGATGCCTACGTAGGATATTACCGGGATTAATCCTTTACCTCTTAGTCTTTTTCTAGCGTGTGCAGCTTCAAAGGCAATAGATATCACATCATCATTCAACTTACAGGGCAGTATTGTCGATCAGTTTTTCCATGACAGAACGAGGAGGAGAAGAAGCATATTTAGTGCATCAAGTGATGACATGGTGGGATTTGGGAGTATAGAACAAGTAGTGGATGAAGGTTACCCAGATGTCGTAAGTGAAGTCATCTTCGCTACCGTCATGCATAATCTCTTAGTAATGACAAGGGACCTCCAGGCTTGTATCAGTCCAGCTTCAAGGGCATGGCTCTCTACTACTATCCTTTGCTGCCTGCTGTCTTTTTATCCCATAGAGCATATCCCCGAGATGATAGTCTATGACAATGGAAGAAAGAGTCTGTGGAGAGGACGGTGCCCCAATGAGAGACGCTGGTATACAACCCGATGGTTCTAGGATGTTTGTTTGTACTAGAGATCCTAGGCATGTTCTCTATGTTAACCCATAACGTCTAAGCCATCCATCGGAAGTTAGAGAGTTTAGAAAGAGGTAGAGGATATACCTCGCTAATCTTTCTCTGGATTCTGCTTGTTGTTGTAGTGGAATGGATAAAGCAGAATGGAATCACTTCCGTAATACTTTAGACAAGTCAGATAGAAAGAGGTAGAGATTGTTATTCCTACTTCTTTATGGGTCTGTTGATGCTCTATTAGCCGCCTCCTCATCCAAATATGCCTTCTAGTTGGCCCCCACCGCCGCCTGCGGTGGTCATATTTGTGGCACCGCCTGTCGTATTACCAGCAGCAGTCATATTACTACCTTGTAGTGCGCCAGCACCACCTAATGCGTTATCGGCTAATTCCAAGTACAGCATCGCACCTTGGGTATCATTGTTCTGCGATGCCGTGAGTGCTGATTCTATATGCATCCTTATCTGTGATAACGAGTCGTCTCCTCTTTCTCCCCCCGCAGTAGTAGTAGCATTTCCACCTTGTGGTGTATCGCCGCCTGTGGCTCCACCTTCAGTGCCGCCGCTGGTCGTTGCGCCACCACCCCCACCCCCACCACCTGTTGTCATACCTTGTTGTTGTGCTATTGCAGGCTGGTAGCTCGCTACTACTAATGAGGGATAGTCCTGACAGTAATAGTGCTACAGTTACTATGGCCCCTACCATAGGGATAGCAGCTGTTGATTTGGTTCTATCTTTGTTGTGATTTATTATATTATTTGAATTCATTACAGCCGTTAAAATAATAAATATGAAACTTAACTGTTTCAGTATAATCAGAATAGTAGTGTAATTAATAGCAAGTTTTGGTATTGAGATAAGATATGGTCGATAAATAACACAAAAATTCATGAGGACTGAACGTATTATCATGCATATAGCGTTCTGTTATGTCATGTTGTTCTACGTCATCTTTAATTCTGTTGTATTATGATATTATCTCTATATTACTCTCTACATTAAGTCTAAGATTAGTTTTCAGACATTGTATCGACCGGTTAAACGTTCTCATAGATGGAATTGTATAAGTTTGTTTTATTGTGGGCGTAGGAGCCTGATGGTTCCTTTATGCCGACAAAAAAGATGGCGCCGGAAGGGCCATATGATACTCGTAAAATCTCCAACTAGTTTTAGGATTTCACGCTCAATTGAAAGTTTTAGTTGAATGACTGTATGACTGTTTTGCTAATTTGAGTAAGGTACTTTAACGGATAAAGCTCCCCTGTATTTGTAACTATGGCTCTAGCTATAAAAAATAAACGCCGTTTGTTTCTGCTACATTCTAAGCTCATTAAAGCGTGCGATGGGAGCCGCTGTTAATAATATCATACAATTCGGGACCTTTTTCTCTTACTTCTAATATATTCTATCTTGGCATTATTGAGTCAGGCTGAGTGCGATTTTTTACTCCAAAAAGGAGAGATTAGCAAAAACCAGCAGCGGTATATTCGGTACAAACTAAGAAGAAAGATTAAACCGTTCTATGATAACGAGCTACCGCATTTGATAGAGCAGGGTAATATTACTTGTCGGGGGAGTGTGGCTGCTAATAACTGCGGCTTGGCTTCCTGCAGCCACGACCATAACCTTCATGATAATAAAAGCAGCGCGGGGAGTGGGAATTTCGTCCCCTTTACTGGAAGTTCGAACCCACGTGTCCTTTCGGACATGGGATTAGCAATCCCACGCCCTACCAGGCTAGGCGACCCCCGCTCGGTAACACGCGGTTCACTCTCAAACATAATATTAACGTCGCTGATCTCGCTTTTTTTAGTTTTTAGCTATGTGGTTGTCGTGGCTGCCAGCAGCCACACCGTTTGTATTAGCAGCCACGCAGCCGCCGTTGGCGGCTGACAACGACGATATGTAGCCTTATTTATTAAAAGCGGTAACTCTTTGTTGTAGAATTGCTTTACCTTCTTTCTTAACTTATATCTAATATAGCGTTGCTGGGTCTTGGAAAGCCCTTTTGTTTGAAGTAGGAAATCCCTCTCTGCTTGGCTTAGGAACAAATCAAACGAGAAAAACATACAGACGTTAGCTAAAACTGGGTGTGGTCGTACATTGTTAGGCTAGAGGTAAGAGCGGTTTCATAATATAGATAGGGCCAAATGGCCCGGCCTTATTCTTCATTTATTACCACATTCTATGCTCAAAAAATTCGACTTCAACGTCAGCGCATAAATCAGCTATTGCCAAGTCCAATTCATGATTATGTTCTTGTTGGCGTACTACTTCGTCGTCGTCATTATATTCCGCAGCCATTCCTTCTAGTTCAGCAAAAAAACTTTCTTGGTCTTCGTCATTTTCTGCTGCCATATTGATAACAGCTGCAGCGATAGCCATAGCTTGGTTCACCAAGTCCTGAGCTATATTCTCACTAATGGATTCTACACCTAGATATAACTCACCTTGACCACCCCAGCCGTCTCGCTTCTCCTTACACTCAATGATAGGTCTGCTTGACGTCAACGTACGGACTTTAAAGATTCTAGTAAAAAAAGTATCGTCATTTGGGTCTTTATGTCGTGGTAAATAAAGAATCTCACAATCAAAGCCTTTGCCTGTATGAATGACGTTTCTTAGACAGTATTTGTGGGCTGCAATAATGTTGGTTGAAAACTCTAGCCTAATCTGGTGCTGTTCTGCTTCTTTTATTTCTCTTTTCTCTTCTTCTACTTGTTTTTTGAAGTCAATTGTTTTTTTGCTTGTCATTCCTCTTACTCTTTTCCCTTTCCTTGTTAACTTCAGGACATGACTTGTAGTGCTTAAAAACCCGAGTCACTTTGTCCCCATATGTTTCTATGCCGCAACTGAGTTTATGACTCTTGTGGTATCTTCTTTTTCTGAACCGAGAGTTGCAATCTCAGATAATAAAAAAATAATATTGTTATGATAATAATAATCAAAATCCGCTACCGGTGCTCTGCAATCTGGTACGCTAGGACAACAAGCACCAATTTGTCACACACTTGAGGGGCTTTAAGCCTTCTCCTCACCCACTGCTAGTGGAATCAACTTCCCATTCCTGCAATTCCTTATCGAGTTTAGTATTGACTTTGGTTACTGGGTTCAAGGTATCCTTTTGAATGTCTTTCTTCTCTTCTTTCTCTTCTCCTTCTTTTTCCATATTCGCAATGTACTATTGACAGAGAAGATTATTGAACATTAGGTATTCCTGTTCTCCTCTCCTTCTTATTTGGTCGCTTTAGATTTTTCTATTGCAGCGAAATAGCATTTTCGGCAAATCCGCACGCCATGAGCGTACAGCTCAAAAATGGCTTCTTGGTGGAGTTGCATGCATTGCAGGATATTTTAGCACCCGAAGACATATCCCGCCTACAGTGGTTGGATCATGTGTGACAGAGTAATCGATAGTGCTGCCAGCCTCCTTTCAGTTTCTGAGGTGAAGCGTCACAAACAATATTGGGGCGAATAACTTTGATATAATTGAAAGAATGGTGAGTGGTCCCCATGTTAGGTACTGCATTAATATCTATAAGAAGGAGATTTGAAAGAACAAAGTAGTCGATTGAATTCAGTCAACGGTCAAAAAATCCAAGACGACCACTAGAGCAATGCCCATGATAAGACTGACAGTGATAATAATTTCGATTAAAAAAGCAGTAGTTGCAGTCATGCCCTCTGCTGCTTTGCTTTCTTGCGATAGCACAGGTTTTCCTGTTATTCTACAAACCTAAACTACAATCTTTTCTGCTTCAGTTCTTCCCAAACTACTTCCTTTAATCCAAGCATTCTTCTAAAGGAGTTTGCTGTAGCAGGACCAAATCCAGCATAATGATTGTTAGCAGCCATGACTGCAAACTTTGCTTTGTCTTTCAATCTATTGACTTCCTCTGACCACTTTGTCAGCTCTTTGAGCCGATCTTTCTGTATTCTACCAAAGTCCTTTTCGTCGATACTTCTGTCTCCGATAAAGCGCAAGTACATGAAATCGGAAGTTAACTCGGCTGGTGTCTGAATGGTATCTAGTTGACTCCAAGCTAGACAAATACTGTTCTTGGAGAGAAGCTTGTAGAAATCCTTATTGTCAAACCATGACGTGTGTCTTACCTCGATGGCATACCGAAAGTCTGGGCTAAGCATGTGAATTAATGCTTCTAGTTTCTTCATACCCTCTTTTGCAGTCAAGGAAGGTGGTAGTTGTAGCAATAGAGCCAGCAGCTTGTGGCGCAATGGACCCATTACATAAAAGAAATAGCGAAGTTCTTTTTCTGGGTCTGCCAGTCGCTTTTCATGAGTAATCAATCTGGGAAATTTGGCTGTGAATCTAAAATTGTCAGGGGTTATTGAAGCCCAACGTTTGGTCATGAAAAGGTTCGGTGGACTATAAAAAGAAGAATCAATTTCGACAAAATCAAAAACTTGGCTATAATACTTGAGGAATTCCTTTCGCTCAAAGTTTGCTGGGTAAAAATGTCCAAGCCATGCGTCGTATGACCAACCTGAGCACCCTACGTAGACTGAGGGGAGTTCCAACAGTGTTCAGAAGAATGTTGTCGTGGCTACCCTATAAGGTAGTTGCAAACTAACGAAATAGAGTAGGGTAGATCTTCTTCCTTACTTATGTCTCACAACTACTATAAGGAAGTATTGGGACAATATTTCCTGTTATTATAGTTTCTATGATCTTCTTATGAGTTTTCATGATTTTTCATTATGACGTTTTATTTACCACCGTCTTGTTCGTCGATAGTCATGCTACCATGACAGCCACATTTTTTGAAGTCCCTAAGAATAAATCGCCTTCTAGCTTCAGGTGCTGTAAATGTGCCGCAAATAAAGCTGATTTCTTCTGTGCCCCCAGATCCTTACAATGTCCCGTTGAAGTAGTCCCACTCTGTTGGAATTGCTACATTCGTAAAAAACGGTATGTTTGGAAAGTGGTAAAACAAAAATGACAAGCTTAGACGAAATTGGAATTGCTGTTATTTCACCGGCTATAGTTGGCATTGGCATAACTACAGCACGGATCACACGGGGGCTTTTTTGGAGCAGCAACATCCAGAATTATGTATGTAGCTTAAGGAACTACCCTATTTACAGGAGCATTTGAACCAGAAGAGGCTAGAGTTACCGAATCGAACATTTACGAAGACGGCTCAATGATAATTCGCTTGGATAATGCTACGACAATAAAGATATGCCAAAACTTCTTACGCCCTTCTGTCTGTTTGGAAATGGTACAATTTAGGATGCAAATAAGACAGAGGTGATAGTAGATTAGAAGAGGATATTATTACCTAGTAACTACTAGTAGCTAGCTCGTTTGGGCCTCCTCCTAAGATCTAGTTTTTCAAACTCCTCAATGTTTTCCAATAAACTGTCTAAATATTCAATCTTACAACTCATTGAAGAAGAACAAAGAACAGAGCGGCATAAAGTAGTAGTAGTAGGACGCTACTGCAGTATCATGCTGTAAAATGCGAGTATGCAAGCTCACTGCAGAACTTGTATGCTGGACGTATGACTTACTGAGCGACTTGAGGGGATGAAAAAGAAGGAGAAGGAGGAGGATAAGCAACCCAGCAAGCAGCTAATGACTAATGGTGCCATATGGCTTAATAATTCTCAAAATCTTATTGCGAATTATGGATTCTGCGTCAGATTCGTTATCAAATGATATGATTAAAATAGACTTGCCATCTTGCCCTACAGGAATCGTTGCTCGCTTTATTTTTTCATAAGTCGCAACTACATAGAGAGTCTTGCCTAGTTTTTCTTCTAGGACTCGTCTACTTTCCACTCTCCAAACTGAATATTTCATAGACGATGCTGTTTCCTCTTGAGTCAGCAGGGGTATCAAATTGGCTCGGTACTTCGTCGCTAATATGGCCCCATTTAAGGCTCAATGCCTACAAATCTAATAGATTTCATCCACGCCTAATATTAACTCGCAAAACTCTTCAAAGATTGTAGGTGGAGAGCCCGATGAAGAAGAAGCCATCAGTGCATGAAGCCTAATTTCATATAGACGGAGTTAACTATTTTTATTTTACGGTCTTGTGTGTCTTTATAAAATTGCCATATCATTGGCTACTATGTCATTTCGTAGACATTCGAAATAGATGACTGGATGAATTTTCCTCTCCCTTCTCTTCTTCCTCTTCTTCCTTCGTCAATCCGACCTTGTTCTTGTTATTACTGAACCCCCACCCTCCCTCCAAGGTGCTAGCATATGATATAACAATCCATTTGGAGCTTGGCTTCACCATATATGATAACGACTCTACAACAAATAATCGACGAAAGAATATCTTTCCTAATAGAGCAAATTAATCATGGGAACAAACCAGAAGTGAACAAGACCTTTCAGATGCAGATAGACGCTATTAGGTCTATTGACGATATTGAAAAAGTTGAATCCATCATTATGCAAAAGAAGACTCTCTTGAAGAATAGCAAAGACGTGCATGAATCTGATAGATTATTTGCGGAGCTTGACGGCTTGGAATGGCTGCAGCGGCAAATAGCAGTATATAGTTGAGGACAAGGAAGGTGCTAAACAAAAGATATGATGCCTACTAATAATACGATATCCCTCATTAACAAATCACCTTCTTATTACGTATGCTGCAAATGCAGTTCAAAGCCAGCTGACTACTACGTATTAACTGGAGAGAATCCTAAATCACCGACTGAGATGATTCCGCTCTGTGATGTTTGCTATCCCCAGCAGGCATCAGCACAATAACAGAAGGAGAAACAACAGAAGATGATATTATCACCAGCATCCATGAAATGGCGAGCTGCCATACTATGCTTGCTCCATATGTAAACACAACGCTGATTTCATAGCTCCTAGAGGCCTTATCCCCATCTGCGCAGACTGTAAAGCCCGCTATGTTGGAATCTTTGGGTACGGAGCATTTGAAATCATGAGAGAAAAGAGAAAGAAAAAGTAGAGAGATAAAGTAATTTGTCAACAAAAATTAGAGATAGGTCTTTCATTATTCTAGTCTAAAGAATACTACAACAATTAGCATGCAGAGATTGGAATGAAAAGGTGGTGGTTTCTTGTAATTAACGCCTTGAGAATGTCAGTATCTCCATTCCCAGAGTTTCCACTGGTAATTTCCGTTTGCGTCATTTTCATATTCGCCTGCAGTGTAAACATTGAGCAATCTCTGCCATTTCGCAGGTGTAGCAATTGTATATACACCTCCATAAGAGTACTTCCACGCACCGGGCCCGGTAGGTCTGCCAACCCCAGAACCACGCCACTCTGCCATACCTTCAGTAGACATCTGAATTGAATTCCCTTGACCATATGCTGTACCATTTGGTCTCATTACTGATCCGAAGGTTGTTACGTCCTCCATTTCAGAACCAAGAAGCGTGCCCTTGCCTTGCAGTGAGACTTCAATTATGCCGTCGCCTAACGCTCTTAATCCGGCAACCTTTCCACGTGCCTCTCCAAGTACTTCACCTAATGCCATTGAAGCGATAATTGCAACAGTGTAGATAAGCATTATGCAATTCTTTTTGCAGTTTTTTCTTTGAACACTATCCCTCTATACATGTTCTATACTACGTGCTGTGTGCTGTCACTATGTGGTGGCATTCACCAAATAGGCTTTCGAGATGGCCATCATGAGAATTTTTTTTCTTATTGCGGGGGTGGCCTCACATCATTTCCAGAAGTTGCAGTTATCGTTACTGCACAGGAATCACTGGCTCCAATATCCTGAGTATATGCTGCCAATCCATATGTGGAATTGCTAAAACCTGACAAGGTCCTCAGCGAACCATCTGTTATTTCCAAGAATTGTTCGACATTGTCATTAAAGTCATAGTCACCATCTCTTTCAAGCGTTATTATCATTCTGCCCTCGCAGTTGTCCAACATGCCATCGCCGTCTAAATCTGCCTGCTGTCCTACAACAGCATTATAAAATACGTTGGTTGCTGTATTTCGCAGCATCACTACATGTGGAGTACCTACAGGTATATTCTCTCCCGCTACTACTAAATGGGTAGATGTAGTCTCAGTTCTTCCAGCAATTGCGGCTTCTATCGCACTTTGCGCTTCAGTTATGTCAGTCGTGCTGGCAGGATCTTGCGGAAGGTTATCTGTCTTTGCCTTGATCTGTCCTGTATCTGTCTTTACACTACCTGTTAGGTCAAGAAGCTGCTGAAACATCTGTGGCACGTCTGGAGTAGTTTGTCCAAAGGCATATGGGATTGTAAATCCTACGACAAGTATTGCTATCAGTGTCGAGCTTACATACTTCAATTTCTTTTTGTCTTGCGGCACGGAAAATGGCTTTTTCATTTGATTATACTAGAGATTCACCACTACTAGAAATATAGTATGGTGCATTGATACACTATATCATATTACATTAACAAATTGACGAATAATAATGGAACAGCATCTCTCTCTTTTTCTCTTTCTTTCTCTCTGTCTACAATGTATATCACAAGTTGTCAATAGAATAGAAGTATTTTGACAAACAGCCCATTATACACAATTTGCTCTCTCTCTCTGAGAATGATGGGAGAGGCACAGTAGAATTGGCCGAGAATCTATGTCTTTCATGCAAGGAAGTCTATAACACAGACAATATCACAGTCGAACAACAAGATGTAAAGGATAAGAACTTTTGTCCTGCCTGCTGGGAACAATTGAAAACCTGGGATGTTTCATAACGTACATGATTCATACCATAATATAGAGTGGATAATGCATAAGCAATTTCCAGCATTATCAACAAGAGTTGCAAAACATGCAATTTAGTTGGGTTAAACTGAGCAAATGAATATAGTGGTTAGTCGTGCAGTCATTTTTGGCCCCAATATAACGAAAACAACACTACTGCTACTAAATCGATATGTATCCTGATATAATAGCTAATGTGTCGGATATCATAATATAATCAAAAATTATTAGCAATGGGCGCCCACCAACCCTAAGATAGCCTGCGTCGGCCGACTACTATCTAAGTATTATGCATCGTAACTCGTAACAACTATTTTTCCAAAATATTAAGTACTTGCAGCAGTGAGAGCTATGCTACCGTTTAGATTGCTATGACAAATCTGACTTAGCCTCATCTTTTCCTGAACAACTCTATTTAATTCTTGTTTGATTGTTATGATTTTATGGGTCATCGTATTTTCAGGTTTACGCTTGCGTTCTGCCATCAAGAAAAGTAAATCTTGCTTTAAAATCTCCATATATTCTTCTAGTAGTTTTATGTTTTCCCCTGCCTCTAGAGCCATTTTCTGTTATTGTCCCCATTCATGGTATGTAAGGTTTACGTCTCTAATATGAGAGACAAATACCAAGCCTCCCATATGGATACTTCTTCAATGGTTCTTGCTGTCTGGCTGGCGGTTCTTATCTTTTGGTCTATAATTGTTATAAATCCATACATGGCGCCCCGCAAGCCTAAGATAACCTGTGGAGGCTCGATATTACCTCCCTCTTCCCTTTCAGTGCTTGCCGATTTATTACCACCATAACTTTGCAGTGTCTTATCAACATGACTCACATATCATCATCAGCATCAACACCTCAACCATCATCAATAGTATCAGTGTCATCACCGTCAGTAGTGGTTCATGACCCTACAGAAAAAGCGATAGAGAGAATGATTGAAGGAACCCGAAAATCCCTTAATCCTCAATATGGAAATACAACACCTGAGGAGGAGGCAACGGCAGTAATTAAAATTAATCCTGCGACCCGAAAGCACTTTGAAATGAAGATAAAAACTCTGCAGGATGCACCAAGAGACCCCGACAAGCTAAGAGGTATTAAAAGCAAAACAAAAAGAGTACGAAAAAGCAGAGGATAGTGAAGACATAGAAAGACTAGTTACAGAGATTGAAATGCTAAAGTTCGTGAGCTTTTTGGTACATAGAAGTGAAATAAAAGAAGAACATGACTAGCCATATTCTTAAGTTAGTTAAGCAATCTTCTTAATTTTCTCTCGCTCCTCTTCTTGTTCTCAGCTGCTACAACTGCCACGGCAAACTCGTCATATTTCCAGTATAATGGTGATTGGGCATCGTATTCACCTTCTTCTTGTTCTTCTTCATCTTCTTCTTCTTCTAATATTAGAGTAACAATGTTTGAGATATTTTTACTCTTTAGTTTTAGGGTTGATTGGTTATGATTACTATAATGTCATTGCTACTACTATTAATGAAGTTAAAGAGAGTCTCTTCCTAGACTTTACATTTCAGCTTGCTCTAATTCTGTTCAGTTGGTGCCACTCCATCCTATCATTATATCAGTTCTGTTTCATCATTACAAAGAGTTGAAGGAATGCGTTTATGAAGTTATGCGGATAGCGGTTAGTAGGGGCGGCGGCAGCATTGGAAATAGCCATTTTAATTTCACATCCAGATGCTCCAGTCTGAGGTCAAGAGTAAAAATATTTTTACATCTCAGGTTTAATGGTAAAGCAAATAGTCGCCTCCGTAGATGTCATCGTCACCTTCTACTGGGGCGCCAGAATATAGAGCAACATATAGGTTACCTGAACCATTTCATTCTAAAAAATTAGAAAATTCATCTTCCATAATGTTTGATGCTGAATACAATGATAAAGACAGTTATTATGAAATCAAAGGATTTACCATAACAGTTACCGCTGAAAATGAAGCCGATATGTTGGGACAGACGGACATCCAAGCTGAGCGGCTGGTACAAATTATGACTCTTAAGAGTCTAGGCTATGTTAAGTATACTTACGACGGATATTGTTACAAAACGTCTAGTGGTACATGGATGGTCATTAAGAATTTTGTTGCTAGTTATCACATACGACCGCCGATTGACGAACCTAATTTTTTCAGCAATCAAAAGATTAGCTCCATAATGCAAAATGACGAACCCACCAATCTACAACTTTATCATTTTCGCCTCGCCATCGAAGCTGAGGAAAATCGTCAATATGCAAGCATGTACAGGGAGCTTTTTCAGGTAATAGAAAAAGACGGAGAATTGGGACAATTAGGACAATTTGGAGATGAATATGACAAGTACAAGTCATTACGTCATGTTCTAAGTCATCAAAAGAAACTTGATTCAGCACCGACTAAAGTTAAAGATTACTTCAAGGGAAGATATGACTTTGTCAATGGTGAGTTTAATCATAACTCCAAGAAGAATAGAGAACATCTAAAGGAAGATGCTGACGTTCTCAAGAAAATTGTCATAAATTATCTAAACAAAAAGTTGCAACAATTATGTCCTATGAAGAGTTAGATATTCGGCTCTATTACTAGCCCCTTCTTCTATTTGCTCAACTTCTTTCATGCATTCAAGTAACTCCTTGTAATGATGAAACAGAATTGATATAATGATAGGATGGAGTGGCACCAACTGAACAGAATTGGAGCAGGCTGAGAGATAGAGTCTTGGAATGTCAAACATTTCGTCAAAATCCTTTCTTTCGGATTTATCTAAAGCATTTCGGAATGGCTTCCAATCCGCTTTCTCCATTTCAAGTGTCATTCTAAAGGAAGGGATTGTTCTGCCCATTCTCTACACTAGCACCACACATTACCATACCGCCGCCATTATCATCCCAATCCTCAATAATGATGGTAAGGATACGACTGGGAGAGGTACCATAAATACTCCAGCACTACCACCGTAAAGCTATATCATAACTTCTTCCACATTACACACAGCCGTATGAGAATAATACAATCTACTATGCAAATTAATCTGAGGTGTTTATAGACTAGACCAAGAGCATAAGAAGGAATTGAAAGCATTATTTGCCCTATTAATGGTATTAATGGCCACTCTAGCGGCTTCTTTTCCGTTGACTTCGGTCTTTGGTCAATTTCCAAGAACAGGACCAATAATACCAACGACACCAGCAGCACCAGGTACCAGCAACAACAACATTTCAAAGCACAGATGGGGACAGCTTTAGAGTAACAGGTACCAGAAGGCTGGGTAATTCATGATGCCAATAATACAGGCTCTGCATTGTTAGAAGAGACAACACGGGGTTATGGAATACTAGCACAACTATGTCCACAGGAAGAACAACAACAGGAAGGCAGCACTTCCTAATGTTAGTGGCGCCAGCACGACCGGCAACAGTAGCAGTATCAGCACCAATAATATCTGTCTAGGAGCTCAAGAAGTCATACACATTATTCGGTATCCCGACTTGGAGACAAGAATTCAGGCGGCTAATGCTGTTACTACCAACAACGATATGACAACCGACAATATTCTATCATACCATCTACAGAAGCTTCAGGAAGTTGGTTACAGGAACATCCAGATTGTAGCCAGTGCAGATATGACAGTCGACATTACAAACCCGCAGACAAACCAAACAACAGCAACGGCTCCAGCCAAGCTTCTAGAAATGACCTACAGCACTAACTCTGCTCCAGATGAAATTAGAACAGGTTATCTCATTTCAACTGCTACAGATATGACACCACCCAACGTAGGGACGATAAAGGGTTATAGTGTCTTTTATGAAGGTAATTCTATTACTAGGTACTACTGCTACTACAACTGAAATAACGACGGCATATGGCAGTTTACCACCACTATTACCGATAGTAGTCGGGCAGGTATTTGATTCATTTGAGCTCTTAGCTAGCCCCAGAAGTAGCACAACCAATAGCGCCAGAAGCTCCAGTAGGACAAACAGAAGGAGAAGGGGAAGAAGGAGATGCTGCGTGCGATTCCTCGTATCCGGATTTCTGCATACCACCTCCTCCACCAGACTTAAACTGTGATGATGTTGATGGTACCAACTTCAGGGTACTGTCACCAGATCCACATGGATTTGATGGTGATAATGATGGTATAGGATGTGAAGCTCCAGCAGGCAGCTCAGGGGATGAATCAGGTGGCGGAGGAGCAGAGGATGGTGGAGGAGATGGAGACGGTGGAGATGATGATGAAGATGGCGGCAGCAGCACTAGGACAGACTCATCGACATCCTCTTCCTCTGGAAGTTCCAGATGTCCTAATGGATACCATAGAAGCCCAAGTGGTGATTGTGAAAGAGTAACTGATACAAGAGGAATGCCTAGATGTCCAAATGGCTATCATAGAAGTCCGGATGGCGATTGCGAATATGTAGGATGATCGAAGGAGACAAGAACCACAAAAATAATCAAATACGAGTACTACGTTGCACTATAGATGCTGCCTTTATAGATTCTTGATAAACCTATTGTTCTAACAGGTTGGCAAACCTAACTAGTAACCCATAACATGTAAATTAAAAATGTAATAACGGTTGTTTGTTGATTCTTTGAAAGCTCAGTTCGTCTATATGCCATATGATGACCGAACAGGAAAAAGGATGTCAAAGCAAGAATTTCGATTAAGTCATAATAGCGGATGCATTAATTTACTCGCTCAAAGATAAAAAAGCTTGGAGTCGCTAACCATGTCCTTTGCCCACTCGCTACTTTGCCTCTGACATCAAGTTTTTCTTCAATTGCAATTACTTCGTCTGCATGGTATTCTCTGTCGTGAGTCTTCTTGACACGTTCCGGTCTATAGTCCCTGACCAGCTCCCAATCGATTGCCTTTACTCCATTGACCCTGTAAAATTTCCTTAACGGGTTAATGTAATTATCAATCCCATTGGCACCCAAACCATCCTTCTTCTTTTGAATCACAAATTGAATTATCCTGTCCTGAAGAGTTTGGATGTCCCCATCAATCAGCCAATCATATCTATAAAAAATATCATTATTATCATGACCTTCCTCTTTTTTATCCTCTTCATAAAGATGCCAAAATTTCATGTAAGCATGGATATAATTAATCACATTTTTCCTATGTATGTCTGATTTGATGCTCTCAAAGAATCTCTCGAGAATCTCTTTATTTCGTTCAAACGATGATGATGACGGCTGCAATATATCCTATATCTTCTAAGTTCTGCTTATTTACTGTTCATGTACTATGCAAAACATGCAACTTGCTTGCTATAATTTTGAGACCGACCGGTTGTTGCTACCAACCAGAAGCGAGCAACTACAATAGCAGATTAACCCATCCTCAATCTTTTAGCTTGAATGACACATTGTTTATCTCCGTGTTCTTTTTTTGCCGATTGGTATTTTAGTTCATTTCACAAAAAAGTAAACAGCCCTTAGAGAGATTATGCCATGTTGGCAATTGTTATTGTTTTTGTATTCTAAGAAATTTGCCACAGGGTAAGCTAACACCCTCCATGTTTAGGAAGCGCGCTGTATCATTTCTAGCAAGTCCTGTTTCTTTTGGTAGATAGTACTCCATGCATTGCCACCTTTTGATGATGATAAAATCTGCGGCACGTTAACAAGTGTAAAGTCAGCAGGTTGAATGTCAGATAGTTCTCTCCACTCTACAGGCATTGAAACGCTAGCTGACATTGTCGGTCTTACCGAAAAAATCGTGGCAAGAGTCTTACCCTTTGCATTTTGATTATAGTCAAAAAATACCTTGCCTTTTCTATTTGAGCTATTCCATTCCATAGTGATCTTGCCGGGCCTTCTCCGGCTGAAGCATCATACCGATTACTTCTGCAAAGCTTCTTGTCTGGCTGTATCCATAGATAGGTGCAACTGGAATAAATACATGCAATCCTGTTTTTCCTGATGTCTTGACATATGACTCGATGTGAAGCTCGTCAAGTAAGTCCTTTAAGTCAAACGCGACGTCCACCGTAGCCTTGAAGCCTTTTACATTATATTCTGGCTCCTCTCCTTGCTTTTCTTTTCCCGAGTATATGTATGGGTCCAGGTCAAAAACTACGAAATCAGGAGTGTCTAGGCCGCACCTTTCCTCAGCTAATGGCGCAGGGTTAGAACAATTGGCTGTGCTATTACATTCATTAAAGTCATGCACCCTACTATACCACGAATGCATTTCAATGCAGCCAAGGTTAGCAAGCCAAAGCAGTGTTTCTTTGTTGTTACATATCAAATAGTTGACAATGTCGCCTTTTGACTCTGAAAATACTTGAATGGTCTTTACGTAATCAGGCTTTTCTTGGATCCAATTCTTGTGGTAAAAAGACTTGCCTGTGATTCCGTCTGGATAGCGCTTGAGCGAAAGAGGTCTGTTTCGCAAATGTGGAAGAATATATCTGCTAACCTTATCGTAATATTTGATTAAATCTGCTTTAGTCAGTTCCTTGTTTAGCGTTCCTGTATTCGGCCAATAGAGTTTGTCGAGATTTGAAAAATTTTGCTCTGGCGGTAGTGGCGGTGGTGGCGACAGACTGTTGTATTCTTCTTGTTTATTCTTGCGTATCCCATTAACAATAGCAACCTCGTGATTATCCATTTCCTGTGGAACTTGTTCGATAAGACACTCAGTCGGCTGCTTGTCATATCTGAACCTTAGAAATATAGGTGCGCGCATTATCATATCCTGCGTCCACCCGCTGAACTTTACCTCTGCTACAAGCTCAGGTCGGAGCCAGGTAGGTTTGCTATTCGTATAGGGCACCGTATCTACGGGACAAAAATTATTGTCTGTTCTGATTCTTTGCATAACGCTCAGAGTTTCTTTCAGCTGGTCAAACCCAAACCCACTGCCAGAATGACCGACAAAACGTAGTTTGCCTTTATTGTCATACGCGGCTAAAATGAGCGAACCGAAGTAGTCTTGTTTATTGCCTTCACCCTGGGTATATCCTATGACAACACAATCCTGTGTGAGAATCCCTTTGATTTTTAGCCATGCAGAAGATCGGATGCCCTGGCGGTACTTGCTATACTTATGTTTTGCAATTATTCCCTCAAGCTGCCTTTCAATAACGCTTTTGTACAATGCCTTGCCTTTTTCTTCAATATATTCTGAAATACGTATTCTTTTTGAGCGGCCTCCAATTAGTGAATTTAATATTTTACGCCTATCTGGAAGTTCCAATTCTTCTACATTTTTGCCATCAAAGTAAAGTATGTCAAATACAAAGTAAGTAGCAGGTATGTTATCCGATAGAAATTCTATATCTCTTTTTGAATCAACATTCATTCGTTTTTGATGCATTTGAAAGTCGGGGATACCTTCCTTGTTAAGAACAACTATCTCCCCGTCCAATACAACTGATTCATTGTTTTTTAAGACAGAATCTACTGCCTCTGCAATTTCAGGGTAACGATGGGTAATATCTTTACCGTTCCTTGACTGTATCTTAGTTATTCCTTTATCTTTATTCTGCAGGAGAATTGCTCGCACGCCATCCCACTTAACCTCAAAGACCCATTCCTTATTATCAAATGGCGCATCAGCCTGTCCTGCGAGCATTGGTCTAACTGAGACAGGAAATTCAGAGTTTTCCTTCAGAATAACATTGTTATCAGGCTGAGACAGCACCCGCCTTCTCCTTCTCTCCTCTAATCCCGATCTTTTTTGCCCTAACCCTTTTTTTTCACCTAACTCGTCATTTGTTCTTCCTGTAAGCACGGATTCAGGGGCCGTTATTGTCAAGTCTTCTCTTCTCCTTCTTCTTCTAATGTTGCATACGTATCATCACCTGATTTAATCAAGAGCCATTGCTTTTGCCGCTGCCTGATCCTGATTAAGGAAAATGAACCCTTTATCTTTTTGCCACTTAATATAAAAGAAATCTTGCCGTCGCAGAATTGCTGTCGAATATCTCGTTCTGTTGTATAGGTGCCTGTGTCCCATACGATAACTGTCCCGGCTCCATAATTGCCTTCCGGAATCACTCCTTCAAAGTCAATATAGTCCAGTGGATGGTCTTCCGTCTCAACCGCAAGCCTTTTTTGCCTAGGATCCAGGGAAGGACCCTTTGGCACCGCCCATGACAAAAGCACGCCATCCCTTGTCTCAAGTCGAAAATCATAATGGAGTCTTGATGCATCGTGTTTTTGTATTACAAATCTGAGGACTCCATTGTTGCTTTGTTCAAGTGTATCACCTATAGCTCCCCCCGGCTCAGGAGTTTTTTTAAAATTCCTCTTGGAGTTGTATTCCTTAAGCGACATAGTTGATGAAACGACCTGTGAAACTGCTCTTTGGTTTCCAAATTAATCCCAACCGTGAAAGATGTAGAGCTTTTGGTTAGCATCTGCAAACGATGCACCTAAATTTTAGGCTGAAGTAAACAGGAAATATCGCTTGAGAGAGGAGGGTGTGATAATACTCCCTTATGATTTGTGATATTAGTGAGATGCTCATCTCAATCTGATTTGATATTTGGAATATTATGGTGCTCCTGATACTCGAAAACCAGGCTGGATGGACCCGCACGCCTCCCGACAGACCTGCAAGTTGACAGATGTGTAAACCTAAGAAAAAAGCGATAGAGTGAGGGGAGGATTTCGTCTGCAGAGTATATAGAAGCTAAGTTAATTTGAGGAGGAAAAAGCATGAAAGAAAGAGTGTCAAGTACGAATAGTAAAAATTGGTATGAGCCGGGAGATATTATACACTTTAGGTTCTTTGTGCTTTGATTTAGTCAAATTTCATACTATCTATGCACTTGGAGAAAAAAAGAGTTGATTGGGTATCAAAGTAGCCTTGCTTCTTTGATGTTAGGGACATTCCCCGCAATGCCTCTTGACACAGCGATATGCCTCTCATAGTTACCCTAAGCGCAGGACGGGTGAGTGCAGGCCTAGCGAGCGCCAACATTTTTTTGCATATTATTTCTGTCTTGATCTTGAACTAGCAGATTTGGTTACACTTGCTTTCAGTGCCTCAAGCAAATCCTTTGTTGTCTCCTTTGGCCCTTCTTCTCTTACAATATGCATCTTGCCCTGGCTCTTTGCTTGGATTAATTTCTCCAACTCCTTCGTATAGGCGTCAGAATAATTGCTTATATCAAATCGCTCATATCCAAGCTGGTCGACCAATATCTTGCCAAGGGCAAGCTCTTGCTCTTCCAGTTTGATTTTGCTAGTTGCACTTGCTGATATTTCCTTTATTTCGTCCATTGGCCTTATTTCATCAAGATAATGCAAGAGATGCATGATAATACCTCTTTGAAAGGCTCGAAGAGCTACTAGCTGCTCCCTTTCCCGCAGGACTACTTTGCCTATTGCTACTTTGTCGGTATTCTTTAAAATGCTAACCAGTAGCAAGTAAGCTTTGTCTGGTGTCTTGTTGTCTGGCGCAACATAATAGCTCTTTTTGTACAAAAATAGGGTCAAGTTCTCTTGCATCCACAAATTCTTTTATATCGATTGTCTTGGTTGTCTTGAGTTTGATATTTTCAATCTCTTCTTTCTCGATCAGTGCATAATTATCCTTAGCGATTTCGTATCCTTTTTGGATCTCCTGATATGGCACTTCTGTGTCTTCGACAGGACACCAGCGTTTGTATTGTATTCTATGACCATTCTGGCATAGTTGATTGAAAGAAAATGTCTTGTCTTCAGCAGCTGAGTAAAGCTTAATTGGTATGTTGACCAGGCCGAAGGATATGCTACCTTTCCATATACTCCTTGCCGCCATCCCAGCTTTACCAGCTGAGCTCTAATGTCTTTAAAGGATACTAAAGAATAAAATATAATATTAATCTATAGCACTATTTCAGTGACGACGATAAAGAAAGGAAAATAGCAAAAAGAAGAAGACAGGCGTAAAGACCGAGTAAAATAGAATTTCAAAATTAGGAAATATCTATTCTCGCTAGAGTAAACATATGTCTACATCTAAATTCTGGATCGGCGTAATGAATTTGTCCCGGTTATTGGTGTTAATGAAAAGATCGGTAAATGCAATGTTCAATCATCACCACATCACTAAATGGATTACTTGGTTTAGAAAGTCGTCATGCAGATAAAAATTGGATGATGAGATTTCTAAACAAGTCCCTGTGCCAAGTGTAGGTCATCTAATAATTCGTTGTCTTGATTAGCGTAGGGCATTTAGAAAAATAGACTGACAGATATTTATTTATGGTTAAATTACTTGTTGTACAATAGAGACATACCTGCATGCCAGAAAAAGACCCATCATCTTCTAACGCAATACCCAGCACAGCAAAGATTGAAGGAGTAATAGCTATGCTAACCGTTTTGATAAAGATAGGCAAGTATCTTCCATGGATTGTACTGGCCTTTGCTGCAGTAAGTATGATCCTTGCTGTGCTTTGCTTTGCATGGTGGAACAACATGATAGGTGGAATAATCAATCTAGTATTGGCGATTGCCGGCTTTGTCTTCTTTTCTCAGCTCGTTAGAAGACGCAAGATCCATAGATACAACTATGGATACGCAAGAAGGGATCTATCTAGAGAAGCAAAGATCATTGATGAGAAAAAAGTACGCGCCGAGGCAAGATAAGGTGGCAGATGGAGAGAGGCATGTGTCTGCTATTATAGTCCGTCCTTGCGCAGCAACTGCGACAAGAAGCCTGAAGCCTAGTCAATCCTGCCATCCTGCAGAGCTAACAGAGCTATGATATTATGCGCGTGTTCATATTTGTGAATATGAAATGTTATGTCTTCCTCTAAAATAGTCATACAGGTCTCTCCGATTCCCTTAGACGAAATCCGAACCTCTCTTGATATTGGTTATATCCTCTTTACTCAAGGATAACTCTGGTTCTTTAACCTGGAGTTGTGACATCTGAAATGCAAACTTCTCTAGAAAGGTCACCGCTTGAAAGTCAATATTTAGCCTGTACATGTTTGTCTTACCAATTTTTCTGCTGGTGTATATAAGTTGGTTTTTCTCAAGATGTGGCAGTTCTCGGAAGATGGTTCTAAATGATAGTCCTGTTTTCTTTGCTATCTCCGCAGGCGAATAATCAAATTCCTTGTGGTCAAGGAAAAAGTCCATTATCTGTGAGACAGCCCGTGAAGAAAAGATGTCGGAAAGTACACCCTCATATTCCTGAAGGGTCTCAGTCTCGTCTGAGGACATACTATTAATTGAATAAGGACATATTTGTTTCTTGCTATGGCAATTAGTGCACGGATTCGTAACAAATAGTTGTTGTGATCTGGAAATAAAAGATAAATAACGCAATTACTCAACTATACATGTGAATACGTTTGAGGTTGCTGTATTACGTGTCCTCATAAAGAGGGGCAACCACTGAAATTATCTGCTCTGATTAGCGGTTTTCCTGACGACGCTGAGGATAATGTGCTTTCTGCAGTCTCTAGCCTGAAGCTCTGCGGATACCTAGTCCTAGATGATTATCAGCCCAATGGATATGTTTCAGTAAACAGAGAGAGACGAAAGGAAATCCTCCACATTGTCAGTTCAGATATCCATTCTGACAAATCCGAAGGTCCTTATACCAAAGAGGACGATGGCATCCCGGGAGAGAAAAGCCCTCCTCAAATTATCTCAAGGCACAAGATCTCGCCGGGAAATAAAGCCATAGCTATCTCCTCTTTGCTCATTGTTGGTCTGGTTAGTACGATAGGAATCTCTATCCCCGTAGCAACAAGCCCTGACTCAGAGTTTATTGCTTACCATGGATATATTGCACATAACAAATGGTGGAGTAGCGTGCAGGGAGCCGACAGTCATCAAGGCGACGAGTTTTCAAGCGCTAGGGATCCCCCTATATCTCATTCATTTGTAGCTTTAAAAGATTGCAGTCAAAAGCCATTACACCAGCAGCAAACTTAGCATATACACTTTCATGAATAAGTACACTGGGTTGGATGTCTTAATCTTTGACTCACCGGTCCAAGGCACATTGTGAGATCCTGGCTAGGTGGTGGCTACTTTGATGCTTCATTCATATTATTGGTCTCTTGTTGGCTTCGATATTGATCAGACGGACAAAAAGATCGTGAAATAGAGCCATTTTTGACAACATATATATGACTAAATGCCTTAAACCAGGTGATGAGAAACAACAGTAACAAACATTTCGTGATGTTTGGTACCATAGCTATAGCACTGGCAATAGCGGGCTTGGTTCTGTCTATTGCGCCACACAAAATATTTGCCCAAGAAACAAACAGTACCTCAGCCAAATCCAATGCGAATGGAAATTCCCACACTCAATGGCTCTGTAAGCGTACAGGAGCAAGGGAACCAATTCATACAAGATAATGTGCGAGTACCTTTTGCTACTGCATTAGAAACCGCACAGGCTCAGGTTGGAAACGGGACTGCAATTTCAGGTCGCCTAGGAGTTGTCCAAGGATATTTAGTTTACACCTTCAAGCTTGCAAACTTTGATGCTCAAACAAGCCACATTGTAGTAGTGGATGCCGGAAACGGTGCAGCATTGTACACCTCTGGAGATATGCCCTTATTTTTCGGCGGCCTAGGATGCAGCGGTGGTGGTTATGGTGGTGGCGGTGGACACCACATGGGTTTTGGCAATCCTGGGGGAAATAATGGCAGATTCGAAACACCCGATATCAATAACAGCCAGCCTTCCCGCAGCGCACTAGTTGTCTCGCCAGCGATTGGTGTTTGATGATAGGCACACGATTATTCCTACTCTCTCTCAACGCCTTCCTTTTCTTTTTTTATCATTCTTTTTTGGTAAGTATGGCGAGAAGAAATGGCCGTAGCATGAATAGAGGCTGGGTTTGAGCAAGCAAAAACAAACGTTCTGAAGACCATCATGAAGGTGCTAAATAGAAGCCGTTTGTCCAATCCTCCGCTTAAGAAGAGGTTTCAACAAATAGGAACCAAAAGTTAGCTGCACCCTGTGTTGTATTCCTTGGAACTGCAAAGGAGAAACCCGATTCGAGTCTTGATGGTCAGCTCCTGACTATTAGAGAGAGCCTATATATATTATTCTGCTATGAGATTCATTGAGATCAACATATACAATCATATAGTCATATAATTGTGACATATTCTACTTAACTTGCTACATTCAATATTGTAGTAGTATTTACGGATATGACAGAGAAAGAGGGGAAGCTCCATAACATCAAAGAGACTGCTTCTGATGCGGTAGCGATAATGCGCGAGCTAGGGACACCTGGCGTTCAAGAGTCATTTGAAGTCATAAGGGAGATCGCGGTCATAGCCAAAGAAATCATGGAGACAATGAAGACGCCGGAATGGCAACAAAATATGGAAAACATCCGCGTCATATCTCAGAATATAAACAGTGTGTCTGCAACTATGGATAAAACTACGTCAGGATTAAAGGAGACAGGTGTCATTGACGATGCAAAAGACCTGATCAATGCTGTCCGAAGCAAGATGGATTCTTTTGGGGGTGGTAGTGATAGCCAACAATCTGCAGGAGGAGAAGGAGGAGGAGGACCAAGAGCAGGTATCAGTGGTCAAGACTTGAAAGACTTGGGCACTTCCTTTAAAGAAATGCTAGAAGCAGTTAAAGCGCTTGCCTGGGAATTGAGGGTCACCGTGGCAGACTCAAAAAAATCCGGTACAATGCATAATATCGAAGAAACCTTTAGAGAGGCTTCAGATACATACAGGACAGTCAAGGAAGAAGTGGACGAGGCGGGGAAGTAGAAGTAGACCGGATATATGTGTCTATTTCCTTGATTATTTTTCTACTTTAATTTTTTCTCTGGGTGCACATAGACACTGTGTTGTATACATAGAAGGTAGGGTGGTATGGTGAGAGACAAACAAACACAAAAAGGCACCAGGTCCGTTTATTTTTTTCCTTCATAGCTAGACAAAAGGTTCCGTAAAAGAAACGATCATCTTTGCAACCTCGGGCCTCATTAGGTGATTCGGTGGCATCTCGCCCAAACCTACCATCTTCCTCATGTTGGTTCCACTCAGCTCTTCTCTAAACTCTTGTCCATGAGAGCAATTTCTTTCATTAGAGTACATGACGCACCTTTTGCAATAATAAAAGGCAGGAAAGAACACAGGCTGTATTTCAAGGTCGGTATAATCCTTGAATATATCCTGTGCTGCAAATGGGTGATAATAGTTGCCCACCCCTGCATGATCTCTTCCTACGATAAAGTGCGAGCAGCCAAAATTCTTCCTCATTATTGCATGATGTATTGCCTCTTTGGGCCCAGCATACCGCATATCTGTGTGAAGCGTAGCAAACATCACCATCTGCTTTGGGTAATAGCTGTCTATCAGCGCGATATAGGTAGAAAGAATCAATTCATCTTTAAAGTCGCCCTGTTTTTTTTTGCCAATGAGTGGATTGATAAAAAGACCATCGTAGAGGTTAAGAGCTGCCTTTTGCAGCATTTCGTGGGCGACATGTGGTACGTTTCTTGTCTGGAAGCCAACTACTGATCTCCATCCTTTACGCGATATTTCTGCCCTAGTTTCTACCGGTGTCATCCTGTACTTCCGCAACGGTGATTGCTCTATTCTTTTAATGACATCGACTTTGCCGCCAACCATCTTATCTTTCATATTGACTATTTTTTCAACGCCAGGGTGCTTGATGTCGTCGGTCTGGTAGATCGATCTTGCGCATGCGATCTTGTCAAATGAATAAACTTCTTCAACGTGTAGTATTGCAAATTCTTCGTTATTATCCGATGCAAGGGCGACTTGCCCTGCATCCTTCATCTTGCGTGCTTCTTGTTCATCAATGTCAAGACTTATTGGAACTGTCCATGCAACTCCATTACTGAGCCTGCCTGTATTGACAATGCTCTGAAAATCCTGCTCGCCTACGAATCCTTCCAGGGGACTAAAGATTCCATCTGCAATATTTTCAACGTCGTTTCGCAGCTCCTTGCTTACTTGTAGCGTATACATGCCGTCCGTATTTTTCCTGTCAGAGAGAACACATCTGTTTATGAGCTTACTTCCGTGGGGCGACGGAATAGATCCAGCCACAGTCTATCACCACTACTATTGCAACTAGTGTCTTTTTTTCGATGGGTCAAAGTGGAGGCCGCATTCTTTTTGCGCAGCGCTTTCCCACCACCATCTCCCTGCACGTGGGTCCTCTCCCGGCTTTATTGCCCTTGTGCATGGCTCGCAGCCAATGCTTGGAAAGCCTGCATCATGAAGCTTATTGTATGGGATGTTATTTTTTCGGACGTAGTCCCATACCATGTCAGATGTCCAGTCTGCAAGTGGATTGACCTTCACTATTCCTCCATGGCCGCTATCTATCTCGATCTTATTAGTCGTTGCCCTTGTCACGACTTGGTCGCGGCGAAGCCCGGTTATCCAGCCATCAAGACTAGACAGTGCGCGATTGAGTGGGTGCACCTTCCTTATTTCGCAGCACAGCTTGCGATTTTCTACGCTTTCATACATTAGGTTCATGCCTCTTGGCCTGACCATTTCTTCGACCTCCTTCTGATCGGGAAAGTACGCTTCAATTGGAATTCCATACCTTCCTCTAATTGCATCCATCACGTCATAGGTTTCTTGATTAAGGCGCCCAGTATCAAGGGTAAAGACCCTCGCCCTGTCCTTATCGATATTTGCCATCATGTCTATGATGACAACATCCTCTGCACCAAAACTTGATGCAAGGGCAATTTTAGGTACCCGAAAGTGTCCAAGGCCCACTTCAAGACTTCTTGGGCGGTTTTGCTGTCAAATTCGTCTGCCAGCTTTTCAATATGCATCGACGTCGTTGTCGGATTCCGTGAGGCCATATAATGCAGAAACTGAGGTCTCAACTCCTTATAATAGTTGTTTTCTGGGTTTTGATATACTTAATAATGATATACTATTTCCTAACCCCGATAGAGGCAAAAGAGTACTCCTTTATTAACAAGCTTTTCTGTATATTCAATAGAATAGTCAATTAACTAGAGTGATTGCTTGAGGAGATAGTGTGAGATTGTCTGATAATTTTTGGGAAAACATCAATCTATACCGAAAACTTGGATTCGATCCTCTCCGCTGGATTCCAACGTGCTCAAATGAAGTGGACATTCATATACTCAAAGCCGCCGCTGGCGGAGCTGAAACATTCTCGGATTAAAGTATCTCCTTCATGGTTTGACTCATTTTATCATATTGACGGCAGGATCCCTGAGTTGACTAGGCGTGTGTACAATCTTGCCAATCCTGTTATGGACAAGGAAGTCGAACTGAAACGGGCACTCGCAGTATTCCGGATTCATACTGGTTCTGGTGAACATGCGCCCTTGTTATCTCAAACACTTGAGAACTTTTTTAAAATCTTCAACTCGAAGGTGTCAGTGACGAGTGTGTCTGCAGTACTGACAGAGCATAAGGCCGCAGAGTTTGGAATGTTTGACTATATCCAACTCCACAGAGGCGACAAAATAGGATACATGCCGGCAGTAACTTCAGTTACAGAGGTCACTGACGTGACAACAGAACCCGATGCTGAAATACATAGCAATATAGCGATGACCTCTGCGATCGAACTTTTGAACCTGCTTGGCTGCACTGTGAAATCCTCGTCATCTTCTAAGCTATTTCCAATTTATGATGCACCATCAGAAGAGATGCTTGATAAAATAAGATCTAATCTTGACGCCTTCACTTCCCGGTACAACATTGCGCTAGAAGATTACAACTCGCTCAAGTTAGGCAATCTGTTCTATGGCACAAGCGCTGTTTCGACTACTTCAAAAGATCTGCCTACCAAATACGACCAGATCGAGGAAGGAATGGAAATTATAATTACCAACAAGTTTGGCGGCCTCTCCCCACTTGGCCTTTACACGCTCGCTTGTATTGACTCTGAAAATATTGCCAAGTATGAACAGAATGGCATATCGTTTGCCAACATTACTCAGGCAAAGGATGAAGCAATGAAAAACCTTAGCGAGCCTCACTTTGCTCTTGGAAATATAATTTCAAAATATTGTCCAGACTTTGATACTGCTACATATGATAAACAATCACACATTACTGCAGTTTATCCTGTCAGGCAGCAAGGAGTATTTGCTCTTGGCGCACTTGCAGAGCTTGCAAATGTGCAACTGATGATAAAGGAGCTTCCACTCAGAAATGAAGAGATCGCCAAGTTTGCAACTAGCGACTTTCTTGTAGAAGACGCAACAGCATCACTGAATGGATGCCATATCATAGTCGCAACAAAGGATGTGGCCAACCTGATCATTGAGGAATTAAGAAAGCATAATTTTGCTCCCGAGAGGATAGGATTTGTAGAAAAGAAAGGCTCTTCGTCAGTGAGTTTTGCTACAGATCTTAGTCAATTTGTGGCTTCAAAGGTGAAGCTTGCGCGGCTGTTAGAAATTCCTCAGCGACTTGATGCTCCGGCTCCTCCTGCCCCTCCTCCTTCTGCTGCTTCTTCTTCAGATGGATCCGCTATATCCTAACAAATTATTATAGACCTGCTTTTCATTTGTGAATAGGGATATGCAATCTCGTCTGATAACTATAATAAAATTGCCGCGGCTTCAACCCCTCTGCCATTTTACCATCGTTCGATGCAAAAATGATAATATAATAATAGATACCAAGATATGCAAACGCAGAGAGAAAGAAAAGGGCATGCATGATCCAAACTGTATTTTCTGTAAGATCATTGCCGGTGAGATCCCAGCAAAAATTATAATGCAAAATGAAAAGGCTATGGCACTGCTAGACGCCTTCCCCCTCGCTCCCGGCCACACCCTTGTAATACCAAAATCACACTATGCCAAGGTGCAGCAAATGAGTGAGCAAGATGCAATGGCTGTATTTGAAATCGTCTGGAAGATTGCCGGCGCTGTGGAGACAAGTTCTCAAGTTAACGCTTCTACAATCGCGATCCACAATGGAAGTGACGCTGGGCAGGAGGTGCCTCACGTACATGCGCATGTTGTTCCAAGGAAGAAAGGTGATGGTGCAGGGCCCATACACTCTATGTTCAAAATAAAGCCAAAGCTAAGTCCGCATGAGATGGATTCTCTTTGTGACAGGATAGCGAGCAACCTTTCTTGATAAGAACACCATTAGGAATCTGAAAAGTAATACGGGCGCCATCGATCTGACGTTTCCTTCGATTTTGTGGCCCATTACAAACATTGTTATTGCTGCAAGCAACATCGCTCCGCCAGCAGCTAGGTTAGTCTGCATCCCCGTTAAGTGTCCAAGGGTCATCACAAGGCCTAGTCCATAGAACGGCGCGCCTATAGAATGCAGCGCTTGGTTGATAGGGTGCCTATGAGTATTTTTTAAAATCTTTACTATAATCTGCAGCATGACGGAATAATATATATGCGCATCAACTGATAATAATGCTTTCCAAAATCCTGGGGATTTCTGATAGGCGTGTCACTGTGTATGCAGGGCGCTCACACACTTGGATAGGCTCCTGCAAAGCGAAGAGAGAATTTGTAGTCCGAATGGTAGTCATGCCAAGGGTGTTGGCCGGACAAATGTCTGTGTCCAGCCTGTCACCGACCATCATGCAGTCCATTGCATAGCGCCCTGCCTGCTTGAGGGCAAATTCAAAAATCTTGGAGTCTGGCTTTTTTAATTTTAGAGATGACGATATTGCTTGCACCTTGAAGAATCTATGAAAACCTGCCTTTTCTATTAGCTCAATAATATCTTTTGATTGGTTGGCTATTATTCCCATTTCACAGTATTTTGAGAGAGCCGTTAACGTCGGCTCGGCGTCGTCAAAAAACCTGAATAGGTCATGCCTTCCTTGCTTTACCTGGGGTTCTAGCCTGCTGGCGATAACCTTATCGTAGCCTGGAGGAGATAGTAGTCTGCAAGCTTCCACGATAAGCTCCTTGACGCTGCCGTGTCCTATCTTGCGATCCCTGATTAAGCTGTCCCGTACTGCATGGTAGTTACGCTGGTCGATCCTTGCTCCAAAGCCATTTAACATCTCGAGAAATTTTTGATCAAAGTAAGCGATAAAGTCCCATTCGTCGATAAGAGTCTGGCCGAGATCAAAGAATATGAAAGAAGGAGGACGTGTCATCGTATGCGCAACCTGTCTGAAAAAACATTTCAGCAACTGTTATTTATTATATTATTATGTAATTCTGTGCCTCTATCGCTCTGCTTAGAAGGCAACATTTTAAATAGAGTTTTCTGCTTTCACGGCTTGTCTTGCACTAATGAAAAGGGATTATGACATTATTGTGGCAGGCGGCGGCCTCGCTGGCCTTATAGTAGCATCCTCTGCGGCATACTATTCAAACCAGTCAATGAGGATCTTAGTCGTCGACAGGAATCCACTTTTTGATCAGGGAAGAAAAACAGTCTCTGGCTGGATCTGCGGCGACGCGGTAGGCAAAAATACTGTTGACTACATGACTAGCAGAATCAAGATCACCTGGAGCCAGCCGGAAATAGAGCACCCAGTCAAGGGAGTAATTGCATATTCCCCTGACCATGAAACCGGCATTTCATTTGACGGCGAGGGCTACATGCTAAACAGACGGCTTCTTCCGCAGAGGCAGCTGAGAGATGTGAAAGAGGCAGGAGTCGAGATCAAAGACCGTGTAGCTCTTCGCTCGCTTCTTGTAGAGGATAATAACACTATCGTAGGAGTAGAAGGCGACGACTTGGCTAACAAGACCCTCTTCAAAAAGACTGCAAAGCTGGTAGTTGACTGCACAGGCGTAACATCTGTTATGCGAACAAACCTTCCTGTCAAGTCATTTATACAGCGCAGGATAGACCGGGATGACCTTGAAGCCACTGGAAGATACATCTATAACTTTGACTTAGCACAGGAAGACAAGACATATTTTGATTCAGACTATTGCATAATACATCTAGACCAAAAATTAGCGCCTGGCGGCTATGCGTGGGTGTTTCCAAAAGGCAAAAGCAAGGTGAACATCGGACTTGGCGTTCAGCAAAAGGCATTTGATATGCGCAACAAGGCAATGGGCGTACACCCTGACCTGAGGACGCTCATAAATGAGTATGTTGAAATGAACCCTGCTATTGAGAACCCACGCCTTGCAGATGGACCTAATGATGATGGCAATGCATGGGGAACTTGGCAGGTGTCAGTAAGGCGGCAGAACGACTGCCTTGTGGCAAATGGCTACATGCTAGTTGGCGACTCTGCATGGATGCCTAAACCGCTAGATGCTGGAGGCATTGGACCGGCGATAATTGCCGCCACTATAGCTGGCAAGGATGCGGTGGAAGCGATACAAGCAGGCGATACTTCTGAAAAGGGGCTCTGGCAATACAATAAGCATTTTATCGACGACTATGGATACAAAACAGCCGGCCTTGAAGTCTTCCGCAGGATGCTACAAGGGTTGACAAATGAGCAGATAAACTACGGCATGAAGCACTTTTTGTCCAAGATGGATATTGACAAAATTACAAAAGGAGAGCATCCAGAATTCAGGACCGTTGACAAGCTAGGCATGATAATCAGAGGAGCAATGAACAAAAAACTTGCTGAGGACCTACGATATTGTGCCAGCATTAATAGAATACTGACCGATCACTACCACAATTATCCTGAGGCACCCGAAGGGTTCCCCGAGTGGCACAATATCCTAATTAGGCATCTTGAGAGTGCATTTTTAAGATACAAAGATAACAGCTCTTCTGCTACTACTCCTGCGGCTCCTGGAAGAATCACCAGCAATAATCATCCAACAACAGCAAAAACAACAACTACAGCAACAACACGCCATACTGACAAAGAATGAATGAATTAATATCTCACTTTTGCATTTTTATTTTTCTGTAAGCAATTATGCCACATCCGCTTTATGCCAAATTCCCAGTGATTGAGACAATAGACCTAGCCGGAACATCTACCATCCGTCAAGCGGTCGACAGAATGGTCGAAGCCTATCTGGCACAGGGCCCTCTGGGAAAATTTAGCTATCGCATATTGCTACCCCGGGATCAAAAATCAACTAGGAAGGCAAAGATGATAGGGCATGCATTTCAAGGAGAGTTTCTGCTTGGATTGCGCAGACGAAACGTCGTGCCAAATGTGCGCGAAGTACGCTATATCCATGACGAGCATCATTATGGATGGCTGCTTGCAAACCCTCAAGTGTACGAGCAGTTTGAAAAGGGAGTCGTATGATGAGATGTCATTGCTGCTACTAAAAGTACTTGCCCAGTATGTCGTCTAGCTCTTTTTGGAACTTGGTGTGCAGTTCGCTGGTTCTCTTTTTCTTCAAGGCTTGTTTTACCTACCTTTTCGATGCTATTCATAACTCTATCAAATTCGGCCAGACCCTCCGTGGCCTTTGAAAGCCTGTTTGCAAGGAAGAAAACTGATGAAAGCATATAGTTTACCTTGTCGCTTTCAAGCTCAACCTTTTTAGATTCCGGAAATGCAGCATCAAGGCATTCCCTCAGCTGCCTTGCAGACTGTTCCAAGCATTCTGTGTTGCCATCGCAGGCTAGCAGACCTCTTTCCCCAGTCGGCTATGCAGTTGACAACAGCCTTCGAAAATTCTGTCATATGTTATATTTGAAAAAGTAGTGATTTGAGAATAAATGGGTTTCAATGTTAAATAGACCATCGTAATAGCCCTGTTCAAACCCCTCAATATACATATAGAGCTAGATCAACTTACCATATTCGTCTTTGCCCTTCCTGTAACGGTGAACATGTGCTCTTACAAATTCTTGAACCAACGCTATCTAATGTTTGCTCCTTCGCAAAAACCTTTCAAATCAATCTGGAAAGCGATAAGGTTTCCCGGCTCTATCCATACTCCTACATAGCGATGCAAATTCAAAAGTAAACTGATGCTGAAAAACATTTAAAGCTGACAACTACCCCTCACTATACCACTTAAATCCCATTAAACCCCCTTCTAGTTGCATTACGCCCCCCAATTCTGAAGTTTTTTTTTCTCGAAACCCTCTTGGTCATATTTTTCTAAGAATAACAGTCCTCGTATCACTGATCATATCAATATTTGTAATAAATTTGAACAAGTAAGTGATGACAAGTCAAGCATCTAGCAGCCAATTATGGGTTTAAAAAGTTAAGAAGGGATTACCTAAATGGCTAGAGGGCGTGCTATGTATTATCAATATATTTATCTATTGGTAAGCCTAAGACTTAGCAAATGTTAAAGACCCTTGTCATAATGATGGGACTGCTGATAGGTAGGATATCAATAGGTCGAACTACGGTCAATGCAATGGGTTGCAACTGACATCGACGCCTCTGCTTATTTATTGACTTAGAGGGGACTAGCCTTGTTATTCTTTTGTTTTCCTAATTCTTTCAAGACTTCATTCAAATATTGTTTTCCGTCTTCTTCACTAAGGGTAGGTTGAACTCCTGTTTCTTCAAGCATCTTTGCTTGACTTTTCTTTAAGATCTCCTTCATTCCACTTTCCAGTTTCACTCTTAACTCGGCAGACCCGATGTTATGTAATAGTCTTAGTTCATCTACAGCAAAACGCCGAATTGTCGTCCGTAGCTTTATATCTTGGGATACAGACATCGCAGAATAATAAATTCCCACCAACATCAGGTATGATGCCAGACCCATGAACGATATAGTGATAAGACCAAATGGTGGGAAAGAGGGAGCATTAACTGTTGAGATTGCCTGATTAGAAATAAACAGAAGTGTAAGACCATATGCGGCAATTATCATGTAATCCTTGACCATACTGCTCTGCACATTTCTCGCTATATTCCAAAACGCAACACCAAACAATATCCCGCCAGCAGGTTTACTTAGCGCGAATATAAGAATGAGCAAACTGCTGTTGATTACAGGGCTTAGCTGGATGATAGGATCAAATAGACCAAGTAACGGGTTAAGGAATTGGCTTAGAAAGTAAACTAACGGAATTGCTACTATGATCCAGTACTTTAATTTTCCAAGTCTATTAGAAGAATGGTGCAAAAGTGAAGTTGTTGCAATCCATGTTATAAGGAAAGAAATGATAGAAGAAAAAATATAAGAAGGTACTTAGAATATCTTTTATCGACCCGGGGTTGAAGAGAGGCAATAAAGTTCCTACATGCGGAAGCACTAGTTCGGGCTTTCCTTGAAGCATCACACCTGAGAAGACCAATGTTACTCCTGCATTGAGAGAAAGCGATGCTGCAGAAATCCCGTATAATAACACAACCAAATTACGATTTGAATGATACCATGAGAAAAAACGTTGCGAAAGCAGACTAAGGCTAACAATCGCCAGCATATAGCTTATTGCTATAGCGAAAGTTAGCAATGATATATTGTAGTATGAAGCTGTAACGATTTGAAATATCGCAATCAAAAGGATAACGGCCAGAGCATACTGTGCAATAGTTATGGCGTTATGAAAGATATCCATAGTCGTGGCTTTTTTTGTAACTACCCTAGCTCTTGACTTAATGTACTCCATGATAAAATACTGTCCTACAATGAATACGCCTACCATGATCGCAAAAACAACATTTCTCCACATGGATATTAGTTCCTGGCTCCTGAACACTGAAATTTTTATAATCATCGTATCTACAATCAGAACGCTAATAACAGCCAGCATTACGATTAAGAAGTTCCTGCTAGTCAAAAAATAATGTGTGACAAAGATCTGTTCGTCGTCATCATGAGTACCGACTTGATTTCTCCTTGCTCATTCTTTCAACACTCCAAATGAATCGATATTCTCATATTAATAATAGTCTCATATCATGTATTCTTTATCGTTGACCTCACCTTGGATACTATATACATTAATCTTAGATTACAGTGAGGTTGTAGATTACTTCTGTTGCAAATGTCTGTTCTCCTGCGATGTTTGTGCCGCTGAGATAGATTATATGTTTACCTGGTGGAAGAGGTTCTAACATTAAGTAATAGCCAGTGGCCACCTCCTGAGTCGGTCCAGCAGGAGCTCCCCAGATGTTGCCTTCTGGTAGAGTATAGTTGTACAGTGAAGATTCTGTCCAATATTTCTCTAAATCAGGTATTTCTTGCCCATCGACAGATGCTTTAAGGACAACCCGGGCTCTATCTGGCGCATTATTTCTGGCGCAATCACGCAATGCTTCTTCAGTTTTAAGCGATGGGTCTTCTGCGGTCGAACACTCAGTATTCAACATCGGAAAAAAGATCGCTTTTGAAGCAGGTATTGTGCAATCACGCTCCACCCTGCCACCTGTAGTGCCACCCAAAAACCAAACATTAGGGTCATCTTGATTCATAGCACATTTTTCACCCGTTGGGTCAACTATCGTATTATTTTGAATTGGTTCCTTCTGTGCCCACTCCCACCAGATTTGATTCCATTCACCATAGGTCTTGTTATAGGGCTTGGAATTTGGGGCAAAGACTTCTACAGTACCAATTGTCGTGGTATTACCTATCGGTTGTTGTGCAGTAGCAGTTGATGGCGGATTATTCAACATTCGGCAACTATCGCAACTGCAATTGCTACTACAACTCCTCCCATGATTGCTATCCAGACAGAGCGACTCTTTTGAGAACCTGGTTTTCCGCCCAATCTTATTCACTCCTAAAGCTACTCTGGATACTTGGCGAAAGGAGATAGGGACCCTTTTTCTGCAATGGCAGTTAGAAAATAATCAATATCTAGTTTGAAGCGCCTTGCGTCTATATCCAAGTTTCGTACCTTGAGAAGTTTAGCATCGTGCTGAGCTTTGAGGATCAGTGTATACTTGCCAGGTTCCAGCTTAACTTTGATACCCCAAGCTACGATGGCTAAATGAGTGTAGCCACCTTTTACATAATAATAATCCTTGTAAATATTATTCTCAGGAATGATTATTGGAAATGCAGGAGCTTCTATCAGCTGTAATTCATCATTTTTGGGGTTCTTGGCATCGTTGACTAGAAATGTATATTTCTTGCCGCTCTCATCAATAATTGTGATTTCTATATCTCTGTGAAGGTTAGCGATTTCCTTTGCGATTTCTAGTAAGTGATCATCATCTTCTGCACCTTTATGTTCTAAATAAGAGGAATCCGATGTAGCTGCTAAAATTAGAATTTCCGTGTTTGAAGGAACAGTGCACGTACGAGTTATCTTATTTTCATCATTTGTCGCACCGGGAATAAACCAAACCTTATACCTCCCTTGATTTCGCGCCGCTTTTTCTCCAGTAGAATCTTTAGCTGGATTGTTGTTCGCATCCTGTGTGAGAATCCACGTAATATATTCTTGCAGTTCTTCACTAGAAGGCTTCTTGATGATAAGTTCGGTTTGTTCCAATATTTTTCGCTGTCTAATCCACTAAAAACTAATTATTAAGTATGACGCTTTTAATGTTGCTATATTTATTATTGTTGTTATAATAACTATATCATGTCTCTGAACAAATAATCAAATAATAATAAAAAACTCCTGGTTGTCATAAGCTCTTTTACACTGTAACTAAATTTCTATTATATTTGTATTCATCTAACACGTATTCATTGCCATAAATCAGTACAAAGTGCGCCTAATATAATAGTGCATTAAGATCTAAGAATGAAATCTCCTTTTTGCAATTTGTATGATCTGATCATCAGAAACAGGCAGCGAACTCCTGATAGAATTGCTCTACCACTTTAAATTCCGAAGGTTTTCTTAAGATCTCAATTTGATCTGCCTCCTCCTTCAAACGCTCGACAACTCTCTTTGGCGCAACAGGGGCGGCTACTATCAAGCGTCTTGGATTTTGTTTTCTTATCCATCTTGCAGCTGCAATTATAGTTGCTCCTGTCGCAATGCCATCATCAACAAGAATTACCGTCCTATTTCTTATTTTGTAGTCTGTACCATGAGGGCGATACATGGTCAGTCTGCGTTCCATTTCTCTTTTCTGCTCCAATTTTTCCATCTCTATGTATTCTTTAGAAATATCATTCTGCGTTACCAAAGTTGGGGTGTCTAAATAAACTGACTCATCATGCATTATTGAGCCGAGAGCATATTCTGAATTATGGGGTGACCTTAGCTTTCTTGGAACTATAATATCAAAATCTGCCTTTAGCTCTTCTGCTATAGGATCTGCCACTATCACTCCTCCTCTTGCAATTCCCATTACAGTGACGGCATCTTGTTCATTTTTGTATCTGCTGAGTACTGAAGCCAGTATTTTTCCCGCGGTAAACCGATCCCTAAACTTTATGTGAAACCCAAATTTACCTCGCAGAGGGGAAAAAAATCCAAGTTCTGATATTCTAGCAGATCTGTTGTGAAATCGCTTGCCGGTTCTAAGCAAATAGCATTCAAACCAATCAGCTGCAATTTGAGCAACTTCTTCCATCTTGCCGGGTTCCTCGAAATGATGTGTTGCATTAGGAATAATTGCAAGGTCTTTGGCTTCCGCATTATTCAGTGATTCAAGTGCCCTCTTGTTTATTGTAAGTGCAGATACATCATTGCCACCTACAATGAATAGCGTTGGAGCCTTAATCTGACTTATTGCAATTTCATTAACCAGATCCGGCCGCCCTCCACGTGTTACAATTGCCTTAGCGAGGCCAAGTCTTGCAGCTGCTATTAGCGCAGCGGCTGCTCCTGTACTTGATCCGAAGTATCCCATCTTCAGACCCTTTGTTTCTGGCTGTTGAGCAAGCCAGTTTGCAACTGCCTCAAATCTTCTCAAGAGCAGATCTATATTATATCTAAGATGCTTTGTCTCTGCGTCTATTTTCTTCTCCTCTTGTTTGAGTAGATCCACAAGTAATGTTGCGATCCCCTTGTTGTTTAGTACATTGGCTACAAACTGATTTCTTGAGCTGTATCTACTGCCGCCGCTCCCATGTGCAAATAGAACAATAGCTTTAGCCCCTAAAGGAATCCTCAAATCCCCTTCGAGGCCTTCTAAAATTATTATTTTGTGCTCTTTCAGCTGTTGTTCTATCATTACGTTGATATTCTCTACTCCACCTTATCTATTATATTTTGCAGGTAAGGAAGCCTATTTTCTAAAGCCAAAAAGGGAAGCTTGGCCTGTTCTACAAATCTATATAGACATAGCCATAAGAGTGGTGACAAAGTCAGTGGCAAATTGCTACAATTTAAGGTTCATCGACAAAAATTCCTTCATCAAATGCTTACAAAAGGGGCGTAACTCTAGGAAAATAGGGTTACAGAAGGATATTTGGAACTGTAGACCTATTGCCCCCGCTCGTCGATGCATCTAGCAGCAGGCTTTGAGATTCTATCAAATTATCTTGAAAAGTGATATTTATGAGTAAATGGGTTTCAATGTCAAACGAACATGAACATATCTAGGAAAAAGCAATTAGGTGTTTTATCATTTTCTGTTATCATCGCAGCAAGGTTACAAGCTATTTGTTTTTTCGTTGCTGTGCTTACAGGAATGGAATGCAATGCACTAATCATATAGTTTGTTTCTCTCTTTAGCTACTTGGGGTATATGCCATATTCCCATAGAACTGGCATCCGACAGAACTCTAAGCCAGCAAGCTGGATAACATTTCTAAGCATAAGGCACTGACATAGCATTTTACTATTAACACCTCCTCTCCATTCAAATGTCGGTGACAGCCATGAGACGTTTCCGCCACATAAACAGCAACAATTTCAGTATGATCAATTTCAAGATTCTCGATATGTAGGCATCGGCTTCAAATGACAAATCTATCAGGAGTTGGAGCCAATCATTGTATTTACGCGCTTATGAAATGTAATATTCTATTTTCTTGTGACTCTTAGTGCATAACAAGCTCCTACTAACCATCTCTAATAGATCGTGTTAGGAATTACTTATGTTATATACTGTATGCCTTAGATGTCTTTCGCTGATACCTGTCCAGTCTGCTAGCACCTTTGATTTGTGCCTTTAATGTTATTCGATCATTAGCCGCTTTATCTCCTTCATTGAAAAAGAAACAGGTCTTCCGAGATTGAGGATCAACATAACTAATATATCCTTCTGGGTTTACCCCGAAAGACTTTAGTGTTTTTCCGTTATGTACATTTCCCAAGAAGTCATTTCTTCCGTCATACTCATCGCCACCTGTAAAGTACAGAGGTAAAACAAAGTTAGAAACCTTAATTCCATCTATTTCGTACGATTCAGATGAAACTGCATCGCAGACTTCATAATAATGAAATACGTATTTGTTGCGATTATCTGGTTCCCTTGGATCTGGACCTTGAACTAAGAGATTTAATTCGGGGTCTGCTATCATCTCAAGTGCCTCATGTGAAAGTGCGATGGACCAATCCTGGTGTAATCTCTCAGTAACATCAATAAACACAAAACCATATGGTATTCCCATGAAATTTTGATCATGATGTCCAATGGCCTCTTCGGCCTCTTCCTCCAAGCTCTTTGAACCTTCTTCCTTTGCCCTGTCCCAAACGTATACGATAGCGTCACCGCGGATATCGATAGGGTGCATAGAGTCTGGTTTCTCCTCGCTGCGGCCCTCCAAGCGCAATACGGCCCCCATACTCCAATACGGCTCAAAGTCTTCCTTTATCTGACGATTGATAGCGCGTATGACCTCAGTTATTTTTCTATCCTTGATGTTTCCATTTGTATGGTTTATTACAGATATTCGCATATTTGGCATTATTCTACACTCTCCTCTATTAAATCTGCGACCGCCTCTGTCATTTTTAACCCTGTAGTACGTTCAATCCAATACCATTCTCCTGTCGGATTTAACTCCAAGAAAATCGGCCGGTCACTGTCCTTTTCGATTGCGAAATCAATCGCACCGTACTTAAGTCCAAGTGACTTAACTAGGCTAATACAGCCATTAAGAATTCTATCTGGCAAATACTCAACTTTCTCTATTGGAAAATTGCTGGCACATAAATTACGATGAATGTCAATATCATGATCTTCTCGTAAGAAATTAGAACCTAGTTCGGCAGCAAAAACCTCTTTTCCTATTACGGTGACTCTTAGTTCAGATTTTTTAGCCAACCTTTGTTGTAAGATGCATGGAGCACCTGCTAGATCTTCGTCTAGCATCAAAAGTTCCGAATCATTTATTGTACGAGCGTATGCTGAATACATCTTGGTACCAACTAGCACACTATGGTGATGAAGAGCCTTTAATACAACGTCGCCATCATGAAGACGGTAAAAATCCTTTGCGGCAGTAGAGTCATTTGTAATCAGTGTTGGAGGAATATCAAAGCCAACTGTCTCTGCAGCTGAAAGCTGCCTTATGCGATCATTTGATTGTATAGTGGCATCGGGGTTACTAATCCACTCGCAAGCCAAATTGCTTTGCAATATCTGAAAAGCCTGGGCCCACTGCTGAAATGAGAATGCACGCACCGCTTCATTTCCGTAAAAATTAACTTCGTTTAGGTCAAATTGCCGAAGTAAGACTGCTGAAACTCTGGATGGATCCAACTGATGTTGGCCTACAGCAAATTCAATATCGGGCTTTGAACTCTCGGCGGTAATACTATATCTTACCCTAAGCTGCTCGTTTGCAATGTCGTTAGTATTCAAACGGACATACCCAATTCCTCTACTTCGAAGTTTTATTGTAACAAGTGTAACCTCTGGGTCATAGTCGTGAGTAAGAATTAATACATATTTATCAGAATGACTGACACCTTTCAAAGAAAACTCTCTCCTAGATTTTTCCGCTAGTAAGAGTCCAAGAGGGTCATCTCCGAGCAGACAACTCTCTAACTGAATCGATAAATTGACACAAAAAAGGGGGGTTGGGCATGATACTCCTGTTTCTGCTGTGATCCTAACGTCGCATTTTCCCGCCAGGACGGGGTCTAGAGAGTTCTGGCAGGAGATCAACAGCTTCTTTCACATCAGCCAGATCTGTGTCACTCAGCTCTATCCCTGTTCTTATACGTATAGCGTTTTTCCTATCTGCATCATCCCTGGCATTCTTTATTTCATCTGCGAGTTTCCCGCTGTCTACAGCCTGGCCCAAGACTCGATAATACTCCTCATCGCCCATGATTCATAACAAATTACCAGATTTATATAAAGATTTTAAACAACACATTGTCACTTTTCCAATTGCAGTCTGGTAGTTATTGGTATTCAAATGAATTTTAGATTCTGCTCAATACCAAGACTACGGATAAGCCATCAGCTTGTTATAGTGGTAACACGGCTCCGACATAATTGTCAGGCTTGGTCGTTGTCTTCTTCCTTTTTCTTTCTAATCTCGCTAGCCACATGACTCAATATTTCATGGATTTCTTCTTCACTCAATGAAGGCTCAATGCCAGTTTGCTGAGTCAAAATTGCTGCATTAGCCTTTGTAGTTGCGATCACTTTTCTTTCAGTCTCGCGCTGGATTTCTGATATTCCAATACTGTCCAATAACTTCAATTCATCCATTGTAGAAGCCTTAATTGACTGACGTAATTTCGTGTCGTGGGCTATAGAAATAGCCGAGCCATAAAGACCAATCAATATTAGATATGAGAACGGTCCTACTAGTAAGACATTTACAATACCAAAAGGCGGATAGCCAGCTCCTGATATAGTAGCAGCCGCAGCTGTAAAAAACAGGATAAAACCATAAGCAGTTATCATCATGTAATCGTAGATCCTGTTAGTTTGGCTAATCGATCTTGCGACAGAGCGAAAGCCTAGACCAAATAGAATCATTGCAGCTTCACCAGATATCAGTATTAGCATAACCGGAAGTAAAATGGCTGAAAGCTCCTCTTCAGTAGCTGGAGTAGGCGAAACGTTTACTGACTGGTAGAATATGATATAAAAGTTCATGAAAAAAACCATTGGAGCAGCGACTAGAACCCAGAATTTTATCCTTCCAATACGCTGAATGTTATGGCGCAAAAGCAGTACAGTGCCAGCCCAAGTTAAAATGAAATATGCATTCAGAGAAACAGTCTGAATATCGAGAAACAAATTCAGATCCTGCTCAGCAAGATCTCCAAAAACTACTTCAGAGTCTGGAGTAGTAGTTACTGGCTTTGTTTGAAGTATGACTATATCAAAAAAGATAATTGTATCTATTGCATTTACTGAAATAACTGCAGTAGCCAATCCATACATTAGAACCACTAGGGCTCGATTTCTTCTAAACCAAGAAAGAAACCTATATGCAAGAAATCCCATCAGAATAGCTGCTAGTCCGTAGCTTATCGTAGCACCTATTGCTAGCAGGTTAGTGTAATACGCTGAATTAACAATTATCTGCAAGACAATTGACGCCATAATTGCTAAAAGTACGTATTGTGTTATTGTTACAACATTTCTGATTAAAGAAACATGAGCCCTATTCTTGCCTCCACTTTGTCCTATTGTCACTTTCACTGTGTGTAGAATAAAATACTGTCCGATACCATAAATCGCGCTGATAGTAATAAACAGAGCAACACCTAAAGGCGAAACTGCAAAATCAACGAATAGATCAGACAAGCTTCCAATTGTTAAATCAATAAATTGCGCGATCAGTATAACTAAGAATAACTCAAAAAAACTTCTACTCCTGAGATTTAACAGCTGGGGAGAAATTACCCGATCCTGACCTTTATTATTCAATTACTGGACGTATCTGTTTGATATCGTATATATTATTTTATTAAATATGGGCCAGGATTAGATCTTACATCGAGGGCTTTGAATAGCGTGAGTGACTGGATCTTTTCTAGGAGACTGCTTGTATCATGACGTATGAAATAACCTCCCCTTGAAAAGTCTGGAAATAATTATTGTTGTATGCTTTATGGGTAAGAGGCCAAGGACAGAGGCAAGACCTCAACTGCATTATTCAGCGCACGCTTGTTTAAGAAGAGTTATCTTTTCAAGGAAGGGGACAGGACACTATTGAAGCAAGCGAAACTGTCATTATTATAACTTATTACTCAGCTACGCGCTTATCCCACCTTCATTTCATGAGTGATGATTCCTCCACTGGAAACACATCTATATATAAAACAATAATATCATGCCAATCTAGAATTTTGAATGGGAGATTCCAAAACTCGCTACATTATTCTCCTTTTGATACCCTCATTTCAAGACCACTAACTGCTTCTATTAGCGCCTTTCTCCTGCTTTCCTCAGTCACAGTCGCCCTTATGTCTTCAATTAGCATCCTTGCGACATCAAGTTTCTTGCGGAGGCCGGATACAATATTATCATAAACCGCAAATGGGTAGATAGCATTATAGATCTCCTCCATTGTTGCAAATAGTTTCTCTGCATCTTTTCCTTTGCCTGACCGCATCCTATCATATACAAGACGCTTTATCTCGCCTACGCAGTCAAGCGAGCCCTGTTAGATATGACTCACCTGTGACATCGAGCTCTTTCATAGATGGTATTGGCTTGTTATCCATCACTGACTTCAAAGCGTAAGCTTCTACAAGCTCCTGCTCAGCGACTGCAATATAGCGATACAGATCCTGCCGTGCATACTTTCTAAACTCTTCAAGCATTGTCTTTGCCTGATCCATTTTGCTCTTTGCGTCTTCAAGCTGGCTGTGATGCATGGATACTATCGATTTGCTGCATAACATGACAACATCCCGGGTGCCCTTGATCAATTTCTCGCGCCTGTCTTGCACATCCTTAAGGCTTTTATCTATCTGTTCGAGTGAACTCTGTATTTCTGATGACATCTATATACACAAACACCGTTAAAGTTGTTACTGCAAATTAAAGATAAAAACGCTACCACAGATAAATTTAAGAATACGGGTAACGCAACGGTATTTCTAATTGGCTAACATACGCCGCAGCCGAGGCTATAATTATGAGTATACTCTTGTTCAGAGGCTGAATAACGAACAGTGGCATGCTCGGCGATTGGGTGGCAGCAGTACGGGCCTTCCAGACATTGTGGCGGTTAACAATGATGCAGGCATCCTGCTGACGATTGAGGCAAAATCAGGAACAAGTGATACTCTATATGTACCCCAAGATCAGATAAAGCGATGCCTAGTCGTTCGAGAGATGTTTAGCTTCTATCGCGATACACACATAATACTTGCATTCAAATTCTTGTGCAAAAAAAGGTTCAGACGAAAGAACGAGACTGTTTACGAGAGTCGAAGGCTTAGAGAGTACTATAAGGAGGTCGTAGATATACCAGGGGATACGGATATAGAGGATCTTCCAATCGTCAAGTGCACTTATGATGGCAAGACCTATAATATATTCGGGGATGATACTGTGCCACTTAACCTACCAGATTTTAGTATGCCTTTTCATAACTCTTTGCATCGACTGACCCTATCCACTCCACAACTGCGGACGCTGAAGCAACAACAACATAAAAGACTTCTTTCTCATACCAAAATGCGATCTTAGATATAAAGGACATGGCTGTTGCTACAGATTCTGGTTTGTCTTTTGGTAAAGCTGGTTCCTTTTGACTTACCCTCCAAAATGTTATACAATTCTGGTAAGCGTTATTCAGTATAATATCCTCAGTGACCGAAATACCTCCACGTGGTATACAATAGAAAAAATAGCTCGAAAGCCGAATATAGTTAACAAAAATGCAAGAAACGGCACATTGTTGTCCATTTAATGTCCTAAACATTTTGATATAGAACATTTTTATAAATCAGTATCCTTTATTAGGACGAATTACCATAATAATGTTACCTCATTCTAGCAATATGCAAACCGCAATGTTATGTAGTATATGCAAATCCGGTCAGACGGTCACCGACCCGGAATCGGGCGAGATTATTTGCAGGAATTGTGGTCTTGTGCTATCAGACCGAGCTCAGGAAAGCCGCCCAGAATGGCGCGCTTTTACCTCTGAGGAGGCAAATGATAGGAGCAGGACAGGGATTCCCCGCTCATTAGCCCGTCACGATATGGGTCTGTCTACTGTGATAGGCAGAACTGACAAGGATGCCAGCGGCCGCATGCTAGACGGTGCCATGCGCTCTACAATGGGCAGGCTCAGAGCATGGGATTTTCGTACACAGGCTCACTCTCCGACCGACAGAAACCTCAGGCAAGCATTCTCTGAGCTTGACAGGCTCAAGGACAAGCTAGGAGTATCAGACGCAGTTATTGAAAAAACTGCATACATTTACAGAAAGGCGCAGGAGCGGGGTCTAGTCAGGGGAAGGACAATATCGGCAACGATAGGCGCAGCACTTTACATTGCATGCAGAGAGACTGGTGCTTCTAGAACACTCAAGGACATTGCAGACACAGGTAATATCAAGCGTAAGGATCTAGCAAGAATATACAGACTCGTAGTAATGGAGCTTGATCTAAAAATCCCGCTAGTCGACCCGCTGAAGTGTATAGTCAAGGTGGCAAACAAAGCCAGCCTCAGTGAACGCACCAAGCGTATCGCCATAGGAATAATGAAGAATGTTACCAAGAGTGGCATATCTGCAGGCAAGGATCCAATGGGACTTGGAGCATCGGTGCTGTATCTCTCATGCCTCAACACAGGCGAGAGCAAGACACAGACAGATATAGCTGAAGCAGCTGGCGTTACAGAAGTGACCGTCAGAAACAGATACAAGAATCTAAAAAGTCATCTAGACTTGAATTAGATTCACACCACTTTTTTATTATCCTTATCAGTATCATTATCATTATCCTTATTATTATTTACGTTGTACTAATTTTGCTAGTTAGTGGAAACGTAAATGCCTAAATAATAAATCCTACCCCTATTTTCTTAGCAGTGGCAGGGCGTCGGTTAACAACAGCATCTGATGTTGAAGCCATGAAGAGAAGCGCGTTACGAATGTCGCTTGTGGCCATCGTCTCAGTTTTCATTTTTGAATTTACTGCTGGCCTTTTAACAAACAGCCTCGCCCTCATAACAGACAGCACCCATGCACTGCTCGATGCTGTGGTCACTGCAATATTGATAATTGCCGTCAGGCTAGCGCTCAAGCCAAAGGATGTCGACCATACTTATGGACATGGCAAAATCGAGACAATTGGAGGATTCATCGGTGGAATCGCCCTTTTTGTGGTTGCAATATTTTTCATAAATGAGGCGGTTATTAGACTTGCCTTCCCAGAGTCAGCTTCGCTAGTTGTTACTCCCGGCACAATTGGCTTTGCAGCTGTAGCCTACACCTTGGCTATTGATGGCTTTAGGATAATTGTCCTTGGCAGGGCGATGAAACAGGCTGCTGCGGCACAGATGGCTGGTTCAACTACATTGAAGGCAGACTTTTATCATGCCTTTGCAGATCTTGCTTCAACCAGTGTGGCCTTTGTGGGCCTATGGCTTGTTACCATCGGCTTTAGGCAGGGCGACTCTATTGCGGCAATTATACTTGGCAGCTTCCTTTCGTATCTTAGTGTAAGATTTGCATATCAAAACGCGATGGAGCTAACTGACGTGATATCTCCTCGCCTTGTTGGAAGGGTACAGCAGGCTGCAAATGAAACTGAAGGTGTGTTGCGGTCGGACGATATCAAAATGCGTCGAGTTGGAAGCGAGATCTTTGTAGAAGCCACAATAGCACTCCCAGCGGAAATAAGCTTTGAAAGTGCACATGAAATAAGTGCAAATGTTGAAGACAATATTGCCAGGAGCCTTTCTGGCTCTGGAATGCATGTCAAGCCAAGAAACATTACTGTGCACTTTGAACCTGTAGTCGGTGTCGACATGCCGCCCGAATTAGTAATTCAAAGAGCAGCATCTCAAGTGAGCGGAGTCAGAGGAGTGCACAACGTGATAATTTCAAAAATCACCAACACCCGTTCAATGAACGCATCACTTCACATTCAAGTCAATAGATCGGCAACGCTGGCCGAGGCTCATTCAATAGCCAACGCAGTTGAAGACTCTATAAAGAATCAGCTGACAGCTGTAGAAAATATTACAGTGCATCTTGAGCCAGTGATGCCCGATGTTGAAGGGATGGAACCGATTGCTGACATCACAATGCACGATTTCATAAGAAACGCCATCCTTAGCAGCGCAGGCGGTGTCAAAAAAGTGGACAGGATTGGAATATACAGAACAGCAGAAGACATCCTAAAAATTGATGTGAACTGTTCCTTTAGCAGCGAAATGACTATAGAACAGATTCATGAACGTGTTTCAGAGATTGAGAAACAGATAAGGATAAAATATCGTGGCTCGATCGTGACAATACATGCAGAGCCGAGCTAGAGAACAACAACAACTACTACTATAGATGCTGGGAGTGCATTGGGCCATTTTACATGACGCCATCGTTATCATCTTCTTTCTCTCTTGCTCGATTCGCAACATTAGACCGAGTAATTGGCAAAGTATATTGACTTATGTATACGTCAAATAGTATTGTAACAAGCACTTGCCACCAATAATTACTGTAACGCCGAAGCTTTTAAGGGAACTGATGCCTCCACGATCATATTCCTCAAGAAAAGGGGACAACGGTACGGTGCTCATAGCAGGCGGAAGCAGGTTCTATCATGGAGCGCCAGTACTTGCAACTATGGCTCGCTTTGCGCTCAGGCGCTGACTTGGTCTACACCGCGGTGCCCCGTTCTATAATCACTGCCGTCAGATCGTTTTCCCCTGCAATAATTGCCCTTCCTTTGCCCGATGACAAACTCACGAAGGGTTCGGCGAACCGGCTCATCGCCATGCTGCCAAAGAATGCAGACTGTGCTTCAATAGGCATGGGGATGAGTCTAGAACCTGAAGCGTTAACAACACTTATCAGAAAGCTCAAGCAAACTGGTACTAAACTTTTACTCGATGCTTCGGCTCTTATCCCTCAGATTTTGGAAGAGATTGCAAATACTGGGACCATTGTCACTCCACATGGAGGAGAGTACAAACGGCTTTTTGGAAGCGAACCCGGAAGAACTAAGGAGGAAATGACATCAAATGTGCACAAATTGGCAAAGGAGCATGGAATTACAATAGCGCTGAAGGGATGGCTCAATATCATTTCTGATGGCGAACAACTTACAGCTATAAAGAGGGCAACACCTGCAATGACGGTGGGAGGCACAGGCGACGTGCTGTCTGGCCTTGCGGCAGGCCTACTCGCCAAGATGAAGCCCTTTGATGCAGCACTAGTGGCAATCTACATTAACGGTCTTGCAGGTAATCTTGCATTTAAGCACGCGGGCCTACACATAATTGCGACGGATCTAATTGATAATCTACCGACTGCGATGAAGCAGTTCGACAAGATCAAGCGCATTTAGAGGTAATTCATAACTAGCTATGACATACTCGTTTCACCTGTGTGCTTCCATACAAGCTTGATGAATGAAATTCAATTAGCGATCCGTTTTCTGTTGTAGCTCGCTCGACCAAATGTTGCAGTGGTCTTCTGTAGATACGTAGGATCCCGCCTATAAGATTCGTACTTCATAGATATATATTCTATCTGAAGATTCTCAGCTCAATGCAATTGTGATATGTAACTTTTTTAATAGAGCTAGAGCTTCTTCATTTTCATGGGTGAAAATGACGAACGAGTTGAACAGCGATACATTACATTTGAAGAATTTTCCAAAGTACAACTGAAGGTAGGCAAAGTCATTCAATCTGAAAGCATACCCGGCATGAAGAAGGTCTTCAAGGCAACAATTGACCTTGGCACAGAAAAGCGGGAACTTGCGGTTGGCGGAGCCCTATACTACAAGCCAGAAGAATTTGTTGGCAGGCTTGTAGTTGTCTGCACAAATCTGGAGCCAAAAAAAATAGGTAATATACTGTCTAGGGGTATGCTCCTGGCGGCAGATGGACCGGAGGGTAGGCCCGTGTTTCTAACAATAACTGAGGACATTTCACTTGGTGCGTCAATTCACTGAGATTGAGTATAATCAGAATTTTTTGTGGATGGTAAGAAAGACTATTGATTTTGATACCTTTCAATATGTTATCAAGCTTCAATGGTTCTCCAATCCATTTATTTTTGCCAGGAATGCGCAAATGGAAGTGTAGTCTTGATCCGAAAAACCCATGTTATTTGCCGCACGAAATATCTGCTGCGCAAGAGCAGTTTGGGGAAGCGTTATGCCGGTTCCCTGTGCGGTGCTAGTGGCAAGCTCTAAATCCTTTAACATATTTTTCAGATGGAAAGTCGGTGAGAAGTCACTTTTTACCATCTTGGGACCTTTCTTTTCTGAAAGACCGGTCTTGAAATACGTTGAGTTTAGTATCTCGATAAATATTGAGGGATCTATCCCTGCTCTCCTGACAAGCGTTATACCTTCTGATAGCCCGCTAGCGATGAGTGCAATATTTAGGTTGAGCGCAAGCTTGATGGTGTTTGCAGATCCATCTTTTTCGCCAACATAAAAAATTCTCCCCAACTTTTCGATAACTTGCCTGACTTTCTCAAATGCTTGTCTGTTACCGGAGACTATGGGGATAAGTTCGCCAGCCTCAGCTGCAGCCGGCCCCCCCATTACAGGGATGCCAAGCATCTCTATGCCTGCACTACGTAGACGCTGTGCACAGTATTCTGACTGCGATGGTGAAATTGTACTTGTGTCAGCAACTACCAAATTGTGGTTGCCTGATTCTATGACTCCTCTTGTTCCAAAGAGGATGTCCTTTACTGCGTCAAAATCGGTGACGACAGTTATTAGAAGGCCGCAACCTTCAGCAAGCTCTCTTGGGCTCAAAGCGACGGTAGCCTTATTTGAAAATTGCTCTGTCTTTGAGTGAGTCCGATTATATATCGAGACTATGTGCCCGCTGTCGATTAGCCTCTTTGTAATGCCGGAGCCCATTAACCCAAGCCCTGCTATGCTTACTTTCATATAATTGAGGTGGTGTCCACAGTGGAGATAATAAAAAACTATGTGTTGTTAGAGTAACTAACCCCCTCCCCTACAGGTGTTATGTGCTTTATAGACATGTTCTTGGCATAGAAGAAAAACATGCGAGGACTATGGCACAGTGGAAGTGGAGCGGTTCTTGAAGAAAAGAAAAGCAAGTCTATAATTCATCCCTTTGTAATCAAAAGCTATAATGGCCTTACGCTAAATCCCTACCAGGGGTGCGAGCCACCGCTGCGCCTACTGCTATGCCACATACGAGTGGTCGCCTGAATTTTACGACAAGATATACGCCAAGAGCAATGCACCAGGGGTGCTCGAAAAGGAGCTTGCAGCATGGAATTCAGATAATGTCACACCTGTGATGGTATCTTCTGCGACCGACCCATACCAGCCAGCAGAATTGCGCTATCAATTGACCAGAAGATGCGTAGAGGTTCTGCAGAAATACAATGTGCCTTACTATGTATTTACCAAGTCTGCATTGATTGAGCGTGACTTACAGCTCCACAGGCAATATCGGCACAACTGCTTTGTGGTATGGTCTATAACCACATGCAACGAGAAGAAAAGAAGACTAATCGAGCCGGGTACAGCTCCAGCTACTAAATTATTCAAAGTAATCAAAAAATTTGCTGACGCGGGGTTGTGCTGTGGTGTCAATATTGACCCAATCATACCTCTTGTAACTGATAATGAACAAGAGCTAGATGACCTTGTCAGTACTTGCAAGGAGGCTGGTGTGCGCCATGTCTTTGGCACGCCGCTAAGGTTGCGAACAGATATCTGGGAGAGAATGAAGCTCGTGCTTCGAGTTCTTGAATTCTCAGATGGCACTGAACGCTATAAGGAGATATATGGTTTTGAAGAGCCGCTTGGCTCTAGCTACATTACAGCAGACAAGAGATATGTAAATAAAATCATCGGTAGGCTGGAAAGCATGATAAAAAGCAATGGAATGATATGTGATTTTCCAGATCATATGAGCGCAAAGAGGATAGATAAATCTAGTCTTGGACAGACTACGCTACAAAGTTTCCTAGTCTAAACTAAATAAAGCCCTTATGCCTCTGGTGAGCATCTCTGCTTGACTACTTTTGCATGTAGTGCACTAAAAATAATAGCCACTCGCAGTCACAGTCCTCATCAATTCTTATTTGTTTTCCGCACTTTGGGCAAACAGTAAGTCGTGCTGGATTTTCACCAGTCTCCATGAAGATGACGGACATACGCCTAACAAAAATAATTGGCTCTACGAGTTAATAAGAATTTAGCATAAGTTAGAGATACTCTAATGATTTTAATTCTGTTTCAGATTTTCAGAAGATTTTATGCAAGAATATTTGGGAAGAGTTGAACTTTTTGATATATTAGAACCATTAATAGCATACCGCGTTTGCACCTCCACTTATGAAACAATATAGGAACCCAACCCCAACTGTCGATGTTATACTCGAGCGTGATTCAAACGTTCTAATGGTGAGGCGCAAGAAGGATCCATTCAAAGACTATCTTAGCTTGCCAGGAGGCTTTGTAAACGAAGGAGAAACCGTCGAGGACGCAATGAAGCGCGAGGCAATGGAAGAGACATCCCTTGAGGTACACCCAATCGACATCCTAGGCGTCTATTCCGACCCAACGCGTGATCCAAGAAAGCACATCGTGACCATAGTTTTTATTGGGATAATCGTCGGCGGCAGGATTGGGGCTGGAGACGATGCGGCCAGCATAGAGTGGATCAAACTTGCTGACTTCGAACGACAGCAGCAGATCGCATTCGACCATGGGCAAATACTGCATGATTACTATCACTGGAAGGCTTCAGGCGGAACTTTCTGGTCCACCAAGAGAAGAAATGATTAAAACCCCTTCTGTCCCAGAGATCATAGTCTTGCGCTTCGAGAAAGACATACACCTGAGGATAGACCTGCTAGAAGGCCAATCAAGCTTTATGGCTAATATGGTCACAAAGGCTATTTCAGAGCATAACGAAGTCGTATTTGCCGAGTACGCCAAGCGTCTTGCAGTCAACCGTGGCAGGATCGAAGAATTGCTTTGGGTTTTGGGTGAAAAGAAGACTACTACTGCTGCTAACCAGAGCATGCTTGACATGCAGGTTACGAGCAAGAATAACGACATCATCCTGACCGTCAGGGAGATAATTGAAAAGCTAAGGAGGGGCGAACTTAGGATGGACGACCTCTCAGCGGACACCCAGTCAATGGTGAGAAAAGGCGCACTGGAGATGAAAAACACCAAAAGGGGCTGAGCTTCTTCCAGTTGAAGGCCTTTCAAAGAATATGCAAAGAATAAAGATATACTTTAGTGAAAGAAGATCATAACAGGCAAAACACTAGTCAGAAGGAAGAAGCAAGGCCTGATTTTAACTCATACTCTTTGCTCATAGATGTATATTATACTATCTTTAATATCGCCAAACCAAGCCCAAAATAAGACCTAAACCGGAGTAGAGAGGAGATCGCCAAATAGGACTAGCTGCCGTTTATTAGTTGGTATTAGAATATTAGAGAGATATAGGGTTATCAAGATTGACAATAAAGATACAGAGGAGTTCGGAATTCACAGATATACTTCTCAACAATCTGTTGCAAAAGCATAATGAAAGAACCAGAGAGGGGAATGTGGCCCATGTATCTGATATAATCCCTACTAGCTGCATACGCCGTCAGTATTACGGCAGAAAGTTTCCGGATATGGCTCCCCTGAATCATGAATCAGTCCATCACTTTGTCCGCGGCGAAGCCAGCGAATTTATAATAACAAAACTCGCGGATCTGGGAGTTTCACAGGCTGAATTGAATATGGATGGAATAATTGCACACCCCGACATTATGGGTAATAATTTGGTCGTTGAATTGAAGGATACTGTAAATGGCAAGCGTCTTGACTTTTCAGATACTACTTTTAGATCATATCTTCGCCAGCTATTGTACTACCTGACGATAACAGGGATAGAAAAGGGGATCATCTCTATAAGATACAACATCAAAGAATTGCGATGGTTGAGGCGAGATGCGGAAGGAAATGATTATTTTATCCGTCCAGCAAACGCCAAGGATGTTGGCGTTGAGAGCTGGCAGGTGATACTGCCAAAAGATGACATTGCGCGGGAACTGCTGAAAAATGAAATGGTGAGGAGAAAGAATCTCTTTCTCAAAGCCTTAGAAGAAAATGATGCCTCTATTTTACCAAGGCTTCCCGAATACATGCGGAGCTACAAATGCAAATGGTGTGAATTTTACAATAAATGCATGAATGAAGATGAAGAGACAAAGGCAGCAAAAGAAATGGCCAACGAAAAAGACCTACTAGACATAGATGCTCTTGTCACTATAAAGCAGGATGGTTGAACAAGATATATATTTTCTGCAGAGTTGTAAGCTCAGATAGATAATTTCATAGTAGAGAGAGTAGCAGAGCAAAATTTGTCTGATGATATTCCCACCGAATAATGCAAAAATAATGGTGCACGGGGGTATTGATCACTCATCGGGGGGAGTAGTTATTCAATAGCTTAAATCCCTACATCGACAAAGTTGTGCCAAATTACAGAAGATTGCTTGTCATATTGCTGCCTGCTAATATTGCGAGTTGGAACAAAAAATAAGAGATCTTAGAATACTAGATCTATCAAGATCTTTTAGCACCCAAATTAAATTAATTCAGATAATGCCTTTACTACCTTATCTGCAACATCTTCCCAACTCTGCAGTACCTCGCTTCTATACTCCTGTTTTTCCTCTGTTAATTTCAAGACAGATATTGTTGCCACGCCTTTTTCCTCCGACGACACAGGAGAAGAAGATGATGATAATGAGGAGGGCTGTGCTGATATCATTCTGCTTCTCATATCGTACAACTCGAGGGCTTTAAATGCCTCACTCGCGAACAAGTCGTAATTCCCCCTCTCTACTAGTCTGACCGACCCTTGCTTTGCCATCCTGCTTTCTGAATAGAGTTCGTCAAACACAGGCAGTCTCCATATCACGGCGAGCCATGCCTAGTTGCAGGCTCTCCGCTAGCGCTATTCCAAACCCCTCCCTCATTGATGGAAACAGAAATACTTTGGCTCTTGAGTATAGTTCGAGCTTTTCTTCATCAGGCACTTCTCCTTTATGGTCTACACCTATTGACCTGAGATGACTCATTTCCCTTGACGAAGCTCTGCCTATCATAACAAAGTTGACCTCTGGGCGAAGCTTCTTTAAAGTTGACCAGATCCTGTCGATACCGTCGAGCTTTTCAATACGTCCAATGCAAAAGAAATCAATATCCTTTTGAGCGCTTGTATCTATAGTGAGTATATCTACACCTGTTCCAACTATTCGTATTCTGCCAGAGCCAAGAGGTGTAGTAGTATATTCTTCTTCTTCTTTCTTCGTGTCATTAATGGTAATGCCATATGAGGAGCAGAGTTGTCTAGCTGATGTACGGCTGACTGTTAATACTATATCCGAGTCTCTGATCATAACACCTATAAATTTTTCTATAATTAAGCTATACCGCTTCGCGATAGCTCTGCTAAAATGAGACCTCATCTCAGAAATTCGATCTGGTAGTATTCGGGGCTCATAATGGTGAAACACTATCACTATCTTCGTATGTGGCCGGAAAACCCTAAGTAGGCTCCAAAGGATCAGGCTCGCCTCGCCCCAACTATCCAATAACGCTATTCGGGGGAGGGTCAAAAGGCCACGGACGGCGTCATAAAAGTCTCTAATCAAACACGGTATAATATTTCTGACAATTTGGCGAGTGTTGAGTTTCGCATCGATAGATCGTTCGCTGCTTATATTCCTGACATCGAGTATGCCCCGCTTACTGATAGAGTCTGAAACCCTCTTTGACCAGAGCAAGCCGCCTACTTGAGGAGGTTTCGAAGGATAACCAAATACAAGGAGCCGGGGAATCTTGTTTCTTCCATAACAAATTCTATGTTCCCTCATTACCAATTCTTAAAATCACGTAAATTTAGTTACAGTACACATATTGTGTGTAAGGTATTTGAATAAATCTATATACTCAATAGGTAGATTCTTTAGTGCTATTATCTGTGCACCTTGAAGTTGGACCGTCTTCTATAACTATGGCTGAACTGTGTTTGACGCAAGGCAAAAGTAATAATGAAGAGTAATTGCCAGTGGCTCTCCCTCCCCCACCCCTCCTCGGCGATCACCCCGTGTCATGGTCACCTAAAACATCAGAATGAGCTTCTAGATGTATTATTTCCAGCAGTTAAGTAACTTGTGGGTCAGAGCATTATATTTTTATATAATGTCAGAAGATAACGGGCTCAGATCCCATAGAGGTTCAGCAGGGTGGATTATTGTTGGCATTGTTGCAGGATTAGCTATTATTTTTATAGTTGTAATAACATTTAGCTCGACGTTATTTCCTATTGGGCCTAAAGCAGGAGGACCCTCGGAGACTCCAAATCAATCCGCAACAAGCGGTCCTAGGCATAATACTACTACTGCGGGTGGAAATGTGCCCTTAGAAAGTCAGGATAGAGCGGTTGCTAACACGAGCCTTGGCACTGAGCAAATCCCAGACTCAGAAATCACCTTTGGCAGAGAGACGAGCACTCTAGAGGCGTCTACGGCACAGGAAAAAGGTCTCAATAACACCGGAAATGGTACAAATGGTGCCTCGAAAATCCCTTGGGTGAAAATTTGACTAGCCTGACAGGGAATTCAGGAACTTCCTAATGCTAGATAGGTCGTTGACCCACTGCCTGAGAATTTTAATTTCAAAGGCTGGCTAGCGAGCTTGAATGTAATTATCCCCTGACAACCTCACTGGAACTAGGATAGGCAAAATGTATATAAAACATAACGCAGTTATATCAAAGCGTATGAGTGCAAAAGAAGACCTTAACATGGATTATAGCAAGTATGACTTTAGGGATTCAACAGAGCTTTACGTTTACCTCAGCAAGAAAGGTCTGTCAAGGGGCACCGTCGAGGAAATTAGCCGGATGAAAGGCGAGCCAGAATGGATGAGGGATTTCCGGTTGAGATCATATGATGTCTTCCTGAGCAAGCCTATGCCTAATTGGGGAGGAGATCTGTCCAAAATCGACTTTCAGAATATTTATTATTATGCCAAAGCATCAGAGAACAGCAGCAAGAGCTGGGATGATGTTCCAGAATCAGTAAGGAATACCTTTGAAAAGCTTGGCATCCCCGAGGCTGAGCGAAAGTTCCTTGCAGGAGTCGGTGCACAGTATGAATCTGAAACTGTTTATCACAATTTAAGAGAGGACTTACAAAAGCAGGGCGTAATTTTCGCCGACACTGATACGGCAGTAAAGGAATACCCAGAAATAGTCAAGAAGCATTTTGGCAAGGTTATCCCGCCAGAGGACAACAAGTTTGCCGCACTAAATAGCGCGGTATGGTCTGGCGGCTCGTTTATCTATGTCCCGCCAAATGTTAAAGTCGACCTTCCGCTGCAGGCCTATTTCAGGATAAACGCAGAGAACATTGGCCAGTTTGAGAGAACGCTTATCATCGCAGACGAGGGCGCAGAAGTGCACTATATCGAAGGGTGCACCGCACCTGTCTACACCACGGAGTCGCTCCACTCTGCCGTTGTGGAGTTAATTGCCAAGAAGGGCGCCAAGATACGCTATACGACAATCCAGAACTGGAGCAAGGATGTCTACAACCTCGTGACAAAGAGGGCCTATGCTTATGAAGGCGCCAAGGTCGAATGGATCGACGGCAATCTAGGCAGCAAGCTAACTATGAAGTACCCTGGCGTCTACATGCTTGGCAAGAACGCCCATGCTGAAGTCATATCAGTGGCATTTGCAGGAAAGGATCAACACCAAGATGCAGGAGCGAAGGCAGTCCACCTTGCGCCGAACACCACCTCTAGAATAACTAGCAAGTCTGTGAGCAAGGACTCAGGCAGGACAACCTACCGGGGATTGCTCCACGTTGCAAAGGGCGCAACAGGTGTCAAATCAAACGTAAGATGTGATGCACTCCTCCTGGACGAGCACTCTAGAACTGACACCTACCCGTATATTGAGGTCAATGAGGACGATGCGACTATCACTCACGAAGCAACAGTAGGCAAGATAGGTGAGGACCAAATAATCTACTTGATGAGTAGAGGATATTCAGAGTCAGACGCTCTCTCCCTGATCATCGGTGGGTTCATGGAGCCATTCACAAAGGAGCTTCCAATGGAGTATGCAGTAGAGCTTAACAGGCTAGTCAAGCTTGAAATGGAAGGCTCAGTCGGTTAAGCCTTCCCTCTCAGCCATAACTCTAACCTACACATTTTGTGATCCCACAATGGCGACTGCTACTACTACTCTATCCTCAATTAGCAACGGACATATTGATTCATTAGCGGCTCAAGAGCCCGACTGGCTGGCTTCTATACGCAGACAGGCGTTCTTACAGTATCAGTCGCTGCCTGCCGAAGTCTCGCCGCTCTACTCAAAGTATTCAGATGTCAACAAGATAAAGCCAGAAAGCATTCATTTTTCGACACAAATGACAAGGCCTGCTGTGCTCAGCAAAGACCTCTCTGAGAGGCTAAAAGAGATCGAGCGTGAAACAGGAATTCTCCAAGTAGGTCAAGAAATAAACAAGATTTTCATCCGCGATAATGTCGCCAAGCAGGGCGTCATCTTATCGAGTATTAGGGACGCGCTGACTAATCACAGCGATCTCGTCAAGTTACACATGGCTGCAAATCAACCGAATTATCTGGAGGACAAGTTCCTCGCACTTGAAGGGTCAGCTTTCCAATCTGGCATTTTCATTTATATCCCAAGAAACGTCATACTTGAAGAACCGATAAGAATAATCACTTCCCTTGCAGAGGATGGCACTTCGCTGATATCAAGAAACATCGTTGTGGCAGACACTGGCTCAAAGGCAACCATTGTGCAGGAGTTATATGCACCGGGTTCGCCGAGTAGGCAGGACGTACAGCAGGGATATTTTGAATTAGTCGAGACCCATGTCAACCCAAACGCACATCTGGAATTAGTGACTCTACAGGCAATGGGTCATGACACTATCAACGTTTCAAACAGGAAGGCGTTCATTGAAAGAGATGGTAAGATGTCTTGGTATCTCGGCATGTTTGGGTCGTTGCTTTCACGCTACAAGACAGACGGCGTCATGATAGGGCCTGGTGCTTCTTCGGAGGACGTCGAGATAGTGTTTGGCGTAGGGAATCAATCCTTTGATGTCACGTCTAACCTCATCCACCGAGCACCTCACACTAGAGGAAGGGTGCTTGTCAAATCAGTGCTCAAGGACCATTCAAAATCATTGTTTAAGGGTATGATAAAGATAGACAAGCAGGGGAGAGGCACGGAGTCATACCTAGCAGGGCATGCAATCCTTCTTGACAGAGGAGCCAAGTCAGATGCAATACCTGGCCTTGAAATAGAGACTAATGAAGTAAAAGCTACCCACTCGGCCTCTGTAGCCCAGATGGATGAGAACCAGATTTACTATCTAACTACAAGAGGCCTCAACAGGGAAGGTGCCAAGCGTGAAATTGTGGCCGGCTTTCTTGAGCCGTTATCGAGGAAGATGGGCCCAACCATCAGGGCATGGATCAACTATCTTATTGAGAGCAAGTGGCAAGGAAAGCAGCTGATGCTGAGGACAGACGAGGCAATGGAGCAGATACTGGAAGTTGAGAAGTCTCGCTACCGCGAAACGCAAGACCTCTTTGAAAAGCACTACAAATACAGGTAGTTGAATTGGTTATGTCAGAAGAGGCAGAATGGGTAAAGGTATGCAACGAAAAGTCGCTCAAAAATGGTGATATGCTAGATTTTGATCATGACAGCAAAAAAATTCTGGTGGCCAAAATAGGAGGCAATGTGTATGCCACCGACAGAATATGCACGCACGCCTACGCTGATTTGTCTACTGGAATTATGAACGAGGAGGAAAAAACAGTGACGTGTCCATTACACTTATCAGCATTCAAGCTTGACAGCGGTATGCCGCAGAACATGCCTGCTGAAGAGCCGATTAAAACTTACAAGGTTAAAATACAGGACAACGCAATTTACATCAAGCTGGACTAGGGAAATGATGCAAAAAGATGCACTCAATGTCGAAAAGATAAGAGAGGACTTTCCGATCCTCAAGCGGACCGTTAGCGGAGGTAAGCCACTAGTATACCTTGACAATGCTGCCACTACACAAAAACCTCTTGCAGTCATTGATGCCATCCGGGATTACTACATGAATTACAATTCCAACATTCATCGTGCGGTGCACCAGCTTGCAGAAGAGGCTACACTTGAGTTTGAAAATACAAGAGAAAAGGTGGCAGAGTTCATCCATGCTAGATCGACTGAAGAGATCATTTTTACTCGTAATGCTACAGAAGCCATAAACCTTGTCGCCTACTCGTGGGGCAGGGCCAACATCAGGAAAAATGATAGGATTGTCATCTCTGAAATAGAGCACCATAGCAACATTGTGCCATGGCAGATACTGACTTCTGAAAAAGGGGCCAAACTGGAATACGTTGGAACTGACGACAACGGCTACCTAAAGATGCATGAATACAGGAATTACCTTGACAGCAGTAATAATAATCAGGTGAAACTAGTATCAGTCACACATATGTCAAACGTTCTTGGCACCATTGTTCCAATAAATGAAATCATCAAAATGTCGCATGAAGTAGGCACGCCTGTTTTTGTCGACGCTGCGCAATCGGTTCCACACATGCCTGTGGATGTCCAAAAGATGGACTGCGATTTTATGGCTTTCTCAGCGCATAAGATGCTTGGGCCGACAGGTGTCGGGATACTGTATGTCAAAAAGGAAATCCTTGAAAATATGGCACCGTTTATAGGAGGAGGCGATATGATAAAGGAGGTCCACAAATATGAGACAAGGTACAACGACCTTCCCTACAAATTCGAGGGTGGAACTCCCAATATTGCCGATGTCATTGGTTTTTCTGCTGCAATTGACTATCTGAACAACATTGGCATGGACAGGGTCAGGGAGCACGAAGTAGAGCTGACCAAGTATGCACTTGACAAGTTAACTAGAGTCAGAGGCGTAACGCTCTATGGTCCACGCAACACCAAGGACAGGGGTGGTGTGATATCGTTCAACATTGGTGACATCCATCCGCATGATCTAGCCACAATCCTGAATGATCACGGCGTTGCAATAAGATCCGGTCATCACTGCGCACAAGTCCTAATGGAGAGGCTTGACGTTTCGGCGACATCTAGGGCAAGTTTTTATATCTACAATACAAAGGAAGAAGTCGATATCTTTGTTAGCGCGCTTGACGAAGCAAGGAGGCTATTTAAGATTTGAGTGACGACATTTATCGTGAGATAATATTGGATCACTATCGTAACCCTCGCAACAAAGGCAAGCTCCTTGATGCAGATGTGAGCATACATGACAGCAACCCTCTATGCGGCGATGAGATCGACATGCACCTTAAGGTTGATGGCGATAAGATAGAGGACATCAAGTTTGAGGGAAGAGGCTGTGCGATCAGCCAAGCAAGCGCTTCAATGCTGACTGAGATGATAATGGGCAAACCTCTGACATCTGTAAGGGATCTGAATAAAGACGACATCTTGGAGAATATCGGGCTCCTCAACCTAGGCCCAGCAAGGATCAAATGCGCTCTGCTATCGCTCAAAGTGCTCAAGCTGGGTATGGTGAAATACTACACAGACAAAGATCCAGATTCTGCCAAAAAGCTGCAGACCGACTCAAAGGGCCTCTAAATTTATCAGCGTCCAATGAAAAGAGAAGAACCTTTGTGCCGACAGAGTGTTACTGTAGGTCAGAATATCTATCTATAGTGTTTAAAATAAAAGTCCAATTTTTTGCAAGCGCTTAGTATGTGCTGCGAGAATCATGATATTTCTGCAATATGATTTTATAGTAGTTATTTGGTATTCTAGCATAACGAGTTTTCATGTCCGAAGACAATTCATCGCAGAGACCGAAAAGTAAAATTGCATATGCCACAATTAGAATGCCTGATGGAAAGGAGCATGAAGTCCCATTAGCTCCAAAAACGTTTAGCTCAGGACGCGAGGGTTACTATTCACAAGTTCCTTCATTTGTTTATGATAACGAAGTGTATGGCGGACAGATCCAAATTTGGAAAAAAGGTGAAAAAGGTCAAAGAGCTTGATTTTAACTGTAAATTAGGCAATGCCTCTGAAATGACCTCCGCAAACTTTCAATCATGTTGTAAGAAGAGTGCTCAATTAATCTCAAAAGTCGCTCTCTTTCCCACTCATCAAACTGAATTTTAATTAAAAAGATTAATCGATTTCCGTGCATGCCATTGTAGATAAGGTTCTTAAAAGCCACATCCCCGTTCATCATATCTTTATAGCACAGCAGTGCCCTGATTACATTAGATTTCCCAAAGTTATTTGGTTCTATTAGGGCCGATGTATCGTTGAAGTCGATCTCAACGTGTTCCTTTTAACTGAGTAGTTTTCAAGACTAAGCGACAGTAATCGCAATACACTGGAGCTTTTTAGCTTATAGTTATTTGTCAGTATAGTCTCTACCAGCAGGGCTAAAAACAGAAAGATTCAAGCAACTGAAATGCTTTAACAGATGATTCAACCGCATATTGGCTTCTCCAATTCATCGTATAGCCAGTGGGCTGTGTCTTCTTTGTCATCAAACTCAGACTGTTAGATTTCTTTGCATATCATCGTTTGTGTAATATCGCAAGTCGAAGCATCTTATGAAAAAAATAAAGGATGGTTTCGTTTCTGGGATAAAAAGGGGACATACTGAATCATAATTTAATATTGCAAAAATAAGAAAAACTCTTGATACAGTACCATAATAATCATTGTTTCATTGCGATGATCGATTCAATCCGGTTTTAAAATATTAATTATATACCAGGCTGTCGGATCAGTTAATACCATGAGCAATTCAGAAACTCAACGCAAGGACGAGGAAGAAAAAAACAAGGATGACGAAGTATTACCGCAGATCGGCGAAGATCCAGGTCTCCCAGCAGATGCAATAGAACAAGATTCAAAAGCAATGGCTCATAAGGAAAACAAACAAGGGAAAGGCACAGATTCTACAAAAACAACAGAATAACAACCCCATATCTGCTAAAATGATCATGAAAAACAGATGGGGTTCCTACAGCTCTTTGCTTTAACTCCTGATACTATTTTCCTTTGCAAGCTGTGTGCATAACTTGAGGTGTTCTTTTTCTTCTTTTAAAATGGATCTGACTTCTGTTGCAAACTTCTTTTCCTTTAATTCTTTAGCCACTTCGCTTAGTACTTCATAATGTGTTACTTCGCCCCCCTCTGCAAGGCATAAGAACTCTAATGCATCTAGTGTGTCAGGATCTTCTCCCAGGTAGGTTTCCATCATTTGTGATGCCTTCTGTGATGCTTCCTCGGCATGCTGTCTTATGCTATCCTGGTTTAGACCTTCTGATTCTGAAATCGTCTGCATTAATTTTTCAATCTTTTTCTGATGACTGGCAGCTTCACTTTTCATTCCCCGTAGTTTTCCCTTTATTCCTCGTTTATCCAGCAGACCTTTTGAAGAAAGCTCTTCTACTGCTTTCTGAGCTGCCATTTCTAATCCCAGGACTTCGCCTATCTGCTCTTCCACCTTTTCTATTTCAACCATGTAGCCACTTACCTTCACATATTACTAATAAAAGTTGGAGTGAATAATGCTTCCCCCTATTGTATGTGTGCTCCACTTCCTAATTCTTGTCCGTTATAGATATTGGTCTGTCCGCAGAGATTCTAAGATATCATGGACACAGGATAAGAAGACGAGGCCATGCTGCCTCATCCTCCTCCTCCTACTCCTCCTGTTACCGTTGATGATGATGCTTGAGTGATATTCGCTACTCCTACTCCTCCTGTTACCGTTGATGATGATGCTTGAGTGATACTTGATGTCAGGTTAGGGACCGCCTTGGATGCAAAATCAAGCAATGGTGCGTGCCATATCCCGAATCCCACCATAAAGACCACAGCAAATACCAACACTGCGACTATTGCCCTTGGCTCCTTTACTCTGCGCATGTCTGGAGCATCTTCCATGTACATCTTTCTCATTATCCAAGCATAGTAACCAAGCGAGAGCGCACTATTGAGCACGCCGGCGATTGCAAGCCACGGACCCCAATCGACTACAGCGCCGGAGTTAATGCCCGCCCCAAAGAGAACTAGCTTGCTCCAGAAACCGTTGAGCGGTGGAACGCCTGCAAGTGCAAGTAGTGATATTGAAAGCGCGATTGCTGTAATCGGCATACGCCTGCCAAGACCTCGATAGCCCTCCAAACTATAGCTTGCAAGAGCAGTTGCTACTGCTCCTACTGCAATGAATCCCGCAGACTTCATAACCGCGTGATTCATTATGTGAAATAGCGAGCCTGGAAGCGCCTGATCAGAGTAGGGAGCAAGGGCAATACCTATCATAATGTAGCCTGCCTGTGCAATAGAAGAGTATGCAAGTATCCTCGGCACGCTTCTTTGCACCAGCGCACCAAGGTTGCCGAGCGTCATAGTAAACACAGCTACTACTGCTAGAGTAAGTGTCCAGTCAAGGTTGAGGGCAAACAATCCAAATACGATCACACGGATTGCGGCGCAAAGCCTGCCTTCTTAGTCCCTGCTGCAAGCGCAGCGCGCCGATAGTTGAGGGCGAGCCTTCATAGGCATCTGGTAGCCACATGTGGAATGGCACAAGCCCCATCTTGAAGCCAAAGCCAGCAATGAACAATGCCACAGCAAGCAGTCCAACAGGAATAAGGCTAGGATTTAGAGTTGTTAGCGCTTTTATGGAATCTCCGATGTTAGTCGTGCCTGTTATCCCGTAGACGAGTCCTATGGCAAGCACAATTATTGCAGACGACAGCGCACCAAACATGAAATACTTAATTGCTGCCTCATTTGAAATCGGGTCGCGCTTTGAAAAGCCAGCAAGTGCATAGGTTGGAAGTGACATCAGCTCCCATGCGACCAATAGCATTACAAAGTCGGTCGAATATGCAATTATCACCATGCCGATGCTCGAGAGCAGTAGCAGAGAATAGTATGCAGCAGGATTTGACTTGCCCTTATAATAAGTCCAAGATGAAGCAGTGACCATTATAGACACAATCAAGAGGGCAACTGCAAAGAACGAGCCAAACATGTCGTCTACAATCACCTCCTGCGAGAATGCTACAGCTGGCAGCACTTCACCGGTAAGTACATGAAAGAGGATAATAGCCATCGCCAAAATCAATGCGCCAAGTGCAAGTGCACTGTAAACCTTATTCCTGTCCCTGCCTTTTTCACGCCTGCCTGCGTCGATAACAGGGATGGCAAGACCTACGGAGCCTAGAATTATCGTTACGAGTATTGGAGAGGAGAGGAGGTCAACCATTTTCTAGCATGTACACCTATTACAAAAATAGGAGCATCACAATGATCATGATGCCGGCTGCGAATACAAAAAGGTATGTCTGTGTGATGCCATTCTGACCTGCCTTGACTATCCCCGACATGTAAGTCATCGACTGCTCGCAGAGCAGGATTGATGCCGTCGACAATCGTACTTTCAAAGTATCTCCAGATGAATCGGTAAATTGCCAGCGGCCCTATTACGGCTCCCCAATAGAGGGCAGTGTTAAGATACCACCTGTTATAGAGGAACTTCCAGATAGCTCTAGTGACAATGCTCCTTGAAATGATCTGCGGATCTAGCTTGCGTCCAATATAGAATAGATAACCTAGGGCGCCCCCTACCGCAAATGCACCAACAGATGCAATTGCAGCAGTTAGATTTAGCCCAAGCCAAGTCCTGCCGCTCGCTTCCTGGACAGGAATACCAAAAGATTCGGCAAGGTATTCGCCCAGCAGATGGTGTAACTGACCCTCAAATGCAAAACCAATGACGCCTAGTGCAATAGAAGCAACGGCTAGTATCCCATATGGGACCCACATTCTGGGTCCTGCATCATGTATATGATGACCCCTCTGTTCCATCTCCTCAACATGTCTGCTCTTCTTACCAAAAAACGCCATCCCTATCATCCTAAAGGTATAAAACGCGGTCATAACTGCCACCACGACTGCCACTACAAAAAGTGGCTGCGAGAACGCGTAGCCGGATTCGAGCACCGATGCAAAGATGGCGTCTTTACTCCAAAAGCCTAATGTAATGAGAGGCGCGGCTGCAAGCGACAGGGCTGCAAGCAGCATAAATACATATGTCTTTTTCATATGGGTTTTTAGACCCCCCATGTCGTTCATGAATCTAGAACCTACGCCGTGCAGAAGAGCGCCAGCTCCCATAAAAAGAGACGCCTTGAAGATCGCATGGCTTATCAGCTGGAAGAACCCTGCTGTATAACCATCGACGAAGTTGAGTGAAAGTCCAGCGATGCCAAGGCCCATCATCATGTAGCCAATCTGTGAGCCTGTAGAATATGCAAGTACTTTTTTTATCTCCGGATTTACCAGCGCCTGAGTAGCGAGCAAGAAAGAAGTGATTGCGCCGACCCACGCAACCACTTCGAAGAAGTTTTCAACACTGAAGGCTCCTACAGATGCAAGTGCAAAGAATAGTGGCCCAATACGCGCAACTAGAAACACACCCGCCTTGACCATTGTAGCTGCGTGGATTAGTGCAGAGACTGCTGTGGGGCCAGTCATGGCTTCAAGGAGCCACTCATTGAGTGGGAATTGCGCGGACTTACCTACCGCTCCGCCAAAAAGCAGGACAGCTGCTGGGACAAGCAGGTTTTGCTGTGACATCGCGGTCGCCCATGCCGGGTCTTCGAGCAGCTCTGTAAATCCAAAGGTCCCAGAGTACAAGAAGATCAAGAACATACCGGCGAGCATCATAACGTCTCCTGCGCGGGTCATGAGGAAAGCCTTCATACCTGCGTGCGTGGGGGAAGCCCACATAGGGATGCCGCCTGCAATTTGACCCTCGACTCCTACATAGTCTTTCTTCCTGTCATAATACCAGAAACCAATAAGGGCATATGAGGCAAGGCCCACGCCCTCCCATCCAAAAAAGACCATCAGCAGGTTGTCTGATAAAACGATCAGCTGCATGGATCCTATGAAAAAGAGCATGAGGAACCAGTAGCGTGTGAGATCTTTGTCACCATGCATGTAACCTGTTGAGTATACCATGATAAGGAACGAGATCCATGCCACTAGATTCGTCATGAGGATGGCGAGAGTATCTGCAAGCACACCTGCCTTGAGACCAAGCGAGGAGATCCACGGTATCTGGCTATGCACCTCCCCTACGTCCAGAGCTATAGGCATGAGCGTTGCAGCAGAAACTGCACTGGCCAGCGCAAATCCTACTGCAGTATAATCTCGGGCACGGTGGCCCGCCCGTGCAACGGCTGAATTATAGCGGCACCGACAAAGGGCAACAGCCACACGAGCCAGACATTGATTGCAATTCCTTCAAATCCTATCGTTGCCATCTATACGTCGTCATCCTCCTCTTCGACTCTACAATTGTTCTCCTTCTTCTTCTTCCTCTCCCTCTTCCATAATCTCATGATCTCATGCTCCTCCTCCTGAATTTTGTGCTCTATTTTGTGATGCGACCCCTAGTTCTGCGCCTGTGTCTTGTGAAGGTACAGGCAACACGCTTTCCTGCCCTTGGAACATGACGTCGTTGTAATAATCCGTTATCGGGTTTAGGAACAAATCGGGATAAACGCCTATTATAAGTGTCAGTGCGGCCAATACAGCCATTGTAGCAGTGATGTACCGGTTCGAGTCCTTGACATGGGTCAGCTGTTCTGGTATTTTACCGAAGAATATTCGCTTGTACATCCAAAGGATGTAGGCGGACGAAAGCACCGTTGTGAGAATCCCCAGTGCAAACATTGTAGTTCTTAGCGGATCCATCTGTGCTACTGCAGTCTGCAGTACACCACTGAACAATATCCATTCAGCCATAAAGCCGCTAGTCGGCGGTATTCCAATGATGGTAAGCGCACCTATCATTGCAATCACCGCCGTATAGGGCATCTTGCCTGCTAGCCCACCAAGCTTGGACATGCTTCTTGTGCCGGTCTGAAGGATGATCGAGCCGGCCATCATGAAAAGGATCGCCTTGCCAAGGCCGTGTGTTACATACATCATTGTTCCACCGGTTATGCCAAGTATACTTTCAGAGCCAAGACCAAATAGTATGTAACCCATCTGACTTATGCTTGAATAAGCGAGCACTTTCTTAATGTCGTCCTGCATTAGGGCCATTGCACCTCCGTAGATCATAGTAGCAAGACCCCACATGCCGATGTACAAACTGTATTGCTCGTAGGTCCCTGTACCTGCGAGCAGCTCCATCCACAGTCGCAATAGCCCGTATGCACCTATGCCGATCATGGCTGGAGATAAGAGTGCTGAGACAGGCGTAGGAGCCTCGGCATGGGCATACGGTAGCCAAATATGAAGCAAAAATGCCGCAAGTTTGACTCCAAGCCCTATTACAAGTGCAAATACGATCAGCGGCAGCCATTGCGCTGGGATGTTGCTTGCATTTGATCTAATTGTGTCAAAATCAAAGCCACCGGCAAAGAACCCCATGGCCAGAAGGCCAAGCAGCAGTACGACAGCCCCAACATGGGTCCAGAAGAAGAACATTAGAGCTATCCTGCGTCTTGCGCCATAACCATAGAATGCAATTAGGAAGAAGGATGGAACGAGCATCAACTCAAAGAATACATAGAACTCAATGAGATTGGTTGCTAGCACTGTACCTAGCATACCCATCGAGAACGCAAGATAAAGCGCAAAGTAGAGCGCTACCTGGCTGTTGACATATTGCTGAGTATCAAGTACGGTCGCCTGTGAGCTGGATTCAATATTTCTTGTTGGAAGAGCATGTGAGCCTTGAGTAGAGGGACTGTTGTTACGGGCTCCTCCTACTGCAACTCCTACCACTCCCCCTCCACTGCCGTTATCGTGTCCTGGCAGATCTTCCTTCACTTTGTGAACCATGTAGGGCCTTGAGTATAGCGCAATCACTGTGCAAAGAATGTAAATAATCAGTGCAAACGGCAGGCTGAGCCCATCAAGCCTCAGCCCAAAGTCGCCAAACTGGCCCCATGCATATTGCTCGGCATATACTGTTTGTTGGCCGGTATAGATCCCAATAGCTGGTATCAACAACAATCCTGTAGAAACTGCCAAAACTCCAAAGGAAAACCAAGTCGCCGGTTTGACGCCTGCCTTTCTGCCGATCGCGTAAGCAACGGGGGCCAACAGAAGAGGCATAAAGATTGCTGCCCAACAGGAAATATGACTCTGCCATTTTTTGATTTGCTCCTAGCCTCGCATGCTCCTTAATTCCGCAACATCAATCTCTTTGTATAGCCTGTATGCTACTATGATAAGCCCAAGACCGACAGCCACCTCTGCAGCCGCTATGGCTATTGCGAAGAGGGCAACCACCTGCCCTTGCGCATTGGGCAGGCCCCTTGAAAATGCGACAAGCAGGAGGTTTGCAGCATTAGCAATAATTTCTATAGAGAATAGCATCCTGATAGCGTTGCGCTTGACTACAAGACCGTAGATTCCGACGGCAACAAGCACCATCGCAACAATGACGAATTCAAGTAGTTCGCTCATGGTGTTGTTGGTCCTCCTCCTCTTCCTCCACCTCTCCCTCTCCCGCAATATTCTCCCTACGTGCAAGTGCAAGGGCCGCAATAACAGATCCTGCTAGAGTCAGAGCCAATATGATAAGGGCGGGAGCGTAGTACGTCAGCATTAGCTCACCGATCTCAGTAAAGTCGACTGCAGGAGAGCTATTAAAGTTGCTAAACTGGCCATTGAGCCCTGATGCAAGCAGAAGGGCCCCAAAACTTGACATTATTATCAGCATGAGTGCAATACCTGCGCCCTTTCTCTTCTTGTCTTCCTTTGTAGTAAAGAGCGCCTGGGTTCTTACCAACATGACTGTGAATATAATAGTACTGCAACAGCGCCAACATAGACGGCTATCTGGAACATTGCCACGAATGGCGCGTCTAATAAGAGGAAAAAGCCGGCAATCCCAAGCATCGAGATAGCAAGCGAGATTGCGCCATAGATCAACTCACGTGCTTCAAGAGCAATGATAGCCGTGCCAATTGTAAGGACTGCGACGGCGATAAAAATTGGGTCAGCCATGTGTTGCCCCTCGCTCGTCTATTACAATCTCTACATCACCTTGGTACTTGGGCTTGACTGCAAGCTGGGCTGGTGTGTAAATGAGATGCTCCTTTGTGAACGAGGACAGCTCGTAGTCATTTGTCATAAAGAGTGCATAGAAGGGGCATGCATCAACACAAAGGCCGCAAAAGACGCACTTGCCATAGTCAATCTGTGGCATTATCCCTTTCTTGTTATGTTTCCACTGCTCATCTACTTTAACCATTCCTATTGCTTCTGCGATACCTTCACACGCTATAGCACAGAGCTGACAGCCTGTACATTTATCATGGAATAGAATATGTCTTCCTCTATAACCTGCGATGCCAACACCCCTCTTGGGGTCGAATTGATAACCATCTCCTACAAATTTGAGTTTTTGCTCAGGATAGCGCAGCGTAAAGCGCTTGATAACAAGGTGCTTTGAGCCAGATTCGATTGATTTGATGAAACCGCCCGCTGATGTCATCTAACTAGTAGACCACCAGGACCAAGAACCCCCCCATATATTAGTGCAAGGGCTATGAACATGTTAATGAAAGCAAGAACAATTAGTTTGTACCAGCCGGTGTGAAGGAGGATGTCTATCCTGATTCTGGGACTAATGCCTCTCGGCAGAAGCATCAGCATTATGACGCCAAACGTCTTGAGCGTGAACCAGAAGACGGCGTTAACAGCATTTGCACTATAGATCGTATTTATCGGGATTATTGCGTCAGCAGACCCTGGCATGATTTCTGTAGGGAAGATCTGAGGTCCTGCCCAGCCGCCAAGGAATAGAATTACAAACAAGGCGAGCAAGCGCATATGTCTTGATGTATGATCCTAGCTGTAAAAGGCCGTATATCATGCCAGATGTCTCAGTCAGCCAGCCCGCCACGATCTCGGACTCAGCTTCTGGTAAATCAAAGGGTATCCTCTCAAGCTCGGCAAGTGACGAAATGTAAAATACAAAGGCGCTAATAGGCAGGAAAAAAATGAACCAGTATGACTGGATCTGTGACTCGACAACTCCTGTGAGGTTAAGCGTGCCAGACAATAGTACTACTGAAAGCGCCGAGAGCAGGAATGGAATTTCAAATGCTATCATTTGATGCAAAGCTCTAAGTCCGCCGATGAACGGGTACTTGCTATTGCTTGCCCATGAGAAGAGAAGGGCAATAAGCGGAAAGAAGCCAAGGATGGCAAACACCGCTAGAAGACCTACATCAATGTCTGCCACGACCCACCCAGGGCCGGCTGGTATGAGAGCAACGGTTGCAGGCAGCAGTTGCGACGTACGCTATAGGTGCCGCCCAAAAGATAAGCTTGTCGGCTCCTGAGGGGATGATTATTTCTTTGGAAATCAGCTTAAGACCATCTGCCACTAGCTGCAATATCCCCTCGATCTTTCCTGCATAAAGCGGGCCCACCCTGAGTTGCATCTTGGCAAGAAATTTCCGCTCTATGAATATTGTTGCTGCAGCAATAAGCGCAGCGTAGGTAAACCCTGGAAACACTGCGACCTTAAAGAGCGTACCATGAATCAGGGTCCCGATGAGTGGGATAGCGCTCTGTGGATACAGTATAGAGGTCAGAAATAGATATGGAGTTAAAACTTCGTCGTCGATTTCAGGCAGTGGAACATAAAACAAGATGATAAAGATGAGCGGGAGCCCTACGAGCGCTACTATGACTAATATCCAAAATATGAGCTGAATAAGGCTGACTACAAATCCTCCAAAGCGGAACTCTTGAGGATGTGAAGCCATCTAATTATCTGTCAGCCTCCACCGGCCAGTAGTTGAGCGACCAATATACGGCCGGCATGTCTGCAAGCCTCTGTCCAACGAGTAGATGCGGTAAGGCAAGCATGTTTCGGAACGAGCCTACTGATATCTTAACTCTGTAAGGTTTGGGCGTACCGTCACTTACAATATGATATCCAAGAGCTCCTCTGCCAGATTCGACGCGCCGGTATGATTCTCCAGGTGGCCCTTTTGGATTTGGCTGGAGCTTGGCACGCACTTCACCTGAGGCGGGCATCTTGTCCAGCAGTTGCTCGATGATATGGCATGATTCCTGCATATCAAGCAACGGGACATATGATCTTGCAAAGCAGTCGCCTGTCTTCATGTACCTGTACCTTGAAATCAATCTCGTTATAGATGTCATAGGGTTCAGCCTTGCGCACATCAAATGGAACACTAGATGCGCGCAGAACCGAGCCCGTTACACCAAGCTTGATGGCATCTTCCTTTGATAGCACAGCCACCCCTTCAGTCCTTTGCCTGAAAAGCGGGTTGTTATAGAAAATGTCCTCATATTCCTTGAAGCGTTTCTGGAGATGCCTTATCTGACTCAGGCACCTATCCTTGAAACCCTCTGGCACGTCGTTTCTGACGCCACCGGGAATGTTAAAGGCGTGTGTCACCCTTGCGCCGGTGAGTGCTTCAAGGAGGTCGATCATGAGCTCCCTGTCACCAGTGGGCCACATGAACATAGTAGAATGGCCAAGGAATATGCCATAGATTGCGAGCCAATAAAGCGTGTAGACTTGGCGGTTAATCTCTGAGGCTATTGCTCTAATGAACTGACCACGTCGAGGTACTTCGATTCCAACAAGCTCTTCAACTGCAAGACTGTAGGAATAAGTGATATTTGCAGAATCATGGATTACCGGTCTCTCAAGATGGGGTATGTTTTGAATGACGTTTCTATATTCACACATCTTTTCCTCCCCGCGGTGGACGTAACCGGGGTCTGGATCGCAAAACACGATATAGTCACCATCGACTTTGATAACAAACCGGAAGTGACCCGAGCCAGGATGTTGTGGGCCAACGCTGAGCGTCATCAGCCGGTCCTCTTCAGACTCTTTTAGTATCTGGAGTCCCAGCCTCTTTGATTCTTCAAACTTCTCTTCAACACTTGTCATGCTGCTCTATTTGCTACCTCCCCTTTATCCTGAAATCTTTTCTTAGTGGCGGGATATCCGCCCAGTCCTCCGGCAGTAAGAATCGCTCGTTCCTTGGGTGTCCCTCAAAGTATACGCCCAGCATTTCATAGCACTCCCTTTCGTGATATTCCACACTCTTGTAGACGTTAATTAATGTTGGGAGTCGCGCATCGTCTCTGTCAGTTCTAGTTGTAAGCCAAAGAATGTGTGCAGCGAGCTCTTCCCGGGTATAAGAGCCTAAATGGTAAATTACTTCGATCTGATTGTCCTTTGGATAGTCTGTGCCCCCGACAGACTCGGCGTGGTCAAATCCCATGCTATCACGCAGGAAGTTTGCCACTCCGACGATATCTTCGGCTCGACCAGTATCTTTATCCGAAGTGGCTTGATGAAAACTACTTTGACTAAGTCACCAAACTTGCTTCTTATCTGCTCCACAAGCCCTTTCTCAAAAGGTGGAGGCTCAGGCTGTGTTTTTGCAGGCGGAGCTGTGGCGCTTGGCTTGGCGAGCAGAAGACACTGTCGTCGATGTAGCTGAAGTCGGTGAAGGCTTAGCCGCAACCATCTTTGGCTGAGTGGATGATTGTGGTGCTGGTTTAGTGGTGGTAGTGGTAGTAGTATCATCAGTAGTGGATGTAGACTGCTTTGATTGGCTGCTCGCTGCCAGCTCGTTTAGCTCTTCATTGTTGTTAGTGCTCATGCTGCTATCTTATTTTGGATCTTTTGATCTTTTCTTGCAGTAGCATGGTGCCTTGAATAAGAGTTTCAGGCCTTGGAGGACAGCCAGGGACATACACATCTACTGGAACTATGCCATCCACACCCGGCAGCACATTATACGAGTCAATGTAAAGTCCACCTGTAATTGCGCAAGCACCCATTGCGATCACGTACTTTGGCTCAGGCATCTGATCATAGACCATTCTCAAGCGAGGGGCCATTTTCCTTGTAACTGTCCCCTGCACTACGATAAGATCGCACTGGCGCAGCGAGCCGAAAGCTTCGATAATGCCAAACCTTTCGACATCGTATCTTGGACCCGAAGCCGCTCCAAATTCTACACTACAGCAGGCAGTTTCAAGGTGAACTGGCCATAACGACCACACTCTACCCCAATTTATGGCATAGCCTAGTGGCGCGTCGAGTGCTTTCACCAGGACATCGCTGAGCTTGCTTACTAGTACGTTAAAGTTTGTGGGGCTTACAAGTTCTTTTATCATTACTCATGGCAGTCCTCCTCGTTAGTTTTTCCACGACATAGATATATAATGCTTGTTAGCGATATCACCAGATTCCCTTTCTCCCTGCTAGGTATAGCGCATATCCCATCGCGGCAAACATTATTGCGAGAAAGCCGATGATCGGAAGCGTAGCGGCACGAGGAATGTTAAATAGCGCAGTTCCCCAAGCATACAAGAATATAGTCATTACGTCAAATACAACAAACATCAAGATGTAAGCGTAATACTGCATCATGAAATGAGACCTGCCCTCTCCTGTCGGCATCTGCCCACACTCCATCGGTAGGAATTTTACTGGATTGTACCGCCGTCTTGGAGATAGAAGACGTGATAATATCAAAGCAGGAACAGCAGCTAATAGGCCGAAACCGAGCATATAGAAAATTGGAGTAAAGTCTGCGGCGGTTTCTCCAGCCAAGACATGACATGCTTTTTTTGTAAGGTATAAAAACCTTACATTTGGGTCTGTTGAAAACCATTATTGTAAAATGAAAAAAAGAGCGGGTCCTCTTGGAATTTGATTCTAATCGATCTGCTGAATTGCATTGTGCAAGTATTAAAAAAGAGCGCTGGAGAGTGTATGCAGCGTACGGTAGATCCTGCTATGTATAACCAAAAAATTTTAGTCCGACAATGTCTGCAGTAAACTCCAACTCCTGGCAATCGTATTTGGAAAGTTATTGCAGGAACGTAGTTGCGAAGATGGAGAAGATGGCAGGTATTTTGAAATGGTGATTTCCTAGCGTTATCCTACAGCCATGAATTTTTTGAAATATGATCTCAGACAGTACTATTGTCTAGCTTTGCGTGTATCGACTTATTTTGGAATTTCTTCTTTATTAGAGTCGCTGTAGATTCCGATAACCAATAACTCCCGATTGTCTTACTGCTTACGTGAAGATTTATCCTCCCCTGGAGAGCCTTGGTATTCGTCCGAGGATACTTCAAAATCGTCATCGTCTTCTTGACCTGCCATAAGTCTAGAAATCTTTTTCGTTCTTGACCTGCGCCTGATTACTATTATGATAACAACAGCAGCTACCGCTACAGCACCGAATATGAATACAAGCGGAAGAATAGAAGTGGGCGTGCCGCCGCTTTCTCCAGTAGATGAGCCAAAGCCAAGGAACCCTTGGTTGGGAGCATTCTCTTCTTGTTGTGGCGGGTTATATGAGACCGTTCTATTTAGAATTACTGCATGGGTATTTCTCAGCTCGTCGCTATAGGTAATTCTAAGTGAAAGAGGGTAGTTTCCGGCCACAAGACTGCTGCCTACCACCACCACTACTACTGCTGCTGCCGTTATTGCCATTGATGCCAATTGCCAGAGGGATACTAAAAGGCAGAGGAGAATTATCTTCAAGATCTCCTAGGTATTGGGGTGTATATGTTATCGGCACGATGCTGCTGTTCTGATTTGCTGCTGTAGGGTTATTACTTTGAATCTCAATTGTGGTAAATAAAGCCTTAGTATTTCCCTGATTCAGAAGGTTCCCAGTAAGGTTCGGAACATCTCCAATATATCTGACTATTAGGTCATTTATGTCTATTTTTATCTCGCCTATTACGTTTCCTCCTATAGAGAAAGAATCAGATTTTATCTGATCGCCTGAGATGTATTGTCACTCTGACTTCAAAGGAAACCGGACTTCCGATAAGAGACTCGGAGGCAAAAACCCGGGTTGAGAATCGCGCCTTGTTTTGTGCACTTAGCTCCTGTAAGGTCCACCTTGAATCTCCAAGGATTTCCAGAGACTCTGATCTTGGAACAAGCGTAACAACAACATCAGTTATTGGGTTTCTGTTACTGTTGGTAATATTAAAATTCAGGTCGGCCGCCCGGCCTGCAATTATGGTAACTTCTGAAGAGTCATTGCTGCTTGCATTACCCGCAGGGTTGCCAGTTGTAGAGCCCGTGACTGTAGAAGCAAGAATGATTCTTGCTTGATCTCGTATGTGGGCTGAGGACGGAGCGACGCTCAAGCCGCCTTCTGGTGGATTTGGTAGCACTCTGGATCCAAGAGAAAGAGGTGTCGATCTTCGGTTCCCATTTGGATCGTTATACAATATTTCAATGTCCAGGTTTTGCAGGGTCCCGCCAGCCGAACTGGATGGATAAACTGTCGTGGTTATCTGGGCGGATCCGTTGGCCGGAATAGTTCCGATGTTGAAAGTTCTTGCACCCACACTGGCTAGTGCGAGCAGAAGACTGTTGCTGTTGTTGTTGTTGCTGACTGGCCTGTCCGCCGGAGTCAGTCTCATTGCTAGAAGTGTTGTCCCCGCTTGTGCTATCATCATCTCCGGGATCATTAGTAATGATGCTGCCGCCTATGGCGTTGATATTGATGATAACGCTATGGGCATCAGCAGAGCCCCTGTTCCTTATCATCAATTTTACCTCATTCGGTTCGCCTGGAACAAGGTCATTTGTCTCTGTCGACGCGTCCAATATAACTTTGCCGGGGAGTTCAAATGGCACGGTTATAGTTTGTTACCCTATATGTCCCAGGCTCCGGCTCAGGGACCTTGAAGTAATTGATCCTTAGCAGAGCCTCATGGAAGCCTTTTTGCGCTGTTTCTAGCACGTTCACCTTGAAATACAGCGTATATGTCTGTCCCGCCCTGACTATGTTACTCAAACTAGCAATCGATGTCTGGCCTGAACTCGTATTAGCAGAGGAGTCATTAGTAGCGCTTGTTGCAGCGGGAGTCGTCGCGGCGGCAAACCCTTCAGGCAGCTGAAGGTAGCCGATTATCCCTGTGATGTCTGAAAAGGCTGTATTGCTTAGGACCACGGCAAGAAAAGACGGCCCTTCGCCCGGGCCTACCTCCCTTTCAGCTGGTAACGTTGAAGCTATCGACCCTGCGGCATTTGACAAGTTGCTACTAGTGGTAGAAGGAGATGTGGCCAGGCTGTCTGCCCAGTAAGCATCCACGAACCCATTGTTGACCACGGCATTTTCCTGTGAGGGCGAGTTTGTCTGCTGACTTATCCTTGGTTGTATGGGTTCAAGGCTAATTGTTTCATCTACCACCAATTCATGGGTATTTCTCAGCTCATCACTATAGGTAATTCTGAGTGAAACTGGGTAACCGTCGACTGTCGTTCCTTGCGCTGTGTTCTGCTGCGCGATCTGCAGGGGAATGTTGAAAGCAAGCGGGGAATTTACAGCCAAGTCTCCAAGAAATTCCGAAGAGATAGTTGGACGTAATAATTGTGGTTTCCCTTGTGCGGCTGGTTGGAGCAGACTCTATCTTTGTAAACAGGGCTGGGGTGTTTCCTTCATTTAGGAGATTACCCACAAGGGTCGGAGTATCTCCTATGTAACTAATTGTAACATCGTTTACGCTTATCCTAATGTTCCCAACAACTATCGCCCCAAGCTGGAAGGATTCTGTCCTCAGCTCGTTGCCGTTTCGTATGTATTGCATGGTTACTGTAAAAAACACCGGACTTCCGATCAGAGATGTCGAAGCATACACCCGAGTAGATAGCTCCTGCTGCGAGCCAGGAGCTATGCTATGCAAGTTCCAGCGTGAGTCGCCTAAGATTCTGACTGCACTTGATTCACTGGTAAGAGATACTACGGCATCGGCTATCGATACTCCTGCATTATTATTGTTTGAGATGGCAAATGATAGATCCTGAACGCTGCCGGCAGCGATTTGTATAGATTGGGGTTGAGTTGATGATGAATTTATACTGGGACTGCTGCTGCTACTACTACTACTACTGCTGCTGATGTTACTTCCACTTATCGTGTTATTGCTGGGAGATGTGCCAAAACTAGTGTGTGTCAGTGGAGGCAGTAAAGACTCTGGCAGTCTATACAATGATGCCGAACTAGTGGGTAAAACGTTCAAACCCGACTGGGGTGATTCAGGGGATATTTGGACACCGAGAACTTGGTTTTGAGTCCTCTTATTTCCGTACGCATCGTTATATGAGATCTGGATATTCAAGGTTGTAAGTGTGCCGGCTGCTGTATCTGCAGGGAAGATTGTGGGCACTATTTCCTTCCTTTCATTTGCATCTATAAGACCAATGTTAAATGTAGGCGAGCCAACAATCACCATTGTTGCTGGAGTAGATGATGACGACAGAGGTTGCTGAACAGGTGCAGAGGTTGTAATTTCTGCGCTGTTGTTATTATTAGCATTGCCTATGCCATCTCCTCCACTTTGAACAGTAGAAGAGGATATTGCGCTGGATGGCAGCACATTTACTATTACTCCTGTAGCAATAGCTGATCCGTTATTGGTGATTTCTATTTTCAATGGATTAACAATGCCAGGGTTCACACTTACCATCTGGGATAAGCTGGACCCTGTTCCTTGCGTGCTGTTATTGGAGGTGGTCATAACAGCGGCAGTACTCAAAACAATTTTGCCCGCTTAGCCGGAATGGAATATCCAGTGTTGTTGATCTCGTGTCCTCGTCTTCCTGCTCGTCCACCTTAAAGTACCGAATTTTTAGCTCGCCTGTATATTCTCTGCCTACTTGAGAGTCTGCTGTTATTTCCACGCGAAAGTAGAGGGTAAAGGTCTGACCTGCCTTCACTATTCCATTATAGCTTGCTAAAGCGGTATCAGAATCTACATCTTCTGGAGTAACAAGGGCTCTGAAGCCAGACGGTAAATCAAGCGAACCGCTTATGCTCGTGGCGTCTGCAAAGCCTCGGTTTCTCAAGACGACTGCGAGGATGGCTTCTCCCTCTCCCGGCGCTACTTCCTGCTTTATTGCTGGTGGTAGTGGCTGCGCCGTGGTAGTTTCAGAGGATGTCACTTGCAATGACTCCCCCAAGTGAAGTATAGTCTGTCCAAAACGAGTCTACAAATGTGAATCTTACAGGGCCAGTCGACTGGTCAGAAGTATTGTCCTGGCCTTTGGCATTCTCTGTTGGTGTGGTAGGAGCTGCGGTAGTAGTAGGAGTCTGCGGTAGTAGTAGGAGCTGCGGTAGTAGTAGGAGCTGCGGTGGGCTGGGCTTGCTGAGCAGGCAGACTCTCCTCGCTTTTGGTGTCTTGCGTTGATTTGGGTGGAGTACGAGCCTCATCACCATTGTTGTTGCTGTTGCCTTCAGAACGTTCATCATCAACAATTCCTTCTTGACCTTGTCCTATCTTAACTCGACCATCCCCAACTTCAACAATTCCTTCTTGACCTTGTCCTATCTTAACTCGACCATCCCCAACTTCAACAATTCCTTCTTGACCGTACGCCCTGTTAGCAAATGACAAATTAGTCGTAGAGAAATAATACAGGATGGGTCCAGAAAGCAAAAGGATAATACAAGCCAACGCCCCTCCAGAAAAATAGTTAAAGTTATTGGACTTTACTCTAGAAGTCATTAGGAGCTTACACCGGCAGATCTAATTTTTACGGCAATAAAAGCCTATATCAAGTTAATGTGGGTGGGATTTCGCACCATGTCTATATACCACTTAAAACTACATGAACATGTCTGATGACCAAGGAAGTTGATAGTAAAAGAATTCACTCTTTCTATCAGCATGAGACTAAAAGCGATGACAATGTAGCAATGCAGGTAGAGAAACTATTCAAGGTATATGATTCTGCTGCTGGAAGGGTGATAGCGCTAAGAGACGTCAATTTCAGGGTAAACAAAGGCGAGTTTCTAGCCATTGTCGGTCCTTCTGGAAGCGGCAAGTCAACCCTTTTGAATATGATTGGCGCCTTGGATAGACCAACCTCTGGAAGGGTTTTCATTGGGGGCGTCGATATTTTCTCATTGAGCAATTCTGAAATTGCGACTATACGAAACAGAATGATTGGCTTTGTATTCCAGTCTTACAATCTAATCAACAGAACTTCAGTTCAAAGAAATGTTGAGCTACCTGGGATAATTAAAGGCATGAGTGGCAGCAACCGCGTTCGTCGTGCTAAAAAGCTTCTTGAAATGCTGGGAATAGGAGATAAAGCCAATTTCAAACCCTCTAACTTAAGTGGAGGTCAGCAGCAGCGGGTTGCAATAGCGCGAGCATTAATGAATAACCCCACAATAATTCTTGCAGACGAGCCAACTGGCAATCTGGACACAAAGACTGGAAATGAAGTCTTTAATTTTCTTCACGTTCTTTCGCAAAAGTACAAGAGAACTATTGTTATGGTAACCCATAACCCTGCACTTGCAGAGGCAGCTGACAGGGCCATCTACATTAAAGATGGGACAGTCGAAAAAGAAGTTTTCAACAAAGGATTTATCAGAGAACATTAGTGTTTGGTTGAGTTGGGTTGGATTCCTCTCTATATGCAATGCCGTCTGTGCAAGTAGCTGTTTTTTATGTGTCTGCGACATCTAGACCCACAAAAGCAAAAAGGGAAAACATAAGAACCGAAGAAGGATTTATGATCTAAATGAATATCAAAGAGATCTTCTTACTCTCCTTTGATGCTTTAAAAGAAAGAAAAGTGAGATCCATCCTCACCATACTAATGGTTGTTGTAGGAAGCAGTCTCATGGTTGCTCTAAATGGGCTTGGTGCCGGTTTTGGAAAGTTTATAGATCAGTCCTTTAGTATGCTTGCTCCAAATATACTATTCGTGTCAAGCGCTCAGCAGGATCAGTCTGCCTCTGGTCCCTTCGGGGGCGGCGGTCCACCGCCTGTTCCTAAGATTACACTAAACACTGCTGTAGAGACTCGGATACGTTCTCTTCCTTTGGTAAGCGATGTAATCTCTTCTTATCAAGGTCAAGTACAGCTAGAATCATCTGGAAATACACTTTCCACCTCCGTTTTTTCTATTGATCCCGCCAAGCTGTATATCATAGCACCTACTTTAGAATTCGAAGAAGGTTCTGCAATGCGCTCAAATGATCCATCTGCCATTTACATAGCTGACCAGATAGCTTACCCTCCAGGCGAGAACGCGCCTTTTGCGATCATTGGTCAAACTATGAGAACTACATATACATTCGTTGATGATAATGGTAATCAACAGGAAGAATCCCGAAGCTTTGTGGTAAGAGGAATAATGAAGCCAACAGGTAATCCGACGATCGATAATGCAGTTGTCTTCAATGAAGACGCGGGAAGCGCTCTGATGCATAAATCGGGCAAGTATGACGGTTTGCTGGTAGTTGCGGAATCTGGTGAATTTGTGAAAAATGTTGAAGAGGAAATAAGGAAACTGTATGGAAATGATATAGGCGTCACATCTCCAGAGGCCATACTGAAGACGATAAGGGAGCTTACAGGTGGATTCACAGTGTTCATACTGGGCATTGCGCTTGTAGCCCTTCTTGTAGGAGCAGTAGGAATCATTACGACTCTCTACACGTCAGTAATGGAGAGGACAAAAGAGATAGGCACAATGAAGGCCATTGGAGCGCAGAATAGTAATGTCCTGAGCCTTTTCATGGTAGAAGCTCTCATGATAGGTATTCTTGGAGCCACCTCTGGATTGCTTGCAGGTATGGCCGGAGGCTATGTGTTGATTGCAGGATTGGGTTCAGCTGGAGGACCTGGGGGTGATACAAGTAACGGCATAGGCAATATATCACCTGTCTTCCTTCCCACAGACCTAGCAACTGTGTGGGGGATATCTGTTGGCCTTAGCCTTGTTGCGGGTATATATCCTGCATGGAAGGCGTCAAGGCTATCTCCTATTGTGGCCCTTAGAAGAGAATAATTCAAGCATACAGACACACAGAATGCCTTCGTTCTTCGGAATCTATTGCATTCTTGTAAATTCACATAGAGAGGATATACATACATCTAAACAGAACCATCATCTTGAGTAGGCCCCCGAGACGTGCAAAAACCCAACCATAGATTATTGAAATACCTTCAGATTAGCTCTTCAGAATCATGCTGAACAATTGACACGCCGCCATCTTAGGATGATGAAGTGCAAGCTTCATCATGCTGGATGCACTGAAATCGGCCTTGATAAAGTCCAAAAATTCATGCACTGTCATGTCACGCAGAATTTCTATCTCTTTGTCCCACTCCTCGTCAGTCAACGCAAGCCAGCGCATCTGCACCTTAAGGGCAGACTGTATCTTCGATTCTACCTTTGCCTTCCACGATCGTTCATATTCTAGCAAAGACTCTCTATCAGAGTTTTGCGAAAGCGAATTGGCTCCCACCTTCCCGGCAAGCCTCCCAAATTCGATTGCGTAGCGTATGCCTTCCAGCACTAGCGGATTTGATTGGCCAGCAGAGTCTCCGACCATTATCAGGCCATCGACAATGCTATCATGCCTCACCCCTTCGTTTGGTATAAATCCATAGTGCAGTTCTATGGGTTGTATATTACCGTCCCTGATCGCATCAAGGGGTTTGAACCTTTTTTCGATTATCTTGTGCAAATTTTCAAGGGGCTCCGCCTTTGATTCCGGTCTGCCGATGCCTACTCCTATCCTCACTCTATTTGTAGAGAGAGGAAATAGCCATGCATATCCCGCCTCTGAATACTTTTGCCCTACCATGAGGAACCATGTAGTGCTGTCTATGCCCTCGCAATAGCATTCATACTCTGCGCCTACCCCGTAGCGCTTCCACTGCCCGGCCACCCCGGCCTTGCGGCCAACAGACGTACTAAAGCCACTTGCATCTATGACTAGGGTTGATCGCACAGTGAGCTTCCCCTTAGGTGTGTTCGCTTTAACGCCTGCGACTCTGTGGCCGTCTTTGATAACATCTATGACATTACTCTTTACCATGATTTGGGCGCCCTCCTTTGCTGCAAGAAAAGCAAGATGCTGGTATGTAGCCCTGATGTCAAGCACGCATGATTTGGAGACGTTGCCTGTGATAAGAACATCATTAGAAGGTGCTATAAACCGGTAATTCCGAATCGGGTTGTAAAACTTGCTTGGTATGCCAAGCCTCTCCATTTCAGAAATCCAACTTACCCCGCTTGTCCTGATGCTGTGTGCAATGGATTCGTCCTTTTCAAACAGAATTACTTTTGCTCCACCTATAGCCGCAGAATACGCACTGAAAGTCCTGCAGGTCCTCCGCCAACTACTACAATATCGTATTTTTCTTCGTTTTCTTCCATATATTTTACTCATCCTGTCGTAAACGAGATGCCATCAAACCGCATATAAGGCAGTATTGAGTCATAGATCACTTTTCGCTCTCTTGATACGCCATTTAGCCGACGCAGTGCTTCAAAGACATTTCCAGCTACCATAACTTCCTTGACTGCATGCTGTACGGTGCCGTGCATGATCAGCCTGCCACCCTTTACCACACCTGAAAAATCCCCGTTAACCGGATTTACATTACCAGAAAATCTGCTTATTAGTATACCTTTATCTATTTCCGAGATTAATGTATCAATGCTCGATCTCATAGGCTTTATCAGGAAATTGGTTGTCGACACCATTGGCGGCGAGCTTGTTGATCCACCTGCGTTGCCTGTGCTCCTTACTCCATCCTTACTTGCTGTATATGTATTGTAGAGAAACTTTTTGAGGATGCCCTTTTCTATTACAACGTTTCGACGATGGGAAACTCCTTCCCTGTCAAAGCTTGATGCATTAAGTCCATCGACGTTAGTTGCGTCATCTTCCACTGTCAGCAGATCAGAGGCCACATGTTTGCCTATCTTGCCTGCAAAGTGACTAGATTTTTTCTGCAGGGCGTCTGAATTGATGGCATATGCAATTACTTCTTCTATCATTTCATTTGCAGCCATCGGAGTCAGCAGCATTTCTCCCTTGAAGCTGTCCTCTATCTTCTGTGTACCAAGCGACTTGACAACTGTCTCTGCAAACTCACTCGCAGTGCTGGACACGTCAATATCTTTGACATAGTGCGAGCCGCCAACCTGGTAGTCAAAGCTTGATATCTCGGTATTTTCTATTGCCATCCCCATTATCGACCAGGAAAAGACACTAGCTCTTTCTTTTAGCTCTATGCCGTTAGAGTTTGCAAGTGCATGCATGGCCCGTTGGGCGCTAAAGTTGCCGCTGTCGACGCTCACTCTGTTGTCATACGACTTGGCAGCTTCGAGCATCTCCGCTGCCAATCCCGGCAGCGTCTGATGTCTGAAATGACTCGGAATTTCTATCGTATATTCCGCGGAGTGACCTTGATTTTGATCTTGACCTATTTGGAAGGATATTGTGCCTATCCCTAGGGCTTGCTTGAGCAATCTTGATCGCCATGGCCGCCCCATCTCTTATTCTGCTTTTGGCTAGATCATTGATGGAGTAAAAGCCAATCGAACCATCAAGCACGACCCTAATGCCTATAGAACTTATACTCTGCGACTTGGCTTGCTTGACGTCATTGTTCTCTATGAAGACCTCCGACTCGTTGTTTGTGGCTGTGTACGCTTCTGCTTCGCTTGCTCCAAAAGTCTCAGCCTGCTTTATCGCGTAATGCAAAAGATCCAGCATTACTCTTGCACTCCACCGATGATCGCCATGCACCTAATGTACGGTCCGCCCCCGTCAACCTTGGCCGGTTGATACTTGCCGCAGTAGCCAGTGCCGATGTCGTATTGAAATTCGTTACCTACCATGTCCACTGACTGCAGAACCTCAAATGCATTGCCTGAAATGCTTGCGCCCCTGAGCAACTCCTTTACCTCTCCGTTTTCTATCAAGTGTACCTCTTCAGCACCAAACATGAACTCGCCGTTTGCATCTGCCTGCCCATTTCTTGCACCCTTGATAATATATCCATGTTTGGTTTCCCTTATCATATCGTTTAGCTTATCATCGCCGGGCTCAATGTACGTATTCCGCATTCTTATGAGTGGCTCGTCGCTGTACTGAAAGGCCCGGGCATTGCCAGTTGAAGCCGCACCAAATATCATGGCTGACTCCCGGTTATGCAGGAATGATTTAAGCATCCCCTTTTCAATTATTGCAGTCCTCCCCGCAACCACTCCTTCATCGTCGACGATTATCGTGCCACCGGCATTAGTTGCTATTTCAGACCTGCCGCTGTCTACCAGTGTGACAAGATCGCTTGCTACTTTGGTTCCTATTTTGTCTTTTACCACCGAGCCGGATAACACAAAGTCAGCCTCGACGGTGTGCCCGATTGCCTCATGCGACAGGAGTCCGACCATGGCAGGATCCAGAATCATCGTAGTCTTTTTACCACTCACATGTCTGGCATCGAGCAAGCTTAGCCGCTCGTGCTGACGCGATCCGCGCGTACTCTATGTGGCTCTTCCTTTTGAAAAGGTCGTCCCAGCCCCCCGTGACACCAACCCCTTCATGGGCTGTGACGCTCTGACTTGCCTTCCTTGCTATTGCTGTTACGCTGAACTCTGGTTTTGAATCATGAATTTCAATGTCGCCACCGTCACTGTTCATGATCACCTTGTGATCAAGCATATCCCGGTATGTGCAGGAAGCAGTCTTGACTGCCCTATTGCTTCGAGCCTCCTTTTCTGCTTCCTTTGCAACCTGCACCTTCTGCTCGATGTTAATATCCGAGAGGTTATCGCTACTGGCTGATGTCCTAAAAGTGCCTCTAATCATTTTCGATTCGGTCAGTCCCTTGACCTTGTTCTTCTTAGTCCGGGCAAGTGTGCGTGCTGCCGCTATGGCCTGGTCGAGCGAGTCTTTTAGGGTGTCGGTCGAGATGTTGCTTGTGCTACTAAAGCCCCAGCAGCCATCAACCAGAACTCTGATTCCACAGCCCGCGTTTTCTACTACTCTTATCCTTTCAAGTTCGCCGTTGATAAAATTGACCTCGCTTGCCACTCTTGACTGATAGCGTGCTTCGACATAGGTAGCACTCTTTGAAGACGAAATCAATAACCTGAGACTGTCAGCTACTTGTGTACCATCGCGCATCATTTTCATTTGGAGAAAGATATAGGTATATCTGTATCTCTTCTTAGATGGTTATTCTAACCAAATCGCTATACTTGAACTTTGATTTGGCACATGCAAGATTGTTTCCTTCGACAGTTCCTAATAACTCATATTTGAATCCAAAGATCCACAAGTTTCTACGTTAAGATATTGTGCAACTAATCCGTATTGACCGAGACAAGTTGAGTCATCCTTTTATCCTCACATAGCCTGCAGCAGATGTTTCACCATTTCTGTTATCTCATTCATGATTTGGAAATGCACATACAATATTTTCTTGCTGCATTTTTTTAACATGCCAAACTTTCTCATTTTTTCGATGTGTGTTATCTCGGAAGAGACAATTTCACCGAAGGTGTATTGAAACATTTTGGAAATGGTAGTAGCATAAAAGTCAAGACAATTGGTGATCCTGCGCTTTTCCTTAGAGAATGGGAGGACGGTAATGGAGGTAATAAAGAGAGTGAGGGACATAGCACTTTGTTTAACCATACGGCAAAAATCTTTGTTAGCGCTAGAGATCTAGATCTATATTCGTCAGATTATCATGCAAGATGCTTTGCCAATATATTCGATGAACTAATTGAAGTCATACACGAAAGAACTGGAATGAGAATTGTTATCTATTTTGTTCCTTTCTGTATCCACAAGACGTCCACCTTAGAAAGAGATGACTTGTTTGGAGAAAAGATAAAGAGTCTAATGAAGTATTTCGATTACTTTAAAATTGAGAAAATAGACAATCCGATTGATATCATGCGAAAGTTCAAAGAGGCAGATTTCTGCATGTATATGAGGCTACATTCTTTGATTTTTGCATACATGACCAGCAGAAAATGCCTGGCAATATCATATTCTCTCCAAAGGTTTCTAATTTTGCCAAAGATAACGATTTGCCATATATTGACATAAGCGAAGTAGAGTCAGAAAAAAAGAAGGTTGTCGATACCGTGATTCAAGCATTGTTCATAGACAAAGATAAAACAAAGTCTAATTGAAAGCAAATAGGGTGCAAGCAGACAATTTACCTTAATGACCTTTTTAAATGTCTGATCAGAAGGGAGGTTTCTTGTAGGTTTGCAGGGCTTTTTTGGCCTTCCCGCCATCTCTGTATGTTTTCCTCTTTGCGTTTTGTAGGAGACTTAGATAATCAATCGTGTCAGAGGGTAAAAAGAACCATTCTCTTGCTAATTTGATGTCCCAGCGCCTTTTTGCCCTTGCAACTACATTTATTACATTCTTTATCGCGGTGGAAGTGAAAATGACTGGGGATCTAACAGTTATATCCCGTCTCATCCTCTGCAGGGTATAGAGATGGAGCTTATCCCTGCGACTCCTGCCCCTGAATTCAAAGAAATAACGGGATGGGCGAACTCGCAACCACTGTCAATCAAAGGTTTGAAGGGCAAGGTCGTTATCATCGATTGCTGGACATACACCTGCATCTTTTGTCTCCGAACCATACCTATGATGAGGCGCCTGCAGCAAAAATATGAAAAGTATGGACTGCAGGTGGTTCAAGCTCATTCTGCTGAGTATCATTTTGCTACCGACCACGCAAACATCAAGCGCGCTCTTTCTCGATATAATATCAATGACGTTCCAGTCGCATTTGACATTAACAACAAGACGTGGGAAGCTTATGGGAATATGTACTGGCCAAAACATGTCTTTGTTGATCACAATGGATTTGTACAGTTATGAACATGCAGGCTACGGTGGTATGGAGGATTTTGAAGATGTTCTTGTTGAGTTACTACAAGAGGCAGGAAACAAGCCGGTTGAAGAAAAGGAGCAGGACGATCCAAAGGATGAGATTTATGACACCTATGGCATGCAGTTTTATGGAATGGCGCCCGAGATATGCGTAGGCTATTCCCGCCTCCGTCGCTTTGGCAACAACCAGACGCTCAAACCAGAAGCTGTAAATGTCGTCGTGGATCCGGGCTCGCACGATGTTAATGTCGTATATCTCCGTGGCAGATGGGTATGGCAGCGCGAGGGAGTACAGTATGGAGCAGGCGGCAAGGAAGGAAGTGCAACAGCAGTGATAATGAAATACAACGCTCCCAAGCGAGTGCATTGCATAATGGGGACGTCTGATGGCAAGCCTGGCAAGATAGAAATAAAGCTTGACGGTAACCACCTAACAAGAGAGCAGTTGGGCAGAGACGCCAAGCTTGAGAGCGACGTAAGCATCGCCAGCATCGAATGGTCGTTCATGCACAACTTGGTCAGAGCAGACAAGTCAGAGACGCACGAAATAGAGATTATCCCGCGCTCTGATAATTTTGTATTCTACACTTTCGTTTTTGGCTAAACCTTGTAATAATAACAATAATGATAGTCCCAACTACTCGCTACACTGCAGCGCATCCTTCAAAGTATTGGAAAATAGTGTGCGAGTAGCAGAAAACAAATACTACAGCTGAAGACAACATTCACTACTTAACTTTTTTATTCCTGCTTTTTGCAGTTTATTCACTATGCAAGAAAAGCCAATCGAGCTTGCTGAAGGAACCGCTGCGCCTGACTTCGCAATGAGGGACAAGCAAGGAAAGGAGAACAAGCTGTCCGATCTTCATGGTAAAAGAGATGTTGTAGTCTATTTCTACCCAGAAGATTTCACACCTGGTTGCACTACACAAGCAACCGAGTTTACCCGAGACTATAAACAGTTCAAGGATGCTGGCATCGAGATCGTTGGTATTTCACCAGACGATGAGGCATCGCATCAAAAGTTTCGTGAAAACATGAACATTCCCTATCCTCTTGTTGCTGATACTAACAATGAAGTATCGAAAAATTACGGTGTTTATGGACCGAAGAGCTTCATGGGAAGAGAATACATGGGCGTCAGCAGGTCCACTTTCCTTATTGACAAGACCGGGAGGATAGTGAAGATCTTCAAAAAAGTCAAACCCGCGGGCCACAGTCAAGAAGTGTTCCAGGTACTCAGAGGCTAAGCGTCCCTGCCGAATGCTTAAGCTGTGATATAGGATATATATCTCTCTCGTGTTCATCCATCCCAAGCACAGAATATCAATCTTATCAACTCTCTCCCAACATCTCTCATGACTGCACGGCTGCAATAAAAGATTAGCCCGTCGGTGTACGTTTAATAATTTCTATTGTATTTTTTTCATTACTTGGCATCTATGAAGAGCATATGCGACTGCCAGTGTCACAAGAAATACGGCGACAAGTCGATATGCGGAAAATGCATCGACAGGCATAAGGCATCGCCATACTATAACATTTTGAAAAAGTTTGACTAGCGCTATACGCTGAGCCGTAGCAGTGCTCTTATTTTTCATTTATCAAAGGAGGCAAAGGATGAGTAATGCTATCGCATTGTAATATGCCGATGAAGCAGAAAGCATCATCTTTTACAGATGTTTTGTTGTTCCTATAGCATTATTGCCCGATTCTAACAGCAATAGAGTCTCAATTGTGGGCCATATTGAATCATGATAACTCTTGACCCACCATCAATGTTCCCTAGACTGAAAATGACCGCCAATGGCAATCTTGCTAGATTAGGACTATGGTTACATCCAGCAGGGCATGCTTGATCTTCGCTGGGTATGAGTATGAGCATGAGAAAGAAGTCATACGAAACCGGGGGTATATAGCGCCCGAGATGAAGGTGCCTTCGAAAGAGAGACCCTCATTACCAAAACCTATGTGTTAGTCTTCTGTTTGTGACATCATGCTTGTATCCTCTTATCATCATAAGTGAATATATCGGCATGGCAACTCCACTAACGAGGACTCATATCCAAGCGTAAATTTGCAGCCTGCACACCATTCAAATAAGCTTCCTGCATACATGAACTGTGAATGGTTATACTATCTTGATAGCCGTGTTATTTGCAGGAGGAGCGGCAAGTGTTTTAGCTTTCTTGTTTTACTATCAATATCCGCCCAGTCAATTACAATACAGTATTGTAAGTGGATCTAGAGATACCAACTCACTCCCCATTGTTTTTGAAAATGCAACCAACCTGACAAATAATCCTCTGGATTCTGTTTACGGTCAGGTTGCAGCCTGGAGTAACAATGTATATGTGCTGTGGCAAGACTCTATGCCACCCGGCTACGGAAACTACGATATTTTTATAAAAAATAGCGTTGATAACGGGACCACTTTCGGATCGCCTATCAACCTGAGCAACAATTCAGGCTTTTCAGAGCATCCTCAGATTGCACCTTATGACAATAACGTGTATGCTATATGGGCCGATGACACTTCAGGCAACAGGGAAGTGCTTTTCATAAGGAGCGAAGATAACGGAAGCAGTTTTGGCACTATCAAAAATCTTAGCAACAATACATCTGACTCATTTAACCAAGAAATAGCAGTTTTTGGGGACAATGTTTATGTGATCTGGTTGGACCGGGCTGGAGGTGATAAGGCAAAAATCTTGTTAAAGGCAAGCGATGACGCCGGGGCGACATTTGGCAGGACGGTAAACATTAGCAGCAACGCTAACGATGAAATCTTTCCAAAGATAGCAGCATACAAAGACAGTGTATACATAGCTTGGAATATGGCAGATGGCGAACTAGATAAAAGAGATAATGAGGGTTTGTTCTTCGTAAGCAGTTTAGATGGTGGAATTACTTTTGATAATATGACAAAACTCAACCCCGAGAATGATTCTGGCGAGGCGCAGGTGGCGGCCTTTAATGACACTGTTTTTGTGGTGTCAGGAGGACTTCATTCAGTGAATGTAAATGGCCCGATATTCATGAAGAGCAATGACGGAGGAAAAAGCTTTTCAGAGCCTGTAACGATAGACCACAATGGCACATTCATGAATCCAACAAATGTAGAAGTCCTTGCTTATGATGAACAGTTTTCATATGTAGCAGCTCAGGTCTCTGTTTCAGGCAACGAAGAGATCTTTCTGCTAGAGATGACCGGTAATAATTTAACGCGATTATTCAATCTGAGCAATAACGCCCAGATCTCTGAATGCCCTTCTATAGCTATGGCAGGGAATAATATCTATGTCGTCTGGGAAGACATGACTCCTGGAAATCACGATATATTGTACGCAAAGGGTATTAGAGCCTAGCAATCATACCAAACTGCTTTTAATCATGATGGATAGGATGAATGTGAACAAAGAATGTCTGAAGGAACTCCAGAATCCTCATCAGAACATAATGAAGAATCGTTGTCTAAAAAAGCCAGAGAAACTGGACTGACATTGAAGGAAATGGTCAATTCGATAGGAAAGAAAAGCAAAGCTGTTGCTCAACAGACATCGAGTCAGCTAAAAGAAGCTGCCAAAGACGATGAAATCAAGGCAAAAGATGCAGCGGACATTCAGATGCTTGGAAGCCATATAGAAAGCATAATTACCATCTTTGAAGATACAATGGACAAAATAACACAGCATCCATCGTATGACGAGCAGCATGGGATGCTTGTTGGATTCAAAAAGGTCCTGGAGGAAGAAGTCAATCTCATCAATGCGAGGCTGAATATGGCCAAACGTCTTAAGCGTCTGGAGCCTTCGCAAAATTCTGAAACTCTAGAGGAAAGGATTGAGGAAAGAAAAAGAACAAATGCTATTGATGCCGAATTGGTCACCCCTCCTTTATCCGAGAGAGATGAAGCCAATACAATGGCTGAAATGGTGGAAGAGGATAAGGATAAAATTTAGTCTGACAGCCTGCCCACCTTTTTTTTCAATAGTATGCACAGCAATACTAAGAATCTAATAACTATGATTCAGAGAGGATCATGAAGAAGCAGAGCTAGTAGATTGGGTAGGCACATACGAAGGAGCAATGCTATGAGTATTGTACTGATGACGAGCTTTAATGGTAGTGGTGTTTACGGCTTTGGCCCTAAATATCACGTTGACTGGAGATATATACTCTGCACTTAACTCAAGATAGAATTAGCTCATAGCATTTAGTTTTCTTTTTGCATGCCTCAATTTCATATACCTGGCAGCTGCGAAGATGAAGAAATTTTCAGAGGCATACGACAAAAACAATGTAATAATCCAATTCAATCCTGCCAATGGGCATGAGCACAACTACTCGCTATGAGGATACAGTTGGATATATCAGCTAAGGTATCATCAAAAGGTGCATTTTATCTTCAAAAGTCCAAAGGGTATAGCTAGATAATTAGTGAGGCTATCATCGAAAGCCAAGATGAGTCAACAGATACTTTATTTTTCGTTACTCTCTGAATGACAGTAGACGAGGAGAAACTAAGCAGGAGATGGAATCTAAAAGCGTATGTATTATTCATAATGTTGTTATATTTTCAAATGCTACAACGGTTATTAAGTTCGGTAGCAGTTCATGATTTAATAATGAATCCAGAAATGAACGATAACGACAGAAAGACGCATTCTAAAACTATTGCAATGGCTGGTATAGGATTTCTTTTAATAGCAGACGGCATTTACTATCCCGTTTGCCAGTTCTGGCACGCGGTTAGCGAGTGCACAGCAAGGGGGCAACGCTACTTCAACAATTGTAGCCACACCTTTTGACACGTTTACAGGCAGTGGCGCAATTACGGCAACCATTCAGGAGCAAGGAGGAGGAGGCGGCGGCAACCAATCAGCAGCAGGCTGGCGGCAGCGGCAACCAATCAGCGAGCAGCTGGCGGCAGCGGCAACCAATCAGCAGCGCTGGCGGCGGCGGCAACCAATCAGCAGGCAGCTGGCGGCGGCGGCAACCAATCAGGCAGGCAGCTGGCGGCGGTGCAGAGACTCCATACATCTTAGGAGGAAACTGGAACCTTAATGTCGAAAGCGGAAATGTGACTGAATTTACAGCCAACTTTATGATGGTGCACACTGATGGCACTGGATACCACGTTCACAACATCACCGACTTTAGTGCAGGCAATGCTACTGTACAGCTTGTCCAAGGCCTAGAGACTACGATAAGTGGAACTTCAGACATCTATACAAATGGAACCAATAGCTGGCCAGGCACCGATACAACACTGACCTTGACTCCAACCGGAGCGGTCATGACCATAATGCCAGCAGCTGAGGATACAGAAAACCACTTCGGAGGACAACCGATTTATGGCATCGTATCGTCGCTGGCAGGTGAGAATGGCACCTTGATTGCACAAACAACACCACCGCAACAACAGGCACAAGAAGAAGAAGGTGGCGGTGGAGAAGAAGGCGGCGGCCCACTTGGTGCGATCACCCAACCATTACAGGACCTATTTGGCGGAGGAAATTAGATAACCGCCAAGCAAAAATTTCTCTTCTTTTTTATTTTTTGATTTTCTATTTTCAAGTGTAACTCATGAAATAATAAAATTCTTAGTCAATACGTAAAGAGAGATGCGGGAGGTGGGATTTGAACCCACGAACCCCTAAGGGATAAGAGCCTCAGTCTTACGCCTTTGGCCATGCTGGGCGACCCCCGCTCCTATGTAAGCACGGTTGCCTTGCGCTAATTTGAATATTTCCGGAGGTTAACCTGCCCGATAGTCGGTACTAGCAATATTAACACAGTGTTGACATTTTTTGCCTAACGCCTATGCTGCCTGGGTTCTCTCAGCCCGTCATTTTGCAGCTTAATTCTAGACAGGTGATATAGCAATTGTACGGCTGTTGCCTGACTCCAATATTCTTCCGAAATGAGTGCACAAAATTCTCATACCATTTTTTGAAGTAGCAATTATGACGATATAGAAAGGAGATGGAGCATTTAGTCCTCAAGTAAAATAGCCATTATATTTTTAAGCGAAGCTAGAACATTCACCCATAAAGTGACACCGTCTCCAGACTTCGTCAAGATAGATGGCTCTCAGGGGGAGGGCGGCGGGCAGATATTGCGCACTGCAATTTCACTCTCTGCAATCACGGGCAAGCCGGTCGAAGTAACCAACATCCGTGCCAACAGGGCTAACCCTGGCCTGCGCCCTCAGCACATGACAGGAATCAAGATTCTTGCTGACCTTTTTCACGCAAAATTTGAAAACTTGAAGGTCGGAGCCGAATGGATTAGGTTCTCCCCCTCTGACAGATTCGAGGGAGGTTCGGTAAAGTTCGATATTGGCACGGCTGGCAGCATCCCCCTGATATTGATGACTGTGGTGCCAGCAGTCTCGCTCTCTAACAACAGCCTGCAAATTGAGGTCACAGGCGGCACAGACATCAAAGCAAGCCCAACAATCGATTATGTCAAGCATGTTGTTGCCAAAATCTACCTAAGCATTGGAATAAAATTTTTAGTCGATGTGCTGAAGCGGGGATATTATCCAAAGGGAGGTGGTATAGTACAATCCGCTATCCATCCTTGCAAAATGCCAGGCACAATAGAACTCTTGGCTACACGGCATGTTGAGCCAAAGATTATCAGTGTGTGCAGCCAGCTTCCAGTACATGTCGCCAAGCGACAGATATCTTCTGCGTTGATCGCGCTAGAGAAAAAAGATATCCGATGTAGCAATTACACTGCCTCAATAGAGACCTCTTTTTCTCCGGGGTCTTCAATCCTTGTTTACTGTGTGTCTGACTTTGGTCTCTACGTCGGTGGCGATTCGATAGGAGAGCTTGGCAAAGGGGCAGAGACCGTTGGGACTGAGGCTGCCCAGCGATTCTTGGAGAGCACACCTGAACGGGCCACAGTAGACCCATTCCTTGCTGACATGCTCATAGTACCACTTGCATTGAGTAAGGGCAGATCAAGATATCGAATTGCGCGGGTAACTCAACATTTGCTCACAAACTTGCATGTTGCGAGTCAGATTGTCGGATGCAAATACAGCATAGAGCAGGCAGCGAGGAAGCTATATTGTAATAATCGAAGGCTAAATGCCGCTATCAAGTAGCGCTGCCAAGAGCAGTATTGCAACTGACAAGACGACGATGACCTCACCTAGAATGATGATCTTTGTTCGTACTGATTGAACGTAAATGTTTCCACCTTGCCCGGACATTAGCTTGCGCTCCATATCCGCATCCAGTAGCCTGATATGTACAACGTAAGTTACTATGGTTCCTATCACTAGGATGATCTTGGTGAGTAAGATAATGCCATAAGTTGTATCAAGGAGGGCGCTAGGTTCTCCCAGAAATACCCTTGAGTTGTAGATGCCGCTAGCTATTAAGGCGGCAAAGGCAGGTATCGTTATTTTGTTGAAACGCCTGCCGATCTTGACCATCAGCGCTACCATCTCTTCAAGTGTCTCGGTGTGCGACTTTAGTACAGGCACAAGAACAATTCCAAGAAAGATCGAGCCCCCAACCCATATTGAAGCCCCTACTAAATGCACCCATGTCACGAGGCCGTCTGTTACCGCCATAATCTTTTTCACATTTTTCGTAATATATTATTGATGCTATTGGTGCTGCACATTTCGAGCAGAAGTTAGATTGTCAGAGGATTGTAAGCATCAAAAATTAGTCATCCAAATAATATTACACTACTAGCTAAGAATCAATTTCATTAGGCCGCATGGAGAAGAGGTTGAAAGCATGTCATAGCAATACTACAACACCTAGAACAGGCACGATTTGTTGGAATATACTTCAGCTTCTTTTACCGCATAGAGATACAGATTATTCTTACCGGGATTGTGGGAGAATATGCTTGTAACATGACTAGCAAATAAAACAAGAGCGTAAGCCAGGATTAGCAATATCACTCCAATGAAGTGTGTATGTCTCTCTCTCCTTGTTATTGGCCAACAACCTTATTCTACTTGTTTAAATTTCTTGTTGGCAATATTGCGACAATATTTGGCCGCATGGGAAAGAGGAAGACTAAACAACCTCTGACAAACTGGAAGTACTCCCGTCTTAACTGAACATCTTTTACTAGTGAGAACTCAGAATTGCCCGGGATTGCTGGACTGTGCTTATCCGGAGCAACAGCCCTAGCAATGTAAAAGGAGTAAATATAGCGTCTCTTTCCAGAAAGGTTTTAATCAGCTCTATTAGACAGCTAGCACCGTACTTGATAATAGGCCCGCGAAGAATTATTCTTATTGGTGCCATTGCCGCAGTCGCTCTTGCAATCATTTTCTACCCGCTTATTGTGCAGACCCCATTTGACCCAGAAAAGGTTGCAATCCAACTGACAGGTGTCGAACTTATGTCAGGGAGCGAAGGCGAACAAAAGCTTGATCTTAGAGTGGGACTCCAGATAACAAACACCAATGAATTCACCCTGACGACTTCGAAGATCACGTATGATCTATTTGCAGATGGTGCTCCAGTAGGATCAGATACACTATCTTATGAAGACGTTCCTGTTAATGGTAGACCCGCTTTCTTTTCAAACCAGCCAGTGACTTTATCCGACACCCTGACATTGCAATACAGTGACGAGACCGCGGCTCTCTTCGGCAAGATACTGAATAATAGTACTGATATCAATTGGCGTATCACTGGCTCTGCCACAATTGAATCGGGGACGACGCTGCAGGAAAAGAATTTCTCCAGTGAGTTATGAAAAGAGAATAAGAATGATGCGGTCACCGGGATTTGAACCCGGGTTACGGGCTAACTTCGCGTTTTGCATGGAAGGCCAGTGTCCTAGACCAAACTAGACGATGACCGCCCTCTGTCCTACGCTTATGCAACCCAATATATAGTATATTCAAAGCTACTACTCTTGCTCATTTTTGGATTCTACGCTCCCATATCCCGCCGTCTCTGTATTTTTTGAAGTATTTCGGCCATCGCCGCGTCAGAGATTTACATCATTATGATATTTTGGTCGAAAGTATCTTTCACTATTGAGACGGAGATGTGGCATGTGCTATCATGAATATCAATAAAGGCTAAAAAATTCTGCTTTTGGCAAATTTTGCCTTAATGTATATACATCTGAAATTTACTGGCAATCATATCAACGTAGAAGATGATCAGTTATTATGGTGGGAGATGTTGTCCAGGAATCCTGGAAATGTTAGCTTGGAAATATAATATCGAGTAGCATGTCTACTGCCTTGTTTTTGGCCTGCTGTTTGTAATTTTCCATACTCTTTTTGGGGACATCGAGTGCTTTTTCCCTCTCTACCTCATCTACTGGACGGTGATCAAGGGCGCCGTAGAACTGTACCTTGTAGCCTTTAAGCCTGGCCACAACTGTCGACTTGAAAATGTCGTTCAGCCAAACCGAGCCGATGAAGTAAATAAAAGGCGGGTTTGGTTTGCTCTTTATCATATCTCCCATTCTGCTGATGGTCTGAGCCATGTTCATCGAGTCAGTATCTATTGCAATAATATCATCTCTGATTCCACCCTTCACCAGTTCTTCTTTAACCTTTTCAGCCGGCCCAAGAGCCCCCACTACTATGACCATTGTCTTATGCTTATCTGGCCTTGACCTCATGATCATGCCATACGTTTCAAGGCCCACCTTTATGCGCTCTTTGATGTATTCGGGGAGCTCGCTATCGGCTGCCGGTTTCCCCTTGTGTATCGCATATACAACCAGGAGATTGCCGTCAGTAAAGCGGTATTCAGACATTTTCTAATACCACGTTGAAGTTATTTTTTTTGGAACAGAGATCTGTCTTTCGAGCTCGTCGAGCCGCTGTAGGGATTCTGGGTTCTTTTGTAGGTCGTGGAACTTCTTGTCGTGCCTTATCCTTCTCACTACATCTAGCACTTCATCTGTCGAGACGCCGTGCTTAATGTCATAGTCAATTTGCTTGGCACAGCTTGAGACTGTGCTATATCTTTTGTAATTTCTTTTTTCGAAAGAAGAAGCGTCAGGAGAAATACCCTTTATAAAACGGACGATTACCTTTTCAACATGTTCAAGATGCCAATCCTTCATAGCATAATTATTGGGCTTCATAGCTACTCTGTTTTCTAAGATGTAAAGGTTATTTAATCTCTTGTCCTGATCTAAAGATAGTCGGAAAGATTTACTTTTTCTTCGCCGGGGATTTTAGCGATCTCAAACCTCTCCTTTGCTTTGAGTATTGTTGCAGTAGCATCGACGCCCAGCTTAGTTGTGAGTAAGTTCTCCTGGTCACTTGACGGGTCTAGACTAGATCCTTTTACATTTGGGATTATAATCAAGTCTCTATCAGCTTGACACCTTGTAGCGACAGCATACTCGACAGCAATTGGGTCAGTGGGGCTGATATCGTCATCTACTACTGTCGCCATCTTCAGTGACGGATGAGCTGTAAATGCTGCCAAGAGCGCATTCTTAGGTTCGCCCTCTAGCCGCTTCTTTATCTGGATGACTGCAGATAGCCAGTTGCTACCACCGTCTGTGAGATGTACTGACTGGGTGGTCGGTACAACATTTTTGATGTGATCATACATTTTTGCTTCAACCGGCAATCCCATGAGTAGGCGATGCTCGGCATACCCCGGAAGGATATCATGATAGATGGCATCATTACGGAACAATATTCTTTCTAGCTCAAAGACTGGCTGCCTGCGTTTGAAATCGTATGTGCGGAGCATTTCGACCATCCATTCCTCATGTGTCATATCATTTAGTATCCTGCCTTCAAGGACGATCTCGGCATGATTTGGCACATAAAGCTGCGAATAGCTTGTCTTTGAGAGCATAAGCTTGCCCTCAAGGAGTGAGTTGGCAATAAGCATCTCATCGACTCCATATGCTGCCTGATATGCTGCGGCTATGTTAATAGCGGGGTGGACCCCAATCGCTATTGCAATTTTCAAGTCCTGACCATGATCACGGGCGTATGCGAAGGACTTGTGAAGATGTCTACCCTCAACCATGCGTATGGCCATGTGCTGGTCATCAAGGCGCAGAAGCCGGTGTGTAGATTGGTTCTGCTTCCCGTTTTCCTGATTATCCGAAAATACTATCGAGGATGTGATGAAAGGGCCAGCGTCCTTTTCAAAATGCGTGACTATCGGAAGATCATACAAGTTTCTAGATGAGTTTTCTTCAAATAGCGCGTCGTCTTGAATCCTTGCAGGCTCTGACAGGTTGCGAACAGCTTCAGTAAGGCGGGCATGGATACCTTTTTTGACATCCGCTTCACTTGCTTTGTGGAACCCGTCTCCAAGAGCAAGGTAAAACCTTCTGGGAGTCGCTACAACATTGCAAGCGACTCCTATTTTACTCCCGCGCACCTTCTCAAAGAGGTACCGCCTGCTTACCGTCTAATCTTGCAGTGACTGCTGCAAGCTCGTATTCAGCATTGACATCGCGCTTTATACGGACAAGTTCATTCTCGCTTTGGAGCTTCCACAAAAAACTGCGGAAATCTGCGCTATCGTTGTTCATGTCTTTTACTGCTGATGTTATTCATTACCCCTTCCATAATTGCTTTCATGTCGTCAAGCTGAAGTTGGCTCTTGCTGTGTAGCGATACCAATGAAATCCCATTTATCATTGACGATACCTTCTCTGCCATCGTATTGATAAAAATTGAATCATGCTTGCTTGGTATGACTTTGGCAACACTAACCTTGTTTGACGCGCTAATAGCCATAGAGACTGCCCCTATGCGTGGTTGACCTTCAGCTACCACGATAAAGCAGCCGTTTTGAAAAAAAGTACTGCTAAGAAAAAAATTACGTCCAGTGCCTGGGCTGACTATCTCGGTTACAAGAACCTCAGGCTCGTTTTCCATTGGCCTACCTTACGCGAACAGTTATTGGCTTGGCAACCTTGATCTCATGCTCGCTTCCTAGTCCTCGCCCTCAGTTTTGCCTTGTACTTTAAGTTCCTAGGTTTAGTCCTCAGTCTATATCCACAGCATGGGCACCAAAGTCCATCCCACTTTATAAATATCTCACATATCTGGCATCTTTTTTGTCCGCTGGCATATCTGCCTGAGCCAACAGGCTTTTGAGCCTTGTGACGAATGCATATACCTTTACAAGTCATTTCTCTATTATCTCCTGGTAACAATGACTAACGTACTTGATCAAGGCCTTGTCAGCCTCAGTTAGTCCTATACCAGCAGCAATTATGCATAATATCTATTTAAGATTTGTACAATTGCTTTATTTAGGAAATGATGAATTTGACAGAATTTGTGTATCGATTATTCATTCTTTTTGCAAAAAATATAAATAAGATGTTATATATGTGTATTTATTTCTTCTATGTCTTTGATTCTCTTGCATAACTTGTACATATTTTTTTATTATGACGGCAATTCCTTGTACAAACTCTGATATTCGTTGATAAGGACTGTTGAAGTTATAGCCAATTCTGAACCTTGAGAAAGTCATCTATGGGCTCCTTCTTCAGAAGCTTGATAAGCGAAAGCGCTTGGGGGACTGACAGCATTGGCTTTTTGAAGTGGTTGTCGGTACCTATCCTAGGGCAGGCGACTTGTACGAAAGCATCTATGCCCTTGAAAATCTGTATACGCTCATCGGTTATCTCCGTCAAGGCAATCATCTGGACCTTTTTGTCCAGTTTCTCAAATTCCTTTTTCAGTTCAAGTGCTCGAATATGGGCAAACTGGCCTTCCTTTAGACCGATAATGATTCCTATAGTTTTGGCGTCTAGAGCTTTATAGATCGACAGAATTGCTTTCTTTCGCATACCTTGAGCAAATTCATTTACCTCAGAATATTCTTCAAAATACGGGTCAAGCATGAACGTCGGTTTTTCAGTAGATAAAGCCACGCTTGCAGAGTGGAACATGCTTTGTCCTAGGAAAATGTACGCATCAACCTGCTTTTGAACGTTATAGGCCGGATAAAATTCGCAACCAAATACTTGAGCGTCACGAAGTTGGCCTTTACCTCTTCCAATTATGATATCATAGCCATGATCTTCAAATATCTTTCTCACGCTGTCTATTTGGTGAAGGTGCTGACTGTCGGTTACAAGCGATACCGTCTTGTACTTTGCTGCAAGCTCTCTTGCACACTTCTTGGCTACTACTTCAAAACTTATGTCATCAAACGCGGCTATCATCATTACCTTCTGACCAAATGTATCCATCGCAATGGTATGGCCAATATTGAACAGAATATCTGCAGCCAGCATCTCTGCAGCGTGGGTGTTAAGGTCGCATGAACCCCAGCATGTGTCCCCTATGATATAGACTTGGATGCCAAAGATTTCAGCTATATGATCTGCGACATCTTGCAATTTTGGAATAAGAGCTTCGGGTCCATTTAGCGCAACTGATCTCGGTTTTCTATGTTTTATTGTTTCAAAGATTTTTTCTTCGTCTATCCTGATTGTCATGATTTCTTCTTTGTCACCCTTATTGCAAATTTTGGGCAGACTGCTTCGCATCCAAAGCAGTAAATGCAGTCGCGCTCCCTTGCTGGCATAGCTTTTCTGTCAACACCCGCACCACGCCAGTCAAAGACATTTACGGGGCATACCTCAATGCATGCTCCGTCGCCTATACATAAATCGAAGTCGACTGCTACATCAGTGCCATAAATCCCAAGGGTACTTGAAGTATTCTTCCATATCGTAAATTTATCATACGTTGTAGGAACCCTGTTTGCCTGGAAGTTGGGATCAATAGGCAATATGACAAAAAAGATTTTGTCGAACTCAATTTAAATCATACTATAAAAGATCGGAGGAGGCAGCCTGCCGGTACCACCGTTGGCAAAAGGTCCCATTTCATGTCTTGCAAGATCCACCACGTAGACGTGCCAGCAGGGGTATGACGCCTTAGGGTTGCTCCCTCCCGGACCTCACCCATTTCGGCGATTTGCGGTCGAGACTCCGCCTTCGCGTAGATCGCCGCTCATAACCATCCAGCACGGCATGATTTCATTTCAGCAAGGCAAGCGGGTACCTCCTGCCAGCGGATTTACCCGGCAGTTACTGATCCTGGCATAAAGCCGATTTCCAGTTTGGGGCACGGCTGGCACCCCGATCCTCCCTGCCTCTTCATTCCATTAGTAAAATGACTATATTTGCTTGTTGGATGTTATGTTAAGATACTTAATGTCTTGCACACTGAGCAGATAACGCCTGTTGAAACTTGTCCGCATCTTGAACACTTCTTGACTCCAGAAGCTGGCATGCCGCTCCGGAGAACCTTCGAGACTTTCATCATCGATTTATAGGCATTGTATTTGATGCCTGGATGATCCCTCTCAAGTCTGTTGAAAAATTCGCGTAAATCAGTGCGTATGCTTTCATTCATGTATGGACACTCTTCAGATTGAAATGGGATCTCGCGCTGTAGTGCGTAAAAAACGATCTCGTATTCATAGATTTCGACAAAGGGCTTGACTTTTTTAAGGCCGTTTTGTGTGTACTGCACGGGCTCAGGATAAATCCAGCCTATGCGCTCTACGTCGCCGGCCAGCAAGTTAATCATAAACGTCTGTAATTGATCGTCCATGTTATGAGCGGTGGCAACTATGTCTGCACCCACTTTTTCTGCAGCAATATCTATTGCACGTCGGCGAAATGTGCCACATATAGAACAAGACGATATTTTTTGTGATGATCGCCGGATCATGGCCTGATCCATGTCTGTTCCAAAGAGTGACTGGTAGCTGAGGACCTTGCTTTCAATACGAAGCCGTGCACAAAAGTCCTTCACAATCTGAAGCGATTCGTCACGATACCCTTTGATCCCCTCATCTATCGTAACTGCAACTAGTTCATTGGCATTATTTGGGTGCTGGTCAAAATACATCTTCAAGATATACAATAACGACAAACTATCTTTGCCACCAGAAACTCCTACAGCGACCTTGTCACCATATTCTATCATGGAATACTTCGAAATAGTCTTCGCAGTTTTACTTTCAATTGAGCGCAAGAAGCACTTCTTGCACAGGTATTCGCCAGAATGTGCTCTATGGTAGAGGCTCTCTGCTTTCCGACACTTAGTACAACAAGGCATATTTGGTTGTTAGCTAAGTCCTAGAGTTATTAATCATTCGAGCACGAATCGTTATTAAATCGAAGCATCGTATTCCTTCCGTGCCATTCCCGTCCGAGCTGCTGGACGAGATTAACCTCAAGATATTGGATATCTTAAGCCGAGATGCGTCGCGTCCATTCGTGGACATAGCTAAAGAGCTTGAAATCTCTGATGCCACAGTACACATCCGGGTCAGGAGGCTAGTGGCAGCTGGCATTCTTCGTAAATTCACAATCGCAACAGATAACCGGCTCTTAGGCTACGACCATCTTGCCTTTGTAGGAATAAATATTAAAGTAGGTTCGTCTGATGAAGCTATCGCCGTTCTGTCAGCGTTTGACGAAATACTGGAGTTGCACGAAATGTATGGCCAGTTCGATCTGCTTTTGAAGATACGTGCAAAAAGCCTTGAAGAAATCAGGGAGGTGATAGCGAACAAGATCGGCAAAATTCCACAAATAAGGGAAGCAGAATTGATGACAGGTACTGAAAACTATCAAAGAGGAACAGATGGTTCCCTTAAAAAGGGATATTGCAGATGCTGAGAGTGCAGCTGGTATATAGCCTTTATTGTTTACTTTTGCTGTTTGTCTTTCTTTGATGACTGCCACCAGTCAAGATATTCGTCATGATGCTTTCTGCGAGGGTCTTCTCTTGTCCTCTTGGCTCTGTCACGCAACTCATCTATCTTTTCGGAGGAAGCAAAGAGCCCACAGCTTTTGCATATAAAATTCTTGCTAGCAAGGTCTGTACTTCAGCTCCCCTCCGCACTCAGGACAAAAGCCTACCAATAATTAGCTCTATTTCATTCACGCCAATAAAAGGTTTTCAAGTACGCAACAGAACAAGGACGCACATAAGAAATTTCTCCTGTATCCCGATATATATTAGACTAGTTAAAAAGAAATGAAAGGGAATAGCCCTTAGAAGATAATAGTGGTTTAATGTAACCTACTCGACTTTTTCATTTATCTCAGAAAATATGATATTGTAACGGGCAATGAAGGGACCTAACGCAGCAAATTTTATAGTGGGAGCAAATCCAACGTCGAAATTTTTAAAGGCAGTATTTCATGCCTTCTTGATCTTTTCCCGGGCCTCATGGTGTAAGCTCTGATCTTGATGATGAATGATCCGAATAAGAAAAATTGAGTGTGGCGATACACATTCTCTTGCAGGACCTTATAAAAAATTAACAAGCCATCCATCATTAAATATCGTACCCCGTTTTTGCTGATGGAATCAAAGTACTCAAATTTCGAGCCTATGGATCCCACTCGGCATTTATTCTTACATATAGTCAATTGGGCTATAATTAATGACGGGATGTATACTGACGTCAAAATACATATTTTTCAAGGGCTAAACCTTACTATGATCTTTCTAGCGTCGGCCTCGACCCTTGCATTCAAGCCCTTCTTTAATGAGGACAATGGTGTGCACTCAGGCAGATCGACGACAGGGATATTGGCCAAGGCACAACCCGAGGCGGTTGTGATGTCCGCTTTGGAACAGACAACTGCACTTGGAGCATTTCCATATTCTTTCAGCGAGTAGATTACATACGCACCGACGCTGCTTCCAATGGCATACGGAAATATGAGCACAGACTCCTTGAGTGACTCGCCGTACAGCTCATGCGACGGATCTATTACTGTGCCTATCTTGGCATTGACCATTGCAAGAAAGTTTATCGGCTGAATGGTGATCAGTGTCTTGCCCTCGCCAGTACCGCCTACAATCCTGCGACAATTAGAGATAATCACTGCGTGTATTCCTCGGCAATTGTCCTGATGTCCTTGAGGGAAACTTTTACTTTGTTTGACTTGGATAGGTAGTATCCTCCCTTGACGCTATTTGTAATTACTGCATCGTATCTATCTTTAGTAACGTATGGCGTAAGACAGGTGCAAGAATCGCATCTAAACTCCGCTCCTGACTTTTCGATCTTGCCTGCAAGACCTATCTTGATCGCCTCAGTGTAAATTGCCCGTGAACAAAAGATCATGCAGCGTCTTGTGAATTTTTTGCTTTCAGTGATCCTGGCAAGCAACTCCAGCTCGTTCATGCCAAGTTGAGGGCTTGCCAAGGGTGATAATGTCTGCATCATCGGCAGTGCTCAGCTCATCCATGACAGACTGGGCTTCTTTTTTTCCAAACGAAATTTTTTCTTTGGCCTTGCCGCCAAATGTGAACATGCCACAGGAGCCTGATGTCCCGATTCCTGCGCAGAGTGCCTTTGCCTGCATAGTGTCCAGTCTACCGATGTTGTCAAGTGAGACACAGCTGTCTTTGACGGTTTTACCTGCGAAATAGCCCAAAACCCCATAATCAAGCTCGTTCGCAAAATCAAAGTCTGTTTCAATTGCGACTTTCGGGCTCCTTGCGTCTTCAAGCCGGAGATCAGAGAGCGGCGCCTTGCCAGTGACAGAGCTGGCTAGTGCAGAGAGTGCGCTTTCTTTATTTGTCATTAGTCCCAAAAGAGAGTTTGAAAACACCGGCAGCATTGCTTTCTGCAAAGCTAACAGCCGTGCCCTTTTGGGGAATGTCAAAAACCTCATAAGGGGTACAAGTAAAAGAGGGCGTGGTGCCCATTCGTTCATATGATGTGGCTATACTTTGCTGCCTCTCCTGAAAGGTCGGCTGGGATGCCTTCAGGTTTGGTCTTGTCATATCCCATTGGATTTATTGTAGTCCTTACCGCAACCCTGGCAGTATTGCTGAATTTTTCGAGGAATCGCATGCCGCCATCTCCGATAGTATTGTAGTTGACCCCGGAGATGTGGGCCCATGTTACCGGGACAAGCTTTTTGGCGCCTGTAGCCTCGCCTATTGCAACGAGAATCCTGTATGAAGAAGCAAGTGCCTCACCATATTTGCCATCAAGCCCCTTTTCCTCATCCCTTGTAAGCTCCATCCACCTATAATTTAGATAGAGCGTATAAGAACCATACTTGTTCTCTTTCGACTGGAAAATAAAGTCCAACTCTATGGCTTTTACGACATCAACGTTTCTTCACACAGAGCACAAAAGTACGAAAGCAGGATTAGTGGGGTTTATGGGTATGTTTGCGATGGAATCGATTCGTGGCAGAACGTTTTAGGAAAAACGTCAAACTTTGCTAATCCTTCTTGCTTCGCTATTTAACCATGTTTCTGAATTATTAGGCCTTCATATTGGCTCTACTCTTCCAAAATTGTTGCCCCGGAGACTTGATGCCCGCAACCCAATTATGTGATTAGACCGAAATCCGTGTGTAGTAATCAAGGCAAATTACACAAGGACCTGTTACCATGCCGCCGACCATCGCTGGGATAGTCTTCTAAATGGATAAGTTGCCATCTGTTGAATGGCTCCTTTCTAATTCAAATAAAGCTCAATAAAAGAGTCAGCCAGTGGATTCAAAGAAATTCGTAATTTATCCTGCAGGCAAAAAAGAGGCGTAGCGAATATAGTACTAAAAGGCAGCAGGATACCTTTGCCTTAAGGGGAGACGGTAGTTTCGAAAGAGAAAGGAACATCATCCTAGATTCTAGGTCTTCTTTTGGCAATGATTGACGCCGTCATATATAGGATGAATCCGCCAGCTACCATTATTACACCGTAAAGTGACAACGCACCTCTCTCAAGGTATTGCCCAAATCCAACCAACAATGCACCCAAAATTAGAAGACTAATGCCTGCGCGCGCAGCGCCAGGCATTTGTATCTTCTTCTTATTCTTTTTTGACAATGCCACTGCTAAGATTTTGAAGTAGATAATGTTATAGTTTTTATGGCATCCTTTGGCAAGATCTTATAACAAAGGCATGAAGATCGCAGTTGTCGGAATCGGGGTGGCTGGCGCCTATCTTATGAATAGGCTGAGCGACGATCACAGCAACCACGTAGTGGGATTTGAGCGTATGCCAAATGACCAGCACGATGCAGTGTGTGCTTGGGCCACATGTGAAAATGTGATGGCAGGCCTTGCAAGAAAGTGCGGCCTTAATTTCGATGACTATGTCATGCACGAGGGTAAGCACATGCTTGTGGATTTGGAGAAAAAGGGCGGAGTGGACATCAAGCTCAAGGGAATGGTCAGCTATGACAAGCTGCGTCTGATCCAAGACATGATAAGGAGCACGGAAATAAAGTTTGGACGGGCTCCAAGAAAGGACGAGCTCGAATCTGACTTTGATATCATTATTGATTCAACTGGCTTTCACCGCAACTACCTGCCAAGAGTTGGAAATGAAACATGGATTCCCTGCGTGCAATACAAGGTTCGGTATCAGCAGGGCAAGGAGCCGTTTGACGATTTTTATTTGAAAACATTTCCATCGATGTCAGGTTACTTTTGGTATTTTCCTCTTGGCAACGGCCAAGCTCATATCGGGGCAGGAGATTTCTTAAAAAGTCACAATCAATTTCTAGACGAATTTTTGAACAAGTACAACTGCGAAGTAATAAAAAAGGTAGGAAGGCCCGTACGGCTTACTCCGCCTGAAAGCTGCGAGCCCTTTACTGACGGCCGCAAGTCAATTGGAGCTGGCGAGTCGATAGGTACTGTTTACCCTCTACTGGGCGAGGGTATAATTCCATCCACTTGGTGCGCCGAACTCCTTGTCCAGAACCTTCATGATATACCTGCATACAGGCAGGCAGGTACTTGAAAAATTCAAGATGTATTCTCTTGTCTTCAAGTTCATCAAGCTGAAAATAACAGGCAACTTCAACATGATAAAGCATGGCATGGACATGCTCAAATTATACCGCCACATGAAGAGCGAAGAAGAACGCTATGGCATGAAGGTCAAGATGGGCGATATGTTAAAGGTATCAGGAATCTAAAGCTTTAAAAATCTATCAAGAGCAGTGAAGTTAATGAGCAGCGGCTAGCGATCAATCGGGGGAGCAAGAATTGGCTGCGATGGAACAGAGGATAAATGAATTGGTCCAGCAGTCAAGGATTCTTGAAGCATATATGAACGACGTCATGACACGGCAAGTGACAGTAAGCAAGTTAATGGAAGAGGCCCATATGGCTTCAAACACAATTCAAAACATAACTTCTGAATCTGACGTCGAGTCATTAATGCCTATCGGCATCGGCGTTTACGTCAAGACTAATGTACCACCTATAAAGAAGTTGCTTATTAACTTGGATGCTGGCGTCGCCATTGAAAAGAATAGAGAAGACGCCCTAAACTACGTAGAAACCCGGATAAAAGAATATGAAGTAGCAGCAGGGCAAGCTTGAGGCTCAGAGACAGGAGATAGCGATGCGTATCAACCAGCCTGCAATCACAGATAAACCAGATGATACAGGCTGCCCAGCAACCCGGCTGATGCCCGTTCTGGTTGAAAATCATGTTTGACAAACTCAAAAAGGCCTTTTCTAGAGTGCAAAGGGCATATCTCAGAAAGAGCTGACTGAAAAGGGTCTTGACGATGTGCTACTTGACCTCCAAATTGCGCTTCTGGAAAGTGATGTAGCGCAAGAAGTAGTTGACGACCTATCCGAGGAACTGAAAAGAGCTGCTTGGTCTAAAACTTGAAAAGGAGCAGGAAGCAAATCAGATAGTCCAGTCAAAACTTCGAGCGGGAGTGGCTCAGATTTTTGCACGGACCAACAGGTTCGACTTGATTGAAAAGATAAACGTGAAAAAGGAGGCCAAGGCTGGACCTTTTGTCATTGTCTTCCTCGGCATTAACGGAACAGGCAAAACAACCACTGTTGCCAAGATAGCAAACCTCCTACGAAAAGCTGGCTTTTCAGTGGTGGTAGCGGCAGGTGACACCCATAGGGCAGGCGCTATCGAACAGCTAGAACAGCATACAAACAGATTATCTCTTAAGATAGTCAAACAGAGATATGGAGTCTGATCCATCGTCAGTGGGCCGGGATGCATACGATCATGCCAAAAAGAACCACATCGATATAGTTCTCATGGATACTGCTGGCAGGATGCAAACTTCAAAGAATCTGATGGATGAAATGGGCAAAATAGTAAGAGTCGTCAAGCCAGATGTGAAGTTGTTCATTGGCGACGCGCTTGCTGGGAACGACACAATAAACCAGGCAAGGGAGTTTTTCGACTATACCAATTTTGATGGTGCCATACTAACCAAGGTAGATGCAGATGCCAAGGGAGGCTCCGCGATTTCAATTGCGCATATTACCTCAAGGCCGATTATATACATTGGAGTTGGGCAGGGTTATGACGATATTATACCTTTTGACTCAAATAAGTTCATCGAATCACTATTTGAAACTGCCGGCCAGGTAGGCACAGCTGTCGAGGACATGATACCCCTGCAGAAGATCTCAGAACCGGCTGAGGAAAAAGTCAAATCGGTAGAGACGCAAACCGTCCGGGAAGAGGAAAAAGACGTACTACTACTATCCAAGCCTGCAGTCAATCCCTTGAGCTCTATGGACAGATTTTCCCGTCCGGAGGAGCAAAAGGTTGAGACAATTGATCCAAAACCTATTGTACAGCGAGCCAGAGCCATACAAGGTCAAGGAGCAGCAGCCAAAGGAAAAAAAGAGCAGGTTTGGATTTTTTGGCAAGAAAAGGGCTAGCGACGGTCGCGAGCAAGGAAGAAGAGGAAAAGGAAGACAAGAAGGAGAACAACAAGCCCCAAGAAAAGCGGGCAGAAGAGAAAGGAGCAGAAGAAGAGGCGCAGAATAGGGATAAGGACAGGAATCTGAAAGAAGATAAGGACACTAGAGAGCAAGAAGATGAAAAAGACAGGGTAGTCTATCTAACAGATGAAGACATTGAAGATCTCCTCAAGTAAGAAAGACATCCTTAGTATCGCAGATCTGACCACGTCTGAGATTAGTAAGATATTGACACTTACAGAGAAGCTAAAACGTGAGCAAAAGAGCGGCAAATCTCAGCCATTTTTGCGAGGAAAAACGCTTGGTATGATTTTCCAAAAGCCGTCGACTCGCACTAGAGTCAGTTTCGAAGTTGGCATGTATCAGCTAGGCGGAGATGCGGTTTACCTTGGTGCTAACGATATCCAACTGTCGCGAGGCGAATCGGTTGAAGATACAGCCAAAACTCTTTCACTATATTTGGATTGCATAATGGCGCAGGTCTATGATCATCAAGATGTCCAAAGATTGGCTAGATCTGCTTCAGTGCCAGTAATAAATGGGCTTTCAGACTTATTTCACCCTTGCCAGATTCTGGCCGACCTTATGACAATACAGGAGCACAAGAAAAAACTAAAGGGTCTACAACTTGCGTGGCTTGGAGACGGGGACAACGTGTGCAATGACCTTATGCTTGGCTGCGCCAAGACCGGCATAAGCATGACTCCGCTTGCCCCAAGGGCTACGAACCGCTCGAAGAGATTGTGGTGCTTGCCAAGGCCGAAGGAAAAAAGACAGGAGGCGATATTGCGATAACTGAAGAAGCAGCTTCCGCGGTAAAAGATGCCGACGTTATAGCCACAGACACCTTCACCTCGATCGGTAAGGAAGCTGAGCGTGCAACTAGGGAAGCGTACCTTTCTTCCAAAGTATCAGGTGAACACAGACATAATGAAGCTTGCGAAAAGGGATGCAATATTCATGCACTGTTTGCCGGCGAAGCGTGGCATGGAAGTAACCGCCGATGTTATTGACGGCAAGTGGTCGGTGGTCTGGGAAGAAGCCGAAAATAGACTGCACACACAAAAGGCGCTCCTCTGCCACCTTATGAAAGCAGTGAGGTAGTTATTGTTTTGCAGAAGCTCTTTTGCGCTTGCTGTACCAGAAGGCAACGCCTGCGATTAACACGGCAATAACTATGAAGGTAACGATGGAGTCTGCGGATGAGGCCTGCTCTGAAAACTTGCTCCACGCTTCACCTAGGTAATACCCAGCAAAAGTCAAGATAGTGCACCACAAAAGTGAACCGACAAATGTATAGCCAACAAATTTTGCAATATTCATTTGGCCTATGCCTGCAGGTATTGAAATTATCTCACGGATGCCGGGAATCATCCTTGCCGTAAATACTGCAATTGACCCATATTTTTCAAACCACCTCTCGGCCTTCTCAATCTCTCGCTCGCTTATCCTAACTCGCTTGCCAAACCGCGCGATTGCCGCCCTTCCGACTTTCGCAGATACAAAATAGATGACAACTGCCCCTGCCGTAGACCCAAGAGCACCTACCGTCGCCATGCCAATTATATTTTCAAGTCCCAACCCTCTGCTCTGGACTGTGAACCCGACCAGCGGAAAGATCACTTCGCTTGGGATAGGAGGAAAAATCACCTCAAGAAAGGCTGCTGCCAAAGACTGCGGGGTAGCCATACTCTACTATTAGTCCAGTTATTGCGTCCAGTATGCCACTCAAAATTCCGGCTGACACCATAGCCACAAGGATGGCAACATGCATCTCTACCTCCTATTAGCATAGGGCATATATTTGGTGTACATCGTGAACCACCTCCTCTAGGCCCCTCCCTCTCCCTACAATGCCTGCCTGGTTATAAGCTGCCCTATTGTGTTCCTAGTAATATTGACCTGCAAAAATATATGCATTAGACTTGTTCCCGATGGAGGCAGGGTGCAAAACCCTTACCAGAAGGGGTTAAGATACTGCCGCAGATGCGAAGTATACTTCAAGTGCAACGATAGCCACTGTATTTGCTCCGGGCTCCATCTCAGATTTACTCCAGTGCACCCTCTTGCAAAAGAAAAGCTGAGGCTTTACAAAGGCGACTAAAACTAGAAAAAAGGGCTATACGGGATAAGCTAATACTCCTGGCTAGCTGTTCGCTATTGGCATTGGGGATAAGGCCAATGAAAGAGCACATATATTTGTTCTAAAGTAAGTGAATGCAATGGATAAGACTTCATCATCAAAGATAAATTACTTTGAAGAATTTCGTTGGCCGCATGGCCAGTGAAATTAAAATAGTGGCATCATTCCAAAGATTCTGCGTATGGCAAAGGTTTTGGTCGGCAAAGCTTCAGAGATTGGCGAAGGCAAGATGGCCCATCTTACAGCCGGTGGCAAGGAAATACTCGTAGCAAACGTAGGAGGTCAGTACCTATGCTACAGGCAACACCTGTAGTCACGCTGGAGCGGAGCTCCATGAAGGCGACCTGAATGGAAAGGAGCTTATCTGTCCATGGCATCGTGCCAAGTGGGATGTCACTACGGGCAATCTAATCTGGTTCCCACAAAAGCTCCGGCAGCTTGGCAACTACAAGGTCATGGTTGAAAATGGCACGGTGTATGTAGAGGTCTAGCTTACCTTCAGATTTCTTTTTTCTCTGCTATGCTCCGGGCTCGAGTCGTAGCTTTCAATAGGCCAAGGTGAGCCAGCCATATTGGCGAGATGTCGTAATTACTACTACCATTATGATGATGATTATTCTCATACATAATATCAGCAGAAAGCGATTTCTGTTCCGCCACAGCTACGAGCTTTACCCGGCGCTCGTCTATACTGATTGAAATATCGCATGCCGAGCATGCGAGACCTTAGTCGCCGGCTGTGCACTAATTTTGCGGTTGAGAGTCTTTATTTTGCTGAAATGTCAAATAAAGGCGCTACTTTTTTGCTCCTGCTGGTGTCTTGACCTTACGGGATTGACAATCTGTGGGTCAGCACGTGCATAGTCAACTGCCATTAATACTCGAAAGGATAGTTACATAGTGCCGCACACTGGTGGTGAAATCAGACCTTACTTTTTATTAGTGGATGAAAATGAAGTGATATATAGTTGGAGCTGGGTGACTTCCTATCATCGCTGCCACAATCTGTACTCAGAGGAGAGAGGGTTTCGCTTACCGATAATGTCATCAGGAAGATATTCAATTTTGCCAAACTGAAAAAAGGCGATATATTTTGCCACCTTGGCTGCGGGGAAGGTAACACCGTCGCCATTGCAGCCAAAGAATTTGGCGTCAAGAAATCTATTGGTATAGAGATTGACAAATCTATGGCTGACAATGCTCGCAGACAGATTGTAGGCCTCAAAAATGCTTTTATAATAAATACAGACATACGCGAGGCAGATATTTCTGAGGCAACAGTCTTGCTCTTCTGGTTCAGCGACTCTAGCCTAGTTGACACACTGACAAAACGATTCAAGAAAGAGCTGAGGAATGGTGCAAGGGTAATAACTATATGGGCTCCCCTTACCATGACGCTCCCATACAAAGTCGAGTTTCCATTTTTCGTTAACAAGAAACCATTCAAACGTGCAAGGTCTATACAGCAGCAGATAAGGTCGATCTATGGAACAAATTGCATCGACTTTACCGCATCGTGGTTCCTTGCAGAAAGATATATTGATGCACTTGAAGTCACACCAAGTGAGTACAGGCGGTTTGTAAACATCTTGCAGAGCATGGTCATATGGATAAATGCATGGAATATGGGTGTTGCATGTGAAGATGAAATCCCACCGCCGGTACAGACATATCTTGGAATACTCAAGACATTCTTTAACATAGATATGTCTAGCATGGTAACAAAAGAGCAAAAATAATCTCTTGGCAGTATATACATTATTATTAATAATATTATTATTAGTACATTTGAATTTGCGGCCCAGCAGGAAAGTCATGCTGGCCACCTCTATGTAGCAAGATCCGTGCAGAGCAAACCATATTACTAAAAATGAACTATATTGTATGGTAAGATAGTTAACCAAAAATTTGGTGATGTATTCGAGATCAGAACACAGAAAAAGAACAAGAAGAACAAGAGGACATTGGGTTCAGATGATTCGGCATCTTCTTCTTTGATTATTGCCAGAATTGTATATGGGATAAATTGGTTTAACCTAGGCAGCTATATTCCCACTTGTTGCATTAGAATTTAACAAGGATGTCTCTCTGCTTGGTTCTGTGTCTGCTGCGTTTTTCATGGGAATAGGCCTGTTCCAAATTCCTGCCGGTATCTTTGCAGCCAAATACAATCCACGCACTTCTGCCATTATTGGAATAATAATATCTTCAACCGCCGCTCTTCTTTGTGGGGTAGTATCAGAAGCCTCACACCTAATCTGGTTACGATTTGCAGTAGGAGTTGGGATGGCATTCTTCTTTAGCTCAGCTGTAATCCTTATTGCAAAGTATGGTAAGAGAGGATTCCCTGGGTTCTCTATAGGCATTATGAATTCTGCTCATTCAATGGGCGGCATCATCGGCATATTTGCCTGGATAATTCTTGCGCAAATGGTTGGCTGGAGACTCAGCCTTATTTTTAGTGGTGGATTAGGTCTTGTTACTGCCTTTTTAATGATTGTGACTATTCCACGAAGCGATTTAGCGGCGGAGCACGATGGCAGGATGGATAATAACAAGGAGAATCGACCGGCAAGACAAGGAGAAAAATTGAAAATTTCAGATGCTTTAAGAGTATTGTCAAACCGCGCTCTAGCCTATCTTGGTCTCGTCCTCATCGGCATTCAAACAGCGTGGGTCGTAGAGCTAACATTCATTGTAATATACCTACAAACCCTAGGCTTCTCTGCAGAACTTGCTGGAATTATTGCAATCCTGCCTTTAATTTTTGCCATTGTTTCTGCTCCGTTGATTGGAGCATTTTTTGACAAGGTAAGGGATACAAGAAAAGTCCTATTTATCTGCGGAGTTGGGATGACCATGGCTATAGCTGGACTGTCGCTTGGAAGTCTGTACGTAGTCATTACTTCAGTTATCCTCACAGGATTTTTCTCAGGCGGTGCATTCACTGTAGTGTATGAGAAAGCGCGAACACTTTTGATTGAGGGCATCCCAGATCCTAGGACTAATTCAGCAACAACCTTAGAGGCCAACAGAAGAAGTTTTCAGGATAAAAATAACTTCGTCAATGATTCATCTTATTATGATACACTAAAGGTCGCTTGGGTCAACGGCCTATCACTCATTGGGGTGTTGTGGACACCTATCGTTTTTTCTTATGTTGCACAGCAGAGAAGCTATGAGCTCGCCTGGATATTATCTGCGCTTGTAACTGCCTTATTCACAATAATTCCGATATCAAAATTCTCAAAATGAAAGAGTACTATTCTCTTGCAGGTGAATTAGATAAGTCTCTGTTCTATTGTTCATTACAAAACCTTTGAATTTAATACAATAGTGCTACCCAACTAAAAGGAAAAAGAGAGGAAAGAAGAATAAATGGCGTTGAAATGATGATATATCACAATAACAAAGCAAAAATCCCCCCACCCGAGAGGCCTTATTCAAAGAACTGGGGTTTCCAAAAAGTTGCATTTCTTATTCCATACATATAGGTAATCTGCCGCTATGCTTATTTCGATATTCATTTACGAGCTGTTCTTTCACTTTATCTGCTGATTCGATTATGGCATAACTGAATCTTCTTGCCTTGTTTATGCAAGGATCTGATAAGCACCTACGCATGGATTCTCTAAGGTTTTGACCACTCCCGATAAATAAGATCTTCATACCTGCATGTATCTTGTAAACTCCTTCTGATTCAGCAATATTATCAATCTTGTCTATATCAAAATCAAGCCATGGGGACCAGTCTAATGCTTCTATCCTTTCATCATTCACAACTTTGAATTCTACCTTGTACTTCTTTAAGTATTCCTGTTTTAATCGATTATTCATGGATTAAGACTTCCGCATAAAACGGAGGGGGATAAATTTATGGTAGAAATAGTTGTAATAACTGCAAACATGATCATCCACGTAGCCACATGGACTAACGTAGGATTGGGATTTGTCAATTGTGACAACTGGCGAAGAAAGGACGGTAAGTTTAGACAAACTCATTGCAAGTAAATCTTATTAGAAGCAAGTGCGTATTGCTTGCTTGGAAATGAATCCTCCAGTAGTTTCGCTAAGGGTACTAACTGCCTATTCACGAGATATAGGCCGCGGGGTTGCACGCATAGATGGCCGTTCTATGGATATCTTGGGCGTTTCAAATGGGGACGTAGTCGAAATTATCGGTAAGAAAGATGGAACAGACGCAAGATGTTATCAACTTTTGCCCTCTGACGAAGATCAAGGTATTACAAGGATTGACCCCGCGCTGAGGAAGATGATAGGTATTGCTATTGACGACACTGTTACTATAAGAAAGATAGAAGATGCTAGTGTATCGGTTGATAAACCCAGAAGTCTCAACCCTGAGGAAGCTGAAGCACCCATAGCTCCACCACCGGATTCCAGCGAGACTATGACAGCTGGGGTGGAGGAAACAACACCATCAGCAACCGTCGCTTCTACTGGTGCGAAGTTTGTCCTTTCAGGTTCGTGCATAGACTTTGAAAAGGAGAGACCTAAGCTAGTCCACTTTGTAACTACACTAGAATCTGCAACGCGTAGCCAAAGCAAATACAAGTGCTATTCTGACGGCAAGAAAGCCCTGGGATGGGATTTCTTCCTGCTTGAGATAGAGGAAGTATTTGTAGACAAATTGCGTGACCTATATCCAGATATTGAGAAGCAAGAGGCCTGGCAGCATGGAGGAGCGATTCGCACTTTGGATGAACAAGCAGCTAAAGAAGATGGCAGATATGGATTTTCATCTAAAGTTGAGCGATGTTCCTCAGGAAAAGATAAAGGGGTTCAGACTAGATCCTGAACACTTTAGAGACAAGACCAACTTCGAAGATTTGCGCTGACTATCAGAGCTATTAGGAGCTGGCTGCGGCAAGTAGATACACAGAAAAAGAGCTAAAGAAAATATATCATCACTTAATGACATGGAGGCAATAACTCAATGGATTTCACTCAACGCTGGCTTTTGATGCTTGCAATTGCTACCGGCCTGTTTGCTATTTCGTTTCTCCTCCTCCGCGTCAATATTCGGACACTTGTCATCCTTCTTGGCATTGGATTACCGCTTGTTACACTGTGGCTGTACATGGATGCCAAGTATTTTAGTGGGCAAGGAAGACAAATTTCATCAAAACAGGCTTGTGTATGTCCTGTCTGTAAACATCAGAATGCAAGAATGTGTTTTGAGGAGAGATGTTCATGCTGCCTGATTACAAAAGATGAAAAAGTGGTAGGGCATTCAAGCAGTCCATTGCAGTAGAGGACGGAATAAAAAATAAGGCTCGCTTTCGCTTTATCTGGCTGCTTGTGTTGAGTTTCCAGCTGCCGCTGCCGTTGATGGTATTGAAGCCGCCGTGTTATTAGAACCTCCTTCCGCCGTTCCAGCTTCTTGAACCGTGTCTTCTCTTGATGATGGGATTTCTATGAATGGCGTTGCTCCTTCACTGCCGCTTGTTACAAGAGGCAACACACCATCCCATCTTTGGGTCTTGAGCCATTCTAGGTAGCGCGGGTTTTCCCTCAGCTGCGCCTCAACTATGTTTATCGCCTCCGCCTCTCCTTGTGCCTGTAGTACAGCCGCTTGCCGTACTCCTTCTGCGCGAGCGATATTAGCTTGCCTCTCTCCAACCGCCTTTGCTTCTGCTTGCTGCGCCTCTATCTCTATTCTCCTAAGGTCGTTATTAGCCTGAAGCGCTCTCTGTTCAGCTTCTACCTTTGCTTCAACTGCTCTTCTAAACTGCTCTGAGAACTGAAATTCTGTGATTGATATTGTCTCTACATCTATGTTGTAAGCCGCTAACCTTTGCTTGATCTGGTTTTCAATTTCACCCTTTACAGTCTCTCTATTTGTAATCAGATTCTCTGCGTTATATCTAGCAGTTACTTGCTTTACGGATTCCTGTATTGCAGGAGAAACGACTCTGTTGGAATAATCAAAGCCGAGTCTGCTGGTAGAGGATTTGAGCAGTATCCGGGTTTATATGATAGTTAAGTGCGACCTGTGTGCTCACATCCTGGAGGTCCCCCGATGCAGAAGGCAGCGTTTTCAACTGTTTTTTGTGTTCTAACCTCGAGCGTGACTATGTTGTCTCTAAATGGAACTACAAAGTGAATTCCTTCACCCAGAGATACAGAGGTATCAACGGCTCCAAAGTTTAGTAGAACTCCTCTATTACCAGCATCTACAATTTTGATGCTAGCAGCTAGCACTACTATTAGCAGAATGAAACCTATGATGACAGGTATCACGATCCTGATCGAAGATCTAGATATTAGTCCTACTCCTCCTTCTCCTCTATAGTCTTCAAGTGGCTCTCCTTCCTTGGTCATTCTCTGGTAACGTTTAGGACCGCGGCTGAAGGCAGCCCCTCCAAATCTTCGCTTGTATATGAAAAAGCCTATGATTCCGATGATGAACACAGCAATAGCAATCGTAATTATAGTGCCAACTTCTACCATAGTTTAGCGTGGCTCCATTTATCAACTGGCGAACCTGTATACAATATTTTTGTGGTTTGCACGTACACAATTAATGCAATATGACAATATGAAGTTTTATTTGTCAGACCTCCTGCAGTTAAATTCATCATGAAAGAATATTATATAAGATCTTTATAGCGTAACTGCATGCTAGCTGAGCTGATTGAACGTGGTCTTTGTTTCTTGCGTTGCCAAGGACCTTATACAAAATTCATAATTTTTCCATTACGATAGAATTTTTTCGTCTTATGTAAGCAGCTATTTTCCTCGCAATACATCGACAACTGATTTGCTCTTCTAAAGAACTTCCTGCAATGATGGGCACCTGCGAAAATTAAAGCAGAATAAAACCGATCTCATAATCTTCTACCTTCTCAAATCTTTCACACTTGTCAATGGGTTTAGAGATCCTACTATTTTTGCGATGAAGTCGTTGATAATACGATTTGACGTATATGCATCTTTTTTCAAGAACCTTTAGATGTTCTGTCGACGAAACACTGCCTTTCAATCAGAACTCTGCCTTCTTTAGTTTTGATCCGCAATTTGGGCATGAACTCTGATCATGCTTTGTTCCGCAATTCAAGCAATAGTAATTTATGCCCCTTTGAGAGCCAAACATTTTGCCAAAGTATGAAGAACCGAAAGAGGGCAGCTTGACCTGCTTTTCGGAAATGTCTTCTTCTCCGATAAACTCCAAGCCCAATCACAGCGAGAACGATTACAATGAGAGAATAAGGAAATGTCAATAGCCTAGAAACTAGAAACGCTATCCCAAAGTAGATGCCAATCCACATCACCGTTTCAATCAAAAAGCGTTTTGTATTATTGTCCACTTTTAAGGATCATTACCACATAATGATGGTCCTTGTTATTATTTTAAAGTAATATCATCAATCATTTCTTTAGTTACATAACTGGGAGGATTGGTGTCAATATATGCGAATACTCACCACTATACTGCAGACAAACAGGACAGGGAATTGGTGTCCTCCCGTATGGATATTTACACCTAATGTTGAACAGTAGATCTTGTAATTTGTATTCTACGAAAAACTAATTTGGGGTTGAGAGCCCAGAAATCTGTGTAGTGTACACAATTTGTAGTCCAAATATATCTTTCTGGCATTGACAATATCAGCTTACATGTAGTTATTTTTTCCCGACTTCAATGCAAATTACTCCTGGATGGTATTAGTCGAATCGCCATGATCTACGGCTACTTAGCCCAACTTGTATACATTGACATCTGCTGAGAAGCATTTCAGCCCTGTAGCTGATCAGACTGTTCTTTTTCAAGTTTTCACTCATATAGGATGGCCTGTAAGCTAGTCATTATTTCTGTTGCTCCAGGGAGAACCTCCTGTTTTTTCTAAGCTTGCTGGTATCAGATTCCTGAAGAAGAAGATGATATTCTATAAAGCAAGGGAAAGCAACTCTTTGTTAGTGAAATCTGAGATAAAATCGCTAGCGAGGAAAGCAAACAGTAATTCACTAGGAAAATATAAAGAAAAAAGACAGAAATATTCCTCATGTAGTGGCACTTGGATAATGTTCGATTATCATGGTAAAGAAAGTATCGCCTCCTCCAATACAGTCAATATAAGATTCAAAAGTATCATGTTACATTATAAAAGAAAGATGCAAACTCTGTAACCAATATACTACCTAATTCTTGTATGATAATGCTAAAAATTCAAACGGAACCCTGGAAAGGTTGTGCTAGCGAAACTTCTGTGATCCATTCACACTTGATGTTGACCTTTGCATGGTGTTTCTCTACTGCATCAATATCAGGAGCCTCCAGCAAGCAAAAACAAATCTTTGCACCCATGTTGTATAGGAGGTTAACATGACGAACACCAAATTCGTCAGTTGGAGAGGCGCATAATTCCTTCAAATTTGCCTCATTAAAGGGGACTTTGTGAACATCCATGAATACTGGCATTTATAACATGATTTTCCTAGACATATATAAGATTTCGCACCATTTCAATTAGAGGTTTTTGACGCCAAAGTTTTTTGCTTAGCTATTGCATGATGCCAGTGTTTCTTTATATCTATGATTATAGTAATAACTGGGAGACTCAATATTGGAAGACTTTGATGACTTTCAATTAATAATTGATAACAAATCCTCCAAGAGTTCAAGTCATGCTAATTCTCTAATTGCTGCTACTGAGACCCTAGATTGCTATTTAAGCCAACTTTCAAAGTCCGAACCGACGTTTTCCAATTTGCTGTTAGAGTTTCTTAGAACTGCTGATAAGAAGAAGATGGCCAGAGTGAGAATTGTCACCGTGATAAACCCGGAAAATTTAGAGTTAGCCAAGGAGCTGGCCAGGCAATTCAGCGTATACCACATAGATGGGTCGGGAGGGAATTTTTGCATTATCGATGGAACCACCTATCTTTACGATATAGAAAATTCCAATAATAAGATGGCTGGATATCATAGACAGCTCATTTCTAACAATCAGACTTTTGTCAAGTTGCAGCAGAATTTGTTTGAGAATCTCTTGAATCATGCTACCCCTGCTCGAGATAAGATCAGAGAAGTAGAACATGGTGTTCAAAGCGAATATATCAAGACTATACGGGATCCATCTTCGATACTGCAACTCGTAAGGGAGCGCATCGAATCAGCTGGATTTGATATACAAGCACTTTTCGCAACTATCAATTCTTTCTACAGGGCAGAAAGTGACGGAATTATAGATTTGTTAGGAGGCAGCAAGAGCTAGAGGAATAAACGTCAGAGTTCTGATTAAAATTGACGACGAAACAATGAAGGATATCTCTAAAGAGATGATCAAGAAAAAGCATGACCTTATAAATGTAAATTTTATCCGCCAATCTCTGAGAAGCAAGATCACGACCTTCATACTCGATCAATCTTTCTCCTTGACTATAGAAGTCAAGGACGATAGCAAGGACAATTTTTCAGAAGCGACTGGTTTCGCTACGTATTCTAATGGTGAATCAACAGTATTCACTGATTATTCAATGTTTGAGAACCTCTGGTTACAAGCTGAGCTTGAAAAGCAAAAGAGCATAAGACAGGCATATTTTAAGATGTTCAACGGACAGAAATTAAAGGACGAAATATACAAGCGGGATTGGACAAAGGAGGAAAAATAATGGCAAGCAGTCGTTAACGTTGAGTACATTTCTAAACTCATTAGCCCTTTCTTCAACAATGAAGACCATGTTGGCATGAATGCATTCAAATTCTCTTACGCTTATGTCTGGAGTCATAAGTAAAGAAACGAATGTACTTTGGCAATCAAGGTTTCAAAATAAGGAAAATCGACATCGACATACCATCACTTGGAGCTGGCTGTTTCGCAAAGGCTGCAAGCAGAAAGCCCTTACGAACAGGACTCATAGCCACTTATAGCACAATTTATTAAATTGCTGAAGAATTGTCAGTATAAAGTAAGCGCTAACGTGCCAGAAATATTCTTATAATAAGAGTTATTACTCGTTATTCCATGTCTTCATACCATAATCCAATGTCGCACATGTATTGTCAAAAGTGTGACAGAAGCTATCCGATGTCTTTTACCAAATGCACAATATGTGAAGGAAAATTACTTGCAAAAGAGTACGTCGAATAGCCACTAGTAACCTATTCTAATTGATAGAAATTCGAATTTGGTCTTTTGGGTCAAAGTTAGAAGGAATCTCATCATAAGAGATTCTTGAAGGGCTTCGTCTACAATCTCGGCCAAAATCCTTTAACGCACTCTTGGCATCTGTGTATGTCCGACTCTTGACCGATGGGCCACCTGAGACCACTATCTCGACTAGATTTTGGGTCCATTTGATATGCCGAGTGGAGACCTTGAGGTTATGATTTGGATTTTTCTTCTTCTGGTTTTCAGCTTTCAGCAATACCTGATTAGTGTACAGTTGACTCCACGTTTCGCAACAAGAAATATGCTAATAGAGTGACGGATTAAATCAGTCACTTGACAAAGTGTGAGGGGATATCACTTAGGAAACCTCGTAGAAATCTGTGCAAAACTTTAAAGGCTACTCGTGAGGCTGTTTTTCGACCTATGATTTTACATTCAAGCAAGCTCGATATCTATTCTATTGACTGTAAATGCAAGGATTTGTCACCGGTTAGGGGAACCAAGGCATTGATAAAGCTGGTTAAACTCATTCTAGAACCGGATTATTAAAATTTAGAAAGCTCTGACAACTATGAAGAATGTATTTCCTTACATGAAAGAAATGAAGAAGAATATTGAGCCCCACTTACTATTTCTCATACTCATTGTAGCTTTTTTACCTCCAATAAACCCTCTAATGTCGTTTGATGAACTGATTATGGCGGATGACGTGTATAATCCGGAAGTCAACGACATGACTAGTACTCCCTTTACTACCGTACAGAATTGGCCATTTGTAAACAATGTAAAAAGAATCATGGGAGCGTATATTCCAGACACACTTCATTTAGAAGAAATGGAGGGAACTGACCAAACCCTCACCATATTGGAATTTCTTCAACAGGGATTTGATGAATATTATTTTGTAATGGATAATTTCTGGGATGCTGGGGAAATAGAATCAACGGAAAGGTTGCTCAATGCTGCAGACAATACGGGACTGAAAATAGTTATTATTCTTTTACCTCCATCCGAAGGCGGTTCTATGAGCAGCTATGACTGGAAGGGGTGGATAAATTATTTCAATGATCTTAAATCTAGACATCCTTCTTCATTCAGCGGTTTCGCCATAGACGATTTCAATTGGATCAGTACAAGAAATGACACAAAGTTTCGTAGAAACATTGACTTTATGATAGATTCCAATCTTACTGACGCCCTGGTAAGCAAGAGAAGCGATGTAAAATTTTGTCCTGTAGTGTATTTTGAAGGTTTGGGAAATCAAGTGGTAGCCGATGAATATGCCAAATATATAGACACCCTAGTTTGGGTAAGTGCAAGCTATTACAATGTTTCAAGGCTTGAAACAAACCTATCGATGTTTAAGGAAATGTTTCCTGGAAAACCTACTCGATACATAGTTTATCCCACAATAACATACAATTATTCAAGACAAGGATATGACCCGCCATCCGATAGGTTAGTAATGGCCACGCTTTCGATAGCAACAAGATCCGTTGATGGAATAATACTATGGCATAAGATTGATGGCCATCTAGTCAGAGATTATCTTAATTATAAAGAAAATCCAGACTATTTGCATGCAATTTCTGTAATGGAGCAGCTGCAGATAGCAGATGAGAAAAATACCTTGGTACAGCCTGTCGACAAGCAAAAAAATAATCGAACCCTATTTTTCTAGAGTCCGACTTACTTTTAGCCGATAATTTATAAATTCTCTGATCGCACCCGATAGGGCTCGCCTATATCTTCTGAGACAAGATTTATACGAAAATTCGTTATCCATGTAGTTACTGTGTTGCTCACAATCTTTTCTGAACACCTACTTGGCAACGAGGTTCTTAATTCTTCTTTAACAAGATGTGGCTACTTCCGTTCTCATAGTTCTTTTTGAATTGTACTCCAAACTTATATGACCCACATAATTCTACTATAGGCTTAACCAAATGTGGACTATGTACTTCAACCAGAAGTGCTATATCCGTACTTCTTGACAGTAATCCTTCTGCTCCCTTCAAGGCTTCTAATTCTGCACCCTCCACATCAATCTTTATCCAATTTACCTTGTCTATCCCAACACGATGTAATAAATTGTCTAAGGTATCTGCGCTCACTTCGATAAAGCTTTGCAAGCTTTCTCCCGCTCTTTCTTGAATTATACTATAACTGCTATAGAGTTTTACCTTGGTCTTCTCGGAATACTGTGGCATAGTTTAGAGTTTGGATATTTGCCAACTTGTTTAACTTAATATTTTTGTTGAGCATATCAAAGCTATCGGGCTGTGCCTCTATTGCAACTACCCTTCCCTGTTGGCCAACTGTTTTTGAAGCCATTATAGTATAAAATCCAAAGGCGGCACCGACATCTATGACTGTATCGCCTTTCTTCGGGGAGAATTGTTCTATTATATCTTCTTCATGATCTATCATGCTCATATACACATCATGAATTAAGAAATTGTTTACCTTTCGAGTTATCCGGCTGTAAAATTTGTAACCATAATTTGGCGAGGTAAACACTACTAACGCAGAATTATCAAGTCTCAGAAATTCGATTGATGTGTATAGAAAATCGCCGAAAGTAACGTGATGCTTTAGACAGAATTTGTCCCGCTCCTCTTTGCGTAGAAATAATATCCTTAGAACTACTCGAAGTCCAAGGTAAATAAACTTTATAAAAAGTAATATTAATTTGTCATGTAACCTCGCACCTCTCAATTCTCGAAGTAACCAAACGCCAGCTGCCGACAGGATACCTTGAGAGCGTCACATCATAACGTGTGAAGATTGAATTAATTAATCATTCTATGGAAATCTTTTATACGATAGAAGATCATGCTAGCAGTGGGTTCCCTGACGCGCTTGTCTTAGCAGGCCGCCGCTAGAGATGATCGCTGTCTATATTGTCTATCGTTCACACTCATTCCCTTGCAAAGGGGATGCAGAATTTTTGCTTTGTTATGTTAAATTTTTCAAAAAAGTATACCATCCTTTTATATAGTTAGTGTCTTAGCAGCTGTTGCTTCTTACGTTTCTCGGACATTATCCCCATAATCTAACTCCCAAATGCAAGGAACTCTCCCTTCTCTCTATCTAGCTGGACAGTAGTCGAACGGTTCTATTTACCCGCTTCCTTTGCTTTAACATTGTAGCACCTCTTAGTGGGTTAATTAAGTGCTAGAACCCGTTCATAATTCATCACCTGATTTCTTATTATTATTATTATAAAAAAATACGACTATTATACTCTCTTGTTCTTTGTATAAGAAGTAGCATAAACGTACCAAGACCAATAATAAAGTTTTTAATCCTATTTTCGAAGAATCAGTTGATATGGCTAATAATATCGCATCTTGGCTGACAAGGGAACCACCGGAATCAGGTACTGCCAACCTACGATAGATGCATGCTAACAATCCTGAGAGCGCACTATTTATTTATTAGAATTTTATTTCGATTATGTCTAGGAAAGAGGAGAAGAGAGCAATCGAAGCTTTTTAAAAGCATATCCGTAGGCGACTATACTGTCCCGTCATTTGGGCTGATAAAGTTCCTTTACAGATCAATGAAGTATCTTAAACTTGGAAATCCAACTCTTTTGAAGGTATATGCCAACGTACATGATTACAAATATTATTGCAGATTAGAAGATTTTAACCCTGCCAGAGAGGAAGACATTGTAAAGCTATTTCGTCCTAAGGAGGGTGACATAGTGATAGATGTCGGTGCTCATATCGGCAAATATACTATTCTTGCCTCAAAAATGGTTGGATCTACAGGAAAAGTAATTGCAATCGAAGCTCACCCGGCTAACTACGATATACTAAATAAGAACATTGTACTTAATAAGTTACGCAATGTTATTACTTTGAATTATGCCGTTCATTCCAAGGAAGGTATGGTCAAACTTTATGAACCACACCGAGAAGAAGGATTTACCATTTACAATACAATAATGAGCGATAGGGAGGCGGTGAATAATCAAAAATACATAGAAGTAAAAGCAAACACGCTTAATTCCTTGATGCTTGCAAATGGAATAAGTCAAGTTAATTGGATAAAGGTTGATGTGGAGGGAGCAGAGTTTGAAGTTCTAAAGGGATCAACGAATGTACTCTCAAGTAGCAAAGATATTTCAATACTTCTAGAAATTCATAATGTAGGCGACATGAAGAAAACTTTTTATGAGCCAATAATGAAGCTTCTAAAGTCTAATAATTTCAGGATATTCTTTGAGAGGATTCATGAATCTGGCGAGAGACACATTATTGTAAAAAAATTACCAACCGGCCCCGACAGAGTTGATTCTACCGAAATTGTTAATGATGCGTAAATTTGATGCTACGGTTAAACGCTTGTTCCTACTAACTGCAAAAAATTAATTATATTTTTTCCCATTCCCAAACTCCAAGCCGATTGTCTATCTGCTGATTTTGATAATCTGTTCTAAAAGCCCCCCGAGTAATGGGGGATAAAAACATTTTGTCCTTCGCTTTATCAACCCAATGTTTCACTATGTTTCTAACCTAGTTTAGGGAAGTTAATACATCGTGTATGTATGATTAACTCGATAGAAATTGCGTATTTTTTTTTGAATGTTTGCAACTGAACTCTATTGCCTTCAGTTGCAGTTCAAATCTGGAGCATGTTCATTCTAAGCTCTTCATGCTATAGGTTCAGATATAACAACAATAATATGCTCCAGATTGTGACAGGAAGAGGCATTCTACAAAGGGAACGATAATTATTATCACATTGTTGCATCATAGCCACAATTTCCACAAAAGATGCTTGCTTATACTATCCTTAGGATGTTGGATGTATCATGATATAAACTTCATAATAAAAAAGTATAGGAGACATCATTATTCTCCTTCGTCTTCTTCTACTGCTGCCGCATCTGTTGATCCTTCGTCACTTGATCCTCCTTCGTCTTCTTCTTCTGCTGCTGCTGCCCTAGTTGATCCTCCTTCGTCTTCTTCGTCTGCTGCCGCATCTGTTGATCCTTCGTCACTTGATCCTCCTTCGTCTTCTTCGTCTGCTGCCGCATCTGTTGATCCTTCGTCACTTGATCCTCCTTCGTCTTCTTCGTCTGCTGCCGCATCTGTTGATCCTTCGTCTGTTGCTACTGCCTCTGCTCCTTCTGCTATTTCCCTTATCGACAACTTTTTGAATTCAAATTCTGAATCGTCTACTCTAAAGCCTCCTCGAGTCCCGTCATCTATTATATCGTCTGAGTCTCTATCGCAGTCGCTACCCGCAACCTTCCAATCACCATCGTCTACATATTCTGTAACTTTCTTCCAATTGTTTCTCTCATCTCCATCATCAACCCATAGCTCTAATTTGACATCTCCGCCGTCTAAATCATATACTACCAACTTGATGCCTACCCATCTATCGTCCAGATTATCGACCACCTTTCCTTCTACTGCAGTCCCGTCTGTATACCCACCATGATGCCACAACTTTTTCTTAAAATAAGCGTCGCCATTTGCACTAAGCAGGCCATAATATCCATAAGCACCGCATCCACCGTCCTCATTGTAAGTTGGACCTTGTCTTCCTATCAACGTAAATTGGTCATTTCCAGCCTGTAGCTTAAAGTAGCCTGTCATTTCCACATTCTTCCACTTGCCGTCTGGAGAATCTGCATGAAGCCTTACTCCATGTTTTTGTGTGCCTGTCTCTGCATCCAACGCAAATACATCCGAACCTTCGTCGTGTAATTGTATATCATTAGCTGAAGTGAGCAAAAAATCGTCGTCCTCTTCTGGTTGTTCGTTGTTTAGGAACCAGACAGGACCACCATTTGCTGTGGGATAAAGTTCGTCTATTCCGAATATATCTGAAGCTGCAAACACTTCATGGCTCACCATGGTTAGCGAGAGAATGGATAACGTTGTTACTATTGCTGCCAGAAGTATATTGTTAGATAAGTCTAGATTACGTATCATAATCGCATCGAGACGCGTGGATGGTCACATGTATATTATTCATTGCGGAGGATTTTTCGGAACCTGTACAATACAACTTGGAAATACATGAGAACACAATAATTGATTTCAGAAGTGTCTCTCTTTATTATTTAAAGTTCTTATTAATTTTGGACATGATTACAAACCTACAACACGATTTTTGATAATACCGTTTGCCCTTCCTGTTACTAACATTTCTGGACAAGAATGAAGTGATAATATATGAAAGTATATCATAAACTTCATCTTACAACAACAATCTCAAAGATCATACAAGAATTTGTTTACTTAACACTAACTCATTTAAGCCATATCAGAGTATCAACGAAGAGTAAAGTAACAGATGAACTATTCAATATTACTTGACGTCGTCGGCCTCGAACAAAAGCACTTAGACTCTGGCCTAGTCCCAAATATTGCCAAGACTACCGAAAATGGGGAGGCCGCAAAACTTGAGCCTACATTTCCTGCGGTTACATCAACCGTTCAGGCCAGCATCTTCTCTGGCAAATATCCTAGAGAGCACGGAATAATAGCAAATGGATTGTATGATAGGAGTACATACAGCGTATCGTTCTGGGAGCAATCCAGCTCGCTTGTTAAGGCCCAAAGATTGTGGGACACCATCAAGCAAAAAAACAGTAAAAAGACTGCTGTGCTCTTTTGGCAAAATACAATGCATGCCAATTCAGACATTGTGGTGACTCCACGGCCGATACATCTAGATGACAAGATGGTTATGTGGTGCTATTCTCGGCCAGTCGGCTATTATGAAAAATTGAAGGAAAAGTTTGGTGAGTTTAACCTTGCAAGCTACTGGGGGCCACTTGCATCTTTTAAGTCAAGTGAATGGATAGCAAATGCTGCTGAATATACTTTGGAAAATGAGCGACCTAATTTCCTCTCTGTGTATATTCCACATGTAGATTATTCTGCACAGCGCTTTGGTAAAGGAGCAGTACAGGTTAGAGATGATCTTAAAAGGGCCGACGAAATAGTCGGGAGACTTGTGCAAAAGGCAACCGATCTTGGAATACAAGAAGAAACGCAGTTTACCATCATATCCGAATATGCCTTTAATGATGTCAATGGTGCAGTACCCCTCAACCTTGTACTCCGAGACGCCGGTCTACTTTCTATCCGCACCATTCAGGGAAGGGAATATCTTGATTTTGAATATAGCAAGGCGTTTGCAATGGTTGACCATCAGGTGGCTCATGTTTACATCAAAGACGGCTATGAAAGGGAGACAAGGATGGCGTTGGAGGCTACTGCTGGAGTGGACAGAATTTTGGATGGCAAGGGCAAGGAAGAATTAGCAATAGATCATGAACGAAGCGGCGAGCTGATCGCCATTTCTGCGAGAGATAAATGGTTCAGCTACTACTGGTGGCATGACGAAAGCAAGGCGCCAGATTTTGCCCGCAAGGTGGACATACACAGAAAGCCAGGGTATGATCCTGTGGAGTTGTTTGTCGATCAAAAGACAAAGTCTATACCACTTGACGCCAGCTTAGTCAAAGGATCACATGGGAGGCCACCAGACCTACAAACAGATGAAGGACTTGCATTCTATGCTTCAAGTAAGAGGCATGGTATTACGTCAGAGTCAGGGTCAGTAAGATGCGTGGACATTGCGAAAAGCCTTGTTGATGCACAATGAGATACGCTATCACCCTTGCCTCGTTTCGAAAAATAGAGCCAATTGAAGATACGTTGGCTACACTAGCAAAACAGGGTTATCGTGCAATGGAAATGTTTGGGGAGCCGAGTGAAGTTGACGCAAAGAAATTGCTCGATTCACTAAATTCATACGGCTTATCTATATGTGGAGTCACCGGTATGTGGGGCGCTATCAGTAGTGGTGGTTGGAAGAGGAGACTTCTAAGTAATGATCCTAAGCTAGTGCAAGCTTCAGAACAGTATGTCATTGATTGCCTCAAGCTGTGTAACACTCTGGGAGGTCATGAGATGAACGTTTGTCTCTTTGCCGATGAGATAAAGGGTGTTGACAGAACGCACCGGATAATCTCTCCAAATGAAAAGGAGCTTTTTGCAACAAAAGCAGTACCACTAATGAGGCTCTTGTGCAGAAGGGGAGCAGACTATGGTGTACAGCTGGTACTTGAGCCTCTCAACCGATACAGTACTCCATATTGTGCTACTGCAAAAGATGCAATTGCAATAGCACAACAGGTAGACTCACTTGGTATCCTACTTGACACCTTCCACATGAACATTGAAGAAGACATGTTTAAAGACGCGATACAAAGCTCAAGCACGCTTTTGCGCCACATGCACTTTGCCGATAACAATAGAAAAATGCCAGGATTTGCCCATATTGATTTTTCTACAATTATAAAAAGCCTTAACGAAATTGGCTATGAAGGCTTTATCAGCTTTGAACCGAACATTCCGGACAGGAATTATGAGCATGCAACTAAATACGGACATGACTTTGTTAAGAGAATAGTAGAACATCAAGACAAATAACATCAGCATGCATAGCCCATAGCTAAAGACCGGAATAAAATTCTGCTATAATCTATATTGATTTTTTTACAAGGAGCTTCAATTTCTCTCTATCAAGGAAAAATATCTGGAAGACGCTACAATAGTCTAACAGGCCTATGCATTTCGTACAATCCGTGTCTGCATGCCTAAACTTGCAGGTTCAAGGCGCATGATAGGACTAGTCAAATTGGCGTGACAGTCTCAAAATTCTCCCTACATTCGTATACTAGCGTACTCATGCTCGACAGATACCTTTCACATAATGTTATTACATCCTCATCAGGTTTTTCATCAAAGAGCCATCTCTGGTCTGCGCGTATCTTGGCAACATCTGTTGCTGCTACCTCAGCTACAGACGCATTTGTCAGGTAAGTGCCCTCGTTCTTATCGCCCATCACAATTGTAGAACCACTGGGCATAGAAAATAAATCTGCCACAGGAAGTGAAAATTGGACTCTGGGTTGGACCTGTTTTATAGGAATGATGTCACTCGCAGATTATTAAAAAATGTGAGCAGTCCATCCTTTCTCATTTCTTCTTGCTGGCGCTCATTCCAGCTTTCAAAACGCGCCGTGTGAGCATACTCTTTTTGCATAACCAATGTAATGCTTCGCGCTGCCGATAAGAATGCACTAAGATGGAATTTGAACAGCATCCAGTCGTTAACTGTCTGCTTCATCCGAATTAAGAAGTAGCCTGACTCTTCGAGTTTGTTTAGGGTATTGTTCCGCAAGCTACATTATTTCATGACAATAATGATATTTAGGCCTTGGGCGGTACAGGTTCGATGATTACAACATCACATTGTACCCTTCGATCACCGAAGGAAAATTTGCTGGCAATAGAAAGACACAGGTGGTTAGATGGTTGTTGTTCTTGAAAAGAAGATCCCAGCATCCATAGTGCTCTAGCCGTCAGAGAATCCCTTGACGCGGTTTTTGATTTCATCTTTTTCTGACTCCATATGCTCTTTAAGCGACTCAACCGTGTCAAACGACTGGCCGCATTCCTTGCACCTCAATAATTCACTTGAAGGCACACATTATTATCGAATACAGGATTTAAAAAACCTCCACTCCTGCAAGACCAGGATATTTTACTTCTATTCATCAACATTGTCTGGCTTAGAAAAGGAAGACGTCACATCTATCACGTCATTTGTAGGATTGGTAGCTCTTAAATCTTGATGAATCACATTAAGAGCGTTGCTTCAGCAATTATTGCTTCAGGGTGGGACGGAAATAGCAGTAATCGCCGCTACAGTAGTAATTGGTCTGCTGGTGGTATGGATAATTGTTTCAATACCTGTGTGGATAGCGGCAAAGATCTTCACACTAGGAAGGGTGAAGTTTAGTCGCGCCATGCTGGTGACGGCCCTTGGCCCCATAATATACGCTATAGTGTTTTTCATTTCTGCTGCTTTACTTACTGCGATAGTTGGAGACCAGACTCTGCCTGTAATAATAGCCTTCATTGTCGCCTTCATTGCGTGGATAGGAGTATTCAAAAAGGGGTTTCATACTGGATGGCTTAGAGCTCTTGGCATAGCTATCCTTGCAATCATAGTGTTTGCAGTAATTGGATTTATAATCAGTCTCCTAATACAGGCAATAGTCCCTGAAGCTCCACCAATAACGCCGATTCCGCTGCAACAGGCCTAGACGCTGATGCGGTAGTTGAATTCCCTTTCAGACCACTCAACAAGAGCTAGCAGGTCCTTGGCCACATAGTCAGAGCTTTCTTCTGCTACTGGGTGTAGTTGTTGCGTAGTGACTGCTATAATGCGTAGCTCACCCTTTATCCTAGCCTTCATCTCCTTAGCAGTAGACGAGAGAAATCGCAGCGACCCTTCACCGGATGAAAAGATACATACAAGCATCAGGCCGTGTTTGTTAGCCCATAAACGTGATAGATAACGCTGAAAGTCAATATCAAAGAAAGGATCTATCTGTTCGCCAACATCACCAATATAAGACGAATCCCAGCCCCGAGCCAACAATGCCACAGCCGCGCTTTTAGCGATATGGACTCTGTCTTCAGAGCCAGCCACGCATATGACATGGGCGTTTGCCTTTAGCTCTCCAGGCCGAATATTGAACTTAACCAAATCAATAAGTTCCATCATCAGACTTGCCAAAAATATCCGTTCTGTCTTGCTCAATTTCCCTCTACTGTACAATTCGGCTATAGTGTTAACAGCCGGCAGTATGACATCTGTCATCACTCTTACTTGGTCGACATCAGAGTTCATGACGCTCAGCATGATTCTTCGTGCATGATCTTCATCACCCGCCAGAATTGTGCTTATTAGCTTTTGCTGTACTTGAATATAGTTGATCGGAAATTCAATATCTCCAACTCCAATCTGTACAAACCATATGTTTACATTGCCTATCTTTTTCTTCTTGAGAAGACCCCTTGCATGCATGATATCGAGATATTTCGTAATTGTCATCCTGTTGATGCCTATCCTGTCTGCTAGCTCTACACCGGACAGCCCTGTGTCTCCGGTGCTTTGCAAAACATCAACTATCTTGCGTTTGATTTCGTCAAGCGTATAACGCCGGTACACAAGTCATCTGATCTTATTCATAATAAAACCTTTTTTATCGGTACCTTTTCTTTTCCATCTTCCTTGAATTTGATATCAAATCAGTAAGCGCATTGAAGGCTTTTCCGACCTGCTCCATCTTTACCAGTACTATGGTGTCAGTATAACAACTGACAGTGTCCTCAATGTTTATGTGCCTCCTAGCAAGCTGGTTATAGAAAGCAATGGCGCATCCTGGTGTCTTGATAATATCTTCTGGACTTTGGACAATGATTGCTGCTAGGCCGTTTTCTATTTCGAGAATATCGTCAGAGGCAAACATCACTTTGACATCTTGAAGCAAAAGATCGTCAAAAACAAGAGTAATTGACATGATGCTTTCTGATATGCTGATAAAATTGCCCACGCCCTGAATCATCGCTTTAGCAACCTTCTCGATGGTCTTTTTGCTCTTCCGGGCTGAGACTTTAGCTACATCTGTATTGACGGTAATCGGTACCAGCTGCCAATATCGATGCAATGGGCTTTTGCCGGACATCATATTCATACCTTGACCGCTTGAGAGCGGTGATGATGCTTTCTATACTCGTATTCTTGCTAAGCACATCGTCTATCTGCGGCTTCATTATACGGGCAAGCGCGCTGATGTTACAGTAATCTCGCTGAAGCGAGTCCTGAAATGAGAGATCGATGCTAACAATCTCTCTAACAGTCTCTGTTATAGATTTCTGATTGTTGGCCAGCAATGGTCAATATCGCCTTAATTTAGTTCGTTCCTGACCAAAAAATATAAATGTAATGTTTGAAAGGCAGACCCATGTAATTGGGCATTAATGGTAAAGTTGTATTGGCTTACTCCGGCGGCCTAGACACTTCTGTTTGCATAAGATATCTTCAGACATTGCACAAACTGGATGTGATAACAGTCACTGTCGACTGTGGGCAGAACGACGACTTCAAGGAAATTGAAAAGAAGGCAGTTGCAATAGGGGCAATAAAACATGTTTATATTGATGCCCGTGAAGATTTCGCCCGCGATTATATAGTGCCAAGCATCAAGGCTAATGGCCTATATCAAGGTAAGTATCCGCTTGCAACTGCACTCGCCCGCCCGCTGATTGCTGCAAGAGCAGTCGAGGTTGCAAAGAAGGAAGGAGCAATCGCAGTAGCTCATGGGTGCACAGGTAAAGGCAACGACCAAATTAGATTCGATGTTACAATGCGTGCACTTAGCCCAGACCTCAAAATCATTGCTCCAATACGCGACCTCAACCTGACCCGCGACCTTGAAATATCCTTTGCAAAAGACCAGAACATACCGATAAGCTCAGAGGCAAAGAAATACAGTATTGATATCAACCTCTGGGGTAGAGCTTTAGAAGGCGGCAAGATTGAGGAAGCTGACTTTGAACCTCCTGAAGATGCTTTTGAGTTTATCAACTTTCAGAATGACAAAGCTGGTTATATGGAAATCGAATTCGAGGAGGGCATTCCGGTAGCGGTGGATGATGAACATATGCCTCTAGTTGACCTTATCCAATACGCCAACGATATGGCTGGTGGGCACGGGATTGGTATTGTCGACCATATTGAAGACCGCGTCGTGGGAATTAAGTCACGAGAAGTGTATGAGGCTCCAGCCGCTTTGGTAATAATTGAAGCCCACAAAGACCTAGAGAAAATGGTGCTTACAAAGCACGAGCTTGCATTCAAGCAGATAGTTGACAATCAGTGGAGCTGGCTTGCATATTCTGGCCTATGGCAGGATCCACTGCGCACAGACTTGGATAAGTTTATAGATGCGACACAAAATCGTGTTTCAGGAAAAGTTCGGCTGAAGATGGAAAAGGGATCGCTTCGAGTGGTTGGCAGGGACTCGAAATATTCTTTATACAAAGACAGTCTGGCGACATATGCCACAGGTTCAACCTTTGACCAGAATCTTGCAAAGGGGTTCGTTGAGCTTTGGGGGTTGCAGTCAGTTATCGCAAACTCCGTAACTGCAAGAGTAAATATAGATAGAAAACAAAAGGAGGTAAAAAATGAAATCAAAAATTGAATGCCAAGAATGCGGAGCTGAAATCAGTGTTCCAGAAGATTCGGTGGTTGGGGAGATAATAACTTGCCCCGACTGCGGTGGTGAGTATGAGATCGTCAAAAAAGGAGACGATAAGCTGGATCTGAAGCCCGCTGAACGAGTAGGCGAAGATTGGGGACAGTAATGGTTGAGGTGAGCATCGTATGCGACAAAGTACGCTTCGAGGAGAAGGCACTCTATGAAAAAACGCTGAGAAAGGGAATCAAGGCAAACATAGTGGATGCAAAGACAATAACCATTGGCACAAATAGCAGAATGAAGGATTTCATGTTACTAGGAGACGTAATACTGCAGAGAAGCGTAAGTTATTACCGAGGTCTCTATCTTACCGCTTGCCTTGAATTTGTTGGGTTCAAAGTCATAAACAAATTTAAGGTAGGCGAAACCTGTGGAAACAAACTTGTCACTTCGATTAAGCTTGCAGAAAATAAAATTCCAACCCCAAAGACACAATTTGCATTTAGCGCAGAGTCTGGGCTAGAAAGTATGAAGAAGACTGGGTTTCCGGTTGGTACTCAAACCAATCGTGGGCTCGTGGGGGAGAGGGATCTATCCTATTCGTGATCTTGAGACTGCAAGTATGATAGTTGAAATGAGAGAAGAGGATGACAGCGCACTTTCGCGCATATACTACATTCAAGAAATGGTTGATAGGCCACCGCGGGACATCCGCTGCATAGTAATTGGCGACCATGCCATCACCGCAATCTATCGCTATTCTTCGCAATCAGAGTGGCGGACAAATGTTGCCCGGGGAGGCAAGGTAGAACTTGCTCCGATAACAAAGGAAATGGAGGATCTAGCCCTAAAAGCCGCAAAAACTGTAGGAGGCGGCATCTTGGGCGTGGACATGATGGAAGATAAGAGTGATGGGCTTGTCGTTCATGAGGTAAATAATACAGTTGAGTTCCGTGGCGCCGCCAGCGTGTCAAAGGCTGATATTCCAAGTGAAATGATTGATTATGCGATCAAGGTAGCAAGGAAATAATGACCTATTCTGGTCAGTATTGGCTGTTTATGGTTATACCTGACCAAAAAATATAAATGAGGATTTTTAAAGCAAAAAATTAAAAGAAATGCATTTTAGCCAAGGAGAATTTCATAAATGAAAGTTGGAGTAGTTGGCGCTTCGGGATACGTAGGAGGAGAACTGCTGCGACTTTTGGTTGCTCACCCAAAGATAGAGCTGAATATGGTGACTTCGCGGCAGAAGGCAGGTGAGTATGTCCACCGTGTTCACCCCAGTCTGAAGGGTTTTGTCGACATTACATTCTCCCCAATGGACATGGAAAAGCTGACGGACAAATGCGAACTTGTATTTACATCAGTCCCCCATGGCAAGGCAAACAAAATAGTCAAGGACCTCTACGACAGAGGAATGAAGATAATAGACCTGTCAGCAGACTTTAGGCTCAAGAATCCCAAGGACTATGTAAGATGGTATGGCTGGGAACATCCTTTCCCTGAAATGCTGGGCAAGTCAGTATATGGAGTCCCAGAGCTTCACCGAGAAGAGATCAAAAATGCGCAGCTGGTCTCGTGCCCGGGATGCATGGCAGTAACCTCACTTCTTGCACTCACGCCGCTGATTGATAATAGCCTCATAGACACCGATCACATTGTGGTGGATAGCAAGATTGGATCATCTGGAGCTGGCCAAAAGGCCAATGCAGGAACGCATCATGCAATGCGTTATGGTGTAGTCAGACCTTATAAGCCTGCAAAACACAGGCACACCGGTGAAATCGAGCAAGAGCTTTCACTCATCGCAAAGAGGCAAATTAAAGTGAGTATGAGTCCCCATGCAGTCAACATCGTGAGAGGCATCCTAACTACCAACCATACATTCCTCAAGAGACCTGTGGAGGAGCTAGAGTTATGGAAAATGTACCGTAACGCATACAAGCGCGAGCCATTTGTGAGATTGATTCGCGACAAGAAGGGTCTCTACAAATTTCCAGATCCGAAATTCGTAGTCGGCTCAAACTTTTGCGACGTAGGCTTTGACATCGATGAATATAATCAAAGAATAGTGGCTCTTTCAGCCTCTGACAATTTAATGAAGGGTGCAGCTGGCTCTGCAATACAGAATATGAACGTGATGTTTGGATATGGCGAAACTGAAGGACTGAAGTATACCCCATTGACGCCAGTATGATAGTCATCAAGATAGGTGGAAGCGTAGTAGACGGGCTTCATTCCTCCGCTGTTGCAGACATAAAGTCAATAGCTGAAAAGCACAAGCTCGTTATTGTGCACGGTGGAGGCAAGGAAGTGACTTCCACAGCAACAAAGTTGGGAAAGGAGCAAAAGTTCATTATGTCGCCAGGAGGAGTGCGCAGTCGTTATACAGACAAAGAGACTGCAGAGATCTATACAATGGTCATGTCGGGCAAGCTGAACAAGGCAATAGTCCAGATGTTGTTGCGCCAACATATCAATGCAGTAGGTATAGCTGGAATAGACGGATGTATATTGAAGGCAGAGAGAAAGAAGAAGCTTCTAATCATAAATGAAAAGGGGAGAAAGATGATAATAGAAGGCGGCTATACCGGCAAGATAACGTCTGTTGATCCTGCTCTGGTAAATGACCTTGTTCACAGTGGCTATGTGCCAGTGATTTCGCCGATTGCATTGAGTGAGGAATTTGATCTTCTCAATGTCGATGGTGACAGGGCTCCAGCATATGTGGCAGGCGGCATTAAGGCAGACAAGGTTATCTTTGTCACAGATGTAAATGGTCTAATACTAAATGGAGAACTTGTCAATTCAATGACGCTAGACAAGGCAAAGGCGACACTACCAAAGATAGGGTCTGGCATGGACAAGAAGGTGCTTGCATGTATAGAAGCAATTGAAATGGGAGTCAAAGAGGCAGTCATTGCTTCCGGCCATGTTGAAAACCCACTCTCTACTGCAATAGACCATAGAAATTGCACGGTGATATTTGCACATTGAACGATGAGGACCGCTATCTGGCGACTCTTTACCAGAGGTTCCCAGTCAATATTGCAAAGGGCAAAGGCACGACGGTGTGGGATACAGCAGGCAAGGAATACATTGACTGCATGGGTGGCTATGGGGTTGCACTGGTTGGCCACTGCAATGACAGAGTGGTAAGCGCACTCAAAAGGCAGGCAGAAATACTGATCACAGCGCACATGTCCACATACAATGATACTCGGTTAAGATTCATGGAAAAGATAACATCAGTGGCGCCCCCATCTTTGAGCAAGATTTTTTTTGCCAACAGCGGCGCAGAATCCGTAGAAGCCGCACTCAAGTTTGCACGCAAGTACAGCGGCAGGCATGGTGTGATAGCAATGAATGGTGCTTATCATGGCAAGACGTTTGGAGCTCTTTCTGTGACATACAGCGAAAAGTACAGAAAGCCATTCATGCCGCTATTGGATGGCGTCAAGTTCGTTCCCTACAATGATCCGTCAATGCTGGAACAAGCAATCGATGATACAATTGGAAGTGTAATTATAGAACCGATTCAGGGCGAGACTGGCATCATTGTACCCCCGGATGAACTTCTGCCAAAGATCAGAGAGATCTGCAATAGGCGCAAACTTGTCCTAATATTTGACGAGATTCAGTCAGGCCTTGGGCGAACAGGCAAAATGTGGGCAGGGCAAAACTGGAACACTACACCAGACATTATGTGCCTTGCAAAGGGCATAGCCGGCGGAATCCCAATGGGTCTAGTCCTTGCCAAACAAGAGATAATGGATGCAATGAAGCTTGGCGAACATTCTTCTACATTTGGCGGAAGCCCGATAGCATGCGCCGCGGGTACTGCCACGATGGAAGCTCTGATCGATGACAAACTGATCGATAATGCTGCAAAGATGGGCGTGCAGTTCAAAGAAGGACTCAACAGGCTAAAGGAGAAGCACAAGATAATCCGAGAGGTAAGGGGTATTGGCATGATGTTAGGAGTCGAACTCCGCTTTGACGTCAAAGACATACTCTTTGACGGAATTCGCCGTGGATTGCTGGTTCTATATTCGGGAAGAAATGTTCTAAGACTGCTTCCGCCACTTGTAATGGATGAAATGACGGTTTCCCGCGTAGTTGATATAATAGATATTATATTGTCTAATGAGGAAAAGAGAAGAAATGTCAGCTAGAGTGGACGAAACTGATGAAAAGATAATACGCATTTTACAAGCAGATTCGCGCAGGGCATTTGTAGAGATTGCTAATGAGATTGGACTTTCCGAATCTGCAGTTCGTAGGAGAGTCAAGAATCTTCTTGATAGGATGATCATCAAACGCTTTACCATTGAGCTTGGAGCAAGCGACAAGACAAGTGCGATAACGCTAATCTCTGTAGCCTCAACCGCAGATACATCGGCCGTATCCAAGGAGCTGATGAATCTGAATGGCGTCAAAGTGGTATATGAAATAACTGGCCAATACGATATAGCTGCTATAATTGCAGCGCCAGCCATAGCTGACATCAACAAGTGTATTGACGACGTACGCAAGATAGAGGGAGTGTCTGACACAGACACTGTCATAATATTAAAGACTATGCGCTAGTCCCTCTTACATGAGTGTGGGATATATTCTCACCGGATATTTGAACAAATGTCCAGTGCATAAATAAGAAACATTGTCGTAGCATGTGTAGAAAGTAAGCTGGCATAGTTGGATGGATGGAAACAGAATCAGCTACAGCATTTTCTGTCATATGAAAAGCTGGTTCTTCATATGTGTAGCGGGGAGATTCTTTATCAAGTTGCAAGACGATAAGTTGGCGGCTAAAAAACACATCTGAAGCCGCCAACAATCCAAGCAATCCTTGAGATGGTCACGGTGCTACACTGGTGAGTCAGTGAAATAGTTATGAAAAATGAGGGGGTTCACATGCCATAGATGTTAAATGAGAACGGCAGAGGAAATTTGCATTCGAGTTAGCGTTGTGGACTTCGTAGGATGGTCAGATAGTATATAATCGCTTTCAGGCGCATAATGGTGGCCTTAATGAGATAGAAGGCATATTGGCATATATCGTGACATCGAAGAACAAGACTGAATATCCCTGGCTTCAAGTGTTGGCTCAACCGTTGATGATCATGATGATGACTTATTAGCGCATATAGGCGATTATCTCTCCTGACGGCATTTCATTTACGAATGGAGCTATCTAGATTGCTTTTTGAAAACTTAAAATTTTTCAAAGAGGATAGATAGGACTTTTTTTCATTTTCATTTTCATTTTCATTTTCATTTTCATTTTCTTTTGCACACCTTTTAATTAGGTCAATTTAGATCACTACAATGACAACTGGGCGACAACCGTTTGGGAACTTTTGGAGACACTCCTAAGGGACAACCAACAAAAATACCCGCGTCTGCATGGAAAGTGCTGGCTGTTCTGAGCAGCCTTGCAACTATGGTCATGTATGCCGAGACAATGTTGATCCCTGCCTTACCTGACCTCATAGATGAGTTTAATGTGTCCTACAGCACATCGTCTTGGATACTCTCTGCTTATCTTATACCCGGCGCTGTCATGACACCTATAGCAGGAAAGCTATCAGACATCTATGGTAGAAAGAAGGTGCTGCTTGTAATAATGGCGGTTTACGCAGTAGGTATATCAATGGCGGGGTTTGCTGAGAATATTTACTTCCTCTTTGTCTCAAGGGCAATTCAAGGCATTGGAATCGCAATGTTTGTCATTGCTTTTAGCATAATACGTGATCAATTCCCAAGAGACAGAATCTCGATCGGTCAAGGAATTATATCTTCAATGTTTGCTTCGGGGGCTGTAATCGGTCTGCTGATGGGGGGATTCATAATCAGCAACTTTGGCTGGCGTGCCACTTTCCTGTCGGCAGTTCCGATAACCATTGTCCTATTTATCATAATCTGGCGCTTCAAATATAATGCAAAGCCACAACCCGATAAGGTGAAGCAATACGTATCAAGAACTGTAGATATAAAGGGAGCGATCACACTCGCGGTATTTGTAACTTCCTTTCTGTTAGCCTTGACGGTGCTTGAAACCGGCCAAGGCTCCAACATGGCCAATATGTCAGTCTTCCTTACAGCAGGGATAGTCTCGCTCATGGTTTTCATTGTAGTTGAGAGGCGGTCAAAGGAGCCGCTAGTCGATCTCCGGCTCATTATTCACAAGGTAATTCTGCCGGCCAACCTGATAATCATGGTCGTAGGTTTCTCTATGTTCATGGTATTTCAGACAATACCAGTGCTTGTGCGCAATCCCGTACCACTTGGCTTTGGGGGAGATGCAGCCGCAGTAGGATACACCCAGTTACCTTTTGCGATAGTGCTCTTGGTCTTTGGACCTACATCAGGCCTCATCGTGAGCAAGTTAGGATCGGTCAAGCCAATAATCATAGGAACAGCAATCAGTGCTGCGGCATTCTTTGGTCTGGGTGCATTCCATGAAGGGTGGGCCGCAGTTGCAGTGAATTTGGCCGTTCTCTCAACAGGGCTTTCTCTGACAAATGTGGGGGCGATGAATGTGACTATACTTGCGACACCAGCCGAATTTATAGGTATGTCCCTTGGGATGAATAACTTGCTAAGAATTTTGGGAAGCTCAGCAGGACCTGCTCTTGCCAGGCGTTTATATGCAAACCTTCCAGTCCACAGCGGAAGTTGCCGGCACGCGTATGGTATTTCCTTCGATGGAGGCCTACAGCGCTATATTTTTTACGGCCATGATGTTGTCCATATTGTCAATCGGCTTTGCATTCTACCTCAAGCGCCGGCTTGCCACGATGTCAATACCGAATCTTAGCAGGTGAATGCATAGTCTTCAATCGCAAGTTCTAGTGAATATATCGTGTTTTGCAAACTGCAACGGCTGAAAAAATTTGGCAGGTAGCGTTAGATAAACAAAATGTCCTCAAAGTTTCACGCTGACAAATAAAAAATAGCAAAGCGGATTATACATAACATCCCATACTCTTATCTTTGCCGGAAGTTTGTCGCTCTGCAACCAAGTAGCTCATATATTACTCTTCTTTGAAAATAACTTGATGAGCAGACCACAGGCCGATCCAGATATCGCATTGTACAAACAAGAATGCGGCAAAATTCTAGCAGTCTCGCCCCGTATACGATATGCTGGAATAATAAACAAGTTTGGCCGCACCTTGGCAGGGGGCCTACGTAGAGGAGTAGTACCGCTTCTAAAACCTGATGAAGCAAGAAATGAACACTTTATTGAAGGGACAAGAAATCAGCTTCGGAAGAACTTCGAAAAGTCAATAGGCCGAGAAGAATACACCCTGACTGAAAATGAAAAGGTCAAAATACTAACACTATCCGGCGAGGAGCATTTTTACTATATAACCGTGGACAAGGAGACATCTACAAATGAAGTCATGAAAATTATTGACGATGTAAAACAGCTGGTCAGAAAGTAAAAAATATATGCATACGTTGCTAGCCATTGGCTACTAAAATTGGACGATAATTGTGGCATCAGCTCCTGCCCACCAATCCTACCGTGATGCTATATGCCGAGAGCCATAATCTATTGCGATCAAGTTATCGTTTTGCAAATGCTAGCTATCCGCAGAGAAATATCTGGAATAATCAGAGATGGAATTCTCATAGAGAGTCCATTAGAATAGAAGTTTAATATCTGGATGCGTGTGCCTACAAGAGGTAGTCTATTGAATCTTAAATAGTTCTTAACTTTTAGATTAGGAATTGTCTTGATCTGGGTTCAGCATCACATGCGATCCTTGGTGCGGATTCCTATGTTATTCCTTTACAACCAGAAATAAATTCTCCTGATATCGCCATGGAGATGCAGTTAAAAGGATTTCTTTGTCAATCTAGAAAAATCTTCTCATTAGAAACAAGCCATTGATTAGCATACCGTGATCATTATTGAGGTATATTGCCTTTCTCTGTGCTTGCATCGATTTCATATCCGAAACTATTTCTTTTAACTTTTCCTCGGGATAGAGATAATTGTACCAAGTCTTGGTCCCGTGGAGTCTTAGATATACAGCATCGCTGGTTGAGATAATCTCATTTGGTAAGCCTGGAGCATCGACTGAACAAAAAGTAATACCTACTTTTTCAATCTCCTTTAAAGCTGATTCATTCCACCAAGAAGAATCTCTAAATTCTATGACTGCTTTCTTGCGAATTATAATCTGATGAGCAATATCCTCTTTATTGAAAAAGTACCTTATCCTCTCGAGATTCTCTGGTTTAAATTTAAAGTTTGCTGGCATCTGAAAGAGCCAAAAGTCAATCTTATTTTCAAGTGGCTCAAATATCTTCGAGAACTGATCCCAAAGCTGAATCGACCTTGGTTGTTTTAGTTTGTTGTAGTGCGTAATCGAACGGTGTACTTTAATTGAAAATGTGAAATCCGTTGGAGCTCTACTTTGCCAGAACCTTATTGATGCGAACGTCGGAAAGCGGTAAAAGCTATAATTGATCTCAACGGAATTGAAACCTTGACTGATATACCATTCAAATGCATTCGGCTTGGCTTTGTTCCAAGAATATGTATAACCCGATGTTCCTATTCTTATTTTAGGATTTATCAAACCTTAACCAGTGCTCTTGTATTATATATTGTGTCAATTTATATCCCATAGTTGTTATACCAATATTAAGAAATTCTATGCCTAAGATACTCCAATTGTATAAAATTGCGTAGATTGAAGGTGGCTTTTAATAGTAAGATCTTATGACAATTGAAACCAGAGAGCAGGCAGCGTTTATTCTGTTCCAATTCCAATACAATCATCAAACTAAATCCTCGTTCATAACCCCGCATAAGGGATAATTTGTCGCTTGTCTTCATCAGCGGCGACGGAGGCGGTAGAATTATACAAACACAAGCTAAATCATTATAAGACTATCTCGACCATAATTGTCGTATGTTTACGAAAAAGCAGCCCTGGCAAAAGAGGGATACCGGCCTTACTGCGAGGATGATTGTCAGCTTTGCCATTCTCACTATACTTTACATTATATTTCTTAGCGTGCTTGCCTATGTCGGAGTTAGCGCCATTGCGATAGCTGTCATCGCAGGCATCATGATATTGGCACAGTGGTACTTCTCGGACAAGATTGTGCTATGGAGTACTGGCGCAAAAATAGTAAGCAGGGAGCAATTTCCAGAGCTTCACGATCTAATAGAGCGTATAGTTGCGAGGAATAACCTATCAAAACCCCGGGTAGCAGTTATTAACACGAGAATTCCAAACGCATTCGCCACCGGCAAGACACCTAAAAGCTCCATCGTCGCAGTGACTACTGGTTTGATGGACCAGCTCGACGCTGAGGAGCTAGAAGGTGTCATAGCGCATGAGCTTGCGCACATAAAGAACCGTGACGTGCTCGTCCTCACTCTTGCAAGCCTTTTTTCAATGATGGCATGGTATCTGATGAGGTTTGGCATGTTTGGTGCAATGTATGGTGGTGGTGGCGGAATGTATGGCGGTCATGGACGGCGAGGCAATGAAGGCGAGCGGAGCAATGCTGCTAATATTGCTAGTCGCAATCGTCACTTGGATTGTGAGCTTTTTGATAATCCGAGCAATATCTCGATACCGGGAGTATGTTGCCGACAGAGATGGCGCTCTTATCACGGGCAAGCCAAGCAAGCTGGCAAGCGCACTCCTCAAAATAAGTGGCACTATGAAGCGCATTCCAACACGTGATCTGAGAGAAGTGGAAGGCATGAATGCATTCTTTATCATACCTGCAATTTCCGGAGATGCCTTAACAAGCTTGTTCTCAACTCATCCGCCTGTTGATCAGCGGGTAAAAAAGCTCATGGAAATGGAGGCTGCCATGAGCTGAGCTTTTTTAAAAGGATTCGTGACAACATAGACCGCCGAAATCGCCCGCCCAAGGCCGACTCTGAAATATTGTTCTCTCTTTCTTCAGCATATGTCACGCTTGAGGTCAAGCTGGGGCTAAAGGTTACCGGCAGGTGCGCGCTGACGTTCAAGACAGTCAGCGGTACATTCTTTTACCAAATGGAACAGGATATCAGGCAGTTCCTAGGCAACCTACAGCCAGAGTTTGATCTAATTTGGCGCACAAGCACGGATTCGTACGGATACATGTGGATAGTTTTTGAAGGTAAAAGGATTGAAGACCTACTGGCTGGTCTGACCACCGTCGGCGATATCGTCGAAGAAAAGGGATTTTCCGATCAGCTGCTGGCTGCGGTCTTTGAGTTTTCAAGCGAGCGGGAAGAAGGAAGAAGAACCCTTCAATATCTGATCTACAATTATAAGCGTAACAACTTTTACCCATTTGTGCCAACCGGCCAAAAAACAATAGATGCTGAGCGAGCAGATGAAGATAATGGCATCTATAGCCGAAGAAGTACCCTTTGAAAGAGATATGACGCTCTGGTATCCGCTGTGGGATCTTCCCCTTAGATCGCTGGGATAACACCTTCTCCTCTGAACAGCTTCTTTGCTTCATCTATTGAAAGATCGGTGCTAGGCAGTATGATGTCAGACTTGATTATCTCGTGCGGGTCAAGAGGCTTGCCGTTCTCTACAACCATGTGGCTCAGCTCTGTCAACTTCTTCTTAAATTCCATGTCGTCCGATCTTTCCACGCTTACGATCCCGACTATTGTATTGTCGATATCGTTAAGCTTTTTCAGCGTGCTGTTGTCCACAGTAAATTGCCCGTGACCCATTATGCGGACGATTTTGTTGCTAGGTGACGCCGAACCCTTTATCCTAGTTTTAGCAATTGCTGTCTTCTTGTGGGTCTTGACTGCCGCCTTCCGTGTAGACACTACCTTCTTAGGGTGAGATTTGCCTTTCACGGGCCGCCTTGACCTAAGCTTGCTTGCGGCCGACCTGCTATTGCTCTTCGCCTTCGGACTCATTGTTGCACTTCTTGCTCCAATTGTTGTTTCTTTTTACGTTGTTTCTCTGACTTTAACTTTACTAATTCTTCATCTACCGAGTTTTGTACAGTAATTTTTTCTAATTCTTTTTCAATTTCATCCTTATTTGATGTATAATCCGTGAGGACACCTGAATTTATCATCTCATCTAGCGCCTGAGACTTGGCCCTCAAGCGCTCTGTCTTTTCCTCTGCCTTGTTCATTGCCATCCCCACATCTGTCATTTCCTCTGAGATGCCTGTGACGCTCTCCTTTATCTTGACTTGGGCTTCTGCAGCAGAGTACTGCGCCTTTATTATTTCCTTTCTAGATTTGAACTCCTCAACTTTGATTGACATGCGCTTTTCTGCTTCTTGCATCTTTTGTTCTTCTTCCTTCATCTCAGCTATCTGTCTGTCAAGGCTCTGCATTTGGATCAGGTTGGCATTCTTTCTCTCAAGTGCAAGCCTCGCAAGGTCTTCCCTATCTGCCTCAAGCGCTCTTGCTGCCTGCTCATCGAGTACCTCGTATGTTCTCCCACAGTCTGGATTTTTGCATTTCAAGCCTTTTGCGAGATGTGATAATCTCAGCAAGGCTTCTTCTCAGCTTGTTTAGCATTTCTACCTGTCTTACATAGGAATAATCAAGAGCTTCCTGCGGCTTTTCAAACCTGTCAAGGAGCGTGTTTGTTTTTTGCGAAATTACAGTCGAAATGCGGTTCATCAAACCCAATTTTCATTCACTCTAGATGATGATCAGACAAAGCTGAATATTAAAGTATAAGGATGATTATGCTGTCGATGCTGATGACTATGTTGCTGCTACCTGTTAAACCGGCGCCATTCGTGTTCATCAGGCGGACCGTAGTCTTCTTTTTTCTTAAAGTATCCCCAGTAAAGCAGAAAGCCACCAGCTGCAATCATTGCAATTGCAAACTTTTCATTTGTGATCTGGCCGTTGCTAAAGTTATCAAGAAATCGTTGCGTTCCATCTTCTATCAAGCCTGCAGAGTGCTCAATATTGAACAATACAAGATTGCGGATCAAGATAATAGCGGCAGTGACTATGAAAAGTATGCCCATTGCTGACATCCAGTTTCTGCCCCGCCTGCTGCCTATTTCTTCCTTCCATCTCATATTGACATGATTACCAAGATGTCATTGTTCATAATGTTTGCGTTCAGACTAGCTTTACTCCAGGGCTCTTCATCTTGTTTCGCTTGGCAGCATTCAGACACATAGGCGTTAGGATCTCTGCCTGGTAGGTTAATACAAGTGGCCCAAGGTACACTGGTCTTAGACCAGCTATTTCATCTACAAGTTCTCTTAGCTTGGATATCGCGTTCTGGTCGTCGCCGCAAATAAATGTGTCAGCATCAAGGCTCAGATTTACATTTTTTAGCTTTGATTCAGATATTGTATGAAAAGCAGAGACTACCCTTGAGCGCGGTGGCAGCCTGTCCGCAACCATTTCTGCAGCTGGCTCTTTTCCTTGCTCCATTGGGATATATACAAATCCTGCGTCTGTTCTCGTCATAGGCACGATGGGCGAGACAACAATACAGTCATCCCTGAGCTTGCCTGTAAGGTTGCTGCATGTATCATCAATGGATTCATATGGTATAGAAAGTATAAGAACATCAATATCCTTTGCTAACGAAATGTTGTCATTACCATTTATGCTGCCAGCGATATCGCCGTAGGTTTGTTTGGTGGCCTTGGCGTAATTTTCTGCAGCTTCTCTGGCCTTTTGAGCGTCCCTTGAGCCAACTATCACGTCATGTTTTTTGCACCACCTGAGCGCGAACCCTTCGCCCATCCCCCCGGTGCCGCCAGCTATTCCTATCTTCATAGAGTCGTCAATGGATAATCTAGATATTAATGTGCATCGGCTTTTGGGATGGGCGAGAGATGCATTGAAATGGTCTGTTCTTGTAGCTGTGCCCTTAGTCTATTACAATTGTTGTGGCTGGGCCGGACCAGTTTTTCCCTAATTTTTAATTTTAATTTGTGGATAAGTTTTGACGGGTCTCCTGATAGAAGGCTGGATTTCATCCATGGTGAAGGAGCAAGAAATCTTGTTTCTGTATTTAATTGCATAGATCGAGATGCACACCAGAGGATATATTAGAGCAAAAGCGTGAACTTTAAAATTCATAAAATTTGATTATGATTACCATTTTCTTGATTGCTTAAATAGTACATGTGTAGTTGTCAGACAAGTTAATGAATATCATAACATTAGCCATAATGATTTCCTTAGTAGTAATAGTTTTTGTTGGCGGAGGTAATATGATTATGACGTCCCCAATAAATGCACAACAGAATTTAACATCATCATCATCTTCACCATCACAAAACACTACCAGCAATGCAACTGCAGAAGAAAAAACTTACATTTTGGTATTTGGACAAAGAACAGTAGGAAACATAGACAATTCTACTAAAATAGTATCCTCAATTGTAGGCAATGATTCTCTTAAAATAGAAGAGGAATTTTTGGAAGAGATTAGTTTGGAACCATCCCAACAGTTAGAAGAACAAATAAACAAGGTAGTTAACGATGGAATAAATGGATCATCTTGTAATGGTATTTCATTAACAACTCAGCAAGGGGTAAGCGTTTCAGTTGACTGTATTTCCACAGGAAATAGAGTAATTTGGTATGTTTATCCAATTCCATGATAACAGATCGCTATACCATCGTTACCTCTAACTGCAAGATCCCAGAATAGAAAACCTCTAAAGACAGTAATATTCACGCTCAAAGTAATGCCTCTAGTAATTTTCATGCGGCACGGTCAGGCAGAGAGCAATGTCAGCAGGATTCTCGCCGGAAGGCATATGGAATCGCATCTGACAGAGAATGGCAGGCAACAAGTAGTGGATAGCGCAAAGCAACTGATGAAAAATATTGCTATCGAAAAGGTCTATGTGTCACCTGTAATTAGAACTGTGGAAACAGCTGAGATTGTCTGTCAAATACTTGGTACTAACTATGTGATTGATGAGCGACTGTATGAAACAGAGATGGGCCGGCTTGTTGGGATGAACTACGAGGAGGTAACAACGAAGTATGGTGACGTTCTTACGAGGTTCTATTCAGATTATGACCCAGTCCTTGAGAGATTTGGGGTCGAAACATTTGATTCTGTCAAACACCGCATCAAGGATCTGCTTGACGACCTATTGCAAAAGCATGAAGACAGCAATGTCTTGATAGTCACTCACCTTGACCCAATCAAGGCGAGCGCTAGCCACTTTACTTGATTTAAGCCCTCCGGCTCTTCACAGATGGAACATACGCAACGCCTCGCTTACGATACTAAAGCATGAAAGCAAGATCTACTCTATTTCTGGAGTCAATGTTATGGTGATGTACCGCTACCCGACCGAGTGATAAGACTATTTGCAAAACCTTAAATAACATTGGAAAACTGAGTTTTAACAGAAAGAAGAAGGGTGGGAGAAAAAATGGCCTCATATTCAGCGGTGGTTTTAACGTTTGTTCTAATCGTGGCACTAACGCTTCTTTTCGTCAATTCTGCTCGCCTTTGCACAGGAAACTACCGAGCGCTATTTAAGTGCGAGAGTTGAGATTTGGGCGTTGTTCTACAGGCTCATGGTCATAGCATTTGTTATCGGGGCAGTCGTAATGGGAACTATGACCTATGTCGTATGGAGGTTTAGAGAGAGTCACCCAAAGAATAGAGGAGACATCACTCCAGCGGCCGGAGGCGGGCGCCACTAATGGGACACGGCACATTAGAATGGGTATATATCGGTGTAGTAGTAGCTGTGCTAATTTACATTGGAGCCGATGCATGGAACGTTGAAAGATTTTTAGATCATGCACCAGAAGATGCCAAAGTCGTAAAGGTCACAGGCCAGCAGTGGTTTTGGACATTTGAGCACGAGGATGGAAAGCGAGAGTTAGGAGAACTGCATCTCGTCAAGGATGTTCCCTATAGGTTTGAGGTAACTTCATTAGATGTGATTCATTCTTTTAATACTCCAGACTTCGCAATGATGATAGATGCCATCCCAGGTAGGGTAAACTCGATCTGGTATGTCCCAGACCAATCGGGCGAATTTCTGATACAATGCAGAGAATATTGCGGATTTTCACACTACCAGATGCGGGCCAAGCTATTTGTGGAAGAGCCAGGCGGCGGCGCAGGACAGGGAGCGCAAGTGACAAATGCTTCTGCTACTACTAACCTGGTACCCCCATTAGGGGCCGTGGCAGTTGCAAGCTGAATTCTCTTTTTGTAGGTTGCCTACAATATTTTTTGTTAGCAAATAAAATGAGAACCAAGGTCTCCTACCGCCGATGTGCTAAAAACAAAATGCTTTTATTGATAATGTCTTTAATGTATGGTCAACATAGAGAGGGGATTGATGCGAGTTGGTCCTAGAAGTTAGAAAGCCACGCCCGCTGTGGGAGATCCTATTTTCAACACATCATACGGATATCGGCTTGCTGTACATTATCTTTTCCTTAACTCTCTTTTTCCTAGGCGGACTGCTTGCTATTGGGATCAGAACAGAGCTTTTCCTACCAGGTGCCCAGCTGTTTCAAGATGCTAATACATTCCACAGAGTTTTCACTGTTCATGGCACGACAATGCTATTCCTTTGGGTAATACCGTTTTCCGCTGGCATAGGCAATTACCTGATACCTCTCATGGTAAGATACAAAGACATGGCCTGGCCAAAGCTGAACGCAGTCGCCTTCTGGATGATACCCGTTGGCGCCGCCTTGGTATGGCTTGGCTTTGCTGACACAGGCTGGACTGCCTATCCTCCTTACTCTATTATACGGGCACCAGGACCTGCTGCCTGAGATGTGGATCTTTGGGCTAAAGATTTTGGGAATTTCATCGATTCTGGGCGCCATCAATTTCGTTGTTACTATCTTGAGGATGAAGCATCCTGATCTCCCAATGATGAAGCTGCCTCTCTTCACATGGGCGATCCTTTCTACATCTCTCATAATCCTTATGTCTTTGCCAACCTTTACTGCTGCTCTCATCATGTTGTATACAGACAGACTGGGAGTTTCAGGTTTCTTTAATCCTGCAATGGGAGGAGACCCGCTAGCATACCAGCATCTCTTTTGGTTTACATTCCATCCTGAGGTCTATGTATTCGTGATACCTGCAATCGGTATGATATATGAGATAATTCCCAAGTTCTCACGAAAACCTATATTCAGTTATACTTCAGGGATAACGGCTTTCATATTGCTGACAATAGTCTCTTTTGCCTCTTGGGCTCACCATATGTTCGCCACAGGTATGAGCTTTTCAGAAAAAACAGTATTCATGATAGGCACATTGGCAAGCTGTTCCAGCTTCAGCTATGCACATTTTCAACTGGATAGCGACAATGTGGGGAGGCAGAATCCGATTCAGAGCACCAATCGCATTTGTAGTTGGTGGAATCATATTGTTCTTTCTAGCTGGAGCAGGAGGTGTTGTAAACAGTGCAATGCCACTTGACTTTCTAACACACGATAGCTACTGGGTAGTAGGGCATATGCATCTCTTCCTCATGGGCATCATAACTTTTGCATTTGTCGGCTTCATATATTATTTGTTCCCGATGATAACTGGCAGAATGTACAACGAAAGAGCAGCTATGGTCCAGTTCTGGCTGATGTTTATAGGAGTATGCTTAGTATTCATTACACAGCATTTGCTTGGACTATACGGCATGCCTCGTCGTGTATTTGATTATGTGCCTGTTGAACCCCTTATCATAATGAACCAGATCTCTACAGTTGGCGCGTACATAATCCTGGCCGGGATGGCAATATTTCTTTGGAACCTCATTAAAAGTGCAGGATGGGGCAAACCGGCAAAGATGGAAGATCCATTTGACATTTCAGAGAAGTATTATGACTATGCACGGCGCGAGCCTCATCACTAGAGAGTGGAGGGAGAGGACGAGATACGAGTTCGCATGAGTCACGTGGTCACGACAAAGAACCCATAATCCTCACATCGCCTAGAAGGTTGGGAAAAGGGCTTGCAATAGTCGCAGTCACAATAGCTATAGGAGCAGCAATTCTGATTCCATTCTTTAATCAGATGTATGAAAATCCTCCACCGGTGACTCAAATACGCACTGAGAGGCCTGCTGCCCAGGAAGAAGAAGCTCCAGCAGAAGCAGGCACCACTAGCGTAGCAATACTTCAAGGGGCAGCAATACAGGGCAGCCCTGACTATGATCCAGATGCGGCTCAGGTGCCTATTAACAACAAAGTAGTTTGGGACAACCAAGACACAGTCCCACACACTGCAACCTCTGGAGCGGGGCCAAGCGATCCCAACTCTGCACAGTTATTTGACACAAGCATAATTAATGGCGGCGAAAAATCAGCGGCTATTGAGCTAAAGGGTGTAAGCGAGGGACAGACTATTCCCTATCATTGCACTATTCACCCATATATGACTTCAGAGATTACAGTTGCAGGCAGCAGGACAGGGAGGCCAAACAGCAGGCGGAGGCAATCAAACAGGAGCAACAGGTGGCGGCGGTGCCGCTGGTGGTGGGGGTGGTCCCACAATAAACATCCTTGAAGGTGCTGCAGTACCAGGGCAGCCCTGACTATGATCCTGAGGAGCTAACAGCCAAGAAGGGCGATGAAGTCACAGTTGTTAATCAAGACACAGTCCCACACACTGCAACCTCTGGAACCGGGGCAAGCGATCCCAACTCTGCACAGTTATTTGACACAAGCATAATTAATGGCGGCGAATCAGCCACGATATCTCTTGCACAAGTTGAGCCTGGGCAATACGACTACTACTGCGTGATACACCCTTACATGACAGGAAAGATCACGGTAGGATAAGAAACAATAAACGCACATGTACCTCCTAAAAGCCCTCTCTTTTACTACCCTTGCTGTGCTCTTTACACTCATCTTTATCGGAGGATATGTTAGCGCTTCCGGAGTAGGGCTAACCTGTCCTGACTGGCCACTATGCCCTCAGGGCCTTTTGCCTCATTATGACTTTATCATAGAATATTTTCATAGATCAGTTGCTGCTACAACAGGTATACTGGTAATTGCTACAATGGCCTTTACACTAAAATCAAAGGATGCCCCAAGAGCTATGAAAATTGCCTCTATAATAGCTGCTGGCGCTGTGATCGGGCAAATAACCCTAGGGGCAATAGTGATAGTTGAGCGACTTCACGCAATATTGGTCACTGCACACCTGGGGCTCGGGCTTGTGCTATTTTCAATGGTGCTCATGACCATGCTGTATGCGTTTAAAATCGACAACAAAAGAATCAAGACAACTGCTTCCTTAACTTCGAATCTCTCTCAAAGCAAAGATTATTACCTATAATTGCAGAGCAATGATTTATACGGACAGATCTAGATATTACTACACATCTCAATGTATCGACGACGACCACTTTTTTTCATTGCAACGGCCGCCCTTGTATTATTGCCACTATCCTCGATTGTCCCGGCCTATGCCCATTTTGAGCACTTTACACATTACAACAACAGAGGAGGCGATGTAGGCCCCTACTATACCTACGAAGCACTAGAGCCTGAGTACGCCAGCCCAAACGAACCTGTTGCTGTCATGTTCAGTGTACAGGACCACGATGGACATGACACATACAATATCGATACTATGGTTGAGATCTATTCTTCCACTACAGGCGAGCGCCTTAAGGCTTGGCCTTGGACAAGACAGGAAATAGGCGACTTTCAGGTGTTTTACAACTTTCCTGAAGTTGGTAGCTATCAGATAGTGCTCAGCGTTGCAAAAGATGGCAATCCAGGCAACGCTAATGGCATTGATTTACCACGAGCAACACTATCAAGTACTATGGGCTGCAACTGCGACAGAGTAATTTTCAACGTATCAATCACCAAGCATTTTGGCACTATATGGAATGCGATGATGCTGATCTCACTCAGTTTGCCTCTTTCAGTATTTGGTGGCGTGCTGATCTGGAATTACAGAAGAGTAAGAAAAACAAATGGCGGGTACCGGAAGAGCGCGCAGATGGACACTAAAAGATATATCATAATGCTAGCCGCAATAGCTGGCGGGATTGTGCATCTTGCAGTTTACGCAGAGCATGCATCACTCCGTCTTGAATACAGCATATTTCTTTTAGTTGCAGCTGGTATGCAAATAGTTTATGGTGTTGCTTATACGCTTTTGACATTGACCGGACAGGGTGCAAATGAGTCTGCCCCTCAATACTACCGAAAAAAAGTGGCTGTCAATCTATTTGGACTTGTTGGAACAGGTATACTTATTGGGTTATATGCATACTCTGTAATCTTGCCTCCACCGCTTTCTCCAAACAACCAACCAGAAAGCATCGACCTCGGTGGGATCCTTGCCAAGAGTATCGAAGTCTTTACAGTCATTGGCATTGTTTATCTTATGAGGCTTGAAAAGCAGCAGTTAACCGGCCAGCTAAAAGAGCAAACATAGCAAGCATCCAATCATACCAAAAAACTTCGGACTATCTAGTAAGACATAAAACACCATGAAGATAAAGCCAATACCTGATGGCTTGGAAAGTAATGATGCCAAAGAAGATCATGTTTGGCGAAAATGCTGCAAAGGAATTCCCCTACCCAAATAACGCCCTTGTCATTACCACAACCACTCCAGACATTTATGACAAGTGGTTGAATTACATGGGAATTAAGGGCTATGAGGTGTATGACAAGGTAACGCCTGACCCCGCAATTGAAACTGTTGAGTCGATACAAAAGCAGTATGAGGGAAAGGACATTTCATGCTACATAGGCCTGGGAGGTGGAAGCTCATTAGACGTCTGTAAATATCTCGGCAAACTGACAGGCAAGCCCAAGATACTGATCCCAACTACATTTGGGACAGGAGCAGAAATGACTACATATGCAGTCATTAAGCTCTTAGCCACAAGAAAAAGCTTCTTCAAGATGAAGCTTTTCTTGCTGATGGCAGCTATTGTGGACCCATACTTTTTGCCTGGCACTCCATTTAATATTCTCAGAAACTCTGCTTGCGATGCTGCGGCTCAAGCCTCCGAAGCATATGACAGCAAGCTAGCAAACCCTTTTACGAAGTTTTTCTGCAAGGAAGCCTTCGACATACTTGAAAATGGGATAATCAACGACAAACATGACCTTCTGCCCTATGGTGCAATGCTCTCAGGCATCGGCTTTGGCAACGCATCAACCACGCTTGGTCACGCACTTTCATACGCATTTTCAAATGAAGGCGTACCACACGGTTATGCCCTATCCTCTTGCACTACAGTTGCCCACAGATTCAACAAGTCGACCTATTACGAACGCTTCAAGAGAATATGTCAAAAGCTCAAGTTTGAGCCTATCAAACTAAAAAAACCATTCGACCAGGCTGCTGACGACATCATGCCAGACCGCGGACATCTTGATAACAACCCAATACCTGTTACAAAACAGGACGTCATCAAGTGCCTTGAAGAGATAGTCGCAGGCAACCCTCTCGCTTAGTCTCTCCCTCCCTCCATCGCCTCATTTTTGCTTTTCAAAACCTTTAAATTCAGAGCGCCAGCTTTCTGTTCTTGCCATGACTGTTATTCACAAGAGTATGGAAATTAATGCTCCAATCAGCGAGGTATTTACTTATTTTGCAAGACCAGAGCACATGGCTGACCAGTTCCCGGAAAATATGGGTCTCAATGTAATCCCAGTTGAAGTCAAGAACGGGTTTGGGGTTGGCACTATATTCAGGATAAGCGGAGATTTTGATGGCAAGAAGCTAGAGTGGGACTGCGAAACTATTGATTATGTGCCTATGCGCAAGATTGTAGCTAAGATGATTGAGGGCCCATTCAAGACCTGGCAGATTACAGTCGAGTTTGAAGAGCTGGATCAGAACAAGAGCAAGACCAGCATGACAGTCGAGTATGACATGCCAATGGGACCACTTGGCAGCTTTATGGACAAAGTCAAGCTCAAGAAGATTGCTGAAAGGGGGATGGAAAATGGTTTACTCCGGGTCAAGGCGCTCCTCGAAGGTACCGGCTCGATACCGGTGTATATCACGCTTGATGCCTATAGGCAAATCCTGAAGGAAAAAGAGCGGTTCAACTGTTCCGTTTCTGAGGCTATTGTCAAGATAATACAGCGGAGTCAGCGGAACAACAACAACAACAACAGCAAGAACCACAACAGCAAACGGCTACAACCGTTTAACTTCTATTTTTAGATTTTTCATTTATGAATATACGCGTTTCCAGTGGAACGCTAATCGGGTAATTCTAGCAGAATAATATTCACACGCTTGACAGTTCCCTTCTGCACAAGTGTGAATAGCTGAAATTGAAAAAGCATGAGGTGTCAATAATTATCGTGCTATATCAGATAGCAAAGTTGTCTATACACTCTTTCGAAATTTCCGGACTCAACGCGAACATCTTCAACTGACTTTCCGTATACAAAACAATGTATCAAAGACTTAAATCTGTCGGTATATCGACAGATGTATCTTCTACAACATTGATGGAAACAACAACAAAAAAGCTTCTTCAGAGAACATGCGGAGTTAGAAGCAAACGCTATCCTGTGTTTTAGTGCTTGGACTGTTACAAAACATAAAAGCATATGAGACAGGTTTATTAGTGCAGTACTTTTTAGTGGTTTGCATAGCTAGCTTCACTCACAGATGAGTTAAGCTATAAACTTTGAATTATGGGCTAATTTTTTAGCACGTTTAATTTAAATACCGCTTTTGTTTGCAAACTTTTTGTGGGTTCGTAGCTCAGCCAGGTAGAGCGTCTGGCTCTTAACCAGTCAGCACATTTTGCTGGGTTAAAATGTCGTGGGTCCGAATCCCACCGAACCCGCTGTATTGTCTGTATTTTTAGTGGTTATTCTTTAAAAAAAGAACAGAGGAAAGTAAAAGCAGTGTTGTCGAGCGGAAAAAAAAGAAAGCAATTTTTAAAACTTAATATCTCATGCTCGTATTTTTAGATGCAAAGGCAAATGAGTTACGCACACCCCGAAGTACTAGTAGATACGCAGTGGGTAGAGAATCACATGAATGATGCTGAGGTTCGCATAGCGGAAGTGGACTACAATCCTACAGCCAATTACAATCTAGGGCACGTACCCAGTGCTGTGTTATTTGATTGGAAAAAGGACATAAATGATCCGGTAACCCGGAACATTTTCAGCAAGCTAGCCTGCGAGGATTTGCTCCAAAGAGCCGGAGTTAACAACAATACTAAACTGGTGTTATATGGCGATTTTAATAACTGGTTTGCCGCATTTGCATTTTGGGCTTTTAAATACTATAGATTCAACGATGTAAGGATTATGAATGGAGGAAGGAAAAAATGGTTGGAGGAGGACAGATCAATAAGTAAAGACATTCCTCAATATCCTAGAGGGAATTTCAAAGCGTCAGAGCCTGATAAGAGCATCCGGGTATTTCTGAATCAGATGAAAGAAGCATTAGGAAAAGAAAATATTGCAATGGTTGATGTTAGAAGTCCAAAAGAATTCACCGGAGAGATACTCGCGCCGCCAGAATATCCAACTGAGCATGCTCAGAGGGGAGGACATATTCCAGGGGCTTCAAACATACCTTGGAGTCAAGCAGTGAAGGAAGATGGGACATTTAAATCGGTAGAAGAATTGAAACAACTTTATCAGTCAAAAGGGATTATTCCTGATAAGGAAATTATCGCATACTGCAGAATAGGCGAAAGGTCATCACACACGTGGTTTGTTTTGAAATACTTGCTTGGCTATCCAGATGTGAAAAATTATGATGGATCATGGACTGAATGGGGAAATATAGTGGACAATCCAATAGAAAAATAATAGTGCTGCAATGAGAGATCATGCCAGAAGTCTCTGGATATTGAATTAGCATAACGACCCAACCGCTAAACTTATTCTTGTTATGCCTATCTCGTCTTCTTTACAATAAAGTGGAAGAGATTTCCTTCCTTCCTCGTCTCTAAGAGAGATTGCCCCTTATCTTCAGACCACCTTAGCATCTCTATATCGGCTGTGGGATCATCTGATACTAAATGTATGACTTCGCCAGGAGGTGTCTTCTTTAGTAATTCGTCAAGTTTTGCAAGAGTAGCAGAACATTCGACTCCTATCTCGAACATTTCATGATCAGGAAATGCTACAAAGCATCTCACCCGTAGTTTCTGGATTGCCAAGCTCATTTCATCCCGACAATTCTCAATTGTTTCAAGGGCTTTCAAATCTGTTAAATCTGAAGGTTCTATCTTAACAAACCAGCCTTGGGTATATGGAAAATCGTTTGCTAGTTTTGGATTGTCCATTAAAGATTTGTTTACATCAACAATTGTTCCGCTTATGGGGGTTCTTACCACTCCGAAATACTTGACACTTTCTAATACACCACAGCTTCTGCCTTTCTCTACTTTGGTACCTATTGGTTTAAGTTTTATGCTAGATAACGTGCCGGCAACAGATGCCAGTATGGTGGTAATTCCAATGGTGACAGTCTCCTTTTCGTTATCCCTTATCCAGACAAAATTTTCGGTATCATAAAGAAGATTTTCTGGAAATGAACAATTATCTATTCTCATCAAATTTTCATAGACTTTTTTACCTTTATTGCTTGTGTGTGGCTCTGTTTCTAACCCCAATCAGGCTCTCTAACCTTACAAAGTCTTGATATAGTTTTTGCTGTTTTTGCGTATTCTTATTCTTCTGCCACCTAAGATATTATTAATTTAGCTTCTGCGTTAGTTTTGGCTCGTTTGAATGCATGACAAGCAGACGATACAAAATACTCTAAAAGGAAAACTTTAAAGCTGACGCTTATACTCAAAATTTTAAGAATCTGCTCAAAGGACCGATATCGTTCTGGGTTCCACCGAACCCGCCAATTACAGTGCTTCTCCTACCAAAGCACTGAAAAGAAATTAGCGGTAGATGTAGACATTGCAATGTGCGAAAGCGCCTGAGGTGAAATTCTAAAGAATTTCGCTTTCTATTCGAAATTATGATTAATCAGGTCTATTACAGATACGTTGAAGAGCCTTTGAATATCTAAAAGAAAATGCTGAGAATAGTAGTAATAGTTGCTATACGAGATAAAAGGCATATGTCATTAAAAATATCGAAATCAAACATCTTCGTCATTGGAATGCTGGTAGGAATAGGACTTATAGGTTTAGTTTCGGTTCTGCATGAAGCTGGTCACCAAACTAGCCACCTGTTCTAAGCTATCACATACTTTTTTTCTTTTTTCTTTTTTCTCTCTTTATATCCACACACAATCTCTCTCATTATGTAGTTTATAGCCAGAGCAAATTAAGATGCTTGTTCAAAACATCTACGTAGGCGGGACACCATGATATTGGGAGCCAGATGCTACGCTAGTAAAGTCCATTTTGGATTCGTCTGAATTTTCAGCTGCATCCCACCGAACCCGTTGAGTAACAGGTTTGTACCTCATTACTGTATGGATGGCATTAATTGTGTTTTTTATGCAAGTTTTTTACTAATGAACAAGGGTTACTGGATATAAAATGGATTACTCAGCAAAAGTAAAGAACTAGAATAATCCCTTGTCAGCATATGTCATTAAAAAATGATGTGCCTCAAAAAGAGCACTTGTGCTTCAGGGGGGAGGAGCGCTTGGTGCTTATGAAGCAGGTGCACTAAGTATACTCTGTGAGTACCTTTCTCATGAAGAAAAGTAAAATAAAGAAAAAGATGGACCCTTATTCGATACCATTGTTGGCGCATCCATAGGTGCAATGAATGCTGTAGTATTTGTACATCAACGTAGTTAATAGAAAGATAAGTTGGAAAGAAGCAGCAGAAGTGCTTGAACATTTTTGGACAGATGAGGCGAAAGAAGAGGAGAAAGGAAATGATAAAAAAGGAGGTCTATCGTCTACTCCTGACTTTTGCTAATGGTTATTGGATGACGAGGGCATATACATTTGCGGGTCTTGCGTCATGGCTATACGCGGGCTGGATAGACTGAAAGCATCATAGACTGCACGAGCGACTGACAGAAGAGCAGCGAGAGCAACAAAAGACCAAGGCCTATCAAGCGAAGATGAATGCACGAGTAGCTATACTTTATAAAACAAGTTGTTTTCATACGCCTAAGGTAAATGAAAATGGATAAGGCAGACCATGTAGGCACTTTACCAACATCGAGAATTGGTGAGAAGAAACTGCTGATCCTTATGTCAATTCTAGTTGTTATCTTCATGGTAGATTCCAATGTTGGATATATTGCTGATTTCATTCACGAGAGACTAGTTACTAACGAGGGAATAGCCCTATTCATTGGTATAGCGGTCGTCTTTGTCGTGGGAGGAATTCTTATCTTACAGTATGTTAAGACCAAGACCAAGGAGAGCCGTGCCAGAGTGCTTCACCTTCACGCAACACACATTGGAGTGACTATTGCACAGTATGTTCTGATAGCGATTATAGCATTTGTAATTGCCCAGATACTTGTAACAGCACAATACAACACTGTCATGATAGCTGCTGCTCTCTCTATTAGCTATGGACTTTGGATTATAATATTGGCTCTATTGTCCCGAGCATTTCTCTCTTGGCTGAGGTCGTCTAGAAGTAATATCACAGTGTCGAAGAGAAACGTTATGGTGTTAATACTTGCTCTATCCATGATTGCTTATGTAGTAAATGGCGTGACAGGTCTAGCTAATTTTCTTATTATGCTGCAAGAACAACAAAAAGAAGTTGTGACGTCCGCAGATGTGGCATACTTTCCAGAATTTGACCCGGAATCTCTCTATAGCCAGATTGATGCGGTGTATCAAATAGTAGTTGCTGTTGCTTATGTTCTGACATGGATTGGCACAGTTATGCTCCTGCGTCCTTATATTCATAGGATAGGAAAAATCAAGTTCTATGCCATCATGGGCTCTGTCATGGTATATTACCTGATATATTATCCCCTATTCGTTCTTGGATATTATACGCCGTCAGGAGAGAATGACGTCGAGGTAATGAACAATATTCTAATCTTTGCAGTTGCCGCTGTTCTTACTGGTATTATCTTTGGCGCTGCATTTCTATCAGTGGCAAGAACCCTTCAAAAGGGTAGCGCTATAAGAGAATACATGATAATTACTGCATATGGTATGCTTCTCTTCTATGTTGCGGGGGACGCAGTGGCTACTCAGCTCGCCTATCCTCCATTTGGACTTGCTTCTGTCTCCTTTATTGGATTATCGTGTTACTTAATATACACAGGTCTATATTCATCTGCAATTTCCGTATCCCAAGATGCTAATTTGCGCCAATCAATTCGTAGTTCTGCTATACAAGAAGTCAAGTTCGTTGAAAGCATGGGTTCAGCTCACATGGAGCAGGAATTACAGAAAAAAGTGTTAGCAATAGCAAAGAAGAATTCTGATATGATGATAGAGGATACTGGATTTGAGCCATCGCTTAGTGAAGATGATGATGAAACAGTACTTGGAGGAAGTAATAAAAGAAATCACAGCCAGGAAGACATGATTATTATTCAGCCAGTACCTATTCTTTTTTCTTTACCTCCAACCAAGCAGTCTCATTTTACCTCTTCTTTAAAACATCTTGGGTTAGTGGCACGAGCTGGTCTATTGGCGTGAGATGATTTGTATGACATTGTCTCTACTGATGCTACATCCAAAACGATCAATTAACCTGTAGGTATGCAGTGCATTGCAATGAAATAATATGCTACTTGAAAATCTGATCGGCAATACCTCTACAGAATAGCTATAACCATAAAAGCTGAATGCTCATAGTAGAGGCTGCATGAGATAAAATTTTCCACATGAGGAATGCCTAATCCCTTCGTTCCTTCATGGTCCGCAACATCCTCAGGCACTATCTTGACTAATTAAAGCAAGCAAAGCAACTACTTTTTGAAGTGATATCACTTCTTCTAGGCGCGACGGCCCGCTTAAGGACAAAACCTTTTTAGCTAATCCAATGCTATTAATTCTGAACCTCTTCAAAGAACCGATATCAGCATGAAGTCTCTTTGGCCCGCACCTCAACATCAAGAGATTATCTGTAGTATCAAGTAATTTATAAGCTCAAAGAGTCGGATCCTTTAAACGGGAAACTTTCTAGTTAGTAACCCCCAGGTAATCTGTGGAACCGCTATCCTATGTACACACTCTTGTTAAGAATTAGGATGAATACTGCATTTGCATCTCTTCTATGGAGCCACGTTTTCCGAAAAGAAAACTTTAAAGCTGACCTCTTCTGTAATCACAACGAGTCTTTTCTGGGAACCATTACTGGTGCGAGAACCACCGAACCCGCATCAGTTTTGAGCCGAATCTACAAAAGTTTATAGCTATATCCGGTAGCATAATCGAATAATATTGCTAGTAGTGCAAAAATTAACAGTGCTTGTCAATATTGACCCTCGATAAGTGGTTCAAATAACATACCCAGAAAAAAGAAGTCAAATGGAATAAAGCTCCTAATTGAAAATGCATGGTATTCACAGGGTTTGCGAAAACTCCTGAAAGAAGGAAAAGACTCTTCATGAATTTCAAACACTCCACCAATCTAGATATTCACTAATATCACTAGCGATAGGGCTCTTAAATAGGGTCCAGACCCAAGTCAAGGCGTTCATGCGTAATAAAATGTCAGAAACGGAAGAACTTTCAGAAGTTCATTTTGATATAATTTCTTTAAATCAACTTAGGAAGAATTACGTAAGTCAACAAAATATTGATAAAGGTGTATTATATGGGCTCACCTAACGTTTCTGTAGTTATAGAACCCAGTGATGCAAATTCTGTGATTTACCAAACATTGGCAAAGGAAACAGTAAATAGTCAACACCGAGTCAAAATAGGGCTTGTAATAGATATTACAAACAATGGTATGATTGATATTTTATTAACCAAGGTGAATATTATTTTTAAAAACTCGCCATCTGACCAAGGTTCTGGTTTTTCATTTTAACAGTAATTTAACTATACCAAAAAATAGAAGTTCCTCTTGGGTAACGCAAGGAGGACTCGTGCAATATGGGGGCCAATACATAATTTTTCCAACAGGTCCGGTAGCCGTCTGCATACTTGGCAAAATGTTCTCGTATCGAATTTCTAAATCCAGTTGATAGTTCTAATTTAGGTTCTGTAACAACTATGAAATCGCTTACTGCCCATATTCCTCCACCTTCGGTTCGTTTGGTAGGCTATTCTTTCCCCGGAAAACCAGAAGATTTAGATGAAGGCGAGAATTGGCAATCTCCTGAATTTCATGGTGCGGGTGTGAAGGGTGAACAAATATTTGCTCACGATTTAGGTGTAATGAAATATAATCCAAAGGCATCTGACTATAAGCAATGGAGATTCACAACAAATGCTGACGGTAAGCCTACGGATGGATTACTCAATGAGCATTTTAGAGTGTGGAAAAAACAGGTTTACGCAATAGCTGATGGTGAGGTAATCCAAGTTAGGATGATCAAGAAGATAATACACCCCAAGACTACAACATCGATCCGGATAAGGAAAACCATGTGTGGATACAGCATGGTGACGATAGCCATCAAGAGGCTGTTGCTTACGCTCATTTTAACAAAGATTCCATTGACATAAGCAAAATTTTTGGTCGTACTTTAGCTCCAGCGGTGCGATAGTAAAAAGAGGTGCGATAGTAAAAAGAGGTGATCTATTAGGACTTGTTGGCAATTCCGGTCGTACCGGGGGGGAACCTCATTTACACATTCATGCAATTAAAGGAGACAGGTATAATGACGGATACCTTAGGCCGATTTTATTTACTGATATTTCTATAATGTCATATAATGAATTGCTAACTAACCCTAATCCACAATGGGTGGATGTAAAAGGTTACGGCTTGCCTGCGACATGGGCTGCAGTCTATCCAAACGTCGAGAAAGATTGGAGAGAAGAAGCACTTGGCAAATGGAGTGCGATGATCTATATCCTTTTTGGAATAATTGGTGGCGGCGGTGGTTTTACTTACACACCAAGCGGTAAACCAGGTCCTCCTGTAGACCCATTGCCGTTAAGGTTAAGAAGCTTATCTCCAGCTAAACGAGATATCATAGCAGGTTTAGCAATAACTGAATTAGCTGAAATCCTGAGTAATTCCAAGTCAAAATCAGAGATTCAAAAATCTGGAATTAGTATAATGACAAGAGCAATAGATGAGATGTCAAAGTCGCTCAACAAAACCAACAATCTAGCAGAGCTTCGTTAATATCTATTTGTAAAGAATCAGAAATATATGTTTCTTTTCATGGTAATTGCTACTTATCAAAACATCAAGGAACTTCTAACATGAAGAAATTCGTATAACGTCGTCGTTCGTATATCTTAACAAATTGTCTAGCATTGGGATAATTCAAGGGTGAGTAGGCAATCCAAGCAAAACCTATTTCTCCATATATCGTTCTGGCTTCCACTGAACCCACACAACACCTTGAGAGTATCTATATTTGATAGAACAGATCTTTGGAACTTCACCTATTGAAATATTCCTCTTCAAAGTTCGCCTAGAGATGCAAAGGGTTAGAACGGATCAGAAAGCAAAATAGAGAAGCGCCGGCGGCAGAAGCAAAAATAGCGACAGGAAGAGGAAGAAGAAGAATACTTTTAGGCCCACAGAAAAAATGACTTCAGCACCACAATTGCGGTAAATACACAAGGACTTTCCTTAGTTGTATAAAGCAGGAAATATGGGATTCTTGATAAAAAAGCTTCATTTGAACAATAGACACACAATTTATCTGTTGCCACAACAATGACAAGGATCTAATGGATTTCGAGAAAGCGAGGTTTGTTCAAAATCTGGTCACTATGAAACGTCACTGAGGAACTCCTACACTGTATTGTAAGAAAGGCAAAAGGTGTTTATCTTCCATTACTAGGTAAGAACATCATAGACTCATATGATTACCACAATTAATATCAATCATAAAGCAACTTCTGCATCTGCAGTAACTGTTAATTGATGACTGGGAAGTATTGTTCCATCTGATCTACGTTTAGTTACATGATATTGTCCATCATCCATATATACAATTGCCCACGATCCAGGGACTGATAATTCAATTATAAGAGAGTTGCCTTGCAAGATATTTATTATTAGATTTTCTTCTGAGAAATGGAGACTAATTTTCCTTAAAGTATTTCTAGCCAGCGCGAGTCGTATGCAAGAATCAATCAATCAGCCCATCATTTAAATCATAAAACCTAATTCCCTGGCTTCTATAGTTCATAATTTTGTCTGCTAACGATTCTGCCTTTAGTAAAAAGCTCTGCACAGGTTGACCTGCGCTTACAGTTGCCAAATAAGCACTAACAATAATATCTAGAAATACACCTTGATCACATTCAACGGTTGGTTGTGGTTTATCATCACATTTTAGGTCAGGTTGTGGTACAAAATTTCCTGAATCTAACCTCTCTGGAAAGAAATCAAGTGTGGAACCTTGAATTAATTCCTCAAATTTTTGCCATGCAAGTTCAAAAATCGTGAGATAGAATTTGTCATGAGTAAACTTGTAAGCATCAATCAGAACGTACAGTGTATTAAACTTGGCATCACCATAAAGTGTATTGCTCCCCAGGAGTTCCGTCGTGATGTATTTTTCGAATGAAGTGACACCAACTAGGATTCCAGCCATATCCAATCCAGTCAAGTGTGAGACCAAGTGCCATTGCAAAATATTTATCGTCCCAAGGTACCTGTAAACAAAGGAAGGAGCCTATTCTTTCTAATGTTTATACGACATTTTAGAGCCGTTAGGTCATTAGCATACCCACATTGCGCGTCTTCCGTCTCTAGGGGGCATAAGTCTGTTCTGATTTTGTCAAATAAGGTATAGGTTTTGAAAATGGCACAGCCCAGTACAGACAGTCAGTATCATAGTTGTACTTAAATTGATGCATCGGATCCTGATTCTGGTCAACTGCATTCTGGGGTCCGGGGTCCTGATCACCCGGCAGTGGTCCCCAAGGTGTAATTACATTAGGCATTAAATAGTTCTCATGATTAAACCTCGAGTTCCATAGACCTTCATTAATGAAATCTGCAAGATTCGAATATTTTGAATCTCCTGAAATCCGAGATAGTAAGACAAAGGAGTGAGCTATATTGCCGTATGCCTCAGCGATGACTAGGCCAGCATCAGGAATACCTTCAAAAGCAAAGCGGAAATGCATATCACAATCTAGTGGATCATCCCAATCAGATGGGTTATCACTTGTTATACTAAGCGGTGGACCGGCATGAACAAAGTTGTAAAGTTTCCAATCATTCTCCGCTATCCTGTGTCCATACCAGTTATCTCTTGATTGTATTTGCATAAATGCATTGGCCCAATTTACACATTTAGTCAATAAATCAGAAAGTATTGATGGGTAATCACTAAACCAGCTAAGAAATATATGCATACGATCTATCTTCTCTGCTACACTCGCATACTTTCCTTCAATTACAGAATATGAGCGTGTATCTCCTGGCAGATGCTTCCAATATCCCTTTTGCCCAGTAGCCGGATCAATTTCGTTAGCTCTCAAAGTTCCTACGACCACTTGTGCTTGCTAATGTAGGAATGAGTCCTTTCTTACTTACATTTGAAAAGAAAATACTAGCCCAATGCCACATTAACCATTCAGCAGGTTCATATCGCAATTCTTTTAATTCTATGGGGAGGAGTGAATTATACCAAAAAGCCACGCTAGCATGGTCATTGAGGATTGGTGAGTACGCCTCATCCATAAAATCAATTGCAAAACTCATGTATTTGTTGGTAGAAGCATAAACTACTTTACCCTTAGTTGGATCTTCGAATTCTTTCATTATACCCATACATTGTCACCTATGTTGCAACTTAGTCTAAATTTACATAGTGGCAGTCCATACAATCTATGTGTTTGGCCCCGTAAAGCCATCCTGAATCCACCATCCAACGGTCATTAGGAACTTTGGTAACTATTATGTTTATTCGTCAAATAATTACTCAAGGTTTCTTAAATATGACAAAGTCTCTATTTTCTGAAGGTTTTTCTGTTGAATCTCTGTGGTAGTGCAAGGGTGTTACTTCTTTAGAGTAGGTTTGGCAACACATGATATGATACATCCATATTAGATTCAGATGCGGAGACAATACATGCACCATCAAGCAGGCATCCGCACTAAAATATTCACAAATTCACTCTCAAACTGGCAAGAGTGGAAGTAGTGGAGATGGTGGAGATATTTTACGAATCTACGGTAAAGTCGCATCTTATAGAAGGTTTCCAAGGGAATGAACATGACGTTCTTTAAGCGAGCAAATGATGTAATTTTCATTCCTGTACCAATAGATAGAAAAGGTAAAACTCCATAAAATATCCAAACGGCTCAGTAACAAAATTGCATACTGCTGCTAAAACTTGCGTTCGCGGCCACACTTTTAGATGTGCTTAATTGCGGGTTTCACAAAATAAAAGGTGCGAATGCAAATTTCAATACTTTTATCTGATAATTACAATGGTGTATATTTTTAATTGTGGAAGCATGAATGTAATCATACCACTAATTGTTGTAGAAAACTGTAACGGGCTATGTGCTGGGACTCCTGAATCCGGGGAATGGTAAAAAACTGAATGTGCATGCATTGTTGGTGGCAAAGCTATCTGTAGCGTAATGTTATTTAGTATTTTAACCTGATCTCCATTACGCAAACCAATGGGCACATTGTAGTTGACAACATGTATCGCAAGCATTTTGGTGTGTTCATTGTACCAGGCATTTACCCTTAGCCGTTCCAAGGATTCATTGGATATCCCTGAGACCAACTGTATGCTGCGGCTAATGTGATGTTCAATTTCATTTACTACAAAGTCAGCAAAATCGGATTCGCCGCTTTTGGATTTATATACCAACCTTCCAGCTCCTATGTGAGCCTCGATGTCATTGGGGAGATCCCTTGCAAGAAGCGTTATACTTCTGGAATACTCCTTTTCTGGGGGAGGTGGAACAGGAGGCCACGGTTCATTTGGATTTGGCACCCTCATGCGGAACCACTCATCAACTTCTCCTACTACGCCAGAGGCAATTACTAGGCCACCATATTCTAGATACTCTTGCACTGCTCGTATTTCGTTATCTGAAATCTTTGAAATGTCTTTGTATATTACAGCTTTGAACTTTGAAAAATTCTGAATGTTGCATCTTTCTTCCGTAAGCACATCCCAGAGCACGCCCCGGCCTGCCAAGTTCTTGGCCAGTTTCGTAATGTAAGCAACCTCTGCTTGTTGATAACCGGGATCCTCAAAGGAGAGGGGATCCTTATAGGAGAGGTCATGAAACACTATCGCGACATCTGCATAAGATCTATATCCTTCAAACAGATGTTTGTTATTTTTGATAAAAGTATTCCAAAAGCGGTCATCTGTTTCTCTAATTTTGAGAACTTCGTCTTTATACATACCATGATTATAATACTCCAAAAGAGATTTTAAACGTGAGCCATCACATCCTACACCATCCCCAAAGGCGGCAGCCTCTGCCAAATTAAGCATTACAGAATCATGGTTAGGGGAATAAGCTTCCCGCTGCCAATAAACCACAAAGGCATATGATAGCCTTTGAAATCTGGTGCACGTATGGAGTGAAGGTATTTGTAGTCAAAAATATTAGTAATAAGGAGAGATTCGTTTTCAGAGAGAACCTTGTGAGTAAGAGGCTTTGAAGATATTCCTATATCGTATTTAGGATCAATGACATCACCCAATTTTTCCTTGGACAAATATAGTCCAGGGAAAAAGTTTGTGTCCAGGTTACAAGTATCCTTTTCAATAGCGTTACGCTCTGTTATCGCATAATCTGTATTTTTGGCAGTAAATCCATTCTCGAAGCGTACATTAGCACATATCTCAAACTTTGGATTTATTTCCCTAGCTTTTTCACGGAGGTACCCAATCTTTTAGATCAGCTGCATATGACCAATATTGTTCAGTCGACCATTTTCGAAAAGGATCGGCATTGTAAAAGATATTTAGAGGTTCGAGTCTTAGCTCAAGTCCTGCAGGTTCATCTTTTAGTCCAAGCCAGAAATCATTAAGCCATATCTTTGCTAATTGAGTGCCTGTTGCTTCAATATCAAATTGCCAATTTATCGAGATAGCTTGGGAAGGTACATGAAAATCCAAAGTATACAGCTTCCACTTATTATTAGTATTGGTCAGTTGATTAGGAGGAGTCAGTTCAAATGGAAGATTCGACCCAGGTACTCCAAACACTTTAAGAGTGACTTTTACATCATCACTTGTTTTATAATAAAATGTGAGCCTAGAATCCCTATCGCTAGGAATCTTTGGTTCAGTAGCCTGATTTGAATTTATAGGAATTTGGTTTTTGCTAAATGAAGAGCTTTGTGGCCAACTTCCTCCAACTTCTATGCGACAAGAAAATCTTCCTCTTATTGCGTCTTTGCTATCGGGAAATATAGTCTTGTTAGGATTAGGTGAATTTCCCCAGTTTCGCAGACACCATTGCCCGTCTTTTTTTAGATACCATCCTTCTAAACTAGCATGATCATAGAATCATATCATCTGCTGGATTTATGAAATAAAGGAAATTGTTTGTCTTCGTGTGGAGATATCGGAGGCTATCTGCCGCTGAATACCTGAGATGAACCCACTTTTTGTAGTCCTCTTGGCATTCGTCGTTGTAACATTCGCGAAAAAGTGCATTATCGATCATCACACCATCATGTCCTATTCTTGCTCCCATTGAACTACCTGCTTCCACCATAATTCCCAACCCTCTGCATTAATGCACACAGCGTATCTATAGTGAGGACCAAGTTGCTCGCATTTTTTAGGATGGTAAAAGAAGCTCAAACCTTCCAAGCCATCAGGAATCTCGGGGTTAAAGGGATATTTTTTATCATTTCTGTACCATTTGCGCAACCATGTAGTTGGGTCAGGGGGTTTTGGACCCAGATCAAAATCTCCACTAGGTGCTCCATATAGCTCCCAGTTATCCCAGAACTCCCAAAATCCCCATGTGTTTATTGGTATATTTTTTGGGCAATTTGAGGTGCTGATGGCTACTACCAGGTGAGCACCCGAATCAGATGAAGGCACGCTAAATGTTGCGGTGAAGCTGCCAGAGGCGGTTGTAAATACTGTTTCAGGAGTAGTTGCTACAGGCGCGCCGTCATATTTTATTGCAATAACCGAGATGGGCGGGTAGTTTGTACCGGTGACTGTTACAGATGTCCTGACTGGGCCGGAAGTCGGGCTAAGGGTAATCGAAAGAGTTGTGTTGCTGGTTACTGATCCTCCGTTACTGATTGTAGCTGTTACCGTAAAAGCGGCACTAGAAGATCTGCTGAACGTACAGGGATCTTCAATTGTATTTGGTCTTGTGTGTCTTCCCAGCATCTTTGTACCAAAGTCAATGTATGGCATTGAGCGTACTCCTCCGCCAAGTGTATGAAGTGCGTTGGTATACAATTCGAGCCCAGCTATCTTGTCTTTAAGCGCTGTGGGCGAGAGTCTTTCAAATCCTGTGCAAGGATCTGGATTTTGCATAACCGCGGAACCGAACACAGGATCAAGTAGTCCTTGGAAGGTTCCAAGATACCCATAATCAAATGGAATCTCTTCTGGCAGAAAATTACTGCCAACTACAAGTTTTGGAGGGACATGATTTAGCTCATCTATAAGCTTCATGAATTCCGCTGGCTCCTTGAACATTGTAGAGAAGTAATTGTAAGGCTTGTACACAAAATAAAATGGCGCTCGTGTTCTGCTTTCTCGATGGGACACGTTCCCATATACGTATTAGCCTATAAAAGGTTAGAAATTTGGGGCTTCTTAAGAAATCTAACGCTTGTTATGCTCGTTGCGTACTTTCGTTTCGTGGTAGTGCTGCCTGAAGTGATAGTTGAGGAACATCCAATCTATCGTGTTTCTGTGACAGCTGTTTTCATCTAGACTACCTCTAACTATGGCTGTTCTAAATGCAATCTAGGCTTGTTCATTCGAGGGGTTGGGTTAAAGGCAACTTTTCGATTGTCCTTCAGCGTTTCGTCGCATGGTCTAAGAGCAGTTACTTCTTTCATGTTGAGAAATTTACCGAGACAACGTGCATTCAGTTAGCTGACTCCAAAGCAAGGCTTAACATCAAAGCCTAATTTTGTGTCATCAATAACAGTTCGAGAGGACCAGGCCCGCTTTAATGATTGATACATAACGTTTAAAGCTCAGCGATAGAACCCTTTTACATGAAGGGACCTAATCCCGCCGAGCCCACAAATTTCTAAGTCTCTCATATTCTAACATTGAAAGAAGTAAAAGGTAGTAATCGATAGAGAAAAATCGCAATACGTCTTAAAGGGCTGAATTCTGAGGAATTATTTTTACTTCATAAACTATGACCCATCAATCCTGCTACTGAACAATAGAGGCGTAGGGGATCGACCATGAAATTATGCTAAGGCTATCTTAAGAAATTATACACAAATCATCAGACAGATATGATGCTTGGATTACATTCTATCTAAAGCATTGTTATGCGAATTATGACAGGATTTGAGCGAGAGATCATTATCCTCCTCAAGAATAACGATATGATCGAGGAATAACTATAAGAAAGATATCATACAAGCATGCTCAAATTATCATCTGAAAGTGCCCTACAGAGACAGCTGACAATGAGCCTCTAACCTAGTCGTCTTAGAGCAGGAGAATTAGCCTATAGCCCTACAGAGTCTATCTGCATAATCTTTAAGGAAATAGATAGTATTAGCATTGTTATGCAAAGGGAATCAGTATTTGCAACAAAAATTGCAACTAATAAAGAGAAAACAAAAAATCCTATAAGAACAACAACAGCGCTAGCAATAACAGTAACAACTGTGCTCCTGCTATCGTTACCAGCGTTAGGTGTCGTAAGCGTATGGGCTGCCAATTTCATTGGTACTTCCGGACCAGACACAATAGTTGGCACTGACGATGATGACAAAATCTTTGGAAAGAAAGGTAATGATAATCTACGTGGTGAAGGAGGAGACGATTACATTGCAGGAAATGCTGGTGATGACAGAATTAATGATGGGACTGGACGTGACAAGATAAGGGGCGGAAGCGGAGACGATAGAATAGGCTTGTGCGGGGTTGATGAACAATGTGTTTTTGGTGGCGATAAAGCCTGGGGTGGTTCAGGAGATGATGTAATCTTTCAGTCCAGCGAATGTCCTGGAAATCATGCATTTGGTGGACCAGGAAACGACAGAATTACTACGGTACCTTTCGTCAAAGGTGGTTCAGGAAATGATTTCATCAGTTTCAATGATTGCGGTGGAGTAGCTTTCGGTGGCAGTGGAGATGATGAAATAATAGGAGGAGATAACTTCGCCGAACTTCATGGAGGCAAGGGAAACGACATACTCCGTGGTGGTGACTTTGGCAAAAATTTCTTTGATTGTGGTCCTGGAACAGATACCATAACTAACTTTAATGCAGCAGAAGATACTAAAACATCAGATTGCGAGAACGTATTGGAGGAATCTGTGTCCACATTGGATAATAGTAATGATGATAATAATACCAATACAACAGAAACGGATACTACTCCTACTTCCACTCCTAGCAGTGGAGTAGCGGAAGATTCCCCCGCGACTGAAGAGGAAGAAGATGCATCTAGCCTGCCTGATACAACAACAACTACTACTAGCAGTAATAACAATTCAACTGAAACAACAGAAGCAACAGGAACAGCCGAAATACAAAAAACAATGGAAGTGCTACCAGATGAAGAACTGCCAGCAGATGGAGAAGCTGAACCACCAACTAATGACACAGGAGGACAGTAGACATAATCGACCATGAGGGGAGGGTTTGACCCTCTCTATTTTTTAATAAATTATAATTTGATTAATGAAAATCTAGTGATATATTGAATCTTATTCTAATGACATACGGGAAGAGACAATCTTTTGGATATGACTGCATGGGTGGTATATTTGAGTCAAATCTGTCTCCCATCCCACCGAACCCGAAAATTTTACTTTTGCTCATATTTCACCAATGAAATAAGAAGTAAAATGTCAACCAATAGGGAAAACATAGATGCGTGCCTCCGAATGACCTGAAGGTGGATTATAGAATCAGATGATAGTTAGCACATGACCGGGTTTTCTTACAGCACCAGAAATAAGTTAGGTCATTATAGAGCCTATGTGCATAATATATAATAAAATCTGCCGCATGAGCGTTATTATGCCAAAAGTATACCTTTTTGGAATAAAAATAGAAAATAAATTATGGAAAACAAGAAATAATCTTCTAGCAGCAAAATCAGTTATCAAAACACCAAGGACCGAAGATAGGAATGGGGGACAGAGCGGATGGTGAATTTCTGAGATATGACAACAACATCCAATAAGATATCATCATTAAGAAAAAGAGTGACCTTACTAACGCTGATGATGATGATGACGATGGTTGCAAGCACTTTATTTGCAGACTCCGTCATTATCTATGGCTCAGCAACAAACAAACACAGGAACTGCGACAGTAACAACACCACCACCACTAACTCCAGAAGAGCAACAGCAGCAAGAAATACTTCAAAGTATAATGGCTGCGACAACTCGAAACTTAATGCAAGGGCAGAAACAAATAGATGGACTTGTCTATACGCCAAGATGGTCAAATGTTACCTGGGTGGAATCTGACTCCTTATCTATAGCCTTTGCATACTGTCTACCTGGTGAATTTGCAAAATCTGGACAACACATCCTCGGTGGCTCTGACCTTGAAGTCTTGGAGTCTTATCTATTGGCAGTAACCAATGACCTTAGTGGATGGCTTATAGTAGTAGAAAATGAGAACCAGACAGTAAGACTCCCAGCTGCAGTAGGTGTAATCTGCGCATCAGATGCAAATGATCCTGAGACAAGGATTCTAAGCCCACAGGAACAAGTAGAGATAAACAACATAATCAGGCAGTTTATCACCATACGGACTACGCAGAAAACCAACATTACGCAGGTGATTAACATCATAAACAATGTCACAACGAATGGGACAGGAACGACACCAACTAACGATACAGGAGGTAATGACACAGGAGGAGTAGAACCAGAGCCTCTTAGAGTTCAGGCCAATTTGGACTCCACAGATATACCAGCCACTTATAGATTGGAAGCAGATGCAAGAGGTGGTATAGGGCCTTACACTTTCAGGTGGGACTTTGGTGACGGCCAACAAGCCACTGGGCAAAACGTTCGCCACACATACGAGAATCCTGGCTCATACACCGCTACCGCTACTGTCACAGACGCTACAGGTCAAACTGCATCTGCCAGTATGCAAATCCCTGTTGAACCAGCACCAACAGCAGGTGAGCCACCAACAACTAATGAGACAGGAGGAGAAACTACAGCACCACCAACAGTAACAACGGAAGTAGAAGAAGAAGAAGAACCAGCAGATGGTAATGGCATAGATGGTAACAGCACAGGATGAGGAGCAGGAGGTCTAAATGAATAACAATAAAGAGATTCGCCATCAACTCCAACAACAGGAGTACAGAATAAACTAGACAGTCAATGCGACAGATACGCAGATAATGGGATTAGCTAGGCGCTCTGAGCGACGGTGAGCGCCGAGTGATAATCCTTTTTTTCTTTTTTCTTTGTTCTTTGTCTCTTACTTTCCTCCGTTAGTTGTGATATATGTAAAGGGGCAGGTTAATTAGCTTCAAAGGTAGCCAAGTCAAACCCTAACCTATTAGCTATCCTCATGGATGGTTTTATTAGGTCAAATCTGTCTCCCATCCCACCGAACCTGTAAATTATTCTAATCAAACAATTTCTATTATTGTTTTGGCAATTATATCGGATGACCAAGCTATATTCACTTTGGCTTCAAGCCCCCAAAAGTATTCTGAGTATTTTCCAATGTAGCTTTGGTTTACACCTCGTGGTATTTCAAATTCAAAGGAAATAGCGTTATTTTCATTCTTTCCTGCGATTTGATTTTCATTCAGTTCTATGTTTTTGTCGTGTTTTTCAATCGTGCTTACCCTTTGCAATCCCTGAGCAAATGCATGTTCTATACCGCTTAGACTAATTTTCATCCCTCTAATCTTGTTTCTAATCTCTTCATCTTCCTCAGGGGGAAGCCGTAGTATTACGTTACCCTTTATTGTATGACCAGGAGAATGGGATGTAATGTTGTTGTTTTGGTCAATGAGATCAATTTTTGCCTTAGTACTTTGTTTGAGAAAATCGTCACGACCTTTTGCAAATATCGTTTCAAGATCAAAACTCATGCCCCTCCTACTGAAGCTAACATAACGTTGACTACTTTTAGAGGGGGTAGGATTTGCTTTTTTACCAAATATCTCTTCAAATCTTGCTTCGTACTTTTTTCCTTTATCAACATCTTTTTCTTCCGAGTCACTTATTCGAGATGGCAAAATATCCTCAGGATTTTCAATATTATGAGGGCTAACAGCGTCGCTCTTATTCTCTCCATCAAATGAAGAATTGCTACTGGTGTATCCTACTGTTTTGTTCTTAGGATTGATGACTGAAAACCGCTCCTCTTTATTTACGTCCAACTTGTTGGCAATATCTATAGTTCCTTTTACAGTATAGGTTATGTTTGCATGGTTACCATTATAGGAAGAGAATAAAGTATCATCGGCAGGAAGAGTAAAATCAAATGCTATTACCTTATTTTGAGGCAATATTTCCAGAGTGCCATCTTGAAGAATATTATGAACTACAGATTGTTGGAGTAAATTCGAAAGGTCCTTTGAGAAGAAGACATTACTTTCGCTATAAGTTTTTGATGTTGTATCTCGTCTGTTACCACTACCGCTGCCTCTCTGTTACAGTTATGGAAGTAGATTCTTTGCCCTCCGCAAGTAACACAATCTTTCTGACTTTAGAACCCTTCTCTGTATTAATACTGAGCGTCCCTCTCACTATCTCACCAGGTGTATAGTGCATTTTTTCTAAAGTTAAATCAAAGGCTAAGTCAGTACCCTTTAGTATCTTCTTAAATATCATAAGCTGGGACCCGCCTGAGAAGCTATGGAGCAAATAAATTAAAGTTTATCCTTCCAATAGACAATACTTTGTTGATGACTCGATTAGTCGCTTATATATTAAAGCCTATTTGGGCAAATGGGAAACTTTAAAGCTAACAAGTTCTACTCAGAAGTAGTAGAATCCATTAAAAGAACCGATATCGTTCTGGGTTCCACCGAACCCGCGTCAATATTGTCGCTCAGTTTTATAGCATAGTTTGTTTTGAAGTATCTCTTCTTTTCTGGTTCGACTCTCTTAACTTTCTCTGTAATTCCTCATTTTGGTTTTTTAGCTGAGCATTTCTATCTTCACACTCTGCCAGTCTGTCTTCTGTAGCCTTGAGTTTCTGCATTAAATCTTGTGTGTCCTTGACAAGTCCATGTATTCGAGCAGCGTTAATTAAACTGACCGTATGTTGAATAATATAATCAGACTGCGGTATACCTGTTGCAGAGGTACTCTTCACTCTTTGATAGGCTTCCAATGCCTGTGACAATTTTTGAGCGAGTGAACCACCTTGGTATGGAATCTCGTTTGCTTTAGAATCTATATAATACTCCTCTGATTGATTTAGTTTCTTGAGAAAGTTTTCAACGGTGCGGTATCCGTCTAAATCCATCAAGCTAGCTATAACTTGAAGTGTGAATTTATTTTTTGCCCAGCACTCACGTAGTGTAGGTCAGCATGTAGAAGACTAGAATGGGTCAAATCTTTCATGGATCCCACCTGACCCACATCAGTTTGACTTATTCCATCCACCCTTCTGCAAAAGTAGCCATAGGGAAAAATTATTGAAGTCACAGGATGATCATGATCAATAGGCAAGGGAGAGAGTCGAGAGAATCGATCATGCTATAGATACCTGTAGAATTAGAAAAAAGAGGATTAAGACCGCGCCTAAAGCTACGGGTGAGTTGGAAGAGTTTTTGAAAGTAAAAAATAAAACACATGTCGGGTACGTAAAGGCTGCAATTCTATGCCGTCATATGGATTACTTACCAATCCCTCAAATGAGATAATAAGTGAGATAAGCAAAATATATGAGCTAAATTTTGAATATGCTGAAATAGGCATAGAAGGACCTGAAGGTAATCCGGACATAATCAATAAGAAGAAGAATGAAATAGTAAAGCTGCTTCAGAGATTCAAGCAAAAGCCCATTGGTCATACAGCCTATTGGATAGACTTAGGTTCAGATTATGATTATATTAGACATGCTTGGATCATGGAGGCAATAAGGGAAATTAGAATATCAAGAAAATTAGGCATAGACCTAATAAATTTTCATGCTAACCTCAATGGTATGTTTTATGGAGAAAAAAGGAAGATAGTCTTGGATAATTTGATCACAAGTCTTAGAGAAATTGTAAGCCATGCTAAAAAGTCTAACGTAACTGTAATGCTAGAAAATACTCCATTTTCAAACGGGATACACAATATTGATGAATTCAAATATATTGTTGATAATGTTGATACGCTATTTGTTCATCTGGATGTTCCTCATGCATTTACCTCCGGAGGAATGAAGTCAGTAATGGATTACATACAGACATTTAGAGATAAAATAATTCATATTCATTGGCATGACAATCATGGAAAGAGAGATGAACACTTGCCTATAGGCAAAGGTTCTATAGATCATCAAAGAGCAATCAAAGCACTAAAGGACATCGATTATGATAGAACAATTACTTTAGAAGTTTTTACAAATAGTAACGATGCCAAATCCTCTGCAAATCAACTCAGGACCATGTGGTCTAAGCAGTAATGTTAACAGCGAATGCTGGACGTGCATATAGGTATGTGAATTTGATTAAGCATACAAGGAAGAACATTATCAAGTGAAATCTGTCTAGCATCCCATCGAACCTGCATATCAAATCACGTATGTAGCAGAATCAGCTAAATACAATAACTATTTTCCCATTGTTCAAAATATGCTTGACTTGTTTGAAATAACAAATAAGGGTCATCATTACTATTTTATTCTCCAATCATTCTTTAACTTCAATCACTTCCCTTATGGTTACTTCTGTTGGATCATAAATTGAATAAACCAAACCGATGGGGACCTGATAATGACGAAATATGCAGTTGATAAAAGCAGCCTAGCACTGAAATGGGGAGGGGTAGGGGCTAATACTGTATCATGGTAATTTGCTGTAAGGATCACTTTTTTAAGTTATTAAAGCGCACACATACACTTCAAGACAATGAGTGAGGGAAGACAACCACTTGAGATTGAAGTAATAGAATGGGAGGAAAACTCATTTACCATAGAAGCAGGTATAAACCCTCAATTCGAGCAACAACTTACACACGGGATAGTTCCATTTCTTATTTTAAGACACAATGGTAGGCAGATTCAGCAGACTCAGGGATGTCAGAGTTAGAGTGAAAAGTACAGACTTCCAAAGGTCTATGGTTGAGAGCCATTTAGAGGAGGAGAACGATTTAGCGGATTTTACTCGTCAGGTTATGGTATTTGAGTATGAAGAATTTAGATAGATATTGATATATACTCCTACACAATAGGAACATATATTCAAATCAGAGTGAGAAAGAAGTTCGATCGAACTTTCGGAGGAAATATTCTTATTCTTCTTTGTTACAAAAGCCAGTACACCGCTGGCAGATGTTAATAGCACTTAAGCGTAATAACAGGAACGTACTTAACTGGTTGACAGTACTTGATATTATCACCAGTTCTAATAAATGCATTCAAAATGAGCATGAGTTCTGCATGATTTATTATTAAAAAGATGCTGGAGCGTTTAGAGTTGTCGTGCTGCAGCCTTTCATTAAGTCAAAGCGAAGTCAAAAATGTTCCTTTGACAGAAAGCTTTAACGCATATTGCTCCTGTTCTCACAATAACAACCCAACTAAAGAACCGCTTTCGTTCTGGGTTCCACGAACCCAATTGCTACATATGCATTTGGAACACAATCTAGTCAGCCAACTAATCAACGCAATGCAAATTAGCTAACTTCTGTAACATCATGATATATGATCAGGATTTTTTCTTGATTAAATCTTCTTTCGAGCTCGCGTTTATAATTAGGAAGATCCTGTTCAAGCGTAGAAGGTTGTCTGCTAGCTATTACATAAAAGCTCAGAATCTTCTCCGTCTGCCTGACACCTTCCTTATTGATATAGCGTCCTTCGCTTGTCTCGAGAGCAGTCGAACCACCATACCTATCAGAGATTTCTAACATTGCCTTTCTGAGCTCTTCTTCAGATATTTCATTGCCGTCCTCGGCTATTCTAGACAAGATAAAGTCTATCCTCACTTTCTTAGGTAGGGGCATAAGTCATTTCTCCGATGCGTAATACTATGTGTCAGGATCCTTTAATCTATTCCTTTGAGTATCAAGATTAAGATATGATGGTAACTGATGCGATCAGCCAATCTTTAATGACGCAAAGATCCTTGGTGCTTGATTTGTTGTATGAGAAACTGCATCGATGAGGTCTTGGGACATAATAGAAGAACTGCCCAACGACTTGCAAAAGCAAGCCCCGATGAGACTGAGGTGATTGTCCTGCATATTATCTCAGAGATTCCAATCTACCCAGTAGTAGAGCATGCTATTAAATCCCGAAAGGATAGCAAGCTATCGGCGTTTCAAGAGCATGCACAATACGTATATTCAGTCATGAAAAATGAAGTTATCAGAATTCTTGATGAAAAAAAAGCGCGATTACGAGCAAAGAGGATTGAAAAAATTCAAGACTGAAGTGGTTCAGGGCAGACCAGTGGACAGGATACTCGAATATGCAGAAAGCAAGGGGATAGAGCTGATTATAATGGGAGGCACTGGGCTTAGTGGCGTGGCCAAGCTAGCGGCGCTTGGTAGTGTTTCCAGGGGAGTCTTGGAAAGATCCAAATGCCCCGTGATGACAGTTCACTGAATAGCAGCTGCATATGAAAATTTGTGCAATTCAAAACTGCCCTGTACAAACATTAAATTCATTGTTTACAGGATCTCTCTTTCACAGAGAAAAACAAGAGAAGTTAAATGGCCAGTAGTTTGTAAACCATTTTTTGCCTTCAAGCATCAAATTCTCAAAGAATAATGGCTCTGGGATTTAGGAATAATAATATTTCACAAATATAGATCACTCGAAACTATTCATACATTGTTACCTTCACTGCCCTTATCTGTCCTAATGGCTCTTTTTTTTCCATAGTCATAATAGTTGTAGGTTGCTTCGCCTTTTGAGTAGAGTGTCAAAACCTCGTCTTGGTTTACCATCCAAATTTTCAGATGAGCAGCTTTCGCATACAAAGGCACCTATTTTTCTTATGATAGGACAGAACGAGGTTATTTACGGCAGTATCGATACAACTATTCGACGTGCAAAGAAGTTGATTTCCAATATCAAAACTGAAATTATACCAGATGCAGGACATTTACCAAATATTGATCAGCCTGAAATAGTCAATTCACATATCATGAAATTTCTTTAAGAATAGAAAGAATTTAAGAGATAATAATTAAAACGGAAAGAAAAAGATATTCACGCGTCACTATGATAAAAACTGCTCTATCGCACCCAAACAAGGCTCTTGTCATTTACTGGGGTAATGAAAATGACACACTCCGAATGCCTACTAGATCCAGTCTTTCAGTCACTTTACAAGGAATAAACTATCCTCTAGACTATACAGTCACTCTAAGAACAATACGATCATCTGAACGCGATAAGGTCATCATAGATGGTATAGAGGACAAAGGAGAAATTCGCAGCCACTTCATCTATCATCTCAATGCAATGAGAAGATACACAGGATTTAAAGAAAAGCTTGAGGTTACTACAAAAAAATCATTTCCTGTAGGGACGGGACTTGCAGGTTCGGCTGCAAGTGCATCTGCATTAGCTGAAGCATTTGCAGGTCTTGTTGGCAAGACTTCAGATACAAGGTGGAAATCCATTATGGCAAGAAGAGGTAGCGGTTCTGCCTCACGTTCTGTCTTTGGAGGATTTGTGATGTGGCAGAAAGGCAATACGGATGACTCTTCATATGCAAAGCAGCTTTTCAACGAAAATCATTGGGATGTACGTAACATTATAGCTATGGTTAGTTCTAATCCAAAAAAGATAAAGTCGATCGAGGGAATGAAGCTGTCAAAAATGACCTGTCCTGAACAATTTTATTCAGAGTTTGTAAGTATAGCAGATCCACATATACAACAAATAAGCGAAGCATTGTCGGCAAGAGATATCGCAAAGCTTGGCCCGTTATATGAAAAAGAAAACTATCTTTTTAGACAAGTGTGTCTTATGACGATGCCGCCACTTGATTACTGGACGAATGTGACAGAGGATATTTTTAAGAAGGTCGAAATTCTTCGAAACGAAGGTATACCTGTATACGCAGGGACAGATGCAGGTCCAAATGTCCATATCTTAACTGTGCCAAGGCACGTTGAACGAGTAATTAGGACAATTCAAGAAGTAGGGGGAATACTAGACATTATTCATTGCAGAGTGGGTGAGGGTAGCCATCTGATTGAAGAACATCTCACCTGAAAAAATTGTGCTCGCCTTGTAAGCAACAGAGGATTTATTGTTATTAGTTATACTAAGACAGTTCTTCTTCTTCTTAGATTCGTTCACTCAACTAAAAAAAGGCTTAGGGCCATCAAGTTATATCGCATTATTATAGGCATATAGGAGGAAGGCAGCAAGAAAAGGGGAATAGGCGCTGTATTGTTGTAAGATCATGTCATGTGGGGTGCTCCTCCTGCGTCTTTTGGAAGTAAGGAAGAAAACTGATCCATAAAATATTCCAATCACTATACCAAAAGCGACCAAGCCAACAATCAGAGTTAAAATTCAGCGATTGCCAGAGTAACCAGATTCTACCAAAAATCGCTAGCATCTGGATGCAGTAGTCTAAAGACCCCCTCAAATATCCATTGACCTGCCAATACTGCTGCAACAATTCCGATTGCAAGTCCTGCGATGATTATTACAGCAGTTCGTCCGTTGCTCAAGTCTTGCCTTTCTCTCCAACCATTAGAATTGTAATTATTATTAGATGTTCGAGTGCAGGCATTGCTACTATTTTATGCACATAGAGTGATAGCAGAGTTTGATTATTCTCTGTAGCTTGTAGGTCTTGCTTCATATACATTGAATTATCAGCACCATTGTACTTAACAATAAAGTCTGCAGCATATTGCAATTAGTTTCTAGCGGATAAACTTAACGTGCAAAACCAAATGTGTAAGATAATACCAGCGAGCAAGAAAGCAATGCGAAGTTACTGTTTTATCACCAAAAACATCTCTGCTGCACCTTTTGCACGTTAAGCCAAATCCTTCCACGATCTTCTGTGTTCTTGGATGAACCTCTACCGCTTTTCTTATTAGTCATTTCAGATACTATGTAGAACTAAGAACTAATTAACCACATTGCATATTTTTCTGCCATGCACTGCATACCCCTAGAAAGATATCCAGTTTAATTCTCTGCGGCATTGTATCACTAAGATCTTCAAGCCTCATGTCTTGTTGTCAGGCAATTGGATAAGACATCTTTGCCGGTTCAATTGTGATCGATAATTCGTCAACTCTAGACTACTAAACACTATTACTATTACTCTGCGGTATCAAACATCCTGCACGTTTCATTTTCCGAGGATGCAAATCAAAAGAATATTTTCCACACTTCAGAAGCTGGAAGTTCTTCACCGGTCCGGGATTTCTGCCTAAGATATCTAGCCAAATCAGTGACAGTAATAATACCCACAATATTATTGCCAGAAAAATCCTCGACTAGCAGATGTCTCACCTTTTTCCCTGCCATAATTTTGGCAGCTTCTTCAATAGGCGCGTTATTTTTTACCGTGACTGGTGGAGAGGACATCAAAGACCCCGCAGTGACCCCCCCAGGGGAGACTTCATTGGCAATGATCTTTACAATATCTCGTTCTGTGAGGATACCAATGATTGCGTTTTTGTCGTCTATTATAGCAATTGAGCTAATATTTTCCGCTACCATCCTTTTTGCAATATCTAAAACACTATTCTTAAAATTCATAGTCAATGTTATCACCGTCATATAATCCTCAACCAAGGTCTCATCAACCGTATTATTTTTGTAGCCCATCTACTGAGTATGTCTGCAAAGATAATATATGCTGATGGAATACTGTGCATTACACTGCATTTGTATTGGTTATTTAGCAACCCACAACATAGTCGCTTAAGGTCAAAAATGGAAAGTGCAACTACAATTACAAGCTGAATAGTCATATGAGGGTTATAGAGTGAAAACTTCTTGTATAGAATCAGCGGGCGAAAGTCTGCTAATACCTTGGGCAGAGAAGAGGGTGCTGATGAAAACTTCACGAGTGGTGAGCGTGCAAGATGGTATTACAAGATAGAGAAACAACTGTCGTAGTAGACATGTGAACATGGGATGTTGCAAACTACATAAATGGGATTTGCAGAGATCATAAAAAAATGGTTGCAAGTGCTGCGCAAAAAAGAAAACCATTCTTTGATTATGGATGGCATGGAAGGCTTTTACTCATCCGACAAATGAAAAGGACCAAAAAGAGAAGATTATACAAGTTTCATGCATAACAAAGCACTACGTGTTATGTCAGACGATCTAATTCTTGAGGAAGTTTGCATTTGGCAAGTATCAGCAATAGCCTAGTGCTTTTTTGTCATCGGAGAAGAATTAGAGGCACGGCGAAAGGAGTCAGCATCTTGTGAGAGTGTGCGCAAATATGCAGGTCTGGGCATACCCCTCATCAACCTATTCACAGTCACTGAAGTGAGATTGGTTACCACACTGTGCACATCTGGTTTGATATGAATATTAGCGCATATAGATGGTGGCATGAGGTTTCCTCACTGATCAAAAATCCAAGAACCGAATGTGTCTTGTCTTAACATCGAGCACTTTTCTGCCATCAATGGCACTATAGTGGCACCTATAGTAAGCAGTTATCCATCATATGTATGTGTTAAGAGACATACTGGCATGCAAATGCCTACCTAATCTAGCAGGTTATTTATTCGCCCAGTAACGACCCAGACTCTTTAAATCCTTAGTGGTAATTATTATACTGTTATTCAACTAAATGATCAGCAGTGACGACACATGACTTCAAGATGCAAAATGTACTCATGCCACTTTATCGTTGAAGAGACAGGCAATCTAGAAGAGTAGCTAAGACTTCTCGCAGACTTGTTGTCAAAAATGACAACTAACAAAAGGTGGGCCATAAGCAAGGCCCGAGATTATTTATGGGATTATAAGCAAGTCTTATCATATCAAGTCACATATCAATGAGTTCTTTTCCTCATACGAGTTCACCTGATGCCGCAGTAGCCCAGATAACTAAACGGTTTCTTTCATTTAGCGAAGAATCAACTGCAGGGGAGATCAAGAAATTAATTGCTAACCGGGCAAAGGAATTTGATGTCATAGATTATGTCTATGTTATCCACAATGACCAATTTCTTTATGGAGTTGTCTCGTTGAAAGATATTTTGCAAGCTTTCGATGACACCCAGCTAAAGAAAATTATGAGAAAAAACCCTGTAACAGTACATCTTGATACAGATCAGGAAAGGATAATTTATCTTGTCCTCAAGTACAAGTTAAAATCTATACCTGTGGTGGATAGCGAGAATCGTCTGATCGGAGTTGTAGCTTATGATGCAATATTGAAAATTTTTCATCATGAATTTCGTGAAGATATTTTGAAGTCTGGAGGTATCCATCACTACATAAAGGAAATAGAAGATATGACAACACCCGTATCAAAACTTGTAAGAGCTAGAATACCCTCACTGATATTAGGGCTGTTAGGAGGGCTTGTAGCGGTTTATATTGTAAATGCATTTGAGAATATCCTAAGCTCTTACTTTGTGCTGGCCTCGTTCATTCCACTCATGATCTATCTTAGCGACGCAATAGGAACCCAGTCACAGACCCTGATTGTAAGAATGATAGCTCTTGAACCAGAATTTTCGGTAAAAAGATACCTTGCAAGAGAAGTCAAGGTTGGAGGGATTCTGGGAATTATCTTTGCCTCATTACTATTTGCCGTTGCATCAGTAGGATGGGGACTATCTCAGGCTGGAGCGATTATTGGACTATCAATACTAATCAGTATAGTATTTCAAGCCGTCATCTCGACATATCTCTCTATTTCACTTGCAAAGTTTAATGTCGATCCAGCTGTCACTTCAGGTCCACTTACAACAATTATTAGCGACATCGCCACTTTGACGATGTACTTTGGGCTCGCGTCTTTTCTTCTTGGGTCTTTCTAGATATTCTTTACATTTGTTAAGCGTTACTATGCTGAGAGGAATCAATTTTGGTTCCGGGGCCTCAATTGCAGGCTTGTTTGTGCGAGATATCTGCAATGGCTTAGACGTAATTGTGCGCTTGCAGATCCTCCTCAACCCCATATCCTGATGTAAAGATGTTATGATATCCATCGATCACTTCGCATTGTAGATGGACTATAAATTATGATGAATGTCCAGTGCACTAAATTGCAGTGCATCCTGTTTCTTTTTTAAGCAACGCAAACTTAGAAGTCATTGAATTGGCTCAACAACAACAACAGCAGCAGCAAGAATTTCCAAAATAGTTGTAATAATCGATGGCTCAAAGAACTCGATGGAGGCAGTAGACTACGCAGTAAAGATGGCACAAAAATACGGCTCCGAAGTTGCTGTCGTGCACATCGTAAACCTCGAACAGGACCTTCAATTGCTGGGCATTTACCGATTGTCCTACCCCGATCCAATAAAGAAAAGGTTGAAGAGGCCCGGGCTGAGGCACAAAAGTGGTTTACTGAAATAATCAGAATTGCGGAGCAGAGAAGGGTTCGTATCAAGAGCGATGTGATAGATTCTCCAATGTGTGTCGTAGGCAGCATTAGTGAATTATGCGGATCGGAAGTCATGTGACTCCATACCTTTGACATGATCTCTTGAGAGCCTATCATCTGAGTAAAATGGTATGTACTAATACTTAACTAAGACTGCACTGCATCACACTGAAAACTCAGATATCAAATAATGAAAATGAGGTATGACAGAACGCTTGAATAAAGCATCATAGCTGGTGATGATATCTACGACAATTTACAATTGACCTTCAACTAGCTATCCTTAGCAAATTCATATCAAGAAGAGAGATTGAAAATCCTTTAGCTGGGTTTCAATATTGCACTCTCGGCACTTGTATAAAGGATTCTTCCTATCATTGAAATTAGATTTCACCACTGTGCTGAAGATGAACACACTACGGCATATTGTATTTAATCAGAGGAGGAGAAGTATATGATGACAATTTCCAGAGGTGTCAACTTTTAGGTATACAGGAGTTGAAATATAGAGAGGAGGATAAACCTTCCTTCCTTCATATACCAATCACCTCTTTTATTTTGCGAAATAGTCTTTAATGAGGAGGCTTCACTATTGACTAAAAGTTACGAAATGTCTTCCAAAATCGTTGATGCAGCCACATCCCTTTCGATACTTAAAGACAATTCGATCGTTGCTATCTCCGGCTTTAACATGGCAACAACACCAGAATATCTAATTCTGGAGTTGTACAAGCGCTACTCGGAAATAGGCCATCCTAAGGGCATCTTCATAATATCAGACGCGCTCCCTGCTCTACCTGGAAGAGCATTGGACCAAGTAGCTGAAAGACTTTACCAGGATCCGACCCAGGACTTTCTCCGTGGGGTCTTGATACCTTTTCTAGCTTATTCACCTTGGCTTCAGAAAATGATAACAGATAACCGGATCGAATCTTACGGGTGGCCACTTGGAATAGCGGCATACTGGTTCAGAGAAGTGGCGTCGGGCAGACTTGGTCTTATAACTAAAATAGGTCTAGAGACCTTCCTTGATCCTAGGAAAGAAGGTGGAGCTCTGAACGAGATAGGAAAGAAGAACATGTCATGCAAAATCAATATTATCAATATTGAGCAAGAAGAGTATCTACTTTATCAGGCTCCAAAACCTGATTTTGCCCTCATCAGAGCTACAACAGCCGACGAGAATGGGAACCTATCGATGGAAGACGAGGGAATGAGAGGAACCAGCTTCAGCATTGCACAAGCTGCAAAAGCTAGACCAAAACAAGGGATGGTAATGGCCCAAGTAAGATGGTTGACAAAGTCTTGGACTATGAACCCTAGAGACGTAGAAATTCCAGGCCCTCTGGTTGATTTTGTTACAGTTGCTCCAAGACAATATCATTGGCAAGGAGCAACAGCTGAGTACGATCCTCGAATTTCCTTCAGGATAGTACCACCCATAACTGACGAATTGATCAGAGACATTTCCATGAGAAGCCCTCCGAATAAATATGAAAGAGTAATTGCCAGGAGGATTCTCTTGGAATTAGAGAGGTTATTTGAAGAAAAGAGAGAGCCTGTCTTGGTTAACCTAGGAATAGGGATACCTGCTTTGGTATCTTCTGTGGCAGCTGAAGAAAATGTAACTGAATTCATACTGACGGTACTTGAATCTGGTGCTTGGGGAGGTATTGCTTTGTCCGGTCCGGATTTTGGTTTGGCAATAAGCCCATTTGCCCTTTCAACAATACCGGACATGTTTTCCAACTTTGAAGGTGGGATAATTGATGCAGCTTCTCTTGGTTTTTTACAAGTTGATCAAGAAGGAAATGTTAACCCATCGATGTTGCCTAATAGGATATTTGGTCCGGGAGGATTTCCCGTGATAGCAGGAGGAGCACCAAGAACATACTTTGCAGGCGCATTTACGGCGGGACAATCCAAGATTGATATTGTGAATGGAAAGATACAGATTTTAGACGATGGACCGACACTAAAATTCATTGAGAAGGTTTTCAAGGTTGTCTTCAGTGGACACCAGGCAATCAAATATGGAAAGGAGATTCTCTACGTTACGGAAAGGGCCGTTTTCAGGCTTGCCAAAGAGGGGGTTATTCTTGAGGAAGTTGCGCCAGGAGTCGATATTGATAAAGATGTCCTTTCTAAAATGAGATTTATGCCCGTCCACGGCTCGTCAGTAAAGCAGATGGATGAAAGGCTTTTTTACGATGGAAAGATGGGAGCTAGAGAAAAGATTATGCAAACTCTTCGAAAATAAATCTCATGATTTGAAAGCAAAAGAAAAGATAGATCCAACATTTACAATGACTCTTCTCTCGCTTATTTTATTTGACTATGTATTTTGGAACAATGACTGCTCTACCCTTTATCTCACCATTCCTCAGCATATCTGCAACTTTGTTTATTTCAGAAAGAGGGAATTCCTGTATGCTATGTGATATCTTGCCCTGCTTTGCAAGTTCTATGACCTCGCAAAGTTCATTGTAATTGCCCCAGAGGGAAAAGTGGACTTGGTACTCGCTGACTATAGCCTGGAACCAACGGTATCTTAACCTCATTTCCAAACATACCCACCACAACAAGGGCACCGCCTTTATTCAGGATTCTAAGGGCATCTGTTGTAGTATTCTCTGCCCCAACACAGTCTATAACAACGTCAACTCCTCTTCCAGTAATTTTTGTTACCTGTTCTCGAATATCTGGAGCATGAGAAGATATGCTCAGGACATGGTCTACTAATTTTGCATTACCTATTTCTTGCACTCTTTTCTCGTTGCGGTCTATGCCTATTACCACGCTTCCTTGACCTAGGATTTTGGCATATTGGATTCCGTAGAATCCAAGTCCTCCCAGTCCAATTACCGCAACGCTCTTACCCTGTCCTAAAAGATGGCTAACTTTTTTTATGGCTCTGTATGGTGTCAGCCCGGCATCTGTCAACGGGGCAAGATCTACAGGAGTGAGACCGGATGTCTTATCGACCTTTACCAAATAGCGATATGTGGGAACAAGGACATACTCAGAATAACCGCCGTCATCTATCACACCTGGATATCTGGCATAATTGCACAGCTGCTCATTACCGCTCTTACACTGAATACAAGCTCCGCACCCCCAACCACCAAATATGGCAACCAAGTCCCCCTTGACCTGTCCACCAGCAGATGAAGCAGAAGGAACAGAGTCACCTACTTCCTCCACCCAACCAGCGACCTCGTGCCCTAAAGTCTTTGGTAATTGAACAGGTATTGAGCTGGCCCAATCACCTTGCATTATATGCAAGTCACTGTGGCATAGCCCAGTGCCGCCGATCCTAACTAGGACTTCTTCACCACGCGGCATGCCCGGTTTTGGTACGTCTTCTACTTTCAGAGGTTCTCGATATGCATGAATTCGTGCCGATTTCATGAAAAGCATTATCGATCAAAAATCTATAACAGTTGCGTTGATAGATCATTTTTCATAACCTGAGACCTAGTAGTTTAAGGAAGCAAATTGAAGAGAGTACAGAGCAATCCGGAAAATAGATCCATGTAAAGAAATAATGAATGAAGCGGTGCTAGTATTAGAGGTAGCAAGACGACCAAGCCAAGTGAATCTGTCAGGGCGGTGGCAAGCATCATGAACCAGAACAATATTGGAAGTGTAGTAATCACTAAAACCGAAAATAATTTCCCTCTTGGCATAATCACCGAAAGAGATATTGTAAGCGTAGCAGGAACAACCGAGATATTGATGCCTGAGCTCCTTGCACGCGACATAATGAGCAAGCCAGTCATAACCATAAGCGCAAGGAGTTCAATAAGAGATGCAATTCAGACAATGCAGTCGAAAAATATCAGACAGCTCCCAGTCTTCGATAATGAAAAAACGATGACTATTGGAATGGCTACAGATAAGGACATTTTTAGGGCAATCATAAAGAACCAGTCTATGATTGCAACAGTCAGTGAAAGCACTACTGAAAGAAGTGTTGATAGGATATGGGCTGAAAACAACAAGAATTAAAGGTAGAAAAGGCGCAGCGTTTAGTTCTTTATTGCATTGGCAGCCTAAATTCCACTTGCAGATTCGTCTGAATTTTCAGCTGCATCCCACCGAACCCGCTAATTACCCAGGTTCTTATACCACAATGAGAAAAGAATTAGTAGAAATTATTTCGCAATACCTTGAACAAGTCTGAACGAAAGAAGTTTGATGAGATCTGGGACATTCCCAAGTTGTATCCCTCAGCTTGCTCTAATTCTGTACAGTTGATACCACTTCATAGTATTACTACGTCGCTTCTGTTTCATCATTACAAAGAGCTGAAAGGGTGCAGGTTATTACAGAGATTGAAATGTTAAAGTTTGTACTGTTCTTACTAAGCAGAAAGCAGCAATAGCAGCAGCACCAGCAATGACAACTAGCAAATTGGTTATGTGCATATATATTTGTTAATTAAATATCCTTAAATAAGCAGCACAGTTTTGAAGAATGTTGAATTTAGGTAGATTTCACAAAATAACTTCAAGAGTAGCCTTTATCGGGCTGGCAGTGGTGATGGTTGCGGGTGTGGGTATATTTTTAGCAATGGCAACTATGGAAACTGGAAGTTCTGTTACGTTGATACCTTCAGCATATGCGGACGCAAATTGTGATAAAGCCAGCTCCGAGCGAAATGTCCACGATAACTTTAGAGGTAATCCAAAACAATGCATCACCTCGCCCTTTATTGAGACTGACGGCGAACAACCTCGCTCTTGCTACGGTCCAAATGCATTCAAGGATAACGACGAAGACACTCTTGTTTACTGCAAAACCAGGGGTTATGAGTCCACTCCCTGAAACGGTTCTGAAAATATGCTCCCTACTCTTCTATTTTTGTTACATGCCTAATACTGAGTAGAGTCAACAACAAGAAGGATAATGACTTGACGACAGAAGAAGAGGAAGAAGGAAAAGAAGATGCACGGGAGTCCTTGAAGAATAACAAATGACAAAGGTAGATCTAAGCCAGATAGATCTATGTCTATCGGGACCAGGAGAGACACACACAGAGATCAATTTGGTCTAAACTAGATACCAACGATAGAAGCAGCAAAGCTTTAAAGCTAATGAGTACCTGATGAGTAATAGAATCCACTTAATGAACCGATATCGTTCTGGGTTCCACCGAACCCGCTGATTACAGGGGTTCTTACACTAGAGGATCGAAAGAAATAGTAAAAAGATACATGGCAGGATCTTTGCAAATTATTATATTTTGCCCTCTTTTCTCCCTCTATAGACACCTGCACTTGTTACAGACGCCAGTGTGAGGATCGTAGTTATAATTAGCTAAAAATTGCCTCAAGCGAATGATGGATTGAATTCATGCAGTGAGAGGAAGCTGAACGACCCATTTATCATCTTTATCATTTATACTATAGGTCCACTGAAGATAATAATATACCCTGAAGTTATACCGAAGAGGAGAGATATGAGCGAAGAAGACATAAGAAAAAAGGGTTGCTTCCTGCACGTTGTTCGTTATGACACTTCCTTTATCAGAAACGAGCTTGCAAAATCCCTAGAATATATTCAAGAATATGATGTAGACCAAGAAAGTAGAGAATGGAATCGTGTAAAGGAACACGCTCAAGTCATGATAGAACAAATTGAAGATAGAAAGAAGTTCATAGATAGGCATTTAACGATAATCAAGGACCTAACTAAAAATCATCATCCTGAACTACAACCCTATGCTTTCGTCGACAAAAATATAATTTATAGTAGAGATCTACTCGCTCGAGCCTCTAGAAAAAAAGATTCAAATTCTGACAATGAGGAGGTTGTAAAATTGATGAGCGACATCAAGAATCAGATTTGGCGATTGGATGCAGTGACTTCAGTCGCTTAAAGAACAAGAAGAAGAAAAAAGTTAGGAAAGATACTGGAAGAAGCAATGCATATTGAAGATGCATAGTGGCTCGCTATAGAGATTGAAATGCTCCAGATTGTATTGCATCAGGTGGTGAGCAGCATAAGCAGGGAACAATCCTTATTCTATGACTTAGAGGCTCTGTTGTTGTACAATAGGCTTAGGAATCCGCTAGCTAAACGCGAATACATATTGCCATAAGAAAATATACAACGTTCACATTTCCACTACACTTGTCAACATGACTTCCATTGCTGATTCAACTCGATTTTCAGCTGCATCCCACCGAACCCGCAAACTTCTATTGCCGTCATATTCCAACATTGAAAGAAGTAGACAATGGCCATAGATAGAGGAAAATCGCAATACATCTTAAAGCGGCGGAATTCTGAGGACTTATTTTTACTGCATTACTATGACCAATCAATTCTGTTACTGAACAACACAGGCGTGGGGGGATCGACCATGAAATTATGCTAAGGCATCTTACGAAGTTATACACAAAGCCTCAGACAGATATGAGGCTTCGATTATTCTATCTAAAAGCATTGTTACAAGAATTATGGTAGGATTTGAGCTAGAGATCATTATCATCATTCTCTCAAGAATAACGATATGATCTAGAAATGACTATAAGAAAAAAAGCGATAGAGGCATGCCCAAATTATCATCTGAAAGTGCACTACAGAGCCAATTGACAATGAGCCTCTCACCTACTTGTCTTATGGCAGGAGCATTACCCTATTGACCTACAGAGCGCGTTTGCATAATATTTAAGAAAATAGACAGTATTAACATAGTTATGCAAAAAGAGATAACTTTTGCAACAAAAATAGCAAGTAATAAAGCAAGAATAAAAAATCCTATAACAACGAAAATGCTAGTAATATTTGCTGCTACGGCAACTATGCTTGCTCTTACTCCAATAACCAGTGCATTTGCAGTAACGCTATCTGGTACAAACGGAGACGATACGCTGCGAGGTACAAATAATTCAGACACAATCGATGGAAAACGTGGCGATGATTTAATTTATGGATATGGAGGGAAAGATAAGCTCTACGGTGGCACAGGTGATGATCGTATAAAGGGAGGTAGTGGAGATGATTATATCTATGGTTGGTATGGCGGCAATACTCTTTCTGGTGGAACAGGAAATGACCATATCTATACAACCGGTCCATCTGATCCCCGATCATCATTTCCACTCAATGTAATTCATGGTAACGCAGGAGCTGATTACATAAAAGTAGATGGGCAAAATGCAAAAATTTATGGAGATGAGGGAGCTGACAGTATCATTGCAGTAGGTGGTGATGAGGAAGTAGTGCATCAAACAGTGTATGCAGGGTCTGGCAACGATGTAGTTGAAACCGAGTACACAGCTTATGGTGAGGGAGGAAATGATCATTTGAAAGGAGAGGTAAATGCTGGACTACATGGTGGCGAAGGCGATGATACTTTGGAGGCTAGTAATGTTGATCACGTCTATCTCACAGGAGATTCGGGCGCTGACCACTTTGATTGTGGAGGCTATAGCCAAGAAGATGTAACTATCAAAGACTTTAATGCAGAGGAAGGGGATACCAAAACAGCAGATTGTGAGAACGGATTGGAGGAATCTGTGTCCACATTGGATAATAATAATGATAATAATTCCAACACAACAGAAACTGATACTACTACTACTACTTCCACTCCTAGCAGTGGAGTAGTGGAAGATTCCTCAACGACTGAAGAAGATGCATCTAGCCTGCCTGGTACATCAACAACAACAATAACCAGTAGGAGCAGTAGTGATGATGCAATCGAAACAAGAAGAGTTACAGAAACGGTCGAAGCACAAACAATGGAAGTGCTACCAGACGAAAAACCATAGCAACAACATCAGTAACAAGTCAGCGAGAGAGAGGGAGATAAGCTAGAAAAATGACCCAAAGTACAACTCAAAACAAAACAGCTAATTGTCGGTTCGTTTGTCAAATGTGTGAGAATCCACAAGCAGAAGGGTTATTCATAATACCTAAGCAACTTATCATCTTGTGCGAAGATTGCTTTTTGCGATATAGTAGGATCTTCCCATTTAAAGATAGAGAGTTCGTATATGACGCGCGTAAGAGATACAGATATGACTAGAGAAATAAGGTTATCAAGTGTATTATTTGCGTTTGCCTTTCTTGTTTTTGTTATTGTTTTCCTTGACTAATCTCCATATCCATCTCTTCTTTTGCACATAACATTGAAAACAGAGTGGAATTACCTTGGTTGGATTTTGTAAGGAACTCTTCGTTGCGAAAAAATCAGCGTGTGTGGTAGCACATTTGAAGCATTTGAAGATTGAGGGTCTATGTCTTAATGCTATGTCTGTTGGAAGAGGCGGCGGCGTCATTGTCATGTTCTCTCTTCTTCTGCCTTTATCCAATAACGAAGTCAGCATTATGACCATTTTCAGAACACAGTACGTCAGTTAGCGAGATGTAAGATGATGGTGGCATGACTATTTGATACAGTTCTCTCATAACTACAACGAACCGGTGACGCAGCTTTATTAAAACCTTCAAGCAACCGAGCAGTCCAAGATAACTAAGAACCTTTTCCGAAATAAGCGTGACAGAACAGTTGTTTCTCTGAAATTAGAGGCGTAAAGCTTAGATACTCTAAAATGAATCATCCAGATTTACAGGGGTGCGATAGGGCATGGCTTTAGAGGAAACTTTAAAGCTAAGCAGTCTTGTAAGAATTAGTAGAACCCCTATAAAGAACCGATATCGTTTCGGGTTCCACCGAATCCGCAGATAAACTCGATATTCTTGTGAGTGGAATTACGAAGTCAAATCTGTCTCCCATCTCACCGAACAAGTCTGTAATTGTTCAAATCATAAAGCAGACAACAAATTATTAGAAGAACAGAAAAAGCTAAAGCAGTAAATGAGTTTAGTCGTAACAGATATTCTATGTTTTACTTGACCAAGATTGATTTGAAGTGGTGGTCCAATAGTCTGTGCTGCTGAGTCTCGCTTAAGTTCTCAAAATCCTCTAAATGGTAACAACAAATAGTTTTCATAGTATCTTCATATTTTTGTGGGCACCATAGCTCATACTGCATTAGCTCTTCAATTTTCTCAAAGTTGAAAAAGGAGCCAAGGTCACCAAACCAAGTGACTCCATGTCTACCTTCCTTTTTTGCACGGGAAAGGAGGCTCATCGCAAACTTCCATGTGCCCTTGGAGTCTACGCCCTGATATCCTTGTTGAGCATCTAGAATAAAGAGGGAACCTTGATTGAGATATCTCTCAACATCAACACCTGCCAGTCTTAAGGTATTCTTTAACTCCTCTATAGGGTCATATTGAGTGGCTATCACAACGATTTCATTTTCTGCTAGCAAAGTCCCCGTGCATTGGATATAGATTTCACGAAATTTCTTCAAGTCATTGTAGATTAGTAAATTGTGACTGCCTGGCTCAATCAACTTATTGTTCTTCTCTGACATCTGAAAGGCTATCTCCTGAGAACTTCCAGTCATGACTTTCTGGTTACTATTCTCATAATGATGTTTATGATTATGGTTCTGGTGCTCTTTCATTGCCTTGTGCATTTCCTCCTATCATCATCATCATCCTGTTATGATGTTGTCGCATAATCATGCTCAAAGAATTATTTAACTGCTTAATGCTATCTGTAGTGTAAGCACACAACGATGTAATTGGTAGATTAAATTGCCTTTCTAACGATGATTCCCAAGTTACTAAATCTTGTTTCTTATTTCTACTAAAGAACGGATTCATGTCTCCAACTGACCTCAAACCCTTTCTTCCATGGTCAATTGATTTGTGCACACGTTTTGTCATCATTGTCTTACTTCTCTCAATGTCAAATTTTCCTTCCATTAAATGCCATTCAGCAAAAGTCATTAAAGTAATTCTTCCTTGCTGCTCCAAGGTCTCGACACCTGGTTGATTCCATTCTTTGGCGATTTTCTTGCGGATTGTATCTTTTGGCAATTCGTCTGTGACTAACAATATATCTTCCTCTTTTTCTAGTAAGCCTGTCTTTAAAAACTGCAGTGATTGTTCAATCAATTCTTGTGGTGTATCAAAAGCAACGAGGAAATGCTCTCCTCTGCGGGCTCTTGCAACTGCAGAGACTCTCAAAACAGGTGCTATTTCTCTTAATAGCTGATTGAGAGATACTGGTTTTTTGATGATGGCTCTTATTCCATTCATAGAAGGGAACACCTTTTCAAACTCGCCGGGGAGTATTTCGAAAGCAGAAAGGAAGCAAGCAATGGTTGCAGGGTCAAGCTTCTTCATTTCCCTGTATAGTTGAAAACCGCTCAAACCAGGCATCCTGATGTCGAGAATTGCAAGGTCATATACATCTGGTTTGAAAGCGTGAAGTGCTTCTTTTGAAGAATCATAAGCATCAACCTCAAAGCCTTTGATTTCTAACCCGCGCTTGAGAACATGAACAATATCTGCGTCGTCGTCAACCAAGAGAATCCTATGATGGTCTTTTAAAGCGCTGTCGGGTTTTATGCCCGAAGACAGGGAGAAATCTTTCATTTGTATCACTATTGTTTAGGCATTTGGTCACTGAATACTTAAAGGTGTGCAAAACGGAGCTATGACAATACACAAAAAAAATGGTATACAATGAGCGTTAGAACACCCAGATATCTACATCGCTATGGGTGGGCTTTTCAAGTCAAATCTGTCACGGATTCCACCGAACCCGCTAATTACAGGGGTTCTTATACCAGAGTAAGGAAAAGAATAGTAGATACAGAAATCGCAATGCAGCAAAGCTCAAGAACAATACTAGTAACTGCGATGCAAAAACAGCTTAGTTAACCAATATCTTTAGTCTTTGCTCGCTCTTCTTCTTCTTCTCAGTCGCTACAACTACGGCTGCAAACTCGTCATATTTTTGCAATAATGGCGATTCAGCATCATATTCTATTTCTTCTACTTCTTGTTGTTCTTGTTCTAGTATCGTAATAATAATTCTCTGAGGGATTTTGCTATTTAGTTTTTAGGGTTAATTGTATATGATTACTAAAGTGCTGTTATTATTATTACTGCTACTACTCTGCTACTCTGCTCCTTGAATCCAAAGCTCAATACTTGGCATTTTATAGTCTTTAAACCAATTCTTTATATCTCATCTACCTTTGCAGAGAATTCTTTGACTCCTAATTTTGTTTATTCAAGACCTCGTCCCCCACTTGGAGCAAAGACCAATTGAACTTCACGGGTGGTATCTGATGCATCAACTATATCACAATACTACGTTGGAAGATTGTACAAATTTTTTGCCATGAGAATTCTAGTTTACAATTGCACGACAGCGTCTACAATCTTACCTGCGGCTTATCGCCAAGCCAGGGTGAAAGCAAGACTTGGGTTTAACAGCAAACTTTAAAGCTAACAGGAGTCATGATCAGAATTAGCAGAATCCACTTAAAGAACCGATATCGTTCTGGGTTCCACCGAACCCGTTAATTACACGGGTTCTTATACTACAGCTAGTAAAGAAATAGTAGACACACAAATCGCAATTCACCAAAGCGCTGGAAAAATAATAGTAAATACGACTACCATGGCTCCTAGAACAATAATGTCAACTGCAAAGCAGAGCGGACAGACCGAAGATGTTTTTGTTTGTATAGGATGCAAAAGCCGGAAGGGGGATCTACCTCGTTAAACCGTTCTGAGGGACGAACCCAATTGCTACATACGCATTTGGAACACAATCTAGTCAGCCAACTAATCAACACAATGCAAATCAGCTAACCTCTGTAACATCATGATATGTGATCAGGATTTTTTCTTGATGGAATCTTCGTTCGAGCTCGCGTTTATAATTAGAAAGGTCCTGTTCAAGTGTAGAAGGTTGCCTGCGAGTTATCACGTAAAAGCTTAGAATCTTCTCAGTCTTCCGACACCTTCCTTATTGATATAGCGTCCTTCGCTTGTCTCCAGCGCAGTCGAACCCCCATACCTATCTGAGATTTCTGACATTGCCTTTCTGAGTTCTTCTTCAGATATTTCATTTCCGTCCTCGGCTATTCTAGACAAGATAAAGTCTATCCTCACTTTCTTAGGTAGGGGCATAAGTGAGTCATTTCTCCGATGCGTAATACTATGTGTCAGGATCGTTTAATCTATTCCTTTGAGTATCAAGATTAAGATATGATGATAATTGATTCCCTTCAGCCAATGTTTAATGACGCAAAGATCCTTGGTGCTTGATCTGTTGTAAGAGAAACTGCTTTACAATTAAGACGTCAAATAAGGTTTCATCAAATATCAGGAATGAAAAATTCTCAGCACAATCTCATGATCTGTATAGTTAAAGGCATTACCTCTGAAAAAAGGGTGGGGTTATTGTTAAAGAACTGTTGCTGCAGGGCGGCGTACCAGGACGTCTAAGCTCTTACTATGTTGGTGCTGAATTCTATGATCGAGTCGACTGTTCTGTTATTATAGATTTTTTTCACGTTTTCCCTAGCTGCATCCAGTGCGCTAATTGTCATCTAATTATTGGTTCCTACTATTCTTATCAGGTTGATAGTGAATTCATTTGATTATTTTGCGAACTTCTCTGCGTATGTTTAGGTACAGTGATGTTCAAGTTCCTTTCAGAGTTACCGAAACCGGCTTCCTTCTTCATCTGGCTTTTTAGACGTCATCTGCCCCAAAAACCCCGTATTACAAAAGTCATGGGCTCGGAGATGGCGTGATGAGCAGACGAGTCGCCCAACAAAATCATAAAACTGTCCTAATGAACCAAAGGACTAAATGATCATTGCTCAATAATCGCTTATGCATCTCACTGTCAACGCATCAAGAAATATCTGTCGACTTTGTCGTCGGTATGTCTAAGGAGGTCGTTCGCATCGAGATGATCAACAAACTAACCAATAAACAATTCATTAAGGACCAATTATCAATGGAATATTGCGTATTCCATTGATTATCTTGTCGTGATCAACATTCACTTCGGTTGTTAAATATAAAAGGTGATTATCTCCCAATGGCATCGTTATGCGCTTTACCTTTTCATATTCAGCCAAAACATACTTTCCTTTGCCAATCTTTGGTGCAAGTTCGCTCCTTGTCTTCCACGCCTTCACCGCCATTTCAAGCGATTTTCTGCTCTCTTCCTGCGTGAGTAAATTGACCAAGCCTCGCCGATGATGAGACAACAAAATATTGCCGTCCATATCACTTATGGTAACAAGCCGAATCTGCGGATCGAGGTCCATCACGTCACGGAAAATCCTATCGAAATTCAATTATAGTATATGCATCGTCGCTTTGTAATAACCTTTGTTCGGACGATTGATGCCTTCTCTGTCCAAGATCACGAGTTATGAAGGTTCTGCTTTTACCTTTCGCTCAAATTAATAGAAACTGTAATCTAGGGGAGGCAGGTGGCTTTTAACTTCTCTGAACAAAACAGCCTAGACTTTAAACAATCTGTTCAAGATTGCTTCAGGTTTGTGTTGTATAGTAGTATAAGCAGGAATCATCACTCTTTCCTGTCATCCACTAGCAGGAGCGATTGAGTCTTTTTCTAAGGGGTACAGGCAGATTTCCAAGCGTCAAAAATATAGGCTCAGGCACCATGACTCAATATCCTCATGGCACAGTTGACGCTAGCTGGCAGGGTTCGGTAATGCCATCTGAAGGTGGTAGTGGTGACCAATTCATGTGGTGGGCTCATGAAAAGGGCAAAGTGGTTGAAGGTGGAAAGGTCAAAGGACTAACCATGGTGACAGCATTTTCAAATTCACAAAAGTTATCTTGGATGAATAATTTAATTATAGCACTTGAATCAGAAACTGATTCTTGAATCCCAAAAGTTTAAGGCAACTGGGTATGAATGGAAATAGTATTAAGAAGAAGAAATAGATAAGAAGATGACGCAAGTCCTTTTTGCTGGATTTTTTCAAAAAATATCTTATCAAAGCAGATGGGTTCTACAACAACCAGCAAGCTTCAATAGATTGGTTCATTCATTTTTTTTTGCATTCGTAAAAGCACAAGAAAGAACATCAAAGCCGGTATTCTATTCAGTACTTATTAAATGGCATCTGGTGTAAGGTCCAGCCATTGTGAGGCCTATATCATGCTAACACTTTCCAAGAAAGAAGAACAACTACAGCAGCAAGCCAAGAATGGCTATTGGCAGAATGAACTTCTTTCGCTTGGAATAGGACCAAAAGAAAAGAAAGAACTTAACGATAAAGAAGAACTCCAAAACCTTTCCGACAATATCAAACAGGCTATGTTTCAGGATTATAAACTAGCATATGGTGATAAAGGTGACGCACGTATAGAAGAAGCGAAATCGACTGTAACTGTTGGATAATAGTTATTAAAACGTATATTCTTCTCTTTTTGCCATCTCGGGACTCATCTCCATTTTCAGCTGCATCCCACAGAACCGCTAATTATGTTCGTTTTTTATACTACATCATCAAAAGAAACAGTAGCATACAAAAATTCGCTATATGCCAAAGTGTTCAAATAATAATGACAGGTATTTACAGCGGAACGGAATTTTTTCAAATCCCTAATCGCAATTAAGAGACAGGTCAATCAGAATTAATCTGTACGACTGGAATCTTCAAGGATAGCGAATTCAAACCTATACTCTCCAAGAATATAGGCAAGGTATTCTTCAAGTAGGATGAGGCGCGACTGCTAAAACTTCTGCCATGGTCTAGAATGCTTTTTAAGATGACAATTTTCTGAACAAAAGTAATCGTCACACATGTAACAGTAAATTGGATAGTCTTGCGTTTTATTACCACATCCACCGCAGACAGAAGACATATCCATTGTGTATATGTCTTATCATACGTGTTCGTATGACTTAAAGTTTGATAACACATTGCGGCAATAGTAGCGGTCCCTGCAGAGTACCCTGAGTAGGACCATGCCATCATTTGGGCTTGCGCTTGCAATGGGAAGGAGAAGGAGAAATGGAAAGCCATTTCGCAAAGCTTTGGATAAATCAGATGGAGAAAGAAGTTTTTGATGACATGTTGTTTGACATTCCTAGACTTTACATCTCTCAGCATGCTCTCTTATATGCTGTCCAGCCTGCAAATCTCTCAGATAGTTTTATGTCATTACATACTTAAAGATATGACCAAAGTCTTTTGATTACTCTTTTGTATGTATAGCCTATTCATACAAGTAGGAAAACTTTAAAGTTAAGAGGTTCTCTACTCTGAATAATAGAATCTCTTTAAAGAACCGATATCGTTCCAGGTTCCACCGTACCCGCAAGTTACACGAGTTCTGATATTACATAGTCGGAAGAACAGTGAATTATCATTCTACACTACTTCCAAAGCCATTGTGTATTAGAATAATTTCCCCTCTCGTTTTGATCAAGTTTGTATATAGTCAGTGCATTATTCAAAAAAGATAGTTCCCCTGTGGAATTTGTGTTCCATGCTGCAGCCCCTACAAATGTTGTAGCATTTCCTGCTTCAAAACTTCCTCTGTCTGGTCCCACTTCTATCAACGTATAGTTTGCCATTTCACTTCCATCCTTGGTCATTACTACTGCTTGCCCTCTATCAAGTGCCAGATCGTTACCTTTGGAGACACTTACATAATCTCCTGTGGTAGTTACTTCTATGTTACCATTCATCGTTCCATTAGCAGTATAAGTGTATAGTGTTGTGTTAGGGCCAATTTCTCCCTGAGCTGTAGTCCTGCCCTTTTCCTTAAAAAATGGTTCTCCTAATGTTGCTGACTGAGCATTTGCGGTATTATTTAGAAGAATAATAATAGTAGTCGCTCCTGCTCCTACAGTTAGTAATAAGATGACTGCAATTCCTGCCGTAATACTGCTGATAGTGAACCTATTTTTGTTCATCTTTGATAGCCAAAAAGGGCTATTAAGAGGTAATTAAGTATTCAAATTCCTTTCTCAAGATAATTCAATTATAAATGACTTATCGTGGGGTTGATAGTAACTTATGAAATAGAAGACCCATCTGAATTTTTCAGCTGCATCCCACCGTACCCGCAAGTTACACGAGTTCTGATATTACATAGTCGGAAGAACAGTGAATTATCATTCTACACTACTTCCAATGCCACTGTTCAAGTGCATAATTTCCACTCTCATCGGCCCCGCCCTTAAATATAAGTAGTATATTATCCAAAAAGGATAGTTCCCCTGTGGAGTTTGTGCTATATGCTGAAGCCCCTTGATAATCCGTACCATTAAATACTTCTATGAACGTATAGTTCGCCGTTTCACCATCCTTGGTCGTTATTACTCCATGCCCTTGATCAAATGTTTGATTGTCACCCTTGGTGACACTGACATACTCCCCTGCTTTAGAGTATTCTACGTTACCTTTCATCGTTCCATTAGAAGTAAAAGTGTATGTTGATCTGTTAGGGCCAATCTCTTTCTGAATTACATCCCCTCCCTTTTCTACAAAAATTGGTTCTCCTAATGTTACTGTCTGAGCTGTCTGAGCATGTGCGGTATTTGGAAGAATAGTAGTCGCTCCTGCTCCTACAAATAGTAATAGCACGACGGCAATTCCTGCCGTAATACTGCTGATAGTGAACCTATTTTTGTTCATCTTTGATAGCCAAAAAGGGCTATTAAGAGGTAATTAAGTATTCAAATTCCTTTCTCAAGATAATTCAATTATAACATCTATCTGAGCACATCACGAAAAGAATCCCCCTCAAAGCTCTCCTTGATACAACCGAAATGCTGTATTATGACTAAGAAAAGAAGGTTTATTGTTTTGGCCGCGTCCGTGTGATAGACGTCAGGAAATAAAAGATAGAGAGCTTTTGACTCTGAACACTGGTTAACGATGTTAATTTTTTTATGTGAACTTCGCTTGTAGGAATTTAGATAACTTTATAGCTTGTACCCCATAATCCATAACTAGAGTCCATTAAACGAACCGATACCGTTCTGGGTTCCACCGAACCCGATGTATTATTGTATCATTTTAGAGGACGAGCCAAACGCCATAATACCACTATGACCGTACTTTTGTTTCTCCCAAACCTGCACGATTAGAGGCGGCTTCGGTCTAGTTCTTGAATAATGAATAGTCTGGTCGTTGATACACTTCCTTACTCAGGTTGGGCTGTCGTTGTTGTAGTATTAGTCGTCGAAAGAAATGTTTGTAATATCTTACTGATTTCATCTGGATATTGGTCCATTACTGCATGACCGGCATTTTGGATCTGTACAAGCCAGGCCCCTGGAATTTTTCCTGCGATGACTAATGAATTTTGATGCGGCTGGTACTTATCATCATCGGTTCCAGTTATGACCAACGTGGGTATAGCCAATTTCGCAAGCTCATCACATACACCACTCCAGTTGGCCGCATCCCAACGCTTTCCTACGTTATTCTGATTATTCGCTACTTCAGGGGGCAAACCAGGCTTCAATTGTTCTAATGATGTAATGTTTGCTGGAATGTTCTCAAGAGATTCAGGATGCAGTTTGATCCATCCTGATCCTAATGAGCCAGCAATAAGCGATTTTATTTCCTCTGCAGTAATTGGAATATTATTTTGAGATTTGTTTACAATATCGGATTGCAATTTTAAAAACTCAGGTGGTTTAGGTATAGTGTCTTTTCCGCCACAAGATGAACCAACAAGTACAAGACTGTTAACCTTATCTGGATACATCACTGTAAGCTGTTCGGCTATCCATGACCCAAGAGAATATCCCATAACATCTGCTTTTGGTATTTTCAGAGCATCAAGCAATCCAGCTGTATCGTTTGCAAGTTGCTCAATAATGTATGGTTTGGAACCAATTGTTGTATTAGCAATTCCACGTTGATCAAACACAATCACTGTGTGATTTGAAGAAAGACCTTCTAGAAAGGATGGGTCCCAGGCATCCATACCATCAGAAGCGCCGTTGAAAAGTATTATAGGGTCACCTTTACCAAACATTTTGTACGCAACATCAATATCTTCTACATGGACTTTTTCTAATGGTATATTTTGTATGTTTGCAGATGAATCTGCGACGGTAGAGTTCATTTGATCTGGTTGTTGACCATAAACACGGTTGATAGTAGTACTGGTAGTCATCATTGCAGGTAGCGTAACAATCACTGCAAGCAAGAAAATAGTGATGAGTATTGGAGATGTGGTTCCTCTAAATTTTCTCAGAAGATACAAGTATTCTACTTCACATGTAATCCTATTTAAGAGATTTGGCAACTACTTAGAATTGAGGTAGATATATCAACCATATTACGTCACGAAATGATATGACATAAAGACGGGTAAATGATCTGTCCCTGAAGTGCGAGATGCGACAGTTTGGTCACAAACTTTAAAGACTCTATTAGTTGAAAACCCCTACTTACAATCAAGGCTCGATTCTCTTGGATCTCCAAAACTGGCATCATAATTTACAATGAGGTTTGTATCAGTAGCATACAATACTCAAATGAAAGCGGGTGGCAAAATGGGCTCAAATCTGTCTCGGATTCCACCGAACCCGCAAATTTCATTACGTATTCAAAGATTTCTTGGTAGCTTATTTACTAGTTAATACAGCTTCTCCTCTTTGTTTAGTTCCTATTTCATAAGCATCATAGACATCCTTGATAAATATCATACCATGCGCCTCATTTCTACCATGCTGGCCAAGACTGTTTGATATATCATCAAGAATCTGATTCACTACTGAGTCAGATACAATTGTTTCAACCTTTATCCTCTTTACATAGTCAGGGGTAATCATTCTACCTGTCATATATGACCGTACCATTTCGGGTAAAGCCTCTCGTTTTGTTCTTCCAGCACCAATTATATCATAGAAGGTCATGCCACCGACATTGTGTTTCTTCAGAATTTCAGTAACTCGAGCAAGGTCATCTGTAGGAATAAGGATAGATATTTCTTTCATATGTAGCCATACTTATTCAGTTAAATAACCTTTCTCATTAGTGTTTAAAAATTTTTTAGCAAAAAGACACTTAATGAAGTATTTCATTATTTATTCAGTTTGATATTATTCTAGTTTATGCCATAGACTTCTCAATTAATCTCCTAACATATTGGCTATTCTTGCGGCCGGTATTATCAAGTCAAATCTGTCTCCCATCCCACCGAACCTGTAAATTTTACTTCTGCTTATATTTCACCAATGAAAGAAGTAAAAAAATGTCAACCAATAGGGAAAACATAGATGCGTGTGTGTCTCCGTGTAACCTGAAGGTGGATTATAGAATCAGATGATAGTTAGCACATGTCCGGGTTATCTTACAGCATCAGAATTAAACTAGGTCGTTATAGAGCCTATGTGCATAATAATAATAAAATCTCTGTCGCATGAGCATTGTTATGCCAAAAGCATTCCTTTTTGGAATAAAAATACGAAATAAATTATGGAAAACAAGAAATAATCTTCTAACAGCAAAATCAGTCATCAAAACACTAGAACCGAAGATAGGAACAGAGGAGACAGAGCGGATGGTGAATTTCTAAGATATGACAACAACATCCAATAAAGCACCATCGGTAACAAAGAAAGCGTCAGCAGTAACGCTGCTGACTATAGCGCTAGTTGCAAGCATCATATTTGCAGCTCCGTCATTATCTATGGCTCAGCAACAAACAACCACAGGAACAACGACAGTAACACCACCACCACCACTAACTCCAGAAGAGCAACAGGAGCAAGCTAGACTACAAAGGACAACTGCTGCTATAACCCAAAACTTAGAGCAAGGGCAAAAACAGATTAGTGAATAACGTATGTTGACGAAAGGAAAAGAAGGCCTATATTATTACCTTGGATAGTTATTTTTTAAAAAATCTATTCAAAATTTACGATAGTTTGCACGTGTGCGACTGATTTTGTTCTTCTTTCTGTCATTTTCTTCGTATCATCAGAGGAATTCTTATATTTATTGTATTCGAGCTTAAAAATGAGAGAAATGATACATAATCTCAACAACAATAGAAAGATGAATGATTCCATCATAGTAAGAGCAATAACAACAAAAGCAACAAACGGGGGAATAGGAGGAGCTAGAAAGAAATGACACCAACAATGTCCCACCATAAAGTTTCATCATCATTATCGGTAAAAGCATCAGTACTAACGTTGGTGGTGATGGTTGCAGGCGTTTTGTTTGCAGCGCCATCATCAGCAATGGCTCAACAAGGGACAGGAGGAGAAGTACCAACACTACTACCACCAACTAATGGGACAGGAGACACACCATCCCTAACTAATGCGACAGGAGGAATAACACCATCCCTAACTAATGCGACAGGAGGAATAACACCATCCCTAACTAATGCGACAGGAGGAGAAGTACCAACACTACTACCACCAACTAATGGGACAGGAGACACACCATCCCTAACTAATGCGACAGGAGGAATAACACCATCCCTAACTAATGCGACAGGAGGAGAAGTACCAACACTACTACCACCAACTAATGGGACAGGAGACACACCATCCCTAACTAATGCGACAGGAGGAATAACACCATCCCTAACTAATGCGACAGGAGGAGAAGTACCAACACTACTACCACCAACTAATGGGACAGGAGACACACCATCCCTAACTAATGCGACAGGAGGAATAACACCATCCCTAACTAATGCGACAGGAGGAATAACACCATCCCTAACTAATGCGACAGGAGGAATAACACCATCCCTAACTAATGCGACAGGAGGAATAACACCATCCCTAACTAATGCGACAGGAGGAATAACACCGCCACCAACAGTAGGAGTAGCTGCACCACTCACCGCTGAGATCGCTGCAAATCCTGTTGGAGGAAATGCACCCCTTACCGTTGAGTTAAGTGCAGTTGTAGCAGGCGGTACACCAGCTTATACATATAACTGGGATTTTGGAGATGGCAGTGCCGTAACACGGATTTTGGAGGTGGCAACTGTCCAGCACATATTTGAGAATGCTGGCATTTACACCGTCGCAGTTACTGTTACAGACACAAGTGGTCAAGTGGTAACTGCTAATCTGGAAATCACAGTCAATGAACCTCCTCCCCCAGCAGAAGAACCCCCAGCAGAAGAACCCCCAGCAGAAGAACCCCCAGCAGAAGAACCCCCAGCAGAAGAACCCCCAGCAGAATAACCACCAATTACTGTCACATAATGACAGTAGCCTAATCGACCGCGAGTGGGGAGGTAAAACCCTCTTTTTCTATATTTTTTATTAAAAGGAATAAAAAAAGCAAAGTGAAACAAAATCAAAAAAATAATAAATAGGGGCTATTGTCGGAGGACATAAAAGTACAAAGGTAAGCGTTTAGACGTAATGTGGGTTTGAGTTTTTTGTATCCTCCCCCGAAAATGACTCGTGAACCTGTACTAAGGTATCAACTGATGCAGGACAGACAATTGGTCCTCTGCTGCGACTTGCTGCTAATGGGACTATAAGTTCTCACTGAAGATGAAACAACAACAACAACAACTGCTGCGGGCTGGACAAGGATAAGCAGAGCGTAGCATTAGGACACACTTCTGCTTCCCATCACAAACAGAAGGCCTTTTCTTCCTCTCTTACTTTCTTCAGCAACACCCAGCGAACAGTCATTTCCGCTGCGGTAATGTCTCTATACACAGGAATATGTTAGTTGCTGAGTGTTTCCTAAGATCATTGATCAAGGTTCATGGTAAGCATATACTATATATTCAGATGGTGGATCATGTATCCTGAGGCAGGTTCATATATTGGTCTGGAACGTCTACTTCATTCACCTTTAGAAAAAAGTATCACAGAAAGGTCAATTGAATATTTCAAATAAAGAACTGAAAACTTTGAGGAGTACTATCCATGCAAAACTACATACAATGTGATTTGAGAGATGTACGCAATTGGCTTATTAGTCTATATGTGTTCATGCATATAATGCGGACATTTTACGCATCAAGCTTATGACTCTTTTACGACTAATAAGGGATGAGAGTGCAACACAAGGCCCTTCTAGCCGAGTTTCAACTAGAAATTGGGGGTCAAAAATGTATTATTATGTATATGCATCTTAAAAAATTAAGCAACTCGTACAGAACTGGATTAATAAAAAAGAAAAAAGAAAGACTCTTGTCCTTCTTTAATTTCCGTCTCCGTCATTACTCCCCCGCCACCGCACCGCTTCCATCTTATTCATTAGTTACGGCTTGGTCAGCAGGTGGAGCTTCTGCAAATTCTTCACCAGCTACGGCTGCTGCACCTTATCAATACGCAGCCTGCCCACGATAGTTGCCCGACGGGGAGTAGCGGCACACCAGATAGTCCTGATTAGCATCACTGGCCAACCCGCAACCGATCTGGGTCGTGGCCCTCCAGACCATCTGTGTGTAATGACCGAACACCCTGCAATCGTCTTGGGGGCAAGGCTGTGAAAACTGAGAGAGACTCCCATCAGCCGGGATCTGGCAGCCTGGGAAACAATTACCCTTTTCGTTGGCCCAGCCCTGAGCTAAAGTGGCCGCCGTAAAAGCGCCCTTGCTGCCCCAAGCTAGGTTCTCGCCCTGGTTCCCGTTGGTTCTCCAATCAGAGTGGGGAGGGATCTGCCCAAGATCTGGGGGCCTATATGGACGGAGATTGAGCGACGCAAGATACTGAGCCCAATTCTGGGCGTCGGTCGCGATACTTGCGCTCCAGGTGACCTGCGGAATAGGCGGATTTACATTAACGGCAGTGCGCTCTTGGTTGTGCAGATTCAGGATAGCGGTTTGGGAATTCGCATCCAACTGCGCGTACGAGACCTGTACCATCGAAGACTGCACTGTCAGAATTGCAGCTGTGACCAGAATCACACTTATTACTATAGATAGTTTGCTATACATGGTTTGTAGTTCTCATTTATAGGAATTGCTTAATAACTTATCGAATAATATATATAGCGGTCTTTAGAAGCGATGACTCCTTTTTCAGTAGGCTAACTAAGGAGTACAATAATCAGCATTCTTTCATCTTTTACTCGTTAATCCGGATACATATCGGACTGATATTGTTCTTTATGTGGCAACATGGTACAAGGAAGAGAGGAAAAGATAAGATGAAATGACTAGTCCCACAAAAGAAGAACAAGAGAAACATCAACATCATCTTGATCATCATCATCAATGGATCTATGAAGAAACTGCTGAAATGTCAGATTTGTTAGGTATTAACACACCTCAAATAAAAATAATTGGCGTAGACCTAGAGGCAGGGGAAGAGATAGGCGAATATGATGAATATAGTGGCCAACATAGTAAAGGCCTGGCCTATAAAGCAGAGCATAAAATAATCATAAGACCAACAAGGTCACCTTGCGTGCACTTTCTATTAATTCCACAAGGTTTACAATCGCACATGAATTGCTTCACTTAAAATATCCAAGATTACGACATGGTGTTGAGTTTGATAAACGCACAAAAGTATTAGTTGAAAAATGGAAGGAGAAGAAGGAGAAGGACTTTAACGTGGTCGGCTCCAAGCAAGAGTAACTTTCCAAATTGTTATACTTCCGATATAATATTGGGGTAGAATGGGTATTATTATTATTTATAATAACTTACTTGCCTAGGCCAAGCGAGCGCCTGGAAGAGCTCGCTGGCTAGGGGTTATATTATAGAGTAGGTCACTAATAAAGCAAAAAGAAACAATCTATCCTTCTCCCTATCGCTTCATAATTGAATAATTACCCCCTCCCCTTTAGTACTATATCTGGTTTAATAGCAACCATCGTTTCATGTCTTCGTTCTCCATATGGCTATCATAACTCTAAGTCAACTAATAGACGAAAGAATTTCATTCCTAAAGAAGCAAATTAACCCAATTAACAAGCCAGAACTAAATAGCACCTTTCAAATACAGATAGTAGTAGTAGTCGCCATCAGTTCTGTCGCTCAAGACCTAGAAAAGGTTGAAACCACAATTGCGCTAAAGAAAGCCAAATTAAAGAATAGTAAAGACGTTCGAGATAGGTAGGCTATTGGCAGAACTTGAAGCTTTAGAGTGGCTGCAAGGTCAAATAGCAGTGTTCAGCCATGGAACTAACAATGAAGCAGTTCTTGGATATTAGGTACTATCGCTACTATAGCTTATGTGGCAAGGAACTAAAGAAGAAGTTTTTGATAGAATTAGCGAGTATCCTTTAGAGTGTTTGTTGGAGGTGTATATGATAATTAATGTGGATTCCTGAGAATGATCATTATTATCGGGGATATCTTCTTACTCTCCCCAGGTTAAGAAGTAGCGGATAAGTAACTGAGCACTCGCTTACCATCAGCCTTGTCTCCCTAAAAGAACTAGCGGTCTTCTCGCACTATCCGATCCTTTATTGTTTCTTCTTCTTTTAGCCTTCTAAATTCCTCTTCCTCGGCAAAGAAGTCTTTTACTTGCAAAGTATTCTCTCAATTATATCATATTGCTTATGCAAATTCTTGAGTTTTACGTCTCTGTTGTATATCTATTTCCTTTAGAATATACACTTCTTAAACTCCTCGAGAGAGTAGCGGATTAACTTAAAGTCAGAGTTACGACGTCTGTCCTCGTCGCTTTTCAGTATTATACCTTGCTTGCTCCTCTCCCCCCGTCTGAACGCATAGGCATTTTCCCATACCATTGGGCCTTTTCGTTTATGACTTAGGGGTTAGCTTCTAGGCCATTTGCTGCAAGATCATGTATTACCCTCTGCTTGTTTTTGCTTCTCCTTCCTCGCCCGACAATTTCTTTGCAAGGTGATTAAGTGTCTTCTCAACCAAACGTCACCTGATTTCGCTTCACCACCATTATCTGCAGCTGCGCTTTCAGCCTTTTATTAGTAAAAGAATGTAGTTCTAGCATAATCCTTTTTTATATGAAGAATGTGTTTATCGAGTGAGTCAATTATATGTTTAGTAATAAAATCCCATATAAAGTCGCTATACTCTCTACAATGGTTCTTACATTTGGAATACTTGGCAACGGCGGCAATTTAGTACAAGCACAGACACCACCAGCATCAGTAACACCACCAACAGGAGGAGTAGGAACAATAACTACACCAACAACTACGATTCCTAGTAACAACGTCACTGCCTTACACGTATATGACAACTCGACAATGGTACTTGAATTCGGGAACGGTACGACTCTGGCATCGCCATACAGTAATGTTTGGAGGATTTCGTTCTCACCTGCAGGTAACCAAACCATCGGTAACATACCCACAGGAGTAGGAGCTGCACCACCAGCACCAGTAACACCACCAGCACCAGTAACACCACCAGCACCAGTAACACCACCAGCACCAGTAACACCACCAGCACCAGTAACACCACCAGCACCAGTAACACCACCAGCACCAGTAACACCACCAGCACCAGTAACACCACCAGCACCAGTAACACCACCAGCACCAGTAACACCACCAGCACGAGTAACACCAACAGGAGCAGTAACACCAACAGGAGGAGTAGGAACAATAACTACACCAACAACTACGATTCCTAGTAACAACGTCACTGCCTTACACGTATATGACAACTCGACAATGGTACTTGAATTCGGGAACGGTACGACTCTGGCATCGCCATACAGTAATGTTTGGAGGATTTCGTTCTCACCTGCAGGTAACCAAACCATCGGTAACATACCCACAGGAGTAGGAGCTGCACCACCAGGAGGAGCTGCACCACCAGGAGGAGCTGCACCACCATCAAGTGCAGTACCGCCAGGAGGAGCTGTGCCGCCAGGAGCAACACCACCAACAGGAGGAGTAGGAACAATAACTACACCAACAACTACGATTCCTAGTAACAACGTCACTGCCTTACACGTATATGACAACTCGACAATGGTACTTGAATTCGGGAACGGTACGACTCTGGCATCGCCATACAGTAATGTTTGGAGGATTTCGTTCTCACCTGCAGGTAACCAAACCATCGGTAACATACCCACAGGAGTAGGAGCTGCACCACCAGCACCAGTAACACCACCAGCACCAGTAACACCACCAGCACCAGTAACACCACCAGCACCAGTAACACCACCAGCACCAGTAACACCACCAGCACCAGTAACACCACCAGCACCAGTAACACCACCAGCACCAGTAACACCACCAGCACCAGTAACACCAACAGGAGCAGTAACACCACCAACAGGAGGAGTAGGAACAATAACTACACCAACAACTACGATTCCTAGTAACAACGTCACTGCCTTACACGTATATGACAACTCGACAATGGTACTTGAATTCGGGAACGGTACGACTCTGGCATCGCCATACAGTAATGTTTGGAGGATTTCGTTCTCACCTGCAGGTAACCAAACCATCGGTAACATACCCACAGGAGTAGGAGCTGCACCACCAGGAGGAGCTGCACCACCAGGAGGAGCTGCACCACCAGGAGGAGCTGCACCACCAGGAGGAGCTGCACCACCAGGAGGAGCTGCACCACCAGGAGGAGCTGCACCACCAGGAGGAGCTGCACCACCAGAAGGTGGAGGAGGAGGAGCAGAGGATCAGCAACAACTAGAGGAGGATCAGCAACAACTAGAGGAGGATCAGCAACAACTAGAGGAGGATCAGCAACAACTAGAGGAGGATCAGCAACAACCCCAGGCCGATGAGGAGCAAATACAGGCCGATGAGGAGCAAATACAGGCCGATGAGCAACAAATACAGGAGGATGAGCAACAAATACAGGAGGATGAGCAACAAATACAGGATGAGGAACAATAACTGCAGCAACAGCACCTACAGAAGGGTCAACATCAGGTGAAGGTACTACTCCGGCGACAACAACAGAAGAAGAGGAAGAACAACAAGAGGAGACTACCACCACTGGTACACCTGCTGTAGAAGAAGAGGAAGAAGAGGCTATTGTTGTATTAGTGGTTGGAGTTGCCGCAGAGCTGGCTAGCAATGGAAAGTTTTACGAAAGCATCATGCTAGAGGAATGGTGGCAAAAGACTCATTCTGAATGGCTGCAGAAAGGCCTAAAAGTCAATATAATATGCCCACATTCTAATTCGATATTAGACAAAAGTGAGTTAATGCACCATAAGCAGGGGCTATCATCACTCCATGATATTGTAGTAGACGAGTCTGGGTCTCAACAATAACTACTGATACAGGCAGCAGAATGAGAAATTGTAGACGTCTTTTTCTGGCAGCGGCATCCTAATGAGAAATAACATAACATCCTCACAGGTAAGAAAATGCAGAGAAGGCGAGCGCATCATTTTTGCTGCCATTATTGAATTAGTCACTACTTATAGAACTGTTGCAGGAGTGAAGCTGTGCGGTTAGTCTTTGAATAAAATGACAAACGACTAATTATGCTGTTTTCCAATAAACTGATTGTAACATCATGTCAAAGGAAAATAATGAAGATGATGAAGAATCAGGCGCAATATCAGAGACAGGCAAGGATATCAAAAAAGAGATGGATAGATACCAAGCTAAAATGAAGTTAGGAGAAGAAGAAACCCTGCCCTCGCCAGCAGGCGATTCTACAAGGTCTGAAGAATAAATACCCGCTTAATTGTGGGTGGCATTAATAGGTCAAATCTGTCTCCCATCCCACCGAACCCTCTAATTACAGAGGATCACTTACCTAATTGAGACAATGTATAATAGCGCATTTCATAAATAGCGTTCCGTGCTTGTAACAAAGGCATTAATCATTATTGGATTGGTAATTATCATCCTAGGGGTAATATTTCTCCTTCAGAGTAAATCCTCTCTTGGTCCTTCTACCTCATTCATGTATAGCAATCCTGAATGGATAGTAAACGGATATATTATAATTGCAGTGGGAGTGATTGTCATTGGAGTAAGCGTAATAACAAGGAAATATTCTAAGAAGCATAGTTGAGTAGGGTCATGAACTGAACAATAGAATTGCTTAATGGCTTAAGATATTTTGCAGCATGAGCTGTCCCTTAGTATATTCAATACATTTAATTTCTTGAAACATCAGTCGACTTTACATTCGTCTGAAATTTCAGTCGCATCCATCGAACCTGCATCAATATTGTATCACTCTAGAGGACGATTCAATCGCCAGAATACTATGACGGTTCTTGTCCATCTCCTAAACCTGCATGATCAGAGGCAGCATAGTTCGCATTCTTGAATTTTGAATAGTTTGGTCACTGATACACTATCTTACTCAGGTTGAGGGGCTGTCGTTGTAGTAGTATTAGTAGTCGATAGAAATGTTTGTAATATCTTACTGATTTCATCTGGATATTGGTCCATTACTGCATGACCTGCATTTTCGATCTGTACAAGCCAGGCCCCTGGAACTTTTCCTGCAATGACTAAGGAATTTTCATGCGGCTGATATTGATTATCATCGGTTCCAGTTATGACCAACGTGGGTTTGGCTGTTTTCGCAAGCTCGTCACAAACACCATTCCAGTTGGTTGCCTCCCAACTATGTCCTATGTTAGCCTGCCCCTCTTGAGCTTCAGGGGAAATACCAGAAAAGATACCTTGGCCTTCTGTAATGTTCTCAAGAGTTTCAGGATGCAGTCTTATCCATCCCGCTCCTACTGAGGCATTTGTTAGAGCTATATTTTCCTCCCGAGAAATAGTAACATTATTTGAGATTTTGTCAACGATCTCGGCTTGCAACCTTAAAAACTCAGGTGGTTTAGGCATACCGTCTTTTCCACCACACGATGCGCCAGCAAGTATTAGCCTGTTAACCTTTTCTGGATTCGTAATTGTAAGCTGTTCGGCTATATATGACCCAAGGGAATATCCAAGAACATTTGCCTTCGGTATATTCAAAGCATCAATTAAGCCAGCCGTATCATTTGCGAGTTGCTCAATAGTGTAAGGTTGGGAACCAATCGTTGTATTTCCAACTCCACGATTATCAAATACGATTACTGTGTGATTTGAGGAAAGGTCGCTTATGAAAGAAGGATCCCAAGCATTCTTATCGGCAGAACCCCCACTAATTAGCAAAATAGGTTCACCTTTACCTGACATCTTGTATGCAATTTCAATATCTCCTACCTGGACTATTTTTTCTGATGTATTTTGTATGTTTGCAGAAGAATCTGTAGTGTTAAGGAGGTCCATTTGATCTGGTTGTTGACCATAAACACGATTGGTACTAGTAGTAGTCATCGTTGCAGGTAGTGTAATAATCAATACAAACAGGAAAATAGTGATGAGTACTGAAGATGTGTTTTCCCTAATTTTTCTTAGGCAATACATGTATTCTAATTCGCACGTACATACTACTTAAGGGATTTTGCTACTACTTAGAATTGAGGTAGATACATCAAACATACTATTTCAAATTTACATAACGTAAAGACGGGTAAATGATCTGTCCCTGAAGTGCGAGATGCGACAGTTTGGTCACAAACTTTAAAGACTCTATTAGTTGAAAACCCCTACTTACAATCAAGGCTCGATTCTCTTGGATCTCCAAAACTGGCATCATAATTTACAATGAGGTTTGTATCAGTAGCATACAATACTCAAATGAAAGCGGGTGGCAAAATGGGCTCAAATCTGTCTCGGATTCCACCGAACCCACTTTATTGATAACTTTCCTTTAAAAAATTGAGTTAATCTAACTCTCAATTCTAAAAACTATATGGTTACGATATAAGACCAATAATAAAAGGATAAGAGCAATATCAAAGAAACATCTAATGATAGAGGTCTATGGCTAAGAAAAAGGATTTACTGATTCGAGAAGAAAAAGATTCATGTTTAAAATTTGTTTCTGGTAACAACAATAAATCAGTGCAAGAACAAGTTTCAAAACTATTGGACGAAATGCAAATTTCTTTAGATGAGCCGATAGTTGAAGATTCCATAGATGGTACAAGAATACGTGTTACCTATGTCATAGCTCTAAGCAGGAAAGGAGGAGGAATAGATGAGGACGCCATTGGATTTCAATACATAAAAGAAATCCCTGTCGATTATAGCAATATCCCTATAAAAATTAGAGATAGTACCAAAGGTGCCGCCGCTGCCTCTGCTGTCGATAATACTCTTTCTCACAATAATAATAATTCTACGAGGGAAGACACAATAATAGAATCATATGATGAATTAGAAAACAGTATTCCAACACTATGTGAAGTTCTAGGACTTTTGAAAAAGATTTACTTTATGCCTGAAGACTTTTCTAACAGGTTAGTTGTTGATCGTATACATAAGTTAAGAAACATGTTTAGCAAGGACGAGATACTTACTTTCCCATCAATTGATCTTAGCGATAAAGCTGGCTTAATTCCTATTTGAATTGCAAGAGGAACACAGTAGTTGAGCAAATGTTTCAATTGGAAAGCCTGCTGATATTGAGCTTTGAACAGTTTCTGTCATACTTTTGTGACTGGACAATGAGCATTAATGGCAAGAGTAAGTCAGGAAAACTTTAAAGCTAAGGAGTTCTCTACTCCAAAATAGTAAAATCTCTTTAAAGAACCGATACCGTTCCAGGTTCCACCGAACCCGTCAATTACATACATGCCGTTTCGTAATGCTCCTGGCAGTTTCCACAGAAATCTGATGAGGAAATGTTCGATATTCCTCTGCTTTATTTGTCAATCATCCTATTGTGTTAACTCTGTGAGTGTTTTTGCATAATTCTTTTTTCAATTCTATTCTAAGGTTACGAACAGCGATATAGAAGATACTGACGAACATACGCACAATCTATACCAAAAAGTACTTAAAAATGGAAATAACAGGCAGAACAGCTAAATGAAGAGAACATTATCAAAAGTTACCGTTATAGGCGCAACAATATTGATAGTGTTAGGTTTTGGGACAACAAGTTCTTTAATAGCGAGCTTTTGCAGACGACACACGCATGATTTTTACCACGACTAGGAGTTCATCAGTTCAAAAAGACTTGGCTAACCAGTTGCTAGACTCCGGTGACCTAGTGGTGTTTCATTATGGCGCAGGTCGAGATCCAACTGGAACCGAACTTACAAACCTCAAAGCAGTAAGCAGAGTACCAAATAGTGAAAAAGGATTAGAATTTTTCAGTTTGGCGGAGATACAGGAACATGCACAAACAGTAGCAGATAATGGTCTGGGCTTTATTGCCTACGATCTGGAAGGTGGAGCCTCACCTAGCGCAGAGGTAAGCAATCCAGTAGCAGCATTTCAAGCAGCAAGGGAAGCAGCAGACGAAGCAGGGATTGACCTGATGGCTGTGCCTTCTAACGCTATCACTAACGGGCAGTATGCAGATGACATTGCTAGGCTTGTAGACCGCTATCACATGCAATCGCAGCCAAGGCAGGATGATGATACAAGCTGCTATACTATGAGAAATTGGGTCACAGGTAGATTGTCTGTATTGGAAAACGCAAACACTGACCTTAGGGGAGATATAACTTACCAGGTAACGCTATCAGGTAATGCGGCTAGTGGTAAGACTGTGTATCAGACTGCAAGGGACTGCATCTATAGAACGTCTCCAACAGGTATAGATGGCAATTCAATCTGGTGGAATAGCGCCTCATTTGACAATGGCGACTATCGCCGACTCTTAGAATACCACGAGAGCAGGTACTCATAATATTATAGAGTAGCAGCAACTAATTGTGCTTCGCTAAAGTTAGCAAGCCAAGCATCTAAAGGAAGTCCTGCTTTCTTTTCAAATGAGGCGGCTTCTCGCAGAACCAACTCTGCCTTATCCTTATTTTTATATCTTGTTTCTGCTGCATGCTAGTTACACATTTGATCCTTTTACCAGATTCATACAAACAGATAAGCTTTAAAGCTAAGAGATTCTAATCCGTGTCAGTAGAATTCCCTTAACGAACCGATATCGCTCTGGGTTCCACCGAACATACATCAGTTTGACCTATTCTATTCACATTTTACCAGAAGTAACCATAAGGGAAAATTTATTGAAGTCAGAGGGTCAAAGTCATCAATAGGTAAGAAGGAGAGCCGAGAGGAATTGATCACGCTATAGAGACATCTAGAATTAGAAAAGAGTGTCCAGACTGCGCCTAAAGATATTGGTGAACTGGGACCGCTTTTGAAAGCAAAAAATAAAACATATCTATGATATGTATAGACTATACTCCGCTGCCTTCATATGGATTAACACGTGACCACAATTCATAGTAGTAGAAACCATTTATAGCCATAATAAGACGTCATAGAGTCTATGGCAAGACTAATGCCGCGGGAAGACATTTTTACTCCAATTCATAAGGGCATCCGATCTGATGATCTATGATCTGGGAACAAAATTACAAAAGACGGATTTTACAGATGTAGCAGCCACTAACGCAATCCTCACACAGTTAAAACATGATCTTCAATCTGCAAACTCTACGTGTATTGTCTGTATGCTGCACGAACATGGTGGACACGAGGATCAGAGCATATTCCCCCAGCTTGCACCATTTGACTCCAAGGCAGTTGACGCGATGATCCGAGAGCATGTAGAGATCACACAACAGATGGTCGAAATTTCAAAAGTTGCAGATGAACTTTCGCAACTAAAGGATAAAGTTCAGAGAATAGAAATGAGTAACAAACTCAATAGCATGGTCAATAACTTACTTGCCTCCTATCTTGTCCATCTGAACAACGAAGAAGCCACTCTTCTGCCGCTCACATGGAAATACCTGACTGATGATCAGATTTGCGCGATTCGAGCGAAGATTCAGATGGCTACGCCGCCTGAGGGATATGGCGAGTGGATGAAGTGGATGGTATCGTCACTCAACGTGAATGAATTGATAGGCTTATTTTCAGGCATGAAGAAGGCAGCGCCACCACAAGTATTGGAGAACATGAAGCTCTTGGCAGAGAAAAACCTAGACCAAGAAACATGGAACAAAATAAAAGAGAGGGCTAACCTCTAAACAATCCACGTTCATCTTTCTTTTAATCATCCAACTAGGATGAATCCTCCGTCTACTGGAATGTAGGTTCCAGTCACAAAGTTGCTGTCATCACTTGCAAGAAACGCTACCGCTCCGGCTACATCTTCTGGCTTGCCTACGCGACCACGCGCTGTCAATGATGCAATCTGCTGCTTGGCTTCTTGTGGCATGTATGCGTTAGCATCTGTTTCAGTCAGTCCTGGAGCCAATACATTAGAGGTAATGCTTGTTTTCCAAGTTCCTGGGCGAGGTATCTTGAGAGGGTGACCAAAGAAGATTTCGCGATTGCAAAAGTCATCACGCCTGCCGGCATAGTGTATCTGGCGCTGCCGGTTGTGATATAGATGAGTTTGCCATATTGACGCTTTAACATGTCGGGCAATACAGCCCTTGTTACTTCATACGCTGCCTTCATCTCATCACTATATCGTTCTAAAAAGTCATGCCACGTCGTCTCTAGAAAGGGTTTAAGCTGATACCTTCCCGTATTGGCATTGTTAACCAAAATATCAATCCGACCGTATTGTCTTATGGCTTCCTCAACCATGCGCTGAACCTGATCTGCATTTCTTACATCTGCTTGAATAGCAATTGCATCCCCTCTTGTATGTTGTCCAGTTTCCTTGCTTGACTTTATTTCTGCAACTATTCTCTCTGCCGACTCTTTGTTTCTCAAATAGTTGACAATGACATTGGCTCCTCTTGATGCCAGCAACTTTGACGTCGCTGCTCCGATGCCTCGCCCGCCGCCAGTAATTAGGACAGTTTTGCCTTCAAGTGGTGCTTTGACTCTTTTTCTGATGCTAATCTGTCCACAGGATATTCACCAATTCTAACGTCAGAACTTAGAATTAATACTTTGATTATGGTTAGATTTTTAAAGTCACATCAGGATATGCTCAGATGGCTTTGATATCAACATCCATATTTTTACATCTGTAGATAAGCTTTATCCATGTCTGTGCACTTCTCTTGAAACTTGTTTTAATAAGGGAATTGTCCTGAGTGTAAGTTAGTGGTAGAATTAGTAAAGGTATTGGCCCAGCATCTGATAGTAATATCTTAGAATTAGTACAAAGCCCGAACAAGTAGTACAAACAGCGAACTCGCCTATTCAATTGGCTTCAATGGCTTTGGGTGGAGTGAGTGATAAAAGGCTCAAAAGTACGTGCGCAAGAGAAACTATAAAACTCTAGATATACATGAGCCCATCACTATGACAAGGCCAATTCTCACTGGTGCCGTCCAGAAAACTTTTTAGCTATCCATGCATATTCTCAAATTGAAACCTTCACTTTAGCGCTTCTAAAAGCACGGGGACCCTTGGGCCCACTAATTACGAGTGGTTCAATATTTGGTTTGTTAACGTATTGAGGGTATTACGATTTCCCTCAGTCTCCTGACGCGCCTCCATCAGCTACACGAATTTTTTAAGGAATAGTATGAAATCCTTGATGAAATGACTATCTTACCTGACTACATTTATCTTTGAAATTAGTTTACTTATTACTATTAACATTGCTATTCGAATTCCCGTTTATGTGCTGCTTTGACATGCACTTTGAGCATATCTGACAGCGGTCCCTTAATTTCTTTAACATTCTGTTTAAACAGCACCATTTCTGCTGAAGCCGCAGATACCCTCTTTCCTTTCTTTTTGCAATAGATATTTAACTTAAATCTTTCATCATCAAGCTTTGGAAAGTCAGACCTATAGTGAGCCCCTCTACTCTCTTGTCGCATCAAGGCACTTCTAATTATGGCCTCACAAGCAACTAGTGACGATTTTACCTGCCAAGTTATAGCAATATTTTCAGAAATATTATCATCAATTTCTAATACTTCCATAATATTATCTTTAGAATAAAACTCATTCTTTAATTCCAAAATTCTTTTCAATCCATTTTGGAGCCTTGTCTCTTCTCTTATTATTCCTGCATTCTGTTTCATTAGTTCTTGTATATCATTACGAAACTTAATTGGTTCCTTAACTACAAAGATTCCTCCATAACCATCATTAAATCCTTTTTTTTGGTTATCGGTATTAGATTGTGGCGGTGATGGCGCCCCACTTTTCTTTGTATCCCCCACTCCTTGCTTTGCCAATCTTGCTGCTTCTTCACCAGCAAGTTTTCCAAAAACTATTGTGTCTAGTAAGCTGTTTCCACCTAAACGGTTAGCACCATGAATCTGACTTACTACTTCTCCAACAGCAAATAAACCCTTGATCTTTGTTCTACACTTTATATCTACTACGACTCCACCCATAGAGTAATGTGCAGTAGGTCCAACCTCCATTTTATCTTTGGAGATATCAATTCCATCAAGTTCTTGGAACTGTTTATACATGGTGGGAAGCCTGTCCTGAATTACTTCCTTTCGTAGATGGGTTACATCTAACCAAACTCCACCATGCTCATGTACCTCTTCCAGAATTTATTTCATTATAAACAGCACGAGCCACTACATCGCGTGGCCCTAGCTCCATTCTTTCAGGATCATAATTTTTCATGAACCTCTCACCTTTTGAATTTAATAGATTACCTCCTTCACCACGTATTGCTTCTGTGGCCAGCAAGCCCACTGCTTTCTCTGGCCAAACCATTCCAGTAGGATGAAACTGCACCATCTCCATATCTACTAAATCTACACCTGCTTCATATGCTAGAGCCACGCCTTCTCCATAATTTTCAAAAATCCTAGAACTACTTACTGGATAGACCCGTGTATATCCACCAGCCGCAAGGATTAAAGAATTACACTCAAATGTCACAAATTCCTTATTTTTGATATCTACGCCAACAGCTCCTATGACTTCTTCTTTTACCACTTCTTCCGGTGGCGCTGTTGATGATAGTGTTCTTTCTCCATTTACATCATCACCATCATCATCATTTGATTTTAATAATTTTGTGATGTAAACATTGTCTATTACTTTAATTTTTCGCTTGTTTACTTGTTCCATCAATACACGGATTATTTCAAGACCAGTCCAATCTTCGTAAAATACAGTCCTTCTATAGGTGTGAGCCCCAAAAAACCGCTGTGTTAGCCTACCGTCTTTTTCTCTGTGAAATCTAGCACCCCAATTAACTAGTTCTTTTATAGCATCGGGTGCATTTTTGCAAAGTACCTCAACTTTTTCATAGTCAGCAACGAACTCGCCTTCTCTCAAAGTATCAAGTGCATGTATCGTCCAGTTATCTTCTAGGTCCATAGTACCAAGCGCAGCATTGATACCACCTCTTGCAAGTGTTGTATGAGGATCACCTCTTTCACTTCTACTAATTATGATAACATTAGCACCAGCATCATGAGCTCCAATCGCAGCTCGGAGACCAGCAGATCCACCACCTATAATTAAAACATCGCAAGAATAGTTAGATTGTTTTTTCATGGGCTCAGCCATTTTGTTATTTTCCACCTTGACACTTCTTGTCAACATGATGTGTATGCATTTCTTTTAAGACTATGGTTGGTTTTCTCTCATTCATAGCTTGGTTCATTTTGGAGCTTACTTCATTTGGTTCTTTAATAGCATACTCTTTACTATTACAAGCTTCGGCGAACTTCACCAAATGTATTGGAGAAAATTCCACTCCAAATTCAGGGTTTCCAAGAAATGCCATCCCAGGACCTCTTAACTTCACCCTTGAACCTTCCTCTAAAGTTGAGAGTCTCTTTTTGTATGGTGACTCTCTGATTCTAATACTGTACATTATAAGGTTCTCAGTGACGAGAAATTACTCAAAGTCATACACCGTGAGCATCATCTTTGAAGGATATGTCTATATCCTTGAGAACTCTCCTGTTCTTTCCTCCATGCTTTTCTGCAACCCGCTTATCCATATGGTTTGTGCAAGAGCCTAATAGTAGAGGATCAGTCTGAAGGTATATGATACATTGAAAATGATAGACCTACCTTTTATTCCAGATGATTTTGTTCTACACATGCTTAGATCCACCATTGCATTGTTAGTAGTCTTGAATCCCGTTGGAATAGTGCCAATCTATATTGCACTTACACAAAAGATGGAAAGCACAAGGAGGACACAGCTCTCAAAGAGTGTTATAATTACATCTACTGCTTTGCTTTTTGCCTTCGCCATTGCAGGGAGTCTGATCTTCACTGTCTTTGGAATCACCTTCTCCAGTTTCATGGTTGCAGGAGGTGTGTTGCTATTCATTGTTGCTATTGAGCTATTGACAGGAGGAGGGTGGCGCTTCGTCGGGAGTGGCATTAGCGAAGAGACAGGAATCGTTCCGCTTGCATTTCCACTTCTCGCTGGACCGGGTGCGATAACCGCAGTGATAATCTCATTTGAATCAACCGGTCTAGTAGTCACGCTATTTTCTATATCTATAGCAATCGGAATAACCTATCTCATCCTAAGGCATGCAGAGCGCTTGCACAGAGTAATAGGAAAAAGAGGGTCGCTGATAGTTACAAGAGTTTTTGCAATACTCATTGCATCTATTGCAATTGAGTATATTGTGGATGGGATAAGGGCACTCTTTTAATCTGTAGTATTGGAGGTTTTGACGTGGTTGAATATTCCGACTTTAGATTATGAATCATTGAGGATTTGAATTATTCTGACAGGGCGCATACATTTATGGTACATCATGAGATGGGGAAAGGATGGTCACTTTCTTTAGCAGAACTTTATAAGAACCTATTTGAAGAATTTGAGGTAAGGACCACTCAGTTTGAAATGACGGATAGTACTCTTGTTTTTGAAGTTGAAGTATCAATTGAAGAAGAAGAAGGTTGTTCATATAGGAATATGGAAAGTACTATCGAGGATAGATATAGAGTGGTCCGAATTTCTGACGCCTAGGGCGCACGTCTAAATTTGGGTTTAGTTTTTGGTTCTTTTGCAGACAAGTAAAAAATTATAATGTACTCGGAGTGGAGAACATATTTAACATTTCAAGGACAACTCCAACAACCTAAGGGGATCGAATAAGGCTTGGCAAAGTAGCTTGCAGACGTTATCATTGAGTCCTTAATAGCAGCTGGAGTAAAGAGAGTGTATGGTATTTCGGGTGATTCTCTGAATGGAATCACTGATTCTATACGTGAGCATGACAAGGATATTTTCTGGGTGCATGTCCGTCATGAGGAAAGTGCCGCATTTGGAGCTGGCGCTGAAGCTCATCTTACAGGAAATCTTGCTGTCTGTGCAGGCGGCTGCCGTCCAGGAAACACACACCTAGTTAATGGTCTCTACGACTGCTATCGTACTAGGGTGCCAGTGCTGGCAATTGCAGGACACATCCCAATTAGGGAAATTGGAAGTGCATACTTTCAGGAGACTCACCCAGAGCTTCTGTTCAGAGAATGTAGCCAATACTGTGAGCTGGTTTCTCATCCTGAGCAGATTCCACGGATTCTAGAAATTGCAATGAGAACTGCGTTTTCTCTGAGAGGAGTCGCTGTAGTTGTTCTGCCAGGAGATGTTGCACTGCAAGAATCTGTTTCCAACAGACCATTCATACATTTTGAACAATCCAAGACAACGATCTGCCCATCTAAGGAAGAAATTGCAAGGCTTGCAGAGGTTCTCAATTCAGCGCAGAAGGTAACCATTCTCGGTGGCGCAGGTTGTGCTAGTGCTCATTTGCAACTGGTTCAGGTTGCAGGCCTAATCCAGGGTCCAGTTGTACATGCAATGCGAGGAAAAGAGTTCATTGAATACGATAACCCATACGATGTAGGTATGACCGGACTGCTAGGCTTTTCATCTGGATATCATGCGATGATGGACTCTGACTTGCTGCTCATGCTTGGCACCGACTTTCCATACCAACAATTCTACCCACCTAATGCATATATCATCCAAGTAGACATTCGAGGTGAGCAGATAGGTAGACGAACGAAAGTGAACCTTGGGCTCGTGGGTGATATTCGTGACACTCTGGTTGCATTGAAATCTTTAATCAAGCAGAAAAGCCTGAGCAGGTGAAGCTGATGCTGAATCAAGCTCTAGAGCACAACGGTCCGGCATTGGTAGATGTTGTCGTGAATCCTCAGGAATTATTAATACCTCCGACCACTAACCTTGAGCAGATATGAGGGTTTACTCTATGTACATGATTAAAGCTGTGTTGAATGGTCGTGGAGACGAAATAGTAGACTTGGCAAAGACAAACCTGTTTAGGTGAGAGAACATGAAAAATTTGGTTGGGACTAATTCGAGATGTTCTCTTTTCTGATAAGTTTGTAGCTGAGATATTGTGGAATCCAAAATCTTCGTTGCGCCCGCTCGCGCAAGTCCTGTTCGCTCATTACCTGCGCCACTCCTTCCTGCTGGGCCTGTAGTCCGACCATAACTGCAATTTGAATAGCTACATCTCTCATATTCTCAATTGGTGGCAACAACTCGGTAGCAGTATTAGCACTATCCTTAGAAATGTTGCCAAGAGCCTTAGCTGCTCGCGACCATCATCCTATCAGTCACTCGTTTTGCCTCTGAAGCTCTCACGGCAAGGCCTATAGCTGGAAATATGTAAAAATTGTTGCACTGCGCTATCTTGATTGTCCGGTCTTTTAGTGAGACTGGTGGAAACTCTGGTACCGGTCGCTATTAGGGCGTGGCCATCTGTCCAGTGGATGAGATCTCCTGGGACAGCTTCTGCGCGGTCATATGGGTTAGACAGAGGAAAAATAATTGGCCTCTCAACTTTACCGGCCATATCTTTGACTATTGGAGCGGTAAACTGACCAGGCTGGCTTGAAACGCCAATGAGGATTGTAGCCGAAATATTCTTAATAACCTCTGCAAGTTTCATCTGTCCATTATTTAGTCTCCAGCCGGAAACCAGTTCAAACGGCTGTGCGAATTTCTGTTGAATAGGTGTCAAGTTTGTTCTAACAGAGTGCAATAATCCCTTACTGTCCAAAAGAAAGAAATGTTTGCGAGCTTCCGTCTCATTCATTCCTTCTGTTACCATAGCTTCCAGAATGTACTCGGCAATCCCAGTTCCCGCACTTCCCGCACCGAGAATAACGACCTGTTGATCCGAAAATTTCTTTTTAGTGATTTTCATGGCTTTATATAATGCTCCTAACGTCACAGCAGCAGTTCCCTGAATATCGTCATTGAACGTGCATAGGCTGTCACGATATCTATCAAGGATTGGACGAGCATGTGGTTTTGCAAAATCTTCCCACTGCAACAAAACATTTGGAAGCTTTCGATTGATGCAAGTTACAAACTTGTCCACAAAATCCCAATAAGCCTGTCCTGTTATTCTTTCATGGCGCCAGCCTACATATTCTGGATCATTCAGGCGATCCACATTGTTTGTACCTACGTCAAGTGACAATTGGAAGAGTGCGCTGAGGATCAATTCCCCCAATCAATGTATAGAGTGAAAGCTTGCCAATTGGAATGCCCATTCCGCCGGCTCCCTGATCACCAATTCCTAGAACACGTTCGCCATCTGTTACCACTATTACATCAACATCAGTGTATGGCCGGTTTTCTATTATCTCATCCATCATGTCAGCTAATGGGTAAGACAAAAACAGACCACGAGGACGGCGATAAATGTGTGAAAAATTAATGCAACCTTGTGCAACCACCGGCGTATAGATGATCGGAGCCATCTCAGCTATGTGACGATAGAGTAAAGAGTAAAAGAGGGTCTCGTTTGTGTCCTGTAAGGCTCGCAAAAATATGTGACGTTCTAAATCGTCACCCTTTCTTTTTGTACGCCTCATACGATCGCACACATTGTTGTTCCAAGGTTTCTATCACCGGAGGAAGTAATCCATGTAGGTCAAATCGAATCCGCTCCTCATAAGTAAAGGCCGTGCCCTTGTTTAGCACTGGGTTAGACATCAATTCTTTTCCAGATAATTCCGTTTCAATGATCGACTTGTGGTCCTTATCCATCTAACCCACTGGTGCAGGAATACGCCGTTGATGATATCAACTTTTTGGCTATTCTAATCTTACAGCTGAAATATAAGATTATAATGCCTATCGACTCCAATTTTCCAAAAAACCATTAGGAGATTGGAATAGTATTACCCTCAAAATGGTCAAAAGCTAACCGTGCAGAAATTAGAGTGATCGCCCTGGAGGGCTCTGTTATTAATAAGGAAAGACTTGATATAAACATCCTCTATGACATTACAACAAAAGCCCCTAAATTCGATTAGTTGAATATTAATCACTATCACTATCACCATCATTATCAGTAACCTGTAAACTCTTCGACTTTGATTCTTTCTTTTGGAACTTCTAAATCGTCTTGGAGTAAAGATTGCATGGCTTTTAGCATGCTAGGCGGACCACAAATGTAGAATATTGAATTATTTAGCATGTTAGTGTCTAGGTACTTCAAAATTAATGCTTTATCTATTCGTCCATATTCTCCTTTCCAATCATTTGCAGCTGACGATGATTGTCCACGTTCATCATCACTAATAGTATAGATAATCTTTAGATTTTTATTTTTGTTTGCCCAATCATCAAACTCTCTTTTGAACAAGACGTTCTCGCGGTTCCTATTGGAATCAAACATTACTATTTTTAATGGCAGCTGCTTATCTGTAGCATACTTTATCATACTTCTAAATGGAGTAACACCTATTCCACCAGAAAGAAATACAGCAGGCTTTGAATAATCATCTTCATGCAATACAAATTGTCCCTCAGGACCTCTTACCTTAACTCTTGCGCCTTCCTCTAAAGTTGAAACTCTCTTTTTGTACGGTGAATCTCTGATTCTAGTGCTAAACATTATGAAATTCTCAGTTGGAGAAGATGAAATAGTAAAATGTCTGATTGGACCTTTGGGATCATCATAGACTCCGCCTATATCAAAAAAGGCAAATTGCCCTGCCGTATAATTTAATGGTGGTGTTTTGTCTTCTGCGCCTTCTGATCCTGCTCCTCCTCCTTGATCGTTTTGCTTACTAAACTTAAATGACGTTACATCAGTACCTTCAATTTTGTCCTTTTCTAGTAGTATCAGTTCAATCTGAGGAGGAGACTTACTTTTACCTTGTGTCTTAATCAGTATGCTATTGCCATCTATCTTTACTTCATAAGCTGGCTCTGGTTCACTTGCAGGAGGGGATATCACCTCTCCTGTCCTTACATCAAATTTGGAATTGTGCCAGGGACATTCAACTTCATAGCCTTCAAGTGTGCCATCAGCTAGAGGACCACCTTCATGCGTGCAAATACTGCCTATGGCATAGTATTTTCCCTCAACATTAACTACACAGATATTTTCACCATTAACTTCGACTTCTTTCATTTGTGACGGTTGAATATCTTTTACTTCAGCTACCTTGACAAAATCCTCACTCAACGCACGATCATTTTCATTATACGGTCCGAAGGCTATATGGTTTTTCATTTAGCTACTTTTGATATTTTTTAGTATTTGGTTAGTCTTTAATTCTCCATCCTTAATTGAAGCCTTTATCGTATCTACTGAAAAGTCTGCATTCTCATAAAGGGAGGGAAATGGTTCGCTCCTAGTTATATAATGTACACGCTTTATTTCTGCCCCATGTTCTTCTGACACTTTTTTATATCTTGCACGTTTGTGACGGTTGAATATCTTTTACATCAGCTACCTTGACAGATCTTTTCAAACTTATCTATATCTTCTTTTTTCTCTGAACTAAAATTATCTTCTAGCATCTTATAAAGATCATTAATGAGCCTAAGATAGTAAGTAATTGTTTTGGACATTTGTACATTGTGAATAGTTTTATCACTGAACATGATATCTCTGGCTCTGTGCTGAACCTCTAGCAAGTTATCGGGTAGTGTATCACATCTTTTGGGGTAATTTTCTACAAGAAAAACCTGTTTGTCCTTAACTGGAGAGGAATCTATGACCTCTCTTAAGGGAGTATTGCTTAGCAAACTGCCGTCCCAAGCATATACTCCTTTTTCTACTTCGGCCCATGGAAAATAGTATGAGGGATATCCAGTTGCAGCAAGTATATGCTTTGAAGTTATTTGTTGCTTGGCACTATCAAAAATCAGCGGTTCTGCAGTCATTACATTAACAGCAGTTATTATGAGACGTGAATTAGGTTTTCCATTGGGTTGCAACTTGTTATAATCAATATACTTTTCAGCAGTCTTCACTAAAGGCTCGTTTGGCTTTACAATTCTTGCATCTCTCATGTCAACATTCCCACACAACAATCGGCTTTCCTTCTACGTCTACTCTTAGTAGACTACTTTCATTGAGATCTTTTATGTTAGCAACTTTTTGTCAAATTGACATCATTTTTGGCCCCCGCTTCTGACGATGTGTCTGCAGTATTCATTTCCAAGTGCCATACATTCCTTCAATTCAATCCTTGCGTCTGGGTTGTTACCCTCAAGTGATTTTGAAATTATTTTGTCATGAAGCCCATGACAAATCATCTCTTGGTTGTTTGATGCAACTTTATGCAGAATACAGTTCTTGCTTTGAATATAGAATGAGCTATCTTTTTCATCTCTTCCAAGAGAGGATGCAAACCCCATTTGATTTGATGCATCGTTTATGATCTTTAAGGAATGTTCAAGATCACGATCATGGTTATTTTTATCAATCTTTGACCTTATACCAGATGCGATATCTTCTGCTATTGATTCGATAATTTCTCTTGCCTCTGCTTTTCCCTTTTTGCCTGCTATCTTATCTAGTACAAGGTTCAAAAACAAATCATACTTTCTTGGAAAGAATTCTCTGCCTTTTTCTGTTAACTCGTATACCTTCTTAGGCCTGCCCATTTTTTCAATCTTAAACTTTGACCTTACTGCCCTCAAAGATTGTAATGATTCCAGATGAACTCTGGCAGCACTTTTCTGTATCTGTAACCTTTCTGCAACTTCACCAGCACTCTTTGAGCCATCAAGCAATAACTCTAAGATCTTTTCTTTTGTCTCGCCTAGATTGACTATCTCCTGTTGAATAAATGCCATTATCTACAATTGTATACTTTAGACACTATTAAGTGTTTTTAATATTTAATCACGGCTAATACTTATAGGCAAAATAAGAAGAAGCATTAAAGTATTTTGGCTACTTGATAATAGCTAAAGTATATAAACCCGTTTGTTCTGTTAAAGGTAATGAAAAATAAGACCAGAGATTCCGTACATGTCCTAGTTGTTGGCAGCGGTGTTGTCGACAGCATTTATTGTAAATCTGCCGACTCTCCCTTCCGCAGCTCAAGAAATCAGAGGCTGCCGACGAAGATAGCGGAAAGAAGAACAACGATCATTACCAGACAATTTCAGCCCAACACAGCAACCTGAGCTCACACATCGCCTCATTTGCACCAGACAATGATAACCTTAATCAAACCAAAGTTACTGAACTAAGAATTTCTCTTCACGACCTATGGATAGAGCATATCGTTTGGACAAGGCAATACATAGTTAGGCAGCGGCAGATCAACCTGATGCATCGGTTGCTGCAGAAAGGCTATTGAAGAACCAAGAGGACATTGGCAATGCTATAAAGCCGTTCTATGGTGACCAAGCTGGCAATCAGCTAACTTCGCAATTGAAAGACCATATAACTATTGCGGTAGATCTGCTCGATGCAGGCAAGTCTGGAAACAATTCAGCTTTAGCAGAAATTGAAGAGAAGTGGTATATCAACGCAGATGAGATCGCTACGTTTCTGAGTGAGGCTAATCCAAACTGGACGAAAGACAATATGCTGAACATGCTGAATGAACATTTGTCCCTTACAAAAACAGAAGCCGTTGCCAGGCTGACAGGTGACTATGCTACCGATGTGGCTACATTTGACGCATTGTACAAGCATGCAGTATCGATGGGAGATGAGTTTACAGTCGGAATAGTTAAGCAGTTCCAGGAGCAGTTTGTTTGAAATAGAGAAGGATTGGACAACGAAAAACTAGAGAAACACTTTTTATCTACATCCTACTTTTCTTTTTCATACTGAAAATTCAAAAAATTTAGATGAATTGTTCAACGCTAAATAATCAACTGTAGCGTCAGGCTACCTACGCTTCGGATTTTTTGTATCGCACAAATTGAATGAGAATAATTGGGGAGATACCAAATCTTATACAATTGTCAACGCCTTACTTTTTAAATGCATCTCAAACAAATTGAGGAGCATGACATAAGCCTGTTTAGGGCCAACTATGGACAAAGATTATTGTGATATATCTAAACTTTAAAGCTCAAAGAGTTAGAACCCTTACGTGCGGGAACCTCTGTCATAGACTCCAGGTAAGATGCAAACCACAATTTGAATTAGGGTCTTGTTAAGAATAAATGTGAAGATTGCATCTTTTCTTTAGAGAAGCACATTCCTAACAGAAAGCTTTAAAGTCTGCCTAACTCTTCTAATAGCAAAGAGTCTCTTTTTAGAACTGCCAGTGGTGCGAGAACCACCGAACCCGCGTCAAATTTGTACCTTTATTACCACCCTCTTTGTAGACAATATGAAGTTAGGTTCACAATATGTAGATAGGATCAAATATGTAGGATGGATCATTCGTTAAAAACAAAGGTCGGATCGCTTCACTCTTATCCTTGATTTACCTGCAGTTTCGTTACCCGACTTACGCATGGATATGAATAGATATTTGCAAAGTTGTGCTATTCAAAGTAAAAACTTCATATCCAATGCTCATAACTACCTTGGCTGACCGTTCATATTGGTTGCACAGCTAGATCAGTCTTCTCAGCCTCTTAGATGCCCTTAAATTCATGGATGTATAATCATATATTGTGAGGTAGAAGAGGTATGTCTTACGATGTCATACCAAACTGGGAAGTAATAATTCACAAGAACGCCAGAACAAGCGATGGTGGAGATGCTGGCAACGTAATTGAAGTCGAAGAAGACACCTTGACACTTGAAAGGGGACCTACCGCGGAGTATGTCATTCCGAAATCAAGTGTAGAAGGATTTGATGGCTCAGAAGTATCCTTAACCATCTCTTTGAAAGAACTAAATAATCAATACAGAAAGAAGTAAAAATAATAGAGGGGAAGGGAGTCAAGGAGGTATATACTTGCAGATCCCTTCCCTAGACTTATCCATGTTCTTTGTAACAAGAGTCATTTCAATCTTCTAGGACTATTCAGCACCCAATATTCGACCCCAGAATCCAAATATAGCAGAATTCATTAAGTCAGGCCTGACTGGGCCTGTATTTGACGAAGGCGGATTAGATGCTCGCTAATCCCTAAAGGCTTTGTCAAATCTTTCATATTTTTCAGAAGTTCGTAACCTGATTTCTTATTATTTTGTTACGAAACTGAAGGGGCCATCAAAGACTGAAACAGTCAGACCGTAATCCTGGGACGCATTACCTTGGCAACTGCTTCGGCGACTTTAAATCGCAAAGGACGGTTCTCATCATCAACCATTGTTCGAACTTTCTCAGATTGTTCAATTTGCAGACCATTTTTGCTAAGGCGGTTTACAATGTTATTCTGATCATTACCCTTAATGTCTTTTGGGCAGGCTCCATCCATGTACACATCTATCTCAAAGCGACGGACTGCAGCCTCAATTTGTTCTTTTATCTCTTTCTTCAGATTAACGTCAACCGTTCTTCCTCCAATGCAAATGGACTTTTTATCATTGGGATCCTCAAATCCATGGAAGGCAACAGCATACTCAAAGCCACGGCCAAAAACCGCTTTAAGCTTCGGAAATGATTCCTCGCTAATATCTGTCGAAGTTATGTGCCAGCGGTCAAAGGCGCCACCTCCTTTCTTAAAGCCCTTGCACATCCATACAGAAACACAGTTGGATGGAAGCTGTTGGGCAACATATCGCGCCTGCTCATCTGTATGTTCTTCGATATCTCCACCATGAGGGGCGATGACAACTAGTTTGCTATTATAGTCGTCATCAGCTAGGTGTTCAACAAATTCACTGTAGACTTTTGCATCATCATCATCAAGACCAACAGCTGCGACCTGAGAATTAATCTTGCCCTGGAAAGGTTCCGAAGTAGGCACCCGGAAACGTGGCTCAACATCACCAAGATCGACATAGTCTAGAAATACATCATTTGGTTCCCCGCCATGGGTGCTTTCTATCGTGTACAGCGCGAGTGTTGTCCCATTTTCTGTAGGCCTTTCTATGCGAACTTGCTGGCGCTTATTTAGCCCCATCATTCGAATCTGATCAGCATTTACTGAACAATGCTCTCGGCTGTGAGGTTTGGAAAATCTGTCTTTCTTCGGTGTGAATTTAGCCGCATATGCTGTCTCGATTTCATTTCTTCTAGACATTGTGTCCACGTCTTTTCAAATATGATTACTATAAATGATTTATGCTAAGCTTTATTCCGTATAAGGGAAATCTCTAATACTATAGGCAACAGGATAACGAAGACTATCAAGAAAATGAGCAATTGATGCAGGAGTTTGGTAGCTTTGATGAGGAGGGAAGAAAGAATATGGATGCTATCTTGATACTATTACGGTACTATGTGTCCTAGATTTCTTCGAAACTCGTAAGCTGATTTAGTTGTTGGACTCTTCCAGAACCAAAGCTCAAATCCAATAGAGCCCACACCTAAATATCAACAGGTTACAAAGGATATCAAGTAATCTTTAAAGTTCAACGAGTCGAACCCCTTTACATGCAGGAACCTGATCCCACCGAACCCTTGTCAAAGTTGTATCCTTATATCTCAATCACAGCTTTATCTTTTTCTCAATCAATTTTTAAGTTGATAAAGAAATATGATGATGGTGCCAACAGATATTCACCTAAATCCTCCGTAAAGCTACCACTGTCAAACTAGGGTATATTCTGTAGAATCTATTAAAAGGAATACTCGTTTGTGATGCTCCAAATATAATGAGGACGTTCAGTGTTATAGAGATACGTCTCGCTGTGACTATAATAGCACTATCTGGATTTTCTGTAGTGACAGCAGCCTCATTATTGCTAGCTCAATCTGCAAGTCCTACTACTGATGTAATGACAAATACAACATCAGGAGAAGGTAGAGGGGAAGAAACTGTAAACACCACGACTACTGCCGTCAACAATGTTTCAAATGCTCTTTTGGGCCGTCTTTTCTCATATGGAGAAGGTGAAGGGGAAGACATAGAAACAGACCTGAACCCAATAAATGAAACATATATTGAAGTATCATATTCGAGCAACAGAATACTTGTTCCTCCAAACGCTACAGGTCTCATAAACGCAACTGAGATAGGCAATTTCACAATCAATATTCAACCTAATGGGGTCTCCATTAATCAAGGCCAAGCCGATATAATGACTGAGGATGGTGCATCAGGAGCAGGCAGCAGAAGGAGAAAATGCAACCATCACATTTGTTTTGCTCACTCGTACAAATCCTGATGGCTCAGGAAGTGGAACTGGTGTTACGTATTTTAGCACAAACTCTACTGGGCAGCTAGCATTCCTTGACAACACAGTGGCAGTAGCTCAAGTTGAATACTCTCCTGAGGAAGGCATCAACCGATTTGCAGAGTGGGAATGGAATGGTGGAATGATTTCCTTTGAGAATATGTTACCTCAATCATAGCTTTAAACAAGGATGATAAACATAGTTCCATCCAAAACCACCAGAATCTCAGCTGGATTTGCTTGTAAAGGCACTTGACGAATATCTCAAATTTATCAGGGGACAGAAATACCCTTAGTCAGGCCTGTTTCGAGAACTCACCTCTTGAGCAGGATCATCGCATGAAGAAACACTGACAAAGCAGGTCGACAGAGAAGCAGAGGAATTGGCACAGGCATAATAAAGAGAAAACCAGAACATATTTCTCGACTCTCATTGTTCTTTATCCTCTTGCAACTTTCGCTCTATTTCTGCTAAAGGATGGCTGGATGGGATTATTAAGTCAAATCTGTCTCCCATCCCACCGAATACATGTTAATGGTCATGGATCACTTAGTTCTTTACACCATCCAAACCACGGTTTGATTTACAGTTATAGTGGATTTATCTGCCCAATCATGCTATTCTTTAGGTTAAACAGGAACTGTATACGTTAAAGGCAATTGAATGGGGAACACAGAACTCAGATTATTGATCGAACAGAAAAAATAGTTGCTCTGTGACTTCATTGCCTTGCAAAAACTAAGAGCGATATGATAGCATAGAGGTTCAAAAATGACATAAGGGAGAATGATAATCCTTCCGCTCCAACTTCCCCCTTCCTCTTTCTTATTCTTCATAACTTTGATATGATTTTCTCAGGTTTGACGATTATTACTAGCACTACTACTAAAATGAGAAGCTGCTCGCTTTTTGATTTCTTCAGGTGATAAGTCTTCCTTATGTGTTGCAATATGCCACATATGTCCAAATGGATCTTCTATGGTTCCTGCTCTGTCACCATAGAACATATCGCTTACGGGCTGTACTAACTTTGCACCAGCAGCTAAAGCTCGGTTTGCAATTTGATCAACATCGTTTACATACAGAACCAAAGTCACAGGTGAACCGCCTATCGATTGCGGGCTGCGGAAGTTCATTTGGGGAGATTCGTCAGCGAGCATGACAAATGCATTGCCAATCCAGATCTCAGAGTGTGCAATCTTTCCATCAGGCGTGGACATTCTCATTGACTCTTCTTCTCTTGCTCCAAAAACATTCTTGTAGAATTCTATTGCTGCACCTGCATTTTCTGGAGCAGATATAAGGTGTGAGTGTTGGATAGTTCTCGGGGATAGGTTTGACCTTGTTATCAGACTCAGTAGTCCTTGTGCTCATTATTGTCAATATTCAAATATGACGATATAACGTTGACGTAGCTCTTTTACATAGAGAGAATACGCTCGACTGTTTACTGCGACTCTCTTAAAGATATACGATAGGTAACAGGAGTTGATATTGCAATTCTGGGTGATAATTATATGTCAAATCTGTCTCGGATTCCACGAACCTAAGTCTCAATTTTTTAGTGCCTGTATTTCCTTCTAACACCAATGCTAAGTGGAACGATGACCAACCATACATATTGAGCAATATCTAGATTAAAAAAGGAGACAACGATAGAAATAGCAAATACGAAAGGAACCAGAAGATGATTTACCATCATTCCTCTTATGAAAAAAGGATTAATGTCCTTGTCAACGAATCTATAATCTTTCGTTGCATGCCACCATATGAGAGCAAGCAAAGAACTTGTCATAATTACAACAACACAGTATATGACATATGGAATTTGATATGAACCATACTCTATGACAAGAGAGGTGGTAATTGACAAAAACGTTATCAAAAGAAGGAACAATAAATTTAGGTAAACCATAGAAATATGCGATCTTGTAATGTAGTTGAAAACCTGATGATATGAAATCCAGAAGATTGAAATGACAGCAAAGCTAATAATATAACTCTCGACTTGAGGATACAGCTCATAAAGTTTGCTTAAGAGCTGTGACTGTGTTAAGTTGGTAGGTAGATCAGGTATGTCTATTGATAATGTCATAAGGGTTATTGCAAATGCAAAAATAGCATCACCAAACGATATAACATGTTCTGGCTTTACCTTTGGGACAAATGCGTCTGTTGACATAATATATACAGAGCGTAGGAGTACTAATTGCCATAATAAAAACAAGATCCTGTGAAACCAGAGCCACAGGCAAAACAATTGACTCTAACAAGAGAATGAGCCCCTACTGCTCCTATGCAATCATTTGTTTTGGTTTTCTTTCGTTAACGGGTAATTATAATTATGGGCGAATATCCTAAGCTCTATTCAGTTGCATCCCACCGAACCCGCAAATTCAACGGCTTCAGTTATTCTAACATCGAAAGAGGTAAAATGGCAACAGGCATAAAAAATGATAATATCCTTGGAGTAGCCTAAATTTTGAGGAATCTTCATTTCATTAACTACGACCAATCAATTCCTGTACTGAACATTAGCGCGAGGAGACCAAATGTGGTAAATTACATTGTATAGTAACGCAAGAAACAAGTGTCATCGTTCACTAATGTTTGAAATTAATACATCAGGTTCAAAAATATGCAGTTGTTTAGGATATAAGAATCCCTCTAAAATGTTATTAATAACGATAACCACATTGTCGTCAATGACGGTTGGGCTAATGGGGCATAATAGTTGTCCAATAGATCTTCTGTCTGCTAATGATACCTCTGGAATTGGTTCTAATGCCCTTAACTATCTATTTACCCCCGAAATAGCCTCAAAGATAGGGCACTTTCAAGCCAAACAACAACGACAATCCTCGCAACTGCTTCAGACCGAGCACGAACAGCGAGCCACAAGAACATTCTACCAACATCTTAGTGATAGATGACGAAGCAGACACACTGTATACGTATGAATCCTTCTTATCTGATGAGGGATATAATGTGAAAACTTTTTCCGATCCTCAAGAAGCACTAGAACATTTTTTTCAATTACCTGATCCTTCTTCTCATTACAAGCTAGCTCTTTTGGACATAAGGATGCCGAAATTAAACGGACTTCAGCTGTTCCATAAGATGAAAGCATTGAGTCCTAAGATTAAGATAATGTTTTGTTCTGCACTCGATGTAGCCCAAGAAGTGACAAGCGTATTGCCCGATATAGAACACGAAGATTTCATGAGAAAACCTGTAGAAAGAGAGCATTTTATCAACAAGATAAATTCAACACTTGACAAGCAATAGCACTCATCTTGGAAGATCTTAAGTCCATGGCGTAGAATAAAAAACCAGAAAACTTTGAAGCTAACAACTTGTAATAAGAGCGACCAGAATCCATCCATAGAACCACTAATAAGCCCCCTATTATTGCTGGGTGGTTCTACTAGGTCAAATCCGTCACCCATCCCACCGAACCCGCATCGATTTTGGGACAGGTTTGCACGATATGTATCTATTAATTTCGACATCAAAGAGGCAAGTAATATCAAACGAGGATACACAAAAGGCTGTTGACAGATCTGTATTACAGGGCAATAGTTACAAGTGCTTCTATAAAGGCTAACGACACCGATTGTTCGGATTTTCTTTTTTCCTTTCAAGTTAGCCGAATATATGAGATAGAGATTTTCAATCTCGCTATCATGTCACACCGACCCAGTTTAAGTTGATAGAACTCAAGGATAAGATGAAAAAAGATGCGAATGGATGAAATTATATGATTTCTAAAGCATAGGGGTCGGTTGGACTATATCGTCCAGCTAGCCAGCTTAGCTATCTGGGTCTGACCTGAGGTCATGGAAATAGGCATAAGCCAAATGCTCGTTGGGACCTAATGTGACTGCTCCGAGTAGTAGTACCTGATACTGCCATGATCATGGCAAAGCCAATGCTAAATGTGACTACTTTTGGATGTACTGCTGCTGCTGCTGCTATTGCATTTACAATTTTTTGTTTTACTTACATATTCTAACGAGTATGAAGACTGTATAGTCTATAAGTTTAGATGAATATTGATTATGATCTTCCTGATGTATATATAAAAGTTATAACTGGTTTTTATTTTCTCCAACCGTGCAACTCTAATCATGGAACACAGTATTGAATAAACAACTCTTAGCCGTAAAGAAATGAGTATACGTTCCAAATGATCTTACCTATAGAACAAGCAAGCAAGGATATGAAATCCTTCAAATTCGCGCAAGCGAAAAAGCAACAGATGAATCTTAATAGAAACCTTCAGTGTTTATGCCTACATTCTGATTTTAGTGTTGCGATAGCATTTTTGCTGGTCGTTCAGGATTTCCAAATTCTTGGGAATATGCTGAATACAGGCGGAGTGTCTGTCCATGTTTTATTTGGTAATCTCCAATAGGTTTCAACATCATCTTATACTCGTCTTTTAATGCAATCAGAGGCTCCGCCATGGTATTTGATAGCAAAATATGTGAGTTGTCCCCTATATCCATAACACGACGGGCAAGTATGATTCCCGGCCCCCATACGTTCTGGTTGCCATTTATGTCATTGACTATGAAAACTGGACCAGACCCTAGACCTATGCGTACTCCTAGCAAATCTTCATAACTCTTGCCACGGTTGTATGTCCTAAGTTTTGAGTGAAGTTGTACAGCAAGCTGAAGAGGTGATTCCGGATTCATAAAGAACCCTATTGCCATGCCATCACCTGTCGGCAAAACAATCTTCTTTTCCTTCGCCTTTGCAAAAGCATCACACAATCCTATAAGTTTATTGAGAATTTCGATCTTGTCTATCTGTTTCTTTACAGATAGTGAAGGGTTAGATAGGCCTACTATATCTATAAAGAAGAAATCTATGTTTACAACCTGAGCTGGCAAACCTGTCTCAGAAATATTGGAGCCGTATAGGGCTGTAAGCTTCCTGTATGTTTCCATACACATTATACTGTCAAATGGGAATTCAGAATCAAATAATGGCGTTCCTCTAATTGGTTTTCCGCACATAGTGCAATTCGATGAAATTGTTGATTGATCTCCGAAAACAAGACCGCCATCATCTGTGATATTCAATTGGACCCATGCCGGTTTGTGATGTATGCCATTTATGGATACCATCCTGATGCTCCTTGCAAGGGATGCATCCTTTCCTTCCTCTAGCCTCATCTCCAAAATCCCATCTACCATGGAGCTTACAGCGTCAGTCAATGAATTAGGCGATGTGAGGCTGCCAGTCAATGTAAAGATTGCACTCGCCTCAAACTCCTTTAGAAGTAAAGAAAGTTCACCGATAAACTTTAGAACAGCGCTTTCGCCAAAGAAGTACAAAAAACTGTGTTAAAGAATCTACTACTACACGTATGGATATGCCCTTGCTGGAGGATGATGCTGATGATGATGATAAATCTTTATTTTTACTATTTTCCAAGTGACCATGGATACTACTACTATTATGTTGGTCATTTTCCCTTTTTTGGATGACAAGAATTTCATGAATTTCTGCAAGTGTCAGTTTGAGTTTGTCTAGATCATCAGCCGTATCATTACTATTTTTAGCGATATTGCGTGTGTCTATACGTAAATATGGGTTGATGAATTTTGAGGACCTATTGAGCGCTACTGCTTCTAACTTTGGGAATAAAGATCTAAACTTCTTTTCAGTCATATTCGGGCTGATATAAATGCAGTAATCTGAGCGTAGTATTCCATCCATAATGAACTGTCTGCAGTACATGCTTTTTCCAGTACCTGCTGATCCAACAAGCAAGAATAGGCTAGGGGGAATATTGTTTTTCCCAGTCAGATCAAAAATTCCAGGAATCTGAACCATCGGATCTTCATCGTTGTCAGATTCTATCTGCGGGTTGCTGCTAATTCTATAATTGTTATTGTTATTATTAATCTCCATCTCGATGCAATCACAACATTTGTATCTGGCTTTGCTGCGCGAGATCCTCCATTTTCTTTGAGAAGAGGTGCTGAGGATCTCTTAGGACTGTCAAATACTCTTTCTTGCTGAACTGAATGTCACAATAGCATGGCATTGCCGAAATTACACTGATTCCTGTTTCACGTGAGAGACTATCCATACTGCTCTCGATTTCCTGCTCTTGTTGAACTACAATACTTGAAGTTGATAACGTTCCACTTGAATGTTCAATTGGTTGAATAGATGGTTGAATAGATGGATGAGGAATACAATAACCCGCGACTTTGTTTAGTATGAGATAAGGTTTAGCTCCAAATTTTGTAAAGGACGAATATATCTCGCTAACCATCTTTTTTGTTCCTGTGATATCGAGGTCGCCTGACTTAAGAGTAAGATACAACACATCGGCTATTGCGAGAGCATTTATAGACCAATACCTGATGCCGGGGCTAGTGTCAACAATTACATAATCGGCTTTAAAATTTGAAAAGAGCTGCTCACGCATGACTATGAATCTGCGAAGAAATTGTACCTTCTCCTGTTTTCCTCCCTCGAGTTTGTATATTTCTTCCTTTTTCGGATTGCTAAAACCAAGCCATAGCTTGCCGTTAGCAGAAGAAGTATGAGCTGAAGAAGAAGAGGTACTACTATTATTATCATAGTTATTCCCTATAACAATTGATGTAAGATCAACAATCACGTCGTTTAGTTCGGTATCACCTGTAAGAAAGTCGTTGATCCACTTATCTGGCTCCATTTCAAAATATGTTTGAAGACTAGGGGCGTATACGTCCAAATCCAGAAGAAAAACACGAAATCCCTTTCTAGCTAAAAGAGCAGCGTAATTAGCTGCCAGAGTTGTCTTACCAGTTCCACCCTTGTATGAATGGAAAACGATGCTTTTTGCCATGAGATATTATAGCACTGCTCCCTTTGTTGAAGCCTTGATCATTAATGTATTTAGGATTTTCTCCCAAAGGTTATTAGCAGTAACGTTTATGGGTAATTCCAAGTCAAACTGTTTCCTTTTGATGTTACTTCTCAGTTTGGCCGTGAATATGCTATATATCTTTGCGCTTTACACCCCCTGCCGAATCGTCATAATGGTCCTACAGGGGGTTATAGTGACGTAAGAAATGTGGAATCAACTAATGTTACTATATTTCCAAACAAGGCGAGAAATTGTATGCAGTTGATTTTCCTCTTTCTGTCCTTTGTTTGTCTAAATACTTTTTTAATCAACCCACATATCTTTGTGTAAAAAAGTACCATTTTTCGCATCAAATTGGCTTATCATGCCGTATCCTGCTTTTCCCCCAGAGAACTCGTATGAAAAGTATACCATCGTAAAAAGCTGGCCATTATCATCCTTTACCCTTTGTAGTAAAGCCGAATCAAGAAAAAGCCAGTAATGCTTCTCCATATTAGGTAGGAGCGGTCCAAGAGTAAACTTGTCGAACTTGCTGCTACTATCATCTGAGGACATAATGCGTATGTCTCTGGTTGAAGGCATCTCATTTCCTTTGTTAGATATGGCCACAACGTTTGTAGCAGGTATCTCACCAAAATTCTTTATCGCAATAGAATACTGTTCTTTTCCATCTGTTGAACGAATAAATTCTATTTTTCCAGTTGATGGTCCAATCCATGGTCTAAATCTCTGTTTTACTTCGACCCTGCTGAGCTTGGCCACTTCGGCATAATCTCTTACGGTTCTATATAGGAGAACAACAATTATTGCTTCAACGATCAATGTAGCTACTGAAATCCAAAAGCCAAAACCTAAGTCCCCTTCTCCTGATATTGCTTCTACCATTAAGGATACTGATACTGATACGTATCAATTTAATAGTTTTCGCGCAAGAGTGAGATCATGCCAACTAGACAAGATTTTCTTCTTTCTCTAATATGTTCAATCATTTGGATGTGCTTCCTCTTTACGTTGAAATGACCTAGCTGTTCTATGCGAGAGGAGGGGGCCACATACAATACTGTAATTTTTTAGCTTTGTTCCAGACATTAGTTATTGTTCTTTCTGGCTTATTGGGGATGCGTCTACCTAGCCATAACTGCTGTATGTGGAGGCCAGACTGTTATTTTTAAACTAGCATAAATAAAATACTATATAGTAGATACACCGCTATCATCAGAAAGCAAAATGATTGATGAGCGTGCTTATAGTAGTAATGATGCTGGTGGTGGTACTATTGCAGATATTGCAAATAGTGGATTGGGTAAATCACCTACAAGAAAAATAAAACTGTTGATTGTAGATGACGAACCCGATGTAATTTCCTCATTTAAGATGGGTCTAGAAATGTACGGATATATGGTTGATGCGTATACTGACCCTGAGCTGGCATTAGCTAACTTCAGGCCTAATACTTATCATCTATTGCTACTTGATATTAATATGCCAAAGATGGATGGGTTCAAGTTATTTCAGCAGATCGAAAAAAAAGATCCTAAAGCAAGAGTCTGCTTTGTGACAGCATATGAGATGTACTTTGAGGCCTTCAAAGAAATATTTCCAGATTTAGATATCGGTAGTTTTGTTAGAAAACCAATCTCAATTGAAAACCTAGCAAAGCAGATAGAATCTAGAGTCGTAGAAGCAAAGTCACCTAAATAGATAGAAAGGCAGACACATAAGAGAAGGAGGGTCGCAATCTCTAATAGCCTAGTCTCTAATCACCTATCTATCTCTACTTATCCTTTTTCAAGCGTAATGCATATTCTATTTCTTACAGTTGAGAATTTATTCATCTTCACATTAATTGATGATGGGTATCTTATCGTTTTTCCTTTAGCTCATTCATTACTATATCCATGTAATCCTTCATATCATCTTCTGTCATTGAAGACTCAATTCCACTCTCTTCTTCCATACTGTCTGAGGCTTTTTTTGCAGTTGTTAAAACTCTATTCTGCAATTCATTTTCCATTTGAGCTGTTCCCATGCTGTCGAGGAACTTTGACTGCTCCTTTACAGATTGTCTAATTGACTGACGTAGTGTTAGATCCTGGGATACAGAAATTGCAGAAGAGTATAGGCCCGTGTATATTAAGTAACACGACAATCCTGTAAAGGCTACAGATGCAAGTCCGAATGGAGGATACGCAGCTTGAGTAGCCGCTGCAGTCCCGGCAACATAGAAGAGGAGCAGACCATATGCAGCAATTATCATATGGTCTCTTAGAGCGCTACCTTTTTGAAGGGTTCTTGCTATTGATAGAAATGCGACGCCAAAGATAATACCACTAAAAACAGTGGCAATTCCAAAGATTAGAATATTGTTCATTACCTCGGCGTCACTCTCTCCTGTTGGCGCAAAATATCCAAGAACGAAAAGCGGAAAATTTATCAGATAGTATACCATGGCAGACCCCATGATGGCATAGAACTTAATTTTTCCTATCCTATGAATATAAGGACGCAGCATCATAACTGTGCCAATCCATGTTAGAACATAAGCAATACCGCCGGCTGTCTGATACGCTGTATTAATCTGCTGCTGTTGAGATTCTAGGTCAAATTCTGGGAAGAATGCCACATCTGCAGACGTCACAACATCCAGTTGTTCTTGCAGCATAAGAAGATAATTAGCTAGACCTGTCACGCCATTTACTACATAAGCAATCATGGATAGAGCAAGTATTAACACCATAACGTTTCTCTTCGACACTGTGACAGTACTTCTAGACGACCTCAGCCAAGAGAGAAATGCTCGAGACAATAGAGCCAATGTTATGATCCAAAGTCCATAGCTAATAGAGAGAACAGCAGCTATCATGACAGTGTTGTATTGTGCTGTTACAAGTATCTGGGCAATTACAAATGCTATAATCGCTATCAGAACATACTGTGCAATAGTCACTCCAATGTGGGTTGCGTGAAGGTGAAGCACTCTGGCACGGCTCTCCTTTGTCTTTGTTTTGACGTATTCTAAAACAAGAATTCCTCCTATAGCAAAGACGACTGCTATACCAATGAATAGCGCTATTCCCTCGATAGTAGCCAATCTCTCGGGAATGAAATCAGCAATATATCCAATCTGGGAATCTACCAAGAAAGTAACAACTAGAATTGACATAAGAAGTAATAGTTTCTTGTCGCTAAATCTTGAGCTTGATAAAGCACTTTCAGCCTTTGCCTTATTCATTTTAATTTTCCACGACGTATGTAAGAAAACTAAGTATCTTATAAACAGTACCTACAAGAAACAGAATTTACGTTTTAGGGCTTAAAAAGATGTGATACTATTACATATCAGGATTACAATTCTTATATATTTTCCACATTTGGTCAAGGTTTTCAGTGAGATACTGCCTTTTTTAAGGCATATTAATGCGTGTCTATCTGTTCTTATAGAATGTCCGTCCACCTCTCCTTCGTAATCTTGTACGAAGAAACAATCATCTTTTTCAAATCTTTGACTCACATGTTGTGAAAGATTGGATTTCTAATTCGCTGTTGTCGTCTTGCTAACGCAGCTGACTAGATGATGGATGATGTATATGTCTGTTACATTGCTATAATGGGATTTCAAGTATCTTTGTATGAGCAGAGTTCTTCTTATGCTCATTCAAGTCTGCCATGGAGAAAAATGGTGTCATGCAATCTCGACATAAGTAGAGTATACGTACGAGGTCAGCTAAATCCAGTGTTTTGCTCTCTATTTGCTTAATTTTAAGATCACCGGGGATAGCCTTATACCACAGTGTGTCAAAAACGTGCTGCTGCCTGCATAATAACTTCTGAGACATTGCTGTAGACAAGATGTGGCAGAGATTTACCTTCATGCAAATTAGCAATTGCCAGGTACTCCTTTCCGTCTATGATCCCAAAGTTACCCTTTAGTCCGTCGAAATGGCGGAGCTCAACCAAGTTGGCTAGCTCTTTGCAGTAAGGAATATTGCTATTGGTGATCTCTGTAATATACCTCAATCTAAGACCTCTTTTCTTGACACCAACAAGCGCATTTCTGAGAGGATCGCTTCCGAGGATAAAAGAAGGTGCTGCCCAGTTCCCGCAAACATCATATCCAACCATGGCCCGATCAAAAGATTGCACCATTATTTCGATTGTTTTTTCCGCACCGTAAAGAACTTCTGTTTTTTTTTCAGAAATTTTACTAGTATCAGATGGTGATGCCCTAAGTGACGCCAAGATTGAGTAAAATTTAAGATGATAACATATAAGAGCTCTGTTTAAATAATCTATGAGATTTAATTAAAGACAATACTTGTTTCGAGGCTAATGATGAATGTAGATGAAGATGTAATTACAAATTGCAGACTCGTAGATTATGTATACCTGACAATTCGCTAAATTGATATGATTTTTGGCTCGAGATTAAAGCTGTTGTGGTCTGTCTAGCATATGATCATTTCAGCTAAAAATTTTACTCAATACTCTCAAAATTGTTATTGAAGCACTGTATAGAAAAGGGCAGCGAAATCTAGTAGTCATCTACTTCTATACCGCATTTATTATTTTTATTTATTTATTTTTAGATAATTTTGTAAGTGAAAGCGGTATCATATCTATCCCTTCTTTATTCCAAGCCTTGACTATCCTTCAAAAATCTGGATATAAAGTGCTTCACTGGGTTTGATGTGAATATACTGCTGCTGGGTCTGGCCATACTTTTTGGCAAAAGATAAAAACTACATCACGATATTTGTCAAATCAAAGTTGATAACTGACAGCATTATAAAAAGACCAAGGATAAGATTGCTACGTTAGTGCAGATTAAAGGTCATTAGCATACTAGAAGAATCTAAGCAATGCTTTATATGTATAATTCTCATGTTGCTGAGTAGTGCGGTATATCAACAAAAAACCAAAAAATAATCACAGTATTGTGGGAATTTCGGGCATTTTACTCCTTATTTTAGGA
>CAWBAU010000015.1:0-11695 GCA_963786915.1 uncultured Nitrososphaeraceae archaeon
AAATACGAAATCGAGCGCTATAAGTGGCGAGCTGAATAGGGGAAGTAGAGGTATCAGGTTGAAATAAAAAAAATAATAAAAGAAGCGCTGCTTAGTAGCCTAAGAACTTGCTGTATTTTATGCTCTCGTTAAAGTGGATCATGCTGTAGCAAACTGGACAATCCCATTTTTTCCCTATATTTTCGGGGCAATCTGTACTAGGAAAATAAGCGTGGAGCTCTGTCCCAATTACCCCACTATCAACTCGGAATACTCTGATTTGCTTATGTAATTCCTCGACTAATTTTTCGGAGTATTCTGATTCTATTGGAGAATCGATCATTGTCATTATGCTCATAACGGTTTGACTTATACGCCCTACAAGATCAATTTTAATTTCCAGTCCCTTCTGATGGAGTCGCCATTTATTGGTTAGATACGAAACTAGCACTCCTGAAACAAGTGCACCTACTAGCAAGAGAATGAGCGGATAGAGGAAGCTCTCCTCAAAGGTCGCCATTTTTGCAAAGCTAGAAGACCTAAGTATTTAATTAAATGGACGCTAACGACAAAAAAGCTATAGCCTTGCAAGACGCAAGTAAGCAACGAGATAACAATTAACAATGACTGATACAACAACAACACCAGTAAAGAAAGCCACGCCGACAGCAGCCGACCAACTACACTATAACCTAAAACACAATTCTCCAACAGGCTGGCGATTGCTGTTCTCATGTGGCCATGTCACAACTCTTGATAATGAGAAGCTTAAAGACTCACTCGTAGATAGTTACTGGGCCCCTGATGGTTCAAATCAACGCACCGCAATCTGTCACCGTTGCGCAAACCATGAACGCGGAGCCTGTGAAAAAGGGAATGTCGTGCAGACTATCCTGGACGCGGCTCCAGTGTATTAAAATGACAATCAATTTTTTCGATGACGTCATTGCCCCACGGTTGCCGCCTGATTTGACAGTTGATGAGTTCGATCAGATCAAGGCAATGATAAGAAAGCGTTACTATGAATTGGCTGCACAAGACCGCGGTGAACTGATGTTAATCAACTCAGATATGCTGCGTTCCACAAAAAAAGAATTTGAGCGCTCACATCCTATTCCTGGCGCAACAATCGACGATGTCAAGGCGCAAGAGCTTGCTTACTTGGAAAGGGCGCCGTTGGTCTATCAGACATTGAAGCGAATAGCAGAGAACTCCCAGAACATGGAGCTGTTGAGAGATGTGGAAAGGTTTCGGCAAACGCCCGACATACCTCTATTCAAGCACTTTAATATCACGAGTTGGATACATCACCTTAGGCTCCTGTTAGTTAACAAAGCCAATTAAATCTCGTCTTCTTCCCCTTCTTTTTCCTTTAGTTTTTTCATCAGATCAGGGTTACTTGAAAGGTATGCCAAATCTGACAGTTGCGCGGTCCTCATCAGGTTTTCGCTAGTCTCGCCAATCATTTCTACCAAGTCCTGTATTTCCCGCAGCTGGTAGCGCACGTTCGCTACCTCTGGGTTGACCTTCTCGCCTACACCATACAGACCCCTCGCCACTTTGATGAAATTGTGGCAAATCTGGCATTCATAGTTCCAACAGAAACGGGCTCCAAACGTGGCGATCAGGCTGTTGCGCTTTATGATAGCATCAAAGAATTCTCGTCCTGATATGACATCATAGAAATGTAGAATGGGCAGCTCCGATGTAACCGAGAGAATGTCTGCTATTATGGTGCGCCTGTCATAGCTGCATATACCTACCCAGGTGTCTATCATGGGTAGGCCGCTATCTTCAAAACGAGGGATTGCAATATCTGGGTCGTTATCTAATTGAGCATTACGTTCACGGATGTTATTTTCCCAAATATCGATCTGCTCCAATGGGACGCCACGTAATAATCTTGATTCAATTTTTATTGGCAGCAGGTTATGCCTGTATGAAGTATTGTAAAGCGCGGGTGTGCGGTCCTTCTTTAGTCCAATCTCGCCAGAAGGTGTAACCATCAGAATCGGAGCTCTGGGATTTGTCTCGCTGAAGTAGCGGATTGCCTCAATTGACAGGGGCGTTTGCAACACAGAAAATTGAATATATTCCAATTCTTCGAACATCTGCAATCTTGTATTGTAAAACTGTGGGTCTCTGAGAATGGCGTGATAGCGCACAACGACAGGCCCGTTTAATTCTGATTCATTATTGTTGTTATTTGATGATGATGATGATGACATCTTGTTAGACTTCTCTCCTTTCGTTTGTAAGAGTACTTTCAAAGGCCTTGGTCAATATTCTACGAGCTGTATCGTTGTCGTTGGTGTTAAACATAGAAAGCTCAAAATCGGCGCATTGTTCGAAAAGCCTTGCCGTTCTTTCTACATGATCTAACTCTGCAAAGAGTTTGTCAATCTCTAGAGGCGCAATTTTCTTTTTCTTCTTCTTGTTCATTTCTTATCCTTCATTTGATTATGCAATTGTTGCAATCGTCGCTTTTTTGCTCCATAGTCTTTGTATTCTTCTATCTTTTCTGCGGTTTGCATGAGCTCTCGCATCATGTTATTCAACCTATAGACTCCTTCGAGAAAATCATCGAGATCGCCGTTTGCTCCCCACCTGGCGACTTCGGTGCGATAATCTGGGTTCCGCTCAATGTCGTTGTTGTTTGGCTTGATGCATTTCTCCGTCAGCTCAATAAAATAACTTAATAGTGGGCCACGCATTTTACGCACCGCGCCCAGCTCGCCTAAACGCGTGTTTACCTTGTAGAGCAAGCTCTCGTGTATTGCTTTCTGCTCCTTCTTGCCACGAGTGTTCTTGCATCGCCGCACACGTTCCGCCTGAGTAGTCCACAACGCGCTCTGTGATAAGAGGTTGCTCTTGAATGGTTTCAACTTTGCCAAATGGCGTGTTTCGTATCTGTCTATAACCGTTAGTAGATGTGATCGCGGTATTTTCGTTTACTGCTGAACCTCCGCTTGTATCTGTAGCAATCGTGCTCGCTCCTATTATTATCGGTTGACATTTTTTATAATTACAATCTTTGTATATTGCAGAGTCATTAAAACATTTTATGGTAATGCTAATGTGTTGCGGATTCCGCAAATAATAACTGTAATATGTAAGAACAGCGCTACCTTCCTTCGGCAACCGCTGCCAGACAATCACAATTGAGTTTTCAACATCTTATCAAAGATAAGACACCGATTTTCAAAGACACCGATCAACCGAGAAGAAGATAGCACCAACTATTTTTTCTTTGATCCCTCTATTAACAATTACGATTCATAACAACTTTTTATTTTAGTGTTTTGTAAAACTAAATACCGAGAAGCGCCAACGAGTAAGACTGATGAGTCGGACATATGTATGTACAGAGAGCAGGGGTGTCGGTCCGCCTCTCTCTTTTTGATTAATTATTAGTTACCATTACCGCCTTGCTCTTGTTGTTCTGATGACGATGACGATGTTGCTATCATGTTGTTTTCCCTTCTGACATCACCCGCTGCCTCCAGCCTTTCAAACTCTACTGGGTCAGATTGCTCGCCATCTTTCAAGTGCACTCTAGATAGAGTGAGAGTAGGATAATGTTTCTGAGGGTCAGGCAGTAACCCCTCCCGACGCAGATAGCTCGGCGCAAAATACGCCAGGTCATGACAGGCGCGCTCAAATTCTGCTGCAGCGTTATGAGCTGCAATCCTCTGCTCGGCATCAACTGACGTATCTTTAGCAATCTCGGTTAGCATCCTAGCCCTTCGTAAATATCGCTGGTTTAAAATCAGACTTTCATTTAACAACCGTTGGTAAGTGTAATTGCCACTGCCGCGAATTACAGCCTCTTCCTCTGCAAAGAGCAAGTCGATATAAGCAAAATATGTCGTTGAGGGTATGTTTAGTTTCAATTGAATTTCAGTATGTGAAAGTCCCTCCTCGACTAACAAGCGTCTGATCTCTAAGAGAGCCTGTTTTCTGCCAGGTTTATTATAAGTAGAAGGGCGGTTGCGATTGTGATTTACTCCTTTTTTACTTCCATTTTCAGCCAATTATAATAGTGATATGGCAAGTGAATATTAAAAAGGAATAGTTTCAGTCGCCTTTTGCAGCGTTTTAACCCTCAACTTAGCGAGTTTTATTATTATTATTATTTTTGGTTCTGTCACTTTATCGGCTCATAACAATACATCCAAGATGTTGAACTGACAGAACCCAAATAAGAAGAAGGGTTAAATAAATCCAAAGCATACTGGAGCAAGATCTTGGTAAATATACTGTATTTGAGAAACAATATATCGATTTCACTCACATTATCTGCTCCTGCAATCGCACTTCTGCTGAGCAATCCACTACTACTCTCTAACCTTCTTCTTCAACCAGTACAAGCTCAAAGTAATCTAAGTTTCCAAACACCAACACCAGCTAGTGGGACGGTGAACGTACCTTATGTAGCAGCTTCGATAACTTTTGATGCACAAGGAGAAACTTTTGAAGGTCCAGATAAGCTGGGGACTAATGGAACATTTCAGATAACTTCTGGCAGTGGACAAATATTGTATGGTGGGTCTGTCTTCCGTGTACAGGCTAATAGTGGCTTTGCCAATGTCAACAACAGCGGAAAGCCAATTATTGTATTTGGTGATGTCACCAAACCCAAACCTCAAGGTACAATCGAGATATCTACTTCCTGTAGTACATCTGCTAGTAATGACATCAGTGTAATGAATATCGGGGACTTTACTGGTCCAGTTGAATGTTCTGCTTCTCAAGGGGGAGATAATACTACTACTACAACACAGCAGTCTTCTTCTCCTTCTATGGTTGCTGGAAGCTCACAAGATGGAGATGGTGATGGCGATGGTATACCTGACTCAAGTGACAACTGTACTCATAACTCTAATCCAAGATGCTTTAAAGAAGGAGGAGATACTAGTAGTACAACACAGCAGCAACCTTCTTCTAATAGGACTGGAAACCAAACAAGATAGAGGGAGAGTTAGCATATAGATGAAAAATAATAATATCCTACCCCATTTCAGAAAAGATATGTCCACTTTATTCGTATTATCTGCTGGAATTGCGCTCCCTACTAGCGATTAGTCCACTATTACTCTCTCACTTTATTCAACCAGTACAAGCTACAGTCACTGTATACAAGTGTCCAAACACCAAACCCAGTTGCTCTCGGGGATACGTGCGAGCAGCAATTCCAATGCACAGATAACGTTTGAGGCAAAAGGAAGTCCGAGTTCTTCTGGTGATACTGTGACTTTAACTAGTGGAACATTTCAAGTAACTGATATCAGTAGTGGACAACTATTGTGGAGCGGCAATCTCTACAGTGGAAGTATCACAGGCTATGACCCTAACACTGAAGATACGAATGTTGAAATCGTGTATAATGTGGCTAATAATAGTGTTGTTTGTGAGGCTGGTGAGCAGCTTTGGGTATATACATATTGTCCTCAAAGACCGCCAAGCCCCAGCATTGTACTTGAAACAGATGGTGGAGCTATGGGTGGCGTTAATGGTGCGGTTGATTGTGGTAACGCAGGAGATACTACTGCGCAGCCTTCTCCTTCCTCTTCTCCAGTGACTGGAACTACCACCACACAAGATAGAGATAGAGATGGAATAATTGATACTAATGATAACTGTCCCAATCTTCCTAACACAAGATGTTATAAAGAAGGAGACACAGCATTAGTAGTTCATAATAGCAATAGGTGAAAATGTGCAATTCATGATTATTTGACTTGTCATTGCAGCTTGTTGAATATGAGCCTGTAACGTTACAGAACCTTATTTTTATTCACCTTTGGATGATGAGAAAAATATTCACGCATATAGCATGCTTTACACAGCCATCCGCCCTTGCCGTCTCTGCGCCAGTTACTATATGTGCTAGTTGCACTGCATGTAGAGCAAAACCTTGATGGTAGTTGTTGACTAGTCAATCCAGAAACTTCACCCGCTTCTTAAGCCTATTCTTTATCAACTGGTATCGTACTGGAGATAGTTAAGTAAACTAAGGTCTTCTTGAACCTTTCATATCATTACTAGCCTTATACAGAATTGAACTCAAACCTGTGGTACTTGAAGAGCCTTGGAGTGCATCAAATCTTATCTTGTGTATCTCTGTTAATGGGATAATATCTAATAAGGGCCCATCAATTCCAGCATCCTCTATCATTAAACAACCATCTTTTATTGAGACAAGCAACTTGAAAGGGTCTGCTTCATCCCCAATTGTACCGTCTATATGATGCTCGTCAAGCCCATACCTTTTATCATGAACCACGTTGGAGCATTTTACCTCATAACCATTAGCGGTACTATGGTATGATATATCAGACACTGTTCAATCTTAGGGACATTTGGGCGTCCAGTTAAATTAAGGTCATAGAATGTTAAATTAGTGACATGGCTGCCTGTTAAGAGCGGGATATAGAAGACATTCTATAGATTGTAATTTTGGAGGTTTCAATTTCAATAGCCTTCTCAAAGAAGGCTAGACTCTCTTCAATATCACTCTACTTAATGTTATAGCTAGAATGATGCAAAATAATAGGAGTAAAGGAACAGGAGTTAGACTGAGATAATTTGTCGTCAGATGACGAGGAACAGGAGCAGAGCAAGGAGCAAGAATGGCTAGCTAGGCTTCCCAAAATATCAAGAAGGTGATATCATACATTCTATTTCGGGTAGTTTTGTTTGTTTTGTTTTAAACAAGAAAAATTGTCTACTTTTCCGAAATGTTTTCTCTTCCCTGGTTGATTAAATTGTATCGAATGAGTATCCTTCTATTTACTCCTACTATCAAGCCGACAGAAATCAATAATAGCAAATCAAATACTATGTTTGCAAGCACTGCTGCATTATTACTAGTATAAATTATTACTGGTTGGCTTGGGCCGAACAAACTACCAATAAACAAGATAGATACTATCATACGAGTTGCTGTTCCTATTACAAACACAGCATGTATGTGTGTTCCGCCCTTTACATAAATAGAACCAGACTTGGATTCCTTCCAGAACGATATGAGGCGATTTGAACGCAAATATGAATATTGTTGTAAAGCAAAAAACAAAATCAGATAAGGAACAAGGAACAAAATTGGGACGCCATCATTATAGAGGGAATCAAAGATTACAATAGAACTTAAAGCTAAATATAAAATGGACTCGACCATAATTATCGGCTTCGTTACCTTTCTTCCACGTCTAGTCCATCTGAGCCTGGTAAGAATTAGAATTACGATTACTATGCTATATAGTATAGTCTTACCTATATTGATTCCATACGGTGCTAACGACTTCTGTGCATCTGATAGATCGAGCTTCGTGGAATCGACATTGTTAAAGCTAAAGGCATATGTAGTTTGTATTAGTGATAGTATGAAGAAAATAATAATTATAGTTAACACGAGTAATGGTGTCCAATTTTCCGCATAGATGCTATAACGTTTTCTAGTTATTCTATTCCACCATAGGTAAGAGTAGTATCATCCAATTTTAGATTTCCTACTCAGTATTGAACAGAGCAGTCAAATGTCCCTAAGATTGAACAGTGTCATATATCATGAAAGTTGACACCTGGGTATATTGACTTGAGAGATATAATCAGGTATTCGTAAGTACGCCCACCAAATTGGATGTGTTTGTACTGCTTTTCTTCTTCTGGTTGTTGTGCTTGTTCTGTTGTTGGTGTTGTTGTTGTTGTCGTCATACCACGTCGGCCCCCACTTCTGGCATATACGATTCTATGAATGAAAGCAACCCACATTTCTCGCACACAAATTTTATGCAATGTCTGGACAGCTCGCTCTTCGTCAATCACAACTAGATGCTTCTGTGCACAACTTGGACAGAAAATGTCGCGGTCTGGTTGTTGTTCTCGTAGTTGTAATCCATCCCGTTCTTTGAAGAAATACATTTTACTACTTAGGCACTACTCCCTTGATTTAGCTTTTTTGAGTGTGTGCCGCATATGTTCCTATAATGTGTAGGAATCATATGTTCCTTAAAAATCTATAGAGGCAACTAGTGAAGATTATTCGAGCTCAGTGGGGACGAGTGGGACGGACAAAACACCTATACCTATGGTACAGTAGAGTACAAGTATACTATAGAGAATAGCGATTTCACCCGTCCTACCCGTCCTCGAAAAATCCAGCTCTTTTTGGCACTATTCCGATATAGCAATGAGATCTGTTCTTTCCGGTATCCCTTTTACGATTCGCTATACCATTTGCAGATAATTTCTCGCCTAACTCCTCTTTCGCAAGTGGAGTGTGGTTGTGTTTCTTACAGTAATCTAGATAGTCTTGATATACAGTTTCTGTGTCGGTGTAGTCATCCACTTTTTTCATATAGCATTCTGAAATAAATGCAACTACATGGTCTTGTAATTTTTTGTATTCTAGTTTTATGCTTTCAAGGTCTTCTTTTTCATGTCCACCATACTTCATGTACATCTGTCGCCCTTTCAGCGCAAGCCATAACAGCTCTGACATGCATTGTGGAGTATGCAGTGTTGCTTCAAATTCCTCGCCCCTACCGTCGTCATTTGCTTCAAAGTTTCTCTTGAATCTGATCAGTTGGATCCTACGCCATGTAGAATAATCCTCGTCTATTTGAGGTAGTTTGTTGAAGACACAGATGATGATTGCTTTGTTTCTGAAGCCGACACGTTTCTGCACACCTTTCATTTCACCACTTAAAGTATCTGCACCTGTAATACGCCTTATAACATGCCAATTCTCAGGGGCATTAGGAGATTCATCCCCTGCTATATTTAGAATTTTACCGTGCAAATTCACAACTGCAAACTGTCTATCAGCGAGCTCTTCTAGTGATAGATTCGCACACAACTCATCACCAACAAAGCGCCGAAGCAATCTTGTTACTAGTCCCTTCCTGTTATGTCCAGAGCCAACAAGGAAGAAAATGGTCTGTTTCTGGCCATTGAAATAAAGTAAGTCTCCAAGCAGGGACATGAATTTGCGCAACTCTTTTTTGTCTAATGTTTCAACAAGCAAATTTGTAATTCTTTTGGATTTAGGCTTTCGTGCAAACTTGGCTGGGAATTGTGTGATTGATAGATAATCAGGGACTGTGGGGTAGTAACTTCATCTTTTCCATGTCTAAAAGTCCGTTCTCAACGTTGAGTATGTTTGGATCCGAGTCACAATCCTCAAGACTTTGATAATTGCGCTGGGACAGTTTTGCGATTGTTTCCTTCAGAGGAGCTTGTGATATATCAGGTAATACTATTTTGTAGCATCCTTTGCACATACTCCACACCACCTGGCTGATACCACCCATCCTTATAATATCGTAGTTCCTTGTCGATGTATGCGAATTTATTTTGCTTTTCAAGTAGTTGACAGATTTGCAGAGCCTTACTCTCCAGTACTCTATTACTATTGTCATCATTATGGGTAATGCGTTTCTGAAATCATCAGCAAATGTCATTTAACAAACTCCATCCTGCGATTTCATCGATTGGTTTTTTGAAAGTGTCCCTAACATCACGTAGCCTAGACTCAAGTTCATCATCGTTGAATGTCTGGCAAACAATCACACAAAACTCTTCAACAGCCTGAAGGCTGTAGCCACGCTTTCGCATAAAGCCAGCATAACCCAGTGTGATTGTGTTCCTTTTACCGACCTTGTATACTCGGTTTAAGTGCAGCGATTAGTTGTTGAGTCTCCTTCTGCGATAGTGATACTGATGATTTCATGTCAAGCAGTAGTATTTGTCTGATAGAACTGATGAAGAAGAAGAATCGTCTATGCCACCAGTAATAGTGCGGCTTGTTACTACTGATGTTCGTCTAAAGTAGTTGGAAGATATTTTTCACAAAACACACTCCAGGAGTTGTTTTAGCTGTTTTTCAGAAAGTTCGACTGGTGCTTTTCCATTCCAGCGATATTGTCCAGTCCCGTTAGGGTGTAGCGAAGGAGCCAAAATCGCAATCGAGCCCTCACCTATAAATTTTATCTCCTCATGCTCACCAGGGGAGACCCCGCCATAGTTTTTTGGTGCGAAGGTCATATTTTTCAAATAACTCAGCGACTGACACGGAACACAAAATGAAAGCCGCCAGAGCCTGTGAGTGTCATCATAGTGTCTAGCATGGAAACTCGCAGGTTGTTGCAACACCCCATCTCGACTAATTTTCTTTCAACTCTTTGCTTTGTAACATCACCATCGATGTCAATAGCGACAAGTCCTGACACCTGGCCTAACACAACAGCAACATTGCATACGCAATATTGAAGAACCATGACGATATTTCATTTGACGTTGGAAGACGTTTTTGATAAGGCTTCCAGTCTACTAGCGGTTCATTCTTAGTGCCATGCTTTAGCGGAATCAAGCTGTAAATTCCAATCTTGATATAGCCTCGTATCTGCTGGTCTAAGTCGCGTGACCTAGTAAGCCTTATTTCATGGGGAATGTTATCTGTCAACTGCGGAAGGTGCTCCTGTAGTAGCCGTGGAAGGTGCTCCTGTAGTGACCAGAAACTGCGGCGGCGTTATTAACAACAACGAGGTGGTGGTGGTAGGTGGCTGAGATTGGAGGTCCAGGCCCCTAACACCCTTTTGTGCTTCTTCTTCTCTTTGCGCTATCGCTTGGTCGATTGCTCTTAGAATAAATTTGGTCTGTGAGAGATACGGCCCCTTCAGCGCGTCAATCTTATGCTTTGTTGACATCGGCATGCGCATGCCGAATTGATATGATGATGATGATTGTTCTTGCCCCTTCGTCTTCGCCTTCGTCGTTGCGTCATTTATGGTCGTAGTTGCCATATATGTGACAAAGATGTATACAATAGTTATGCTACTGGGTTTTTGATGCAGTGAGAATGCTATATTAGAATTTTCGTAGGGACCGAGCTCTCCAGCGCTGAAGGGAACTATGACAAAAAACCGCTGTTTTGTGTAGCAGTAATGGTGCTGGTGTTGATGGTCTTCTTCTTTGAAGGTAGCTAGAAGATATATTAATGACTTGTGATTATCTTTCCTTGTAGAAGCCAGGGCCGTCATAACATCGCAACCTCCTTGCTCCTCAGCGCCCCATGGTGTTGATGGATTTGAACAACCACCGACGAACGTGTTTGGCGCAGATGAAATGCATCTGAGCCACTGTAACTGTCATCAACGTAACGTAAAAGGCCCGAGTCCTCTGCACTGACTGAAAGTTTGGGTGCGTGCTTCCCGAGGGGCCAACCGCAAGAAGCACCGCCCGACGATTTCATTTTCATTCCTTTTTATTAGAGCGACTCCTAACGCCTGCTGTTGCTGCTGTAGTCCTTTGCTGTTGTTGTAACCTAGTGCTTTTCTCTCTGGTCTACTTAAAAATTGGCTTCTCAAACCAGATTTGACTAGTATCATTGCAGATATGCTGTTTTCAGCTCGCTACTGACCACCGTTATCTTGATTCAGGGCATGTTCTAGATTTTACTAATAAAGCTTTTGAAGCACTTGACATGGTCGGGTGGGACTTGGCAGGACAGGGTACTCACAAGCCTCGTCCCACTATATGCACAAGCGACCAGGATGGAGGAAAGGAGTTCCTGGCGGGATCCTGTCGACATTATAACCCTCTTAAAGGATTGCTTTGAAAAACTTTCGGCTGTATTAGAAAAAGGCAAGCAGAACCTAACCACGTGGAAGGGTAACGAGGCAATCGTAGAGGTATTGCTGGGAGATAATCCTCA